>NZ_JASGKZ010000001.1:0-3905612 GCF_047600385.1 Gordonia sp. (in: high G+C Gram-positive bacteria) | reverse complement strand
ACGTATTGCTAAGGTTAATAGGGGACACGATAGAATCCGAACAGCACCTGCACCGGTGATCAACCGCGTGCGGCTGGGGGAGATGCCCGCGTCGGCGAACGCCAGCCGGGCGGCCGCGTGGTGCTCGGGTTCGGGGTCGATCGTGGTGAGCACGCCGCCGACGGGCATGCCGGCCAGCAGCCACAGCCCGCTCACGCCGACTCCGGTGCCGATCTCCACCACGTGCTGTGCGTCGGCGATCCGGGTCAGCAGCGAGAGCAGGGCTCCGGCGGCGGGGGAGACGGTGGACGCGCCGAGCTCCTCGGCACGGGCCCGGGCCGCCTGCAGGGCATCGTCCTCCATGATCGCGGCATCGGCGTACGCGGCCAGCGCGGCCGCCGAACGCGACCGGCTTCCGGAGTTGTCCTTCATGCAGACGAGGGTGCCACGGTCGGTCTCCGCGCGTGACATCGGCACACCGGATCGGACACGACTCGCATCCTCAGCAAACACTCAGCCGGGTAACAGCGGTACCACAAGGGCATGGGAGAGGCTGTGATTCGTCAGGGTTGGGAACAGCGGCGACGTGTCGGGCGTCGGACCCACCAGCCTACGGAAAGGGGTCGAGCAGACCGGTGAAGGAACCTCAGCAGAACGACGCCGTCCCGTCGCCGTTCGCGGGAACCGCAGGGTTCGACGCGACGGGGGACCGGACGTTGATGCCGTCGTGGGAGGAGCTGGTCGCCGAGCACGCCGACCGCGTCTATCGCCTCGCCTACCGGCTCTCCGGCAACCAGCACGACGCCGAGGACCTCACCCAGGAGACGTTCATCCGGGTGTTCCGCTCGCTCAACGACTACAAGCCCGGCACCTTCGAGGGCTGGCTGCACCGCATCACCACGAACCTGTTCCTGGACATGGTGCGACGACGCAGCAAGATCCGGATGGAGGCCCTGGAGACCGGGTACGAGCGCATCAGCGACGGCACCCCGGACCCGCAGCAGGCCTTCGCCGAGGCCTCGCTCGACCCGGACCTGCAGCAGGCCCTCGACTCGCTCGCGCCGGACTTCCGCGCCGCCGTCGTGCTGTGCGACATCGAGGGGCTCTCGTACGAGGAGGTCGCCGCGACGCTGGGCGTCAAGATGGGCACCGTCCGCAGTCGGATCCATCGCGGACGCTCCGGGATCAGGGAGTTCCTGGCCGCGCGCGGCCATACCGACAGCCGTTCGGTGGCCGTCGGCGACAATGCCTGACCCCGCACCCCGCGGCGTTCCGATAAGCTGGCACAGTCTTCGCCGCGAGCGCGACGGAGCCCGGACCGTTGCGAGAGGGGTGACACAGGTGGCCGATCGACCCTCCCGGTCATGGCGCTGGGCGCCGGCCGGCGCGATGTTCACCACCAACCCCGAGTTCCGGGCGGGCCGGGCCTTCGCCTCCACCGATCATCTGGCCGCCGACGCCGTCGTCGCCTACGTGGACGGCGTGCTGGGCGGGACCGCCCGCGGGCGCGTCGTCGCCCACCTGGAACTGTGCCCGCAGTGCGCCGCCGAGGTGGCCGCCCAGGCGAGTGCGCGTTCGCTGCTCCGATCGTGCGACGACGTGTGCGCGCCGTCGAGCCTGATCGGTGAACTCGGCAAGATCCCGACCCGCGAATACGATGTGCGGGACCTGAACCGGCGGAGCCGCTGACCCGTGACCGACACCCCCGACCGGTCGGCTCCGGCCGACTCCTCCGCGCCCGTCGTCGAACCCGACACCGCAGCCGAATCCGCCGTCGTCGAACCCGATCCGGCCGCCGACGACCGGCCGACGGTCGTCGAACGACGACCCGTGCCCCCGCGCGGTGTCCCCGTGTCACCGCAGACGGCGGCCGTGTTCGGTCGCCCCGCGGGCGTGACCGGCTCGTTCAGCACCGTGCCGTCGGAGCGGCCGCAGCCGCAGCTCGCGCCCCCGGATCCGGTGCTCGCCGAGGCCTTCGGCCGTCCGGCAGGGGCGGCATCGTCGTTGGAACGCGACCCCCACGCCGACTACGGCCGAACCGAGCCGGAGTCCGACGTCGCCGATCCGTGGCGCGATCCGGCCAGCGCCGCGCAGCTCGCCGCCCCCGCGCTGAGCGAGTCGAAGAAGACGTCGGCGGCGGCACCCGGTCCCAAACTCGGTCTCGGTGATCTGCTGTTCGGCCGCCGGGTCACATGGTGGGCGCTGGCCAGCCTGGCGATCGTCGCGATCCTGATCGGGGTCGCCGGCGGCCTCGTCGGGCGCTACACCGCCGAAGCCGTGCCCCCGCTGAACTCCGAGAACGTCAAACTCAACATCGACGACTCCCAGGCCGCCTCCTCGCCGATCGCCAAGATCGCGCAGGGCGTGGCGCCGGCGATCGTGATGATCGAGGTGCGCACCCCGGCCGGCGGCGGCACCGGTTCGGGCTTCGTGGTGTCCAAGGACGGCTACATCGTCACCAACAACCACGTGATCTCCATGGCCGCTCAAGACAAGAGCGCCAAACTGGAGGTCGTCTTCGCCGACCACCAGCGGGTGCCCGCGCGCATCGCCGGCCGCGACACCAAGACCGACCTCGCGGTGCTGAAGGTGGACGACGTCGAGGGCCTCAAGGTCTCGGCGCTCGGCGACTCCAGCCGACTGGAGATCGGTCAGACCGTGATCGCCTTCGGCGCGCCCCTCGGGCTGGACCGCACCGTCACCACCGGCATCGTGAGCGCCGTGGACCGTCCGGTCCCGCTGCGCCCGGACGCCGTCAGCGACACGGACGCGGTGCTCAACGCGATCCAGACCGACGCGGCCATCAATCCGGGCAACTCGGGCGGCCCGCTGGTCGACGCGAAGGGCCGCGTCATCGGCGTCAACACCGCCGTCGCCGGATCGGGCTCCAACGGCCTGGGCTTCGCGATCCCGATCGACGAGGTCAAACCGATCATGAAAGGCCTGATCAGCGACGGCAAGGTGTCCCACCCGCAGATCGGGGTGTCGGCCTCCACCGTCCGCAACGACCGGGTCTTCGGCGCCAAGGTCGAGAGCGTGTCGCCCGGCGGTCCCGCCGCCCGCGCGGGCCTCAAACTGAAGGACGTCATCACCGAGTTCGGCGGCAAGCCCGTCGAGGGCGCCAACGAGCTCACCGTCGCCGTGCGGATGTCGAAGGTGGGCAAGGACGTGAAGTTCAAGTACTGGCGCGACGGCCGGGTGTTCTCCGGCACCATCAAGCCGGCGGCGGACTAGGCACGGCCGGCGGACCACGATGTTCAGCAGTGTCGGATGGGGCGAGATCGTCGTCCTGGTCATCGCCGCCCTGGTGATCCTGGGGCCCGAACGGCTGCCGGGAGCGATCACCTGGGTCATGCAGTCCGTGCGCAGGGTCCGCGACTACGCGACCGGCGCCTCGAAGGACCTGCAGGAGCAGATGGGCACCGACTTCGATTCGATCCGCGAACCGCTGCAGCAGATCAACGAACTGCGGCAGATGACGCCGCGGGCGGTGATCACCAAGCACCTGTTCGACGGCGATTCGTCGCCCCTGGACGAGATGGAGTCGTCGGTGCGCGACTCGCTGAGTCCGCTGAGCCGGTCCGGTCCGGCTCCGTCGCCCGGTGGCGGCGTGTCGATCGAGAAATCGAGCACTCCGCCGGAGCTGAACCCCGACGGGGGAGTGACGCAGGTCGACCCGAGCCGCCTGGGCGGCGAGCACGTCCCGCCTCCGCCGAAGGCTCCGCGCAGGCACGACGTCACCGACTGGGATGCCACTTAGCACCTGACCCCGGGCGGGGCGGAAGAAGCGTCGCCCTCGGCCCTTCGGTGATCGAGGTCCTTCCGGTGCCCGAGATCCTTCGATGCTCGACGACCGGACGGGGGTCTCGACTCCGCTCGACCAGCGAAGAGAGAAGCTCGACCGGCGAAGGGGAAGGCGGTCAGCGGCGGACGGTGTCGATGCCCAGGCTCATTCCGGCCAGGCCGCGGCGGCGGACCGCCAGTTTGTCGGCCACCGCGCGCAGCGCCGACCCCGACGCCGACTCCGGTGCCGACAGCACGACGGGCGTGCCCGCGTCGCCGCCCTCGCGGAGCTGCTGCTCCAGGGGGATCTGGCCGAGGAGTTCCACCGGGGCGCCGACCGCGCGGGTGAGGCGCTCGGCCACGGTGGCGCCGCCGCCGGAACCGAAGGGCTCCATCCGGGTGCCGTCGGGGAGTTCGAGCCACGACATGTTCTCGACCACGCCGAGGATCTTCTGGCGGGTCTGCAGCGCGATGGCCCCGGCCCGTTCGGCCACCTCGGCGGCGGCCTGCTGCGGGGTCGTGATCACCAGGATCTCGGCGCCCGGGATCAACTGGGCGATGGAGATCGCGACGTCGCCGGTGCCCGGGGGCAGATCGAGCAGGAGCACGTCCAGGTCGCCCCAGAAGACGTCGGCGAGGAACTGTTGCAGGGCCCGGTGCAGCATGGGGCCGCGCCAGGTGACCGGGGTGTTGCCGTCGGTGAACTGGCCGATCGAGATGAACTTCACGTCGTGGCTGATCGGCGGCATGATCATCGAGTCGACCTGGGTGGGCTTGGCGTCGCTGCCGAGCATGCGGGGCACGCTGTGGCCGTAGATGTCGGCGTCCAGGACGCCCACCGAGAGTCCGCGGGCGGCCAGCGCCGCAGCCAGGTTCACGGTGACGCTCGACTTGCCGACGCCGCCCTTGCCGGAGGCCACCGCGTACACGCGGGTCAGGTTCCCCGGCTTGGAGAACGGGATCTCCGGCTCGGCCTTGTCGCCGCGCAGGAGCTTGCGCAGTTCGGCGCGCTGCTCGTCGTTCATCACGTCGAGCTCCACCCGGACCTCGCCGACGCCGGGGACGTCGGACACGGCGCTGACCACGTTGTCGCTGATCCTGCTCTTCATCGGGCAGCCCGCGGTGGTGAGGTACACCCCGACGTCGACGCCGCCGTCCTCGGCGACGGCGACGGATTTCACCATGTTCAGGTCGGTGATGGGGCGACCGATCTCGGGATCGGTCACCTTGCTCAGCGCCGAACGGACGGCGGCCTCGGTGGGGTTGCCTGCTGTGCTCACGCCCACCACAGTAGTCGTCGCCGGTCCGGGTGATTCACGCCGCCGCGGCGCGGACCGACGGACCCGTCGTCGACAGCCCTACCGCGGGTTGTTCGGCGACGTCCGGGTGGTCGGAGCCTTCCGGGTGGTCGGGGAGGGCTTCTTGGAACTCGGCGGCACGGGCTGCGGACCGACGCCCGGGGGCAGGCAGACCGCGCCGAGGCAGTGCTGCTGCGGCGGTGCGGGCTTGGGCTTGGTCGACGTCGACGGCGCCGGGGTCTCCGCCCGCTCGCGCTCGCGGTCCCGGTCCCGGGCGCGCTGCCGGTCGCGTTTGCGCTCGTCCTTCTTGTCGTCCTCGTCGTCCATGCCGGGGATGCCCTCGGTGGGGATCGCCCCGGTGGCGTAGGCCGCGGCCCAGCCCAGGACGTTGTTCACGTACGCCCGCGAACGGTTGTAGCGCAGGACCGCGCCGATCTTGTTCTTCTCGGACATGATGTCGGTGACACCGGAGCAGAGGTAGCGTCCGGCCGAGAAGGTCGCGTCGAAGATGTTGTCCGGGTCGGCCTCGCCGTCGCCGTTGGCATCCGAGCCCCAGGTCTTCCAGGTGCTGGGGATGAACTGCATGGGGCCCATCGCGCGGTCGTGCTTGGGGTCGCCGTCCCAGCGCCCCTTGTCGGTGTCGGTGATCACCTCGTGGCCGGACAGCGAACCGTCGAGCACGGGGCCGCGGATCTCGGTGCGGGTGTTGCCGAACTCGTCGACGTCGCCGTCGCCCGCGTGCCCGGACTCGATCCGGCCGATGCCGGCGAGCAGGTACCACGGCAGCTTGCACTGCGGGTTCTCGGCGGCCACCCGGGTGGCCGCCAGCTTGTACGCCTGCAGCACCACGCCCGGGATGCCGAGCGGGCCGTTCGGGAGGTCGTCGGCGATGCGGAACTGCGGATCGCGCGTGTCGCGAGCGGACGTCGGCGGAGCGAAGCCGTACAGTTGGGCCAACTGCGCGGGAACGGCCTGGGCGTCGGTGTGGCGGCCGACGGCCTGCGCGGCCTGGGCCACCGTGGTCGTGGTGGTTCCGGCCTGCGCCGAACTGCTGGCGGTGGCGCCGGTGAGCATGGCGGCGCCCACCGCGGCGACGCCCGTGGTCACGACGACGCCGCGCCACGGAACTGCCCCAGAGCGGTGCTGCGACCGCGAAAAACTGATCCCCATCGGTTCTACTGACTCCAGTCGATACCTTCAGTGCGGCCGGATGTCCGGATTCTCCGGCCGCAGACTGTGAGTCAGCATACCGTGCGGTAAGTTCTGCGGTGTCCGCTACCGTTTCCGGGGCTCGTTCGAGGAGCCGTCGGACGGTGCGTCGGCGCGGGCCGCCAGGCGTTCGACGAGGTCGTCGAGCAGGTCGTCGAGCTCGCGGCGCAGATAGTCGCGCGTCACCGTCTCGCCGACGGCCAGGCGGACCGCGGCCAGTTCACGGGCCAGGAACTCGGTGTCGGTCTTGGTCTGGGCGGCCCGGATCCGGTCCTCGTCGAGCGCGACCTTGTCGCGGTTCTCCTGCCGGTTCTGGGCGAGCAGGATCAGCGGGGCGGCGTAGGCCGCCTGCGTCGAGAACGCCAGGTTGAGCAGGATGAAGGGATACGGATCCCAGCCCCAGGTGAAGACGCCGATGTTCAGCAGGATCCAGACCACCACGATGACGGTCTGCAGGGCCAGATAGGTGCCGGTGCCGAGGAATCGGGCGACCCGTTCGGCGTACACGCCGACGATGTCGGCGTCGATGCCGCTCCCGAAGCTGCGACGGCCCTCGCTGGGGGTGTCGAGGCGGCGGGGGCTCATCGCGGTCCTGCCATCTCTGCGGTGTCCTCCGGTTCGTGTTCGCGCCAGTCGCGGGGAAGCCCGGCGTCCAGCAGGTCGTCGACGGCGACGGCCCCCAGGAGGTGGCCCGCCTCGTCCACCACCGGCGCGAGCACCAGGTTATAGGTCGCGAAGAACCGCGTCATCGCCTCCAGCGAGTCGTCCGGGGAGAGGCGGGGGATGTCGTCGTCGAGCACGCCGACGACCAGGTTGGCCGGCGGCTCCCGCAGCAGCGCCTGCATGTGGGCGACGCCGAGGAACTTGCCGGTCGGGGTGCTGGTGGGCGGGCGGACCACCAGCACCATGGTGGCGGTGGCCGAGGTGATGTCGGGGTTGGCGATCCGGGCGAGCGCCTCGGCGACGGTCGCCCCGGCCGAGACGATGATCGGTTCGGGGGTCATCACACCGCCCGCGGTGTCCGGGGAGTGCAGGAGCAGTCGACGGACCGGCTCGGACTCCTCCGGGTCCATGCGGGCCAGCAGCGCCTCGGCCTCGGCGCGGGGCAGGTCGCCGAGGAGGTCGGCGACGTCGTCGGGGTCCATCGCCTCGAGCACGTCGGCGGCGCGCGACGGCTTCAGGGACGCCAGGATGGCGGTCTGCTCGTCGCTGGACATCTCCTGCAGGACGTCGGCGAGCCGTTCGTCGTCGAGCGCCGCGGCCAGTTCGGCGCGGCGCTTCTCGGGGAGTTCGCGCAGGGCGCCGGCGACGTCGGCCGGACGCATGCCCTCGAACTGGGAGAGCGCCAGCCCCACGCCGTGTCCGGGGCGGTCCAGGTTCATCCGGGTCAGGCCCCGCACGTTGTTCCACGGCACGACGACGGTCTCGCCCCGGCGTCGCAGGCCCTTGCGGATGGTGCGCAGCGCGACCCGGCTCACCACGAAGTCCAGGGCCCGGGCCCGTTCGATCTCCAGGTCGACGATCGACAGGTCCATGCCGTGGACCTCGGGATGGTCCGGGTCGTCGGTCTGCACCCGGCTGTCGAGGATCTGGCCGATCGCCAACGCCTCGTTGGGCCGCAGCTGGAGTTTGCGCATGTTGATCCGGCCGGTGGTCAGGGTGACCGCGTCGGCGTCGATGTTGGTGACCCGGCCCATCGGCAGGAAGATCCGGCGCCGGGTCGCGGTGAGCTCCACCGCCAGGCCGAGCGCCCGCGGCCGGCGACCGGGCAGATGCATGGAGACGACGACGTCGCGCACCCGGCCGATGGACTCTCCGTCCGGACCCAGGACCACCAGACCGACTAATCTGGCGACAAAGACCTTGAGCGTGGGCGTCATGAGGACCAGCCTAGAAGCTCGGGTCGGATTCCGAACGAGAGAACCGTCCCACAGGGGGAGACATGACCCAGCCGATGCGCCCGACCCCGGGCCTGCCGACCAAGCCGACCGGATGGCCGGTGGGCTCGTACGACACCTACGAGCAGGCGCAGAAGGCCGTCGACCACCTGTCCGACAACGAGTTCGCGGTGGAGAAGCTGACCATCGTCGGCGTCGACCTGATGCAGGTCGAGCGGGTGGTGGGGCGTCTGACGTGGGGCAAGGTGCTGGGCGGCGGCGTGGTCTCGGGCGCCTGGCTCGGTCTGTTCTTCGGCATCATCATCAGCATCTTCACCGGCGGCAACCTGGTGGGGCCGCTGCTCTTCTGCGTGAGCGCGGGCATCGTCTTCGGTCTGATCAGCGCGGCCATCCCGTACGCCGCGACGCGCGGCCAGCGTGATTTCGCGTCGACCATGCAGCTGGTGGCCGGTCGGTACGACGTCCTGTGCGATCCCGGCAGCGCCGAGCAGGCGCGCGACATGCTCACCCGACTCGCACTGTAGGGGCGGTCACAGTGCGCCGGGCGGGACAGCCGTTCGCGCGCAACGGTATTGGTGGAAACACCCGGTGAACTCGACGAAGCGCCCGCCTCCGGCGGGCGCTTCGTCGTCGTGAATCGGTTTTCGGACACCCCGGGACGCGGCTTGTGCGTTGCGTCACGTGTCATGTCGGCTAACGTTAGCCCCGCATGAGATTTCACAGGCGCCGCTCAGGTGGGTCTGCGGTCGACAACCATGGTTCAGGAGGCGTTTGGCGCGATGGGCTCAGAGGAATTCTCCGGAAGGCGTCGCCGGCGTCGTCTGCGGACCCGGCTCGCGGCCGCCGCGGCGGCGGGAGCGGTGCTCGCGCCCGCGCTCGTCGCGTGCGGTGCCGGGCACACGCCGGGCGTCGTCAACATCTACGTGCCCGCCGACGGTGCGGGCGACGTGGAGAAACGCGCCGCGATCTGCACCACGGAGTCGAACGGCGAGTACGAGGCCAAGGTCACGGTGCTCCCGAAGGACGCCGACGGCCAGCGGCTCCAGCTGGCACGCCGCCTGGCCGGCGGCGACGAGGGCCTGGACATCATGGCCATGGACGTCGTGTGGACCGCGGAGTTCGCCAACGCGGGCTGGATCGTGCCGGTGCCGGACGCGCTGGCCGCGGAGATCGAGCGGACGCACCTCGCGGGACCGGTCGAGACCGCCATGTGGAAGCGGCCCGACGACGCCGAGCGCCGCCTGTACGCGTTGCCGATCTGGACCAACACCCAGCTGCTCTGGTTCCGGCCGGATGCGCTGAAACAGTACGTCGGTCCGCGTGCCAAGGCGCCGACGACCTGGGATCAGATGATCGCCGACTCGGAGAAGATCCATCAGGCCGATCCGAGCGGTCCGACCCGCATCCTGGTGCAGGGCAGTCAGTACGAGGGCCTGATGGTGTGGTTCAACTCGGTGCTGCAGAGCGCGGGCGGCGCCATCCTGGACCCGGACGATCCGTCCAAGCAGACCCTCAACGACACCCCCGAGCATCGGGAGGCGACGCTGACGGCGCTGCGGATCCTCAAGCAGGTGGCCTCGTACCCCGGCGCCGATCCGTCGATCACCAACTCCAACGAGGGCACCGCGCGGGACGGCATGGAGAAGGGCGAATCGGCCTTCCAGATCAACTGGCCGTTCGTGTTCTCCTCGGCCCGGCAGAACGGCGCCTCCGGCGACGTCGCGTTCCTGAAGGATCTGCTGGCCCCCTACAGCGAGAAGATCCTGGACGAGGAGAACCCGCCGACCGCGCAGGAACTGGTGCCGATCAACCGGGTGGTCCGCAAATCCTTCGACTTCGTCCCGTATCCGGCGGTCTCCGCGGACAAGCCGGCGAAGTCGACCCTGGGCGGTCTGAACATCGCCGTCGCCGCCACCTCGCAGCAGCCGGAACTGGCCTCGACGGTGGCCGAGTGCCTCACCAGCAAGGATGCCCAGCGTGACTACGCGCTGAAGGGCGCGCTGCCGCCGACGATCGAGGCGCTGTACGACGAGCCCGACTTCAAGATCGCCTACCCGATGGGCGACGACATCCGCACGCAGCTCACCGAGGAGCACGTGGCGCCCCGCCCGGCGACGCCGCAGTATCAGGCGGTCTCCACGCTGGTCACCGCGACGCTCAGCCCGGTGGGCCAGTGGGATCCGGAGACCATGGTCGACACCCTGGCCGAGCAGGTCCAGAAGGCCGTCGACGGGGAGGGGATCATCCCGTGACCACCGACGACGAGAACACGTCGGACGAGCGGGAACCGTCGGACACGCAGGATCGGCCGGAGGAGTCGGATCGGCCGGACGAGTCGGACGCGCAGGATCAGCCGGAGGCGCAGGACCGGCCCGCTGAACAGGACTCGGCGGACGGGCCGGACTCGGCGGAGGAGCCGGACTCGGCGGAGGAACAGGATCCTGCGGACGCCCGGGAGCAGGCCGATCGTCCGGGCAAGCGGGACTGGGCGGTGAAACTGGGCTGGCCGGACCGACTGGATCGATCGGTCCCGCCCGTGCACTCGGACATCTGGGTTCCCCCGGAGCGTTTCGGCGGTCTCGGACGGGATCCGCTGAACGATCCGGATCCGTTGAGCGCCCCCGCGTCGGATCCGTTCCCCGCCGACGATCCGCTGCCCACGAGCCTCTCGAAACCCTTCGAGATGGAGCTTCCCGCCTGGCCGGACCTTCCCGACTGGGCGACGATCTCCTCACCGCGGGATCGCCCCGAGCGGGAGGGTCCCGAGACGTCGGACCTCTCCGAGGCCCCCGACCCGCAGGCGACCGCCGATCTCCCCGGGGCCCGGGACCGTCCGGAGAAACCGGATCCGGGAGAGGCGGCGGATCTTCGGAAGGCGTCGGAGCCACCGATGTCGCTGGACTTCCGAGAACCGGACTCGGCGGAGTGGGCGCCGTCGTCGACCGAGTCCTGGTCGCCGGCGGACGTGCCGGGCGACACCGTCGACCTCGGCAGACGCACATCGGCCGGACCGCCCTCCCAGCCGCTCCCGGCCATGCCCCCGATCCCCGAGCTACCGCGGATGTCACACATGTCACACAGTTCCAATGCACCGCAGCGCAGGCCCGCGCCGCCGCTGTCGGCGGCGGCCACCGGGTCGATGACCGACCTGCTCGACGTCGGCGCCGATCCGGTCGGCGGCGGAGGCCGAGCGCCGAAGAACAAGATCTCCGACCGCGAGGCCGGTGAACGCCGGCTGGCGTACGCGCTGGTGGCCCCGGCCGCGCTCGTCATGCTCCTGGTGACGGCGTATCCGATCGTCTACGCCTTCTGGCTCTCGCTGAACCGGGCCACCCTGACCGCCCCGGACGACACCGAGTTCGTGTGGTTCGCCAACTACGCGACGGTCCTCTCGGACGGCTACTGGTGGAACGCGCTGTGGGTCACGCTGTTCATCACCGTGGTCTCGGTGGCCGTCGAACTGGTCCTGGGCATGGCGATCGCGATGGTAATGCACCGGACCGTCTTCGGTAGGGGCACCGTCCGCACCGTCGTGCTGATCCCGTACGGCATCGTGACGGTCGCGGCCGCGTTCTCCTGGTACTACGCGTGGACGCCGGGCACCGGATACCTCGCGAACCTGCTCCTGCCCGAGGGCTACGACCCGTTGACACACCACTGGTCGTCGATGTTCATCATCATCCTCGCCGAGGTGTGGAAGACGACGCCGTTCATGGCGCTGCTGCTGCTGGCCGGGCTGGCGCTGGTGCCCGACGACCTGCTGAAGGCCGCCCAGGTCGACGGCGCGGGCGCGTGGACGCGACTGGTCAAGATCACGCTGCCGATGATGAAGTCGGCGATCCTGGTGGCGCTGCTGTTCCGCACGCTCGACGCCTTCCGGATCTTCGACAACATCTACGTCCTGACCAAGGGCAACCACGACACCGGTTCGGTCTCCATGCTCGGCTACAACAACCTGTTCAAGGCGTTCAACCTGGGCATCGGGTCGGCGGTCAGCATCCTGATCTTCCTGTGCGTGGCGCTCATCGCGTTCATCTTCATCAAGCTGTTCGGCGCCGCCGCGCCCGGCTCCGACAACGAGGGGAGGTAGCCGGGCATGAACAGCACGACCAATCGCCGCGTCGGCTGGTCCATCGTCAATCTGCTGGTGGTGCTCTACGCGGTGATCCCGCTCTGGTGGATCATCAGCCTCTCGTTCAAACCCGCGGGCAGCGTGACCGACGGGAACTTCATCCCGCGCCAGTGGACGCTCGACAACTACAAGGGCATCTTCGAGACCAGCCTGTTCACGTCGTCGCTGATCAACTCGATCGGCGTCGGCCTGCTCACCACGCTGGTCGCGGTGGTGCTGGGCACCATGGCCGCCTACGCCATCGCGCGGTTGGAGTTCCGCGGCAAGAAACTGCTGGTCGGCGTCGCGCTGCTGATCGCGATGTTCCCGCAGATCTCGCTGGTGACCCCGCTGTTCAACATCGAGCGACGGCTGGGCATCTTCGACACCTGGATCGGCCTGATCGTCCCGTACACCGCCTTCGCGCTGCCGCTGGCGATCTACACGCTGTCGGCGTTCTTCAAGGAGATCCCGTGGGATCTGGAGAAGGCGGCCATGATGGACGGCGCCACTCAGGCGCAGGCCTTCCGCCGCGTGATCGTGCCGCTGGCCGCACCCGGTGTGGTGACCGCCGCGATCCTGGTGTTCATCTTCGCCTGGAACGACCTGCTGCTGGCGCTCTCGCTGACGTCGACCGAACGCGCCGTCACCGCGCCCGTCGCGATCAGTCAGTTCACCGGCGCCAGCCAGTTCGAGGAACCCACCGGTTCGATCGCCGCGGCCGCCGTGGTGATCACCGTTCCGATCATCATCTTCGTGCTCTTCTTCCAACGTCGTATCGTGGCCGGTCTCACCTCCGGCGCGGTGAAGGGATAACCCATGGCCGACATCGTTCTGGAGAACGTCTCCAAGCAGTACCCGGACGGCTCGACGGCCGTGCAGGGCGTCAACCTGCAGATCGCCGACGGCGAGTTCGTCATCCTGGTCGGCCCGTCGGGCTGCGGCAAGTCGACGACGCTGAACATGATCGCCGGACTGGAGGACATCTCCAGCGGCACCCTGTCCATCGGCGGACAGGTGATGAACGACGTCGCCCCGAAGGACCGCGACATCGCGATGGTGTTCCAGAGCTACGCGCTCTACCCGCACATGACGGTGCGCGAGAACATCGCCTTCCCGCTGACGCTGCAGAAGCTGCCGAAGGACCAGATCGCCGCCAAGGTGGCCGAGGCCTCCCGGATCCTGGATCTGGACGCCTACCTCGACCGCAAGCCGGCCAACCTGTCCGGCGGTCAGCGCCAGCGCGTGGCGATGGGTCGTGCGATCGTGCGCCAGCCGCGGGCTTTCCTGATGGACGAGCCGCTCTCGAACCTCGACGCCAAACTGCGCGTGCAGATGCGGACCGAGATCGCCGAACTGCAGGATCGGCTGGGTGTGACCACCGTGTACGTCACGCACGACCAGACCGAGGCGATGACGCTCGGCGACCGCGTCGTGGTGATGCGCGGCGGCGTGGTGCAGCAGGTCGGTGCACCGCAGGAGCTCTACGACCATCCGGTGAACCTGTTCGTGGCGGGCTTCATCGGCTCGCCCGCGATGAACTTCATCCCGGGCCGGCTCACCGCGAACGGCATCGACTCGGCCGTGGGGCACATCGATCTGCCCGACTACCGGCAGGTCGTCGCCAACGCGCAGCGGGCCGGAAGCCAGGGCGACGTGCTGGTGGGCGTGCGGCCCGAGCACCTGGCCGACGCGACGCAGATGGAGGCCGATCGCCTGGAGATCATGAAGACCTTCGACGCCCGCGTCGACATCGTCGAGTCGATGGGCTCGGACAAGTACTACTACTTCACGCTCGAGGCCCCCGGCCCGGCCGCCGGCGTGCTCGACCAGCTGGCCGAGGATCTGGGCGCCACCACCCAGGGCGGTCAGAAGGTGGCGCGCCTGCTGCCGTACACGCAGGTCCCGCGCGGCGGCACCCTGCACCTGGCGATGGAACCGCGTCTGCTGCACGTGTTCGACACCGCCACCGGCCTCTCGCTGCGGTAGCGTCCGACGGGTGAGTTCTGTTCCCGCCCTCGTCACCGCACACCTGACCGACGCGCTCGGCACGACGCCGCAGAAGGCCAGTGTCACGTTCCTCGGCGTCGAACCGATCGACGTGCTGCGGTTCGCCGCTCTTCGACGGGCTCAGGGGGCGGACGAACGGGCTCCGGGGACGGGGAAGCAGACCCGGGCGACGGTGAAACGGGCTCAGGCGAAGCGGGCTCAGGAGCCGGGGGAGGCGGAGGTGGTGTTCGCGACGGTGGGGTGTTCGCGGCACCCGATGCACGATCCGTCGGATCTGGCGCCGGACCCGGTGCGCGGGCCGCGCGCGGAACTGGTGGTGCGGCTCCGGCCGACGACGGCGCTGCCCGGGCTGCACAAGTCGCTGGCCACGGTCGCGGCGGCGCCGGCCGTCGAGGGGTTGATCCTGGGCGAGGACTCGCTGATCGACCTCCAGGAACCGCTGTGGGGCGGGGCGATCTGCTCGGCGTTGCTGCTCTCGGGCGACTCGGGGATCGACGACCTCGTGCTCGACGCCCCCGCCGACCCGGTCCGCTTCCTGCGCGCGGTGCCGATCACCGCGAACGAGGCGGCCTGGGTGCGGCTCAAGGGGGCCGACGCACTCCGCGAGGCGTGGTCCGAGGCGGGCGTCGACGTCACCGACCCCACCCGGGGCGGCGTCACCCCGAGCTGAACGACAGCCCCGTCCGGCGCCGTTCACGGTCACCGGACGGGACGGTTCGGAATCGGGGCTACTTCTCGCCGGCGGGCGCGGTGTGCCACTCCTGCAGGGTCCAGCCCTTCTCCAGGCTGCCCTTGACGACGACGTAACCGGTGTTCTTCAGCAGGTCCGCGGGAAGCGCGCGGCCCTTCTTGTCTTTGACGTTCATCAGGGTCCACGTGGTGATGGTGCCGCTGTGGCTGAACACGACGGGTTTGCGGCTGCCCGCGTCGCGGATCTTCGCGATCGCGCCGTTGACGCGCTTCTGGAACTCCTCGCCGCTCTCGGCGCCGGGCATGCGGGCGGAGAGATCGCCTTCGGTCCACTTGATCGGTGCCACCAGGTAGGTCTTGGCGGCGTCGGCCTCCGGCGTGCCCTCGTAGTCGCCGGCGGGGATCTCCTGGATGCCGTCGACGACGACCGTCTTCATCCGGAGGTCCGCCGCGGTCGGCTCGGCGGTCTGCTGCGTCCGCACCATCGGCGAGGCGTAGACGCCGTCGAAGTCGCGGTCCTTGAAGGCCGCGGCCGCAGTCTTTGACTGCTCTCGGCCCAGGTCGGTGAGGTCGGGTCCGGGCACGGTCGTGATGATCACGCCGGACGAGTTCCCGGCCGACTGGCCGTGCCGGACGAGGGTGAGCGTCATGTCGTCGTCCGCCGCGGCCGAAGCGGACGTCGTGGAGGACTCGGGTGCCGGGTCGCTGCCGCCGCCACAGGCGGTGAGGACGACGGCGAGGACCGCCGCGAACAGGATCGCGACCAGGTCGGGGAGTTTGTTACGCAACGAATGCGCCTTTCGGATCGGGTGGTGGTCTCTACCCGGGTCAGGCTAGGGGCGCGAACTGCACTGCAGGAGACCACCGAGCGAACGGTCGGTAGCCATCGCGCTCCGCCGACGTGAAACCCGTTTCCCGGATGAGGCGAGGGGCCGTGAGCGCTCATCTCGGTGTCGAGAGTGTCGGGCGGGGATCGCTTCTGAGCCCTCCGCAGGATCTCGGGAAAGCGCTCGATCCTGGGACGGGCCGAGGACTGACGAAGAAGTGATTCCCGACCGACACGCCTCACAGACAAGGAGAAGAGCAGACGGCTACAACCACTTGTTCCGATGCAGCGACCGCCACAGCAGGGCGCAGACGCCGATCATGACGAGCAGGACCACCGGGTAGGAGAACTCCCACTTGAGTTCGGGCATGAACTCGAAGTTCATGCCGTAGATCCCGGCGATCATGGTGGGCACGGCGGCGAGGGCGGCCCAGGCCGAGATCTTGCGCATGTCGGTGCTCTGCTGGATGCTCACCTTGGTCGCGGCGGCCTGCAGCAGCGAACCGAGGCGGTTGTCGTACTCGTTCACCATGTCGATCACGGTGCTCAGGTGGTCGGCGACGTCGCGGAAGTGCCGCCGGATCTCGGCTTCGCGGTGTCCGCCGATCAGTTCGGTGAGGTGACCGGCGTCGAGTTCGAGATGGCGGGCGACGGGTGGCCGCTCGTTGCCGGAGAGCCATGCGAGCGGGGGCGCGAGGGGGAGCACGGCTCGTCGTAACTCCAGGACCTCCCGCTGAGACAGATACACGACGTCGATGTCGAGTTCGGCGGTCGACGCCGCGAAGATCCGTTCCTCGAGTTCGTCGATGTCCGGCTGCATCTGGTCGACGACGTCGACGTAGGAGTCCACGACGCGGTCGGCGACGCCGTGCACGACGATCGCCGGTCCGTGGCGGAGGATCTCCGGTCGTGCCTCGAGGGCGGCGCGGACCCCGGCGAGCTGTGTGTGGTCGCCGTGGCGGACCGTGATCACGAAGTCCCGCCCGGAGATGAGCATGATCTCGCCGGCGTCGACGATGTCGTTGGCGCGGTCGAGGCTGTCGTGATCGATGTAGTGGATCGAGCGCAGGACCAGGAACACGATGTCGTCGTACAGCTCGAGTTTGGGGCGCTGGTGCGCGCTCACCAGGTCTTCGACGATCAGGTGGTGCAGTCCGAAGACCTCGGCGACAGTGGTCATCTGCTTCTCGTTGGGGGAGTGCAGGCCGAGCCAGACGAAGCCCTCACCGGTCTCGCGGACGTGCCGGTAGGCGTTCGCGAAGTCGCGGAGTCCGGGCTGTCGGACGCCGTCGACGTAGACGCCGCAGTCGACGACGGCGCGGTTCGCGGGGATCGGCGGGAGGGGCGGGTCGGCACGACGGTCTCCGCCGGACGGACCCCAGTGAAGCGAGGGCACGGGGTGATCGTAGCGAGGGATGCCGGTTCGGGCCGTCCGCGCGACACCGGGTGCCCGATTCGTCGGTCGAGCGGAGATTCGGCGGGGCCGGGTGTTCCGGAGCGGAGTCGCCGGTGGACTACGGTGGGCAGCGATGCGAAACACCACACGCCTGCTGACCTCGTGCCTCGTCGTCGTGCTCGTCGCGCTGGGCCTGGCGGCCTGCGACGGCGACGACGCTCCGTCGCTGCGGATCGGCTCGTCCGACGATCCCGCGATGCGGGCGGCGGCCGCCGTCTACGCGGTGGGGTTGACCCGGTCGGGTACTCCGGCGACGGTCCAGGGCGCTCCGACCGGCTCCGATGCGCGACTCCTCGAGGCCGTCGCCGCCGGCGAGGCCGACCTGTTCCCGGCGTTCACCGGGGCTCTGCTCACCAGGCTCACCGCGCGTCCCGAGGCGATGGCGGGCGAAGAACTGCTCGCCGAGGTGGCGCGTTCGCTGCCGCAGGGGGTGGCCGTCGGCGATCCGACGGGGGTGAGCAACCGGCCGCAGCTGCTCGTCTCGGCCGAGCTCCGTGAACGGCACGACGTCGAGACGCTGCAGCAGTGCGCCGCGCTCCCGGCGGGGTTGCCGCTGGTCGTCGCCCCGGGGGTGCCGGACGACCAGTTGGCGGCGTTCGCAGCGTGCCGCCCGGGCCCGGTGGAGCGGGTGCCGCAGGTGCAGGCGTTGCTCGACCGGGTGCTCTCCGGCGGTGCGCTCGGTGTGGCGCCCGCGCTGGTGACGGCGAGCGCCGGTGAGGTGCACGGCGTCGTCGCCCTGAAGTCCGATGCGGCGCCGCGCGCGCAGGATCTGGTCCCGGTGTATCGGAGTGCCGCGCTGGGCAGGTCGCAGTTGAAGGCGTTGAGCCGGATCGCCGGTGAACTCACCACCGGTGAACTCGCCGGACTGGCCGCCCGGGTGGCCGAGGGGGCGGACCCGCGGGTGGTCGCCTCGGAGTGGTACGCCACGCGCGGGTCCTGAGATCGCGCTCGGGTGTGGACCCGGCGCGCCGCCGGTGGCGAGTCGAATGCCCGCCATCTTGGTGATGCGGGCGGAGATGCCCTGGTACCAGGATCCGATCGCCCGGATGCCGAGGTCGAGCAGCTTGGCATCCGCGCCGACCAGTACTCGGGCCTGCTCGTTCTCGACGGCCTTGAGGATGGTCGCGGCGGCGTCGGCGGCGCTGGTCCGGGCCAGATGCCTGTCGAAGAACTCGGCGCCGGCCTTCGCATCGTGGCCGCCGGAGGCGGTGGCGTTGCGGGCGATGGCCGTCTTGATGCCGCCGGGGTGCACGCAGGTGACCTTGACCTCGGGGTGGTTCAGGAGCATCTCCTGGCGGAGGGCCTCGGTGAAGCCGCGGACGGCGAACTTGGCCGAGTTGTACGCGGCCTGACCGGGCTGGGAGAGCAGCCCGAAGAGCGAGGAGATGTTGACGATCGCACCGTCGCCGGAGGCGATGATCGCCGGCAGGAACGCCTTGGTGCCGTTGACCACGCCCCAGTAGTCGACGTCCATGATGCGTTCGATGTCCTTGAACTCCATCGTCTCGACCTCGCCGTTGTGCGCGATGCCCGCGTTGTTGACGACGGCGTTGACGGCGCCGAAGTGTTCGGCGACGGTGTCGGCGTATGCCAGCACGGCCTCCCGTTCGGCGACGTTGAGCAGCTGGGCGTGCACCTGCCCGCCGACTTCCCCGACGAGGCGTTCGGTGGTGCCCAGCCCGGCCGGGTCGACGTCGGAGATCGCGACCTTCGCGCCGCGGCGTGCGGCCTGGACGGCGAGTTCGCGGCCGATGCCCGACCCCGCTCCGGTGATCACGACGACCTTGTCGCGCAGATCCTTCATCTCGGTGTCTCCTCTCGTTCTCTGCCGGCGCTCAGCCGTTGAACCGGTCGAGGGCGAACCTGGTGACGCGGGCGACGGTGCCCTGGTACGCCGAACCGGTCAGTCGGACCAGCAGGTCGAGGACCTTCGCGTCGGGACCGACCAGGACGCGGGCGTTCTCCCTGCCGACCGCCGACAGGATGATCCGGGCGGCGCTCTCGGGCGAGGTGTGCGCGAGGTACTTGTCGAAGAGCGCGGCGAACGAGTCCAGGTCGCCGGAGGTGGTGGCGTTGCGGGCGACGGCGGTCTTGATGCCGCCGGGGTGCACGCAGGTGACCTTGACCTCGGGGTGGTTCAGGAGCATCTCCTGGCGGAGGGCCTCGGTGAAGCCGCGGACGGCGAACTTGGCCGAGTTGTAGGCGGTCTGGCCGGGGATGCCCAGGAGGCCGAAGAGCGAGGAGATGTTGACGATCGCACCGTCGCCGGAGGCGATGATCGCCGGCAGGAAGGCCTTGGTGCCGTTGACCACGCCCCAGTAGTCGACGTCCATGATGCGTTCGATGTCTTTGAACTCCATCGTCTCCAGGTCGCCGTGATGGGCGATGCCCGCGTTGTTGACGACGGCGTTGACGACGCCGAAGTGTTCGGCGACGGTGTCGGCGTATGCCAGCACGGCCTCCCGTTCGGCGACGTTGAGCAGCTGCGAGTGCACCTGTGCGCCGGGCGTCTTCTCTGCGATCAGTGCGCCGGTGGTGGCCAGGCCGGTCGGGTCGACGTCGGAGATCGCCAGCTGGGCGCCGCGCTCGGCGAGGTCGAGGGCGAGGGCGCGACCGATGCCCGATCCGGCGCCGGTGACGACGACGACCTTGTCGCGGAAGTTCTTCATGATGTTCTGTGTCCTTCGTGTCGGGGTGTCAGGAGGTGACCGAGGCGGGCTCGGTGGTCTTCTTCGGGGTGCGGGCGCCTCGCACGACGTCGTATGCGGCGATGTCGAAGCGCCGGGTCGCGTTGCGGAAGTCGAAGGTGAAGCCCGGCCACAGGGTGGTGATGTCGCCGTGGGCGTCCTTGTACCAGGACGAGCATCCGCCGGTGACCCAGACGCTGCGCTTGAGCTTGTCCTGCAGGTCGGCGTTGTACTTCTTCTGCACGTCGAGTCTGACGTCGGTGCGGACGATGCCCTCGGCCTTCGTCTTCTCGAGATAGTCGACCAGGTAGTTCAGCTGGGACTCGATCATGTACACCATCGAGGTGTGGCCGAGGCCGGTCGACGGTCCGATGAGCAGAGTCATGTTGGGGAAGCCGTGGACGAAGGTGCCCTTGTAGGCCTGCATGCCGATCTCGTCCCAGACCCGGGCGAGGCTGCGGCCGTCGGCGCCGTGGATGGTCTCGAACACGGGCGAGTCGGTGACGTGGAAGCCGGTGGCGACGACGATCGCGTCGACCGGGTGCTCGACGCCGTCCGCGGTGACGATCGCCTCGGCGGTGATGCGGTCGATCCCGGTGGTGACCAGGTCGACGTTCGGGCGGTCGAGGGCGGGGTACCAGTCGTTCGACTTGAGGATGCGTTTGCAGCCGACAGCGAAGGTCGGGGTCACCTTCGCGCGGAGCTCTGGATCGCGGATGCCCTTGAAGATGTTGGCGCGGCAGAGCGCCTCGACCGGTTTGAGGGCCTTCGGGGCGTAGGTCATCCCGGCGGCGACGACCTCGTTGGCGGTGTAGATGCTCCCGCGGATCAGGTTCTGCAGGCCGGGGACGTGCTTGAACGCCCAGTTCTCCGCGGGGAGGTAGGGGCGTTCGGTGCGGGGGATGATCCACGGCGCGGTGCGCTGGTAGACCTCGAGGTGGCCGGCGGCTTCGGCGAGGTGGGGGACCAGCTGGATGGCCGAGGCGCCGGTACCGATGACGGCGACGCGCTTGCCGGCGAAGTCGTAGTCGTGATCCCAGCGGGCCGAGTGGATGATCTTCCCGCCGAACGCGCCGATGCCGTCGATGTCGGGGAGGTTCGGTTCGCACAGCGGGCCGATGCCGCCGACGAGGTGCCGGGCGCGCACCTGGACGGCGGTGCCGTCGCGGTCGACGTCGACGATCCACCGGTCGGCGTCGGAGTCCCAGCGGGCCCGGGTCACCTCGGTGCCGAACCAGGTCTTGTCGCCGATGCCGTGGGAGTCGGCGACGGCGTTGATGTAGCGGTGGATCTCCTCCTGGTGGGAGTAGGAGCGGGTCCAGTCGGGGTTCAGCGCGAAGGAGTACGAGTACAGGTGCGACGGGACGTCGCAGGCGGCGCCGGGGTAGGTGTTGTCGCGCCAGGTGCCGCCGAAGTCGGTGCCGCGGTCGAGGACGAGGTAGTCGTCGAAGCTGTTCTCCTGCGCTTTGACGGCGGCGCCGAGCCCGGAGAACCCGGCCCCGACGATGGCGATCTCTACATCGTGTGTTGTCATTGTTGTCACGGTAGAGGCTTGCTGACATCGCGTCAATAGTTGTTGAGGGTTTGTCAACAGTGCCCTAGGGTGGTCGTATGACGATCGACGACGAGGTGACACCCGCCCGGGAGCGGCCCGCGGCGGAGCGTCGTCGTCGGATGAGTCCGGCGGAGCGCCGTCGTCAACTGCTCGATCTCGGGCTCGATCTGGCCAGACGGCTGCCGCCGGAGGACGTCACCATGGAGGTGGTCGCGGAGGCGGCGGGGGTGTCCCGGGGGCTGATGTTCCACTACTTCGAGTCCAAGCAGGACTTCCACCTGGCGATACTCCGGGAACAGGCCGGCGAGATGCTCGCCCTGACCCGGCCGCCGGAGGGCCTGGAGGACCCGAACGAGATCGCCCTCGCCTCGCTGTCGGCGTACGTGGAGTACGTCGAGGCCAACCCCACGGCCTACAGCTCACTGCTGCGCGGTGCGCTCAGCGGCGACCCGGAGATCCGGGCGGTCACCGAGGAGACGCGTACCGAGGTGGCCCGTCGGGTGCTGGCGTTCGCCCCGGCGATGGGGATCGACGCGTCGCCGATGATCGAGGCCGCGGTGATGGGCTGGATCGCCTTCGTCGAAGAGGTGATGACCCGCTGGATCGCAGATCCGGTGATGCGCCGGGACCAGGTGCTCGCGCTGATCACGACGTCGCTGCTGGCGATCGCCGGCGTCGCCGGAAGCCTCGAGGGCTGACCGGGCACGTCCCGACTCCGGCCGGAGACGACGAAGGACCGCGCCCCCGGGACGGGTGGCGCGGTCCTTTCTGCGTCGGTCGAGTCCTCCCGCGCTGATCGGGCGGAGTTCGAGATCTCGACTCCGCCCGATCAGCGACGGTCGTGACGTGTCAGCGTCGTCGACGACTCACTGCGCGAAGGCCTCGTCGATGATCTCGGCCTGCTCGACGGCGTGGACCTTCGACGACCCCGACGACGGCGCCGACATCGGGCGGCGCGAGATCCGGCGCAGACCCGACAGCTGCTCGGGGAGCAGGTCGGGCAGCCACAGACCCAGGAACGGCCACGGACCCTGGTTCGCCGGCTCCTCCTGGACCCAGACGAAGTCCTTGGCGTTCGGGTACTGCGCCAGGGTGCGGCCCAGACGACGGTGCGGCACCGGGTGCAGCTGCTCGATCCGGACGATCGCGATGTCGGTGCGGTTCTCCTTCTTGGCCCGGGCGGCGAGCTCCCAGTAGAGCTTGCCCGAGACCAGCAGCACCCGCTCGACGCTCGCGCGGTCGAGCTTGTCGCCCTCGGCCTTGAAGTTGCCGGCGAACCGCGGATCGTCGCGCACCGAGAGGAACTTGCCCTCGGTGAACTCCTCGATCGGCGAGATCGCGGCCTTGTTGCGCAGCATCGACTTCGGGGTGAAGACGATCAGCGGACGGCTGATGCCGTCGTGCACGTGACGGCGCAGCAGGTGGAAGTAGCTGGCCGGGGTGGACGGCAGCGCGACGGTCATCGAGCCCTCGGCGCACAGCTGCAGGAAGCGTTCGATGCGGCCGGAGGTGTGGTCCGGTCCCTGACCCTCGTGGCCGTGCGGCAGCAGCAGGACGACGTCGCTGCGCTGACCCCACTTGGCCTCGCCGGAGCTGATGAACTCGTCGATGATCGACTGCGCGCCGTTCACGAAGTCGCCGAACTGCGCCTCCCAGAGCACCAGGGCGTCCGGGTTGCCGATCGCGTAGCCGTACTCGAAGCCGAGCACGGCGAACTCGCTCAGCGGCGAGTCGTACGCCAGGAAGCGGCCGGGGCCGTCCTGGGCGACGGTGTTCAGCGGCGTGTACTCCGAGCCGTTCTCCCGGTCGATCAGCACCGAGTGCCGCTGGGTGAAGGTGCCGCGGCGCGAGTCCTGACCGGACAGGCGCACGGTGACGCCCTCCTGGACCAGGGTGCCGAAGGCCATGAGCTCGGCGAAGGCCCAGTCGACGTCGCCCTTCCGGGTCATCTCCAGGCGGCGCTGCAGCACCGGCTTCACGCGCGGATGCGGGGTGAAGCCCTCCGGCACGTTCGCGAAGGCCTCGCCGATCGCGGTCAGCGCGGCCTGGGGCACCGAGGTCTTCAGGTTCACCTGCGGCGTCTGGTCGGTGAGGATCGACGGCGACGGCTCCGGGCTGAACCGGTCCAGCTCCTTGACCTCGACGAAGACCCGCTCCAGCTGGCCCTGGTAGTCGCGGAGGGCGTCCTCGGCCTCCTTGGTGGAGATGTCGCCACGACCGATCAGCGATTCGGTGTAGCTCTTGCGGACGCTGCGCAGGTTGTCGATCACGTCGTACATGGCCGGCTGGGTCATCGACGGGTCGTCGCCCTCGTTGTGGCCGCGGCGGCGGTAGCAGACCAGGTCGATCACCACGTCGCGGTTGAACGCCTCGCGGTAGTCGACGGCGAGCTGGGCGGCCCAGACGCAGGCCTCGGGGTCGTCGCCGTTGACGTGCAGCACCGGGGCGCCGATCATCTTGGCGACGTCGGTGCAGTACTGCGTGGAGCGCGAGTACTCCGGTGCGGTGGTGAAGCCGACCTGGTTGTTCACGACGATGTGGACGGTGCCGCCGGTGCGGTAGCCGTCCAGCATCGACAGGTTCAAGGTCTCGGGGACCACGCCCTGGCCGGCGAACGCGGCGTCGCCGTGCAGCATCAGCGGGAGGATGTCGAACTGCTCCTCCTCGGGGAGCAGGTCCTGCTTGGCGCGGGCGATGCCCTCCAGGACCGGGTCGACGGCCTCCAGGTGGCTGGGGTTGGCGGTCAGCGAGACGTTGATCTCGTTGTCGCCGAACATCTGGTAGTACTTGCCCTCGGCGCCCAGGTGGTACTTGACGTCGCCGGAGCCGTGCGCCTGCGAGTTGCCCAGGTTGCCCTCGAACTCGGTGAAGATCTTGGAGTAGGGCTTGCCGACGATGTTGGCCAGCACGTTGAGGCGGCCGCGGTGCGGCATGCCGATGATGACCTCTTGCAGGTTGTGCTCGGCGCTGCGGTCGATCACCGCGTCCATCATCGGGATCACCGACTCGGCGCCCTCCAGCGAGAAGCGCTTCTGGCCGACGTACTTGGTCTGCAGGAAGGTCTCGAAGGCCTCGGCGGCGTTGAGCTTGCTCAGGATGTACTTCTGCTCGGCCACCGGCGGCTTGACGTGCTTCACCTCCACCCGCTCCTGCAGCCAGCGCTGCTGCTCGGGGTCGAGGATGTGGGTGTACTCGACGCCCACGTGGCGGCAGTACGCATCCCGCAGGATCGACAGCACGTCGCGCAGCTTCATCCGCTGCTGGCCGTGGAAGCCGCCGACGGTGAACTCGCGGTCCAGATCCCACAGGGTGAGGCCGTAGGTGAGGACGTCCAGGTCCGGGTGCGCGGCGCGGGCGTCGCTGTCCATCATCAGCGGATCGGTGTCGGCCATCAGGTGGCCCCGGCTGCGGTAGGCGGCGATCAGCTCCAGGACGCGGGTGTTCTTGTCCACCGCGCCGGCCGGGATGTCGCGGCGCCAGCGGATCGGCTCGTACGGGATGTGCAGGGCGGTGAAGATCTCGTCCCAGAAGGCATCGTCGAGCAGCATGTGGTGGATGCGGCGCAGGAAGTCGCCGGACTCGGCGCCCTGGATGATCCGGTGGTCGTAGGTGGACGTCAGCGTCATCACCTTGCCGACGCCGGCGTCGGCGAGCTGCTTGTCGCTGGAGCCCTGGAACTCGGCGGGGTACTCCATCGCACCGGCGCCGATGATGGCGCCCTGGCCCGGCATCAGGCGCGGCACGGAGTGCACGGTGCCGATGGTGCCGGGGTTGGTGAGCGAGATGGTGACGCCGGAGAAGTCCTCGGCGGTGAGCTTGCCGTCGCGGGCGCGGCGCACGATGTCCTCGTACGCCTGCCAGAACTCGAAGAAGCCCATGGTCTCGCAGCCCTTGATGGCGGCGACGACGAGCGTGCGCGCACCGTTCTTGCCGGGCAGGTCGATGGCCAGACCGAGGTTGGAGTGGGCGGGGGTGACGACGTTGGGCTTGCCGTCGACCTCGGCGAAGTGGCGGTTGAGGTTCGGGAAGTCCTTGAGCGCCTGGACGATCGCGTAGCCGAGGATGTGGGTGAAGCTCACCTTGCCGCCGCGGGTGCGGGCGAGCTGGTTGTTGATGACGATGCGGTTGTCGATCATCAGCTTCACCGGGATGGCCCGGACGCTGGTGGCCGTGGGCACCTCGAGCGAGGCGTTCATGTTCTTGACGATGGCGGCGGCCGGTCCGCGGATCACCTTGGCCTCGTCGGCGACGGGCTCGGACGACGGCTTGCCCGCGGTCGCGGTGCGGCTGACGCCGGAGGCAGCCTTGGAGCCGGCGGCGACCTGGGCGGGCGGTGCCTTACGCGCGCTCTGGGTGGAGCGGGCCGGCACCGCATCGAGGGTCAGACCGGGCTTGGCCGGGGTCGGCTGCGGGATCGGGGCCGGGGCGGCGGGGGCCGCCGGGGGAGCGGCGGGGGCCGGGGCCGAGGCGGGCTCGGGCGCCGGGGCTGCGGCCGCCGGGGCGGCGGGTTCGGCCGGAGCGGCTGCGGGCGCCGCCGGAGCCGGTGTCGCGGGCGCCGCCGCGGCATCGGCGCCGCCGTTGGGCTTGTAGGACTTGAGGAGTTCGTGCCAGCTGGGATCCACCGATCCCGGGTCGGTCTGGAAACGTTGGTACATCTCCTCGACCAACCACTCGTTCTGTCCGTAGTCGGTCTCGGATGTCGAACTGCTCACAGCGTCGTCTCGCCTCTTGTGTTCGGGTGTGTTGTTCATCGCAGAGCAGGGCGCGTAGCGGTTGAAACCACGCCCCCGGCCAACCGTCGATGGTACGCGTCCGGGACGGTCTCTGCCGGGCACTTGGACCCTCCTCCGACCCGACTGACGAGTAAGTGGTCGGAATCACTCCGTGGTCTCGGCGACACGTCCGGAATCGCCGGGCTCGACGCCCGCGGCCCACAGCGCGGCGTACGCGCCGTCGGCGGCCAGGAGCTCCGCGTGCGTCCCGAGTTCGACGATCCGGCCGCCCCGCACGACGGCGATCCGGTCGGCCCGCGCGGCCGTGGCGAGCCGATGGGCGACGACCACGCTGGTGCGCCGTCGCGTGAGCGCGGACCCCGCGGCGAGGACCCGGGCCTCGGTGGCCTGGTCGAGGTTCGCGGTGGCCTCGTCGAGCAGGATCAGGTCCGGTTCCACCAGTTCCGCGCGGGCGAGCGCGATCAGCTGACGCTGTCCGGACGAGAGGCTGCGGCCCCGTTCGGTCACCGGGGTGCGCATGCCCGCGGGCAGTTCGGCGATCATCGCCGCGGCGCCGACCCGGTGCGCGGCCGCGGCGATCTGCTCGCGGGTGGCGTGCGGGCGGCCGTAGGCGATGTTGTCGGCGACGGTGCCGGCGAACGAATGCGCCTCCTGCGGCACCACCCCGAGCCGGGCGCGGTGGCGGTGCAGGTCGACGGTGCGCAGATCGACGCCGTCGACGGCCACCGTCCCGCGCACCGGGTCGTAGAACCGCGCGAGGAGTTTGACGACCGTCGACTTACCTGCTCCGGTGGGGCCGACCAGGGCGAGGGAGTCGCCCGGAGCCAGGTGGAGGTCGACGTCGTGCAGGGCGTCGACGGCGGCCCCGGAGTACCGGAACCCGACCCCGGTCATCCGCACCTCGGCGCCGCCCCGGTGATCTCGGCGGTCGGGCGGGGGGTGATCTCGACTTCGCTCGATCAGCGAGGGGGCGTCGCCGATCAGCGAGGGGGTGTCATCTATCGGTGAGGGAGCGCCGCCGTCGGTCGAGGGGGTGTCGCCGCCGGTCGCGGTCGTCTCCCGCTCCACCAGTGAACTCGGGGTGGCCAGCAGGTCGCCGATCCGGCGCAGGCCGACGGCGGCCTGCTGATAGGCGTCGAACACGGTGGTGAGCTGCTGGACGGGTCCGAACAGCAGCGCCAGATAGAGGACGAAGGCCACCAGCGTCCCGGCCGAGAGCTCTCCGGCGGCGATCTGCCGCGCGCCGATCCCGACCGCGACGGCCGTGGCGACGTCCGCGCAGAACGTGATGAACGGGAAGTAGACCGCCACCGCGCGCTGGCTCACCATCCGCGCCTCGACCCACGCGTCGCTGCGCCGGGCGAACTGCCGTCGGGCGGGTTCGGCGTGCCGGTAGGCGCGGGTGGTCTCGAGGGCGGCGATGTTCTCGTGGAAGCCGGCGTTCACCGCGGAGACCAGGTCGCGGGCCCGCGTGTAGGCGCCGCCGGCCACCCGCCGGAACCAGACGGTGGCGAGCGCCAGGATCGGGAACACCGGCGCGATCGCCAGCCCCAGGTGCCAGTCGGTGGCCAGCAGTGCGCCGAACACGCCGATCACGGTGAGCACCGCGACCACCGCGGAGGTCAGCGACGTCTGGATGAAGTTCGAGAGGGCGTCGACGTCGGTGGTCATCCGCGTCATGATCCGCCCGGACAGCTCGCGCTCGTAGTAGTCCAGGCCGAGGCGTTGCAGGTGGGCGTAGCTGCGCACGCGCAGCGCGTACAGGACGCGTTCACCGGCGCGGGCCGCCAGGAGCGTGTTCACCGCGCCGGCCAGCCACGCGAGCGCCACCAGTGCCAGGCCGACCGCGACGGCCGCCCACAGCACGTCGCCGTGGTCGTCGGCCCCGGCGTCCAGGACCACCCGGGCCAGGGACGGGAAGGCCAGGCCGATCAGGGTGTCGACCACCACGGTCGCCAGCACGACGGCGAGCAGTCCGCGCACCGGCGTGAGGATCTGGCGCAGGGAGAACGACGGGTCCTCGCGCCGGGCGTCCTCGACGTCGACACCGGGGTCCTCGTCGGCGGGCGGGAGCGCGGCCACCGCGGCGGCGAGCTCCGGAGTCGCCGGCGTCGCGCCGAGCGCGTTCGCCAGCGGTGCGCCGCCGCGGGCCCCGCCGGGGCCGTCACCCGTCGGACGCACCCGGGCGCGGGCGCGTTCGGCTGCGGGGGCCCGGGCGGGCCACAGCCGGTCCAGGGGCACCGGATCGTCCGCGGCCGCCCCGTCGTCTGCAGTCGCCCCGTCGTCTGCGGGCCGGAGGGCGGCGGGGTCGAGCGGGGTCATCAGGTCGCGGAACCGCGGACAGCGGGCGTCGAGCTCGTCGACCGTGCCGACGTCGACGATCCGGCCGCCGTCGAGCACGGCGACGCGGTCGGCGACGGCGAGGGTGGAACGACGGTGCGCCAGTAGCAGCATCGTCGTCGGCCCGGTGCCGGACTCCGCGGAGCGCAGGCGGGCGAGGATCGCGGTCTCGGTGACGGCGTCGACCGCGGAGGTGGCGTCGTCGAGCACCAGGATCCGCGGGCGGGCGTGGAAGGCCCGGGCGAGGGCGATGCGCTGGCGCTGCCCGCCGGACAGGGTGAGGCCGCGTTCGCCGACGACGGTGGCGAAGCCGTCGGGGAGCCGGTCGACGACGTCGGTGGCCGCCGCCCGGTCGACGGCGGTGCGCAGGGCCGGATCGTCGTCGGGAGGGGTGGGTTCGGGCCCGAGTGCGACGTTGGCGGCGAGGGTGTCGGAGTAGAGGAAGGGCTCGTCGAAGACGACGGTCAGGGCGCCGGCGCCGAGCAGCGAGTCCGGTGCGAGGTCGGCGACGCGGTGGCTGCGTCCGGCGGCATTGGTGAGGGCGACGGTGCCGGAGTCGGCGGGGCGGGTGCCGTCGAGCAGGGCGGCGAGCGTCGACTTGCCCGAGCCGGGGCCGCCGACCACGGCCACGCATTCGCCGGGCGCCACGGTGAGGTCCACGCCGCGCAGGACCGGCCGGTCGTCGTGGGCGAAACGGACGTCGTCGAACCGGATGCCCAGGGGGCCGTCGGGGAGCCGGGCGCTGTGGGCGAGCGCGGGGTCGCGCGGATGGTCGACGACGTCGAACACGCGGCCCGCGGACGCGGCGGCGAGTTGGGAGGCGACGACGAGGTTGGTGAGGATCCGCGCGACGCCGGTCATGGTCGCGAGGTAGGTGGAGAACGCCAGGAAGGTGCCCGCGGTGAGGTCGCCGCGCAGGGTGAGCCAGCCGCCCACCGCGATCACCAGGACCAGACCGAGTTGGGGCGCGGCGCTCATCGACGGTGTGAACCGGGCGGTGAGGCGTGCGGTCCGGAGTCGGAGCCGGTAGAGGGTGCGGCCGTGGTCGATCAGTTCGTCGGTGGCGCGGTCCTCCTGCCCGAAGCCCTTCACCACCCGGACGCCGGTGACGGTCTCCTCCACGTGTCCGGCGAGTTCGGCCGCGGCCTGCTGGGCGGCCCAGGTCGCGGCGAACAGGCGACGACGTCCCCGGTAGGCGATCAGCACGATCAGCGGGACCACGGACAGGGTCACCAGGGTGAGCGGCGGCGAGAGCCACCACATGATGCCGATCGCCAGGACGGCCTGGACGGCCCCGCCGAGCGCCAGCGGGGTCATCGCGAGCAGGCCCTGCACCACTTGCAGGTCGGAGATCGATCGGGAGACCACCTGGCCGGTCCGGAGCGTGCCGCGGGCTCGGCCGTCGACGTGCAGGAGGGTGTCGAGCATGGCCCGGCGCAGGTCGTCCTGGACGACGATGGAGAGCCGACCGGCCGTCAGGCGGCGGCCGAACTGGCACGCGTAGCGGACGGCTGCTCCGACCAGGAGGAGCGCGATGAGGGTCCCGAGGCCGACCGCGACGGGGTCGTCGCCCCCGGAGCCCGCGGCACCGGACCCGGTGGCCTGGTCGATCGCCGCGCGGGCGAGCAACGGGGTCACCAGGTCCACCGCCACCGCCCCGAGGGTGACGGCGGCGGTGATCAGGGCGAGGAGTCGGTGCCGCAGGCAGTACGCGGCCAGCCGGGGGAGACGGCCTGACGTCAAAGACGCTCGCCGTCGATCGCGCGCAGCGTCGGAGGATCGGTCGGGGTGTCGGTGAGCGCGGTCCCGGTGCCGGTGGTGCCGAGGTCGATCACCTGGCCGTCGACGTCCCAGAAGCGGGGCGGCGGACCGAACGCCTCGCGTGCGTTGCGGAGCACCATCGAGCCGAGTGCGCGGTTGCCGATGCCGCCGACCGCGGCGCCGATCCCGCCGGGGATCAGCTTGCCCACCAGGACGGGGGCGCGCCGCAGCGCGAAACGGCGGACCAGGCGCTTGGTGAGGGCGTTGTTGAGGCTCGCGAGGCGCTTGGGGGCGAGCGCCGGGCCCATCAGGCGGTTCAGCGCGTCCGTGCTCCGGGCGCCGGCCACCTTGCCGAGGGCCGAGAGACCCTCCTCGCCCATGGCGACGGTGAGGACCAGGGCGCGTCGTCGTTCCGACTCGTGCGGAGCGATGCCGTAGACCTCGGCGGTCGCCAACGCGAACAGGGCGGACGCCTCGATGAAGATCGCGGTGTCGGCGCTGAGCGCGGAGAGGGCCGTGACGGTGCCGACTCCGGGGATCGCCGCCGCGGCGCCCACCGCGCCGCCCGAGGCGGTCACGGTGTTGAGGAAACGGCGTTCCAGCCGGCGGAGCAGCTGTTCGGGGGTGTCGTCGGGGTGCTTCTCGCGGAGTCGGGCCACGTATTTGGTGACGGCCGGCTCCTGCAGTCGGTGGGCCTTCTCGACGATGCGGGTCACGAGCGCCACCGCGCGGGCGGGCACCTGCCTGTCGTCGGACTCGCCGCTCCGGGGCTCGGCCTCCGGGAGGTCCGACGGCCGGTGGACGTCGATCTCGGTGTGCGTGTCGCGGGCCTTGCTGGTCTTCTTCCGCATGGCGGTCTCCGATCTGGTCCAGAACTTTCCGGGTGTGGGGACGACACAGGTTCAACGTCGCCGGACGACGGATTGTTTCCGGTCGTCTCCGTCCGGTGCGCTGACCAGCCTAAGACTTCGGTCACGTCGCGGGGGCGGAGTGGTGTGCGCCGAGTGGATCGGGGTCCGCCGGGGCGGGGTCCGTCTCCGATTTTTCGAAACGTTAACGAATCGGATTCAGTTATGTATCGTTCGAGGATCATCGTTGGAGCCGTCGATGGGATCCATCGGCGACCGGTGCGGGAACATCGGCGACCACCGGCGCCGACGAAGGAGAATCGACCATGGCATCCACTGTTCGGCGTTCGATGCGGCGCCGCCCGGCTCCGGGGAGACGGGCGCTGGTCGCGACGGCCGTCGCGGCGGTCCTCACGACGACGGCGGCCGCCCCGGCGTCGGCCGAACCGGCCCGGCCGCTCCCGGTGGCCCCGCACATCGTGTTCTACGGGTCGCAGACGATGACACCGTCGTCGAACCCGCTGGGACTGCCGCGGGCGGTGCACGGCGACATCGACGCGTCCTACACCTACGCGGGCAGACGCACGACGGTCGCCGACTTCCTGGAGCGCACGTCCACCCGCGGACTGGTGGTGCTGCACGACGGCCGGATGGTGGCCGAGAAGTACTGGGCCGGGTACACGTCCGGCAGCAGGTTCAACTCGTGGTCGGTGGGCAAGTCGATCACCTCCACCGCGGTCGGTCTCGCGTTCTCGGAGGGCAGGATCGACTCGCTCGACGACCCGATCACCGAGTACGTCCCCGAACTGAAGGGCTCCGGATACGACGGCGTGCCGATCGAGCACATCCTGCAGATGTCCTCGGGCCAGGACTACGACGAGTCCGACTACGCGAACGTGACCGCCGGGGCCACCGGCACGACGATCCGCATGGTGGCCGGCGAGCCGCTGAAGAACCAGGCGAGACAGTCGAAGAGGGTGCGCAGGTCCGGGACCGCGTTCAACTACGCGTCGATGGACACCTTCGTCCTCGGCTGGCTGGTGACCTCGGTGACCGGCCGGTCGCTGCCGTCGTACGTGCAGCAGAAGATCTGGCACCCGGCCGGGATGGCGTCGTCGGCGGCGGTCGGGGAGGACTACCACGGTTCGCCGATCGCCTACGCGTCGTACCACGCCACGACCCGCGACTTCGCCCGCTTCGGCGAGCTGTTCGCGAACGGCGGCGAGGTGCGCGGGAGACAGGTGATCCCGGCCGAGTGGGTCCGCCGGGCGACGACGCCGCAGAGCGGCCAGGTGGCGCCGGGGAAGCTGTATCCGGGCGGCGGATCGCGGTACGGCTACGGCTACCAGTGGTGGATCGGCGAGGGCGACCGCGGGGACTACACCGCGATCGGCATCCTGGGGCAGTTCGTCTACGTGTGGCCGGCGAAGGGCATCGTGATCGCCAAGAACAGTGAAGACGCCGACGCCGAAAACCACATGGAAGAGGCGATGTCGGCATTCCGGGCGATTGCGGACAAGGTCGTCCAGGGGTGATCGAGGTGTCCTAGGGCGGTGTTAGTGTCGCGGGATCTCACCGTCCGAAAGGGGTCCACCCGATATGACCGTTCCTGCTTCTCGGCGGTTCACGCCGGTCACCGACCGGCCCTGGGCCGCTCTGCTGGCGCTCTGCGTGGGTTTCTTCATGATCCTGGTGGACATGTCGATCGTCGCCGTCGCGCAGCCGCAGATCATGGAGGCGCTCGAGGCGAGCGTCAGCGGGATCGTCTGGGTCTCCAGCGCGTATCTGCTGACCTATGCGGTGCCGCTGCTGATCGCCGGCCGGCTGGGCGACAAGTTCGGGCCGAAGACCGTCTACCAGGTCGGACTGGTCGTGTTCACGGCCGCGAGCGTGTGGTGCGGGCTGTCGTCGTCGATCGGTGAGCTGATCGCCGCCCGGGCGCTGCAGGGTGTCGGCGCCGCGCTGATCACCCCGCAGACGATGGCGCTGATCACCCGGATCTTCCCGCCGGAACGACGCGGCGCCGCCATGGGCGTGTGGGGGACCGTCGCCGGCGTGGCCACCCTGGTGGGCCCGCTCCTCGGCGGCGTCCTGACCGACGCGTTCGGCTGGGAGTGGATCTTCTTCATCAACCTCCCGGTGGGCCTGATCGGCCTGGTGCTGGCCGCGGTGCTGGTGCCCACCGTGGAGACCAACGACCACCGCTTCGACTGGGTCGGCGTGGTGCTCTCGGCGATCGGACTCACCGCGCTCGTGTTCGGCATCCAGGAGGGGCAGACGTACGACTGGGCCGTGTGGGTGTGGCTGCTGATCGCCGGCGGACTGCTGACGATGGGGCTGTTCATGCTGTGGGAGGCGCGGATGCGCGGGGAGCCGCTGGTGCCGCTCAGCCTGTTCCGCGACCGCAACTTCTCCATCGCCAACGCCGGGATCGCCTCGATGGGTTTCGCCGTCTCCGGCACGATGATCCCGCTCATGTTCTTCCTGCAGTTCGTCGGCGGGATGACGCCGACGCGTTCGGCCCTGATGCTGGTGCCGATGGCGGTGCTCACCGGGGTGCTCGCGCCGGTCATCGGTCGACTGGTCGACAAGGTGCATCCGCGCAACATCGTCGCGGCCGCGCTGTTCGGCTACGCCGTCGCACTGAGCCTGTCGGCGTGGCTGATGAAGCCCGAGACCCCGGTCTGGCTCCTGCTGATCCCGACGTTCCTGATGGGTGTCTCCAGCGCGGGGATCTGGTCGCCGCTGGCTGCGACCGCGACGCGGAACCTGCCCTGGCATGTGGCCGGCGCCGGGTCGGGCGTGTACAACACGACCCGTGTGATCGGCTCGGTGGTCGGCACCGCGGCCATCGGTTCGCTGATGATGACGCGCCTGGCCGTGGAACTGCCCGGCATGAGCATGGAACGGCACGAGGGCCAGCACGTGACGCGGTTGCCCGAGCCGTTGCGCGACGGTTTCGCCACCGCGATGGGGCAGTCGCTGTTTCTGGGCGCCGTCGCGCTGCTGCTCGGCGCGGCGGCGACGCTGTTCCTGGTGCGGCCGGGGCATCAGACGGGGGCGGCGGGTGTGAAGTCGTCGGACTCGTAGCGGGGCGGTGTCTCGACCGGTTCCGGGTTCCCGATGCGGGGACCGTGAGCCCGGGGCGGGGCTGGGGGATTGGGGGGCGTGGGGCCGGGATCGCTGGGTCGGGTCCGCGTGTCGCGGCTCCTGTTCCGTGTCGCGTTCCATCGACGGGCCGCGACCTGGAAGACGAGCCGCGACACGCTCTCTGAGAAGCCGCGACACGATCCCTGAGAGGCTGCGACACGATCCCTGAGAGGCTGCGACACGATCCCTGAGAGGCTGCGACACACCCGCTGAGAAAAAGACAAGAGAAGTTTCCTGATTCTCTCCCGTAGCGGACTGCGGTCACGTTAGCCTGGGCGCATCCATTGGAATCCGGTCCGTGACAGTGGGGTGGGGGTCAGCGGGCCATCGCACAGGAAGCGTCCTCGCCATGGGCAAGCACACCTCACGACGAACCCGGCAGGTCACCCGATCCGGGCACACCTTCAACATCTCGAAAACGGCGGTCCGCAAGGGTGCGACAGGGGCGACGGTGGTCACCGCGGCCGCCGCCGTGACCGCGAGCCTGGCGCTCGGGCCGGGTGCGGCGAACGCGGCGGCGTCGAACGAGTTGAAGGACGCGGCGGCCGCGCTTCACACCTGGGCCACCGCGGGGCAGGACCAGGCTGTCGACGCGCTCGGGATCAAGAGCGGCGGTCACCTCGGCGGGGTGGCACTGGGGCCGAACTATCTGCTGGACCAGATCCGTGCGATCGTCAACAGCGCGTTGCCCGGTGCGTCGCTGGGGGACGCGGTGGTCGATCAGATCGTCGTCCGCATCCTGAACGAACTGGGCCTCGCGCCCGGCCACGAACTGGCCATCGCCATCCTGCCGGGCGCCGCGGTCGCGGTGCCGATCGGCGAGGGAACCAGCGCGACGGCGATCTCGATCCTCGGTGTCGCACTCGCCACCGACGGGATCACGAAGATCTTCGACGACATCTGGAACCTCGGGGTCGACGACGTGCTCGGCGGTCTGATCGACGACGGTCTCCTCGATGGTCTGGGGTTGCCGGGGATCGGTGACCTCCTCGACGTCCCGACCTTGGGCGAACTGATCGAGACCGTGACGCAGGGCGAGGTGACGCGCGCGGACCTGCCCGCGGATCAGGTCTTCTGTCTCGGCGGTTTCGCGTACGCCAATTCCGGCTCCGCGGGTACGTGCGTCAACGTCGCGGCGCTGATCGACGGCCGCTACAACAAACCGACCGGCGAGGTCCAGCTCGGTCTCACCAATCCGCTGTCGGTGCTCAACTACCTCGTCGACCCCATGTCACTGCTGCCGGTGGTAGGGAACGCGCTGACCGGTCAGCCGATCTATCTGCTCAAGGACTTCGCTCGAGTCAGCGTCAACGGCCCGGACTATCTGGCCGCCCTCACCAGCAGCTACGGGTTCGAAGCACTGCCGGGCGGAGCGCCGATCACCGTGAACTGGCTCGGATCCAGCGTGCAGTTGTTCCCCGAGACCGCCGCGGTCCACGGGACGGGCGGCCTCATTCCGGGGTTGGGGACGCCGTCGCCGTTCGTCAACTACCTCAGCATGCCGAAGGTCGCTTTCGGCCTCCCGACCGACATCTCGCAGATCATTCCGTCGGTCGACTTCTCCAAGTTCAACATCTTCGACCTCTACACGGTCGACGGCTGGAGCACGAACGGCCTCTTGCAGGGCAATCTCCCGAAGGGGCAGGTGGGCCCCATGCTGCAGCTGCTCGGTCAGTTGGGGAACATCCTGCAGACGCTCACGTCCGTCTCTGGCACCTCGGCATCCGGTCAGGCGCGCAGCGGCACAGACACCTCGCTGATGAAGGCGAAGGTTGGCGAGCACGGTGCCGTGACACTGTGGCCGGTCAATAAGGAGAAGACTGGGGCCACGAAGAATGTTTCTGCTCTCAAGCGCGGCGTCGTGAAAGAGGATACGGAGGAGTCGGCAGAGGATACGGAGGCCGGTTCGGACAAGCCCGAAGACGATCCTCGGCCGAAGACCCCGTTCGAGAGAACATCTCCGCGTAAGACTCCGCCGTCCGGGGGCCCGGGGAGCGATTCCAGTGATTCCGAGGAAGGGGAGGACAGCGCTCGCACACCCGGTGACGGCGGGAGGCACACGCCCAAGCTCGGTGGCGGGGTCAAGATTCCGAAGCTCGGCGGCGGGGGCCGCATCCTCCCTGGTGGAGACAGGAACGACACTCCGCCCAGCAAGGACAAGAGTGACGACTCCACCACTGATGCGGATCCGCCCGCAGCGACGCAGTCGAAGCGACCACGTCCGAAGTTGAGGCTCTCGGTGGGGTGACCGCCGTCCCCGGCCGAACCCCGTCGTGAGGTCTGCCGCCGACGTGTCCGGGTGAGCCCGAGCCGTTCGAGCCGTGGTCGCGGAGGTGCGGCCTGAGACGGTTCTGTCGGTGCCCTGCCATACCATCGTCTGGATGAAACGATCGAGGGGATGAGGTGGCCGGGATGACGGTACCGCTGTTCGACCTGCCGGAGGCCGACCGGGCGGGCACTCCGGCTCGAGGGGAGCGGTCCAAGAAGGCGAAGAAGCCGGCACCGCAGCGGGAGGTCGTCTTCCTGCACACCGCGGACTGGCAGTTGGGCATGACCCGGCATTTCCTCCCCGGTGAGGCGCAGGCGACGTACGACGCGGCCCGGCAGGAGGCCGTCGTCGAGATCGGTCGGCTGGCCGAGTCGACCGGCGCGGAGTTCGTGGTGGTGTGCGGTGACGTGTTCGACGATCCCCGCGTCTCGTCCCGGATCATCCGGCGCACCCTGGATGCGCTCGCGGACTACCCGGTGCCGGTCTACCTGCTGCCCGGCAACCACGACCCCCTCAATGCGACCAGCGTCTACCGCAGCACCGTGTTCCGGAGTTCGTGCCCGGAGAACGTCCACGTGCTCGACCACGCGGGGATGTTCCAGGTGCGCGAAGGCATCGTCCTCGTCGCCGCACCGTGGACCAGCAAACGTCCGGACGGCGACCTGATCGCCGCGCAACTCGGTCGTCTCGAACCGTCCGACGAAATCCGGATCGTCGTCGGTCACGGCGGCGTCGACACGCTCAGCCCCAACGACGACGCGGCGATCGTCGCCGAGGCGGGCCTGCGCTCGGCCGTCGACGACGGTCTGGTCGACTACATCGCGCTCGGCGACCGCCACTCGGTGACCAGCCTCGGCGACTCCGACCGGATCTGGTACTCCGGGGCGCCCGAGGTGACCGATTTCGACCACCGGGAGAAGGACTCCGGGCAGGTGCTCCAGGTGTCTCTGCGCCGCGGACCGGAGACGAGTGTCGAGGTGATCCCGCACCGGGTGGGGGCGTGGTCCTTCCTCGGGCATCGAGCACGACGTCGCCGGCCCCGAAGACCTCGATACGCTGCGCGAACGCCTCGCGGAGCTGCCGGACAAGGCCCGCACCGTCGTCAAGCTCGCCCTGATCGGCACGTTCGGTCTCGCGGAGGACGCGGCGTTCGACGACCTGATGGAGGAGTACGCCGATCGTTTCGCCGCCCTGCGCATCTCGGCGCCGGAAGCACGATCTCACGGTGATCGCCGACCCGTCGGACGTCTCCGAACTCGGTCTCCGCGGATACGCGGCACAGGCCGCGGACGAGCTCGTCGAACGGGCGGCCTCCGACGATCCCGCCGCCGCGGCCGCCGCACGCAGCGCGTTGACGCTGCTGTTCCGGCTGGCCGGCACCGGTGAGCGTCAGGAGGTACGACGATGAGACTCCACCGTCTGTCGGTCAAGGACTTCCGGGGCATCGACGATCGCGAGATCTGTTTCGCCGAGACCGGTGTCACCGTGGTGGAGGGGCCGAACGAGGCGGGCAAGTCGTCGATGATGGACGCCTTCCACCTGCTTCTGCGGACGCGTGCGGACTCCAAGAGCGCCGAGGTGAAGGCGATTCAGCCCTCGGGGCGCGATGTCGGCTCCGAGGTGACCGCCGACGTCAGCTGCGGTCCCTACCGGTTCACCTACTTCAAGCGTTTCAACCGGCGGGCCGCCACCACGCTGACCGTCTCCGAGCCCGTGCATGAGCAGCTGACCGGGCGGGAGGCGCACGACCGCGTCGTCGCCATCATGAACGACTCGCTCGACGACGCGCTCTTCCAGGCGCTGCGCGTCGTGCAGACCGAGGCGCCGGATCTGGGGACGTTGACCGACTCCTCGGCGCTGGCGCGAGCCCTGGACCGGGTGGCTGCGCCGTCTCGGGCCGGGGCCGACGACGATGCGGACGGCGACGCGGAGGCGCAGGCCCTGATCGAGGCCGCGACCTCCGAATACCTGCGGTACTACACGCTCAAGACCGGTCGGACGGCCGGGGAGCTGGCCGAGGCGGAGAAGGCCCTGCAGTCGGCGCAGGCGGACGTCGCCGACCTCGTCGAGCAAATGCAGAGCGCGGAGGAGGCCACCGCGGCTCTGCCCGAGGTCGAGCAGGAGCACCGGGACACGGTCGGTCGGGTGTCGCTGGCGGAGGCGGCGTTCGCCGAGGCCGGTACACGGGTCGCCGAGGCCGAGAAGGCCACGGCGCAGCTGGCGCAGGCGCAGGAGCGGGCGCGCGGGTGCGGAGTCACCGTGGAACTGCGTGAACGAGACCTGGCCGAGCGTGAGACCGCCGAGAAGCGGGTGGCCAGGCTCGTCGAGCAGGCCACGGCCGACGAGGCCGTGGTGCGTGATCAGCTCGATCAGGCCGAGACCGCCGACGCCGAATGCCGGAAGCTCGAGCACGCGCTGACGGAGGCCCAAGAGGATCTCACGCGGATCCAGCGGGAGCTGGCCGCGGCCGAGGCCGCGGAGCAGGCGGGGCGGAACAGGGCGCGGATCGCCGCCATCGACGCCGCGCTGGACGAGGCGCACACCCTCTCCCGGCAGCGGGAGCAGGTGGCCGCGGAGGTCGAGTCGAATCCGGTGTCGGCGGAGCACGTCGCCGCGGCTCGCCGGTTGCGCGACGAGATGGTGCAGGTCCAGGCGCAGGTGGACGCGATCGCGGCGACCGTCGAGGTCACCCGGACCGGCGCCGCCGAGGTCGTGGTGGACGGGGACTCGATCACCGAGCCCACGGTGTTCACCGCGGTCGGCGAGACGGTGGTCGAGGCGCCCGGGGTGCGCGTGGTGGTGCGCGGCCCCGCGGACGCGCAGGCTCTCGCGGCGCGACTGGAGGGTCTCCGGGCGGAGGAGAGCGACCTCCTCGCTCGGTGCGGTGTGGAGTCGCTCGACCGGATCCCGGTCCGGGCCGACGCCCGAAGCGCGGGGGAACAAGCCCTGAAGGCGATCGACGACGCACGACGCCGCATCCTCGGCGATGCCGCCGAGGACGGACTGCGCGCCGAGCGCGATGCGCTCGCGGCGGCGCTGCCGGACGTCGCCGACCCGGAGGATCTGCGGTCCGTGGCCGAACTGCGATCCGCTGAACGCGAACAGACGGTGGTGGTCGCGCGCGCCGGAACGGAACTGGCCGAGCGGCGCGGTGTCGCCGATCGGTGCCGGGCGCGCGCCGAGGCCGGCACCGTGGCGGCCGAGCGTGCGCGTGCGGCGGTCAAAGCCGGGCGGGCGGCGCTGTCGGAGCAACGATCGAAGAACAGCGACGATGCGCTGCGCGGCGCGCTGGTCACCGCGCAGAACGATCTCGTGCGGGCGATCGACATCGTCGTCGCATGCCGTCGGGAGGCGGAGGGGCAGGACCTGCCCGCGCTGCGGGCGGCGTGCGACGAGGCCGAGAAGAATCTCGACCGGAACCGGGTGCGGCTGGCCGAACTGCAGGAACGACGGACGCGACTGCGGACGATCCTGGAGCAGTGCCGCGAAGAGGACCGGATGGATCGCCTGGCCGCGGCCGAGGACGCCGAACGCGCCGCACAGGCGGATCTGGACCGGGTCCGGGAGCGTGCGGCCGGCGCCCGGCTCCTCTACGACACGCTGTGCGCGAAACGCACCGAGAGCAGGTCGCGCTATGTCGAACCCTTCACGCGTCGACTCGAGGAACTGGCCGAGCCGGTGTTCGGGGAGTCGGTGCGCTTCGAGGTGTCCGACGACTTCACCATCGCCAGGCGCATCCTCGACGGCGTCGCCGTGGACGTGAAACAGCTCTCCGGAGGTGCTCGCGAACAGCTCGGCCTGATCGCCCGGCTGGCGTGCGCGATGATCGTCGACCAGAACGACGGCGTCCCGGTGATCCTCGACGACACCCTCGGCTACACCGACCCGGAGCGGCTCTCCGCCATGGCCCGGGTGCTGGGCAGCGCGGCCGACGACGCACAGATCATCGTGTTGACGTGCACCCCGGCCCGGTTCGCCGGGGTGCCCGACGCGACGGTCGTCACGGTGTAGCCGCACCGACTCGGAAGGAACCTCGCCGACCTGCGACGACGTGCCGAACCGGACCCCGTTTTGGGGTGTGGCACCGTGGTGCGCTAGTCTTTCATTCGTCCCGGTGAGCCCCCCTAGCTCAGGGGATAGAGCGTCTGCCTCCGGAGCAGAAGGTCGTAGGTTCGAATCCTACGGGGGGCACCATAGGTAGTTCATTCAAACCCACGCCATCGCGCGTGGGTTTGTCTTTTTCTCCGAGGTCAGGGCCGTTTCCCGGTTCAGGATCCGGCGTCCGGGTCGCGGGATCCGTCGGGACGTGGAGGCGCGACGCCGTGGAGACGATCGTCTTCAGGGCGTTGAACGGTTCATTGAGGACACCGGTAGCCTCGTCGTCGCTGATCTCGATCCGTTCGAAGAACGCCTGATTGAAGAGTCGGCGGATGTGTGGCTGGGCGGCGAGGTAGCCGTAGTGGCAGTTCTCGGCGTACTTGAGCGTGAGCTGGAGGTTGGCTTCGAGTGCGTCGACGGACGAAACAGTGGCTGTGATCTTGCTCTCGACTGCGGCAAGCTGCCGGGAGATACGTTCCTGCTCGTCCTTGAGGAGTTCGAGCGGCACAGCGCCGGCGTAGTGGGCTCTCAGTAGCTGCGTGCGCTCCGTAGTGAGGCGATTCCGTTGCGTGGCTAGGTGCTGGCGTTCGCGCTTGGCCTCGGCCTGCAGGGTGGCAAGTTCCTTGACAACGAACTCCTCGACGGAGGCGCGTTGTTCGGCGGTGAGCTGGATGGATTGGTAGAGGTCTTCGACCATGCCCTCGACGACTTCGATGAGCATGGCCTTCTGGCGGCAGTCTGTGCGCTTCTGGTGGCGGCCGACGCACATGAAGTACGGGTAGACGGTGCCGTAGCGATTCTTTGCCATCGTGATGACGAGGCGGCTGCCGCAGCGGCCGCAGAAGACGGAGGACTTGAGGTAGTGCGGGTGGTCGCGTTGCTTCTCTCCGCTGGCGTGCTCGCCGAGGACGTCCTGCACTCGTTCCCAGACTTGTGGGTCGACAAGCGGTTCATGGCGACCGGGGTAGTTCACGCCACGGTAGGTGACTTCGCCCTTGTAGTACGGCGTGCGCAGGATCTGTTGGAGGGAGTTGATCTTGATGGGGCCGCCGGGACGATTGCGGGTCGGGCGTGAGGTGAGGCCGCGGTCTTCGAGGGCGGCTGCGAGTCGACTAAGTGTCCAGTCTCCGGTGGCGTACTGCTCGAACGCCCAAGCGATGTGCGGCCCGCGTTCGGGGTCGATGTCGACGGTCTTGACGCTTTTGCCTTCGTCGTTGATGACGCTGACGTTGCGGTAGCCGAGTGGGGCTCGTCCCGGCGTGCCGCCGGTGCGGGCTTTTTGCTCCATGCCCTTGATGACTTCGGTGGCGAGGTTCTGCGAGTAGAACTCGGCGATCGAGCTCATAATGCCGTGGAGCAGCATGCCGGAGGCGGTCTCGTCGATGTTCTCCGAGGCTGAGACGAGCTTTGCTCCACCACTCTGGATTGCCATGTGGATCGCTACGTCGTCGGCTCGGTTGCGTGCGAGTCGGTCGACCTTGTGGACGATGACGTAGTCGACCGAGTTCTCCTTGAGGTAGCGCAGCATTTCCTGAAGCTTCGGACGGTCGGCGGAGCGAGCGGATTCGCCTGCGTCGATGAACTCAGCGATAACTTCTGCGTCAAGTGCTTCGGCTCTTCGAACGCATGCGTTACGCTGCGCTGGGATGGAGAATCCCTCGGCTTCGCCTCCTTTCTGTGCTTGGTCTTTGGTGGACACGCGAAGGTAGATGACTGCCTGTGTCATGACGTAGCTCCTTGGGTGGATCGGGTGTGCTATATGTAGCGAGCGGGTAGTGATTCGGTGACAGCTAACCTGACAGCAACGTAGCCAAGTATTTGCATGTAAGCGTGGCTGCGTAGTTGGTTGACAACAGAGGTGAAGCGTGAGTTTATTCCGTCCCCGGGGCTCCTCTTAAGCAGGGTGTCGAGGGTTCGAGCCCCTCCTGGCCCTCCATAGAATTTCAAGCCATCCCTTCTCTGTTGAGTGGGGTGGTTTTGTTTTTGTAGCGTTGGAGTTTCAATGCTGGTTTTTGAGTTTGACAGCAGCGTTTGACAGCTACGCGTGCTGTCACCTCCAGATAGTTGCTGTGCAATCCTGTCGAGCGCTTCGCGCTGCCCTTCTGAATCTCCGTGCTGGTAGATCTGTTGTGTTGTCGTGATGTGGGCATGACCCAGAATTAGTTGGATGTCTCGATCAGCTACTCCGAGGTTTTTGAGTAGCGTGGCCGTGGAGTGGCGCACATGGTGCAACTTGATTCTTCGCAGTCCGGCGCGTTCGCGGATTGCATGGAATCTTCGGGCGAAGTTTCGTGGCCAGATTGGTGTTCCTGTTGAACTCAAGAACACCAAGTCGCCCATCTCTGGCGGATTGTCTTCGTGGGCGGTTTTCTTGGTGTCTCTGTGCTGGGAGAGGGTATCTTTCGCTGCGGGTATGAGTGGGATTGATCGTTCGCCCGCGTCGGTCTTGATATCTCCAATCTGGAGTTCGTTCTTGATCTGCTGCAATTGCTGCCTGACGTGTATGTGGTTACCTTGCCAGTCGATGTCCTGCCAGCGCAGTCCGAGCACTTCTCCTCGACGTAGGCCATACAGGGTTAGGAGATAAAACGCGGGATACAGCGGATCGTCCTTGGCTTCGTCGAGGAACCGAGTGACTTCGTCGGCTGTCCAAGGCACGATCTCCGACCGCTTGCCAGCGCGGAGCTTGACGAGGCGTGCGACGTTCCTTGTGACGATCTCTTCTCGCATGGCGTTGGTGAGTGCGGCGCTGAGTACCTTGCGGGCGTTTCGCACGGTGTTGAGGGTCTTACCGCTGGCGATCTGCTCGTTGAAGGTTCGCTGCAGGGTGCTGACGCTGAGTCGGCTGAGCGGGATCGCCCCGATGTACGGACGTAGATGGAGGCGGATCGTCGACTCGTAGCCTTCGAGGGTCTTGGGGCGGAGGGCGGTCTCGCCGACTGACGCGACGTTGGCCATCCAGTAGTCGAGGTACTCGCCGACGCTCCACGCGCGGTCTGCGACGGGCAGGCCGGCTGAGGCGTGGTTCAGGAGTTTCACCAAGGCGTCGTGCGCCTCCTGGCGAGTCTTGCCGTACACATAGACGCGACGTCTCCGGCCAGTGGCGGTCGTAAGGTAGGTCGAGCCCGAGTAGCGTCCGTCCTTGCGCTTGTAGATCGTCCCTTCGCCATTGGTGCGCCGGCTCATCGCGAGCCTCCGTGTCGCTGTGACTCGCGGATGAAACGGTGCAGCTCCGATACGGCGACGAGGCGGCGCGCTCCGATTTTCACGGAGGCGATCTGGTTGTCGTTGAGGAGTCGGTAGACCGACCACCGACTGACGTTCAGCCTGCGCATGACGTCCTCGATCGTGAGGAGTTCGGTCGTAGCAGTAGCAGGCTCCGTCGTGAAGGGCTGTTCAGCAGCGAGCGTGATCGCCAGCTCCGCGATGAGCTTCTGGGCGTGTGCGAGTTTGTCTGGGGTGAGCACGGCCGTCATGAGCGTGCTCCAGCGGGCATCGGTGCTCGGTTCCACGCAGACGCTTCTCGCGGCGGCACGCACCGACGTACAGGTTCGTAGTCCCGGTCGACCAGTCCTATCTGATCCACTCGGTACTTCATCGCTTGCTCAGATACTTGGAAGTGTGCAGCGAGGTCGGGAATGCGTTGGATTCCGCGGCCCCACGCTTGTTTGACGAGTCGTCGTGGCATGAGGAGGCAGGCGGCGAAGTAGTCGGCGGCGGCTTCGCGCTGGTTGACTGCTCGGCGTGAGTCGGGGTACAGGCGGTCTGTGGCGCCGTGGTCAATGATGTGCTTGTACTCGTGGGCGATCGTGAAGCGCTTACGGACTCGGCTGTCATAGCGGTTGACGTGGATGACCCATCGTCGGCTGCGGGGATCCCAGAAGCTGGCTCCGGCGACGGGCTGGTCGACGTAGCGCACGCTGATCTTCGGCAGTGTCGTGATGATCTCGACTGGTGTCGGTCCGGTGGTGACGTTGTTGAGTTCTAGGAGTCGGTTGGCGTGGAGTTCGGCGATCCGGAGTGCTTCGGGCCACGTGACTTGGTTGTGTCCGGGAATGCACGACCGGAGACGTGCCAGAGTGCTTGGTTGTGGTTGATGGGTGTTCATGGTGACGTCTCCTTTCGTTGTCGTGGATATATTCGAACTATTCGTCCTCTCCGGGGCGTGGCCCGCTGGACTCGGTAATGCCGTAGTCTTTAGCGACTTTGGCGAAGTGTGCAGCTATTTCTCGCTGTGCTTTCGGTGGAAGGTGCTTGTATTTGGTGCGTAGGTACGGGGTCAGTGCGGGCAGGTCGTCGGACTCGATCATGTCGGCGGCAGCCAGCACTTCTGTCATGGGTGCGCCGACGACACTCGCGATGGCGCTGAGCTTGTCTACGGATGGGCTATGTTCGCCGGCTTCGAGTCGGGTGACCGTTGTCGGGGAGACGGCGGCTCGTCGGGAGACTTCCGAGGCAGATATGCCGAGCTTCATGCGATAGTTCCGTATGACTTGGCCTACTTCGACGATTACGGATTTGTCCATTATTTTCCGTTCCTTTCTTTCTCTATTTTCCGCGAATTCGTGCAAATATGCAACGATATTTCATTTAATAACAACATCTTTAAGGGGTGAAAATGTCGATCGTGCCGTCTCCGCGTTCGACTGTCTCCCACTCGATTTTCACCAGTTCGATGAGCGACTGGCGGTCGATGGCCAGGTGGCTTCCTATGGATGATGTTGTCTGGAGTTTTTCTAGTTCGTCGTCCCATCCCCAGTCGGTGATGGAATGCGTCGATGAAGGCTTCGATACTCGGGTAGTTGCCTGCGTAGCGGTTGGTGAAGTCTTCTTCGCTCGCCTCGTCGATCCCGACGTGCTGGGTGTAGGTGGCGTAGGCCTCGCCGTGTTCGGCGATGAGTTTCGCGGTGGTCACGACGTCGTCGATCTGTTCGTATTCGTCGAGGCGTAGTGAGCCGAATTCGTCGTAGTCGTGGATGGCGAACTCTTCGGCGTCGGGTTCTGGTGATGTGGCGAGTATGGCGGCGATCTCGCTGGAGACGGTTTCGGTGTCGGTGGTGGCGTCGATCCAGCGGCCGTGGAGTCGTCCGTTGTTGTAGTCGGCCAGTGAGGCGACGTAGATCCGTGGTCGTAGCGGCTGCGGTTCTCGTTCGGGCTCGGCTGGCTCGGGGTGGGTGTCGTGGTGTTTCTTCATGGGTGATTCCTCCTTCCGGGTTCGTTGTTGTTGGTGGGATGTGCGGGACAGGGAGAGCGGCGAGGGGAACTCGCTGCTCATCCCTGCCCGCGGTGAGGACGGAGAGCTATGTGCTCGATCCTCGGGTTCCGCGCTTGGCGGCCGGTTTGGCAGGCGGCGTCGGGTCGAACAGGCTGGCCAGTGCTGCCTTGCGGGCGGCGGCTTCCTGTTCGATCTCGGCGGCTGCTTGGTTGGCACGGGCAGCCAGATCGTCGGCAGTGCGGGCGGCCTCGATGTGGGCCGTCAGCGCTTTCTTGATCTCGTCGGTGATCGTGGTGTCGCGGAGCGACGCGATCATGGTCAGCTGGCCGTGGGTGGCCGGGTCCAAGCGGATGGCGAGGGTTTTGATACCCCCGCTGGAGTTCGGTGCCGACATGGCTCCTCCTCGGTGTGGTGCGATCAGGAACGGTGCGTCGTGGTTCGACGCGCCTTGGGGATTCCTGACCGCAGGCCACCGATGAGGCGACCGAAACCGGCAGCCGGGTGCGGGGTCACGGTGGTGAGGCTGTGGCGACGCGGTGGCGGGCGGCGTCGGCGAAGTCGGGATTGAGTTCGATCCCGTACCAGTCCCGGCCGAGGGTTTTGGCGGCCACCGCGGTGGTGCCCGAGCCCATGAACGGATCGCAGACCAACCCGGGTTCGCTGGCGACGCGGCACTCGCAGGTCGGCGTGAGCGCCAACCGGGTGGCGGTTTCGCCGAGCCGCTCGACTGGCCGTACATGCGGTGCACGGCAACGGGCGCAGCGTCGTTCGGGGCAACCTGTTACGACCATGCGGGAGGCCAACCGCAGCGGGAACGTGGCGTGGTGGTCGCCGTGTCCTCGGCTGGCGGCCAGAGTCCAGAGGTCACCGGGGTTCTTGCCGAGCGGATGGCCGCTGATCCCGCGCTGGTGCATACGCGCCAACCCGTCGGCCGGACTGCTGTGGCTACCGCGCCAAGATTCATGTCCTCGCAGGTCAACAGGGCTCTTACGTGGAGTGCTCGCCGGTTGTTTGAGTGGCTGGCGAATACTGTCGAGGTCGAAGTAGTACCTCGGTGCTCGGGCGAAGATGTAGATGTATTCCCAGCTGCTGGTGAGTCGGTCGCGGACACTGCTCGGAGTCGGATTCGGCTTATGCCAGACGACTTTCGAACGCAGGATCCAACCCCGGTCGACCATCGCCAGCGCGAGTCGTTCGGGCCCGAGCAGCAGACTCTTACGAGGCGCGCCATCCTTCTTGGCGGTGGCGAAGGTGTCGCCGACATTGAGCCAATACGTGCCGGTCGGGACGAGGACGCGGGTGGCTTCGTCCGCGATGGCCAGCATGTCGGCAACCCAGCCTTCGATAGAACTCTCCGCGCCGATCTGTCCGTCGACGTCGTAGTCCCGTAGCCGGTAGTACGGCGGCGAGGTCACGATCTGGTCGACCACGCCACCCGGTAGCCGGCGCAGTTCGTCGAGGGCGTCACCGTGGCGGATGACCCGTCGTGGCACATCGTCCGTGGCGGTCGCGGCGTTCATGGCTGCACCTCCTCGGCAGGGTCGCAGAGGCCGGCAACCGTGGCAGTCAGGCCTTCGGCGTCGGTGACGTGGACGAGTTGCGCGGGAATCTGGCGATCCCGCCTCAGCGCGGCGGCGAGTTGTTCGGCACGAACCGCTGGCGCGGTACGCATACCCGGATACAAGGCCACGACCACTGGCGGGAACGCGCCGTACCGTTCCTGCTCGACCCCTGTGCGCCGGTAGTCCTCGTAGGCTGCCATCTGGCGCAGGACGGTCGGGATGGACTCGCTACCCCGGTCGATCTCGACGAAGTAGCCCCACACGTCCTCACCGCGAGCGACTTCGACGTACAGGTCCGGTTTGAGCGTGGCCAGCGACGCAGCACGTTGGTGTCGTCGCCATGACGCCGGTTCGGCCTGCCAGCACACGAGCGTCACGCCGTATGCGGGCAGTCCGGTCGTGAGTCGGACGAGGGCGTCGCCGATGTCCAGACAGTGCTGCACGAAGCGCGTGGACGGCTCGCTGTAGCGGCGACGTTCGGTGCGGCCGTGCCACTGACGAAGCAGCCGATCACCCGCATTCGTCAGATGGACGACCAACCCGCTGCTCCCGGAGCGCAGTCCACCCACCCGTCGAGGCAGCGGTGTCACGAGCCCGAGCTTGGTCAGCTTGCCGACTGTCCGGCGCGTCGATCGCTCACTGGGACTCGGGGCTTGTCTTGCGTCGTCGGCCAACACATGGAGCGTCGTGGCGGCTGCGAACCGGAGTCGGTCGACCAGTCCCAACACCGTCCGGTCCCGTTCGCCCAGACGTGCGGCGATCGTTTCCAGCCGGCGACCGGAGATCCGCGCCGGGGAAGAAGACGGGACACCGTCTTTCGTTACCCGTATCCGCCCGGATTCACCGTTGACCACCGTGTTTGCTCCATCGTTTCCGGAAGCGGTCGGACGCCCGATTGGACGCCCCGGATCGTGGTGGTGACCCCCGTTCATGACGACCGCCTCCGACGACTACCGCCGATGTCGCCGCCGGTCTGGGCAGCCGGCGACCCCATCAGGGCGACGAACTCGGCGTCGATGGACTCTCGGTCGACACCGTAGGTCTGGCGGGAGACCGCCAGCACCTCCGCTGGATCACTGATCGCGGCCATCGGTGCCGTCGTGACGCCGGAGACGAACGGCTGCACCGCGCCCCGGGTCAGGAGTTGGGCGTAGAAGTGGAAGCGCGGCAGACCGGTGAAGTCCTCGGCACTCAGCCGCCCGTCGGTACGAGCGAAGCCGGTGGCGTCGGAGTGACCGAGCTGGAACGCGATCGTGCTGCGACAGTTCGCCTCGACCGCACTCCGCACCGACTTCGGCAACTGGTCGTTGTGCTGGTGTGCGAGGTGGAAGGCGCCGCCGAGTGACCGGGCCTGCGTCAGTGCGCCGACGAGGTCGTCGCCGAAGCCCCCGATGACGTCTTGGAACTCATCGAGATACACCGCCACCGTGGGCCGCTGGTCGGCGGGCACGCTGACCTGTTCACGGATGGCCTGCCAGACTTCAGCCAGAATGACCGCACCGAGGAGCCGAGCGTTCTCCGCGCCGAGTCGCCCGACCTGTAGCGGTACGAGCAGCGTCAGTCCCTCGTCGATGACCTGCCGGAGACTGACCCGCGGCCGCGTCTGCCCGAGCACGCCCCGCAGTGTCGGGGACAGGAGCGGGTCGAGTTTGTTCATGAGTGGGCCGGTGACCTGCGTAGCCATCTCCGGCGACAAACCGTCGAACCACTGCCAGAACGGCGCCGCCGACACCGGATCACGAGCGATGACCGGCTGCGTCAACGTGCGACGAACCCCCGGATTGTTCAGCAGGATCGGGACGTGTGTCAGGTTGGCTTCGCCGCGCACGGCCAGCGCTTGGAGCGCGTGCCGCAGCACATGACTGCTCCGCGGCCCGAGGTCGTCGTACAGTCCGGCGATGACACTGAACAGATGACTGGCCAAGGCTTCGGGATCCCGGCCGCCGGTAGCCAGCGGATTGATCCCCGCAGGCCGTGCGTCGGCAGCGTCGACCACCACCGTCCGGGCACACTGCTCCGGTGTCGTGTCAGCCAACACCTCGGCCACGAGATCCTTCGGCTCGATCACGATCACCGGACGCCCCGCAGCCCGGTCGGCACGAATGAGGGCACGCAGCAGATTGCTTTTACCCACACCCGTGGGCCCGATGACCCGCAGGTGTTGACGGCTATCCAACTCCGCGATCCCGATCGCCCGCACCGGCCCCGGCGCCGTCGTCATACCGAAGACCCGCGCCTCAGGCGGTGTCGCCACAGCCGGCGCCAACGGTCGCGGATGTACCGGTGGCTGCCCCGGCAGCGGCGGTGCCCCGGTGACGTCGTCATCGAGCGGCCACGCCGTCAGCAAAGCGACCTCGGCAGGTGTCCGGCGTTCAGCGTGGAAACTGCGCCACCGAGCCCGCGCCATGTCGAGTTGCTGCGGCTTCTCCGACTGCACCGTCAGTCGAGCCGTCGGCGTCGTGAGTGTCTGGTAGGCCGCCATCACACCTTCGATGAGGCTCTGGCGCCGGTAGGCGCGCGCTGCCACCGCCCCGATCCGCACCACCGTGTCCATAGTCGGCTGCTGGCGCTTGTCCGTGAGATCGCGCACCACGCCAGCACGCTTCTCGTCGGCGACACCGTGAAGCAGCCGACTCACCATCGGTTGATCCACCCGAGCCAGACGGCCCGGCGGCAACTTGGGCGCGAACCGCAGCCCGAGCAACACCTGCACGATGACCTCCTCGTCCCGGCCGACGTTGGCCAGCGCCGACAAGATCGCCCGCGTACTGGTGCGCGAGTCGTCGCGGAGACTGCCGCCGCCTTCCCCGCGCAGCCGCCGCACGACACGAACACGCTGGCGGGCTTCCGTTCGCGTCACGACCACACCGCTGACGTACCGCTCGATATCTCGCACCACACCGGGCAGCGCCTCGCTATGCGCCCCGATGAGATAGCGGACACCGTCAGCCGTACTACGCGCTTCGAGCGCCACCAACGGGCCACGCGGTTCGCTGGCCCACTTCTGAAGCAGCGCCTGCACCGTGTCGGGCCGAAGGGCTGGCGGCCAGAAGATCTCCCGCCACACCAGCACCCTCGCCTCAGCCGAACCCGACCTCATTCGTCGCCCTCCGGCAGCCCGGACATGCCGACCTCACGAGCCTCGACCTCACGCTCAGCCTCGCTCAACGCGATCTGGATAACCGCCCGCGCAATACGGGAAGTATCCACCTCTTCACGGTGAATAGCCCGAGCAGACAGCCGCCGCGCACGACGTGGACGACCCGCACCCCGATGATCCTTTTTCTGGTAATTATCTCCGTAACGAATGGTTTTGGACATGGATCTACCCCTTTCTGAATTACTTGGTGAATTTCCCACGCTGATTTTATTGCAAATATGCAGCGAGGTGGATGTATTTAACTATGCAAATTTGCAAAGCTCAATACGGATTGAGAAAGCTACAACACCGACCGGACGCGCCTCATATCTGAAGCCGACGGTGCGTAGCGGTGGCGAAAATTAGTAGCGATTCTGTTGCTGGAATTGCCACAGTCGCCACGCGCCGACCGCCACGACGGTGAGGACGAGCCCGCCGACCAGCCACGGCCAAATGAGCCGCAGCAGGTCGACGGCCAGCGTCAAGGCGATGACCGCGCCGAGGAACCAGAAACAGCCATGGATGAAGCGGTGGAACATGCTGGCCGGCCCCGAGGTGTCGCTCACGAGGCCTCTCTGGCGATTTGCCGCACGATGGCCTGCTCCATACCCAATTCGTCGCACTCGCTGTCGAAGCGCTCCTGCTCGCGCTGGGGGCGACCGTCCATACTGTGGATGGCAATGTAGCTGAGTAGGCTTGCCTCGAGCAGGTCGTATTCGGGGCTGCCGGGCTGGTAGCCAGCACGCGCCAATTCACCGAGGTGCCACTGCGCCAGGCGGTATTCACCGGACACCGTGAAGTCGCACTCGCGCTCTACGTGAGCTACCGCGTGGACGAACCGCCATGCGTAGTTCACCGCGGGCGAGGTGAAAATGACTGAGCCGGAGTTCTCCGACGATACCGGCAGTGGGTCGCCGCTCCACTGGGACTCGTCGAAGGCGGCCAGCAGGTCGCCGTAGCTCGAAGGGTGCATTCTCCTGCGGGTCGTAGGTGAACCCGACACGCTCTTCGGCTTTGGTGGTTTCGGCCAGAACCCACTTGGTGAGTCGCAGGCGGGCCGGCTGGATTTCGGAGGAGAGGACGAAGTCGCCCTGGTGGTCATTGTCGGGCGTGGGTGTCGTGGTCGTGTTGTCTGTGTGCGTCACAGTGACGTATCTCCTTTCTCGGTGCAGTGCGTGCACCGGCACAGAACTCCATGGGATGAGGCGGCCGCAGCCATGTCGTGCAGCGCCTGGGTGGTGAGCCGAGAGATCCGGGCTTGCGCGTCACACTGGGCGCGGCGGATCCGGATTCGTTCGGCGTGGCGGCGGGCTTCGGCCTGCTCCGCCTCTCGCCGAGCCAGCAGCCATGCTGCTAGCCCGACGAGAAGGGCGAAGAGGACGAGCCCGATGACCGGGTTGGTCACTTGTTCACCTGCCGGGCGGTGTCGGTGATGATCTGGCCGACGCTCATAACCGTGAGGGTCTTGAGGTACTCGATGTCTCCGGACGCGGCCGGGGCGGCCAGGACAAGCTGCTGAGCAGCCTGACTGACCAGGGTGACCTGCTGCATGCCGTACGCGCCCGTGCGGGCGACGGCGTCGACCTTCTCCTGCTGGAGTTCGGCGGCTGCGCGGATGGCAGCGGTGCGGACTTCGGTCGCTGCGTCGAGGGCGGCGATCTGGCGGGACGTCTGGCGAGCCAGGCGCCCGCCGGCAGCGGGAGCAGTCGGGATGATGGACTGCTGGGGGAGGGGCTGGAGGTTGGACATTGGGGTCTCCTTCGGTTTCGTTCTCTATGGGGTGGACGAGGAAGTGTGACTATGGGCCGCAGAACGCGCCGACGTGAACGGCGGGTTGGGGCTCGGCGGGCGGATCGTCGAGGTAGTCGTGCTCAAGATTGAGTGCGTTTCCGAACCCTAGTTCTGCGCAATTACGTAGAAACCTATCGGCGCTCGCGATCTTCCATCCGAGCGTCGCCTCGGCTTCAAGGACATCAGAGTGGGTTGTGTGGTCATCGCCATGAAACTTCATCGTCTTCAGTCTTTCTATTTAACTGTGGTTGCTGACGGTTCCTAGCGTCTCCTATCCGCATGTCGGATAGATAGTGGAACCCGAGGGAGTTCCCGTGCGAGTTCCCATTCAATAATCATCCCGGGAATCACCCCGGGAACTTGGCAAGGTATTGAAAAATGCGCAGTAATATGCTATAAGTTATTATATATAATATAAAGTTTGAGAGCTGCATAAATGAAAGATGTTTACAACAATCATATTCCAAGCCTGAGTTTGCCTGACATATCCGATGGACTGGCTAAATATCCGGTGGATGGTATTCGTAATTTAATGAGATATCCCGAGGATGAATCGAGCAAAAACCCTAAATACTGGAGTTGGCGCAATAGCCTTATGTCCGAACTGCGAAACCTTGCGGGAGATGATCCAGCGAAAGTCGATAACCTGATAGATGATATGCTAGAGTCCGAGGACTCGGATGAGCGTTGTGCTATCGCAGAGACTGTGCTTGCCCGTTATAGTATGAATCCAGAGTCCACTCGACGTAGATTAATGGCACTGCTTACTGATAATGACCAGGAAGTGCGAGGATATGTCGGGGAGGTGGTTTCTGGCGCAATGTTTAGGAAGGAGATGAGCGTCGAATCATTGCGCCTACTCACGGAGGATTTGATGATGTCCTTAAATGAAGAGATTGCACACCGGAAGTCATTGGTGCACAATCAACGGACTCGCAGATTAGCGAAAGACGCACTGGGGTCTCACTATGAATTTCGTGGAGACATCGATGGCTCGATCTTCGGCCATGGAGTCACTGTGCGATTCGATAGTCAGTCGAACATGCAATAGCTGGCTAGAGCGTAACGCTGAAGCTGCTAGTATGTACCTGCATAGCAGAAGGAGGTTTTAGTATGCATGCACTAGGGGCGGAAGGTGTATCTGAGGATCTAGCCGCAGAGTTGGAGAAGGTGCGCCAACGCGGAATTGAGCGAATTTATGGCCCAGGCGATCCAATCTCAATTCCAGTACTGGAAAGCCTAGCGGAATTATGGAATCCGGAGCTATGGGGTACTGAAGGTAAGCAAATCGCCTGTATATCAACCCTCCTGGGGGAGGCAATAGATAGTTTAGACGGTGGATCCACCGCTATTCCTGGCTCTAATCCGCCACTATCATACAGTCGGGCTGCTCGAATAATGTTTGATATGGATGATGAGGCTAAGTCAAACTTGGCGTTGAATGGATATGCAAATCAGCGCCACGCCCAACTATCTCGTCATATACTTATCAAAACTGGAAATTCAACACCTGATTGGTTTAAAAATTCCGTTAATGGTGTTGTTCGCAAAAGTCTAGCAAACTCCCTATTGGCGGCAACCGAGGAAAAGGAAAATGCGGTGACTCGAGAGAAAGTCAACGTTGCCAGTGAGTCTGTAAACTTTTCGGAGTCGTCTGGACCAAAAAATCAGTATATATTCCATGGCGACGTAGCGCAGTCGTCGTTTGGTGATAATGTGGTCATGAACTTTGGTGAAGCGAATGGCTCGAAGTAGGCGCGCGCATTACCCTCGTAGCATTACAATCGGAAGCGCGACTCGATCTATATTCGGCGACAATGGAACTATAAATGATTCCTCAGTCCATTATCACCGTTACCCGTTTTCTTTAAAGCCGGTGATTGCGTATATCTCGGCTCTGCTGACTATTGGTCTTTGCGTTTGGCTGGGGTGGTGGTATGTTAGTAAGCCGCTTCCTCCTACTGAATTTATTCTAGTGAACCCTCCAGGGCTTGTTGAACTTTCCGATTTGGATCCTAGTGCTTCTTTGGTTTCATACTTAGTGTGTGCTCGAACATCTCGGTCGTCTCCGCGAAATGACGCCCATACCTGTATTGGCGCTCCCGAGCGTGCGATATGGGATCCTTGCTTCGATGTCGGAGAGAATGTCGTTAACTGTGTTTCTCCGCAAGGGGTTCCTGAGTTCTCTAGCCCAAGGAGGGTTGAGTGGCATGAATTCTATTTTGATAAGACTGGAGAAACTGGAAAATATGCTATCGATACGGTAATTGGAAACTCCTACCCGTGGCGTATTGAGATAGAGACTGAAGGCGGAAAGAAGATTTGCAATTGGCCTTTTAGTCCACAGGTTGCATTCAACTCCGAAAATCCGACATGGGAATGCCTGACTGGAGGAGTTATGAAAATGTTAATTACTCCTCCAATTGATTTCATTGAAAGGGGCAAGTCGGAAATTCTATCATTAAGAGGTAAGGGTGTTGAGAAAAATCCGGGATCTGCAATTTCTCTAGATATGTCAAAAAGTCCGTGGGTGGTGAAGTTTGCGTCTGGCGGCAATACGAGTTTTGTTGACTCTGTCGTAACTCGGGCGTGGTTCTGATAATCTTAAATTAATCTGGAAAATTCTATCGGGGGATCTTAGCGTTAGTGTACGGCTATAGAAAAAGATTTATTGGATCCAGATTTAGTCGCTCCGCAATCCGCTCCACGCTCCGCAGCGTTAAATTCCGCTCGCCCCGCTCCAGCCCGCCCATGTACGTGCGGTGGACACCCAGTACCTCGGCGAACTTCTCCTGAGACAGGCCACGCTCCAGGCGGTAGGCGCGGAGATTCCGCCCTACTGCCTTCTGGAGGTCGCCTTCTGCCATGCCTATGAGCGTCTGGCGGTGCTACTTGTAGGTCTACAGACCTATGAGTAGCATTTGATGAATGTGCAGGCAGAAGGCTCGACGTAGCGGTGTGACATGTCCCTGAACGCACCACCGACAGTTCGGATCGAGGCTCTGGCCGAGCACCACATCCCGGAGGTGGTCGACGCGTGCCGTGGCTGGCAGGAGTTAGCGCAGTTCGGCCCGCCGTTCTGGCGGCCGCGGAGCGAGGCGGAGTTACGACGAAAGATTGCCGTCACGGCCGGCCCGGAGCTGGCGCCGGACTACAACTTCGTGCTTGTCGAGGAGGACGGCCGTCTCGTCGGGGAGTGCTCGGTACATGGGATCGACTGGCGGTGTCGGGTGGCGCAGATCGGGATTGGAATCTGGCGACATGAGGATCGACGCCGTGGGTACGGGCAGATTGCCTTACAGGAGATGACTGACTACGCCTTCGGCTACCTCGGCCTGGTGCGGGTTGAGGGATGGATTATGGCGGACAACGCGCCGTCACTCGGGCTGGTGCGAGCTGCTGGCTGGCAGCACGAGGGCACACTGCGACGGCGGTATTTGCACGGTGGCAGGTGGTGTGATGTTGAGGTGATGGCGCTGCTGGCGTAGTTACGCCGCGAACTTGAGTCCAGCGTGTTTGGCGAGTTGGTTGATCTGTTCGTCGTGGTGGTCATGGCGAGCGTCACTTTCGTTGAAGCGTTCGTCGATAGCGGTGAGAATTTCGTTCTGGACTTGCTCTGCGGTGTCGAAGCGCTTATTCATCTCAGATTTAAGACTGTCGACCTTTGTGCTCAGATTGTCGACCTTTACGTCTAGCCTGTCGACCTTTGTGTCTAAACTTTCCACTTTTGCGTCTAGGCTGTCCACCCTGTAGCTCAAGCTCTCTACCGTGGACTCTAGACTCCCCACTCGATCGCCGAGCGCCGCGATAGTGGTTTCGTTACTCTCGATCGATTTTTGTACGTCGGCGAACCGGCCATCCATGTACTTGAATGTGCTGGCAAATTGATTGTCTATGTGGCTCAGTAGTTGAGTGTATTGGTCTTCGCTCATATCTAGCTCTATTTTATTTCCTTTTCGCTTTCTGTGCAATACGCAACTGGCGATATTATATGCACGATGATTGCATTTTGTTATACTGAACCATAAGTATGACGCGCAAAAGTCCAACATCTATGGCTCACCGTCTCCGCAAAACTAAAGCGGCGCTGCTCGCCGTGGCACTCACCTTCTCTGGTGTCCTGCTCATGATGTTGAACGGGTGGTTGTCTACGCTGGATCTGGGCTCTTGGGGCTGGGTGCAGATTTTGCCACTCGGCGAACTTGGCGGAACGCTGTTCGGTGCAGGTGTGCTCGGTACTCTATTCGAGTACAGCTTCCGCAAGGATCAGGAAGAGGCCACGGTCGAACAGTTTCGGGAGATCATCAAGGAGCAAGCGCCGGCTATGCGCGACGCGGTTGTCGAGGGATTCGCCATCAAACCCGACGACCTGAAGCGTGTCGCCAACCCCGACCTACTCGATGCTCTGGCCGAGAACTCGATGGCGCTGCGTCTCGGCGACGAGCAGTTTGCTCGCGAAATCTACCGCGATATCCGCGACCAAGCCGTGCGGGCAGCAGAGCGGTGGCACGATGTCGAGGTTCGGATTCGGCTCTCTAAGGCCTTAGAGAGGAGTACCTACGGTACTCCTCTGCTGGACGTTACTGTCGAGACAGAGTTCACGACAGTGCCAGCTGGAACCGTTCGCCGATTCGCATGTGTCTCAGACCGGACAGAGTACAACGACCTTCTTCTCGACCTTCCAGCGACGTCACCCTGGTTTATGTCACCGCGGCCAGGGATGGATGCGGGATCGCGGGAGTGCTACGAACTGCTGGAGCTCACAGTCGACGGTGTTACACAGCCAATTCGTCGAAGTGCCCGCAAGTCAGGTCAGACGTACACCGTGACGCTGGACGAGCATGCACGAAGTGGCGAGCCTGTTCGTGTGCGGCAGGTATTTCGTACCGTGACGTTATCTTGGGGGCACCGTCTCTACTTCGAGCTGCCGCAACCGGCAAGGAACATGTCGGTGACGATGGACTACACCGACGCGCCGATCGCACACATGGGTGTCATTGAGTCGGTAGCGACGTCCCGACCCACGAGAGTCTTCCGCAGCCCAAGGTCTGTGTCTGGTCGTACGATCACCGCCGAAGCGCCAGGCTGGCTACTGCCGAAGGCCGGCTTCACATTCACCTGGACGCTCGACGCAGAACTGCCCCGCGGCGACGAGCGCAGCGAGGCAGCCTGAGCTTGCTGGGGTAGTGGCTAGTCGCCACCGCCAGTGAATCCTCCACCTCCGGTGAAGCCACCTCCACCGACGAAGTCTCCGCCTCCAATCATCCTGCTCACCTCCCCTCGGTTCTCATCAAAGTGCCTGGTCGTGACTGAATGCTACTCATAAGTCTGTAGACCTACAAGTAGCACGACGGAAACGTGGACTCTCATCATGGAGGGTCAGCTGCAGCGGGTCTTGGGGCGCAACGTGCGCCGCATACGGCTGGAGCGTGGCTACTCGCAGGAGGACTTCGCCGAGCTGCTCCACGTCCATCGCACCTACCTCGGCAGCGTTGAGCGTGGGGAGCGGAACCTGACGCTGCGGACGGTGGAGCGGTTGGCGGAGGATCTGGGAGTCGATGCGGTGCGGCTGCTGACAACGTAGTCACTCTCGCTACTGGCGTTGAATCTATCCCTGAGTATTGACTACAGTCACGAGACTGTCATACTCAAGATGTGATTACTCGTATCAAAGCGACAAACTACCGGTGTTTCCAAGATCTTGATTTTATACCTAATCAGGATCTCAACATCATCGTTGGAGATAATGAGGCTGGGAAGTCCACCCTACTCGAAATTATTTCACTGTTGATTAGCGGCAGAGTGAGAGGTCGATGGGCTACTGAGGATCTAAACCCTTATTGGTTCAATCGAGATGTGGTTCAAGATTATTTTGATGCCATAGAGGGTGGGAAATCTCCAGATTTGCCTGAAATTGACATTGAAATATTCTTCAATCAGGACACTTCGGGGGTTGAGCGACTCCGCGGAATTAATAATTCCATTAAGGAGGATTGCCCTGGGCTTCGCATGCGAGTCCAGCCCGACCCCGATCATTCCGATGAACTGAAAGAGTACCTCGATAGCAAAGAACTTCCGAGGCTTATTCCTACGGATTTATTTGCAGTCTCCTGGCTTGATTTTTCCGGTGAAGTTGTTACTCGACAGCCGCGCGGACTTGGTTTCGCACTAGTGAACAGTGATACCTCAACGACATATTCGGGAATCGACTATAAACTCCGGGAATTGATTCGAGAATTTGTTTCACCTCAAGAAGGTGCAAAAATTGCTATTGCTCACCGATCGGCAAAAGCGGAAATCAACAATAAAATCCTGAGAGAGGTCAATCAGCGGATTGAGAGTCAGGATGAATCGTTTGGGGTTAGTTTGCAGATGGATCAGGGCGCAGGGGCGAACTGGGATACTGCTGTTGTTCCTCATATCGAGGATACCCCATTCTCAATGCTTGGTCAGGGGCGTCAGGTCTCTACCAAGATAGCGCTTGCGATGAGTCGCGCTGCTGATCACTCGCAGTTTGCGCTAGTTGAGGAACCTGAGAATCATCTTTCCCATACGCAAATGCAGATAGTGATTGAGAGGATTAGGTCACTTGCCGGAGGGAGGCAACTTTTTATTACAACGCATAGCTCCTTCGTTTTAAATAGACTTGGCCTCGGTTTTCTTCATCTCATGCACGAGGCAAGAATTGTCAGGCTAGGGATTCCTGAGATTTCCGAGGATACTATTTCGTACTTTCAAAAGCAGTCTGGATACGACACACTTAGGCTTGCTCTCGCAAGTAAGGTCGTTGTTGTAGAGGGACCCTCGGATGAGATGATCTTTAACCTTGCGTACAAGAAGATTAACGGGGTTGAGCCGCGAATGAAGGGAATCGATGTCATTACACTTGGTACACGCGGTAAGCGTGCGCTAGAACTTGGCAAGGCGATGGGTCGTAAGATGGCCGTTCTTCGAGATAACGACAACAAGGATCCTGAGCACTGGAGGAAAGCGGCCGCCAAGTTCCTTGAAGATGGGAAGAGGGAACTCTTCATAGGTAAAGTGGATCTCGGTGAAACTCTGGAGCCTCAAGTTGCAAAGGCAGGCGATAATATGACGAAACTTAAAAATCTTCTTGAACTTAAAGACGGTGATGATGTGGTTGCCGCCATGAGCAATGACAAGACAGAATGGGCTTGGCAAGTAGCCCAGTCGGAGCTAGATCTTGAATGGCCGCAGTACTTCAAGGACGCAATCGAGTTCATCGATGTCGACTGAGGTAAGGCTTGCAGTTGCTGGCAGTGGCAAGACTGCAGAGATTGTTAATAAAATCTCCGCACAAACTCATGGAACTACTTCACTGGCATTGACATTTACTCAGCAGGCGCAGGCTGAGATTATCTTGCGCACTCCGGGACAACTTGCAAGTGAGCATGAGACGATGGGATGGTTCTCGTTTCTTGTTAGGCATATTGTCAGACCATATCTCCCTGAGGTGTTTTCAGATATAATCCCCCGAGGTCTTTGCTTTGTCGAAAGTGCGGGGGGAATTCCGCGTAATCGTGGGGGTTGGAAATATTACTTAAATGACGAACATCAACCCTACAGCATAAGGCTCGCCCTGCTCGCGAAAAAAGTCATCACTGCAACGAATGGTGCTCCAATTAAGCGCCTCGAAAAAATCTACGACAAGATTTATATTGATGAATTTCAGGATCTAGTCGGGAATGATCTTGAAATTCTCAAAGCAATGATGGAGTCGGACATCGACATGCTGATAGTTGGAGATGTGCGACAGTCGGTATTGAGTACATCGCAGTCGGATCGGCTCAACCAAAGCTATCGAGGGGTTAAGCTCGTGGAGTGGTTTAGGAATCAGTCCGATGCTGGCCTGTGTCGGATTGTTCCGAGTGATGTGACTACTCGATTCAATCAGGATATTGCAAACTTCTCGGACCTAATCCATGACCCCGCTCTTAATCTTCCTTGCACCATCTCAAGGCAGGTTGAAGTAACTGGCCATGATGGAGTTTTTCTTGTTGATGATTTACATCTATTAGCCTATGCCGCGAACTGGCCCGAATCCCCTACCGTGCTTTGGTCGAGAAAGAGTAATCGCCTTCTTCCTGATGGCGAGGTTCAAACATTTGGTAAATCCAAAGGGATCACAAGGGATCGAGTGATTATAGTTGCCACCGGTCCTGTTGTGGATCTCCTAAAATCACATAAGCCACTGGCGGCAAAGTCGGCGTGCGGATTTTATGTGGCCGCAACTAGAGCTAGGCATAGCGTTGCGATTGTCACTAAGAATGCGGCAAAGGTTTATTCTTTGTTGCATCCTGATTTTCAGGGAAAAATATCCCTTTGGGAGCCGGAGGCTTAGTGTTTTGATTTCTCGGAAAAGTTACAGCGGTTAAATTAGTGCGCAGCGTTGAACGCGTCCTCAACCTCTACCGGGATCCGCCCACGCTCACTAACCTCCATACCCTGCTGCTTCGCCCATGCACGGATCGCCTGAAGCTGAGCCTTGCGATCGGCGCTCGTGCCGCTGGGGGCGGAGCTTGCTGGCTTCGTGATAAGTTCAGCGTCCTTCGTCCACTGCTCGATGGTGTCGATGACGGTCTGGCGTGAGGCTTCGCTGACATCGAGCTTCCAGGTCTTGCCGTTGAGTCCAACGGTGACCGTCTTGCGTTGGTCCGCAGTCAGTTCTTCACCGGTGAGGTCGTCGACGTAGGTGGTTACTACTTTTTGAGCCATGTGGGCAAGGTATCCGGTAGGTGGGCCTGATTGCAACGAGTCAGAGAAATGCTTGCACCCCAAATCTGAGAAGTATCGGTGATAGTCGAGGGCTTCACCTGGGTTTCGAGTGTGTTGCTACTGCCGAAGAGGCTTCGATCGGACGACTTATCGCATTTCAAGTCCTGCCCGCCTCAATGTCCGTGCAACCGTACTTCCTGCGACCCCGTACCTGCGTCCGAGTGCTTCAGTGGACAGTCCCGACCGGTACTCGGCGATGAGTCGTTCAAGGTGTTCGCCTTCGAACCTGCGTGATGGGCGTCGTGTGACATCGTTCCTGTCGAGGTGCAGCGACACCGTCGAGCGGTGGACGCCGTAGCGCTTCGCCAGCTCGCCGAGCGAGGCTCCGCTCGTGTAGTCGGCCAGCAGGAGGGCGACTTCGTCAGGGTTGAGTCGTCGCTGCGGACGAATCTTGCGTTGCGGTATCGTTACCTGGTGCGCGATCGCCGGTCGCTCTGGGGATGGCACCTTGGCCGCCAGCTGGATTAACTTTGGTGGAAGACTTGAAATCACCTCAAGCAAGAGCACTCGACACCCCCTGGTCACAGCATGAACGTGCAGACCAGGGGGTGTTTCGCATCTGCGGCCCAGCACCCGCGCGCAGGTGCTGACACGCCGTTGCGACATCGTGAGACTGGAATCGTCACTGGACCTGGGACTGGACCGGAGACCGCCGCCCACCGGGTGCTGTCCGTGGAGTCGTACGACACGAAGCGACCCTCACCCGCGACATGCAGGTGAGGGTCGCGTCGTCGTTCCGGGTCGGCTACGCGTCGTCGTCCGGCTTGTTCCGCAGCTCCGGGACGGACGGTCCCGGGACGCACCCGCCGTGGTCGAAATGGTGAATCACCTTGTCAACAGCGTGTCGCCGCCGTGTGCGATCGGCCGGCCGGGTCGCGGAGCCCGAGAGCGCAGCCGACAGGTCAGTGCGCCGCGTTGAACGCTTCTTCGACCTCCGTGGGGATCCGGCCGCGGTCGCTGACCTCCATGCCCTGCTTCTTCGCCCACTCGCGGATCGCCTGAAGCTGAGCCTTGCGGTCGGCGCTCGTGCCGCTGGGGGCGGAGCTCGCCGGCTTCGTGATGAGCTCGGCATCCTTCGTCCATTCGGCGATCGTGTCCATGACGACCTTCCGGGACTCCTCGCTGACGTCGAGCTTCCAGGTCTTGCCGTTGAGTCCGACGGTGACGGTCTTGCGCTGGTCTGCGGTCAACTCCTCACCGGTGAGGTCGTCGACGTGGGTTGTCACTACTTTTAGGGCCATGGGGGCAAGGTATCCGGTGGACGGGACCGGCTGCAACGAGCCGGGGCGCCCCTGGCGTCCACGGCGGGTTTCGATCCGGGCGTCCCCTCCGTCCTGCGGGGTTACGGTGAGGTGACTCGGAAAGCGAGGCGCTGGAATGTCCCTCAAGGATCCGCTCCACGATCGCCAGCTCGAACTGCTGCGCTGGATCGGTGACGGTTGTCCGGAAGGACGCTGGGAAGGACACGCCTACAAGACGTCGACGACGGCGCTGGTGAGCCGGCGGCTCGTCACGGTGTCGAAGAAGGGCGGCATCTGGCGGGCGACGCTGCTTCCGGCCGGAACGTACTACCTCGAACACGGGGAGTATCCCGAGGGACACTGGGAGCCGAGACGTCGTCGTTCGACCGCGAGCGAGCCTGCTGCCGACGCGTCGACCAGGGCGCGGGAACAGAATCGGCGACCTCGTTCGCGACCGAAGCCGGCCGCGCCGAAGGAACCGCCGCCGGATCTCGGGCCGAGCCGGGAACTGCTGGCGGAGTTGACGGCGGCGGGCGGCGTCATCGATCGCCGGACCGACGAGCCGATGAGAATGCTTCGAACTCGCGAGCACGATCAACCGCTACGAGGTGGCGCCGGCCGGTCATGAGGTGCTCGTCTCCGGCACCGGTGAGCGCGGTCGTCTGCGGATCCGCCTCGTCGACGTGGCGACGTGGCGTACGGAGACGCCGACGGAGGTGGCCGGCAGGGAGCGCATCGGACGGTGGCACCCGGCGGTGGCCGACCTGCGTTCCAGCGGACGACTCGACAGGATCAGCAAGGAACATCAGCGGCGCGCGATGCTGCTTCTCCACTGCCTCGCCAAGGAGGCGGAAGCCCGTGGATTCACGGTCGAGTGTGTGAAATCCGCGACGGACTCCGGTCGATACGCGCAGCGGGAGACGTCGAAGGGCCTCCTCCGCCTGACCACGCCGGACGGCGGAAGCTGCGACATCGGCATCAAGCAGTACCTCGATCGGACGAAGCACGTGCCGACGAGACAGGAGACGGAGGACACCGAGAGACGAGGCTGGCGGCACTACCGGACGTACGACGACACGCCCTCGGAACGGTTGGCACTCGTCACCTACGGAGCCGCCGGGCACGACAAGGAATGGGGTGACACCAAGAAGCGGCTGTGTGCCGAGGAGAAGCTCGGGGACGTCCTCGCCGCGATCAGCAGATCGGCGATGACCGAGGCCAGAAGGGCCGAAGAACGCCGGATCGCCGAGGAGGAGCGGGCCGAGCGGATCGAACGCGAGAACGCTCAGGCGCGGGCGGCGTATGTCGAACACGCCACGGGGGAACGGTTGAAGCGGGACGCCGCGGCCTGGGAGGACGCCGAGCGGCTGCGCAGATATCTGGCTGCCATGCGGTCCCGGGCCGCCGACCTCGTCGACGACGACGGGCGCGCGGCCGCAGACGAGTGGATCCGATGGTGTGAGCGCTACGTCGACGAGACGGTCGATCCGCTCGGTGCTCCGATCCGTCGACCCGAGGTGCCGGAGCCGAGCGGGCAGGAGATCGAGGCGTTCCGGCAACGGCTGGGTTTCGGCCGGACGTCGTGGTACTGACTCACGGGGCGCACCGACCCGCGGCGCCACTGAATGCACGACGGAACGACGTCGACCCGTCGCACACGGCACGGTGTACCGGTCGCGCAGCGTCGTCGCCGACGTCCGCGGCGCAGGTCTGAGCCGGAGAACGGTGTGCGATCGGCGCCGTATGCTGTACGGAATCGAAGGACGAGGAGGATCGGTGGTCCCGGAAGCGGAGTCGCTCGACGAGGTGAGACGCCGGATCGCGGCACTGTGGGATCCGCCGTCGGCGGGCACGCGGGGCCGACCGGCCAAGGTGACGCGCGCGCAGGTGGTCGACGCGGCGATCGTCCTCGCCGACGCGCAGGGACTCGAAGCGACGTCGATGCGCGCGGTGGCCCGCGAACTGGACGTCGGCGCCATGACGCTGTACACGCACGTCGGCAGTCAGCGCGAACTCCTGGACGCGATGATCGACCGCGCCTACGCGGACTTCCGGTTCGCCGACGACGACGCCCCGTGGCGCGAGGCCCTCGAACAGCACGCCCGCGGACTCTGGCAGCTCTTCCGCCGACATCCGTGGCTCGCCCGGGTCAACTCCTGGCGCCTCCCGCTCGGCCCGCACGTGATCGACGTCGAGGAGGCCGGTTTCCGGACCCTCGTCGACACCGGGCTGTCGGCCAGACAGGTCACCGAGGTGCTCGGCGTGGTGCAGAACTTCGTCGTCGGACTCGCCGGATCGGTCGCCGCCGAGGAGGCCGACGCCCGCGATCAGGGCGTCGACTACGAGCAGTACTGGCGCTCCACGGCGGAGTTCTGGGAGAAGTACTTCGACTCGGAGCGGTATCCCACGATGACCCGGCTCTGGACCGCGGGCGCCTTCGAGACCGCACCCGGGCCGCACGACGTCACGTTGGACGGTCTGCTCGACACCGTCGCCCTGTCGGTGGAGCGGGCGCTCGCCGACGGCGGCACCCCGATCCCGTCCTACGACGAGTGCATGGCGACGTACCGGGAGAACGTCGCCCGCCAGGTGAAGGAGTTCGAGTCCTGACCGCGGAGAGTCGTACCCGGCGGCGGTCGCGTCCGGCGCCGGACTCAGCCGCCGAGGATGGCTTCGACCTCGGGTGAGGAGAAGAACGGGGCGAGCTGCGCGCGCACCGCGCGTTCCAGTTCGCCGCTGTCGACGGCGGCCTGCAGCACGCGCGGCGCGAGGGCGTTCGCGTGCTCCAGGAGGTCGTCGCGGTGCAGTTCGACGTCCTCCAACACCACCGCCGCCGGATGCCCGGAGTAGGTGTCGAAGAAGCCGTCGACGAAGGCGTCGATCAACGACAGCACCGGATCGCTGACGGCGGCGGCGATCACGATGTCCTGGCCCAGACCGCCGAGGCGTTGCGCGTCGTCGAGCGAGATCAGCGAATCGTGGCTCCCGGCCGGCCGATCGGCGTACATGTCGTACACCTCGAGCACCGCGGTGCGCGTCTGCGGATCGTTGAGCGTGGCGACGATGATCTTGTTGAGACGGCCCATCATGAACTCGGCGCCCTTGGCGGCGGTGCCCTCGAAGAGGTCGCCGACCTGCTCACCGGCCTTGCCGATCATCTTGCCCGCAGCTCCCGCGCCGAACGACACCAGCGATCCGACGCCGGGGATCTTCTCGGCCATCGCGCGGTTGCCCGCGACCACGTCGTTCACGATGCGGCTGACGAAGCGGGAGGCCAGGGACGCGGTGAGCGGACTGGACGTGAGCTCGTCGAGGATCCGTTCGGCGACCGGGGTGAGGGCCAGGACCTCGTCGGTGAGACGGGCGACGTTGTCGCGGTCGATCAGCTCGCCGAGGGTGTATTCGCCCGCGGGGTTGTCGTGGACGATCTGTGCGCCCGCCTCGACCAGCGTGGTGGCGGCGGCACTGGGCGGGATCCGGCTCGCCCCGGTCCGGGCGATCTTCTTGATCTCCTCCGGATCGACCAGTTCGCCGATGGTGAGCTTCTCGGCGGCGGCCAGCACGTCGTCGACCACCTGGGTGACGAGCCCGGGGAGCTCGTCCCCGGTCGCCCGCGCGATGATCCACGTGACCTGGGCATTGAGCAGCTGTTCGGCGACGGTCCTGTCGGTCATGGTCACTGCTCTCCGTCATGCATTGGGGCGTCGTGTGTCGGGGCGGCGGATCCGCTCTCACGCGTGCGGCTGATCATGCCATGCCGGTCGGAGTGCTTCGGTGCGATCCGCCGGTGTCCTAACCTCGGGAACATGACCGAGCCGCTCGATCCGCCGCACGCCCGCGCCCTCGACTCCGCCACCGTCCTCTGCGTCTCGCTGGCGGCCCGACCGTCGAACATCGGGACGCGCTTTCACAACTTCCTCTACAACGCGCTCGGCCTGAACTACGTCTACAAGGCGTTCGCCCCCGCCGACATCGCCGCCGCGGTGGCCGGGATCCGCGGCCTGCCGATCCGCGGCGCCGCGGTGTCCATGCCGTACAAGGAGGCGGTGATCGACCTGGTGGACGTGCTGGAGCCGTCGGCGGCCGCGATCGAGTCGGTCAACACGATCGTGAACGAGGACGGCGTGCTCCACGCGTACAACACCGACTACCAGGCGGTCGCGGACCTGCTCGCCGAATCGGGCTTCGACCGGGCGTGGCGCGTCGCGGTCGCCGGCAGCGGCGGCATGGCGAAGGCCGTGGTCGCGGTGCTGCGAGACGCCGGATTCGGGGACGTGACCGTCGTCGCGCGGAACACCGTCACCGGAACCGACCTGGCCGGACGCTACGGCTTCGCCCACCGCACACACCTGAACGACGACGACCGCTACGACCTCCTGGTGAACGCCACCCCGATCGGCATGGCGGGCGGCGTATCCGGCGGGGCCGAGCTGCCGTTCCCGGCGGCGACGGTCGACGCGGCACGGGCCGGTCTCGACGTGGTCGCGTTCCCGTCGGACACCCCGCTGGTGCAGCGCTTCCAGGCGGCCGGGAAGCCGGTGATCAGCGGCGACGCGGTGATCGCCGGTCAGGCCGCCGCGCAGTTCGCGCTCTACACGGGCGTGACGCCGTCACCCGAGCTGGTCCGGGAGGCCTCGGAGTACTCGCGGCAGAGTTGAGGCCGTGGTCCCGGCCGGTACCGCTGGGGGAGCGTTGCCCCTCCCGTCCGCTCCGGTGCGGGGATACCGGCTTCGAGCGCGGGGCCGGGCGATCCGGCGCGGCCCGATTGTCGCCGGACCGCCGCGTCACAATAGGATGGGGAACCGTGACTCCCACCGATCTCGCTGCATTGATCCGTGCCGCGACGCTGGCCGTATTCCAGGCGCACAGTCTGGACGGCTCGCTCGTGCCCGAGACCGTGGTGGTGGAGCGTCCGCGCAACCCCGAGCACGGCGATTACGCCACCAACATCGCACTTCAGCTGGGCAAGCGGGCGGGCGTGAACCCCCGCGAACTCGCCGGGTGGCTCGTCGAGGAGCTGCGCCGGTCCGACGGCATCGCCGACGCCGACCTCGCCGGTCCGGGATTCGTGAACCTGCGTCTGGCCGCAGCCGCCCAGAACGCCACCGTCGCGACGATCCTGGACCGGGGCGCCGCCTACGGGCGCGGCGACGAACTCGCCGACTCCGTGGTGAACCTGGAGTTCGTCTCGGCCAACCCGACCGGCCCCATCCACCTCGGCGGCACCCGCTGGGCCGCCGTCGGCGACGCCCTCGGCCGCGTGCTGGCCGCCCGCGGCGCCGCGGTGACCCGCGAGTACTACTTCAACGACCACGGCGAGCAGATCAACCGCTTCGCCCGGTCCCTGCTGGCCTCCGCGCTGGGGGAGCCCACCCCCGAGGACGGGTACGCGGGCGAGTACATCGACGACATCGCCGCGACCGTCGTCGAACGGCACCCCGATGTGCTCGATCAGCCCGAGGACGAGCGCCTGGAGACCTTCCGCGCCACCGGCGTGGACCTGATGTTCGACCACATCAAGCGCACGCTGCACGAGTTCGGCACCGACTTCGATGTCTACACCCACGAGAACTCGATGTTCGACCGCGGTCTGGTCGACGGGGCGATCGCCGAACTCAAGGCGAGCGACAACCTCTACGAGGCCGACGGCGCCTGGTGGCTGCGGTCCACCAACTACGGCGACGACAAGGACCGGGTGGTCCTCAAGAGCGACGGCAACGCCGCCTACATCGCCGGCGACATCGCCTACCTCAAGGACAAGCACGACCGCGGCTTCAACCATCTGATCTACATGCTCGGCGCCGACCACCACGGTTACGTGGTCCGGCTCAAGGCCGCCGCGGCCGCGCTCGGCTACGACGCCGAGAGCGTCGAGGTCCTGATCGGCCAGATGGTGAACCTGGTGCGCGACGGCAAGCCCGTCCGCATGAGCAAGCGGGCCGGCACCGTCATCACCCTCGACGATCTCGTGGAGGCCGTCGGCGTCGACGCCGCCCGCTACGCGCTGATCCGGTCGTCGATCGACGTCAACATCGACATCGACCTGGATCTGCTGCGCAAGCAGTCTGCGGAGAACCCGGTCTACTACGTGCAGTACGCCCACGCGCGGCTGTGCGCGCTGGCCCGCAACGCCGCCGAGTTCGGGCTCGCCGCCGACGAGGCCCGCCTGGATCTGCTGACCGACCCCGCCGAGGGCGAGCTGATCCGCACCCTCGGCGATTTCGGCGACGTCGTCGCCACCGCCGCCGAGCTGCGCGAACCGCACCGGATCCCGCGCTACCTGGAGTCGCTGGCGGGGTCGTACCACCGCTTCTACTCGCGCTGCCGGGTGCTGCCGCAGGGCGACGACGAGGCCGGTGACGTGCACCGCGCACGTCTCGCGCTGTGCGCCGCCACCCGGCAGGTGCTGGCGAACGGTCTGGAACTGGTCGGCGTCGGCGCCCCGGAACGGATGTAGGGAACACTCATGGCACACCCCGCAGGTCCCCGTCACGCCGCGATCCTCGCCGCCCCGCACCTCGCCGAGCGGCCGAGCTCGCCCGAGGCGATGGCCGAGATCCCGGCGAAGGTCTTCCCCCGCAACACCTCCCGCAACGCCGACGGCGAGGTGGAGTTCGCCGGGGTCGCCGCGAGCGCGCTCGCCGAGCGGTACGACACGCCGCTGTTCGTCTACGACGAGGCCGACTTCCGGGCCCGGTGCGCCGAGATCCAGGCGGCCTTCGCGCCGTACGGCCGCGTGCACTACGCGTCCAAGGCGTTCCTGTCGGTGCAGGTGGCCAAGTGGGTCGCCGCCGAGGGCCTCTCGCTCGACGTCGCCACCGGCGGCGAACTGGAGATCGCGCTGCGCGCCGGGTTCCCCGCCGAGCGGATCGCCGTGCACGGCAACAACAAGAGCGAGGCCGAGCTGGCCGCCGCGCTCGACGCCGGGGTGGAGCACGTCGTCATCGATTCGATGACGGAGATCGAGCGCCTGGACCGGATCGCCGGCGACCGCGGCCTCGTCGCCGACGTCCTGGTCCGGGTCACCCCGGGCGTGGAGGCGCACACCCACGAGTTCATCGCGACCGCGCACGAGGACCAGAAGTTCGGTTTCGCGCTCTCCGGCGGCGCCGCGATGGAGGCGGTGCGCGCGGTGTTCGCCACCGACCACCTGCGCCTGGTGGGTCTGCACAGCCACATCGGGTCGCAGATCTTCGAGATCGACGGCTTCGAACTGGCCGCGCACCGCGTCCTGGGTCTGCTGGCCGAGGTGGTCGCCGAGTTCGGCGTCGAGAAGACGTCGCAGATCCGGCTCCTGGATCTCGGCGGCGGCCTGGGCATCTCGTACCTGCCGGGCGACGACCCGCTGCCGGTGACGACGCTGGCCGACTCGCTCGCGGTGATCGTCGAGCGGGAGTCGAAGGCGCTCGGCCTGCCGATGCCGACCATCGCCGTGGAACCCGGCCGCGCCATCGCCGGTCCGGCCGGCGTCACGCTGTACCGCGTCGGCACCATCAAGGACGTCGCCCTCGACGGCGGGGCCACCCGCCGCTACGTGTCCGTCGACGGCGGCATGAGCGACAACATCCGCACCGCGCTCTACGAGGCCGAGTACGACGTCCGGCTGGTCTCCCGCGAGTCGTCGTCGAACGCCGTCGTGTGCCGCGTGGTGGGCAAGCACTGCGAGAGCGGCGACATCGTGATCCGCGACTGCTGGCTGCCCGCGGACCTGGTGCCCGGCGATCTGCTCGCGGTCGGTGCGACCGGGGCATACTGCTATTCCATGTCGAGCCGCTACAACATGCAGCCGCGTGCCGCGGTGGTGGCGGTGGCCGACGGACGATCCCGTCCGATCCTGCGGCGGGAGACCGTCGAAGACTTCCTGAGCCTGGAGGTGAGTGGCGAATGAGCGACTCTGTGAACAACCCGAACGACGAACGCCCGATCGGCATCGCCGTTCTGGGAATGGGCAATGTGGGCACCGAGGTGGTCCGCATCCTGATCGAGAAGGCCGACGACATGCGGGCTCGCGTCGGTGCGCCCGTCGTGCTGCGCGGCGTCTCCGTCCGCGACACCGCCAAGCCGCGTCCGGTGGTCGATCCGGCGCTGCTGACCGACGATCCGGCGGCGCTGGTCGCCCGGGACGACGTCGACGTGGTCGTCGAGCTGATCGGCGGCATCGAGCCGCCGCGGCAGCTGATCCTGGCGGCGCTGGAGTCGGGCAAGTCGGTGGTCACCGCGAACAAGGCGCTGATGGCCGCGCACGCCGGGGAGCTCTCCGAGGCCGCCGCCCGTAACCGCGTGGACCTGTACTTCGAGGCCGCCGTCGCCGGCGCGATCCCGGTGATCCGTCCGCTCACCCAGTCGCTCGCGGGCGATTCGGTGAACCGCGTCGCCGGCATCGTCAACGGCACCACCAACTTCATCCTCTCGGCGATGGCCGAGACCGGCGCCGACTACGCCGAGGTGCTCGCCGAGGCCGGTCGTCTGGGCTACGCCGAGGCCGATCCGACCGCCGACGTGGAGGGCTACGACGCGGCCGCGAAGGCCGCGATCCTCGCCTCCATCGCGTTCCACTCGCGGGTCACCGCCGACGACGTCTACCGCGAGGGGATCACCGAGATCACCTCCGCCGACCTCGAGGCGGCCGCCAAGTTCGACTGCACCGTCAAACTGCTCGCCATCTGCGAACGGCTCAACGACGACGGGAACGAGCGGATCTCGGCGCGCGTGTACCCGGCGCTGATCCCGCTGGAGCACCCGCTCGCCGCGGTGAACGGCGCGTTCAACGCCGTCGTCGTCGAATCGGAGAACGCCGGCCGGCTGATGTTCTACGGGCAGGGCGCCGGCGGCGCCCCGACCGCCGCCGCCGTGATGGGCGACCTGGTGATGGCCGCCCGCAACCGCGTCTACAGCGGCCGCGGACCGCTCGAGTCGACGTACGCGTCGCTGCCGGTCGCCTCGATCGACGACGTCCCCACCCGCTACTACGTCTCGATGCGGGTCGCCGACCGGCCCGGGGTCCTGGCCCAGGTCTCCGGCGCGTTCGCCGAGAAGGGCGTCAGCATCTCCGCCATGCGCCAGGAGGGCGCGGGCGAGGATGCGCGCCTGATCATCGTCACCCATCGTGCCGCCGACCGGGCGCAGTCCGAGACGGTCGCGGCACTCGAAGAAATGGACTCCGTCATCAAGGTGTCCAGCGTGCTCCGCCTGGAGGGAAGCAATGAGTAACGACCCCCGTACGCCGATCCACCGCGGCTGGCCGGGCCTGATCGAGGCCTACCGCGAGCGCATGCCGGTCGGGGACGACTGGAAGATCGTGACCCTCCTGGAGGGCGGCACCCCGCTGGTGCCCGCCCCGCACATCTCCGAGCTCACCGGCTGCGAGGTGTACCTCAAGGTGGAGGGCCTGAACCCGACCGGTTCGTTCAAGGACCGCGGCATGACGATGGCCGTCACCACCGCGGTGAACAACGGCAAGCGCGCCGTGCTCTGCGCGTCGACCGGCAACACCTCCGCCTCGGCCGCCGCGTACGCCACCCGCGCCGGGATCACCAGCGCCGTCCTCATCCCCGAGGGCAAGATCGCGATGGGCAAGCTGGCCCAGGCCGTGATGCACGGCGCCAAGGTGATCCAGGTGCAGGGCAACTTCGACGACTGCCTGGAGCTGGCCCGCAAGGTGACCGCCGACTTCCCGGAGATCGAGCTGGTCAACTCGGTGAACCCGGCCCGCATCGAAGGCCAGAAGACGGCGTCGTTCGAGATCGTCGACGTCCTCGGCCGGGCCCCGGACATCCACTCGCTGCCGGTGGGCAACGCGGGCAACATCACCGCGTACTGGAAGGGCTACAAGGAGTACCGTGAGGACGGCATCACCGATTCGCTGCCGCGCATGCTCGGCACCCAGGCCGCGGGTGCGGCGCCGCTGGTGCTCGGCAAGCCGGTGAGCAACCCGGAGACCATCGCCACCGCCATCCGCATCGGCGCCCCGGCCAGCTGGAACCAGGCCGTCGCCGCCAAGGAGGAGTCCGACGGCATGTTCCGGGCGGCCACCGACGAGAAGCTGCTCGAGGCCTACCGGCTGATCGCCGGCCGGGAGGGCGTCTTCGTGGAGCCCGCGTCGGCGGCCAGCGTCGCCGGCCTGCTCGCGAGCCACGCCGAGGGCTGGGTGAAGCCCGGCTCGCTCGTCGTCTGCACCGTGACCGGCAACGGCCTCAAGGACCCCGACACCGCGCTGCGCGACATGCCGCAGGTGGAGGCGATCCCGGTGGACCCGATGGCGGTCGCCGGCGCGCTCGGCGTGGGATAGTCGATGTCGATGAGCGCCACCTCTGCCGCCCAGATCGGTGCGCCGGACGCGGAGATCCGGCTCGAACCGGGACTCACCGCGACCGTCCGCGTCCCCGCCTCGACGGCCAACCTCGGCCCCGGATTCGACTGCCTCGGTCTCGCACTGGGCGTGTACGACGTCGTGACGGTGACGGTCACCGAGAGCGGCATCACCGTCGACGCCTCCGGTGAGGCCGCCGACGACGTACCCCGTGACGGGAGCCATCTGGTGGCGCGCGCGGTGGTCCGCGGTTTCGAGTTCGCCGGTGTCGGCGCGCCGGGCCTGCACCTCGAGTGCGCCAACGCGATCCCGCATTCGCGGGGTCTCGGTTCGTCCGCCGCCGCCGTCGTCGGTGGGCTGGGGGCGGCCTCGGCGCTCATGGCGACCGACGGCCGTCGTGCCGCACTCACCGACGCCGAGCTGGTCCAGCTCGCCAGCGAGTTCGAGGGACACCCCGACAACGCGGCGGCGAGCGTGCTCGGCGGTGCCGTCGTGACCTGGATGGACGGCGAGGGCGGTTACTTCGCTCGGCATCTCGACCTGCACGACGACGTGGTGGCCACCGCCTTCGTGCCGCAGACCGAGTCGTCCACGCATGTGACCCGCGGGCTGCTGCCCGAGTCCGTGACCATGACCGACGCGGTGTTCAATCTGAGCCGGACCGCGCTGGTCGTCGTCGCGCTGACCGCCGATCCGGGATGCCTGTTCGAGGCGACGCAGGATCGCCTCCACCAGGGGTATCGGGCTCCGGCGCTGCCGGAGACCACGGCGCTGATCGCACAGCTCCGGGCCCTCGGGCACGCGGCGACGGTCTCGGGCGCCGGCCCGTCGGTGGTGGTGCTGGGAACCGACTCGCTCGGGGACGCCGAGGCGGCGCTCGCGGCGGAACACGGATTCGCCATGACGCAGCTGCCGATCGGCGAAGGCGTCGCACACCACGCCTGATCGGCGGACCCGTGAACAGTCGGTGCTACACTGGGAGCGTTCCGCCGCGCAGATGTCTCATCTCGCTTCTTCGGCAGTCACCGATGCGGCCGGCCTTTCCGAGCATCAGCGCACCGGTAGCGACCTTCTCGCCGCGGCAGAGCAATTGAGAATTCCCGTACCACTGGTTCTTCAGTGGCACCCGGCGGTATCTGCCGCCGGAACGAAAGGACATCCGTGACCGATACGGACGTGAGTGCTCCCAAGACCGCCAAGCGTGGGCTGTCGGCGATGCTGCTGCCCGAATTGCGCACTCTCGCAGGTGAGCTGGGTATCCGGGGCATCTCGGGAATGCGTAAGGGAGACCTGATCGACGCGATCCGCACGCACCAGAGCGGCGGCGCCCCCGCGAGCGCCCCGAAGACCGAGGCCCCGAAGGCGAAGACGCCGAAGGCCGAGACCTCGAAGAACGAGACCTCGAAGACTGAGACCCCGAAGACCGAGGCCCCCAGGACTCAGCCTGAGAAGACCGAGGCGGTCAAGGCCGAGAAGACCGCGGATACCACCTCGAATGAGGGGAAGTCTGCAGGTCAGGGCGCCGCGGAGCCGGTGCGGGCGGACGAGCAGCCCGCGAAGTCCGGCGGTGAGAAGACCTCGAACGAGTCGTCGCCCGCCGAGAAGAACGGCGCCGACAAGCCCGCGAGAGAGCAGTCCGCGAAGGACAGGAACGCGGGTGAGAAGACCACCGGCGAGAAGACCGAACAGGGCGGCGAGCGCCGTCGTGAACGGAACCGCGGTGAGCGCGGCGAGAACAACCGCGAGAACGGTAGACAGCGCGACGGCCAGGGCGAGAAGCAGGGCCAGGGCGAGAAGCAGTCGGACGCCAAGGGCGGCGACGGCAAGAACGACGGCAACAACAAGAACGGCGACAACCGGGGCGGCAACCGCAACCAGGGCGGTCAGAACCAGAATCCGGGCGGGGCGAACCAGAACGGCGACGACGACGGGGAAGGCGGCGGTCGCCGCCGGGGCCGTCGTTTCCGCGAACGCAACCGCCGCAACCGCGACCGCGGTGAGGGCGGAGGCGGCGAGCCGCAGCTGAACGAGGGCGACGCCGTCGCACCGGTCGCCGGCATCCTCGACGTCCTGGACAACTACGCCTTCGTGCGCACCTCCGGCTACCTCGCCGGACCGAACGACGTCTACGTCTCGATGAACATGGTGCGCCGCTACGGTCTGCGTCGCGGCGACGCGATCACCGGCGCGGTGAAGGTGCCGCGCGAGGGCGCCGAGAACTCCGGCGGCGGCAACAACCGCCAGAAGTTCAACCCGATGGTCCGCCTCGACACGGTGAACGGCGGCGAACCCGAACTGGCCAAGAAGCGCCCCGAGTTCGCCAAGCTCACCCCGCTGTACCCGAACCAGCGGCTGCGCCTGGAGACCACGCCGGAGCGTCTCGACACCCGCGTGATCGACCTGATCATGCCGATCGGCAAGGGCCAGCGCGCCCTGATCGTCTCGCCGCCGAAGGCCGGCAAGACCACGATCCTGCAGGACATCGCCAACGCGATCGCCACCAACAACCCCGAATGCCACCTGATGGTGGTGCTGGTGGACGAGCGGCCCGAAGAGGTCACCGACATGCAGCGCAGCGTGAAGGGCGAGGTCATCGCCTCCACCTTCGACCGCCCGCCGTCGGACCACACCAGCGTCTCCGAGCTCGCCATCGAGCGTGCCAAGCGCCTGGTGGAGCAGGGCAAGGACGTCGTCGTGCTGCTCGACTCGATCACCCGCCTGGGCCGCGCCTACAACAACGCATCCCCGGCGTCGGGCCGCATCCTGTCCGGTGGTGTCGACTCCACCGCGCTGTACCCGCCGAAGCGGTTCCTCGGCGCCGCCCGCAACATCGAGAACGGCGGCTCGCTGACCATCATCGCGTCGGCACTGGTGGAGACCGGTTCCACCGGTGACACGGTGATCTTCGAGGAGTTCAAGGGCACCGGCAACGCCGAGCTCAAACTCGACCGCAAGATCGCCGAGCGCCGCGTCTTCCCGGCCGTCGACGTCAACCTGTCGAGCACCCGTAAGGACGAGCTGCTGCTCAGCCCCGACGAGTTCGCGATCGTGCACAAGCTGCGCCGTCTCCTCGCCGGCCTGGACAGCCAGCAGGCCATCGATCTGCTGATCTCGCAGCTGAAGAAGACGAAGAACAACATCGAGTTCCTCATGCAGGTCCAGAAGACGGCCCCGGGCACCTCCGACCAGGACTGAGTCCCGCTCTCTGAGGTCGGGAGCCGCCGGCGACGCTTCTTCGGCAGTCCTCGGCCTGCTTCGAGACGGGTACCCCGGCTCCAGATTCCGCGGAGGGCTCAGAAGCGTCGCCGGCGTCTCCCTCTCACCGATGAGAGGGAGACGCCGTGTTTCGGCGAGGTCGGGGTCAGTCGAGCGCCACGATCCCCGCCGCCTGGAGAAGCGGGGCTTCGACACGGACTCGTCACTTCGTTCCGGGTCCGGCTCAGCCTGCGGCTCGCTCGCATCCGGAGGAGACACGTCGACACCGGCGGGCGGGCGCCGAGCCGGTGGCGCACACTGGACGCATGGGAACCACCGACTACACCAGCACCTTCCTCTCCGTCGCCGAGGACTGTCCGGTCGGTGCGGGGCAGGAGCCGCCCGCGGGGAAGAAGGCGCCGTCGGTCGCCGAACTGCAGTTCGCGATGCTCGCCGCGCACCCGTACGAGCACACCTCCGACGACGTCCTCTTCGACGTCTACGCGCAGCGCCGGGGGATCGAGGCCGCCGACCGCGCCGCCGCCCGTGAGGAGTTCTTCAGCAGGTCGCAGGCCTGCCTGCGGGCGTCACCGCTCGGCAAGCGCTACGGGTGGGGCATCCACTACGACGCCGAGGGCCGCATCGCCGTCGTCCCGCTGGGCTCCGACCGGTATCGGGAGCTGGCGGCGGACCCGGATCTGAGACAGCTCAAGGCGATGCGTTCCAAGCGCGCATGACGAGGTGACCCGGCGGAGTCTCGACACGGAGGAGTGGACTCCCCAGACACCAGAGAGGTCAGTAGACGTCGCGGCGGTAGCGCCCTTCGGCGTGGATCTCCTTCAACCTCTCCCGCGCCGCGGCCTCGTCGAGGCCTTCGTGCTGGGCGATGATCTGGACCAGGGCGTCGTCGACGCTCTTGGCCATCGCGTCGGCGTCGCCGCACACGTAGAGCACGGCGCCGTCGCGCAGCCAGTGGTAGATGTCCTCGCCGTGGCCGTCCATCAGGTGCTGGACGTAGACCTTCTCCTCCTGTTCCCGGGAGAAGGCGACGTCGAGGCGGTCGAGGACCCCGTCGGCGTGCAGCTCGTGGATCTCGTCGCGGTAGAGGAAGTCCTGGTCGCGGTGCCGGGCGCCGTGGAAGAGCCAGTTGCGGCCGTCGCCGCCGACGGTGGCGCGCTCGTGCAGGAAGCCCCGGAACGGGGCGATCCCGGTGCCGGGGCCGATCATGATGATGTCGGTGTCGGGTTCGGGGAGGCGGAAGCTCTTGTTGGGGGTCAGGTAGATCCCCACGGTGTCCCCGGGCGCCACCCGGTCGGCGAGGTAGGTGGAGGCGGCGCCGCCGCGGTCGCGGCCGTCTCCCCAGTCCTCGGTGGCGAAGTGGCGGACGGTGGCGGGGGTGAGGTGGACGGTGCCGGCGTGCACGTGGGGCGACGACGAGATCGAGTACGTGCGGGCGGCGAGCGGACGGAGTTCGGCCAGCAGCGCCTCGGGGGTCGGCGACCAGTCGGGTTCCAGGTTGAGCAGGTCGAGCACATCGCGGCCGCGGGACCACGCGTCGAGTTCGGCGCGCTCGCCGTCGAGCAGCGCCTGCGCGACGGGATTGCCGAGGGCTTTCGCGAGGTGGTCGAGCAGGTACTGGGAGACGGAGGTGATCTCGAAGCCGTGGGTGAGCGCGTTCCGCAGCGTCTGCGAGCCCTTGCGGTCGGTGATCTCGGTCTCCGGCGGGACGCCGAGGCGCGCGATGACGGCATCGACGAGGTCGGGGGAGTTGGTCGGCATCACCGACACCGCGTCGCCGGGCTCGTACTCGAGGCCCGCATCGGCGACGTCCAGCACCAGGTGGCGGACCTCCTTGTCGCTGTCCGGCGAGGTCAGCAGCGTGTTCTCGACGACGCGCGCCTCATAGGGGTTGCGACGGGACCAGCGGACCTTCTTGGCGCGGCCCGCGGGCCGTTCGGTTTCGGTCGTCATAGTCGCAATGTACCCCGGCCGATTCCGGCGGTACGACGGCGAGGGGCCCGACCTCGCCGGATCGGCGAGGTCGGGCCCCCTGCGGTCACGGTCGGGACGCCGTGGTCAGGACACGCCTGGACTCAGTAGACGTCGCGGCAGTACCGCTTCTCCTTCTTGAGGTCGCTCACGTAGAGTCCGGCCTTCTCGGCGTCCATGCCGCCGTGCTGGGCGACGATCTCGGTGAGCGCCTGGTCCACGTCGTGAGCCATCCGGTTGGCGTCGCCGCAGACGTAGACGTGGGCGCCGCGCTCGAGCCAGCGGTACACGTTCTCGCCCTGGTCGCGCATCCGGTCCTGCACGTACACCTTGTGCTCCTGGTCGCGGGAGAACGCCAGGTCCAGCCGGGAGAGCAGCCCGTCGGAGAGGAACTGGTCCAGTTCGGCCTCGTACAGGAAGTCGGAGTCGCGGTGCTGGTCGCCGAAGAACAGCCAGTTGTCACCGGTGGCGCCGCGTGCGGCCCGCTCGTGCAGGAACGACCGGAACGGCGCGATGCCGGTGCCCGGACCGATCATGATGACCGGGGCGTCGTCCTGCGGAAGACGGAACGCCTTGTTCGGCGTGATGTAGACCTGCACCTCGTCGTTCTCGCCGCGGCGATCGGCCAGGTAGGTGGAGCAGACGCCGCCGCGTTCCCGGTTGTCGGAGGTGTAGCGGACGGTCGCCATGGTGATGTGCACGGTGCCGTTGTGGGCTTCCGGCGACGACGAGATCGAGTACACGCGCGGCGCCAGCGGACGCAGCTCGCCGATCAGCTCCTCCGGCGACATGGTCATCGCCGGATCCACGTTGAGCACGTCGAGCACGTCGCGGCCCCACAGCCAGGCGTCGAGCGCTTCGGGGTCGCCGGTCTCCATCAGGTGCGTCAGCTCGGGGTCGCCGGTGCGCTTGGCGACGTAGTCCACGAGGTACTTCGACGGCGTGCTGATCTCGTAGTGGCTGGTCAGCGCCTCGCGCAGGGTGCGCTGCGCCTTGCGATCGGTGATCAGCTCGTCCCCGGTGGCCCCGATGCGCGCCAGCAGCAGATCCACCAGGGCGCCGTCGTTCTCGGCGACGATGCTGATGCCGTCGCCCGGCTGGTACTCGATGCCGCTGTCGCCCAGCGAGATCACCAGGTGCCGGACCTCCTTGGCCGAGGTCGGGCCGGACAGCACCGAGTTCGCCAGGATGGTGGCCGGGTACGGGTTCTTGCGGCCCCACTTGACCTTGTCCGACGACGACGACGACGCGGCGGCCACCGGTGCGGGTGCCGCGGCGACCGCACCGGCCGCGGGGGCGTCGGCGAGCGCCTGCAGCGCCCCGGGCAGCCACGCGTCGGCGGGACGCTGGAAGTCGACGTCGCACTCGACGCGGTCGACGAGGCGCTGCGCGCCGAGCTCGAAGAGCCGACCGTCGAGGTTCTTGGCGGCCTGGCAGAAGCCGTCGTAGATGGAGTCGCCGAGGCCGCAGACCGCGAACCGCAGGCCCTCCATGCGGGGAGCGGCGTCGTCGGCGAGCTGCTCCCAGAGGTCCTCGGCGTTGTCGGGCATGTCGCCCTCGCCGTACGTCGAGACGACGACGAGGAGCTTGCTCGCCGCGGCGACGTCGGCCACGGTCAGGTCGCCCATGTCGGCCACGCGGACGCTGAAACCGAGTCCGGCGGCGGCCTCGGCGGCCTGCTCGGCGATCATCTCGGCGTTGCCGGTCTGGGTGCCGTAGGCGATCAGCAGCGGGCCCGGGCCGCCCTCGGGGGCCAGGGTCGACGTCGCGGTGCCGGCCAGCGCGGCCTCGGCGACGCCGGTCGGCATGGCCATGCGGGTGTTCAGGCCGGCCATGAACCCGGAGAACCAGGCCTTCTGGTCACCGGTGAACGGGATGTCGGAGGGGATGTAGGGGAGTTCCATCAGAGCTGACCAACTTTCGGGCCGGCCGCGGCCAGGGCCGCGGAGTCGGTGAGGGCTTCGGCCGAGGCCTGCGCGGCGCTGCGCATGGTCTTGGCGATGTCGGGGACGGCGCGGGTGGCGAACAGTTCGGCGAAGCTGGTCAGCTCACCCAGCACCTCGCGGTTGCGGGCGTCCTGCAGCAGCAGCCAGCCGTAGGTGGCCGGGGCGTCCATCGACCGGACGTTGCGCAGGGCGAGGGCCTGCTTGTAGTCGGTCACGCGCTTGGCGCCGATGAGCGCCGCCAGGTGTTCGACGGGGTACTCGGACAGGATGTCGCGGGCGTACCGGGCGACGCGGCCGAGCAGATCGAAGTCCTCGGTGAGGACCAGGTTGCGGGCCGCGTGCGCGATGGTCTGCTCGTTGGCGACCAGACGGCTGCCGTGCCGGGTCTTCTTCAGACGCGCCGTCGCCACCTCGCGGGCCAGTTCGAAGACGGTGAACGCGCTGAGCAGCGCGAACGTGGTCTCGTCGTCGGTGTGGCCGAAGGCGGGCACGGCGCCGTCGAGCACCGGGACCGCGGTCCGCGAGGCGCGCTTGAGCGCCCGGACCTGGTCGACGGCGATGGCCCCGGACAGCTCGTCGAGCAGCGTCCGACGATCCAGCGTCGCCATGATGGTCGCCGAGTCCTGGTGGGCGACCAGCGCCTTGGGCATCGCGTAGGTGAAGTAGTGACGCTCGGTCTCCCAGTTCTGCAGCAGCCGCGTGGCCAGCGCCGAACCGGTCGCCTCGGCGTGCCAGGTGAGCAGCGAGTACACGGCGTCGTGGTGCAGCGCCGCGAACGGATCGTCGACGCCGGTGATCGCGCCGAGGATCACCGAGTCGTGGCTGACGTACTTCTCCACGCGGCAGGCCGGATCGTACTGGTACAGGAAGCCGCCGGACATGCCGTTGCACAGGCCCTTGCCGTAGCCGCCGAGGTTCAGCACCGCGCCGTTGGTCATGTACTCGCAGCCGTACTCGCCGACGCCCTCGACGACGGCGGTGGCACCGGAGTTGCGGACCGCGAACCGGTCGCCGGCCTCGCCCTCGACGAACAGGCGTCCGCCGGTGGCGCCGAAGAGCGCGAAGTTGCCCACCAGCACGTTGCCGCCGACGGAGTTGGCGCCGCCGCCGGGGGAGGTGATCACCACGGTGCCGCCGGACATCGACTTGCCGACGCCGTCGTTGCAGGTGCCGCTGTGGGTCATCCGCATGCCGTCGTTGCAGAACGCGGCGTACGACTGCCCGGCCGAACCGGTGCTGGGGATCACGACGGTGTCCGCGGCCAGGTAGCGGCGGCCCCGCTCGTCGTGCAGCACGCACGTCAGGGCGTCGGCCCGCTCGGCGTCGAGCTCCCAGTTCAGCAGGCGCTCGATGTCGATGGCGAGCTGACCGCCGACGCTCTTGTCCCGGTTGCCCAGGTGCACCGACTCGGTCTCCACCGCGCCGGCGTCCTTCTCGACGAGCGCCGCGCGCACCTGGGTGAGCAGGGCGTCGTCGACGTGGAAGTCGGCCTCGTAGTAGATCGGCTCGTCGATGACGAGTTCGGGTACCACGGCCAGCAGCGCGTCGGTGCGGATGGCGCCGACCATCGCCGGATGGTCGATCACGCTGAGCAGATCGGCGCGGCCGCGGGCCTCGCGCAGGCTGCGCAGACCCAGCCCGGAGAGCACTTCGCGGACCTCTCCGGCGACGTTGAGCAGGTACTGCGCCATCGCGCGCGGATCGCCCTCGAACAGCTCGGGGTTGGTGGTGAGGCCGGCCGGGCACTTGACGTTGCAGTTCTTGGCCATGACGCAGCCGATCGACATCAGCGCGGCGGTGCCGAACTCGAAGCTGTCGGCGCCGAGCAGCGCCGACAGCACGACGTCGCGGCCGGTCTGGTGCGCACCGGAGGCCCGCAGGATCACCTTCCGGCGGAGGCCGTTGGCGCTGAGCGCCTGGTGGACCTCGGCCAGACCGATCTCGGCGGCCCGGCCCGCGTACCGCAGGCTCGACACCGCGGCGGCGCCGGTGCCGCCGGTGTTGCCCGCCACGTTGATCACGTCGGCGCCGGCCTTCGCGACGCCGACGGCGATGGTGCCGATGCCCTCGGAGGAGACCAGCTTCACGATCACCCGGACGCGGGCGGCCTTGCAGTCGTGGATGAGCTGCGCCAGGTCCTCGATCGAGTACGTGTCGTGGTGCGGGGGCGGGGAGACCAGCTCGACGCCGGGGGTGCCGCCGCGGGCGGCCGCGATCTCCACGGTCACCTTGGGCGCGGGCAGCTGACCGCCCTCGCCCGGCTTGGCGCCCTGGCCGATCTTGATCTCCAGCTCCTGCAGGTTCGGGTCGGCCAGGTAACCGGCCCAGATGCCGAAGCGGCCCGAGGCGAACTGCTTGATGGCCGACGCCCGGACGGTGCCGTACCGCGACAGGTGCTCGCCGCCCTCACCGCTGTTGGACAGGGCGCCCACCATGTTGGTGCCGTGGGCGACGGCCTCGTGGGCCGCGGCCACGAGGGCGCCGTGACTCATCGCGCCGGAGGCGAAGGTCGGGGTGATCTCGTGTGCGGGCTGCACCTCGTCCAGCGCGACCTCGTCGCCCGCCGGGGCGACGGCCAGGACGTCGCGCAGCGAACTCGGACGCTCGGCGCGGGCCGCGGCCAGGTCGGCGGAGAACGCGCGGTAGGCGTCGGTGACCTGGAACGAGTCGATCTGCTCGTCGGTGAGCCGGGCGTAGCTGCTGCCCTCGTAGGCGCGGGCGGAGAGACCGAAGGCGCTGTCCAACTCGCCGAGCGTCAGCTTCTGCAGGGCCTCGGGCGCACCGGCCTCGGTGGCCTGCTTCGACTCGCGGTCGGCGGTGGCGTAGGTGAACCCGGCGCCGTTCATCTCCTCCCAGCGGCGGACCGCGGTGGCGCCGAACGAGTGGCCCGCACCGTCGGCGCGCTCCTTGAACAGGCCGAGCAGCGGCAGATCGCGGTCGGTGGCGAGCCGGTTGTCCATGGCGTCGCCGTGCGCGATCTGCAGGGCCGCGGCGATCGGCGCGAGGCCGACGCCGCCGGCGGGCGAACGCATGGTGCCGAACCAGCGGCCCAGATCGTCGTCGTCGGTGTCGAGGAAGTTCGGCTCGAAGAACTCGCCGCCGATGTAGCTCTCCACGGTGCACAGGCCGACGCGGCCCATGGTCTTGCCGAGGGACTTCTCGGCGGCCTTGCGCCACCGGTTGAACGCGGCATCGCCTTCGGCGGCGCCGAACTTCTCGAACGCGCGGCGGGCGACGGTGTGCGGGTGCACGGCCGAGGCGCCGAAACCGAGCAGCAGCGCCAGATGGTGGCTGGACTCGACCTGACCGGTGTCGGCGACGACGCTCACCCGCAGGCGCAGGCCCTCGGAGATGAGTCGCTGGTTGACCGCCGACACCGCGAAGACCATCGGCACCGCGGCGCGGGCCGGGCCGATGCCGCGGTCGGTGAGCACGGCGATGCCGCCGGTGCCGCGGGCGAAGGCGACCACGGCGTCGCACAGCGCGTCCACGGCCGCGGCGAGGGAGGCCGCCTCGATGCCGTCGGCGCCGACGGGCATGGTCGCGTCGAACTCGGAGATCGGCACCTGCCGCTGCGCGGTGAGCGCGGTCAGCTGATCGGCGGAGATCACCGGCGAGGTGAGCACGATCTGCCGCGACCGGTCGGTGGCGCCGCCGCGGGTGCGGGCCGAGGCGAAGACCTGCGGGCGCAGCCCGAGAGCGACGCGCATGGACATCGCGTCGGCCTCGCGGATGCTGTCCAGCGGCGGGTTGGTGACCTGGGCGAAGCGCTGCGAGAAGAAGCGTGCGACGCTCGGCTCCCGGTTGGTCAGCGGGTTGATCGCCAGACCGAAGCCCATCGCCGAGATCAACTCGCCGCCGGTCTCGATCATCGGGTCGAGGAAGAAGCGGAGGCTCTCCTGGTCCAGGTAGTAGGCGCGGTAGCGCTGGTGATCGGTCAGCTCGACCGGCTCGGGCTGGGCGTCACGCAGCCGCGGGGCCGCGGGGCGCGCCGGCTGACCGGGCAGCGTCACCGGGATCTCCTCGCCGACCAGCGCGGACTGCGCCTCGAGCTCGGCGAGATCGACCTTGGCGGCGGCCAGCAGCGCCGGGTAGTCGGCCGCGGCGGCGAGCTTCTCGTAGGCCTCGTCGGTGGTGTAGGTGCGGTGTTCGCGGTGGTCGTAGTAGATCATCCCGCCGGCGCACACGCGGCTGCGCGAGATCACCGTCGACGGTTCGAAGTCGATCTGCCCGGCCTCGGAGAACACGCACAGGTAGTCGTTGGTCTCGACGCTGCGCAGCGGGCGCAGGCCGAGGCGGTCCAGGCGGGCGCCGATCACGGTGCCGTCGCCGAACACGACGGCGGCGGGGCCGTCGTTCTTCTCCTCGTAGAGCGAGAAGTACTCGAACATCGCGCGGACCCGCGGCGACAGGGTGGTGTCGTTCTCCCAGGCCGGCGGCATCATCGAGACGATGGCGGTGACCAGGTCGAGGCGGTCCTCGATGACGCGCGTCGCGACGGTCTGGTCCAGCCGCGAGCTGTCCGACTGGCCGGGCGGGCGGACCACCGAGCGCCGTGCGGCGGCCGCGGCGGTGACCTGCGCGATGCGGTTCTTCTTGTCGGTGTTCAGCTCGCCGTTGTGCGCCAGATAGCGGAACGGCTGCGCCATGGTCGGGTGCGGGTCGGTGTTGGTGGAGAACCGCGTGTGGAAGTACAGCGTGTGCACCGCGTGCACCGGATCCTGCAGGTCGGTGAAGTAGCCGATCACCTCGTGCGACGACAGCCGGCCCTTGAGCACCTGGGTGCGCGCCGAGAGCGAGAGCGGGTAGAGGCCGGCCAGCGCGGGATCGGAGTAGCCGATCGCCTCGATGCGCAGCAGCGCCTCCTGGACCAGCAGATCCAGGGCGGCCGGGGCCGGGCACGGGTTCGGCGCGGCGAAGACCCACTGGCGGATCGGCAGCTGAGCGGCGGGCCCGGCCTTGGGCAGCACCGCGGCGTTCACCGGGACCTCGCGCTCGGTGAGCACGGTGAAGCCGCGGTCGGTCATGGTGGAGGTGATCAGCTTCGCGGCCTGCGCGGCGGCCTCCGGGTCGTCGGGCAGGAAGAAGTTGCCGACGCAGAAGCGGCCGAGACGCAGGTCGTCGTCGCCGGTGACCTTGCGGAAGAAGGCCTGGGAGAGGTCCATCGAGACGCCGCCGCCGTCGCCCACGCCCTCGGCGTTGATGCCGCCGCGGTGGGGGACCGAGCAGAGCGCCTCCTCGGCCATCACGATCACGTCGTGGCTCTGCACACCGTCCTTGCGGGTGATGAAGCCGACGCCGCAGCTGCTCTTCTCATCAGCGGGATCCCAGAGAGACACGGCCGTATCGGCGGCCGGTCGGGCCTCGAAGCCCGACTCGTCGTGGAAATGGGATGCATCGATCACGGGTCGCAACGCACGCTCCTCGCAGACAAGGCACGGCCATGGAGAGAGACCTCGGCCATGCGGAACCTGTGGGCGCTGCGACGGTGAAGCGACACACTTGTAAGCCAAATGTAACTTAGGGAAAGCTGATAATCTACGTAATCTACGTCACTTCGATCGCCGGGTCTCGTGGAGGACCGGTCGGTCGCGCCGACGGCCGGGGTGGACGTTCCCCGATTCAGCAGTCTCGGACGGTCGCCCACTCGTCTTCGGAGAGAAGCAGTCCGATCAGCGTCTTGATCGACGCGGTGTCGCCCGCCCGGAGGGCGGCGACGATCCGTCGGCGACGGTCGGCGTCGATCAGGGCGAAGAGCGCCTCGGCCACCTCGGTGCCGGTCTGCTCGTCGAGTGCGGCGAGCTTCTGCTCACGTTTCGTACCCGCCCGGGGTGTGACGAAACGGGTGTCGAACGTCTCGTACTTCGCTTCCGGTGTCACGCGACCGAGTGCGATCCGGCAGGGTTTGGTGAAGTTCACGTTCGTGGAGACCGGGGGCAGTGCTTCGGCGAACCTGTCGCGCAGGAGGAACCACGAGGCCAAGTACTCGTTGACGGCGGGCTGCGCGGCCGGGTGGTCGTCGCCGAACTCGTCGCTCAGCGCGGCGGCCCTCTCCTTGAGTTCGCCGACCATGTGTGTCATCTGGCGATCGGAGATCCACCCGGTCCTTCGGGCGACGCTCTCGAGGACTTCGGGGAACTCGGCCGGTGCGGAATCGTCGATCGGCGTCGATCGTGGTTCGGTGCTCGGCGAGGGGGAACCCGTGACGGCCGACGGTGTGCCACCGGTGACCTTCTGCAGCTCTGTGACCAGAAGATCCAGGTCGGCGGTGTTCCTGTCGGTCCAGTCGAACCACTGCGCCGTGTTCAGGAAGTACTCGAGGCCCTTCGGCTCCACCGATTCGAGCCGAACCGGGAAGCACGGAAGCCGCCTGGAATCAGCCATTCCTATCTCCCGCTTCACATGCCGACTCCGGTCGCTGTCCTGGCAGAACAACACGATGACGGCGGCGGCGTTGTCGATGGCGGAGGTGATCGTCGTGGGCCAGTCCTGCCCCGGACGGATGTCCCGGTGGGCGACGAACGTGGGGATGCCCGCGGACTCGAGGTGTTCCGACAGCTGTTCGGCCTCGGCCTTCCGTGAACTCCGGTAGCTGATGAACACCGTCATGAATCGACCCCTGCTCCACTGGTCATGTCGATCGCTCCCCGCCGCCGATCGAGTTCGTGAACAGACTGTAATGCAGGGGGCAGCGGCCACGGGGTGAGGCGCCGACCGTCGGCCCGGTCGCGGATCGTCGGATGTCCGCGCGGTGGTGCGATCCATGCGTCGACGTCGACGATTTCCCCGCCCGTCGATCGCTGTGGAATAATCGATCGGTCAGTCCGGTTCCGGTTCACATCGGCATGCCCAGCGTCCGATGACCCGGCGGCCACAACGATTAAAGGACAAGAATGAAGCAGGACATCCACCCCGAGTACGTGGCGACCACCGTCGTCTGCGGTTGCGGCAACACCTTCGAGACCCGCAGCACGGAGAAGAACGGCCGGATCAACGTCGAGGTCTGCTCCAACTGCCACCCGTTCTACACCGGCAAGCAGAAGATCCTCGATACCGGCGGCCGCGTCGCCCGCTTCGAGAAGCGTTACGGCAAGCGCACCAAGTAGCTTCTCCACGACGCCCGGCACACGATCGACTCGATCGCTGGCCGGGCGTCGTTCGCATCTCATCGATCTCGACTCCGCTCGATCACCGAGGGGTGCTCGATCACCGGGGGGTCGTTCGATCATCGAGGATCGCTCGATCACCGAAGGTCCGGTCGATCTCGACTCCGCTCGATCACCGAGAGGCCGCTCGATCACCGGAGGGTCGCTCGACGGTCGAGAGTTCCTCGCCGGTCGAGAACCTCTCGGTGGTCGAGCGGAGTCGAGACCACACGTCCCACGAATTCAGGAGCAGAACCAGAGTGAGCAGGCAGGCCACCGCGATCGACGACGTTCTCGCCGAGCACGCCGGACTCGAACAGCAGCTGTCCGATCCGGCCCTGCACGACGACCCCGCCAACGCCCGGCGGGTGGGGAAGCGGTTCGCCGAGCTCGCGCCGGTGATGGCCACCTACACCAGGCTGAAGGCCGCGCGCGACGACCTCGAGGCCGCCCGGGAACTGGCCGAGGTCGATGCGGGATTCGCCGCCGAGGTCCCCGGCCTGGAGGCCGCGGTCGCCGAACTCGACGCCCAGCTCACCGACCTGCTGGCCCCGCGCGATCCGCACGACGGCGACGACGTGGTGGTGGAGGTGAAGTCCGGCGCCGGCGGCGAGGAGTCCGCGCTCTTCGCGGCCGACCTGGTCCGGATGTACCTCAAGTACTGCGAGAAGCGCGGCTGGAAGGCCACGGTCCTGGGCGTCACCGAGTCCGATCTGGGCGGCTACAAGGATGCGACGCTCTCGATCAAGGCGCGGGAGGCCACCCGCGACGGGGTCTGGTCGCGGCTGAAGTTCGAGGGCGGCGTGCACCGCGTGCAGCGCGTGCCGGTCACCGAATCGCAGGGCCGCATCCACACCTCCGCGGCGGGCGTCCTGGTGTATCCGGAGCCCGACGAGGTCGAGGACGTGCAGATCGACGAGAGGGATCTGCGCATCGACGTCTACCGCAGCTCCGGCAAGGGCGGTCAGGGCGTCAACACCACCGACTCCGCGGTCCGCATCACCCACGAGCCCACCGGCATCGTCGTGACCTGCCAGAACGAGCGGTCGCAGCTGCAGAACAAGGCCCGCGCCATGCAGGTTCTCGCCGCCCGTCTCCAGGCCGCCGCCGAGGAGGAGGCCGCCGCCGAGGCCGCCGCCGGCCGGGCCGCGCAGATCCGCACCGTCGACCGTTCCGAGCGCATCCGCACCTACAACTTCCCGGAGAACCGGATCGCCGACCACCGGATCGGCTACAAGGCCAACAACCTCGACACGGTCCTCTCCGGTGACATGGAAGCTCTGCTCGACGCCCTGGTGGAGGCCGACAAGCAGGCTCGACTCGAGCAGTGACCGCCGCTTCTGGTCTGCGCCGCCGGGGGGCGCAGCGCTTGGCCGAGGCCGGGATCGACTCCGCCGCCGCGGACGCCGCCTGGCTCCTGGCGCACGTCCTGGGCACCGAACCCGGCCGACTGCTCCTGATCGACGACGTCGACGACGACGCCCGCCGGTCCTACGAGTCGCTGATCGCGCGCCGCGCCGAGCGGATCCCCCTGCAACACCTGACCGGCAGCGCGCCCTTCGCCGGCCTCGACCTCGCGGTGGGACCGGGCGTCTTCATCCCGCGCCCGGAGACCGAACTCCTGGTGGAGTGGGCCGTCGGCGAGTGCGCCGCGCGCCCGGACGGCCCGCTCCGGGTGGCCGATCTCTGCTCGGGCAGCGGAGCCCTCGCGCTGGCGATCGCGACCGCGGTGCCGCGCGCCGCGGTGGTCGCCGTCGAACGCTCCCCGCAGGCTCTTGAGTATCTGCGCCGCAACGTCGCCGCGCAGCCCGAGTCCGTCGCCCGCCGCATCCGGGTGATCGCCGGGGACGTCACAGACCCCGCGGTCTGGGAGCGGATCGGGGAGTGCGAGCTGATCGTCGGCAATCCGCCGTACGTCCCGTCGGCGGCGGAGATCTCGCCCGAGGCGGCTCACGATCCGGCCGAGGCCGTGTTCTCCGGCGAGTCGGGCATGGACCTGATCGAGGCCGTGGTCCCGCTGATCGCGGCCGCCCTGGTGCCCGGGGGAGGGGTGGCCGTGGAGCACGACGACACCACCGCCGCGGCCGTGGTCGCCGTGTTCACGACGGACGGGGCGTTCGCGGACGTGCGGAGTCGGACCGATCTGGCCGGCCGGCCCCGCTGGGTCGGCGCGCGGAAGGCCCCCGAGCGCGGCGTCGCCCACGAGGAGACCGCCGGGAGCCGGACCCGAGAACAGCCCGTCGACACCGCGTCGAGCGGTACGAATGTGGCGCCGGAGGCGGGCGTGCAAGGATGGACGACGTGAGTGTCGTCTACGACTGCAGTGATCCGCAGGAGCGAGCGGCCGGCATGCGCGCGGCCGTCGGTGCCGCGCGCGGCGGCCGACTCGTCGTCATGCCGACCGACACCCTCTACGGCATCGGCTGCGATGCCTTCGACTCGGAGGCGGTGGCGTCCCTGCTCGAGGCCAAGCATCGCGGTCGCGACATGCCGGTGCCGGTCCTGGTGGGTTCCTGGCAGACGATCGACGGACTCGTCCAGCGGGTGAGTCCCGAGGCGCGCGAACTGGTGCAGTCGTTCTGGCCGGGCGGGCTCAGCCTCGTCGTCGAACAGGCGCCGTCACTGGCCTGGGATCTCGGTGACGCCGACGGCACCGTGATGCTCCGCATGCCGCTGCACCCGGTGGCCGTCGAACTGCTGCGCGAGGTGGGGCCGATGGCGGTCTCCAGCGCCAACGTGTCCGGCGGACAGCCGTCGGCGACGCTCGCCCAGGCGCGCGACCAGCTCGGCGACTCGGTCGCGGTCTACCTCGACGGCGGACCGGCCGATCACGCGGTGGCGTCGACCATCGTCGACCTGACCGGCGAGTCCCCGCTGGTGCTCCGCGAGGGCGCGGTGAGCCTCGACGAGGTGGCCGAGGTCCTCGACATGACCCCGGACGAGCTGCGGCTGCCGCAGCCGGAGTCCGAGTGACCCGGTCGCTGTGAACGGGTCCGGAACCGAAGCGGGACTGCTCGCGCTCGACGCCGTCAGCGGCGCGGGCGTGCCGCTGCGCGAGCTCGCCCTGGTGGGGCTCACCGCCACCGGCATCACCTACCTCCTGACCACCCTGGTCCGGGTCTTCGCGATCCGGGCGGGTGCGGTCGCCGTGCCGCGCGATCGTGACGTCCACCAGATCCCGACCCCGCGGCTCGGAGGGGTGGGCATGTACGCCGGGGTGGTGTGCGCGATCGCCCTCGCGGCGCAGCTGCCCGCGCTCAACCGCGGTTTCGCCTACACCCACGACATGACGGCGGTGATCGTCGCCGGACTGGTGATCGTGCTGGTCGGCGTCATCGACGACCGGTGGGGTCTGGACGCCCTGACCAAGTTCGTCGGACAGATCACGGCCGCGGGCGTGCTGGTGGTGATGGGCCTGAGCTGGTATCTGCTGTACGTGCCCTTCGCCGACATCGGCACGGTGGTCCTGGATCCGCTGCAGGCGGGCATCCTCACGGTGGTCATCACCGTCACCACGATCAACGCGATGAACTTCGTCGACGGTCTCGACGGTCTCGCCGCCGGTCTGGGACTGATCGCGGCCGCCGCGATCCTGATCTTCTCCCTGGGGCTGCTGCACGACCAGGGCGGCGACGTCAGCTACTACCCGGCGGCCCTGATCACCACCGCGCTGGCCGGAGCCTGCCTGGGCTTCCTCCCGCACAACTTCTCGCCGGCCCGGATCTTCATGGGCGATTCGGGCGCGATGCTGATCGGGCTGATGCTCGCGGCGGCCGCCACCAGCGCCTCCGGTCGGCCCGCCCGGAGCGCCTACGGCACCGCGGACATGTTCACGCTGCTCTCGCCGATCGTGCTGGTGGCCGCGGTGATGTTCGTGCCGCTGCTCGACATGGTGCTCGCCGTGATCCGCCGGACCCGGGCCGGTGTCAGCTTCGCGACCCCGGACAAGATGCACCTGCATCACCGACTGCTCGAGATGGGGCATTCGCAGCGTCGGGTCGCGATGCTGATCTACCTGTGGGTGGGCGTACTGGCCATGTCGGTGGCGGCCTGCACCCTCTTCTCGCCGCTCACGGTGGCCCCGTTCTTCGCCGGCGGCCTGCTGATCGCCCTGATCGCGACCTTCGCACCCCGGTTGAGCCGCAGGCTCGCCGTCGTGAAGGGCTAGCAGCCGCGAAGGGACGGCGGCCGTGGCGGGATGACGTACCGGGGATCACGTAGCCTGGTCCGCGTGTCCACGAACGACGACAACGCAGCCCCGACTCCCGATCCGACCTCCGGCGACGTCGCCGAGACCTCGTACGATTCGCTCGCTCCGCTGAAGAACGGCCTGCGCTACGGACTGTACGGCCTGCTCGCGTTGACCGCGGCGGGTCTGTTGATCTTCTGGCCCTGGCACGGCGTGCCGGGTCTGTACGGCGTGCTCATCGGCGCCGGCATCGGCGGCGTCTTCATCCTGCTGACGGTGGTGAGCATCATGGCCACCGCGAATCTCGCGCCGTCGGCCACCATGATCGCGGTGATGGGCGGCTGGTTCGTCAAGATGGTGGTGGTCCTGATCGTGATGGCGATCCTCGGCGACATGACCTTCTACTCGAAGGGCGCGTTGGTCACGATGCTGATCGGTGCGATCGTCGCCGTGCTCGGCTCGGAGGTGTGGGGCGTCCTCACCACCAAGCAGCCTTACACGGAGGATCCGAAGAGCACGCCTAAGCTGTGATGAATGCTACATTAACGCCGTATGAACACCCGTAATGACACCGAATGCCACATTGTGCGCGATCTGACCTGCTACTACACTGAATAGTAGTGGTTGACGATCCGGGCTGCGACCCCTCTCACCAGGGGGCGGATTCGCAGGTCCGGGTTACTACTTGATAAAGTTCTGAGCGCACGAGACAAGTGAACGCAACGCCCACCGGCGCTGCTCATGATTCGTGCCCGCACAGATTGCCGATCGGACCGGGTGTCCACGACGACGCCCCGGTCCCGAACACGGGAGAGAACGCTGAGCGTCATCCTTGCCGCCGCCGAGTTCCACGCGCCGAGCCTTGCCGATTTCTTCCCGAAGGCCGTGGCCTTCGCCGGAACACCGTTCGCGCTCGACCGACTGATGATCATGCGGCTGGCCATCGCGGCCCTCGTCGCGATCCTCTTCTACGTGGGCATGCGCAGCCCCAAGCTGGTTCCGAGTGGCCTGCAGAACGTCATCGAAAGCGCCCTGGACTTCGTCCGGATCAACATCGCCGAGGAGATCCTCGGCAAGGAGAACGGCCGCAAGTTCTTCACGATCATCGCCTCGATCTTCTTCGCGACGCTGTTCCTGAACCTGTCGTCGATCATCCCCTTCCTGAACATCTCCTCGAACGCGCGGATCGGCATGCCGATGGTGATGGCGGGCGTCGCCTACATCACCTACCTCTGGGTCGGTTTCTCCAAGTACGGGTTCTTCGGGTTCATCAAGTCCTCGATCGTCCTGCCGGGCGTCCCGGTGGCGATCCAGCCGCTGCTGATCCCGATCGAGTTCATCTCGACCTTCGTGCTGCGTCCGTTCACGCTGACCGTCCGACTCATGGCCAACATGCTGGCCGGCCACATCATGCTGGTGCTGTTCTTCGCGGCCACCCAGTTCTTCCTCTTCAGCGGTGGCGTGAACCTGATCTTCGCGCCGTTCTCGCTGCTCGCCGGTGTCGGCTTCACGCTCTTCGAGCTGATGATCATCGTCCTGCAGGCGTATATCTTCTCCCTGCTGACCGCGGTGTACATCGACATGTCGCTGCACGCCGACTCGCACTGATCCGAACCACCACCTACCGACCCTCGGCCCGGGAGACGCCCGGGGCCGGGACCACGAACTGACTCACCGCCCGACCGGGTGGCGAGCCACCAAGAAAGGGAATCGCAAGATGAGCTACATCGCCCAGACTCTCGCAGAAGCCACCGAGCAGACCACGACCGGTAAGGGCTACGGCGCCATCGGTTACGGCCTCGCGGCCATCGGCCCGGGCATCGGCGTGGGCATCGTGGCCGGCAAGGCCATCGAGGGCATCGCCCGCCAGCCCGAGCTGGCCGGCCAGATCCGCACCACCATGTTCCTCGGTATCGCACTGTCCGAGGCCCTGGCGCTGATCGGTATCGTCACCGGCTTCATCTTCTGATCTGAGCCACAGACATGATCAACTCCACTGAGCTGTATCTCGCCGCCGAGGGCGGCGAAGATCAGAACCCGCTGCTCCCGCAGTGGTACGACATCATCTGGTCGTTGGTCGCCTTCGCCGTCGTTCTGTTCGTCTTCTGGAAGTTCGTCGTTCCGATGTACCAGAAGATGCTCGATGAGCGTCGCGCCACCATCGAAGGCGGCATTGAGCGCGCCGAGGCCGCTCAGGCCGAGGCCAACGCCGCACTGGTCGCCTACCGCGAGCAGCTCGCCGGCGCTCGTGACGAGGCCGCGAGCATCCGTGACGAGGCACGTGCCCAGGGCACGCAGATCATCACGGACATGAAGGCGCAGGCGACCGCCGAGAGCGATCGCATCATCGCCAACGGCGCGGCACAGCTGCAGGCCCAGCGCCAGCAGGTCGTCGCCGAGCTGCGCAGCGACGTCGGACGCCTGTCCGTCGACCTGGCCGAGAAGCTGGTCGCCGGCGAGCTGTCGGACGGCGCCAAGCAGGCGGGCACCGTCGACAAGTTCCTCGCGGAACTCGACGACGTCGCCGGAAACGCCGCGAAGTAAGAGCACAGATGAGCGATGGACGGCTGCGGGTCGGCGGGGTGACGTCTTCGGGCACACGCCCGGGGGAGTGCTCCGCCGATCCTGCCGAACCGTTCACCGTGTCACGCCACGAGAAGGAATGTAGGTAGATGTACGCAGCGTCAAGCCGTGAAGCCCTCGCCGGGGCCCGCGTCGAGCTGGAAGCCGCTCTGCGCGGCGTGACGAGCGACGATGCGGTCACCGTGGGCGACGAACTGCTGTCGTTCGCCGAGACCGTGTCCGATCACCGTGCGCTGCGTACCGCTCTGGCCGACTCGGCCACCGCACCCGACGCACGCGCCGCGGTCGCCCGTGGCCTGCTCTCGGGCAAGGTCACCGAGATCACGCAGCAGACGGTGGCCTCGGCCGCCGCCCGTCACTGGTCGCGCGACGCGGATCTCGCGTCCGCCCTGTCCGAGCTCGGCCGCGAGGCCATGCTGCAGGCGGCCAAGTCGCAGGGCCGCCTGGAGACGGTGGAGGACGAGCTGTTCCGGCTCGCCCGCACCGTCAAGGGCAACCCCGACCTGGAGCAGGCGCTGAGCGACCGCGCCCGGTCCGAAGCCGATCGCGCCCGACTGCTCGATTCGCTGATCGCCGGCAAGGTCGACGACGTGACCCGCCGACTGGCCGCCCAGGCCGTCGTCGCGAGCGACGAGGCCCCCGGCGACGTGATCGACGATCTGTCCGCCCTGGCCGCGGCAGCCAACGGCCGCAAGGTGGCCTACGTGACCGCAGCCGGTGAGCTGTCGGCCACGCAGCGCACCCAGCTGTCGGAGAAGCTGTCCGCCGTCTTCGACGCGCCGGTCACCCTGCACGTCGATATCGATCCCGAGCTCCTCGGTGGGGTCGTCGTCCGCGTGGGCGACGAGCGCATCGACGGAAGCATTGCCGGAAAGCTCGCGGCACTGCGTCGCAGCCTGCGGTGACCCCCACTAGAACGATTCCCAGACCCTTTAAGAAAGCCCAGGAAGAGCAGGCAGGAATATGGCCGAGTTGACCATCTCCTCCGATGACATTCGGAGCGCGATCGCAAATTACACCGACGAGGTGCGCGGGGAGGCCACTCGTGAAGAGATCGGCGTCGTCACCGACACCGGCGACGGCATCGCTCATGTGAGCGGTCTGCCGGGCGCGATGGCTAACGAGCTGCTGGAGTTCCCCGGCGGCATCCGCGGCGTGGCGCTCAACCTCGACCTCGACGCCGTCGGCGCCGTGGTCCTGGGCGACTACGAGAACATCGAGGAAGGCCAGGAGGTCAAGCGGACCGGCAACGTGCTGTCGGTGCCGGTCGGCGACGCCTTCCTCGGCCGCGTCATCGACCCGCTCGGTGCGCCGATCGACGGCCTGGGCGCCATCGAGTCGACCGAAGAGCGCGTCCTGGAGCTGCAGGCCGCGACCGTGCTCGAGCGCCAGCCGGTCGAGGAGTCCCTCGCCACCGGCATCAAGGCCATCGACGCCATGACCGCCATCGGCCGCGGCCAGCGTCAGCTGGTGATCGGCGACCGCAAGACCGGCAAGACCGCGGTCTGCATCGACGCCATCCTGAACCAGAAGGCGAACTGGGAGACCGGCGACCCCGACAAGCAGGTCCGCTGCATCTACGTCGCGATCGGCCAGAAGGGCTCGACCATCGCCGGCGTCAAGACCGCTCTCGAAGAGGCCGGCGCGATGGAGTTCACCACCATCGTCGCCGCTCCCGCCTCGGACTCGGCAGGCTTCAAGTGGCTGGCCCCGTACACCGGTTCGGCCCTCGGCCAGCACTGGATGTACCAGGGCAAGCACGTCCTCATCGTGTTCGACGATCTGTCGAAGCAGGCCGAGGCCTACCGCGCCATCTCGCTGCTGCTGCGCCGCCCGCCGGGGCGCGAGGCCTACCCGGGCGACGTCTTCTACCTGCACTCGCGTCTCCTGGAGCGTTGCGCGAAGCTCTCGGACGAGATGGGCGGCGGCTCGATGACCGGTCTGCCGATCATCGAGACCAAGGCCAACGACGTCTCGGCGTTCATCCCGACCAACGTCATCTCGATCACCGACGGCCAGGTGTTCCTCGAGTCGGACCTCTTCAACAAGGGCGTCCGTCCGGCCATCAACGTCGGCATCTCCGTCTCCCGTGTCGGTGGCGCCGCCCAGACCAAGGGTCTCAAGGACGTCTCCGGTTCGCTCCGTCTGGAGCTGGCCCAGTACCGCGAGCTGGAGGCCTTCTCGGCCTTCGCCTCGGACCTGGACGCCGCTTCGAAGGCGCAGCTGGAGCGCGGTGCCCGCTGGGTCGAGCTGCTCAAGCAGGACCAGTACAGCCCGGTCTCGGTCGAGGACCAGATCGTCTCGCTGTACCTCTGCGGTGACGGCTTCATGGACTCGGTGCCGGTCGACGACATCCGTCGCTTCGAGGCCGAGCTGCTGGAGGCTCTGCACCACAGCGCCAAGGGCGTCTACGAGAACATCGCCGGTGGCGCCAAGAAGCTCTCGGCCGAGGACAAGGCCGCTCTGGCCGCGGCCACGAACGACTTCAAGGCCGGTTTCCGGGCCGGTGACGGCAGCAGCGTCGTCGAGGTCGCCGCCGACGCCCTCAACCCCGAGGACGTCGAGTCCGAGACGATCCGAGTGACGAAGAAGACGAAGTAACATGGCCAGCATCCGGGAACTGCGCGGGCGGATCAGGTCGATTCAGTCGACCAAGAAGATCACCAAGGCGCAGGAGTTGATCGCGACCTCGCGTATCACGAAGGCACAGGCTCGCGTGGCCGCCGCCCGACCGTACGCCGAGGAGATGACCAGCGTCGTCGCGAAGCTGGCCAGCCACGCCAATCTGGGAGTGGTTCCGCTCCTGACGGCACGGCCCGAGCCGAAGCGCGCCGCGGTGCTGGTGATCACCAGTGACAGCGGACAGTGCGGCGGCTACAACGCCAACGTCCTGCGCGAGACCGAGGAACTGCTCTCCCTGCTGCGCGAAGAGGGCAAGGAGCCGGTGCTGTACGTGATGGGCCGCAAGGGCATCGGGTACTACACCTTCCGCGACCGGGCGATCTCGGCCAGCTGGTCGGGCTTCTCGCAGCAGCCGGTGTTCGCCGACTGCCAGCCGGCCGTCCGCCACCTGGTGAACCTGTTCCTGGCCGGTTCGGGCGAGGTCGTGGAGCTGCCCGACGGCGGTCGGGAGGAGGGCGTCGACGAACTGCACGTGGTCTACACGCGCTTCGTCTCCATGCTCTCGCAGCAGCCGGTGGTCCGTCGCATGGCGCCGATCGACGTCGAGTTCGAGCTCGAGAAGCTCGACATGGGCGAGGACATGCTCGACGCGACCCCGTCGGGTTCGGTCGGCGCGGACATCGAGTTCGAAGGCGACGACGCCACGGTGCTCCTCGACGCGCTGCTTCCGAAGTACGTCTCGGCGCGTATCTACGCGGCACTGCTCGACGCCGCGGCGTCGGAGAGCGCCGCGCGCCGTACCGCCATGAAGGCGGCGACCGACAACGCGACCGAGCTCGAGAAGAATCTGAGCCGGCAGGCCAACGCGGCCCGCCAGGCGCAGATCACCCAGGAAATCAGCGAGATCGTCGGCGGCGTCGAAGCGCTCGCGCACAACTGACAGACATATCGAGGAAAGAAGAAGAAACCATGACTGCAGCAGTCACCGACACGACCGCGGCCGCTTCGGCGACCGCCGGTCGCGTCGCCCGCGTCATCGGCCCCGTCGTCGATGTCGAGTTCCCGCGCGGCGCCGTACCCGACCTGTTCAACGCACTCCACGCGGAGATCTCGCTCCCGGCCGTGGCCAAGACGCTGACCCTCGAGGTGGCGCAGCACCTGGGCGACAACGTGGTGCGCACCGTCTCGATGCAGCCCACCGACGGCCTGGTCCGCGGCGCGGCCGTGACCGACACCGGCAAGCCGATCTCGGTGCCCGTCGGCGACGTCGTCAAGGGCCACGTGTTCAACGCGCTGGGCGACTGCCTGGACGCTCCGGGTCTGGGTCGCGACGGCGAGCAGTGGGGCATCCACCGCAAGCCGCCGGCCTTCGACCAGCTCGAGGGCAAGACCGAGATCCTCGAGACCGGCATCAAGGTCATCGACCTGCTGACCCCGTACGTCAAGGGCGGCAAGATCGGTCTGTTCGGTGGTGCCGGCGTCGGCAAGACCGTGCTGATCCAGGAGATGATCACCCGTATCGCTCGCGAGTTCTCCGGCACCTCGGTGTTCGCGGGCGTCGGTGAGCGCACCCGTGAGGGCACCGACCTCCACCTCGAGATGGAGGAGATGGGCGTCCTCCAGGACACCGCCCTCGTGTTCGGCCAGATGGACGAGCCGCCGGGGACGCGTATGCGCGTCGCCCTCTCGGCCCTGACCATGGCCGAGTACTTCCGCGACGTGCAGCACCAGGACGTGCTGCTGTTCATCGACAACATCTTCCGCTTCACCCAGGCCGGCTCCGAGGTCTCGACCCTGCTGGGTCGCATGCCTTCGGCCGTGGGCTACCAGCCGACGCTGGCCGACGAGATGGGTGAGCTCCAGGAGCGCATCACCTCGACCAAGGGCCGTTCGATCACCTCGCTGCAGGCGATCTACGTCCCCGCGGACGACTACACCGACCCGGCGCCGGCGACCACCTTCGCCCACCTGGACGCGACCACCGAGCTCTCCCGCCCGATCTCGCAGCTGGGTATCTACCCGGCCGTGGATCCGCTGACCTCGACCTCGCGCATCCTGGAGGCCTCGATCGTCGGCGACGAGCACTTCCGCGTCGCCAACGAGGTCAAGCGCATCCTGCAGAAGTACAAGGAGCTGCAGGACATCATCGCCATCCTCGGTATGGACGAGCTCTCCGAAGAGGACAAGGTCACCGTCGCCCGCGCGCGTCGTATCCAGAAGTTCCTCGGCCAGAACTTCCTGGTCGCCGAGAAGTTCACCGGTCAGCCCGGTTCGGTGGTGCCGCTCGCCGACACCATCGACGCCTTCGACCGGCTCTGCAAGGGCGAGTTCGATCACCTGCCCGAGCAGGCGTTCAACAGCTGTGGCGGCCTCGACGACGTCTTCGCGGCTGCCGCGAAGATCGAGGGAAAGTAGTCTTCGACCATGTCTGAGAAGACTTTCCGAGTGGACGTCGTCTCGCCGGATCACGTGCTGTACTCGGGGGACGCCACGTTCCTGAAGGCGCAGACCACCGACGGCGAGGTCGGCATCCTGGCCGGTCACGCACCGATCTTCGGTGAACTCGCGCCCGGCGGGTGCGTCGTGGTGACCGGTGCCGACGGCAGCAGGCTGGCGATCGCGGCGCAGGGCGGATTCCTCTCCGTCGACGCCGACACCGTCCGGGTGCTCGCCGAGTCGGCCCAGCTGGCCGACGAGATCGACGAGGCGGCCGAGCGTGCCGCACTGGAGCGCAGCGAGGAGGGTACCGAAGCGTACCTGACCGCTCGTTCCCGGATCCGCGCCGTGGAAGCCGTGAGCTGACACGACGGGTCCTTCTTGACCGACGGCGACCAGCTGTCCCGACTGCGGGACAGCTGGTCGCCGTGTTCTTCCCCTATGCTGGTGTTCTCTCCGGACTGTTGTCCCGACACGTGAAATGAGGTGACTGCGTGGCCTGGTGGTGGTGGCTCGGTACAGCCGTGCTCGTGGTGGGCGCCCTGGTCTTCGCGGGGCTGCTGTACCGCGTGCGGGAGGTCCGTCGTGCCGGGACCCCGGTGCTCTTCCGGGAGCTGCCGGCGGCCAGCGACGAGGGGTGGCGCCACGGTTCGGTGCACTACACCGAACCGGCGCTGGTGTACTACCGGCTCACGGCCCTGCGTCCGGGACCCACCGCGGTGCTGTCCCGGCGGCGGCTGGAGCTGCGGGGAAGACGTGCCCCCGAGGGCACCGAGTTCGAGATCATGGAATCGGACATGGTGGTGCTCGAACTCAGCGTGACCGATCGCGCGTACGGGACCCGCGAGTACGAGATGGCGATGGCCCCGGTGCTGACGACGGCGTTCCTGTCGTGGCTGGAGGCGCGGCCGCCGCGTCGTTCCCGGCGGAACAAACGCGCGGCCTGAGCCCGACGCGCGACCCGGGATCCTCGGTCAGTCGCGCTGCCGATGCGCGCCCGGCACCCATTTCACGTCGGCGGTGCCGGCCCGGACGTTCGCCACGCGCGCCAGGATGAAGAGCAGATCCGAGAGCCGGTTGAGGTATTTCGCCGGCAGGACGCCGGTGTCGTCGGGGTGGGCCTCGACGGCGGCCCACGCGGAACGCTCCGCCCGTCGGACGACGACGCGTCCCTGATGCAGCAGCGCCGAGAGCGGGGTCCCGCCCGGGAGGATGAACGAGTCCAGGGGAGTGAGCTCCGCGCCGAAGCGGTCGCACCACTTCTCCAGGGCATCGATGTAGGACTCCTCGATGCGCAGCGGCGGGTACTTCGGATCGTCGACGACCGGCGTGGAGAGGTCGGCTCCGGCGTCGAACAGATCGTTCTGGACGGTGCGCAGGACGTCGGCGATGTCGTCGGGGACGTCACCGCCGAGGGTCAGTGCGAGCCCGAGAGCGGTGTTGGCCTCATCGCAGTCGGCGTAGGCCACGACCCGCAGGTCGGTCTTCGCCACGCGGGAGAAATCGGAGAGTCCGGTGGAGCCGTCGTCACCCGTACGCGTGTAGATCTTGGTGAGATGCACTGCCATGAGAGCAAAGCTACGCCTGGTTCGGTGGGCGACGGTGAGCAGATCACCTAAGCTACTGCCGTGAGTGATCGTTATCTGGTGACCGGCGGCGCACGACTGTCCGGCGAGGTCTTTGTCGGGGGCGCCAAGAACAGCGTGCTGAAGCTGATGGCGGCAGCACTGCTTGCGGAGGGCCGGACGGTCCTCACCAATGTGCCCGAGATCGCGGACGTTCCGCTGATGGCCGAGGTGCTGCGCGGACTCGGTGCGCAGGTGGAGACCGACGGCGAGCGCGTCGTCATCGACTCGCCCGCGGTCCCCGAGTACCACGCCGACTTCGACGCGGTGAAGCAGTTCCGCGCGTCGGTGTGCGTCCTGGGCCCGCTGATGGCGCGGTGTCGCAAGGCGATCGTGGCGTTGCCCGGCGGCGACGCGATCGGTTCCCGCCCGCTGGACATGCACCAGTCGGGACTGCGGGCGCTGGGCGCGCACAGCGCCATCGAGCACGGCTGCGTCGTCGCCGAAGCCGACGCGCTGACCGGTGCGGAGATCGCGCTGGAGTTCCCGTCGGTGGGCGCCACCGAGAACATCCTGATGGCGGCCGTGCTGGCCGACGGCACCACGACGATCGACAACGCGGCGCGGGAGCCCGAGATCGTGGATCTGTGCCAGATGCTCAACCAGATGGGCGCCCGGGTGAGCGGCCTGGGCAGTTCGACGCTCACCGTGGAGGGCGTCGACTCGCTGCAGCCGACGACGCACCACGTGGTGGGCGACCGGATCGTGGCCGGCACGTGGGGGATCGCGGCGGCGGTGACCCGCGGCGACGTGACCGTGCGGGGCATCGACCCGAACCACCTGAGTCTGGTGCTCGACAAGCTCGGCCACGCGGGCGCCGTCGTCGAACGGTACGACGACGGGTTCCGGGTGCGGCAGGAGTCGCGGCCGGTCGCGGTGAACACGGCGACGCTGCCGTTCCCGGGCTTCCCGACCGACCTGCAGCCGATGGCGATCGGTCTGGCGGCGATCTCGGAGGGTCTCTCGCTGATCACCGAGAACGTGTTCGAGGCGCGTTTCCGGTTCGTCGAGGAGATGCAGCGGCTCGGCGCCGACGCGCGCACCGACGGCCACCACGCCGTCATCCGCGGGGTGGAACTGCTCTCCAGCGCCCCGGTGTGGTCGAGCGACATCCGGGCCGGCGCCGGCCTGGTCCTGGCGGGTCTGGTGGCCGACGGGGTCACCGAGGTGCACGACATCGAGCACATCGATCGCGGCTACCCGCACTTCGAGGAGAACCTCCGCAACCTCGGCGGGACCATCGAGCGCGTGAAGGGCTGAGAAGCACGCGCGGGGCGGCGGGCCCGCCGTACCGGCGGGACACTGTCCGTTCGGTCAGGGCCGCGACCTGACCCGAGGGGCCGACCCGGTGCACAGGGGGTCAGGAGCCCTTGCCGTCGCCTTCCTCACAGAACAGTCTGAATGTGTCAGGAAACACGTTCGACCGTTCGACACGAGGAGATACCCGCAATGGCCATCGAACTGAATCAGATCTGGGACTTCCCGATCAAGGAGTTCCACCCCTTCCCGAAGGCGAAGCTCGGTGTCGGAGCCCACGACATGATCGGCGTGGAGGCCAAGGAACTGGGGATGACCCGGGTGCTGCTGATGACGACCGGCCTGCGCGGCTCGGGCATCATCGAGGAGCTCAAGGGCAAGATCGAGTGGCAGGGTGTCGACGTCGTCGTGTTCGACGAGGTCGAGTCGAACCCGAAGGACTACAACGTCATGGATGCCGCGGCGCGGTACCAGGAGGAGAAGTGCGACGGCATCATCTCCGTCGGCGGCGGTTCGAGCCACGACGCCGCCAAGGGCGCCCGCATGGTGATCTCGCACGACGGTCGTAACATCAACGAGTTCCAGGGCTTCTCGCAGTCGACCAACAAGGAGAACCCGAAGCACATCGCGGTCTCCACCACGGCCGGCACGGGCTCGGAGACCTCGTGGGCGTACGTCATCACCGACACCTCGGACATGGACAACCCGCACAAGTGGGTGGCCTTCGACGACAACTGCCTCGTCGACCTGGCGATCGACGATCCGCTGATGTTCTACTCGTGCCCCGAGCACTTCACCGCGTTCTGCGGCTTCGACGTGCTGGCGCACTGCTCCGAGCCGTACGTCTCGCGCCTGGACTTCGCTCCGTCGCTCGGCAACGCCAAGTACGCGATCGAGCTGACCGCCAAGTACCTGCGCCCGGCCACCTACGAGCCGCACAACCTGGAAGCCCGCGCCGGCATGATGCACGCGCAGTACATCGCCGCGCAGGCCTTCAACTCGGGCGGCCTGGGCCTGATCCACTCGCTCTCGCACGCCTTCTCGGCGTTCTATGACAGCCACCACGGCCTGAACAACGCGATCGCCCTGCCGCGCGTGTGGGAGTACAACCTGCCCGCCCGCTACGAGCGTTTCGCCGACATCGCCAAGCTGATGGGCGTCGACACCCGCAACATGACGACGGTCCAGGCCGCCGACGCCGCGGTGGAGGAGGCCATCCGGATCTCGAAGGACCTCGGCATCCCGGAGAACTTCGGCGAGCTGAACGTCCACAGCTACGAGAAGAACCGCATGAACACCGGCAAGTACGCCGGCAAGGGCGAGGGCGTCGACACCTCGGAGGAGCAGATCCGCGCCATCTCCGAGCACATGATGGGTGACGCCTGCACCCCGGGCAACCCGCGTGAGTGCACCGTCGAGTCGATGATCCCGATGGTCCGTCACGCCATGACCGGAAGCTACTGATCGCCCCTCCCCGAGGGAGCACCGACGGAGGAGTCCGGGTGCCCGCGCCGTCTGCGCGGGTGCTCGGACTCACCGGCATATCGAGCATCCCCCGATGTGTCTGCGGGCCGTCGTCCCGCAGCTCACCCCACCCGCAGACCCGCCGCGCACCGAGGACATCATGACCGACACCACCGAGACCACCACCGACGTCGTCGACAGCTTCGCCTCCGTCGACGCCCTCTCCTCCGCCCTGTCCGATCAGGGGTACCTGATCGAAGGCGACCTCGCGGTGGTCGTGTACCTGGCCACGCTGCTCGACCGGCCGCTGCTGCTGGAGGGACCGGCCGGCGTCGGCAAGACCGAGCTGGCCAAGGCCCTCGCCGCCGCCGCCGGCCGCGAACTGATCCGCCTGCAGTGCTACGAGGGGCTCGACGACTCCCGCGCGCTGTACGAGTGGGACTACGCCCGCCAGCTGCTGCACGTGCAGATGCTCCGCGACCGCATCAGCGGCGAGCTGGCCGCCTACGACACCCTCTCCGAGGCGTCGACGGCGCTGGCCCGCACCGAGGTGGGCGTCTACACCGAGGACTTCCTGGTGCCCCGCCCGCTGCTGGCCGCGATCATGTCGGAGCAGCCGACCGTGCTGCTGGTCGACGAGATCGATCGCACCGACGAGGCGATGGAGGCGGTGATGCTCGAGGTGCTCGCCGAACGCCAGGTGACCGTGCCCGAGCTCGGCACGTTCACGGCGCGGTCGGCGCCGTGGGTGATCCTGACCTCGAACGACACCCGCGAGCTCTCGCCCGCCCTCAAACGCCGCTGCCTGCACTTCCAGGTGGCCTACCCCGATGCCGAGCGCGAGCGCCGCATCGTCGGGGTGCGGGCGCCGGAGGTGGAGGAGACGGTGATCGCCGAGGTGGTCGAGCTGGCGCGTCGTCTCCGCGAGATGCCGCTGCGCAAGAGCCCGTCGATCGCCGAGGTGATCGACGCCGCGCGGGCCGCCGCACACCTGAAGAGCGACACGGGTGCGGCCAGCGCGGGAGCGACCGTCGGCGGACAGGATCGGGCGCTGATGGCGCTGCTGGTCAAGTTCGGCAGCGACATGGAGCACGTCGAACGCTACCTGGGCCCGGACACCCCGACCGGCGACTACGACCCGATCGGCGTCGACGGCACCACGGCGCGCAGCTCGGTGACCGCGAAGGCGTTCGGCGCGGGCCGCGCGCGCAGCACGGCCGCCCGGAGCTGATCGTGAGTGCACCGACGGCGAGCCGGGTGCGCGACAAGGTCCTCGACACCGTCGCCGTGCAGTTCGGGCGGACCCTTCGAGCGATGTCGGTGCAGGCCTCGCCCGCCGAGGTGATCGAGATCCGGCGGGTCCTGGACCTGATCGGCGCCCGCGATCTGGACATGCTGGAGACCGGACTGCGCGCGGTGAGCGTCAAGTACGCGCACGAGCAGGAGTCGTTCGACGAGGCCTTCGCCCTCTTCTTCCGCGGCCACCGCGCCCACGCGGAGCCGACCGACCTGCCGCGCGTCCGCGGCGTGCTCGGCGAGAGCATGCCCGACGACATCGTGTGGGACGAGGAGTTCGAGGGCTCCGGACGCGTCATCGGCGCCGACGAGCACACGCAGGAGATCGGCGACCTGATCGCCTCCGACGACGAGGCCGGCGAACGCTTCGGCGAGAGCTCGCACCGCGAGGCCAACGACTTCACGGTCTCGTCGGGGGCCGACGAACTCCAGGTGGACACCGAGGCGTCGGCGGTCGACGGCGGCGTCACCTATTCGGTGGAGGTCGACAGCGCCGACGCGAGCGAGGTCGGCGAACTCACCTCGGCGGGGACCCGGGTCGAGGGCACCACGCTGAGTCTGGCCGACGCGGCCGGTCTGCTGCGGGCGCTCGACACGGCCGACGGACGGCAGGCCTACGGCGGGATCGACGGCATGGAGGGCCTCGACGCGGCGGCCGTCGCCGAATTGGAGGAGGCGCTCAGCCGCTTCGTCGACGCGCTCTCGGAACGCCTGGCGGCGTCCGCCCTGGTGACCGGCGACGACGATCCGCCGTCGAAGGTGCACCGGGATCAGGCCGACATCGATCGTGCGTGCCATCGACTGGTGCAGCGGATGAGGGGTGCGCCGCGCCGGGTGAGTCGGAAGGTGGCCGACGGCCGGCTGGACATCCGGCACACCATGCGCGCCGCGGTGGCCACCGACGGGGTGCCGCTGGAACTGTGGCGCCGCAGGACCACCTCCGGTCCGGTCCGGATGCTGGTGATCATCGACGTGTCGATCTCGGTGCGGCCGGTGACCGGCTTCATCCTGCGGCTGGCGCAGACGCTCCACAAGTTCGGCGACCGATGCGAGGTGATCGCCTTCGTCGACCGGCCGGTGCGGGTGACCGATGCGCTGCGGACCTCCTCCCCGGACGGCGCGCTGGCCGCGGTGCTGGCCGCCGACGGTCTGGATCTGTCCGCGACCAGCGACTACGGCCGGATGTGGCACGAGCTGCTCGACGAGTACGGCGAGCTGATCACCCCGCGCACCAGCGTGCTGGTGGTCGGGGACGCGCGGCACAACGCGTTCGATCCGCGGACCGATCTGTTCGCCGAAGCGGCCCGGCGGGCGTTCCGGGTGGCCTGGCTGACACCGGAACCGGAACGCTATTGGACGCAGACCGGCTGCGCGCTCGGCGATTACGCTGAACACTGTGCGGGGGTGGTCAGCGCGCGGGACGGCGCCGAGGTGCTGGAACGCTGCGACGAACTGGGGGACGCCCTGCGCTGACGGACGGCGCGGCGGCGCGCCACGAGGACCGGACAGGGCAGTAGGAGGAACGATCACGTGACCGAGCAAGCGGTGCTCCAGGACGGTGCGCGTCGGTCGCATCGGATCGACCGGGTGGCCAAGTTCCACACCCCGGAGATCGTGTTCGGTCCCGATGCGCTGTCCGAGGTCGGGAACGCGGTGGCCGGGCTCGGCCTCACCCGGCCGCTGGTGGTGTCCGACCGTCATGTGGCGGCCACCCCGTGGCTCGACCGGGTGCTCGCCGATCTGCGTCGCCGCGGTCTCACCCCCGCGGTGTACCTCGACGTCACGCCGAACCCGCGGGCCGCGGAGGTGGTCGCCGGGCACGCGGCGTTCCGTCGGCACCAGGCGGACGGGCTGGTGGCCGTCGGCGGGGGATCGGTGATCGACACGGCCAAGGCGGTGGCGGTGCTGGCCACCAACGGCGGCGAGATCCTCGAGTACGAGGGCATCGACCGTGCGGCGCGCGCGCTGCCGCCCCTGGTCGCCGTGCCGTCGACGGCGGGAAGCGGTGCCGACGTCTCGCAGTTCTGCGTGATCAACGACCCCCACCGCCGCACCAAGGTGACCATCGTCGGACGGAAACTGGTGCCGAACGTGGCCGTGGTCGATCCGGTGCTGGTGACGACCGCTCCGCCGGAGGTGATCGCGCAGGCCGGGATGGATGCGCTGACGCACAGCGTGGAGGCGTTCGTCTCGCTCGCCCGCGGTCGGCTGACCGATGCGCTCGCGGTGGAGTCGCTGACCGGCATCTGGGCCAACCTCGAACGCCTGGTGCACGACCCGTCCGACGAACAGGCCGCCGCCGAGATGTCGCTCGCGTCGATGCGGGCGGGGATGGCCTTCACCAACGCCATCCTCGGGGCGACCCACGCGATGAGCCATCCCGTCGGCGGCTACTGCGATGCGCCGCACGGGACCGTCAACGCCGTGCTCCTCCCACACGTGATCAGGTACAACGCGCACGTCTGCGCCGACGATTTCGCCGAACTCGCCGACGCGGTCGGGTTGTCGGCGAGCGGCGCCCCGCGGACCGTCGCCGACCGGCTGGCCGGCGCGGTCGCCGAACTCGGGTCGCGGGTCGGGATGCCGTCGACCCTGACGCCGCTCGGCGTCGAGTCGGACCTGCTCGACATGCTCACCGACCGGGCGCTCGGCGACTCGTGCATGCTGACCAATCCGCGTCGGCCCGAGCACGCGGAGATCCTCGACGTCTACCGGCAGGCGCTGTAGCGATGAGTTCCTCGGACGTCGACCTCGCCAGCCTGGTCGGACTGCACAGCGTCAAAGGCGGGCACTACGCCGAGTTCCGGGGTTCCGAGGCGCGGCTGAACCGGGTGATCACGGCGATGGGAGCGGTGTCCCAGGCGCTGGTCCAGACCGATCAGGGCCCGGAGAACCTGGTGGTGGAGGTGCTGAACGCCCTGCTCGAGCACCTGAACGCCGAATGGGTGCTGTTCGCGCTGGCCGACGGACATCTGGAGCAGGCGGCGCCGCGGCATCTCATCGCGGCGCGGACCGGCGGGGTGCTGGCGTTCGAGGGCGTCTCGGTGGCGCAGTCGCCGTCGGACCTGCCGGTGGAGGTGCTCAACCGGCTGATCGACCTGCTGCGCGGCGAGGAGATCGTGCTCGACTCCCCGCTGCTGGAAGACCATCACGTGCACGTCCCGATCGAATACCACGGGCGCGTCGTCGGCGGTCTCTCCGCGTGGACGCCGCCCGAACGCACCGTCGACCCCTCCGACCTGGTGGTCCTGCAGATCCTGGCCGGCCAGATCGCGGTGGCGATGGTCAACTCCGAACTGCTGCTCGAGACCCGGCGCCGGGCGCAGGAACTCGCCGACCGGAACGCGGAACTGGAGCGGACCCAGCGGGAGCTCTCGGCGGTCCAGCGCACCGCGCTGCTCAACACCGAGCGGTCCCGGATCGCCCGCGAACTGCACGACTCGGTCGGCCAGTCGGTCCTGTCCGCCGGACTTCAGATCGAGCTCTGCCGCGGCTCCGTCCACGGCGACGGCGCCGAGCACTTCGACAAGGCCGTCGAGTTGACGCGGGCGGCGATGTCGCAGCTGCGCGATGCGATCTACACCCTCAACGACGCCGGCGTGCCGTCGCTCAGCATCGCCGACACCTTGCAAGGCCTCTGCGACCTGCATCTTCCCGCGGAGATCACCGGGTCGGTCGCCGTGCGCGGTCGGCCCCGCGAGGTGCCCAGCGAGGTGCAGCACGCGCTGCTGCGGATCGCGGGCGAGTCGTTGTTCAACGCCGCCCGGCACGCGGACGCGACCAGGGTCACCGTGCTTCTCGGGTTCGCCGACGGGCGGATCACCCTCTCGATCGACGACGACGGCACCGGGGATCCGGAGCACCTGAGGGTGCTGCTCCGGGCGTCGTCGTCGGGCGATTTCGCCGCGGGCCGTCGCCGTGGTCTGGCGAACATGTCATCGCGTGCGACCGAGTTGGGCGGCAGCATGCGCATCCGCCGATCACGGTTGGGCGGAGTCCGGATATCGGTGGAAGTACCGTTCGACGTAGGAGCGCAAGGATGAGTGCGGACCGAACAGAGGCGAAGAGCCCGATCAGAACGGTGCTGGTCGACGACCACGCACTCCTGCGCGAAGGGCTCCGCGCGGTGCTCGAACGCGAACCCGAGGTGGCCGTCGTCGGGGAGGCGGGCACCGTGGACACGGCGCTCGCCGAGGTCGCGCACACCCGGCCCGACGTCGTCGTCGTCGATCTCAAGCTCACCGCGGGCACCGACTACGAGGGGATGCGGCTGATCGGCGAACTCAAACGCGCCGACTCGTCGATCTCCGTCCTCGTGCTGACGACGTTCCTCGACGACGATCTGGTGGTCCGCGCCGTCCGTGCGGGGGCGAGCGGGTACGTGGTGAAAGACGTCGACACCACCGAACTGGTCCGGGCCATCCGGGCGCTCGCGGCCGGGGGCAGCGCCTTCGACCCGCGCAGTTCGAACATCGTGATGCGCACCATGTCGGGGGAGCGGAACGTGTCCGACGAACTCACCGATCGAGAGCGCGAGGTGCTGCGGCTGCTGGCCGACGGGATGTCGAACGGGGGGATCAGCAAGAAGCTCTTCATCTCCGAGTCGACGGTCAAGTTCCACATCCGGAACATCATCCGCAAGCTGCGGGTCTCCAAACGCACCGACGCGGTCTACGTCGCGAGCAAGCGCGGACTGATCTGAGCCCGGGCCCGCCCCGTCGGGTGATCGAGGGCGGGACCGGGTTCGGTCCTTCGGGCCGGTCAGGGGGTCCGATCGAGGACCAGCCAGCCGCCGTGGTCCTCGAAGAGCCCGGTGATGTTCGACGACCACGGCGCCGCCCACCGCAGGAGATCGGCCTCGGTCAGACACTGCAGGTGACCGAAGTGCGGGCTCGGCGTCTCCTCGTACGGGACCGCGATGATCACCCGACGCCGGGCGACGCGGAGCGCCTCGGAGATCGCCGCGTGCACGTCGTCGGCGCACAGGTGTTCCAGCAGGTGGATGAGGGTCACCGTGTCCACGGAGTCCGAGTCGAAGGGGAGTGCGCGCGCATCGCCGGTCGTGGTCGTGACCGGGACGCCGAGGTCACCGGCGGCATCGTCGAGCAGGGCGAGGGCCGCCGGATCGATGTCGAGGGCCGTGACGGTGTGGCCGTCCTGGGCGCACTGCAACGCCAGGAAACCGAAGCACGACCCGACCTCGAGCACCGAGGAGCCGGCGATCAACGAACGCGCACGCAGATGGACCGGGCTGAACGACGATCGGCCGCCGCGCAGTTCGGCCACCGAATTGCGATAGAACTCGCGCCAGGCGAGTGCGGGTTCGGTGCCGCAACTCCGCACCACCGCCATGAACGCGCTCTCGAACTCGTCGCGGCCGGACAGGTCACCGGCTTCCACCAGGGAGACGAGTGCCTGGACCAGGGTGTCGTCGCTGAGGTCGGTCGGGGAGAGGTCGTGCTCGATCTCGACGGCGGTCTCGTCGGAACGGGCGCGGATCGACGTCGACGGGCCGTCGACGGTGGACGAAGCGGTGGGCGACGAACCGGTGGGGGAACGACGTGCGGTGATCCGCCGGGCCGGCCGGGAGATCCCGATGAGTTGGCTCATATCGGCACGATATGGGTGGAGAAGCCCCAGGTGAACTGCCCGAACGGGTGTATCGACTGTCCGGACGGCCAGGTTCGCGTCGTGCTGCGGACGTCGCGTGGCCGGCGTGGGGGTTGTGTGCTTGTTTGGTGTGGTGACCTGCGGGTTTGTGTTCGTGTTGACGTGTGTGTAACTTAGTTCAGGTCGCCAGCGACGAACTTTCGAAAGAAAAACTTCTGCTGCTGGTTGCGAACAGGTTCTAGATTCTGCTAGAGTTTAGGGCCTGGGTGGTTGGACGCCGGATGTTTCACGCGGTTCCTGCTTCTCTCACTTCGTGAGGGCGCGGGACTGGGAGGAAAAATCCGGGTTTGACTTCCGACTGCCGGTCTGGTTAGGCTGGTGGAGTTGCCCGCGAGTCGGGCGGCAAGGCTCCGGTTCACCGAAGTTCGCATGCTGTTTTTACGGGGTGTGGTGTTGGTGGGTGTGTGTTTTTTGAGAACTCGATAGTGTGTGATGGATTTTCTTGTGCCAACTATTTTCGGCTGGCATTTGAGGGAGTCTGTCATGTTTTTGACAAGATGATTTTTTTGCCAGTTGATTCTTTTGAATTTGGATTATTTTTTGGTCAGGTCTATTTCTCTGATTGGTTTTTTGTTGGAGAGTTTGATCCTGGCTCAGGACGAACGCTGGCGGCGTGCTTAACACATGCAAGTCGAACGGAAAGGCCCTGCTTGCAGGGTACTCGAGTGGCGAACGGGTGAGTAACACGTGGGTGATCTGCCTCACACTTTGGGATAAGCCTGGGAAACTGGGTCTAATACCGGATAGGACCACCGGCTGCATGGTCGGTGGTGGAAAGCCTTGTGCGGTGTGAGATGGGCCCGCGGCCTATCAGCTTGTTGGTGGGGTAACGGCCCACCAAGGCGACGACGGGTAGCCGACCTGAGAGGGTGATCGGCCACACTGGGACTGAGACACGGCCCAGACTCCTACGGGAGGCAGCAGTGGGGAATATTGCACAATGGGCGCAAGCCTGATGCAGCGACGCCGCGTGAGGGATGACGGCCTTCGGGTTGTAAACCTCTTTCGCCAGGGACGAAGCTTTTGTGACGGTACCTGGAGAAGAAGCACCGGCCAACTACGTGCCAGCAGCCGCGGTAATACGTAGGGTGCAAGCGTTGTCCGGAATTACTGGGCGTAAAGAGCTCGTAGGCGGTTTGTCGCGTCGTCTGTGAAATCCTGCAACTCAATTGCAGGCGTGCAGGCGATACGGGCAGACTTGAGTACTACAGGGGAGACTGGAATTCCTGGTGTAGCGGTGAAATGCGCAGATATCAGGAGGAACACCGGTGGCGAAGGCGGGTCTCTGGGTAGTAACTGACGCTGAGGAGCGAAAGCGTGGGGAGCGAACAGGATTAGATACCCTGGTAGTCCACGCCGTAAACGGTGGGTACTAGGTGTGGGGTCCATTTCACGGATTCTGTGCCGTAGCTAACGCATTAAGTACCCCGCCTGGGGAGTACGGCCGCAAGGCTAAAACTCAAAGGAATTGACGGGGGCCCGCACAAGCGGCGGAGCATGTGGATTAATTCGATGCAACGCGAAGAACCTTACCTGGGTTTGACATACACCAGACGACGGTAGAGATATCGTTTCCCTTGTGGTTGGTGTACAGGTGGTGCATGGCTGTCGTCAGCTCGTGTCGTGAGATGTTGGGTTAAGTCCCGCAACGAGCGCAACCCTTGTCCTGTATTGCCAGCGGGTTATGCCGGGGACTTGCAGGAGACTGCCGGGGTCAACTCGGAGGAAGGTGGGGATGACGTCAAGTCATCATGCCCCTTATGTCCAGGGCTTCACACATGCTACAATGGCGCGTACAGAGGGCTGCGATACCGTGAGGTGGAGCGAATCCCTTAAAGCGTGTCTCAGTTCGGATTGGGGTCTGCAACTCGACCCCATGAAGTCGGAGTCGCTAGTAATCGCAGATCAGCAACGCTGCGGTGAATACGTTCCCGGGCCTTGTACACACCGCCCGTCACGTCATGAAAGTCGGTAACACCCGAAGCCCATGGCCCAACCCCTCGGGGAGGGAGTGGTCGAAGGTGGGATCGGCGATTGGGACGAAGTCGTAACAAGGTAGCCGTACCGGAAGGTGCGGCTGGATCACCTCCTTTCTAAGGAGCAAACAACAACAAGTGGTTTCAGGTCTGTTCATGGCCGGCCGCGTGTTTGTTCGAGGGTGAAACACAAGAAAACCATCCAATGTAAGGGTGTTGGAGTCACGTGACGACAACATCAGGGTGGACGGGTTCCCGGTGACGGGGCTCGACGATGTCACACACTATCGGGGTTCTGAGAAAACAACGGTCGAATCTTTTCCGCACTGTGTGTGGAGGGGTTCGGTTCGGGGTTGACTCTGCTGCTCGCTGACTACCGCGCGCGTTGTTTCGTGTGTATGGGGTGGGTGGGTGTGTGTTGTTTGAGAAGTGCATAGTGGATGCGAGCATCAATAATCGAGAACTTGTAGATGATACAGGACATCTTGTTTTTGGTGTTTGTACTGCAATTAAACATTTTGGTTTCTGTTGTTCAATTTTTTGGGCACAGTTTTTACTCATGTGTTTGTGGGACTCCACATTCGTATCCTTGTGCTGTGTGGGTGGTTGCCGGTTCTGAAAATTTTTTTGGGGTTGGTGGTTGCTTGTGTGGTGTGGGGGTGTGTTTGTGGGTGTTGTTGTAAGTGTTTTAGGGCGTTCGGTGGATGCCTTGGTACCAGGAGCCGATGAAGGACGTGGTAGGCCGCGATAGGCCTCGGGGAGTTGTCAAACGAGCTGTGATCCGAGGGTGTCCGAATGGGGAAACCCAGCACCAGTGATGTGGTGTTACCGCCCGGTGAATGTATAGCCGGTGCGGGGGGAACGTGGGGAAGTGAAACATCTCAGTACCCGCAGGAAGAGAAAACAATTGTGATTCCGTGAGTAGTGGCGAGCGAAAGTGGATGAGGCTAAACCGCGCGTATGTGATACTCGGCAGGGGTTGTGCGTGTGGTGTTGTGGGAGTGTCGTGGATCGGTCTGCCGGCTGGTCGGCCAGTTGAGAAAGTGTTGTGTTAGGTGAAGTGGCCTGGGATGGTCTGCCGTAGACGGTGAGAGTCCGGTAACTGAAAACGCAATGCCTGGTTTCGATGTTTCCCGAGTAGCAGCGGGCTCGTGGAATCTGCTGTGAATCTGCCGGGACCACCCGGTAAGCCTAAATACTTCCTGGTGACCGATAGCGGACGAGTACCGTGAGGGAAAGGTGAAAAGTACCCCGGGAGGGGAGTGAAATAGTACCTGAAACCGGACGCTTACAATCCGTCAAAGCCTGCGCAATCCTTGGGGTTGGTGGGTGATGGCGTGCCTTTTGAAGAATGAGCCTGCGAGTTAGTGCTCAGTGGCGAGGTTAACCCGTGGTGGGGTAGCCGTAGCGAAAGCGAGTCTGAATAGGGCGTTTTGAGTCGCTGGGTCTAGACCCGAAGCGGAGTGATCTACCCATGGCCAGGGTGAAGCCACAGTAAGATGTGGTGGAGGCCCGAACCCACTTCAGTTGAAAATGGAGGGGATGAGTTGTGGGTAGGGGTGAAAGGCCAATCAAACTCCGTGATAGCTGGTTCTCCCCGAAATGCATTTAGGTGCAGCGTCATGTGTTTCTTGCCGGAGGTAGAGCTACTGGATGGCCGATGGGCCCCACTAGGTTACTGACGTCAACCAAACTCCGAATGCCGGTAAGTGAGAGCATGGCAGTGAGACTGCGGGGGATAAGCTTCGTAGTCGAGAGGGAAACAGCCCAGATCGCCGGCTAAGGCCCCTAAGCGTGTACTAAGTGGAAAAGGATGTGGGATTGCTTAGACAACCAGGAGGTTGGCTTAGAAGCAGCCATCCTTGAAAGAGTGCGTAATAGCTCACTGGTCAAGTGGTCCTGCGCCGACAATGTAGCGGGGCTCAAGTACACCGCCGAAGCCGCGGCAATCACACAAAACATCCATGAGGATCTACGGGTTCTTGTGTAGTGGTGTGGTTGGGTAGGGGAGCGTCCTGCACTCTGGGAAGCAGCCTGGTGATGGGTTGTGGAGGGTGTGGGAGTGAGAATGCAGGCATGAGTAGCGAAAGACAAGTGAGAAACTTGTCCGCCGAATGACCAAGGGTTCCTGGGCCAGGTTAATCCGCCCAGGGTGAGTCGGGACCTAAGGCGAGGCCGACAGGCGTAGTCGATGGACAACGGGTTGATATTCCCGTACCCGTGTATCCGCGCCCAGTGGCGAGGCAGTTGTACTAACCACCCAAAAACTTCTTCTCAGTCCTTCGGGATTGTTTGGGGGTGGCTGCGTGGGACCTCGGCTGTAGTAGTCAAGCGATGGGGTGACGCAGGAAGGTAGCAGGGCCACGCGGTTGGTTGTCGTGGTGTAAGCCTGTAGCCCGGAATATAGGTAAATCCGTGTTCCTTGAGGGTGAGGGGTGATGCGTAGCCGTTGAGGTGAATTCTGTGATCCTATGCTGCCGAGAAAAGCCTCTAGTGAGTTGGTGCACGGCCCGTACCCCAAACCGACACAGGTGGTCAGGTAGAGAATACTAAGGCGATCGAGAGAACTGTGGTTAAGGAACTCGGCAAATTGCCCCCGTAACTTCGGGAGAAGGGGGACCACACCTGGTGACGACATTTACTGTTTGAGCTGGGGGTGGTCGCAGAGACCAGAGAGAAGCGACTGTTTACTAAAAACACAGGTCCGTGCGAAGTCGTAAGACGATGTATACGGACTGACGCCTGCCCGGTGCTGGAAGGTTAAGAGGACCGGTTAATCATCTTTTGGGTGGTGAAGCTGAGAATTTAAGCCCCAGTAAACGGCGGTGGTAACTATAACCATCCTAAGGTAGCGAAATTCCTTGTCGGGTAAGTTCCGACCTGCACGAATGGCGTAACGACTTCTCTGCTGTCTCAACCACAGACTCGGCGAAATTGCAGTACGAGTAAAGATGCTCGTTACGCGCGGCAGGACGAAAAGACCCCGGGACCTTCACTATAGCTTGGTATTGGTGTTCGGTACGGTTTGTGTAGGATAGGTGGGAGACTGTGAAGCGGGCACGCTAGTGTTGGTGGAGTCGTTGTTGAAATACCACTCTGATCGTATTGGGCTTCTAACCTCGGACCCTGATCGGGTTCAGGGACAGTGCCTGGTGGGTAGTTTAACTGGGGCGGTTGCCTCCTAAAGTGTAACGGAGGCGCCCAAAGGTTCCCTCAGCCTGGATGGCAATCAGGTGTTGAGTGTAAGTGCACAAGGGAGCTTGACTGTGAGACGTACATGTCGAGCAGGGACGAAAGTCGGGACTAGTGATCCGGCACCGGCAAGTGGAAGCGGTGTCGCTCAACGGATAAAAGGTACCCCGGGGATAACAGGCTGATCTTCCCCAAGAGTCCATATCGACGGGATGGTTTGGCACCTCGATGTCGGCTCGTCGCATCCTGGGGCTGGAGTAGGTCCCAAGGGTTGGGCTGTTCGCCCATTAAAGCGGCACGCGAGCTGGGTTTAGAACGTCGTGAGACAGTTCGGTCTCTATCCGCCGCGCGCGTCTAGAAACTTGAGGAAACCTGTCCCTAGTACGAGAGGACCGGGACGGACGAACCTCTGGTGTGCCAGTTGTTCCGCCAGGAGCACTGCTGGTTAGCTACGTTCGGAAGGGATAACCGCTGAAAGCATCTAAGCGGGAAGCCTGTTCCAAGATGAGGTTTCTCACCCACTTCGGTGGGGTAAGGCCCCCTACAGATGATGGGGTTGATAGGCCAGAACTGTAAGCGCAGTGATGTGTTCAGGTGACTGGTACTAATCGGCCGAGGACTTACAATAACACCCGAACACCAAAAATTTTTGGTGTGTCGCATCCACTATGTGCTTCTGAAACAACACACGAGCATTCGACCCCCCTTCTGGGGTGGTTGGGTGTGGTGTTGTTTCGTATTGTTTCGGTGGTTTTAGCGGAGGGGAAACGCCCGGCCCCCATTCCGAACCCGGAAGCTAAGCCCTCCAGCGCCGATGGTACTGCACTTTAGTCAGTGTGGGAGAGTAGGACACCGCCGAACACAACATTATGGGGAGACCCTCGAGACCTCGTGTCTCGGGGGTCTTTCCGCATCCCCGGGGGTTTTTCTTACTGGTCGGGTCTTCTCGCTGTTCGGGCCTCTTTCTTCTCTTCTCCTGACCGAGCCCCTCTCTTCTCTTTTTCTTCGTTGGTTGAGTCCCTTCGGTGGTTGAGTCCTTCCGCGGGTTGATCCGGGCCTTCTTCGTTGGTTGAGCCGGGGTCGTGAACGGAGTGAACGACCCCGAGTCGAAACCACACCTTCCCGAGACTGGGTGGGCTTCGACGCGAGTGTCGTTCACTGCGTTCCGCCACTCGGCTCAGCCAGCGGGGCGGGGGACACCGCCACTACATCCCTTCGTTCGGCTCAGCCGGTGGGAGAGCGCCACCACTGCGTTCCCCTTGTCCAGCTCAGTCGGCAGATAGGTTTCGCCGCGGTCGCGGGTCTGGCCTTCGGCCTGGCGGTCGGGGAGTGGGCGCAGAACCTCCAGTTCATCGGCGACATCTTCATCCGGCTCATTCAGATGGCGATCGTGCCGCTCGTGATGACGTCGGTGATCGTGCCGCTCGTGATGACGTCGGTGATCGTGGCGACGGGATCCATGTCGGGGGCCGGCACCGGCAAGATCGCTCTCCGCACCTTCCAATGGATGATCGGGTTCTCGCTGGTGGCTGCGGTGCTCGCCTGGGCGCTGGCGTCGTTGATCAAGCCCGGTGCCGGAATGGTCTTCCGCGGTGAACTGGATTCGTCGCTGAAGGAGTCCGCGACCGAGGTCTCCGGTTGGCAGGACACCATCGTGGAATTCGTGTCGAAGAACATCTTCGAAGCGATGTCGACGGCGACGATGGTGCCGATCATCGTCTTCTCCCTGCTGTTCGGCATCGCGTTGCGCATCCAGACCGCGAAGACCGGCGACGATTCGGTGCTCTCGTTCATCGATCAGGTGCAGCAGATCGTGCTCACCATGATCCGGCTCGTGATGTACGTGGCACCGATCGGTGTGTTCTGCCTGTTGGCGTCGATGGCCGGGGACGTCGGCTTCTCCGTGGTCACCAGCACCCTGAAATATCTCGGCACCACACTGCTGGGCGTTCTGATCATCATGGCGCTGTTCGTGGTCGTCGTGACGCTGCGCACCGGACTGAATCCGGCGCTGCTGCCCGGCAAACTCGCCGACCAGACGACCATCGCGGTCACGACCACCAGTTCGGCCGTCACGTTCCCGACCGTGCTGCGCACCGCGATCGAGAAGATCGGCGTGAGTCAACGCGTCGCGAACTTCACCCTGTCGATCGGTCTGACCATGGGGTCGTACGGCGCGGTGCTCAACTACATGATCGTCGTGATGTTCCTGGCGCAGGCCGGCGACATCCAGCTGGGCTTCGGCGAGATCGTGCTCGGCATGGCGTTGGCGATCCTGTTGAACATGGGCACCATCACGGTGCCCGGCGGGTTCCCCGTCGTCGCGATGTTCCTGGCGACCTCGCTGGATCTTCCCTTCGAAGCGGTCGGTCTGCTGATCGCCGTCGACTGGTTCGCCGGCATCTTCCGCACCTTCCTGAACGTCAACGGCGACACCTTCGTCGCGATGCTCGTCGCCAAACCCGACGACGAGATCGACGAGGACGTCTACTACGACCGCAAGCACGTGGTCGCCGACGATCTCGACATCGACGAGGAACTGCTGGTGAAGGCGGACATGGCCGATTGATCCGCGTTGATCCGCGCCGCCGAGACGAACGACCCCCGACCGAATCGGTCGGGGGTCGTTCGAGTCGGGCGTATGACGATGCGGGTTACGGGAACACCGGGAGTTGGAAGCCGCCTGCGGTGCCGGGGGTACCGACCTGGCGGGTCGTCGTCGTACTGGGCTTGGCCGCTGTCGAACGCGGCTGCCGGGTCTGCGGGGTGCGGGACCTCGGAGCACTGGAGCGAGGGGTGTTGGAGCGCGACCGCTGCGCGGCCTCGGCCCGCTTCTTCTCGGCGACGGCCCGGGCGTGCGCCTCCGGATCCTTCTTGTTGGCCTCGGCGCCCAGTCCGGTGCCGGTCTTGTCGTCCTCGATGAAGCACATCGAACGGATCACGTGATGGTAGGTCACCAGACCGTAGGTGAGCGGCAGACCGAGGACGGCGGCGATCATCCTGATAGGTGCGACGGTGATATCACCCGCGATCGGAATCGGGCTGACGAGTAGACCTCCGACCGTGGAGAACAGCCACAGGGAGAGCGCGTACGAGTAGTACGCGGCGGTCAGCGACTTGGTGACGGTCAGGTCGTGGACGCTGACCAGCTCGCCCATGTTCTTGCCCTCCCCGGAGTTGTGTCCGAGGCCGATGATGACGTTGAGCGGTGCACCACCGATGTAGGGGATCATGGAACCGAGGAACGATCCGAGCTGCTCGGCCTGGGAGAAGTCGGCCGGATCCGCGGGGATCATGTTGTGCGGGACCTTGGTCGCCTTCATGTCCCGGAGGATCTTCTGCACCTGCGCGTCGATCCGGCGCTTGGAGGCGGCATTGGGCGCGGTGGACTTGGCGAACTCGCCGGTGCGTTTGACGATGCGGCTGAGCGGCTGGTCGCCGACGGGCGCACAGGTGTCGTTGTCGGCGAGGGCGAGCTGATTGGCGGCACCCTGGATCAGCGGGTGGATCGGGATGTCGTACTTGACGACATCGGACGGCTTGCCCGCCCGCTCCTTCTGCTCATCGGTCACCCGTGCGACGCACTGGTTGATCATCGAGTTGCTCACACCCTGGTAGAGGAACTGAAGACCCATCTGGGCGCCGGTGAAGCCGAGGGTCAACAGGGTGTTGTAGGTGACGAATCCCGCGAGCGGAGTATCGCTCAGCAGGGGCGGGGAGCCGAGGCCCGGCAGCATCGAGAGTCCGAACTGGATGGGAGCCAGTACGCCCACGAAGAAGTACAGCCACACCGACTCCACGGCCTGGCTCAGCGTGATGTTCTCGACCGGGATGGCGTCGTTCTGCTTGCCGTCGCGGATCTTCAGCAGATTGTTGACGACGATCTGGGACAGCGCGGTGCGGTACTGCGGGTCGTCGCGGTCGGCGCCGAGGGAGTTCGGGTGGTCGGAGACGGCGAGCGTCGAGACGTGGGTGTTCTTCATCCACGCGAGGACGTCACGCTGATTGGCCTTGGCCGCGGCCTGAACCTGCGGGGGCAGGCTCGGCATCAGCGATTCGAGGACGGACCGGTACACGACGTCGAGGGTGGTGAACTCGCCGCTCACGCACGTGGTGTCCTTGCCCTTGTTCTCGGCGAGAGGCTTGAGCATGGAACGCTTGGAGTCGGCGATCCGCTCCTGCCGCTCCTGGTAGGTCTCCGCCGGCTCCTTCTTCGGGGGAGTGCGCTTCTTGGCGACCTCGGCGGCCGGGGTCGCGAACGTCGCGAGGGCCTGCGGGGTGAAGAGTTCGGCGTTGCCCTCCGGCACGGCGACGTTGAGGACCACGCCGCCGAGGATGCCGACCGCCGCCGCGCGGATGAACCATCGCTGGCTGTTCGAAGTCTTCTTGCCCTCACGGACACCGTTCGACGACGTCGCCATGGATTGCACTCCTCAACACGTAGGATTCGCGGCCGGGGGGATCTGGTGCGGCGTGAATGTGCGCACGACACGACTGATCTGACAGCTCCCCGACCCGTCTGACGAAAATGTTAGCGTAGCCTTACGAAAATGTGAGTACCGATTCCCGGTGGCCCTGCTCACTTTTCCGACCATTCGGTAACACCGGACGCAGGTCGGAAGTCCCTGCCGTCACAGGAGTCTCAGGTCTCCTGATCAATGCCCGACCCGGCGAGGCGCCTGCCGCGGCGCTCACCCCGGTGGTGCGTGCCACCCGGGCCCGGGCTCACTGATCGAGGGTCGCCCCGCCGTCGACCCGGAGGTCGTGCAGGACCATGTGCTTGGCGGCGTCGGAGGCCAGGAACAGGATGGTCGCCGCGATGTCCTCGGGGGCGGCGATCCGGCCGAGGGGGATCCCGAGCCGGAAACGTCCGGGATCGCCGGTCAGGACGGCGGCGCGGGCCGCGTCGTCGTGCAGCATGCCGCCGAGCATGGGGGTGTCGGTGGACCCGGGGGAGACGATGTTCACCCGGACGCCGGCCGCGGCCGCATCGATGCCGACGCTGCGCGCGTACGACGTCGCCGCGGCTTTGGACGCCGCATAGGCCGGCATGGCGGCGCGCGGGGTGGCGGCGGCGTTGCTGGAGACCACCACGACGGAGCCGCGGCGTCGTCCCGTCATCGCCGGAATGGCGGCGTCGAGGAGGTTGCGCACGCCCGTGGCGTTCACCGCGAGGCAGCGATCCCAGTCGTCGCTCATCACACCCGCGGCGGAGACGAGCACGTCGATCGGACCGTGACGCCGCTCGGCGGCGACCCAGGCCCGGGCCACGGCGTCCCGGTCGGTGACGTCGAGCGCATCGATGCCGTCGCCGGCGACCAGATCCCAGGCCTGCACGACCGCACCCGCCGCACGCAACGCGGTACAGGTGGCGGCGCCGATACCGCCCGCGGCGCCGGTCACCGCGACCACCGCGCCGGTGATCCCCGGGACGGTCACGAGCCCGCGGGCGAGAGCGCGTCGACGTCGTCGACCACGGCGGCCTTCGGGGTCACGGCCTCCACGGTCTGGGCGGCGGTGACGACCCGTCCGGCGCGTTTGCCGATGTACTCGGCGGCCATCTGGTGCTCGTCACGGGTGAAATCGGCCATGGCGTCGACGACGAAGAACGGTGCGACGTCGCTCATGAAGGCCTCGGTGGCGCTGATCATGCAGCCCATGTGGGCGTAGACGCCGATGACGATGAGCTGATCGCGGCCGTGGTGACCGAGGAGCTGACGCAGATCGGTGCGCTGGAACGCGGAGTAGCGCCACTTGGTGACGTAGATGTCGCCGTCGCGCGGTGCGAGTTCGGGGACGATCTCCTCGTCGCGGCCGGCGGACAGTCCGCGGCCCCAGAACTCGGAGAGGATGCCGCGCCGCGACGGGTGCTGGTCGCCGGGCTGGGCGGTGTAGACCACCGGGATGCCGACCTTCTCGCACGCCTCGCGGATCCGGACCATGTTGTCCAGCGCCGTGGCGATCGGCTCCTGATCGCGGTCGTAGGCGTCGATGAAGTAACGCTGCATGTCGTGGATCAGCAGGGCGGCCCGGTCCGGGTTCAGTTCCCATTCGACGTTGACGGGGAACGGGCCCGCGGGGATCTCATAAGGGGGGATATGCGGGATGGCCATAGCATTAGGCTAGCCTTACCGTATGCGCGTGTCACCTTGGCCCACCGAACTCGTCGACCGCTACCGGGCCCGCGGGCTCTGGACGGACCAGGTGTTCGACGACCTGTTGACCGGAAAAGCAGCTGATCAGAAGTTCGCCGATCGAGTGGCGGTGGTCGACGCCGCACGTTCGCTGACCTACGCCGAACTGGACGATCGTGTCGGGCGTCTCGCCGCGGGCCTGGTCGCCAAGGGCATCGGGCGCGACGACCGCGTCCTGCTCCAGATCCCGAACTGCGTCGCCTTCGTCGAGACGCTGTTCGCGCTGTGGCGCGTCGGCGCGCTCCCGGTGTTCGGGCTGCCCGCCCACCGCGAGAACGAACTGGTCGGCATCGCCCGCGCCGCCGAGGCCGTCGCGATCGTCTCCCCGGCCGCGCGCCCGGGATTCGACTACCGTGCGCTGGCGCAGACCGTCGCCGACCAGGTCGACTCGGTCCGCGAACTGATCGACTGCGATGCGTTGGAAGACCTCTGGGCCGAACCGATCGAACACGAGCGGTCGAATCCGGAGGACCTGGGTTTCCTGCAGCTCTCCGGCGGCAGCACCGGCATCCCGAAGCTCATCCCGCGGACCCACGCCGACTACCTGTACAGCGTGCGCCGCAGCAACGAGGTCTGCGGCGTCGACGCAGACACCGTGTACCTGGTGGTGCTGCCCGTCGGCCACAACTTCCCGATGAGCTCGCCCGGGATCCTCGGCGCGTTCCACGCCGGCGGGCGCGTCGTGCTGGCCGAACAGCCGCTGCCGTCGGTGGCGTGGGACCTGGTGGAACGCGAACGCGTCACCATGGTCGGCATGGTGCCGCCGCTCGCGCGACTGTGGACCGAGACCGCCGAACGCGCCGCCGCGGACGGCGCCCCGACGCACGACCTCTCCAGCCTGGCGACCGTCCAGGTCGGCGGCGCCCGCTGCCCCGACGAGCTCGCCGAACGCATCGGTCCGGCCCTGGGCGTCCGCCTCCAACAGGTGTTCGGCATGGCCGAGGGCCTGGTCTGCTACACCCGGTTCGACGACCCGATCGACGAGGTGATCGGCACCCAGGGCCGGCCGATGTCCGACGACGACGAACTCCGCCTGGTCGACGAGGACGGGAACGTCGTGGCCGACGGCCCCGGGTTCCTCGAGACGCAGGGGCCGTACACGATCCGGTCGTACTGGGGCGGCCGCAGCCCGGAGTCGTTCGCCCCCGACGGGTGGTACCGCACCGGCGACGTCGTGGAGCTCTCGGCGGCGGGCAACCTGATCGTGCGCGGCCGCGGGGCCGACCGCATCAACCGCGGCGGCGAGAAGGTGTCGGCCGAGCAGGTGGAGGAGGAGCTGCTGGCGCACCCGGGCATCCGCGACGCGATCGTGGTGGCCGCCGCCGACAAGTACCTCGGCGAACGCACCTGCGCCTATGTGATCCCGGTGGACCCGGAGAACCCGCCGAAGCTGCCCGAGATCCGAGGCTTCATGCGCAAGGCCGGGCTGGCCGAGTGGAAGCTCCCCGACGCGCTGGAGATCCTGGAGAAGTTCCCGGAGACCGGTGTCGGCAAGGTGAGCCGGAAGAAACTGCGCGAGACGCTCGCGAGGTAGACGCCCGGAGCCCCTTCGACTCGGCTCGTCACTGCGTTCCTCACCGGCTCAGGGATCGGTGAGAAGCACGGCATCCTGCGTGGAGGCGCTGACGGTCGGTGGGGAGCGCGAATCTTCGGTGGGGGATGCTCATGGCCGCCGGCTGAGCCGGGCGAGCCGCTAGGCGAGTCCGTGTCGAAGCCGAGTATCTCGGGTGAGGCGGGGTTTCCCTCCGGATGTCCGGGGCGTCGTCTGTGGACAACTCGGTTCGGGCGTACGAACCTGTGGACGACGTCGTTGAGTGATCGTCGTGCAGTACCGAGACTGAAGCGATGAACGGGGGATTCGTCTACATCCTGCAATGCTCCGATGGGAGCGGGAGCACCCGCAGCCTCGACCATCGGACGAGCCAGCACCTCGCGGGCCTCGGCGGCGACTACACGCGCCGTCGGCAACCGGTGGAACTCGTGTTCGCGCACGAGTGCGCGTCGGTGCAGGAGGCCTGGGGGCTCGAACGGAAACTGCACGGGTGGTCGCGGGCGAAGAAGGCTGCGCTGATCGCCGGGCGCTTCGATCTGCTGCCGGGGTTGTGTCGCGGCGTGGGTATCGGAAGGGCGACGACGCCGGGCGTGCGACACCCGCGACGGGGGAGTGACGCCGACGACCCTTCGACGCGACGACTCACTGCGTTCGCTGTCAGCTCAGGGATCGGCGGGAGATGCCGTAGCCGCTGGATGACGGAGGATCGATGGGGTGTCGCCGATAGCCGCCGGCTGAGCAGGGCGAACCGCTAGGCGAGGCCGTGTCGAAGCCGCGGAGCTCGGGTGGGGACCCTTCGACTCGGTTCGTCGCTGCGCTCCTCACCGGCTCAGGGATCGGTGAGGAGCGCAGCTCACGTGGAGACGCGACGGTCGGCGGGGAGCGCTGCTCGTGTGAAGGCGTCGACCGTCGGTGAGGAGCGCTGCTCGCGGGGCGAGGCGGCTCATCGCCGCCGGCTGAGCCGGGCGACGAAGCCGGCCGTGTCGACGCCGAGGACCTGGGGTCAGTGGCGGCGCAGGCGGGCGGCCAGGCCCAGGACCTTGGTGCCGACCCCGTGACCGTGGTCGTGGCCGTGCTCGTGCGTGTGGTCGTCGAACTCCTTGAGGTCGCGGTCGTGGTTCGACTTCTTCGCGTAACCGTTCTCCGTGAGGCCCCGGCGCCAGTAGCCGATCACCAGCATGGAACGACGCTCCACACCGCGCTTGCGCAGGCCCTTGCGGATCGCCAGCACCTGCGCCGATTCGGCCGCGGCCCAGGCGAACACGCCGTCGACGAGCGGGTGTGCGGCGACGGCGTCCACCAGCAGCGTGCCGGTGCCCGCCTCGGCGCCCTCGCGGGAGAGCCACTTCACCTCGACCCCGGCCGGACGGGTGAGCTCCTGGCGCGCGGAGTCGTCGCAGACCTCCACGTACGCGGTGCCGCGGGCGTCGGCGGGCAGGTTCTCCAGGATGTTGCCGATGGCCGGGAGCGCGGTCTCGTCGCCGGCGATCAGGTAGTCGGCGGCGAGACCGATCGACTTCCCGCCGCCGCCGGCGATGCCGAGCGTGCTGCCGACCCGGGCGCGCGCCGCCCACGCCGAGGCCAGTCCCTCGTCGCCGTGCATCACGAAGTCGATGCTCAGCGTGGACTCCGCCGCGTCGAAGCGGCGCACGGTGTAGGTGCGAACGCGTTCGTGCAGTTCCGGCATGGTGCGGATCGGGGTGTCGGCGCCGCAGCTCGGATCGTCGAGCTCCGGGACGCCGTAGGTGCCGTCCGCCCGCGGCAGCAGCATCTTGATGTTCGGGAACTGGCCGGTGGCGATGTACGCCGCGACCGGCTCCCCGGCGAAGGTGACTCGACGCATGTGGGGGGTGATGTCGTCGACGGATACTGCGGTGAACAGCAGGGCGGGCATGGTGCTGATGTCTCTTTCGTTGTGGTGATCTAGTGCTGAGAATCGGTCAGGCGAATTCGCCGGCGAACTCCTCGATCTCGTCCTGCGTCAGATCGTCGACCAATGAGTCGGACGGTGTCAGACCGCCGAGTGAGTCGAGCACGGTCTCGTCGCTCAGTGCGTGGAGTATCTCGGACCACTTCTCGAGGACGGCGCGGACCCGGCCGTCGTCGACCAGCGTCCGCACCCAGGCGACCTCGGTGCGCAGGACGTCGCCCGACGCCGACGGCACGGTGACGGCGTTGAACTCCAGCGGATGCGACGCGGGCATGTCGTCGTCACGCAGCACCAGCAGCGGACGTCCCGGCCACAGCGAGGAGAAGAGCGAATCGCCTTCGCCCGTGGTCAGTCGACCGAGATAGTTGAACAGCACCGGGGAGGGGGCCTGCGGTCGCGCATCCGGATGCAGCTCCGTCAGCAGACCGTACTCGAGGCCGGAGAACTGCGGGCGGGCGAGGAGTTCCTTCACCTGCTTGATCGTGGCGTCCACGGTCTCGGCCGACGCCTCGGCGACCGTCGGGGGGAGATCGATGGGCACCGGCCAGAACGCGGTGAACCAGCCGAGCGTCCGGGAGAGATCGGCGCCCTCGACGAGGGTCTCGTCGCGTCCGTGGCCCTCCAGGTCGACGAACAGCCGACGGCGGTCGCCTTCGGCGGACACCGCGCCGATCGCCACCGCGAGCGTCGCCAGCAGCACTTCGGTCGGACCCGTGCGGTAGAGATTCGGCAGCCGGGACAGCACCGCGTCGGCGGGGACGTCGACCTCGATGCGCTCGACCCGGGCCGCGGTGTCGGTCTCCGCGTCCAGGGGACGCGTGCCGACCCGGATCTCGTCGGGGCCACCGGTGGGGTGCTCCCAGTAGGGGCGTCCGGCCAGGACGTCGTCGTCGACGGCGCGGTCGACGAGCGCGCCGGCCCACTCCCGGAACGACGTCCCCTCGGCCTCGATCTGGGCGGCGCGCGCCGCGGCGACCCGGTCGTACGCGGTGCGCAGATCCTCGATCAGGATCCGCCACGAGACGCCGTCCATCACCAGGTGATGCACGACGAGGACCAGCGCATCGCAGTCGCCTGCGGGGAGCCCGCGGACGAGCAGCGCCCGCACCGGCGGCCCGACCTCGGGATCGAGTCCGCGGGCGGCCTCGGCCGCGAGCTCGGTGATCCGGTCGTCGGCGCGGTCGGCGTCGAGACCGGACGGCAGCACGTGTTCGGCGATCTCGACCGCGGCCCCCGCCTCCGTCGGCGGGGCGACGGTCATCCCGTCGGAGGTGAGGACGGCGCCGAGCATCGGGTGCGCGTCGACCACCGCGGACAGGGCCTCGTCGAGCAGGGCGAGATCGGCGCCGACCGGTACCCGAAGCACCCGGGCCTGAGCGAATCCGCCGAGGCGGCCGCCGCGCAGCACCCGTTTCATCAGCGGAGTCAACGGCATGTCCCCGTAGGCCCGGGCGGGATCGGTCGTCGTCGCGGGGGGCCGGGCGCCGTGGACGGCCTGCTCGGCGAGGGCGCGCGGCGTCCGGAGTTCGAAGACCTGCCGCGGAGTCAGCGAGAGGCCGGCGGCGCGGGCGCGCGAGGTCACCTGGATGGCGATGATGCTGTCGCCGCCGAGGGAGAAGAAGTCGTCGTCGGCGGACACCTCGTCGAGGTCGAGGAGGTCGGCGACGATGCCGCACAGCACGGCCTCGGGAGAGTCCTCGGCGGTGACGACCGGCGCCGTCCGCTGCGCCCAGGGATCGGGGAGCGCGGCGCGGTCCGTCTTGCCGCTGGGCGAGAGCGGGATGTCGGCGACCGGGACGAACACTCCGGGGACCAGGTGCGCGGGAGCGATCTCGACCGTCGCCGCCCGCAGCGCCGAGAAGTCGTCGCCCTCGGTGCCCGACAGGTAGGCGACCAGCCGACGCGCGCCGGTCCGGGAGGAGCGCACGTCGGCCACGATCTGATCCACGGCCAGTCCGGCGGCCCGCGCCGCCCGCGCCAGGAGGGCCTCGACCTCGCCGAACTCGACGCGGTAACCGGCGATCTGGACCTGGTCGTCGGACCGCCCGAGGTAGTCGAGCCGGCCGTGTGCGTTCCAGCGGACCAGGTCACCGGTCCGGTACATCCGTCCGCCGTCGCCGAACGGGTTCGCGACGAACCGCTGCGACGTGAGGTCGCCGCGGCCGAGGTAACCGCGCGCGAGCTGCGGCGTGGTGAGATACAGCTCGCCGACCCGGCCCTCGGCGACCGGCCGCAGGTGCCGGTCCAGGACGTGGAGGACCGAACCGCGGGAGGGCACGCCGATGGAGGGGAGCGGGGTGTCGGAGACCTCGGTGAAGGTGATCTCGACGGTCGCCTCGGTGGGGCCGTAGAGGTTGAACACGGTCACGTCGGTCCGGTCGGTGAGCTCGGACCACAGCGCCGGCGGGAAGGCCTCGCCGCCGGTCGAGAGGTACTCGGGCACGTGCCGGTCCGGTGCGACCTCGGTGAGTCCGGCCCGCACGTACGCGTCGATCAGGACGGGCACGGCGTCGACGTAGTCGATGCGCCGTCGACGCACGTAGTCGACGACCAGGGCGGCGTCGGTCACGTCGGCGCGATCGATCAGATGGATCTCGTGCCCGGCGCACAACCACGCGATGTTCGACACCGAGGAGTCGAACGACAGGGTGTGGGTGCTGAGCAGCCGTTGACCGGGACGCTTCATCGTGAAGTACCGGTGCGATCCCAGGAGGGTGGCGATCGCTCGATGGCTGATCATCACGCCCTTGGGCAGCCCGGTGGACCCGGAGGTGTAGATCACGTACGCGGTCGCATCGGGGCGGGGGTGGCGCACCGGCCCCTCGGCTCCGCGGGGGACGGGAGCCGGGTCGGGGAGGTCCGTGAGATCGAGGACCACGGCGTCCTCGGGCAGCAGCCCCTCGACGACGCCGCGGCTCTCCGGGGTGACGAGCACGACCCGCGGGGCGCTGTCGGAGAGCTGGTGCGCGATCCGGTCGGCCGGGTACTTCGGGTCGATCGGGACGTATGCGCCGCCGGCCCGCCAGATCCCCAGGATCCCGGACAGCGCGAGCGCCGAGGTCTCGGCGACGACGGCGACCAGCTCCTCCGGCCCGACCCCCTGCGCGCGGAGGACCGCGCCGATCCGGTCGGCGCGCGCGGCGAGGTCGCCGAACGTCAGGGTGTCGTCGTGTCCGACGATCGCGGTGGTCTCGGGGTGCGCGGACACCGTGGTGTCGAACAGTTCCAGGACGCTCGTCTCGCCCTCCGGATTGGCTCCGCCGTCGCCGAGAGCGACGACGGCCGCCCGCTGCGCCTCGGTCAGCAGATCGAAGGAGGCGAGAGCGCGGTCGGCGTCGGCGGCGGTGAACTCTTCGATGAACGTCGACAGCTCGTCGAGCAGTTCGTCGAGCGCCTCGGCGCCGTACTCGTGCGCGTCGGCGTCGAGGATCAGCTCGGGCCGGCCGTCTCCCCCCATCGCGACGGTCACCGAGAAGTCCTGCACCGGCCCCCGGTCGACGGAGTGGACGACGGCGGGCAGACCGGCGAAGTCGAGCGTGGTGGCGAACGGTTTGACGTTCACCACGGTGCCCACGTGCCTGGTGAACCCCGAGGTGAGCGTCGGCTCGGCGCCGGGAACCGCTCCACCGCGGTAGCGCTGATGCGCGGAGAGCGCCCGCATCGTGTCCTGGGTGTTCCCGATGACGTCCCGGACCCGGTCGCCCGGTGCGGTGCGGACGGTCAGCGGGGTGAGGTTGACCGCCGAGGTCGGGACCCGCGCCGCGGCGAGGCCGAGACGGTTCATCAGGAGGAAACCCATCGTCTGGCTCTGCCGACCGGTGCGCCGGGCGAGGAAGGCGGCGACGGCGGCGGTCACCACCGCGGCCCAGTTGCTGGGGCCGGTGGGATCCGCGGGGTTCGTGACGGGGGCGATGCTCCGCCGGACGCTGCGCACCGAGCGGGCCTGCCCGGCGGCCTCGGTGGTGTCGGCCGCGGCGACCTGCTCAGTCCAGAACTCCGCATCGGCGCGGGCCTTCGGCGATCCGAGGTACGCCAGATCCTGGTCGACGACGTCGCGGATCGAGCCCAGCGGCCGACCGACGTCGGGTTCGCCCGCGCAGAGCCGCCGGTAGATCTCGGCGCCGCGGGTGAACACGAGGGAGAGCCCGTAGGCGTCGATCAGCGCGTGATGCGCGGCGAGCACCCAGAAGACGGTGTCGCCGTGCCGCAGGATCCACTGGTGCACACCGGGTTCGACGCGCAGGTCGTGCGCGTGCCCGGTCCAGCCGCGGACGTGGTCGGCGAGTCGCCGCCACGCCTCGCCCGGTGCCAGATCGACGACCTCCGGCGGCGCGAGATCGAACGCGCCCGGAATCTGCCGGACCCCGCCGTCGGTCTCGACGAGACGGGTGGTGAGGGCATCGGATTCGGTCGCCGCCAGGTGGGCGGCCCGGACGAGGAGGTCGACGTCGACTCCGCCCGTCAGCTCGACCGCATCGCAGACGTTGAACGTCGGGTTCTCCGGATCGAGCGTCTGGCCGAACCACAGGGCGGCCTGGCTCATCGTCAGCTCGATCGGCGTCGAGGAGTCGAGGTTCACGAGGCGTCTCCTTCCGAGTCGTCGTTCGTCCCCGGACCCGCCAGGAACGCGGTCAGCGCCGGTCCCCAGGCGGCCACGGCATCCGGGCCGAGCAGTTCGCCGTGGGTCTGGTCGACGGCGAGGTACTCCGCGGGGGTGAACGCCGAACCCCAGGTCGCCAGGGAGGCGGCCGGATCGGCCTCGACGTACAGCACGGGCGGGTCGAGCGGCGTCTGTGGCGTGCGCATGTCGCCGCATCACCTGCAGCGACCAGCCGCTGGAGGTGATCACCGCGTCGACCACGGCCGGGTCGAGTCCGGCGAAGAAGCTCTCGCCGCCCAGGACCAGGTCGATCGCCTCGTCCCGGCGCAGGTCGCCGGACCGCTCCGGCGGCACCGGGATGCCCAGCGCGCCGAGGGCCGACGCATTCGGGGAGAGCGTGTCGAGGTAGGCGTAGTACTCCGCGGGCGACTCGGCGAAGGCGTCCAGCAGCACCAGCGACTCGACGGTGCGGCCGCGGGCGGTGAGCTCGGCGGCCACCGCCGGGGCGAGCGAACCGCCGTACGACCAGCCGAACAGCACGAGCGGGCCGGGCACGGCGTCGTCGACCCGGTCGGCGAAGTACCGGACCACGTCGGGCAGCTCCTCGGGCACGGGACTCCCGCTGATCTGCGGGGCCTGCACCGCGTAGACGCCGCGCTCGACCGGGATGTACGGCAGCAGCTGGCCGAAGGGCCAGCCCAGGCCGGTGCCGGGCGGCAGCACGACGACGGTCGGCGCCGGACCGGCGACGCGGAACTCGATCACCGGGGTCTTGAGCCGGTCCGCGGCGGCCGGATCGCCGTCGAGCACGGCCGCGATCGCCGCGATGCTCGGGTCGGCGAACACCTGCGAGACCGCGAGGTCGACGTCCAGCCGCGAGCGCACCGCATCGGCGAAGGTCATCAGCTGCAGCGAGTGCGCGCCGAGGTCGAACAGGTTCGCGTCGACGTCGACGGTCTCCAGCCCGAAGGTCTCCGCGGCGAGCTCGGCCAGCACCCGCTCCAGCAGGGAGCCGGCGCGGCCGCCGTCGGCGGTCTCGGCGGCGGGCTCGGGCAGGGCCTTGAGGTCGCGTTTGCCGTTGACGTTCACCGGGATCTCGTCGATCCAGGTGAACGACGACGGGACCATGTACGCCGGCAGCGCCTCGGACAGGGTGCGTCGCACCTGCTCGTTCGACGGTGCGGGCGCCTCCGGATCGGCGACGAGGTACGCCGCGAGCGTGGTGGTGCCGCGCTGCCCGCCGTGCGCCGTCGTGTCGCTCGTGCGCGGGGCGACCACGGCCAGCGCGATGCCGTCGATCGCGGTGAGCGCCGCCTCGATCTCCGACGGCTCCACGCGGTAGCCGCGCACCTTGACCTGGTAGTCGGTGCGGCCCAGGTAGTCGAGCAGGCCGTCGGCGCGGCGCCGCATCAGGTCGCCGGTGCGGTAGAGCCGCCGTCCCGGATCGGACGGATGCGCGACGAAGCTGAGCGCGGTGAGCTCGGGGCGGTCGTGGTATCCGCGGGCCAGGCCGTCGCCTTCCACGTACAGCTCGCCGGCCACGCCCGGGGGCACCGGCCGCAGCCACGGGTCCAGCAGGTGGACCACGGTGTTGCTGATCGGCCGCCCGACCGTCGGGGTGGGCGAGTCGACGGTGCCGCCGCCGAGGGTGTTGATGGTGTACTCGGTGGGCCCGTACAGGTTGTAGCCGAGGGTGCCGGGCGCCTCGGTCAGGGCGTCCCACACCCCGGTCCCGACGGCCTCGCCGCCGAGCAGCACCAGCGCCGGGGCATGGCCCTCGTCGTCCAGCAGGCCCGCCCCGATCAGGTACTCGGCGTACGTCGGGGTCACGTTCACGACGTCGACGTGCCACCGATCGCAGTACGCGACCAGCGCCTCGGGGTCGCGGCGCAGGTTCTCGTCGCACACGTGGACGGTGTGCCCGTAGGTGAGCCAGAGCAGCTCCTCCCATGACATGTCGAACGCGAACGACACCGTGTGCGCCACGGTCAGCCGCTCGTACTTCGACAGCGCCACCGACGGCCGGAAGATCTCGTCCTCGTGGTTGAGATACATGTTGGTCAGGCCGCGGTAGCCGGTCACCACGCCCTTGGGCTTGCCCGTCGACCCGGAGGTGTAGATCAGGTACGCCGGGTGGTCGAGGCGGCCGGGCCGGTCGCTCGCGAAGAGACCGAGCTCGGCGTCGTCGAGCGGCCCGGCCGGCAGCGCGTCGAGCCGGGCGCGGACCTCCGGGTCGCGCAGCCGGACCGGGGACGGCCCGTCGGCGAAGATGTGCGCCAGCGCCTCGTCGTCGGCGCCCGCGGTGAGCGCGACCACCGGGCGGGCGTCGTCGACCAGCCCGCGCAGCCGCTCGGCCGGATGGACCAGCTCCAGCGGCAGATAGGCCGCACCGGTGCGCAGCACCGCGAACAGCGCCACGACCATCTCGATGGACCGCTCGATCGCCAGGGCGACCACGGTCTCCGGTCCGGCGCCCTGGGCCAGCAGCAGACGGGCCAGCCGGTTGATCTCGGCATCGAGTGCGCCGAAGGTCAGCGTGGTGTCGCCGAACACGAGCGCCGGGGCATCGGCGTGGGCGGCCGCGGTGACGGCGAGCATCTCCGACACCGACAGCTCGGGCACGTCCAGGTCGCGGCCGGCCTGCGGCGGTTCGGCCGCGGTGATCGGGAGGGCGGCCAGCGGCAGGTCTTCCAGCGGTCCGGCGTCCGGCGTCGCCGGCTCGCCGTCGGTACCGGAGAACGCCTCGAGCAGGGCGAACAGGTCGTCGACCAGGCCGGCGGCCGTCACGTCGTCGACCAGGTCGCGGCGGGTCTCGACGGTCACCGCGAGCTCGCGGCCGGGCGTCACGACCACGGTGAGCGCGAAGTGCGTGTGATCCTCGCTGTCGTGCCCCACCACGCCGTGCTCGGCGCCGAGCCGGCCGTCGTCGATGAAGTTCTGCAGCACCAGCAGGACGTCGAAGAGCGCCGGGGTGCGGACCGCCGCGGCGATCTCGCCCAGGCTCAGCCACTCGTGACCGAGCAGATCGAGGCGGTCGGACTGCTGGGCGCGGAGGAACTCGCCGACCGGGGCATCCGGCCGCAGCCGGGCGCGCACCGGCACCGTGTTGAGGAACATGCCGATCGCGGCGTCGGCGCCGTCGACCTCGGTGGGCCGGCCGGCGACGGTCTGCCCGATCACCACGTCGGTGCGGCCCGACCAGCGGCCGGTCACCAGGAGCAGCGCCGTCGAGAGCACGGTGTTGAGCGTGACGCCGACGCGCTGCGCGGTGGCGCCGAGCCCCTGCGACTGCGCTTCGGTGAGCGAACGCTTGACCACGCGGGTACCGCCGCGGACCACCGGATCGGCGCCCGGGCGCAGCAGCGCGGGCTCGTCGTAGCCGTCGAGGTAGCGGGACCACGCGGCGAGCGCGGCATCGCGATCGCGGGCGGCGAGCCAGCGGAGATACCGGGCGAACGCGGGCTCGGCCGCGGCCTCGCGGTCCGGGGCGGTGCCCGCGTAGTGGGCGAGCAGCCCGCCGATGAACACGCCGTTGGACCAGCCGTCCCACACCAGGAACCGGCGCGAGACCACCAGGCGGTCGCCGTCGGCGCGACGCAGCAGGGTGGCGCGCCAGAGCGGGGGAGTGTCGAGCTCGAAACGCCGGACCTTGTCGGCCTCGACGATCTGCGCCTCGGCCTCGGCGAGCGCCTCGCCGGTGAGCACACGCAGGTCCACCACTTCGAGCGGCGGAGTCAGACCGTCGACGATGAACTGCACGGGCGCGGGCAGGCCGTCGTGGGCGAAACCGGAGCGCAGCGGCGGGTGCTCGGCCATCAGCGCGGCGAGGGCCCGGCGCAGCCGGCCGGGGTCCAGCGCCCGGTCGAAACTCAGGACGAACTGCGCGTTGTAGACGTCCAGATCGCCGGAGACCGCGGACTGGAAGTAGAGGCCCTCCTGCAGCGGGGAGAGCCCCCACACCGCGGTCAGCGGCCGGGCGATCCGGGTCTGCAGGGTGCGCAGATCGGCTTCGGCGAGGTCGACGGCCACCAGGTCGTCGAGACCGGGACCGGGCCGGTTCGCCGGGTCGGCGGCGGCCGAGGCGAGCAGGGCGGCCGCCCGCGGGAGCGCGGCGAGGAACGCCTCGGCGTCGACACCGGCGACGTCCTCGGCGGTGACGGTGGCGGTCAGGCCGTCGTCGTGCAGGGCGACGGCCAGCTCCGCGGCGGTCTCGCCCTCGGTGAGCAGCGTGAGTCCGCGCGCATCGTCGACGCGGACGGTGAACGCCGGCGGCAGTGCGGTCAGGACCGGTCCGGCCTGCGGATGCAGGTATTCGAGCAGGCCGAAACCGGCGGCCGGCGGCGCGAGGACCTCCCGGGTCCGGGCCAGGGCCTGTACGGGATCGGTGCCGGTCCAGAGCTCGGTCGGGACGGCGGTGCCCAGCGGCAGGGTGCTGTCCGCGCCGCCGCAGGCGAGATCGTCGCGGCCGTCTCGCACGAGGTCGACGACGAGCGCGGAGGAGTCGGTGGCTGCCGAGTCGGCGGCCGTGCGCTCGGCGCGGGCCAGACCCAGCGCGAGCCCGGCCACGGCCAGCCCGGTCCCGACGGCGTCGAGGCCCACGGCCCGGAAGGCGTCCGGATCGAGGCCGGGGGCGGTGCCGGTCCGCGGATCGGCGGCGGGGGCGGGGGGGACCGCTCGCGCGGCGAGCGCCCGCCAGGCGTCCAGCCGTTCGACGACGTCGGCGTCCAGTGCGCGCTCGCCGCAGCGGTTCAGCAGTTCTTCGGGATCGTCGGCGGTCGACAGCTCCAGCGGGGCGCCGGTGGCGACGGCCTCCCACGCGGCGGCGAGATCGCGGGCCAGCAGCCGGCGGCCGGCGGCGTCGACGAGCAGCGGATGCGCGGAGATCACCAGCATGCCGGCGTCGTTGCCCAGACCCGGGATCCAGGCCGTCGCGATGCCGCCCGGGCGGCGGTCGGTCCACTGCTCGTCGAGCAGCCGCTGCGGTTCCGGGGACTTCCGGGTGCGTTCCAGGACGGTCGGCGCGGCGCCGTCGGGGGCGGCCGACGGCACGTACTCCCAGAGTCCGGGCGCCAGCCGTTCGACGGTCAGGGCGAGTTCGGGATGCGCGGCGACGACGGCGTCGACCACCGCCCGCACCTGCGCCTGTTCGGCGCGCGGCGGGGTGGGGACGGCGAAGACGGTCGCCGCGGCGGTGAGAGCGGTGTCGTCGTCGACCTCGTCGAGGGCGTCGTCGTGCGCGGCGATCCACTCCTCGGTGCCGGGGAGGGTGCCGGGGAGGGGGGTCCCTTCGACGGGCTCAGGGAACGACGAAGAGAGCTCAGGGGTCGACGAGGAGGTCTCGGCCTCGGTGAGATGGGCGGGCCGGGGGAGAGCGGTCTCCAGCGGCGGTCCGACGACGGTGTCCGGGGCCGCCAGGAGCTCGCGCAGGTAGGCGGCGAACTCGTCGGCGATGGCGGACATCTCGGCGCGCTGGGAGCCGGGGCCGTGGAAGTAGACGGCCACCGACCGGGTCGCGGCGTCCACCTCGAAGAAGACGTCGATGTCGCCGGTGGGGCCGGAGGAGAGGATCTCCAGGTGCGCATTCGAGGCCCACCGCGGAGAACGCGCGGGTGGTCATCGGGAGGATGTTGGCGCCGACGCCGAACAGCGGGCGCGGAGTCCCGGAGGTGACCTCTCGGAGAGCGCGGCGCAGATCCTCGCCGCGGAAACGGCTGTGCGGATTCACCGCGCTCAGCGCGGCGTCGACGTCGCCGGCCACCTGGCGCCAGGTGGCGCCGACCCGGAGCCGGACGCGCAGGGGGAGCACGGTGGCCAGGGTGCCGATGTGCGCGCGCAGATCGGGATCGATCCGGCCGGACATCGGGGTGGCCAGCAGCAGGTCGTGCTGGCCGGTGCGGCGGTGGAGGAAACCGGCGAGGCTCGCGAGCAGCAGCCCCGCCGTGCGGACGCCGAGGGCGCGGGCCTGACCGTACAGCCGCGCGTTCTCGGCCTCGGTCAGCGGCACCGCGAGGATCTCGGCGCGCCGGGCCACCGGCTCGATCGCGCCGAGCAGCCGGGGCGGCATCGGCGCATCGGCGACCTGCTCCAGCCAGAAACGCCGGTCGTCGTCGAACCGCGGCGAATTGCGGTACTCGTCGTCGAAGCCGATCAGGGTCTCCAGCGACCACGCGGCATCGGTCTGCGGGACGTCGGCGGTGTCGGCGGGGATCCGGTGCCGCCTGCCGTAGCGGGTGAGACCGGCCGACATCATCATCCCGACGGCGGTGCCGTCGAGCACGATGTGGTGCGCGGAGAGATAGGCGAGCGTGTGCTCGTCGCCGACCCGCAGCAGGCTCGCTCGCATGAGCGGGCCCGCCGCGGTGTCGTACGGTTCCAGCAGCGCGGCGTCGATCCAGGCGCGCGCCGCGGCCTCCGGATCGGTCTCCCCCCGGAAATCGAGGACCCCGATCGGTGGGAGGTCGTCGATCACCTCCTGGTACACCTCGCCGCCTGCGGTCACGAAGCGGACGCGGGCCGCCTGCGACCGGGCGATGGTGGCATCCATCGCCACGGTGAGGGCGGTGACGTCCACCGGGCCGCGCATGTGGGCGATCAGCGCCGTCGTGTAGGCGGTGCTGTCATCGGTGGCCCGGTCGGCCATCCAGATCTCCCGCTGCGCCGCGGTGAGCGGGGAACGGGAGCCGGAGGTCGTCGGGATTGCGGGGGAAGACTGATCCAGTGTCATTTACTCGTCGTCGATCACTGAGCGGGCTTGGCGGCCTTGACCGCGGCGGCGATGTCCACGGCCTGACGTTCCACGGCGGCCGTGGTGTACGAGTAGGCCGTGCGGTACGGGTACACGTTGCCCTTCTGGACGGCGGGCAGCGCCTTGAACGCCGGGTTGTCCAGCAGCTCCTGGACGCCCTTGGCCGGCTTGCCCTCGGTGTCGGCGTCGAAGAAGATCACGTTCGCCGAGCTCAGCTTGTTCAGCTGCTCCAGCGACATCACCTCGTTGAAGCGCTTCGGCTCGGCGGGGACGCCGTCGAAGTACTTCACCCCGGCCATCTCCAGGCGCTTGTACACCAGCGACTTGTTGGTCGCGGCGGCGAAGGTGCCCGGCTCCTGGCCCGCGCCGATGTAGGCGGCGGTGCCCAGCTTGCCCAGGGCGTCCTTCTGGTCGTTCGCGATGGCGGTGAGCTTGTCGTTGACGCCGGCGAGGCGCTTCTTGGCGAAGTCGCCGCAGCCGATCGCGTCGGCGACGTTCTGGTAGTTGTCCCAGACCTGGGTCGGCTCCTGGATCTCGAGGGCGACGGTCGGCGCGGCCACCTCGTTGACCTCCTTGAGCGCCAGGGTCTTCTCCATGTCCTTACGGATGTAGGTGACCACCAGGTCGGGGTTCAGCGAGAGCACCTTCTCGGTGTTCACGCCGGCGGTGGCCGACCCGATGTCCGGCACGCCCTCGACCTGCTTGAGCTCGTCCGGGGTCGCGTTGGCCTTGTAGTCGTCGAGCATGCCGACGGGGACCACGCCGAGGTCGATCAGCTGCGTGGCCACCAGCCAGCCCGAGATGATCCGCTTCGGTGCGGCCGGCACCTTGACGTCGCCCAGGTAGGTTCCCTTGACGGTCCGCTCGCCGCTCAGGTCGCCGGAGGCGCAGGGCACGGCCGGGTTGCCGCCGGTCTCGTCGCTGTCGCTGCTGCACGCGGCGGTGGTGGTGAGGAGCGTGCCCGCCGCGAGCAGCGCCGCGGCCATGCGCACACGTCGGCGCAGGTGGGGAGAGGTTGCCATCGTGATTGAGTCCTTCACTGTCGGTGCCGACCCGGTCGGCTGGGTGAACGGCGAGAGGACGAGTGAAACGCCCTCAGCCGATGTTAAGGGTAGGGTAACCTAGCTAGTTCCGCGATCTCGGGCCCGGTCGGCGGCCGCGGCGAAACGCTCCCGCAGCCGGTCGGCGATCGCCTCGACGTCGTCGGACGAGAAGACCGCGGCCGACCACGTGACCTCCACCACCAGCTCCTGCGAGCCGTCCGCGGAACGTTCGACGCGCCCGTCCACGGTGAGCGGATGATCGACGGACAGGTCCGCCGCCGGGGTGGTCCGGGTCCACCGGGCCTGCGGGACCGGCTGCCACGGGTTCTGGCCGCGCAGATCCATGCCGCCCAGGTAGTTGACGAGGACCTGGGCCCGCGGCGAGCGGGCCAGCACCCGCGCGGTGCGCGGATTGCAGTAGCGGGCCAGGCCGTAGCCGTGACCGGGGTTCGCGATCTGCTCGGCGACCCGGTCCGCCCCGGTCGGGTCGGCGGGGGAGTGGAGCACCGGCCACAGCGCGGTGAGCCAGCCCACCGTCTCCGACAGATCGGCGTCGACCAGGTCGCGGCCGTGGCCCTCGACGTCGAGCAGGAACGGGGTGTCCGCGGCGTCCGGGGAGGCCGCCCGCCGCCATTGCGCGAGCCCGGCGGCGACGTCGGCGACGAACGACGTCCCCACCGCGTCCGCGGCGAGGTAGCGCTCGGTCTGGGCCGGGTCCAGGCGCACCGCCGTGGCTTGCAGATCGGCCTGGACTCCGGCGTCCCGGCCGATCGGAACGCCGACCAGCGGCGACGCCTGCGCCAGCACCCCGCGCCAGCGGGTGGCCTCGGCCACCGTGGCCGGTGCGGCCGCCAGCTCGGCGACGGCATTGGTGTAGCGCGCGAAACCGGTGATCGGGGCGGGCGGCTCGGCGGGACGTCCCGCGGCGAGGTCGGCGTCGATCACGGCCAGGTCGTCGAGCAGGATCCGCCACGAGACCGCGTCGACCGCGAGGTGGTGGATCACCAGGACCAGCCACGACCGCTCCGGACCGAACACCGCGGCGGCCTGCAGACAGCCGGTCGCCGTCGGATCCAGACGCGCGTGCACCTCGGCGGCGACCCCGGTGAACTCCGCCTCACCGGGTTCGGCGTCGAACCGGTGGACCGAGAGGAGCCCGGCGGCCGGTTCGGCGGGAGCCGGCTGGACGGTCCAGACGCCGCCCGCGGCCACCTCGACACGCAGCCGCAGGGCCTCGTGCCGGGCGAGCACCCGGTCCAGGACGGCGGTGACGCGGTCGGCGGTCGCCTCGGCGGGCAGCGCCACGGTGATCGACTGCGCCAGCGACTGCCAGCGACCCGTCCGGGCGGCGAGCCGAGCGGTGATCGGGGTGAGCGGCAGCGGGCGCGTCCGCTCGGCGGGCGCCTGCGCGGGGGCGTCGTCGGCGACCTCCACCTCGCGTGCGGCGGCGGCGATCGCCGCCACGGTGCGGTGCTCGAAGAGGTCGCGGACCTCGACGTCGTAGCCGCGGCGCCGCAGGCGGTTGATCACGGTGATGGCGACGATGTCGTCGCCGCCGAGGGCGAAGAAGTCGTCCTCGCGACCGGCGGCCGCGCCCTCGGGCAGGCGCAGCACCTCGGCGAAGACCTCCGCGACGGCCTGCTCGGCGGCGCCGGCGGCCCGGTCTCCGGACCCGGTGACCACCGGGTCGGGCAGGGCCCGGCGATCCAGCTTGCCGTTCGAGGTGACAGGAAGCGCGTCGAGCAGGATCAACGCCGCGGGCACCATGTGCGCGGGCAGTCCGTCGGCGGCCGCGGCCAGGACCGCATCGGGTGCGACGTCGACGCCCTCGGCGGGGACGCTGTAGGCGGCCAGCATCGTGCGGCCGTCCGCAGTGGTGTGCCCGATGATGACGGCCTGGCGCAGCGCACCGGTCTCCAGCAGCGCCTGCTCGATCTCCCCGGGCTCGATCCGCTGGCCGCGGAGTTTGAGCTGCGCGTCGCTGCGGCCGGTGTATTCGAGGACGCCGTCGGCGGTCCACCGGGCGACGTCGCCGGTCTGGTACATCCGCTCGCCCGGCCCGCCGAACGGGGCGGCGACGAAGCGCGTGGCGGTGAGGCCGGGCTGGCCGGCGTACCCGCGGGCCAGCTGCACGCCGGTCAGGTACAGGTCGCCCTAGAGACCGACCGGGCGTTCGCGCAGATCGGCGCCGAGGACGCGCAGTCCGGTGTTCCAGACCGGGGCGCCGATCGGGATCACGGTGCCGGGCAGATCGGTCACGTCGATCTCGGTGACGTCCACCGCGGCCTCGGTGGGCCCGTAGAGGTTGCCCAGCCGCACCTGCGGGAGACGGTCGCGGACGCCGTCGCGCAGCGGGGCGGTGAGCGCCTCGCCGGAACAGAGGATCCGGCGGAGCGCGGGGAGCGCGTCGTCGGTCTCGGCCAGGAACGCGCGCAGCAGCGACGGGACGAAGTGCACCGTGGTGACCTCGTGCGCGCGCAGGGTCGCGGCGATCGCCGCGGGCTCGCGGTGCGCGCCCGGCGCGGCCATGACGATCGTGGCACCGGCCGTCAGCGGCCAGAACAGCTCCCACACCGAGACGTCGAAACCGGTCGGGGTCTTGTGCAGCACCCGTTCGCCGACGGTCAGACCGTAGCGGCCCTGCATCCACAGCAGGCGGTTGACGATCGCGCGGTGCTCCACGACGACGGCCTTCGGGGTGCCGGTCGATCCGGAGGTGTAGATGAGGTACGCGGCCCGGCGGTCCGGCAGCGTCCCCGGGGCGGGGAGGTCGACGGCGGCCTCCGGCAGTGCGTCCGGGATCGCCCCGGTCGAGTCCACGACGACGGTCGGCGCCGCCCCGAACTCGGCGTCGGCGTCGTCGGTGATCACCGCGGCGGGATCGGCGTCGGCCAGGATGAACGCCCGGCGCCGGGCCGGATGATCCCGGTCGAGGGGAAGGTAGGCGGCACCGATGCGCTGCGCGGCGAGCACCGCCACCGACAGGGCCGCCGACCGCGGGAGATCCACCGCCACCACGTCGTCGACGCCGACGCCCGACGCCGCGAGCCGGCGCGCGAGCCGGTCGACGGACCCGGTCAGCTCGGCGTAGGTGAGGGTCTCGGTGCCCGGGCCGTCGCCGGCCGGGGCGATCACCGCCGGGACGTCCGGGTGCGCGGCGGCCGCCGCGGCGATCAGGGCGGTCAGGTCCACGCCCGCGGGCACGTCGTGCGCGGTGGCGTTGCCCCGCTCCAGCACGGCCCGGTCGTCGTCGGAGAGCAGCGGGAGAGCGCCGATCCGGAGCTCCGGGTCGGCGGTCATCGCCGTGATCGCGGTGGTCAGCAGGGCGGCGATGCGTTCGACGGTGGGCGCGTCGAACAGATCGCGAGCGTATTCGATCCGGCCCGAGATCCCGTCGCGGTCGGCGTGCTCGAGGAACTCGACGGTGAGGTCGAACTTCGCGCCGGTCGGCGGCACCGGGACGATCTCGGCGGTGAGCCCGGCGAAGTCCGGGTCGGGGACCGGTCCGCGGTACTGCACCATGCTCTGGAACAGCGGATTGCGGCCGTACCGGCGTTCGGGGGCCGCGGCCTCGACGATCTCGGCGAACGGGAGCATCTGGTGGTCGAGCGCGGCCAGGTCGGCGTCCTTCACCCGGGCGATCAGCTCGGCGACGGTCAGATCGCCGTCGAGCCGGGTGCGCAGCACCACGGTGTTGGTGAACATGCCGATCACCGACTCCAGGGCCGGGTGCGTGCGGTTGGCCACCGGGGTGCCCAGGGGCACGTCGAGGCTGCCGCTCAGGTGCGACCAGACCGCGGCGACCGCGGCGTGGGCCACCATGAACGACGTCGCTGAGGTCCGCCGGGCCAGCGCGCGCAGCGCGGCCCCGGTCTCGTCGGAAAGCGCGAACTCGACCACGCCGCCGCGGCCGCTGGGCGTCTCCGGGCGCGGACGGTCGTAGGGGAGTGCGAGCTCGTCCGGCAGACCGTCGAGCAGCGCCGACCAGTGGGCGCGCTCGGCGGCGCGCCGCGTGACGCCGTCGTCGTCGGCGCGGTCGAGGGTCTGCTCCTGCCAGAGCGCGGCGTCGGCGTACTGCACCGGCGCCGCGGCGGCGGATCCGCCGCCCAGGACGCGCTGATAGGCGTCGGCGAGTTCGGCGAACAGCAGCGGGGCGCACCACTCGTCGGCGGCGATGTGATGCACGGTGAGCTGCAGGATCCACGAGTCCGGGACATTCCGATCGGCGACGTCCCGGGCGGGATCGAGCCGGGCCACGTCGACGCGCAGCGGCGGCTCCACGCGCAGGTCGAAGGGCCGGGTGCGCCGCTCGGCGAGGGCGGCCGCGGCGTCGTCGGCGCTCTGCTGGTCGAACTCCTGCCCGTCGAAACCGTGGACCTCGACCGGGATCGGGGTCCCGACCGGGGCGATACGGGTCCACAGACCGCCGTCGGCGTCGTCGTCGAGCCCGGTGCGCAGCGACTCGTGGCGGTCGACCAGCTGCTGGACGGCGAGGCCGAGCGCATCGACGTCCAGGACGCCGCGCAGGGCCAGCGAGAACGGCAGGTTGTAGGCGGCCTCGTCGTCGCCGGACGTCGAGCGGACCAGCTGTTCGGCCGACCAGACGCTGCGCTGGGTCGCGCTCGCCGGCAGCGGGTCCGGCCGCGAGGTCGGGAGGGGGAGGTCGGCGCCGGACTCGTCCGGGGCGGTGCGGAGCCGATCCAGCTCGGCGGCCAGCGCGGCGACCGTCGGATGCTCGAACACGGTCCGGACGCCGACGGCGAGTTCGTGCTCGGTGACGAGCCGGTGCACCAGGCGCGTCGCGAGCAGCGAGTGGCCGCCCCGGCGGAAGAAGTCGTCGTCGCGGCCGACCGCGTCGAGTTCGAGGAGGTCGGCGAAGAGCGCCGCCACCTCTCGTTCGGCGGCCGAGCGGGGCTCGGCCGCGGTCGCGGAGGCCACCGTCTGCGGGTCGGGCAGCGCGCGGCGGTCCACCTTGCCGTTGGGCAGGGTCGGCAGTGCGTCCAGGACCACGACCGCGGGCACCTGGTAGCTCGGGAGACGCTCGGTGAGCTGCCGGTGGAGGCGGTCGGCGGCCGACTCGGCGCCCTCGGCCCGGTCGTCGAGCGTCACATACGCCCACAGGGTCTGCGTGCCGGATGCATCGGCCCGTGCGAAGACCACCGCGGCGTCGACGCCGGACAGGTCGTGGAGGGCGGCCTCCACCCCCACCGTCTCGACGCGGTGACCGCGGATCTTGACCTGGCCGTCGGCGCGGCCGTGGAACTCGATCCGGCCGTCGGGCCGGAGCCGGGCGAGGTCGCCGGTGCGGTACAGCCGACCGGGACCGAACGGATTCGCGACGAAACGCTCCGCGGTGAGGGCGGGCCTGCCCAGATAGCCGCGGGCCACCTGGGGGCCGGCGACATACAGTTCGCCGACCACGCCCTGCGGCACCGGCCGCAGGAGGTCGTCGAGCAGGACGATCCGGGTGCCCGGCACGGGACGGCCGATCGAGGCGGACTCGGTGCGGTCGACGTCCTCGTCGGCGAGGTCGGCCACGGTGACGTCGCCGACCACCTCGGAGGAGCCGTACGAGTTCACGATCTGCGCGTGCGGGGAGGCGGCGCGCACGGTGCGCACGACGTCGGCGCTCAGCGGCTCCCCGGACAGCACCCAGCGGGAGACTCCGGCGCAGGCCTGCGGCGCGGTGGTGGCCAGGGTGAACGCGAGCGACGGGACCGCGGTGACCTGGGCGACGGACCGGGCGCGCATCAGATCGGCCTGCGCGGCCGGATCGACCCGCTGCGCGTCGGTGGCGACCACCATCGGCGTGCCCGCCGCGAACGCGCCGAGCATCTCGGTGAGGCCGTCGATGAAGGCGAACGAACTCTTGAGGAGCCGGACGTCGCCGGGGGCGGCGGACCAGGCGGTCCCGGCCCAGCTCAGGCGCGCGGCGAGTCCGGCCCGCGTCCCGGCCACGGCCTTGGGCACACCGGTGGAACCGGAGGTGTAGACGAGGTAGGCGAGATGGTCGTCGTGCGCGACCGGAGCGTCGTATGCGGCGGGGGCTTCGGGGAGGACGGGGGTCTCGGGGAGGGCGGCCGCGTCGTCGTCGATCCGCAGGCGCGGCGCCGGGTGCTCGGGCACCGGGGCGCCGTCGACGGTGACGATCACCGCGGGGTCGGCGTCGGCGACGATGTACTCCAGCAGCTCGCGCGGGTACTCCAGGTCGATGGGCAGCACCGCGGCGCCCGCGCGCAGGGTCGCCAGCACCGCGACCACGGAGTCGACGCCGCGCGGCAGGGCGACGGCGACGATCGAGTCGGGGCCCGCGCCCAGCGCGGCGAGGCGGGCGGCGGTCCGGGCCACGCGCGCCTCCAGGGCGCCCGCGGTGAGCGACGTCCCGTCGCCGTCGACCGCGACCGCCTCGGCGGGGAGACGGCTCGGCGCGAGCAGTTCGGCGAGGGCGGCGGGCGCGGCCTCGTCGCCGGCGCCCGCGGCCAGGACCGCGGCGGTCCCGGCGTCGTCGAGCGCACCGACGGCGGCCACCCGGGCGGCGGGCTCGTCGGCGATCCGCCGCAGCACCGCGACCAGGGTCCGGGCCAGGCGCTGCGTCCGCTCCGGAGTCACCGCGGCGGGCAGATGATGCAGCCGGATCTCCAGGTGCGGCTGGACGATCACCTGGACGGTGATCGGGTAGTGCGTCGAATCGCGCGGCGCGATCCCGGTCGATGCGAGGCCGGCCGCGGCGAACGCCTCGAGGAGCGACGACGAGGAGGACGGATGGTTCTCCACCACGAGAAGGGTGTCGAAGAGCTCGCTCATGCCGGCGGCCCGCGAGATCGCCGGGAGCCCGACCCAATGATCGGTGAGGACCGTCGCCTGCTCGCGCTGGACGGCGGCGGCGACGTCGACCAGGCTCTGGCCGCCCGCGGCGCGGACCCGGACGGGGACGGCGCCGATCGTCATGCCGATGAGGCGTTCGGAACCCTCGAACTCGGGGCTGCGACCGGAGACCGTCGCACCGAACAGGACGTCGCTGCGGCCGGTCTCCAAACCGAGGGCCAGCCCCCAGGCCGTCTGGATCAGCGCACCCGGGGTGACGCCGGCCGCCCGGGCCCGCTGCGCGAGACGGTCGCCCAGATCGCCCAGATCGTCGATCCGGAGCTCGGCCGGACGGGTGCCGAGGGCCGCCGGATCGGCATCGGCGACCAGGGTGGCGGTGGCGCCGTCGTCGAGCACGGCCTTCCACCGCTCCAGGGCGGCGTCGACGTCGCGCTCGGCCAGCCACGCGAGGTAGTCGCGGAAGGCGCGGACCGGCGGCAGGCCGTCGACGGCGCCGCCCGCCGCATACGCGCGGAGGATCTCCTGGAACAGCAGCGGCGACGACCAGCCGTCGAGGATCAGATGGTGGTTGGTCACCAGGAGCCGCCAGTCGTGCTCGCCCAGCCGGCCGAGCGTGAAGCGGAGCAGCGGCGGATTCTCCAGGTCGAAGCGCTCGTCACGGGCGGCATCGCAGATCTCGGCCCAGGCGGCCCGAGCCTCCTCCGGAGTGCGGTCGGCGAGGTCGTGACGTTCCCAGCCGACGGCGGCGCCGTCGAGCACCAGAGCCACCGGCATGCCGTTCTTCCGTCGCCGGAACGCGGTCCGCAGGTTAGGGTGGCGGTCGAAGACGGCCTGGGCGCTGCGATGCAGCAACTCCGGGTCGAGTTCGCCGCCGAGCCCGATGTCGGCCTGGACCGTGTACGGATCGAGGCCGGAGCGATCCAGCGAGGAGGCGTAGAGCAGACCGTCCTGGACAGGAGTGAGCGGCATGATCTCGGCGAGCTTCATCAGGGAGATGCGTCCTTGTTCGATCGGGCCCGGACCTCGTCGGCACGGGCGGCGGCGCGGCCGGTCGGCGGCCCCCTCCGGCCCCACCTGGCAACTCTATTAAGGTAAGCATCACCGAACTGTTCTTACGACCCCGGGTGAGGTGATCCGGGGCACAGACCGATGGGAAGTGGACACGCGTGCGACCGGTGCACCCATGACTACCGCGGTGAGAGGCGCCGAATCGGCGAAGCCCGCCCGCGACCAGCCGAGCCCGGGCCTGGCGCAGACCAATGCGCGCCGGACCCTGGGCTGGCTCGTTCTGCTCGCAGTGCTGGTCGGAGTGATGTTCCTCAGCGTGCTGATCGGCTCCGAGGACCTGCCCTTCTCCACCGTCTGGGACGGACTCGTGCACTTCGACGCGCTCGTCGTCGAACACAACTTCGTGCGGGCGCGCGTCTCGCGGACCGTGCTGGGGGTGCTGGTCGGGCTGGCCCTCGGCGTCGCCGGGGCGCTGATCCAGGCGATGACCCGCAATCCGCTCGCCGACCCCGGCATCCTGGGCGTCAACGCCGGCGCGGCGTTCTTCGTGGCCCTGGCCGTCGGCGTCTTCGGACTCACCACCATCTGGACCAACATCTGGTTCGCCTTCCTCGGCGCGATCGTGGCGACCGCGCTGGTCTACCTGGTCGGCTCCCGGGGCGTGGCCGGGTCGACGCCGGTCCGCCTCACCCTGGCCGGGGTGGCGATCGGCGCGCTGCTCGGCGGCGTCACCGTCGGACTGGTGCTGCTGGACCCGGTCGCCTTCGACCAGATGCGCGCCTGGAACGCCGGCTCCATCGCCGGTCGTCCGCTCGACGTGCCGACGGCGGTGCTGCCGTTCATCCTCCTCGGCGTGCTCCTGTCGGCGTTCGTCGCGCGCCCGCTCAACGCGGTCGCGCTCGGCGACGACCTCGCCCGATCGCTCGGCGCCGACGTGCTGCGGACCCGGGTGATCGGCATCGTCGCGGTGACCCTGCTGTGCGGCGCGGCCACGGCGGCGGCCGGACCGATCGGTTTCATCGGCCTGATGATCCCGCACGTGTGCCGCTGGATCGTCGGCCCCGACCAGCGCTGGATCCTGCTGTACACGCTGGTCTCGGCGCCGCTCCTGCTGCTCGCCTCCGACATCCTCGGCCGGGTGATCCTGGCCGACAGCGAGGTGCCGGTCGGCGTGGTGACGGCCTTCCTCGGCGCCCCGGTGCTGATCGCGCTGGTACGGCGCAGTAAGGCGAGCGGCCTGTGAACGACGGTGAGATCAAGCGTCCTGCGGCCGTGGACTTCGGGCGGCCGGTGGCCGTCCTCCGGGCCGGGACCGGTCGGCTCTCCGGCCGGGTCGACGTCCGCGTGGTCGCGGTGGTGGCGGTGCTGCTCGCGCTGACCTTCGTCGCGTTCGTCGTCGCCCTGGTGCTGGGCGACTACCAGATGCCCGTCGATCGGGTGCTCACCGCGCTGTTCGGGACCGGGACCCCGCGCGACGAGTTCGTGATGGGCCGACGGCTGCCGCGGGCGCTGCTCGCGGTCCTGCTCGGCGCGGCCCTGGGCATCAGCGGCGCGATCATCCAGTCGCTCACCCGCAATCCGCTGGGCAGCCCCGACGTGATCGGCTTCAACACCGGCGCCTACACCGGTGCGCTCCTGGTGATCGTCGTGTTCGGGGGGAGCGCGGGATACCTGGGCACGTCGGCCGGATCGCTGATCGGCGGCATCGCGACCGCCCTGATCGTCTATCTGCTCGCCTACAAGCAGGGGGTCCAGGGCTTCCGCCTGATCGTCGTCGGCATCGGCGTGAGCGCCATGCTGGCCTCGCTGAACACCTGGCTGATCCTGACCGCCGACCTCGACGTCGCGATGGCGGCCGCGGCCTGGGGGGCGGGAACGCTGCAGGACCCGCAGAACGACCTCAAGGTGCCCATCGTCGCGCTCGTCTTCGCGCTGGTGCTGGTGCTGCTCGTACCGCTGTCGGTCCGCATGAAGGTGATGGAGATGGGCGACGACGCCGCCACCGCCCTCGGGGTGCGCACCGAGCGGACGCGCCTGATCCTGCTGGTGCTCGGCGTGAGCCTCACCGCGCTGGCCACCGCGGCCGCCGGTCCGATCGCCTTCGTCGCACTCGCCGCCCCGCAGCTGGCCAAGCGGCTCGCCGGATCGGCCGGGGTGTCCATGCTGCCCGCCGCGGCGATGGGCGCGCTGCTGCTCTCGGCGTCCGACCTGGTGGCCCAGTGGACGTTCTCGACGCCGCTGCCGGTCGGTGTGGTCACCGTGTCCGTCGGCGGTCTGTACCTGGTGTGGCTGATCGCCCGCGAAACCAAGAAGAACTGAATCGAGAGGGAACATGAAGACGACGTGGTTCGGCCGGTCGGCCCCGGTCCCGGAGCCGATCACCGACGGTCCGCGCCTGGTGGCCGACGAGGTGACCCTCGGCTACGACAAGCGGATCATCAGCAGCGACCTCAGCGTCGCCGTCCCGGACGGCTCGTTCACGGTGATCATCGGTCCCAACGCGTGCGGCAAGTCCACGCTGCTGCGGGCCCTGTCCCGGCTGCTGGCCCCGGCCTCGGGGTCGGTGCTGCTCGACGGCGCCGAGATCGCGTCGCTGCCGGCCAAGGAGGTCGCGCGTCGGCTCGGACTGCTCCCGCAGACGTCCACCGCACCCGACGGCATCCGGGTGGCCGACCTGGTGGCGCGCGGCCGGTTCCCGCACCAGAGCCTGATCCGGCAGTGGTCCGACGACGACGAGGCCGCGGTGGTGGAGGCCATGCGGTCCACCCGGGTCGATGCGCTGTCCGGGCGGCTCGTCGACGAACTCTCCGGCGGCCAGCGCCAGCGCGTCTGGATCGCCATGGTGCTGGCGCAGCAGACCCCGCTGGTCCTGCTCGACGAACCGACCACCTACCTGGACATCTCGCACCAGATCGAGCTGCTCGACCTCTGCGCGCAGCTGAACGAGACCGGCCGCACCCTGGTCGCGGTGCTGCACGACCTGAACCACGCGTTCCGGTACGCCGACAACCTGGTGGTGATGAAGGCCGGTGAGATCGTCGCGCAGGGCGCACCCGCGGAGATCGTCGACGCCGACCTGATCGGCGACGTGTTCTCGCTCCCGTGCCGGATCATCGACGATCCGGAGTCGCACACCCCGCTGGTGGTCCCGAAGGTGTCGCGCTGACCCCTGCCGGTCCCTCGGGACACCGGGACCGTCGGCCTCCGGACGCCGGGGGCGGGGAAGACGAAGGACGGGCCGGGAGAGTCGTGAGACTCTCCCGGCCCGCCCTTCGTCGTAGGGTGCCCGGCCCGGACCGTCAGCCGCGCGGCCAGGTCTTCAGCGCGTTCGCCCACGCCCGGGCCTCGTGGACCCGCTGCGAGGTGAGACCGTGGCTCTCCGGGTAGGTGCGGTAGTCCACCTGGACGCCGTTGCCCCGCATCTCGGCGACCAACTCGTCGGTGAGCGGCTGGAAGGCCACGAGGTCGGCGGTGCCCTGCTGGAGCAGGACCGGGCTCTGGAAGCCCTTGACCGGGACGCGGGCATAGGTGCGCAGCGCCGGGATCAGCGGTCCGTCGGCGAGCGGCTTGGTGACCAGCGAGCCCACCGAGATCCCGCGGGTGGCGGCGTTCTGCTGCTCGTAGCAGCGGTTCTTGGCGGCCTCCACCAGGGCGCGACCCTGCGGGGTGAGGTACGAGTCGACCTGAGCCTCCGGATGGACCTGCTTCAGGCCGGCGAGCACGTAGGTGAAGTACGTGGTGTGATCCGGGGTGACGGCCGGCGGGAAGCCGGGGCGGATGGTCGAGAAGTACTCGGGGAGACCCGAGGGCACCGAATGCGCGATGGTGCCGGCGACCTTCAGCTCCGGTGCGTAGCGCTTGGCCAGATGACCGGCCCACAGCGAGGTGTGGCCGCCCTGCGAGCCGCCGAACGGCACGAAGGCGTTCGACGCCGTGTGGTCGGAGTAGCGGTCGACGACGGTGCGGGTGGCCCGGACCATGTCGATCACGTTCTTGCCGGCGACCTCGCCGTCGAGGTAGGCGTGGTCGCCCTGGCTGCCGATGCCCGCGTAGTCGGTGGCCGAGATGACGTAACCGTCCTTGAGCCACGGGCCGAGCCACGGGTCGCGCTTGCCGCCGCTGCCGAGCTCCCGGCTCAGCCCGCAGCGGTCGCCGAGACCGACGGTGGAGTGGTTCCACGACAGGATCCGGTAGCCGGCCCGGCCGGGGGCCCGCTTCGGGATGGAGACGCTGCCCTGGACCGGGACCAGCTGCCCCTTCGCGTCCTCGGACAGGTACTTGACCGAGATGACCCGGGCGGCGCCGTCGATCGTCGAATCGGGATCGGCGGTGATGTCCACCGCGCTGATCACGTCACCTCGAGCCGCCGCATGGGCCGGGGCGGTGACCACCGGCAGAGTGGTCAGCAGGGCCGTCGCGCCGAGCGCGGCGAGTGCACGTCGAAGCACCAGGTCTCTCCTTGTTGCTTGTCTAGAGGCGCACCTCGAACACTGAGAGCGCGCTGAACGGAACACTAACAGAACGTCTTTGGCTACCCTAAGTGCCTTTACGGCTGAGTAGCGGGCGTCACAGCGGGTTTCGGCGGCTCGTAGCGCCGCACCGTGCGGAGCGAACCGAGCACCGCTGCGGCGACGATGCCGAGCGCGGTCAGGGCGAGACCGTAGTAGACGACGGCGGTGGGCGCCGACCAGAACGAGCCGATCGCTCCGGCGGCCAGGGCGCCCGCCGTCGCGCCGCTGACCTCCTGCGCCATCCAGATCCCGTTGACGCGACCGAGCAGCGGGCCGGGGGTGTGCTGCTGGATCAGCATGTAGCGGACCACCTCCTGGACGGCGTCGAGGAAGCCGATCACCAGCGCCAGGATCAGGGCGATCCACAGAGCGGCCACGGTGCCGAGGACCGCGATCAGGGCGAAGCTCGCCACCGCGATGGTGAGCAGAAGCACACCCGGACGGGCGACTCCGGCGATCCATCCGCTCATCAGGGTGGCGATCAGGGCGCCGGCCGCCATCGCGGCCATCAGGTAGCCGATCGAGCCGGCCTGGTCGTCGAACCGTTCGGAGACGAACGCGGGCAGCAGCGCGACGAGGCCGGCGGCGAACATCGTGAGCATGCCGACCACCATCACGGCCAGCACCACCGGCGACGAGCGGAAGAACGCGGCCAGCGACGGCGGCGCCGGGCGGTGAGCCTCCCCTCCGCCGGTAGGGCTCTCCTCTCGCTGGTCGAGAGGAGTCGAGACCGCTTCGTCGGGAGCATCGGCGTCGTCCGCGGTGGGCGGCGCGGGTGTGTCGGCGAGTTCGGCGTGCGGCGGCATGCTCGGCAGTCCGAGCAGGATCAGCACGGTCGACGTCGCCATCACGGCCGCCACGGTGAACGTCCAGCCCACGCCGTGCGTCCCGATGATCGCACCGGCGATGCCGGGCGAGATCGCCGTGCCGAGCCGCACGGTCAACGAGCTCAGGGCGCCGACCGCGGCGAGGTGCTCACGGGGGATCAGGGTGGGGACGGCCGCCATGAGCGCCGCCGCCGACAGCGCGCCGATCAGACCGTCGAACCCGGCCAGCGCGTAGAGCAGCCACACCTGCGGCGAGCCGCCGAAGACGCCGAAGGCGTTCAGGGCCAGGCCGGCGAAGGCCAGTGCGGCGGCGGTGCGCCCGGTGAGGATCAGCAGGCGGCGGTCGAAGCGGTCGGCCAGGGCGCCGCCGACGAGCATGCCGACGAAGGTCGCGATGCCGGTCACGGCGGTGGCCACGCCGACCTGGAACGACGACCGCGTCAGATCCCACATCTGCACGGGCACCGACACGATCAGCATGCCGATGCCGATCAGTGAGACGGCCCGGGCGATGAAGACCCGCCGGAAGGCGGGGCTGATCCGGAGCGGGGTGATGTCGATGAGTAGGCCGCGGGCCTTACCGGATGCCATCGGGATCCTTCCTGGTGCGTAAGCTGACCGCTGTCACCATAGTTAGCCTTACCGAAGGAGCCGGAATGCCCACCTCGACTCTCGATCGCGAACGTATCGTCGCCGACCTCGCCGAGGCGCTGGACGTTCCCGCCGAACAGCTCACCGACGACGTCAACGTCCTCGATCTCGGCCTGGACTCGGTCCGCCTGATGTCGCTGATCGAGCGGTGGCGCGCGGCCGGCGCCCTCCGCGCCGACATCGCCGTGCTCGCCGCCGACCCGGTGATCGGATCCTGGGTGCGCGAACTCACCGCCGACTGATCAGGCCGCACCGACACGGCGACTCGTGACCGGCCCGGACTCGTGGAGTTCGGGCCGGTCACTGCGCATCGGCGGGGTCCACGCCGAGTGCGCGCAGCACGGTGGCCAGCTTGGCCCGCGTCTCGGCGACCTCGGCATCCGGATCGGAGGCGGCGACGATGCCGCCGCCCGCCCAGGTCCGGGTGCGGAGACCGCCGTGATCGACCTCCGCGCAGCGGATGGTGACCATCCACTCGCCGTCGCCGCCGTCGGCTCCGGTGCGGGCCCAGCCGACGGTGCCGGCGTAGAAGCCGCGATCCTCCTCGGTGGCGAGGATGTAGTCGCGGGCCCGACCGGTGGGCGTGCCGCAGATCGCCGGCGTCGGGTGCACCGCGAGCGCCAGATCGAGGGCGGTGATCTCGGGGTCGGCCAGTTCGCCGCGGATCGGCGTGCCCGAGATGCCACATCGCCGGGGTCGCCATCACCTCGGGGCGGTCGGGGACGTCGAGCGTCCGGCACAGGGGTGCCAGCGCCTCGGCGATGGCCGAGATCACATAGCCGTGTTCGACGAGATCCTTGGCCGAGTCGGCCAGGGTGCGCCCGCGCTCGGCATCGACGGCGGGGTCGGTGCTGCGGGCGGCGGAACCGGCGAGCGGATGACAGCTCACCACGCGCCCCCGCTTGCGGATCAGCACTTCGGGGGTGGCCCCGACGAGATGCGACCGGTGGCCGGCCGCGGTGAGATCGGTCACGAAGACCGAGCCGTGCGGGTCGTCGGCGCGCAGCGCGGCCGCGAGCGACCACGCCTCCAGCGGGGTCCGGCTGCGCAGGACGACGCTGCGTGCCAGCACCACTTTGGCCAGGTCGGAGGCGGGATCGGCGAGGGTCGCCACGGCGTCGGCGACTCTCCGGCGATGGGTGGCGATCGGGGGTTCGAGCCGGTCCACCGACGTCGCCGGGATCGACGACGTCGACTCGGGGAGCCACGGGCCCTCGAGCACGTCGAACCGTTCGGGGGCGATCAGTGCCGCGGTGCCGCGGAGATCGAAGGGGACGGCGCCGACGACGGCGTCGACCCGGCCGTCACGCAGCGCCCGGGCGGCGGCGTGGACGTCCTGGAAGGTCTGGGTGCGGCCGTGCCCGACCGCCCGATAACCGTTGCGGCACAGCAGGAAATCCGGATGTGCCGATACGGCGGGGGCGTCGTGGTGGTCCGGTGCGTCGACCGTGGGGTGAGTCATCTCCGACAATCTGCTCGAGCTCCTTCACTTCTGCTGTGGCCACGGGGGTCCGTCCACCCGATTCGTCCGGTGTGACGCATTCGGAAGAGGACATGCCACGGCCGTAGTTGAGCTTAGGTTAGACTCACCTATTGAATCGTAGCGAGGCCGACCTCGGTTGACGAGGGATTTCAAGGAGTTATCAGTGCCCAGTGAGACCACCCCGACGTACGACGTACTCGGCATCGGGTTCGGACCGTCGAACCTCGCCCTGGCGATCGCCATCGAGGAGTACAACGAGACCGCTGTGACCCCGCTGGCCGCTCGGTTCGTCGAGCGCAGGAAGGATTTCGCGTGGCACCCGGGCATGCTGCTGCCCGGCACGACGATGCAGGTCAGCTTCTTCAAAGACCTGGCGACGCAGCGTAATCCGCGGAGTGCGTACACGTTCGTGTCGTATCTCGCCGATCGCGGACGGCTGGCCGACTTCATCAACCTGCAGACCTTCTTCCCGCTGCGCGCGGAGTTCGCCGACTACCTCGCCTGGGCGGCCGAACGGGTGAGCGTGCCGGTGGACTACGCGGTCGACGTCCGCAGCGTCGAGTGGACCGGCGAGCACTTCGAGGTGATCGCCGAGACCGGTCGTTTCCGCGCCCGGAACCTGGTGCTCGGCGGCGGGATCTGGGGCAAGATCCCGCCCGGCGTGCAGCGCGGGCCGCGCGTCTTCCACAACCACGACCTGCTGACCCGGCTGGCGGCCCTCCCGGCGGCCACTCGGGGTCGTTACGTGGTGGTCGGCGCGGGCCAGAGCGGTGCCGAAGTGGCCGACTACCTGCTGGGGCACACCGACTCCGAGGTCCACTCGGTGCTGACGAAGTACGGATTCACGCCCGCCGACGACAGCCCGTTCGCGAACCGGATCTTCGATGCGACCACCGTCGACGAGTTCTACCACGCCGATCAGGCCTGGAAGGACCGGCTGATGGCGTATCACCGCGGCACCAACTATTCGGCGGTCGACCCGGAGCTGATCTCCTCGCTCTACCGTCAGGAGTACACCGAGCGGGTGTCCGGCGAGCGCCGGTTCGTGCTGCACGGGGCCTCGGAGGTCGTCGACGTGACGGAGAACGACGACGAGGTGGTGGTCACCGTCGCCGAGCGACTCACCGGCAAGACCGAGGTGCTGCGGGCCGACGCGGTGATCTTCGCCACCGGGTTCGAGCCGGTGCCGGTCTGGCGGATCCTCGGCGATCTCGAACGCGTCTGCCACACGGATGCGGCCGGTCGGCCGCTGCTGGAGCGCAGCTACCGTCTGGTCACCGACCCGGAGGTCACCGGTTCGATCTACCTGCAGGGCAATTCCGAGCACACCCACGGTCTCACCTCGACCCTGCTCTCCAACGTCGCCGTCCGCTCGGGCGAGATCGTCGATGCGCTCACCACCGATCGGGCGATGCGGTGCGTGGAGTCGTCGTCCCTGCCCGACCGGGTGCCGAGTGAGCGTGGGCCCGCCCATATAGGCTGACCGCCGTGCGCCTCGTGATTGCCGAATGCCAGGTCGACTACGTCGGCCGACTGACCGCCCATCTGCCCATGGCCAAGCGCCTGCTGCTGATCAAGTCCGACGGCTCGGTCAGCGTGCACGCCGACGACCGGGCCTTCAAGCCGCTCAACTGGATGAGCCCGCCGTGCCGGCTCACCGAGGAGACCGCGCCCGAGGAGACCGGGGCGCAGGCGGTCTGGGTGGTGGAGAACAAGGCGGGCGAGCAGTTGCGCATCACCGTCCGGTCCATCGAGCACGACTCCCGCCACGAACTCGGGGTGGACCCGGGTCTGGTGAAGGACGGGGTGGAGGCGCACCTCCAGGAACTGCTGGCCGAGCACGTCACCACGCTCGGGGACGGGTACACCCTGATCCGCCGCGAATACATGACGGCCATCGGACCGGTCGACCTGCTGTGCCGCGATGCGGACGGCGGGACCGTCGCGGTGGAGATCAAGCGGCGCGGGGAGATCGACGGCGTCGAGCAGCTCACCCGCTATCTCGAACTCCTCAACCGCGACGCCACCCTCGCGCCGGTCGCCGGGATCTTCGCGGCCCAGCAGATCAAACCGCAGGCCAAGACGCTGGCCAACGACCGGGGGATCCGCTGCGTCACCCTCGACTACGACCGTCTGCGCGGCACCGAGAGCACGGAGTTCCGGCTCTTCTGAGCGAAGAACCGGAACTCCGCGGGCGGTGGATCCGCGGTCGGCGGGGCGGTGGCGAACGGATCGCCGCGGCCTGGGCAAGATCTCAGGCCGTGGCCACTCGCGACGGCGAATCGTCGTCGTCATCGTCTCGCTCGAAGTCGATGATGATGTCGCTCTCGAGATCGTCCTCGTCGTCGACGGTGCTGAGCACATCGGTGATGTCGAACTGGCGGGCATCGGAATCGAAGCGCTCGCGGCCCACCAGGGTGCGGTTGAGCAGTTCGAGGTCGGACTCCTCGGTGGCGCCGACCAGCGCCTGTTCGTCCTCGGACAACTCCAGGGCGGCCGGCAGCGCGCCCAGATGATCGCGCAGCGCGGCGAGGTGGTCGAGGATCTGGCGGTGGGCATCGCTGGCCGCACCGGCCAGATCGCGCGAGCGGGCCAGTCGGGCGGTGGCGATGTGGTGCGCGGCGCCGCGCAGCCCGGCGGCCTCGGCCTCGGCGGCGGCGACGATCTCGGTCGCCCGCTCCTTGGCCTCGGCGAGCTTGGTGGCGATCTCGCGCTGCGCCTGCGACCGGTCCCGCGCGGTGTACTGCTTGAGTTCGGCGGCGCTCTCCTTGGCTGCGGAGGCCTCCTGCTCCGCGTCGGAGATCAGCTTGTCGGCCTGCTGCTTGGCCAACTCCACGGTGCGGCTCGCCTCGGTCTTGGCCTTGGTCAGGATCTGGTCGGCCTCCTGGCGCGCGACGGAGACCGTCTCGGCGGCCTCCTCGCGGGCGGTGGCCCGGATGTCGCCGGCCTCCTCGGTCGCCAGGCCGAGCATGCGCGAGAGGCGCTCGCTCATGCCGGAGACGGTGGTCGGAGGCTCGGAGAGCGCGTCGACGTCCTTCTGCAGGCCGCGGATCCGGGTGCGGGCCTCGTCGAGGTGGCCGAGGAGCTCGTCCGCGTGCGCGTGCGCGGAGTCGCGATCGGCCGCCATCATGGCCAGATCGGCTTCGAGCTGGCGGATGTGGTCGGTGACCTGATCGCGGTCGTAGCCGCGCATGACGATGGAGAAGGGGCTTTGACGCTGACCTGGTGCTGACATATCGGAAACTCTAAAGCTGTCGTCGAGAGATATCTCGGTTTAGGGCGGCGTGTTGGGGAGCAGTTCGGTAACAGTGTTACTGATGTGACTCGAAGCGGTCGAACATCAGGGCGCTCTCCCGCCGGGCCTGCCGCGGGAGTCGACGGCGGTCAGTGTCCCGCGGCGGGCTCCACCAGTTCCAGCAGCACGCCCCCGGCGTCCTTCGGGTGGACGAAGTTGATCCGCGAGTCCGCGGTGCCGCGCTTGGGGGCGAGGTAGAGCAGTCGCACGCCGTTGGCGGTCAGCCGTGCGGCGAGGGCGTCGACGTCGGTCACGCGGACCGCCATCTGCTGCAGTCCGGGCCCGTTGCGATCGATGAACTTGGCGATCGTCGACTCGGGGGACAGCGGCGCCAGGAGCTGGATCAGCGCGCCCTCGCCGCCGGCCGGACCGACCATGGCCTCGCGCACGCCCTGCTCCTCGTTGACCTCCTCGTGCAGGTTCACGAAGCCGAAGTTGTCGCGGTACCAGGCCAGGGCCGCGTCGAGGTCGGGAACGGCGATGCCGACGTGATCGATGCCGATCACGAGGTCGGCCGAACCGTCGAGCGGTCCAGTGGTCGGGGTCACTGCGGTGGATGCGGAATCACTCATCTCTCCACGGTAGCGTTGACCGCGGTATGCCTTGTCGTAAAGGCCGGGTTCCGTGCAGGACCCGAACGTCATCAGTCTGGTAGGAGCGCAGTAGATGTCCGACAACACCACCGTCATCGTCGCCGGTGCCCGCACGCCCTTCGGCCGCCTGCTCGGGTCGCTGAAGGGCTTCTCGGGCGTCGACCTGGGAGCGGTCGCCATCAAGGGCGCCCTGGAGAAGTCCGGTGTGCCGGCCTCCGAGGTCGACTACGTGATCCTGGGCCAGGTGCTCACCGCCGGTGCGGGTCAAATGCCCGCCCGTCAGGCCGCCGTGAAGGCGGGCATCCCGTGGGACGTCCCGGCGCTGGCCATCAACAAGATGTGTCTGTCGGGCATCGACGCCATCGCCCTGGCCGATCAGCTGATCCGCGCCGGCGAGTTCGACTGCGTCGTCGCCGGCGGCCAGGAGTCGATGAGCCGGGCGCCGCACCTCCTCCCGGGCAGCCGCGAGGGCTTCAAGTACGGCGACACCGCGCTCGTCGACCACCTCGCCTACGACGGCCTGCACGACGTCTTCACCGATCAGCCGATGGGCGGCCTCACCGAGTCGCGCAACGGCCCCGACGGCTTCACCCGCGAACAGCAGGACGAGGTCGCCGCCCGCAGCCACCGGCTCGCCGCCGAAGGTCAGGCCGCGGGCGTGTTCGACGACGAGATCGTCCCGATCGAGATCCCGCAGCGCAAGGGCGACCCGATCGTCGTCTCCGCCGACGAGGGCGTGCGCGCCGCCACCACCGCCGAGTCCCTGGCCAAGCTGCGTCCGGCGTTCAGCAAGGACGGCACGATCACCGCGGGCAACGCCTCGCAGCTGACCGACGGCGCCGTCGCCGTCGTCGTGATGAGCAAGAAGAAGGCACAGGAGCTCGGCGTGGAGTGGCTGGCCGAGATCGGCGCCCACGGCAACGTCGCCGGCCCGGACTCGTCGCTGCAGGAGCAGCCGGCCAACGCGATCGTCCACGCCTGCGAGAAGGAGGGCATCAGCCCCGCCGACCTGGACCTGGTGGAGATCAACGAGGCCTTCGCCGCGGTCGGCCTGGCCTCGGCGAGCAAACTCGGCCTCGACATGGACATCGTGAACGTCAACGGCGGCGCCATCGCCATCGGCCACCCGCTGGGCGCCTCCGGCGCGCGCGTGGCCCTGCACCTCGCCCTGGAGCTCAAGCGCCGCGGCGGCGGCATCGGCGCGGCCGCGCTGTGCGGCGCAGGCGGCCAGGGCGACGCCCTGATCATCCGAGTCCCGAAGGCGTGATCGACATGACCAAGCAGACCGGCAGGCAGAAGTGGTTCGACGTCGCCTCCCCGGCGTCGCGGTTCCGGCTGATCGCCCTCATCGAGGCGATCACCTGGGGCCTGCTCATCATCGGCATGATCCTCAAGCGTGCGGGCGGCATCGAGTCCGCCACCATGGTCCCCGGCATGCTGCACGGCATCGCCTTCATGGCCTACGTCGCGATCACGCTGTGGGCCGCCGTCGAACTGAAGTGGAACTGGAAGATCTCGGCGCTGGCGCTGGTGGCCTCCCTCCCGCCGTTCTGCACCCTGATCTTCGAGTGGTGGGCCGAGCGGAACGGTCACCTGGACCAGCCGACCGACTCCGACACCGGTGACGAGCGTGAAAGACTGACGGTGTGACGAACCCGAGGAACCGGCAGCAGGCGGCAGCAGGCCTGCAGGCCGCCGCAGCGATGTCCGGAGCAGTCGACCTGTCGGCGCTCGCCGCCAAGGCCGAGGCCGCCCGCACCCCGGCGGGCGGACCGCCCGCCGGCGCTTCCGGCGGAGGCGCCGTGGTGGAGGTGACCGACGCGACCTTCGAGAGCGACGTCATCACCCCGTCCATGCGGCAGCTCGTCGTCGTGGAGCTGTGGACTCCGCGGTCGGCGGAGTGCCTGCAGTTCTCGCCGATCCTCGCCGACGTGGCACGACGCTCCGGCGGCCGATGGCTGCTGGCCCGGGTCGACGTCGACGCCAGCCCCGGGATCGCGCAGGCCTTCGGCGTGCAGTCGGTCCCGATGACGGTGGCGCTCGCCGAGGGGCGACCGGTCGCGGCGTTCAACGGCGTGCAGCCCGAGGCGCAGATCCAGGGGTGGATCGACGACGTCCTGGCCAAACTCGGCCCGGAGTTCGCCGCGGGTGCGGCGCCCGAGGAGCCGCAGGACCCGCGCATGACGGCCGCCGAGCAGCTGCTCGACGCCGGTGACACCGCCGCGGCACTGGCCGCCTACCGGGCGATCGTCGCCGCCGAACCGGGGCACACCGAGGCGCAGGCCATGGTGCGGAACCTGGAGTTCATCAACCGCGCGCAGGGGCACGATCCGTCGATCGTCGACACCGCCGCCCCCGGTGACCTCGACGCGCAGCTGGCCGCGGCGGACGTGCTGCTGTATGCGCAGCAGCCCGAAGCCGCCTTCGAGCGGGTGCTGGCCGTGGTGCGCACCACCGCGGGCGACGACCGGGACCGTGCCCGGACCCGGCTGCTCGAGCTGTTCGAGCTCTTCGAGCCGTCCGAGCCGGTGGTCGTGGCCGCGCGGCGCAAGCTGGCGCTGGCGCTGTACTGAGTCACTGAGTTCCGAACGGGACCGAGCTGCGGGCCGTGTCGTGAGGGTGTCGCCGGCGCCCCTTCGACACGGCCCGCTCACTTCGTTCGCGGTCCGGCTCAGGGATCGGTGGGGTGAGTCGCTCCGCTCCCTGAGCCGGGGGCGAGGAACGAGCCCCCGTGTCGAAGGGGCACGGCGACGCCCTCACCGACCGGGCGGCACCAGGAGGATCGCGGACTCGGCGGGCAGCGTCAGCCGCGCGCTGAACGGGTATCCGTGGCTCGGGACCTCCTCGACGTGCGTCGCCCCCAGATTCCCGATGCCGCGGCCGTGATAGTCCCGCGCCCCGGTGTTGAGGATCTCGCGCCACGTCCCGCCGAGCGGGAGCCCGATCCGGTAGTCGTACAGGTCGTGCGGGGAGAAGTTGAACAGGCACGCCACGGTGTGTCCGGGTTCGTCCGGCCGGGTGCCGCGGCGCAGGAAGCCGAGCACCGCGTTGGTGACGTCGGCGCCGTCGAGCCACGCGAAACCGCTTGCGGCGCAGTCGCCCTCGTGCAATGCGGGCAGCTCCCGGTGGAGACGGTTCAGGTCGCTCACCACGTGCGCGATCCCGGCGTGCGCGGGATCGTCGAGCAGGGACCACGTCGGGCCGTCGACGTCGGACCACTCGGTGCGCTGCCCGAACTCCTGCCCCATGAACAGCAGTTTCTTGCCCGGGTGCGCCCACTGGTAGGCCAGCAGGACGCGGACGCCCGCGGCGCGGTCGGATTCGGCGGGCAGCCGGGAGTACAGCGTGCCCTTCCCGTGCACCACCTCGTCGTGGCTGAGCGGCAGCACGAAGCTCTCCGCGGTGGCGTGCGTCAGCGCGAAGGCGAGGCGTTCCTGTTCGCGTCGTCGTCGCCCGTGCGGCCGGGAGACGAAGCCGAGCAGATCGTGCATCCAGCCGAGGTTCCACTTGAGGTCGAAACCGAGTCCGCCCCGGTCGACGGGCGCGGTGACCCCCGGCCACGCCGTCGACTCCTCGGCGATCATCAGGGCTCCCGGCACCTGCCGGTGCACGGCGTCGTTCAGGGCGCGCAGGAAGGCCACGGCGTCGTCGTTCTCGTGGGTGCCGCGGTCGTTGGGCCGCCACCGCCCGGGTGGGCGCGAGTAGTCGAGGTAGAGCATGGCGGCGACGGCGTCCACCCGCAGCCCGTCGAGATGGAATTCAATGCACCAGTACAGCGCGCTCGCGATCAGGAACTCGACCACCTCGTCGCGACCGAGGTCGAAAGCGTGGGTGCCCCAGTCTGGCTGGTCGCGGCGCAGCGGATCGGCCGGTTCGTACAGGTGGGTGCCGTCGAAGCGGCCGAGCGCGAACCCGTCCTTGGGGAAGTGCGCGGGCACCCAGTCCAGAAGCACCCCGATCCCGCAGCGGTGCAGGTGGTCGACGAGGAAGCGGAAGTCGTCCGGGGAACCCAGCCGGGCGGTCGGCGCGAAGTAGGCGCCCACCTGGTACCCCCACGAGCCGCCGTAGGGGTGTTCGGTGATCGGCAGCAGCTGCACGTGCGTGAAGCCGAGCGCCCGGACGTGGTCGGCGAGCGGCCCGGCGAGGTCGCGGTAGCCCAGGCCCGGACGCCACGACGGCAAATGCACCTCGTAGATCGAGACCGGTCCGGTGAGCGGATCGGCGTTCGCGCGGGCGGCGAGCCAGGCGTCGTCGTGCCAGCGGAACGACGACGCCGCGCACACCACGGAGGCGGTCTCCGGCGGGCACTGCGTCGCACGGGCGAGGGGATCGGACTTGTCCCGGACCACGCCGTCGGCCCCGGTGATCCGGTAGCGGTAGCACTGGCCCACGACGGCCCCGGGGACGGTCGCCGACCACACCCCGTCGGCGGCGCGCGTCATCGGGTGGTCGCGGGCCCGCCAGTCGTCGAAGTCGCCGAAGACGGTGACCGCTCGGGCGTGCGGCGCCCAGACCCGGAAGTGCACGCCGGCGTCGGCGGGGAAGGAGCCGAGGCGCCGCCAGAGGGGGAGTCTCCGGGAGGGCTCGGTCACGGGGTGTTCAGGCGGCGCAGGGCGGCGCGGACCGCGGCCGGGTCGGTGGTCCGCCAGAACGGCGGGAGACCGGCCACCAGATAGCCGCCGTAGCGGGCGGTCACCAATCGGGAGTCGAGGACGGCGACCACGCCGCGGTCGCCGTCGGCGCGCAGCAGTCGGCCCGCGCCCTGGGCCAGCAGCAGCGCCGCGTGATTGGCCGAGACCGCGAGGAAGCCGCTGCCGCCGCGGGCGTCGACGTCGCGCTGCCGGGCGGCCAGGAGCGGATCGTCGGGCCGGGGGAACGGGATCCGGTCGATCGTCACCAGGCGCAACGACGGCCCCGGCACGTCCACGCCCTGCCACAGGGAGAGCGTGCCGAACAGGCAGGTCGGCTCGTCGGCGGCGAACTTCTCGATCAGCGTCGACGTCATCTCGTCGCCCTGGCAGAGGATCGGGAAAGCGACCCGTTCGCGCAGTTCCTCGGCGGCCCGGGTGGCTGCGCGCATGGACGAGAACAGGCCGAGGGTGCGCCCGCCCGCGGCGTTCATCAGGTCGACCATCTCGTCGAGGGTCGCCTCCGCGGGGCCGTCGCGGCCCGGTGCGGGGAGTCTCTCGGCGACGTAGAGGATCGCCGACCGCGGATAGTCGAACGGCGAGCCGACGTCCAGGCCGCGCCAGGAGCCGCCCTCGTCGGCGTCGTCCTCGCCTCCGGAGGTGTGCGCGGGGAGCCCCCAGGTCCGGGCGAGCGCGTTGAAGTCGCCGCCGATGGTGAGCGTGGCCGAGGTGAGGATCACCGTGGAGTCGGTGAACAGCGAGGTGCGCAGGAGCCCGGAGACGCTCAGCGGGGCGATGTGCAGGCTCCGGCGGACCTCGCCGCCGCGGAGCCGTTCCTCGGCCAGCCAGATCACGTCGAAACGTTTGGCCGGATCCGGTTCGCCGAAGACGGTGAGGATGCGGACCACGGTGTCGTGCAGGTTCTCGGTGGCGCTGATCGCCATCTGCCGGGAGGAGGCGGCATCGGGATCCGACGGGTTCTTCTCACCCGCGGGGGAGATCTCGGTGCGCGCCTCCCACAGCCGGTCCCGCAGGGAGACGAGGATCTCGGCGGCCCCGGCAGGCAGCCGCAGCCATTCGCCGACCCGGGCCTGGTCGAGCAGTTCTTCGAGCTGCTCGGCGGCGGTGGCCAGGGTCTCGGCGGTCTGGACGGAGATGAGCTTTCCCGCGCGCCGACTCACGTAGGTCACGCCCGCGGCCGAGACCTCCTCGGTGGAGACCGAGGTGATCCGGTCGACGAGCTCGTGCGCCTCGTCGATCACCACCACCTTGTGCTCGGGCAGGATGTTCGCCGGACTCATCGCGTCGATGGCGAGCATGGCGTGATTGGTCACCACGACGTCGGCCTCGGCGGCGCGGCGCCGGGCGCCCTCGGCGAAGCAGTCGTCGCCGAACTCGCAGGCCGCCGCCCCGATGCATTCGCGGGAGGTGACGCTCACCTGGCGCCACGACCGGTTGTCGACACCGGGTGTCAGATCGTCGCGGTCGCCGGTCTCGGTGTCGCCGACCCACTCCCGGATCCGGGTGATGTCGCGGCCCATCCGGGACAGCTCGAAGGCGTCGAAGATGGCGTCCTCCGGTTCCTCCGCGGCGGTGGAGTGGACCTTGTTGAGACACAGGTAGTTCGCGCGGCCCTTGAGGATCGCGAACCGCGGTTCCCGCCCGAGCGGCCCGGCCAGCGCCGCCCCGACCCGGGGCAGGTCGCGTTCGGTCAGCTGTCGCTGCAGGGCGATGGTCGCGGTGGAGACGACGACGGTCTCGCCGGTGTCGATCGCGTGCCGCAGCGACGGCACCAGGTAGGCCAGCGACTTGCCGGTGCCGGTGCCGGCCTGGACCGCCAGATGCCGTTCGTCGGCGATGGCCTCGCCGACGGCGACGGCCATCGTCAGCTGGCCTTCGCGACGCGATCCGCCGAGGGCTGCGACCGCGGACCGGAGCAGGTCGGGGACGTCGGGGAGCGGACTCACTCGGCCGGGGAGTCGGGGAACGTCAGCTCGCCGACGAGTTCGACGCCCGCCGCGCGCAGCTCCCGTTCGGCGCGGGCGTAGGTCTCCGGCGAGATCGCGGCGGTGCAGGGGAGCAGCACGCGCGTGGTCAGTCCGGTGCGGGCGGCGTCGACGGCGGTCGCGCGCACGCAGTAGTCGGTCGCGATGCCGACCACGTCGACGGCGGTGACGTCGTGCTCGCCGAGCCAGGTCGCCAGCGTCACATCGTCGGCGGTGCCCTCGAAACCGGAGTACGCGGCGCTGTAGGCGCCCTTGGAGAAGACCGCGGCGAACGACGTCGTGTCCAGCGCCGGATGGAACTCGGCCCCGGGGGTGCCGACCACGCAGTGCGGCGGCCACGAGTCGACGTAGTCGGGCGTCTCGGAGAAGTGGTCGCCCGGATCGACGTGGTGGTCGCGGGTGGCCACCACCGTCCGATACTGCGGCATCAGCTCGGTGACGGCGGCCGCGACGGCGGCGCCGCCGGCCACGCCGAGCGAGCCGCCCTCGCAGAAGTCGTTCTGGACGTCGACGACGATCAGGGCGCGTCGTGGTTCGCGGCTCATGGTGCCTCCGGGGTGTTCGCTGGAGATCTGGTCACTGGACGTCGAGGGCTCACCGGACACGCGGTTCACCGGGCGTCGACGTGGCGGGTGCCGATCGCCGGCTCGCCGTGGCTCAGGCCCAGGCCCTCCCACGGCAGGCTGACCAGGCCGCGCGCCAGGTGGGCGCGGGACTCGGCGAGCGTGGGCAGGTCGGCGACGCGCTCGCCGTCGCGCACCAGCGGGATCTGCAGTTCGCGCAGGTTCAGGGTACCGGCGACGTCGTCGGGCAGGACGGTCCCGTCGCGGTAGAGGATCTCCTCGACGACGGTGCCCGAGTCGCGGGAGGCGCGCACGGCGCGCTTGGCGCCGCCCCGGCTCTCCTTGTGACTGGCCCGTTTGGCGACCGGGATGCCGTCCACCTCGACCAGCTTGTAGACCATGCCCGCGGTCGGGGCGCCGCTGCCGGTGACCAGTGAGGTGCCCACCCCGTAGAGGTCGACGGGCTCGGCGCGCAGCGAGGCGATGGCGTACTCGTCGAGGTCGCCGGAGACGACGATCTTGGTGTTCACCGCACCGAGCTCGTCGAGCTGCCGACGCACCTGGCGGGCCAGGACGCCGAGGTCGCCGGAGTCGATCCGCACCGCGTTCAGCTCGGGGCCGGCCACCTCGATCGCGTTCCGGACGCCGGTGGTGATGTCGTAGGTGTCCACCAGGAGCGTGGTGCCGGTGCCCAGCCGCGCGATCTGCGCGGCGAAGGCGGCCCGCTCGTCCGGCCCGTCGGCGGCGGCGAAGGAGAGCGTCCAGGAGTGGGCGGCGGTGCCCGCGCTGGGCACGCCGTAGGTGCGGGCGGCCTCCAGGTTGCTCGTCGCGGTGAGCCCGGCCAGGTACGCGGCGCGGGCCGAGGCGACGGCGGCCTGCTCGTGCGTGCGGCGCGACCCCATCTCGATGATCGGCCGTCCGGCGGCCGCCGAGACCATGCGCGCCGCGGCCGAGGCGATGGCGCTGTCGTGGTTGAGGATCGAGAGCACCAGCGTCTCCAGGACCACGCCCTCGGCGAATCCGCCGCGCACGGTGAGCACGGGAGAGCCGGGGAAGTACAGCTCGCCCTCGGCGTAGCCGTCGATCTCCCCGGAGAAGCGGTAGTCGGCGAGCCAGGCGAGCGTGTCGTCGTCGACGATCGACCGCTCCCGCAGGGCGGCGATCTCGGCGTCGCCGAAACGGAAGTCGGCGAGCTCGTCGAGCAGTCTGCCGGTGCCGGCGACGACGCCGTAGCGTCGGCCGTCGGGCAGCCTGCGGGCGAACACCTCGAACACGCATCGGCGGTCGGCGGTGCCGGCCGCGAGCGCCGCGGAGATCATGGTGAGCTCGTATTGGTCGGTCAGCAGCGCGGAACTGGTCACGTTCGCTACCCTAGACCTCATGGCGCTGGAGGAAGCGGCACCCGGGACGAGCACCGGTACGGCAGTGGCCGAACCGGAGGCGGCGATCGAGCGACCCTGGGTCACGATCGTCTGGGACGACCCGGTGAACCTGATGAACTACGTCTCGTACGTCTTCCAGAAGATCTTCGGCTACCCCGAACCCAAGGCTCACGAGCTGATGCTGCAGGTGCACCAGGAGGGCAAGGCCGTCGTCTCGTCGGGAGACCGGTCCAAGGTCGAGAGCGACGTCCGCAAACTGCATGCGGCCGGCCTGTGGGCGACCATGCAGCACGACGAGTGATGCGGACGTGGACCACCCGCGGCGACGGTGACGACCTGCGGATCTGCTCCAATCTGGAGAGCTACGAGTGCCAGCTGCTGGTCTCGCTGGTGGGTTCGACGTCGGAACTGCTCACCGAGCGCGCCGAGTCCGCGCCGTACGATCCGCTGACCGAGCTCACCGGGATCCGCACCGGGCACACCGAGGCGCCCCGGGATCCGACCCTCGGCCGGCTCCTGCCCGACTTCCACCGGCCCGACCAGGACGAGCTCATGGCGGCCGATCCGGTGGCGGCCGACCTCAACGGCGGTCTGCGCAGCCTGAACGAGCCGCGGATCATCGACGCGAAGCTGACCGCGGCCCAGGTGCTCCTCGACACGCTGCCCGACGGCGGCGGAGACGTGGCGCTCACCGCGGCGCAGGCCGACGAATGGCTCACCGCGCTGAACGACGTCCGGCTGGCGCTGGGCGCGATGCTCGGGATCACCGACGACCCCTGCGCCCCGGACCCCGACGACCCGCACGCCGGCCACTACGACGTCTACCAGTGGCTGACGGTGGTGCAGGAACTGCTGGTCGAGGCCCTGATGGGCGGGTATTGAGAGCGCGCGCGGGCGACCGGATCACCGATGTCGCGGGACTCGGCGTCGGACACGCGACCCGGCTCGACGCCGACGTGACCGCGGCCGCCCCCGACGCGCCCGGCCGCGGCTGGGCCACCGGCACCACGGTGGTGACCGTGCCCGACGGCGCGGTGACCGCGGTCGACGTCCGCGGCGGCGGCCCCGGCACCCGGGAGACCGACCTCCTCGATCCGGTGAACACGGTGCGCGGGGCGCACGCGATCGTGCTGTCCGGCGGCAGCGCCTACGGTCTCGCGGCGGCCGACGGCGCGATGCGCGCCCTGGAGGCCGACGGCCGCGGTCTGCCGATGGACCTGCTCGGCCACGTGGTGCCGATCGTGCCCGCCGCGGTGATCTTCGATCTGCCGGTGGGCGCCTGGGAACTGCGCCCGGACGCCGACTTCGGCGCGCGGGCGCTCCGGGCGGCGAGTGACGACTTCGCGATCGGCACCGTCGGCGCCGGGACCGGGGCGCGGGCCGGGGCGCTCAAGGGCGGCGTCGGCACGGCGTCGTCGACGCTGCACGACGGTCCCGCGCGCGGCCTCACCGTGGGCGCGCTGGTCGTCGCCAATCCCGTCGGGTCGGTGATCGATCCGGCGACCGGGCTGCCGTGGGGGCGCGACGACCTCGACCGGCACGGCCTCGGGACGCCTGCGGCGTCCGAGGTGGCCGCGCACGCCGCGCTCGGCGCCAAGGGGACCCCGCTCAACACGACGATCGGGGTGGTGGCCACCGATGCGGCGCTGCCGGTCGCGGCCGCGCGGCGCCTGGCGATGGCCGGGCACGACGGTCTCGCGCGGGCGATCCGGCCCGCGCACTCGCCGCTCGACGGCGACACGCTGTTCGCCGTCGCCACCGGCGGGACGACCGCCGACCCGGACGCGGTCGTGCCGATGCCGCCCGGCATGGACCCGGCCGCCCCCGTGACGGCGGCGCTGAGCGAGGCCGCGGCCGTCGTGGTGCAGCGCGCGGTGGTTTCCGCGGTGCTCGCGGCCACCGGCGTCGCCGGCATCCCGGCCTATCGGGACGTGCTCGGCTCGGCGTTCACGGCCGGTCCGGGAAGCCTGCGATGACCGGGTGCCCGTCGCCCGCGACCGCGCCGGCGGGGCGCCTCTTCGGCGCGCCGGACGGTGGTCTGGCAGCCTGGATGCCTGCCCGAACCGACCGACGCGGCGGTTCCCCGAAACCAGGAGGCTCGCCATCGTCGACGGTGTGATGCATGTGGGAGAACTGATCCCGACCGAGCGGGCGCTGGCCCCGATCGGGATCTTCGACTCCGGCGTCGGCGGCCTGACCGTCGCCCGCGCGATCATCGATCAGCTGCCCGACGAGGACGTGCTGTACATCGGTGACACCGCCAACGGGCCGTACGGTCCGCTGACCATCCCGGAGATCCGGAGACACGCCCTGGCGATCGGCGACGAGCTGATGCGCCGCGGAGTCAAGGCGATCGTCATCGCGTGCAACACCGCGTCGGCGGCGTGCCTGCGCGATGCGCGCGAACGCTATGCGCCGATCCCGGTGATCGAGGTGGTGCTGCCCGCGGTCCGGCGTGCCGTGGTGGCCACCAAGAACCGCCGGATCGGCGTGCTCGGCACCGCGGCCACCGTCGCCTCGCGCGCCTACCAGGACTCGTTCGCCGCCGCCCCCGACCTCGAGGTGACCGCGGTCGCGTGCCCGCGGTTCGTCGACTTCGTCGAACGCGGGATCACCAGCGGCCGCCAGATCCTCGGCCTGGCCGAGGGCTACCTGGAACCGCTGCAGGCCGCGGGCGTGGACACGGTGGTCCTCGGATGCACCCACTATCCGCTGCTCGCGGGCGTGATCCAGCTGGTGATGGGCGACGAGGTGACGCTCGTGTCGAGCGCCGAGGAGACGGCCAAGGACACCTTCCGGATGCTCACCGAATCGGACACCCTGCACCCGCACTCCGGGCGGGAGGCCCAGCGGGTGTTCTCCGCGACGGGCGACCCCGACTCGTTCCGGAAGCTCTCGACGCGCTTCCTGGGGCCGACCGTCGGACACGTCACGCACCTGTAGGACCGGGTGCGGGCGCCCGGCCCGCAATCGCCCGTCGGACCGGGGAGTCTTCCGCGTCGGTCCCGCGCGTGGGCTCCGCGGCGACGTGTCGTCGAATCTGGGACGACTTCGGTCAAGGCCGGGGTTTCGCGTCGGTCGCCGCGAGCGGCGTGGCAGAGTGTTCCCCATGCGGTTGACGGTCCTGGGATGCTCCGGCAGTGTGAACGGTCCCGGAGCACCGTGCTCGGGGTATCTGCTTCAGGCCGACGGACACGATCCGGTGCTGGTGGACTGCGGGCACGGCGTCTTCGGGGAACTCCTCCAGCACGCGAATCCGAACAAGGTCGCGGTGCTGATCTCGCACCTGCACGCCGACCACTGCCTGGATCTCCCTGCGATGCTCGTGTGGCGGCGCTGGGCGCCGGAGAAGGCCACCGAACGGTCGCTGATGTTCGGGCCGCCGGGCACCGCGATCCGGATCGGTTCGGCGTCGTCGGAGTATCCCGGCCAGGTCGACGACATCAGCGACACCTACGAGGTGCACGAATGGGTGGACCGCAACGTCGTGACGGTGCACGGTCTGACGATCGAGCCGTTCAAGGTGTCGCATTCCGCCGGCGACGTTCGGCCTCCGGATCACCGGACCCGACGGCGAGGTGCTGGTCTACAGCGGTGACACCGGCTACGCCGACGTCGTCGTCGACCTGGCGCGGGACAGCGACCTGTTCCTGTGCGAGGCCTCCTGGACGCACGATCCGGAGAACCGTCCGCCGGACATGCATTTGTCGGGTGTGGAGGCCGGCCGGATCGCGACGCGCGCCGCGGTGCGCTCGCTCGCGCTGACCCACGTGGTCCCGTGGACCGACTCCGACGCGATCATGGACGAGGCCCGCGAGGAGTACAAGGGTCCGCTCCAGCTGGTCCACCAGGGCCAGGTGATCGAGGTCCGTCCGCCGTTCCCGGGCTGAGGTCCGGGCGGGACCGGGAACCGATAGAGTCACGGGTGTGACGACACGAGCAGACGGCCGCGCCGACAACGAACTGCGGCCCATCACCTTCACCCGCGGTTTCACCACCAATCCGGCGGGCTCGGTCCTGGTCGGCTTCGGCAACACCCGGGTGCTCTGCACCGCGTCGGTGACCGAGGGCGTGCCGCGCTGGCGCAAGGGCTCCGGCCTGGGCTGGCTCACCGCCGAGTACGCCATGCTGCCGGGCGCCACCCACGAGCGGTCGAGCCGTGAATCGGTCCGCGGCAAGGTCGGCGGCCGCACCCACGAGATCAGCCGCCTGATCGGGCGTTCGCTGCGCGCCTGCATCGACCTGGCCGCCCTCGGCGAGAACACCATCGCCATCGACTGCGACGTCCTCCAGGCCGACGGCGGCACCCGCACCGCGGCCATCACCGGCGCGTACATCGCGCTGGCCGACGCCGTGACCTGGCTCGGCGCCGCGGGCAGGCTCGCCGACCCGCAGCCGCTGAGCTGCATCATCGCCGCGGTGAGCGTCGGCGTGGTCGACGGCCGCGTCCGTCTCGACCTCCCGTACGAGGAGGACTCGCGCGCCGAGGTCGACATGAACGTGGTCGCCACCGACGCGGGCACCTTCGTGGAGATCCAGGGCACCGGCGAGGGCGCCACCTTCCCGCGCGGCACCCTCGACAAGCTGCTCGACGTCGCCGTGGCCGGCATTGACCAGCTGGTCCAGGCGCAGCGCGAGGCGCTGGCCGCGCCGTACCCGGGTGAACTCCCGGGTACGAGCGAGTAGGCCGATGAGTTCGACCGAGGTCGGCGCCGGGCTCGCGGTGGACACCCCGCCCGGCAGGGTCCTCCTCGCCAGCAACAACGCCAAGAAGCTCGCCGAACTGCGGCGGGTGGTGGAGGCCGCCGGGATCACCGGACTGCAGGTCCTCGGGCTGGGCGACGTCGAGGCCTATCCCGAACCGGTGGAGGACGGCGCCACCTTCGAGGAGAACGCGCTGCTCAAGGCGCGCGAAGCCGTCGCGAGGACGGGATTGCCCGCCCTCGCCGACGACTCCGGACTCGCCGTCGACGCTCTCAACGGCATGCCCGGCGTGCTCTCCGCGCGCTGGAGCGGCGGCAAGGGCGACGAGGCCAACAACGACCTCCTGCTGGCGCAGCTCGCCGACGTGCCCGCCGAACGACGCGGCGCGGCGTTCGTCTCGGTCTGCGCGCTGGTGACCCCGGGCGGCGAGGACGCGACGGCGCGCGGCGAGTGGCGGGGACGCATCGTCGTCGAACGTCGGGGAGCGGGCGGTTTCGGGTACGACCCGCTGTTCGTGCCCGACGACGACCTGGCCGCCGGACGCACCTCCGCGGAACTGTCCGCGGCGGAGAAGGACTCGCTGAGCCACCGGGGGAAGGCCCTGGCCAAGCTGGTGCCCGTGCTGCGCTCGCTGGCGGCGCCCGACGCCTGACGGGGGGCTTCGACACACGCTCGGTACGCCGACGGCTGAGCCGGGGCGCGAACGTGGTGAGCGACCCGCGTCGCAGCCTCGCCGTTCCGGAGACGACGAAGGCCCGCCCTCACGGGCGGGCCTTCATCGAGAAGACTGTCGGGTCAGATCCCGAGTCGGGTCAGATCCCGAACCGTGCGCGCACCTCGCGGGTCCGGATGTGCTCGACGTAGAACGACAGGAACGGGATGGTGCCCGCCAGGCAGGTGCCGAGGATCCTGCCCGCGGACCAGCGCACCTTCATGGCGAGGTCGACGGTGAAGATCAGATAGATCACGTACGCCCAGCCGTGCACGATCGGGACCCAGCGCATCCAGTCGGCGTCGTAGTCGAAGCCATACTTGGCGACCATCTCGAACACCAGCACCAGCAGCCACACGCCGGTGACCCAGGCCATCACGCGGTAGCGGAGGAACGCGGTGCGGATCTTGTCGATCGGCGTGGTCACGACCGGTGCGGAGGCGGCCGGGGCGGGCTTGTCGGGGGCGGAGTTCTCGGTCACGAAGGATCCTTCGGAGATGTCTGGGGCGGAGACGTCGGGGACGGGGACGTCTGGGACGGGGCGTCGAGCTCCGCGAGATAGCGGTTGTACTCGGTCAGCGCGGGGTCCGGGGTGTCGTCGGACAGCGCAGCGACGGTGGGATCGGCGGCGGACGGCCGCTCGGGCAGCAGACCCTCGGGGATCTCCTTCGGTCCGTTGCGGGCGCGTTCGGCCTCGACGACGTCCGGGTCCTCCTCCATCACCACGAACCGGCGGTAGGCCCAGAAGATCGCGACCGCGAAGGCGGGCCACTGCAGGGCGTAGCCGAGGTTCTGGGCGGTGCCGGACGCGGATTCGTAGCGGCCCCACTGCCACCAACCGAGGGCGAGGCAGGCGCAGGCGGCCAGTACCACCAACGCGATGAGCGCCGGGCGATGCCGCTGGGGGGCGGGTTCGGGCGTCTGATCCACGTCTTCGACGGTACCCGGCCCGGGCGGGTGAGCTGCACCATGCTCGTTCACCACGGCCAGCCGATAAGCTGAGCCTCATCTAACCTGCGGAGGATTCTCATATGGGTAAGGGCTTTCAGGGTGCACTGATGCGGGCCTTCGGGGCGAAGGACCACATCGCCACGGTGACCGGCACCGAACAGATCACCTCGTCGGTGATCAAGGTGCGTTTCCGCTGTGACGGGCTGGTCTACGAGACGGGTGAGCAGCCCACCGCCTGGGTGCGGGCCTGGTTCCCCGATCCGCAGGGCGGCAGCAAGCTCCACCAGCGCGGCTACACCCTGATGGACGTCGATCCGGCCTCCGGCGACTTCTCGATGTGTTTCGTGACCCACGAACCGGCCGGTCCGGCGTCGTACTGGGCGCGCCGCGCCGAACCGGGCGACGAGATCGTCGTGAACCGGCTCGGCGGCGACGGCTGGCCGCTGGACGATCCCCAGCCGAACGGGTACGTGCTGGTCGGCGACGCCGCGTCGTGGCCCGCGTTCCACTCGATCGTCGCCGAGGCCGACAAGACGGTCCCGATCCGGATGTTCTTCGAGTACGCCCACGACGACGACCGGGACCTCCCGATCCCCGAACACCCGCTGCTGGAGGTGACCTGGGTGCCGACGTCCGACGACGGCCGCGCCCTGGTCGACGCGCTGGGCACCGAGAGCTTCCAGGGGTGGAAGGCGTACGTGGCGGCCGAGTCGACGGCCACCCGCCTGGTGAAGTCGCGGCTGACGCTGCAGGACGGCCAGAACAAGGGCACCATGCACTCGCAGGCCTACTGGATCCGCGGCCGGGCGATGGGCAAGGAGGCCGAGACCTCCGACATCGTCGAGGTGGCGTCGGCCGAGACCGCGGCGGACCCGGCTGCGGCGGACCCGGCTGCGGTGGACACGGCGGGGGCGGACACGGTGGGGGAGCAGCAGGCCGCGCCCGCCGAGTCCGCGCCGGCCGCGGTCCAGGTGGAGAGCCAGAAGGAGATGCTCAAGGCGCAGCGTGAGCGCAACAAGAAGTTCTCGGTGCTGGCTCCGGCGAAGCCCGCGTTCGTGCTGAGCGCGATCATCGCGGTGCTCCTGGCCGGGCTGGCCGTGGTCCCGCTGATCCTGTTCTCGGAACTGGCCGCGCGGTTCGTCGAGGGCGCCGGCCGCGAGGACCTGGTGCGGGTCGGTGTCACCGGCCTCGTCGTGCTGGTGGGCGGGGCGTTCCTCACCTCGGCGCTGATGGTCGGACTGCACGTCTACGACCAGTACTTCGCGACGGCGCTGCGCCGCCGGGTGATGGAGAAGTTCACCCGCCTGCCGCTCGGCTGGTTCCAGGGCCGTCGCCGCTCCGAGGTGCGCAAGCTCGCCCAGGACGACATCGGTGCTCTGCACTATCTGGTCACGCATGCGGTGACCGATCTGGCGACGGCCATCGTGACCCCGCTGGCGATCCTGATCTATCTGTTCACCGTGAACTGGACCTTGGCGCTGGTGCTGTTGCTGCCGGTGATCACCTACCTGGTCACCGTGATCAGGCTGGCCGCCATGGATCGTCCCCGGATGACGCGGATGCTGCGTTGGAACGCGACCCTGCCCGGCGACGCCGAGCGATACATCGCCGGTCAGAGCGTCAGCCGTGTCTTCGGCGACGGCGCCACCGTGGATCTGCCCGGTGAGATGGCCGAGCTGCGCGACTTCATGAAGAACTGGCAGCTGGAGACCATCGGCGCCAAGGCCACCATGATTCAGATGAACCGGCCGATGACGTCGACGGTGCTGATCGCCCTCGGCGGCACCCTGCTGGTCACGGTCGGCTGGATGCCCGCGGTGGCGATCCTGCCGTTCCTGATCCTGGGCACCTCTCTCGGCGACCGCCTGGTCGGCGCCGGTTTCGCGGTCGGCGGTCTCCGCGACGGCATGAACGCCAAATCGAGTCTCGAACTGCTGCTGAGCACGTCGGAGCTGGCGGCGGGCACCGAGCCGGTCCCGGCCGCCACCGGTCCGGCCGCGCTGAGGTTCGACGACGTCTCGTTCGGTTACGTACCGGGCCGGGAGGTCCTGACCGACTTCACCCTCGCACTCCCGCCGGGCGGCACCACCGCCGTCGTCGGGCCGTCGGGTGCGGGCAAGTCGACGGTCGCGGCGCTGGCCGCCAGGCTGTGGGACCCTTCGACGGGCTCAGGGAGCGGAAAGACCGGCTCAGGGAGCGGAAAGACCGGATCAGGGAGCGGGAAGGCCGGGGCGGGGAGCGGGAAGGCGGGGTCGGTGACGCTCGACGGCGTCGACCTGCGCACCCTCGACGAGGCCGCACTGCGGCGCCACGTGGCCGTCGTGCTGCAGGACGTCCAGCTGGTGCACGGCACCGTCGCCGAGAACATCGCGCTCGGTCACCCGGAGGCGACCCGCGAGGAGATCGTGACCGCCGCGCGGACCGCGTTCATCGCGAAAGAGATCGAGGCCCTGCCGGACGGTTACGACACCGTCGTCGACCGCGACAGCATGTCCGGCGGCCAGCGTCAGCGGATCGCGATCGCCCGCGCCCTGCTGGGGGAGCCGCGACTGGTGGTCCTCGACGAGGCGACGGCCGCCGCCGACCCGGACTCGGAGTGGGAGGTCCGCCAAGGTCTCACCACGCTGCTGAAGGGCCGCACGGTCCTGGTGATCGCGCACCGCCTGCACACGGTGGCGCACGCCGACCTGATCGTGGTCCTCGACGAGGGCCGGATCGTCGAACAGGGCACCCGTGACGAGTTGATGAAGCGCGACGGACTGTTCGCCCGCATGCAGAACCAGGCGATGGAGGCCCTCGCATGATCTACCACGACCTCGTCACCGTCACCGGCCCGGAGGCTCGCGGCGAACGGATCCGATTCGTGGCGGCGACCGTCGTCTCGACGGTGCTGCAGGCGGCGTCCGTCATCACGCTGGTGCCTCTGCTGCACGCCCTGTTCGGCGGCCGGCCGTCACAGGCCTGGCCCTGGACGGGGCTGCTGGTCGGGATTCTACTGCTGACCGTCGCCTCCGACCGGGTCGCGATGTTCGCCGGACTGAAGCTCGGCTTCCGGATCATCGACGCCGTCACCGAGGCGGGGCTGGGCGGGATCCGCCGACTGGACCCGGGACGACTGCACTCCGAGCGCGCCTCCACACTGCGCGATCTGGTGTCGGTGTCGGCGCCGGAGTCGATCTCGTCGGTGGTCCTGCTCGGGTCGCCGCTGATCCACGCCGTGCTGCTGACCCCGCTGCTGGCGCTCATGCTGCTGTTCGTGTCGTGGCAGCTGGCCCTGGTGGCGCTGATCGGCGGCATCGCCATGTTCCTCGCGCTGCTCGCCTCGCAGCGGATCGTCGCGAAATCGGAGGCGGCGTTCTCCGAGAACACCCGGGAGCTCGACGACCGGGTCCTCGAATTCGCGTGGGCGCAGCCGACCCTGCGCGGTTCGGGTGCGGGCACCGGCACGGTGAACGACGTCCTGAGCGAATCCCGCAGCCGCGGCCTGCGACTGCTGGCCTGGACGGTGCCCGGCGAGCTGCTGTTCAGCATCGTCCTGCAGTTGACGCTGCTGGCGTTCGGCGTCACGACGGCGTCGCTGTACCTGTCCGAGGCGATCTCCGGGGTCACCGCCGCCGCGATGATCGTGGTGCTGCTGCGGATCGTCGAGGTGGTCGGGTCGCTGTCGCTGCTGGGTCCGGCCGTCGCGAACGGCGCGCGGGTCTTCCGCGAGGTGGCCGTACTGGTCGACGAGGAGAACGCCGCCGCCGTGCCCGCCGCGACCGCGCCGGTCTCCGGCGCCCCGGAGGTCGCCCTGCGCGGTGTGGGCTTCACCTATCCGGACGGCACACGGGCGCTGACCGACGTCGACGCGGTCCTGCCGGCCGGCGGGATCACCGTGATCGTCGGACCGTCCGGGTCGGGCAAGTCGACGTTGCTCGACGTCGTCGCGGGGCTGCGTGAGCCGAGCGACGGCCGGGTGGAGGTCGGCGGCGCGCCGTCGTCGTCCGCCGACCGGCTGGCCGGGACGTCGGTGGTGTTCCAGAGCAATCAGCTGCGCCCGGGCACGCTCAAGGAGAACGTCGTCCCCGGTGCCGCCGACGAGGTCGACGACGCCGTGCTCGCGACGCTGGCCGAACGTGCGCAACTCGGTGAGGTCCTGGCCTCGCTGCCGGCCGGCTGGGATTCGCGGGTCGGGGAGGGCGGCAACGAACTCTCCGGCGGGGAACGCCAGCGGGTCGGCCTGGCCCGTGCGCTCGCCAAACCGTCCGGTCTGCTGCTGGTGGACGAGGCCACCTCGGCGCTCGATGCGATCACCGAGCGCGCCGTCGTGAAGGCGCTGGAGCAGGTCCGCGGCGAACGGACGACGGTGATCGTGACCCACCGTCCGGCTCTGGTGTCCCTGGCCGATCGGGTGATCGTGCTCGATCGAGGGCGGATCGTCGACTCGGGGAAGGCCGACGACCTGCTCGAGCGGGGCGGCGTGTTCGCCGACCTGTGGAAGCGCTGGCGCGAGTCCGAGGGCTGGCAGGTCTGAGGGGCCGTCGATGAGGGTGCTGGTGCTCGGCGCGCGCGGCGCGGTCGGCCGCGCTGTGAGCGACCATCTGAGACGGATGGGGCACACCGTCACCGGAGTGGGCCGTACGATGACGCCTCCGGGGATGCCGCTCGACCTGAGCACCGGTGAGGGGCTGACCGGTCTGCGAGCGGCGGCGGACGAGTACGACGTCGTCGTCAACGCCTCGGGTATCGAAGATCCGGCCCTGGTCGCGTGCACCGGGGAGGTGCCGTTCGTGGAGATCTCCGCCACCGGTGCTTATCTGGAGTCTCTCGCGGTCACCGGCTCCGCGACCACGCTCGTTCTCGGTGCCGGTCTGGCACCCGGCGCCACGACGATCCTCGCCGCCGCGCTTCCCGCCGTCCCCGGTGACGACGTCGACGTCGCGATTTCGCTCGGCTCCGGCGAGACCCACGGGAACGCCGCGGTGGAATGGACCGCGGGGCTCGTCGGCCGCACGATCCACCGGCCGCCGGAAGCCGAGCCGGTACCGAACCTGCATGAGACCCGCCGGTTCCGCACCGAAGCCGGAATCAGGACCCACCTGCGCGCCGACTTCCCCGATCACGTCCTCATCGGCGTTCCTCGCGGCGTCGCGGTGCGCAGCTACCTCGCCGTCAGCAGCCGTCTCGCCACCGCCGCGCTCGCGGTCGCCGGGCGTCTCCCCGTCCTGGCACCGCTGATCAGCCGCGCTCCGCACTGGGGAGACCGGTGCTGGGAGGTGAGTGCGACCCACCGCCGCACCGGGCGACGTCTCAGTGCGCGCGGAGTCGGGCAGTCGCACGCCACCGCGCTGCTCACCGCTCATGCCGCCGTCGCCGCGGCGACGGCGCCTCGTCGCGGGCCTGTCCCCATGTCCGAGCTGGTCACCGTGGCCGAACTGCGGGAGATGGACGGCATCGAGTTCGGCGAGTCCTGACCGGTGGGCACATCCGGCGGGCGGGAGACGGCACCGGGTATCGTGTGACCCGCACGCGCGAGTGGCGGAATCGGCAGACGCGCTGGATTTAGGTTCCAGTGTCTACGGACGTGGGGGTTCAAGTCCCCCCTCGCGCACCACAGCGGACCGAGCGACCGCCGAACACCGGCCGTCCGAGGTCCGCCGAGGGAATTCCGCGGTCGAGCTCTTTCGGCGGGCGAGCCTCCTCGCTGGCCGAGCGGAGCCCTCTCGGTGATCAAGCGGAGCCTTCTCGGTGATCAAGCGGAGCCTTCTCGGTGATCGAGCGGAGTCGAGATCCGGCGATGATCGGGCAGTGGTCTCGACTTCGCTCGACCAGCGAGAAGAAGAGCTCGACCAGCGAGAAGAAGAGCTCGACCAGCGAGAAGAACCGTCTGACCGGCGAGAAGAACTGCTCGACTGGCGAGAAGAACCGTCTGATCGGGGAGATGGAACTACCTGGCCGGCGAGAAGAACCGCTCGATCAAGACTCGTCCGGTCCGCTACGGACCCCGGTGGATCACCAGGATCGCCGCCGCGGCGCCGTCGACCGGCGTCAGCCGATGTTCGACGCTCCCGTCCCACGTGCAGGACTCGCCGCCGGACAGCACCGGACCGTCAACGGTCACCGGATCGCCGTCGACCCGCATCCGGCCCCGCGTGACCAGCACCTGCGCCGTCGACGACGCGGTGACGCTGCAGACGTACGACAGGTCCGGCGTCAACTCCACCGCGCGGACCTCGGTGGTGACGCCGTCGCGGGTCCGGGAGTCGAGCAGACGCGACGGGGTGCCGGGGCGGCGTCCCGCGATCCGGCCGGTCATCGTCCGGGTGAGATCGCGGGCGCGGGTGGCCAGGGAAGGACGTGCGGTCTCCCGAGCCGACGAGGAGTTCTTGGCATCGTCGCCGGCGATGGCGCTCACCGAGAGGTTGCGGGCCTGCCCGGCCTCGCGGAGTCGTTCACCGATGAGTCCGCTGATCTCTGGCTCTTCCACGACCGTCAGAATAGGCCGATTTCCGGCGCCCGGCCGGATGCGAACCGGTCGGTGGAGCCGTGTCACAGGTACGGGCGGGTGATCAACTCCAGATAGTGCCCGGACGGGTCAAGGAGATACACCCCGCGGCCGTCGTGCTCGCGGTTGATCTCCCCGGGTCGGGTGCGCTGCGGGTCGGCCCAGTGCTCCCGGCCCGCCGCGGCGATCGCGGCGTAGGCGCGGTCGAAGTGGTCGTCGTCGAGTAGGAACGCGTAGTGCTGCGGCGGGAACTCGAACGGCGGCGCCGCGAACTGCAGCAGGACGCCGTCGGCGAGGCCGATGTTGACGAACGGGCCCCACGACGGGAGTTCGTCGGCCTCCAGGAGGTCGCGGTAGAACGCGGCGGTCTCGGCGGCGTCGAGCGCGGCGATGATGGTGTGGTTGAAACGGGAGGACACGGTTCTCCTTCGTCGGTCTGTGGCTGGTGTGGGCACAGAGGACGAGGGAGGAGCGCGGATCAGGCGCCGACCAGGTCGCCGATCCGGGAGCGGCCCGCGCGGGCCCGACTGGTCATCACGGGAGCCAGCCTACTCCCGGCCGGTAACCTCGTGCCGGTGAACGCTCTGCCTGCCGACCTCGTGCCGCTGTCCGATCCCACCGTCGTCGACGCCCTCGGCGCCGTGCTCCGCGAGCGCGACTACTCCTCGGACGGGATCGCCGGCCTGCTGGGCGAGCAGGCGGCCGACGCGCTGGTCGGCGGTACCTGGTGGCCGGCGCTGCGGGCGACGAGCCGGGTCGACGACGCGCAGCGGCCCCTGGCCACGCTGATCCGGCTCTTCCTGCTCGGCACCGTCGAACCGGAGGAGGCCGTCGCCGAGGCGTTCGCGCCGCTGACCGTCGACGTCCTGGCCGGGGAGGGCGTCCTGCGGTCCGCGGACGACGGCTGGCGGGCCGCGCTCGACGTCCGGCCGCACGCCTCCGACGAGCGCGACCACCTCGTGGTCTCCGACCAGGACGCGCTGCTGCGGGCGGCGCCCCTCGCCCACGACCACGTGCTCGGCATCGGCGGCGCCTCGATCTCGCTGGCCCGGGCGGTGATCCGCACCCCGTTCCGGCGCGCCCTCGACCTCGGCACCGGCTGCGGCATCCAGGCGCTGCACATGGACGCGCACTGCGATCAGGTCGTGGCGACCGACACCAACGCCCGCGCGCTGGCCCTGGCCGCGGTCACCGCACGACTCAACGGCATGACGTGGGACCTGCGGGAGGGCAGCCTCTTCGCGCCCGTCGCGGGGGAGCGTTTCGACCTGATCGTCGCCAATCCGCCGTTCGTCGTCGGCACCGGCTCCCAGGACTACGTCTACCGGGACTCCGGGGTGGCGGGCGACGGGATCAGCAGGCAGCTGATCGAGCAGGTCGCCGAGCATTCTGGAACCCGGCGGCATCGCCCAGTTGCTGGCGAACTGGATCGTGCACGACGAGGACGACTGGCAGGCCCGCATCGGCGAGTGGGTGCGCGGCACCGGACTCGACGCGTGGGTGGTGCAGCGTGAGCTCGCCGATCCGATCGGCTACATCTCGCTGTGGATCGCCGACGCCGGGGAGACCCCGGAGGGGGCGGCGCAGCGCGGCGCGCAGTGGCTCGACTGGTTCGAGCGCGAGGGGATCGTCGGAATCGGCATGGGTCTGGTGACGCTGCGCAAGCCGCACACTGCGACGGACTCGGCGAGCGGTAGGGAGCCGGACGTGGTGATCGAGGAGATCACCGGGGCCGGGCAGGAGGTCACCGGCTTCGAGGCGCAGGCGTGGTGGGCCCGCCGCGACTTCCTGCGCGACACGTCCGACGACGCACTGCTCGCCGCCGCCCTGAGCACCTCGCCGGTGTTCCTCGAATCGCAGCGTCTCCCTGGGGAAGAAGGCTGGCAGGAGGTCTCGGCGGCGGTGACGCGACCCGGCGGCCCCGGCGCGGTGCTGCCGGTGGACGAGGTGATGACGGCGCTGCTCGCGGGATGCCGCGGCGAGGTCCCGCTCGGGACGCTCGTCGAGCTGCTGGCCGGATTCCACGGCGTCGACGCCGACGCGCTCGCCGAGGCGGCGCTGCCGGCGGTGCGGGAGGCGATCGGGCGGGGGATCCTCTACGTCGCGGAGTAGCGGCGCGGAGACCCTTCGACGCGCAGGCTCGTTCCCCGGTCGCGGCTCAGGGATCGGTGGGGGTGCCTCCTGACCTGCGGGGAGGTCCGTTCGTTCGACGCGGGCGACCGGTCTAACGGGGCAGCACCGCGTCCAGGGCCGCGGTCAGATCCGCCTGCAGATCCTCGACGTCCTCCAGACCCACCGAGAACCGCAGGTGACCGTACTTCCGGAAACCCTCCGGATACGCCGCCACCCGCGGGCCGGACGTGCCGACGTGCACGATCAGCGACTCGTCGTGCCCGACGGACACCGCCGAGGTGATCACCCTCAGCTCGGCCACGAACCGGTTCTGCAGGTCCGGGTCGCCGTCGAGCGCGAAGGCCATGATCCCGCCGAAGCCGCGTCCGCCGAGCAGGCGGGCGGCGACGTCGTGCTGGGGGTGGCTCGCCAGCCCCGGATACGCCACGTAGGCCACCCGCGGATCGGCCTCCAGGAACTCCGCGAGCCGCGCGGCGGAGGCCTGGTGCCGATCCAGCCGGAGGGGGAGGGTCACCGAACCGCGCTGGATGAGCCACGCGTTGAACGGCGAGATGACGCCCCCGACGTCGACCATCGCCTCCGCGCGGATCGGCGCGACCAGATCGGCCCGCCCGATCACCGCGCCGCCCATGGCGTCGCCGTGGCCGTTGATGTACTTGGTCAGCGAGTGCACGACGAGGTCGGCGCCGTCGTCGAGCGGCCGGTACAGCGGCGGCGGGGTGAACGTGGAGTCGACCATCAGCAGCACGCCGCGGCGGTGGGCCAGTTCCGCGAGCGCCGGGACGTCGGCGACCTCGGTGGTCGGATTGGCGATCACCTCGGCGGCGATCAGCCGGGTGTTCGGCCGGATCGCGGCGGCCACCGCATCGAGGTCGGTGATGTCGACGAAGGTGGCCTCGATCCCGTATTTGCGCGGCAGCAGCGTCGTCCACAGCTTGTACGTCGCCTCGTAGGTGGCATCCGAGACGACGACGTGGTCGCCGGCGCTCACGTGGGTGAAGAACACCGCGTGCAGCGCCGCGACGCCGGAGGCGAGCACCAGGGCGTCCTCGCCGTGCTCCAGCGCCGCGAGCTTGTGCTGCAGGGCGATCTGGTTCAGGCCGGTGTTGCGCGTGTAGATCACGTGCTCGGGACTGGACCAGTCGAGCGTCGCCGGATCGGGCGGCAGATGGTACGAGTTCGCCATCGTGATCGGCACCCGGATGGGGTCGCCCTCGCCGGCCGGACCGATCGCGTTGCCGCCGTGCACGCTCAGCGAGGCCTCGCCGAGGGTCTGCGGGTCGCGGCGGTCCGGTCGTGCTGTGCTCATCTCGTGCCAACCCTTCTCCTGTGGCGACGGTCCGGGCGGACCGGGTCCGGCATCCACTGTAGGAGCAGCGTGAACGACGACGACGCGCCGCCTCGAAAGAGAGACGGCGCGTCGTCGGTGAGAAGACCCGGAGGTCAGCCGATCACGAGTACAGGTTCGCGATCGCCTGCTTGTACGTGTCGTGGATCACGTTCCGCTTGAGCTTCATCGTCGGGGTGAGCTCTCCGGTGTCGATGGTGAAGTCCGTCGCCAGGACGTCGAACTTCTTGATCTGCTCGGCGGCCGAGACCTTCGCGTTGGCGGCCTTGACGGCCTCCTCGAACTCCGCGCGCAGCTCGGGGTTCTCGGCGAGCTGCTCGATGGTGGTGTCCGCGGGCAGGCCGTTGCGCTCGATCCAGCCGGGGGCGGCCTCGGGATCGATGGTGATCAGCGCGCCGATGAACGGCTTCTGGTCGCCGACGACGAGGCACTGGCTCACCATCGGGTGTGCCCGGATGGTGTCCTCGAGCTGCGCGGGGGAGACGTTCTTGCCGCCCGCGGTGACGATCAGCTCCTTCTTGCGGCCGGTGATGAACAGGAAGCCGTCGTCCAGCTTGCCGATGTCGCCGGTGTGGAACCAGCCGTCGCGGATCGAGTCGGCGGTGGCCTGCTCGTTCTGCCAGTAACCGTTGAAGACGACCGGGCCCTTGAGTAGCACCTCGCCGTCCTCGTCGATGCCGACGGTGACACCGGGGACCGGGCGGCCGACCGAACCGATCTTGGTGTGGTTCTCGTTGTTCGCGGTGACCGCGGCGGTGGTCTCGGTGAGGCCGTAGCCCTCGTAGATCGGGATGCCGACGCCGCGGAAGAAGTGGCCCAGCCGGGCGCCGAGCGGGGCGCCGCCGGAGACCGCGGCCTCGCACCGGCCGCCGAGCGCGTCGCGCAGCTTGCCGTAGACCAGCTTGTCGAAGACGGCGTGCTTGGCCTTCAGCGCGAAGCCCGCGCCGCCTTCGTCGAGCGCCTTGCTGTAGGCGATCGCGGTCTCGCTCGCCTTGTCGAAGATGCCGCCCTTGCCGCCGTCGACCGCCTTCTGGCGGGCCGAGTTGTAGACCTTCTCGAAGACGCGGGGCACCGAGAGGACGTAGTTCGGCTGGAAGACGCCGAGGTTGGCGACCAGGTTCGGGATGTCGCTGGTGTGGCCCAGGACCACGCCGTTCTCCATGCATCCGACGGCCACGACGCGGGCGAAGATGTGTGCCAGCGGGAGGAACAGCAGCGTGCTCTTGCCCTCTTCGAGGCCGCTGGCGACCGCGGTCTTGACCGCTTCGGTCTCGGCCAGGAAGTTGGCGTGGGTCAGCACGACGCCCTTGGGGCGGCCGGTGGTGCCCGAGGTGTAGATGAGGGTGGCGGCGTCGGACGACCGTGCGCCGGCCTCCCGCTCGTCGAGCGCGGAGTCGGGCACGTCGGCGCCGCGCTTGCGCAGCTCGGCGACGGCGCCGTCGTCGATCACCAGGGTCTCGGCGAGCGACTCGGCGGCCGTGATCACGGCGTCGTGCTTGGCCTTGTGACCGGCGTTCTCCAGGATCAGGAGCTTGGTCCCCGAGTCGTTCAGGATCCAGTCGACCTGGTCGGGAGCGGAGGTCTCGTAGATCGCGACGGTGGTCGCGCCGGTGCGCCAGATCGCGTAGTCGATCAGGCTCCACTCGTAGCGGGTCGCCGAGAGCAGGCCGACCCGGTCGCCCGCGCCGATGCCGGAGGCGATGAGCCCCTTGGCGACGGCGTCCACCTCTTCGGCGAACTGACGCGCAGTGACGGTGAGCCAGTGCCCCGAATCGCCCTGACGCTTGAAGACCGGCAGCGTCGGACGGTCCCGGCGCAGGGTCTGGATGCGGGTGACGGTGGTGACGTCGTCATCGATGGTCAGCGTGGAGGGAGTGGTGAACTCCTGCATACGGGCAATCCCCTCGGATCGTGGTGAGTGCTTCGGTTCCGGACGAACCTCGTGAATCGATACCCTACCAGCGAGTCAAGTGGTACGTGTCACAGGCTTTCTTCGGGGTAGCATGGGAGACGATGATCAAGCTTTACGGGTGCGCATGACTAGCACCGACAATTCCAGTTCAACCACTGACACCGTGACGTTCGACGGCTTCGGCATCGACGAGCGTGTCCGCGCCGCCCTCGACGAGGTCGGCTACGAGTCCCCGTCGCCCATCCAGGCGGCGACCATTCCACCACTGATGGCGGGCCGCGACGTCGTCGGTCTGGCACAGACCGGCACCGGTAAGACCGCGGCCTTCGCGATCCCGATCCTGTCCCGGCTCGACACGGCCGCCCGCAAGCCGCAGGCCCTGGTGCTGGCTCCGACCCGTGAGCTCGCACTGCAGGTGTCCGAGGCCTTCGGGCGCTACTCCTCGAAGATGCCCGAGGTGAAGGTGCTGCCGATCTACGGCGGCCAGAGCTACGGCATCCAGCTCTCCGGACTGCGCCGCGGCGCGCAGGTGATCGTCGGCACGCCCGGCCGGGTGATCGACCACCTCGACAAGGGCACCCTCGACCTGTCCGAGCTGCAGTTCCTGGTGCTCGACGAGGCCGACGAGATGCTGTCGATGGGCTTCGCCGAGGACATCGAGCGGATCCTCGCCGACACCCCCGACGACAAGCAGGTGGCGCTCTTCTCGGCCACCATGCCGCCGACTATCGGTCGGCTGGCGCGCAAGTACCTGAACGACCCGCAGGAGGTGAAGGTCAAGTCGCAGACCTCCACGGCGTCGAACATCACGCAGCGGTACCTGCAGGTCTCGCACCAGCGCAAACTCGATGCGCTGACCCGCGTCCTCGAGGTCGAGGACTTCGACGGGATGATCGTCTTCGTCCGGACCAAGTCCGCGACCGAGGAACTGGCCGAGAAGCTGCGGGCGCGCGGCCTGTCCGCGGCGGCGATCAACGGCGACATGGTGCAGGCGCAGCGCGAACGCACCATCAACCAGCTCAAGGACGGCACCCTCGACATCCTGGTCGCCACCGACGTGGCGGCCCGCGGGCTCGACGTCGACCGGATCTCGCACGTCGTCAACTACGACATCCCGCACGACACCGAGTCGTACGTGCACCGCATCGGCCGGACCGGCCGGGCCGGACGGTCGGGCACCGCGCTGCTGTTCGTCTCGCCCCGCGAGCGTCATCTGCTGCGGGCGATCGAGCGGGCGACGCGTCAGGAGCTCACCGAGATCGACCTCCCGTCGGTGGAGGACGTGAACGCCCAGCGGGTGATCAAGTTCGGCGAGTCGATCACCCACAACCTCGAGTCCGACCACCTGGACATGTTCCGCGGTCTCATCGAGACCTACGCCCGGGAGAACGACGTCGCGATGGCCGACATCGCGGCGGCGCTCGCGCTGGAGACCCGCGACGGCGGATTCCTGATGACTCCGGATCCGCCCGCCGGTCAGCGACGCGACCGGGATCGGGATCGGGACGATCGTCGTGAGCGCACGCCCAAGAACGGCGGACGGTTCGCGACCTACCGCATCGCGGTCGGTCGCAGGCACAAGGTGTCGCCGGGAGCGATCGTCGGCGCCATCGCCAACGAGGGCGGCCTGACCCGCGCCGACTTCGGCAACATCAGCATCCGCGACGACTTCTCGCTGGTGGAGCTGCCCGAGGACCTCGACGACGAGACCCTCGCCATGCTCAAGCACACGCGCATCGGTAAGAACCCGATCGACATCAGCCGCGACCAGGGACCTCCCGGCCAGCGCGGCGGGCGTCGGAGCGGCGGCTACCAGGGCAAGGGCGGCAAGAAGGACCACTGGGGCAAGCGGCCCCCGCGCGTCGCCGGCCGCGGACGCGGCTGACCGCGTTCGGCAACCGAACACAGACGACGACCGATCGGCGCTCCGCCGGTCGGTCGTCGTCTGTGTTCGCGGTGACGGGGCCTCGTCGAAGCCTTCCGGTCAGTCGGCGTCGATCACGGCCTGGATGCGCGGGCCGTACGCCGCGATGAGGTCGGCGGTCGACGGTGCGGTGAAGACGGGCGCGCCGACGAGGTAGCGCATGGTCGCGACGCCGAACATCATCGACGACACGGCGCGCGCGGTGTCCTCGCCGACGCCGACCCGCTCGGTCACCATGGGCATGATCGACTGCGACACGAACTCGCCGAAGGCGTGCGCGGTGGGCTCGTCGGTGACCGCGGTCCGCAGGAACGCCTGGAGCGCCGGACCGGAACCGGGGTCGTCCCAGGCGGTCAGGAAGGTCTCGGCCAGGCGTGCGCCCAGCGTCTCGCGCGGGCCGTCGGCGGCTTCGGCGATGCGTACCGCCGGATCGATCGGCATCTCCATGGCCGCGACGAACAGGCCGCGCTTGTTGGTGAAGTAATAGGGGATCAAGGCGACGTCGACGTCGGCGCGGGTCGCGACGGCGCGCATCGTCGTCTTGCCGAATCCGCCGGAGGCGAAGAGTTCGCGGGCCGCGGCCAGGATGTCGTCGCGGGTGTTGCCGTCACCGGTGCGCCGTCCGGTACGGACCGGTTCGTCCTGTTTGCTCACCCGTCCACCGTATCGCATTTCAACAATTGTTGACTTCGATGCCCGTCCGCGCCTACGGTGTCATTCAACAAATGTTGAAACATCGGCGTCGAAACGAGGAAGTCATGTCCGAAGCCCTGTCCACCGTCCCCGTGCGGAAGGTCGCCGCGGTGATCGCCGGGATCGCGATCGCGATCCCGCTGATCTTGCTGATGTTCATCGGCCCCGCCTCCCGCGGCGCGCCGCACGATCTGCCCCTCGGCATCGCCGGACCCGCCCCCGCCGTCGCGCAGGTGGAGAAGGCGCTCGACGAGCGGCAGCCCGGAGCGTTCGACGTCCAGCGGTACGACACCCGCGCCGACCTGGAGCGGGCGACCGCCGACCGCGAGGTCTACGGGGGACTGGTCGTGGGACCGGAGTCGGCCACGGTGATCGCGACCGGGGCGAGCCCCGCGGTCGCCGGGACGCTGACCCAGATCGGCGCGCAGATCGCCGCCCAGGCCGCGGCTCGGCAAGCCCCCGCCGCACCCGGAGCCGCCCCGGCTCCGGCGGCCGCGCCGACCGTGATCGACGTCGCCCCGCCGTCGGACTCCGATCCGCGCGGAGCAGGCTTCGGTTCGGTGGTGATGCCGCTGTTCATGGCCGGCGCCGCACTGGGCATCGCGCTGACCATGCTGCTGCGTCGTGCCAAGTGGATCGCCGTCGCGGTGCCCGTCGCCGCCGCCGTGGTGGCCGCGACCTGCGTGGGCGCCGCCATGGCGGTGGGCGTGCTCTCCGGCGGATTCTGGCCGCAGTGGTTCGCCATGTTCGCCGGGATCGCGGCGATCGGCGCGGTGATCGCCGGCCTGGTGTCACTGGTCGGCATGGCCGGCATGGGGATCGCGGCGCTGCTGTTCATGCTGATCGGCATGCCGCTCGCCGGAATCGCGGCTCCGCCGGAGTACCTCCCGGGAGTGTGGGGACACCTCGGCCAGTGGCTGCCGCTGGGCGCGGGCGGCACCGCCCTGCGCGGCGCGGCGTTCTTCGCCGACGGCCGGTTCCTGGGCGCGGGCACCGGGATGGCGTTCGCCGCCCTGGCGATGTGGATCGTGATCGGTTACGCGCTTCTGGGCGCGTCGATCCTCAAGCGCCGGAAGCTGGCGGGCGAGGTGCTCGGGGAGCCGGCCGCGGGCTGAGTCCGGGCGGGTCAGTCGACCAGGGCGGGGAGGCCCCGGGCGGCGGTGACGGGCAGGCGCAGGGTGACCCCGCCGAGCGCCGACGGCTCCGGATTCACCTCGATCACGGTGACGCCCCGGGCCGCCGCGGTCTCGGGCAGCGCGGCGGCCGGATGGACCACCCCGCTGGTCCCGACGACGATCACCAGGTCCGACATCGCGAACGCGAGTTCCGCGTCGGCCCAGGCGTCGGCGGGCAGCTGCTCGCCGAACCAGACCACGCCGGGCCGGATCGCCCCCTCGCATCGCGAACACGATCGAAGGTCGGGATCCACGGCGGCGTCGGCCGGAGCCGAGATGCCGCAGGTGTCGCAGCGCGGTGAGAACAGGCTGCCGTGCAGGTGGACCGCCGGCCCCGACAGGGTGCGTTCGTGCAGGTCGTCGACGTTCTGAGTCACCACCGACACCATTGCGCCGTGTGCGCGTTTGCGCTGTGCGAGCCGCGCGATCGCGTGATGTCCCTCGTTCGGTTCGACGGACCGGGCACCCGAGGCGCGGTCGGCGTACCACGACCACACCAGAGATCGGTCCCGCTCCCAGGCCTCCGGCGTCGCGAGTCGCGCCGGGTCGAAGCGGGCCCAGAATGCCGGTCAGCGCGTCGCGGAACGTGGGCACGCCGCTCTCGGCGGACATGCCCGCACCGGTGAAGACGACGATGCGATCCGCCCGCCGCACCGCGGCGCGAGCGGTCGCGAGGTCGTCGGGGGCGATGCCGTCGAGGGAGCGGGCGGTCATCCGACCTTCCGATACTTCTTGTGCATGGCCTGTTTGGAGACGCCGAGCAGCAGGCCGATCTCGGCCCAGGAGAGTCCGGCGATCCGGGCGCGGCGGACCGCGGCCTCCTCCTGGCGGGAGAGGTCGCGGCGGAGCGCGGCGATCCGGGTCAGTTGCTCGATCGGGGTCTCGTCGGCGTCGTCGGGCTGATCGTAAGCGGTCTTCATGATCTCCTCCGCGTGGCTTCTCCGGATCCTCCGGTCTCTTCCAGGGTGCGCCTCGATCGGCATGTCGTCAACCTGGGTTGACGGTTGGTCTCGACTCCGCTCGACCAGCGAGGAGAGGTTTGACCGGCGAGGAGTCGTTCGGCGGTCGAGGATCCTCTCGCTGGTCGAGCGGAGTCGAGACCGGGAGGCGGGGGATCAGTGGGGCAGTTCGGTGCGCAACGCCTCGGCGATCGCATCGGGATCGCCCGCACGGCGGGTGATCAGGCCTTTCGCGAAGCGGAGCTTGTCGCCGGAGTGGCGCGGCACCACGTGCAGGTGCGCGTGGAAGACGGTCTGGAAGGCGGCCTTCCCGTCGTTCAGGGCGAGGTTCACTCCGTCGGCGTCGAGCGTGGTCTTCATCGCGGCGGCCACCCGCTGGCCGGCCTGGAACATCCGGGCCCCGGTCTCCGGCGGCAGATCCGCCAGTCCGACGGCGTGCTCGCGCGGGATCAGCAGCGTGTGGCCCGCGGTGATCGGGCGGATGTCGAGGAAGCCGAGGAGGTGCTCGTCGCGGTACACGACCCGGGCGGGGGCGGCACCGGTGACGATGGCGCAGAAGATGCAGTCGCTCATACTCCGACAGCCTGTCGAATGCCCGAGGCGCCCTCCCGGGGAGGAGGGTGCCGCGGGCGGTCGGGCATCGGTCAGCTCGAAGTGGCCGGAGGTGCAGAGCCAGTCGTGGACGTGTCCGCCGTCGGCGTAGTACAGCGCGATGCTCTGTGCGGTGCTCAGCCGTGACGACCGGCCGTACCCCCAGTAGCGGGTGCCCTTCGCGATGGCGCCGCAGCCGTTGACCATCGCGACCACCACGCGGCAGTCGTCGTAGCCGCAGGTGCTGAGCGCGGCGCTGCGGGCGGCGGAGGAGTCCGGGTAGTCCCAGGCTCGGCCGGTGGCTCCGGACGACGGCGAGAGCGCGAGCGCGCCGTAGTAGTCGACGGCGTGGGCGGGGGCCGGTGCGGCGACGTTCGCGATGCCGAGCATCGCGCCGGCGCTCAGGACTGCGAGTCCGGCGCCGACGAGACGGGTGCGGATGTTCATGGCGATCTCCTGAATCTTTCGTGCGGACTCAGCCTGCGGCGGGTTCGCGGGTGGGTTCTCCGGACGCCGGCGGGCTCGGCGGTGCGACGGTCGGCGTCTGCACGCCGCGGGGTCTGGTCACCTCGGTCCCGACGTTCCAGTTCGAGACGTCGATCGTCATCGTCGTGCCGGTCGCCGGTTCGACGACGACGCGCGCCACCTGGTGCTCGGCGGTGATCCAGACGGTGGTGCCGAGCGGGGTGGTCGCCTTCGCGGCCTCCTCGCCGGTCGCGCCGGTCAGCGCGGCGACCGTCTTGGCGGGCACGGTGCCGGTCACCTTGGTGGCCCGGGCTCCGTTCACGTCCTCGGTGCCGTCGGTCTTCGCGCCCTCCAGACCGCGCAGGATGCCGGGGACGCCCGCCTTCGCGTCGAGGACCCGGGAGACGTCGTAGATCGATCGGCCGTCGCCGTAGTCGATCCAGCCGCCGCCGTCGACGTTCGCGTAGAAGGCGCCGTCGAGGTAGACGAACGGGGCCGTGACCTTCTTGCCGCCCATGTCGAGGGTCGCGGTGCCCTTGCCGGAGACGGTGGGCCTGGTGTTGACCTCGGCGGCGACGGCGGTGGCGTTGAGGCTCTGGACGGTGCCGCTGACGGCGATCTCGAGCGTGGCGCCGGTCAGGGCCTCGGTGGCCTCGGCGGCCTTGTTCAGCAGTTCGGCGGCCGCGGGATCGGAGGCGGCCGGGGCGGGGTCGGAGTCCGGATCGCCGCCGCAGGCGGTCAGTGTCAGGGCGGCGGCCGCGCCGAGGGCCAGCACGGCTCCGCGGATGCGTCGGTGTCGTTTCATGCGATGTCTCCTTCTCGCTGGGTGGGGAGAAGTTAACAACGCACCGGGTCCCGAAATCATGCTTCCGGGGGAATCTGAGTGTTTCTACCCAAGCGCGGCAGAGTAGTCAGATAACGATTCAGTAACGATTTAAGTCGGCGCTGCGGTGCAGGTGGGGGCGGTTACTCGCCGTTCTACCAGCGGGTATACCTGCGGGTCGCGATAAAACATGAGGGAAGCCTCATGTTTGCCTGTCATCATGGGACACGTTCAGCGGCCGCCTCGGCCGTGCCCGCTCCGACCCCCGACCAGGAGAGCCTGTGACCCTCGACCAGTTCCGTTCCCGTTCGCGCACAGACCGACCCGCCGCACCGGAACCGAGCCTGCTCGACCGACTGGCTCAGGGCGAGGCCTATGCCGTGAGCTTCGGCGGCCAGGGAGGCCCCTGGCTGCCCACGTTCGCCGAGGTCGTGATCGACGCCGACCTCGAGTCCACGATGGCCCGCGCGCTCGACGACGCCCGCGCGATCCTCGCACCGGTCGCCGAGGACCTGGCCCGCGCCGGCGCCCGGGCCTTCGACCCGATCGCCTGGATGCATGCGCTCGACGAGGACCGTCCGGTGCCGTCGGACGGCGAACTGGCCGACGCCGGCGTCTCGCTGCCGGGCATCCTGGCCGCCCAGCTCGCGACCATCGCCTCGGCCGCCAAGCAGGGACTGGACACCGCCGCGGTGCCGCCGATGGCCGTCGTCGGGCATTCGCAGGGCATCCTCGCCACCGAGGCGATCGCGGTGGCCGGTCAGCCGCGGGACGCCGACGACGCCCAACTGCTGGCGCTGGCGCATCTGATCGGTGCCGCGGCGACCCTCACCGCGCGTCGCCGCGGACTGACGGGGACGGCCGAGGCGTCGCCGATGACGTCGATCTCCCAGGTGGTCCCGCAGGACGTCGAGGTGCTGCTGGCGCAGTACGTCGCCGGTCTGCCCGCCGATCAGCGCATCGGCGCCCCCGCGGTGGCCGTGCACAACTCGCGCCGGGCCGTCGTGCTCTCCGGCGCGCCGCGCCACCTGCGTGCCTTCCAGGTGCTCTGCGAGCAGAAGGCCGAGGCCTCGGCCGACGAGCGCAAGCGCAAGCGGACCGGCGGTTCGCCGTTCGCGCCGGTCTTCGAGAACGTGATGACCACGGTGCCGTTCCACCACCCGGACATGGCCCCGGCCATCACCCTGGTGACCGAGTGGGCCCAGCGATGCGGCCTGGATCCGGCACTGGCCCACCGGTACGCCGAGGCGATCCTGGTGAGCCACGTCGACTGGGTCGCCGAGGTCGGCGAGCTGGTGGCCAGCGGCGCCCGCTGGCTACTCGACTTCGGTCCGGCCGACGTCGCGACGCGGCTCTCGTCGTCGTCGATCCGCGGTCAGGGCGTCGGCGCCGTGCCGGTCGCCACCCGCGGCGGACAGCGCAATCTGTTCGTCCCCGGCAACGTCCCCGAGGTCTCGGCCCCGTGGGCGCTGTACGCGCCGCGGCTGGCCGAGCTGCCCGACGGCCGCACCGTGGTCGACACGCCCTTCACCCGGCTGACCGGCCGCTCGCCGATGATGCTGGCCGGCATGACGCCGACCACCGTCGACCCGGCGATCGTGGCCGCGGCCGCCAACGCCGGACACTGGGCCGAGCTGGCCGGCGGCGGCCAGGTGACCGAGGCGATCTTCGCCGACAACGTCGACCGGCTCACCGAACTGCTGGAACCGGGCCGCGAGGTGCAGTTCAACTCGCTGTTCCTGGACCCCTACCTGTGGAAGCTGCAGCTTGGCGGCAAGCGCCTGGTGCAGAAGGCCCGGGCCGCGGGCGCCCCGATCGACGGGGTGATCGTCACCGCGGGCATCCCCGAACTCGACGAGGCCGTGGACCTGGTGCACGAGCTCAACGACGCGCAGCTGCACTACGTCGCCTTCAAACCGGGCACCGTGGAGCAGATCCGCGCGGTGGTCCGGATCGCCAACGAGGTGCCCGAGTTCCCGATCATCGTGCAGGTGGAGGGCGGCCGGGCCGGCGGCCACCACTCGTGGGAGGACCTCGACGACCTGCTCATCGCCACCTACGGCGAACTGCGCGACCGCCCGAACACGGTGGTCTGCGTGGGCGGCGGCATCGGCACGCCCGAGCGGGCCGCGGAATACCTGACCGGCGAGTGGTCGGCCCGGCACGGCTACCCGCTGATGCCGCTGGACGGCATCCTGATCGGCACCGCCGCGATGGCGACCCTGGAGGCCACCACGGCCCCCGAGGTGAAGCGGATGCTGGTCGACACCGTCGGCTGCGACGAGTGGATCGGCGCCGGTCACGCGGCGGCCGGGATGGCGTCGGGCCGCAGTCAGCTCGGCGCCGACATCCACGAGATCGACAACGCCGCCTCCCGCTGCGGCCGACTGCTCGACGAGGTGGCCGGCGACGCCGAGGCCGTCGCCGAGCGCCGCGACGAGATCGTCGCGGCCATGGCGGGCACCGCCAAGCCGTACTTCGGCGACACCGCGACCATGACCTACGCCCGGTGGCTGACCCGGTACGCCGACCTCGCGGTGGGCACCGGAGCACCGCTGCCGTGGGCCGACGTCACGTGGGCGCAGCGCTTCACCGCGATGCTGCACCGCACCGAGGCGCGCCTGATCGGCCAGGACTCCGGGACCTTCGTCTCGATGTTCGACGACGACGTCGACGATCCGCACGCGGCGATCGCGGCCCTGACCGCGGCCTACCCGGAGATCGACACCGACATCCTGCACCCGGCGGACGTGGCCTTCTTCCTGGAGCTGTGCCGCACCCCGGGCAAGCCGGTGAACTTCGTGCCGGTGATCGACAAGGACGTGCGCCGCTGGTGGCGCAGCGACTCGCTGTGGCAGGCCCACGATGCGCGGTACGACGCCGACGAGGTCTGCATCATCCCCGGTCCGGTGGCCGTCGCCGGGATCACCCGGGTCGACGAGCCGGTGGGCGAGCTGCTCGACCGGTTCGAGGCGCACACCGTCGAGGTCCTGCGCCACAGCGGCGAGAACGTGTGGCCGGCGGATGCGCGTCGTCGTACCGGGGAGGTCGCCTCGGCCGGACCCCTCACCGTCCTGCTCGAGTCCGTCGACGTCTCGTGGGCCGGCCGCATCGTCGCCAACCCCGTGCAGCTGCTCGGCGACCCGAGCGGCTGGGAGGTGTACGACGACCAGGTGGCCGATCACGCCCCGACCGGCGCCCGGATCACTCTGCTCTCCGACGCCGGGACCTACCCCGCGTCGTTCGAACTGTCCGTCCCCGTCTCGGGCACCCGGGTGCGGATCCCGGTCTCGGTCGAGGAGAGCTGCCTCGACGGCGGTGTGCCGCGGGTCGGCGTCGACGAGGCCGCCGGCGCCATGCGTGAGCTGCTCACCGTCGCCGCCGGCGGCACCCTGACCGATCTCGACGACGGCGCGGCCGCGGTCACCGTGCGTTGGAGCGCCGATTCGGTGGCCGATCACAGCGGGGCCACGGCGTCGTCGCTGCCGCGCGGCTACGCGCCGACCACCCCGGCCGTGCCCTTCGGCTTCGCCGTCCCCGACACCCTGGTGACGGCCTGCTGGCCCGCCGTGTTCAGCGTGATCGGCGCCGCGCGGACCGACGACGGACTGCCGGTGGTCGAGGGGCTGCTCGACCTGGTCCACCTGGACCACGCCGTCGAACTGACCGGCCGGATCCCCGAGTCCGACACCGACCTGACGATCACCGCCCGACTCGGTGCCGTGTACGACTCCGCGGCGGGCCGCGTGGTGGAGGTCGGCGTCGACGTCGCCCGGACCGACGGTGCGCCCGTCGCCACTCTGGCCGAGCGATTCGCCATCCGCGGACGCAGCGGTTCGGCCGAGTTGAGCGATCCGGTGCGCGCCGGCGGCGCCGCCGACGACGAGCGCACCGGGGTGCGCAAGCACGTGCGGACCGTGACGATCACCGCACCGGAGGACATGACCGGTTTCGCCGTGGTCTCCGGCGACCGCAACCCGATCCACACCGACGCGTCGGCGGCGCGGCTGGCCGGGCTGGGCGAGCCGATCGTGCACGGCATGTGGCTCTCGGCTGCGGCGCAGCAGGTGGTCACGGCCGCCGACCTGGACACGCCGGTGCCGTCGCCGCGGGCCCTGCTGGGCTGGACCGCCCGTTTCCTCGGCATGGTCCGCCTCGGCGACGAGATCACCGTGCGGGTGGACCGCGTCGGCATGGATGCCGGGCGCGACGTGATCGAGGTGACCGCCAAGGTCGGCGACGACCTGGTGATGGCCGCGACCGCGCTGCAGGCCGCCCCGCGCACCGCGTACGCGTTCCCGGGCCAGGGCATCCAGAGCAAGGGCATGGGCCTGGACGCGCGCTCGCGCAGCAAGGCCGCCCGCGAGGTCTGGGACCGCGCCGACGCGCACACCCGCAAGGCCCTGGGCTTCTCGATCCTCGCCGTCGTCCGCGACAACCCGACCACGCTGGTCGCGGCCGCCGGGAGCGGAGCGAGTGGAGAGAGCGGGGCGAATCGACGCCTGGAGACCTACCACCACCCGGACGGCGTGCTGTTCCTGACGCAGTTCACCCAGGTCGCGATGGCGACGCTGGGCGTCGCGCAGATCGCCGAACTCCGCGAGGCCGGCGGCTTCGTGGAGGGCGCCATCACCTGCGGGCACTCGGTCGGCGAGTACAACGCGCTGGCCGCCTGCGCCGGGGTGCTGCCCCTCGAAGCCGTGCTGGAGGTCGTGTTCCAGCGCGGATCGGCCATGCACCACCTGGTGCCGCGCGACGAGCGGGGCCGCTCGAACTACCGGATGGCCGCCATCCGCCCGAGCCAGTTCGGCCTGGCCGACGCCGACGTCACCGGTTTCGTGGCCGAGGTGGCCGCGAACGCCGACGAATACCTCGAAGTGGTGAACCTGAACCTGCTCGGCTCGCAGTACGCCATCGCGGGCACCGTCCGCGGTCTGGAGGCCCTGGAGACCGAGATCGTGCGCCGCGTCGCCGAGTACGGCGGCAAGCGCGCCTTCATCCTGGTCCCCGGCATCGACGTGCCCTTCCACTCGACGGTGCTGCGCGCCGGCGTCCCGGAGTTCCGCGGCAAGCTCGACGACCTGCTGCCCGCCGACATCGACCCGGCGATCCTGGTGGGCCGGTACATCCCGAACCTGGTGCCGCGCCTGTTCGACCTGGACCGCGCCTTCGTCCAGGAGATCGTGGACCTGGTGCCGTCCGAACCGCTGACCGAGGTGCTGGCCGACTGGGACTCGTGGGCCGCCCGCCCGGCGGATCTGACCCGCGTGATGCTGATCGAGCTGCTGGCCTGGCAGTTCGCCAGCCCGGTGCGCTGGATCGAGACGCAGGACCTGCTGTTCTCGGCGCCCGAGGCCGGCGGCCTGGGCATCCAGCGTTTCGTCGAGGTGGGCGTCAAGACCGCGCCGACGATCACCGGCCTGGCCCGCAACACTCTGAAGCTGCCGCAGTACTCCGCCACGACGGCCGAACTGGTGAACGCCGAGTCCGACGCCGCGCTGCTCACCGCGCAGGACGCCGGCGCCGACCCGGAGCCGGAGGCCGACGACGCCGCCCCGAGCCCGGACGCCGCCGCTCCCGCCGCCGCGGCTCCGGCCGCGACCGCGGCGCCCGCACCGACGGCCGCGGCCGCCGGACCCCGCCCGGACGACATCGCCTTCGGGCCGGCGGACGCGGTGCGCGCGGTGATCGCCCTGTGGACCAAGATGCGCACCGACCAGATCGGCGCCGTGGACACCATCGAGGCGCTGTGCGACGGTGTGTCCTCGCGCCGCAATCAGCTGCTGCTGGACATCGGCGGCGAGCTCGGCCTGGGCGCGATCGACGGGGCGGCCGAAGCCGACATGACCGCGCTCGCGACCACCGTGAACTCGCTGGCCCGCGGTTACAAGCCGCTCGGCGAGGTGCTCGGCGACGCCGTCGCCGACCAGTTCCGCAAGGTGGCCGGTCCGCTCGGCAAGCGCCAGTCGTACGTCACCGACCGGGTGACCGGTGCCTGGCAGCTCGGCCCGGGCTGGGCGCTGCACACCCTGGTCGCCGTCGGCCTGGGCACCCGCGAGGGCGCCAGCGTCCGCGGCGGCGACCTCGGTGATCTGCTCGACGGACCGGTGACCAGCACCGACGCGCTCGACGCGGTGATCGACCGCGCCGTCCGCGGCGTGGGAGCCGCCCGCGGCATCGCCGTCGAACTGCCGGTGGCCGCCTCCGGCGGCGGGGCGACGGTCGACGCGGCCGCGCTCGGCGAGTTCGCCGACCGGATCACCGGCGAGGACGGCGTCCTGGCCGCGACCGCGCGGACCCTGCTGACCAGGCTCGGTCTGGTCGACACCTCCTCGGCGCCCGAGGCCGACCCCGACGCCGGACTGCTGGCCGACCGGGTCAGCGCCGAGCTGGGGTCGGACTGGCAGCGCACCGTCGCCCCGGCGTTCGACGCCGAGCGGGCCGTGCTGATCGACGACCGGTGGGCCACCGCCCGCGAGGACCTGGCGACGCTGTGGCTGACGGACGTGCCCTTCGACGGAGCTCAGGGAGCGGAAGACGAAACTCCGGGAGCGGATGACGGGACTCGGGGAGCGGTCGGCATCGCAGCGGCTGCGGCCGGGTTCGTCGGTGCGGGGGAGACCGTCGCCGGGCACGCCGCCTGGTGGGGGAACCGGGCCGCCGTCGAGGGCCGGCCGGCGCACGCCGAGCTGTACGCGGCGATCGCCGAGGCCGCCCGCGACCAGACCCCGGGCGAGTTCGCCGACGACGTCGCGGTGGTGACCGGGGCCTCGAAGGGCTCGATCGCGGCCGCCGTGGTGGGCAGGCTGCTCGCCGGCGGGGCGACGGTGGTGGCCACCACCTCGCGCTTGAACTCCGAGCGTCTCGCGTTCTATCGGGAGCTCTACCGCACGCACGCCCGGACCGGGGCCGCGCTCTGGGTGGTGCCGGCCAACATGGCCTCGTACACCGACGTCGACGCCCTGATCGACTGGCTCGGCAGCGAGCAGACCGAGAACCTGGGGGCGACCACCGCCGTCGTGAAGCCAGCGATGCGGCCCACGCTGCTGTTCCCGTTCGCCGCGCCGCGGGTGGCCGGGGACCTCACCGACGCCGGTGCCCGCGCCGAACTGGAGATGAAGGTCCTGCTGTGGTCGGTGGAGCGGCTGATCGGCGGTCTGTCGGCGATCGGCGCCGACCACGACCTCGCCGGCCGCCTGCACGTGGTGCTGCCCGGTTCGCCGAACCGCGGCATGTTCGGCGGCGACGGCGCCTACGGCGAGAGCAAGGCCGCGCTCGACGCGGTGGTCACCCGCTGGGCGGCGGAGGACTCGTGGGGGGCGCGGACGTCGCTGGCCCACGCGCTGATCGGCTGGGTGCGCGGCACCGGTCTGATGGGGGCCAACGACGTGATGGTCGAGGCCGTCGAGGCGGCGGGCGTCCGCACCTGGAGCACCGAGGAGATGGCCGACGAACTGATCGGCCTGTGCACCGCGGACCGGCGCGCCGCAGCGCGGACCGCACCGCTGCTCGCCGACTTCACCGCCGGACTGGACGCCGCGTCGATCGACCTGAAGGCCTTGGCCGAGCAGGCGCAGCAGGCCGCCGAGGCGGCCGACGACGCAGGTGAGGAGGCCGAGGAGACCCTGGTCGCCGCGCTTCCGGCCCCGGCCCGCGCCGAACTCGGCAGCCCGATCGCCTGGCCGGAGATCGACGCCCGGCCGGAGGACCTGGTGGTGATCGTGGGCACCGGCGAGGTGGGGCCGTACGGCTCGTCGCGCACCCGCTTCGAGATGGAGGTGGACGAGAAGCTCTCGGCCGCCGGCGTGCTCGAACTCGCCTGGACCACCGGTCTCGTCCAGTGGGACACCACCCCCAAGCCCGGCTGGTACGACGTCGAGACCGGTGATCCGGTCGCCGAGGCCGACATCGCCGAGCGCTACCACGACGTCGTCCTGGAACGCTGCGGCATCCGCCGCTACGCCGACGAGGGCGCCATGGTCGAGAACTCCGCGCCGCTGCTGGAGTCGGTGTTCCTCGACGAGGACCTGAGCTTCACGGTGCCGTCGGAGGCGCAGGCCCGGGCCTTCGCCGCCGCCGATCCCGAACGCACCCGGGTGACCCCGAACGCCGACACCGGCGACTGGACGGTGACCCGTCTGGCGGGCACCGAGATCCGGGTGCCGCGTCGCTTCGCGCTCTCGCGCACCGTGGGCGGGCAGATCCCGACCGGTTTCGACCCGACCCGCTGGGGCGTCTCGGCGGACATGGTCGAGTCGGTGGACCGGGTGGCGCTGTGGAACCTCGTCGCCACCGTCGACGCGTTCCTCACCTCCGGATTCAGCCCCGCCGAACTCATGCGCTGGGTGCATCCGGGGCTGGTCGCCAACACCCAGGGCACCGGCATGGGCGGCATGACGTCCATGCGGTCGCTCTACGTCGACACCCTGCTGGGTGAGGCGAAGGCGAACGACATCCTGCAGGAGGCCCTGCCCAACGTCGTCGCCGCCCACGTGGTGCAGTCGTACATCGGCAGCTACGGCGCGATGATCCACCCGGTCGCCGCCTGCGCGACGGCCGCGGTCTCGGTGGAGGAGGGTGTCGACAAGATCCGTCTCGGCAAGGCGCTGTTCGCCGTGGCCGGCGGCTTCGACGACCTCGGCATCGAGGGGATCGTGGGCTTCGGCGACATGTCGGCCACCGCCGACTCGGCCGCCATGGCCGCCAAGGGCATCGACGAGCGCCGCTTCTCGCGGGCCAACGATCGACGCCGCGGCGGCTTCGTCGAGTCCGCGGGCGGCGGCACCGTCCTGCTGGCCCGCGGCGACGTCGCCGCGCAGATGGGGCTGCCGGTCCACGGCGTGGTGGCGTGGGCGCAGAGCTTCGGCGACGGCGTGCACACCTCGATCCCGGCGCCGGGCCTCGGCGCCCTGGGCGCGGCACGCGGTGCCGCGGACTCGCCGCTGGCGAACGCGCTGGCCGGACTCGGCGTCACCGCCGACGACGTCGCCGTCGTCTCCAAGCACGACACCTCGACCCGGGCGAACGATCCCAACGAGTCCGAGCTGCACGAGCGTCTCGCGTCGGCGATCGGCCGCAGCGACGGGGCGCCGCTGTTCGTGGTCTCCCAGAAGTCGCTGACCGGTCATGCCAAGGGCGGCGCCGCCGCCTTCCAGCTGATCGGGCTGTGCCAGGTGCTCCGGGACGGGGTGATCCCGCCGAACCGCAGCCTGGACTGCGTCGACGAGAAGATGGCCGAGTACCCGCACCTGGTGTGGGCGCGCGAGCCGCTGCGCCTGGGCGAGCGTCTCCCGCTCAAGGCCGGCGTCCTCACCAGCCTCGGGTTCGGGCACGTGTCGGGGCTCGTCGCCGTCGTGCACCCGGAGGCCTTCGTGGCCGCCCTCGACGCCGAACAGCGCGCGGACTACCGGGCGCGGGCCGCCGAACGCCTGCGGGCGGGACGACAGCGACTGCTCTCGGCGATGTGCGGCGTGGAACCGGCCTACAGGCGGCCCCCGAACCGCCGATTCGACGAGACGATCGACGAGCACGACGCCGAGGCCTCGCTGCTCCTGGATCCGCAGGTCCGCCTCGACTCGGAAGGGGCGTACAAGTGAGCATCGTCGGAATCGGACTCGACGTGGTGGACGTGACGGCGTTCGCGGCACAACTCGAGCAGGCCGGGTCGAACATGCAGATGGGTTTCCGGGTGGGGGAGCGGCGCGATGCCGCCGCCCGGTCGGGCGACCCCGCGCGTCATCTCGCGGTCCGCTGGGCCGCACGGGAGGCGGTGATCAAGGCGTGGTCGTCGAGCCGTTTCGCGCAGACCCCCATCCTGCCGGAGACCGCCGTGAACGACGTCGAGATCATCACCGACAACTGGGGGAGGCCCAAGGTGCGTCTGCACGGCGACCTGGCCAAATACCTCTCGAACGTGAAGATCCACCTGTCGCTCACGCACGACGGCGACACCGCCGCCGCGGTGGCGATCCTGGAAGAGGAGTGACGGCGGCTCGAGGATCGACGGAGACCGCCGGCGGGTCAGTGCCCGCCGGCGGTCTCCTCGAGCAGGAGATAACCGGCGAGCATGCGTTTGAGTTCGGCGACGATGCGCTCGTGGTCGTGCCCGGCCTGCACCGAGAAGCTCAGCAGCGAGTAGGCGGTGTGCACCAGGACCTGCGCCATCAGCCCGCGGCGCTCCCGCTGGCTGGGGATCAGGGGGGCCAGGAGCCGCGCCACCTGCTCGGCCAGGATCTGCTCGTTGAGGGCCGCGGTGACCCGGGTCGCCGGTGTGGACTGGACGGCCAGCCACACCGCGCGGCGCGACGGGTCGGTGCGCCAGAGCACGGCCAGATGGTCGAGGAACTTCTCCAGCAGCGCGGGCCACTCCAACGACGGGATCTCTCCGGCGAAGGCGGTCAGCTCGTCCCGGACCGCGGCGGTGTCGACGCGGTCGAGTTCGCACACGATCACGTACTTGTTCGCGAAGTACTGGTAGAGCGTGCCGATGGGGACGTCGGCGCGGGCGGCGATCTGCTCGCAGGTGAGCGAGTCGAAGCCGTCGTCGATCAGCACCTCGCGGGCCGCGGTGAGGATGTCTTCGAACTTGCGGCGGCTGCGTTCCTGCGCGGGCCGCTTGCGCGGCACCAGCGGCTCGGTGGAGTGGAAGCCGGACATCGCGGACGGGCTTAGAGCTTCAGGTCTCGGCGGATCTTCGCGACGTGACCGGTGGCGCGCACGTTGTACAGGGCGGCGGCGATGCGGCCGGACTCGTCGACGAGGAAGGTCGACCGGATCACACCGGTCACGACCTTGCCGTAGAGCTTCTTCTCGCCGAACGCGCCGTAGGCCTGCATCACCTCCTTGTCAGGGTCGGACAGCAGCGGGAAGGTGAGTTCGTCGCGTTCGACGAACTTCGTGAGCTTGGCCGGCTTGTCGGGGGAGATCCCGATCACGTCGACGCCCGCGTCGTTCAGCTCGGCGAGGTTGTCGCGGAAGTCGCAGGCCTGCTTGGTGCAGCCGGGGGTCATCGCGGCGGGGTAGAAGTACACCAGCACCTTGCGGCCCGCGTAGTCCGCGAGCGAGACGGGCTCACCGTTCGCGTCGTCGAGGGTGAATGCGGGGGCGATGTCGCCGACTTCGAGGCGTCCGTCAACTGGCATGGCCCCACCCTATCCGGGACGCCCCTGCCGGGTGACGACCCCGGGTACGCTCGATACGTCGTGGACCGGCTGGTCCGCGAGTTCAGCGACAGCAACGATCGGTCCGCGAGACGGACGATCGTCGACAGACATGTGGAGGACGGCGTGGCCGACGACACCGAGAAGATCGAACAGCAGATCGCGCAGGCGCGTGAGGAACTGGCGGCGACGCTGGATCAGCTGGCCGAACGGGCCAACCCCCAGCAGCTGGCCGAAGACGTCAAGGGCCGGGCGCTCGCTTTCCTGAACACCCCGCAGGTGCGCATCGGTCTGCTCGCCGCCGGCGGCGTCGCGGTGGTGGTCGTGGTGCGCAAGATCGTCAAACGTTGACGTTCACCCACCCCTCCTTGCGAGACGTTCATCGCCTCTGACCAGGCGATTTCACATCTCGGCGAACATGCTGTTAATGTTCTTTCTGCAAGGCAGCACAGCGCCTCGCAAGGCCAAGCGCCATTAGCTCAATTGGCAGAGCAGCTGACTCTTAATCAGCGGGTTCGGGGTTCGAGTCCCTGATGGCGCACCAGAGAGACCCCCTCACCGGCGATGACGGTGAGGGGGTCTTTCGTCTTCTCCGAGGCATCCATCGAGAACCCATCGGAAACGATGAGACCTCGGACGACGCGAATCACACCGATGTGATTCGTGTCCGGGCCCCTGGTCGGGAGCCGACGGATCTGTGTACCCTGACTTCTGTCGATCGTCCGCGTTGACCGCGGACGATCTGGAAGTGCGTCGGGGGGCGCGTTTCCCTACAATGACATCGACCCGGAACGCCGGTCCGTTTAGTGCGAGTGCCGGGGGTATCCGGTGAGTTTCAGGTTGGAGCATCATGGCGTTTCCTCGGCTGCGTAACCGCGCCGTCAGCAAGACGGCCGCACTCGGCACACTTCTCGTGGCGACCCTCGCGCTCAGTGCGTGCGGCGCGTACAGCGACGAGGTCCACGCCTCGGGCGAGTTCACGGACATGATCCGGCCGGCGATCTCGGTGACCGATCAGGTCGGCAAGCCGCTGGACAAGGACGCCATCGGCGTCCAGCCCGGCAAGCCGATCGTGGTCAAGGCCACCGAGGGTGCGCTGACCGGCGTCCACATCCCGAAGGCCAACGGCAACCCGGTCAAGGGCGACCTGAGCGAGGACGGGTCCACCTGGACCAGCACCGAGCCGTTCGGCTACGACCGCAAGTACACGGTGCAGGCCGAAGCGATCGGCGTCGGCGGCAAGACCACCACCAAGCAGTCGTTCACCACGCAGGCCCCGGACAACCTCACGCAGGCCTACATCCTGCCGGGCAAGGGCGAGACCGTCGGCATCGCGCAGACCGTGGGCGTCCGGTTCGACGAGGCGATCCCGAACCGCAAGGCGGCCCAGGCGGCCATCAAGATCGAGACCACCCCGAAGGTGGACGGCGCCTTCTACTGGATCAGCGATCGCGAGGTCCGCTGGCGCGGGGAGCACTTCTTCAAGCCGGGCACCAAGGTCAAGATCGCCGTCGACATCTACGGTGTCGACCTCGGTGACGGCCTGTTCGGGCAGCAGAACTCCTCGTCGAACTTCACCGTGGGCCGCGCCATGGAGCTCATGGCCGACGACAACACCAAGACGGTCGTCATCAAGCGCGAGGGCAAGGTGATCCGCACCATGCCGACCTCGTTCGGCAAGCCGGGCGACGAGACCCCGCACGGCATCTACATGATCGGTGATCGCCTCGATCACATCATCATGGATTCGTCGACCTACGGTGTGGCGGTCGGCTCGGCCAACGGTTACCGCACCCCGGTCGACTGGGCCGTGCAGATGTCCTACAGCGGCATCTACCTGCACGGAGCGCCGTGGTCGGTCTGGGCGCAGGGCAACACCAACACCAGCCACGGCTGTCTGAACCTGAGTCCGGACGACGCCATGTGGCTCGTGCGGAACGCCCTGCGAGGCGACCCGGTCACGGTGAAGAACACCACGGGCGGACCGCTCTCGGTGACCGACGGCCTCGGCGACTGGAATCTCTCGTGGTCGAAGTGGAAGAAGGGCAACGCCTAGGCGCCGCCCGCACGACGATCCGAGCGTGACGCTCGAACGACCGGCTCCCCGCCAGGGGAGCCGGTCGTCTCTCGTTCGGGGGCTCGAGTCGAGCCCGCTGGGGGCCGATGCCGTGGGTCGTGCCGACCGGGGTCGACGAAACAGTGCCATCGGTCGTTGTTACCATTCGGCGGAACCTTCGAAACACGTTCTAGTTAGGTGGCAAGACTGATGGCTAAGCCGTCCTGGGAAACCGAAGAACTCGCGGCCCTCCGCGACATGGCACGCTCCTTCTGCGAGAAGGAGATCGTCCCGAACATCGAGAAGTTCGCGCAGCAGCATCACGTCGACCGTGATCTCTGGAACAAGGCCGGTGAACTGGGCCTCCTGTGCATGTCCATCCCGGAGGAGTACGGCGGTGGCGGCGGCAGCTTCGCCCACGAGGCCGTGCTGATCGAGGAGCAGGCCCGCACCGCCGACACCTCGTGGGGCGTCAGCCTGCACAACGGCATCGTCGCGCACTACATCCTGGCCTACGGCTCGGAGGAGCAGAAGAAGACGTGGCTGCCCAAGATGGCCACCGGTGAGGTCGTCGGCGCGATCGCGATGACCGAGCCGGGCACCGGCAGCGACCTGCAGAACGTCAAGACCAAGGCGGTCAAGGACGGCGACGACTACGTCATCGACGGCTCCAAGACGTTCATCACCAACGGCGGCCAGGCCGACCTGGTCGTGGTCGTGGTGAAGACCGACACCTCCGAGGGCGCCAAGGGCATCTCGCTGGTGCTGGTGGAGACCGACCGCGAGGGCTTCAGCCGCGGCCGCATCCTGGACAAGATCGGCATGAAGGGCCAGGACACCGCCGAGCTGAACTTCGCCGGTGTGCGCGTCCCGCAGTCGAATCTGCTCGGCGAGCAGGAGGGCCTCGGCTTCCTCCAGCTGATGCAGCAGCTCCCGCAGGAGCGTCTGATCATCGCCGTCGGCGCCGTCGCCGGCATGGAGGTCGGCCTCGAGAAGACCCTCGAGTACACCAAGGACCGCACCGCCTTCGGCCGCCCGATCTTCGGCTTCCAGAACACCAAGTTCAAGCTGGCGGAGGTGGCCACCGAGGCCCACGTCGGACGCGTGTTCCTGGACGACTGCATCGAGAAGCACCTGCGCGGCGAACTGGACATCCCGACCGTGGCGATGGCCAAGTGCTGGACCACCGACACCGCGCAGAAGGTCGCCGACGAGTGTCTGCAGCTGTTCGGCGGCTACGGCTACATGAACGAGTACCCGATCGCGCGCATGTGGGCCGACAGCCGCGTGCAGCGGATCTACGGCGGCACCAACGAGATCATGAAGGAGATCATCGCGCGGTCGCTCTGAGCCCGTGCGAACGACGTCTCGCTGAACGACGAGGGGCCGATCACCGTCACCGGTGGTCGGCTCCTCCTCGTCTGCCGGGTCGTCGTCCGCCGAGCCCGGACGCTGTCGGGGTCCGGACGCTGCCGGGTTCGGGCGACCCGGTCGTATTCGACTGTCGGATGCGCCACAATGAGGCGGCGCCGGAGAGACACACCGGCGAAGCGAGCCGACCGGCGGAGGCGCCGAGGGGAGGGGTTGAACACGTGGGCACGATCGTCCTGGCGGATGCACGGACCGACTGCGAGCGGCAGGTGATCGACGAGTGGGTGCGACGCACCCATCCGGGGGCGCGGGCCCAGACCGTCGACGAGACCGATTTCGAGGCCCTGCCCGCCGACACCGACCTGGTCCCGGTGCGGGTGGTGTGGCTGCCGCCGGCGCGGGACGGTGAGCGCCGCGTCTCGCTGGCCGATGCGGTCGCGCTCTCCAATCCGCGGCGGCCGCCGGGCTGGCGGCAGTCGTCGATCCGCAGACGCCATCCGGACCGGGTGCACGCGGTGGCCGGGGCATCGGCGACGATCGCCGAACTGCGCGAGCACTACGCGACCCAGCAGGCCGAGGGCGAATCGTTCGCGGCCTTCGTCGGCATGCGGGCGGCGCTGGCCGCCGAGCGGGCGGAGCTGGCACTGGTCGGCGACCGCTACAAGGTGCCCCGGCTGGTCGCGGAGCAGATCGGCTCGTCGGCCCGATTCCAGGAGGCCGTCACGGAGCTGGCCGACCGGCTCGGGCGGCCCGTCGCGTCGGTCGCCCAGGAGGCGACCGACAAGATGAGCTCGTTCGTCGCGACCCAGAGCCGACTGATGCGCGACGTGTTCACCTCCACCTTCCGCGGTCTCTACGAGCGCGCGTGGACCGTCTCGGCCGACCTGGACACCCTCGGCCGCTTGCGTCTGCTGAACAGGTCGTCGTCGTTGATCTTCCTGCCCTCGCACCGGTCGTACGTGGACACGATGGTGCTGGGCAGCGTGCTCGACGAACACGACTTCCCATCCAACCTGGTCCTGGGCGGCAACAATCTGGCGTTCTGGCCGATGGGGCCGATCGCGCAGCGGGCCGGAACCATCTTCATCCGCAGGCAGTTCGGCTCCGATCCGGTGTACAAGCTGGCGATGCGGTCGTATCTGTCGTTCATCGTCGAGAAACGGTTCAACCTGGAGTGGTACATCGAGGGCGGCCGGAGCCGGACCGGCAAGCTGCGACCGCCGATGCTCGGCCTGCTCGCCTACGTGGCCGACGCGGTCGAGAGCCTCGACGGCGTCGACGCCACGATCGTGCCGACCTCGATCGTCTACGACCAGCTGCCGGAGATCGCGGTGATGGCGCAGGAGTCCGCGGGCGGCACCAAACGGCCCGAAGACCTCAAATGGCTGCTGCGCTATGCGCGCGGGCAGCGGGTGCATCGCGGGGAGGCGCGGGTGCGGTTCGGTGAGCCGTTCTCGCTGCGCGAAGCCCTCGACGCCGCGGGCGGGGGACGCGCGAAACTGGAGAAGGTCGCGTTCCGGGTGATGGACGAGATCAACGCGGCCACTCCCATCTCGGCCACCTCGCTGGCGGGGTTCGCCCTGCTCGGGGCCGCGGACCGGGCGTACACGGCCACCGAGATCGAGGTGATCCTGGCGCCGCTGCTCACCTACATCGACGACCGCGGGCTGCCTGGCCCGGATCCGGCGCTGTGCCGCGGCCTGGGTCTGCTGCGCACGCTCGGCGAACTCACCGAGGCCGGGGTCCTGATCGCCTACGAGGGCGGCTCGGAGAAGGTGTGGTCCATCGCGCCGGACGAACACGCGATCGCCGCGTACTACCGCAACGGCGCGCTGCACCACTTCGTCGGCCGCGCGATCGTGGAGCTGGCGATGCTCGCCGTCGCCGACGGAACGGTCCGGCCCGACGGTCTGGACCCGCGGGGACTGGAATCGTTCAGCGACCGGGAGCAGGAGCGGCTCGGGCACGAGGCGCTGCTGAGCGTCGCGCAGATCGAGGCGCTGCGGATCCGCGACCTGCTGAAGTTCGAGTTCTTCTTCCCCGTGAAAGACGAGTACCTGCACCGCCTCGGCGCCGAGCTGGACCTGATCTCGGCCGAGTGGCGAGAGGTGGAACCGACCCGGGAATGGGTGTACGACGTGCTCTTCGCCAATGCGGGCAAACTCCTCGCCCGGCGGACCCTGCAGACGTTCTTCGACGCGCAGCTGGTGGTGGCCAGGCACCTGACGGCCCTCGGCCGCGGCTCGGTGGACAAGGAGGCCGTCCTGACGGACTGCCTCGGCCTGGGACGGCAGCTCGCACTGCAGGGCGTGGTCCCGAGCAAGGACTCGGTGTCCAAGGACATGTACGACGCCGCGTATCGCCTCGCCGAGAACCGGGGCGCGGTGGGCGATGCGCCGGTCGACGACCAGCTCCGGGCGCGGGCGGCGTGGCTCGCCGAGGTGGAGGAGATGAGAGTGCGGCTGGAGCGGATCGCGGCGATCGAAGCCGAACAGGCGGCGGCGGACCGGGCGGCCGCCGACCGGGGAACGGGGGACCAGCGGTGAGCGCACTCGCGGACCGGCTCGCTCAGATCCGGTCGGCCCCGGCCGGCGACCGGGTGTGCGCGTTCTTCGACTACGACGGCACGCTGATCGACGGCTTCTCGGCCGCCGACATCCTGAAATCGCGGGTCCGGAGCCTGGACTTCACCACCGGTGAACTGCTCGACGGCCTGCTGATCGCGCTGCGCGGCTGCCACTCCGAACAGGACTACGCCGAGGTGCTCAAGGCGACGCGGCCGGCCTTCGCGGGCAAGACGTACGAGGAACTGCTCGCCGAGGGGCGGAACCTGTTCAAGAACGTGACCGCCGCCCGGCTGCGGCCGCAGATGTGGCAGATCATCCGGGCGCATCGCGCGCGCGGACACCGCATCGTGATCGCGTCGTCGGCGACCCGGTTCCAGATCGAGCCGATCGCTCGGGAGATCGGCGCCGACCGCGCCCTCGCCACCGACATCGAGGTGGTCGACGGCATCGTGACCGGCCGGGTGATCGGGCGACCGCTCTGGGGGCCGGGCAAGGCCGCCGCGGTCCGTCGTCTGGCCCGTGAGTGGGACCTGGACCTGGCGTCGTCGTTCGCCTACAGCGACGGCAACGAGGACGTCCCCTATCTGGAATCGGTCGGGAACCCGGCGGCGGTGTCGCCGCAGCACGGCCTGCGCGCGGTGGCCGAGGCCAACGACTGGCCGATCCTGGATCTGAAGAACCCCTCCCACAACCGGCTCGGCATGGCGTTGCGGACGGGGGCGTTCTACGGCAGCTTCCTGGGCGGGGCGGCCGTCGGATTCGGGCGGTCGCTGGTGTCCCCGGACCGGACCGAGGCGATGCAGTCGTCGATCGCGGCGGGGCTGGACCTCGGTTTCGCGCTGTCCGGCGTCGACGTCGACGTGCTCTCCGGCCGCGAACACCTGACGTCGGCGCGGCCGTGCGTGTTCGTCTTCAACCATCAGTCCAAACTCGACCTCCCGGTGATGATCCACCTGGTCCGCACCGACGCGACCGGGGTGGCGAAGAAGGAGGTCGGGCAGCTGCCGGTGTTCGGCCAGATCCTCGACGCCGGCGGCGTGGTGTTCATCGACCGCGCCGACGCGGGCAAGGCGATCGAGCAGTTGACGCCGGTGGTGGAGAAGATCCGCGACGAGCGGGTGTCGCTGGTCGTCGCACCGGAGGGCACCCGGTCGGCCACCCCGCGCATCGGGCCGTTCAAGAAGGGGCCGTTCCACATCGCCATGCAGGCCGGGGTGCCGGTGGTGCCGGTGGTGCTGCGCAACGCCGGCGAGGTGATGTGGCGGGGCGCGCAGACGATCAAACCCGGCGTGGTGGAGGTGCGGGTGCTGCCGCCGGTCGACACGTCGTCGTGGCGGGCCGAGACCGTCGGCGACCACGCCGAGCAGGTCCGGGAGATGTTCCGGCAGGCCCTCGCGGACTGGCCGGTCACCGCGTTCGACGACGGTCGGCTGACGCGGACCATGGGAGTGTTCGAATGGCAGGAGTCGAGCGATGACGAGTGAACAGGATCGATCCGGGCAGGATCGGCCCCTCGACTGGGGCACCGACAGCCGGATGAGCCCGGTCGACACGGTGATGTGGCGCGGTGACGCCGACCGCAATCTCCGTTCGACGATCAGCATGCTCGAACTGTACGACTGCACCCCCGACTGGGATCGCCTCGTCGCCGCCCACGAATGGGGCTCCCGGATGGCGCCCCGGTTCCGGCAGCGCGTGATCGAGGCGCCGTGGCAGACCGGGCCGCCGAGCTGGTCGGTGGACCCGGACTTCGACCTGCACTACCACCTGCGCCGGCTCCGGGTGGGCGGCGACGGCTCGATGCGGGAACTGCTCTCGACCTGCGAGCAGCTGGCGATGACGCCGCTGGATCCGCGGCGGCCGCCGTGGGAGGGCTACCTGATCGAAGGGCTGCCCGACGGGCGGTCGGCGTACTTCCTCAAGGCGCACCACGCGCTGACCGACGGCCTGGGCGCGATCATGGCGCTGGCGCAACTGCACTCGCCGACACGCGAGCCGGTGCCGGGGAAGCCGCAGCCGCCCGCGCCGGAGGTGAACGAGCCGACGGCCTTCGACGTCCTCCGCGCCCAGGTGAACGAGGAGATCGCGCGGATCCCGTCGCTGGTGGGGAAGACGCTCGACGGCGTCCTGGCCCTGCGCGACCCGAAGCGGGCGCTGAGCAGGGTGCTGCGGTACGGGCGGTCGGTGCCGCGGGTGGCCGGTCTGGTGAGCCCGCCGGGATCACCGCTGCTGGCCGGCCGGAGCGGGTCGTGGCGGTTCGCCGCGCTGGAGGTGCCGTTCGTCGGCCTCAAGGCCGCGGCCACGGCGGTGAACGCGTCGATCAACGACGTCTACCTCGGTGGTCTGATCGGCGGATTCCGGAAGTACCACGAACGCAACGGCGTGATGGTGGAGAGCATCCCGGTGGCGATACCGATCTCGGTGCGCGAGCCCGGTGACACCGGCGGCGGCAACCGTATCGCGGTCGGCCGGCTCGCCGGTCCGGTCGGGATCGACGATCCGTTCGAGCGGGTGCTCACCTGCCGTGAACAGGTGCGGGCCGCCCGGAACGAGCCCGCGGTGGACGTGTTCAACACCGCTGGACCGGTGCTCGCCTGGATGCCGGGACAGTTGATCGCGCAGTTCAGCGGCACCACCGCCGGGAACGACCTGCAGGCCAGCAACGTGCCGGGCATCCCGTGGGACACCTACGTCGCCGGGGCCAAGGTGGAGCGGATGTTCCCGTTCGGCCCGCTGCCGGGTTGCGCGGTGATGGCCACCATGATCACGCACAACGGCGTCGCGTGCCTGGGACTGAACTTCGACGCCGCGGCCGTCGTCGACCCGGATCTGTTCGTCGAATGCCTGGTCGACGGGTTCAATGAGGTGATCGGCCTGGCCGAGACGCCCGACGACGGTGAGCCGCTGCCGAAGATGACTCGGGTCGGGTGAGACGAGGTCGGCGACTCGCGGGTAGGTGCCGTCGACCCGCGCGGGGGTGCCGGGCACCGTCGTCTCGACCGAGCGGCCTCGGCTGAGGATGCTCGATCGAGACCAGGATGCCGGGCACCCTTGACCCGAGACCGTCCGACCATCCGATGGCTGAGCCGGTCGAGGAACGAAGTGACGAGGCCGTGTCGAAGTCTCGCCTTCTCGAAACTTGGGACGCGGTGCTCGGACCCCTCAATTCCGAGCACCGCGTCGGAGCGCATCAACGTCGTGCTCAGCGCAGGTTGACGGTGGCACCGCTGGAGAACAGCGAATCGTGCAGTTCGAGCGATGCGGGGCGGGCGTTCTCGGGCATGTCGAAGACGAGCTTCACGGTGACGGTGTTGCCCGGGTTGATCTTGTCCCAGACAGCGATGTCGGAGTCGCCTAGCGCGATCTGGGCGGTGGAGTCGGTCTCGAAGGTACGTCCCGAAGAGTCCTTCAGCTTCTGGTCGCCGGGACTGAACGACTGAGGCTCGTCACTGATGTTCTTCACGGTCATGGTCACGACGACGAACTGGCCCTGAGCCTTCTCCTGTAGGTAGGGGTTGTCGCCGACGACGCTGAGGCCCGCTTCCACGCCGGTGACGGTGAACTCGAACTTCCCGTCCCGGACGGGGGTGTTCAGCTCGGCCGTCTTCTCCTCCGCGTCGTTCTTCGTCGCTTCGGTCGGGGCGCCGGTGCCGAGGGCGTTCGTCGGTTCGTCGCCGCTGCCGCTGCTCAGCGCGGAGACGACGAGCAGGAAGACGATGATGCCGCCGAGAAGCCACGGCCACTTCTTCTTTTTCTTGGTCGGCTGCTGAGGAATCTGCGGTGGGGGGACCTGCTGCTGGGGAATCGGTTGCTGGGGATAGGGCTGCTGGGGGTACTGCTGCGATGAGGTCATGCCGAGAAGTCTGGTCCAGGCGGCAAGATTTTTACTTCAAACGTATCGATAAGGTGATTTATCGATTGAAATAGTGACTCCACCTAAGAGGTGCGATACGGTCTCTGGCATGACCACCCACCGGGAATCGGCCACGCGTGCGGTGATGTCCATGCAGGACATTGCTGATCTCGCCCGTGTTCAGCGCCCGGTGGTCTCGATGTGGCGGACGCGATACGCGGACGGGGAGAATCCGTTTCCGTCGCCGATCCGCCCCGGCGGCACCGAGTTCGACGCCGAGGTCGTCGCCCGATGGCTCGCGGCCACAGGACGCGGCAAGAATCCCGAGGCCGCCGACGACGTCGCTCTGTACACGACACTGCTGCGGGACACCGCGCGGTCGATGGACTCCGCGTCGTTACTGGCGCTGTTGAGCGCGCGGTCCGGCGGCGGGGTCGCCGATCTCGATGCTCCGCGGGCGTTCGAGGTTGCCGCCGGTCTCGCCGACGGGCACCTGGTTTCCCTGGACGCCGTCGAATCGGTACTTGGTGAGCATTCGGTGATCGACGCCGTCGATCGACTCGTCGAAGCAGCCTACGATCCGGCGCGGGTGATCACCCGGTTGGCCGATCTCGGATGCATGGACGATCCCGCGGGCGCGGCGGAACTGCTGACCGACGACGGTACCCGGTTGACCGGTGCGATCGCCGCGGAACTGGTTCGGTCGTCGCGGAGCCCGGTGGCGCCGAGCGGTCCTGGCGGACTGGTGTTGCTCGACGGTGCGATGGGTCTGCTCGCCGAGAACGAGCTCGCTGAACTCGCCTGCACACCGAATACGCGGCGGCGGCCGTGGCAGCGAGCGCGATGGCGGGCGTTGCTCGCCGCCGGTGTGTCGGTGCGACAGGTCGCCGCCGGTGACCCGGTGCTGCACGATGCGACGATTCTGGCGCAATGGGCGTCGGCGACCAGCGCTGATGCCGCGGCCTTCTTCGACTGGATCGACGACATTGTGGTGAGCCTCGGCCCGGGTGGGCGCGCTGCGGTGATCGGGCCGGCTGAACTGTTGGTCGACGACCTCCTGGAAGAGGTTCGGCGGCGGCGCGGGGTGGTGCTCGGCGAACACGACTACTTCGCGCCGCTGCGCTATGTCGCACGGTTGCCGAAGGGACTCGTGCGATCGGCGGGACGTCGACAGTTGGCGCTCTGGGTGATCGCGCCGTCGACGGACGAGCAGTCGGCGGCGACCGTGTTCGCCGATCATTCGGCGCTCTCCGGTCCGGTCGAGATCCAGGCACTGGCGGCCGATGTCGCGGTGGCCGCCGCCGGCGAGTGGGATCGACGGAGTCACCTGTTCCTCCGCGGCACGGTGCGCGCATCCCGGGTGACGATTCCGGCGCACGTCCTCCGGATCTCCGCCGACGACGAGATCGAGGCCGACGGCGGTGACCTGCTGGCCCAGATCTGGGATGCCGAGTCGTCCTGCGGCGTCGAGGTACTGGCCGGGATCCGAGTCCAGGCCGAGCACGACGATGCGGCTGTCGGTGCGATCTCGGAAGGAACGGTCTCCTGGTCCGCGGTGACGTCCGGTCATGGGCGTCCGCTGCGTGTGATCGCCGGTGTCCGGATCCCCGACGAACTGGTCGGTGCGGCGGGCGGCGGCCGGGTCGTCGTGCTCGGCGACGTCGAACTACGCGATCCGGCGCGGATCGGTGCGCGCGGGGTGGACCGACTGGCATTGGAACGCGTCGCACCGCGCAGCACGTTCACCGAACCGGGGGACGTCGTCTACCTGCGTACGGGAAGACCGGCGGCGCTGGTCGACGACGTCGGAGGCCGACTGGTGTTGGCGCCCGCCCGGATCGCACGCTGTCGGGACGTCGACCTCGACGGTCGCCGCCTGGTGCCGCACATCGTCGCCGCCGACATCGTCGGGCAGCGGTCGGCGCACGACGATGCGTGGCGCCTGCGCACCGTCCCCGCCCGTCAGGTCGAGGTCGTCGTGGAAGCGCATCGGCGTATCGAGCGGAGACGCGCGGCTCTGCGCGCAGAACTCGCCGTGCTCGGCGACCTCGACGACTCCCTGATCCGCGGCCTGACGACCGGGGTCCTCACAGCAGAATTCATCAGCGGGACGAATGATTCCGCGCAGCAGAAGGAGAACAGTACGTGGCGAAAGTGACGATGGCCCCGACGAAGCCGTCGACTCCGCAGGAGCTCAAGGACACGCTGTGGAAGGCGGCCGACAAGCTGCGCGGTTCGATGGACGCGTCCCAGTACAAGGATGTGGTGCTCGGACTGGTGTTTCTCAAGTACGTCTCCGATGCGTTCGACGAACGCCGTACGGCTCTCCGTGCCGAATTGGACGGGGAATCGGAGGCCTACATCACCGAGACGCTCGAGGACCCGGACGAGTATCGCGCCGAGGGCGTCTTCTGGGTCTCGTCGGCAGCACGGTGGGCCCATATCGCCGCCAACGCGAAGGGCATCGCGGCATCCGGTACAGACGATGCGCAGAGCGTCGGCAAGCTGATCGACGATGCCATGCGCCTGCTGGCGGATGAGAACGAGTCGCTGGGCGGTACGCTGCCGACCGTCTACGGCCGGGACAACATCGATCAGCGGCGTCTCGGTGAGCTGGTGGATCTGATGAACTCGGTGCAGTTCGCGGGGGACGGCGCCTCGAAGGCCCGGGATCTGCTCGGTGAGGTGTACGAGTACTTCCTCGACAAGTTCGCCAAGGCCGAGGGCAAGCGCGGCGGCGAATTCTACACGCCGCCGTCGGTGGTCAGGGTGCTCGTGGAGGTGCTGGAGCCGCACGAGGGTCGCGTCTACGATCCGTGCTGCGGTTCGGGCGGCATGTTCGTGCAGACCGAGAAGTTCCTGGAAGCGCACGATGAGGATCCGACGCGCATCTCGGTGTTCGGTCAGGAGCTGAACGAGCGCACCTGGAAGATGGCGAAGATGAACCTGGCGATCCACGGGATCGACACCCAGGGGCTGGGTTCGCGCTGGCAGGACACCTTCGCCCGGGACATCCACCCCGACACTCAGATGGATTACGTGCTGGCCAATCCGCCGTTCAACATCAAGGACTGGGCGCGGCGGGAGGACGACGAGCGCTGGCGCTTCGGCGTGCCACCGAAGCGGAACGCGAACTACGCGTGGATGCAGCACATCTGGTCCAAGCTCGCGCCGAACGGCGAGGCCGGCGTGGTGATGGCCAACGGCACCATGACGTCCAACACCGGAGGCGAGGGAGAGATCCGCAAGAACATGGTGCAGGGCGACACCGTGAGCGCCGTCGTGGCACTGCCTGGCCAGCTGTTCCGCGGGACGCAGATCCCGGTGTGCGTCTGGTTCTTCGCCCGGTCGAAGGGCCGGGGAGCCGGCGGCTCCGTCGACCGCTCCCGTCAGGTCCTGTTCATCGATGCCCGCGAACTCGGCCACATGGTCGACCGTGTGGAACGCAATCTGTCCGACGACGACATCGCCCTGATCGCCGACACCTTCCGCGCTTGGCGAGGGCGCGAGTCGGCGGTCGGCGAATACGAGGACGTGCCCGGCTTCTGCAAGAGCGTCACCCTCGACGAGATCCGCGACGCGGGCTACGCCCTGACCCCGGGCCGATACGTGGGGGCGCCGCCGGCCTCGGAGGACTCCGAACCGATCGACGAGAAGATCGCGCGGTTGACGAAGGAGTTGACGGCCGCGCTCGACGAGTCCGCGCGGTTGGATGCCGTCGTGCGCGAGCAGCTGGGACGGCTGTCGTGACTTGGGAGACTAGAACACTCGCTGACGTCGTTACCCTGAAGCGTGGATTCGATTTGGCGACGGCGAGTCGAATCGCTGGTGCTGTTCCGATTTTGTCAGCAGGATCAACAGCTGGAACCCACAATGAAGCAAAAGTTCGAGGACCTGGTTTCTCTGTAGGTCGAGCGACGAATCTGGGAGTTCCACAGTGGTCCGATGTGGACTATTGGCCATTAAACACTACCTTGTACGCTGCTGATTTTCATGGTAATAATCCGCGGTGGCTATACCACTTGTTTCAGGTGCTGGACCTGAAGGGATACGACTCCGGAAGTGTCCAGCCGATGCTCAATAGAAACTATATAGCACAGGTTCCAGTATCCGTTCCGCCGCGGCCAGTGCAGGATTCAATCGCTGAATTTCTAGGTGCTCTAGACGACAAGATCTCTGCGAATGCTCGTGCGCGGGATCTGACTATGCAATTGTCTGATTCGATCGTAAGAGCTAAATTATTGGAAGACTCACGGGCTGTTTCCTTGACTGATATCGCATCCGAGATTACGCGCGGGATAGCACCGAAATATGCGGAGGAGGGGATATTGGTTCTCAATCAGAAATGTGTACGAGGTGGACTCGTCGAGCACACTAATGCGCGGTACTCTTCGGCGTCTCCGAAGTCTGAGGTGAAGTTCCTACGTCGCGATGACGTTCTGGTGAACTCCACCGGCCAGGGCACGCTCGGGAGGGTTGCGCGGTGGACTCGTGGCTGGCCGAATGCAACGGTGGACTCGCATGTGTCGATAGTTCGATTCGATCCGAGCCTCGTCGACCCTGTTTTCGCTGGAACAGTGCTGGCAGGATTGGGGCGTGAGATAGAGGCTCTTGCCGAAGGTAGCACCGGACAAACCGAACTTCGACGTGATCTTCTCGGTTCGCTGCCGATCCGATTGCCAACGATCGGTGTGCAGCGGGAGGTGGGTTCTATTCTGTCTGAACTGTCTAGTCGGATCGATGCTGTTCAAGTCGAGAATGAAGTTCTAACCCGTACTCGCGACGAACTCCTCCCGCTCCTCATGGACGGACGGATCACCGTGCGGTCTGCTGGCGTTACCGGCGAACCGGGGCGGTGAGTGCGAGGATGGATGCCATGACTGACCGCGAATTCATGGTGACGAGGATCATGCTGAAGCAGTTCCGAAGCTTGAAGGACATCGATGTGGAACTCGGTCGACTCACGGTTCTCGTCGGACCGAACGGGTCAGGCAAGAGCAACGTCCTGGATTCACTGCGACTGGTCGCCGAGTCTTTGACGTCGTCTCTCGATCAGGCGCTGCGGAACAGGGGTGGCGTCGGAGAGGTTCGGCGGCGCTCACAGGGGCACCCCACCCACTTCGGCATTCATCTGGAGTTCTCGGGTCAGGCCGCTGACGGGAGTGTGTTCACCGGCTTCTACGGATTCGAGGTGGGGGCGGTGAAAGGCGGCGGCTACCGGTTGGCCAAGGAGACGTGCCGTGTCGACGGCGCATCCGGGTCCACCTGGTTCAAGGTGGTCGGCGGCACTTTGAAGGGCGCCAGCGACGACGTCGCCGCCGTCATGCCCCCGGCCAACGATCAACGACTGTACCTCGTCGTGGCGGCAGGGCGCCCGGAGTTCTTGCCGGTCTACGAGGGGCTGTCCGGCATCACCGTGTTCAGCCCGGTGCCAGACGTGATCCGCCAGCCGCAGAGCCCGGACCTCGGGGACTACTTGAGTCGAGACGGGGCGAACCTCGCCTCGGTGATCCATCGCCTGGAGCGGACGAAGGACGGGAGGGCGGCGAAAGCGAGGATCGAAGATTATCTACGGGTGATCGTTCCGGGGATGAAAGGTGTATCCCGTGATTCTCTCGGGCCGTGGGAGACGTTGGAGTTCACTCAGGAGGTCTCCGGCAGTGACGCTCCCTGGCGGTTCCCCGCACAATCGGTCTCCGACGGGACCCTCCGGGCGCTGGCCGTGCTCACCGCGCTCTTCGCCAGCGCGGGGCGAGTCCTCGGTCCGATCGGGGTGGAGGAACCGGAGAGCGCCTTGCATCCGGCGGCGGCCGCCGTGCTCATGGACGCTCTCCGCGATGCGAGTGAACGGCGACAGGTGATCGTCACCAGCCACAGTGCCGACCTGCTGGACCGTGACGATTTCCGCGTCGACGAGATTCTCGCGGTTCGCTCCGTCGGCGGTGAGACCATCGTCGGGCGTGTGGACGCGGGCGGAGAGATAGCACTGCGGGAAAGTCTCTACACTCCCGGGGAACTGCTTCGTAGCGATCAACTCCTGCCTGCCACACCGGTGAGGAGTCCCGAATGAGCCGATACGCAGCACCGGTGATCGCCCCGATCGTCGAGGGCAAGGGTGAGCAGGAAGCGATCGGGGTTCTCATCCGGAAAATCGCTGCCGTGCAAGGCACATACGTGGACGTCGCTCCACCGTTCCGGGTGGATTCCGCGAAGATGCGTAAACCAGAGGAATTGAAGCGGGCGATACTCGTCCAGTCCGCTCGCGTTCCCGGAAATGGAGGCGTGCTGATCGTCCGCGACGGTGATGACAAGGACGTCGATTGTGTCGTCGAACTCGCCGCGGAGCTCGCATCGACTGTCACGCAGGTGGGTGCGATCGCCGAGGTGGTGATCGCCGCTCCCGAATTCGAAGCGTGGATTCTCGCCTCGATCGACACCGTCGGCAGTCATCGACTCATCTCGGATACGACGCCGATCCTCGACCCCGAATCACGACGTGACGCGAAAGGGCGGCTGCGCGCTGTCATGTCGGAGTCGTACCGGGAGACCATTCACCAGGCGGCGTTCGCACAGCTGATCGACGTCGGACGGGCTTCACAGCGGAGTCGCTCGTTTCGACGTCTCGTTCACGCCGTCGAGTCGCTCGCCACCGAGCGACGATGATCGAACCGATGAGGAGGGATTGCACATGTCCGGCAGTTTGAGCGCGCCACTGAAGGCTGAGGTCTTCGACGTGGAGGAACTGGTCGCCAAAGCATGGCAGGGTGAGGTCCGAATCCCCGCTTTCCAGCGGCCGCTGCGGTGGGGTTTCGAAGATGCTTGCCGCTTGATCGACAGCATTCTGCGGGGGTACCCGATCGGGAACCTCCTGATGTGGTCGCGGGCAGCTGACGCCGGAACGGTCCGGCTCGGAGCGCTCAGCATCGACGCGCCGGCTCTCGGCAGCGCATTGTGGGTGGTGGACGGGCAGCAGCGGGTGACGACGCTCGCCAACGTCTTCTCACCGGAAGGCAGTAAGGACTCTCGCTTCGGACTGAGCGTCGATCTCACCGACGAGCGCGTCGTCCGCACCAAGGAGTCCGCACCGTCGCACGTGATCCCGCTGCCCGTGCTGTTCGATCTCCAGGAACTCATGCGGTGGTTTCGGGACCGGCCGGAAGCGGAAGAATACTTCGACCGGGCCACCGGGGTCTCCAAGCGGATCCTGAAAGCACAGATCTCCGCATCGGTGGTGACGACCGGTGACGAGGACGTTCTCCGGGAGATCTTCGACCGGGTGAACAACTACGGCAAACGATTGAAGCGTTCCGAGGTCTTCGCGGCGTTGCATCCGGCCGAACCCTCCGACGACGACTGGAGTTCGTTCGCGTCGATCGCGGAATCGATCGACGCCGCCGAAAACTTCGGTCTGATCGACGTCGACACCGTGATGAAGGCGGTGCTCGCCAGGCGCGGTGCCGACATCACCCGCGATATCCGTCTGGAGTTCACGGAACGTCGTGGAACGAGCGATTTCCCGGACGAAGACGTCAAGACCGCCTACCGTCTGGGCGCGGAGTCGTTGACTGCAGCGGTGAATTTCCTGCAGCAGGAGGCCGGGGTTCCGCACATGGCTTTCCTGCCGTACAAGTATCTGCTGATCGTCCTCTCACGAGTTTTCGGCCACCACGACCTCTCCGAGCCGAGCCGGCGACGGCTTCTCAAGCGATGGTTCTGGCGTGCGGCGACCGCCGGACCGAGCGTGTTCCTCGGATCGGCGACCGGCGCGGCCCGGGCGCTCTGCACACGAGTCGTTCCCGACGATGCCGATAAGACACTTCTCGGGCTGCTCGATGCGGTGCCGGAGGATCGACTCGTGACTCCTGACGTGTGCCAGTTCCGAACGAACCACGCGACCGGAAAGATCATCGCGTGCGCGATGTGGGCGCTCGAACCCCGATCGCTCGTGTCGGGGACCGTGCTCACCGGTGTCGACCTGTCCGCGGCGCTCGACGAAGTACAGACTCCGCGGGATGCGCTGCTGTCCGTCGTCGGTCGCGGTCGGTTGCCGAACGATGTGGCGAACGAGGTCGGACGTTGGCTGCTGCTACCCGACACCGACATCTCGGCAGTGGAGGTGGAAGACCGTCTCGTCACCGGGGATCTCGATGGTCGGGTACTGGCATCCCATGCGATCTCGGAGACTTCGCTCGCGAAACTGGCGGATACCGATGTCATCGGATTCGTGCGGGAACGTAGCCGAGATCTGCAGGTGATCGTCGACGATTTCCTTCGCGTGCGGTGGGAGCAGGGATTCGAGTCGAGGTCGGCGTTGTCGGCCTACGTCTTCGACGATCCGGAAGACGACGCAGACGAAGCACCGGCGGTCGGCTGAGAGGTGTGCGGATGACCAGCGATACACGGATGCTCAGAGTGACGCTTCACGGGAGAGTCGTCGGTCATCTGCGCCGTCACGGCAACGTGAGCTGGTTCGACTTCGATGAGCAGTACCTCGCGGACCCCGATCGTCCGGTGCTCGGGTTGAACTTCGAAGAGAACCCCACGGCCGCCGTTCGCGGAACGAATCGCTTACCGGTTTGGTTCTCGAACCTTCTTCCGGAAGGTGTGTTGCGGGAGTGGATCGCTCGGGATCTCGACGTATCGGTCGACCGTGAGTTCGAACTGCTGGCTCACGTCGGGCACGACCTGCCTGGAGCGGCGGTGTTCACGGAAGTCGATTCCGACGATCGCGAACTGCCCACCGCTGCCGTCGAGGAGACAGGAAATGCGGCCCGAGACGAGAGTTCACTGTGGCGATTCTCTCTCGCTGGTGTCGAGTTGAAGTTCTCGATGCTGCGCGCAGGAGAACGGTTCACCTGTCCTGCTCACGGTGCGGACGGAGACTGGATCGCCAAACTTCCGGGTACGACGTTCCCCGGACTGCCCGCGAACGAGTTCGCGATGATGTCGCTGGCGCGTGCGGTCGGTATCGATGTGCCTGAGATCCGGATGGTCCATCGTGATCAACTGCATGGCCTACCTGCCAACGCGTGGCGCAGCGCCGAGGAATGGGCGTATGCGGTGAAGCGATTCGACCGCAATGCGGATGGCAGCCGCAAGCACATCGAAGATCTGGCGCAGATCAGATCGATGTATCCGGATGACAAGTACCTCGGCAACTATGAGACCGTGGCCGGACTCCTGTATCGCGGCCACGACATCGAGAGTCTTCGGGAGTTCGCACGCCGCCTCGCGCTCTTCGTCGTGATCGGCAACGGTGACGCACACCTGAAGAACTGGTCCGTCCTCTACTCCGACCCGAGGTCGCCGCGGATATCACCGGCCTACGACATCGTCGCGACAGCGATGTACAACCCAGACGGCAGCAGTGCCGAGCAGCTGAGCCTCAAACTCAACGGTGCCCGTCGTTTCGAAAGCATCCGGCTGGCTGATTTCGAACGTGTGGAACGGAAGCTCCATGCGCAGGGTGCGGCCTTGGCAGAGGTGGTGCGAGACCTGATAGCAGTGGTGCCCGCTGCCTGGGAGGAGATCCGTGCGGTGTCGTCGATCGATTCGACTGATGCGGAGATGATCACGCGGACAGTGGCAGAGCGGTGTCGACAACTGCGGTAGCGGCCGTCCCGGAACGTGAGGGTGATGAGACATCCGGTTCCTCAGGTCGAACCGGCAGCTTGACGATTATTTGCATGATTCCACTCGATAAGGACCGTTATCTCCTAGATCAATGTTTGAATTCGCGAGATCGGGGCATGATGACGACATCGAACGCCATACGAAGAGACGTCCGACACGCGGACGAGGGGAGCGAAGACACATGGCCGGAGTCATGAACGAAGACGATTGGGAGGCCTGGACGCTCGACCAGCTGGCCGGGCTCGACTGGCGGTATCGTGCGGGCAAGGACGTCGCACCCGGCAGCGGGGAACGCGAGTCCTGGCGTGACATCGTGCTGCTCGGCACGTTGCGGCAGGCGCTGGAGAACCTCAATCCCGACGTCCCGATCGAGTACCTTCACCAGGCGATATCGGATGTGACGGGGCCGAAGTCGCAGGACGCGATCACCGAGAGCTTCCGTCTCCACGACATCCTGGTCAACGGGTACCGCGGCATCTCCTACATCGATCACGAAGGCCGTGAGGTGACGCCGACGATCCGCTTCGTCGCCGGCGATCCCGCCCGGAACAAGTATCACGCGGTGAACCAGGTGACCATCCGGAGCCGCGAGCACGAGCGACGATTCGATGTGGTCCTCTACATCAACGGACTCCCCGTCTCGATCATCGAACTCAAGCGTGCCGGATCGTCGACCGCCACCAGCGAGGTCGCGTACAACCAGATCCAGACCTATCTCCGCGAGTTTCCGATGGCGTTCCGATTCGCGGACCTCGTCGTCGTCTCCGACGTCACCACCGCACGGTATGGCACGCCCTTCACGCCGTGGAACCACTTCGCGCCGTGGAACGTCGACGACGACGGCGCCACCGTGGCACTGGGCGCTCCCGGTGACGACGGCGAACCGATGAACGAGCTCGAAGACCACCCTCGCCGGGGTCTACAACGTCGACCGGTTCGGCCAACTGCTCCGCGACTTCACTGCCTACGACCAGTCCGACTCCGGTCTGGCCATGCGCATCGCCAAACCGCACCAGTACTTCGCCGTCACGAAGGCGGTGGCGAGCACCGTCGCCGCCGTCGACTCCGACGGCCGTGCCGGTGTCGTCTGGCACACCCAGGGATCCGGCAAATCGATGGAGATGGAACTGTACACGGCGAAGGCGATGCGTCATCCGCGGCTGGCCAACCCCACCGTCGTGGTGTTGACCGACCGCACCGAACTCGACACGCAGCTCTTCGACGGGTTCAACGTCTCGGTGCTGCTGCCCGAGCACCCGCGGCAGGTCAGCAGTCGCGACGAGCTGCGGACCGAGTTGGCCGGGCGCCGCAGCGGCGGCATCTATTTCACGACGCTGCAGAAGTTCGGTCTCACCAAGTCGGAGAAGGAATCCGGCGCCGACCATCCGTTGCTGTCCGATCGGCGCAACGTGATCGTGATGGCCGACGAAGCCCACCGGAGCCACTACGACACCATCGACGGGTATGCGCGGCACCTGCGCGATGCGCTCCCGAACGCGACACTCATCGCGTTCACCGGCACCCCGATCCGGGAGGTCGAACGAGACACCCGCAAGGTCTTCGGCGACGACATCGACGTCTACGACCTGCACCGCGCGGTCGCCGACGGTGCGACGGTGCCGGTCTCGTTCGAGCCGCGCCTGATCAAGCTCGCCCGTGCGCCCGGACTCGACGACGACGAGATCGACGACGTCGCCGACGAGCTCACCGCGGGACTCGATGAAGCAGACAAGGATCGGATCCAGCGCAGTGTCGCCGTGCTCGACACCGTCTACGGGGCGCCGGAACGTCTGAGTCATCTCGCCGACGACCTCGTCAAACACTGGGAGGTGCGGCGTGACGTGATGGGTCCGTTCCTCGGCGGACCGGGTAAAGCGATGATCGTCTGTGCGACACGGACGATCGCCGCGAGGCTGTACGAGGAACTGATCGATCGCCGTCCCGACTGGCATGACGACGCCGATGACAAGGGCGTGGTCAAGGTGGTCTACACGGCCAGTCCAGGGGATCCTCCCGAGATCACGAAGCACATGCGTCGCCCCAGTGCCATCGCTGCGGTGAAACAGCGGGTCAAGGATCCCGACGACGAACTCGAGATCGTGATCGTCAAAGACATGATGCTGACCGGGTTCGATGCGCCGGCCCTGCACACGCTCTACATCGACCGGCCGCTCAAGGGCGCGCTGCTGATGCAGACCCTGGCGCGCGTCAACCGCACTTACCGGGGCAAACAGGATGGTCTGCTGGTGGCGTACGCGCCGCTCGCCGACAATCTGACCAAGGCGCTGCGGGAGTTCACCCGCGATACGGATGCATCGGGCGATCGGTTGGTCGGGCGCGACGTCGCCGAGGAGACGGCTATCGTCATGTCGCTGTTGGCCGAGCTCGACGGGACCGTCGGTACTAGGTGGAAGGAGACCGTCCGGGCCAGCGGTTATCCCAAGGCCCTCGCCGAGGTCACCAGTATGCTGCTTTCGCCGAGCACATCAGGAAACTCGGATCCGACCGATCCGAACATCAGGCCGTTGCGGGACCTGTTCCGGGACAAGAGCGCCAAGTTGGCCCGGGTATGGGCGCTCGCCGCAGGCGGAGCGGAGAATCTGGACTTAGAGCGGGTACGGCCCGAAGTCCGCTTCTACGAGGAGGTCCGCACCTGGCTTGCCAAACGCGACGCCGCCGATCGGATGAGTCGCGGTGAGCCGATCCCCGACGAGATCCGGCGTCGACTGGGCGACCTCATCGTCACCTCCGCGACAGGTGACGGCGTGATCGACATCTACCGCGAAGCCGGACTCGAGCTTCCCGACCTGCAGTATCTGACACCGGAATGGGTACACGACGCGCAGTCGGAGTCGAAGGTCCACCTCGCGATCGAAGCGCTCAAAGCGAGTCTGCAAGAGGGGGCGAGAAAAGCGACGGGCAATAACGAGGTCCGCCGGAAGCAGTTCTCGCAGCGGATCAACGAACTGATGATGAAGTACACCAATCAGCAGATCACCGCGGCGGAGGTACTCGCCGAACTCGCCGACATGGCCAAGGACGTCACGTCGGAGGCGGACCGCGGGAAGTCGTTCGACCCGCCGCTCTCCGACGACGAGCTGGCGTTCTACGACGTCGTGCATCAGAACGAGTCCGCCGTGGATGTGATGGGCGACGACGTGCTGGCACAGATCGCCAGGGACCTGGTGGCCGCCATGCGGCGCGACACTCGGGTCGACTGGACCGTGCGCGAAGACGTCCGCGCCAAGTTGCGGACCTCGATCAAACGGCTGCTCCGTAAGTACAAGTACCCGCCGGATCAACAGCCGGCTGCGATCGCCGAAGTGATGAGCCAGATGGAGTCGATGGCACCTCGCTTTGCGGCAGAGAAGTACATATAAGCTCCGGGTCGGACAGACGGTGTGGTGGCAGGTCGTCGGTAGTCGGCAGACAGGTGTCCTCACGGCCTGGTTTTCGCGGGATGCTGTCGATGAACTCCGGGTGCGTGAGCCGGAGAAAGTGTCGAGAAATTCGAGGTATCCCGAAGTGATAACCGGATGAATCCGGTGTTCTTCCTGATCTGGGCGGAAGACGGCCGTATCGTCGGTGTATGGCAGACCCCGAGCCGCCGCGCGAGTCTCGACCGGCCGGAATCGCCGACCGGTCCAGCGAATCGGCGGGCTGCGTCGTCGTACCCGGTGGATCCTCGGTGCGGTCGCGGGGGTGATCGTCGTCGCTCTGTGGTGGGGGGGGCTGCGCTGTTCCAGCCGTGGCTGTTCTGGGTGAATCACGAGGTGGCCGACGTGATCCCGTCGGCCACCACCCGTGCACCGGCCGAGGCGGACCGGACCGTGGAATCTCAGACCGAGGCATCTCGAGCCGAGGCGTCCGAGATGTTCGAGGTGATGTCGCGGGGGCCGATCGTCGTGCGTTCGGGGACGTTCCTCAGCCACGAGCACGAGACGACCGGGAAGGCGTCGATCATCCAGGTCTCGGACGGGACCAGACTGCTGGCGATCGAGGACCTGAGTACCACGTCGGGCCCCGACGTACACGTCTGGTTGTCGGCGGGCGAGGCGATTCCGGGGCGGGACGGTTGGCTCACCGCGGGCCGGGCGCCGCATGTCGACCTCGGCGACATCAAGGGGAACCGCGGTGACCAGGTGTACCGACTGCCCGCCGACGTGGGATCTGGCGGAGTACGACGCCGTCGTGCTCTGGTGCGTATGGTTCGGGGTCTCGTTCGGTGCTGTCGCGCTGGAGGCGCAGTGATCGGACTCGGCGTCGATCAGAGGAAGAACGTCGCGCTCTCGAAGAGGATCTCGCCGTCGCGGCAGTGGTAGGTCTCGGTGCCCTTGGCGCCGTTCTGCAGATCGACGACGAGGTAGCCGTACTCGCCGTTCGCCGTGAGGGTGGTGAGGGTGTAGACCGGTTCGACGCCGTCACGCGGCGCGCCGAGCGTCTGCATCATGGCGGGAAGCTCGGTCTCGACCCACTCCTCGACGCCCTGGCGCCCGACCACCGGCCCCTCGGCGAAACTGGTGTGGACGACGCAGTCCTCGGCGTAGTCGGCGGCGATCACGGCCGGATCCATCGTGGACATGGCTCGCATGTGGCTCTGCAGGACGGCCATGGTGGCGGCCGAGGTGGCGTCGAGCTCTTCCGGTGTGGTGAGGGTCATCTCTCTCCTTGTGTCGATGTGAGGTGTGACACGTTCATCATGTCCGCGGAGGAGAGTGCGGAGTGTGCAAGTTCTCGGACATCGTGCCGCGGCACGAAAGCACCGAGCCGGCGACGGGATCGCATCCCGTCGCCGGCTCGGCGTGTCGTCGTCGTCCGGTTTTAGGCCATCAGGAGTGCGACGATCCAGATCGTGAGCACGGCCAGCCCGAGGTATCCGAGCACCAGGCCCGCGATCGCCGGTCCACGACCCCGCTGGTCGTTCTGTGCACCGATCCGGCCCAGCGCGACATGCCCCAGCACCACGCCGACGAGACCGAGGCCGAGCACGGAGAACACCAGCGACAGGATCGGCAAGGCGCCGGCGGCTCCCGTCCCTCCCTGCGGGGTGTCGTCGACCCGGGCCGGTGCCGCCTGCTTCTCCAGCAGGCCGACGGACGACGACGCCGCGCCGCCGGGCGATCCCGGGGGATCGGACAGGGGAGGCTCGCCGTCCATCGCGCGCTCGTTGTTCCGCCATTCCCGGTAGCCGGGATCGTCGAGGAAGTGCTCGTCGATCTGCTGCTGCGTGGCGGCGAGCTTCGGGTCGAACGACAGGTACTTCTTGGTCTCCCGGGCCACCAGGCCGGAGAGGATCAGGATGCCGATGAGGTTCGGGATCACCATGAAGCCGTTCATGATGTCGGCGAAGGTCCAGACGATCTCCAGCGGGATGGTGGAGCCGACGAAGGCCATGACCACCCACACCAGCCGGAAGGGGAGGACGGCCCGGGTGCCGACGGCCCGCTCGATCGCGCGTTCGCCGTAGTACGACCAGCCCCACAGGGTGGTGAGCGCGAACAGCAGCAGGCAGAAGGAGACGACGTAGCCGCCGACGGTGCTGCCGGGCAGGCCCTGGTTGAACGCATCGGTGGTCAGGCGCACGCCGGTGAGTGCCGCACCGGCGTCGTCGACCTTCTCGTACGCCCCCGAGACCACGATCACCAGCGCGGTGAGGGTCACCAGGATGATGGTGTCGATGAAGGTCTGGGTCATCGACACCAGGCCCTGTCGCACCGGATGGCTGGTCTGCGCGGCGCCGGCGGCGATGGCGGCCGAGCCCATGCCGGACTCGTTGGAGAACAGGCCGCGGGCCAGGCCGAACTGGATCGCGGCGATCACCGTGGCGCCGAGGAAGCCGCCCGCGGCGGCGGTGCCGGTGAACGCGTCGGACAGGATGGTCGCGACGGCGGCCGGGATCTCGGTGACGAAGGCGGCCAGGACCCACACCTGGGCGATGATGAAGACGACGATCATGACCGGCACGATCCGGGCGGCGTAGCTGCTGATGCTCTTGATGCCGCCGATGAGCACGGCCAGGGTGACCAGCGAGACCACCAGGCCGGTGACCCAGGTGGGGATCGAGAAGGTGTCGTTCATCGCCTCGGACATCGAGTTGGCCTGCACCATGTTGCCGATGCCGAAGCTGGCGAGGATGGTGAAGAGGGTGAACGCCCAGGCCAGGACGACGCCGATCGGGCCGAGGTATCTCCCCTTGAGGCCCTTGGTGAGGTAGTACTGCGGACCGCCGTTGCGGTGGCCGTGCTCGTCGACGGTCCGGAACCGGACGGCCAGGAACGACTCGCTGTACTTCAGGGCCATGCCGAAGACGCCGCTGACCCACATCCAGAAGATGGCACCGGGGCCGCCGAGGGCGATCGCGGTCGCGACACCGGCGATGTTGCCGGTGCCGATCGTCGCGGCCATCGCGGTGGCGAGCGCACGATACTGGGAGACGTCGCCGCTGGCGCCGTCGTCCTGGCGCCGGATGAGACCGAGATGCAGGGCCGCGCCGGTGCGGGCGAACTGGATGCCGCCCAGCCGGAAGGTCATGTAGACGCCGGTGCCCAGGAGCAACGGGATGAGGACGAACGGTCCCCACACCACCTTCGATATCGCGCTGAGTATCTCGTTCAATCCATCCACTGCCAGGTCCTGTCCGGTGCCCACGGCACCTCACGCCGGTGGTTTCGGCGTCGACGCCGAATATTCGTTCCGGAATCGTAGCGGGGAGGTCGAAGCCCGGTACGAGGGACCTGGGAGGAATGCCGGGCTGCGGGTCGTCGTCGTTCGGGCCCGACGACGACCCGGTCTCAGCTGCTCTCGGGCAGGGCGTCCTTCCAGTTCACCCAGAATCCGGCGTTGTTCAGCGGATTCTCGGCCTGGGCGGCCTGGGCGTACCCGAGTATCGAGGTGCCCGGTCGGCAGCCCTTCGTCCTGATCGAATGGGTGATGGACGACGTGCCGGGCTTCAGCACGCCGGGCCGGTCGCCGTCGACCCGGACCGTCTTCGCGGTGCCGCCGACCCGGGTCACCCGGACCCCGGTCAGGGGGGTGCCGCCGGTGTTCTTCACTCCGAGAGTTCGTCGGGTCTGCCAGAGGGGGAGCGGGTTGCCCGGCCATGCGCCGAACGTGCAGACGGCGCCGCCGAGGATCTGCAGGTCGCCCGGAGCCGCGGCGGTCGCGGGGGCGGGAGCGAGCAGGGCGCCGGCGCCGACGACACCGGCGGCGAGCGCCGCGACGGTCCGCTTCAGAGACTTCTTCATGGTCGTGCCTCTCGGGTCGTGGGTTCACCAATGCGGGGATCCGTCGGGATCCGCTGCTGTCTCCGCGGTCGGAGACCGTGCCCGTCTTCGAGGCTATCGGTGGGGACTTTCGTCCCGTTCGACCAGGTCCAAGGGCATTTCGGTGCCGTGGTCCGGGACGGCGGAGTGCCGCGTGTCGCGGTGTCGGGACGGCTGCGACATCGGTTCGGAACCCACCGCCGGAATATAAACGGACCACGGTACGGTTATGGATGTCATGAAGAAAATAGGATTCCTCTCCTTCGGGCACTGGTCCACCGGCGCCGGGTCGCATACCCGCAGCGCGGGCGACGCCCTGAAACAGTCCATCGAGCTGGCCGTGGCCGCCGAAGAACTGGGCGTCGACGGCGCCTACTTCCGGGTGCACCACTTCGCCCGTCAGCTCGCCTCGCCGTTCCCGCTGCTCGCCGCGATCGGCGCACGGACCAGCCGGCATCGAGATCGGCACCGGAGTCGTCGACATGCGTTACGAGAACCCCTGGTACGCCGCCGAGAGCGCCGCGGCCGCCGATCTGATCGCCGACGGCCGCCTGCAGCTGGGCATCTCGCGCGGCTCGCCCGAGCAGGTGATCGAGGGCTACCGGTACTTCGGCCACCGACCGGGCGAGGGACGGACCGACGCCGACATGGCCCGGGAGCACACCGACGTCTTCCTGCGGATGCTCGACGGCGAGGGCTTCGCCGAGCCGAATCCGCGACCGATGTTCCCGAACCCGCCCGGACTGCTGCCGCTGGAACCGCACGCACCGGGCCTGCGCGAACGCATCTGGTGGGGTTCGGGCACCCGGGCCACCGCCGAGTGGACCGCGCGCCAGGGGATGAACCTGATGAGCTCGACGCTGCTCACCGAGGACACCGGCGTGCCCTTCCACCGGTTGCAGGCCGAACAGATCCAGCTGTTCCGCGAGGAGTGGGACAGGCACGGCTGGGGACGCGAACCGCGCGTCTCGGTCAGCCGCAGCATCTTCGCGCTGGTCGACGACAGGGACCGCGCCTACTTCGGTCTGCGCGGCCGGGACGCCGAGGACCAGGTGGGTCGTCTCGACGGCGGCACCGCGCGCTTCGGGCGTTCGTACGCGGCGGAGCCGGACCGGCTGGTCGAGGAGCTGGCGAAGGACGAGGCGATCGCCGCCGCGGACACCCTGCTGCTCACCGTCCCGAACCAGCTGGGGGTCGCTTATTGTGCACACGTCTTGGAGTCGTTCGCGACGCATGTGGCTCCGGCTCTCGGTTGGCGTCCCGAGACCGAGGGTGCCGTCGGGGGAGAATCGACCTCATGAGGGCGATGCGATGATGGACCGATGAACGAGCCCGCTCCCCGATTCCTCCTCCGTCCGTCACGCGGCTCGACGGAGTATCCGGAACTCGTGGAGATCTGGCGTAGCGCCGTCCGCGCCACACACGACTTTCTCGACGAGTCCGATTTCGAGCGCATCGAAGCCGGTCTGATCTCCGGGTATCTTCCGGCCGTCTCGATACTCGTCGCCGATACCGATGGGGGACCGGTGGGCTTCGCCGGAGTCGCCGAGGGACGTCTCGAGATGCTCTTCGTGTCGGACTCGGCTCGCGGCAAAGGCGTCGGTACCGCGCTGCTCGACGAGGCCGTCGCGCGACACGGCGTGACCGAGGCGGATGTCAACGAACAGAATGCGGGAGCGCTCGGCTTCTACCTCAGTCGAGGTTTCGTGCAGGCGGGCCGGAGCGAACTCGACGGCGACGGCCGCCCCTATCCGCTCCTTCATCTGGAGATTCCCGCCTGAGCCGACCCGCTCTCTGCCGCGAGGAGCGAAGGGCCCGCTACCCGTCGTCCCGCCGCCGGGTTCTCTCGGCGATCAGCGGATCGTTGGTCCCCTCCGGGTCGAGGGGATTGCAGAACTCGACCGTGATGGTCTCGAATCCCTTGTTGCGCTGGGCCTGCGCCAGGTGCGTGTAGGTGCGCTCGTCGCCGGGCGTCAGCACGACGTCGTCGGTGAACTCGGTGAGCAGTGAACGCGGATACAGCTCGTCGACGCGGACCGCGTTGATCTCCATGCTGATCACCACCGTGACCGCCGCGAGGTAGAGGAACGCGATCAGGCCGAGGACGGTGGCGAAGACGCCGGTCACCGCCCCGGCCCGCGCGATCACCTGCTCCACGTATTCGCGGCCGAAGTGCTGCAGGGTCTGCCAGCCGAGCGAGGCGACCACGGCCCCGGCCAGGACGTCGCGGACGCTCACCTTCCGGGCGGTCCCGAACCGGAACGCGAAGACGAACACGCCGAGCGTGAGCAGCGTGGTGCCGGCCAGGGTCACCAGGTCGGTGATCCGGCCCGCGTGCGTCCGGGAGGCGACGATGCCGAGCGTGACCAGCCCGACCATCGCGACCCCGACCGTCATCAGCAGGACGAAGCCGCGCACCCGCACGAGGATCGGATTCGGGCGGGCGTTCCGCGGCACCGCCCAGATCACGTTCATCGCGTTCTGGCAGGCCACCGCGACCCCGAGCCCGCCGTAGATCGCGCCGGCCAGCCCGACGACGACGCTGACGAAACCCCCGCTCAGCCCGGTCGGGTCGCCGAGCTGATCGCCGACGACGGGGATCTGGCCGAGCACCGAGTCGACGATGCGGCCGCGCAGGGCGTCGTCGTGCTCCAGGACGACGCCGAGCACCGTCGTCATCACCAGGAGCAGCGGGAACAGCGAGACGAAGCCGTAGTAGGCGATCAGGGCGGCCAGGTAGCCGCCCTGATCGTCGAAGAACTTGTACAGGACGGCCAGGGGGAAGCCGGTCTTCGGATGTCGCAGCGTGAAGGCGTCGATGCGGGCCGCGAACCCCGCGGTACGACGGCGCCTCACGGTACGGCGGTGCTCAGTCGAGGAGGTCGGCGTGGTGGCGGGCCGCCACGTCCGGGTGCGCCCGCAGTCGGGCCTTGAGCATGTTCTCGCCGAACGTGCCGGAGATCGGGTTGGCCGGATCCTCGGTGACGCCCGGCGCCTGGGCGGCGAACTCGGGCGGAAGGGTCACGCGGGGCATGCGCGACGACAGCGCCGGATTGAAGAAGAACGGCACCGACAGTCGTTCGGTGCCCTCCGGCGGCGACTGCACCCGGTGCATGGTGGCCTTGAGGTAGCCGTCGGTGGCGAACTCCATCAGCTCGCCGATGTTCACCACGAAGGCGTCCTCGACCGGCGGGGCGTCGATCCAGCCGTCGCCGTGCTGCACCTGCAGGCCGCCCTTGCCGGGTTCGACCAGCAGGAGGGTGAGCACGCCCGGGTCCTTGTGCGCGCCGACGCCCTGCCGGTCGGCCGATTCCGGGCGCCCGGGGTAGCGGACCAGTTTCAGCAGGGTCGACGGCCGCTCGGCGAAGGCGTCGTCGAACACGTCGGCGGGGGAGCCGAGGCTGCGCGCCCACTCGCGCATCAGGCGCAGTCCGAGTGCGCCGCACCGCGCCTGCCAGTCGGTGATCACCTCGCGGAAACCGGGCAGGCTCAGCGGCCACAGATTGGGGCCGTCCAGGCGCAGGTAGGCGGGATCGTCGCCGAGCGACGGGTACTCGGCGGCGACGTCGATCTGTTCGCGCCAGTCGATCGCGCCCTGGGTGTACTCGCCGCCGAACCGGGTGTAGCCGCGGAACTGCGGGCTGGCGAGCATCTCGACGCCGAACTTGTCGGTGTCGGGGAGGGCGAAGAACGCCCGCGCGGTCTCGAAGAGCCGGTCGCGGACGTCGCGGTCGACACCGTGTCCCACCAGGTAGAAGAAGCCGACGTCGTGCGTGGCGATGCGCAGTGCGTCTCCGAAGGCGGCGCGGTCGTTCTCGTCGCCGTCGAGCAGCGACATGTCGACGATCGGCAGTTCTGTCAGGGCGCTGGTCATGGGTGTCCTTCCCTCGCTTCGGAGTCTTTCACGATATTCGTGCGAGCACTGCGGTACATAATAGATACAAGATGTACCCGAGGGTGCGACCGAGTAGGAGAACAGTCATGTCCCGAGCCCCAGGAACCCCGATGGACCGCAGTGCGGCCGACCTCGTCGCCGAGGCGAACGCGACGGTCCCGCCGCTGTCGCCTGCGGCGGCCGCCGACCTGCTCGACGACGAGTCGGTGCGCTTCGTCGACATCCGCGAACCGCAGGAGTGGGCCCGCGAGGGGACGATCCCCGGCGCGTACCGGGCGCCGCGCGGGATGCTCGAGTTCTGGGTGGACCCGGCGAGCCCCTACTACCGCCCGGCCCTCGACGACGGGCGCCGCCTGATCCTGTACTGCGGCTCGGCCTGGCGCTCGGCGCTCGCGGCGGCGAGTCTGCACCGGATGGGGGTGGACGTCGCGCACGTGGCGGGCGGTTTCAGCGCCTGGCGGGCCGCCGGTCATCCGGTGGCGCCGTACGACGAGCCCCCGAAGGCCTGACTCGCCCTCGCGAACCCCGGGTCCGCGTTCCGGCGCTCGGGCCCGGGGTTCAGGAGAGGAAGTCCCCGGCGGCGGCCGCGAGGTCGAGCAGCGGCTGCGGGAAGAACCCCAGGAACGCCGTCGCCGCGGCGCACACCCCGATCGGCACCGTGGTCAGGGCGCTCGGGGTGAGCACGTCGGGAGCCTCGTCGGGGGCCTCGGCGAAGAACATCGACACGATCACCCGCACGTAGAAGTACGCCGCGACCGCGCTGCACAGCACGCCGACCAGGACCAACGTCCAGGCCCCGTAGCCGCCCGCCGCGGCGAAGACCACGAACTTGCCGATGAATCCGCTGGTCAGCGGGATCCCCGCGAACGAGAGCAGGAACAACGACATCAACAGCCCGACCAGCGGACGACGACGACCGAGCCCCGCCCACGCCGACAGCGCGGCCTCCTCCCGGCCCGTCCCGTCGCGCACCACGGCGAGCAGGGCGAATCCGCCGAACGCGGCGAGCGCGTAACCGGCCACGTAGAAGAGGGTGCTGCCGATCCCGGCCGTCCCGAGCGTGATCGCGCCGACCAGGGCGAAGCCGACATGACTCACCGACGAGTATGCGAGCATGCGTTTGACGTCGCTCTGGGTCACCGCCATGAACGTGGCGATCACCATGGTCGCGATCGCGACCGCCCACATCGGCATCCGCCAGTCCGGTTCCAGCGGGGCGAAGCCGACGTGCAGCACCCGGAGGAGCGCGCCGAAGGCGGCGACCTTGGTGGCTGAGGCCATCAGCGCCGTGACCGGGGTGGGCGCCCCCTGGTAGACGTCGGGCACCCACGACCCGAACGGCACCGCACCCACCTTGAACAGCAGCCCCACCGACACCAGGACCACCGCGATCAGGGCGAGCGTCCGGTCCGCCGACCCGTGTGCGAGCGCCCGACCGATGCCGTCGAGCGCGAGGGTGCCGGTGGCCCCGTAGGCGAAGGCCGCGCCGAACAGGAACACCGCCGAGGCGAACGCGCCGAGGAGGAAGTACTTGAGCGAGGCCTCCTGGGACAGCAGACGACGACGCCGGGCCAGCCCGCACAGCAGGTACAGCGGCAGGGAGAGGACCTCCAGTGCGATGAACATCGTCAGCAGATCGCCGCACGCTCCGAACAGCATCATCCCGCCCACCGCGAACAGGGTCAGCGGGAACACCTCGGTGGTGATCGCGAACCGCGCCGCGGCCAGCTCGTCCGGCGATCCCGGCACCGTCGCGGCGGCCGGGGTGAACGCGTCGGCGGGCAGATCGTCGTCCGGTCGGCCCGTGCCGTCGGCGGCGACGCGGAGTCCGGCGGCGGTGTGCACCTCGGTCGGCGCCCAGACCCGGTCGAGCCGGCGTTCGCCCATGAACGCCACCGCGGCGATCGAGAGCAGCAGCACGGTGCCCTGCAGGAACAGGCTCGGACCGTCGATCACGACCGCACCGGAGACGGTCGACTCCGCCTCGGTCCCGCGCAGAGCGAGCACGACGACGCCGACGAACGCGACGACCAGTGCCGCCGACGCCAGCGTCAGCTGGATCCGGTGGCGCAGCCGTGAGACGGCGGCCGCGGACGCCCCGGTGACCCCGGGAGCCGCCGACAGCGCGGCCTCGACCAGCACGCTCACCACGGCCGCCCCGAACACGATCAGCATCGGGGCGAGCCGCGAGTACGCGATGCTCGGCGTCTGTACGGCGAGGGTCTCGATCGCGAGGGTCGTCATCGTGCACCTCCGGCCGTGGCGGACGGGTTCTCCGGGCCGGTCACGGTGTGCGCCACCGCCGGATCCACCAGATCCAGGATCGGCCCGGGGAAGAGCCCGAGCACCAGCAGCGCGGCGAGCAGCGGCGCCACCACGGCCTTCTGCCGCACCCCGAGGTCGCGGATCGACGTCGCACCGGACCCCTCGTCGTCGCGCGGACCCGGGAGCCGGACCGGGCCGCCGAACATCCGCTGGTAGGTCCACAGGATGTACAGCGCGGAGAGCACCAGCGCGCCCGCGGCCAGGACCGCGGCCACCGGATACCGGACGTAGGTGCCGATCAGCACCAGGAACTCGCTGACGAACGGCGCCAGACCGGGGAGCGAGAGCGTCGCGAGCCCGGCGACCAGGAAGGTCTCGGCGAGGACCGGCGCCACCTGCTGCACGCCGCCGTAGTCGGCGATGAGCCGGCTGCCGCGCTGGGTCACCAGGAATCCGGCGATCAGGAACAGCGCCGCGGTCGCGATCCCGTGATTGACCATGTACAGCGCCGAACCGGACTGCCCCTGCGCGGTCAGCGCGAAGATCCCGAGCACGATGAACCCGAAGTGCGAGATCGACGTGTAGGAGATCAGCCGCATCAGATCGGTCTGCCCGATCGCCAGGATCGCGCCGTACAGGATCGAGACCACGGCCAGCCCCGACACGATCGGCGCGAACACGGCCGCCGACTCCGGGAACAGTCCGAGGCAGAACCGCAGCATGGCGAAGGTGCCGACCTTGTCCATCACCGCCATCATCAGCACCGCGCTCGCCGGGGTGGCGGCGACCGCCGCGTCGGGCAGCCAGCCGTGCAGCGGCCACAGGGGAGCCTTCACCGCGAACGCGAAGAGGAAACCCAGGAACAGGAGGTGCAGGGTGGTCGACGACGCGGCCGACTCGCCGCGCTCGGCCATGGTGCTCAGCGCGGTGAGCGAGAAGGTCCCGCTTCCGGTGCGGGCGCTCACCGTGTACAGACCGATCACCGCGGCGAGCATCACGAGGCCGCCGAGCAGGTTGTAGAGCAGGAAGCGCACCGCCGCCTGCGACGACCCCCGCCGCCCGGCGTCTCCCCGCCGGTCGTCGTCCTCTCGTTGGTCGCCGTCCCTCCGTCGGTCGCCGTCTCCTCGCTGGTCGCCGTTCCTTCGCCGGTCGGTGTCCTTTCGCCGGTCGAGCGGAGTCGAGACCCCGTACCCGCCGATCAGGAAGTACATCGGGATCAGCATGGCCTCGAACACGAGGTAGAACAGCAGCACGTCGATCGCGACGAAGCTGATCAGCACCATCGCCTCGATGGCCAGGAACAGCGCGAAGTAGGCGTGCACGCGGCGCGGGGCCGATCCGTCGTCGTCGTGGCCGTGGCCGTCGCCGTCGACGTCCCGCCAGGCCGCGAGCAGCAGCAGCGGGGTCAGCAGTGCGGTGAGCAGGACCAGGGCGAGACCGATGCCGTCGAGCGCGAGCGTGTACCGGGCGCCGAGCGCCGGGATCCAGCTCACGTCCTCGACCAGCTGAAAACGCTGCCCGCCCGCGCCGCCGGGAGAGAACCGCACCGCCACGATCACGGCCCAGACCGCCGTCGCCGCGGCCGCCCCCAAGCCGAGCCGTTTGGCGAGTTCGGCGGCACGGGGCGGCAGCACGACGACCACCGCGGAGGCGACCGCCGGGATCAGCCAGAGAATCGTCAACCAGGGAACCGAGAGGCTCACAGCGAACTCACCACCCACGTGATCGCGCCGATCAGGATCGTGCCGCCGAGGATCGACGCCGCATACGACCGCACGTAACCGCTCTGCAGACGCCGGGTGAGCCGCGACAGTCCGGTCACCCCGGCGCCGACGCCGGACGGCAGCCGATCCAGTCCGTCCTCCTCGAAGACGACGACGCCGCGCACCGCCGCCCGGCCGACACCCTCGAACACCCGCTCGTTGACCGCATCCCCGTAGAGGCTTCGGCGGGCGGCGACGGTCAGCGGCGACACGTCGTCGGGAGCCGTGACCGGGACGGGATTCCGCCCGTACCGGAGCCAGCCGAGTGCGACGCCGGCGAGCACCGTGACCAGCACGATCACGGTCACCGCGGCCGCAGGCAGCAGAGCCTGGCGATGTTCGGGCTCGCCGACCACCGGGGCCAGCCAGTGCTCCAGCGTCCCGCCGAGAGCGAGGGCTCCGCCCAGGAGCAGCGAGCCGACGGCCAGCACGATCATGGGGAGCGTCATCGAGAGCGGAGACTCGTGGGGGCGCGGGCGGTTCGACTCGCGAGAGGGGTCGCTCGACCAGCGCGGTTCGCCGAAGAAGGTCATCACCGTCACCCGCGTCATGTAGAACGCGGTGATCCCGGCGCCCAGCACCAGCACCGCGAACAGGATCGGCCCGCGCACCCCGCCCGCGGCGAGCGCGGTCTCGATGATCCCGTCCTTGGAGAAGAAACCGGAGAACGGCGGGATCCCGATCAGGGCCAGACAGCCGACGCCGAAGGTGACGAAGGTGATCGGCAGGAGCCGCGCGAGGCCGCCGTAGCGGCGCATGTCGGTCTCGTCGTCCATCGCGTGCATCACCGAACCTGCGCCGAGGAACAGCCCGGCCTTGAAGAAGCCGTGGGTCAGCAGGTGCATGATCGCGAACACGGAACCGATCGGGCCGAGCCCGGTGGCGAGGATCATGTAACCGATCTGGCTCATGGTCGACGCCGCCAGCGCCTTCTTGATGTCGTCCTGGGCGCAGCCGATGATCGCCCCGACCAGGACGGTCACCGCGCCGACCGCGATCACCGCGGTCCGGGCGGTCGGCGCGAGATGGAACAGCGGGCCCGACCGGGTGATCAGGTAGACGCCCGCGGTCACCATGGTGGCCGCGTGGATCAGCGCGGACACCGGGGTGGGGCCCTCCATGGCGTCGAGCAGCCAGGCCTGCAGCGGGACCTGCGCGGACTTGGCGCACGCGGCCAGCAACAGCAGCAGACAGATCCCGGTGAGCGTCGACGGACTCGCCGCGCCGGCGTCGTCGAACACGTCGGCGAAGCCGACCGAACCGAAGGTCGCGAACATGAGCATCAGGGCGATCGCGAACCCGACGTCGCCGACACGGTTGATCACGAACGCCTTCTTGGCCGCGGTGGCCGCCGACTTCCTGTGCTGCCAGAACCCGATCAGCAGGTACGACGCCACGCCGACGCCCTCCCAGCCGAGGTAGATCCCGAGGTAGCCGTCGGCGAGCACCAGTACCAGCATGGCCGCCAGGAACAGGTTGAGATAGGCGAAGAACCGACGACGACCCGAGTCGGTTCTCATGTAGCCGAGCGAATAGACGTGGATCAGCGTCCCGACCACGGTGATCAGCAACACGAAGCACATCGACAGCTGGTCCAGCCGCAGCGCCGCCTCGACACGGAGATCGCCGACCCGGATCCACTCCCAGCCGCCCGCGATCACCGTGCGTCCGGCGGTGTCGCGGCCGAGCATGGCGAACCAGCTCGCCAGGCCCGCCACGGCGGCGGCGCCGGCGAGACCGGTGGCGGCCAGGTGCCCCCAGGCGTTCGTCCGCCGCCCCCCGAGCAGCAGCGTCAGCGCACCGAACGCGGGCAGACCGGGGATCGCCCAGAGCAGTCCCGCCCAAAAGCCGCCGGTGAGCGCCGCGGCGTTCAGGACTGCGAGGTCCGGGACCACCGTGTCCATCGCGTCACCGCCTCAGCAGGTCGGCGTCGTCGACGGAGGCCGATCTCCGGGCTCGGAAGATGGCCATGATGATCGCCAGACCCACCACCACCTCGGCCGCGGCCACCACCATCGTGAAGAAGGCGACCGCCTGACCGTCGAGACTCGAGTGCATGCGCGCGAAGGTGACGAACGCGAGATTGGCGGCGTTGAGCATCAGCTCCACGCACATGAACACCACCAGCGCGTTGCGCCGCAGCAGCACCCCGGCGGCGCCGACGGCGAACAGGACCACCGCGAGGAAGAGACAGCCGGCCGGGTTCATCGCTCGCCTCCCGCCGCCGAGCCCACCTGTCTGGCGCCCGAGCCCGAGTCCGCGGCCGGATCCCGCGGTGTGAGCAGTGCGTTGACCGACTGCTTCGACGGGCTCCCGTCCGGTTCCAGGGCGGGGACGTCGACGGCGTTGTGCCGGGCGAAGACACCCGGCGGCGGCAGCGGCGTCGCCCGGGCGCCGTCGGCGAAACGCCTGATGGAGAGCTCGCGCTGACCGAGCTTCGGGGACAGCCGCTGCCGGTGCGCGAGCACCATCGCCCCGAGCGTCGCGGTGATCAGCAGGGCGCCGGTGAGCTCGAACGCCCACAGATGGTCGACGAAGATCAGTTCGGCCAGCGCCCGCACCGAGCCGTCGGTCTGCGCCGCGGCGGCCCGCTCCTCCATGCCGTGGAAGGGGCCGAGTGCGGCGTGCCCGAGCGCGGCGATCAGCAGGACCGCGAACCCGGCGCCCAGCCCGGCCGCCAGCAGACGCTGCCCGCGGATCGTCTCCACCAGGGAGTCCGAGGAGTCGACGCCGATCAGCATCAGCACGAACAGGAACAGCATCATCACCGCGCCGGTGTAGACGACGATCTGCACCACCCCCAGGAACAGCGCGCCCTGCATCACGTAGAACACCGCCAGGACGATCATCGTCATCGCCAGAAACACCGCCGAGTAGACGGCCCGGGGGGAGAGCACCACGCCGAGCGCCCCGACCACCGCCGTCGCGGCGAGCACCCAGAACGTGACGGCCTCGCCCAGACCCGTCTGGGCCGTCCCGGCGGCGAGGACGACGGGACTCGTCGCGGCATCGGAGATCGACGTGCCGGCGATCAGCGCGGCGGGAGTCACCGGGGCTCCTCGTCGGGCCCGACGGGATCGTCGGCGGGTTCGGCCGACCGGGCCGTCACCTCGCCCCGGTAGTAGTGCTCCGGTCGGGTCCCCGGCGCCATGTCGTGCGGGGGCGGCGTCATGTCGTCGTCGAGCGGTGCCAGGAGCTGATCCTTCTCGTAGATCAGACCGGCCCGGCTGGGTCCGGTGAGCTCGTAGTCGTCGGTCATGGTGAGCGCCCGGGTCGGGCACGCCTCGATGCACAGTCCGCACCCGATGCAGCGCAGATAGTTGATCTGGTAGACGCGGCCGTAGCGTTCGCCGGGCGAATACCGTTCCTCCTCCTGGTTCGGTGCGCCCTCCACCAGGATCGCGTCGGCCGGGCAGGCCCACGCACACAACTCGCATCCGATGCATTTCTCCAGGCCGTCGGCGTAGCGATTGAGCTGGTGGCGGCCGTGGAAGCGGGCCGCGGGCGGCCGCTTCTCCTCGGGATACCGCTCGGTCACGGGCGTGCGGAACATGGTTCCGAAGGTCACCGCGAAACCGGCGACGGGTGTGGGCAGCGGGGGCGTGGGCAGCTCAGGCATCGGTGCTCTCCTTGATCGAGTGAGGCCGGGACCCCGGCACCACCTGGCCCGGCAGGGGCGGCACGGGGAATCCGCCGGCCATCGGGTCGAAGGGCGCCGCCGGATCCGGGGTCGGGGGCGGCGGCGCGGCGGACCCGCCGACCACCCTGGCGATCGTGGCCACCAGCGCCGCGGTGGCCACGATCCCGACGGCGCCGAAGATCAGCCCCGTGACGGTGCCGGACAGGCCGCGGGTGGCCTGCACGATCACCGCGACCACCATCACCCAGGCCAGGGCGAACGGGATCAGGACCTTCCAGCCGAGCGTCATGAACTGGTCGTAGCGCAGGCGCGGAAGGGTGGTGCGCAACCAGATGAAGACGAACAGGAAACACCACATCTTGAACACGAACCACACCAGCGGCACCCAGCCGGAGTTCGCGCCGGGGATCAGGCTGATCGGCCACATCACCTGCCAGCCGCCGAGGAACAGCGTGGTGGCCAGCGCCGACACCGTCGCCATGTTGATGTATTCGGCGAGCATGAACATCGCGAACTTCAACGACGAGTACTCGGTGTGGAAGCCGCCGACCAGTTCGCCCTCGGCCTCGGGGAGGTCGAACGGCGCGCGGTTGGTCTCGCCGACCATCGCGATCGCGTAGACCACGAACGATGGCAGCAGCACCAGCACGTACCAGCGGCTCTGCTGCCCGGCCACGATCCCGGATGTCGACATGGTGGCCGACAGCAGGAACACGGTCGCGAAACCGAGGCCCATCGCGATCTCGTAGGAGATCACCTGGGCCGTCGACCGGAGACCGCCGAGCAGCGGATAGGTCGACGACGACGACCAGCCCGCCAGCACGATGCCGTAGACGCCGATCGAGGTGATCGCCAGGACGTACAGCACCGCGACCGGGAGATCGGTCAGCTGCAGCGGGGTCCGATGCCCGAACACCGAGACCATCGGGCCCATCGGGATCACCGCGAAGGCCATGATCGCCGGGACCACCGCGATGACCGGCGCCAGCAGATACAGCGGCCTGTCCACGCCCGCCGGGGTCAGGCCCTCCTTGAGGGCGAGTTTCACACCGTCGACCAGGCTCTGCAGCAGGCCGCCGGGGCCGACGCGGTTGGGGCCCAGCCGCTGCTGCATGCGGGCCATCACCTTGCGTTCGGCGAGGATCGCCACCAGCACGGTGAGGACCAGGAAGGCGAAGATCGCGATCGCCTTGGCCAGGATCAGCCACCACGGGTCGTGACCGAAGTCGGTGAGGGCGGGGAACTCCCGGTCCGCGGCGAGCATCACCGGTTCGCCTCCGTCGAGGGTCCTGCGCCCGGGGACTCTGCGCCCGGGGACCCTGCGCCCGGGAGCTCCGTGCCCGCGGACACCGTGACGGTGCTGCCCGCGGTGGCGGCCAGCGTCCGGTAGACCGGGGCGCCGGGAGAGTTCTGCGGCACCCAGACCACGTCGTCGGGCATGGCCGTGAGCAGCAGCGGGAGGGTGAGCGCGCCGCGATCGGTGGCGACGGTGACCGGATCACCGGAGGCCAGACCGAGCCGCCGTGCGGTCCCGGGCGACAGCCGGACGACGGCCCGCCGCGCCGTCCCGGCCAGGTGCGGTTCGCCGTCCTGCAGACGTCCGGCGTCGAGCAGGAGCTTCCAGGTCGCGAGGGTGAGAGCGAGCGTCGGGCGGGGCTTCGACACGGTCTCGGCCGGCGCCTCGCCCGGCTCAGCTGCAGACTTCACCGTCGGCTGAGTCGAGCGCGCCGAGTCGGCGACGAACGCCCGCGTCGACGTCCGCGGCTCCAGCGTCGCGCGATTGCCGCGCCAAGGACCGATCCGGCTGAACTCCCGGTGGATCGCCTCGGCCGAGTCGCAGTTCAGGTCGGCGCCGAGCTCGGCGGCGAGCGCGTGCAGCACCCGGTGATCCGAGAGCGGATGCGTGCGGTCCGGACGGGGCGGCAGCGCGGTGTCGAACGGGCGCGGCCGACCCTCCCAGGTCACGAACGTGCCGCTCTTCTCGGCCACCGCGGCCACCGGGAACACCACGTCGGCGAACTCGGTGACCGACGACGGCCGCTGCTCCAGGCTCACCGTGAAACCGCGCCGCAGAGCTGCGGCGGCGGCCTCCGGATCGGGCAGGTCGTCGACGTCGACGCCGCCGGTGATCACCGCCTCGAGTTCCCCGGAGGCGAGCGCCGCCAGGATGGCGTCGGTGCTCCGGCCGGGTTCGGAGGGCGGGGTGGACCCCCAGATCGCGGCGAGGTCGCGCCGGGCGATCCCCGACGAGAGCGGCCGACCCGCGGGCAGCAGATCCGGGGCGGCGCCGACGTCGAGGGCGCCCCGCTCCCCGGCGCGCCGCGGCACCCAGGCCAGGCGGGCACCGGTGGTCTCGGTGACCCGGGCCGCGGCGGCGAGGGCGCCGGGGGAACCGGCGAGCCGTTCGCCGACCAGCAGCACCGAATCCGGGGCCGCGAGCAGGTCGGCCACCTCGGGACCGGACAGCACGTCGGCCTCCTCCCCGGGGCGGCAGACCAGTACGCTCGCGGTGAGCTTCGCGGTGCCCGGACTCAGCCACGGCGCGAGCGTCACGATGCGCATCCCGTGCCTGCGCACGGCCTTGCGCAGCCGCAGGAACAGGGCGGCGCACTCCTCTTCGGGCTCGAGTCCGGCGAGCACCACCGTCGTCGCCTGCTCCAGTCGGGCGTAGGTGAGTCCGATCCCGGAACCGGCGACGTGCGCGGCGAGGAACGCGCTCTCCTCGTCCGAGTGCTCGCGGATGCGGGCGTCGACGTCGTTCGTCCGCAGGACGGTCCGCGCGAACTTCGCGTAGGCGTAGGCGTCCTCCACGGTGGCGCGTCCGCCCACCAGGACCCCGGTGCGGGCCGGTGCGAGACCGCGGGCGGCGACGGCGAGGGCGTGCGGCCACGACGCGGGCACCAGGACACCGTCGGCGTCGCGGACCAGCGGCGTCGTGAACCGGTCGGGGAGCCGGGTGTAGGCGAAGGCCCAGCGACCCTTGTCACAGTTCCACTCCTCGTTCACCTCGGGGTCGTCGCCGGCGAGCCGCCGCAGGACGGTGCCGCGCCGGTGATCGGTGCGCAGCGCGCAGCCGCCCGCGCAGTGCTCGCAGACGCCGGGGGAGGAGATCAGGTCGAAGGGCCGCGCGCGGAACCGGTAGGCCGCGCCGGTGAGCGCGCCGACCGGACAGATCTGCACGGTGTTCCCGGAGAAGTACGACTCGAAGGGCTCGTCCTGGTACGCCGACACCTGCTGCAGGGCGCCGCGCTCGGCCAGTTCGATCAGCGGATCCCCGGCGATCTCGTTCGAGAACCGCGTGCAGCGGGCACACAGCACACAGCGTTCACGATCGAGCAGCACCTCCGTCGAGAGCGGCACCGGCTTGGTGTAGGTGCGTTTGACGCCGTCGAACCGCGACTTCGGCCGTCCCGCCGACACGGCCTGGTTCTGCAGCGGGCATTCGCCGCCCTTGTCGCAGGTCGGGCAGTCGAGCGGATGGTTGATCAGCAGCAACTCCATCACGCCGCGCTGCGCGCGGGCGGCCGCGGCCGAGGTGTGCTGGGTGCGCACCACCATGCCGTCGGAGACGGTCACCGTGCACGACGCCATCGGTTTGCGCTGCCCCTCGATCTCCACCAGGCACTGGCGGCAGGCGCCCGCGGGCGGGAGCAGCGGGTGATCGCAGAAGCGCGGGATCGCCACGCCGATCAGTTCGGCGGCGCGGATCACCAGGGTGCCCGCGGGGACGGACACCTCGACGTCGTCGACGGTGAGGGTGACCAGGTCCTCGGCGGCGTCGGTGCGGCGGGGTTCGGTGACGGTCATGATCTCGACTCCGCTCGATCATCGGAGGAGGCCGCGCGATCATCGGAGGAGGCCGCTCGATCATCGGCGGGGACCGCTTGGTCGGCGGAAGGGACCGCTCGGTCGGCGGAGGGGGTCGTGCGATCGGCGAAGACCGTGGCCTTGGACGGATCGAACGGGCACCCGCCCGGATGGCCGTCGTGGGCGAAGTGCGCGAGGTACTCGTCGCGGAAATGCTTCAGCGAACTCAGGATCGGACTGCCCGCGGCATCGCCGAGCGCACAGAACGACTTCCCGACGATGCTGTCGGTGAGATCGGTCAGGGTCTCCAGGTCGTCCTCGGTCGCGTCCCCGGCTTCGAGGCGCCGCATGAGCTGCACCAGCCAGTAGGTGCCCTCGCGGCAGGGCGTGCACTTGCCGCACGACTCGTGCGCGTAGAACTCGGTCCAGCGGGTCGCCGCCCGCACCACGCACACCGTCTCGTCGAAGATCTGCAGCGCCTTGGTCCCGAGCATCGACCCGGCCGCGGCCACACTCTCGTAGTCGAGCGGGACGTCGAGATGCTCCGGAGTGAAGATCGGGGTCGACGACCCGCCCGGCGTCCAGAACTTGAGCCGGTGACCGGCACGGATCCCACCCGCCCGATCCAACAGCTCACGCAGGGTGGTGCCCAGCGGCGCCTCGTACTGGCCGGGCCGGGCGACGTGCCCGGACAGGGAGTACAGGGTGAATCCGGCCGACTTCTCGGTGCCCATCGACCGGAACCAGTCGGCGCCGTTGCGCAGGATCGACGGCACGGTGGCGATGGACTCGACGTTGTTCACCACCGTCGGGCTCGCGTAGAGCCCGGCGACGGCCGGGAACGGCGGACGCAGCCGGGGCTGTCCGCGCCGGCCCTCCAGCGAATCGAGCAGCGCCGTCTCCTCCCCGCAGATGTAGGCGCCGGCCCCGGCGTGGATCACCAGCTCCAGATCCAGGGTGGAACCGAGGACCCGGGGGCCGAGGAGCCCGGCGTCGTAGGCCTCGCGGGTCGCCTCGCGGAGCCGCCGGATCACCGGGGCCACCTCCCCGCGGACGTAGACGAAGGCGTGCCGCGCCCGGATCGCGTAGGCGGCGATCGCGATGCCCTCGATCAGCATGTGCGGCGTCGCGAGCATCAGGGGCATGTCCTTGCAGGTCCCCGGCTCGGACTCGTCGGCGTTCACCACCAGATAGTGCGGCTTCGAAGCGCCGGTCCGATTCGGCCCGCTCGCTTCGCTCCCGGCGCCGTCCCGATTCGGCCCGCTCGCTTCGCTCCCGGCGCCGGGCCGCTCCTGCGGGATGAAGCTCCACTTCAGTCCCACCGGGAAGCCCGCGCCGCCGCGTCCGCGCAGGCCCGCGGTCTTCACCAGCTCGATCACGTCGTCCGGCGGCATCCGGAGCGCGGCCTTGAGGCCCTGGTAGCCGCCCCGGCGGAGGTACCCGGTCAGAGTCCACGACTCGTCGTCGGACCAGTACCTGCTCAGAACCGGGGTCTGCGCGGGCTCCGGCTCGGCCGGGGGCAGGTCGACGGCGATCACTGCGCGGACCCTTCGACGGGCTCAGGGAGCGGCCGAGACGACTCGGGGAGCAGTTGAGACGGCTCGGGGAGCAGCTGAGACGACTCGGGGAGCGGCTGAGACGGCTCAGGGAGCGGTTGAGGCGGCTCGGGGAGCGACGGGGACGGCTCAGAGCGTGAGGATCCGATCCCTGAGCCCGTCGAAGGGGCCGCCCCGGCCAGCAGGCGCTCGTTCTCCCGGAACGAGCACAGCCGGTCCGGGCCGCGACTGGGCTGCACCGGGTTCCCGGCGCGCAGGTCGTCGATCAGGCGGGCCGCCGACTCGGGGGTCTGATCGTCGAAGAACTCCCAGTTCACCATCACCACGGGGGCGAAGTCGCAGGCGGCGTTGCACTCGATCCGCTGCAGGGTCACCATGCCGTCGTCGGTGGTGTCGCCGGGCGCGATCCCGAGCCGGTCGGTGAGTCCGGCGAGGATCGCGTCGCCGCCCAGCACGGCGCACAGCGTCGTCGTGCAGACGCCGACCAGGTGTTCCCCGGTCTTCTCGCGCCGGTACATCGAGTAGAAGGTGGCCACGGAGGACACCTGGGCCGGGGTGAGATCGAGCAGGTCGGCGCACAGGCCGACCCCGGCGCGGGTCACGTAGCCGTCGTGGGCCTGGACCAGATGCAGGAGCGGGAGGAGCGCCGAGCGGGGCTGCGGGTAGCGGGCGACGATCGGGGCGGCGTCGGCGCGCAGGGCCTCCTCGTCGGCGGCGGAGTAGCGTGCCGGACCGGAGAAGGCGACCGGCGGGTGCGGCGTCGTCGTGCTGAACGCGCCCGGCGGCGTGATCTGCAGAAAGACCGGTTCGGCGGTCGTCGGTCCACGCTGGTTCATCGGTCCACCCCTCCCATCACGGGATCGATACTGGCCACGGCGGTGATCACGTCGGCCACCAGACCGCCCTCGCACATCGCGGCGACGGCCTGGAGATTGGTGAACGACGGGTCACGGAAGTGCACGCGGTAGGGGCGCGTCCCGCCGTCGGAGACCAGGTGGACCCCGAGCTCGCCGCGCGGCGCCTCGACCGCGACGTAGCACTGGCCGGGCGGCACCCGCAGGCCCTCGGTGACGAGCTTGAAGTGGTGGATCAGCGACTCCATGGAGACGCCCATGATCTCGGCGATGTGCTGCGGCGAGTTGCCGAGGCCGTCCGGGCCCACCGCGAGGTCGGCCGGCCAGGCGATCGCCGCATCGTCGATCGTCACCGGTCCGGGTTCGAGGGCGTCGAGGCACTGCCGGGCGATCCCGATCGACTCGTACATCTCCTGCACCCGGATCAGGTAGCGGCCGTACGAGTCGCATGCGGTGTCGGTGACGACGTCGAACTCGTAGTTCTCGTAGCCGCAGTACGGGGCGGTCTTGCGCAGATCGTGGGGCAGCCCGGTGGACCGCAGCACCGGTCCGGTGACGCCCAGCGCCATGCAGCCTGTCAGGTCGAGATAGCCGACGCCCCGGGTCCGCGCCTGCCAGATGTAGTTGTCGGTCAGCAGCGTCTCCACCTCGCCGAGCTGCGCGGGCAGAGCGTCGAGCACCTCCGCGATCCGCTTCTCGGCGCCGTCGGGGAGGTCGGCGGCCACGCCGCCGGGCCGGATGAAGGCGTGGTTCATGCGCAGGCCGGTGATCTCCTCGAACAGGTCGAGGATGGTCTCGCGGGCCCCGAAACCGAGGAACATCGGGGTCACCGCGCCCAGTTCCATGCCGCCGGTGGCCAGGGCCACCAGATGCGAGGAGATCCGGTTCAGCTCCATCAGCAGCACCCGGATCACACTGGCGCGTGGCGGGATCGCGTCGGTGATGCCGAGCAGCTTCTCCACGCCCAGGCAGTACGCGGTCTCGTTGAAGAACGGGGCCAGATAGTCCATCCGGGTCACGAACGCGACGCCCTGCGTCCAGGTGCGGTACTCCAGGTTCTTCTCGATCCCGGTGTGCAGGTAGCCGATCCCGCAGCGGGCTTCGGTGACCGTCTCGCCCTCGAGTTCCAGGATCAGCCGGAGCACGCCGTGCGTCGACGGGTGCTGCGGACCCATGTTCACCACGATCCGCTCCTCGGCCGAACCGGTGACGGCGTCGACGACGTCGTGCCAGTCGCGGCCGCCGACGTCGAACTCCCGTTCTCCGGTGTCGTTTCGCCGATCCCCGAGATCGGTCCGCCCCGAACCTGTCGAAGGGCTCATCGGTACGACCTCCGCTGGTTCGGGGGCGGCACCGTCGCGCCCTTGTACTCCACCGGGATCCCGCCCAGGGGGTAGTCCTTGCGCTGGGGATGGCCCTCCCAGTCGTCGGGCATCTCGATGCGGGTGAGCGACGGGTGGCCGGTGAAGACGATGCCGAAGAAGTCGTAGGCCTCGCGCTCGTGCCAGTCGTCGGTGGGGTAGACGCTCATCAGGCTCGGGATCCGCGGATCGGAGTCCGGGGCGGTGGTCGCCAGCCGGAGCAGCCGGTTGTGGGTGATCGAGCGCAGCGGGTACACCGCGTGCAGTTCCCGGCCGGTCATCTCCGGGTAGTGGATCCCGCTGACGCCGAGGCAGAGTTCGAAGCGCAACGACGGTTCGTCGCGGAGGGCGGCGGCCGCGACGAGCAGTCCCCGGCGGTACACCGACAGGGTCAGTTCCCCGCGGTCGATCACCACCTTCTCCAGGACCCGGTCGGGGTCGGCGCCGCGTGCGGCGAGGCCGGCGCGCAGATCGTCGACGGCCTCGTCGAACCAGCCGCCGTAGGGACGCTCCGCGGCGGCGGGCGTGGTGATCGGGCGGACGAGGCCGCCGAAACCGGAGGTGTCGCCGGTGCCGGAGACGCCGAACAGACCGTGGGTCACCGCGACGGTGTCGGGCCGGGCGAGGCCCCCGCACAGGCCCGCGGTCTCGAGCGCGCCGACCTCGCGTCCGCCGTCGTCCGGTCGGGCAGCGTCTGATCGGGCAGCGTCTGATCGGGCAGCGTCAGGTCGGGTCCGGTCGGCGGTCATCGCAGCAGTCCCTTGAGCTCGAGGGTGGTCGGCGCGGTGAGGGCCGCCTGTTCGGCCGCGGTGATCGCCGCCTCGCGGTGGACGCCGAGCGGGGTGTCGCCGATCTGCTCATGGAGGGCGAGGATGGCGTGCATCAGCATCTCCGGGCGCGGCGGGCAGCCTGGCAGGTAGATGTCCACCGGGACGATGTGATCGACGCCCTGGACGATCGCGTAGTTGTTGAACATGCCGCCCGACGACGCGCAGACGCCCATGGCCAACACCCACTTCGGTTCGGCCATCTGGTCGTAGATCTGGCGCAGCACCGGCGCCATCTTCTGGCTGACCCGGCCGGCCACGATCATCAGGTCGGCCTGCCGGGGCGAAGCGCGGAAGGCCTCCATGCCGAAGCGCGCGAGGTCGTAGCGGCCGGACGTGGTCGCCATCATCTCGATGGCGCAGCAGGCCAGGCCGAAGGTGGCCGGCCACAGCGACCCCTTGCGCATGAAACCGGCGAGCTTCTCGACGGTGGTCAGCAGGAAGCCGCCGGGCAGTTGTTCTTCGATCCCCATGTTCGGGTTCCTCCGTTCTCGGATCGATCCATCCGTGGGCTGTGCGTCGATCGATGCGTTCCTCCGGCTCAGTCCCAGGCCAGACCTCCCCGCCGCCACTCGTACGCGTAGGCCACCGAGACGTTGACGACGAACAGCGCCACCGCGATCAGTCCGAACCAGCCGAGGCCGTCGGCGGCGACCGCCCACGGGTAGAGGAAGACGATCTCGATGTCGAAGACGATGAAGAGCATCGCGGTGAGGTAGTACTTCACCGGGAAACGCTGGACCGGGTTCGCCGCGGGCGGCAGCGTCTCGATGCCGCACTCGTAGGCCTCGAGCTTGGCGCGGTTGTCCCGGCGCGGTCCGACGACGGAGGCGATCACCACCGAGACCACCGCGAAGACCAGGGCGACCGCACCCAGGACGAGGATCGGGACGTAGGCGTTCATGCCGGGGCGATCCTCCTCCGGTCGTCGTCGATGCGGCCGGCGACAGGGCTGGCGCCGCAACCGATTTCGGTGTGCCACAGGTCTTCGATGTGACTTGTGACACACACTAGTGGTGTCGGCGGGAGGATGCCCGGTGAATCACCGGGTTGGTGTCGAGGGGCCGCGTCGCAGCAGGTCGGCGGCGATGCGCGGCAGCAGGATCGGGTCCACCGGGAGCATGGCGCTGGCATTGGCGCGCGACCAGTCGGCCAGCCAGCGGTCGGCGGCGCGGGCGATCAGCACCAGCAGCGGCGGGCACGGCGAGTACTCGTCGCGCAGCTGCTTGGCCAGGCCGAGACCCCCGGCGGGGGCGGCCTCGCCGTCGAGGATCACCAGATCGAGTCCGCCGCGATCGAATGCGCGCAGCACCGCCGGGGCCGTCGCCACGTCGAGGCATTCGATCTCGGGCAGTTCCGGGTGCGGTCGCGATCCGAGGGCCTGGCGGACCTGGCGGCGGGTGTCGGCGTCGTCGGAGTAGATCAGCACGCGCAGGACCACCCGGTCCTCGGTGCGTGCGGCATCGTGGCGCGGTGCGGGACCGGCGGTGCGCGGAGAACCCGGGGGGCTGCTCATGGGTCCCGACCCTAACGCGCCGCGCCGCGGTCCGCGGTCTGTCGGCGAAAGACCCTAGGCTGAGGACGGGCGACGGCCGCGGCGGCCGAGCCGGACGGAGAGGCGGGCCGATGACGGCATCACTGCGGACGCTGGAGCGGGCGGACCTCCCGTTCGTGCATCGACTGTTCAACGACCCCGAGGTGATGCGGTACTGGTTCGTCGAACCGACCTATTCGCTCGCCGCGATCCAGGACCGGTACGACAGACGACTGCACGACGAGACCGAGCGCCGCTTCGTGATCGACGACGCCGGGCGCCGCTGCGGGATCGTCGAACTGGTGAGCATCGACCTCCGGCACCGGAACTGCGAGTTCCAGATCATCGTCGCACCGGACAGTCAGGGGCGCGGTTACGCCGGCCAGGCCACCCGGGCCGTGCTGCGGTACGCGTTCGCGGTGCTGAATCTGCACAAGGTGTATCTGCTGGTCGACAACGCCAACGCCGCGGCGATCCACGTCTACCGGAAGGCCGGTTTCGTGACCGAGGGCGTGCTGCGCGAGGAGTGCTTCGCCGACGGCGCGTATCAGGACGTGACCCGGATGGCGATCTTCCAGCGGGACTTCCTGAGCGCGGAGCACCCGGCCGCGGAGCGGTAGTCGTGCGGCGCGGCGCCCGTCCGGTGCCGCCGGTCTCCGGGTCCGGTCACCCGTCGTCGCCCTGGTAGCGGTCGATGCCCAGGGTCGCGATCAGGTCTTCGTGGAGCTGGAACCAGACCCGGTGGCAGGAGTCGACGTCGGTCTTGTCGACCCAGCCGCGCTCGCCGGCCTCGGCGCGCCGCAACGCGCGGCGGTATCTGGCGAGATATCCGTCGAACCGGGCGAGCACCGCGCTGAGCGAGTCGAGGATCGGGGCCGCCTCGGCGCCGACCGCGGCGAGTTCGTCGAGCACCCTCCGGTCCCATTCGGGGTCGGCGTGGTCGTTGGGGGCGAACCGGTCGGCGGCGTTCGGCCGCATTCTGCCAGTCCGTGACGGCCCGGACGAGCCGGCCGTTGAGGGGGAGGAAGTCGCGGTACGCGGCGCCCACGATGCGCCCGGCATCGGTGTGCCTGCGCTCGACCGCGAGCTGCTCTTCGCCGGCCTCCCGCCCCGTCTCGGTCAGCGACCATCCCCCGGCATCGGCGAAGGAGGTGCGCTGCACCCAGCCCCGGCGTTCGGCGTCGTCGAGGATCCGTGCGGCCTCGTCGACGTCGACTCCGGCGCGGGCGGCCACGGCGTCGGTGTCGGCGTATCCGAGCACGCGGACGGCGTGCAGTGTGAGCAGATCCGGTGTCGAGCGATGGCTCATGGTCGATTCTCTCCTCGTGTGTTCAGCCGATCCGCGTACTGCTGGCAGGCCTGCCGGGAGCGGAATCCCATGGCCTCGGCGATCTGCGACCAGGTCAGCCCCTCGCTGCGTGCGAGGAACAGCAGGCCCGACTCGATCCCGTCCTGTTCGGCGCGAGCAGCGGGGAGCAGGGTGAGCGCGCTCAGGAGTTCCTCCCGGCTCAGGTCGCCCGCCCGCGACACCGCGTACTGCGTCAGCTCGGTCGCCGACGGCGGCATGGGCGGCGGCCGCCACGGCCGCGGTGCGAGAGCGTCGGCGCCGTGAGCGAGGAGGCGGTCGCGGGCCTGCGCCTCGCGTTCGGCCTGCGCCCGGTCGTCGTCGGCCGCCGACCGTTCGTCGTTCGTTCCCATGGGTTCGGAGTCTGCTAGTCTCGGCGTCGGTTGTCAATCAAATGTTGACACGATGACGGGGACGGGGTGCCGAGGATGTCGACGACTCTTCGCGCGGCGACGGTCGCGCGCTGCGGAGGCAAGGCCGCCGCGCTCGGCGACCTGCTGCGTGCCGGACTGCCCGTGCCCGACGGTTTCGTCGTCACCGACGACGACGGGTCGGGGGAACGGTTGCGGGCGGTGATCGCCCGTGGACTCCGCGGGCTCGGCGACGTCCCCGTGGCCGTGCGGTCCTCGGCGGCGCACGAGGACGCGGACGGCGTCTCGGCGGCCGGCCAGTACGAGAGCCTCCTCGGTGTCCGGGGCGTCGACGACGTCTGTGCGGCCGTGACCGAGTGCCGCGACTCGGCGCGGACCGGGCGGGTCCGGACGTACCTGGGCCGGATGGCGGGTGCCGGAGTCGAGCCCGGCGACATGGCGGTCCTGGTGCAGCCGGTCGTCCCCGCGGAGGTCTCCGGCGTGCTGTTCACCCCGCAGCACGCCGCCGAACCCGTCCGGATTGAATCGTCCTGGGGCCTGGGGATCTCCGTGGTCGGCGGGACCGTCACACCCGACTCCTACGAGGTCGCCGCCGCGGGGACGGTGGTCTGCGCGCCGGGGAGCAAACGGACCCGGATCGACCTCGCGCCCGGCGGCGTCGTCGCCTCCGAGGTCCCGGCCGCCGATCGGGACGTGCCGTCCCTGAACGACGAACAGGCGGTGCGCCTCGCCCGCCTGGGGCGACGGATCGCGGACCTGCGGGGCGGACCGCAGGACGTCGAGTGGGCCGTCGTCGACGATGCCGTGTGGGTGCTGCAGGCCCGGCCGGTGACCGCGCCGCCGCCGCATCCCGATACGGCGGCGGCGCGGTGCGGCACCCCGCAGGTCCTGACCGGGACGCCGGGGTCGCCCGGTCAGGTCACCGGTCCGGCCCGCCTCGTACGCGGTCCCGCCGACTTCTCGGCGGTGCGCCGGGGCGAGATCGTCGTCTGCCCGTACACCGACCCCGCGTGGACCCCCCTGTTCGCCTTCGCCGCGGGAGTGGTCACACAGACGGGCGGGGCGCTGTCCCACGCGGCGATCGTGGCCCGCGAGTACGGGATCCCCGCCGTGCTGGGAGTCGCCGGAGCGCTGGACCGGATCCCGAACGGCGGACGGGTGCACCTGGACTGCGCCGCGGGAACCGTCGCCCCGGCCGAGAACCGTCCGGCGGCGGGGTAGGGGACGAGCCCGTGGCGACCAGACGTCTGTACCTCGCGCGTCACGGGGCCGCCGACGCGTGGGGGAACCTCACCGACGTCGGGCGCGAACAGGCGCGTCTGCTGGGTCGGCGCCTCGACGGCGTCCGGATCGACGCGATGTGGCATTCACCGCTGCCGCGCGCCCGAGACACGGCCCGGATGCTCGACCTGGTGATGAGCGGTACGGCGTCCGTGGCGCCGGCCGACGAACTGATCGACCACGTCCCCCACGTCCCGGAGCCGGAGGAGACCCCGCCGTCGTGGGTGCCGTTCTTCGACGGCTACGACCCGGCCGAGGCGGCCGAGGGGCGATGCATCGCTCAGCGCCTGACCGCGCGATTCGCCACCCCGCCGGTCGACGACGAGGACCGGCACGAAGTCCTCGTCACGCACTCGTACCCGATCGCCTGGCTCCTCCGGGACGCGCTGGACGCGCCGCCGGTGCGGTGGCTCGGACTGAACTGCGCGAACACCGCGCTGACGGTGATCGAGTACCGGCCGAGCGCGCCGCCGAGCATCGTCATGGTCAACGAGATGAGTCATCTCCCGCCGGAGCTCCGCTGGACGGGATTCCCGGCCGCACCGTGGGTCTGAGCCGGTTCGACGTCGTCGCACCGGGGGTCAGCGCGGATTCTCGTCGAGGGGCGGATTCTTGTCGAGGGCGGCGAGGGCCTGCCGGGCCGCCTCCAGTTCGCGGCTCAGCTCCTCGACCCGGCGGGCGGCCTCCTCGCGTGCGGCGTTCAGCAGACCGCTGACCGCGTCGGCGCAGATCTGGTCGCCCAGTTCGCGGACGGCGGCGTCGGCGGCCTCCGGGGACACCGCGCGGGTCCGCTGGGGTTTCCGGGCGCCGCGCGTGAGCGCGACGGACCATTCGTTCTCGGGGGAGCCGTACAGGGTGACGGTGACCGACTTGAGCGCGCCGGCCTTCGGTCCGGTGCGCTTGGCCGCAGCAGGTTTCGACACAGCAGGTTTCGCTGCCGCGGGATTCGTCGCGTCGGCGGGCTTCGGGGTGGCGGCGGGCTTCGGTGCGGTCGCCGGTGTCCCGGTGGCGCGTGCCGTCGGAGCGGCCTTCTTCGCCGACGGCTTCGGCGCGGGTGGTTCGGGGGCGTCCTTGGTCATCCGGAGCTCGTCGGCCTCGTAGGGGAGTTCGTCGTCGACGCCGCGCGGCCGCACGACGACGGTGCCGCCGTCCACCGAGATCACCCGCGCGGAACTGCCCGCCGCGAGACCGAGGCTCGGGGTCCCCTCCCGCAGGTAGACGGTCGCCCGCCTGCCGTCGGCCAGGGCGGCCGTGAGGTTCGCGAGGTCGTCCGGAGTCAGTGACTCGGCAGCGGCCGAGTGGCGGCGCGGGGGCATGAGGGGTCCTTCTCGTCGAGCTTCCGATGTGGGCCCACTGTAGCCGCACACTCCGACAGGAATCGAACAGACGTGCGTATCGGTGCGGCCCGTCGATCAGCGGTCCGGCGACAGCAGGTCGGCGAGAGCGTCCTCACCGCGTGCGGCGAGGGCCGCGCAGAGGTCGGCGATGCTGCTCTGGGCGGGCAGTCCGACGGCGGTGGCGAGCAGGGCGAGCGCCGCGGCGACGTCGTCGGTCGGCGGCAGCCCGACCGCGGCGAGGAGCAGCGGCAGACGCTCGGTCTCGGCGCGGAGCGGTTCGACGTCGAACCGGCCGTCGTCGGTGAAGACGAAGAACGCCTCGCCGCCCTCGTCGATCCCGAGGGCGAGGTAGAAGCGGCGCGTGCTGCCCAGCGTCGGCTGCAGTGCGGTCCACGAGAGCGGTTGCGCATTGTCGGGCGAGTCCAGGCGCCGGGTCTCCCCGGGTTCCAGCCCCAAGGCGACCGGCAGGGCGACGGGGAGCGGGGTGCCGCTGCCGCGCAGGTGCTCCCTGGTCACCGTGACCCGCAGCTTCCACGCATCCCCGACCCGGTAGAGGTTGCGGGTCTGGGCGGTCGACTTCTTCGGCTGCGGCGAGTGCTCGGCGCGGCTGACCACGCCGTCGAGCGTGGTGAACGGCGGTGCGCAGGCGTACGACGCGACGCTGGCGGCCTTGACGTCGTACGCCGCGGACACCTCGTCGATCAGCTCGGTCACCGGGATCCGGCCGCCGCGGGCGTCGAGGAGGTCGCCGATGGCATTGCGGATCGAGCGGTACTCGCCGCCGCCCCACAGACGCAGCCCCCACTGGGTGCGGGTGACGCGCTGGAAGCGCTCGTCACCGGTCATCTGGTTGACCAGCGAGCGCGCGGAGCGCTCGACGTGGAAGGTCGCCACGATCTGGTCGGGGGTCATCGGCTCGCCGTGGATCGACAGCACGGCGGCGGCGTAGTCCTCGACGGTGGCGGTGTCCAGCAGGATCCGGTCCCGGTGGCGCACGTAGCCGAGTTCCTCGGCCCAGTCGGCCGCCCACACGCCGGGGTCCGACGACTCCTCGCCCGTCCCCGGAACGCCCTCCGGGCCGAGGCGTCGCAGTGCCCCGGGCACGACGACGCCGAACTCGTCCGCGAGGCTCCGGGCCAGTTCCGCGGAGGCCTCGCGCGCCGCCTGCATCGTCGGGGCCGCCGCCCAGGCTCCGGCGACCTCGAAGGGCACGCCGATGCCGAGCAGCACCCGCCAGAGCGGGAGGCCGACGGCGTCGACCGGGTCGCCGGCCGCGGGGACGGCGTCGATCACCTCGGTCAGGGGCCGGACCGTGCCGATCACCCGGACCAGGGCGTCGACGAGGGACTGCGCGTCCGGGCTCTCGGCGAGCCAGGACCGGAGGTCGTCCAGGGCGCGGGCCTCGTACTGGCGGACGCGTTCGCGGGAGACGCTGAAGCGTTCGGCGAGGTCGTCGAGGCGGACGCGGTCGTCGTGGAGCCGTCGAGCGGTGAACACCTCCAGATCGCGTTCGGCGAGCCGGTCGAGGCGAGCGTGCAACTCGTCGGCGACGCGGCCGGGCAGGCGGTCGGCGAGCGCGGGGGAGGCGGCGGTGAGCGCATTCGAGTCGGGCTCGGGCGGCGGCCACGTCGGCGGGGGCGGAGGCGGGCAGCGGAGCGAGCAGCGGCGTGTCGAGTCGACCGAGCGCCGACTGCCAGCGGGCGATCACCGCGAGGTCGTCGAGGATCGCCTCGGCGCGGTGCCGAGCGGCGTCGTTCCGCCTCTCCTCGTGCGGCGCGGTGCCGTGCAGTTCGGCGCCGGGACCGGGCACGGACAGGGCGATCAGCGTGGTCAGCAGCGGCTGCACCGAGCCGAGTCCCATGCCACGCTGGCTCAGGATGCCCGCGGTGGTGGCGGGTTTGATCCGCGCGGTGGTGAAGTTGGACGACTGCAGAAGCCAGTTCGCGGTGCGCGAGGGCAGGTTCTCGTCGGGGATCAGGTCGACGTCGTCGGGCAGGAACGGGAGGAGTTCGCCGAGCGGGACGTCGTCCTGGGTCTCGGTGATCAGGACCGCGATCAGGGCGCAGTGGGCGCGGAGGACCTCGGGGTCGGCCGCGGACGGGTCGTCGTCGAGCCAGAAGAACTCGGGGTCGGTGCGCCGGTCGTCCAGCCAGGGCGCGAGGTGCGCCCAGCTCGCCGGGGGCTCACCGGCGCCCGGTCGAGGATCTCCGGGTGAGGGGGCCGTGCTCATACCTGCCAGTCTTGCGCACCCGGGGTGCGGACGGGCGACGTTCTCGCGGTGCGCGTGTCGCTTCTCGGCTTCGTCGTCGGCGGCCGGATCCCGGCGGCTCCCGCTCGGACCGCCGATCCGGTGGTCAGCGCGATTCGGCGGCGCGGGCGATGTCGGCGAGATCCTGTTCCAGCATGGATCGGGTGATGCGCTCGCCGAGCTTCGCCGTCAACCTGCCGATCGCTGCGGCGAGCACGCCGCCGCCGACGGACTCGCCCGTGAACGTCATCGTGAGCGCGGTGCCGTTCACCGCGGGAGTGAGGGAGAAGGTCGTCGCTTAGAGGGTCCCGTGGTTCTGGCTGCGGATCACCGTGCGGCGCGGAGGATCGATCTCGTCGACCCACATCTCCTCGACGGCCTCGCGTTTCAGCACGAGGCGGGTCTCCCGCCAGCGCGTGCCGACGCCGTAGCCGTCGCCGGAGACCCGTTCGACGGCGGTGACGCCGGTCAGGGTGGTCGGTGCGGCGTCGAGGTCGGTGAGCACCGACCAGATCACCTCGACCGGTGCGGCGATCTCCCGTGTCACGGTGATCTCGAATCCCGCCATGTCGATGCTCCTCGGTCGGTTCCCTCCGACAGTCCGGCGGGGGCGGCCAGTGTAACCCGGGCCGGTGAGGCGGCCCGGTGTTCCCGGCCGGCCTGTGTCGCAGTCAGGATGTGCACGAAAACGGGGGTGCACAAGGCTGTCTGCCAGATGGAGCCCCGGATTCGTGTACATCCTGACGAGCAGCGCTCCGGGGAGCGGCCCAGTCGGCGAGCATCATCCCGGATGCACACCGCAGGACCGGACGCACCCTGGACGGATGCGAATCGGCCCGAATCCGCGTCTCCGCAGGTCCGGGCCGATTCTGTTCGGGGTGAGTGACGGGACTCGAACCCGCGACAGCCAGGATCACAACCTGGTGCTCTACCAACTGAACTACACTCACCATCTCGGCTCGTCCGTCGCGCTTGTGGCGTTCCTCGCGAGCCAGGACAATACTCTAGCCGGAACCCGGGGTGAAACACCAATCGGTAAGTCTCGTCGGCGTTTTCGCAGGTCAACAGCCCCGGAGAGGGCGGGTCCGGGAGAGCGGGCCGGTCTCAGGCGGGTCCGAGCTCGGTGACGATCGCGGTGAGCGTCGCCGAGTCCGGTCCGGGTTCGGGGACGAACGCCGCCTTGCGGTAGTACCGCAGCTCCAGGATCGATTCGCGGATGTCGGCCAGCGCCCGATGGGCGAGCCCCTTCTGCGGCTGCCCGAAGTAGATCGCCGGGAACCAGCGGCGGCAGAGTTCCTTGATCGAGCTCACGTCCACCATGCGGTAGTGCAGGAAGGCGTCGAGCTCGGGCATGTCGCGGGAGATGAAGGCGCGGTCGGTGGCGATCGAGTTGCCGGCCAGGGGGACTCCGCCGCCGGGGATCTGCTCGCGCAGATACGCCAGCACCCGCTGTTCGGCCTCGGCGACGGTCACCGTCGACGCGCGGACCTCTTCGGTGAGGCCCGACTCGCGATGCATCTTCACCACGACCGGAGGCATGGCGGCCAGCGCGGCGTCGTCGGCGTGGATCACCACGTCGACGCCGTCGCCCAGGATGTTCAGGTCGCTGTCGGTGACGAGAGCGGCGATTTCGATGAGCTTGTCCGAGCCGGTGTCCAGGCCCGTCATCTCACAGTCGATCCAGACGAGTTTGTCTTCCACGGGATTCGAGCCTACGTCCCTCGGAGGGCGGGTGCCTCCGTGCCACCGGATTCGTCTCTTCGGCTCGCGCCCGGTAGACGACGGTGCGAGCATGGACCTTGTGACGACACCCACAAGCTCCGGTGCGGAGGGCTCCCGCCCCGCACAGACGATCGCCTACCCGAGTCCCACGTCTCGCACGCGGCACGGTCCGCCGGGCGATCCCGTGGTGGTGGTGCTGTTCGGCGCCACCGGCGACCTCGCCCGACGCAAGCTCCTCTGCGGCCTGGGGCATCTCGTCGGCCTGGACTTCACTCCGGAGATCGAGGTCATCGGGACCAGTCTCGAAGACATGGACGACGAGGAGTTCCGGACGTTCGCCCGCGAATCCATCGCCGCCGTCGGAGCCCGGAAGCTCAGCGAAGCGCAGTGGACGGCGTTCGAGTCCTGCCTGCACTACGTGCCGACGTCCGCGGGGCCGGCCGCACTGGCGGCCAAGGTCGCCGAGAGCCGGGCCAGGCTCGGCGACGACGCCCGTCTCCTGCACTATCTCAGCGTGCCGCCGAAGGCCGCGCCGAAGGTGATCGACACGTTGCGCGCCGCGGCGCTGGTCGACCGGGCGCGGGTCATCATGGAGAAGCCCTTCGGCGAGGACCTGGAGTCGGCGGTCGCGTTGAACGCCGAACTGCACGAGACCTTCGACGAGAGCCAGATCTTCCGGATCGACCACTTCCTGGGGAAGGAGGCGGCCCAGAACATCCTCGCGTTCCGGTTCGCGAACGGTCTGTTCGAACCGATCTGGAACCGGAACTTCATCGACCACATCCAGATCGACGTGCCGGAGAAGCTCGGACTGGATGCGCGCGCCGCGTTCTACGAGCCCACGGGGGCGTACAAGGACATGGTGGTGACCCACCTGTTCCAGGTGATGGCCTTCGTCGCCATGGAACCGCCGACCGCGCTGGAACCCCGGGCCATCTCCGAGGAGAAGAACAAGGTGTTCCGGTCGCTGGAACCGGTGCTGCCCGGGGACGTCGTCCGCGGCCAGTACGCCGGGTACCGGCGTGAGGAGGGGGTGGACCCGGAGTCGGACACCGAGACGTTCATCGCCCTGCGGGCCCACATCGACAACTGGCGCTGGGCGGGGGTGCCGTTCTACCTCCGCACCGGCAAACGGCTCGCCGAGGGGCAGCGCATCATCTCCATCGCGTTCAAAGAGGCGCCGAAGTCGATGTTCCCGGCGGGGTCGGGGATCGGGACGGAGGGACCCGACCATCTGACGTTCGACCTCGCCGACGAATCACGCGTGTCGCTCTCGTTCTACGGAAAACGGCCCGGCCCCGGCATGCGGCTGGACAAACTGTCCATGCAGTTCTCGGCCGTGGAGACCGAGCGCACCGACGACATCCTGGAGGCGTACGAGCGGCTCATCCTCGACGCGATGAACGGCGATCACACGCTGTTCACCACGGCGGAGGGCATCGAGTCGCTGTGGGAGCGGTCGGCGCCGCTGATGGAGGACCCGCCGACCGTCAAGCCCTACGCGCCGGGATCGTGGGGACCGAACCAGATCCACCAGTTGATCGCGCCGCACGCCTGGCGACTGCCGTTCGAGCGCAACTGGCGAGAGAAGCGCTGACGGTCGGCTTCGTGTCCGCGGAACCGCTCGGCGGGGGCTACTCGCCCTCGCCGAGTTTGGCGTAGAAGGTGCCGACGATCGGTGCGACGATCGCGCGCGGCGTGTAGCCGCCGGCCACCGACATCGCCTTCGACAGGGTGCCGGGCACGATCCGCATCTTGTTGCGGCCGAGGGCGTCCAGGCTCATCTCGGCGACCCGCTGGCTGGAGTGCCAGAGGAAGTCGGGGACCATCTTGTCGACGATCGACGCCTCGTCCTCGGTCGGGGTGTGGGTGCGCACCGGGCCCGGCGCCAGCAGGGTGACGTGGACGCCGGTGCCGCCGAGCTCCCCGCGCAGCGACTCGCTGAAGGTGTTCACGAACGCCTTGGTGGCGGCGTAGGTGGCGTTGTTCGGGATCGGCATGTTGCCGGCCGCCGAACCGACCATCAGGATGCCGCCCTCGCCGCGTTCGAGCATCTGCGGCAGCACGGCCAGGGTGAGGTCGTGGACGGCGTTGACGTTCAGCAGCACCTGGGCGCGCTCGTACTCGGCGTCGAGTTCGGCGAGCGGACCGAAGGTGGCGATGCCCGCGTTGTTGCACAGGATCGAGATCTCGCGGTCGGCGAGCTCATCGCACAGGGTCCGGGTGGCGGCGGCGTCGGAGAGGTCGACGGCCCGGACCTCCACGGTGACTCCGCAGCGTCGTTCCAGCTCGGCGGCCAGTTCGGTGAGGATCGCGCCGCGGCGGGCGACGAGGATCAGGGAGTGGCCGCGGTCGGCGAGGACACATGCCAGGGCCATGCCCATGCCGGAGGAGGCTCCGGTGACGACGGCGCGGGCGTTCGGGTTCGGTGCGGGAAGTGCCATGGGGGCATCCTATCGGCGCACGGATGCGCCGAACCTCCCCGGCGGACCGGAGTACACCGATCCTGACGGGTAGCGCCCCGCGATCGCCGCGTCCATGACAGGCTTCAGAGTAGTTTCGAGACGGCGACGACGGAGGGGCAACGTGAGCGATCTGGGCGATATCCGACGCGAACTCACACGCCGGGCGAAAGCGGTGGCGGACCAGGCGACATCGGTCGTGTCCCGCATCGTCCCGCAATCGGACGACGGTGAGCGGCGCGCGGAGGTCTCCGCCGAGGCGGGTCTGATCCAGCGGTTCATCCTGGCGCACCAGCCGCCGCCGGGCCCGGTCCACGGCCGCTGGTCGCTGGGTCTGGGCGACCTGTTCGCCGAGAACCAGCGGATCCCCGAGTCGGTGCGGCCGATGCCGACCAAGCTCAACCGGCTCGGCGGCGTGGAGATCACCGAGACCACGGTCGCGTTCGACGGCGACGGCATCGGGTGGGCCGCGGTGAGCGAGGTGCGCACCCGGAGCCTGGTGGACTATCTGGGCTCCGATGCGCTCGACCGCCAGATGGATCACCTGCCGATCCCGTGGTTCCCCGGGCGGGACCGCATGATCCACGTGTTCTCCGACGCGGTGATGAGTCTGCTGGTCGCGACGGCACGCGAACACGTCGAACGGGGCAACGACATCCGGATCCCCGCCGAGATCGGCTTCCGCGGCGGCACCGGACAGCACCGGCAGATCGCCCCCGGCATGCTGGCGGCCCTGATCATCGCCGATCCCGCGGTGATGAGCTGCCTGATCACCACGGCGGTCGCGAACCGCATCCCGATCCGGCCGGCCGACGACGACGCGGCGACCGACCAGGAGGCCCGGGTCGACGAGCTGATCGCGCGGATCGACGCGCTCGAAGCCCAGCTCGCGGTCTCCGAGGCGCAGATCGCCCTGCAGGATCTGGACGTGGACGTCCCGGAGAACGGGGTCGACGACGAGGAGCCGGTGCGCGACGAGGTCTGACCGGGCAGTTGACCGCGTATCGGGCGGCAGGACGTCCTGGTCGGGGGCTCGTTCCGGTTGATGCAGCCGGTCGTTCGGTTGTTCGTGCGTCATGAAATCGCTCTGACCAGCTGGGTTGTGTTCGTGTTGATGTGTGTGTAACTTAATCCGAGTCGTCAGCGAGCAACATTTCACCAGAAATTATTCGCCCGCTGATTGCGAAACAGTCCGAGACTCTGCTAGAGTTGAAGGCTGCGGCGGTCGCCGGAACTCTTCACAAGTTCCCGAGACCTTCCTTGACGGGGGGTGCGGGGATCGGGAGGAAATCCGGGTTTGACTTCCGGCCATGAGCCTGGTTAGGCTGGTGGAGTTGCCCGCGAGTCGGGTGACAGGCTCCGGTTCACCGAAGTTCGCATGCTGTTTTTACGGGGTGTGGTGTTGGTGGGTGTGTGTTTTTTGAGAACTCGATAGTGTGTGATGGATTTTCTTGTGCCAACTATTTTCGGCTGGCATTTGAGGGAGTCTGTCATGTTTTTGACAAGATGATTTTTTTGCCAGTTGATTCTTTTGAATTTGGATTATTTTTTGGTCAGGTCTATTTCTCTGATTGGTTTTTTGTTGGAGAGTTTGATCCTGGCTCAGGACGAACGCTGGCGGCGTGCTTAACACATGCAAGTCGAACGGAAAGGCCCTGCTTGCAGGGTACTCGAGTGGCGAACGGGTGAGTAACACGTGGGTGATCTGCCTCACACTTTGGGATAAGCCTGGGAAACTGGGTCTAATACCGGATAGGACCACCGGCTGCATGGTCGGTGGTGGAAAGCCTTGTGCGGTGTGAGATGGGCCCGCGGCCTATCAGCTTGTTGGTGGGGTAACGGCCCACCAAGGCGACGACGGGTAGCCGACCTGAGAGGGTGATCGGCCACACTGGGACTGAGACACGGCCCAGACTCCTACGGGAGGCAGCAGTGGGGAATATTGCACAATGGGCGCAAGCCTGATGCAGCGACGCCGCGTGAGGGATGACGGCCTTCGGGTTGTAAACCTCTTTCGCCAGGGACGAAGCTTTTGTGACGGTACCTGGAGAAGAAGCACCGGCCAACTACGTGCCAGCAGCCGCGGTAATACGTAGGGTGCAAGCGTTGTCCGGAATTACTGGGCGTAAAGAGCTCGTAGGCGGTTTGTCGCGTCGTCTGTGAAATCCTGCAACTCAATTGCAGGCGTGCAGGCGATACGGGCAGACTTGAGTACTACAGGGGAGACTGGAATTCCTGGTGTAGCGGTGAAATGCGCAGATATCAGGAGGAACACCGGTGGCGAAGGCGGGTCTCTGGGTAGTAACTGACGCTGAGGAGCGAAAGCGTGGGGAGCGAACAGGATTAGATACCCTGGTAGTCCACGCCGTAAACGGTGGGTACTAGGTGTGGGGTCCATTTCACGGATTCTGTGCCGTAGCTAACGCATTAAGTACCCCGCCTGGGGAGTACGGCCGCAAGGCTAAAACTCAAAGGAATTGACGGGGGCCCGCACAAGCGGCGGAGCATGTGGATTAATTCGATGCAACGCGAAGAACCTTACCTGGGTTTGACATACACCAGACGACGGTAGAGATATCGTTTCCCTTGTGGTTGGTGTACAGGTGGTGCATGGCTGTCGTCAGCTCGTGTCGTGAGATGTTGGGTTAAGTCCCGCAACGAGCGCAACCCTTGTCCTGTATTGCCAGCGGGTTATGCCGGGGACTTGCAGGAGACTGCCGGGGTCAACTCGGAGGAAGGTGGGGATGACGTCAAGTCATCATGCCCCTTATGTCCAGGGCTTCACACATGCTACAATGGCGCGTACAGAGGGCTGCGATACCGTGAGGTGGAGCGAATCCCTTAAAGCGTGTCTCAGTTCGGATTGGGGTCTGCAACTCGACCCCATGAAGTCGGAGTCGCTAGTAATCGCAGATCAGCAACGCTGCGGTGAATACGTTCCCGGGCCTTGTACACACCGCCCGTCACGTCATGAAAGTCGGTAACACCCGAAGCCCATGGCCCAACCCCTCGGGGAGGGAGTGGTCGAAGGTGGGATCGGCGATTGGGACGAAGTCGTAACAAGGTAGCCGTACCGGAAGGTGCGGCTGGATCACCTCCTTTCTAAGGAGCAAACAACAACAAGTGGTTTCAGGTCTGTTCATGGCCGGCCGCGTGTTTGTTCGAGGGTGAAACACAAGAAAACCATCCAATGTAAGGGTGTTGGAGTCACGTGACGACAACATCAGGGTGGACGGGTTCCCGGTGACGGGGCTCGACGATGTCACACACTATCGGGGTTCTGAGAAAACAACGGTCGAATCTTTTCCGCACTGTGTGTGGAGGGGTTCGGTTCGGGGTTGACTCTGCTGCTCGCTGACTACCGCGCGCGTTGTTTCGTGTGTATGGGGTGGGTGGGTGTGTGTTGTTTGAGAAGTGCATAGTGGATGCGAGCATCAATAATCGAGAACTTGTAGATGATACAGGACATCTTGTTTTTGGTGTTTGTACTGCAATTAAACATTTTGGTTTCTGTTGTTCAATTTTTTGGGCACAGTTTTTACTCATGTGTTTGTGGGACTCCACATTCGTATCCTTGTGCTGTGTGGGTGGTTGCCGGTTCTGAAAATGGGGTTGGTGGTTGCTTGTGTGGTGTGGGGGTGTGTTTGTGGGTGTTGTTGTAAGTGTTTTAGGGCGTTCGGTGGATGCCTTGGTACCAGGAGCCGATGAAGGACGTGGTAGGCCGCGATAGGCCTCGGGGAGTTGTCAAACGAGCTGTGATCCGAGGGTGTCCGAATGGGGAAACCCAGCACCAGTGATGTGGTGTTACCGCCCGGTGAATGTATAGCCGGTGCGGGGGGAACGTGGGGAAGTGAAACATCTCAGTACCCGCAGGAAGAGAAAACAATTGTGATTCCGTGAGTAGTGGCGAGCGAAAGTGGATGAGGCTAAACCGCGCGTATGTGATACTCGGCAGGGGTTGTGCGTGTGGTGTTGTGGGAGTGTCGTGGATCGGTCTGCCGGCTGGTCGGCCAGTTGAGAAAGTGTTGTGTTAGGTGAAGTGGCCTGGGATGGTCTGCCGTAGACGGTGAGAGTCCGGTAACTGAAAACGCAATGCCTGGTTTCGATGTTTCCCGAGTAGCAGCGGGCTCGTGGAATCTGCTGTGAATCTGCCGGGACCACCCGGTAAGCCTAAATACTTCCTGGTGACCGATAGCGGACGAGTACCGTGAGGGAAAGGTGAAAAGTACCCCGGGAGGGGAGTGAAATAGTACCTGAAACCGGACGCTTACAATCCGTCAAAGCCTGCGCAATCCTTGGGGTTGGTGGGTGATGGCGTGCCTTTTGAAGAATGAGCCTGCGAGTTAGTGCTCAGTGGCGAGGTTAACCCGTGGTGGGGTAGCCGTAGCGAAAGCGAGTCTGAATAGGGCGTTTTGAGTCGCTGGGTCTAGACCCGAAGCGGAGTGATCTACCCATGGCCAGGGTGAAGCCACAGTAAGATGTGGTGGAGGCCCGAACCCACTTCAGTTGAAAATGGAGGGGATGAGTTGTGGGTAGGGGTGAAAGGCCAATCAAACTCCGTGATAGCTGGTTCTCCCCGAAATGCATTTAGGTGCAGCGTCATGTGTTTCTTGCCGGAGGTAGAGCTACTGGATGGCCGATGGGCCCCACTAGGTTACTGACGTCAACCAAACTCCGAATGCCGGTAAGTGAGAGCATGGCAGTGAGACTGCGGGGGATAAGCTTCGTAGTCGAGAGGGAAACAGCCCAGATCGCCGGCTAAGGCCCCTAAGCGTGTACTAAGTGGAAAAGGATGTGGGATTGCTTAGACAACCAGGAGGTTGGCTTAGAAGCAGCCATCCTTGAAAGAGTGCGTAATAGCTCACTGGTCAAGTGGTCCTGCGCCGACAATGTAGCGGGGCTCAAGTACACCGCCGAAGCCGCGGCAATCACACAAAACATCCATGAGGATCTACGGGTTCTTGTGTAGTGGTGTGGTTGGGTAGGGGAGCGTCCTGCACTCTGGGAAGCAGCCTGGTGATGGGTTGTGGAGGGTGTGGGAGTGAGAATGCAGGCATGAGTAGCGAAAGACAAGTGAGAAACTTGTCCGCCGAATGACCAAGGGTTCCTGGGCCAGGTTAATCCGCCCAGGGTGAGTCGGGACCTAAGGCGAGGCCGACAGGCGTAGTCGATGGACAACGGGTTGATATTCCCGTACCCGTGTATCCGCGCCCAGTGGCGAGGCAGTTGTACTAACCACCCAAAAACTTCTTCTCAGTCCTTCGGGATTGTTTGGGGGTGGCTGCGTGGGACCTCGGCTGTAGTAGTCAAGCGATGGGGTGACGCAGGAAGGTAGCAGGGCCACGCGGTTGGTTGTCGTGGTGTAAGCCTGTAGCCCGGAATATAGGTAAATCCGTGTTCCTTGAGGGTGAGGGGTGATGCGTAGCCGTTGAGGTGAATTCTGTGATCCTATGCTGCCGAGAAAAGCCTCTAGTGAGTTGGTGCACGGCCCGTACCCCAAACCGACACAGGTGGTCAGGTAGAGAATACTAAGGCGATCGAGAGAACTGTGGTTAAGGAACTCGGCAAATTGCCCCCGTAACTTCGGGAGAAGGGGGACCACACCTGGTGACGACATTTACTGTTTGAGCTGGGGGTGGTCGCAGAGACCAGAGAGAAGCGACTGTTTACTAAAAACACAGGTCCGTGCGAAGTCGTAAGACGATGTATACGGACTGACGCCTGCCCGGTGCTGGAAGGTTAAGAGGACCGGTTAATCATCTTTTGGGTGGTGAAGCTGAGAATTTAAGCCCCAGTAAACGGCGGTGGTAACTATAACCATCCTAAGGTAGCGAAATTCCTTGTCGGGTAAGTTCCGACCTGCACGAATGGCGTAACGACTTCTCTGCTGTCTCAACCACAGACTCGGCGAAATTGCAGTACGAGTAAAGATGCTCGTTACGCGCGGCAGGACGAAAAGACCCCGGGACCTTCACTATAGCTTGGTATTGGTGTTCGGTACGGTTTGTGTAGGATAGGTGGGAGACTGTGAAGCGGGCACGCTAGTGTTGGTGGAGTCGTTGTTGAAATACCACTCTGATCGTATTGGGCTTCTAACCTCGGACCCTGATCGGGTTCAGGGACAGTGCCTGGTGGGTAGTTTAACTGGGGCGGTTGCCTCCTAAAGTGTAACGGAGGCGCCCAAAGGTTCCCTCAGCCTGGATGGCAATCAGGTGTTGAGTGTAAGTGCACAAGGGAGCTTGACTGTGAGACGTACATGTCGAGCAGGGACGAAAGTCGGGACTAGTGATCCGGCACCGGCAAGTGGAAGCGGTGTCGCTCAACGGATAAAAGGTACCCCGGGGATAACAGGCTGATCTTCCCCAAGAGTCCATATCGACGGGATGGTTTGGCACCTCGATGTCGGCTCGTCGCATCCTGGGGCTGGAGTAGGTCCCAAGGGTTGGGCTGTTCGCCCATTAAAGCGGCACGCGAGCTGGGTTTAGAACGTCGTGAGACAGTTCGGTCTCTATCCGCCGCGCGCGTCTAGAAACTTGAGGAAACCTGTCCCTAGTACGAGAGGACCGGGACGGACGAACCTCTGGTGTGCCAGTTGTTCCGCCAGGAGCACTGCTGGTTAGCTACGTTCGGAAGGGATAACCGCTGAAAGCATCTAAGCGGGAAGCCTGTTCCAAGATGAGGTTTCTCACCCACTTCGGTGGGGTAAGGCCCCCTACAGATGATGGGGTTGATAGGCCAGAACTGTAAGCGCAGTGATGTGTTCAGGTGACTGGTACTAATCGGCCGAGGACTTACAATAACACCCGAACACCAAAAATTTTTGGTGTGTCGCATCCACTATGTGCTTCTGAAACAACACACGAGCATTCGACCCCCCTTCTGGGGTGGTTGGGTGTGGTGTTGTTTCGTATTGTTTCGGTGGTTTTAGCGGAGGGGAAACGCCCGGTCCCATTCCGAACCCGGAAGCTAAGCCCTCCAGCGCCGATGGTACTGCACTTTAGTCAGTGTGGGAGAGTAGGACACCGCCGAACACAACATTAGGGGAGACCCTGAACCAGATTCTGGTTCAGGGTCTTTCTGCATCCCAGGGGTGTTTTCTCTGGCTTCTTCTAATACTGCTGTTTTCCTCCGCTGGTCGGGTCTCTCTTCTCTCCGCGGGTTGAGTCCCTTCGTTGGTTGAGCCGGGGTCGTGAACGGAGTGAACGACCCCGAGTCGAAACCACACTCTCTCGGGACGGGGTGGGCTTCGACGCGAGTGTCGTTCACTGCGTTCCGCCACTCGGCTCAGCCGGCGGGAATAGCGCCACCACATGATCTGGCAGACAGACGCGGCGGACAGAACAAATGCGAGTGGCGACGACCCCGGGAAGGGATCGCCGCCACATCGGGGAGTGCGAGAGGTCAGGGGAGGCCGGCGGCCACCTCGGTGCCTTGCCGGATGGCGCGCTTGGCGTCGAGCTCCGATGCCAGGTCGGCGCCGCCGATCACGTGCGTGGTGATGCCCGCCTCGGTCAGCGGGTCGACGAGGTCGCGCACCGATTCCTGGCCCGCGCACACCACCACGTTGTCCACCTCGAGCACCCGCTTGCCGGTCTCGTTGCCCTCCTTGTCGTGGAGGGTCAGGTGCAGGCCGTCGTCGTCGATCCTGTCGTAGGTGGCGCCGGAGATCTGTTCGACGCCCTTCATCTTGACCGCGGCGCGGTGCACCCAACCGGTGGTCTTGCCGAGGGTCTTGCCCTGGCGGCCCGGTTTGCGCTGAACCATGTACACCTGGCGGACGGCCGGCAGCGGTCGCGGGGAGGTGAGGAACCCGGGGGTGTCGAGGTCGTCGGTGACGCCCCACTCCTGCTCCCACTCCTTCAGGTTCAGGGTGGGGGACTCGTCGGTGGTGAGGAACTCGGTGACGTCGAAACCGATGCCGCCGGCGCCGATCACCGCGACGCGTGCACCGATCTCGCGGCGACCCAGGACGGCGTCGGCGTACGACATCACCATCGGATGGTCGATGCCGTCGATGTCCGGGATACGCGGGGTGACGCCGGTCGCGACGATCACCTGGTCGAAGCCGTCGGCGATGATCTTCTCGGCGTCGACACGGGTGCCCAGGTGCAGGGTGACGTGGTTGATCTCGAGCTGCCGGGTGAAGTAGCGGATGGTCTCGTTGAACTCCTCCTTGCCCGGGATCCGGGCGGCGATGGAGAACTGGCCGCCGATGGAGTCGCCCGCCTCGAACAGGTCCACCCGGTGACCGCGCTGCGCCGCGGCGACCGCTGCGGAGAGTCCGGCCGGTCCGGCGCCGATCACCGCCACCCGCTTGGCGTACCGGGTCTGGCCGAGGGTCAGCGTCGTCTCCCGGCCGGCCCGCGGATTCAGCAGACACGAGACCTTCTTGCCGACGAAGGCGTGGTCCAGACAGGCCTGGTTGCAGCCGATACAGGTGTTGATCTCGTCGGATCGGCCCTGTTCGGCCTTGTTCACGAACTCGGGGTCGGCCAGCAGCGGCCGGGCCATCGAGATCGCGTCCACCCGGCCGCGTTCGAGGATCTCCTCGGCGAACTCCGGGGTGTTGATGCGGTTGGAGGCGATCAGCGGGATGTCGACGACGTCGCGCAGCCGCTCGGTGAACTTCACGAACGCGCCGCGCGGCACGGAGGTGACGATGGTCGGGACCTGCGCCTCGTGCCATCCGATGTCGGTGTTGATCGCGTCGACGCCCTCGGCCTCCACCTTGCGGGCCAGCAGCGCGATCTCGTCGAACGTCTGCCCGTTCTTGACGAAGTCGGCCACCGACTGCCGCAGGATCACCGGGAAGTCGCGCGGCGTCTGCCTGCGGACCTCCTTGACCACCTCGACCAGGAAACGCTGCCGGTTCTCGGTGCTGCCGCCCCAGCGGTCGGTGCGGTCGTTGGTGTGCGGGCACAGGAACTGGTTGATCAGGTAGCCTTCGCCGCCCATCAGCTCGACGGCGTCGTACCCGGCGCGGCGCGCCAGTTTCGCCGCCTCGCCGAACGAGCGGATCACGTGCCAGATCATCCGATCGTTCATCTTCAGGTGTTTGAACGGATGGATGGGCGACGGTGCGCTGCCCGCCGCGACCTTGAACGGGGTGTATCCGTAGCGGCCGGCGTGCAGCAGCTGCATCGCGATCTTGCCGCCCTCGTCGTGCACCGCCCCGGTGATCTGCCGGTGCCGCAGGACGTCGGCGTGGTTGGTCATCTTGCCGGCGAGGGGGAGCAGCTGGCCGGTGCGAGACGGCGCGAAACCGCCGGTGATGATGAGGCCGACGCCGCCGCGGGCGCGTTCGGCGTAGTAGGCGGCGAGTTTCGGGGTGTCCCAGATCCGGTCTTCCAGACCGGTGTGCATCGACCCCATCACGACGCGGTTCCGCAGCGTCGTCCCGCCGAGCTGCAACGGCTCGAAGAGTTTGGGGAAGTGGGTGTTCGGGGCTGTCGTGGGGGCTGCCATGACGTCGCCTTTCTACTCGGTGGTCGTGCGGTGGCTGTCGAGTTCGCGGCTCAGGCCCGCGATGGTCTCGTCGCACCAGTCGACGGTGGCCTGCGCCGCGCGGATACCGCCGCGGAGGACCAGGTACTGGTGGAGTTTGCGGCCGGTCAGGGCGTCCGGATCGGGGTAGTAGTCGCGTTCGAAGCCCCGGTACAGGTCGAGGACGGCCCGTGACTCGTCGCGGTGTGCGGCGAGTTCGGTGAGGATCGCGGCGAGGTCGCCGAACTCGGCGGCCCGGATCTTGACACCGAGGTCGCTGCGCAACGGCATCACGGGGGTGGGACTGGAGACCCAGTCGGCGAGAAGCTCCTCGCCCGCGGGCGAGAGGGTGTAGACCTTCTTGTCCGGGCGGCCGTCCTGCACGACGTCGGTGTAGGTGACCAGGCCGTCGGCGGTGAGCTTCTTCAGCGTCCGATAGATCTGCTGGTGCGTCGCGGACCAGAAGTATCCGATCGAGCGCTGAAACTGCTGCCCGATCTCGTATCCGGTCCCGGGTCGCTCGGCCAGCGACACCAGGATGGCGTGTTCCAGAGCCATACCGGGCATGGTAGTTGCGCATCGCCGCACTATGCAACAGTGTGTCTATGAACCCGAGTGCTTATGAACTCGGGTGCCTATGGCCCGGGCGTCCGTGATCAGGGGCGAGTGCGAGTCGACGACGTCCGCCCCGGAGGAACGGGACCTTCGGCTCGCGCGACGGCCCGGTCGGTTTTGCTACAAAGGTGACTGTGAGCACTTTTCGTCGTATCGAGTTGCCCGGTCATGGTCCCGAGGACGTGGTGAGTCTGCCCGACGGGCGGGTGCTGGCCGGTCTGAACGACGGCCGGCTCCTCGCCGTGACACCGGATTCGGGTGACGTGGAGGTCCTCGCCGACACCGCGGGTCATCTCCTCGGTCTCGAAGTGCTGGTGGACGGCTCCATCGTGATCTGCGACCACGACCGGGGTCTGCTGCGCCTGGACGGCGGCCGCGGCCGCCCCACCGTGCTGGTCGACGAGGTCGACGGCCGCCCGCTGCATTTCGCCAGCAACGCGGTCGCGGCGAAGGACGGCACCATCTACTTCACCGCCTCCTCGCAGCGGCACCGGATCGACGACTGGCGCAGCGACATCATCGAGCACCAGGGGACCGGCCGGCTGATCCGGCGGTCGCCGGACGGGACCGTCGAGGTGCTGCTCGACGATCTGCAGTTCGCCAACGGTGTGGTGCTCGCGCCCGACGAGTCGTTCGTCCTGGTCGCCGAGACCGGCGCGTCGCGGATCACCCGATACCGGCTCACCGGACCCGAGGCGGGCCAGGTGGACGTGGTGCTCGACGATCTGCCCGGCTACCCGGACAACATGTCGATCGGCAGCGACGGCCTGGTCTGGTGTGCGCTCGCCTCGCCGCGCAATCCGCTGCTGGAGGGGGTCTTCAAACTCCCGCTGCGGGCGCGCAAGGTGCTCTCGCGGGTGCCCGAACGGCTCGGCCCGTCGCCGGAGGACGTCGTCTGGGCGATCGCCTTCGACTTCGAGGGAAACCTGGTGCACGACGTGCGCCCCTCCGGCGTCGACTACACCTTCGTCACGAGTGTGGCCGAACGGGACGGCGTCCTGTACTTCGGGACCATCGTCGACGATGCGCTGGGCGTGTACCAGCTCGATCCGCCCGCGTGAGCCGGCGGTGCGGAGCCGCCGGGCTTCGCACCGCGTCCGTCACCGGCCCGGAAGACGGGCGTGCCGGAGCCTCGCCGTCTCGGGTTCGGGAGTTCGGGCTCGGAGCGGTTCGGTCGGTGCCCGATCCGGGCACGGCTGCCGGGTCCGTCCTCGCATCCCGGGGGATCGCTCCGCGGTGGTGAGGCGACCTCCGCGGAGGGTGAGCAGCTGATCCGCCGCCGCGGCCAGCCGCGGATCGTGGGTGATCAGCAGGGTGGTCCGGGTCCGGGCGGCGGCCCGCAACGGTCCGATGAGCTCGTCGACGGAGTCGTCGTCCAGGGCGGCGGTGGGCTCGTCGAGGATCAGCACCGGGGTGTCCCGGAGCAGGGCTCGGGCGAGGCAGATGCGCTGCCGTTGACCGCCGGACAGTTCCAGGCCGCCGTCGGCGAGCACGGTGTCGTAACCGTTCGGGAGCGCGGAGACGAAGCGGTGCGCTCCGGCGTTCCGGGCGGCGGCGACGATCTGGTCGAACGTCGCGTCGGGCCGCCCGTAGGCGATGTTCTCGCGGACCGTGCCCGCCCGGATCACGGGGGTCTGGGGCAGCAGGGTCACCGCGTCGCGCACGGCGGCGCCGGTGAGCCGGTCGTAGTCGTGGCCGTCCAGGGAGATGCCGCCGGAGTCCGGGCGTTCCATCTTCGTCAGCAATGCGGCGAGCGTGGACTTGCCGGTGCCGCTCGGCCCCATCAGCACGGTGACCCGGCCCGGACGCAGCGCGAGGTCGACCTCGTCGAGCACGACGGCGTCGCCGCGCCGGAAGCCGACCTTCGTCAGATCGACGACGCCGACGGAACGGCGGCCGATCGCCGCGGGCGTGTCCGCGGCGTCGTCCAGGTGCGCCGGTTCGTCGAGCAGTTCGGCGATGCGGTCGGCGCTGACCGCCGTGGATGCGATGGACAGCCGGATGTCGGCGAACTGCTGGAGCTTCGGGTACAGCATGGCGAGGTACCCGGTGAGCGCGAGAAGTCCGCCGACGCTCAGATCCCCCTGCCGGACCTGCCAGACCCCGGTGACGGTCACTGCGAGTGCGGCGATCACCTCGGTGCAGCCGATCACGGCGCCGAAGCCGGCTTCCAGCCGGGCGTCGTCGATCCGGGCGCGTGCCCAGCGTCGTCCGGCCGAGCGCAGACGCTGCGCCTCCCGGTGCTCCTGGTTGTAGGCGACGGTGGTCTCGTGTCCGGCGAGCGCGGTGGTCACCGCTTCGGCGATGTCGCTGCCCGCCGTCATCTCGCTGTGGGTGATGCGCTGTTGGCGACGGGTGAAAGCGCTCGAGATCAGCCACAGGACGGGGGCGCTGCCCAGCGCCACCCCGGCCACGACCGGGCTCATGAGGAACGCGGCCGTGAGCAGCCCGACGACGTTGGCCGCGGCGACCGCCAGATTCAGCAGACCCGAGCCGATGAGATGTTCGAGCGATTCGAGGTCGGTGGAATGGCGTACGACGAGGTCGCCGAGCCCGCGCCGCCAATGCGAGGCGGGCGAGAGACGCTGCACGTGCGCGAACACCCGGGATCGCAGTCGCAGGACGATGCGCTCGGAGGCGACCGTCGAGAGCACCGCGCCCGCGTAGTCGGCGGCCGAGGACGCGATGGTCAGGCCGATCCACAGGACGGCCAGCCGGAGCACGGCGAACCGGTCGGTGGCGGTGAGCGCGCCGTCGACGAGGTCGGACAGGACGAAGACGCCGACCGCATCCGTCGCGGCGGCGATCAGAAGCAGGACGACGGCGGCGGTCAGGCGCCGTCGTTCGGCGCGGACGTCGGGGAGGAAGCGGGTGATCGCACGGAACGGAGACACGGGAGTCCTCGGAGGGGTTGCCCCGGTGGGGGACGACGGGGAAGCGGGCGGGCCGGACAGCGCCGTGCGCGCCGGGCGTTCGGCCCGGCGCGCACGGCAGCGGATGTCACCTGGCGGTGATCAGCTCCACTGCCAGACCCACCGGTGCGTGTGGCGGTCCCAGACACGGCGACGGCGACGACGCTGCTGGTGCTGCTGCTGCGTTCCGCGGTTCTGCTGGGGCTGCCCGGGGCGCTGATTGCCGTTGGCCATGAGGATCTCCTTCAGATCGGTTCTCTTCGGTTCCATCCGGTGCGGGGTTCCGCGCCGGATGAGAACCAAGTTAGGAGCGTGATCTGAGTGCTCCCTGCCGCAGACCTGCCGATCGGCTGTCAGGACGGAGCGGTTCCTGGGAGAGCGGTTCCTGGGAGGTCGCCTGCAGGCGGGTCACCGATGGCAGGCGGCGACCCAGTCGGCGTCGCCGTCGGCGTAGGTCTCGTACTTCCAGATCGGGACCGCCGACTTGATCTCGTCGATCACCGTCTCGCACACGTCGAACGCGGCACCGCGATGCGGGGCGGCGACGGCCACGACCACGGCGATCTCGCCGACGTCGAGTTCGCCCACCCGGTGCTGGGCGGCCACCCGGACGTCGTCGGTGCGGTGCCGGGCCAGCACCTCCTGGAGGAAGCGGTCGGCCCGCGGGTGCGCCTCGTAGCGCAGCCGCGTCACGGCGCGGCCCCCGTGATGGTTCCGGACGATCCCGGTGAAGGTCACCAGGGCGCCGTCGGCGTCGGTCCGGACGCGTTCGGCGCAGACCCGCGGATCGAGCGGTGCGCTGAGGATGTCGGTACCGAGGTCCGGTGGGAGGTCAGTCACGGTGGCCCGTCCCGTCGGCGAGGTCGTAGAGGTGGTCGAGCAGCGGCCCGAGCACCTTCAGACCGTCGTTCACCCCGCCCGTCGACCCGGGCAGATTCACGACGATGCTGCCGCCCGCCAGCCCGGCGAGTCCACGACCGAGCGCCGCGAACGGGGTCGCCGCGAGCCCTTCGGCGCGGATCGCCTCGGCGACGCCGGGCAGCTCGGTGGTCAGATGCGGGCGGGTGGCCTCGGGGACGCGGTCGTCGACGGTGGGGCCGGTGCCGCCGGTGGTGATCAGCACGGCCGGGGCCTCGGCGAGCGCGGTGCGCAGGGCGTCGGCGACGGCGTCGTCGGACACGACGATCGGCGGGGCGGCGTCGAATCCGCGGGCCCGGAGCCAGTCGACGATCACCGGTCCGGTCGCGTCGGTGCGCTCGCCCGCGGCGATCCGGGTGGAGGAGACCAGCACGGCGGCGCGGCGTCCGGGATGCAGCCGGACCCGGCCGGCCGGCACCGCCGCGGCATCGTCTCCGGCGCGGGCGGCCGCCGCGGCCGCCCGCGTCCAGTGCCCGTGTCTGCCGCCGGTCTTCTCGGCGAGCCCGACGTCGGTCATCGTCGCGGCGGGGTCGAGGGCCTTGACCATGTCGTGCAGGGTGAGGCCCGCGACGGAGACCGCGGTGAGGGCCTCCATCTCCACCCCGGTGCGACCGGTGGTCTTGGCGGTCGCCGAGACGACGATGCCGTCGTCCTCGAGTGCGAAGTCGACCGCGACCTTCGAGAGCGGGAGCGGATGGCACAGCGGGATCAGATCGGCGGTGGACTTGGCCGCCATGATCCCGGCGATCCGGGCGGTGGCCAGCACGTCGCCCTTGGTCACGCCGCCGCCGCGGATCGCGGCGATCACCTCGGGCGTGGTGCGGAAGACCCCGCGTGCGACGGCGACGCGCTCGGTGACGGCCTTGGCGGAGACGTCGACCATCGCCGCGGTGCCGTCGTCGCGCAGATGCGTCAGGCCGGCGGGCGGCTGGTCGGATCCGGTCAGGTCAGGGGCCACGTGGTCACCTCCGTGCCCGCCGCCGCATGCGTGACGTCGGCGTCGATCTCGATGAGCAGGTCGGCGGCGGCCGCGGTCACCGCCAGGTGGCTGCCGGGTCCGCCGATCGGTTCGACGACGGGGACGCCGGGCGACTCGTCGTCGCCGAGGACGCCGCGCAGGAACTGGGTCTTGCCGCGGACCGAGGTGACGTCCCTGCCCAGCCGGGCGCGCCCGCACGGGATCGGGGGGAGCCCGGCGAGTTCGCGCAGATGATCGCGCAGCAGCACCTCGAACGAGACGATCACGCTCACCGGATTGCCGGGGAAGCAGATCACCGGGGTGCCGTGCCAGAGGGCCAGCCCCTGCGGTCCGCCGGGCTGCATCGCCGTCGGACCGAACCAGCCGTACTCGCCGAGGGTCTGGCGGACCGGTTCGCGTTCGCCCATGGAGATCCCGCCGGAGGTCAGCACCAGATCGGCGTCCAGGCAGGCCGCGGTGAGGATCGTGTCGAAGTCGCCGTCGTCGCGGGCGGCGGCGACGTACACCACCTGGGCGCCGTGCTCGGCGGCCAGCGAGGTGAGGACCAGGGAGTTCGATTCGAAGATCTGCCCGCCGGAGGGTTCGCAGCCGGGCCGGATCAGTTCGCTGCCGGTGGAGATCACGGCCACCGTGGGACGGCGGATCACCTCGACGGCCGCGACGCCGGAGGCCGCCAACGCGCCGAGATGCCGGGGGGTCAGCGTCACCCGCGCATCGACCACCCGGGCGCCGGCGCGGACGTCGTCGCCGGCCGACCGGACGAAGGCGCCCGGCTCCGGCGACGACTCGAAGCGCACCCGGCCGTCGGTCTCGACGGTCTGCTCCACCGGCACCACCGCATCGGCGCCGCGCGGGAGCGGGGCCCCGGTCATGATCGCCGTCGCCGAACCGGCGGGCAGCGATTCCGGGGCGGCATCCCCGGCGAACACCCGGCCGCTGACCGGGAGGACGACACCGGGCCGGACCTCGCTCGCGCGGACCGCGAAGCCGTCCATCGCGGAGTTGTCGAACAGGGGCAGCGAATAGGGTGCGTGAACCGGGCGGGCGGTCACGCGGCCGAGCGTCACCGCGACCGGCACCTTCTCGGTGCGCCGGATACCGGCGAGATGGGCGCCCACCGCGGCGCGGTGCTCGGCGACAGGTCTGCGGATCACCCGTCCAGAGTAGTCGGCGCCCCCGCGCGTCCTGCGCGACATGAACCGATCGGCCACCGTCATCGCCCGATCCGTCCGCCCGACGTGAACCGGGGCGGCGGCGTGATTCGCTGCTAACGTCGGAAGGATGACTGCGGCGAGCGCCCCGGAACGGACGGTCCTGGTGGATCGGTTCGGCCGTCGTGCCCGCGACCTGCGGATCTCCCTGACCCAGGCGTGCACGCTGCGCTGCCGATACTGCATGCCCGCCGAGGGGCTGCCGATCATGCCGCGGGAGGAACTGCTCTCGACCGCCGAGGTGGTACGACTGGTCGACGTCGCCGTGGACGCCCTCGGGATCACCGAACTCCGGCTGACCGGCGGCGAACCGCTGGTCCGCAGAGACCTGGAGGCGCTGATCGGCGAGATCCGGGCGCGGCACCGCGACCTCCCGATCGCCCTGACCACCAACGGCCTCGGCCTCGCCCGCCGGGCCGCGGGCCTGGCCGCCGCCGGACTGACCCGGGTCAACGTCTCGATGGACACCGTCGACGAGGACCGGTTCGCCGCCGTCACCCGGCGCGACCGGCTGCCCGACGTGATCGCCGGGATCGACGCGGCCGCGGCCGCGGGTCTGGTCCCGGTCAAGGTGAACGCCGTCGCCCTGCGCGAGACCCTCGACGGCGCCCCGGACCTGCTGCGCTGGTGTCTGGACCGGGGGCTGTCGCTGCGGTTCATCGAGGCGATGCCGCTCGACGCCGAGGGCACCTGGACCGAGGACGCCTACGTGACGGCCGCGGACGTCCTCGCCGTGCTGGGCGCGCACTTCGAGCTGGAACCGGTGGGCCGCGAGGACGCCGGCGCCCCGGCCGAACGCTGGCGGGTGGACGGCGGACCCGGCACGGTCGGGGTGATCGCATCGATGAGCCGCTCGTTCTGCGGGGCCTGCGACCGCACGCGGATCACCGCCGAGGGCCGGGTGCGCCCCTGCCTGTTCTCCGACGACGAGATCGACCTGCGCGCGATCCTGCGCTCCGGCGGCGACGATGCCGCGCTCGCGGATGCGTGGCGCGCGGTCACCTGGCGCAAGTCACCCGGCCACCTGCCCGCGGAGATACTGAGCCATCCGCGCCGTTCGATGGGGGCGATCGGTGGCTGACACCGTCACCGTCACCTACTTCGCCGCGCTCGCCGACCGGACCGGTCGGCGCCGGGAGGAGCTCGCCGTGCCCGAGCGCACGGTCGGCGGGGTGCGGGCCGCCGTCGCCGGGCGGCACGGACCGGCGGTGGGCGAGCTCGCCCGGCTCTCCGCGGTGCTCGACGGCGACCGGCTCCTGCGCGACGACGCCGACCCCGTCGGCGCCGCGGTGGACCTTCTTCCGCCGTTCGCCGGGGGGTGAACCCGCGTTTCGAGTCGCGTCGTCGGACGTCGTGGGAGATCATCGGCGCAGGCCGCGTGCGGCGGCCGTCGACATGAGGAGATCAGACATGCAGTTGCGCAGGGTGTTCGGTTCGGTGGTCGCGGTGGGTGCGGCGGTGGCGATGGCCGCCTCGGTCACGGCGTGCGGGACGTCCGACGATGCCGGATCCGACGCCCACACCGTGCGCGTGATGGCGGCGGCCTCCCTGGTCGACGTGATGGATCCGCTGACCGAGGCCTACCGGGGCGACCACTCCGGGGCGCAGGTGCAGGTGGACGCGGCCGCGTCGTCGGCCCTGGTGCAGCGCCTCAAATCCGGTGCGCAGGCCGATGTGCTGATCACCGCCGACACCAAGACCATGGCTGATGCCGTCGCCGCGGGCGTCGCGAAGGATCCGGTGACGGTGGCCACCAACAAGCTGGTGATCGTGGTGCCCAAGGGCAACCCGGGCAAGGTGACCGGCCTGGACTACTTCACCAGGGCGGGCAACCGGTCGGTGATCTGCGCGAGCGAGGTGCCCTGCGGTCGGGCCGCGGAGAAGGCGATCACCGCCGCCGGCGGACAGCCGAAGCCGCTGAGCCGCGCCGTGGACGTGCGGGCCGCACTCGGCTCGGTGACCAGCGGTGAGGCCGACGCCGCCCTGGTGTACGCGACCAATGCGACGTCGGCCGGCGACAAGGTGGCGACCGTCGAGATCCCGAACGCCCCGGTGGTGGAGTACCCGGCCGCCGCGCTGACCGACGGCGGCAAGGACTTCGTGAACCTGCTGACGTCGGATCAGGGCAAGAAGATCCTGACCGACGCCGGATTCGGCCTGAAGTGACCGGATCGGGGCAGGGCCCGGCCCGGTTCTCGCTCGCAGCGTGACTCACCGTCCGCCGAACTCTCGGCTCCCGGCGTCGATCACCGGCGTCGGGATCCTGGGCCTGGCGACGATCGTCGCGCCGCTCGCCGCGCTGGCCTGGGCCGCGCCGTGGCACCGGATCGTCGAACTGCTGTCGGCGCCGGCGGCGGTGTCGGCGCTGGGGCTCTCGCTGAGCGCCGCCGCCCTGGCGACCCTGTGCGCCCTGATCCTGGGCGTCCCGCTGGCCGCCGTGCTGGCCTCGGACACCGTGCGCCCGGCCCGCCTGGTGCGGCTGCTGGTGGTGGTCCCGATGGTGATGCCGCCGGTGGTGATCGGCACCGCGCTGCTCACCCTGCTGGGGCGGCGCGGTCTGCTGGGGCGGTACCTGTACGAGTGGTTCGGGTGGACGCCCACGTACACCTTCGCCGCCGTGGTGATCGCCCAGCTGGTGGTGGCAATGCCGTTCCTGGTGGTCAGCGTGGAGGCGGCGCTGCGCAGCCGCAACATCGACGCCGAAGAGGCGGCCTACACCCTCGGCGCGAGCCGGATCACCACGTTCCGGCGGGTCACCGTCCCGGAGATCCGCGGAGGCATCGCGGCGGGCGCGATCATGTGTTTCGCGCGGGCGTTGGGGGAGTTCGGAGCGACGGTGACCTTCGCCGGGAACGTCGAGGGCCTCACCCAGACCATGCCGCTGGCGATCTACCTGGCGTTGCAGCGCGACGAGGAGGCCGCGATCGCGATGGCGGTGGGTCTGGTGGCGCTCAGCGTGATCGTGCTGGTGTGCCTGCGGGCCCGCTGGATGCCCGCGGTCACCGGGCCCTGAGCGGCGCGTCGTCGTCGTTCCGGCCTCACACCGGGCTCCCCGGCGGGGAGAGAATCTGGATACTTCGCCGAGACGACGGTCGAAGGATCGTGAAACAAAGCGTTCGTACCTTGGTCGGGAGTCGGTGCACCGCCGACGTCAGAGGAGGAACTGCCTTGAAGCTCACACGATCTCACACGATCACCGACTGGGACCCCGAAGACGTGCAGGCGTGGAACGCCGGCGGATCGAAGGTCGCCCGGCGCAATCTGGTCTGGTCCGTCGCGGCCGAGCACATCGGTTTCTCGGTGTGGTCGATCTGGTCGGTCATGGTGCTGTTCATGCCCGAGGACGTCTACGGCATCTCGCTGAGCGACAAGTTCCTCATCGGCGCCACGGCCACCCTGGTCGGTTCGCTGCTCCGCTTCCCGTACACCATGGCCACCACCCGGTTCGGCGGCCGCAACTGGACCGTCTTCTCCGCGCTGGTCCTGGTGATCCCGGTGGTCGCCACCATCGCGTTGCTGGCCGCTCCCGGTCAGCCGCTGTGGACGTATCTGCTGGTGGCCGCGCTCACCGGCTTCGGCGGCGGCAACTTCGCGTCGTCGATGACCAACATCAACGCCTTCTACCCGCAGCGTCTCAAGGGCTGGGCCCTGGGGCTCAACGCCGGCGGCGGCAACCTCGGCGTGCCCGCCGTGCAGGTCCTCGGCCTGCTCGTGATCGCGGTGGCCGGCAACCGGCAGCCGTACTGGGTGTGCGCGATCTACCTGGTGCTCCTGGTGATCGCCGCGATCGGCGCCGCGCTGTACATGGACAACCTGGAGGGTCCCGGCGTCGACCTGGTCGCCATGAAGTCCTCGCTGGTCAACCGCCACACCTGGATCATCGCGCTGCTGTACATCGGCACCTTCGGCTCGTTCATCGGCTTCTCGTTCGCCTTCGGCCAGATGCTCGCGGTCAACTTCCGCGCCGACGGCCAGAGCGCCGCCGAGGCCGCGCTGCACGCCGCGCAGATCGCCTTCCTCGGTCCGCTGCTCGGCTCGATCAGCCGCGTCTACGGCGGCAAGCTCGCCGACCGCTTCGGCGGCAGCACCGTGACCCTGGCGGTGTTCGCCGGCATGCTGCTGTCCGCCGGAATCCTGATCGCCGGATCGTCGTCGATCGCGATCTGCACCGTCGGCTTCATCCTGCTGTTCATCCTGTCCGGCGGCGGCAACGGTTCGGTCTACAAGATCATCCCGTCGGTGTTCGACGCCGCCTCGCGCTCGCTGCCGCTCGACGAGGCGGGCCGGGCCGCCTACTCGCGGTCGATGTCCGGTGCGGTGATCGGCATCGCCGGCGCCATCGGCGGCCTCGGCGGCGTCGGCATCAACCTGGTGCTGCGCCAGTCGTACGCCTCGACCGGTGCCGCGACCACGGCATTCGTCGTCTTCGCCGTCTTCTACGCGATCGCGGCACTGGTGACGTGGCGGATGTACATCCGGGTTCCCGCCGCGGCACGGGAGTCCGCGGTCCCGGCCGACGTCGCCTCTGCGAAACTGGGTTCATGACGAACGACGTTCCGCAACGGTCGGCCTCGCCCTCGCTGGCGGGGTTCACCGTCGCCATCACCGCGGCCCGCCGCGCCGAGGAGTTCGAGACGCTCCTCGCGCGGCGGGGCGCGCGTGTGCGGAGCGCCGCGGCGATCGCGATCGTGCCGCTGCACGACGACGTGACCCTCCGCACCGTCACCGAGGAGCTGATCGCCGATCCGCCGGACGTCCTCATCGCGACCACCGGCATCGGTTTCCGCGGCTGGATCGAGGCCGCCGACGGCTGGGGTCTGGCCGAAGATCTGCTCACCGCGCTGGGGCGTGCGCGGGTGATCTCGCGCGGCCCGAAACCGACCGGGGCGCTGCGGGCCGCCGGTCTCCGCGAGGAGTGGTCGCCGGAGTCGGAGTCGTCCGCCGAACTGCTGGCCATGCTCACCCCGGACGACGTGCGGGGCCGCCGGGTCGCGGTGCAGCTGCACGGCGCCACCGACGACTGGGATCCGAATCCGGGTTTCCTGGACGGCCTCGGCGACCTGGGTGCACAGGTCATCGGAGTGCCGGTCTACCGCTGGAAGACGCCCGACGACCGCTGCGCGCTGGACACGCTGATCACCGACATCGCCGGCGGCGGCGTCGACGCGGTGACCTTCACCTCGGCCCCGGCGGTGGCCTCGGTGCTGATCCGCGCGGGGGAGCTCGGGTTGGCCGATCCGCTGCGGTACGCGCTCACCGAACGCGTCGTGGTCTACTGCGTCGGACCGGTGACCGCCGCCCCGCTCGACCGGATCGGGGTGCCCAGCGTGGCCCCGGACCGGATGCGGCTCGGAGCGTTGGCGCGACTGGTCGCCGACGACCTGCCCCAGCGACGTCCCGACCTCGTGGTGGGCGGTCACACCCTCGGTGTGCGGGCGGCGGCCGCCGTCGTCGACGGGGAGGAACGCGACGTCTCGGCGACCGGTCTCGCGCTGCTCAAGGCGCTGGCCGCCCGTCCGGGCGAGGTGCTCTCGCGAGAAGCACTGCTCGACTACCTGCCGGCCGGCGGCGACGATCCGCACGCGGTGGAGGTGGCGATCGGGCGCCTGCGCACCGCGCTGGGCGCGCGGGAGATCATCGCGACCGTGGTGAAGCGCGGCTATCGCCTGGCGGTGTAGCGGAACGGTGCCGGAACCGGACTGGGATCCGGCTCGGGTACCGCTGTCTCAGGGGATCGGTGTGTCGGCGGTCTCGACCGGTTCGGCCGGGAGGCTTCGGAACCGCGGGTGGACCAGCACGAACGCGGTGACCGCGGCCATGATGACGGTGCCGACGATCACCGGCAGCGGCGCCCACGCGCTGTACAGCGCGGTGGCCAGGGTGGGGGCGAGCACGAAGGTGAGCGCCGTGTTCGCCGCGATCAGCCCGGCCAGTCCGCCCTGCTCCTCCCGCGACACCAGCAGACTCGGACCCGCGGTGTAGCCGGGCATCGCGATGCCCACGCCGAGACCGGCGACGAACAGCGCCGCGAACAGCAGCGGCCCGGCGTCGGGGACGTACAGCAGGAAACCGAGGACGGCGACGCCGCAGCCGACCCGCAGCAGGGTGCCCGGACCCCAGCCGGACTTGGGCACCACCACCGCCTGCGCCAGGATCATGCCGAGGCCGACGGCCAGCAGCGCGGCCCCGGTGAGGACGCCGGTGGTCTTCGCGTCGAGGCCGAGCCGGTCCTGCACGAGGAAACCGGTGATGATCTGGACGAAGCCGACGGCGGTGAAGATGCCGAAACCGGCCGCCAGGAACGGCCAGACGCGCGGATCGGTGGGCCGGACCTTCACCGGGGTCTCGATCAGCACCGTCTCGTCCTCCGGGCGCAGCCGGGTGGCGACCAGGAGCACGCCGACCGTCAGCAGCACCGGCACCGCGACGAGCGGCGCCAGCAGTCCGAGGGCGGCCAGCGCCCCGCCGAGCACCGCGCCGGCGATCTGGGCGATGCCGTTGACCGCGCCGACGCTCGCCATGCCCTTGACGCGCGCGGCCTCGTCGTCGGTGACGTCGGCGATGAACGCCTGCGCGGTCGGCTGGACCGCGGCGATCGCGGTGCCGAACGCGACGCCGCGCAGCAGGACGAACAGCACGAAGAGCGCGGTTCCGCCGAGGACGCCGGTCATGCCGAAGCGGGCGACCAGCGTGAACGCCGCGGTGGCGACCGCGCCGAGTCCGAGCGCGCCGAGCAGCACCCGTTTGCGGCCCAGCCGCTGGGAGGTGCGACCCCAGCGTTGCGCGGTGAGGACCACCATGATCGCGGCGGTGCTGATGGTGACGCCCACCTGCCATTCGGCCAGCCCCACCTCCCGGGAGAGCGGCGCGATGATCGGATTCAACGTCATCTGGGCGAGGAACCCGAGGAACGCGGCGGCCAGGACCACGGCGATCTGCGGATTCGCCCGCTCGGCGGGGACGGTGTCGGGGAGGCTCACGGCAGCTGCTTCCTCAGGGTCGCCATACTTATTACTGAACGCAATTCACAATAGGTGGCGGGATCCGTCGGGGCAATGTGCGGTGACGGTGCGGGCGGGCGGCGGCGCAGACGAGAAGGCGCCGGGTCACGAAGGGTTCCGTCTTCGTGACCCGGCGCCCGCGGCCCTCGACGGGGCCGGTCGCGGCAGCCGACGGCCCTGGCGGCTGCCGAGTTCCGAGGGGCGGTGCTCAGCAGGTGGTGCGGGTGGTCTCGGCCAGGATCTGCGCCGACAGCACGCGGCGGCAGGCCAGGCTCACCACGCGCGGGTGCAGGCCGAGAGGAGCGGCGACGACGTCGGCGCCCGAGGAGGCCAGCCGCCGCTGGAACAGGCCGTCGGCCAGCAGGTACGACGCCACCGCGACGCGGCGTCCGCTCCGCCGCGCCCGCTGGACCGCCTCGTCGACGTGCGGGTGCTCCGAGTTCGCCGGCGGCGCGGCGAAACCGATGGTCACCCTCGTGCCGAGCAGCGATTCGAGGCGGGTGGCGACCCGGCGGACGTCGGCGACGGCGGTCGGGTCCGACGATCCGGCCGCGGCCAGGACCACGGTGTCGGTGCGCCGCGATCCGGCCTCGCGCAGGCGACCGGCCAGGGCCTCGGCCAGTGCGGGCGACGGGCCGAGCGCCGGGGTGAGGATCGCCCCCGGATGGGCGGCCGCCGCCAGATGTTCGGGCAGGTCGGCGCGGACGTGGTAGCCGCGGGCGAGGAAGGCCGGGACGACGATCACCCGGTCGCGGTCGGGGAGTTCGGCGAGCACCTGGCTCGGGGTGGGGCCGAGGACGTCGACGAAGGCGACGCGCACCTGTTCGTCGAGCCGGCGGGACACGGCGGCGGCGAGGTCGCCGATCATCGTGACGCCGTGCGGGTTGCGGGTGCCGTGGGCGGCGAGCAGAACGGTCACGGCCAGTCCACCTTCACTCGTTCGGCCGGCGAGGGCAGGTCGGTGAGCGGGACCTCCGACCGCGTGGTCGGGGCCGGCGGCCGCACCCCGAACCGGACGTCGGGGGTGTTGGAGACGAAGACGGTGCCGTCCAGGCCGATCCGGGTGCCGTACACCGGGATCGAGATGCCGTCGGCATCCAGGCAGCGGCCGTCGATCAGGCTGAACGCCTGCTTCTTCAGCGGGGACTGCACCACCGGGAAGCCGCCGCGGTCGCCGACGATGCCGCGCGACATCACCGCGGCCCGGCCGATCGGGTCGATGTTGCCGACGGCCTTGAGCCGGTCGTCGGCCAGCCGGAACAGGGCCACCTGGGCGCCGTCGGGCAGCAGAACGGCCACCCCTCGAAGCCGTTCGAGCCGATCGACGTGGCAGGCCGCGGTCCAGTCGCGGGTCCAGCGGTGCAGGTCGAAGTTGAGAGTCATGTCGGGATTCCTTCCGGAACGATTCCTTCTGGGACGCGGGGCTCGTCAGCGCGGGGCGCGGGCCGGGAAACCGGGGTCGCCCAGCAGGACGGGGACCTTGCGGCCGTTGTTCTCGCCGAATGCGACGGTGGGGTCGGGGGACTCGGGGGCGTTGACGAACGAGACGAAGCGCGAGAGCTTCTCGGGGTCGTCGAGCACGCCCTTCCACTCGCACGAGTAGCCCTCGACGTGGCGGGCCATGGCGGCCTCGAAGTCCTCGGCGAGGCCGAGGGCGTCGTCGACGACGATCGCCTTCAGCCGGTCCAGGCCGCCGTCGAGGTCGTCGAGCCAGGGCGCGGTGCGCTGCAGGCGGTCGGCGGTGCGGATGTAGTACATGAGGAAGCGGTCGATGTACTTGACGAGCGTCGCCGAGTCGAGGTCGCTCGCCAGCAACTGCGCGTGCTTGGGCGTCATGCCGCCGTTGCCGCACACGTACAGGTTCCAGCCGGCGTCGGTGGCGATCACGCCGACGTCCTTGCCGCGGGCCTCGGCGCATTCGCGGGCGCAGCCGGAGACGCCCATCTTCAGCTTGTGCGGCGACCGCAGACCGCGGTAGCGCAGCTCCAGGTCGATGGCCATCTGCACCGAGTCCTGCTGGCCGTAGCGGCACCAGTCCGAGCCGACGCAGCTCTTCACGGTGCGCAGCGACTTGCCGTAGGCCTGGCCGGACTCCATGCCGCCGTCCACGAGGCGCTTCCAGATCAGCGGCAGCTGCTCCACGGTGGCGCCGAACATGTCGATCCGCTGGCCGCCGGTGATCTTGGTGTACAGACCGAAGTCGCGGGCGATCTCGCCGATGAGGATCAGGTGTTCGGGGGTGATGTCACCGCCGGGGACGCGCGGCACCACCGAGTAGGTGCCGTTGCGCTGGATGTTGGCCAGGAAGGCGTCGTTGGTGTCCTGCAGCGAGGCCTGTTCGCCGCCGAGGATGTGGTCGGAGCTCGTCGACGCCAGGATCGAGGCCACGGTCGGCTTGCAGATGTCGCAGCCGGTGCCGGTGCCGAAACGTTCGATGAGGCCGGAGAAGGTGCGGATCCCCGACGCCTGCACCAGCTCGAAGAGTTCGGCGCGGGACCGGTCGAAGTGCTCGCACAGCGCCTTGGACTGTTCGACGCCCTCCTCGCTGAGGAGTTTGGACAGCAGCGGCACGCACGAACCGCAGGCGGTGCCCGCGCCGGTGCACTTCTTGAGGTCGGCGACGGTGCACGACCCGTCGGCGATGGCCGAGCACAGGGTGCCCTTGGAGACGTCGTTGCAGGAGCAGATCTGCGCGTCGTCTCCCAGGGCGCCGAGGCCCAGCGCCTCGCCGCCCTCGGCGGCCGGGGAGATCAGTGCGACGGGGTCGCCGGGGATCGTGGAGCCGACCAGCGGGCGGAGCATGCCGTACGACGACGCATCGCCCACCAGCACGCCGCCGAGCAGGGTCTGCGCGTCGTCGGACAGGACCAGTTTGGAGTAGGTGCCGCCGACCGGGTCGCTGACCACCACGTTCAGCGATCCGGGGGTGGTGCCCAGGGCGTCGCCGAAGCTGGCGACGTCGACGCCCATGAGCTTGAGCTTGGTGCTCAGGTCGGCGCCGGGGAAGGTGGCGTCGCCGCCGAGGAGCCGGTCGGCCACCACCTCGGCGGTGGCGTAACCGGGTCCGACCAGGCCGTAGCAGACGCCGTCGACGGCGGCGACCTCGCCGATCGCGTAGACGTCGGGGGCGCTGGTGGCGCAGGTGACGTCGGTGAGGATGCCGCCGCGGGGAGCCAGGTCCAGGCCGGCCTCGCGGCCCAGTTCGTCGCGCGGCCGGACGCCGGCGGCGAAGATCAGCAGGCCCGCGTCCACCGCGGTGTCGTCGGCCAGGGTCACCGTCAGACCGCCCGCGGGCGCCGCCTCGATGCTCTTGGTGCCCGACGACAGGCTGATGTCGATGCCGAGCTCGCCGATCATCCGGGCCAGGTGCTCGCCGCCGCCCTCGTCGACCTGCTGCGGCATGAGGCGCGGATTGATCTCCACCACGTGCGGCCGCATGCCGAGCTGGCGCAGCGCGTTGGCCGCCTCCAGACCGAGCAGGCCGCCGCCGACCACGATGCCCACCGCGTCGGGATTCCGCTCCAGCGAGGCCTCGGCGTCGGCGCGGATCGCGTCCAGGTCGTCGAGCGTGCGGTAGACGTGGCAGCCGGCGACGTCGTGCCCGGGCACCGGCGGGACGAACGCGTACGAGCCGGTGGCCAGCACCAGGGCGTCGTAGGCGAGGGTCTCGCCGGCGTCGGTCGTCAGCCGGTGCGCGTCCGGGTCGATCGCGGTGACGCGGGTGCCCGGGCGCAGGTCCACCGCGGTGTCGCCGGGGAAGCGGTTGCCGGGCAGGGCCAGGCAGGAGCGGTCCCACGCGCCGACGTAACCGGACAGGCCGACGCGGTCGTAGGCGGCGTCGGCCTCCTCGCCGAGCACGATCACCTGCCAGGCGCCGTCGGTGTCACGGGTGCGCAGGGCTTCGATGAAGCGGTGGCCGACCATTCCGTGGCCGACGACGACGACGGTCTTGCTCATCGCGGGGTCCTTCCGTCAATACGGGTCCGCTCGCTCGCGTTCGCGGGGCCCGTGGGCTTGATGTACCCAAGGTAGGAAGGACGTATTTCACCGACGTTGCCCCGGAGATGGCCGCCGAGTCACATCCGCCGCACATTCGCGACGGAGGTGCTGTGAGAGTTCAGCGCAGGCGTTCGACGGGGTGCGTCGACTCGGCCGGGGGCACCAGTGCGAGGCCGCGGCAGCCGAGCATCGAGGCGAGATGTCCGGTGCCGAGGTGACCGGAGACCGGACGCGGCGGCATCGACCAGCGGCCGGTGCCGTCGGGTTCGGCCGGGACCACCCGCCATCGTCCGGGCAGGCGTGCGTCGTCGTCGTTCAGGGTGATCGTCTCGGGGGCGCGAGGGGTCCGAGCGAGGAGCGCCTCGAGCAGTGCCGGAAGCACGACGACGGTGCCCGCCACGGCCGCCAGCGGATTGCCGCCGAGACCGAGGACCGGTGTGCCGCCGGGGAGCCGGGCCAGCAGGAGGGAACCGCCCGGGCGCAGGTTCACCCCGTCCAGGATCACCTCGGCACCGGCTCCGGTGAGCGCGGCGCGGAGATGGTCGGCCACCCCGCGGCCGGTGGCGCCGATGATCACGACGAGATCGGCATCGGGGTCGGCGAGGGCCTCGGCGAAGACCTCGGGGCGGTCCGCGAGATGTCCGGCGGCCGCCGCGACGACGCCGGCCTCGGCGAGGATCCCGGCCACCGGTTCGGAGGCGGTGTCGCGGACGGAACCCCACGGGATCTCGGTCGGTGTGCCGCCTCCGGGGGCGTCGGGCACGATCTCGTCGCCGGAGGTGTGCAGCCGGGCGCGCACCGGGCCGCGGACGGTCAGATGCTCGACTCCGGCGGCGCGGGCCACGGAACGGACCGCGGCGTCGACCCCGGTGCCCGCCGCGGCCAGGACGGCTCCGGCCGGCCAGGCGCTGCCGGTGCGCCGGGTGTCGTCGCGGCCGGTCGAGGTCTCGGTGAGCACGGCGCCGTCCAGGACGGTCTCCTCGTGCCGGACGGTGCGCTCGGCACCGGGCGGGAGGGCCGCGCCGGTGGCGACGACGCTCGCCTGCCCGGGGTGCAGCGCGGGGGTGTCGGTGTGGCCCGCGGCCCGGGGCGCGTCGATCAGCCGCCACGGCCCGGGCCCGGACACCGCGTAACCGTCCATCGCGGAGGCGTCGAACGGCGGGAAGGGCGCTGCCGCGATCAGCGGCTCGGCCAGCACCGTCCCGGCGGCATCGGCGACCGGGACCACGTCCACCGGCAGCGGGGTCAGGCGGGAACGCACCCGGGCCCGGGCCGACTGCGGGTCGACGCTCCCGTGGCCTGCGGCGCGGGCGACGGCCCGGGCGAGGTCTTCGGGGGTGTCGACGTCGTCGACTCCGGGCAGCGGAAGGAAGCGCGTCTCGGCCGGGATCAGCGCGCGCATCGCGGTGTCCGTCGGCCCGCGGAGGGCCGGCTCCAGGGCCGAGCGGCGCCACGCACCGAGCAGATACTGCTTCCGTCCCTCGGCATCGACGGCGAAGACGGCCGGGACCCGCGATCGTTCGAGTTCGGTCAGCAGCGCGTCGATCTGCCACGCGGTGAGATCGGGCAGATCGCCGGCCAGCACGACGACGGGCCGGTCGTCGGTGACGGCCAGGGCCGCCAGACCGGCGGCGACCGCGGCGACCGGCCCGCTGTACGGGGGATCCTCGCGGGTCTGCACGATCCCGGACGCCAGCGGTCGTTCCGGTCCCACGACGACGATCCGCTCCGCCCCGGCGACGGCGTCGAGGGCGATGTCGATCAGCCGCCGGTCGCCGACCAGCGCGGCGGGTTTGTCGACGCCGGCGAGGCGGCGGGCGCGTCCTCCGGCGAGCACGACGGCGTCGAACGCTCGCCGACTCGAATTCATGCTGCGACCCTAACGTGCCGGGGTCCCGGCGACGGACCACCGCTGGCCGGTGCCGGTGCGTCAGTACACGTCACGGACGTACCGGCGCTCGGCGGCCAGCGCCGTCACATACGCATCGGCGGCGGACGGGGCCAGGCGGCCCTGTTCGGCGACCACGCGCCGGAGCGTGTCGTCGACGTCGCGGGCCATCCGGGCGGCATCGCCGCACACGTACACGTGGGCGCCGCGCTGCAGCCACGACCACAGTTCCGGGGCGCGGGCCAACATCAGATCCTGGACGTACACCTTCTCCTCCTGGTCACGGGAGAACGCCAGGTCCAGCTCGTTCAGGACGCCGTCGCGGTGGAACCGCTCCAGTTCGTCGCGATAGTAGAAGTCGGTGGCGCGGTGCTGTTCGCCGAAGAACAGCCAGTTCTCGCCGGACGCCCCGGCGCGGGCCCGATGGTGCAGGAAGCCGCGGAACGGGGCCACCCCGGTGCCCGGGCCGATCATCACCATGGGGGCGGCCGGATCCTCCGGCGGACCGAAGTGCTTGTTCTTCTGGACGAAGATCCGGGCGGGTGCGCCGACCTCCGAATCGGCCAGGTAGGTGGAGCAGACCCCCGCCCGGCGCAGCCCTTCGGGACCGTCGAACCGGACCGCAGAGACGGTCACCTCCACGCGGTCGGGCGTCGCGAGCGGGCTGGAGGAGATCGAGTACAGCCGCGGCTGGCAGTCTGCGCAGGACGCCGAGCCATTCGGCGGCCGGCGCGGCGACGGGGAACCGGCCGATCAGGTCGACGCTCTGGCGGCCCCAGGTCCAGTCGGCGAGCCGGGCCGGGTCGCCGATCAGGGCGGTGAGCTCGGGGTCGTCGTGCTGGGCGTTGAGGAAACGCAGCAGGTCGGCGGTGACCCGGGCGATCTCCAGGTGTTCGGTGAGCGCGGTGCGCAACGGTATCCGCTCGCCGCCGAGCTCGATCTCCTCGGTGCCGTCGAGCCGGGTGAGTCCGAGCCATTCGGACACCAGGGCGTCGCTGTTGCGCGGCCACACGCCGAGGGCGTCGCCGGTCTCGTACTCGAGCGTGCCCGCGGGGAGTGCGAAGGCGAAACGTCGCACCTCCTTCGCCGAGCCCTCGGCGGTGAGGAGCTCGTTGGCGATCAGGCGGGTGAGAAGGGGGTTCTTCTTGGAGTGGGGGGCGGACGGTCTCGACTCTTCTCGGGGGTCTCGACTCCGCTCGACCACCGAGGCAGGCCCGACCGCCGAGGAGGGCTCGACCGATGAAGACGTCTCGGCCGGTGACGGGGGAGACTGGTCGGCGAGGGGGCTCGACTCCGCTCGACCGTCGGAGGGGTCGGCGTCGAGCAGGCCGGTGACGGTCTCCAGCCAGGCGGCCGCGGTCTCCTCGTAGTCGGGTTCGCACGAGACGCGCGGGGTGAGGCGGCGGGCGCCGAGGGTCTCCAGCCGACCGTCGAGCTTCCGCGCGAAACCGCAGAAGTCCGCGTACGACGAATCGCCGAAACCGAGGACCGCGTAGTGCAGGTCGGCGACGTCCTGGGCGGTGGCCGCGGCGAGGGCGTCCCAGAGCGCGGCGCCGTCGTCCGGCGGGTCGCCGTCACCGGTCGTGGCGACGACGAACAGCACGGTGTCCCGCAGATCGTCGACGCCGATGCGGTCGGCCTCGGCGAGGACGACGGTCCGGCCGTCGCCGTCGAGCGCCTTCGCGCAGTCCTCCGCGAACTCCTCGGCGGTGCCGGTCTGCGACGCCCAGACCACCGTGACGCGGCGGGTCGGCGGCTCGTCCGGAGCGGCGTCGGGCGGGGTGTCGCCCGTCGCGGCGAGAGCCGGTCCCGCGGCTTCGCCCGCGGTCCGGGAGAAGAAGCCCGCGAGCAGACCCTCGGCCCAGTGGCGGGTCTCGACGCCGAGCGGGGCGGAGGCGGGGATGGTCGGGAGCTCGCCCGCGGGCGGATTGGCCCGGATCCCGTGCACCAGTCCGGTCAGGAAGGCGCGTTCGGCGACGGTCGGCTGCGGCACCTCGCCGATGGCGAAGGCGGCGGCGAGCGGGTCGGCGGACAGGGCGGGCACAGACGGTGCGGGCGCGGTCATCGACGGGGGTCCTTCCGGTTCGGGCAGCGGGGCCGGGGTCACCGACACCGCGCACAGTTTGAACTCCGGTTGCAGCGAATCGGGGTCGATCGCATCGTTGGTCACCGCGTTCACCGCCAGGCCGTCGCCGCCCCAGTGCATGGGGACGAAGCACAGGCCGGGTTGGATCGCGTCGGTCACGGTGGCCGGGACGCGGACGGAGCCGCGCCGCGAGGTGACGTCGACCGGGTCGCCGTCGGCGATGCCGAGGACCTGGGCGTCGTCGGGGTGGATCTCGGCGAAACTCCCCGGGTTGAGCTTGTTGAGCTTCTTGACCCGGCCGGTCTTGGTCATGGTGTGCCACTGGTGCGCGAGGCGGCCGGTGGTGAGCAGCAGCGGGAAGTCGTCGTCGGGGAGTTCGGCCGGCGGCAGGTACGGGCGGGCGAGGAAGCGGGCCCGGCGGCTGGGGGTGGGGAAGGCGAACTTCGGGGTCACGCCGTCCTCGCGGACGTGCAGGGTCTGGCTGACGCCGTCGTTGAGGTAGCGGATCGGGTTGCGCGGTCCCGATCCGGGCGGGGCCGGCCACTGGACCGGCCCCCGGGCCAGCCGGGCGTGGTCGACGCCGCGCAGGTCCCAGCCGGTCCGCGGATTGTGGAAGCGCCGGAGCTCGTCGAACACCGCGGCCGCGTCGGGGAAGTCGAAGCCCTCGCCGAAACCCATCGCCTTCGCGACCTCGCAGATCAGCCGCCAGTCCGGTCGGGCCTGGCCGGGGGCGGGCATCGCGGGGGTCGTCAGCGTCATGTTCCGCTCGGAGTCGATCATCACCCCGGCGGACTCGGTCCACAGCGTCGCCGGCAGCACCGAGTCGGCGTAGGCGGAGGTCTCCACGCCGTCGAACACGTCCTGGACCACCACGAACTCGGCCTGTTTCAGCCCGGCGACCACGGCATTGCGGTTGGCGACGGAGACGACGGGATTGGTGCAGATGATCCAGACGGCTTTGACGTTCCCGGCGGCCATCTCGGTGAACAGGTCGACGGTGCCGCCGCCGGGGGTGACCGGGAGGGTGCCCTCGGGCAGACCCCACAGCGCCTCGACGTCGGCGCGGTCCTTCGCGTCGAGGACCGCGCGCTGGCCGGGCAGCCCCGGACCCATGTAGCCCATCTCGCGGCCGCCCATCGCATTGGGCTGACCAGTGAGCGAGAACGGTCCGGCGCCGGTGCGGCAGATCGCGCCGGTGGCGAGATGGAGGTTGCAGAGCGCATTGGTGTGCCAGGTGCCGTGTGTCGACTGGTTCAGGCCCATCGTCCACAGGCTCACCCAGTCGCCGGCCTCGGCGATCCACGTCGCCGCGGTGCGCAGATCGGCCTCGGCGATCCCGGTGATCTCGGCGACCCGGTCGGCGGGGTAGTCGGCGAGCAGTTCGACCAGCGCGTCCCAGCCCTCGGTGTATTCGGCGATGAACTCCGGATCGATCGCGTCGGCGTCGTACAGCAGGCGCAGCAGGCCGTTGAGCAGGGCCATGTCGGTGCCGGGGCGGACCGGCAGGAACAGGTCGGCCTTGGCTGCGGTCGCGGTCCTGCGCGGGTCGACGACGATCAGCTTGGCGCCCGCCTTGACCCGGTCCATCATCCGCAGGTGCAGGATCGGGTGGCAGTCGGCGGTGTTCGCGCCGATCACGAAGAACAGGTTCGTGTGGTCGAGGTCGTCGTAGCTGCCGGGCGGTCCGTCGGCGCCGAGCGACTGCTTGTAACCGGTGCCCGCGCTGGCCATGCACAGCCGCGAGTTCGACTCGATCAGCGAGGTCCGCAGGCAGCCCTTGGCGAGCTTGTTCGAGAGGTACTGCGCCTCGATCGACATCTGCCCGGACACGTAGAGGGCGATGGATCCGGGGCCGTGCTCGTCGTGGATCGCCTTCAGCCGGGCGCCGATGCGGGCGATCTCGTCGTCGACGTCGACCGGTTCCAGTGCGCCGTCCCGGTCGGTCCGCCGGTACGCGGTGGTCAGCCGGCCCGGCGCGGTGAGCATCTCGTGCGTGGTGTTGCCCTTGGTGCACAGGCGTCCGCGGTTGGCCGGGTGCGTGGCGGTGCCGCGGGAGGCCTTCGGGCGGCCCGCGTCGAGTTGCAGGGTCAGTCCGCAGCCGACGCCGCAGTAGCCGCACACGGTGTCGACGGTGGTCGTCCCCGTTCCGGTGGCCGTCGCGCTCGTCATGCGTTCCAGGCTGGCGCGACGGTGTTTCGCCGCGGGGCCGTCCGCCGTTACCCGAGGATCAACTCGCGCTCACATTCGGAGGTCCGCCGGTGTGCGGGGAACGGCCGTGTCGGACCGCGATGTGACGGGTGGCACAATCGGGGCCCATGAGGGATGACGTGATGAGCACGGAACAGCAGAGCGGGAACGATGCGGCGGGGCCGCTCCTCGTCGAACGGGACGGCGACGTCGTCACCTGGACGTTGAATCAGCCGGCGACGCTCAACGCGATCTCCGACGACGAGGTGATCGACGCGATCGTCGACGCGGTGGCCGAGGTGAACCGAGACCAGAGCGTGCGCGCGGTGATCCTGACCGGCGCGGGCCGGGCGTTCTCGGCGGGCGGCAACGTGAAGGACATGGCGTCGAGGTCCGGACTGTTCGGCGGTGCCGCGCACACGCAGCGGGTCGGCTACCGCGAGGGCATCCAGCGGATCCCGCGCGCGATGTACACCCTGGAGGTGCCGGTGATCGCGGCGGTCAACGGTCCGGCGGTCGGCGCCGGATGCGATGTGGCGATGATGTGCGACCTGCGGATAGCCTCGACCGCCGCGTTCTTCGCTGAGAGCTTCGTGAAGGTCGGACTGATCCCGGGTGACGGCGGGGCCTGGTTCCTGCCGCGCGTGATCGGCCCGGCGCGCGCCGCGGAGATGGCCCTGACCGGCGACCGGGTGGACGCCGCCACCGCGCTGGAGTGGGGGATGGTCTCGCGGGTCGTCGAACCCGAGGAGCTCCTGACCGAGGCGCGGGCCCTGGCCGACCGGATCGCGGTGAATCCGCCGATCGCGGTGCGGATGACCAAGAAGCTGCTGCGCGAGTCGTCGCGCCAGAGCCTGGACCAGCTGCTGGAGCTCTCGGCGGCCATGCAGGGCATCGCGCACCACACCGAGGACCATCACGAGGCCGTGGCGGCGCTCCTGGAGAAGCGGCCGGGCGAGTACCGGGGCCGCTGAGTCCGCTCCGATCCGGGCTCGCTACGACGGAGCCTCGACAGACTTCATATCAACACACGTTAATATGTTGATATGACTGATGAGCGCCTCGACGTCTGCGACCTGCTCTGCCTCGACCTGCCGCACGCCGAACGGATCCGTCGCGACCTGCCCGATCCGGCCGACCTGGAACGACGATCCGCCCAGGCCAAAGCGCTCGCCGACCCCACGCGACTCCGCATCGCCGCGGCGCTGCACACCGGAGGAGAACTCTGCGTGTGCGACATCGCCTGGGTCTGCGGCAGCGCCCAGAACCTGGTCTCCCACCACCTGCGGCAGCTGAAGTCGGCCGAACTCGTCTCGTCGCGGCGCGACGGCCGCCTAGTGATGTACTCGCTCACCGCGCGGGGACGCGGGCTCGTCGCCGCCCTGCTGACCGACTCCCACCCGACCGACTCCCGCCGGGACGAAGGGCAGGTGTGCGATGTCTGACGTCTGCTGCGGCACGACGCCGCAGACACCCGCCGCACCGGAACCCGCCGGACAGCCCGCGGCGGGTGAGCGGATCCGGCAGGTGCGCGAACTCCGGTACGCGGCGGTCGCCGCCGCGGCGCTGGCGGCCGGATGGTCGCTGGACCGCGCCGGGATGCCTGCCGCCGGGGTCGGTCTGGAACTGGCCGCCGCGGCGGTGGCCGCGCTCTCGTTCGTGCCCGAGGCCGTGCGGGCGCTGGCCCGCGGGAGGATCGGCGTCGGGACGCTGATGACGATCGCGGCGATCGGCGCGGTGGCGCTCGGCCGGTACGGCGAGGCCGCCATGCTCGGAATCCTGTTCTCGATCGCCGAGGGCCTGGAGCACTACGCGGTGTCGCGGACCCGGCGCGGTCTGCGGGCGCTGCTCGCGCTGGTCCCGCCGGTCGTCTCGGTGCTCCGCGACGGCCGCGAGACGCAGGCGGCCCCCGACGAGCTGGCGCCCGGCGACCTGATGGTGCTGCGGCCCGGCGAGCGCGCCGCCACCGACGGGGTGATCCGGCGCGGCCGGACCAGCCTCGACGTCTCCGCGCTGACCGGCGAGTCGGTCCCGATCGAAGCCGGACCCGACGACGACGTCCAGGCCGGCGCCGTCAACGGCGGCGGCGCGATCGAGGTGACGGTCACGGCGCGGGCCGCGGACTCCTCGCTCGCCCGGATCGTGCACATCGTGGAGGAGGCGCAGGAACGGAAGGGGAGCGCACAGCGGCTCGCCGACCGGGTGGCCCGGCCGCTGGTGCCGACGATCATGCTCCTCGCGGCGGCCGTGGCGGCGCTCGGCGCGCTGTTCGGCGATCCGCGGGTGTGGATCGAGCGGGCGCTGGTGGTGCTGGTGGCGGCCTCGCCCTGCGCGCTGGCGATCGCGGTGCCGTTGACCGTGGTCGCGGCGGTCGGCGCGGCCTCGCGGCGCGGCGCCCTGGTGAAGGGCGGTGCCGCACTGGAACGACTCGGCGCGGTCCGGGTGCTCGCACTGGACAAGACCGGGACCCTGACCCGCAACGCCCCCGAGGTGATCGAGACCCTGACCGTCGACGGTGCCACTCCTGTCGAGGTGCTGGCGGCGGCTGCGGCCCTGGAGGCGCGCAGCGAGCACCCGCTGGCCCGGGCGATCCTCGCCGCGGTGCCCGGAGCCGAGTCCGGCGGGGCGTCGGTGGCCGACGAGGTGACCGCGGTCCCGGGACACGGCCTGCGCGGCAGACTCGACGCCGTCGAACTGAGGCTGGGGCGGCCCGGATGGATCGACGGCGGCCCGCTCGCCGACGACGTCGCCCGGCTGCAGGAACAGGGCGCCACCGTGGTCCTCGTCGAACGCGCCGGAGCACTGATCGGGGCGATCGCGGTGCGCGACGAACTGCGCCCGGAGGCACCCGAGGTGATCGCGCGACTCGACGCCCTCGGCATCACCACGGCCATGCTCACCGGAGACAATCCGCGGACCGCCGCCGCACTCGCCGCCCGGGCCGGGATCGGCGACGTGCACGCCGAACTGCGGCCCGAGGACAAGGCGGAGGTCCTCGTCCGGGTCGCGGCCGGGCGCCCGTGCGCGATGGTCGGCGACGGCGTGAACGACGCTCCCGCGCTCGCCACCGCCGACGTCGGGATCGCGATGGGCGCGATGGGCGCCGACGTGGCGATCGAGACCGCCGACGTCGCGCTGATGGGCGAGGACCTGCGGCACCTCCCTCAGGTGGTGTCGCTGGCCCGGCGGGCACGCGGGATCATGGTGGCGAACATCGTGCTGGCGCTGGCGATCGTCGTCGTGCTGGTGCCGCTCGCGGCGACCGGGGTGCTCGGTCTGGCCACGGTGGTGCTGATCCACGAGTCCGCCGAGGTACTGGTGATCCTGAACGCGATCCGCGCGGCGCGGGTGAAGGACGACGAGAATCTGGCAGCGGCGGTGCGGGTGGAGGAGGCGAAACCGCACACCGTCGCGGTGCCCCTGCTGCACACCCCCGACGATCCCTGCTGCTCGGGAAAGTAGGTCGCGGAGACGTCCGGCCGGATCCGACGACGGCGCCGCCTCGGACCTGCGGTCAGGATGTACACGAATCCGGGGGTCCCGCCGACAGATAGCCTTCCGCACCCCCGTTTTCGTGTACATCCCTGCCTGTGCCGACGACGTCGGCGCAGGCAGGGATGTCGCACCGGTGCCCCCGGCAGGACTCGAACCTGCGACCTCGGGATTAGAAGGCCCTTGCTCTATCCACCTGAGCTACGGAGGCGTGGGTCACCACGGGATGTAGCCGACCGCGAGGGCGAGTATATCCCTACCTACAGTGGAAGCATGAGTACGACGACCCCGCGCGCGGTGGCCGAGGCCGATCGCGACAGCCTGCGGGACCCGTCGAAGCCCCGGCGCGCCCTCCTCTCGGTGATGATGCTGACCGGTGCGGTCGCCGCGGTGATCGTGACCGGGATCGGGGCGGCGACGGCGCTGACACTGACCGGACTGCCCGACCCCGGCTGGGTGGCGACCTACGGACTGCCGGTGCTGACCGTCGTCGGGCAGCTGTTCGCGGCGCTCGGTTTCGGCGGCGCGATCTTCGCGGCGTTCTTCGTTCCGCCGCAGGAGAGCGGGGAGCTCGACGTCGGCGGTTACCGGGCGCTGCGCTGGTCGGCGGCGGCCCTCGCCTGCTGGGGCGTCGCCTCGCTCGTATCGATCCCGTTCTCGATGGCCGTCTTCTCCGGATGGGGAGTGGGGACCGCCGTCGAACGCTGCGTGGATTCGGTGACGACGAGTCAGCTCCTCGGCATCTGCGGGATCAACCCGCAGTCGTGGTATCTGCTCTGGTCGGCGATCTTCGCATTCGTGGCCGCGGTGATCGCGCGGCTCGCGCTGCGGTGGGGCTGGACGATCGTCGTGATCGGATTCGGTTTCCTCTCGCTGATGCCGCCCGCGCTGGCCGGACACTCCTCGGCCGGCGGCGACCACGACCTGGGCACCAACAGCCTGATCCTGCACATCGTGGCCGCCGCGGTGTGGACCGGCGGTCTGGTGGCGGTGCTCGCGTACGCGTTCGGCGACGGCCGCTGGCGGACCCTGGCGCTGCGCCGGTATTCGCGCGTCGCGTTCTGGTGCCTGGTCGTCGTCGGAGTCAGCGGCGTGGTGAACGCCCTCGTCCGGGTGAGCCTCACCGACCTGTTCACCAGCACGTACGGGATCGTCGTGCTCGCCAAGCTCGTGACGCTGCTGGTCGCCGGGCTGCTGGGGCTGCTGCATCGTCGTCGTACACTGGCCGAACTCGAGGCCTCCGACGACCCGAAGAAGTCGCTGTTCGTGCGGTTCGCGGCCGTGGAGACGGTGGTCTTCGCACTCGCCTTCGGTCTGGCGGCCGGACTCTCCCGCACCCCGCCGCCGGTGTTGGCGACCGCGAACGTCGAGCATCACCGAGGAGAAGATCGGCTACCGGCTCGACGACCCGCCGTCGTTCGCGCGGCTCGCCCTCGACTGGCGGTTCGACCTGATCTTCGGCACCCTCGCGCTCGTCGCGGCCGTCGTCTACCTCCTGGGCGTCCGGCGGCTGCGCAAGCGCGGCGACGCCTGGCCGGTGGGGCGGACGATCGCCTGGCTGCTGGGCTGCGCGGCGCTGCTGATCGCGACGTCGTCGGGCCTGGGCAAGTACTCGCCCGCGGTGTTCAGCGTGCACATGATGAGCCACATGATCCTGTCCATGATGGTGCCGGTGCTGCTGGTGCTCGGCGCGCCGGTGACGCTCGCGCTCCGGGCGATCCCGCCCGCCGGCCGCGGACGGCCGCCGGGGCCGCGCGAATGGATCCTGACCGGGATCCACAGCAGGTACTCGCTGATCGTCACGCACCCGATCGTCGCCGTCACCATGTTCGTCGGCAGCTTCTACGTGCTGTACCTGGGCGGGCTGTTCGAGGCGATCGTCTCCCACCACTCGGCGCACCTCGCGATGAACCTGCACTTCCTGATCACCGGGTATCTCTTCTACTGGCTGGTGATCGGCATCGATCCGGCGCCGCGTCAGGTGTCCCCGGTGGCCAAACTGGGCATCGTGTGGGGTTCGCTCCCGTTCCACGCGTTCTTCGGCGTCGCGCTGATGATGACCACCGCGGTGATCGCCGGGGACTGGTACGGCTCGCTCGCCCTGCCGTGGCCCGATCACGACCTCGCCGCCGATCAGCGGGTCGGCGGCGGCATCGCCTGGGCCACCGGCGAGTTCCCGCTCATGGTGGTGATGATCGCGCTGCTGGTGCAGTGGCAGCGGTCCGACGAACGCCAGGCCCGACGCTTCGACCGGAAGGCCGACCGCGACGAGGACGCCGAACTGGAGAGCTACAACGCCATGCTCGCGCAGATGCGGACGGACCGGCAGTCCGAGCAGTCCGAGCAGTCCGACGACGCTCGCTGACCACTCACATTCCGTCGCTCGGCGCAAGACCCCGCGGCGGATCTGTGGACGGCGCGCGTCGTCCACAGGCTCGCCGGATCGGCGGTTCCCCTCCGTCCCGGCATCGGCGACGCTCGGTGGACGTAGTTCACGAACGAGTGGGGGAACAGACGATGCACGAGGTCTACACGACGATCACCGGGCGAGTGGTGAGCGATCCGCGGCCGGCCCTGACGAACGGGCACGGGGAGGTGCTCTCGTTCCGGGTCGGCTGCTTCGCACGACGACGCGACCAGCACTCCGGCGAGTGGGTGGACGGTCAGGTGCTCTACCTGGACGTCACCTGCTGGCGGCGGGTCGCGGAGTCGGCGGCGGGGGTGATCCGGCGCGGATCGATGATCATCGCGCACGGGCAGCTGCACACCAGCGAGTACACCGGGAACGACGGCGTGGGGCGCCAGAAACTGGAGTTGACCGCGACCGCCATCGGGCTGGATCTGGCGCGCAGGCAGCCGGCCGCACCCGGTTCGCCGGGCGACCCGTCCACGGCGGAGGAAGCCGTTCCGCTCGCCGAGGAGCCGGCCTGCGGGGAACCGCCGCCCGACGCCGCCTCGCACCGCGCGGAGAACGCCTTCGCCTGAGTGCGGCCGCAGACGCGAAACGAGGCCACGAGGTGATCCTCGTGGCCTCGCTTCCGGCAGTACCGGCGACGCGTCAGGCGGGAGCCGGCAACGGAGAGATCCGGAGGTACGCGGTGCGTGCGTACGGCACCATGGTGTGACGGTGGTACGCGTGGTTGTGTCGGAGGAACCCGCGGACCGCGGTGGTCAGGCGGGCGCTGAGGACGGCGGCGTCGTGCAGCCGGCGGCGCAGGAACGCGGTGACCCGATGCGCCCAGGTGAACTCGGTGGAGAGCACGGCCAGACCGAGGAACAGGGTGACCCAGCCCGGCCCCGGGACGGGCAGGGGGATCATGACCATGCCGGCCAGCATCATGACCGTGCCGACGATGCCGACAGCGAATCGGTAGGCCTGGTTGAGAACCGGGTTCTGCCGGATCGCATAGCGATTCCGCCGGTGCCAGATCTTGATTCGCAGGCGCATGTACGGCCCTCCAGATGGTCGTCGTGCGCGGTGGCGTCTCCGCCGCGCTAGCATCGAATGTACGACGATGCACCTGACCATACGGTGAGAATCGGGTCGTCCGGCGAGAACCACGGGCAAGTCGGGACCAACGACCCTGTGCCGATCGGTCGTAGGGCCCGACTTCGCGGGGTCCGGCGCGGCCTCGGCTGACGGTGATCTCAGCCGACGGTGATCTCAGTCGGTGGTGGGATGCAGACGGACGCCGTCGGTGAAACGCCGTCCGCGGCGCGGCAGGCGCGGCGGGCCGAGGAAGTCGTCGATCACCGGGGCGAACGTCGGGGCGTCGAGCACCAGGTCGATGTGGCCGCCGCCGTGCTCGTGCAGCACCGCGCGCGGCAGCCCCTTGCACAGGATCCGACCGTTGATCCGCGGCACGATCGGATCGTCGGTCCCGGAGATCACGAGGGTGCGCTGGCGGATGACCGGCAGCCAGGGCAACGACGTCCACGTGCCGCCGGCCATCAGCTGGTGGGCGTAGCCGATCTTCGATCCGGCGTGGAGTTGCTTCACGAACAGCTCGCCGACGTCGTCGCTGTGCTCGCGGACCTTGCCGCCGTAGAGGTCGGCGGCGATCGACGCGGCGTACGCGGGATCGCTGAACCGGCGCGGAGTGAGCATCTTGCTCAGCACCTGCGGCTTGCCCGGGAACATCGCGATGCCGGTGCCGGTCGCGACCAGGATCATGCGTCGGCACCGCCGCGGGTTCTGGAAGGCGAACTGCTGGGCCAGTGCGCCGCCCCAGGAGAGGCCGAGCACGTCGACGACGCCGACGCCGAGCTTGTCCAGCGCCTTGCCGAGGACCCAGGCCAGATACGGGAGGCCGTAGGGGAGCGGCGAGGCGGGCGACTCGCCGGTGCCGGGGACGTCGAACCGGATCACCGGGCGGTCCGGGTGCAGAGCTTCGACCAGGGGGTCGAGCACTTCGAGGCTGGCGCCGATCCCGTTGCACAGCACCAGCGGGATGCCGACGCCTTGGCGGTGGCGGACCCGGATCCGCTGCCAGCCGACGGCCAGGAAGAGATCGGGCTGGGCGGGCGGGCTCGTCGGCTCGGTCACGGGGGTGGTCATCGTCGTCTCTCCTTGGTTCGCGGCGGCGGTGTCGTCGTGCGGGCGGTCAGCTTTCGAGGACATAGGTGCCGGGAGCGGGCGCGACGGGCGTGAAACCGGGCGCGCCGAGGTTCTCGGGCGCCTCCCGGAGGCCGTCGCCGTGATCGCTGAGCCACTGAGCGTGCGCGGTCCACCACGATCCGCTCTCGGGCTCGATGTCCTGGCGCCACTGCTCGGCCGACAGCTCCCGGGAGACCGGGCCGATCCGGTACGAGGACTTCTTGTTGCCGGGCGGGTTGACCAGCGCCGCGATGTGGCCCGCGGTCGACAGCACGTAGGTGGCGTCGTCGCCGCCCAGCAGCGCGGCGCTGCGGTAGGTGGACTGCCACGGGCAGATGTGGTCGTTGATCCCGCCGACCACGTACGACGGGCAGGTGATCTTCGACAGATCGATCGGAGTGCCCAGCAGCGTGGCCTCGCCGGGGGTGACCAGCAGATTGTCCAGACCCAGGCGCACCATGTCCCGATGCAGCGCCGCGGTCATGTTGGTGCTGTCGGCGTTCCAGAACAGGACGTCGAAGGCGGCGGGGGTGCGGCCCTGGATGTAGTTGTTCACCACGTAGCGCCACACCAGATCCGTGGGCCGCAGCCACGCGAACATCTCCGACAGCGCGGCGCCCTCCAGGTAGCCCTTCGCCGCCGAGGACTTGATGGCCGACTCCGCCGCCTCGCGGTCGACCAGGGCCGAGGCGACGCCGGCCTGCGACTGGTCGAGCACCGTCACGAGCAGGGTCAGGGTCGAGACCAGGTCGCCCCGACCGGTGCTGGAGAGCAGGGCGGTGACCATCGCCGCGAGGATCCCGCCCGAGCACGCGGCCATGATGTGAGTGCTGGGGGCGCCGCTGATCTCGCGGACCGCCGCGAGCACCTCGATGATCGCCTCCGCGTAGGCGTCCATGCCCCACTCGCGGTGGCGGGCCTTGGGGTTGCGCCACGAGATCATGAAGACCTGATGGCCCCGGCTCAGCAGATGCTCCACCATGCTGCGGCCGGGGGCGATGTCGAGCACGTAGTACTTGTTGATCACCGGCGGCACGACGACCAGCGGCGTGGTCGACACCTGCTCGGTGGTGGGCCGGTACTGGATCACTTCGAGCATGCGCGTCCGGAAGACGACGGCGCCGGGCGTCGCGGCGGTGGTCTCGCCGACGTGGAAGGCGTCCGGGTCGACCATCGACGGCACGCGCGGCTTGGTGGACATGTCCCGGGCGAACGCGCGCAGACCCCGGTACACCGACAGGCCGCCGGTGTCGATGATCGCCTTCCAGCCGAGCGGGTTCAGCAGGACGTTGTTGGTCGGAGACAGCCCCTCGAGGATGTTGTCGAGTGCGAAACGCAGTTGCTCGGCGTCCCGCCACGAGAGGTCGGCGCTCTCGTACAGCGTCTCGGCGGCATCGCAGGCGGCGAGGTACGACTGCTCGACCCGCTTGAGCAGCGGGTTCCCGGACCAGGCCGGGTCGCGGAAGCGCTGATCGCCCCGTGCGGGGGCACGTTCGCTCCGGCCGATCGCGATCTCGCCGATCTCCTTCACCAGGCCGACGCCGGCGCCGACGACGGTTCCGGGCTTCTTGGCGAGCTCGGTGCCGAAGCGCAGCCACGCCGAGTTCGGCGCCATCCGTTTCGCGAACGACTTGGTCGAGTTGACCAGGAGGAGGTCCAGCGGGGCGGCGTGCTCGTCGGCGATCTGCGCGGCCTGATTCGTGGTCACGGGGCCTCCGTTCAAGAGGGGAAGGTGGTGCGGGGTCGTACCTCCATCATGGCTCAGATCACTCCCCGAATATGCTGTGTTCGGCACATCAATGACGGCCGTCGAGTGTGCACACGCACATCGCTCCTGTGGTGGCCGACTGCGGATCGGCCGCCGGGTCAGTCCGCGTGCGGGAAGTGCGCCTCCACCTCGAAGGCCAGGCAGAGTTCGGCGAGGTCGCGGGGCGCCGACGTCGACCGGCCGGTGAGCTCGGTGATCCGCTGCAGCCGGTGGCGCACCGTGTTGCGGTGGACGTGCATCTGCTCGGCGGTGGCGTTGACGTTGCCGTCGAGGGAGACCCACACCCCGAAGGTGTCGAAGAGCAGCTCGCGATCGGCCTGCGGCAGCCGGTACAGGCCGGCGAGCACCGAGCGGGCCAGATCGGTGCTGACCTCCGGCGAGTGCGCCGCCGCCACGCCGAGCACGGAGTCGTCGAACACCTCCACCGCTCCGCCCGGTCGGGTCAGGGCGATCCGGGCGTAGCGCAGGGCGCGCGCGGAATCGGTGAGGTCGGCGAACGGCGAACTCACGCCGACCCGACCGGAGGCGCGTTCGCGCAGCACGCCGAGCAGCCGTTCCACCTGGTACGACGACGAGGTGGCCACGATCCCGATCAGCTGGTCGGGCAGCAGCCGCCAGGCTGAATAGATGTCGGAGGCCCGCAGGATGCTCTCGATCCGGGGCAGCGGCTGACTGCCGATCTCGCCGACCGCGGCCGCCACCGCGACGTAGGGGCCGCGCGTCGGGATCCGCAGCAGTTCGGCGATCTCCCACAGCGTCTGCTCGGACGAGACCCGGCCCTGGAGCAGATGCTCGGTGAGCGCGGCGCGCTCGGTGGCGTCGTCGAGCGCCTGGGCGACGGTGCGTTCGCGGTGCGCCGCGGTCATCGCCTCGCTGAACCGGTCGTAGGCGTCCCACATCCGCGAGGTCGCCTCGAGGAGGGCTTCGCGGGAGAGGTCGGTGCGCACCACCGCGACCTCCCGGAACTCCCGCCACAGCATCTGGAAGGCGATCCGGTAGGCGTGCAGCACGGCGGGCAGCGGGACGCCGAGCTCGGCGCGGTGGGCGCCCATCGCGCGGGCCGCGGACGTGTCGAAGTCCCGGTGCCCGATCACCCCGGGCACCAGGAAACCGAAGATCCGGTCGGTGGTCTCGGCGATCTGGTCGTGGCTCACCAGATCCGTCGCGGCGTAGAAGTCGACCTCGCGGCGGATGGTCTCGGCGATGCGGTCGCTCAGCGGGGCGAGGCGTTCGCTCAGCAGTGCGGCGATCTCACGGAGTTCGGCGTCGTCGGCGGATTCCACATCCGACAGTCTGCTCGACGGCGGTCGACGACGAGGCGGCAACCGCGCAGACGGCCGCCGCGGCGGGCGGGGACGGGCGTCCGGAGCCCCGCCGAAAGGGCCCCCGGACACCGGTCCTCGCGTCAGTGCGAGTCGTCGCTCTCGTAGATGCCGCCGTGCTGGGAGGTGACCTCCACGTAGGTCATCATGGCGATCGGATCGAGACGCTTGATCTCTTCCCACAGGTCGTGCTTCTCCACACGGGAGACCAGGAAGGTCACCGCGTGGGAGATGTACGGTTCGCCTCCGCCGGACGGATAGACGGTGCGCCGGCCGATGCTGACCTTCCGGTGATGGTGTTCGGCGATGTACTCGGCGACGGCCTGGGGACTGCGGGTCACGACTCGGGCCTGCTCCATCTCCGCGCCGCCGTCCACGACGCGTTTGATGACCGGGGCGATCACCACGTAGAACAGGATGGCCGAGCCCATGGCCTTCTCCGGCTCCATCACCGCGGCGGCGACCGCGAAGATCACCACGTTCATCCAGAGGATGATCTGGTCGACGTCGTACCTGCTCCCGGCGGAGATGATGTGTGCGAGGGATTCGGTGCCGTCGAGCGCGCCGCCCTGCCGCAGCGCCATGCCGACGCCCAGGCCGACCAGCAGACCGCCGAACCCCAGCGCGTGAATGTAGTTCTCGGTCAGCGGCTTCATGTGATGGAGCCAGACGGTGCCCAGCGCCAGAGCCCCGACGCCGACCGTGGTCTTGACGGCATGGGCTCCGCCGAGCTTGCGCCAGGTGATCCAGATGAACGGCACGTTCAAGACGGCGATGAACGCACCGACCGGCAGGTCGACGAAGTTGCTGGTGATGATCGACACGCCGACCACTCCGCCGTCCAGGAACCCGTTGGGGATCAAGAACCCCTCCAGGCCGAGTGCTGCGAGCCCCGCGCCGACCACGATCACGAGATACTGCATGAATCCCTGAACGTATCGGTTGTCGGTGAACCGGCTGATCCTCTGCGGTGCTTTATCGATGATCTGCTTGACCATGTGTACTCCTTCGCGTTGACGGCATTATCTCTGTAAGGGCGCGAAATTCCCGTTTCGGCGAGATGATGGAAACATCACTGTGACGAAATCCTCGGACTCGGACCCGCGGCCGGGGTTCTCGTGATAAGCGCCACACGACGGTCGTGATCCGTGTCGATCTCCACCCGGATCCGAGCGGCCGCGGCGCATCGGGGCGGGCGGGGGTGTCTCGCGGCTCACACGAGACCGGTCATCGGTAGTCTCATCGGTGTGCAGTCGCCGACGAGACCGCCTTCCGCGTGAGAGGGGCACTCGTCTGCGCGTCTGTGGCCGACTAGGACACGAGAGCCCCTGTACGAGGTGTTCGTGCAGGTAGAAGGGATTTTATTATGGCAGAGTTCATCTACACCATGTTGATGGATGCATCATATCGCTGATTTGACGACAGTATCAGGGCAGGTCAGAGCACAGTTAGGTGACCCTCTTCTTCTTGCTGACTTGACCCTGATCCGTCCATGACTTGACCTTGGGTAGACGGGCTAGACCTCATTCGGCAGTCAGCGCCGCCTCCACCGCAGCCTCGGCTCGATCCAGGGCTCCCGGCAGCACATGGGTGTAAACCTCGAAAGTGATCCCGTAGCTGCTGTGCCCGAGCAACCTCGACACGGTCGCAACATCTACGCTGCGCCCGATCAGCACCGAGGCGTAGTAGTGCCGGAAGCTGTGGAACGTCCACTCGCCCGACAACTTCTTCTTCAGCGGCTCCCGAACATGCACCCTCAACATCCGGCCCGCGTTCGATGCCGTCCACATCAACCCCGAGCCGGTCTGGAACAGAGGCTCGTACATCTTCCGGTCCTTGTCCTTGACGAACGCCTGGAGATCGGTCATGAGCGAGGCCGGTACCGGAACCTCCCGGTCGCAGGAGTCGGACTTGAGTGGCCCCCACTTCCACTCCTTCGACCCGGTGCCCTGCTCCGCAACATGGATACGACGCCGATCTACATCCACACTACGGAGGCGCAGCCCGGAGAGTTCCTGAATCCTCAGCCCGGTCGAAGCCGCCATCCGGATCATCATCGCCAAGTCGTCGCTGACCGTCTCGGCCTTTTCGACCATCAGGTCGATCTCGGACTTCTTCGGAATCTCATGCCGCGACACCTGTCGGTTCGTCATCCGCTTCGACTTCAGGGTGGACATCGGGTTCTCGTCCATATACCCCCGATCCACGGCGACGGTGAACGCACTACGTAGTAGTCGTGACATCACCGCGATGGTCGGCTCCGCGAGCTTCTTCCCCGAGCACGGGCTCGCGACCCGCAGATCGTGCTGCCAATCGAGCACGTCTTTCACGTCGATCTGCCGAAGACCGATCTCTCCGAGCGCACCCGCGTTCTTTCGGAGATTCACTCTCAGCGCTTTGGTGCTTTCCCGCGATGCCTCGAGTTCCCATTCCTCGAGGAAGTTCACGAGCTTGAAGAAGTGCTTCTTGCCGCCCTTATCGGTGAGGTGGCTATCGGTGGTATCGAAAAGTTCGGTGAATCCACCATAAGGGCCGATAGGCTTCAACTCCGGCGCGGTGCCGCTCCGCTTCAGCCGTTCGGATCGCTCCCACATTTCGGCGTCGCGAAGAAGCCGGAACTGTTTCGAGACCAGCTTCTTCGTCGTCGGATCGTAGACTCGCGCCCGGTAATGGATCTGCCCATTGGTCAACTTGCGCTTCTGAATCGCCATGACCGAAGCTTCGCCAGTTCATCTACCGAAGGTCAAGTGCTCGCCCGAGAACGCTGCCTCGCCCCTGATCACAGCACCTCCGGCACCCACCGGCCACCGTGCCCGATCAGCCCGCGAGCAACGCACTCAGCCCCCGGAACGACGCCCGAGCCGAGTCGCGTCACGACCACCAAGTCGAGGTAACCGAAAACCCAGGCGAGACCGAGCCTCATGAGCCCTGCGGCAGGCGAGCCCTGACTGGCACATGACACGAGCGATCCACTGACTACCGACGTACCGGGAGACCGCCGAACCGACCGACGAAAGACGAACGACTCCGCGCAGCCAAACCCGATACCGTGAGAACTGTGGAGACGAACATGACCATCTGTAGAAAAAGGTTGATCACCGAAGTCAAATTCGATGCCCAGCGGTGCCAGGCGGCGTGCTGACCACCTGGCACCACCCTTCTAGATCTCCGCTCAGGAAATTTCCACATGGAAGATCTTGGCGACTGCTGCTGTCAACGGGACTTGACCACTTCGATCTGGCAGTCGGTGACCCCGGCCTGGAGTAGAAATTCCTGGGTTCGATCCGCAATCGCGGACGCCCAGGGGTAGCCGACCTGGGGGTCGTTGATACAGATGAAGCTCGCCCATCGATTGGTTCCGTCGTCTTCGATCCATGTGCGGACCACGACCGTACCGTTGCCGAAATCAATCTCGGAAGCCTCGCGAGGTGGGACGTCGAGCCCGTGGGCCTCGGCAACCATGTTCGGGTCGACCCTGGTGATGTCTCCGATTGAGCCGATTCCGGGGGCCTTCCGGTACTTGAGCTTTCGCTGACTGAACGGCGGTTCGATGGTCATCGCATTGTAGATTGCCGTCGAAACGGCTCCGGTATCAGCACTCGTGCGGAGTTTGACGCCGATTTTCACTGAGAACAGCATGATTTTGCGCTCCTGTCCGACCCGTTATTTCCAGAGTCCGCCGTGTCGTCCACAGACCCAGCCGGTGTTATTGCAGGTACGGCAGGTCAAGCCGCTGCTTCCTCCTTTACATCCTCCACATTCGAGCAGTTTGGTGTGGCATTTCTTGCACTTCGGCATGATTTCCCCTTGGTGACTGCGAGCTTGTGATGTCGGTGTGCGCTGTCGCACTTCGCAATGCTATGAAAGATCGGGGGGGGGGTATCCTATGAACGTATGAACTTCTTGCCTCATCGCCGAGGTCGCGGCGGTGTCAAGCCGTGGACTTGAAGCTCTCCCACGCTGTCGCTCGGGAGAACCAATGCCTGACCTGAGTTCGCGCGGCTTAGTGTCCAACGGTTGATTGCATCGAGGATGCGCAAGATGTGCGACACAGGAGCCGGCTCGACCATCCGGACGCACATACACCACCCCTTCTTAAAGGTCTCACCACCGAACACGCCAAACCCCAATCGAGCAAAGGTACTGGTGTACTGGTCAGGGTAACCCGAAGTGTTTCCGAACAGTACCGACCGCTCCCGCGTCCCCGAACCCACACTCAAAAGCGCGCACTCGGGTCAGTTGGCTCCGTTTGGATCAGCCCAGTTCGGCGGCACCCCCCCCAGGGTGCCCTTCAGATCCGTTGCCGAATGCCAGTGCCTATATCTTCGCAAATTCTTTCACCGCAGACACTCCTCATCTCTACTTTCCATTCTAAGCGCCTGAAATTCGCTCAGAAATATCCCCTAGCGAATACCCTGAAAGTCCGCCTATGGGGAATGTAGAGGGTAGCAATGGGCCTTTCTGGATCACTTTCGGAGATATGATAACGAGGATAGAGAGAGCCTCCAAAATCCTCGCGGAACTTCCTTTTCGAAATGGCATCACACGCGAGAAGTTCGGAGATAAAAACGCCTCGGAGAACGTCATGAGAAACGAGAGCCCTTACGGTCTCACAGACCGGCAGAACCGCATTGTCGATGTCATCCTCACTGAGCGAGAAGACCGGGCAATCCGGCTTGGTGGCAACGAGCAAGAGTTCACCGTAAATCGCCGCGCCGAAATCCGGGCCCGAAATCCCCGAAGAGGAAACCCCGCGAGAATGTCCGAAGAGCATTTCCGGTTCCTCGTCTATCAGGAGCGGCACTCCATCACCGGAGGGCTGTTCCGCACTGCCGAAGGCCGTCGAGAGGTGTGGACCGTCGATGACGTGCGCGCCGCTTACGATCTCGTCCACGAATCCGAGACGGACGACCTGAAACAATGGCGATTCGGCCTACAGGAGAAAGCCATCGAGCAGGGGAGGGCCTGGGCTGAATCCACGATCTGCTGTGAACAACTCGAGCCCGGATTCCCCACCCGCGACCACAGCACACTTGCCACGAAGAGAGCCTGCTCACTCTGTGGTCCCGCACTCAATTGGATCGAAAACCCTGCCAACCGATGCCGGATCAACCCCCTCATCATCCACGGGCGCGCAACCGGAGGAGGGCAACAATGCGCCAAATGCCGAGCGGCGCGCCAACTCCGCGCCCCACAATCCGTATCCCGGAAGCCCCGCCACCCGAAGCGCACACGCTCCGAGCATCGAACAGCACCGACGACCATCATCATCCCGATGAGCAACAGGGACGACGGAGCCCTGTTCGACCTTGCCGAAGTCGGAGATCTCCTCGCCACAACATGAGGAATTGAGACGAAATCTCCGGAACGTCTCGAAAAGCTCTCCTGGCGAGAGGCCCTGATCTCCCTGCTAACGGGAGTTTTGGATCGTCCACTCGATAGAGTGTGGGATCACTATTGTCACTGTGTCGAAACTGACCTCGGCATCGTGCCTGGTCAGGAGCTTTCTGGGGTTCGCGGGCTTCTCCGTCCTCGACAGAGGCGGCAGCCGTGTGCATACTGGGCGGCATGACGAGTGGACAGCAGCGCCCGCCGATCTGGCAGTGGAAGCAGCGCAGTGAATGGTGGAACAGTAAGGAGGCCGCGAGAAAGGCTCGATGGCAAGAAGAGCGCGACAGGGAGGATCAGTGGGTAGCTGGGGTCGACCTGAGTCTCAACGACTTCGAGCGGGTGCCGTTTCGGAAGGCTAGCGTCTTCCGGCGTCTGCTGAAGGTATGAGACAGCATCGAGAACTTGAGAGGCCGCAAAACTACGGTGACGTGATCGGCCATTGGACGTATGCAAATGGGCAAAAGCCCCCAATCTGGCAATGCAAGGCGCGTTGTCGGTGGAAGTACGGACTCTCGGAGCGGCTTGCGGAGAAGGCTGTAGCTGAACGGAAACGCGCTGTCGAGGAAGACGAGCTAGAGACAAAAATTTGGCACCAGGCCAATTGGTATGACTGACGGTGAAATTACCGTAGACAGTCTTTCGTGAAGAGCATCCGCTAGATTGCGCCCGATCCTAGTGAGCGTGGGGGAGCGGGGTTAATCGTCACTGTGTCGAAATGACCTGGTGCCCCCCCTCGCGCGTGTTCGCTGCTCGGAAATCGGGTTCGTGAATCTTCGGCGTGTCGATGGCGGGGGGGGGGGGGGTAGTTGAGTGGAAGAATCAGGGAGTGAGGCAAAGCACTTTCTACACGTGGGAGATCCCGCGCCAGCTCGCGAAAAAGTCATCGTCGCCGGATGTGTTCAGGAAGAGAATACTCAGCAACCTTGACGACCGTAAATCTTTCGATCAAGGGGAGGATTTTCTAGCGGTCATCGATATCGGGAGAAAGCGATGGTTCTCTCCGTGGCCGACTTGGCTCGTCTTGGCTGAAATCGAGGATGAGGAAGGTGTGCTCTTCAAGGCGGGGGATCTGACTAGGGCGCTAAAGAAGTCGGGTCAGTTCGGCGATCAGATGGGCAGGAGGATTCTGTATGAACGGAGCAGCCTTGTCGAAGAAGGGAAGGCACTTCCTTTGTCGAAGTTTGCGCAGCGGTGGTTCGAGCGCAACGGGTCGAATGCGGCTGAGCAGCTGAAGAAACAGCTGGATTCATAGCGCGCACGAAACGCCAGTCAGGATCAACAACGATCCTGACTGGCGTTTCGTGCTATTGAAGTGATTTACATCACTCTCGGAATGCTTCAGGCATCCACTGCACAATCCGAGTTGAAATCACCGACCCCCAACCCCGAACTCTGCATCATGGGCGATTTATTTCCCACAACCCACAACCCTCAAACCCCCACCAGCTGACACTCCCTCTATCAGCATTCTCCCAGGTCACAGTGCGTTTCCATCCGCTCTCTCTTCGCCTTCTCTCTAAGTGCCTCTAACCGCCTTCTACCTGTCTCTCTCTGATCCTCTTTAAGCCTCTCTCCGACCTCCATCCGAGCCCGGAGAGAATCCTGAAGAAGCCACTTCAAGAAGCTCTCAGCAAACTGATCGACTAATTGAAAACAACCGATTTCCCTCTCGGTGGAACAAACGAAATTCCGAGATCGAAGGCTGCGCCGTAAGGTGCGAGAGCACCCAGGGACGTTTTCACGGTGGGCGATTCTGAGTCAGAAAACGTGTGCTGCTTGTGCTAGTATATTCATGTACGAAGATGTTGGGAGACATCCGAGTATCCAAACCGTGTTGTGGTTTGAGGCGACAGGTCATCCCCGGAGTTCCATGTATCGACTCCGGGGATGACCTGTCTTCAGGGGTCGAAATGGGATGACGAAAACTTGACCGAAGTCCATGCTACCGTGTTCGTATAGCACGTCGGGAATAAACTCGAAGAAGAATATGTTCCCCTTGTTGCTATAGTTCAAAACAGCGAAGAGGCTCGCCCCCGAATCGCTGTGAATTGCCCACAACAACACGGACAGATACATGACAGAAAGGAAATCTCCCAGCAAAACGTACGTCGCCACGACCCGGCGACACGGTACCGGTTACCAAACTCGGTTCGCCTCGAGGCCGAAGTCCCCCGACACTTCCAAAGCCGGACGCACAAAGGGCTCGGCGTCCATCCCCGGCAATCCCGAGAGGTTCCGCGATCTGAAGCGTATGTCTTCGAAGAGATACGACGACTTCATGGCCATCGAGCACGATGTCGACCGGATCGAAGACGGAACAGACTACCTGGCCGCGTTCACCGTCTCCCTCCCGTCGGGAAAAGAGCTTCAGCGCATCGGGTACGTTCCCGCTGACACCGGGGAACTCAAGAGAGAACTCGACAAGACCCTGCAGCGACCCGAGTTCGCCGAAGCTCTCAAGGGTCTGAAAATGCACATGAAAGTAGAGTTCAAGCAGTACCGGGAACTCAGAATCTACAACGTCATGCACGGCCACGGAATCTTCTCGGTACCAGATATCTCCGAAACCTTCGTGCCGGAAGGCGGAAGGAAACCCCGAACGAAAGACTGGTTCTTCATCCGTGCGGTAGACGTCACCCTACAGCGCATGTTCGGGGAATACTCCCAGCGAGGGAACCCGGCGGTCGTCCTTAGCCAGGTAGTTCCGCAAGCCGAAGATCCGTGGGGTAGGACCGTGGCCGCCCAGATCAAGGCCGTCGCCGCATACCAATCGAAGTTCGGCGATCAACACGACGAGAAACGGCACACCATCCTGCAGGTCGCTGACGATCCGGAACAGATCAGGACAGGGAACTCCTCCTTCTCCATCGGCCTTCAGGGAAAGAAAGACCCCGGTGTCCGGCTCGGCAAGTTCTTTCAGTCCGACATCGACTACATGATCGACTCAGAGATCGTTGATCGTGTTCGGGATACGCCCGAAAGTTTCGCCGTCTACGTCAAATCCGATGACGCAGTAGACCTGGCCGAGTTCATGAACGGATTGGCCGACGCCAAAGCCGAACGCAGGATCGCCAAAGCCGCAGCCCGATTGGCCGGACAGATCCGGTACCCGGCACACACCACCAATGCCCTGCTGCACTACGGCCTCGATTCACCGGAATCGGCGAATGACAATTCCTGGTTCCCTATGGACGAGACGGACCGTGAGGTGTTCGAAGCTGTGGTGAGTGCTACCAACGAGATCTGCGACGCCCGGAGACGGGAACACCGGGCCCTCGGACTCCGGTGCCTCGTCCGCCATATCATCGAAAAAGTTGACCAGGTACTGACCGAGACGGCGCACGAGGCACCACCTTTGGAAGAGAAGATCAGCACTGACAGCGAACCTTCCGCTGATGACTACATTGCTGACGACATCTACGGCATTGTAGACGACTACTTCACCGACGAACCCACCGGATTCGACGGCTTACCGGAGCAAGAGCTCAGCGAATACGTCGTGAATGCTGAACCGATCAAGGCGACTCTGGTGCGTAGAACTCGCAAGGTCACCACGCCCGAGCCGGCTCCCGAAGTCGAACCCGAACCGGAAACCGAGCTTCCACCTCTGAACCGCCGCAAGAAGCGTCGGCATCGCAGTCAAGACGCCATCGACGCCAGACTGGCCGAGATCAATTCCGGACCGCACAAACCACGAAAGAGACGACATCGGCGTGAAGACACCCCTGTGCGCGGGCAAGGGACAGTAGACCGAAATCAGTCGGGCCATGCCGACCGTGATGACGATGGTCCGAAGATCAGGTATCTCAGGACCGAAGAAGAGAAGGCCGAGTTCGCACGACGACGTACACAGTCCACGAACAAAGCCGAATCCATCGAACAGTTCCGTCTCGGCAATGATTTCTGACGAATACTCGTCGGGAAAGACAGTAGAATAGACTTGCGTGATGGCGATCCTGTTGTCACGAAAATAAAGAAAGAGCTAGGGGCTGCTGTGAACAGCCTCCTGACTCCCGAGCGACAGCCCGATCATAGAAAGGGGCGCTCCACCGAACAGAACGACGGAGGTTCTGATGATGTCTCGCACCAAACTTAACACAATTTTCCTGACTCAAGATTTTGACGAACTGCTTCTCACCGAGAGAGAGCAACTCGCAAGCCTGGATTTGAACCAGTCACAGAAACGAGAGTTCCAGTACCTGATCACGCTGAGGAACGATCACGACACCCGCGAAGAAGCCCGCGACCCGCGACCCGAACATTGCACGTTCGCAGAGTGCGCAAGACGGATCAGGTGCAAGTCCCTCTGCGACTCTCATGATGCTAGGTACCATCACCTTCTGAATTTGCAATCGGTGCGAGAGCGCACTCGTGAACAATCCTTAACCCCGGAGGGTTACCGAAAGAGAGTCGCCGCTCGTTTTCGTCAACAAGGTATCGAAGTCACTCCTGGTGAACTTCCGCTTATCGATCCGAAAGCGACTTTTGCATCGACAGGAAATAGATGTAGCTACTGCGACTGTGAACTGAATTTCGATCCGGTCCTCTCACAGACGAAAGCTACGCTCGATCACATCGTAGGATTCCATGACGTAGCCGATCACAGATCAGATCTTCTGAGACCTTCGTGTAACGGGTGCAATGTGGCAAGGAGTTCAGGTAACTCAACTCGGGACGGCTCCACGAAAGAGTGGATAGCATCGAACTCAGCACAAGCCCTCAAGGCAAAAGAATCGATGACGAAGAGAGGCGTACTGACGAAGTTCATCGTAGAGGAGAGAAAAGAACTGTCCCGTAGATCACTCGGTATGGTCGATGACATTCTCTCCGACTTGGGCTTCACATCGAACGGCTTCAAGTGGAACAAGGCGGTTATGGCATGAAGATCATGAACATCTTCCGGCGAAAAGAACGATCCACATCGATCTCTATCGATCAACATGATCTTGATCTCCTGATTCTCGACATCCGTGAGATGGGTCATCGAATGCTCGTTGATCAACGGGAAACTTTCTGAAGATCATATCCGAACGTCCGAATCCTTCCGAATGACAAACCCTGGTCAGTATCCTCACCGATCTGGCTGGGGTTTGTTTCCCCTGTAGACCAGTTTACCAGTGGTAGACGATTATTTTCACTCAGGTTCCCTGATCTGCGTTTTCATATAAACAGATTTTCCTCTCCTCTTGCATCGCACGTCATGGAACACCACGAGATATGGTCGCTCCCTGTTCCGCGAACACATTGCCGTCCCTCGTTCTCCGGTTCGGTTGATTACCAATCACTTCGATCCTGAAGAGAACACGATAGCCGTGTTGTTTTGATCGACATCGCCACACGACTTCCACGAAACTTGATCGATAGGATCGAGATAAAATGATCTCACATCGATGAGTATGCGAAGAGTGTATCTCTCCTTTCATGCGATGTGCATCTATCGCTTTTCACGTCCGAAACACATGAGGTAAAAACCGTGAATGCAAAGTACAAAAATCTCGAAGAGATGAAACGCGCCGCTGAGGAACAACGACGTGCCGCCGAAGAAGAGATGACTAGGATCGCGAACCAGATCCGCTCCGAAGAGGAAGAGGTCGAATATCAGAAGTCGTTGATCCGAATCCGCCGTACGATCCTGCAACACTTCCGAGATGAACACGCTCGCTACACGAAAGAGCTGGAGGTGTACGAACTGGCCTCGAATCTTCGGAAGCTGAAGCAGGCCGAGGAGTTCGAGAAGCTCGCGCGGGTCGTGTCGCCGGATCTTCCTGAACCGGAACCCGAACGTGACTACACACCACAAGGTCTCCCCGGCGAGGCAACTGTCCTGTGGGAGCTGGGAATGTCCGCGAACAGCAGTGAGCCGTGGAACATCGACATGCCTGACGATCCTGACGCGCCGTTATCGGATGCGGATAAGCGGGCGAGACAATTCGGAGATATGATCCGAGGATCTCTCAACAGCCAACGCCGATTCCCGTCTCTGATGAACTCTGTCGTTGAGGACGAAGAGAACTCCGGCGACTGATCACCAACGATGGCAAGTCCGACACAGAAACGAAAGGTCGTCGATCTGAACTGAACTTTCCCGAAAGGGAACCACATCCCCCTCGTCTTCGGACAGCGAGGTGATAACGACAACACCCGGTGCGGTCTACCACGATCACGCCGGGTGTTGTCGGCTCCGGGCATCGATACCCTTTGGCACCTCCACGTGTCCACACTCTCGATCCGATCCACGACACACCAACGGGGATGACACACGAACACACGAACACACTGAGACGAGGAGAGGAGGGACGAGCGCACACCACGTACACGAACTACGAACCGTGTACCGACACCGCAGCAGCTATCGTCACGCAGGCTCGGACCAGCACACAGGTTCACGACGACACAGCACACGACAGCGGGGAGCGTGCTGTGTCCACCCAACCAACCCGAACGCGGACACTCATCGTCACAGTGACGAAGTGTGCGAGTGCGAAGAAGATCATGTTAACGAGGTTCGAAGTGAACGAATGAACGACGAACGACAACGAGACAGCTCGCGAAGCGTTGAACGATTGGCGATGACGAATGCAAGAGGAGCGATGAGAGATGATCGTGTGGACTCATCGCCGAAAGTCCATTCGTCTCCGAAGTGTTCATGCTCGAATGTCCGAACCATCTTCGGTTTTCTTTTTCGCGTCGCTTCGTGTATTCGTGTTTTCTGTCCGTCATACGGTAATGCTCAGATTTCACGGATCACGACCCGTTTCAATTTTTCACTGGGCAGTTGAACGACGGTTCGCTGGCGCATTCTCCGCAATATCGCTCTCGTTCTACAGCGAGAGTGGTTCTCCATTTCCCTGTGGTAGACGCTGAGCTTTGCACCGCCAAGACTGTATTTCGGCGGCGCTGGTGGTTACTGAAAAGTCCATTCCGAAAAGGGCGCTGTATCGCGTTCTAAGCGGCTTTTTTCTGTACCTCACCCCCGCGCGAAGCGCCTCAAAAGTCCGCCTGTGGGGCATCTAGGGGGCAGCAATAGGCATTTCCGGTTACAAGGGGTGGGGGTGCCCCGCTTCTCGGCGGAAGGTTGACCGGTGGGCGTAGGCTCTTTTTGTTTTTGCAAGATTTGAAAATTCGCAGATCCGCGCCCATTTGTTGCATTCGCGTGTAGGTATTCGTGCAGGTCAAAAGGATTTCATCTATCGGCCTTATCGTGCTCTATTTTCCGCGCATTGTGCAGTTTGTGATGATCTGTTCATCATGCGTCATGAACCTCCGCTCCCGTGTGATGAAAACCGCATTTTATGGTAAAATTGGAACATTGCGGAAATCGCCCATTTCATCGCACAAACGGGGCATTTCATCGCATTTTCGAGATTATCTGTACCGGGAGGTGCATTGCGATGGGTGGATCATGGAAGGCGCGTAAGACGCGAGAGGATGCTGTAAGGGGGTTCGACTCCTTGCCGATTGAGCGCAGTCCACAACCGAGGCTGAACTCGCTGTTTGCCGATTGGATCAACCCCATGCTGGCCGCTGACTACGACGGCGACCCGAAGTTCTTGCCGCTGACACGCCGCTATTGGTTGTCGCTGGGGAAGTTCCCGACGACGGAGGATCTTGCTCTCGCGCAGTGGTATTCGCTGGCTCCGGTGCCGTGCATCTACGATCTTCAACTTCGGGGAATGGCGACGACTGCGCAGCTCACCGAGATGCGACGGCAACTCGGAGGTTTCGGGATCAGCCACGAAGACCTCCGGCGACTTCGGCTCGAGCCCGGTTACTACGAACCCGGTGAGGGTGGATTTTACGATGAGGAGGATTCGGAATGAAGCGGATAAGTCCCTCGGGAAAGCGAAAGTCGAGTGTCCATGCGGCCCCCGCGATGATCTCCTCCGACGGGGAAAGGCGCAAGAGGAGACTCGGGCTGAATGGGAGGCGCTATTGCTGGGACTGTGACAAGTTTCTGTCTTCGGAGGTCGCAAAGGGGAATCACAGTCGGATGCACGTCATCGAACGTCACTTCCTGAAGTCATCCGGCGACCCGTTTACTGACAACATGCTCAAATTCAACCGAAAAAATGTTGCCCGATGGGTCACGCAGGGGAGGCCATGACCATGCACGAAAGCGACCGACACGAGATCGAAAGGCTACTCCTGGAGATGGAGATCGAGAAGGAGTTTGCCGATGAGATCGCATCGCTGAAGGCAGACCTCTACCTCGAACGCAAACGGCGAGACGAAGAGATTGAGCGCATTCGATCTGACGCACGTCGTGAAAAGGAAGCCGCACTGACAGCCCTCGACTCTGCGAAAGAACTTGCGGTACAGAACGCCATCGATGTAGCCCGGTGTCAGGCTCTGCTCAGGTTCAACGATCCGGCAGCTGCGGCATGGGTCGACAACATGGAAGGGGAGAGCCCCGAAGAGATCGCGGATGAACTGAAAGGCCGGGGCTCCTGGTTCTCACGGGGCCTCTCCGCTGGCCTGACCCCGAAAGCCGCTGCGGAAGCGGCACGTCACTGGACGCCCAGGGCTGGTTCGCACCCTCAGTGCGCCGATGAGGTCATCGACCGTCTCTCACGGGACAAGTCGAACTGGATTTCGGCCCCGGAGCCTCATGCACAGGTCAATCCCTTCGCCGCGCTCGGTCAGGATGGGCCGACCGTCGTTTCCAGCGCCGCCAAGCTGTCGGGCTCTCTCCGCGAAGCTCTGGGTGAACAGGCCATCGGCGGAAACCTCTGGCGCACGGTTCACCTGGACGACTGAGGCCGTCCCGGACGGCATTGGGGTATCCAACGCCGCATCACGCCGACAGGCCGGACAGCGGCCCGGACAGACCCCGATCTGAGCCCTCCGGGAGACAGCGCCCCGCGCCGGGTGCAGGCCGAGGTCAAGTTGACCCTGCTCGGTACCATCGGGGACGACGAAACCCCCGACGAAAACCGTCACTTGACCTCGAAACCCCGGTAACTTGACCTTTTCGGTCGGTGGACTAGACCTCAGAGCTGCGTTCGCGCAGGTGAAAGGCGGTAAGGCTATGGCAGAGTTCATCTACACCATGAAGAAGGTGCGCAAGGCGCACGGTGACAAGGTCATCCTCGACGACGTCACGATGTCGTTCTACCCGGGCGCCAAGATCGGCGTCGTGGGTCCGAACGGCGCAGGCAAGTCGTCGATCCTGAAGATCATGGCCGGGCTCGACCAGCCCAGCAACGGCGAGGCCTTCCTCGACCCCGAGGCGACCGTCGGCATCCTCCTGCAGGAGCCGCCGCTCAACGAGGAGAAGACCGTCAAGGAGAACGTCCTGGAGGGCATGGGCGAGATCGCGGTGAAGCTCGCCCGCTACAACGAGATCGCCGAGCTCATGGCGACCGACTACTCCGACGAGCTCATGGACGAGATGGGCCGGCTCCAGGAAGACCTGGACAACGCCGACGCGTGGGACCTCGACAGCCAGATCGAGCAGGCCATGGACGCGCTGCGCTGCCCGTCCGGGGACTCGGCCGTCACCCACCTGTCCGGTGGCGAGCGCCGCCGCGTCGCCCTGTGCAAGCTGCTGCTGAGCAAGCCCGACCTGCTGCTCCTCGACGAGCCCACCAACCACCTCGACGCCGAGTCGGTGCTGTGGCTGGAGCAGTTCCTCTCCACCTATCCGGGCGCCGTCCTGGCCGTGACGCACGACCGCTACTTCCTCGACCACGTCGCGCAGTGGATCTGCGAGGTCGACCGCGGCAAGCTGCACCCGTACGAGGGCAACTACTCCACCTACCTGGAGAAGAAGGCCGAGCGCCTGGAGGTCCAGGGCAAGAAGGACCAGAAGCTGCAGAAGCGCCTCAAGGAGGAGCTCGCCTGGGTCCGCTCCGGCGCCAAGGCCCGGCAGACCAAGAACAAGGCGCGTCTGGCCCGCTACGACGAGATGGCGGCCGAAGCCGAGAAGCACCGCAAGCTCGACTTCGAGGAGATCCAGATCCCGACCCCGCCGCGCCTGGGCAACGTCGTGGTCGAGGTGGAGGGCCTGGACAAGGGCTTCGATGAGCGCGTCCTGATCAAGGACCTCTCGTTCACCCTGCCGCGCAACGGCATCGTCGGCGTCATCGGCCCCAACGGCGTCGGCAAGACGACCCTGTTCAAGACCATCGTCGGCCTGGAGCAGCCGGACGGCGGCAGCGTGAAGGTCGGCGAGACCGTCAAGCTGAGCTACGTCGACCAGAACCGCGCCAACATCGACCCCAAGAAGTCGGTGTGGGAGGTGGTCTCCGACGGCCTGGACTACATCGAGGTGGGCCAGAACGAGAATGCCCTCGCGCGCCTACCTGAGCGCCTTCGGTTTCAAGGGCGGCGACCAGCAGAAGCCGTCGGAGGTGCTCTCCGGCGGTGAACGCAACCGCCTGAACCTGGCGCTGACCCTCAAGGAGGGCGGCAACCTGATCCTGCTCGACGAGCCGACCAACGACCTCGACGTCGAGACCCTCAGTTCGCTGGAGAACGCCCTGGAGCAGTTCCCCGGCTGCGCCGTGGTGATCTCGCACGATCGCTGGTTCCTGGACCGGACCTGTACCCACATCCTGGCGTGGGAGGGCAACGTCGCCGAGGGGCAGTGGTTCTGGTTCGAGGGCAACTTCGAGGCCTACGAGGCCAACAAGGTCGAGCGGCTCGGCCCCGACGCGGCGCGCCCGCACCGCGTCACGCACCGCAAGCTGACCCGCGACTGACCTCTCGACCGACACGAGAACCGAGTGACGACCGGCCGCGGCGTGGAGCGATCCGCGCCGCGGCCGACGTGTCTTCCATGCCCGACCGGAGTCGACACTCCGTCAAGTTCGGTGCGGAAAGTGAACACCCTGTCGGTATGGCGGGTACCGGGTCGCCGGGACGGCTAGCGTCCTAATCCAGGAGGCAATGAATGACTGATCAGACCATCACCGACGAGGTGCTCGCGCACCTGATCCCCGGGGCACTGCTGCGTTACGGCGGATCCGGCGCCGACCGCGAACGACTGGCCAGACATCTCAAGGCGGGCGCGGTGCGAGCCCCCGCGGAAGACGTCGTGAGCGTGTCCAAGGTCGGTGAGGTCTGGGAGATCCTGGTGGTGGCCGCCGACGCTCCGCTGCTGGTCGACTCGGTGCTGACCGTGGTGGACGGCGCGGGCCTCACGGTGGCGGGCATCGATCATCCGGTCCTTCCGGTGGTCCGCGACGACGCGGGACGGCTGCTCTCGATCGGCGACGCCGACCGGACCGGCGGCAGCCCGGTCGACGAGTCGTGGATCTGCGTGCGGGCGTTCGCGTCGGTGCGCTGCGAGCCGGAACGACTGCGCGCCGACGTCGCCCGTTCGGTCGGGTTGCTCGCCGCCGTGACCCGGGACGCCGAGACGATGCGCGCCCGGTTGGCGGGCCTGGCCGACGGCGACATCGCCCCGGCGGCCGAACGCGACGAGTACCGCCGGCTGATCGAGTGGATCGCCGCCGGCTCCAACTTCCACCTCGTCGGCTACGCGCCCGGTGACGGCGGCGCCGGACTGGGCGTGTGGTCGGACCCGCAGACCATCCGGCTGCAGCCGCTGCGCGAGTCCGGCGCCCGCGACGGCCACGGGCCGGGCGGCCTGCCGGTGATCGACCGCGTGTACCTGGAGACGGGGATCCTACGCACCCGCTATCCGCTGGTCCTCCGTTTCTCCGTGGGGAACGTGGAGCACCAGTTCGTCGGGATGTTCACCTCGATCGGCCTGTACCAGTCGGTGCGCGAGATCCCCGTCGTCCGGCGCAAGACCGCGGCGGTGCTCAAGGCGCTCGGCCTGGAAGCGGAGTCGTTCAGCGGGCTCGCGGCCATCCAACTGCTCCAGACCTATCCGCTGTTCGCGATCTTCGCGACCCCGGCGGCCGAACTGGCCCAGCGGATCCGCGGACTGCTGGCCGCCAACGTCGACCGCAGCGTGCGCCTGTTCGCGCGCCGCTGCCACGACGGCCACACCGTCGGGGTGATGGCGTTCCTGCCCCGCGACCGCTATTCGACGGCGGTGCGCTCCCGCGTGATCGAGTTCGCCGAACGCGAACTCGGCGGCTCGCGCTCGGAGTTCTCCACCCGGCTGTCCGACGGTCCGCTGGCACAGCTCCAGGTGATGATGCGGGTCCGGGGGAGCACCGCCGACCAGGACCTGCGCACCGGCTCGCCAATGCACGCGCACCTGGAGGAGCTGCTCGCCGAGGCGGTGCGGACCTGGGAGGACGACGTCCGCGCGTTCACCGGCGCCGACACGGTGGTCTCGGGTCTGCTGCCCGCCGTCTCCACCACCTACCGCGAGGAACGCAGCCCGGCGCGCGCCGCCGCCGACCTGCCGATCGTCGCCGGACTGGCCGCCGACGACGTCCACGTGGTGCTGCGGTCGTCCGACGGCGTCCCGTGGACCTTCACCCTGTACCTCGCCGGCCGCGACGCGGCGCTGACCGACATCCTCCCCATGCTGGCGAGCCTCGGTCTGACGGTGCTCGACGAGCACCCGTACCGGATCGACCGCGCCGACGGTCTCGGCGTCCGCATCTACGAGTTCACCGTGACGCCCGCGGCCCGGACCGCGGCCATCGACCCGGTCGCCGCCGAGGAACGCGTCGCCGAGGCCTTCCGCCGGATGTGGTCGGGGGAGGACGCGGTGGACCGGCTGGGCGAGCTGGTGCTCCGGACCGGGCTCACCGCCCGCGAGGTGGCAGTGCTGCGCACCTACACGCGCTACCTGCAGCAGTGCGGTTTCGGCAACAGCGTCGCCCACTACGCCGAGGTGCTCGGACAGTACCGCGAGGTGACCCGCGCGCTGATCGGGTTCTTCACGGTGTCGTTCGATCCGGCCGTCGACCCGGCGCAGCGGGACCGCCTGGTCGCCGCGGCGGACGCGACGCTCGACGACGAGCTGGCCGCGGTGATCAGCCTGGACGCCGACCGGGCGCTGTCGGCGATCGCGCACGCCATGCGCGCGACCCTGCGCACCAACTACTTCCGGCACACCGACGAGCAGAACGTCCGCCTGGACGCCGAGTTCGCGCCGACGCTGGCGATCAAACTCGCCACCCGTGCGCTGCCGCTCGCGCCCGCCCCCCGCCCCGAGTACGAGATCTTCGTCCACTCGCCGCGGGTGGAGGGCGTGCACCTGCGGTTCGGCGGCGTCGCACGCGGCGGCTGCCGCTGGTCGGACCGCCGGGAGGACTTCCGCACCGAGATCCTCGGCCTGGTGAAGGCCCAGGCGGTGAAGAACGCCGTGATCGTGCCGGCCGGCGCCAAGGGCGGCTTCGTCGTCCGACGGCCCCCGGCCCCCACCGGCGACGCCGCCGCCGACCAGGCGGCGCTGCGCGCCGAAGGCATCGAGTGCTACCGCGCCTACGTGTCCGCACTGATCCAGCTGACCGACGACATCGACCACGAGACCGGCGCGGTGGTGCCGCCGCGGGCCGTGGTCCGCCGCGACGGCGACGACCCGTACCTGGTGATGGCCGCCGACAAGGGCACCGCGAGCTTCTCCGACATCGCCAACGCGATCGCCGGGCACTACGGTTTCTGGCTCGGTGACGCCTTCGCCTCGGGCGGTTCGATCGGCTACGACCACAAGGCGATGGGGATCACCGCGCGCGGCGCCTGGGAGGCGGTCAAGCGGCACTTCGCCGAGATGGGCATCGACTGCCAGCGCGAGGAGTTCACCGCGGTGGGCATCGGCGACATGAGCGGCGACGTCTTCGGCAACGGCATGCTGCTCTCCCGGTGCACCCGGCTGGTGGCGGCCTTCGACCACCGGCACGTCTTCGTCGACCCGAACCCGGACGCGGCGACGTCGTTCGCCGAACGGCAGCGGCTCTTCGCCCTGCCGCGTTCGTCGTGGGCCGACTACCGCACGGCGCTGATCAGCGCCGGCGGCGGAGTGTGGTCGCGCGAGGTGAAGTCGATCCCGGTGAGCCCGCAGATGGCGGCGGCCCTCGGCCTGGCCGACGGGGTGACCGCGCTGGCGCCGCCCGACCTGATCCGCGCGATCCTGCGGGCCCCGGTCGACCTGCTCTTCAACGGCGGCATCGGCACGTACGTCAAGGCCGCGGACGAGCCGGACTCGGCCGTCGGCGACAAGGCCAACGACGCGGTGCGGGTCACCGCCGACACGCTGCGCGTCAAGGTGGTCGGGGAGGGCGGCAACCTGGGCGTGACCGAACGCGGCCGCGTCGAGGCCGACCTGCACGGCGTCCGGATCAACACCGACGCGCTCGACAACTCCGCGGGCGTCGACTGCTCCGACCACGAGGTGAACATCAAGATCCTCCTCGACTCGCAGGTCTCCACCGGCGCCCTGCCCCCGGACGAGCGCACCGCGCTGCTGGAGTCGATGACCGACGAGGTCGCCGAACTGGTGCTGGCCGACAACATCGCGCAGAACGCCGCGCTGGGCGCGGCCCGCAGCGCCGCCGACGCCGAGGCCGACCTGTACGCGCGGATCCTGGATCAGCTCGCCGACGACGGCGTGGACCTGGCGCTCGAAGACGCTGCCGCAGCCCGGGGAGCTGCTCGAACGGAAGGCCGCGCTCGATCGCGGTCTCACCGGTCCGGAACTGGCCACGGTGCTGGCGCACGTGAAGCTCGGCGCCAAGGCCGTCCTGATCGCCTCCCCGCTGCTCGACGGCGACGCCTTCGACGACCTGGTGTCGTCGTACTTCCCGGCGCCGCTGCGCGAGCGTTTCGCCGAGGGCATCGGCGGGCACCGCCTGCGCCGCGAGATCGCCGCCACCTGCCTGGTGAACCAGATCGTCGACGACGGCGGCATGACGCATCTGTTCCGGATGACCGAGGCCACCACGGCGACCGTCGAGGAGGCCGCCCGCGCCTACGCGGCGACCGCCGCGGTCTTCGGGTTCACCGAGCGGATCGCGCGGCTGCGCTCGGCGGGGCTGCCCGCCGACCTCCTCGACGACATGACGCAGCGCGAACGCACCCTGCTCTCGCGCGCCTCACGATGGTTCCTGGAACACCGGCCGCAGCCGCTCGCGTATGCGGCCGAGGTGCGACGGTACGCCGACGTCGAACGACTCACCCCGATGATCGACGCCTGGGCGCGGCCGACCATCGCCGAGGCCGTCGACGCCGCGACCGCCGACTACGTGAACCGGGGCGCCGACCCGGAACTGGCGCGCAGCGTCGCGCGGGCGCCGTTCCGGCTGCACCTGCTCGACGTCGCCGACGTCGCCGAGATCGCCGACCGCGGCGTCGACGAGATCGGCGACCTGGCGTTCGCCGTCCTGGAGCACTTCGCGATCGACGAACTGCTCGACGCCGTCGTGCATCTGGAACGGACCGACAACTGGCACCTGCTCGCCCGGCTCGCGCTGCGCGACGACCTGCATTCGCTGGTGCGTTCGCTGACCCTGGCGATCCTGCGACTGTCCGAACCCGACGAGGACGCCGAAGCCAAGATCGCGGACTGGGAGTCGTCGCGCAGCACCACGCTCGCGCGTGTCCGGAGCACCGTGCGCGGAGTGCTGGAGACCCCCGAACCGGGTCTCGCGGGCCTCACCGTCGCCGTGCGGGCGCTGCGCAGCATCGTGTGAATCGGGAGGGTCGTAGGCTGGAGGGCGGAGGTGATGCGGACATGCCGCAGGACGGAACGGACGACAGGCGCAGGCTCTTCGAGGACGAGGGGCACCGCACCGACGACGGCTACGTGGTCCGGGTGCCGGTGCGCTGGTCGGACATGGACGTCTTCGCGCACATCAACCACGCGCGGATGGTGACCCTGCTGGAGGAGGCCCGGATCCCGTGGCTCTTCTACGACGACAAGCCCACGCACGCGATGCGCAAGGGCTGCCTGGTGGCCGACCTGCACGTCAAGTATCAGGGCCAGATCCGGCACGACGAGTCGCCGATCTCGGTGACCATGTTCGTCGAGAGACTGCGCGCGGTCGACTTCACCGTCGGCTACGAGGTGCGCCCGTACGGCGCCGACCCGGCGGCCAAACCCGCCGTGGTGGCGACCACGCAACTGGTGTCGTTCGACATCGACACGCAACGCCCGCGGCGGATGACGCCGGAGGAGAAGGAGTACCTGGCCTCCTTCGTGCGCACGACCCCGCAGTCGTGAGCGATCTCGGGGCCGCGCGCGGTCTGGTTCCGGCGTCGGAGTCGGATCGCGGCGACACCGCGGCCTTCGTTCAGCGGGCCGCCCGCGTCGACGACTCCGGGGTGATCCGCCTCAAACAGCGACCCGACGGCCGCGTCGGACTGTGGGTGCGCACCGGCTTCGACGTCCTGGCCTCGCGGTCGGTCTTCGGCACGGTGGAACCGACCGACGTCGTCGCCGACGTCGGCGCGCTCACCGCCTCCCTCGGCACGACGACGCCCGGCACCCCCGTCTCGCTCGGGTTCGCGCTGCCCGCGGCCTGGCGCGGGGCGCTGCCCGCCGCGGACGGTTACACGCACCTGGACGACGTGCCCGCACGCGACCTGATCGCGCTGGCCCGCAAGGGCACCCGGGTGGCCCGGGACGAATCCGGTGCGCTGGGGCCGGCGTCGTCGTTGCTGGATCAGGAGGTGGTCGAGGTGACCGCCGCGGACGAGCACGCCGGCATCACCATGCGGGCGGTGTTCGCCCTCACCGCGATGGGTTTCGTGCGCGACGCGCAGGGACACGAGATCTCCGAGGACTCGCCGATCGAGGCGATCGCCGCCGACGAACCGGTCCGGGTGTGGTGCTCGGCGGCGTGGGTCCGGATCGTCGCCCGCTACGGGACGGTGTACCAGCGTCGATCGGTGCTGGGCGTCTCCGTGCTGTAGCGCGCCGCGGGGCTTCGACACGGGTCGCTCACTGCGTTTGCGTCCCGGCTCAGCCGGCGGCAGGGAGGCGCTCGTCCCGCCGGCGGCGGGGGTGCTCGTTCCGTCGGTGGAACGAGATGTTCAGACCAGCCAGGCCGCCGCGTTCGGGGCGAGCATGCCCTCGACCAGGGGGAGGCTCAGCAGCAGGATCTCGCCGTGCGGGAGCGGCACCGGCGCCTCGGTGGTGTTGAGCGCGCAGACCAGGCCGCCCGGCCGGCGGAACGCCAGGCAGCCGTCCGGCGCGCCGTACCAGTCGACGGTCGGCCCGCTGAACTCCGGGCGCGCGTAGCGCAGCTCGATGGCCTGGCGGTACAGGGAGAGCGTCGAGTAGACGTCCTCCAGCTGGGTCTCCACCGTGAAACGGCCCCAGTCCTCGGGCATCGGCAGCCACGTGCGGGGGTTGGCGCTGAACCCGAAGGGCGGTTCGTCGCCCTCCCAGGGGATCGGGACGCGGCAGTCGTCACGACCGCGCACCGTCCGACCCGAACGCTCCCAGACCGGATCGACCAGCGCCTCCTCGGGCAGATCCACCACGCTGGGCAGGCCGAGCTCGGCGCCGTTGTAGATGAACACCGTGCCCGGCAGCGCGAGTTCGACCAGCGCCATCGCCCGGGCCCGCGCGATGCCCAGACCGAGCGCGTTCTCCGCGGCCCACTCCGGATCGGGGTGGTCGGCCGGGACGGCGGGGGCGTACCGCGTCGCCTCCCGCTGGACGTCGTGGTTGGAGAGCGTCCAGGTGGGGACGGCGCCCACCGAGTCCACCGCGGACAGCGACTCGTCGATCGCCGCGCGGATCTGATTCACCTCGAAGTCGGCCGAGGCCAGCTTGAAGTTGAAACCCAGATGGAGTTCGTCGGGGCGGACGTACAGGCTGAACTCGGCGCTCGACTCGACCCAGACCTCGCCGACGTTCGCGGTGCCCGGATAGTCGTTCATCACCGCGCGGATCCTCCGGTGGATCGCGTGCACCGCGACGTTGTTGAAACGCGGATCGTCGTCGGTGTGTTTGAGGACCGCGGCGGGCTCGTCCATGTCCGGCAGACCCGGCGCCTTCGCCATCCCGTGGGCGACGTCGATCCGGAAACCGTCGATACCGCGGTCGAGCCAGAACCGCATGGTCTTCTCGAGGTCGGCCATCACCTCGGGATTGTCCCAGTTCAGGTCGGGCTGCTCCGGGGCGAACAGGTGCAGATACCACTCGCCGAGTTCGCCGTCGGTCTCCCGGATCCGGCTCCAGGCGCTCCCGCCGAAGACGCTGGTCCAGTTGTTCGGCGGGAGCTCCCCGCGTGTGCCGCGGCCCGGCCGGAAGATGTAGCGTTCCCGCTCCGGGCTGCCCGGCCCGGCGGCCAGCGCGGCCGAGAACCACCGATGCTGGTTGCTGGTGTGGTTGGGCACCAGATCCATCGTCACGCGGATGTCGCGGTCGTGCGCCTCGGAGATCAGCTCGTCGAACGCGGCGAGATCCCCGAAGACCGGATCGATGTCCCGCGGATCGGAGACGTCGTACCCGTGATCGGCCATCGGCGAACGGGTGATCGGCGACAGCCAGATCGCATTCGATGCCGAGCAGCTCCAGGTATCCGAGCTTGTCGATCACCCCGGCGAGATCGCCCACCCCGTCACCGTTGCGATCGGAGAACGAGCGCGGATAGATCTGGTAGACGATGGCATTGGTCCACCACTGGTCTGCGAAACCTGTTAGCGCCGAAGGATCAAAGCTCACGGGCCGATTGTTTCACATCGTGTTCAGAACGGGCTGTTCATCAGGGAGTGTGCCGCAGCGTCGAAATAATCGAGCATGCGGGTGCGGTGTTCGTCGTCGAGCGTCTCGGCCGGAATCGAGGCGACCGCGATCTTCATGCAGCGCAGCCACGCATCGCGTTCGATCGGACCGATCTTGTACGGCATGTGCCGCATCCGGAGGCGGGGGTGACCGCGTTCGTCGGAATACGTGTGCGGCCCGCCCCAGTACTGTTCGAGGAACATGCGCAGCCGGCGCTCGGCGCCGCTGAGATCGGCCTCCGGATACATCGGCACCAGGACCTCGTCCTTCTTCACTTCCTCATAGAAGCGTGCGGTGATCGCGTGGAAGGTCGACTCGCCGCCGACCTGGTCGTAAAAAGTGCTCACCCGGACCATTGTTCCTCACCTCGACGGCCCGCTCGCTCCGCACGCTCCGCTCCCGGCGCCGGAGCGTATCCGCCCTGCTCGCTCCGCGTGCTCCGTTCCCGGCGCCGGACGTCTACGACGCACTGTAGGCCCTCCGCGCACATCGCCGTCCGGGGTGGGTTAAATTAGACGGGCAACAGGCGGCCCGCACGGGTCAAGTGCGTCCCGCGGAGGACGCTCGTCGAAAGGCTGACAGTGGAAGACATGATCGCAATCGTCGGGATGATCGTCATCGTCCTGACCGTGATCTCCGTGGCCGGGTGCGTGATCTCGATGCTCTTCTCTTCGGGAGTCAAGCGTCCGAAGATCGCGGAGTACACCCTGGACCAGAAGTGGACGCGCTCACCGGCGCTGTTCAGCGCAACCGAGATCGAGCCCATGGCCCTGCCTCGCCATTTCGAGCCGGCCGACATCGAGGGAGGGTACGCAAGTGGCAAGTGGTGACTCGCACGAGATCGCTCAGCAGAAGACCGGGGTCCTCGACCTCAACGGCGCGTACAACGAGAGCGGTCTGCCGGTCGGTGCGGCGATCACCGCGAGCGGCCGGATCTCCGCGGCGCTGTTCCCCGGCGAGACCTTCGACACCCCGCCGTTCCGCCGGGACGAGTTGATCGCGCTCGACGAGGCGCTCCGCGACGCGAGCAACCTCGCCGAGGTGCGTTTCTCGGTGTTCATCGGCGACCTGAGTTCGGACCTGGAGGGCGAGGCCCGCAAGATCCTGTCCCGCGCCCCCGAACCCGCCTACGGCACCCTGATCGCCGTCTCCCCGAACACCCGCGACGTGGTGATCGTGTCGGGCTCGGAGGTCGCCGGTCGGGTCAACGACCGCGTGGCCGAACTCGGCGTGACCGCCGCGGTGTCGGCGTTCAAGGAGAACCAGCTCATCGAGGGTCTGGTCTCGGCGCTGCGCGTGATGGCCACCGCCGTCGCCCGCCCGTAACCGCTTTCTGCACGACGTCTCAGGGCGCCGCCTCCTCGGAGGCGGCGCCCTTCGTCGTTCGTGTGGTCTCGACTCCGCTCGACCAGCGAAGGAAGCTCCTCTCGCTGATCGAGCGGAGTCGAGATCCCCCGGGATCAGCTCGCGTCGAACACCCTGGCCTTCAGCGAACGTTCGACGCCGGCGCAACCCTCGGTGATCAGGCGCGCCAACGCGGGCGGGACGTCACCGGAGGCCAGGAAGGCGTCGGCCGCGGCCAGTCCGGACTCGGAGATGTCCCACGACGGGTACAGGCCGATCACCACGGTCTGGGCCACCTCCGACGAACGACGACGCCACAGCTCGCCGACCCCGGCGAAGTACGCGGCGGTGTACGGAGCCAGCAGCTCGCCCTGGCCGGTGCGGACGATGCCCTCGACCGTCGAGCGGACGGTCACGTTGGCGACCGTGTCGTCGTCGAAGGCCGTCGCCCACGCGGCGGCCTTGGCCTCGGTGAGCGGGCGGGCGGCGCGGGCCGCCGCGGCGTGGCGGGCCCCGGCCGCGGTGTTGTCGTTCTGCGCCTCGGCGTCGATCACCGGGGTGGCGTCGGCGTCCGGGTCGATCGCGCCCGCCGCGGCGAGCGCCTTGACCAGCTTCCAGCGCAGCTCCGCATCCACGGTGAGCCCGGGCAGACCCACGGTCGCCGGATCGGCGCCGTCCAGGAGCGTCCGCAGGTCGGCGACCTGATCGTCGTTCACGACCCCGGTCAGCAGCGCGCTCAGGAACGCCAGCTGATGGTCGGATCCGGCCTCGGCGGTGCGCGCCAACTCCAGCAGGCGGGTGGCGAACGCCGCGCGGCCGACGGCGGCGGTCCACTCCGGATCGGCGTAGCTCTCCAGGGCGGTCGCGGCCTGCAGCAGGACGCGCTGCACCACGCCGACCTCGGTCTCGGCGCCGATCCCGGACGAGACCAGGGCGACGAAGTCGCGGGCCCGCATCTCGGCCTGGCGGGTCATCTCCCACGCGGCCGACCACACCAGGGTGCGCGGCATCGAATCGGCGATCTCCCCGACCCGGGCGGTCGCGGTCGCGAGCGACTCCGGATCCAGGCGCACCGACGCGTAGGTGAGGTCGTCGTCGTTCAGCAGGACCAGCTTCCCGCGGCCGACGCCGACGAGCTCGGGGACCTCGGTGCGGGGACCGTCGACGTCGATCTCGACCTGGTGCACGCGCACCAGCGCGCCGTCCTGATCGTCGTAGACACCGATCCGCATGCGATGCACGCGGGTCTCGCCCGCGCCCGGAGCGGCGCCGTCCTGGAGCACGGCGAACGAGGCGAAGCGGCCCTCGTCGTCGAGCGTGAAATCGGGGCGCAGCACGTTGATGCCGGTGGTCTTGAGCCACTGCGCGCCCCAGCCGGACAGGTCGCGGCCCGAGGCGCGTTCGAGCGCACCGACCAGATCGGCGAAGGTGGCGTTGCCGAAGCGGTGCTCGGCGAAGTACTCGCGCAGCCCGGTGAGGAAGGGCTCGAGGCCGACGTAGGCGACGAGCTGCTTGAGCACCGAGGCGCCCTTGGCGTAGGTGATGCCGTCGAAGTTGACTTCCACCGCGGCGATGTCCGGGATGTCCGCGGCGATCGGGTGCGTCGAGGGCAGCTGGTCCTGGCGGTACGCCCACGACTTCTCGACGTTGGCGAAGGTGGTCCAGGCGTTGGTGTACTCGGTGGCCTCCACCTGGGAGAGCACCGAGGCGAAGGTCGCGAACGACTCGTTGAGCCACAGGTCGTCCCACCACGCCATGGTCACCAGGTCGCCGAACCACATGTGCGCCATCTCGTGCAGGACGGTCTCGGCGCGGCGCTCGTACAGGTAGCGGGTCACGCGCGAGCGGAAGACGTAGTCCTCCAGGAAGGTCACCGCGCCGGCGTTCTCCATGGCGCCGGCGTTGAACTCGGGCACGAACAGCTGGTCGTACTTGCCGAACGGGTAGGGGATCCCGAAGGTGCGGTGGTAGAAGCCGAAGCCCTGCTTGGTCTCGGTGAACAGGCGGTCGGCGTCCATGAACTCGGCGAGCGAGGAGCGGCAGTACAGGCCCAGCGGGATGGTGCCGTGCTCGTCGGTGTACTCGTCGGTCCACGTCGCGTACGGCCCGGCGATGAGCGCCACCAGGTAGGTGCTCATCACCTCGGTGGTCGCGAAGTCGATCCGCTTGCCGCCGTCGACGACGGTGGACTCGGCCACCGCGCCGTTGGAGATCACCTCCCAGTCGGCCGGGGCCAGGACGCTCACCGCATAGGTGGCCTTGAGGTCGGGCTGGTCGAAGCAGGCGAACATGCGCTTGGCGTCGGCGGTCTCGAACTGGCTGTACAGGTAGACGGCGCCGTCGGCCGGGTCGACGAACCGGTGCAGGCCCTCGCCGGTGTTGGAGTACGCGCAGTCGGCGACCACCGACAGCACGTTCTCCGCGGCGAGATCCGGCAGGACCAGTCCGACGGCCTCGTCGAAGGAGTCCACGTCCAGGTCGACGCCGTTGAGGTTCGCCGAGATCAGTCGCGGCGCGACGAGTTCGACGAACGTCTCGGCGCCCGGTGTCGCGGTGAAGGCAACCACGGTGTGCGACCGGAAGGTCTCCTCGCCGGGACGGCCGCGGCCGTCGGTCAGGTCGAGGTCGATCCGGTAGTGCTGGACGTCGATGGTGGCGGCGCGCTGCCGAGCAGCCGACCGCGTGAGATTGGGAGCAGTCACACGGTCGACTCTATCCCCGCGGCGGGGCCCTCGTCAGACACGACGCGAGGGGTACGACGACGGGTCCGGCGACGGCGGCCCACGACGGTCAGCGCGCGACGAACGTGCCGCCGCCCGGGACGGACGGCTGGCCCGCGTTCGGATAGGCCCACGAACCGCGGATGGCGGAGGTGAAGGCGATCTGGCCCGATCCGGTGTACGCCACCGGCCGGAACGGCGTGGGGTCGCGGAAGTTCGGGCACGGCTTCATGCGGACGTGTCCGCGATATCCGGTGGTGGTGTTGAGGTAGTCGACGTCGACCATCATCCCGGCCGCCGACGACGAGCACACCGCCGGACTGGCCGGGGCGGTGAAGGCGGTCCAGCCGCGGCGATCGGTCGAGTCCGCCGTGATGCCGACGAACAGCGGCGCCGGAACCACCAGGCCGCTCACCTGGAGGCCGGAGGCGGGAACCTGGGTGACCGGGAGCGGTGCGGCCTCGGCGGGCGCGGCGAGAACTGCGGTGGCCGCGGCCGCGGAGAGCGCGGTGGCCGCGGCGACGACGGCGGTGCGGAGCTTTCTGGATCTCATCTCAGGTCCTCGGTACGAGTGGTGTGTCCGACCCTCATCCAGGTTAGTCCCCGTCCGGTGTGACGACAAGCACGATCGGGTGTCGGAGGCCGGTGGTTGAATGGCGTCATGACTGATCGCGATCGTGTGGATTTCTGGTTCGACCCCCTGTGCCCGTGGTGCTGGATCACCTCGCGGTGGATCCTCGAAGCCGAGCGGGTCCGGCCGATCGACGTGGACTTCCACATCATGAGTCTGGCGGTCCTCAACGAGGGCAAGGACCTCCCGGAGGAGTATCGCGAGCATCTCAAGGGGGCGCTGGAGCCGGTACGAGTGCTCGCCGCCGCCGCGGCCCGCTACGGCGACGACGTCCTGCCGAAGCTGTACACCGCGATGGGCACCCGGCGGCACGACGAGGCCGACCACGACATCACGTCGATGATCGCCGCGGCCCTCGCCGCCGCCGGTCTGGACCCCGCCCTCGCCGAGGCCGCGCATTCGACCGAGTACGACGCGGCGATCCGCACCAGCCACCACGCGGGCATGGACGCGGTGGGCGACGACGTCGGCACCCCGACCGTCCACGTCAACGGGGTGGCGTTCTTCGGCCCGGTGCTCTCGCGCATCCCGCGCGGCGAGGACGCGGGCCGGGTGTGGGACGGCGTGGTGGCCCTCGCCGGCTACCCGCACTTCTTCGAACTCAAGCGCACCCGGACCGAGGAGCCCGAATTCGGCTGAGCCCCGCGTTCGGCGGACCCGGCGTCCGGGTCCCGTTCAGAACTTGGGACGGGGGTTCAGCCCGTTCGGCAGGGTGCCCGGAGGCTGATCGGTCGGTTCCGGCGGCGCGGGGACGGTGGCGGTGTGGCCGCTGCCGACTCCGCGCTTGAACGCCGTCGGCCGGCGGAACAGCGCTCCGGCCCGGGAGCGGTCGCGGAGCGCGGCCGCCCGCCAGGTGAGGACCGGGTGCGTCGAGAGCAGGTTCACCATCGTCACGAAGAAGCCCTTCTCCCGGGTCGCACGGTCGGCGAACTGGTCGAAGTCGACGGCGCTGAGCATGTACTTGCCCGCCGAGAGCAGGCCGATCGCGCCGGGGGCGCCCGCCGGATGCGTGTAGTAGCCGTAGTTGTCGGCGCTGTACTCCTGGGCGCGTGACAGCGCGGAACCGAGGATCGGCACCGAGGTCACCGCGCCGGTGAGCAACTGGCGCCAGTACGAGGTGTGGCCGGCCGCGATGTGACCCACCTCGTGTCCGATGATGAACTCCAGGGCCTCCGGGCTGCGGGCCTTGCCGCCCACCTCGAACAGATCCGAGTACACGACGATGTAGCGGCGGAAACCGTGCCCCGAGGCGAAGGCGTTGACCGCGCCGTTGCCGCTCACCACGTAGCCGTCGGGGACGTGGTGCAGGCCGTAGCGGGCCGCGGCGTCGACCAGCATGCGGTAGCCCTCGGGGAACTGCGTCGGCGTCATCTGTACGCCGTTCACCCGCTGCTGGGCGTACATGAAACCGCGGCCGAGGAAGACGATCAGCGGCATCATGAGCAGGGCGAGGAGGTAATCGCTCACCACGCCCATGGCCACCGCGAGCAGGATGACCAGGTAGCCGAGCACCGTCATGAGGATCACGATCACCAGCAGCGGGATCTCCCACGGGTGTCGGCGAGGGGTCCCGGAGTACTTCGCGGGCGGCCTCCAGACGGCATTCGGGGCCGGGTCGATGGGCGGGCGTCTCGGCCACCAGGGGGTCCGAGACGCCGGGAACTGAGGGGATGGGCGCGTGGCTGTCCACGTGTCCAATCTATAGTGGCGTCCATGCGGATTTACCTGGGTGCCGACCATGCCGGATTCGAGCGCAAGAACGAGATCGCCGATCATCTTCGGGCCGCAGGCCACGAGGTGGTCGATTGCGGTGCTCACGAGTACGACGCGCTCGACGATTACCCGCCGTTCTGTATCGAGGCCGCCGAGCGCGTGGTCGCCGATCCGGGCAGCCTGGGCATCGTCCTGGGCGGCAGCGGCAACGGCGAGCAGATCGCCGCGAACAAGGTCAAGGGCGCGCGTTGCGCTCTCGCCTGGAGCGTCGAGACCGCGCAGCTGGCCCGCCAGCACAACAACGCCCAGCTGATCGGCCTCGGCGGCCGGATGCACTCCAAGGAGGAGGCGCTGGCGATCGTCGACGCCTTCGTCGCCACCGAATGGTCGAACGAGGAGCGCCACCAGCGTCGTATCGATCTGCTGGCCGACTACGAGCGCACCGGCGAGAACCACCTGCCGCAGGCCTGAACGGCCGCCCGCGGTGCCCGAAGGGCATGCGCTGCACCGGCTCGCCCGGCGGCAGCGGGATCAGTTCGGCGGGCAGCGGGTCGCAGTGAGCAGCCCGCAGGGCCGCTTCGGTCCGGAGGCCGCCGTCCTGGACGGCATGGTCTTCCAGACCGCGGAGGCGTGGGGCAAACACCTCGTCTACACTTTCACGGCCTCGTCGGGGACGGGGCCGTCGTATCTGGTGCACATCCACCTCGGCATCTACGGGGCCTTCACCGAGGAGGCGCTGCCGATGCCCGAGCCGACCGGCCAGGTGCGGCTGCGGATGGTCGGCGAGGACCTCGGCATCGACCTGCGCGGACCGAACGCGTGCGAGCTGTACACCCCCGCGGACCTGGACGCGCTCCTCGTGCGGCTCGGCCCCGATCCGCTCCGCTCCGACGCCGACCCGGACCAGGCGTGGCGCCGGATCTCGCGTTCACGACGCTCCATCGGCTCGCTGCTGATGGACCAGAAGGTGATCGCGGGGATCGGGAACATCTACCGCGCCGAAGTGCTGTTCCGGACCGGCATCGATCCGATGCGTCCCGGTGTCGGTGTCTCGCGCACCGAGTTCGACGCGATCTGGGCCGACCTCGTCGAACTGATGCCGGTCGGGGTGGAGACCGGCCGCATCCACGTCGTCCGGCCCGACGACGACCACGGTGCGCCGGCGTACGCCCCGAACCGGCCGCGCACCTACGTGTACCGCCGGGCGGGGGAGCCGTGCCGCCTGTGCGGGACCCCGGTGCGGCGGCGCGACCTGGAGGGGCGCAACCTGTTCTGGTGCCCGTCGTGCCAGAGCTGATCGCGGCGGGGCCGATGTCGGACGGCTGACGCCGTTCCGCCGATTCTCAGAGGACGCTCAGCCGCCGACTGGGTCCGTCCCAGTCGGCGTCGGCAGTCTGGACCCATGCACGCGAACGAGATCCCGCCGTCCGCCCGGGTGACCCTGCTCGTGGTCGGCGGCACCGGCGAAGCCACGGTCGACGACGATCCCACCGAGGTGACCGGCATGCTGTCCCGGGTGACCGAGGTGTTGGACGAGCGCTTCGTGCCCCGCTGGGTGCCCTATCCGGCGGCCTACGGTCCGGCGACCGCCCTCGACGGCGAGTGCTACCGCTCCAGCCTGTCCCGCGGCGTCGCCGCCCTGGCCCGCGCCGTCGACGAGAACGTCGACGAGCACCCGGACCGACCCGTGATGCTGATCGGCTACTCCCAGGGCGCCGCGGTGATCCGCGGCCTGCTGGCCCGGCCGTCGGCCCGGCCCTACCTGAAGTCGATCGCGGCGGTCGGACTGGTCTCCGATCCGCACCAGCCGCCCGGAGCGGTGCCCGGCTGCGACGGGTGGGGAGTGGCCGGCCCGGGACCCGACCTGCCGGAGGGCATCCCCGTGTTCTGGGTGGGCGCCGCCGACGACGTCATCTGCAACGCCAGCCCGGATTCGCTGGTGCGCGACGTCGCCGATCTCTCGGAGACCTTCTCCGTCGGACAGATGGGCGCCTGGCTCGCCGACGTCTACGACCGTGTGCGCTCCGCGGATCTGCAGAACGCCGCCTGGAGCACCGGGTTCTCGCCGAGCCGGTGGCGGCGTGACGTCGTGCGGCTGGGCGTCGCGGCCCGCGAGGTGCGCGGCTACCTCCCGGCGGTGCTGGAACTCCGGCATCGGCGTTGGCGCAACCCGTTCGGCGGGCGCCACGTCTCCTACGGCAGCGAACCGTATCGTCGGGCACCGTTGACCGCCCCGGACGTGACCGGGTGCGAGGTGCTGGCGCACTGGCTGCAGTTGCAGGTCACGCTGGGCTCGGGCCGTCCGCTCGCGGCCTGAGTCCGGCGCTGGATCGGACAACGGGGTCCGATACGGGGATGATCGGACAACGGGGTCCGATGCGAACGACCCCCCTCGCGCACTGCGGGAGGGGGGTCGTGTCGTCGTTCGGCGTCAGATCAGAGACCGCTGCGGTCGGTCTTCATGTTGCCGCCGCCGATGGTGCCCTTGACGACGACCGGGGTACCGCGATCGATGTTGTCGTAGACCCACTTGCCGTTCTCGGTGCTCACGTTGATGCAGCCGTGGCTGACGTTGCTCACGCCCTGCTGAGCCACCGACCACGGAGCGGCGTGGATGAAGATGCCCGAGTTGGACATGCGGGTGGCGTACTCGACGTAGGTGCGGTAGCCCTCGGCCGAGTCGATCGGCACACCGTAGGTGGAGGAGTCCATGTACATGTCACGGTTCTTCTCCTTGGTGCGGTACACACCGTTCGGAGTCGGGTGCTTGTCCGAGCCCATGGAGATCGGCATCTTCCGGAGCTCTTCGCCGTCCTTCCACCAGTAGATGGTGTGGCTGGCGTTGTCGGCCAGGGCGACGTAGCCGGTGCGGGTGCCCACCTTCGGCATGGTCGGCCAGTCGGACTTCTTGGTGGTCGTCGTCGGCGCCTGCTCCTCGGGAGTCGGCGTCTGCTTCTCCGGCGTCTGCAGACCCGGGATCTGCGGAACCTCGACCGGCGGGAGGCCGGGAATCACGGTGACCGGTTCGGCCGAGGCGACGGCCGGAGCGGTGAGGGAGAGCGCGGCCGCGCTTACGGCGACAGCAGTGAGTCGGGCAGCGCGACTCTGACGTCGGCCCGAAGGCTTGGCGGAAAACACGTGATGAACCCTTTGCTTTGTCAACATGGAGAACGTCCCCCAAGACGTTCGTCTGGCTATCGTTACACAGTTGTTGCCTTGGGGCCAACCATCTTTCGGTGAAATGCAGGTCACGAAGGGGTGAATCCGCAGGTCCGGGGCACTGTCGTGAATTCAGTGAACTGAGCCACCCGGGTAACGACTTTTGTCGTAGATCGGACTATCGGGTCAGGTTCGCCGTTCATCGGCGAATAAGAGGACGACCCGTTTCCGGCTCTGCGGCATCGACGTCCGCGGAAGCGGCGGCGCTCCCGCGGACGTCGCGGCGGAGTCGGTCGGGGCCGATCTCACTCCTCGGGCTCGGCGATGGGCGGCGAGAGCCGCATGGAGGAGAGTTGATCGTCGGTGAACTGACCGGGAACGACGCCCTTGACCCCGTTGAGATCCGCATCGTGGAGGTCCGCGTTGCCGAGGTAGGCGTAGTTGAGGTTGGCGTTGCCGAGATTGGCGTAACCGAGGTTGGCGTTGCTGAGGTTCGCGCTGCTCAGGCCCGCGTAGCTGAGATCGGCGTTGCTGAGGTTGGCGTTGCTGAGGTTGGCGCCGATGAAGTTCGCGTAGCTCAGGTCGGCGCCGATGAGGTTGGCGTTGGCGAGATCGGCGCTGCTCAGGTTCACGCTGATGAGATTGGCGTTGTTGAGGCTCGCGGTGCTCAGATGTGCGCCGCTGAGATCCGCCTTACCGAGGTTCGCGCCGAGGAGGTTCGCGCTGCTGAGGTTGGCGTTGGAGAGATCGGCGTTGCTCAGGTCGGCGTTGCTGAGATCGGAGTAACTGAGGTCGGTGCCGCTCAGATCGGCGTTGCTGAGGTTCGCGCCGTTGAGGTTGACGTAACTGAGATCGGTGTCGCTGAGATTCGTGGTGTTGAGATCGGCGCTGTGGAGGTTCGCGTAACTCAGGTTCGCGCCGTTGAGGTCGGCGTGACCGAAATCGGTGCTGTGCAGATCCGTGCTGCTCAAATGGGCGTTCTTGAGTTTCGCGTTGCGAAGATCCGCATCGCGGAGGCGTGCGTTGATCGACATGCGCGCCGCTGAGATCCGCGCCGTCGAGGTGCGCGCCGCTGAAGTCGGCGCCGTTGAGGTTCGCCCCGGCGAGGTTCTCGTGTCGCAGGTGTGCGCCCCGCAGGTCCACTTGCAACGTGGTCCAGTCCGTCGGCGAGGGGGCCAGGGAGCGGCGGTCGCTGATCGCATCGATGATGGCCCGCCGGACTCCGTTCTCCTGGAGCCGGTCGATGGACTCGTCGGCCGGACCTCGCACGCCTTTCTTCAGCTTCTCGTCGCCGTCGGTCGTCGGCGGTTGCGGGGGACGCGTGTCGGTGCGCAGGTATGCGGTGAACACGTTGACGATCACCTGGGTCTGGTCGGGGCGGCCGACCTTGAGCCAGTCGTCGGCGAGGGCGGCGAAGGCGTAGACGCCGGCGAGACGGATGGAGGCCTTGTCGTCGCCCAGTTGCCTGGCGGCCTCGGTGTACCGGTCGTGGAGTGCGCGTTCGGCCGCCTGCCGATCGCGGTCGAGGGCCTGCTGGTCGCGGTCGAGGGCGTCTTCGCGTTCGACCTCCTTCGAGACCTGGCGGCGGAAGGCGATGTACAGGGCGCCGCCGAGGCCGAGGACGCCGAGCGCGGTGAGGGTGGTGCGAGCCGCGTTGAACCAGGCGTCGCCCACGGTGACATCCGGGCGTCCGGTGTCGCGGAGCCATCCGGCGCTCCAGAGAGAGATGCCGTCGGACTGCAGGAACAGGAACCAGAGCATCAGGATCACGCCGAGCGCCGTGCCGGCGAGGAGGAATCCCACGGTGCGTCTGACGAGGGAGCCTTCCGGGCCCGTCTGGGGCCGATTCGGACGTCTGCTGCTCACGGATACTCCTTCGGACCTTCGAATCCTGGGCTTTCGGACCGTGGGGCTTTCGCTGATCTCGGAGCCCCCGGGCACGGTGGCGAGCGTGTGGTCGGGCCAGATCGCCGGTCCGGCCAACGTACCCGGAGGCGTGCTGGGGGCCCACCGGCGCGCGTTCTCGTACTGGGAGTGCGGACTCGTTCCCGGTTTCCGTTGGCCGTTCTCGAGGGCGATGGGCTCTCGTCGAGAGGAGGTTTCCGATTCCATGCCGTTCACCTTGCACGAAACGAGCGGGAACGGCATGAGCGGCACGCCCTCCACGCGGACTCCGAGCAGTGGGGACGGGTGGCGAGCGGTGTGGGCCGAGTACGAGAACAGCCGACGGTCAGGTCTTCCCTGATCGTCGGCTGTGCTCTCCACCTGTGGAGCGGGTGACGGGAATCGAACCCGCGTAGCTAGTTTGGAAGACTAGGGCTCTACCATTGAGCTACACCCGCGTCGCCGTCGCCGGTGCCCGGCGGCTGCGATCACAGACTCTACGTCACACCGGTCCGGCGGAGCAAAACACCTCCCCGGGTTCGTCGTTCCCCGGCTTCGCCCCGTACTATCTCCCTTTGGTCGTATCGCTTGTCGCTTTGAGGCCGCGGGATGTGGCGCAGCTTGGTAGCGCATCCGCTTTGGGAGCGGAGGGTCGCAGGTTCAAATCCTGTCATCCCGACCAACGCACGAACTACGTGAGAATCGCAAAGGAGCACCAACGTCGTGAAGAGCACCGTCGAGCAGCTGAGCCCGACCCGAGTCAAGCTGAATGTCGAGGTTCCGTTCGAGGAGCTGTCCGGCGATTTCGACCGGGCCTACCAGGCGCTGGCTCAGCAGATCCGGGTCCCCGGCTTCCGCCCGGGCAAGGCTCCGGCCAAGATCATCGAGGCCCGCGTCGGCCGTCAGGCCATCCTGGAGCAGGTCGTCAACGACGCCCTGCCGGCCAAGTACAGCCAGGCGCTCGCCGAGTCCGAGACCAACGCCATCAGCCAGCCGGAGATCGAGGTCGGCGACCTGGTCTACGGCGAGCCGCTGACCTTCAGCGCCGTCGTCGACATCCGTCCGGAGATCACCCTCCCCGATTTCGCGACCGTCTCGGTCGAGGTGGATCCGATCGAGATCAGCGAGGCCGACGTCGAGGACCAGCTCGAGGAGCTGCGTCAGCGTTTCGGCACCCTCACCGCCGTCGAGCGCGGGGTGGCGGAGGGCGACTTCGTCACCCTGGACCTGTCGGCCACCGTCGACGGCGAGCCGGTCGAGGACGCCGCCACCGAGGGCCTGTCGCACGAGGTGGGCAACGGTGAACTGATCGAGGGTCTGGACGAGGCCGTCACCGGTCTGAAGGCCGGCGAGACCGCCACCTTCACCACCACGCTGGTCGCCGGCGAGCACGCCGACTCCGAGGCCGAGGTCACCGTGACCGTGCAGTCGGTCAAGGTGCGCGAGCTGCCCGAGGTGGACGACGAGTTCGCTCAGCTCGCCAGCGAGTTCGACACCGCCGACGAGCTCCGCGAGGACCTCCGCCGCCAGGTGAGCGACTCCAAGAAGTACGAGCAGGCCGGCGCCATCCGCGACGCCGTGCTCGAGTCGCTGCTGGAGTCGGTCGAGTTCCCGCTGCCGGAGAAGGTCGTGGAGGACGAGGTCGAGGCCACCCAGCACCAGCTGGTGCACGCGCTCGGCCACGACGACGAGCAGATCAACCGCTTCCTGGAGGCCCAGGGCAAGACCCGCGAGGAGTGGGACGCCGAGGCCAAGGACGAGGCCGAGAAGTCGGTCCGCACCCAGCTGCTGCTGGACGCCGTCGCCGACGAGGCCGAGACCGAGGTGGGCCAGGACGAGCTGACCCAGCAGATCATCATGCAGGCGCAGCGGTACGGCATGCCGCCGCAGGAGTTCATCCAGCAGCTGCAGAACGCCAACCAGATCGGCGCCCTGTACGCCGACGTGCGCCGCAACAAGGCGCTCGCCGGGGTGATCGGCGAGGTGACCGTCAAGGACACCAACGGCGACGTCATCGACACCGCGACCTTCTTCGGCGGGAACGACGACGCCGAGGCGGAGGCCGAGGGCGACGACGCCTGAGCGTCACCGTCGCGAGACTGACCCGCGCAGCCGGGGCCGGAGTGATCCGGTCCCGGCTGCGCGCATCGGGGCCGTCGTCCCGCGGTCGGAGAGGGTCGTCGTTCGAACAGACGCAAACTGTTCCGCTGTCAGCGAATCAGGGGGGTGTGGGGAACATTCCGAGCCCGCCGAGTGATTAATGTCGGTGACAGCTTCCACCGCGGCCGGGTCGTCCCCGACGATCGCCGCCTTCGAGATGAAGAGGAAAACCACTGTGAGCAACCTGTACACGCCCCCGTCCATGAGTTCGGGCGTCGCCGGCCTCAACCTGACCGATTCGGTCTTCGAGCGGCTGCTGCGCGAGCGCATCATCTTCCTGGGCACCCAGGTCGACGACGACATCGCCAACCGCGTCTGCGCGCAGATCCTGCTGTTGGCCGCCGAGGACCCCGAGCGGGACATCAACCTGTACATCAACTCGCCCGGCGGCAGCGTGACCGCGGGCATGGCGATGTTCGACACCATGCAGCTGGCCCCGTGCGACATCGCGACCTACGCCATGGGCATGGCCGCCTCGATGGGCCAGTTCCTGCTCGCCGCGGGCGCCAAGGGCAAGCGCCACGCCCTGCCGCACGCGCGGATCATGATGCACCAGCCGTCCGCAGGCATCGGCGGCACCGCGGCCGACATCGCCATCCAGGCCGAGCAGTTCGCGGCCACCAAGAAGGAGATGAACCGGCTCAACGCCGAGTTCACCGGCCAGCCGCTGGAGAAGATCGAGGCCGACGCCGATCGCGACAAGTGGTTCACCGCCGCCGAGGCCAAGGACTACGGCATCGTCGACCACGTCGTCACCAGCATCGCCCGCACCGGCGCCTGATTCGGCCACTACCAGAACTTTCGGAGAAACCATGTACGAGAACCTCCCGGCCGACGTCCGCGCCGGCATCCCCGACTCGGCGATCGCACTCAAGCAGATCGAGGCGCGCTACATCCTGCCGTCGGTCATCGAGACCACCCCGAACGGGCAGCGCAGCCTCGACCCGTACACCAAGCTGTACGAGGAGCGCATCGTCTTCGTCGGCACCCCGATCGACCAGACCGTGGCCAACGACATCATGGCGCAGCTGCTGGTCCTGGAGAGCCAGGACCCCGACCGCGACATCACCATGTACATCAACTCGCCGGGCGGCAGCGTGCACGACATGCTCGCCATCTACGACACCATGCAGTACGTCCACTGCGACGTGATGACCGTGTGCCTCGGCGAGGCGGCCTCCGCGGCGGCGATCCTGCTGGCCGGCGGCACCCCGGGCAAGCGCGCCGCGCTGCCCAACGCCACCGTCCTGATCCACCAGCCGCGCACCGGCGGCGCCTACCAGGGCCAGGTCTCCGACCTGGAGATCCAGGCCGCGGAGATGGAGCGCATCCGCAACCGGCTCGACGACATCCTGGCCAAGCACACCGGTCAGGACACGGAGAAGATCCGCAAGGACACCGACCGCGACAACATCCTGTCGGCGGAGCAGGCCAAGGAGTACGGCATCGTCGACGAGGTCTTCGAGTACCGCAAGAAGTCCGCGCGGAAGTGACGCGCGGCGTCGTCGACACCCGTCGCAGGGCGGGTGTCGACGGCCCGGGCCCGCGGGCTCGGAAATCCAATCGAATCCCGCTGCTCCGGTGACAGCCGCCCGGAGCGGCGGGTATCCCGCCGAAGCGGCAGGTAGACGAGTCAACGCGCAGGTACCGTGAAGGTACGCGCAGATCAGGAAGTGGGTGCAAGCCACATGGCACGTATCGGAGAGGGCGGCGACCTGCTGAAGTGTTCGTTCTGCGGAAAGAGCCAGAAGCAGGTCAAGAAGCTCATCGCCGGACCCGGCGTCTACATCTGCGACGAGTGCATCGACCTCTGCAACGAGATCATCGAAGAGGAGCTCGCCGAGACCAGCGGTGACGTGAAGCTCGACGAGCTGCCCAAGCCGACCGAGATCCGTGAGTTCCTCGACACCTACGTGGTGGGTCAGGACACCGCCAAGCGCACGCTCGCGGTGGCCGTCTACAACCACTACAAGCGGATCCAGGCGGGGGAGAAGAAGGAGCCGCGCGGCGGCGAGACCGTCGAGCTGGCCAAGAGCAACATCCTGATGCTCGGCCCCACCGGCTGCGGTAAGACCTACCTGGCCCAGACCCTCGCCAAGATGCTGAACGTGCCGTTCGCCATCGCCGACGCCACCGCGCTGACCGAGGCGGGTTACGTCGGCGAGGACGTGGAGAACATCCTGCTGAAGCTGATCCAGGCCGCCGACTACGACGTCAAGCGTGCCGAGACCGGCATCATCTACATCGACGAGATCGACAAGGTGGCGCGCAAGAGCGAGAACCCGTCGATCACCCGCGACGTGTCGGGGGAGGGCGTGCAGCAGGCGCTGCTGAAGATCCTCGAGGGCACCCAGGCCTCGGTCCCGCCGCAGGGCGGCCGCAAGCATCCGCATCAGGAGTTCATCCAGATCGACACGACGAACGTGCTGTTCATCGTGGCGGGTGCGTTCGCCGGCCTGGAGAAGATCGTGTCCGAGCGGGTCGGCAAGCGCGGGATCGGCTTCGGCAGCGAGGTGCCGAGCAAGAACGAGGTCGACACCGCCGACCACTTCGCCGAGGTGATGCCGGAGGATCTGATCAAGTTCGGACTGATCCCGGAGTTCATCGGCCGTCTGCCGATGATCGCCTCGGTGACCAACCTGGACAAGGAGGCCCTGGTCTCAATCCTGTCCGATCCGAAGAACGCCCTGGTGAAGCAGTACAAGAAGCTCTTCGACATGGACAACGTGGAGCTCGAGTTCAGCCCGGACGCGCTCGAAGCGGTGGCCGACCAGGCCATCCACCGCGGCACCGGCGCCCGCGGTCTCCGCGCCATCATGGAGGAGGTGCTGCTGCCGGTGATGTACGACATCCCCAGCCGCACCGACGTCGCCAAGGTCGTGGTGACCGCCGAGACGGTGAACGACAACGTCCTGCCGACCATCGTGCCCCGCAAGAAGCGCGAACCCCGCGAGAAGTCGGCCTGACCGGCCGAGCACGGTGACCGGCCGAGCACGGTCCGGGGGATCGATGAGGACCCCCGGACCGCGTTCGTCGCTCTGGTGCCGTCCGAAATGCACCGCTACGGTGGTGGGCATGATCCTGCGCCGCGTTCCCCGATCCCTGCCCGCCGCCTTCCTCGCCGCCACCGCCGCGGTGGCGCTCACCGCCTGCGGCGGCTCCGACGACGACGCGGACTCCCTGAGCGTGCCGATCAAGGACGCCGCGGGCGAGCAGATCGCCACCGCCGAACTGGGCTTCGACGACGGGCACGTGTCCGTCGAGGTCACCACCACGAAGTCGGGCAAGCTCACCCCGGGTTTCCACGGCCTGCACATCCACGCCGTCGGCAAGTGCGAGGCGAACTCGGTGCCGCCCGCCGGCGGTGAGCCCGGTGACTTCCTCTCCGCGGGCGGCCACTTCCAGGCGCCCGGTCACACCGGCCACCCGGCCAGCGGCGACCTCGTCTCGCTGCAGGTCCGCGAGGACGGTTCGGCGCACCTGGAGACCACCACCGACCGGGTGACGAAGGCGGATCTGACGGCCGGCGCAGGCACGTCGATCATCATCCACGCCGGTCCGGACAACTTCGGCAACGTGCCGGCGGACAAGTACCACCAGCACAACGGCGCTCCCGGACCCGACGAGTCGACCCTCGCGACGGGCGATGCGGGTGGTCGTGTGGGGTGCGGTGTGATCTCCACCGGCACGCAGAGCTGAGACCGGCCGCGCGACCGCCCGGCAGTCGGGGCGAAAACCGCCTCCGTGGCACGGTTTGCCGACACAATGGCGTGCATGACTGAACAGACGCAGCACGGACTCGCCGGAATCGTCCTCGCAGGAGGCCGGTCCCGCCGCATGGGACAGGACAAGGCCTCCCTCGAATGGGAGGGTCGGCCGATGGTGAAGACCGTCGTCGACGTCGTCGCCCAGCGGTGCGCTCCGGTGAAGGTGGCGGCCCCCGAGGGGTCACAGGCCTACCAGGAGCTGAACGACGACCCGGACCTCACGTGGATCACCGACGAAGAAGTGGGGAAGGGGCCGCTGGCCGGCATCGTCGCCGCGCTGCGCGCCGCGAAGGACGTCGACGCCTCCGCCGTCTTCGTCTGCGCCACCGACATGCCGCTGATGAGCCCGGCGCTGGTCGACGAACTCCTGCACGCGCTGACCAGCGCACCCGACGTGGTGATCGTGCACGAGGGCGGTCGCGACCATCCGCTCGCCGGCATCTACCGGACGCGTGCGCTTCCCGCGCTGCAGGCGCAGCTCGATTCGGGCGACGTCCTGATGACGTCCGCGCTGGAATCGGTGGTGACCCATCGGGTGGGGGTCAGCGACCCGTCGTGGCTGACCAATGTCGACGCCCCCGAGGACCTGCATAGACTTCGTGCGTGACCACACCTCCCGTTCACCGACCGGGCCCCGGGTTCGTTCCCGAGCCGCCACGAAACAGCCGGCTCGTACCGGGTGCCTCCGGATGGTCGTGCCGGATACGGGTCGGTGAGATGGTTTTCGTCATGCACCCGGAGTGGGTCGCCGCTGCTCTCACGACGAGGCGGGAGCGGCCCGGATATCAGCCGTTCGCGCGTGCGGTGCAGGCGATGTTCGGATCCCTCGCATGACGTCGCCCGCCGTCGTCGACTCCATCGAGTTCGAACTCAAGAATCTCGACGCGATCCAGCCGTTCGGCGGATGGTCCGACCCGAAATTGACCTGGTTCGGAATGACCGACGGCTATCTGCGCTGGCACCTGGGCGACCAGACGCTCTATGAGTACACCGCTGAGGCCCGTGATCAGTGGGGGCCGATGCCGCCCTACGCGGTAGGGCCGCCGTACAGCGACTACTACCTGTGGCGATTCCTTGCGGACCTCACGGAACTCTTCGGTGCGATCCGGGAACCGGTTCCCGGGGAACTGTTTCCGCTGACCGAGGATCCCACCGCGGTGCGTCAGGCTGCGCGGTGGTGGCTCGATGCCCGCGAGGTCCGGCCTACGCGTGATTTCGAAGAATGCTTCGACGATGTCGTTTGCGCCGAGTCCTGGATCTCCGCCCGGTTGCTGGACGCGGGCCACCTGAGGGGCGGGCCGAACATCTGGTTCTTTCGGCGCGGTGACACCCTACGGATCGTCTGGGACACCGAGGCCGTACTCGACGACGGACAGCCGATCTGGACCGCACGGAGCGGAAACTTGACCGTCGGATTCGACGACTTCGTGCGCGAGATCGAAACCTTCGGCGACTCGTTCTTTCGCGCGATGGATGCCCAGGTCGAGGCGGCGCTGCGGAAGAACTGGGGACCGATCAACGTCGACCTTCCGGGTCTGATCGACGATCATGCATCCCGGAAGGCGGAGTTCGCGACGGCGCTCGCACTTCTTCAGGAAGCACCCGACGAGCCGACCGACTGGGCAGAACTCGAGGAGTCGTACCGCCGGATGGGGACCGTCGGATAGAGATTGCGCGCCTGCGGCGTTTGCGATGACGTCCGCGCTCGAGTCGGTCCCGGATCCGAGGCGGCGCCGGGGCTCACCTCCCGGTCGGGTCGTGCAAGGTCGGACGGGAGGCGGCCGGGTTCGGCGAAGGGGGATGCGGGGTTCACGGGTGACTCCTCGGTGGTCTCGTTCTTCATCGGTCGGCGGGTGCGGCGGCGACGATCATCGCGGAGGTCGCCCGCGTCATCGCGATGTAGCGGGAGACCGCCCCGGGCAGACCGTCGCCGAAGTCGTCCGGTTCCACCACGACGACCAGGTCGAATTCGAGCCCGCTGGTCTCCGTCGGGTCCAGTCGGGTGACCCGCGGGCGGTCGGGTAAGGCCCGGAGTCCGTCCGGTGTGCCGATGACGCAGGCGATGCCGTCGTCGTTCCGGCTCAGCCAGTCGTCGAGGGCGGCGACGGCCTCGGGAACGGGACACTCGCGCACCGGTGTCCCGGACTCCCGGACGGAGTCGGGGATGTTCGCGTCGGCCAGGACCGGCACGATCTCTTCGGCGGCACGGTCCATCACCTCCCGCGGCGTCCGGTAGTTGATGCTCAGCGCGGCCACCTCGATGCCGCGGAGGCCGACGCGCCGCAGTCGTTCGACCCAGGTCTCGGTGAATCCCGTGCGGGCCTGCGCACGATCACCGACCACCGTGAACCTGCCGCTCGGACACCGTCGGCGCAGCATCGCCCATTCGGCGTCGGTGAGCTCTTGCGCTTCGTCGACCACGATGTGGGCGAAGGCGCCCGACAGCGGATCGATCTCGGCTTCGGGAAGCGCCGACTCGTCGGTGGTGAGCGAGGCCATGCCGCCGTAGGCGAACTGCTGTATCAGGCCGTCGCCGTCACCGTCGTCGTCGACGGCCACCAGTTCGTCCACCACCTCGCGTATCACCCGGTCGTGCGCGGTCGCCGCGGCCGCCCGCTCGCGGTGTCGTCGCTCCGCCGAGGCGTCGCCGAGACGGAACCGGGCCGCATCGAGGAGCGGAAGATCGGAGACCGTCCACGTCTGCGGTGCCCGACGACGGAGGGCCGCGACCTCGTCGCGCGACAGATCGGGGGCGCACGACCGGAGGTAGGCGGGCACGGTCCACAGATCGGCGACGAGGTCGGTCGGTTCGATCAGCGGCCAGGACCCGCACACGGCCTTCCAGATGCCGCGGGCCTCCGGCGAGTCGTCGTCGATCCCGAGCCGTTCCAGCAGCGCCTCGTGAATCGTCGGACGCGCCTCGTTGTGCGGGGTGCCCGGTTCCACCGCGTCGAAGGCGACCCGCCAGTCGGCGGGGCGTATCTCCAGTTCCGCGTCGTCGGTCTCGACCGTGATCGTCTCGGCGGGCGGATCCTCGTAGAAGGCGACGGCCGCCTCGATCGCGGAGGTGAGTCCGGCCTTGAGGGCGGCGACGTGCGCATCCGTCTCCGCGACCGCACCGCGCCCCTCCGGGACCAGCGACGTCAGCGTGGTGAACCGCGTGCCTTCGTCGCCGAGGTCGGGGAGCACGCCGGCCACGTAGTCGAGGTAGCGCTCGGTGGGGCCGACGAACAGGACGCCGCCCCGGGAGCGTCCCACGCGAGGATCGGCGTAGAGGAGGTGGGCGACCCGGTGCAGCGCCACCACGGTCTTCCCCGTGCCCGGACCGCCGTCGACCACGAGGGTTCCGGTCGCCGGTGTCCGGACGACGGTGTTCTGGTCCGCGGCGAGGGTGGAGAGCACGTCTCTCATCTGCGTCGTGCGGGTCGAATCGAGGGCCGCGAGGAACGCGGACTCGGCATCGAGGGTCTCCGGCGGCAGTTCGGCGACGGCCTCGTCGGTCAGCGCTTCGTCCCAGTAGTCGCAGACCCGGCCCGCCGCCCAGCGGTACCGGCGGCGGGAGAGGAGACCGCGCGGATCGGCGCGTCCGGCCTCGAAGAACGGAGCGGCGGCCGGCGACCGCCAGTCGAGGAGCAGTTCTCGGCCGTCGGCACCGGTGACCCCCAACCGGCCGATGTAGACCGGTTCGCCGGGGGCGTCGGCCGGGGTCATCCGGCCGATGCAGAGGTCGGCGCCGCGGCGGCGAAGCAGCGCGAGCCGACCGGAGGTGAGGCGGATGTCGGCGTCCCGCTCGACGATCTCCTTCGAGTCGTGGACAGCCGTCACGGCCAGGTTCGCGAGCCGCTCTTCGGCGACGACGACGGCGGCTCGCGCCGCCTCGTCGATCGCGGCGAAGTACTCGTCGTCGGCCGCGATCAGGTCCCGAGCGGACTTGCGGGCCAGTCGATCGGGCAGGGCGAAGCGGCTCGGATGCATGCGGAAGACTCCTCGGAGACGGGATGTGAGCTGCGATTATGCGCCCGCTCCGGGGCCTTGCCGCAAGCCCCGGTCTCCGCGTTATGGTGAAAGGGGATCGAGTGGAGGGTCCGCGGAACATCGGACCACCCGATTACCTAGAATCGACCGAGTGACCACCCCTGACGCGCCCAACGCGCTTCCCGCTGCCTGGAATCCCGCCGAGCATGAGGAATCCCTCTACGAGGGCTGGGTGTCGGCCGGGTACTTCGACGCCGACGAGACCAGCGACAAGCCCGGCTACTCGATCGTGCTGCCGCCGCCGAACGTGACCGGTTCGCTGCACATGGGACACGCGCTCGACCACACCCTGATGGACACCCTGACCCGCCGCAAGCGCATGCAGGGTTTCGAGGTGCTGTGGCTGCCGGGCATGGATCATGCCGGCATCGCGACGCAGACCATCGTCGAGAAGCAGCTCGCCGCCCGCGGCACCTCCAAGGAGGAGCTGGGTCGCGACGTCTTCGTCAAAGAGGTCTGGAAGTGGAAGGAGGAGTCCGGCGGCACCATCCAGGGCCAGATGCGCCGCCTCGGTGACGGCGTCGACTGGCGCCGGGACCGCTTCACCATGGACGAGGGCCTCTCACGCGCCGTCGCGAGCATCTTCAAGAAGCTGTACGACGACGGGCTGATCTACCGCGCCGAGCGCCTGGTCAACTGGTCTCCGGTGCTGCAGACCGCGATCAGCGACATCGAGGTCAAGTTCGAAGAGGTCGAGGGCGAGCTGGTCTCGTTCCGCTACGGCTCGATGAACGACGACGAGCCGCACATCGTCGTCGCCACCACCCGCATGGAGACGATGCTCGGCGACACCGCCATCGCCGTCCACCCCGACGACGAGCGGTACACCGCGCTGGTCGGCACCGAGATCGACCACCCGTTCCTCGACCGCAAGATCCCGGTGATCGCCGACGACTACGTCGACCCCGAATTCGGCACCGGCGCGGTGAAGATCACCCCGGCGCACGACCCCAACGACTTCGAGATGGGCCTTCGGCACTCGCTGCCGATGCCGACCATCATGGACAAGACCGGCCGCATCGAGGGCACCGGGACGCGGTTCGACGGCATGGACCGCTTCGAGGCCCGCGTGAAGGTCCGTGAGGCGCTCGCCGAACAGGGCCGCATCGTCAAAGAGGTGCGCCCGTACCTGCACAGCGTCGGCCACTCCGAGCGGTCCGGTGAGAGCATCGAGCCGCGCCTGTCCCTGCAGTGGTGGGTCAAGGTGGACCGGCTGGCCAAGGCCGCCGGCGATGCGGTGCGCGACGGCGAGACCGTCATCCACCCGAAGAGCCAGGAGCCGCGCTGGTTCGACTGGGTCGACGGCATGCACGACTGGTGCATCTCGCGCCAGTTGTGGTGGGGCCACCGCATCCCCATCTGGTACGGCCCGAACGGCGAGGTGGAGTGCTTCGGCCCCGACGAGACCGCCCCGGTCGGCTGGGAGCAGGACCCGGACGTCCTCGACACCTGGTTCAGCTCCGGTCTGTGGCCGTTCTCCACCATGGGCTGGCCGGACTCCACCGCCGCCCTGGAGAAGTGGTATCCGACGTCGGTGCTGGTCACCGGCTACGACATCCTCTTCTTCTGGGTCGCGCGCATGATGATGTTCGGCACCTATGTCGGCAGGCTCGACGACGCCGGGTTCGCCGCGAAGAACGCGACCGTCCCGTTCGAGAACGTGTTCCTGCACGGCCTGGTCCGCGACGAGCACGGCTCCAAGATGAGCAAGTCCAAGGGCAACGGCATCGATCCGCTCGACTGGATCGACCGCTTCGGCGCCGACGCCCTGCGTTTCACGCTCGCGCGCGGCGCCAACCCGGGCAGCGACATCTCGGTGGGCGAGTCCCATGCGCAGAGTTCGCGGAACTTCGCCACCAAACTGTTCAACGCCACCAAGTTCGCGCTGATGAACGGTGCGGTGACCGGCGAGCTCCCGCCGCGGGACGCGCTGACCGTCGCCGACCGCTGGATCCTCGGCCGCCTGGATCAGGTGCTGGCCGACGTCGACTCGGGTTTCGAGGCGTACGAGTTCTCCAAGGCCTGCGAGGCGCTCTACCACTTCGCGTGGGACGAGGTCTGCGACTGGTACCTGGAGTTGGCTAAGGTGCAGAACGCGGAGAGCCCCGAGCGCGCGGGGACGACGGCCCTGGTGCTCGGCACCGTCCTGGACAAGCTGCTGCGGGCTCTCTCGCCGGTGATGCCGTTCGTCACCGAGACGCTGTGGAAGGCGCTCACCGGGGGCGAGTCCGTCGTCGTCGCACCGTGGCCGGAGCCGTCGGGGGAGCCGTTCGACGACGCCGCGGCCACCGCGATCGAGGATCTGCAGAAGCTGGTCACCGAGGTGCGTCGCTTCCGCAGCGATCAGGGCCTCAACCCGGGGCAGCGGGTCGCCGCGCGGGTCGGCGGCCTGACTCCGGAGCTGGAGGTCACCCGGCCCTACCTGGAGTCGCTGGCCCGGCTCACTCCGGCGGGGGAGGACTTCGCCGAGACGGCGACCGTCGAGGTGCGGCTGTCGTCGTGCACGCCGACCGTCGCCATCGACACCTCCGGTCAGGTCGACGTCGAGGCCGAGCGCAAGCGGGCGGCGAAGGATCTCGCCGCGGCCGAGAAGGAACTCGCCGGCACCACGGCGAAGCTGGGCAACGAGCAGTTCCTGGCGAAGGCCCCCGAAGCGGTGGTCGCCAAGATCACCGCACGACGCGATCTGGCCGAGGCCGAGGTGGCCCGGCTGACGGCGAAACTGGCGGAGCTGGACGCGCGATGACCGCACCCGGTGGCGAGGCGGCCGACCACGAGGCCGATCTCGCCGAACTCGCGGCGGTGGAGGCCGAACTCGACACGCGCTGGCCGGAGACCAAGATCGAGCCGTCCCTGACGCGCATCCACGCGCTGATGGAGCTGCTGGGCAACCCGCAGAACTCGTATCCGTCGATCCACATCGCGGGCACCAACGGCAAGACCTCGGTCACCCGGATGATCGACTCGCTGCTGCGCGCCTTCCATCGCCGGACCGGCCGGATCACCAGCCCGCACCTGCAGCTGGTGACCGAGCGCATCGCGATCGACGGCCGGCCGATCAGCGCGCGCACCTACGTCGACGCCTACCGCGACATCGAGCCGTACATCACCATGGTCGACGACTCGTCGACCGCCGCGGGCGGACCGCGGATGAGCAAGTTCGAGGTGCTCACCGCGATGGCCTACGCCGCGTTCGCCGAGGCGCCGATCGAGGTGGCGGTGGTGGAGACCGGGATGGGCGGCCGCTGGGACGCCACCAACGTGATCGACTCCACGGTCGCGGTGATCACCCCGATCGCCTACGACCACGCCGACTACCTCGGCACCACGCTCACCCAGATCGCGGGGGAGAAGGCCGGGATCATCACCGCGACGGCTGCCGATGCCCTGGTGCCCGACGACGCGGTGACGGTGATCGGCGTGCAGCAGCCCGAGGCGATGGACGTGCTCCTGCGCGAAGCGGTGGAGGCCGAATCGGTGGTCGCGCGGCAGAACTCGGAGTTCGCCGTGCTGGAGTCGGCCACCGCGGTCGGCGGGCAGCTGCTCACTATCCAGGGCCTGGGCGGGGTGTACGAGGACGTCTTCCTCCCGCTCCACGGCGCCCACCAGGCCGAGAACGCCGCGCTGGCGCTCGCCGCGGTGGAAGCCTTCTTCGGGGCCGGACCGGACCGTCGGATCGACGCCGATCTGGTGCGCGCCGGTTTCGCCGAGGTGGCCAGTCCCGGCCGCCTGGAACGCGTCCGGAGCGCGCCGACGGTCTTCGTCGACGCCGCGCACAACCCGCACGGCGGCGCGGCCCTGGCCCGGACGCTCTCCGAAGAGTTCGAGTTCCGCCGTCTGATCGGTGTGATCGCCATGCTCGGCGACAAGGATGCGCGCGGCTTCCTGGAGGCCGTCGAACCGGTGCTCGACGCCGTGGTGATCACCCACAACGGCTCCCCGCGTGCGCTCGACCCCGAGACGCTCGGCGACCTGGCGACCGAGATCTTCGGCGAGGACCGCGTGCGCATCGAACCCTTCCTGCCCGACGCGGTGGCCGCGGCCATCGGACTGGCGGAGGAAGACGACGACGAGACCCTTTCCGGCGCGGGCGTGGTGATCACCGGTTCGGTGGTCACCGCGGGCGCCGGCCGCACCCTGTTCGGTAAGGAACCCGCATGAGTGACCTCGACAAGGCTCGGTCGTCGGACGACGCGGCCGACCGCGCGGACGAAATGGCGGGCCGCGCGGACGGCACGGAGGATCGCGCGGACGGCACGGAGGGTGCGGGCGGTGCGGTGCCCGCGCCGACCAGCGACCCCTGGAAGGGTTTCCGCGGGGTGATGGCCGGTGTGCTGATCCTCGAGGTGATCGTCGTCGGACTCACCTTCCCGGTGGTGGGCACGCTCACCGCGAACGGCGTCACCTGGGCGTCGGGCCTGTATCTGGGCGTGCTGTGTCTGATCATGACCCTGTTCTCCGGGCGGCAGGGCGAGCCGTACGCGCTCAAGGTGAACCTGGTCCTGCAGGCGCTGGTGATCGCCGGCGGCGTGTTCCACTGGTCGATCGCCGTCGTGGGTGCGGTGTTCCTCTGTGTCTGGGTCTACATCGCCTACCTGAAGAACGACGTCGAGAAACGCATCGCCCGAGGTCAGCTGCCCAGTCAGCGGCAGTAGGGGCGGTCGGCGACGTCGTCGAGGAGACCGACCCGTCGGTAACGTGGGCTACACTCCTCCGGAAGGCGTGAGCGGACCGCCTAGGAACGGAAGTGGGTCAGATGACGCGTGGTCGTCGATGGATGATGGCACTGGCGGGGGTCGCGCCGGTGATGGGGACACTGCTGACGGTGGCCCCCGCGGAAGCGGCTCCGGAGAAGCTCTGGGACAACGTGGTCGTCGATCGTGCGGGCCTGGAGAAGGCGCTGCTCGATCCGAAGGGTCTGGAGACGGCACTGCGGAAGCAGGTCGACAAGCCGGGCGATCAGGCCGGGCCCGGTCGACCGGAGGCGCCCGACATGGATCGGAAGATCCCGGAGAAGCCGCTGCCCTCGCCCGACGACTCCGTGGAGCCGTCGTTCCCGCTGACCGTCCCGCAGGGCGCGTTCGGTTATCTCGCGACGCGCAGCGCGACGCTCTGGCTCCACCAGCAGCGCCCGGGCGACAAGATCCGAGGATTCCCGGTCCCCGCGCAGTACCGCATGGCGAACGACGTCCTGGCCGACCAGATCGACCGCGAACTGAAGGCGGCCGCCAAGACGGCGGGGGCCTGCGTACAGATCATCTTCAACCCGCATTCGACGCCCGGAAACCTGTTCGACTACGGCGTCTGGTCGGTGGAGGAACAGTACTGCCCGTAGCGGCGGGGTGAGAGGTGTCGCACCGGTCACGGCCGGGGTGCTCCGGGCGCGGGGCGTCGTCGTCCATGCCTTACAGTTCTCCTCGTGACTGAACAGACTCTCGTCCTCATCAAGCCCGACGGCGTCCAGCGCGGACTGATCGGCGAAGTGATCGCCCGCATCGAGCGCAAGGGCCTGAAGCTGGCTGCTCTCGAACTGCGTCAGGTGACCACCGAGGTGGCCTCCGAGCATTACGCCGAGCACTCCGAACGCCCGTTCTTCGGCGACCTGCTCGAGTTCATCACCTCCGCCCCGGTCGTCGCCATGGTCGTCGAGGGTGAGCGTGCGATCCCGGCGTTCCGGCAGCTCGCCGGCGGCACCGACCCCGTCGAGAAGGCCACCCCGGGCACCATCCGCGGCGATTTCGGCCTGGAGACCCAGTTCAACATCGTGCACGGCTCGGACTCGCCCGAGTCCGCCGCCCGTGAGATCGCCCTCTGGTTCCCGGCCCTGAACGCCTGATCCACCCGAGCCGTTCCCGGAAGACCCCGCGCCGTCGTGGCGCGGGGTCTTTCCCGTATTCGGCGGCCGTGTACGGAAAACCGGTGAACATGTGGGATACTGGGCAGGTCCTCGGTGCCACACTTTGGTATCGACGGATACGACTACCTGCGCAGGGGCCGTCCACCCACGGCGCGCGCGGAAGCAGTCGAACACAGCAAGGCGTCGTTCCCGACGCGAAGACCACATAACACTCGGCCGGTGACGGCCGCACACATAGCCAGGGCCCTCGCGTGGCCGCGTCGGAAGCATTCGGATCGACGCGCCCGGGGGCCTCGAGGAGACCACGTGACCGATAACGGGTCGCCGACCGATGCCAACGCATCGGATGATTCGGCGGAAGCATTTCCCCTGCGACTTCGCGTGCACGCACTCGCCCGGACGCTGGGAGTGACCAGCCGGGAAGTGCTCGCACATCTGCAGGAACTGGGCGTCACCGCGCGCTCGGCATCGTCGTCCATCGGACGCGAACAGGCGCAGGCCGTCGCCGACCGCCTGGCCGCATCGGCCGCCGGTGACGACGCGGCGCCGGCCCAGGCCGAGCTCGCCCTGAACACCGGGAGCGCCGGCACACCGGAGCCGACCGCCGAACCGAAACCCGCCGAACCGGAGTCCGCTGTCGAGGTGGCTCCGGCGCCGGTCGCCGAGACGCTGTTCTCCGCGCTCACCGTCGAGGAGCCCGCCGCGCCGGCGGCCGCACCGGCCGAGGTCGCGCCGCTGTTCCTGCCGCCGACCGCGCCCGAACCCGTTGTCGCCGAGACCGTGGGTAGCGCGTCGTCGGACGAGGACGCCGAGCCCGTCGCGCCGGAACCCGTCGTGTCGGAGCCCGCCGCCGCCGAGACCGGGGACGCGGACGGTCGGGATTCCGCGGAGAGGCCGGCCGACGAGCCGGGCACGGACGAGCAGAACGACGACGAGGCCGCCGCGGATGCCGAGGACGGACCGCAGCGGAACCGGCGGCGTCGTCGTGGACGTCGCGGCCGCGGGCGCGGCCGGGGCGATGCGAACGAGCAGGACGGCACCGAGACGTCGGCGGAGAACCGGGACGAGAAGGCCGAGGAGACCTCTTCGGAGGAGGCCGCCGAGAACGACTCCGCCGAACCGGTGCCCGCCGCCGAGACCCCCGACGCCGTCGCGCCCAAGGGCAAGGGCCGGGGCAAGAAGGGCAAGGGCGCCAAGAACAAGGCCGCCCAGGGCGCGAACGCCGAGAGCGGTACCGAGAACAAGGGCGCCGGGAGCAAGGCCGCCGCGGGCGACGACGAGCGGGCCGAGAAGAACGACGCCGAGGCGAAGAACGCCGAGGGCGATGCCGGCGCCGAGAACCCGGCCGACGACGCCGAGGCGAAGGAGCCCGAGGCCGAGGCACAGGACGTCGAGAACGACGAGACCGCCGAGGGCGACGGCGACGAGTCGGCGACCCCGACGAGCAAGCGGCGGCGCAGGCGTCGTCGTCGCAAGGGCGGCGCCGAGGCCGAGGAGGCCTCGCCGGACGATCCGCCGAACACCGTGGTGCACGAGCGTGAGCCGCGGGCCAAGAAGGTGCGCGACGAGGTGCAGGGCATCTCCGGTTCCACCCGGCTCGAGGCGAAGCGTCAGCGGCGCCGCGACGGGCGGGATGCGGGCCGTCGTCGTCCGCCGATCCTGTCCGAGTCGGAGTTCCTCGCCCGCCGGGAGGCCGTCGAACGGGTGATGGTGGTCCGCGAGCGCAACGTCGATCCGGCCGTCGCCGCCGCCGATCCGCACGCGCCCAAGGAGGACTACACCCAGGTCGCCGTCCTCGAGGACGGCGTGCTGGTGGAGCACTTCGTCACCACCGAGACCAGCCAGTCGATGGTCGGCAACATCTACCTGGGACGCGTGCAGAACGTGCTGCCCGGGATGGAGGCGGCCTTCGTCGACATCGGCCGCGGCCGCAACGGCGTCCTGTACGCCGGCGAGGTGAACTGGGAGGCGGCCGGTCTGGACGGCGGCTCCCGCAAGATCGAGCAGGCGCTCCGCCCCGGCGACTACGTGCTGGTGCAGGTGAGCAAGGACCCGGTGGGCCACAAGGGCGCCCGCCTGACCACGCAGATCTCCCTGGCCGGCCGCTACCTGGTGTACGTCCCGGGCGGGACGTCGACCGGGATCAGCCGCAAGCTGCCCGACACCGAGCGCAAGCGCCTCAAGTCGATCCTGGGCAAACTGGTCCCCGCCGAGGCCGGCGTGATCATCCGCACCGCCTCCGAGGGCGTCAGCGCCGAGGAGCTCGGCGCCGACATCGCGCGCCTGGAAGAGCAGTGGAAGGGCATCGAGGCCGCGGCCGCCGAGCACACCGCGAAGGCGTCGGGCACCACCCGCGCGCTCTACGAGGAGCCGGACCTGCTCGTCCGCGTGGTCCGCGACCTGTTCAACGAGGACTTCAGCAAGCTCGTCGTCGAAGGCGCGAAGGCCTGGGACCAGGTCTCCGGCTACGTCGGCAGCGTCGCGCCGGATCTCGCCGAGCGGGTGACCCGCTTCGAGAAGGAGAACCCGAACTCGGCCGACAGCTTCGGCGTGTACCGGATCGACGAGCAGCTCACCAAGGCGCTCGACCGCAAGGTCTGGCTGCCGTCCGGCGGCACGCTGATCATCGAGCACACCGAGGCGATGACCGTCGTCGACGTCAACACCGGCAAGTTCACCGGCAGCGGCGGCAACCTCGAAGAGACCGTCACCCGCAACAACCTGGAGGCGGCCGAGGAGATCGTCCGCCAGATGCGGCTGCGTGACATCGGCGGCATGATCATCGTCGACTTCATCGACATGGTCCTGGAGTCGAACCGCGACCTGGTGCTGCGGCGTCTCACCGAGGCGCTCGCCCGGGACCGCACCCGTCACCAGGTCTCCGAGGTCACCTCGCTGGGCCTGGTGCAGATGACGCGCAAGCGGCTCGGCACCGGTCTGCTCGAGGCGTTCTCCACCACCTGCACCTGCTGCAGCGGACGCGGACTGATCGTCCACCCGAACCCCGTCGAGGTCCGTTCGGGCGACGACGGCGGCCGGGGCGGCGAGGGCGGCTCCAAGCGGTCGCGCCGCAACAAGCGCAAGGCCGAGAAGGAGAAGGCCGAGGCCGTCGTCCCCGAGACGCCGGCGAAGCCCGCCGCCGAGAGCAAGCAGCACAAGCCGGCGGCCGAGCACCCGCTCTTCAAGGCGATGGCCCATCACGAGGACGAGGCCGCGGCGGACGAAGCCGCGGGGACCGAGTCCGAGGTGGTCGCGGTGGTGACGATCGAGGAGACGGTCGTCGAGGTCGAGGTGACCGAGACCGTCGTCGAGACCGAGTCGCCGGTCGAGACCGAGCAGGCCGTCGTCGAGACCCGGCCGGTCCCGGCGGAGACGGCGGCCGAGTCGGTCGCGGAGGTTCCCGCCGACGAGAAGGTCGCCGACAAGGCTGACAAGAAGGCCGCTGAGAAGACGGTCGTCGAGGAGCAGGTCGCCGAGGAGCAGGCGCCGCCCGCGCCGGTCGTGACGCGTCGTCGTCGTGCCGCCCGCCGGGCCGCGGCGCCCAGCGCACCGGCCGAGCCGATCGTCGTGACCGCCGACAAGCCGGTCACCTCGGTGGCCGCGCGGGCCGCCGAGCCCGTCGTGGAGGTCACCCGCAAGCCCCGGCGCCGGAGCGGCCGCCGGGCGTCGGGTCCGCCGCCCGCGGAACGGGAGTGACCCGTGTGGAAGGCCGGTTTGACCTGGTCCAGCCTTCTGCCGTAGCCTTGACAGGTCGCCTCCCGTAGGCGAGCGCACACCTGTGCGCGGGGTCTTGAAACCCCGGGACTGCGGGAGGATCTCCGGATGGAGCCGGAGACGAGAGAACACCGATGTACGCCGGACGCAGGCACCTCTGCGCCCCGGCCCGATGAGACGAGTTAAGAGGACAGCGGGAATGGCAACGTACGCCATCGTCAAGACCGGCGGTAAGCAGTACAAGGTCGCTGAAGGCGACACTGTGAAGGTCGAGAAGATCGAGGTCGAGCCGGGCGGCTCCGTGCAGCTTCCGGTGGCGCTTGTCGTCGACGGCGCAAGCCTGACGACCGACGCCGACGCGCTGGCCAAGGCTTCGGTCCAGGCCGAGGTCGTCGAGCACGTCAAGGGCCCGAAGATCCGGATCCACAAGTTCAAGAACAAGACCGGCTACCACAAGCGCCAGGGTCACCGTCAGAAGCTGACGGTCCTGAAGGTCACCGGAATCAACGCGTAAGCGTTTCACTACTTCCTTAAGGAGGACAGAGGAATGGCACATAAGAAGGGTGCATCCAGCTCGCGGAACGGTCGCGATTCGAACGCCCAGCGCCTCGGTGTGAAGCGCTTCGGCGGCCAGGTGGTCAGCGCCGGTGAGATCCTGATCCGCCAGCGCGGCACCAAGTTCCACCCGGGCGTCAACGTCGGTCGCGGTGGCGACGACACCCTGTTCGCGCTCGTCGCCGGTTCGGTGGAGTTCGGCTCCAAGCGCGGCCGCAAGACCGTGAACATCGTCCCGGAACCGGCTTCGGTCTGACCCGGACACTCACACAGTTCTGAGCCGACAGGGCGGGACGGGGTCTCATCGACCCTGACCCGCCCTGTCGTCGTCTGTCACGCGCAGCCCGCTGCCCGGAGCCGCGCACCAGGAAAGGAGACACGCATGTCGCGATTCGTCGACCGTGTGACCATCGACGCCGTCGCCGGCAACGGAGGGCACGGTTGTTCCTCGGTGCACCGTGAGAAGTTCCGGCCGCTGGGCGGCCCGGACGGCGGCAACGGAGGCAGCGGCGGAGACGTGATCCTGGTGGTGGACCCCCAGGTGCACACGCTGCTCGACTTCCACTTCCGTCCGCACGCCAAGGCCGGCAACGGCCGACCCGGCGAGGGCGGCAACCGCAGCGGCGCCAACGGCGAGTCCCTGGTGCTCAAGGTGCCCGACGGGACCGTCGTGCTCGACACCGACGGCACCGTCCTCGCCGACATGGTGGGGGAGGGGACCGAGTTCGTCGCCGGCCAGGGCGGCCGCGGCGGCCTGGGCAACGCGGCCCTGGCGTCCAAGGCCCGCAAGGCCCCCGGATTCGCGCTGCTGGGCGAGCCCGGCGAAGAGCGGCAGCTGGTGCTGGAGCTCAAGTCGGTCGCCGACGTCGGCCTGGTGGGCTTCCCGTCGGCGGGCAAGTCGTCGCTGGTCTCGGTGCTGTCGGCGGCCAAACCGAAGATCGCCGACTACCCGTTCACCACGCTGGCCCCCAACCTCGGCGTCGTGACGGCCGGTGATCGGACCTACACCATCGCCGACGTGCCGGGACTGATCCCGGGCGCCTCGCAGGGACGCGGCCTCGGCCTGGACTTCCTGCGGCACCTGGAACGCTGCGCGGTGCTCGCGCACGTCGTCGACTGCGCGACGCTCGAACCCGGCCGCGACCCGGTCTCCGACATCGACGCGCTCGAAGCCGAACTGGCCGCGTACCAGCCGGTGCTCGCCGAGGACCAGTCGCTCGGCGATCTGGCGACGCGGCCGCGCATCGTGATCCTGAACAAGGTCGACATCCCCGAGGCCGACGAGCTGGCCGACCTGGTGGAGGCCGACATCGCCGAACGCGGCTGGCCGGTGTACCGGGTGTCCGCGGTGGCGCACAAGGGTCTGAACGAGCTCAAGTTCGCGCTCGCGGAACTGGTCGAGAAGTATCGCCGGGAGCAGGAGAAGCCGGTCGCGCGCCGCGCCGTGATCCGGCCCAAGGCCGTCGACAAGACCGAGTTCACCGTGATCGAGGACCCGGAGATCGAGGGCGGCTTCATCGTCCGCGGCGAACGCCCCGAACGCTGGATCCGTCAGACGCAGTTCGAGAACGACGAGGCCGTGGGCTACCTGGCCGACCGGCTCAACCGTCTCGGCGTGGAGGACGCGCTGGTCAAGCGCGGCGCCCGGCCGGGGGCGGCGGTCACCATCGCCGGCATGACCTTCGACTGGGAGCCGTCGGTGCCCTCGAGCGAGGAGGTCCCGCTGACCGGTCGCGGCACCGACATCCGCCTCGAACGCAACGACCGCATCGGCGCGGCCGAGCGCAAGGCCGCCCGCAAGCTGCGGCGCCAGCGCGACGACGAGGCCGACGAGTCGCAGGAGAGCCTGGGCTGGTCCGCCGACGACGCCGAACACGACGACACCGAACACGACGATGCCGGGGACGGCGCCGCCGAACACGGCGAGGGGACGGATGACTGAGGTGCGTGCGGCGATCGCCGCGGCCCGGTCGATCGTGGTGAAGATCGGTTCCTCGGCGGTCACCGATCTGCGGACCGGGCTGGATCACGCCCGGCTCGATGCCCTGGTCGACGCCCTCGAGGCGCGCATGCGGGCCGGGAGCGACGTCGTCGTCGTCTCCTCCGGTGCCGTCGGCGCGGGGATCGCGCCGCTCGGGCTCAAGAAGCGTCCGGTGGATCTGGCGACCAAGCAGGCGGCCGCGAGCGTCGGTCAGCTGAAGCTGGCGCAGGCCTGGGATGCGTCGTTCGCGCGTTACGGGCGCACGGTGGGCCAGGTGCTGCTGACCGCCGACGACGTGTCCAACCGCGCGCATCACGCGAACGCCCAGCGCACCCTGAACCGGTTGCGCGCCCTGCACGCGGTGGCCGTGGTGAACGAGAACGACACCGTCGCCACCAACGAACTCCGCTTCGGCGACAACGACCGGCTCGGGGCGCTGGTGGCACACCTGGCCGGCGCCGATGCGCTGGTGCTGCTGTCCGACGTCGACGGCCTCTACACCGGGGACCCGCGCAGACCCGGTCCGGACGGCGAGCCCGCCCGCTTCATCGACGAGGTGTCCGGACCCGAGGACCTGGACGGCGTGATCGCCGGATCCGGGGGAGCGCTCGGCACCGGCGGCATGGCCTCGAAGCTGGCCGCGGCCCGGCTGGCGGCCGATTCGGGTGTCCCGGTGCTGCTGGCCGCCGCCGCGCAGGCGGACCGGGCGCTCGGCGGCGCGAGTGTCGGCACGGTCTTCGCCGCCCGTCCGCAGCGGCTGTCGGCCCGGAGGTTCTGGGTGCGGCACGCCGCGGAGTCGCTCGGCCGACTGACGATCGACGCCGGCGCGGTGGACGCCGTGGTGGGGCGGCGGCGCTCGCTGCTCGCCGCCGGGATCACCGCCGTCGACGGCAACTTCTCCGACGGCGACGTCGTGGAGCTCGCCGGTCCGGACGGGCGGGTCTGTGCGCGCGGCGTGGCGTCGTACGACGCCGACGAGGTGGCCGAGATGGCCGGGAAGTCGGGGGACGACCTGCCGTCGGACCTGCGTCGGCCGGTGATCCACGCCAACGACCTCGTTCGGACGTGACCCGCCGGTAACAAAGGCTAGGCTGGTCGGCATGACCGGACTCCTGTTGAATCCCGCCACCGCCGACTACTCGCAGTTCGATCCCGAGACCCGCAGGCTGCTGCGCGCGACGATCGACTTCTTCGAGTCGTACGGCAAGGATCGCCTGCTGCAGGCGGACCTGAGCGCGGAGTGGGTCGCCGACTTCCTCGAGTTCCAGAAGCGCGAGAAGCTGTTCGCGACGTTCCTGACCCCGGCGGCCTACGCCGACGGCGACGAGAACCGTCGCTGGGATGCCGCCCGCAACGTGGCCCTCAGCGAGATCTTCGGCTTCTTCGGTCTCGCCTACTGGTACGCCGAGCAGGTGACGATCCTCGGGCTCGGCCCGGTCTGGATGTCGGGCAACGAGTCGGCCAAGACGAAGGTCGCCCGGCAGCTGGTCGACGGCGAGGTGATGGCCTTCGGTCTCTCCGAGCGCGCGCACGGCGCCGACGTCTACAGCACCGACATGATCCTGACGCCGGATCCGGCCGGCACCGGCGGGTTCACCGCCTCGGGCACCAAGTACTACATCGGCAACGGGAACGTCGCGGGCACGGTGTCGGTGTTCGGCCGCCGCGCCGACGTCGAAGGACCCGAGGGCTACGTCTTCTTCGCCGCCGACAGCCGGCATCCGGCGTACCGGCTCGTCGACAACGTGGTGCACGGGCAGATGTACGTCTCCACCTTCGAACTCGACGAGTACCCGGTGGGCGCCGACGACATCCTGCACACCGGCCCGGAGGCCTTCGCCGCCGCGCTCAACACCGTCAACGTCGGCAAGTTCAACCTGTGCCACGGGTCGATCGGGATGTGCGAGCACTCGCTGTACGAGGCGATCACGCACTCCAACAACCGGATCCTCTACGGGAACCCGGTCACCGACTTCTCGCACGTGCAGGGCAACTTCGTCGACGCCTACGCCCGGCTGGCCGCGATGAAGCTGTTCAGCGATCGCGCGGTGGACTACTTCCGCAGCGCGAGCCGCGACGACCGCCGCTACCTGCTGTTCAACCCGGTCACCAAGTCGAAGGTCACCTCCGAGGGCGAGACGGTGATGACCCTGCTGCTCGACGTCGTGGCGGCCAAGGGTTACGAGAAGAACACCTACTTCCACCAGGCCAACCGCTTCATCGGCTGGCTTCCGCGGCTGGAGGGGACCGTGCACGTCAACGTCGCGCAGATCCTCAAGTTCATGCCGAACTACCTGTTCAACCCCGCCGAGTACCCGGAGATCGGCCGTCGTCTCGACGCGGCCGACGATGCGTTCTTCTTCGCGCAGGGGCCGGTCGGCGGCGCCGGGAAGGTGCAGTTCGCCGACTGGACCGCGCCCTACGAGGCCAAGCGCGACGTGCCCAACGTGGCGGTGTTCTACGAGCAGGCCACCGCGCTGAAGACGCTCCTGGTCACCGCGCCGCCGAGTGCGGAGCAGCAGAAGGACCTCGACTTCGTGCTCACCATCGGGCACCTGTTCACGCTGATCGTCTACGGGCAGCTGATCCTGGAGCAGGCCGCGCTCATCGGTCTCGACGACGACGTCCTGGACCGGATCTTCGACTTCCAGATCCGGGACTTCTCCGGGTATGCGGTGGACCTGTACGGCAAGGCGTCGGCGACGGCGGCGCAGCAGGAGTGGGCGCTCGGCGCGGTGCGTCGTCCGACGGCCGATCCGGCGGTGTTCGATCGGGTGTGGCAGCAGGTGAAGGCGCTCGACGGCGCCTACGTGATGCCGAACTGACCGGATGATCCCGAAGACGATCCGGATCGGCGGCCCGGAGTTCCGGGCGATGCACGAGCGGGTCGTGGAGGTCACCGCGCTCACGTCGCGGCTCAACGTGCTCCCGTTCGACGACGAGGACGGCAAGGCCGAGCTGTTCGCGCAGATCCTCGGCCGCCCGCTGCCGGACGAGGTGACGATCTACCCGCCGTTCTTCACCGACGACGGACGGAACATCGAGTTCGGCGGGCGGGTGTTCGTCAATCAGAACTGCACCTTTCTCGACGGCGCGGGCATCACCCTCGGCCACCGGGTGATGATCGGGCCGAAGGCGACCTTCGTCACCGGTGGTCATCCCGTCGATCCCGCCGACCGCAAGCTGTATCTGACAGGGGCGCCCATCGTCCTCGAGGAGAACGTGTGGGTCGGGGCGGGGGCGACGATCCTGCCCGGCGTCACCGTCGGGAAGGACTCCGTGGTGGCCGCCGGGGCGGTGGTGGCCGACGACGTTCCACCGCAGACGCTGGTGGCCGGGCCGAAGGCCGGCGTCGTCCGCGGGTGGTGAGCGGCGGCGATCAGGGGACCAGCAGATCGACGACGGCGGGGAGGATCTCCTCGCAGCGGCGGTCGATCTTGAGGTCGGCGACGTCGTCGCCGCGCGTCGTGCCGCGGTTGAGGATCGCGACCGGTCTGCCGTGTTTCGCGGCGTGCCGGACGAAGCGCAGCCCGCTCATCACGGTGAGCGAGCTGCCGACGACGAGGAGCGCGTCGGCGTCGTCGACCATCGCGTACGCTCGGGCGACGGCCGGTTTCGGCACGGTCTCGCCGAAGTAGACGATGTCGGGTTTGAGGATGCCGCCGCACGCCGGGCAGCCGACGGTGACGAAGGACGCCGTGTCCTCCAGGACGGCGTCGGCGTCGGGGGCCACCTCGATGGCGCCGCGCCCGGACACCCGTTCCCGGAAATCGGGGTTGGCGGCCTCCAGCGCGGCGTCGAGGACGTGCCGGGAGAGCCGGTGCCCGCAGTCGAGGCAGATGACCCGGCCGTACGAGCCGTGCAGGTCGAGGACACGGCGCGAACCGGCCTTGAGGTGCAGCATGTCGACGTTCTGGGTGAGGACGCCGCTCACGTGCCCGGCGGCCTCGAGCCGGGCCAGCGCACGGTGGGCGTCGTTCGGCTCTGCGGCGTCCATGTGGCGCCAGCCCAGGTGGTTGCGTGCCCAGTAGTGCCGCCGGAAGTCGGCGGAACCGAGGAACATCTGGATGGTCATCGGGGTGCGGGCCGGTGCGCCGGGGCTGCGGTAGTCGGGGATCCCCGACGGCGTGGAGAGTCCGGCCCCGGTCAGCGCCAGGGTGCGTCGTCCGGCGAGGAAGGCCGCGAGCGCGGCGGCGCGGGCGGCGGGATCCGGGTCGGCCTCGGTGGGCTCGGCCGGTGTCCAGGACGCGGCGGTACGCATGACGCCCATGGTGGCACAGCCCGGCCGAGGGACACGTTTTAGACTGGAGGCACCATGCCTCGAATCATCGCCGGCGAGTTCCGCGGCCGCCGCCTGACCGCGCCCGCCGACTCGACCCGTCCCACCTCCGATCGCGTCCGCGAGGCCATCGCCTCCATGCTCGGCTCCCGGACGGATCTGTCCGGGGCGCGGGTGCTCGACCTGTACGCCGGGACCGGCGCGCTGGCCTTGGAGTTGCTGTCGCGCGGAGCGTCGAGCGCGGTGCTCGTCGAAGCCGATCGCCGAGCGGCCGCGGTGACCCGCGAGAACATCGCGGTCTGCGGCGCGCAGGGGAGGGCGCGCGTGGTCAACCGGACCGTCGCATCGTTCCTCGACGCGCCCGGTGAGCGCTTCGACCTGGTCTTCCTCGATCCGCCGTACGCGATGAGCGCAGACGAGGTGGCCGCCGCGCTCGCGGCGCTGCCCGGTCACCTCCGCGAAGATGCCTGGGTGGTGCTCGAACGGGCGACACGGAGCGACGAACCGGCGTGGCCGGACGGTCTGGAACCGGTCGCGAGCAAGGTCTACGGCGACACCGTCGTCACCCTCGCCGCGAACTGATCGGGCGGAATCCGCCGAACGACGGGGGCCGATCGGCATCGTCGTGAACACGGTCGATCGGTAGGCTCGGTGACCATGAGTACCGCTGTGTGCCCCGGCTCCTACGACCCGTTCACCCTCGGCCATCGGTTCATCGTGGCCAAGACCGCCGAGCGGTTCGATCGGGTGATCGTCGCCGTCGTCGTCAATCCCAACAAGCAGGGGATGTTCGGCATCGCCGAGCGCATCGCGCTGATCGAGCAGGACTGCGCCGATCTGCCGAACGTCGAGGTCCGCAGCTGGAGCGGCCTGCTGGTCGACCTGGTCCGCGACGAGGAGGCGACGACCATCGTCAAGGGTCTGCGTTCGGAGACCGACTTCGCCTACGAGTCGCCGATGGCGCAGATGAACCGTGAGCTGTCGGGGGCGGAGACGCTGTTCATGCTCACCGATCCGAAGTACGCGCACGTGTCGAGTTCGCTGGTCAAGGAGGTGGCCAAGCTCGGCGGGGAGGCGTCGCCGTACCTGTCGCCGGAGATTCACGCCGCGCTCATGGACCGGATCGACGGTGTGCGTCGGGTCTGAACGGATGCGGGTGTGACGACCCCGACCTCAAGTTCGACTTGAGAGATTCTGCGACACGCCGAACATCTCCCTAGTCACATCGATAACTTTGGGCACAATGGTCTCAGAATTATCGACCAGGCCAGTCATCGGTACTGAGCCGGACAAGGGGTAACCATGTACCGCTGCTTCGAAGCCCTCGAAGAACTGATGGCCATCGTCGAGGAGGCCCGAGGCGTCCCGATGTCGGCGAACTGCGTCGTGCCCCGCGAGGCCGTGCGCGAACTGCTCGACGACCTGCGCGATGCGCTGCCGCAGGAGGTCGACGACGCCCAGGACGTGCTCGACGAGCGCGACACGCTCCTCATCACCGCCCGCGAGAGCGCCGACACCATGGTCTCCACCGCCGAACGCGACTCGGAGGCGATGGTCTCCCAGGCGCGGGCCGAGGCCGACCGCATGCTGGCCGAGGCCGAGTCGCGGGCCGAGCGGATGGTCGAGGAGGCCACCGCGCACGCCAAGACCATCAGCCAGAACGCCGCCGAGGAGGCGCAGCGTCTGCAGAGCAGCGCGCAGCGCGAGTACGACGCGGTCACCGGCAGGGCTCACGCCGAGGCCACGCGCGTGATCGATGCGGGCAACGCCAACTACGAGAAGTCCGTCGCCGACGGCATCGCCGAGCAGCAGCGACTGGTCTCGTCCACCGAGGTGGTGGCCGCGGCCAAGTCGGAGGCCGAGCGGATCGTCGACGCGGCCTACGCGGAGTCGGACCGGCTGCGCGGCGAGTGCGACGTGTACGTCGACGAGAAGCTCGCGAGCTTCGAGGACGTGCTCACCAACACCCTGCGTTCGGTGAACCGGGGTCGTCAGCAGCTGCGGACCGGCGCCGCCATGCACGACTACGTCGAGCACACGCACGACGCCGATCACGGCGGCAACGTCCACAATCATCCGGCGGCCGCATCGATGGCGGGCTGATCTGCGGCAGGTGATCCGACACCGGATCGAGCGCTCATCCCGGGCGGGTAAAATCCTCGGGGTGAGCGCTCATTCGTCTGCCAGTCCGTATGTGATCGACGTCCGCAGTCTGCCCAAGCGGCCGGGTTCGATGGTCGAGGTGCAGCGGAACATCAGTGCGCCCGCGCGGATCGGTGCCGAGATGATCGGCATCCCCGCCGGCGGCGGGATCGACGTCGACCTCCGTCTCGAATCGGTCTCCGAGGGCGTCCTGGTGACCGGTACCGTCCGGGCCGCCACCGAAGGGCAGTGCGGCCGCTGCCTGGAACCGGTCCTCGGCGACGTCGACCTGTTCCTCACCGAACTGTTCGCCTACCCGGACAGCGAGACCGAGCAGACCACCGACGAGGAGGACGTCTTCCGGCTGGTCGACGACGCGGTGGACCTGGAGCAGGTGATCATCGACGCGGTCGGCACCGAGCTGCCGCTGTCGCCGGTGTGCGACGACGAGTGCGAAGGTCTGTGCACCGAGTGCGGTGTGCGGCTGGCCGACGCCGAACCCGATCACGGCCACGAGAGCATCGATCCGCGGTGGGCCGGGCTGGCCCGGTTCACCGAGTCGGGAGAGGCGTCGACGGAACCGGAAGGGAACGCGGCGAACGGAGAGGGGGCGCAGGCGTGAGCAAGTCCGATCCGGCCGATCTGCTCGGAGCCCTCGGCGTCTCGGTCCGCGAGGATCTGCTGACCCTGGCCCTGACCCACCGTTCGTACGCGTACGAGAACGGCGGCCTGCCCACCAACGAGCGCCTGGAGTTCCTCGGTGACGCCGTGCTGGGCGTGGTGGTGACCGAACGCCTCTACCTCGGTTTCCCCGACCGTCCGGAGGGAGAGCTCGCCAAGATCCGCGCCAGCGTGGTCAACATGAACGCGCTGGCCGACATCGCCCGCGAACTCGGCCCCGGCGGACTCGGCGCCCACCTGCGGCTCGGTCGCGGCGAAGAGCTGACCGGCGGTCGCGACAAGGCGAGCATCCTGGCCGACGGCCTCGAATCGCTGCTCGGCGCGGTGTTCCTGGACCACGGGATCGAGACCGCCAAACAGGTGATCCTGCGGCTGTTCGAGCCCGCCATCGCCCGTTCCGGCGAACTCGGCGCCGGGCTGGACTGGAAGACCTCACTGCAGGAGCTTACCGCCGCCCGCAACCTCGGGGTGCCCAGCTACCAGATCACCTCGACCGGCCCGGACCACAACAAGGAGTTCACCGCCGAGGCGATGGTGGCGGGCAAGGCCCGCGGCTCCGGTGTGGGACGCACCAAGAAGGAGGCCGAGCAGAAGGCCGCGGCCCTCGCCTGGAAGGCGCTCAAGGCCGAGTCCGAGGGCGCGGGCACAGTCACCAGTGCCTGAGCTGCCCGAGGTCGAGACCATCCGGACGGGTCTGGCCGCGCACCTGGTCGGTCGACGGTTCGACGACGTCGAGCCGCTGCACCCGCGGGCGACGCGCCGCCACGTGCTCGGTCCGGACGACCTGCGGGGTCGGCTGCGCGGCAAACAGATCCGCAGCGTCGACCGGCGCGGGAAATACCTGTGGCTCACCGCGGCGGACGACGCCGACGAGGTCGCGATCGTCGTGCACCTGGGGATGAGCGGGCAGATGCTGATGGCCGAGCGGGGCGCGCCGGACCCGACACACCTGCGGATCAGGGCGCTGCTCGACGACGGAAACGAGCTGCGCTTCGTCGACCAGCGCACCTTCGGCGGTTGGCACCTGGACGAGTTCGTCGACGTCGGCCCAGGTCTCCCCGGAAAACGCGCACCCCGGCCGATCCCTGAGCCGGGCGACGAAGGGGCCCGTGTCGAAGGGGCGATGGCGTCACCCTCCCAGGCGGTGCGCCGGCTCCCCGAATCCGTCGCCCACATCGCACCGGATCCGTTCGAGGACGCCTACGATCCGGACGCTGTCGTGGACCTCCTGCGCCGGAAGGACACCGAGATCAAGCGGGCCCTGCTGGATCAGACGGTCGTCGCCGGGATCGGCAACATCTACGCCGACGAGGCGCTCTGGCGCGCGGAGGTGCACGGTCGTCGTCGTACCAAGGCGTTGACCAGGATCAAGCTGCACGAGACGCTGTTCGCGGCCCGCGAGGTGATGCGCGAGGCGATCAAGGTCGGCGGGACGTCGTTCGACGACCTGTACGTGAACGTCAACGGCGAGTCGGGGTACTTCAGCAGGGAGCTGCATTCATACGGTCGGGAGGGACTGCCCTGTGACAGGTGCGGGACGCCGATCGTGCGGGAAGCGTTCATGAACCGGAGCTCGTTCTTCTGCCCGTCGTGTCAACGTCCGCCCCGTCGTTCACCCCGGCGGTGAGACCGAGGGCACGGTTCGGACTGCCTGAACTGCTGCGGCCGCGAGACTGCTAGCGAACGCGTGGTCTAGGTGTTCCCGGGTGAGCAGATGTCGGAAGTGGATCGGCGCGATGACCAGTTCGATAAGGGTGCGCCCATCGGTGTCGGGAGGCAGCTCGCCGCGTTCGATCGCTCGTGTGATCATCGGTAGGACCGCCTGGAGTCGGCCGGCCCAGAACGCCTCCCGTGCCGAGCGGGTCTCCTCTGAGTCCGAGATCGACGCGAGTGTTCGGGCGAGACCGTCACCCAGCGGGGTGTCCAAGTACGCGATCAGGTTGCTTGCGAACGTGCTCAGGTCCCCGTGGAGGGATCCGGTGTCGGGCACCGGGAGCGTGCGTTCACTAGCAGTGAGAAGGGCGTCGACCAGTAGGTTCTCTCGGGTTCCCCAGCGTCGATAGACCGAACTATTGCGGACGCCGGCGCGTCGGCTGATCTCTGGAATGCCGACCTTGTCCACACCTTCGTCGATCACCACCTCCAGCACCGCCTGATGGACGGCCTCGCGCACACGGGCGGAACGCCCCCCGGGGCGCTGTGTCGTCTCAGCGTGGGTCATATCCACGATGTTAATGCAGAAACCATTGCTTTTGTGAAGGAGTGTCGATACGCTCCCTAAAAGCAGATTATTCCGCAATATCCACCGCTTGGAGAACCACGAAATGTCCATGTCTGATCTCGCCCGACGACTCATGGTGACCGCTTGCGCGCTCACTCACACGACGGAAAGGGCCACGCGCAAGTTCGGGCCTGTGCAGTTCCTGCCGCAACTTTCCGCGGACCGGTTCACGCATCTCGGCGGCATCGCGTACGACGAGTTCCGCGAACAGCTCGAGGGTTGCCGATCATTCGAAGACGACCAGTGGACCCGCTACTGGGAGGCCTTTGCCGATCGGCATCTGGCGACCGCAGACGCTGCCCTCAACGCACTGGGCGGCCCCAGCACGAGTGAGCTCCTCGAAGACCACGAAGTCGATCTGCGTGCACTGGGCGAACTCCTTGCTCCCGCGTGCGAGATCCTGGCCGAACGCGGGATCGTGGCCGATCCGACTGCTGTCGACCGCTTCTGTGCGGAGAATCCTGCACACGCGGACGCGGCGATCGCGCTCGACGGACTGATCAAAGCGATGGTCTACGAATTCGTCGCCGCATGGCCGGGCTGGAGTCCGCTTCGACTTCGCGCGTACGAGCGGTCGCACAAACTCGGAGAAGTCGTGCAGTTGGCCTTGGCGCCCGCGATGGGGGTCACGATCGAGCGGGTAGACATCCCGCTCGGCGAGGGCGACCGAGCACGCGGCTACCTGATGATCCCGGACGGCGTGACGAAGCCTCCGGTCGTCCTCGTGACCAACGGCCTCGAAGGCACGCTCGCCGAAGTGTCTCTACCGCTGCTGAAGTACCGGTCCGAAGGTTTGGCTGTGTTCGTCATGGAGATGCCGGGCACCTACTCCTACCGCGGATCTCTGTCGCCCGCCGCCGAACACGTCTATACGAAGGTCATCGACTTCCTGTCCGAGGAACCTCGCGTCGACGGCGAACGCATCGGGATTCTCGGCCTCAGCTTCGGAGCCTACTGGGCCACCCGGATGGCGGCAGTGGACGCACGAATGAAGGCCGCCGTCGCGAATGGCGCGCCGACGAACCGAACCTTCGGGCCACTAGCGTCGGTCGGCTTGCCGGAGATCATGGTTTCGACGCTCCAGAACGCCGTCGGTGCAAAGACCATGGCGGGCACGATGTTGAAGCTCATGGCGATGTCGATCGGCGACTACTACTCGCGGATTCAGATTCCGCTGCTCGTGATCAACGGTGCTGACGACACGCTCGTCAGCACCCAGGACTCGATCGACCTCGCTACCGGGGCGCCCTACGGCCAACTCGTGCTGTATGCAGATGACGACCACTGCGCCATGGGGCACGCAGAGGAATGGATGCGATTGGCGCAGGACTTCCTTCGCGATCGTCTGCTCACCGCCGACGAGAACCGTGCGGTGCGTGCGTGACCAGACGGGCAGTACGGCGAGTGCTGAACCGTGCCGGGCAGAGCATCGCGCGCAGATCCGCACCGGCGAGGCCTGGCAGGCAATCGAGCAGCTCGACTGGCAGTCACTGTTCCGACCCGAATTCGAGCTGGAGCGCTACGCGAGCATGCCCGACGGTGGCCCGCAGCGGTCAAAACACTTCGCCACGTCGATGTCGTCGACCGCAATCATCGGACCCGACGTGATCGAAGGTCTCGATCGCCTGACTGCGACCGTCACCATCGACGGCGAGGTCGTCTCGGAGACCGGAACCCAGGGCATGCGTTACTCGCTCGGCGAAGCGATCGCGCACTGCTTGCAGGGAGAGCAACTCTTCCCCGGGGAGCTCTTCTCGACAGGGACGTTGCCCGGTGGATCCGGGATGGAGCTTGGCCGCTGGCTCGCCCCGGGGCAGACGCTGCGCCTGGAAATCGACGGCGTCGGGGTCATCGAACATCTCATCGGAGGCGAAGCATGAAGATCAACCAGGTGTCCGACTCTGTGCACGTGGTGGCCGGAACCAATGTCAATTGGGCGCTGGTCGGCAGCGGCTCCGGTGTGACGCTCGTCGACGCTGGATACCCCGGCGACACCGACGACGTTCTGAAGTCGGTGCGCGAGGTCGGACATACGCTCGACGAAGTCTCCGCGGTCCTCGTTACCCACGCCCATCTCGACCACATCGGAGCGATCCCCACTCTCGTCGAGAAGATCGGGATGCCGGTGTACACCGGCGGCGCCGAAGTGCCGCACGCCCGGCGCGAGTACCTGCAGCAGATCACGCCGAAGGAGATGCTCCGACAACTAACCACCGCCCGAGGCCGGCGATGGGTCGCTCAAACGTTGATGGCCGTCCGCGGGCACATGAACATCAAGATCCCGTTCGTCCTCAGCGCGGATGACGTCGTCCTACCGGCCGGACTGACACCGATACCGACGCCCGGGCACACCACCGGCCACACCGCGTACCTCCTGCCGGACGAGGGCGTCCTGTTCACAGGTGATGCCCTCGTCACCGGACATCCCCTGAGCTGCCGTTCGGGGCCGCAGATCTTGCCGGCGGTGTTCAATCACGACGAAGCCCAAACCCTCGACAGCGCGAAACTCCTCGAGAACCAGCCTGCTCGCACGATCGTTCCCGGCCACGGTCCGTCGATCCAAGTCGATCAGGAGTCTGCATGAACGACGACACTGCATATGCTCGCGGAATGGCGACTCGACGTCAGGTGATGGGCGACGAATTCGTCGACCGCGCCCTCAGTCGAACCGCGGGCACAGAATCTGAGGAGTTGCAGCGGTTCATCACCGAACACGTGTGGGAAGAGGTCTGGAACCGTCCGGGTCTCAGTCGCCGCGACCGAAGCCTACTCAACCTCGGCATGCTCGCCGCCTTACGCGCTCACGAAGAGTTGGCCGGTCACGTCCGCGGAGCGCTTACCAACGGACTCACCCGCGACGAGATCGTCGAGGCGATCATCCAGACCGCCGGGTACTGCGGTGCGCCCGCCGCGCTGTCCGCGATACGTGTGGTGCAGCAAGTCTTTGGCGAGACCGACTGACTTCCGCGGGTTCCTGTCCCCGTCCGGCGGCCAAGCTCACACCGGAGTGACGAGGCAGGAGCTGCTCGCGGTGGCGAGCAGTTTGCCGTCGGCGTCGCGGAGCTCGGCGTCAGCGAAACAGACTCGCTTGCCAGGCTTGGTGACCCAGCCGCGGGCGACGATCGGACCGGTATCTGCGTGGATCGGTCGCATGAAGCTGACCTTGATCTCGATGGAGCTGTAGCCGACACCGGCGGGCAGGGTCGAGTGAACGGCGCATCCGGCAGCGGAGTCGAGCAACGTGCAGGCCAGTCCACCGTGCACCATCCCGATCGGGTTGTAGACCGATTCGTCCGGCACACAGGTGAATTCGACGGCGCCCTCCTCGACGGACGTCAAACGGAAGCCGATCAGTTCACCGATCGGCGGGTTGGCCTGTTCGCCCCGCGTCCACCGCGTCAAGAACTCCAGGCCGGAGACGTCTCGACCGAGCGTGGCCGTCGCCTTCGGATCGGCCCAAGAAACGGTCTTGGTCCGCGTTGCATCGAGTCCTTCTGGGGTTTTGGTCATGGATGAAGGCTAACATGCTGGATTCGGAATCTGAACTCAGATACCATGTGCGTATGGCACGAGAATGCTCAGTTGCAGCGGCGCTGTCGGTGGTCGGCGAGCAGTGGTCCCTGCTCGTTCTTCGAGAGGTCGCGCTAGGGGTGCGGCGGTTCGACGCGATCCGCGAGAATACTGGTGCATCGCGAGCCATTCTCGGCGCGCGGTTGCGCAGCCTCACCGAGGCGGGCGTCTTGGAGAAGGTGGAGTACCGCGAGCCCGGTTCGCGAACGCGGCACGAGTACCAGCTCACCCCGGCCGGCCGCGAACTGCAGCCGGTCCTGACCGCCCTCATGCAATGGGGCGACAAGCACCTTGCCGGGCCGGCTGGGCCGCCACTCACCGTTATCCACGCCAACTGCGGCGCGCAGGTCCGGGCTGCCCTGCGGTGCGAGTGCGGGCACGTGCTGACCGATACCGGTCGTGAGCTGGCAGTACTGCAAAACCGATAGACCCCGACCGTTGTCGAGGATCGCTGTCGATCCGCACGCCCATATCAATGTTCGGCGACAAGTCCGGCTACTTCGAACGGGCGCTGAACGCGTACGGGCGTGAGGGCCGGGAGTGCCGACGTTGCGGCACCCCGATGGTGCGGGAGCAGTTCATGAACCGGAGCTCGTTCTTCTGCCCGCGGTGTCAGGTGCCTCCACGACCGCGCAAGGCACGGCGACAGCGACCGCGTCATCGACGCGTCGGCCGGGCAGCGTCCCCAGAGTACCCACGTTCGCGAAGGTCGTTCCGCCGGCGTAGAGCCGGAGACGGACTCGCAATGCCGGTCGTGGCATCCGCGGGCGGGTGCCACGACCGGCCTTCGGTCAGCGGAGGTGACGGGCGAAGAATCTCGCCGCGTCCTCACCGGCGTACGACGGCACGCCGGTGTGCCCGCCCAGATTCGCCTGGAGCGTCTTCTCCCGGGAACCGAAGGCATCGAACAGGTCCAGGGCGGCCCGGCGGTCGTTGAACTCGTCGTCCCACTGGAGAAGCATGTGGATCGGGACGGTGACGTCACGCGCCTCGTCGAACGTCCGACGCGGGATCACGCTTCCGGCGAACAGTCCCGCCGCCCGGATCCTCGGTTCGGCCACCGCCAATCGGACGCCGATGGCGAGGAATCCGCCCGAATACGCGGCGGGGCCGGTGATCCCGGGCAGATCGAGCAGTGCATCGAGGGCGGCCTGCCATTCGGGTACCGCCTGGTCGACCAGGGGCAGGACCAGCCGGTCGACGACGTCGTCCGGGACGGGGTCGCCCGCCGAGAGTGCGGCGCGCAGGTCGGCGCGGGCGTCCGCGGCCCCGGGCAGGGGAGGACGGTCACCGGCTCCGGGCAGTTCCAGGGTGGCGCAGGACGCTCCGAGGGCCACGGTGGACAGTGCCCGCTGCACCAGCCGCGGATACAGGGCGTCGAGGCCGCCGGGGTGGCCGAGCAGGACCAGCGGCGTGGGGTCGGCGGACTCCGGCGGGGTCCACAGGATGCCCGGAATCGAGTTCAGGGTGAAGTGCTGTTCGACGGCGCCGTCGATCCGGCGCCGGGAGAGGAGATGCATGGTGAGGTCTTTCGCAGAGTGCTCTGTGGCGCTCCGGACGACCTATCGTCCGACCGTGACCTCCGAGAGGAGCGCCCATGTCGATTCGTTCACGGGTACCACCTCCTCTTTCCGCCGGCACGGCTACTGCGAAGCTACTCCTGCTCGCACCGGAACACCAGTGTTCTCCGCCGGGGAGAAGGAGACCGGCCAGGACCGCCTATTCTGATTCCGCCGCGCCGAAGGGAAGGTTCACCCGGCCGCCGGTGTTGTGCCGGAAGCGAACCCGACCGCGATCGAGAGGAATCCCCAGATGACCGAGCCCACCAGCGACCAGCCCGCCAAGACCGAACTGTGGGTGCAGCGCACCGGCACACGGCGCTACACCGGGCAGAGCTCGCGCGGGGCGCAGGTGCTGATCGGATCGGAGGACGTCCCGGGGGTGTTCACTCCGGGCGAACTCCTCAAGATCGCGGTGGCGGCGTGCAGCGGGATGGCGTCGGACTTCACCCTGTCGCGCCGACTCGGCGACGACTACGACGCCACCATCCGGGTCTCCGGTGCGGCCGACCGGGAGAACGAGGTGTACCCGCGGATCGACGAGGTGATGGAGCTGGACCTGTCCGAACTCGATCCCGAGGCCGCCCAGCGCCTGCTGACCGTGGTGGAGCGTGCCGTGGACCGGGTGTGCACCGTCGGACGGACCGTGAAGGCCGGCGCCGAGGTGAACCTGACCATCGACACCGAGTGAGCCCGGCGAGATGGAACGACTGACCGCATTCGTCCACGGCACCGTCCAGGGCGTCGGATTCCGCTGGTGGACCCGCTCGCGGGCACTGGAACTGGGGCTGACCGGCTACGCCAAGAACCTCGCCGACGGGCGGGTGCTGGTGGTGGCCGAGGGGCCTCGGCCCGCGCTGGACGTGCTGGTGGCGAAACTGCGTTCCGGGGACACCGCCGGGGCGGTGGATCTGGTGGTGGAGTCCTTCGGTCCGGCGCGCGGCGACCAGAACGGTTTCCACGAGCGCTGAACACCCCGAGCGCGGGACGAGAGCCGGGACCCGCGGTGGGTATCCTTGACCGTCGTGCACCTCAAGAGCCTGACCCTGAAGGGCTTCAAGTCCTTCGCGTCGGCGACGACCCTCCGCTTCGAGCCGGGCATCACCTGCGTGGTGGGTCCCAACGGCTCGGGCAAGAGCAACGTGGTCGACGCGCTGACCTGGGTGATGGGCGAGCAGGGCGCCAAGGCGCTGCGCGGCGGCAAGATGGCCGACGTCATCTTCGCCGGCACCTCCGGTCGGGCGCCGCTGGGTCGTGCCGAGGTGACCCTGACGATCGACAACTCCGACGGGGCCCTGCCGATCGAGTACTCCGAGGTCTCGATCACGCGGCGCATGTTCCGCGACGGCGCGGGCGAATACGAGATCAACGGGAACACCTGTCGGCTGATGGACGTGCAGGAACTGCTGTCCGACTCCGGTATCGGCCGCGAGATGCACGTCATCCTGGGGCAGGGGCGGCTGGCGGCGATCCTGGAGGCGCGCCCCGAGGAACGACGCGCCTTCATCGAGGAGGCCGCCGGGGTGCTGAAGCATCGTCGTCGTAAAGAGAAGGCCGTCCGCAAACTCGACGCGATGGCGGCCAACCTCGCGCGCCTCACCGACCTGACCGCCGAACTGCGGCGCCAGCTGAAACCGCTCGGCCGCCAGGCCGAGGTGGCACGCCGCGCCGCCACCGTCCAGGCCGAACTCCGCGACGCCCGGCTGCGGCTGGCCGCCGACGACCTCGTCACCCGCCGCACCGAGATGGCGCAGCACTCGGCGATGGAGGAGGAGATCCGGCGACGGTCGGACGAGGTGACCGCCGAACTCGATGCCGCGACCGCCGCGCTGGACCACAGTCGGGAACAGCTCGCCCAGGTGGCGCCCGCGGCCACCGAGGCGGGCCGGGTGTTCTACACGCTGTCGGCGCTCGCCGAACGGGTCGAGGGCACCCGCCGGCTCGCGAGCGAACGCGCCACCCACCTGTCGACGCCGAGCGCCCAGCCGTCCGGCCCGGACCCCGAGGAGCTCGAGCGCCGCGCCGAGGAGGCCGAGCTCACCGAGGCCGAACACGAGGCCGCCGTCGAGGAGTCCGCCGAGCGGCTGGAGTACGCGACCGTCGCGCTGCGGGCCGCGGAGTCGGCGTCGGCGGAGGCCGAGCGGGCCCACCTCGCCGCGGTCCGGGCCGTCGCCGACCGTCGCGAAGGTCTGGTCCGGCTCGAAGGCGAGGCCGCGAATCTGCGCACCCGCATCGACTCGGTCGACGGCGAGACCGCCCGCCTGACCGCCGCGATCGACGACGCCCGCGAGCGGGCCGACGCAGCGCGCCGCGAACGCGACGAGGCGCAGGCGCGGATGCGTGAACTCGAAGACCGGGAAGAAGGACTCGACGCGCATCACGAGCGCCGGGTCGCCGCGCTGACCGCGGCCACCGAACGGGTCGTCGAACTGCAGCGGTCCGAGCGCGAGGCCGAACACGGGATCGCCGCGCTGACCGCCCGGATCGAGGCGCTCGCGATCGGTCTGGAGCGGGCCGACGGCGGCGCCTGGCTGCTGGAGCAGGAGACCGAAGGGATCCTCGCACCGCTGTCGGACCTGCTCAGCGTGCAGCCCGGATACGAGACGGCGCTCGCCGGAGCACTCGGTCCCGCGGTCGACGCCCTCGTCACCGCCGATCGTCTGGCCGCCCTCGGTGCCCTGGCCGCGCTGCGTGCCGGCGACGGCGGCCGTGCCTCGCTGATCGTCGGCGGTCTCCCGGAGCGGCCGCTCGGCGACCGCCCCGCACTGCCCGACGGCGCGGTGTGGGCGCGCGACGTGGTGACCGCCCCCGCAGAGATCGCCGGTGCGCTCGACGTCCTGCTCGCCGACACGGTCCTGACCGAGACGGCGCAGGAGGCGATGGCGGTGGCCGTCGAACTCGGGGTGCGCGCGGTGACCGGGGCGGGCGATCGGATCTCCGCGGCCGTCGTCGAGGGCGGTGTCTCGGCGCGGCCCTCGACCCTGGAGGTGCAGTCGGCGATCGACACCGCCACCGACGACCTGGCGCGCACCCGCCGCGAGCGGGAGCGGCTCGACGAGGTCCTGGCGCAGGCCCGGGGCGTCGAACGGGAGGCCGCCGAGGCCGCGGAGGGCGCCTTCGCGGCGCTCGTCGAGTCCGACTCCCACATCGATGCCGTCTACGAACTGCTGGCCAGACTCGGCGAGAACATCCGTGGCGCCGAGCAGGAGGCCGACCGGCTGGTCCGCCAGCGGACGTTCGTCGAAGCCGGTCGCGCCGAGAACCTGGCCGCGCTCACCGAGGTGGACGAGCGGCTGCGGGCGGCCGCCGACGAGTCCGCCGACGACGTCGACGACGACGCCGATCACGCGCTGCGCGAGGCCGCGGCCGCCGAGGTGGCCACCGCGCGTTCGGTAGAGGTGGAGACCAGGCTCGCCCTGCGCACTGCCGAGGAGCGACTGGCATTGGTGCGCGGCCGGGCGGAGGCCCTGCGCCGCAGCGCCGCCGCCGAACGGAGCAGCCGGGAGCGGCTGCGCAGGCAGGACGCTCAGCGCCGGTACGCGGCCGGGGTCGCGGCCGCCGTCGCCGAGGCCTCGGCACGGCTCGCCGACGAGGTGGCCCGCGCGGTGGAGACCGCCGCCGCCGGTCGCGACGAACTCGAAGCCGCGCGGGCGGCGCGCACCGTCGAGACCGAGGAACTGCGGACCCGCGTGGACGCCGCGACCGCCACCCTGAACCAGCTCCGGGACGCGGTGCACCGGGACGAGGTCGCCAAGGCGCAGGCCGCGCTGCGGATCGAGCAGTTGGAGGAGCAGGTCCTCGAGCAGTTCGCCGTCGCCCCGGACGACCTGATCGCCGAGTACGGTCCCGATGTGCCGATGCCGCCGTCGGACCTGGAGATGCGGGAGTACGAGGAGGCCAAGGCGCGCGGCGACGACGTCGTCGCCCCGGCCCCGATGCCGTTCGACCGCCGGACGCAGGAATCGCGGGCCAGGAAGGCGCAGAAGGATCTGAACACCCTCGGCAAGGTGAATCCGCTGGCGCTGGAGGAGTTCGCGGCGCTGGAGGAACGGTACAACTTCCTCTCCGCGCAGCTGGAGGACGTGAAGGCCGCCCGGGCCGACCTGCTGGAGGTGGTGGCCGACGTGGACGCCAAGATCCTGCAGGTCTTCACCGACGCCTACGCCGACGTGGAACAGGAGTTCACCCAGGTGTTCGCCACGCTGTTCCCCGGCGGCGAGGGACGGCTGGTGCTCACCGACCCGAACGACATGCTGACCACCGGCGTCGAGGTGGAGGCCCGCCCGCCGGGGAAGAAGGTCAAACGGCTCTCGCTGCTGTCCGGCGGCGAGAAGTCGCTCACCGCGGTGGCCATGCTGGTCGCGATCTTCCGGGCCCGGCCGTCGCCGTTCTACGTGATGGACGAGGTGGAGGCCGCCCTCGACGACGCCAACCTGCGTCGGCTGATCGGCCTGTTCGAGCAGCTGCGCGAGCGGAGCCAGCTGATCGTCATCACCCACCAGAAGCCGACGATGGAGATCGCCGACGCCCTGTACGGGGTGAGCATGCGCGGCGACGGCATCACCCAGGTGATCTCGCAACGACTGCGCGGCGTCGACCTGGCTCGGCAACACTGAACGTCACCGGACACCGAACTTCCATGAACACCGCGAACTGAAAGGGTCCTCTTCGTGGACACACAACTGATCATCGGCATAGTCATCGCCGTCCTCGTGCTGTCGGCGCTCGTCATCGGCGGTGGTATCGCGCTCCAACGGCGGCGGCGGATCTCGCTGTCGGACTCGGAGCCGGAGAAGCAGGTCGCCGACGGCCGGCGCGAGGTCGACAAGTCGGGCGGGTATCAGACCGGTTCGGGGTTCAACTTCACCCAGGGCGGCACCGCCACGCTGGAGAAGGAACCGGTGGGGGAGAAGCCCACCGCACCGAAACCCACCGCACCGAAACCCCCTGCGCCGAAACCCACCGAGCCCAAGACCCCTGCACCGACGCCGCCTGCTCCCGAAGCCGAGCCCGTCGAGCCCGAGCCCGTCGAGTCCGAGCCGGTCGCGCCCGCTGAGCCCGAGTCCGCTGAGCCCGAATCCACCGAGCCGGAACCCGCCGAGGCCGGATCGGAGCCGAAGTCCGCCGAGTCCACTGAGTCCGAGTCCGCCGAATCGGAGTCGGTCGCCGAGACCCCCGAGAGCACCGTCGACGACGAGGTCGCGACTCCGGACGCGGTCGCCGAGCCGGAGACGGCACCCGAGCCGGAGGCAGTGCCGGAACCCGAACCCCTGCCCGAACCCGAGCCCGAAGCGGCCGCCCCGGCCCTCGACGAGATCGCCCCGACCGACGGCCGGCTGTCCCGCCTGCGGGGGCGTCTCGCCCGGTCGCAGAGCGCCATCGGCACGTCCATGCTCGGTCTGCTGGGGGCCGGCGACCTCGACGAGGACTCCTGGGAGGAGATCGAGGACACCCTGGTGATGGCCGATCTGGGCACCTCGGCGACCACCGCCGTCGTCGATGCCCTGCGCGCCGAACTGGCGACCGGCAAGGTGCGCACCGCCGACGAGGCCCGGGCGGCGCTCCGCACGGTGCTCATCGCGCAGCTGCACCCCGAACTCGACCGTTCGGTGAAGGCGCTCCCGCACGCCGGCGGTCCTGCCGTCGTGCTGGTGGTGGGCGTCAACGGCGTCGGCAAGACCACCACCACCGGCAAGCTGGCCCGCGTCCTCGTGGCCGACGGACGCCGGGTGCTGCTCGGCGCCGCCGACACCTTCCGGGCCGCCGCCGCCGACCAGCTCCAGACCTGGGGCGAGCGCGTCGGCGCGGGCATCGTGCGCGGCAAGGAGGGCGCCGACCCGGCGTCGGTGGGCTTCGACGCGGTGGCCACCGGCATCGCCGACGGCGTCGACGTGGTCCTGATCGACACCGCGGGCCGTCTGCACACCAAGACGGGCCTGATGGACGAGCTCGGCAAGGTCAAGCGCGTGGTGGAGAAGAAGGCCCCGGTCGACGAGGTGCTGCTGGTCCTCGACGCCACGGTGGGCCAGAACGGGCTCATGCAGGCGAAGGTGTTCGCCGACGTCGTCGATCTCACCGGAGTGGTGCTCACCAAGCTCGACGGCACCGCCAAGGGCGGCATCGTCTTCCGGATCCAGGAGGAGCTCGGCGTGCCGGTCAAGCTCGTCGGCCTCGGCGAGGGCGCCGACGATCTGGCGCCGTTCGTCCCGGAGGCGTTCGTCGACGCGCTGCTCTGAGCACCGTCCCGGACAGGGGATCGCGGCCCGGCGAGCCGGATCCCGGATGCCCGATTCGTGCGGATGGCGCGGCCCCCGGCGACCCGGTGACCAGCCGCGTCATCCGTACGACTCGGGCGGCAATCCAGCGTTAACGGTGCAGATGTTCGTGTAACACGGCGGAAATCAATCAGCGCGTTCTCAGGAAACCTGCTCGCGGGAAGGTCTCTTCACAACGTCGAACCCGGCGTAGATTGAGGAGGTTCCACCGTGACAACGGCTCTACCCGAGAGCGTTTTCGGCACGTTCGATACCGGCAACACCGCATGGGTCCTGATCAGTGCGGCGCTCGTGCTGATGATGACCCCGGCACTCGCATTCTTCTACGGAGGCCTGACCGGTAAGAAGTCGGTCCTCAACATGATGATGATGTCCTTCGGATCGATGGCGACCGTCGCGGTCGTCTACGTCCTGTGGGGCTTCTCGATGTCGTTCGGCAACTCGCTCACCGGGGACGATGACATCCTGGGGCTGTTCTCCAACCCCTTCTCCCTGTTCGGTTCGGACCAGCTGATGGCGACCGACGGCGACAAGGTGGTGCTGTGGGGAGACGACGGCTCCGGGATCCCGGCCGTCGTGTTCCTGGCCTTCCAGCTGACCTTCGCGATCATCACCGTGGCCCTGATCAGCGGTGCCGTGGCCGAACGCGTCAAGTTCGGCACCTGGCTGGCGTTCACGGTCCTGTTCGTCACCGTCATCTACTTCCCGCTCGCCCACATGGTGTGGGGCGGCGGCCTGCTGGGCGGCGGCGAGCGCAGCTTCGCGGCGTGGATCTTCGGCAGCGAGGACGGCGAGGCCAAGGTGGCTCCGGTCGACTTCGCCGGCGGCACCGTGGTGCACATCAACGCCGGTATCGCCGCGCTGGTCCTGGCGATCCTGGTCGGCAAGCGCGCCGGCTTCGGCAAGACCGCTCACCGCCCGCACAACATCCCGTTCGTCATGCTCGGTGCCGCCCTCCTCTGGATCGGCTGGTTCGGTTTCAACGTGGGCTCGGAGCTCGGCGCCGACGCGACCGCCGGCCTGGTCTGGGTCAACACCACCGTCGCCACCGCCGCCGCCATCATCGGCTGGCTCGCCGTGGAGTGGATCCGCGACGGCAAGCCGACCTCGGTCGGCGCCGCCTCGGGTATCGTCGCCGGCCTGGTCGCCATCACCCCGGCCTGCGCCGCACTGACCCCGGTCGGCTCGATCATCCTGGGCGCCGTCGCCGGTGTCCTCGCCGCGCTGGCCATCGGCCTGAAGTACAAGTTCGGCTTCGACGATTCGCTCGACGTCGTCGGCGTCCACCTCGTCGCCGGCCTGTGGGGCACCGTCGGCATCGGTCTGCTGTCCAAGGACGCCGGCCTCTTCTACGGCAACAACCTGAAGCTGCTGGTGATCCAGATCGTGATCGCCGCCATCGCTCTGGCGTTCACCGCCGTCCTGACCGCCGTCCTCTACTACGTGCTCAAGCCGCTCGGCTGGCGCATCGACGCCGAGGACGAAGCCCGCGGGATCGACTCCGCGGAGCACGCGGAGACCGCGTACGACCTCGTGTGACCTTCCCGGCCGGGCGACACGTGTCGCCCGGCCCGGTCGCTCGACCACCACCACTTAGGCTGAACACCAGAACAGAAAGGGTGTACCCATGAAGCTGATTACCGCCATCATCAAGCCGTTCACGCTCGAGGATGTGAAAACCGCACTGGAGCAGCTCGGCATCGTCGGCATGACGGTCAGCGAGGTGCAGGGCTACGGCCGCCAGAAGGGCCACACCGAGGTCTACCGCGGCGCCGAGTACGCCGTCGACTTCGTGCCGAAGGTCCGCGTCGAGGTCGTCATCGACGACGAGGACGTCGATCAGGTGACCGACGCGATCGTCGAGGCGGCACGCACCGGGAAGATCGGAGACGGCAAGGTCTGGGTCTCCCCGGTGGAGAAGGTCATCCGGGTGCGCACCGGTGAACGCGGCACCGAAGCTCTCTGAGGCGGCCGCGCCGGATCCGGCGCGGCGCCTCAGCGCGGCCCGTGCGGACGTCCTGGCGATGTACTCGCCGGACGAGGCGGCCGGAGAGCCGCTCCGCGCGGGCCTCGCGGCCGCTTACGAGCGGTGGCTGGTCGACCGGTCCGCGGAGCTGGGGATCGTCGAGGGCAGCGGATTCGCCGTCGTCGCCGTCGGCGCCCTGGGCCGCCGCGAGATGGTCCCCGGATCCGACCTGGACCTGGTGCTCCTGCACGACGACCGGTATCCCGACCGCGTCCAGGAGATCGCCGACGGGCTCTGGTACCCGATCTGGGACTCCCGGGTCGGCCTGGACCACAGCGTCCGGACCATCCCGGCGGCGCTCCGCGTGGCCCGCGAGGAGCCGACCGCCACGCTCGGTCTGCTCGACGCCCGCTTCATCGCCGGCGACGAGGACCTGGCGGCCCTGATGATCGCGTCGATCCGCAACCTCTGGCGGGTCGAGGCCCGACTACGTCTCCCGGACGTCCTGGAGATCACGCACCAGCGGTGGAAGCGGGCCGGGGAGATCGCCCAGCACGCCCAACCCGACCTCAAGCACGGCCGCGGGGGACTGCGGGACGTCCAACTGCTCAACGCGCTGGCCCTGGCGCAGTTGACGGACGGTCTGTCCCGGTTGCGGGCCGACCAGCCCGGCACCCCGGTGGCCCAGGCCTACGAACGTCTCCTCGACATCCGGACCCAGCATCAGCTGATCACCGGGCGGTCGCGGGATCGTCTGCAGGCGCAGGAGGCCCAGCAGCTGGCCGGGGCCCTCGGGCTCGCCGACCGGTTCGAGTTGGCCGGTCTGCTCAGCGACGCCGCCCGCACCGTCGAGTTCGCCGTCGACACCGGACTGCGCACGGCGGGCAACTCCGTCGGCCGACGCGGACTGGCCAGGTTCCGGCGGCTGCCGCTGCGGAAGCCGCTCGACGAGGGCGTCGTCCAGCACGACGGCGAGGTGGTCCTCGCGCGGTCGGCCATGCCCAGCCAGGACCCGGGCCTGGTGTTCCGCGTCGCGGCCGCGGCGGCCAAGAACGATCTGCCGATCAACGGTCCCGCGCTGGAACGGCTCGCCAAGTACGCGCCGGACCCGGTGGAGCCGTGGCCGGCCGAGCCGCTCAGCGACCTGCTGGTCCTGCTGTCGGCGGGGGCGCCGATGGCGCGCACCGTGGAGGCGCTGGACCGGATCGGGCTGTGGGACAAGTTCTTCCCCGAGTGGGGCGGCGTGCGCGATCTGGCGCCGCGCGACCCGATGCACACCTGGACGGTGGACCGGCATTCTGGTCGAGACGGTGATCGGCGCGGCGTCGTTGACCACCAGCGTCTCGCGTCCGGATCTGCTGCTGCTGGGTGCGCTGATCCACGACATCGGCAAGGGCCGCGGCGGCGATCACAGCGAGATCGGTGCCGAGATCGCGGTGGAGATCGGCAAGCGGCTCGGACTGTGGCCGCACGACGTCGAGATCCTCTCGGCGATGGTGCGGTACCACCTGCTGCTGCCGTCCACGGCGACGCGCCGCGATCCGACCGACCCGAAGATCGTCGAGTCGGTGGCCGACACCCTGGGCCGGGACCGGGTGCTGGTGGAACTGCTGGGTGCGCTGGCGCAGGCCGACGGTCAGGCGACCGGTGCGGCGGCGTGGAGCGACTGGAAGGCCTCGCTCATCGCGGGGCTCACCGGTCGGCTGCTCACGCTGATCGGCGGCGCCGAACTGCCCGAACCCGAGCCGCTCACCGCCGACCAGGCGGCGCTGGCCGAGGAGGGCGGTCTGCACGTCCGGCTGGAGGCCGGCGACGGTCCCACCACGTACGTGGCGACGCTCGTCGCGCCCGACCGGCCGGGGCTGCTGTCCCGGATGGCCGGGGTGCTGGCGGCGTCGGGGCTCACCACGCACTCGGCGCACGTCCGGTCGCACGCCGGGCACGCCGTGAACTCGTTCGTCGTGATGCCCGCGTTCGGCGATCCGCCGGACGTCCAGGTGCTGCGGCAACGGCTGCGGAAGGCGCTGGAGGGCGTCGACGTCGTCGCCGGCCTCGCCGACGGCGAGGATCTGCCGCCGGTGCTGGCACCGCCGCGGGCGACGTGGGTCGAGGACTCGGCGTGCGGATCGCTGCTGCTGGAGGTGCGTTCGGCGGATCGTCCCGCGCTGCTGGCGCGGATCTCGGCGGTGCTCGAACGCGCCGGCGCCGACGTGATCTGGGCGACGGTGACGACGCTCGGGTCGACGGTGATCGACACCTTCAGCGTCGAACTCTCCCGCGACACGCCGGGGGCCCGGGACGAGATCGCCGAGGCCGTCCTGCGGGTCTGTCCGGGGCCCGCGCACCCGGCGCGCTGAGAAGTGGAAGGATAGGGGAATGTTCGAATCCCTTTCCGACCGGTTGACCGGTGCCCTGAAGGATCTGCGTGGCAAGGGGCGGCTCACCGACGCCGACATCGATGCGACGGCCCGCGAGATCCGGCTGGCACTGCTCGAAGCCGACGTCTCGCTGCCGGTGGTCCGGACCTTCATCGCCCGGATCAAGCAGCGCGCCAAGGGCCAGGAGGTCTCCGGCGCGCTCAATCCGGCGCAGCAGATCGTCAAGATCGTCAACGAGGAGCTCGTCGAGATCCTCGGCGGCCAGACACGGCGGATCCAGCTGGCGAAGACCCCGCCGACGGTCATCATGCTCGCCGGTCTGCAGGGTGCCGGTAAGACGACGCTCGCGGGCAAGCTGGCCCACTGGCTCACCAAGCAGGGGCACACCCCGATCCTGGTGGCCTGCGATCTGCAGCGCCCGGGTGCGGTGCAGCAGCTCCAGATCGTCGGCGAGCGCGCCGGCGTTCCGGTGTACGCGCCGAACCCGGGTGCCGCGGTCGGAGGGGAGGGCGAGCTCGGCGTCGACCGTTCCGGCGATCCGGTGTCGGTGGCCCTCGGCGGCGTCGCGCACGCCCGCGAGAAGCAGCACGACGTGGTGATCATCGACACCGCCGGTCGCCTCGGCATCGACGAGGTCCTGATGCGGCAGGCCTCCGACATCCGCGACGCGACCAGCCCCGACGAGGTGCTCTTCGTCCTCGACGCGATGATCGGTCAGGACGCGGTCGCCACCGCGCAGGCCTTCGCGGCGGGCGTCGACTTCACCGGCGTGGTCCTGACCAAGCTCGACGGCGATGCCCGCGGCGGCGCGGCGCTGTCGGTCCGGGAGATCACCGGCCGGCCGATCATGTTCGCCTCGACCGGTGAGAAGCTCGACGAGTTCGACGTCTTCCACCCGGACCGCATGTCCAGCCGGATCCTCGGCATGGGCGACGTCCTGTCGCTGATCGAGCAGGCCGAGCAGCACTGGGATGCGGCCGAGGCCGAGAAGGCCGCGGAGAAGATCAGCCAGGGCGAGTTGACGCTGGAGGACTTCCTCGAGCAGATGCTGATGATCCGCAAGATGGGTCCGATCGGGAACCTGCTCGGCATGCTGCCGGGCGCGGGCGAGATGAAGGACGCCCTCGCGCAGGTCGACGACAAGCAGCTCGACAAGATCCAGGCGATCATCCGCGGCATGACTCCGGCCGAGCGGGCCGATCCCAAGATCATCAACGCCTCGCGGCGGATCCGTATCGCCAACGGCTCGGGCGTCACCGTGACCGATGTGAATCAGCTGGTGGACCGCTTCTTCGCGGCCCGCAAGATGATGTCGCAGATGTCCGGCCGCATGATGGGCATGCCCGGCGGCGGTGGCAGGCGCAACAACCGCAAGGGCAAGAAGGGCGCCAAGGGGCGCAAGGGCAAGGGCCGCGGACCCACCCCGCCCAAGGGGATGCGCGGCGGCATGCCCGGAATGGGCATGCCGGGGATGCCGGGCATGCCCCCGGGGATGGGGATGCCGCCCGGCATGGACCTGTCCCAGATGCCGCCGGGGCTCGACCAGCTCCCGCCGGGCCTGGAGGGCATCGACCTGAACAATCTGAAGCTGCCGAAGAACAAGTAGGAGCCCGCCCGTGTCGAGCAGTGACCTGGGATCGGCGCCCGGCGTCGTCGAGCATTACCGCGGCATCGATCCGTTCACCGATCAGACCCTGGAGTTCTGGGTCGACGGCGGACGGATCTCCACCGCGCCGATCGCCGGCGCCGAGACCGTCTCCGACGGCGGCTGGATCGTGCCGGGACTGGTCGACGCGCACAACCACGTCGGGATCGCACCCGGCCTCGGCGTCACGATCGAACGCGCCCGCGGGTTCGCCCGGCAGGACGCGCAGGCCGGGGCGCTGCTGCTCCGCGAGGTCGGGTCGCCCGTCGACACCCGTCCGCTCGACGACGACGCCCACGGCCCGCGCTTCCTGCGGGCCGGCAAGCACATCGCACGACCCAAGCGGTACCTGCGCGACTACGGCATCGAACTCGACGACCCCGACGTGCTCGCCGACGAGGTGCGCCGTCAGGCGGCCGCCGGCGACGGCTGGGTGAAGCTGGTCGGGGACTGGATCGACCGCGAGGTGGGCGACCTCGCGCCGCTGTGGACCCGCGCGCAACTGGACGCCGCCGTGGCCGCCGCGCACGAGTCCGGCGCCCGGATCACCGCGCACGTCTTCGGCTACGACGCGCTGCCGGACGTCATCGGGGCGGGCTTCGACTCGATCGAGCACGGCACCGGGCTCACCGAGGACCTGATCGACGAGATGGTCGCCCGCGACATCGCGCTGGTCCCGACGCTGATCCAGGTGGAGAACTTCCCCGGCATCGCCGACGGCGCCGACCGGTTCCCGGTCTACCAGGCGAACATGCGCAAGCTGTACGAGACCTCGGGGGCGGTGTACGCCGCGGCCCGCGAGGCCGGGGTGGCGCTGTACGCGGGCACCGACGCCGGCGGTTTCGTGGCGCACGGCCGCATCGTCGACGAGGTCCAGGCGCTCACCGGGATCGGTTTCTCACCGCTGGAGGCGTTGGCGGCGGCGTCGTGCACGCCGCGCGAGTGGCTGGGCGTCGAGGGCATCGTCGACGGCGCCCGCGCCGACTTCCTGGTGCTCGACGACGATCCGGCACGATCCGTGGCGGCCCTGCGCACCCCGAAGCACGTGGTGTGCGGCGGCGCCCGGATCGCCTGACGATCCCGTCGGCGTCAGACAGCGCTCAGAACAGTCGGACGGCGCCGACGACGACGAGCAGCACCGCGACCACGTAGCCGGCGGCCTTGGTCAAGGAGTCTCGGTGGCTGCGCGCGGTCTGGAACAGACGGCCGACCCACGAATCGGGATTGTGTCGTACCAGGCCCAGCAGCAGCGCCGACAGGATCGGCAGGCTCAGGGCGACGGTGGCGAACAGGGGCAGACCGGCGTAGCGCTCGATCGTCGGCATGTCACTCGTCGACAGGATCGCGAGGCCGAGGAAGAACGGTACCGAGGTCACCGACTGGATGAGGCCGAGGCCGAATCCGACGAGCATCGTCAACGGTGACGGCGACCGCAGCGGCGCGAGGACCTTGTCGATCATGTCCGTCGAGTCGCCGCCCCGGAAGGTCGCGATCGCCCCGCCCACACCCACCAGGATCAACACCACGCCGAAGATCCACGAGTCGATCACCGACTGGACGAGGGAGCCGAAGCCGTCGAACACGGCCAGCGTGATCAGGGCGAGGAAGAAGACACCGAGCCAGTCGCCGATCACCAGGAGTCCGGCGATCGATCGGTAGCGCCCCGGGGGGAGCATGATCGCCAGTGCCACCAGGACACCGATGAGCAGCACGTTGATCGCGTCGAAGAACGCGAAACCGAGTGCCTGGAGCATGGATTGCGGTCCGTTCCTCGTTCGACAGATCCGGGGGAAGTGCCCGATGCGCCCGGATGGCACACGTCGCCGAGTCTAATCACGCTCCGGTGGAGAGCACTCAATCGTGCGGCTGTGACGTTGCCTGCTTTTGGCCGCCGCCGTCGTCGTCTGGCAGAATGAACCGCTGGTTCGCCGGAAGCGGTCACGCACCGACCGGCGGTCACCCCGTAAGAGATCGCAAAACCGGATCCGCCGCTCCTCGGCGGATCGCTGAATTGCGCTGTGACACAGAGGAAGTCTTCACATGGCTGTCAAGATCAAGCTCACCCGGCTCGGCAAGATCCGCAACCCGCAGTACCGCATCATCGTCGCCGACGCCCGCACCCGCCGCAACGGCCGGGCCATCGAGACCATCGGCAAGTACCACCCGAAGGAGGAGCCCTCGCTGATCGAGGTCGACTCCGAGCGCGTGCAGTACTGGCTGGGCGTGGGCGCGCAGCCGACCGACCCGGTGCTGGCGATCCTCAAGATCACCGGTGACTGGCAGAAGCACAAGGGCCTGCCGGGCGCCGAGGGCACCCTGAAGGTCGCCGAGCCCAAGCCGAGCAAGCAGGAGCTGTTCGCCGCCGCGCTGGCCGCCGCCGAGAACGAGCCCGCCGTCGAGGCCACCACCGCCAAGAAGAAGTCGGCCAAGAAGGCCGACGAGGCTGCGGAGAAGGTCGACGAGGCCGCCGAGGGCGACGACAAGTGAGTGCTGTCATCGCTGACGCCGTCGAGCACCTGGTGCGCGGCATCGTCGCCAATCCCGACGACGTGCGGGTCGAGCTCATCACCGGTCGTCGCGGCCGGATGATCGAGGTTCACGTGAACCCCGAGGATCTCGGCAAGGTGATCGGCCGCAACGGCCGCACCGCTACCGCGCTGCGGACCCTGGTCGCCGGTGTCGGCGGCCGGGGCATGCGTGTCGACATCGTCGACACCGACCGCTGACCGCACGCACGTCGAAAGAGATCGGGAGACCACGATGGATCTGGTGATCGGCCGGGTGGCCAAGACCCACGGCGTCCGAGGTGAACTCGTGGTCGATGTGCGGACGGATTCCCCCGGCGAGCGTTTCGCCGTCGGAACCGTCCTGCGCGGCCGTGCACCCAAGGGTGCCGGCGAGAAGAAGTACACGGTCGCAGCCGTCCGGCCTCACGCCGGGCGGCTGCTCGTGTCCCTGGAGGGCGTCACCGATCGGGACGTCGCCGCGGCGATGCGCGGCACGCTCTTCCTGATCGACGCCGCCGACGTCGACTCCGGCGACGATCCGGACGAGTTCTACGACCACGAGCTGATCGGCCTGCCGGTCGCCACCGTGGACGACGAGCCCGTCGGCGAGGTGTCCGACGTCCTGCACCTGCCCGGCGGGGAACTGCTCGCGGTGAAGACTCCCGCGGGGAGAGAGGTGCTCATCCCCTTCGTCGCCGAGATCGTGCCGACGGTGTCCCGGGACGGGATCGTCGTCGATCCGCCCGAAGGACTGCTGGACCCGGACTCCGAGTCCCCCGAGCCCGTCGACTCGCCCCCTGAGCCCGTCGACTCGTCCCCTGAGCCCGTCGAAGGGTAGACCCGTGCGCATCGACGTCGTCACGATCTTCCCGGAGTATCTCGAACCGCTCAGCGTGGCGCTGCTGGGCAAGGCGGTCGACGCCGGCCTGCTCGAAGTGGGCATCCACGACCTGCGGAACTGGACGCACGACGTCCACCGCAGCGTCGACGACCAGCCGTACGGCGGCGGACCCGGCATGGTGATGAAACCCGAGGTGTGGGGTCCGGCGCTCGACGAGGTGTGCCCCGACGAGGCGCTGCTGGTGGTCCCCACGCCCGCCGGGCGGCCGTTCACCCAGGCCACCGCCGAGCGCTGGAGCACCGAGGAACACCTGGTCTTCGCCTGCGGACGGTACGAGGGCATCGACCAGCGGGTGTTCGACGACGCCGCGCGCCGCGTGCGCGTGGAGGAGGTCTCGCTCGGCGACTTCGTGCTGATCGGGGGAGAGGCCGCCGTGCTGGCGATGGTCGAGGCCACCACCCGCCTGATCCCCGGGGTGATCGGCAATCCGCAGTCGCACCGGGAGGACTCCTTCTCCGACGGGCTGCTCGAAGGACCCAGCTACACCCGGCCCAAGGTCTGGCGCGATCTCGAGGTCCCGCCGGTGCTGCTGTCCGGCGACCACGCGAAGGTGGCCGCCTGGCGCCGCGAGCAGTCGCTGGAACGCACCCGCGAACGTCGACCCGAACTGCTCGACGACTCCGCGGACTGATCTCTCGGGTCTGCACCGTCGTGCGCGGCGTGTCGTGGAACCGGATCGGTCCGCGCTGCGTCTAACCGGGTATGGCACCTCGTACCAATTGGGTCGTCCCGCTCGGCACGATTCTGAATCGTCTCGATTCGATGGACGTCGGCGGCGCCGCCGCCGACGCCGCGGAACTGAACCGCATAGCCGACGCTGCGAAGACGATCGCGTTCGGGCTGGCCAAGAGCTTCGGCGGATTCGACGAGCTGATCGGGCGTGGACCGCTGGCCGCGGACGAGGCGGGTCTCGCCTTGAGCGATCGTCTCTCGGCGGCGGCGAACCGGCTCCTGGACGCCGGGTCCAGTCTTGGTGATGCATCCGGCGATCTGGCGGCGTCGGCGGCGCTCGGACCGCAGATCGTCTCGCTGGCGAGCACCATGCCGCGCAACCTCTCCGGCGCGCGGCTCACCATGATCCTGGTCTCGCGCACGATGGATCACGTGTACAGCGAGCCGATGAGCGCGCACGCGGTGGGTCTCGGCGCGGGAGGATCCGGGGGCGGGTGGCAAGGGCTGTCGGCAGCGGACAAGAGTCTCCTTCGCCGCGGCGACAGCGGATCGACGGAGGATCCGCCGGCCGGTAGGACGCCCGTACCCGGTGCGCCGGGCGACTCGCCGTCGACACCGGCACCGTCGGCGTCCGCCCCTGCTCCGACCGCGCCCGCCCCGTCGACCCCGACCCCGACTCCGCTTCCCTCGGCCCCGGCTCCCCGAGGTGCGCCCGGTGGAACACCGCCGGACGGGCCGCCGGCGGACGGAACCTCCCCGGGCGGCGGTGCCCCCGGCCGCGGTGCGCCGACGAGCCCCGCCCCTCCGGTGCCGGGAACCGGAGGTCCCGGGGCACGGGAGGTCCCCGAGCCGAGTCCGGTCCGCCCCGGCTCGGGAACCGTTCCGGTGGCCTCCGCCGAGACCGGACCGGTGCGCACCGCGCCGGGAGGACCGAGCACGACGCCGGGACCCGGGGCCGTCGTACGAGGACAGCCGGCCGCGGCCGTGCCGGCGCTCGCGCTCCCGACGGATCCGGTCGGCGCGCGACCGGGCGGACCCGGCGGTGCGCCGTTCACCGGAGCTCCGCTCATCGGGGCCGGTCCCGCCGGAGCCGCGGCGACGTCGTCTCCGCCGCGTCTCACGACCGTCCCCTCGGGGCCGCCGACGGGGAGCGGGCCGCCGGTTGCGGGGGCATCGCGCGCGGGGCTCCCCGCCGCGGGACCGCCGACGGCGCCGCTCGCTCCCGGCCAGACCGCCCGGCCGACCGCGGGTTCCGCGCCGCCGGGGATGCGGGGATCGTCGTCGATCGCTCCGCCCTCGGGTCTGTCCGGCACTCGCGACGACGAGGAACGACGACGCCCCGGTTATCTGCTCTCGACGCAGGCCGCCGTCGACCTGATCGGCCCGTTGCCGATGGCCGGGCCCGCGGTGCTCGGTGCGATGCCCGACGATCCCGGACCCGCCGACGATCGGGACGCGGAGGAATCCGACGACGAGCAGGACCTGGATCTGACGCTGTAGAGGGTGCCCGGTGTCGTACCGGGGAGGATTTCTCCACCGGCCGACGGTCTGGCAGAATGGATCGGGTTGTCCGGACACGGACACCGAACACCGACACGGGTACGAACCGGTCGATCCGGATCGTCGCGCAGCGACGGGGCCGGACGCCAGGTTCCTCTGCACCACGCGACGCCAGATTGGATCCACCATGAACACTCTCGACTTCCTCGACAAGCAGTCCCTCCGCGACGACGTCCCCGAGTTCGCCCCCGGCGACACCGTCGACGTCCACGTGAAGGTCATCGAGGGCTCCAAGGAGCGCATCCAGGTGTTCAAGGGCGCCGTGATCCGTCGCCAGGGCGGCGGCATCCGCGAGACCTTCACCGTCCGCAAGGTCTCGTTCGGCGTCGGCGTGGAGCGCACCTTCCCGGTGCACAGCCCGAACATCGACAAGATCGACGTCATCACCCGCGGTGACGTCCGTCGCGCCAAGCTGTACTACCTGCGCGACCTGCGCGGCAAGGCCGCCAAGATCAAGGAAAAGCGCTGACCTGCGCGAATGCGGTCTTCTCGACCGCATACCGCGAAAACCACGGGATGACCTACGGTTGAGCGGTTCCCGAACGACGGTTCGGAGGGCTCCCGGAATCACTGATTCCGGGAGCCCTCGTGCATTGGGGGCCGAGTGCGCCGAGCTCCTGCCGGAGGAGAGTGTGCGGCGGCTCGACGGATGCGGTGGGGCCACCGCGATCGAGGACGAAGCGGCGAGCGCGTAGCCTGGTTCCTCGTGAACGACAAGCCAACGGGTGACTGGTCCTCTGACGACGTGCCGGCGGAAGCCGACCGCGCAGGGGAGCGGTCTCCGTCTGATGACCAGCGACGTCCGGCCCCCGCCCGCGGAGGCGGGACCGACGACGCCGAACCGGCGCAGAAGCACTGGCGCGACAAACGCGACGCGTCTTCGGAGGAGGACGACGAGCAGGGCGGCGGTCTCCTCAAGGAACTCGCCATCATCATCGGGGTCGTCCTGGTCCTGATGTTCGTGGCGACGCAGTTCCTGGTCCGCCAGTACGTGGTGCCGAGCGAGTCGATGGAGCCGACTCTGCACGGCTGCTACGGCTGCACCAACGACCGCATCATCGTCGACAAGCTGAGCTACCGGTTCACCGATCCCGAGCCCGGCGACGTCGTCGTGTTCAAGGCGCCGACGTCGAGTTGGGAGGGGTCGTGGAGTTCACCGCGGTCGACCAACGCCGTCATCAGCACGGTGCAGGACGTGCTGGCGCTCTTCTCGCTGCAGCCGCCGGACGAGAACAACCTGGTCAAACGGGTCATCGCGACCGGCGGCCAGACCGTCGAATGCCGCAACGGCAACGGTAAGGGCGTGACGGTCGACGGCAAGCCGCTGCGCGAGCCGTACATCGACAAGGATCTGCAGAACGAGGCCGGGCTGGGCTCCTGCTACGGCGACGACTTCGGGCCGATCAAGGTGCCCGCCGGACACGTCTGGGTGATGGGCGACAACCGGTCCAACTCGGCGGACTCGCGCGCCCACATGGAAGACGAGTTCGAGGGCACCGTTCCGATCTCGGACATCCGAGGCCGGGTGCGCCTCATCCTGTACCCGTTCGACCGGATGGGCGGCGTGGACTCGGTCGACCCGCAGTAGTCCGCAGTGGCCCGCGGTCGTCCGTCACGCAGTTGGCCGCCCCGCACCACGGTGCGCCGGGCGGCCTCGCTGCGCACGTACGAGTTCACGCTGGAGCGGAGCGGCCTCGGACCGGTCGCCGGGGTGGACGAAGCCGGCCGCGGCGCGTGCGCGGGACCGCTCGTCGTCGCCGCGTGCATCCTGCGGCCGGTGCAGTCGCCGGCGCTCGCCGGACTGAACGATTCGAAGAGACTGTCGGAGGCGACGCGGGAGCGGCTGTACACGGCGGTGACCCGTCACGCGGTGGCGTGGCATGTGACCGTGATCGGCGCGGCGGAGATCGACCGGATCGGGATCCACGTCGCCAACATCCGCGGCATGCGGCAGGCGGTGGCCGGTCTGCCGGTGCGCCCGGGCTACGTGCTGTCCGACGGATTCGCGGTGCCCGGGCTGCCCGCGCCGTCGCTGCCGGTGATCGGCGGCGACGCCGAGGCCGCCTGCATCGCCGCGGCCTCGGTGCTGGCGAAGGTGACCCGCGACCGCATCATGGCCGGGCTCGACGAGGTGTGTCCCGGCTACGATTTCGCGATTCACAAGGGTTACGGCACCGCGCACCACATGGCGTGCCTGGACCGGCTGGGGCCGTCGCCGGAGCACCGTATGTCGTACAAGAACGTGCGCGCTAGGCTGGGCTGATGAGCGCTGAGGATCTCGAGAAATACGAAGCCGAGATGGAGCTGTCCCTGTACCGCGAGTACAAGGACATCGTCGGACAGTTCTCATACGTGGTGGAGACCGAACGGCGGTTCTACCTGGCCAACGGGGTCAACCTGCTGCCGCGGAACAACGACGGCGAAGTCTACTTCGAGATCCATCTGACCGATGCCTGGGTCTGGGACATGTACCGTCCGGCGCGTTTCGTGAAACAGGTCCGGGTGGTGACCTTCAAGGACGTCAACATCGAGGAGCTCGAACGCTCCGAACTGCGTCTCCCGAACGAGCCGACCCTGTAACCGTGGAGCTGCGCGGCAGGCGGGTCCTGGTCACCGGGGCGTCCAGCGGGATCGGATGGGCGACGGCGACCGAACTCCACCGGCGCGGTGCTCACCTGGTGATCGCCGCGCGCAGCGTCGACAAGCTCGACGAGTTGGCGGCCCGGATCGGTGCCGAGGTGTTCCCCGTGGACCTGTCGGTCCCGGGTGCGGCGGCCCGACTGGCCGAGGCAGTGGGGCCGGTCGACGTCCTGGTGAACAACGCCGGAGCCGGAGTCGCCGCCCCGGTCGCGGTGATCGGCGACGACGAGACGGCCCGCGCGGCCCTCGAACTGAACTACTGGAGCCCGTTGGCGCTGGTCCAGGCTCTGCGGCCGCGGGCGATCGTGAACGTGACCTCGCTGGCGTTCGTCACCCCGTGGCCGCTGTCCGGGGGATACGCGGCGGCGAAGGCCGCGCTGTCGACGGCCACCGAGACCCTCCGGATGGAGAATCCCGGCACGCTCGTGGTGGAGGTGATCCCCGGTCCGGTCGACACCCCGGTGCAGGCGGAGGTTCGACTGATCCCGGGCAGTGCGCGTGTCCTCGACCGGGTGCCGACGGGGACCGCGGAGGGATGCGCGCACCGGATCGTCACCGCGTTGGCCCGGGATCGGACGCGGGTCGTCTACCCGCGGCTGTACTGGCCGGCGCTGGCCTTCCCGACGGTGGGACGGCGTCTCCTGCGGTTGACGGCGCGTCACGTGGTGACGCCGGAGACGGTTCTCCGGACCGGGTCGCAGGGAGATCCGCAGGCGCGGGCCGCTCGGGAGTCGTGGCGTCCGCGCCGAGACCCCCGCCGGAGTCAGTAGGTGCCGAAGTCAGTAGGTCAAGAGCAGTCGATCGGCGACGACCTCCGATTCCAGCGACATTCCCTCCATCTGGAATCTGCGTAGCATCGACCGGCCGCAATTCACCATGACTTCACTCTTGAACAGGCCGTCCGGCGCCTCGTTGAGAACTGTTTTGAGTCCGGACTTCTTCGTCCCGTCGATACTGAGTGCTACTCGTACTCCGCGACTCCTGCACCTGTCGATCGCCTCGAACAGCTCTTCCAGTGAGAACCGGTGGGCGCCGTACAGGATCGTTTGGGAGTCGGTGTACGGCGGATCGCAGTACACCAGATCTCCACGGCGCGCCTGAGCCATGGTGTCCCGGTAGTCAGCATGGGCGAACGTGGTTCCCCGGACGCGCTCCGCCCAGAGGTCGACGCGCTTGTCGAACGAGTCCGACGAAATCGGTGTGTGCGCGCCGCAAGGAGTCGAGAGATGTCGATCCGCCTGGCGGAACCGCACCACACCGCCATAGCAGGAACGGCACAGGTAGAGCAGGTCGGCTCCGTTCGGAGAGGCATTGAAAGCGGACTTGACTTGTTCGTACACCGCCGACTTGTTCGAGAAGTCGGCGGCGACTCGGTTGCGGCGCTCGGCGTACCAGGATTTGAGCTCTTCGGGGTTCTGCTCCAAGCATGTCCAGATCTCCGCGAGTGGTGCCAGCGCATCTGCCGCGACACCTCGTCGCGGTGCGTACGTGCTCAGTACGGCTCCGCTGCCGAGGAAGGGTTCGTAGTAGGTGGCGACATCGCCGGGGAAGTAGGACGCGATCTCATGCGCGAATCGCTGCTTGTTGCCGATCCACTTCAGCAGTTGGGTCTTGAACGGCGCAACCGGTTCGGGCGCTTCGAACAGAGAGGTCGTCGTCACCTCCGCGATGGTAGCATTCGGCCACCCCGTTTTTCGGATATCGGCCGATGTCGATTTCCTGCGAGCTGTTTTGGTCGACGACTCTCGGTCAGAGATCACTCTGTTCGATCATGACGGGGCTCTGTGTCGGACGTTCTCACAACGGTAAGAAGGTACTTTTCAGAAAATGACGAAGATTCGGCGCTTGTCGGGTGTGAATTCTTCCATGAGATTCCTGGAATCGCTGAAGTATCGGTTGTCGAATACGGCAGGAGCCGTGGAAGTCAGGTGGTTTCTCGTCGTCGTTCCGCAACCAGTTTTCGGAGGGTGTTGGCGTTCAGGCCGAGCTCATCTCCGACGTCCCGGCAGGCGCGGGACACGTTCACTCCGTCCCGCTGCATTCTTTCGAGAACACTGTTGACGGCCCGCTCTTTCAACTCCATGGGGATTGCTGGCATAGCCGAATGATACGTCACCTGGTGGATCGGTCGTGTGCGACCGGTGCCGCCTGTGGCTTCTGCGCGGACGGCCGCAACCATCGCCCGGCGGAGGGCGGTCAGGGGGACGGAGAAGGTCTATTTAGCACGTGCCGGGAGTCCGGACAAGGCCCGACGGCGGATCTGTGGACGGTGAGACTTGTCCACAGGACGTCGGAATCGGGTACTGACAGTGTCGTCGTGAGCTTCCATGCTGGGGTGCATGGGGGAGAACACGGTGCGCCGCGACCGGCGTGGACGAGTGGGCCGGATCGGTGAGGATCTGGCGGCCGAATACGCCGAGTCGCTCGGCTGGCGGATTCTGGAACGGAACTGGCGGACACGGTACGGCGAACTCGACCTGATCGCCGCGGACGGGACGACGCTGGTGATCGTCGAGGTCAAGACACGGGCCTCACACACCTTCACCGATCCGGTGGCGGCGGTGACCACGGGCAAACTGCGGCGGATGCGTCTGCTGGCCCGGCAGTGGCTGGCGGCTCGGCCGGAGGGTGCGCCGTGGTGGGAGGTGATCCGGTTCGACGCCGTCTCGGTGCAGCTCGATCTCGACCACCCGGAGGATCGCTCCGCCGCGCGGCTCACGCACCACACCGGACTGGTGGAGTGAGGCGGCCGTCATGCGCGTGGTCGGAAACGTCTCCTCGATGGGGCTGTGCGGATTCGTGGCGGCACCGGTCGAGATCCAGGGGAACATCGCCTCGGGGCTGCCCGGCGTCACCATCAGCGGCAGCGTCGACGGTTCGCTGCGCGAGGCGAAGGACCGGGTGCGGGCCGCGGTGGTGAACAGCGGTTTCAAGTTCCCCGAACTCAAGGTGGTGGTCGCGCTCGCGCCCGCCGAGATGCGCAAGGAGGGCTCGGGGTTCGACCTGGGCATGGCGCTCTCCATCCTCGTCGCGGACCGGCAGGCCGAGCCGGTGCGCCTGACGGACACGGTCTTCCTGGGCGAGCTGGCGCTCGACGGCCGGGTCCGGGCGGTTCGGGGCGTGCTCCCGCTGCTGCTCGCCGCCCGCGATGCGGGCTTCGGGCGTGCCGTGGTGCCGGTGGACAACCTGCGTGAGGCGGCCCTGGTGGAGGGTATCGAGGTCGGCGGTGCGCAGTCGCTCGCCCAGGTGGTGGCCTGGCTGGCCGGTCACACGGTGCTCGAATCGGTGCCCGGCGGCGACTCCGGCCCGCCGCCGCCGATCCCGGACATGGCCGACGTGGCGGGACAGTCGGAGGCGCGCCACGCTCTGGAGGTCGCGGCCGCCGGCGGCCACCACGTGCTGATGACCGGTCCGCCGGGAATCGGCAAGACCATGCTCGCCTCCCGGATCCCGGGGATACTGCCGCCGCTGCTGCCCGAGGAGGCGCTGGAGGTGACGGCGATCCACTCGGTCGCGGGCACCCTTCCCTCGCACCATCCGCTGATCACCGTGCCGCCGTTCGTCGCGCCGCACCACAGCGTCACCGCGACGGCGCTGCTCGGCGGCGGCACCGGCATGGCCCGTCCGGGCGCGGTGTCGCGGGCCCATCGCGGGGTGCTCTTCCTGGACGAGTGCGCGGAGATGGGCCCGAAGGTGCTCGACGGTCTGCGTCAACCGCTCGAAGAAGGCCGCGTCACGGTGTCCCGGCGCGACGGCGACGCCAGCTATCCGGCCCGGTTCCTCCTGCTGCTCGCCGCCAACCCGTGCCCGTGCGCACCGGCGCACGACGTCGACTGCGTCTGCACCTCGATCGTCCGGCGCCGCTACCTGGGCAGACTCTCCGGTCCGCTGATGGATCGCATCGACATCCGGGTGCAGATGGAGCCGCCGGGGAGCACCATGCTCCTGAGCGAGCGCGGAGAGTCGTCGGCGGTGATCGCGGAACGGGTGATCGCCGCCCGCGTTCGGGCGCGTGAGCGATGGCGGGCGCACGGCTGGCTGACCAATGCGGAGGTGCCCGGCCGGGCGTTGCGGCAGGACTTCCCGCTTCCGCCAGAGGCGCTGGCGCCGATCGAGACGTATCTGCGGGACGGCCGGGTGACCGCGCGCGGAGCGGATCGGGCGCTCCGGCTCGCCTGGACCCTCTGCGATCTGCGCGAGGGAGGCAGGCCCGGCGCCGCCGACGTCGCGCAAGCCCTGATGTATCGCGATCGGGAGTTCCGGTGAGCACGGGGGAGCGGGAACTACGCGCGTGGGCCTATCTGACCGCGGTCGCCGAGCCGCCCTGCGCACCCCTGATCGACCTGGTCCGGCGCCACGGCGCCGAGGAGACCGCCCGGATGATCAAGGCCCGGGCGCTGCCGGCGGACGGTGCGGCGGTGGCGACGGCCACCGAGGCGCGCCACCGCGTCGACACCGCCGCGCGGGATCTGGAGACTGCGGCCGCGGTCGGCGCCCGGCTGGTCACCCGGGACGACGCGGAGTGGCCCGCGTGGAGTCTGCTCGCCCTCGACCAGGCGAGCACCGCGGTGCGCGGCGGTGCGCCGCTGGCGCTCTGGGTGCGCGGACCGCACCCGCTGGTGGAAGTGACCGAATCGGCGGTGGGCGTGGTCGGATCGCGTGCGGCAACGTCGTACGGGGAGCACGTCGCCGGTCGGATGGGATCGGGACTCGCAGGCGCCGGCTGGACCGTCGTGTCGGGTGGGGCGTACGGGATCGACGGGTGCGCGCATCGGGGAGCCCTCGCGGCCGGCGGCCTCACGATGGCGGTGCTGGCGTGCGGGATCGATCGCGACTATCCGACCGGTCATGCGAAACTGCTCGCCGAGATCGGCCGTCGAGGCGTGGTCGTGACCGAGTACGCCCCCGGGACGACGGCGGCCAAACACCGGTTCCTCACCCGGAACCGGCTGGTCGCCGCTCTGTCGAACGCACTGGTGGTGGTGGAGGCGGGACGACGCTCCGGTGCGGCGAACACCGCCGCGTGGGCCCGGCACCTCGGCAGGCCGCTGGGCGCGGTGCCGGGACCGGTGACGAGCGCGATGTCGGTGGGCTGTCACCAGATGATCGCCGACGGCGAAGCGACGCTCGTGGCGGACGAGGTCGCCGCCCGGGCGCTGGTCGACGTCGACGGCCGGGACCGTCGTCGGCAGTCGCCGTCGCGGTCCACCGACGGACTCTCCCCGGAGCAGTTCCAGGTGGTGGAGGCTCTCCCGGCTTCAGGTGGGCTCAGCGTCGACGAGGTCGCCTTCGTCTCGGGTCTCCCCGTCGACCGGGTCCGTCCGGCGCTGGCCATGCTGGAGGTGAAGGGCCTGGTCGAGACCTCCGGCGGGGTGTGGAGTCTGGGAGGACGGCGATGACCGACCTCGCCGCGAGTGCTCGACGCCGCCGAGGGGCGTCTGCCCGCCGGACTTCTTCCGCCCGGCTCGGAGCCGGATCACTCGGGCTCTGCCATCGGGGCGAGGAAGTCGACGTCGGTCAGCCGGATCCGGGTGTTCAGGTCGCCGCCCCAGTCGACGCCGATCCCGTGTCTGCGGAAGACCGGCACCACGACGTCGTTCATCAGCCCGACGGTCACTCGCGCGTACTCCCGATCGCGCTCGGCGTCGGACATGCCCTCCCACTCGCTCTGTGTGAAGAACGCGGGGAGGAAGGCCCCGTAGTTCAGGTAGGTGGTCCGGTCCTGGAAGATCCCGTCGGTGTCCTGCTGGTGGAAGAAGACGTACCCCTTCCACTCGCGGGAGTCGTCACGCTCGTCGACGATCTCCGCGCTGCCGCAGGTGCCGCAGCAGGTGAAGTCGCCGCGCGCGACGATCCCGGTGTCGTTCAGCTCGGCGAAGGCGCGGTCGAGTGCGGTGACCGGCAGCGGGAGACCCCACCGGGCCTGCTGATCGCGCCGGGCCTCGATCACCGACCGGAACCACGCGGCGGCGCGGTCGGCCGAGATCTCGGCGGCGGCGAGTTCGTCCTCGAAGTAATCGAGGTACACCTCGACGTCGTTCTCGCCGTGCAACACCTGCTGCCAGGTCTGTTCCTCCACGTACTCGGCGTCCTCACCGAGATCCCAGTCCACAGGCAGGGCGTATCCGTCGGGGCGTGCGTAGTGATCGATGCTCATGGGGACGTTCTACACGCGGGTGCCGACATCGCCGGGGGACTCGGCGCCCCACCGCGAACGTCTCCGGCCGCCGAGACGCGTGGTGACTATCGTCAAGTGACGATCGACTCCGCTTCGAGAGGAAGACCGCCGTGTTCGACGACCTGGAACCGTGGACACCCGACGAGGTGACGAGGATGGAGACGCTGCTCGGGGCGCTTCCGGGATGGGAGGTCGTGTGACCGCGCGCGGTGGGATCGACCTCGACCTCGACCTCGATCCCGACCTCGACGACGAGGGATGCATCTCCGCGGTTCTCACCGAGGGGGCGTGGCAGCTCCGGATCCGTGCGACGCCCACCGAGTTCGCACGACTGCGGGACGTCCGCGCGGCGTCGTGGGCGGACCGGACGTCGATACGTGCGGGCACGGTGGCGGGGACCCCGGTGTTCTTCTCGTGCGAAGGGGACACCGTGACGTTGCTGGTCGGCCACGACGACGAGACCTGGGAACTGGCCGTCGAACTGCCGGTGGGTCTGGTCGACGAACTGGTCGAGGCCTGTCCGGAAGGCTGATGCGCGGCCCGGGGCGAACCGGTGAGAAGCGGTGTTACTTAGGGTGCCCTCACCGCGTATTCGGGAGGCGGGTAGCGTGGTCGGCATGGCACGGCGACTGAACACGATGACGGTCCAGCGGACCGAACGGCTCACCGATCACATGATCCGCGTCTGGCTCGGCGGTGACGGCTACGACGACTTCGCCGCGACCGGCGACACCGACATGTACATCAAGCTGATCCTGCCGCCGGCCGGGGTGGACGTGACCTACCCCGAGCCGCTGGACATGGACCGCGTCGCCGCCGAGTTCCCGGCCGAGCAGCAGCCGGTCCTGCGCACCTACACCGTTCGGCGCGACGACCCGCAGGCCCGCGAGATCGCGGTCGACTTCGTGGTCCACGGCGACGAGGGCATCGCCGGTCCGTGGGCGGCCCGGGCGCAGCCGGGCGAGACGGTCCACTTCTTCGGCCCCGGCAGCGGTTACCGGCCCGACCCGAAGGCTCCGTGGCATCTGCTGGTCTCCGACGAGGCCGGGCTCCCGGCCCTTGCCGCGGCCCTCGAGGCGCTGCCCGCGCAGGCGATCGCCAAGGTCTTCATCGAGGTCGGCGGCCCCGAAGACGAGCTCGCGCTGACCGCGCCGGCCGGTGCGGAGATCACCTGGGTGCACCGCGGTGCGTCGTCGGACACCGCGGGAGACGACGTGAGCGGCGACGACGCCCCGGTGATCGCCGCGGTCCGCGCCGCCGAATGGCTCGCCGGCGAACCACAGGTCTTCATCCACGGTGAGGCGCAGGCGGTGATGAAGAACCTGCGCCCGTACGTCCGCAAGGAGCGCGGGGTCAGCGCGAAGCGCGCCTCGTCGATCTCCGGCTACTGGCGTCGAGGACGGACCGAGGAGGGCTTCCGCCAGTGGAAGGCCGAACAGCGGGCCGCGGGCAAGGACTGAACGACGACTCGTCTCCGGGCGGCCCCGCCGGGTCGCTCGGAGACGGGACCGTTCGACCCGCGGTCGGTCAGACCACCGTCTCCTCGTCGACGGGGCGGCGAGCCGGAATGCTCAGCGCGGTGACCGTCGCCAGCAGACAGGTGGTCAAGGCGATGCAGACCCCCCACACGTAGGCCCCGGACGACGGCAACGGCACCGCGGTTCCGCCCGAGGTCTGGACGGCCACGGTCGACGCGGACAGGATCATCCCGACCGCCGCAGTCGCCAGCGAGGTGCCGACCGAGCGCATCAGCGCGTTGACGCCGTTCGCCTCGCCGGTGTGCGATACCGGCACCCAGCGCATGATCAGGGCGGGCATCGCCGAATAGGCGATGCCCAGTCCGGCGCCGGAGAGGATGTTCGCCGCCAGCAGCCACATCCAGTTCCCCGCCCACGGGCCGGTGATCATCACCAGCAGCACCGTGTAGCTGCCGCCCATCACCAGCGAGCCGAGCGAGAGCGAGACCCGGGCGCCGTAGCGGCCGGTCAGGGCGGCCGACACCGACGAGAAGACGAACATCACCAGGCCGCCGGGCATCAGGACCAGACTGGCGAGCACCATCGACAGCCCGAAACCGAGGCTGCCGGCGGCGTTCGCACCGGTCGGCGCCATCAGGATCTGGATCGGGATCATCTGCATGGCGTAGAAGGCGAACCCGGAGGCGATGGAGGCGAGGTTGGTCAGCAGCACCGCGCGGCGGACGTTGAGACGCAGATCCACCAGGGGGTTCTCCCGGCGTCGTTCCCAGCGGCACCACCAGATCGTCGAGACGACGAAGCCGGCGAACAGGCCGAGGGTGACCGGGCTGCCCCAGCCCCACTCGTTTCCCTTCGACACCGCCAGCAGGATGCAGGTCAGCAGCACGGTGAGACCGGCGGCGCCCGGATAGTCGAACCGCCCACCGGTCGGCGTGCCGTGATCGGGCACCGTCACGACGACGGCGACCCCGGCGAGGAGGGCCACCGCCGCGGACACCCAGAACAGCGCGTGCCAGTTCAGATTGTCCGCGATGGCCGCGGCGAACGGCAGACCGAGCGAACCGCCGACGCCGAGAGAGGCGCTCATCGCTCCGACCGAGCCGCTGAGACGTTCGGCCGGCACGATGTCGCGCATCAGCGAGATCCCGAGCGCGATGGTCCCGATCCCCAGCCCCTGCAGGCCGCGGCCGATCATGAAGACGAACAGTCCGGGCGCCAGGGCGCACACCGCCGAGCCGACGGACACCGCGGCCATCGAGGCGACCACCATGCGTTTCTTGCCGAACATGTCGCCCAACCGGCCCGCGATCGGCGTGATCACCGAACCCACGAGGAGCGTGATGGTCAACGCCCACGAGGCGTTGGTCTGAGACGTCTTCAACAGCGTCGGCAGCGACGGGATCAGCGGGACGATGATCGTCTGCATCACGGCGACGACGACGCCCGCCGCGCAGAGCACGGCGATCGCGAGCCGGGGATGCGACTCGGGCGGGGTGGTGGTCAAGGTGCGGGTTCTTCTCCGGCTCGGGTGAGCGCATCAGGATGGTCGAGACCGCCCTCGACGAGGGCGGACGGAGCGTTCGCTCTCCCGTGAACCGTATACTTTGCGTCCGCTCCGCGGACAGCTACCCGCGCGTACCGTCGGCCCGCACGGGCGGCCCTACACTGGCGGCATGGCCGAGGTGCTGTCCGAGTTCGCCGATCACCTGCGCTGGGAAGCCGGGCGCAGCGAGCACACGGTGCGCGCCTACGTCGGCGATGTCCGCGGACTGATCTCCTTCGCCGGTGCGCGCGGAGTGCCGTCCACCGGGATCGATCTGGACCTGCTGCGCGCCTGGCTCGCCGAGCAGACCCGGCGCGGAGCGGCCCGCACCACGGTGGCCCGGCAGGTGTCGTCGGCCAAGACCTTCTGCGCCTGGGCGCACCGCGAAGGTCTGCTGGCGACGAATCCGGCGGCCCGACTCCAGGCTCCGAAGGCGCACCGCACCCTGCCCGCGGTCCTCGACCCGGAGCAGGCGGCCGCGGCGATCGCCGCGGCCGCCTCGCCCCCGGAGGCGAGGGACACGGGGGGCGAGAGGGACACGGGGGGCGAGAGGGACACGGGGGGCGAGGTGGGGCACGCCGGGGGCGGCGAGGACGCTCCGCTCGCCCTGCGCGACCGCCTGATCGTCGAACTCCTGTACTCCTGCGGGATCCGCGTGGGTGAGCTGTGCGGACTGGACCTGGGCGACGTCGACGCCGACCGGCGGGTGCTGCGCGTGATCGGCAAGGGCGACAAACAGCGTTCGGTGCCGTTCGGGGCGCCGGCCGCGGCGGCGGTCGCGGCCTGGCTGCAGCGCGGGCGCCCGGCACTCGTGACGGCGAAGTCCGGGGAGGCGCTGCTGCTCGGCGCTCGCGGCGGACGCCTCGACCAGCGCATGGCGCGCACCGTGGTGCACCGGGCGACGGCCGCGCAGGGCGTCGAGATCGGGCCGCACGGACTGCGGCACAGCGCCGCCACGCACCTGCTGGAGGGCGGCGCCGACCTGCGGGTGGTCCAGGAGCTGCTCGGCCACTCGTCGCTGGCCACCACCCAGCTGTACACGCACGTCAGCGTCGAACGGTTGCGGGCGGTGCACGACCAGGCGCATCCGCGGGCCTGAGCGCCGTCGTCCACGGCTCGGCGCGGCCCCGAGCGGCCCGGAGATCCGAGGCGGCCGCACGGCGGTCACCCGGGCCGGTCACCCGGGCCGGTCGCCGACCGGTTTCAGACGCACCCGGACCGCCCCGACCAGCGCCAGGGGATCGAGGTATTCGGCGGTGCGGCCCGCCCCGCGCCGCGCACCCCAGTGCAGGCAGGCGGCGGCCGGACAGCCCGCGTGCCCGGCGTCGAGATACCCGAGCACCCGGCCGCGGACGACGGTCTCCCCGGCGCGGACCGTCGCACGCACCGGTTCGTAGGTGGTGATGATCCCGTCGGGATGGAGCACCGACACCGTCGGACGGCCGCCGACCGTGCCGGCGAAACGCACCGTCCCGGCGCCGGCGGCCAGCACGGCGGCATCCGGTGCGGCGCCCAGGTCCACACCGCGATGCCCGGACCGCCAGCGCTGCGCCGGAGGATCGAAACCCCGCTCGACGGACGGCCGCGGCGCGAGCGGCCACTCGTAGGGTCCGCGCGGGGCGGCCGTCGCCGCACCGCCGACCGTCGAGAGCATCGCCAGGAGCGCCGTCGTCAGGAGTGCCGTCGTCAGCAGTGCCGCAGCCCGGGCCGTCGAGCGCACCGGAGCAGACCGCAGCAGAGCCGACCGGGACGGAGACGATCGGAACGGGGACGATCGGAGTGGAGACGATCGGAGCGGGGAAGACCTCATACAGATCAGACGCAGCGGAGGCCGATCCGGATCCCTTTTGCTCCTTCGGCGTGTCGCGGCGTAGAGTCGATCACTGCATCCCACCGGTCTCTCCGGCGGGATGACTTCGCGCGTTCGCGCGTCCGGCATCCGTGCCGGACACCACGGCAGCACCCTGCGGTCCCGGGATCCCGGGCCGGTCTGCCCGCGGACGCCAGGACCGGCGTCGACCGACGACCGGTGAAACCGAGAAAAAGGAATACCCATGGCAGTCGTGACCATGCGGCAGCTGCTCGACAGCGGCGCCCACTTCGGACATCAGACCCGTCGCTGGAACCCGAAGATGAAGCGTTTCATCTTCACCGACCGCAACGGCATCTACATCATCGATCTGCAGCAGACGCTGACCTACATCGATCGCGCCTACGAGTTCGTCAAGGAGACCGTCGCCCACGGCGGCACCGTGCTCTTCGTCGGCACCAAGAAGCAGGCGCAGGAGTCGATCGCCGCGGAGGCGACCCGCGTCGGCATGCCCTACGTCAACCAGCGCTGGCTGGGCGGCATGCTCACCAACTTCAACACCGTGCACAAGCGTCTCCAGCGCATGAAGGAGCTGGAGGCCATGGAGCAGACCGGTGGCTTCGAGGGTCGCACCAAGAAAGAGATCCTCATGCTCACGCGTGAGAAGAACAAGCTCGAGCGCACGCTCGGCGGCATCCGCGACATGGCCAAGGTCCCCTCGGCTCTCTGGGTCGTCGACACCAACAAGGAGCACATCGCCGTCGGCGAGGCCCGCAAGCTGAACATCCCGGTCATCGCGATCCTGGACACCAACTGCGACCCCGACCTGGTCGACTACCCGATCCCGGCGAACGACGACGCCATCCGCAGCACCGCGCTGCTGACCCGCGTCATCGCCACCGCCGTCGCCGAGGGCGTGCAGGCCCGCGCGGGCAAGGCCTCGGGCGACGCCAAGCCGGAGACCGGCGAGGGCGAGCCGCTCGCGGAGTGGGAGCAGGATCTGCTCGCCACTCCCGAGGCCGCCGCGGAGCCCGCCGCCGAAGCGCCTGCCGCCGAGGTGCCCGCCGCTGAGTGATCGCCTCTAGGCTGATCACGTCAGAACCCACCCACTTCTTCTCCGAAGGGAGTCGCCACCCATGGCGAACTACACCGCGGCAGACGTCAAGCGTCTGCGCGAACTGACCGGCTCGGGCATGCTCGACTGCAAGAACGCCCTGGCCAACAACGACGGTGACTTCGACAAGGCAGTCGAAGAGCTCCGCATCAAGGGTGCCAAGGACGTCGGCAAGCGCGCCGAGCGCGCCACCGCCGAGGGCCTGGTCGCCGCCCGCGACGGCGTCATGATCGAGCTGAACGCCGAGACCGACTTCGTCGCCAAGAACGACGAGTTCCAGAAGCTGGCCGAGGACGTCCTGGGTGCGGCCGTCGAGCTGCGCTCCAGCGACGTCGAGGCGCTCCTGGCCGCACCGCTGGGCGAGGGCACCGTGGCCGCCGCCGTCGAGGGCCTCTCGGCCAAGATCGGCGAGAAGCTGGTCCTGCGTCGCGTCGCCGCGTACGAGGGCCCCGTCGCCGTCTACCTGCACAAGCGTGCATCGGACCTGCCGCCGAGCGTCGGCGTCCTGGTCTCCTACACCGGTGAGGGCGACGCCGCGGCCGAGGCCGCGCGCGGTGCCGCCATGCAGGTCGCCGCACTCAAGGCGAAGTACGCCTCGCGGGACGACGTCCCCGAGGACGTCGTCGCGAACGAGCGTCGTATCGCCGAGGAGACCGCCAAGGCCGAGGGCAAGCCGGAGAAGGCGCTGCCGAAGATCGTCGAGGGTCGCGTCAACGGCTTCTACAAGGACGTCGTCCTGGTGGATCAGCCGTCGGTCACCGACTCCAAGAAGACCGTGAAGGCGATCCTGGACGAGGCCGGCGCCGCCGTCGTCGCGTTCACCCGCTTCGAGGTCGGCCAGGCCTGACGGTCCGCCGAACACCCGGCCCCGCCGTGTCCTCACCGGACGCGGCGGGGCCGAAGTGTTTCTCGGGGCGATTCACCACTATGATCAGGAGAGTTTGGCCATCGGTCGGCCAGACCCTGTCCATCACCGACGAAGGGGCACGATGACGCAGCCACAGGCACCTGTACAGCGCGAAGGATTCAGCAGGGTGTTGCTGAAGCTCGGCGGCGAGATGTTCGGTGGCGGCTCGGTCGGACTCGACCCGGACGTGGTCGCCATGGTCGCCGACCAGATCGCCGAGGTGGTGCAGAGCGGCGTCCAGGTGGGCATCGTGATCGGCGGCGGCAACTTCTTCCGCGGCGCCGAACTCCAGCAGCGCGGCCTGGACCGGGCGCGCTCGGACTACATGGGCATGCTCGGCACCGTGATGAACTGCCTCGCTCTGCAGGACTTCCTGGAGAAGCGGGGGATCGACACCCGCGTCCAGACCGCGATCACCATGGGGCAGGTCGCCGAGCCGTACCTGCCGCTGCGCGCGGTCCGGCACCTGGAGAAGGGGCGTGTGGTGATCTTCGGCGCGGGTATGGGCATGCCGTACTTCTCCACCGACACCACCGCGGCTCAGCGCGCCCTGGAGATCAAGGCGGAGGCAGTGCTGATGGCCAAGGCCGTCGACGGCGTCTACTCGGACGATCCGCGGACCGACCCGGATGCGGAGCTGTACCGCGAGATCACCCACCGCGAGGTCCTGGACAAGGAGCTCAAGGTGGCCGACGCGACGGCTTTCTCACTCTGTATGGACAACAACATGCCGATTCTGGTGTTCAATCTCCTCGAGCGCGGCAACATCGCCCGTGCGGTCGCGGGAGAGAGCATCGGCACCCTGGTCTCGTCCTGACCGTCGTACCCGCCCGGTGACGGTCCCGCAGTGGACCGCGATCGACCCCAGCACGAGATCGACCCCAGCACGACCCGCCCAGCGAATCCCGACACACCTGCCAGACCAGTGATAGGACGACGATGATCGACGAGACCCTGCTCGACGCCGAGGAGAAGATGGAGAAGGCCGTCGCGCATCTGCGTGACGAGATGACCTCCATCCGCACCGGCCGCGCCAACCCGGCGATGTTCAACAAGGTGATGGTGGAGTACTACGGTGCTCTCACCCCGATCACACAGGTGTCGAGCATCAACGCGCCCGAGCCGCGCATGATCGTCATCAAGCCGTACGAGCAGTCGATCATGGGCGACGTCGAGACCGCCATCCGGAACTCCGACCTGGGCGTGAACCCGACCAACGACGGCAACGTGATCCGCGTGGCGATCCCGCAGCTCACCGAGGAGCGCCGCCGCGACCTGGGCAAGCAGGCCCGCGGCAAGGGCGAGGACGCCAAGATCGCGATCCGCAACGTCCGCCGCAAGGCCGTCGAAGAACTGCACCGCATCCAGAAGGACGGCGAGGCGGGCGAGGACGAGGTGAAGCGGGCCGAGAAGGACATCCAGACGACCACCGACACCTACACCCAGCAGGTCGACGAGGTCGTGAAGCACAAAGAAGCCGAGCTGCTCGAAGTATGACCACCGATCCGCAGCCGAAGGCGTCCAAGGCCGGACGCAACCTCCCCGCGGCCATCGGCGTGGGCGTGGGACTCGGTGCCGGGCTCATCGCGGTGCTGGCCTTCGTCCCCCGCGGCTGGTTCCCGGTGGTCGCGGTGGCCGTCGCGATCGCCACCTGGGAGGTGGCCGCGCGGCTGCGCGAAGGCGGTCGTCACGTCGCCTTGATCCCGCTCCTGATCGGCGGCCAGGCCGTCGTCTGGTCCACGTGGCCGTGGGGGCTGGACGGTGCGCTGGTCGCGTTCGCCGGAACCGCCCTGGCCGTCCTCGCCTGGAAGCTGTTCGCCCAGGGGCTGTCGGCGGCGCCGCACGAGTACACGCGCGATGCCGCGCTCTCCCTGCTGGTCCTCGCCTGGATCCCGCTGATGGCGGTGTTCGCCGTCGACATGGTCCAGCAGGGGCTCGCCGACGATCCCGACGGCGGCCGTTACCGGGTCTTCACCTTCCTGATCGTGCTGGTCTGCTCGGACGTCGGCGGCTACACCGCGGGCGTCCTGTTCGGCAGGCATCCGATGGTCCCGGCGATCAGCCCGAAGAAGTCGTGGGAGGGTCTGGCCGGTTCGATCCTGTTCTCCACGATCGGCGCGGTGTGCTGCATGCACTGGATGCTCGACGCCCAGTGGTGGATCGGCCTGGTCCTCGGCCCGGTGCTGGTGATCGTCGGGACGTTCGGCGACCTGATCGAATCCCAGATCAAACGGGATCTCGGGATCAAGGACATGGGCACGCTGCTGCCGGGGCACGGCGGCATCATCGATCGCATCGACTCGCTGCTGCCGGGTGCGTTCGTCACCTGGTGCGTGCTCACCGCACTGCTGTAGCGGAACGACGCTCTCCGGGACACGTACCGGAGAGCGTCGCGTCGGTTACTTCGCGGCCGCGTTCCGGCGCGCCTTGTCGACCCTGTTGAGGGCGCGGCGCAGCTCCATGATCCGCGCGGCGCTGATCGCCAGGGTGATGATCGCGCCGAGCAGCGCGGCGATCAACAGGCTCACCCCGACGGGGAGCCGGACCTTCCAGAACAGCAGGTCGATGTCCTGGGAGCCCTGGTTCCGCAGGATGAAGACCAGGAGCAGGATCGTCACGACGATGCCGACAACCCACCCGAAGTAGGTGGCCCGCGACCGCGTGTGGGCGACGCTGCGCACCTGTCGTCGGGCCTCGCTGAGCGCCCGGCGTTCGGGACCGGAGGCGTCGTCGACCGGGGCGGGAACACGGGGTGCCGGAACGGCGGCGGGGTCGTCGTGCGTCTCTGGAGTGCTCATCGGGTCATCATCGCATGAGAGAATGGTCGTGTGACCAGCCTTCCCCTTGTTTTCTCCGCGCCCCGGCGCGGCAAGCCGCCGACGCATTTCGCCGACCTCGACGAGGCCGGACGGATCGCGGCGGTGGCGGAGCTGGGTCTGCCGAAGTTCCGGGCCAATCAGCTGGCCAAGCAGTACTACGGCAGGCTCAACGCCGACGTCGCCGAGATGACCGACCTCCCCGCCGGTATCCGCGACGACGTCGGAGCCGCCCTCTTCCCGACGTTGATGACCGCCGTCCGGCACGTCTCGTGCGACGACGGAACCACCCGCAAGACGCTCTGGCGTCTGCACGACGGCACGCTGCTCGAATCGGTGCTGATGCGCTACTCCGACCGCAACACCCTGTGCATCTCCTCACAGGCCGGCTGCGGCATGGCCTGCCCGTTCTGCGCCACCGGCCAGGGCGGACTCGACCGGAACCTGTCGACGGCGGAGATCATCGACCAGGTGCGGGCCGCGGCCCGCGCCCTGCGCGACGGCGACGTCGGCGAACCCGGCCGGCTCTCGAACATCGTCTTCATGGGCATGGGCGAGCCGCTGGCCAACTACAAGCGCGTGGTCGACGCGGTCCGGAAGATCACCTCGCCCGAACCGAACGGTCTGGGCATCTCCGCACGCTCGGTGACCGTCTCGACGGTCGGCCTGGCTCCGGCGATCCGGAAACTGGCCGACGAGGGCATCCCGGTCACCCTCGCCGTCTCGCTGCACACGCCCGACGACGAGTTGCGCGACACCCTGGTGCCGGTGAACAACCGCTGGTCCGTGCAGGAGGTGCTCGACGCCGCGCGCTACTACGCCGACACCACCGGCCGCCGCGTCTCCATCGAGTACGCGCTGATCAAAGAGGTGAACGATCAGCCGTGGCGCGCCGACATGCTCGGGAAGAAGCTGCACCGGGCGCTCGGTTCGATGGTGCACGTGAACCTGATCCCGCTGAACCCGACACCGGGCTCGGAATGGGATGCCAGCCCGAAGGACGTCGAGCGCGAGTTCGTGCGTCGGGTCCGCGAACAGGGCGTCTCGTGCACGGTGCGCGACACCCGGGGCCAGGAGATCGCCGCCGCCTGCGGTCAGCTGGCGGCCGAGGAGAAGTAGACCCGGCGGCGCACCCGCGGGCCCGCGTCAGCGGTCGGATTCGTCGTCGCCCTCGCCGTCGTGGTGACTCTCGCCGTCGTCGTGACCGTCGCCGGTGCGGTGATCGTCGTACCGGCTGTGATGACTCTCGCCGTCGTGGGTGCCATCGAACTCCCGACCGACGACGTAGCCGCCGCCGGCGCCGATCAGCAGCAGGGCCGCGGCCGCGGTGAGACCGCCGCCGATCTTCCATCCGATCTCGCGGAGACGGCTGCCGGGTCGCGGGGCCGCGGGCACCGGGTCGGGCGCCACGGCGTGCGGGATCCGGTCGGCGAGGACGGGGCCGGAGTCCTTCTCGTCGGTGCTCGTTTCGGTGGTGCTCGCTTCGGCGGTGCCGGTCTCGTCGGGGTTCCGGTCGTCGGTCGGGTTCGTCATCGCGCCTCTTCTCGGGTGGGCACCGGCGTCGTCCGGTGCGGTGAGTCCATGGTCGCTTCGGGCACCTGAAGAATCGCTGTCATGCGCCGGTGGCGGCCGGACCCCGCGATGCGATCAGCCGCCCCGGTGGACCGGGGCGGCTGATCGTCTCGAACGGGGTGCGGCTACTTGCCGTGGCGCTTCCACTCGTTCTTCTTGGGGCGCAGCTTGTAGAGCGGGAAGGCGATCAGCACGATGCCGATGCCGACCAGGAAGATGTCTTCGACGTGACCGTGGTGGTTGCCGATCAGCATGCCGAACATGATCAGACCGCTGATGAAGGACGCGATCGCGTAGGTGCGCGGGGCCGTGCCCGACCAGCCGAAACGCGCCGAGGGCGCGTCCGGATCCTCGCGAACCCAGCCGGTATCGACGTAATCGACCTCGGTGCTTGCCACTTCGAACTCCTCGGTGTCGGGGTCAGATGGAAATACCGATGTATGACGACCGGTAGTAGCTAGGGCTACAGCATAACCCGACCGTCGTACGCGACAATGACCGGTGTGACGACACGTGTTGCGGCGGACCGGCCGCCCGGTTCCCGGCACCGGGTCCTGGTCCTCGGCTCGACGGGTTCGGTCGGCACTCAGGCGCTGGAGGTGATCGCCGACCACCCCGAACGGTTCGAGGTGGTCGGGCTCGGCGCCGGCGGCGGAAACCTCGATCTGCTCGCCCGGCAGGCGGCCGCGACCGGACTGGCGGCCGGTGCGCTCGCCGTCGCCGACGAGGACGCGGCCGCCGCGTTCGGCGACCGGCTGGGCGGCCGGGTGTTCGGCGGCGAGCACGCGCTGGTGGAGCTGATCGAGGCGACCGAGGCGGACGTGGTCCTCAACGGCGTCGTCGGCTCGATCGGTCTGCGGCCGAGTCTGGCGGCGCTGGAGTCGGGTGCCCGGCTGGCGCTGGCGAACAAGGAGTCGCTGGTGGCAGGCGGTGCGCTGGTGCTCGCCGCCGCGTCGCCCGGCCAGATCGTGCCCGTCGACTCCGAGCACTCGGCGATCGCCCAGTGCCTGCGCGGCGGGACCGCCGACGAGGTGGACCGACTGGTGCTCACCGCCTCCGGGGGACCGTTCCACGGCTGGACCGCCGCGCAGGTGAGGGAGGCGACTCCCGAACAGGCGGGCGAGCACCCGACCTGGTCGATGGGGCCGATGAACACCCTCAACTCGGCGACGCTGGTGAACAAGGCGCTCGAGGTGATCGAGGCGCACCTGCTGTTCGGCGTCCCCTACGACCGGATCGACGTCACCGTGCACCCGCAGTCGATCGTGCACTCGATGGTGACCTTCGTCGACGGCGCGACCATCGCGCAGGCGTCGCCGCCGTCGATGAAGCTGCCGATCGCGCTCGCCCTCGGAGGGCCGGCCCGGGTGCCGGGATCGTCGGCCGCCTGCGACTGGTCCACCGCATCGGAGTGGACCTTCGAACCGGTCGATGACGAGGTGTTCCCGGCCGTTCGCGTGGCCCGGCAGGCGGGGGAGGCGGGCGGCGGTCTCACCGCGATCTACAACGCGGCCAACGAAGTCGCGGCGGCGGGCTTCCTCGCGGGGGCGATCGCCTTCCCGGACATCGTCGCGATCATCGTCGACGTGCTGGCGCAGGCGGATCGGTGGACTTCTGCACCCGGTACTGTGGACGAGGTATTGGCCGCCGACGCGTGGGCGCGGCAGCGGGCCGCCGCACTCGTGGCGCGGCGACCTCGCCCGGGTGCGGCGAGCGGGATAGACAGGGCAAGGAAGACGTGAGTTTCGTTCTCGGTGTGGTGGCGTTCGCGCTGGCACTGCTGATCTCCATCGCCTGGCATGAATGCGGTCACATGTGGGCCGCGCAGGCGACGGGGATGAAGGTCCGCCGCTACTTCGTCGGATTCGGTCCCACCCTGTGGTCCACCCGGCGCGGGGAGACCGAGTACGGCATCAAGGCGATCCCGCTCGGCGGTTTCTGCGACATCGCCGGGATGACGCCGCACGACGAGCTGGCCGAGGAGGACCGCGATCGGGCGATGTACCGGCAGGCCACCTGGAAGCGCCTGACGGTGCTGTTCGCCGGGCCCGCACAGAACTTCGTCTTCGCGTTCGTGCTGGTGATCGGCGTCGCGCTGGTGTGGGGGCTCCCCATCCTCGGGGACAAACCGGTGTACGCCACCGAGATCGGGTGCGTCGCACCGACGACCAATGCGAAGGGACGGCCGGTCGACTGCACCGGCCCGGCGCCCGCCGCGGCCGCGGGCCTGCGGTCGGGCGACCGGATCCTGGCCGTGAACGGTCATTCGGTGACGGGTTCGCCGGACCTGGTCAAGAAGGTGCAGGCCACCACCGGGGAACTGCGGCTCACCGTGCAGCGCGGCGAGGACACGCGGGATCTGACGGTGCCGGTGACCCGGGTGCAGCGCATGACGCAGAACCCGGACGAGACGCTCTCACCGGTGACGGTCGGCGCGATCGGCGTCAGCCTGCACCAGGACACCGTCCGCGACTACGACGCGCTGACCGTGTGGGGCGGCGCGGTGAGCTTCACCGGCGACATGTTCGCCGAGACGTGGAAGGCGCTCATCTCGCTGCCGTCCAAGGTGGGCAAGCTGTGGACCGCCGTCACCGGCGGCGAACGCGACCCGGACACCCCGGTCAGCGTGTACGGCGCCTCGGTGCTGGGCGGCGAGGCCGCCGAACGCGGCTACTGGGACGTCTTCTTCCTGCTGCTGATCAGCGTGAACTTCTTCCTCGGCGCGTTCAACCTGGTCCCGCTGCTGCCGCTCGACGGCGGGCACATGGCGATCGCGCTGTACGAGAGGTGCCGCGACGTGGTCCGGCGCCGATTCGGCAAGGCCGCCGTCGGCCCGGTCGACTACTACCGGCTGCTGCCGCTGACCTACGGCGTGGTGGCGGTGATGGCGGCGTTCATGGTGCTCACCCTCACCGCCGACATCATCAATCCCATCAAGGTCTTCTGACGACCGGTACGGCGGAAAGCGCTGATCTGCGGTGTCACCGTGATCGGGCGTCGATGTCGTTACGGTCGATCTCACCCGACGACAGCCGGAACCGACGACGAAGGAGCACGAGATGGCGTGGAGTGGAGACCCGATCTGGTTGCCGGAGGTGTTGCGCGGCGCCGGCTGCAAGGTGATCGAGCAGCCGGGATGGCGGGACCGGGGCCACGGTGATTTCCTGACCATCACGCACGTGATGTGGCATCACACCGCCGGCGGCGGCCCGCAGGACTGGGTGCTGGTGCAGAACGGCACCAACGGCATGGCGGGTCCGCTCGCCCAACTGGTGCTCGAGCGGGACGGCACCTACCGGATCATCGCGGCCGGCGTCGCCTGGCATGCGGGCGTCGGGTCGTGGCCGGGGCTGCCGACGAACAACGCGAACTGGCATGCGATCGGCATCGAGGCCGTCAACGACGGGCGCGGCCAGGAGTGGCCGCAGGTGCAGCGGGAGGCCTACCGGATCGGCACCGCCGCGATCCTGCGCAGGCTCGGGCGGGGTGCGGACGGCGTCGTCGCGCACAAGGAGTACGCCAAGATCCAGGGCAAGATCGACCCCTACCCGTTCGACATGGTCGACGAACGACGCCGCGTCGCGGCCCTTCTCGCGGGCCGTCCGCCCGCCCCGGTGCGCAGCGAGATCGACCACTACGCCGCGCAGTCGGCGAACACCTGGATCGGGAAGCGGGTGACGAAGGCCGGGACGGAGGTGCCCGTCGGCCCGCCGGGCGGCGGCGGCCGGGCGGTCGAGTTCGAGAACGCCGTCGTCTACTGGTCGAAGGCGACGGGCGCGCACGCGGTGCCGCGCGGCGTCCTGCTGGAGGAGTACCAGCGGCGCGGCGGCACCGGCGGCGCACTCGGGTTCCCGGCCCGCGAGTTCACGCGGCTGACGAAGAACCCGCGCGGCGACCTCGGTGCGGTCCAGGCGTTCGAGCGAGGCGTGCTCTACAAGAGGGATGCCGACGAGCGCGGATACCCGGTGTTCGGGAGGATCGGCGAGCACTGGGCGCAGTCCGGGTATGAGAACGGCCCGGCCGGGTACCCGACCTCCGACGAGCGCGAGCTCGACGGCGGCTTCATCGCGCAGGACTTCCAGTACGACCGGCTCGTGTTCTCGCCGTCGATGGTCGTGCCCGCATCGGTGCTGCAGGATCGGCGCGGAGGCGACCCGGACCCGGACGGACGGTAGGAAACACCAGCGCCCGGGCGGCCCCGCCGAACGACGTCGGCGGATCCTCCAAACGCCCCCGGAAACGATGACAAACGCGTTCCTGTCGGCCACATCGGCGAAACAGAACGGTGACAAATCCTGGGTGTGCTTGACCCATGGATCTCTACGACGTCCGCGACTACCGGGTCGCCACCGAGCGCGGCGATCTCGCCCTCGCCCCGGGCGAGGTGTTCGTGGCCGGCGGCACCTGGATGTTCTCCGAGCCGCAACCGGGCGTCACCGGACTGGTCGACGTCACCGGCCTGGGGTGGCCGCTGTTCGAGGACCTCGACGACGGACTGCGCATCGCCGCCACGTGCACCGTCGCCGAGCTCGTCGCGCTCCCGCTCCGCCCGGAGTGGCCCGCCCAGCGGCTCTTCGCCGACTGCGCGAACGCGCTCCTCGCGTCGTTCAAGATCTGGCACACCGCGACCGTCGGCGGGAACGTCTGCCGTTCCTTCGCCGCGGCGTCGATGGTCTCGCTGGCCGTCGCCCTGGACGGGGTCGCCCTGATCTGGACGCCCGACGGCGGTGAGCGCCGGGTGCCGGTGGCCGACCTGGTCACCGGCAACGGACTGAACGACCTCGCCCCGGGGGAGGTGCTCCGCGCCCTCGACCTGCCGGGGTACGCGCTGCGGGCCCGGACCGGGTTCCGCAAGATCGCGCTGGCCCAGCTGGGCCGCTCGGGTGCGGTGGTGACCGGCCGCCGCGACGTCGACGGCACGACGACCTTCGGCGTCACCGCGGCCACCACCGCACCGCGGGTGCTGCGCTACCCGGCTCCGCCCGAGGACGGCGTGCTGCGGGCCGACGTCGCCGCCCTCGACGGCTACTACACCGACCCGCTCGGCGCGGCCGACTGGCGCCGGGGCGTGGCCGGGGTGCTCGCGGCGGAGATCCTCGACGAGCTGACCGGCGGCGATCTGCTGGACGGGGCCGCGTGATGGACCTCGTCGTGAACTCCGAACCGGTCGACGCGCAGCCGCGACCCGGGCAGTGCCTGCGTACCCTGCTGCGTGAACACGGGCACTTCGAGGTGAAGAAGGGCTGCGACGCCGGCGACTGCGGCGCGTGCGGCGTCCTGGTGGACGGTGTGCCGGTCCACTCGTGCATCTACCCGGCCGTGCGGGCGCAGGGCCGCGAGGTGACCACGGTGAGCGGCCTCGGCACCCCCGACGCGCTGCATCCCATGCAGGCGGCCTTCGCCGACGGCTTCGCGTTCCAGTGCGGATTCTGCACCGCGGGCATGATCGTGACGGCCTCGACGCTCACCACCGACGACGTCGACGACCTCGACCGCAAGATGAAGGGCAACCTCTGCCGCTGCACGGGCTACCGGCCGATCCGGGAGGCGATCCGCGGGGCGGTCTCGGCGGAGCCGTCGATCGAGCTGAACCGAGATCTCGACCGGCGCGAGAAGACGCCCGACTGGCAGGGAGTCGGCTGCTCCCTGCGGCCGCTCGCCGCGACCCGGGTCGTCACCGGCACCGAGCCGTACACCTTCGACGTCGCCCCGGAAGGCCTCCTGCACGTCAAGGTCCTCGGGTCGCCGCACGCCCACGCCCGCATCGTCTCGATCGACACCTCCGCCGCCGAGGCGATGGACGGCGTCGAACTGGTGTTGACGCACGAGAACGTGCACACCCCGCGGTTCTCCACCGCCCGCCACGAGTTCCGCACCGACGACCCCGACGACACCCTGGTCTTCGACTCGGTGGTCCGGTTCCGCGGGCAGCGCGTCGCGGCGGTGATCGCCGTCGACCCCGGGACCGCGGAACTGGCGACGCGCCGCATCGACGTCGTCTACGAGCCCCTCGACGCCGTGTACGACCCCGAACAGGCCCGGAGCCCCGGCGCGCCCCCGATCCATCCCGATCTGGGAGAGGCCGAGCGGGTCGCCGATGCGCAGCGCAACGTGATCGCGGCCCTGCACGACGGTTACGGCGGCGACGTCGAGCAGGCGCTCGCGGCGTCGGCGGCGACCGTCGAAGGGGAGTGGCGCACCTCGCGCGTCTCCCACGCGCAGCTCGAGACGCACGGCACCCTGGGCTGGATCGCCGACGACGGCCGCCTGACGCTGCGCAGCAGCACGCAGGTGCCGTTCCTGGTCCGCGACGAGCTCGCCTACCTCCTCGGCCTGGACAAGGAGTCGATCCGGGTGTTCACCGCGCGGGTCGGCGGCGGTTTCGGCGGCAAACAGGAACTGCTCACCGAAGACCTGGTGGCCCTCGCGGTGCTGCGCACCGGCAAGCCCGTCGCCTACGAGATGACCCGCACCGAGGAGCTGACCCGCACCACCCACCGGCACCCGTTCCGGGTGCGGGTCCGCCTCGGGGCCGACTGCGACGGCGTCCTCACGGCCATGCACGTGGACGTGCTCACCGACGCCGGCGCCTACGGCAACCACTCGCCGGGCGTGATGTTCCACGGCTGCGCCGAATCGGTGTCGGTGTACCGCTGCCCGGTGCGGCGGGTCGACGCCGAGACCGTCTACACCAACAATCCGCCGTCGGGCGCGTTCCGCGGCTACGGCCTCGGCCAGGTGATCTTCGCCGTCGAATCGGCGATGGACCAGCTCGCCCTCGACCTCGGCATCGACCCGTACACGCTGCGCCGTCGCAACATGGTCGACGACGGCGACCCGCTGCTCATCGCGCACCCCGAACCCGAGGAGGACCTGCTCTACGGCAGCTACGGCCTGGATCAGTGCCTGGACGCGGTGGAGCGGGGGCTCGCCGACACGGCCGGGGACGTCCCGGCCGAATACCGGGCCGACCGCTGGCGGGTGGGCGAGGGCATCGCGCTCTCGGCCATCGCCACCATGGCCCCGCGCGGACACTTCGCCCGCGCCACCGTCCGCGTCGACGACGACGGCATCTACTCGATCGGAGTGGGCACCGCCGAATTCGGCAACGGGACGACGACGGTGCACGTCCAGCTCGTGGCCACCGCGCTGAACACCGCACCCGACCGGATCCGCCTGCACCACGGCGACACCAATGCCGCGCCGTACGACACCGGGGCCTTCGCCTCGGCGGGCACCACGGTCGCGGGCAAGGCGGTGCACGCCGCGGCCGTGCGTCTCAAGGAACTCCTGCTGGCGGCCGCGGTCGCCCTGACCGGCGACCCCGCCCCCGAACTGCGGTCCGACGGCGTCCACACCCGCGACGGCGTGCTCGGATTCGGGCGCCTGCGGACGGCGGTCGGCGTCGAACACCGCGACAATGCGCACGTCGTCGCCGAGGGCTCCGAGGACGGAGCCTTCCGGTCGATCGCCTTCAACGTGCAGGGCTTCCGCGTCGCCGTCGACACCGAGACCGGCACCGTGCGCATCCTCGACTCGATCCACGGCGCCGACGCCGGGACCGTGGTGAACCCCGCGCAGTGCCGCGGCCAGATCGAGGGCGGGGTGGCGCAGGGCATCGGTTCGGCGCTCTACGAGGAGATCATGCTCGACGGCGCCGGACGCGTGGTGACGCCCGTCCTGCGCACCTACCGGATGCCGCAGACCGCCGACGTCCCCGACACCGCGGTGATCTTCGCGCGGACGCACGACGACCTCGGGCCGTTCGGCGCCAAGTCGATGAGCGAGTCCCCGTACAACCCCGTCGCCCCGGCGCTGGCCAACGCGATCACGCGGGCGCTGGGCACCCGGCCGTACGAACTCCCGATGTCCCGCGACCGGATCTGGCGCCTGGCCCGGACGCTCCGGGGCACCGGCACCCCGCCCGACCCGACCGCACCACCCGACCCGACGGTCACCCCCGATCCGGCGCACCCGCCCGAATCGGCACCCCCTCCCCGGCACCGTCCGACGATGCAGAACAACGAAGGAGCTCAGGCATGAGTACAGCGGAAGCGGCGACGACCCCGCCGCGTATCGATCCGGTCGACGAGGTGCCACCGGTACCCAGACTCCTGACCTACGGATTCCAGCACGTGGCCGCGTTCTACGCGGGCGCGGTGATCGTGCCGATCATCATCGGCGGCGCGCTCGGCGTCTCCGGCGCCGACATGATCAAACTGATCCAGGCCGATCTGCTCACCTGCGGCATCGCCTCGCTGCTGCAGGCCGTCGGCATCAAGATCGGCCGGTTCCGGATCGGCGTGCAGCTGCCGCTGCTGCAGGGTGTCGCCTTCGCCGGCGTCGCCCCGCTCATCGCGATCGGCTTCGACCACGGCGGCGGATCGGCGGCGCTGCCGTTCATCTTCGGCGCGGTGATCGTCTCCGGCATCCTCTTCTTCCTGCTCGCGCCGTACATCGCGAAGATCGTCCGGTTCTTCCCGCCGGTCGTCACCGGCACGGTGCTCACGATCATCGGCGTGACGCTCATGCCGGTGGCCGCCAACCACGCCATCGGCGGCCAGCTGGGGCTGCCCGGCTTCGACTGGTCGTACCCGGTGATGGGTGCCTCCGAAGGCGGGCACGGCGATCCGTCGAGCTCGATCAACTTCTACTTCGCGATCGGCACGATCATCACGATCCTGGTGCTGCAGCGCTTCTTCACGGGCTTCCTGGCGACCATCGCCGTGCTGCTCGGCCTGGTCGGCGGATCGGTGGTCTGGTTCCTCACCCAGGACACCGACTTCACCCCGGTGAAGGAGGCCGGCTGGTTCTGGTTCTCCACCCCGTTCCACTTCGGCATGCCGCAGGTGACGCTCTCCGGCGTGATCCTGGTGCTCCTGGTCATGACCATCACCGCCGTCGAGACCATCGGCAGCCTGTACGCCGTCGGCGAGATCGTCGACCGGCGCGTCGCGCAGGACGACGTCGCGGCGGCGCTGCGGGCCGACGGCGTCTCGACGACCATCGGCGGCAGCATGGGCTCGTTCCCGTACACCTGCTTCTCGGAGAACATCGGCCTGGTCCGCGTCACCGGTGTCAAGAGCCGCTGGATCGTGGCGACGGCCGCGGTCTTCATGATCGTCCTCGGCCTGTTCCCGAAGGCCGCGGCCGTGGTCTCGCTGATCCCGGAACCGGTCCTGGGCGGTTCGGCCCTGATGCTGTTCGCCGCCGTCGCCGTGGTCGGCATCCAGCTGCTCGGCGGCGTCGACTTCAACGATCACCGCAACCTGATCGTCGCCGGCACCGGCATCGCCGTCGGCATGTACGTGATGGCCTTCCCGGGCGTCACCCAGGCGGTGCCGTCGTGGCTCGAGTGGTACTTCTCGGGCGGTATCGCGGCCGGCGCGTTCACGACGATCCTGCTGAACCTGGTCTTCTTCCACATCGGCCGCGATCGCGGCCCCGCGGTCACCACCGGCAGCGACGGCGACCTGATCCACCTCGACGAGATCAACGAGATGAGCCGGGAGGAGTTCGGCGACACCTTCGCCGCTGTGGTCCAGGGCCAGGACTGGGCGCTGGACGTGGTCTACGGGCTGCGGCCGTTCGCCTCGCCGATGGCCCTCGGCGAGGCGTTCCAGGACGCCCTGCTCACGGCGACCAACGACGAGCAGGACGCGCTGATCGACTCGTACGCTGACTTCGGTTCGGACGATCCGGACGAGCAGGCCGAGGCCATGGCCAGCATCGATCCGCTGTTCGGGCAGCCCTCGTACACCGAGCACGACGAGCTGATCGAGGTGGCCAAGGCGCATCGCGAGAAGTTCGGCTTCCCGCTGATCATCTCCGAACGCGACGAAGCGAGCTATGCGCAGATGCTCGGCTCGTACTGGGCGCGGATGGACAACTCGGTCGCCGCCGAACGCCAGGAGACGCTGATCGAGATCTCCAAGATCTTCAACCATCGATTCAACAAGCTGGTCGCCGACGCGAACCCGATCTCGACGGCCCGGTTCCAGCGTTTCACGGAGGTCGGACGATGACGACGAGGCTCGGGGGCACCAGGCCCGCGACGAAGAACGAGGATGCCCGCTGGCTCGGCGTGGCGATCGATCTGGCGACCGAGAGCGTCGCCGAGGGCGGTGGGCCGTTCGGCGCGTTGGTCGTCCGTCACGGCGTCGCGGTGGCGGTGGGGCAGAACCGGGTGACCCGGGACAACGATCCGACTGCGCACGCCGAGGTGACCGCGATCCGGTCGGCGTGCCAGGTGATCGGCGGCTTCTCGCTCGCCGGGCACACGCTGTACACGTCGTGCGAGCCGTGCCCGCTGTGCCTGTCGGCGGCGCTGTGGGCGCGCCTGGACCGCGTCGTCTTCGCGGCCGACCGGGAGGACGCGGCGCGCGGCGGCTTCGACGACCGCGAGTTCTACGAGCTGTTCGCGCGGCCGCGCTCGGAGTGGCAGATGGTGATCGACCCGATCCGCCCGGCCAACGCCTTCGCGCCGTTCGCGGCCTGGAACGCCGAGGTGGACCGTGTCCGATACTGATCGAGTGCGGCGCCTGCTGCGGGTGATCGCCGACGACGTCGTCCCGCTCACCCGGGACGGCGTGGCCGCGGGCAACAAGCTCTTCGGCGCGGCGATCGTCCGGAAGGACGATCTGTCCACGGTGGTTGCGGCGACCAACGACGAGACCGCCAATCCGCTCTGGCACGGCGAGATCCACGCGATCAAGAAGTTCTACGAGCTGACCGACCGGCCCGCGCCCGCGGACTGTCTGCTGCTGGCGACGCACGAACCGTGCTCGCTGTGCCTGTCGGGGATCGCGTGGGCGGGGTTCAACGAGTTCGCGTACCTGTTCAGCCATCGGGACTCGGCCGAGAGCTTCGCGATCCCTTACGACATCGCGATCCTCCGCGAGGTGTACGCGGTGCCCGACCCCGATCGGGCGGCGCCGGCGCCGGACCGGGACCTGTACAACCGGGAGAACGCGTTCTTCGCCTCCACCGATCTGCGTCCCGCGGCGCAGGAGGCCGCCCCGGAGCTGCTGGCCGAACTGGAGGAGACCTACGCCGAGCTCTCGGCCGTCTACCAGCGGAGCAAGGGCTCCGGGAACATCGCGTTGGCCTGACATGCGTGAACGACTCGCCGAACTCGAACACTGGTGGACCTCCGGGAGACCGGCGGCCCTGGCCACGGTGGTCGCCACCTCGGCGTCGGCGCCGCTCCCGGTGGGGTCGGTGATGGCCGTCGGCCCGCGCGGGGAGGTGATCGGGTCGGTCTCCGGCGGCTGCGTGGAGGCGGCGGTCTACGCCGAGTGCGTCGACGCGATGAGCACCGGCCGCCCCGCGCTGATGCACTACGGCTTCAGCGACGACGACGCCCTCGCTGCGGGCTTGACCTGCGGCGGCACGCTCGACGTCCTGGTCACCAGGTTCGACGGCGAGCGGTTCCCCGGCTTCGGGGAACTGGTCGGACTGATCGCCGCGGACGTCCCGGTCGCGGTGGTGACGGTGCTCGACGGCGAGCCGGACGCGGCCGGGGCCGAGATCGGTGCCCGGATGGTGGTCGCAGAAGACAGCAGCCGGGAGAGCCGAAGCCGGGGGAGCACCGGGTCGGCGGAGGTGGACGCGGCGATCTTCACGGCCCTCCCCGCGCTGCTCGCGGCGGGGGAGAGCGGGGTGCACACCCTTCCGGCCGGGAGGGGGTGCGCGGCCGGGACCGTGCGGGTGTTCACGCAGGTCTTCGTGCCGCGTCGTCGTCTGATCGTGTTCGGGGCCACCGACTTCGCCGTCGCGCTCACCGCCGCGGGCGCCTTCCTCGGGTACCGGGTCACGCTGTGCAATGCGCGGCCGGTGTTCGCCGCGCCGGACCGGTTCCCGGCCGCCGACGAGGTGGTCCGCCGCTGGCCGCACGAGTACTTCGCCGACGAGCTCGCCGCCGGCCGGATCAATGCGCGGACCGCGGTCTGCGTGCTCACCCACGACGAGCGCTTCGATCGGCCGCTGCTGACGCTGGCCCTGGAGTCGGGGGCGGCGGGCTACCTCGGCGCGATGGGGTCGCGCCGCACCCACGAGCGCAGGCTCGCCGACCTGCGCGAGGACGGCGTCTCCGAGGAGGCGCTGGTCCGGCTGCACAGCCCGATCGGACTCGACCTGCAGGCGCGGACCCCGCAGGAGACCGCGGTCTCGATCGTCGCGGAGATCCTCGCCGACCGGGGCGGGGGCACCGGGCGCCCGCTCGCCGCGGTGCCGGGCGCGATTCACTCCGCGGGCGGGAGGTCCACGTCGACGCCGGAGGCGAGGTCGCCGCATTCGACGGCGCGGACGGTGGTCGAGGCGAGATAGCCGCGGGCGCCCCGGTCGCCGGTGGCGCTCGCCGCGGCCGGTCCCACGTGACGGCGGCCGAACAGCACCGGATGGCCGGGCACGCCGTCGTAGACCGCGCGGGCGAGCGCCTCGGGTCCGGCGTGGGCCAGGAGCCGTCGTACCACGTCCGGGCCCACGTCGGGCAGGTCGACCGAATGCACGACGACGACCTCGCCCGTCGTCGCGGCCAGTCCGGCGCGCAGCGACGCGCTCATCCCGTCGGCCCAGTCCGCGGTCTTGACCACCCCGACGCCGGCGGGCACCAGGGGCCGGGCCCGGTCGGCCGCGGCGCCCAGGACCACGGTCACCCGATCGCAGCCACCCGCGGTGAGCGCCTCGATCGCACCGGTCAGCGCGCCCGGGACGAGGGCCTTGGGGAGGCCGCGTCGTCGACCCGCTCCGGCGGCCAGCAGCAGTCCCTCAATGCGCACGGTGGCCGACCCTACGCCGCCGCGGCCCGGTGCGTCGGTGTCGCGGGTAGCATGGAGCCGGTGCGTCCACCGCCGCCGGACGGCTGCGGCAGAAGGACGGCGAGGTCGCTCCGGAGGCGCAGATCGCCGAGACTTTGATCGAAGAAGCCGTGCGCATCGCCGAGGAATCGGGAGAGACTGGAAGCGGCGCCCCGGTCGTGATGGTCGGCTGACCGTGACTCGAAGCGTCGTCGACGTCATCGCGGGGACCGCGATGACCAGCGAATCGAGGAGGGACCGTGCTCGGACTGGTGCGTGATCGGCCGCTGGGTGCACGCAATGCCGAAGCCGTGGGACGGGCGCTCGACGCCGATCCGGTGGCCGGATGCATGATCGCGTCGCGGATCGAGGCCTACGGGCTCACCCCGCGTTTCCTGGGCGGCGAACTGTGGACGGCGTCCCGGCCGGAGGACTCGCTGTGCTTCTCCGGCGCCAACCTGATGCCGCTGGCGGCCACCGAGGAACAACTCGACCACTTCGCCGGTCGGGCCCTCTCGAATGCCTCGGCAGTGCACCTCGGTGGTCGGCCCCGACCACCTGGCGATGAGCCTGTGGGGCCGCGTCGAAGGGGAGTGGGGGCCGCCCCGGGAGATCCGCGCCGTCCAGCCGCTGCTGGCGCTCGACGGATTCCCCGCCGTGCCGATCGACCCCGAGGTGCGCCTGGTGACCGGCGCCGACCTCGACGTCTACTTCCCGGCGGCCGTCGAGATGTTCATCGGCGAGGTGGGCGTCGACCCGTGCGCCGGCGACGGCGGCCGGGCCTACCGTCGTCGGCTCGCGTCGCTGATCTCGGCGCGCCGGGTCTTCGCGAAGTTCGACGGTCCGCGCGTCGTCTTCAAGGCCGAGGTGGGCTCGCTGTCGCGGCGCGTCGGCCAGATCCAGGGGGTGTGGACCGATCCGGAGTATCGCGGCCGGGGCCACGCCACCGGGGGGACCGCCGCGGTCTGTGCGGCCCTCGCCCGGCAGGGCCGGATCGCCAGCCTGTACGTGAACGAGTTCAACGTCGCCGCCCGCGAGACCTATCGCAAGGTCGGTTTCGGGCAGGTCGGCACGTTCGCGACCGTGCTCATCGACTGACCGGACGACTCGACGGCCGCGGCGCGCCGGGCCGTCCGCACGGCCGGGTCCACTAAGCTCGCCGACGATGGTTCTTTCAGGGGCGAGCGGTGCGCGGGACGGCCGGCACCGCGCACGGTGGCGGGCACCGGTGGCGGCGATGACGCTGATCCTGCTGTTCCCGCTGGTCGCGTGCTCCACCGAGGACCACGGTCCGCGCAGCGTCGCCGAGGACTTCCTGCGACGTTTCGCCGCCCGCGACTTCGCGGCGGCCGCGGCGCTGACCACCAATGCGGCGCTCGCCGAACCGCTGCTGGGCGCGGCGTGGTCGGGACTCGACGCGAAAGGGCTCGACCCGCGCGCCGGCCGCCTGCGCGTCGACAACGACATCGCCGAGATCGACGTCGTCTACGCCTGGTCGCTGCCCGGTCGTCGCGAGTGGAGCTACCCGGCGACGCTGACGATGGGGCGCAGCGACACCGGGTGGTCGGTGCGCTGGGCGTCGACCAACGTCCACCCGGAACTCGGCGCCGACCAGCGTCTGCAACTCGACACGTTCGCGCCGCCGCGCGCGGCGATCATCGAATCGGACGGCAGCGAGGTGATGGGCGACGGCACCGTGACCGCCCTGAGCTTCGACGCGCGCGCGGCCGCCGCGCAGGGCTCGGTGGTCGACTCGGCGGCGCGGCTGGTGGAGACCGTCGGCCCGCTGATCCCGGGCCTGACCGTGCAGGGGATCGCCGAGCGGGCCACCGCGGCGCCCGGACCGCTGCCGATCGGGCGGATCTCCGGACCCGAGTACGACAGGCTGCGCGACCGGCTCGCGATCCCCGGCGTGATCGCCGCCGGGCAGGCGGTGCTCCAGCCGCGCGATCCGCGGTTCGCGCGGGCGGTGCTGAACCAGGTGAAGAACCGGGTGGGCGACGAGATCAGCGGCACGTCGGGCTGGCGGGTGTCGGTGATCAACCCGAACGGCGTGGTGGCCGACGTGCTCGCCGACCACACCGCGACACCGGCCCCGGCGGTCCGGCTGACCCTCTCGCGGTCGGTCCAGGACGCGGCGCAACGCGCGGTGGACGTGGTGGGCAGGCAGGCGATGATGGTCGTCCTGCAGGCCTCGACGGGCAAGATCCTGGCCGTCGCACAGAACCCGGCGGCCGACCGCGGCGGCCTGCTGGCCACCACGGGCGCCTACCCGCCCGGTTCGACGTTCAAGATCGTCACCTCGACGGCGGCGCTGCACGCGGACATGACCAGACCGGACGCCGTCGTGCCCTGCCCGGGGGAGATGCAGATCGGCTCGCGTCTGGTGCCCAACTACAACGGTTTCTCGCTCGGCCAGGTGCCGCTGTGGCGTGCCTTCGCCGACTCCTGCAACACGACCTTCGCCGATCTCGCATCCCGGATGGGTGCCTCGGATCTGCCGCACGCGGCCGCGGCGATGGGGCTGGGGCCGCGGTACGACATCGCCGGGATCGACTCGAAGTCCGGTTCGGTGCCGATCGAACCCGACCTGGTGCAGCGCGCCGAGGACGGGTTCGGGCAGGGCCGGGTTCTCGCGAGTCCGCTCGGCATGGCGCTGGTGGCGGCCACCGCGGCGACCGGCCGGACACCGGTGCCGGTGCTGATCAACGGGCGGGCGACCGGCGTCGTCGGGCCGCGCCCCACCCTGGCGCCGGAGCTGTACGAGCAGATCCGGCCGATGATGCGGGCGGTGGTGACCGAGGGCACCGCCAGGTCGGTCGCCGGTGCCGGGCCGGTCTTCGGCAAGACCGGCGAGGCGGAGACGGCGGGCGGTTCGCACGCCTGGTTCGCCGGCTTCCGCGGCGACCTCGCCTTCGCGACGCTGATCGTGCTGGGCGGCGACTCCGACAACGCGGTGCGTGTGACCCGGGACTTCTTCAACCTGCTCCCGCCCGGCCACGGGTGAGGCCCCGCCCGGGGACGTCGAGGGCGGGAGGGCCCGGGGTCAGGAGTGGTGGGGGGTCAGGAGCGGTCGGGGGTGACGATCAGCTCGCCGGTGTCCGGGTGGCGCACCAGGGACACCGGGTGGTCGTAGGTGCGGCCGAGCAGTTCGGCCGTCATCACCTCGTCGACGGCGCCCGCCGCCGGGATCCGGCCGTCCTTCATCAGCACCACCTGGTCGGCGTAGGCCGCCGCCAGCGAGAGGTCGTGCACGACGAGCACCACCGTGGTGCCCGCCTGCGCCCGCTGCCGCAGGATCCGCAGCGTCTGCTCGGTGTGCCCGATGTCCAGGGCCGCGGTGGGCTCGTCGAGGAGCAGCACCGGGGTGTCCTGGGCGAGGGCCCGGGCCAGGGAGACGCGCGCCTGCTGACCGCCGGACAGCTGGGGGAACGGGCGCTCGACCAGCTCGCCGATCCCGCAGGCCTCGATCGCGGCATCGACGATCACCGCGGTGCGCGCCGCCTCTGGGGTGCGCAGCCACGGGTAGCGGCCGAGTTCGACCACCTCGCGCACGGTGAACGGGGTGTCGACCCGGTTCTGCTGGGTCACCAGCGCGCGGTGCCGAGCCAGTTCGCGGGTCGGGATCGACGCCAGGGGCCGATCGCCGAGGCGGACCGATCCCGCGTGCGGGGTGCGGACCCCGGCGAGCACCGAGAGCAGCGTCGACTTGCCGCAGCCGTTCGGTCCCACCAGGGTCAGGATCTCGCCGGGACGGGCCGTCAGGCCGACCCCGTGCAGGACGGGGCGGCCGCCGAGGCGCACCTCGACGTCGTGGGCGTGCAGCTCCGATCCGGTCGCGTGCATGGTCACCATCCGGTCTTCGCGGTCCGGCGCAGCAGGACGAAGAACACCGGGCCGCCGATCAGCGACGTGAGCATGCCCAGCGGCAGTTCGCCGTCGGTCAGGGTGCGGGCGGCCAGGTCGGCGACGCCGACGAACAGCGCGCCGCCGATCACCGACGCCGGGAGCAGCACCCGGTGGCGCGGACCCACCAGGAGCCGCATGATGTGCGGCACGATCAGGCCGACGAACATCACGATGCCGGTGAACGCCACCGCACCGGCGGTCAGGACGGCCACCAGGATGATCACCTGGCGGCGGACCACCTCGACGTTCACGCCGAGCGCCGCGGCCTGGAGGTCGCCGAGGGCCAGCAGATCGAGTTTGTTCACCAGGACCGTCGCGGCGGCCAGGGACGCGACGACCAGCGGCGCCACCACCTGGACGTGCGACCAGGTGACCGCGCCGGCGAGCGAGCCGAGCTGCCAGAAGACGATCTGCTCGCGGGTGGCGGTCGAGGCGACGGTGGTCAGGTAGGCGATGATCCCCAGCGCGAAGGCGTTCACCGCGATCCCGGTGAGCACGATCATCACCGTCGAGGTCCCGCCGTCGCGCATGCTGAGCACGTACACCGCGAAGGTGGTCGCCAGCCCGGCCAGGGCGGCCGCCACGGCCACCGCCCAGCCGTCGGCGCCGCCGTCGCTGAGCACGAACATCAGGCACGCGCCCACCGCGGCGCCCGACGAGACGCCGACGATGCCGGGTTCGGCGAGCGGATTGGCCAGCACCCCCTGCATGAGACAGCCCGCGGCGCCGAGCGCCGTGCCGACCAGCAGACCCAGCACGATCCGCGGGAACCGGGACACCCAGAGCGCGTTCTCGCCCTCCTGGGAGGGGAGCGGACCGAGGTTCAGATGCCAGTGGTGGGCCAGCGACCCGAGCACCTCGGACGGGGGGACGTGCAGCTGGCCGGTGCCCGCCGAATACACGACGACGACGCCGAGCAGCACCAGCGAGCCCAGCAGGACCCAGTACGCCCGACCGCCGCGGAGACGGTTCTTCGTCGTCATCGATAGATCGCCTCGCCCAGCGACCGCAGGACCAGACCGGTGTCCGGGCCGAACGCGAGGATCTCGGTCTCCTCCATCGCGATGATCCGTCTGGCGCGGCCCGCGCCGGTCCCGGCGACGGCGGGCAGCGCGGCCACGCCGTCGAGGCCGCCGACCGACTCGGCGCCCTGGGTCATCACCAGGATCACGTCCGGGTCGGCGCGCATCAGGGACTCGGTGCTGACCATGGTGAAGGCCGCGGTGAGCCCGGCCTCGGTCCCGGCGTCCTTGCCGCCGAGCCCGGCGATCAGGTCGTCGGCGCCGGAACCGGGTCCGGCGAGCAGGATCAGCCGGTCGCCGCGGATGTAGAGGAAGGCCATCGTGGGATCGCCGGTGGGATCGGGCAGCGACCTGCGGGCGGCGTCGATCTGGCCCTGCGTGCGGGCGACCAGTCGTTCGCCGGCGGCCTGCGCGCCGAGGGCCTTCGCGACGTCGCGGATCAGCGCGGGCGTGCCCGCGATGCTGCGGTCGCCGGTGAACTCCGCGACGTCGAGTCCGGCGGCACGGAGCTGGTCGAGGATCCCGGCCGGAGTCGAGTCCCGGGCCGCGAGCACGACGGTGGGCCGCTGGGCGAGCACCTTCTCGACGTTGATCGCATGGCCGGGATCGGTCACCACCGGGAGACCGGCGGCCGCGGGGAAGGTGGTGGAGCCGCCCACCGCGACCACCTTCGGTCCGAGGCCGAGCGCGAAGACCGTCGCCCCCAGGGTGCCGTTGCGGTCGATCGCGATGATGCGGTCCGCGCGCGGCGACGCCTGCGGAGCGGTCTCGACGGGGACCGGATCGTCGTTCGGCAGGTCGGCCACCCGGGGGCCGTCGCGCAAATGCGCGGTGGCCGGATCGTCGATCGCGCCGACGTCGAGCGGGGCCGTGGTGCATCCGGTCAGGACGGCGACGGCCGCGACCAGCCAGGCGACGAGCAGCCCGAGCGACGCCCGGGAACGACGACGGGGCGGGCGCGGCAGCGGCACGAGGCGATCCTTCCCGGCAGGGGTGATTGAGGCATACCTTACCGGGCGGTCGGGGCGTGACCGGAACGGCCCGGAACCCCGAAGGACCGGGTCCGTAGACTGGATGCCCATGACCGTTCGTGCACCGCTGACCCCCGGAATCGTCTCGCCCACGCTGCCGGTTCCCGACTCCGTCGCCCGCCCCGAGTACGCGTGGAAAGACACCGTGAACGAGGGCCACGAACCCTGGGTGCAGACGCCGGAGACCATCGAGAAGATGCGGGTCGCGGGCCGGATCGCGGCCAATGCGCTGGCCGAGGCCGGGCGCGCGGTGGCACCGGGGGTGACCACCGACGAACTGGACCGGATCGCCCACGAGTACATGATCGACCACGGCGCCTACCCGTCGACGCTGGGCTACAAGGGTTTCCCGAAGTCGTGCTGCACCTCGCTCAACGAGGTGATCTGCCACGGCATCCCGGATTCGACGGTGATCCAGGACGGCGACATCGTGAACATCGACGTCACCGCCTACATCGACGGCGTGCACGGCGACACCAACGCGACCTTCCTCGCCGGTGACGTCTCCCAGGAGCACCGCGACCTGGTGGAGCGGACCCGGATCGCGACGGACCGGGCGATCAAGGCGGTGAAGCCGGGCCGCGCGCTCAGCGTGATCGGCCGGGTGATCGAGGCGTACGCGAACCGGTTCGGCTACCGGGTGGTCCGCGACTTCACCGGGCACGGGATCGGGGAGACCTTCCACAACGGTCTGGTCGTACTGCACTACGACCAGCCGGCCGTCGACACGATCATCGAGCCCGGCATGGTCTTCACCATCGAGCCGATGATCAACCTGGGCGGCCTCGACTGGGAGCAGTGGGACGACGACTGGACCGTGGTGACCGCGGACCGGAAGTGGACGGCCCAGTTCGAGCACACGCTGGTGGTGACCGAGACCGGCGCCGAGATCCTGACGCTCCCGGACGCCTGACCCGGGCCGGACGCCCCGCCGCCCGGCCGAGAATCGACTGCCCGGCCGAGGGCTCAGTCGAACGAGTCGCCGACGCAGAGCGTGGAGACGGTGGTCCCGGATTGCCCGGTGGCGCGTCGTGCATCGGCTTCGGCCCGGGCCCTCGCCGTCGACCGGTCGCGGCCGCGGGCGAGGAAGTAGGCGTGGTCCGACTCGGCCCCGCCGCGCGCGACGGCGCCGCAGCCGTCGGTGAAGGTGGCGTGACCCCAGGACGAGGTGTAGCCGTACTCGGCCGCCCTGCCCAGCAGGGTCTCCTTGCTCGCATGGTTCTTGAATCGGATGACGCGGCCCCGCGGACTCACCACGAAGCCCCAGACCTTCGCGGTGGACGCGGCGACGGCGCTCGGGGCGGCGGACCGATCGCGGAGCGCGGTGCTGCTCGAGGTGGTCGGGGCTCCGCGGGTCGAGCTCTCGTCCCGGTCGGCCAGCAGCACCGCGCCGATGATCACGGCGAGGCCGATGAGGATCGCGATCACCGCGAGGACGGTCGTCGTGGTCGACGACCTCGCCTTCGGCGCCGGATAGGGCATCGGGTACGGCTGCGACTGTCCGAGGTGGTGCGTCGGCGCCTGGTGGACGGGGTGGTGGGACGCCTGCCCGAACGCCCCGGAGTGCGCGGCGGGACGGGGAGCGGCGGGGTTCGGGGCGGCCGGGTGCGACGGTGTGACCTGGTGGGGCACCGGGCGTTGCGGCGGTGCCGAGGCGGCGGAGACGGAGGTGGGCGGCGCCACCAGCGTCTGCTTGCGGGTGTGCGGGTCGCCGCCGGAGGCGAGCGCGGTCGCGAAGGCCCGGCACGACGGGTAGCGCCCGTTCGGATTCTTGGCGAGGGCGCGCGCGAACACCGGGTCGAGCCCGGACAGGGACGGGGCGAACCGGCTGATCGGCGGCGGCGGTTCGGAGAGCTGGGCGTGCATCAGGGCGGCGGTGGTGAGGCCCTGGAACGGCGGTCTGCCGGTCAGGAGCGTGTAGGCGGTGCACGCCAGGGAGTACTGGTCGGCGGCGGGGATGTCGCGCCGGCCGTCGACGCTCTCCGGCGCCGCATAGCTCAGGGTGCCGACGAACGAGCCCGCGGCGGTCATCGAGGTGGCGCCGGCCAACCGCGCGATCCCGAAGTCGAGGATCGTCACGCGGTCGACGTCGTCGTTCGCCGCGTCGCGGCGCACCAGGATGTTGGCGGGTTTGATGTCCCGGTGGACCACGCCGCGCGTGTGCGCGTAGTCGAGCGCGGCGGCGGCCTGGTCCACGATCGCGAGGACGTCGCGGTAGGGCAGCGGCCCGGCGCGGTCGAGGTCGGAGCCCTCCAGGTACTGCATGGTGAACCAGGGCATGGCCTCGGCAATGCCGTGGTGGTAGACGGTGACGATGCCCGGGTGGTCGAGCTTGGCCATGGTGCGCGCCTCGGCGGAGAACCGGGCGGCGAAATCGCCCGACGAGTCCACCGAGAGCACCTTGAGCGCTTCCCGCCGGTCCAGGTTCGGGTTGGTGACCAGGTAGACGCTGCCCATGCCGCCGCGCCCGAGCAGGGACAGCACCTCGTAGCCGGCGAAGGTGCCGCCGGGTTGCGGCATGGCCATCGACGTTCCCCCTCCAGCCGGTCTGCGGTGCCGCGGGCTGCGGCTTTCGCCTGATCGTAGTCCGCGTGGCCGGGCGGTCCACTCCGCAGGGCCGCGCGGTGGCCAGACCCGGGGCGGCGCCGGGGAGCCGGGGCGGGGATAGGGTGAGGTCTGTGACGGCGATCCGCGGAGCCCTGCTGGTCGGCGGGACGTCGAGCGATGCGGGCAAGAGCCTGATCGTCGCCGGTCTCTGCCGGTCGCTTCGTCGTCGAGGCGTGTCGGTGGCGCCGTTCAAGGCGCAGAACATGTCGAACAACTCGGCGGTCACGCTCGACGGCGGGGAGATCGGCCGCGCCCAGGCGCTCCAGGCCGCGGCGTGCGGGCTGGCACCGGACACCCGCTTCAATCCGGTGCTGCTGAAACCGGGCGGCGACCGGCGTTCGCAGGTGGTCGTGCGCGGCCGGGCGGTCGGTGACGTCGGCGCCCGGGACTACCAGACCTGGCGGGCCCGGCTCGCCGACGTCGTGCACGACGAGCTGGCCGCGCTGCGGGCCGAGTTCGACGTGGTGATCGTCGAGGGCGCCGGATCGATCGCCGAGATCAATCTGCGCGCCGGCGATCTGGCGAACCTCGGCCTGGCGCGCCGGGCTGGCCTGCCGGTGCTCGTCGTCGCCGACATCGACCGCGGCGGTGCGCTCGCCGGGCTGTACGGCACCACGGCGGTGCTCGACCCGGACGATCAGGCGCTGGTCGCGGGCTATGTGATCAACAAGTTCCGCGGCGACCCGGCGATCCTCGCCCCCGGCCTGGACATGCTGCGCGAGCGCACCGGTCGGCCGACGCTCGGCGTGCTGCCGTTCAGCCCGGACGTGTGGATCGACGCCGAGGACTCCCTGGCCAGCGCGGTGGGCCGCCGGGTGGGCGTCCCGCGTCTCGCCGCGGAACGGATGACCGTCGCCGCGCTCCGCCTGCCGCGCATCTCCAACGGCACCGACGTGGAGGCGCTGGCCTGCGAACCGGGGGTGACGGTCACCTGGGTGGACGATCCCGGTGCGCTCGCGGCGGCCGACCTGGTGGTGATCCCGGGCACCCGGGCCACCGTCGACGACCTGGCCTGGCTCCGCGGGCGCGGCCTCGACCGGGTCCTGGTCGAGCGCGCGGCGCGCGGCCGCCCGATCCTGGGCATCTGCGGCGGCTTCCAGCTGCTCGGGCGCCGGATCGTCGACGACGTCGAGTCCGGGGCGGGCGCCGTCGACGGACTCGGGCTGCTCGACGTCGACGTCGTCTTCCACCCGGACAAGACGCTGCGGCGTTTCGCCGGGCACGGTGGACCGGATCCGGTGTCCGGCTACGAGATCCATCACGGCCGGGTGGTCCGGCAGAGCGGCGAGCGCTGGCTGCACGACGACGAGAACGGCCCGGAGGGGGCGCGGAGCGGCGTCGTCTACGGCACCCACTGTCACGGACTCCTGGAGAGCGACGACTTCCGTCGCGCCTTCCTGACCGAGGTCGCCGCCGCGGCGGGGGTGCGGGGTTTCGCCCCCGAACCGGGCCTGTCGGTGGCCGCGGTCCGGGAGGCGCAACTGGATCTGCTGGCCGATCTCGTCGACGAACATCTCGATGCGGCCGCCGTGCACCGGTTGATCACAGACGGGCCACCGAGGCTCCCCAGCGTTCTAAGCTCGTTGTCGTGGAGTCCGAACACCTGAAGATCGAACACAAGGGCCTGACCTTCGACGTGCATCGAAGCGGGCCCGCCCGCGGACCGTGGGTGGTGTTGCTGCACGGATTCCCGACGACGTCGTACTGCTGGAAGGACGTGATCCCGCGCGTGCACGACGCCGGGCTGCGCACCCTGACCATCGATCAGCGCGGCTACAGCCCCGGCGCGCGGCCCGACGCCGTCGAGGACTACCGGCTGGAGCTGCTGGTCGACGACGTCGTGGGGGTCCTCGGACACCTCAACATCGCGTACTCGATGCTCGTCGGACACGACTGGGGCGGGATCGTCGCCTGGCATCTGGCGGCCGGGCACCCGGACCGGTTCACCGGCCTGGTGGCGGTGAGCACCGGGCATCCGTCGGCGATGGCGGCGGCGCTCGCCGAGAGCGACGATCAGCGGCGGCGCTCGTCCTACATCAAGGCCTTCATGGCCGAGGGATCGGAGGAGAAGCTCACCGCCCGCGAGGGCGTGCTGCTGCGTCGTGCCGGGGTGAGCGCCGAAGAACTCACGCCCTTCCTGGCGCCGGCGACCAGCTCGGTCACCGGCGAGCCGGTGAACGCGCTCACCGGTCCGCTGAACTGGTACCGCGCGAACTTCGGCGGCGACGTCGCCGAGACGCTGGCCTGCCCGCCGGTGGAGATCCCGACCACCATGCTGTGGAGCGACGGCGACGCCGCGCTGGGCCGCGCGCAGGCCGAGGGCAGCAGCCGGTTCGTGTACTCGGACTACCGGTTCTCCGAGGTCCGCGACGTCGACCACTGGGTGCCGGAGAAGGCGCCGGAGGCGGTCGCAAGCGAGATCGCCCTGCGTTCGACGATGTACTGACCGGCCGTTCGGGGCCCGGGCCGGAGCGGGTAGCGTCGACGGCCATGCCCCCTACCGAACGCATCGAGGCCGTCGTGTTCGACGTCGGCGAGACCCTGATCGACGAATCCCGGATCTGGTTGCGCTGGGCCGAGCGCCTGGGCGTCACACCGCTGACCTTCCTGGGCGCCATCGGCGCGTGCGCGGCTGCCGGGCAGGAGGTCGGGGCGGCGTTCGAGCTGGTCCGCCCCGGATTCGACGTCCCCGCCGAGGACGCCGCGTGGGCGCTCGAGGACCCCGACGGCCTGCGCAGCGGGTTCGACGCCGACGACCTCTACCCCGACGTGCGACCCGCCCTGGCCGCGCTCGCCGCCCGCGGTCTGCGCCTGGTGATCGCCGGGAACCAGCCGCCCGCGGCGCTCGACGCGTTGCGCGCGATGGCTCTGCCCGTCGACGAGATCCGCAACTCGGCCGAGCTCGGCGTCGAGAAGCCCGACCCCGGGTTCTTCGCCGCGGCGGCCGAACTGGCCGGGGTCGCGCCGGAGGCGATCGCCTACGTCGGCGACCGCACCGACAACGACGTGCTCCCGGCCGCCGACGCCGGCATGCGCCCGATCCTGATCCGGCGCGGCCCCTGGGGCCACCTGCACGCGACCCGCCCGGAGGCGGCCCGCGCGACGATCATCGACTCGCTCCTGGAGCTGCCGGACCTCCTCTGAGCGCTTCCGCCGGTCGAGCGCCGCCCTCTCGTCGGTCGAGTCCTTCTCGTCGGTCGATCGCCCCCTTCTCGTTGGTCGAGCGGAGTCGAGACCCCTCGGAGAGGCTTCGACCCCCGCTCGTCACTGCGTTCCTCACGAGGCTCAGCCGTCGGAGGGAACACCGTCACCCCGGGGCCCGGGTCGTCGGCTGAGCCCGACGCAGGAACGCAGTGACGGAGTCGGTGTCGAAGCCCCTCGCACAGCGCGAGGGGCGCTCAGTCCAGATCCAGGCCCAGCAGGGCGTTCTCCAACACCTCGGGGAGCGCCGGGTGGATCCAGTACTGGCCGCGGGCCATGTCCCGGACGCCCAGCCCGAAGCTCATCGCCTGAATCACCGGCTGGATGATCGACGACGCCTGCGCGCCCAGCAGGTGCGCGCCCAGCAGCCGGCCGGTGGCCCGGTCGGCGATCAGCTTGCAGAACCCGACGGAGTCCTCCATCGCCCAGCCGTAGGCGACGTCGCCGTAGGCCTGCACCTTCACCGCGACGTCGTGACCGGCCTCGCGGGCCTGCTCCTCGGTGAGCCCGACGGTGGCGATCTGCGGGTGCGTGAACACCGCGGCGGGCACGGCGTCGTGCATGAACGACACCAGGTCGTCGGCGTCCCAGCCCTTGACCAGGTTCTCCTGCACGGTGCGCTGCTCCTGGTTCGCCACGTGCTTGAGCTGGTACGGCGAGGAGACGTCGCCCAGGGCCCACACGCCGCGCGCCGGGGTGCGGCCGTGCGCGTCGACCGGCACGCGGCCGTCGTCGGTGAGCTTCAGGCCGATGGTGTCCAGACCGAGGCGGTCGCCGTTCGGGACGCGTCCGGTCGCGACGAGGAGGACGTCGACGTCGAGCACGTCGCCGTCGCTCAGGACGAGGCGGATCGCCCCGTCGTCGAGTTCGCAGACCTCCGCGCACGTCTGGTTCAGCACGATGTTCCACTGTTCGGCGGCGACGGCGGTGAACCGCGAACTGATGTCGGAGTCCATCTTGCGCAGCAGCGCGGGGCCGCGGGCGATCACCGTCACCTCGGTGCCGAGCGCGGAGAAGACGTGCGCGAACTCGGCGGCGATGTAGCCGCTGCCCACGATCGCCATCCGCTTCGGGAGTTCGGGGAGCCGCATCACGTCGTCGTTGGTGTGGTAGCGGACGCCGGACTCGGCGATCGGCGCCGGGATCTGCGGCCGGGCGCCCGCGGCGATCACCACCTCGGCGGCCAGCACGGTGTCGCCGTCGGCGGTCACCAGCCGGTAGCGTCCGGTGTCGTCGTCGCGGCCGTCGAACACCACGTGCGAGCGGTAGACGGTGATGTTGTCGCAGTCCTCGACGCGGTAGCGTTCGCCGCCGGCGGAGATCGGGTCGATGCGGTCGAACACCCGCGACACCAGTTCCGGCCAACGGGCGCCGTCGAAGGCGGCGTCGACGTCGTACCGACCGGCCTCGCGCACCTGCGCGGCGACGTCGGCGGCGTAGACGAACATCTTGGTGGGGATGCAGCCGACGTTCAGGCAGGTGCCGCCGTAGACGCCTTCTTCGAAGAGCGCGATCGACGTCTGCTCGAAGCGCTCGTCGGGGATCGAGTTGCCGCTGCCCGAACCGATGATCGCCAGGGCGACCTGCTGCGCGGTGCTCACCGGTCGCTCCCGGCGGTCTCGTCGACGTCGATCTCGAAGCTCAACCACTCGTCGACGACGTCGTAGGCGCGTGCGCGGACCGCCTCTTTGGACAGGAACACGTCGTGCCGGGCGTCGGGCACCGCCACCGACAGCACCCGCGAACCCAGCGACGACGACCACTTGGCCATGTGTCGCACGTCCAGCACGCAGTCGGCGGTGTCCACCGCGATGTCGTACGAGGCGGTGAAGCGGGTCTTGTCGGAGCGGAGCGAGAGCACCGGCACCCCGACCTCGAGGCCCTTGTGCAGCCGCAACTGGCCCTGCCGGACCGCGTTGAGCCAGCCGAAGGTCACCGGGAAGCCGCTGACCGGCTTGCAGCGCAGGTCGTAGGTCCATTCGCCGTTGGCCTCGGTGTGCAGACTCTCGCCGTACGCGGAGGAGAGTTCGCGGGGGACCTCGGCCTTGGGCCGGATCCGGGCCCCGGCGGCCAGCACCCCGGCGACCACCGGGGTGCGCAGCACGGCCTCGCCCTGCAGGTCCAGCCACGGGCTGTTCAGCAGCAGGCCCGCCACGTGCGCGTGCCGGGCCGGATCGGTCTCCCGCAGCCGATCCAGCCACAGCGCGGTGATCAGGCCGCCGGTGGAGTGCCCGGCGACGACGATGCGCGGCGCGCCGCCGGCGGCCGCGACCTCCTCGGCGACGACGTCCAGGGCCGCGCCCAGCTCCTCGTCGTAGGTCGCGAGATCGGTGGTGAAGTGCGGGGTGTGGTGGTCGGCCAGCGAACGTCCGCATTTACGCAGGTCCAGGGCGAAGAACAGATAGCCGCGGTCGTGGAAGAAGGCGGCCATCTCCTCCTGGAAGAAGTAGTCGGTGAAGCCGTGCACGTAGAGCACCGCGCCGCGGGGCGCACCGGCGGAGGCCCCCGGCTTGCGGACGAGCGTGGCATTGATCGGATCCTCGCCGTCCCGATCCGCGGCGAGCGGGACGGTCAGGAGCTCGTAGCGGTCCAGGAAGTGGTCCGGACGCCACTGCCGGGGGGGTCGATGCGTCGAAGAGGATTCTGGGGAGGTCACGGGACCTAAGCTTAGAGCGGCGCGGTTCCTGTCGTGCATCCCACAAATGACGGTGTCGATTCGGGAACGGCTCCGGCCATGGTGGACAATGACGTTCACATTCGGACTCCACCGCGCGTATCGGCGCCGGTGAGGAAGTGGGTAGGGCGTGTCGCAGAAGGTGATCAAGACAGACGTTGCGCTGGTCGGCGCAGGCATCATGAGCGCTACGCTCGGTGCGCTGATTCGGCAGTTGGAGCCGACCTGGTCGATCAGTCTGTTCGAGCGGCTGCATGCGGCCGCCGCGGAGAGCAGTGATCCCTGGAACAACGCGGGCACCGGGCATTCGGCGCTGTGTGAGCTGAACTACACGCCGGTCGGTGCGGACGGCGAGATCGACATCACCAAGGCGCTGGGCATCAATGAGCAGTTCCAGCAGTCGCGCCAGTTCTGGGCGTACGGCGTGGACAACGGCCTGCTCGGCCGGCCCGACGAGTTCATCAACCCCATCCCGCACGTGTCCTTCTGCCACGGTGCGGAGGGCGTCGAGTACCTGCGCAAGCGTCACGAGGCGCTGAGCAGCAACACCCTGTTCGAGGGGATGGAGTACATCACCGACGACGGCGTGTTCGCCGAGCGCCTGCCGCTGATGGCCGCCGGTCGCGACTACTCCGACCCGGTCGGCCTGAACTGGTACACCGAGGGCACCGACGTCGACTTCGGTGCGCTGACCCAGCAGCTCCTCAACTTCGTCGGCCGCGAGTCGAACCTGTACTTCGGTCACGAGGTGCGCAACCTGTCGCAGCAGTCCGACGGCTCGTGGATCCTCAAGATCCGCAACGTCAACTCGCGCGAGATCCTCCGGGTGGAGGCCAAGTTCGTCTTCATCGGCGCCGGCGGCGGGGCGCTGCACCTGCTGCAGAAGTCCGGCATCCCCGAGGCCAAGGGCTTCGGCGGCTTCCCGGTGAGCGGTCAGTTCTTCCGCTGCACCAACCCCGACCTGATCGAGCAGCACTCGGCCAAGGTGTACGGCCAGGCCGCCGTGGGCGCGCCGCCGATGTCGGTGCCGCACCTGGACACCCGCGTGATCAACCACGACAAGGGCCTGCTGTTCGGTCCGTACGCCGGCTGGTCACCCAAGTTCCTCAAGACCGGCGGCGTCATGGACCTGCCGAAGTCGGTGAAGCCGGGCAACCTGCTGCCGATGATGTCGATCGCCCCCAAGGAGTTCGGCCTGCTCAAGTACCTGATCGGTGAGCTGGCCGCCACCTCGAACGACCGCGTCAAGACCCTGCAGGAGTTCGTCCCGCGGGCCACCGGCGGCGACTGGGAGATGATCACCGCCGGACAGCGCGTCCAGGTGATCCGGGCCACCGGCAACAGCGGCAACCTCGAGTTCGGCACCGCCGTGGTCGCCGCGGGCGACGGCACCATCGCCGGTCTGCTCGGCGCCTCGCCGGGCGCCTCGACCGCCGTCCCGGCCATGATCAACGTCCTCAAGGAGTGCTTCGCGGACCGTTTCGAGGGGTGGACCTCGAAGCTGACCGAGATGATCCCGTCGTACGGCCAGAAGCTCAACGACAACCCCGCGCTGTTCCGTCAGCAGTGGGACTGGACCAACCGCAGCCTCGAGCTGACCGCTGACGCCGACCGCCCGGACGCGGCGGCGCCGGCCGTCGAGGCCGAGGCCGTCGAGCCCGCCTGATCACGGTGACCGAAGCCTCTGCGCGTTACCCGTTCAGCGCCGTCGTCGGACAGGATCGGCTCAAACTCGCGCTGATCCTGTCCGCGGTGGCCCCCGGCATCGGCGGGGTGCTGATCCGCGGCGAGAAGGGCACGGCCAAGTCGACGATCGTGCGCGGTCTGGCCCCCCTGCTCGCCGACTCCGCGCGCGTCGTGGAACTGCCCATCGGGGCGACGGAGGACCGGGTGATCGGTTCGCTCGACCTGACGCGCGTGCTGCGCGACGGTCAGGCGCACTTCACCCCGGGGCTGCTGGCGCAGGCCGACGGCGGGGTGCTCTACATCGACGAGGTGAACCTGCTCTCCGACCACCTGGTGGACGTGCTGCTCGACGCCGCCGCCAGCGGCCGGGTGACCGTCGAACGCGACGGCGTCTCGCACACGCAGTCGGCGGCCTTCGTGCTGGTGGGCACCATGAACCCGGAGGAGGGGGAGCTGCGCCCGCAGCTGCTCGACCGATTCGGGCTGGTGGTGGACGTCGCCGGTCCGCGCGACGTCGACGAACGCGTCGCGATCGTCACCGCGCGGATGGCCTTCGACGCCGATCCCGACGGGTACGCCGCCCGGTTCGCCGACGCCGAGACGGAGTTGGCCGAGCGGATCGCCGCCGCGCGCGCCGCACTCGGCGAGGTGACGATCCCGGCCGCGGAACTGCGCCGGATCTCGGCGATCTGCGCGGCGCTGGAGGTGGACGGTCTGCGCGGCGACATCGTCGTCGCCCGGACCGCGACCGCGCACGCCGCGTGGCGGGGCGCCGCCGAGGTGACCGAGGACGACGTGAAGGTGGCCGTCGAGCTGGCGCTGCCGCACCGTCGTCGTCGAAACCCGTTCGACTCGGCGGGCATGGACCGCGAGGAACTCGATCAGGCGCTGGAACACGGCGAGCAGGCCGCCCAGGAGCCGCCCCCTTTGAGCCGGAGCCGGACCCCGGGTCCGGCGACGACTCCGCACCCTCCGAACCCGACGCCGCCGAGCCGGAGACCCCGCCCGACACCGACCCGGACGACGATCCCGGATCGGGCGGCGGTCGAGCGCCGCAGGGCCCGGCCTTCGGCGCCCCGCCGGTGGGCACCGGTGCCCGGCTGCGGACCTTCCGCGCCGCCGGCATCGGCGACGGCGACGACGGACGACGCTCCAAGGCGCGCAGCCGCCGGGGCATGACGGCGCGCGCCGTCGACTTCCACAGCGAGACCCCCGTGCACCTGTTCGCGACGGTGCTCGCCGCCGCGGGCCGGTCCGTGGGCGACGGGGTGCCCGCGATCGGCGCGGAGGACCTGCGCGGAGCCGAACGGATCGGCGCGGAGTCCAATCTGGTGGTGTTCGTCGTCGACCTGTCCGGGTCGATGACCGCGCGGGCCCGGCTCGCGGCGGTGCGGACCGCGTGCGTGGACCTGCTGCGCGACTCGTACACGCGGCGCGACCGGGTGGCCGTGGTGGTGGCGGCAGGCAAGGACGCCTACGTGGCGGTGCCGCCGACGCGGTCGGTGGACCTCGCCGTCGCCCGGCTGGCCCAGGTGCGGACCGGCGGCCGCACGCCGCTCGCGGAGGGACTGACCGAGGCGCTCGGGGTGATCGAGCGGGCCGCCCGGACCGATCCGACGCGGCGCCCGCTGCTGGTGGTGCTCACCGACGGCCGCGCCACCTCGGGTGCGGACGCCCCGGGGCGGGCCTCCGCGGTGGCCGACGTCGTCGCGCGAGCGGGGATCTCGTCGCTGGTGGTCGACTGCGAGCAGGGGATGATCCGGCTCGGTCTGGCCGCCGATCTCGCCGGCCGGATGGGCGCGCAGTACGCGTCGATGGACGATCTGGCGGTCACCGGTCTCGTCGGCCGGGTGAGCGGCGTCGCCTGATCTCGACTCCGCTCGATCATCGAGGGGAGCGCCTTCGCCGGTCGAGCGAAGTCGAGACCTGGGGCGGGTCGTCGTCTGATCTCGACTCCGCTCGATCACCGAAGGAAGGCTCGATCACCGAAGGGGGCTCGAACATCGAAGGACGCCCTTCCCGTCGGTCGAGCCCCTTCTCGTTGGTCGAGCGGAGTCGAGACCTTAGGCTGGTCTCCATGCCCAAAGGAGTACCCGAGTCGGTCCCGAACGACGGCCTGACCACCCGCCAGCGCCGCAATCAACCCGTCCTGGCGGTCAACACCGGCCCCGGCAAAGGGAAGTCGACGGCGGCGTTCGGCATGGCGCTGCGTGCCTGGAACGCCGGGCTCTCGGTGGCGGTGTTCCAGTTCGTCAAGAGCGCCAAGTGGAAGGTCGGGGAGGAGAACGCCCTGCTCGCGCTCGGCCGCGTCCACGAGCAGACCGGCGAGGGCGCCCCGGTGCAGTGGCACAAGATGGGCCAGGGCTGGTCGTGGATCCGACGCTCGGACGACGCCGAACAGGACCACGCCGAGGCCGCGCGGGCCGGCTGGAGCGAGATCGCCCGCCGGATCGCCGCCCGGGAGCACGACTTCTACGTCCTCGACGAGTTCACCTACCCGCTGCACTGGGGGTGGATCGACGTCGACGAGGTGGTGACCGCACTGCGGGAGCGGCCGGGCCGCCAGCACGTGGTGATCACCGGCCGGTACGCGCCGGAGGCCCTGCTCGACGCGGCCGACCTGGTGACCGAGATGACCAAGATCAAGCACCCGATGGACGCCGGCCGCAAGGGGCAGAAGGGCATCGAGTGGTAGCGGACCCGTCTTCCGCACCGGGGCGGGCGGTTCCCGGCCGTCTGCCGGTGATCGTGATCGCCGCCCCCGGCTCGGGCAGCGGCAAGACGACGGTCGCCACCGGCCTGATCGGCGCGCTCACCGCGGCCGGACACGTCGTGGCGCCGTTCAAGGTGGGGCCCGACTACATCGACCCGGGCTATCACGCGCTCGCCGCCGGGCGGCCGGGCCGCAATCTCGACCCCAACCTGGTCGGCGCCGAACGCATCGGGCCGCTGTTCGCCGCGGGGGCGCGGGGCGCGGACATCGCCGTCGTCGAAGGGGTGATGGGCCTGTTCGACGGCCGCATCGTCGACGACGACGGTGACGGCCTCGGCCTCGGTTCCACCGCGCACGTGGCGACGCTGATCGGTGCGCCGGTGGTGCTGGTGGTGGACGCCGCCGGGCATTCGCAGTCGCTGGCGGCGCTGCTGCAGGGTTTCGTCGGGTACTCGCCTGCGGTGCGGATCACCGGGGTGATCCTGAACCGGGTGGGTTCGGACCGGCACGAGGAGGTGCTGCGGCAGGCGTGTGCGCGGGCCGGCCTGGAGGTGTTCGGCGCGCTCCGCCGCGACCCCGACCTCACCGTCCCGTCCCGCCACCTGGGGCTGATCCCGGCCGCCGAGCGGGCGACCGACGCGGTGGCGGCGGTCGCCGCGATGTCGACGACGGTGGGTGCGGCGCTGGATCTGCCCGCGCTCGTCGCGGCCGCACGCGACGCGCGGCCGGGGCCGGTGCGGGCCTGGGACGCCGTCGACGAGATCGCCGGCCGGGGGAGCGACGCACGACCGCTCGTGGCCGTCGCCCGCGGCCCGGCCTTCACCTTCTCCTACGCCGAGCACACCGAACTCCTGGCGGCCGCGGGCGCGGAGGCGATCGGTTTCGACCCGCTCTCCGAATCGCTCCCGGACGGCACCGCCGCGGTGGTGATCGGCGGCGGCTTCCCCGAGGAGCACGCCGCGACCCTGAGCGCCAACACGCCGCTGCGGGAGGCGCTGCGGGCGCACGCGGCGGCCAGCCGGCCGGTGCACGCCGAATGCGCCGGTCTGCTCTACCTCCAGCAGACCCTGGACGGGCACGCGATGTCCGGGGCCCTCGCCGGCCGGGGAGCGTTCTCGGCGCGTCTGACGCTCGGCTACCGCGACGCGGTGGCCCTGCGCGACTCGGTGCTCTTCGCCGCGGGCGAGCGCGTGACCGGACACGAGTTCCACCGCAGCGTCGTCGACTTCGACGACGACCCCGGCGCCGCGTGGGCGTGGCGGGGCGTCGACGGGCGGCCCGTGCACGACGGCGCCGTCGTCGGCAGGATCCACGCGTCGTACCTGCACGTGCATCCCGCGGGCCATCCCGCGGCGATCGCCCGCTTCGTCCGGGCCGCCGCCGCACCCGGGGCGGACACGACACCTGCGGCGGATATCGCACCCGGGGCGGATCAGACCGTCCCGTCGACACCCGGTGAGGGGACATGAGCACGTCAGCGTCGTCCGAGAGCACCTACCAGGCAGGCCAGGAGCGCGGCGACTACGCCGACCTCACGGCGCAGCGCGAGGCGCGCGGCGCGGCCATGCCGACCGGTTCGGAGGCGTTGCGCACCGCGCTCGACGCGCTCACCGCCGAACGGTCCGATCCGACGGTGCTCCGCGAACTCCTCGAAGCGGTGCTGATGGTGGGTCAGGGCCTGGACCTGGCCGACGCGCTGCAGCGCATCGTCGACGTCGCGGCATCGGTGCTCGACGCGCAGTACTGCGCGCTCGGCGTCCGCGGGCCGGAACTGCGCCTGCAGGCCTTCGTCTACACCGGGATCCCGACGCGGGTCCGCGCGCAGATGGGCGGGCTGCCGGTCGGCCGCGGGGTGCTCGGAGAACTGCTGCATCGTCCCGAGGTCCTGCGGATCCCGCACCTGTCGCAGCACTCCGCCTCGGTCGGCTTCCCGCCGCACCACCCGCCGATGGACACCTTCCTGGGCGCGCCGATCATCGTCCGCGGGGAACTGTTCGGCAGCATCTACCTGACCGAGAAGAAGTCGAAGCCGGCGTTCACCCCGGAGGACGAGCAGATCGTCTCGGTGCTCGCGGTGGCGGCGGGCATCGCCGTCGAGAACGCCCGCCTGTACGAGCGCCAGCGCACCCGGCACCGCTGGATGGAGATCCTCGCGCACCGCGGCTCCGAGCCGATGGCCGGGCTGGCGCTGGAGGACACGATCAACGGTCTGTGCGCCGACGTCGCGGCGCTCACCGGGGCCGTCGACGTCTTCATCGTCACCTCCGACAACGGGGAACCGTGCCTGCACGGCCACACCGGACGCCCGGTCGGCGCCTCGGCCATCACCTGGCCCGGGCTCTCGTTCAGCGTGAGCGAGGCCCAGGGCGCCGACGCCGAATGGCTGCGGCGCGGAGCCCGGTGGAAGACGGCTCAGCCGATGCAGCACTCGCCCGGCGACTACGGCGCGATCGTGCTGACCCACGTGGAACGCCCCAACTGGGAACCGGAGGAGATCGCCGGGCTGGCCGGGGTGGCGCGGGTGGCCTCGCTCGCCATCGCCTACGCCGAACAGCAGCAGCTCACCCGCGACCTGGAGAAGCTGGAGGACCGCCACCGGATCGCCCGCGACCTGCACGACCACGTGATCCAGCGGCTGTTCGCGGTCGGCATGTCGCTGCAGACCATGCAGGCCGCCCCGGACCAGTTCGAGGTCCGGATCGCGCAGGTGATCGACGACCTCGACGCCACCATCGGCCAGATCCGCACCTCGATCTTCGACCTGCAGTCGGCGTCGATCAACGGGGAACCGGTCACGCTGCGCCGCAAGGTGCTCGACGTCGTGGCCGAACTGGCCCGGCACGCGCCGATCGTGCCGAGCGTGGCCTTCGTCGGACTGGTCGACACCCTGGTGCCGGACCATCTCGGACCGCACATCGAGGCCGTGCTGCGCGAAGGCCTCTCCAACGCGCTGCGGCACTCCGGAGCCAGCCGCATCGGGGTGCGGATCGAGGCCGACGACGTGCTGACCGTGGAGATCTCCGACGACGGGAAGGGGATCCCCACCGACGTCGGCTATCGCGGACTGGACAACCTCACCCGCCGGGCCGACGAGTGCGACGGCAACTTCACCGTCGACACCTACGCAGGCAAGGGCACGACGCTGATCTGGGAGGTGCCGCTCCCGCCGGTCTGACGGAGGCGATCCGCCCCGCCCCGTCGCTCCCCGAGCCGGGACTCAGTCCAGGATCTCCCGGCCGGTCACGGTGTTCGACGGAAGGATGATCACCTTGCGGTCGTGCGTCAGGACGTGCACGAAACCGGGCGTGGCCTCCAGGACGTAGCCGTCGAACGTGCCGTACCCGGAAGTGGTGGTGATCCGCTCGTGCGCGAGCCACGGGTCGTCGTCGACGACGGCCAGGAACAGGATGCCGACGCTGGCGATGACGGCGATCTGGCCGGTGACCGCGATCGCCAGGCGCCGGGCCCGGCCTTCGCTGGCGAAGAGCCGGACCAGGACCAGGAGGACGCCGACGCCGACGGCGCCGATCAGGGTCCACGGATTCCGGTAGGTGACGGTCATCGCGAACGCGATCACGCCGAACGCCACCGCGGCGAGGATCGTGGAGATCTCGATCCGCCGGGCCTCGCCGGAAAGCGGCCAGAACAGGCGGATCAGGGTCAGCGGGAGCAGGATCGCGGTGAGGACTCCGGTGGCCCACGGCTGCACCGAGATGGTGCCGAAGGCCAGGGCGAACGAGTCGCTGAAGTCGAAGGTGTCGGAGATGGAGGCCACCGTCGGCCAGTCCCATCGTGCGACGGCGAGCAGCCGCAGCAGCACGAACATCACCGCGACGACGGCGGCGGTGCCCAGTTCGACGTCGAAGCGCCGGTAGGCGGCCTCGGTCTCGGCGTCGTCGACGGCCTCGGCGGCGACCACCGCGGCGGTGTCGGGATCGTCGTGATCCCGACCCGGCTCGGCCTCCCGCTCGTCGCCCGACATCGGTTCAGCGTTCGCGTTCGCGGAGCTTGGTCGCCATCACCGCGACCTGGGTGCGGCGCTGCATGTCCAGCTTGGCCAGGATGTGCGAGACGTAGTTCTTGATCGTCTTCTCGGCCAGGAACATCCGCTCGGCGATCTGCCGGTTGGTCAGTCCCTCGCCGATCAGGTGGAACACCTCGCGCTCCTGTCCGGTGAGCTCGGCGAGCGGGTCCTTCTTCTCGGACTTGCCGTCGCGCAGCTTGGCCAGCAGTGCGGCGGTGCTCCGGTCGTCGAGGAGCGATCCGCCCTGCCCGATGGTGCGGACCGCGGCGATGAGGTTCTGGCCGAGGATCTGCTTGAGCACGAAACCGGAGGCGCCGGCCAGGACCGCGGCGAGCAGGGCGTCGTCGTCGGCGTAGCTGGTGAGCATCAGGCAGCGCACCCGGGAGTTGCGGGAGCGCACCTCGCGGCACAGTTCCACCCCGTTGCCGTCGGGCAGCCGGACGTCGAGCACGGCGACGTCGGGACGCGTGGCGCCGATCCCGGTGATCGCCTCCTTGACGGTGGCGGCCTCACCGACGATCTGCAGGTCGGGGGCGGTGCCGAGCAGGTCACGCAGACCGCGGCGAACGAGTTCGTGGTCGTCGACGAGGAACACCCGGACGGGCTTCCCCGGCGCACTGGACGGAGGAGTGGCCATGGAAGGAACGGTACCGCAGGGCCCGGGTGAAATCCCTCCGGGAGACCCGGCGAGTTCGGGACCAACGGCTCACGACCCGGCGGCGCCGCCCGATGAGGATGGAGTGCATGACCACACTGCTGGGAAAGAAGATGAGCGGCTCGGACCTGCTCCGTGAACTGCTTCCGGTGTGCGAGGGCGAAGTCGAGCGGCACATGAAGATGACCCGCGACTGGCATCCGCACGACTACGTGCCGTGGGACGACGGCCGCAACTTCGCAATGCTCGGCGGCGTCGACTGGGATCCGGAGCAGTCGAAGCTGTCGGAGACCGCGAAGGCCGCGATGATCACCAACCTGCTGACCGAGGACAATCTGCCCTCGTACCACCGGGTGATCGCCGACAACTTCAGTCTCGACGACGCCTGGGGCTTCTGGGTCGGTCGCTGGACGGCCGAGGAGAACCGGCATTCGGTGGTGATGCGCGACTACCTGGTGGTGACGCGCGGCGTGGACCCGGTGGAACTCGAAGAGATCCGGATGGAGCACATGACGGCGGGCTTCAATCCGCTGCCCGAGGACGATGGTCAGCGCGACCACAGCTACGACATGCTGTTCGCCGTCACCTACGTCTCGTTCCAGGAGCTCGCGACCCGGGTGAGCCACCGCAACACCGGCAAGGCGTGCGGCGATCCGATCGCCGACCGCATGCTCCAGCGGGTGGCCGCCGACGAGAACCTGCACATGCTGTTCTACCGGAACATCGTCTCCGGAGCCCTCGACCTGGTGCCCGACGAGGCGATGGCCGCCATCTACGCGATCGTCTCGAACTTCCGAATGCCCGGCGCCACCATGCCGAACTTCCGCCGCAACGCGGTCCTGATCGCCAAGGGCGGCATCTACGACCTCCCGCAGCACATGGAGGACGTCGTGATGCCGGTGCTGCGCAAGTGGCGGATCTTCGAGCGCGACGACTTCGGCCCGCTCGGCGAGATGTACCGGGAGAAGCTGGCCGAGTTCCTGGCGCAGATGAACGTCAAGGTGACCAAGTTCGAGGCCGCCCGCGAGCGGGCGCTGGCCCGGGAACGAGCCAAGAGCGCCTGACCCGGTCCGGATTCGGTCGTCCGGGTTTCGGCCGGGGTGCCGCCGCCGTTCGGGGGCGTCTGCTTTCCTCTTTCCTCTGCGGTTTCCCCGCGGTGCTCGCTTCGGTGTCGGGTGCCACGGATTCTTCTTCCCGCGCCCGGCGTGTCGCGTGTCCTCTTCCATGTCGCGCCTCATGGACGGCGCGCGACACGGAAGAGGACACGCGACACGCCCCGGTTCAACGACGATGCGGCGCCCCTCCCGGACGGTCGAGCCGCCCCGTCGCGTCTACCCGACGACGGCGTCCTCACCGATGGCGGCGTCCTGAATCAATCCGACAGTCGAGCCTCCGTGTCGCGTCTGCGTAGACGATGGCGTGTCTCCTCCGACGGCTGAGCCGCCCCGCGAACGCAGTGAGCGGGGCGAGTCGAAGCCTCTCCTGCTCGGATATCGAGGACCAGATGGTCGGCATGGTCGGGAACCGTTTCCGAACGCCGGTCATCGGGCCGTAACACGGGGAGAAGTAGGCTTTCGAGCATGGGTGATGGACACTATCTGGCCGGGCTCGACCTCGCCGGACGCAAGGTCGTGGTGGTCGGTGGCGGCGGTGTGGTGCAGCGGCGGCTGCCCAATCTGATCGCCTCCGGCGCCGACGTGCACGTGATCGCCGTCGACCCGCGGCCGACCGTCGAGGCCGAACCCGCGGTCACGGTGCATACCCGCGCCTACGCCGCAGGCGACCTGGAGGGCGCCTGGTACGCGATGGCCTGCACCGACGACCCCGAGGTGAACGCCGCGGTGGTCGCCGAGGCCACGCAGCGGCGGATCTTCTGCGTCCGCGCCGACGACGCCCGCGAGGGCACGGCCGTCACCCCGGCCTCCGGCCGCCACGGCGTGGTCGGCGACGGCGGAGTGCAGTTCGGGGTGCTCGCCGGCGGCGACCACCGGCTGTCCGCGGCGGTGCGTGCGGCGATCAGCTCCGCGCTGGCCGACGGGACGACGCTGAGTCTGGACCGCGAACCGCACGCCCCCGGCGTGGCCCTGGTGGGCGGCGGGCCCGGCGATCCCGAACTGATCACGGTCCGCGGGCGTCGCCTGCTGGCGCAGGCCGACGTGGTCGTCGCCGATCGTCTGGCCCCGGGCGCGCTGCTCGACGAACTCGGCCCGCAGGTGGAGGTGATCGACGCCGCGAAGGTGCCGTACGGCCGCGCCATGCGCCAGGAGAAGATCAACGAGCTCCTGGTGGAGCGAGCGCAGGCCGGCAAGTTCGTCGTGCGCTTCAAGGGCGGCGACCCGTACGTCTACGGCCGCGGATACGAGGAACTGCAGGCGTGCGTGGCGGCCGGGGTGCCGGTGACCGTGGTGCCCGGCGTGACGTCGCCGATCTCCGCGCCCGCGCTCGCCGGGATCCCGGTGACCCACCGCGGCGTGACACACGAGATCGTGATCGTGTCCGGGCACGTCGCCCCCGGACATCCCGAATCGCTGACCGACTGGGACGCGCTCGCCAAGCTCCGCGGCACCCTGGTGCTGATGATGGCGGTGCAGCGCCTCGATGCGTTCGCCACGGCGCTGCTCGACGGCGGCAAGGCCGGAGACACCCCGGTCGCGCTGATCGAGAACGCCTCGCGGCCGGATCAGCGACTGATCCGCACCGATCTGGCACACGCCGCGCAGACCGCGCGGGAGCAGGAGCTGGCGCCGCCGGCGATCGTCGTCGTCGGGCCGGTGGCCGCGTTCGACGACGCCGAACGGGCGATCGGGCTGTGAGTTCGACGACGACCACCCCCCGCACGAGTCCCGGCGGCTGGATCGTCGGCACGTTCTGCGGGCTGACCCTGCTCGTCGCCGGTGTCGGTTCGTGGTGGTTCGTGCCGTGGCTCACCGCGGTGCTGGTGGGCGTCGCCGTCGTCGTGATGTCGGTGTGGCAGTGGTTCCGGCGGTCGCGGGAGATCGCACCGGTGTCGTCGAACCCCTGGCTCGTGGTCGGGGTACCGGTGCTCTTCGGCGGGCTCGCGGTCCTCGCCCTCAACGGCTGGATCATGCAGGTCTCCCGCGGCGCCGACGGCGGCGGATCGAGCGGCGGCGAATCGGGGATGACGCAGATGACGGTCGGGTTCGTGACCGGCGTGATCTTCATGGCCGGCGCCTACGGCTACGGGCGGGTGCGTGCGCAGAGGGTCCAGGTGACCGAGCAGCGGTACGGCGAGCCCGTCGCCGAGACCCCGGACGAGGACGACGACGTCGACCCGAACGAGTGGTTGCAGAACTTCGACCGCCGCGCGCTCTGACCTCTACTCGGGGTGTGACGCCGACCCGCAGGTGACGCCACGCGGGTGCGGTCTCCCGGCGCGGCGTGGTGTCGCGTGCCCGACGTCATCGTGGGGCCGTGTCGCGTGCCTTCTTCCGTGTCGCGTCTCATGGACGGTGCGCGACACGGAAGAGGAGTCGCGACACGCCGGAGGAGTGGTGTGTCGGAGGAGTGGCGTGCCTTACCGGGCGCGGGGCTTCGACAAGCCGGCGTCACTTCGTTCCTCCGGCTGCTCAGCCAACGGAGGGAGGGCCGTCGCAGGGAGGACGTGACGCGGAACACGGTGGTCGGCTGTCGGCGGACGGGTGTGTCGCGTGTCCTCTTCCATGTCGCGTCTCATGGATGGTGCGCGACACGGAAGAGGACACGCGACACACCGGGCGGGAACTGGGGACGGCCCCGGCCGACGTCGTGCCTGCCCGGGACCGGGTCACTCCGTGACGACGGTGATCTCCGTCGGCGAGGTGATCTCGATCCGGTGGCCCGCATCCGAGAGCACCGCGGCGAGCTTGTCGACGTCTCCCACCTTGGCCCGCGTCTTCACCAGATCGCGGGCGATCAGGCCCTTGTAGTGCTTGTTGAAGTGGCTCACCACCTTCCGGGAACCGTCGGGCTGCTCGGTCACCACCGTCGCCGTGACCGCCCCGCGGATCGGGCCGAGGGAGAGATACGCACCCGAGCGCAGATCGAGCACGAAGTCGTCGATCTCCTCCAGCGCGGGGGAGAGCACCGGCTTCCAGACCGAGGCCAGGGTGCCGAATCCGGGCAGCCGGGATCCGCCGGACAGCCGGTACGCCGGGATCGGGTCGGTCGCGGCCACCACCCCGAACAGCGCCGAACCGATCATCAGCCGGTCGGCGGCCTTGGTCTTCGACGCGCGCGTCATGCCGCGGTGGTCGAGGGCGTCGTACAGGACGCCGGTGTAGCGCTCGACGGCCGGCCGCGTCGGCGAGAGGAAGAGTTCGGCGTTGCGGTCCACCTCGGCCAGCTGCGCCCTGCCGAGGCCGAGCGCCTTCTGTGACGCGTCCAGGTCGGCGGACAACTCGACGAGGGCGTCGGCGAGGCGTCGTCGTACCGCGTTCAGCTCCGGGAGGCAGAGCGCCTCCAGGTCGAGCGGCGCACCGCGGCCGCCGTCGGACTTGGTCTCGGAGGGAGGAAGGATCACGCGCACCCGAACACCCTAGCCAACCCGCATCCGGTTGCTCTCAGGGAAATGTCCACTTCGCGATTCCTCAAGCGGCTCTTCGCTTTTCGGATAGATCACGAAAGGTGTCGGTCGTTACATTCGAATCACGACAGTGAGGTGTGACACGTCGGCGCCCGCCGCGGTCGGCACCTCTCCACCGAGATCCCCGGAAAGCGAACCGATGCCCCGACCCTTCACCCGGACCCCCGGGTTCGTGCTGATGCTCTGCTTCACCACGATCCTGCTCGACGGTTACGACCTCGTGGTCTACGGCACCACCACCGGATCGCTGATGAAGCAGTTCGGCGTGGACAAGGCCGCCGTCGCGAACGTGCACAGTCTGACCCTCGCCGGACTGATGATCGGCTTCCTCGTCGCCGGGCCGCTGGCCGACCGGATCGGCCGACGGGTGGTGATGATCAGCGGTGTCGCGGTGTTCTCCGTCCTCTGCCTGGTGTGCGCCTTCGCGCCCTCGTTCGAACTCTTCGCGGCGGGCCGGGTCCTGTCCGGCGTCGGCCTGGGCGCGGTGGTCCCGTCCGCGGTGTCGATCGCGAGCGAGTTCGCGCCGGCCCGTCGACGTCAGCTGTTCAACGGCATGACGCTGATCGGTTACCCGGTGGGCGGGGTCCTGGCGACTCTCGTCGGACTGGCGGTCCTGCCGAGCGCCGAGGTGATCTCCGCGGCCGATCCCGCGAACGAGGCGTGGCGCTGGATGTACGCCGTCGGCGGACTCGGGCTGCTGCTCGCCCCGGTCCTCCACCTCCTGCTGCCCGAGTCGCCCGGATATCTCGCCGCTCGCGGCAGGCACGACGAGGCCGAGCGCGTCGCGACCCGCTACGGCGTGAGCATCGCCGTCGGCCTGCCGGAGTCCGGCGCCGTCGAGACCGCCCCGGGGAACGCGTCGTCGAACGCGCCGTCCGGTGTCCGGCTGCTCTTCACCCCGAGGTACGTGATCGCCACGATCGTCTTCACCCTCGTCATGTTCTGCACGCAGATCCTCACCTACGGGCCGAGCACCTGGCTGCCGAGCATGGTCGGCGAGATGGACTTCGGTGGCGCGACGGGAATCCTCGCGCTGATGATGCTGCAGATCGGCGCGGTGGTCGGCACGATCGTCGGCGCGAACCTGGCCGATCGCGGCGGGGCGACGCGCACCGTGGTCCCGTACTTTCTGCTGGGCGCGTTCTCGCTGTTCGTGCTGGCGTTCAGCGGCGACCTCGGCCCCGTGATCCTGTTCGTCGCCGCGTTCCTCGCCGGCGTCGGCACCATCGGCACCAGCACGCTCATGTACGGCGTGATCGCCGCGCACTACCCGACCTCCGCGCGGGCCTCGGCGATCGGGTTCTGCCTCGGTCTGGGGCGCGTCGGCGGCATCCTCGGCCCGCAGATCGGCGCGATCTTCGTCACCGCGCGGTCCGGTCTGCTGGCGTTCATGGTGCCCGCGCTCCTCGGCGCGGTGCTGGTGCTGGTCCTCGCGACGGTCGGCCGGACCCGGGAGCGGGACCGGGGCGCGTCGGTACCCGCTCCCGAAGCGGAGCGGATACCGCCGGGGGAGCGGGCGCCGTCGGAGAAGTCCCCGATCCGCTGACGCCGAGCGCGACCCTCGTCCGACGTCCCGCCCCTCCCTCGCATCGCGTTCGGGGAGGCGGGATGTCGCGTTCGTGCGGCGGCTCACTAAGCTTGACCTCGTGATCACGCGTATGTCTTCCCTGTTCCTGCGCACGCTGCGCGACGACCCCGCCGACGCCGAGGTGCCCAGCCACAAGCTGCTGGTCCGGGCCGGATACATCCGTCGCGCGGCGCCGGGGATCTACTCGTGGCTGCCGCTGGGCCTCAAGGTGTTCCGCAACATCGAGAACGTGGTGCGCGAGGAGATGGACGCGATGGGCGCGCAGGAGATCCTGCTGCCCGCGCTGCTGCCGCGCGAACCCTACGAGACCTCCGGCCGCTGGACCGAGTACGGCGACAACGTCTTCAAGCTCAAGGACCGCAAGGGCAACGACATGATGCTCGGTCCGACCCACGAGGAGCTGTTCACCCAGCTGGTGAAGGGGGAGTACAGCTCGTACAAGGATCTCCCGGTGATCCTGTACCAGATCCAGACCAAGTACCGCGACGAGGAGCGCCCGCGCGCGGGCCTGCTGCGCGGCCGCGAGTTCGTCATGAAGGACTCGTACTCGTTCGACGTCGACGACGCGGGCCTGCAGCGCTCCTACGACCTGCACCGCGCCGCCTACCAGCGGGTGTTCGACCGTCTCGGCGTGAAGTACGTCATCGTGGCGGCCACGTCGGGCGCCATGGGCGGCAGCGCCTCCGAGGAGTTCCTGGCCGAGTGCGAGGTGGGTGAGGACACCTTCGTTCGCTGCGCCGAATCCGGCTACGCCGCGAACGTCGAGGCCGTCGTGACCCCGGCGCCCCAGCCGCTGCCGTACGACGACGCGCCCGCGGCCGAGGTCCACGAGACCGGGGAGACGCCGACCATCGCGACGCTGGTCGACTGGGCCAATCAGGTGCTCGACGGCGAGTACACGGCCGCGGACACGTTGAAGAACATCCTGGTGAAGATCCGCAGGCCCGGCAAGGACTGGGAGATCACCGGCATCGGCGTCCCCGGCGACCGCGAGGTGGACTTCAAGCGTCTGGAGTCGTCGGTCGAACCCGCCGAGGTGGAGATGCTCGACGACGCCGACTTCGCCGCCAATCCGGCGCTGGTCCGCGGCTACATCGGCCCGAAGGGCGTGCAGGCGGCCGGCGGCACCTACCTGGTCGACCCGCGCGTGGTGACCGGCACCGCCTGGATCACCGGCGCCGACGAGCAGGGCAAGCACGTGGTGGGTCTGGTCGCCGGCCGCGACTTCACCCCGGACGGCACCATCGAGGCCGCCGAGGTGCGCGCGGGCGATCCGTCGCCCGACGGCGCCGGCGTGCTCGAGGCCGCCCGAGGCATCGAGATCGGCCACATCTTCCAGCTCGGCCGCAAGTACGCCGACGCCTTCGGGCTCGACGTGCTGGGCGAGAACGGCAAGCCCGTCCGCGTCACGATGGGCTCGTACGGGCTCGGCGTCTCGCGCATGGTCGCCGTCCTGGCCGAGCAGATGCACGACGACAAGGGCCTCGTCTGGCCGCGCGAGGTGGCCCCGTTCGACGTCCACCTGGTGATCGCCAACAAGGATGCGGCCGCCGTCGCCGGTGCGCAGGAGCTGGCCGACCGGCTCGACGCGCAGGGCCTGGACGTGCTCTTCGACGACCGCAAGGCGTCGCCGGGGGTGAAGTTCAAGGACTCCGAGCTGCTGGGCATGCCGACCGTCGTGGTCGTGGGCCGCGGCTGGGCCGAGGGGACCGTCGAGATCCGCGACCGCGCCACCGGGGAGGCCGCGGCGGTCCCGATCGCCGAGGCCGCCGACGCCGTGGTGGCCGCGACCCGCGGCTGACCGCTCCGGCGACACCGCCGCAGACGGAACGACCGCGCGCCCTCCCGACCGGGAGGGCGCGCGGTCGTCGTCGTTCGGCTCCGGCGCGTTCGGTGCGCGGTCAGTTCTTCGCGGCGCCCGGGAAGGCGACGGTCACCGGCGACCTCTTGAGCACTCCGCGCCAGTGCGCGGCGCGTTTCGCGCATTCGGTGAGCCCGTCGACCGCACGTCTGCGCAGATCACGACTGCTGACCTGCTCGGCCATCGCGCGGTAGGCGCGGGCGCACTCCTCCTCGGCGGTGAGCAGCGCGCCGGCCGCGGTCGTCGGATCGGTGATCTTCTCCGGCAGCCGGTAGCCCGCCGCGGCGACCTGCTCGTCGGCGCCGAGCGAGACCAGGTCGCGGTTCAGCGAATCACGGCGGACCCGGTGCGCGGCGATGAACTCGGCGACGGTGCCGCGCTCACCGGAACCGATGAACGCGGTGGTGACGCCGTAGGCGAAGATCGCGGCGCTCTCGGCGTCGGCGGCGTGGTCGAGGGCGTCGGTGTCGGCGGTCATGCGAGCTGGACCTCTTTCAGTGTCGCGCACGAGGCGCTGATGGACGCGAGCAGACCGGCGACGAAGCCCGACGAGGTCGCGGCGGCGTCGGCGGCATCGCGGGCGGCGGTCGAGAGAGCCTTGCCGAAGGCGTCCAGGGTCACCGTCTCGTCGTCCTCGGTCGGGGCGGCGGACGCCTGCGCCGCGGCCGGTGCGTGGAGCCGGTTGATCTCGTCGAGCAGGGCGCGGGCGTGTTCGCCGCGTTCCTTCGCGATCTGGGTGAGCGCCGCCGTGTACGAGGTCTCGCGCGGGGCGAGCTGCTCGGCCTGCCTGCGCTGCACGTCGGCGGTCCGGGCGAGGGGGGCCAGGAGCGCGGCGGTGATCTCGGCCTCGGACGGGCCGACCGTGCAGGCGCTCACCGCGGAGCCGGCGGCCGCGACGATCACCAGGCCGGCGCCGCCGCGGAACAGGGCGCGGCGGGTCGGTCCGGAGGCGGCCGGAGGACGGGACGGGGTCGGGGAAGCGGATGTCACCCGGCCGATTCTGCCAGCTTCGTCGTCGGGGCCCGACGTGTCCATGGCTCCGGCGCGTCATGGACTAGAATGAAATGTCCTGTGGCGACCGCGGTCTCCCGGCGCGTCGGCGCCGCGACACGCGACGACCGCACCCGCACGACGACGACACGAACCACTACGGAACGACGAGGAGAGGCGCGATGAGCGAGACGGCGCAGGAGCGGATCCGCGACGTCGTGGGACCGATCGCCGAGTCCCTGGGCTACGACCTCGAAGACGTCGTCGTGAAGGGGCCCGCGACGCACCGCGAGGTGCGCATCACCGTCGACCGCGACGGCGGCGCGAGTCTCGACGCCCTGGCCGAGGTGAGCCGGGCGTTCTCCGAGGCGCTCGACGACACGGACCTGTTCGACGACGATCCCTACGACCTCGAGGTGAGCACCCCCGGCATCGGGCGGCCGCTGACCCTGCCGCGGCACTGGCGGCGCAACCGCGGGCGCAGGGTCGCGCTCACCCGGACCGGAGAGGATGCCCCGAGCGAGGTGCTCGGCCGGATCTGCGACGTCGACGACGACGCGGTCACCCTGCTGCACAACGTGAAGGGCCGGATGAGCACCACCGTCGTGCCGTTCGCCGAGATCGAGCGCGCCGTGATCGAGGTCGACTTCACCCGGCCCGGACCGGCCGAACTGCGTCGCTGCGGCCTGGACGACGACGAGATCGCCCGCCGCCGCGAGCCCGCCGGCTGAGCGTCGTCCCCTCCGCACCGTCCGGCCGCCGTCCGCTCGCCGGGCGGTGTCCCACAGCCCTGTGCGCCCGGGTCTCCGCGGAGACCGCGCCCGGAACCACCCGTCCTGTCCAGACAACTCAATACGACAAACGAATAGGAGTCACCACCATGCACATCGACGTCACCGCGCTGCGGTTGATCGAGTCCGACAAGGGCATCCCGGCCGACACCGTGATCACCGCGATCGAGACGGCCCTGCTCACCGCCTACCGGCACACCGACGGCTTCGCCCCGCATGCGCGCATCGACATCGATCGCAAGTCGGGCGAGGTCCGCGTGATGGCTCAGGAGGTGGACGAGACCGGTGTCGTGGTCCACGAGTACGACGACACCCCCGAGGGCTTCGGCCGGATCGCCGCCACCACCGCCCGTCAGGTGATCCTGCAGCGGCTGCGCGACGCCGAGAACGAGAAGCAGTTCGGCGAACTGGTGGCGCACGAGGGCGAGATCGTCGGCGGCGTGGTGCAGGCCGACGCCCGCGCCAAGTCCAAGGGGCTCATCGTGGTGCAGATCGGCACCGACGCCAACGCCACCGAGGGCGTGATCCCGCCCGGCGAGCAGGTGCCCACCGAGAAGCTGCGGCACGGCGACCGCGTCAAGTGCTACGTGGTCGGGGTGACCCGCGGTCTCCGCGGCCCGCAGATCACGCTGTCGCGGACCCACCCGAACCTGGTCCGCAAACTGTTCGCGCTGGAGGTCCCGGAGATCGCCGACGGCTCGGTGGAGATCGTCTCGGTGGCCCGCGAGGCCGGACACCGTTCCAAGATCGCCGTGCACACCGGTGTCGCCGGTCTGAACGCCAAGGGGGCGTGCATCGGCCCGATGGGGCAGCGCGTCCGCAACGTGATGAGCGAGCTCGGCGGCGAGAAGATCGACATCATCGACTACTCGACCGATCCGGCGCAGTTCGTCGGCAACGCGCTCTCGCCGGCCAAGGTGGTCTCGGTGGAGGTGATCGACGCCGAGGCGAAGGCCGCGCGCGTCGTCGTCCCCGACTACCAGCTCTCGCTGGCGATCGGCAAGGAGGGCCAGAACGCCCGTCTCGCGGCCCGTCTGACGGGGTGGCGCATCGACATCCGTTCGGACGCGGAGACCAGTGACACAGCGGCCGCCGGTTCCGGAGTCTCCGAAGAGTCCGGGAATGAGTTAGACTGATCGGTGGTTCTTCCAGAGTCGACACATCCGATCCGCATGTGCTTGGGCTGCCGTGAACGCGGCCCGGTCACAGAGCTGGTCAGGGTGGCGGTGATAGGTGTGCCCGGCGATGACTCCGACAACGGTGTCCGTCTGGTGATCGATCGCCGGAAGAGCCTGCCGGGACGTGGTGCGTGGCTGCACCCGTCGCAGTCCTGCGTGACTGCGGCGGTGCGGCGCCAGGCCTTCGGACCGGCCCTCCGGGTGCGCGGACTGAAAGTGCATCCGGACGACCTCGTCGAAATTTTCGGCGAGGCCGGCCATGAGGGCTCCGCAGGGAGTCAGGACAGGTGAGTAGAAGATCATGAGCACACCGTGAAGTCGCCACGATGAGCACGTTCGTCAGTTAAACCGAGGCCGCAGCGGAAGCCCGCTCGGCCTCCAAGTGAGGAGAGCAGTGGCACCGAAGCCCCGCGTCCACGAATTGGCCAAGGAACTCGGCGTCTCCAGCAAGCAGGTGCTGGAGCGTTTGAAGGACCAGGGTGAATTCGTCAAATCCGCGTCGTCGACAGTAGAGCCCCCCGTGGCCCGTCGACTCCGCGAGTCCTTCAAGTCCGCCGGAGACTCCGGCGGCAAGAACGAGGCGGCCGCAGCGTCGCCCGCCGCCGCGGCGAAGAAGCCCGGTCCCCGTCCCGCGGCGACCCCGAAGCCGTCGTCCGGTGTCAAGCCGGGTCCGGCGAAGCCGTCCTCGGGCCCCAAGCCCGGTGCGCCCAAGCCGGCCGCGCCGAAGCCCGCGGCACCCGCCCCGGCTCCGGCTCCGGCCCCGCAGAAGCCTGCGGCGGCCAAGCCCGCTCCGCAGAAGCCGGCCGCGCAGAAGCCCGGCCCGCAGAAGCCTGCCGCGGCCAAGCCCGCTCCGCAGAAGCCTGCGGCCCCGAAGCCCGCGGCGGCCAAGCCGTCGGCGGCTCCGGGTGCCAAGCCGGGTGCTCCCGGACCCCGTCCGGGCCCGCGTCCCGCGCCGCGTCAGCCGCGCGTGGGCAACAACCCGTACTCGTCCGCTCCGGCTCCCGCGCCGCGTCCGCAGGGCGGTCCGCGCCCGGGTCCCGGTCAGGGCGGTCCGCGTCCGGGACCGGGCCAGGCCGGTCCGCGTCCGGGCGGTGGCCGTCCGGCCGCGGGCGGTCGTCCGGCTCCGGGTCAGGGCGGTCCCCGTCCCAGCCCCGGCAGCATGCCTCCGCGCCCGAGCCCGGGTGCGATGCCGCAGCGTGCGGCTCGTCCGGACGCCCGTCCCGGTGGCCGTGGCGGCCCCGGTCGCGGTGGTCCCGGCGGCGGCGGTGGCGGCGGCTACCGCGGTGGTCCCGGCGGCGGTGGCGGCGGCGCTCCCGCAGCGGGCGGCGGTTTCCGCGGTCGTCCGGGTGGCGGCGGCGGTGGCCGCGGTCGCGGCGGCACCGCGGGCGCCTTCGGTCGTCCCGGCGGCGCGCCCCGCAAGGGCCGCAAGTCCAAGCGGCAGAAGCGGCAGGAATACGATTCGATGCAGGCGCCCGCCGTCGGCGGCGTCCGGCTGCCGCACGGCAACGGTGAGACGATCCGTCTCGCCCGCGGCGCCTCGCTGTCGGACTTCGCCGACAAGATCGGCGCCAACCCGGCCTCGCTGGTCCAGGCGCTGTTCAACCTCGGCGAGATGGTCACCGCGACCGAGTCGGTGAACGACGAGACGCTGGAGCTGCTCGGCGGCGAGATGAACTACGTCGTCCAGGTCGTCAGCCCGGAGGACGAGGACCGCGAGCTCCTGGAGAGCTTCGACCTCACCTACGGCGAGGACGAGGGCGGCGAGGAGGACCTCGCGCAGCGTCCGCCGGTGGTCACCGTCATGGGTCACGTCGACCACGGCAAGACCCGACTGCTCGACACGATCCGCAAGGCGAACGTGGGCGAGGGCGAGGCCGGCGGCATCACCCAGCACATCGGTGCGTACCAGGTGATGACCGACCTCAACGGCGAAGAGCGTCTGATCACGTTCATCGACACCCCCGGTCACGAGGCCTTCACGGCCATGCGTGCCCGCGGCGCCAAGGCGACGGACATCGCGATCCTCGTGGTCGCGGCGGACGACGGCGTCATGCCGCAGACGGTCGAGGCGGTGAACCACGCGCAGGCCGCCGACGTGCCCGTCGTGGTCGCGGTCAACAAGATCGACAAGGAGGGCGCCGATCCGCAGAAGATCCGCGGACAGCTCACCGAGTACGGTCTGGTCCCCGAGGAGTACGGCGGCGACACCATGTTCGTCGACATCTCCGCCAAGCAGGGCGAGAACATCGAGAGCCTGCTCGAAGCGGTGCTGCTGACGGCCGACGCGTCGCTCGATCTGCGGGCCAACCCGGAGATGGACGCGCAGGGCGTGGCCATCGAGGCGCACCTGGACCGCGGTCGCGGTCCGGTGGCGACGGTCCTGATCCAGCGCGGCACGCTGCGCGTGGGCGACTCGATCGTCGCCGGCGACGCCTACGGTCGTGTCCGGCGCATGGTCGACGAGCACGGCGACGACGTCGTCGAGGCGTACCCGTCGCGTCCGGTGCAGGTCATCGGCTTCACCTCGGTGCCGGGTGCCGGCGACAACGTGCTGGTGGTCGAGGAGGACCGCATCGCGCGGCAGATCGCCGACCGTCGTGCCGCGCGCAAGCGCAACGCACTGGCCGCCCGCAGCCGCAAGCGGATCAGCCTGGAAGACCTGGATTCGGCGCTCAAGGAGACCAGCCAGCTCAACCTGATCCTCAAGGGCGACAACTCCGGTACGGTCGAGGCCCTCGAGGAGGCTCTCCTCGGGATCGAGATCGACGACGAGGTGCAGCTCCGCGTGATCGATCGCGGTGTCGGCGGCGTCACCGAGACCAACGTCAACCTGGCGGCGGCCTCGGATGCGATCATCATCGGCTTCAACGTGCGCGCCGAGGGCAAGGCCACCGAGCTGGCCAACCGCGAGGGCGTCGAGATCCGGTACTACTCGGTGATCTACAAGGCCATCGAGGAGATCGAGGCCGCGCTCAAGGGCATGCTCAAGCCGATCTACGAAGAGGTCGAGCTGGGCCGCACGGAGATCCGCGCGATCTTCAAGTCGTCCAAGGTCGGCAACATCGCGGGCTGCATGGTGCAGTCGGGTGTCGTCCGCCGCAACGCCAAGGCACGTCTGCTCCGCGACAACAACGTCGTGGCGGAGAACCTCACGGTCAGCTCGCTGCGCCGGGAGAAGGACGACGTGACCGAGGTCCGCGACGGTTACGAGTGCGGTCTGACGCTGACCTACTCCGACATCAAGATCGGTGACATCATCGAGACCTACGAGATGGTGGAGAAGGCGCGAGACTGATGGTGGACCACGCACGAGCCGCCCGGCTCGCCAAGCGGATCACCACGATCGTCGCCTCGGCGATCGGCACGGAGATCAAGGATCCTCGACTGGCACACGTGACCATCACGGACTGCCGGGTCACCGGGGATCTGCACGACGCGACCGTCTTCTACACGGTGATGGGGGCGTCGGTCGACGACGAACCCGACGTGGCGGAGGCGGCCGCAGGTCTGGCCAAGGCCACCGGTGCCCTGCGCTCCCTCGTGGGCGCGGGCACCGGGGTCCGGTTCACCCCGACCCTGCGTTTCGAGCTGGACACCGTTCCGGACGCGACGCGGGCGATGGACGAGCTGCTGGCCCGCGCCCGCGCGCAGGACGAGCTGGTGGCCCGCGCCGCGGCGGGGGCCACCCCGGCAGGCGAGGCCGATCCGTACAAGCACGACGAGGACGAGGCCGGAGACGATCCGGCCGGGGCCCGCGGGTGACCGCAGCCTCTGCCACTCGGATCGCCGAACTGCTCAGCGCCGCTGAGCGGGTCTCGATCATCAGCCACGTCCGCCCCGATGCCGACACGATCGGCAGTGCGCTCGCGCTGGGCCAGGCCCTGCGCGGGCGCGGGGCGGACGTCGCCGTCTCGTTCCCCGGACCCGAACCGCTGCCCGGTTCCCTCCGGCAGCTGCCGGGTTCGGAGCTGATCGTGTCCGACGACGCGCTGCCGCCCGCCCCGGTGACGGTGGTCGTCGACGCGGCCACGCTCGAGCGCATCGGCGGTCTGGCCGCGGTGTTCGCCGCGTCCGACCGCACGGTCTGCATCGATCACCACGTGTCGAACGAGGGGTACGCCGATCTCGACCTGATCGATCCGACCGCGGACTGCACCGCGGTGCTGATCCTCGACGTGATCGACGCCCTCGGGACCGAACTCACCGCGGACATCGCGACGTGCCTGTTCGCGGGACTGGTCACCGACACCGGCTCGTTCAAATGGGCGCGCCCGGCGTCGTTCACGGTGGCCGGACGGCTCACCGCGGCCGGGGTGGACTCGGCGTACTGGAACAGGATCCTGATGGATTCGCATCCGTTCGACTGGCTGACCATGGTGTCCGGCGTCCTCGACACCGCGGTGCTCGACGAGTCCGCGTGCGGCGGGGCGGGCCTGGTCGTGGCGGTGATGCACGCCGACCTGATGGCGGGCCTGGACTGGGAGGACGGCGAGAGCGTCGTCGGCATCGTGCGCACCGCGCGGGAAGCCGATGTGACGGCCGTGTTCAAGGAGTCCGCCCCCGGGCACTGGAACGTCTCGCTGCGCAGCAAGGCGGCCGTCGACCTGGTGCCGATCGCGGCGGCGTTCGGCGGCGGCGGACACACCCGCGCGGCCGGGTACAGCGACGCCGGTTCGGCGGACGAGGTCGTCGCCCGGTTGCGAGAGGCGCTGTAATCTCGGCCGTCGCGGCGAGCCCGCCGACCAGGTTCCTGCGGCTCGCCGGTTCCGCGCTGGTGGTGCTCATCGCGCCGCCGCTGTACCTGATGCTCGACCTGGCCGTGGTCGGACGGCTCGGCGGCACCGAGTTCGCGGCGCTCACCGTCGCGACGCTGGTGCTGGCGATGGTCAGCACGCAGCTCACCTTCCTGGCCTACGGGACCACGGCGCGGTCGGCGCGCGCCTTCGGCGCCGGCGACCGCGCCGCCGCCGTACGCGAGGGCGTCCAGGCCGGTTGGATCGCGGCGGGGGTCGGCGCGCTGATCGTCGCCGTCGTGTATCCGCTGGCGCCTTCGGTGATGCGGGCTCTGGTGCCCGACGACGACGTCGCGGCCGCCGCGGCGTCCTGGGTGCGGATCGCCGTGTTCGGGGTGCCGCCGATCCTGCTCTCGATGGCGGGGAACGGGTGGATGCGCGGCGTGCAGGAGGCCCGGAGACCGGTGCGGTACGTGACCGTCGGACTCGGGGTGTCGGCGGTGCTGTGCGTGGTCCTGGTGCACGGTCTGGCCGGGGCGCCGCAGCTCGGGCTGGCGGGCAGCGCGGTGTCGAACCTGGTGGGGCAGGGGCTCACCGGGGGCGCGTTCGTCGTGCACCTGGTGCGGGAGTCCGGTTCCGGGGCGGCGCTCCGGCCCGACTGGCCGGTGATGCGTGCGCAGCTCACGATGGCCCGAGACCTGATCCTGCGCAGTGCGTCGTTCCAGATCTGCTTCGTCTCGGCCGCCGCGGTGGCGGCGCGTTTCGGCGTCGCCCAGGTGGCGGCGCACCAGTTGGTGCTGCAGCTGTGGGAGTTCATCGCGCTGCTGCTCGACTCGCTGGCCGTCGCGGCGCAGCAACTGGTCGGTGCCGCGCTCGGGGCCGGGGCCTTCGCCGCCGCTCGGAGCGATGCGCGGCGGGCGACGCTGCTGTCCCTGGGTCTCTCCGGGCTGCTCGCGGTGGGATTCGCGGCCGGGGCCGCGGTGATCCCGCGGATCTTCACCGACGACGCCGAGATCCTCGCGGCCACCCGGACGCCCTGGTGGTTCCTGGTCGCGATGCTGCCGATCGCCGGGATCGTGTTCGCACTCGACGGCGTGCTCCTCGGTGCCGGTGACGTCGCCTATCTCCGCACGGCGACGCTGCTCGGTGCGCTCGGCGGGTTCCTGCCGTGCATTCGGCTCTCCCTGGTCTTCGACTGGGGGCTGGCCGGGATCTGGACCGGGCTCCTGGTGTTCATGGGTGCCCGGTGGGCGGCGGTCGGCCTGCGGGTCCGGTCGGGGTCCTGGGTGCGGTGACACGTCCCGAGGCGCCTGTCTCGTTGTGATGTCCGCGGCAAAGTGTGGATTTCGGTAACGCTCCCGGTACCGGGCAAGTTACCTTCTAGTACGTGCTGAAGAACAAGATCGTCACCGTTGCCCTGGCCGTGTCCGCCGCCGGTTCGGCGTTGCTCGCCGTGACTCCCGCGACCGCGGAAGCGGCTCCGTCCGGCACCCGGGTGATCATCACTCCGGGTCAGTCGGTGAGCGGTGTGTCGATGGCTCCGGCCTACCAGCAGATGGCGCAGGATCTCACCTCGCGCGGCTACCCGTCCACCGTGGTGGACGTGAAGGGCGTCGATCTGCGTGCGGACGCGGCGGTCATCGGCGGCGCCGTGGACCGTCTCGCCAAGGAGCATCCGCGCGACAAGATCGCGATCGTGACGCACAGCATCAGCGGTATCAGCGCCCGCTGGTACCTCAAGGAGATGGGCGGCCACAAGAAGGTCGACACCTACGTCGCCGTCGGCACCGCCCAGTACGGTTCGCCGGCCTCGTGCGATGCGGACATCGCCAAGGAGAACTGCCCGGGCACGTCGTTCATGAAGAAGCTGAACGCGGGCGACGACACTCCGGGTCAGACCAAGTACACCGGGGTGCGGAGTGCGCGCGAGTTCGCCACCGGGCACCTCGACGGCGGCCAGTGCCGGGTGAAGCCGATCCCGGCGACCGGTGTGGTGCCGCCCGCCTTCGAGCACACCATCGAGCCGCTGAACCCGGACGTGCAGAAGGTCGTGGCCGAGACGCTGAAGGGCAAGTGCTACGGCCGGTTCGTCGACGAGGCCGACGGTGTGCTCACCGGCCGGAACCAGATGCTTCCCGACGCGCCCTACTACAAGGAGCACCGCGGCTGATTCCCGCACCCGGTCGAGTGGCCCCTTCGCTGGTCGAGCGGAGTCGAGACCACCGGCCGCACCTCTTCACGACGACGGCACCGCAGTCCTCACTGCGGTGCCGTCGTCGTCTCCGGGGAGCGGCGGGGTCAGGCCACGGATCGCCGGTACTGCGGAAAGCGCTCGATGAACTGCTGGGCGTAGGTGCACACCGGCACCGCCTTGATGCCGCGGGCGTCGAGGTCGTCGAACATGAGCGAGAGCAGCAGGCGCGCGAATCCGGACTGTCCGAACTTCTCGGTCACCACCACGTGCAGCAGGGTCATGGTGTCCTCGCTGGTGAGCTCGTATCCGGCCAGACCGACCAGTTCGTCGCCGGACCAGAGTTCGTAGCGGTCGCGGTCGGGGTTGTCGCGCAGAGCGGGCGCGGGGTCCAACGTGACCGTGGGCGGCGGCACCGGTGTGTTCTGGATCACAGATTCCTGAGTCATGGGGACCAAGGTAACCCCATTCGGGCGTCGTGTCATGGGTCGGCCGGGAAACGGGGCGATCGGCGTCGAATGTCCGAATCCGGTTCGGCGGCGGGGGTTGTCGTCGACGTGAGCACGGTCTACCGTTATGAACATGTTCAATGAACATGTTCAGTCGAGTCGTGCGGAGCAGCGGGAACAGACCCGGATGCGCGTGATCGCCTCGGCGCAGCGACTGTTCTCCGAACGCGGATTCCGGTCGACGACGATCCGCGACATCGCCGCGGACGCCTCGGTGAGCGTGGGCACGGTGATGTCGGTGGGGGACAAGGACGCCCTGTTGCTGGCGGCGTTCGACGAGTGGATCGGCGTCGCGCAGCGCGGCGCCCCGGGGCTGCCCGAGGGTGACGACGCCGCGATGCGGATCGGGCGCTTCGTGCAGCCGTTCCTGACGATGTTCGAGTTCGACCTCCCGCTGGCCCGCGAATACGGGGCGATCCTGGCGCGGGGAGTCCACCGGACCGAGGTCTTCTCCGAGCTCGCCGACTCGATGATCGAGCAGTTCGCCGAGATCTTCGCCCAGCACGGTCTGGGCGACGACGCGCCGGCGGCCGCCCGCGCGACCTACCTGGCCTACCTCGGCCTGCTGATGGCATCGGCGGCCCGCGGAGAGGGTGTGGGCGGCGTCCGCGCCCAGCTCGAAGACGTCGTCCGGGTACTGGCCCGGACGCCATAGAAGGGAACCATCATGTTCGACGTACCCGATCCCGCCTGGCCGATCATCGCCCTGGCCGTGTTCTTCTTCGGCGACGCGCTCGCCGCGCTGCGACCGCCGCAGTTGATCCGCGACTGTCTCGAAGGCGTCGGATTCCCCGAGGACTGGTGGTGGGCGCTCTCGTGGGTCAAGCTGCTCGCCGGGGCGGGCCTGGTGGTCGGGCTGTACCAGCCCGGCGTCGCCGTGACCGTCGTCGCCGGTGCGATCGGCTACTTCCTGGCGGCCACCTACGCGCATGTGCGCGCCGGCTTCACCAAGAACATCACCTTCGCCAGCTGCCTGTTCTTCCTGGCGGCCTCGGTCGCCGTCCTGCTGGGCTGCTTCGTCTTCTGAGCGAGCCGTCGAGCTCTCCTGCATAGGTCGGGTTCTCTTCGCTGGTCGAGCGCACCCCCTCGCCGGTTGAGTGTGCCTTCTCGCTGGTCGAGCGTGTCTTCTCGCTGGTCGAGCGCACCCCCTCGCTGGTCGAGCGGAGTCGAGACCACCCGCTCTGGGATCTCGACTCCGCTCGATCACCGAGGGGAGCGCCCCTCTCTGGTCGGGTTCTCCTTCGCCGGGTGAGCACACCCCTCGCCGGTCGAGCGTGCCTCCTCGCTGGTCGAGCGTGCCTCCTCGCTGGTCGAGCGAAGTCGAGACCACTCCTTCGCTGTCCGGGGATCTCGACTCCGCTCGATCATCGAGGGGAGCACCCCCTCACCGGATTCCGCGGCCGCGACCTCGAAAAGTAAGGGTAACCTTATAAACATGGCTGAACAGGTATCGCTGGGGGACATCCAGGAGACGCTGCTGATCCCGTTGTACGGGCGGGCACAGGACGCGCGGAGTCGCAGCAGCGTCCTGCACGACACCAAGGCCGCCGAGATGGTCGATGAGATCGACTACGACTTCGCCAAGCATTGTCGTTCCAACACGGTCGGGGCGGTGTGGCGGGCGTCGATCTTCGACGCGATCGTCCGAGACTTCCTCGACGAGCATCCCGACGGCACGGTGGTCGACCTCGGGTGCGGTCTGAGTACCCGCTTCGAACGCCTGGACAACGGGCGGGTCACCTGGCTCGACGTCGACCTGCCCGACGTGATGGACCTGCGGAGCAGATTCTTCCGCGACTCCGATCGGTACACGCAACGAGCCGGTTCCATCCACGACACCGACTGGTACGACGCCGTCGACCGTTCGCGACCGGTTCTGCTGCTCAGCGAGGCGGTGCTGCTGTATTTCCCGGCCGAGACGGTGCTGGCGACGCTGACCTCGATCGCCGCGGCATTCCCCGGCGCGCGGCTGGCCTTCGACACCGCGGGCGAGGCCATGGTCTCCATGCAGGACAAGAGCAAGGTCTACGACCAGCTGTCCGCCCGCTTCCACTGGGTGTGCGACGACCCGAAGGCGCTGGAGTCGTGCGGTCTGCGGCTGGTCGAGTCGTATGGTTTCGCGGCGCCGCCGGCGACGGCGAAGCGCACCTGGCCGCTGCCGGTGCGCGTGATGACCGGGCTCGGCGGTCGGTTCTCGATCCCGAAGTCGTACCGGTTCAACGTCTTCGAAACGTGTCCTTCGAGATGACACGACCCGGTGACCGTCGGAGAGCGGCTCCGATGGTCACCGAGCAGGACGACGTCGCCTACTCGCCGGCGCGGCGGGCGGCGTAGGCGATGCCACCCGAATGGCTTTCGAGGATCTGTTTCTGATCGTGCTCGCGGATCAGTGTGCGGCCGATCCAGGCGTCGTGGTCCTGGTCGGTCGCCTCGCCGAGGGGGAAGCCGATCCGGGGATCGAAGTCGAGCCAGTCTCCGTTCGGGTCGACTCGCCACTCGTAGCGCACCGCCGACTGGCCTGCACGGGGGTCGTTGACCAGGAGCGCCAGGACAACCGGCCGTCTCGGGCGATCGAACGCAGTGTCCCGGCGGTCTTCGGGCTGACCGGCCAGTAGTGTTCGGCGCGATCGCGTGCCTCCTCGTCGGTCCAGGGGTCGTCGGGATTCCACCCGCGGCGGCCGCCCTCCACTCGATTCCGCTTTTCGGCTCTGAGGGATCCGGCGAAGCGTCCCTCCTCTCCGGTGCGGACGTCTTCGTAGCGGGCCATCGTCTCGGTGCTGCCTTTGACCACGACGACGACGGACTCGCCGCTTCGGGTGCCACCGGGGCGGAAGTCGGCGAGCGAGGACGGTCGGCTTTTTTCTCCGGCGCTGATCTCCTCCACGATGAAGGGTTCGGCGCTGTAGTACCTGCGCACCTCGGCGGCCGGCTTCAGCATGGCTGACGAGTGATGGCCGGCCACGATGTTGGTGAGGTCGACGCCGGCCTTTCGCAGAAGCTCGATGGTCAGTGCTTCCAAGGTCAGCGCCGACTGCTCGTCCAGGCCGCCCTTCACGATGTAGGCGTAGTCCTCGAAGTTCAGATCGTCGGAGTCGGTGTTCGCGAGGATCTCTCGGATGGCGAGATGTTTGGCGCTCAGTCGTCCGTCACCGCGTGCGATGGCTTTCCTGGCTTCGGCGAAGTGCTGGGCCCAGCGCAGACCTCGGCCCTTGCCGACGTAGAAGACGTCGTCGAGGTTCAGGGACGTGCCGACGGCGGGGTTCTTCGTCAGCAGGTACACGTAATCCTCGCCTCGGTCGCCGTCCATGGCCAGATCGATCCGGCCCGGATTCGCCGACTTCTTTCGTGGTTCAGCCATGAGTTCTCTCCTTGTGTCCTGGGGTGCGGTGGTGAATGGAGGGTGCGGCGACGCGCACCCGGCCCGGTGTTCTCTGTCTAATCGATCGGGTCCGCCGGGTGTGCGAGCCAGGGGCGGGCCAGTTCGGAGGCTTCGTGCCGGTGGCTCGCGGCGGTGGCGAGGTGTCGGTCGCGATGACGGATCGCGTCGGCCAGGCGTCGTCGATCGTCGGCCGTCCGAGTGTCCTCGTCTTTCGCCGTGTAGCGCACGATCCGGGTCTCCCAGTATTCGGCCTTGTCGAGGGCTTCTCGCCGGCGGCGTTCAGCCGCTGCGACCGCCGCCGAGAGTTCGCTGAAGAAGTCGGCCGCCACCTCGCGGAGGTCGTCGACGTCGGCGACGGCATCGAGATCGGGAATCGTCCGGGTCGTGCGTTCGTAGCGCAGTGCGGAGTGCAGGTCGGTGATCGTCGGTGCGGCGGTGACGAGCACTGTGTGGCCAGCCAGGGTGCTGCGGCGAGCGGCGATGGCGCACCGGTATGGACCGGAGGCCGCCGGGAAGAGGATCATGACGTTTCGCATGTAGGGATAGTGTCAGTTAACCAACACAATTGCAAGGTTGGTGACACTTACACAACACTAGTTCTCTGTGATGATGCTGTTCCTCATGCTGTGGAAACAGCTCTCTCGGGCAGGTGGATGGCATGGTGATCGCGGGAGGGGGATTCGTGTCCTTGCTTCCGTGGATGTCGAGTGGCTAGCGTCTGACACGGCGCGGCTCGGATGGAGGTGACGATGGCCGAAGACGGCGAGCGGAAGAGGCAGACCGCGGGACTGGCCCGGTTGCCGGTGAGTCTCCGATCGGCGAAGGAGTCGTCGGACCTCGCCGCAGGCACCGGCGGTGCCGACTTCGACCCGAGCGACCTGGCCGAAGCGCAGTTCATCGCCGGCCGTGTCATCCGCGGCGACGACCCGCACCTCGCACGGCACCTCCGGGAGAAGGAGCTCGCGCAGTTCGTGCTCAACGCCGTGGTGAACGGCACGGCGTGGGCCACCGACGTTCTCGAGGAGAACCTCCCGCGTGCCTTCGTCACTGCGTTGCGCATGGGGCCGGTCACGGCGAGTTGCACCGAACTGGACACCGTCGCCGATCGCGCCCTCGTCGACTGGGACGAGATCGGGAGACTCACGCCGGTCGATCACGACGCCGTCGGCGGAGTGCCCGTCGGCGCCGACTACTACCTCCGGACGCGCTACGGCATGAGCCTCGCCGACTCGGCACCCGAGGTGTGGTCGTCGGCACGCGGGTACTGGCACATGGCCATGGACACCGAATACCTGGTCCCTACACGATTCGGCTACGCGCCATACGTGTTCAAGGTCGACGGATGGGCCACCTGCCCGTCCGAACCGGGCAGGTCGCCACGCGTCTGGGCGACCGGGGGCAGCCTGATCGACGTGACCAGCGGGAAGCTGCGTCGGATGGAGGAGACCGTCGGCGCCGACGCGGGCTGGCTGCCGTCCGTCGCCGACGACGGGCCCGCGGCCTCGTCCGAGGACCTCGACGTCGCACGCCTCATCACCGGCCGTGTCATCGGTCTCGGCAAGGGAGCGAACCCGGTCAAACGACTCCGCAGTCGTACACGCAGGCTCAGTACCCCGGCCTTACGGAAGAAGCACAAGACCGAGTCCCGGGACGGTTGAGTCGCTTCCGCGGCCTGACGGATCTCGACGGGCCGCACGCTCTGGCAGACTGGACGGCATGGCGAAGCTCTGGGCGATCAGCGATCTACACGTCGCACACAAGGGCAACGAGCACATCGTCGACCGGATCCGGCCGGAAGGCCCGGGTGACTGGCTGATCGCGGCCGGCGACGTCGCCGAACGCACCGACGACATCATCGACACCCTGCGGCGTCTCAAGGCGCGTTTCGACACCGTCGTCTGGGTGCCGGGCAATCACGAGCTCTACACCACGGCCAAGGATCCGCTGCAGGTCTACGGCGTCGCCCGGTACGACTACCTGGTGCAGGCCTGCCGGGACATCGGCGTCCTCACCCCGGAGGACATCTACCCGCTGTTCGATCCGGGCGACGGGGGAGAACCGGTCCGCGTGGTACCGATGTTCCTGCTGTACGACTACTCGTTCCGACCCGAGGGCACGACGACGACGCTGCAGGCCCTCGCCGTGGCGCGGGAACGCAATGTGGTGGCGACCGACGAGTTCCTGCTGTCCCCGGAGCCGTTCCCGACGCGGGATGCGTGGGGGAGGGCGCGCGTCGAGGCGACGCGGGCTCGGCTCGAGGCGCTCGATCCGGCGGAGAAGACCGTCCTGATCAACCATTGGCCGCTGCGTCGCGAACCGTGCAATGCGCTCATGTACCCGGAGTTCGCGCTGTGGTGCGGCAGTGAACTGACCGCGGACTGGCACACACGCTTCAACGCCGCCGCCTGCGTGTACGGGCACCTGCACATCCCGCGGACCACCTGGTACGACGGCATCCGGTTCGAGGAGGTGTCGGTCGGGTATCCGCGGGAGTGGAAACGACGCGGCCTGCCCGAACCGCTGCTGCGGCAGATCGCGCCGGACCCGGGGTTGCAGGCCGAGGATCTGAACGAACTGGGGGTCCGGTTCGAGTTGCCGCCGGATTACGCGGAGCGCTCGCAGGAGTATCGGGAGCGGCTCGAACGGGTTCGGGAACGACGGGCCCGGCGCGGCTGACCCGCGAGGTTCACGGTTTCAGCGACCGCCAGAGGCGGTCGTCGTGCTCGACGATCACCTCTCCGTCGTGGAGGCGCCACGACCACGGTTCGGTCCAGTCGTTCTCCTCCGCGAGTCTGGCCCAGGTGGCCGCCGCCGAATTCGGCGAGGTGTCGACGCCGGGAAAACCCGGAGGCAGGACGACGACGTTGCGGTTCTGCGGTCCGAGGAGTGATTCGGCGGCCGCCTCGAACTGCAGGACGGCGGATCGGCCGGCGAGTTCCTTCGGTGTGTCGATGCGGCGGCCGTGTCGGTCCGGCGCGCCGATCACGCTGACGGTCGCGGTGGTGAACGGCCCGGTGAGGACCAGGTATTCGAGATGCGGAGCGGTGTGCATGTCCGCGGCGGGCGGCGTCCACACCGACAGGTTGCGTCGGGCGGCTTCGGTCGCGATGTGCCGAGCGGCCGGGGTGAGCGCATCGAACTCGGTGAGCGGCTGGTAGCGCGCGACGGCGAGCCGGTGGTCCCAGGCGATCGGGCAGCGGCGGGGACGGACGTGCCAGCCCGATTCGGGACGTCCGAGGTGGACTCGTTGAAGGGCGCCCGTGCGAGGACCGACATCCATGTGCAGCAGGACGGTCTCGGGATTCTCCACGGCGTATCGGATGAACCCCGACGCGGCGCTCTTCGGTCCGGACGTCAGACTCAAGACTTTGGGGCCGGTGGCGCAGGCGACGGTGTAGGCGGCTGTCGCCGACAGTGCGGCGACCCCGACCGATACCGGTCGGGGGCCGGGGACGTCCGGGAGATGTTCCAGGTGCCGGTCGAGGGTCAATGCTACGACCGAATCGGCGCCGGCTTCACCGACGGCGGCTTCGAGACCCACCGCGGCCCCGAGCCCACAGGCGATCAAATCCACTTCGTCGATCGGCTTCTCCGCCAGTTCGACGACGGTGGTTCCTCCGACGGGTTCCTCGGGTTCCCCGAGTTTCTCCAGCCGTCGCCAGGCATCGTGATTCCACAGTTCGATCACGTGACTGCGGCGTCGTGAGGGCACGAGCGCGTTGAACAGTCGGGACAGCCGGGGGAGATGGAATCCTTGCGGGACATGACGGGTGGGGCGGCGTCCGGTGACCGTGACCACGCGGACCTCGGTCCCGAACGCGAGTCGCGCGTAGGTCTCGCGGCGGGTGAGCGTGTCCGCGGCGTTGCCCGGGGAACGTTTCACCTCGACGGCGTAGACGGTGAAACCGTTGCGGACCAGGACGTCGAATTCGATCACCGGAGGCGAGCCCTCGGGAACGTCGAGGGGAACGGCACAGGCGCCGACGAGTACTTCCAACTCCCAGGACTCTTCGGTACCGGCTGCGGCGACGGCACAGGCGGTGGCCAGTTCGAGGGCATCACCGCAGAGTTTCGACGGATCCGATCGAGTCCAGCGGTCCGCCACGTCATCGGGGATTCCGTCGATCTCGGCGCGGAGCTGCTGGAGGGCGGTCACGAGCGCGGACGTGTTCGTGTCGGGCTCGGTCGCCCGCCGACACACCGTCTGGAAATCATGAGCGACGCGGGCGGGATCCGTGCCGGCGGTCGGGATGAGTGGTCCGTATCCGCGTTCGAGACGGAACCCCTCCAAGGCTGCGAGCATCTCGAGGCCGATGAGTTCGCCGTCGGGCAGAAGAACATCACTGCCGTCGGCGTCGGGACCGTCCAGGACCAGACAACGCCGATAGTTGTTGTTGTAGGAACGCAGTCCGTGACCGCCGCCGTGGGACTCGTGCTGCTCGAGATGACGCCACACTCCGCAGAACTGCTGCACCCGGTTCCCGGCGGTGTAGTCGAGTCGGTAGGGTGCGTCGATCTCGAGGTCGGACAGTGCGAGTGTGGTGTCGTCGAAATCAGTGGCCGGCCCGCAGTCGAAGAGCCGTACATCACTGAGCGTCGGGTAGAGCATGTCGCTCACCTCGGCGAGGCGGGCGGCCTGGTCGGTACTCGCTGTCGTGTGGACGATCACCAGACTGCGATAAGGCAGCGTCATGGACGGCAACGCGGCACTGCAGTTCCCGTCGACGAGGACCACGAGCGGCAGATTCGGGTAGTCGGCGGCGGAGAACTCGGCCATCAGCGGTGACGTCCTTAGTGGTGCGAGCGAGTCGAGGTGTGCTGTGGTGACCCTATGCGATGCGAACACCGGGTAGACGATTACTCGGTGCGGGGCGGCGAGGCGTAGCTACCGGGGTCCTCGACACGATGTTCGGCAGCGGTGGCGTGAGTGGTACCGGAACCGGTGCGCGAACGTGGCAGTAACGACTCAGGTGTGCAAGCCGTTGACCAGTACGAATGACCTTCGCGGACTCGATCGGAGGTGGCATGAGTTTACTTATGGTGGCTGGTGTGCGGGCGGTGTGCGTTCGTGCTGGTCAGAGGCCCGGATCCAGTGGTACCCTCGCAACGCATGTCACTCGCGAAAGCGAATTGAAACGCTCGCACACGTAGCAGGTGAACGGCGGATCCTGCTCGCAACGCATGTCACTCGCGAAAGCGAATTGAAACCCACATGGGGGCTCTTAGCCACGTTGCCACTCTTGGTCTCGCAACGCATGTCACTCGCGAAAGCGAATTGAAACTGAACTCGCGTGTGGTAGTGGATACTGTTCTCGCTGACTCGCAACGCATGTCACTCGCGAAAGCGAATTGAAACCCGAGGGCCTCGAGGACCTCGCCCCGAGAGAAGCGACCTCGCAACGCATGTCACTCGCGAAAGCGAATTGAAACGTTATTGAACACTTCCACTCCGTTAGGTAGTTGGTCTCGCAACGCATGTCACTCGCGAAAGCGAATTGAAACCACGCGCCCGGTCGGCCCACTTGTTCAGGGCACGCGCTCGCAACGCATGTCACTCGCGAAAGCGAATTGAAACCGACGCGGCCTGTGGTCCTTGTTGGACTCGAGCGGGCTCGCAACGCATGTCACTCGCGAAAGCGAATTGAAACGTTGCTGTGGAGGAGGCGCAGCAATGCCCGGTCTCGCAACGCATGTCACTCGCGAAAGCGAATTGAAACCCGCTCAGGAAGTACGAGATCTGCTCGTAGAGCCACTCGCAACGCATGTCACTCGCGAAAGCGAATTGAAACTTGGGCCTACACGAGCTGCTCTGCTGCTTCGACCATCTCGCAACGCATGTCACTCGCGAAAGCGAATTGAAACAACATCGCGTCGGTGAAGTCGATGCCGAAGCTGCTCGCAACGCATGTCACTCGCGAAAGCGAATTGAAACTCTTGCCGGACAGGAACCCGCGCAGGCGCACGCTCTCGCAACGCATGTCACTCGCGAAAGCGAATTGAAACGGTCTCGTCCGAGCTGGACGGGCGCTCGATGATCGCCTCGCAACGCATGTCACTCGCGAAAGCGAATTGAAACCGCGGAACAGATCGTCGTGCGTCTGGACGACGAAGCCTCGCAACGCATGTCACTCGCGAAAGCGAATTGAAACCGAATGCACCCGCTTTCGTGACAACACTGAGACTGAGCTCGCAACGCATGTCACTCGCGAAAGCGAATTGAAACAACAACACCGGCAATGATGATTGTGTAGATAGGACTGCTCGCAACGCACGTCACTCGCGAAAGCGAATTGAAACTCGAAAATCCTTTCGATGACGCGGTCGTGGAGCCTCGCAACGCACGTCACTCGCGAAAGCGAATTGAAACCCGACCCCGGTCGCTTTACACTTTCCGCAAGTGCTCGAAACGCACGTCACTCGCGAAAGCGAATTGGAACCCGATCGGTCAGTCGACTTCCCGGCGTGACGTACCCTCGCAACGCACGTCACTCGCGAAAGCGAATCGAATGCAGGAGGGCGAGGTCATTGACTTCGTATCACGATGAGGTGATGACTGTCTGGGTCGAGGAGGACGTACTCGATGGAGTCACACGGTGAGCACAGGTGTCGCCCAAACGGTGGATTCGCATGAGTAACAAGTCTGCGGTTCGCAGACGACCTGTACATGTCGAAGGATGGTGGTCGCGAGGAGAACTCAGCTGATAGATCTGGTCTCAGACCGGGATCTCCTCGAACGGGCATGGAAGAAGGTGCGCGACCGTGATCAAGCGAAAACCGAGTGGGGGAGTGATCCGGCCAACCAAGAGCTCGTGAGATTCGCGAACGATTCGAAGCAACGTTTGGATCGGATCTCGATGTCTCTCGAGGACGGTTCGTATGCACCGCGTCCGTTGTTCGGGGTCGAGATCCCGAAGCGGGACGGGTCCGTTCGCCGGCTGGCGATTCCGAAGATCGGTGATCGCGTCGTCGAGCGATGTGTGCTCGATGTGCTGACACCCCATGTCGATCGACATCTCGGGCCGTCGTCGTTCGGCTACCGGGAAGGGCTCGGCGTGTGCAATGCCGTCGAAGCAGTCGCGCGTTTCCGCGATGAGGGCCTCGGATGGGTGCTGCACGCGGACGTCGATGAGTGTTTCGATCGGATTCCGAGGCGCATGGCGGTGCAGCGTCTGTCGTCGTTGTTGCCCGACGATTCGCTGGCCGCACTTCTGATGTCGCTGGTCGCTCGGAAGGTGCGAACGAAGCGCGGTCTTCAGGATCGGCTCGGCGTGCCACAAGGCGTCGCGATCTCGCCGCTGTTGGCGAACCTCGTTCTCACCTCACTCGACACGGCGTTGATCGATGCGGGGATTCCAGTGGTCCGATACGCCGACGACTTCGTCGCACTGACCCAGTCGGCGGAGGAGGCACGAGAGGCCTACACCATCGCGGCAACGGCGCTGCAGGGAGTGAGGATGAGAATGGATCCGGACAAGACAGAGGTGATGAGCTTCGACGAGGGGTTCTGTTTCCTCGGCGAAGACTTCGGAACGCGGTACCCGCCGACAGTGGATCTGGATCCGGGTGACGAGCCGCTCCGGAAGTCGCTGTACGCGGGGACGTCAGGGAAGTCGGGTCTTCATCGAAGCCGGCCGACTGATCGTCGAATCGAAGGATTCGGAGGAACTGGTCAACGTACCGAAGACCACCGTCGCCCGGATCACCTGCTTCGGGGCCGTGACGGTGAGTGCGGGCACGCGGTCGTGGGCGTTGACCAACGACGTCGACGTCGCCTACCTCTCACGGCGAGGTAAGTATCAAGGGCAGCAGCTCTCGGCGGCGTCCGGCAGTCGCGTCGAGCGTCTACGCGCTCAAGTGGCGATGTCCGATGACGAGACGGCATCGCTGCGCATCGCCAGGGAGATGATCGAGACCAAGATCAGTCACCAGGAATGCCTGTTGCATCGGTTGATCCGGCGCGAGAAGTCCGGTGCCGTGGCAGAAGTGATGACGCGACTGCGTGGTCTGCGGGCCATGATTCCCGAAGCCGCCACCCGAGACGAACTCCTGGGTGTGGAAGGAGCAGCCGCCGCAGCCTACTTCAGTGCTCTCGGACAGCTGGTGCCGGAGAGTCTGCGCTTCGACAGGCGGAGTAAACGGCCGCCGGAAGACATGGTCAACTCGGCGCTGAGCTACGGATACGCGATTCTGGTGTCGGAATGCGTCGCGGCGTTGATCGCGGCCGGCCTGGACCCGAACATCGGGTTGCTGCACAAGGACAGGTCGCGGAGACCGAGTCTGGCGCTGGACCTGATGGAGGAGTTCCGGCCGATGATCGTCGATCAGGTGGTGATGGTCGCGGCCCGTCGAGGAGCCCTGAAACCCGAGCACGCCGCCGAGCGGCCGGGCGAACCCGGAGTCCATCTGAACAAGGCAGGCAAATCCGCGCTCGTCGGTGCGTACGAGAAACGGATGCTCTCGGTCACCGGCGGGGCGATCCCAGGTTTCAAGGGGAGCATTCGCCGTCACCTGTACAAGCAGGCGGGGCTGCTCGCTCATTCGATCATCGATCCCGACGCGGCGTGGTTCGGAACATCATGGCGCTGACCCTCATCGTCGCCTACGACGTGACCAGCGACCGACGTCGAGCGAAATTGGCGGGTTTGCTCCAGGCGTGGGGAGACCGCCTCCAATACTCGGTGTTCGTCTGCGTACTCGATGAGAGTCACCTGGGCGCACTGGAATCGGAGATCAAGAGGATCATCGACCCCGACACGGATTCGGTCGCGCTCGTGAGGCAGTGCGCCGCGTGCTGGAAGGCGATCGGGGCCATGGGACAACGGGAGATCCCGGAGGGCGCGACCTACTGGGCGTCGTTCTGAATCCAGGACCGGTGCAGTTCAATGCTTCCGAGGCCACGCGCCGTGTAGGCGCCGATACCCACCAACCGGGCGAATTCGAGGAGGGGCGTCCACGTGGCGGCCGCCTCCGGGGTGTCGCAGACGAATCGCATGCGGCCGGTGAATCCCGAGATGTGGATCTGGGCGTGTTTGAACGTCCGGGTCTTGCCGGTGATGTGGGAGACCCACACGTCGTCGTCCTCCGGAGACCACGGTCGGACATCGCTCAGCGGTCGGCCGAAGACGGTGTTCCAGCGGGCGTTCACCGAACGGAAGATTCGGGCCGGGTCGAGGAGCGGGGTGAAGCGCTGCCCACTGCGGATCGCGGTGGGACTCAGGAATTCCACCGTGTGTTCGCGCCGCGGTTCGACGTCCAGGACGGCCTCCTCGTCCGCCGCCTCGAGGATCCTCGGTGAATCGAGCAGCGCGGTGGTCTGCGTACCCAGACGGAACTCGGTGCCCGGAGTCAGATGCTCGGTGAGACGTCGTGCGGTCTCGGCGCCGATCGTCGTCACCTGCTGGACCGTGATCCCGCTCATCGACTCGATCGGTCGAAGCGCCCACTCCTTCGACTGTCTCCTGTGATCGTCGTCGAGAACGTGCGCGAGGGCCGCGTGGGTCTGTGTGAGCTTCACCTGCCGTGTGTCGATCGGTGCGAGCGGAATCGCCCACGTACGGATCACGGTAGGCGTCCCAGATGAGTGCATCCCTTGATCCTTCCTTTCTCGTCGCGAACCTGGCCGGCCGGGAACAGCACGTCGCGCCGATCCCGAGCGGCTTCGGCGACCAGCGTCGACACGATCCACCAGGTGTCCTCGACCGGAGCGGGTATCGGCGGATCGACCGCCGCATAAGACACCTCGGAGAGAGTGACCGAGGAGTCGTCGACGGTCACTTCGGCGAACGGCACCGAGTGCTCGACCAGACGGAATTCGTGGCCCGACCTCGGGATCGTGCACAGCAGGGTGTCGTCGGCGTCGAAGACGTGAAGGTCGTGCGGGGTCGCGTTGATCAGCCGTGCCACGATCACTCCGTGTACGGAAGCGTCGGCGGCCGGTCCGTGAGCTGTTTCAGAGCGATCCGGCGCCAGTCCGAACTCTTGGCATGCTGCTTCCGCATGTCGGTCCACCAATGGAAGCCTTCACCCTCGGGTTTCCGGGTTCGGCGCGGGTAGTGGACGGGGTGCCCAGGATATCCGGTGAGGACGCGCTGGAACTCGTCGCGTGACCGACGGAGTCCCCGATCCTGTGCCACCGCATCGTCGTAGGCGGAGAGGAACCTGTCCACCGGCACGGTCGGCAGCGGATCACGCGCGGCCGAGACGAGCGACAGATAACGATCCTTCACCGCACGACCTGACCAGATCGCACTGGACTCCTCGTCCAATTCGACGTGGACGGCGCCGAAACCGAGTGGTTTACCCAATCCCATGGTGAGCACCGCATCTTCATCCTCCTGGGTCAGGAGCCAGAGCAGCGCCCCCAGTTCGGCCTCGGAGACGTCACGGACGTCGATCGTCGTCTCGAAGACCACACCCGGCACCACCCAGTCGCTCACCTCGCCGGCCACCTGCTCCGGTACGCGGTCAGGACGCTGATACTCCTTGAACCGTCCGTCGCCGACGGCATGACGACCCGGCGTCGGGGCCCAGTACGCGGAATCGTCGAACGTGTCGGCGTGCGGCAGGAAGAATTTGCGGCCGCGGAGACGATCCTCCGGGCGGTACCCGCCGTCTTTCGGGTATGCGTCGTCGTCGACGTCGGTGTAGAAGAGCCACTGGCTGGTCTTCGGTCCGTTGAGCACGGCGAGCGGAACGGGACGATCGAACTCGATGATCGGTCGATCGACTCCGCCGGTCACTCGCGGTTGATCGATGGTGAGCCGACTGCGAACCGCGGGCTGGACCACGGCTTCGTCGCCCGCGTCAGACGATGCCCAACCGAACAATCGGTCGGCCGGGGAGAGGTGCTCGGCGGTCGGTGCCGGGAGTTGGTTCTCCGGAACCAGATCGTACGGCGAGGCTTCGAACATCTTCCGTCCGATCATCGCCGGACTGAGGTTCACGAGCTTCTCGCCGGTCTGCTCGTCGTATTTGGCCCAGAGTGTTCTTCCGGGACGGAGTTCCCAACGTCCGGGATCGCTGACGTAGGTGCCGTGTCGGGCGCGTTGCTGCGGGGTCTCGTGCTTGTGAGCATCGACGAACGACTCGATCAAGCCCTTCCACCCGGTGGCGAGATGGTCGGTGAGTGTGTCCTCGTAATCGCGGAACTCGACCCAGTCCTGTCCCTCCAGAAGTTCGGAGACGAAGAAACGCTCGTGCCGCTTCCTGTTTCCGAAAGGCGCGTCGGTCCAGTGAATTCGTCCACGGACGCGGATGGCTCTCGGATCCGGGCGGCCGTTCGTTCTCGTATCGGGTAACCGGGACGCGGTGGCGGGAAGATCCTGGCCGGGGAGAGCGAGATCGGTCACCTTCCAGGTGGCGAAGGCGTTTCCCTGTCGTTGGAGACGGAGCCATGCCTCTGCCTCGACCATGTCCAAGGAGTCGATCCGTGGTGCTTTGCGGAGTCGGGCCTTCGCCAGGTCGATCGGGAGCAGCGCGGCGGATGACGGTTCCACCGTGCCGTCGAAATCGTACGGAGTCAGGACGTCGACGCCCCTGATCGTCACCACATCGTCGTCGGAGACCGCACTCACCCATATCGGGAACAGATGCTTCGCCGCGTACCCGGGTGGGACGCGCATCGCACCGGGCGTCCGATACTTGTCTTCGTCGAAGCTGCCGTAGCGGGAATTGGTGATGGCCTCGTATGCAGATCGGAGCACACCCTTGAGTGATGACCCGAGCATCATCGGTGCGCCTTCCGCGTCACGCCGGGTGGTGTAGCGGGAATCGGGCGCCGAGTTCACGGGATTCTGCGCGTGTGGGGAGACGAGCAGGAGCGGCGTCCGGGTGGTCATCCTGATCTTGAGCCGGGCGTTGAAGAGCTCCGAGTGGAATCTCGCGAACGACGGTGCCGAATGATCGACGAGCGGTCCCTGTGTCGGGCGCGGCGGTGTCGAGACGAAGTTGTAAGGATTGATGAAAGCCATGCGTTCAGCCCTTCTCACTGGTGAAGCTCACGCGGGTGTATCGGACGTCGGCGACCGACCGGTTTCCGTGGTCGTCCTCGGTCAGATAGGTCACCTGGTGCAGGCGTGCGCGGTCTCCGCCTTTCACCTCGTTGCCTCCTGTCGGCACCCGGATCCGGCCAGTGCGCGCATCGTCGAGTGCCGCCCAGCGGGCGGTGCTGTCGGCAGCGACGGCACGTCCCCAGAGGAAACGCGCCTCGTCGTCTCCGATGCTCTCCCGGAACGGTGCGGTGCCGTCGCCTTCGCCAGCTTCGGACAGTTCGGCGGTGTCACCGGCCCCCTTGTCCCGATGGACCCATCGGACCTGGCGGTCCGGGGTGAAGAACACGGCTTCGAACACCTCGGTCCAGGCGATCGTCCGGCCTTCCGCCGCGGTCCAGAGACCGTCCTGGAAGGTGACGAACAGGGCTTCGGCAGGAAGATAGAGCACCCCGAGCGCCCCGTCGGAGGCGACGAGGTCGGCGGCGCGTTCGACGGTGAGGTCGTCGTGCACGTCGACGTGCAGGTATCGGCGGTCAGACATGAGACTCCTCGGCCTTCTGGTCGTCGCCCGGATGTGCGATCTGGCGGGACCACGCTCCCGACAACTCTTCGAGCAGGTCGTCGTCGGCGAGCACCTCGTCGAGGCTGCCGTTGAGACGTTCCGCGTAGGATCCGCGACTCGCGGTCAGGGTGATCTGCTTCCGGTCGACACGCAGCCCGCCCGAACCCCGTGTGACATCGGCACCGAGGCGCAGCCCGCCGTCGGGGATGCCGTCGGCCATGTCCAAGAGGATGAAGAGCAGCAGGGCGAGTGCGGCGTTCCGGCGGTCGGAGTTCGGTACCAGCGTGGCCTTCTCGCGGTCCCGGTCGGCGGTGTTCCGGGTCAGAGCGTCGAGATCGATCTCCAACGTCAACGGCTGCCAGGCGACATGCGGTTCGAGAGCGGTGAAGAGTTTGGCATCGACGGTGCCGCCGGAGAACCGGTCGATCGAATTGCGGGTCGCGAACACCAGGTGCGCACCGGACTTGTTCAACTGTCTGTTGAGATTGCGGACTCGAGAGTGGACGTCCTGCTTGTTCTTGGCGTTGATCAGGGCCTCCCACTGCGTCGCGGGGATCTTCGTCTCCGAGAGCGTCTCGTGGACACGGATCGCGGCGCTGTTCCCGGTGTCCTGACTGCCGGTCGCGTCACGCGAGGCGTCGGCCTTCTCGTTGGCCCGACCGAAGAGATCGCCGACGGCGTGAAGACCCACCGAGGTCAGCTGGTCGAGGAAACTGCTGGGTTTCTCCGGGTCGTAGGCCGGCGCGTCGACGTCGGTGACGGTCCGGGCGATGACCTCGGCATGTGAGCGCAACGCCCCCTTGGACGACGTCCCCGGAATCACGAAGTGGGTGTTCGCGCCGCGGGACGCGGTCAACGGCAACTGCCCGATCTCACCGCCGTCTCGACTGTCGGCGACGAACACCGCGCCGGCGGCCGTGAACGGAACGGTGACCACCAGGAGGTCCTGTGTCTCCCGGTGCTTCAGATGGTCGACGCGTGCCGGTTTGCCTGCGACCCCGAGCGTCGCCAGCAGGCGGGATCGTTCGAACGACTTGCGGAGGATCTCGACGTTCTTGGACTTGATCAGACCGTAGCCGGACGACGTCTTCGCGCCGACCGCGATCCCGGTGCGGAGCAGCGCCGCGATCCGGATCGCCTCCTGCTCCAGCTCGGGACGTTCGGCGTCTCCCTCGATCAGTGCGCGAAAACGGAAGGTGGTGCCCTCGGCGAGATACTCACGGCTGAAGAGGTGGTGGGCGGCCGCTGCACCGGTCACGCGGTCGATCGACGTCGTGGTGCGTTCCTCGATCGCCACCGAATCCCCAGTCCAGGCGTCGAAGACGGTCACGGCGCTCGTGGTGGCCTCGTCGTCCTCCACGTCGCCCCACACGGCGGAGTCTCCGTCGAGTCGAGCCCGGAGGACACCGGCCAGCGTGGTGCCGGGGACCAGGTAGCGGCCGAGGCCGTCCCGCACCAGGACCGCGTCGATCAGCGAGCCCGATTCGGCGGCGCCGATGTGCAGGGGAGACTGGGCGACGAGGTCGCCGGTGATCTCCCAGATGGTTCGCTTCACGCGCTCTTCTCCTTGGTCGTGTCGCGAGTCAGTTCGACGAGCAGCAGCTGAAACGCCTCGCGTGCCCAGCGCGCCCGGCTCTCCTCCGGGATCTGGTCGAGGAGGACACGGAATCGTCGTCCGTCGCCGTCCGCATCCAGCAGGTCCCAGAAATGGTCGCCGTGCTCGTCGGAGGGGATCGAGTCGACCACCGCTTTGAGCCTTTTCGCAGTCTCCTCCCAGACCGCCCTCCGCGTCTGGATCGTCTGGGTACCGCTGTACCAGTGGTCGAAGGCGTCCACCCCCCGTTTGGTTCCGAGACCGAGCGCGAGTCTGCGGAGCACACCCTTCTGGGCCCGGCTCGCCGACGAGGGGATCCAGCGCCTCCGACGGTCGGGATCGGCGACGAGCGCATCCACCGCACGCGAGACCCTGCCGGAGAGCACCGCCTCGACCATCACCTGCCGGGTGTCCGCGGCGAGTGTCCTCTGAGCGCTTCCGGGTTCTCGGGCGGCGGGAGCGACGTCGAACGTCGGGTGCGGATCCTGCAACAGCGGATCGGCGATGCGGATCCGGCCGAACCCCTCGGCGGTCCGTTCGCCGACACCGACGTGGAGGGATTCGAGTTTCTCCGCCGTGATCTCGCCGTCGGTCTTCACCTGGATCACCCCGCCCGCGGCCAGCCCGATCAGCGAGGGGCGTGGCAACCCCCACCGGGTCTGCCACGAATCGATCCGGACGGTGTTCACGGCGCGGGTCACACTGACCCGTTCGCCTCTCTCACCTTCCGCAGCGGGTTCCCGGATCGCCTCGGCCTCGGTGAGTTCGACGCCGAGGCGCGCGCCGAGCGCCCGCAGCAGCCCCTCGACGGTCGGATCCGGACCGCCGGACGGACCGCGGAGCAGCACATCGGATTCGAGGAAGACCGAGAACTCGGCACCCGCTTCGATGGCATCGGGTGCACGGCGTTTCTCCGCTGCGGTCCAGCGGATCCGGACGTCCCCGTAGTCGTCTTTCCGCGACTGGCCGATGCGTGCCTGCGTCGGCAGACTGTCGAGTCGGACCCGGTGTCCCTCGGGCAGCCAGACCTCGGCGGCGAAGCCGGTGCCGGGCGCTACGGCCTCGTAGGTGAACACCTCGGAGTCGCGGTCCTCGTGAACCGACACGTGCATGCGCTGGGTCAGTGCGGGCTTCGTACTCGCCCAGCAGTCGTCGAACGCCGCGACGTAGTGGTCGCGCGCCGGCTTGTGTTTGGGATCGAAGGTGTGCACGCACAGTCCGTTCACCACTTCGCCGGACGTACGGCCCTTCTCCCGTGTCAGAGTCATCGGCCAGGGGACGGTCCGTTCGTCCCCGATCACCGGAGTCGCGGGCGTCACCACCACGCGGCCGTCGCGGACGGCGGTGAAATCGAGACCCAGTGCCTCGGTGACGAGGGGGAGCAGTGCCGCACCAGGGATCGTCGTCGACGACGTGACGGTGTTGCCGCGGGTGGTGGCGCCGACCAGCAGGGGCGACCGCGTCGTGATCCATGCTGTGAGCGCGTGCCGGAGCGGGCCGTGCGGAAGATCGGCGGCGGACGTTCCGGCCGCGGCGGGAGCCGCCGGCGGCATCGGCGGAGCGTCGGCGATCGCCGACGCCGCCAGCGCGTCGAAATCCCGCGCACCCGGAGCGGTGAGGGTGAGCGTGAGCTCTCCCGCACCACGACGCCGCTTGCCCCCGACCGCCGCGGTGAGCCTCGCCGCCGCCTGGAGGAGGAAGACCGCGGGCCACACGTCTCGGAGAGGCCGGTCGGTGGCCAGCGCCCAGGTGCCGTCGAGCCGCAGACCGGCGCGAGCCCGCTCATCGGTACGGAGCTGGTCGTCCGCGGCGGTGCCGGTGGTCCGGTCGATCGCGACGTTCGTGCGCAGCACCGTGGCGGCGCGGCGGAGTTCGTCGGGATGCACGTCGAGCAGATCGGCGACCTCGTCCGCACGCACGCTCTCGGTGATCCGCAGCGGTGCGGTCATCAGTGCAGCCGGGATCGGCGTCTCCCGGCGGTGGTCGTCGGACTTCGCCGTCGACCGGTCGGGCCGTGACCCGAACAGCCAGCGCACCCACTCGGCCCAGTGATCGTCGGGCTGGTCGGCGTCGAGCGAGTCCGCCACCTGCTCGGCGCGTTCACGGAGCACCCCGGTCAGCGTCTTCGCGGGGAGGTAGGGCAGGCCGGCCGCATCGCGGACGACGGCGCGGTCCACCTGTTTGGTCGCCCCCTCTCCGGAACCGACGTGCCAGTCGGATGCCATCACTGCCGAGACGGTGAGCGGATGGGTCACGATGCGGCCTCCACGGGTGACGGGGCGAACGGTTGGTCGGAGATACTCAGCAATTCGAGTGCGGTGATCAGCGTCGTCGGCGACTCCGCGCTGTACAGGTCCTCGGACTTCTCCTCGGCGTCGGCGACGGTGATCGCCGACAGCATGTCGCCGAGTCCGATGTTGAGATGAGCGGCCTGACGGCGGACCTTACGGAGACGGTCGGCGGCGTCCTCCGGACTTCGGGCGGTGGTGAGGGCTTCGCGGATCGACTGGACGGTGCCCCGGCTGACCGTATCGATCTCGGCGATCACACGGCGCAGTTCGTCGACGGTGCCCACCCCGCCGCCGTCTATGCGCAGTGGCCGACCGAGGTAGGTCCGGCCGGCGATCGAGTCGTCGGCCAGCAGCGTGGCCAGATCGCGGATCGCGCTCTCGAAGAGCGCGTAGATCGCGACCGCACCCTCGGCGCGCGTGGTCTCCTTGGCTCGCGACGTCAAGGCCTCGGCCAACTCGACGGCATGGTGGAACGGATGTTTGGCCTTGACCAGCGCCAAGCCCACCGCCATCGAGAGGTGTTGGGCGTTCTGGCTGGTCGCCGCGGCGAGATGGGGCAACTGTTCTCGGATGTCCTGGAAGGCATCGGTGAACGGCTGCCCGATCGCCTCCCGTGCCACCGTCTCGAAGCTCCTCGAGAGCGTCACGGCGAACTCGACGGCGATCGGGCCGTCGACCACGACGATCACGTCGTCACCACCGACCAGGATCGGAAGCACCGTGTCGTGTTCGGCGACGGCCGAGACGTGGTCGACGGTCCGGCGCAGTGCCTCCCACGTGATCTCCTCGAGATTTCGGCTCAACACCATCTGGCGCTGGATGAACGACGCTCCGTCGGCGATCGCCGCGAGGTTGGTGAAGATCTTGCCGATCCCGTTGCCGTCGGCATGGATCACCCCGACCCACGACGACTCGTCGAACGCATCGCCGAGGTGGCGATCACCGACGATGACCGGGTTCCCGTCGAAGCGTTCGAGCATTCGCCCCCGGGCCTGTCGGACGCTCTCGAAGAGGAAGTCGGCCTGGAGCGATCGCGGTCGATCCTCACCGTCGGACTCGGCGCCGAACGTAGCGGTGGGACGTCCCGTATAGGCGCACGGAAGATGGAAGGGGAGCGCGGGATCCGCACTCAGCGGTGACGGTCGACGGTAACGCTGCCGCTCGAGTTCGATCGTCGCGTTGCGCAACCGCACCGCGGCGTCGCCCAGGTCCTTCGAGAGCGGTTCGGGGGACACATGACCCCACACATCGATTCCGGAGCCCTTCTCGATCGCCGTCCCCGTCACCCGGCGGACGATCTCGACGCCCAGCTCACGATCGGGGACTAGAAGAGATGCCTTGCCGGAGGCCTTCACCACGTGGACCACGACGTCGTCGTCGACGGTCCAGGAGTCGTCGGGATCGGAGACGAAGCGAATCTCTCGCTTCGTGCGCCGGTTGACGTCGTCGATCACCGCCTGGGCCGCGTCGGACACCCAGTGGTAGCCGAGTTCCCAGATCGCGGCCGAGGCCGCCACCTGCAGTCGCTGCTTCGAGGTGGAGAAGATGTAGTTCTGGTTGGAGCCGGTTTCGATCAGAACCCAGTGCATGCCGTCGCTTTCGGTGCCGAACACGTCGTGCGGTGGAAAGGCCGCGCAGCGTGTGGTGTTGTCGCCAGAAGACCGTGCACAGTGGATCACAGAAGCGGATGCCCTGTGGCGCGAAGCGCCGCCCGGGACGCGAGATTCGCACAAATGGGCGACAAGACGGGTGACGTTGTGCCAGTGTCGGTTACGTCGGCGAACGCTGTGCGGGATGCACCAACGCGGGGACGAAGACGCCGTTCGCGTAGTCCATGAACCGCCCTCGCTCCCAGATCGCGGCCAGATGCGGATGGACGTCGAACGGCGGTGCGCTGTAGCGGCCGAGAGCGACTCCGAGACTGAACGCGATCGTCTTCGGCACTCGTGCGGTGATGTCGATACGGGCGTCGGGGAACGCGGCGAACACCGCGTGGATGTGCCAGACGAGTGAATCGGTCAGCGTGTTCCCGTCGACGAACTCGCTGTCTTCGTCCTCGCCGAGGTCCTCCACCGCGACCGGGACGCCGTCGCGGTAGGACATGCCCTTCAAACGGACACGTCGCTGATCGGAGCGTGTTCCAGCAGCATCCGAATCTGAACCGGGTGGGGTGGACGGAGGAGAATCAACTGATTCGAGATCGCCGCAGTAGACGATGTGGGTGACGTCGTACTCGGGCTCGCCCGGACGGATCGGAACACGTGATCTCGAATCGGACGATGAGTCCGGGTCGGCGGTGAAGACGGGGAGTCCGTTCGGCGTCGCGAAGAGAGCCACCCGTACACGCCTGACCTCCGGGGCCGTTCGGGGCCGGTCGGTGTTCGGCGGGGAACTCCGCGCCCCCGCCGCGATGACGATCGGTCCGAACCGGGAGGGATGCGTTCGGGCAGTCATCGGAGACCGGCCGAGCACCAAAGACTCTCGCTCGGAATCGAGAGACCAGCGTGTGTGTGAGGAACCGCCCTGCTCGGCCAGCTCGATCATGCGGACACGATGTCTCGGCGTCCAGTCGAAACCCACCCGCAGTGCGACGGGCCACGGGAGGTCGGGAGCGATCTCGAACAGGGTCGAATCGTCGTCGTCGTTGGTGGATCGTTCGAACTCGGTATAGAGGTCGGCGGTGGGGCCGAGCAGGTCGACCTCCGTCGCGTTCCGGGCGATGGCGGCGTGAGTCCGGCGGACCGCCCGGAAATCGCGCGCATCCTTGCTCGTCAGCGTCGCCGCGAGGTCGTGGCGGGGGACATGACCGGTCGGTTGCAGACGAAGGTAGTAGAGAGTGCCGGTGTCGGCTCGCAATCGTCCGGCCCATCGGATCATCACGATCCAGAGAAGGAGAGTGATCCCGCTGGCGGCCCACGCGACCGGAATGGACTTGTCGAACAGTTTCTCGGCGAGCCAGCCGGTCGACGCGGTGAACGCGGACAGCGATACACCCGCGATGATCAGTGTCCGGCTCTCCGGGAGCAGTCTCCTGCCGGTGCGTTGCGCGGCGCTGCCGATCGTTGAAGGACTCACGGTCAGCGAGTCTTCCAGAAGGCCCCGTGATCGGGTGCGGATCACACGGTATCGAGGAACGGTCGGGAGCCGCGGGTGAGGCCACCGCATGACCGTAGTGACATGCCTCTCTGAATTAGCGACCTCTCAGTCTCACCTGGCACGATCAGGGGTCGAAATCCGTGCCCGGACCCAGACGGAGGTGAGACGGTGATCGAGCTGCTGTTCCCCCGCGGGGTCGGGACCGCCGAGGCCTTCGGCGACCCCGCGGACGCCCGGCTGCTGCCCGCCGAGGAGAGCCTGATCTCCCGCGCGGTGGAGAAGCGTCGTCGCGAGTTCACCACCGCGCGTCACTGCGCGCGCGGAGCCCTGGCGCAGATCGGCGTGGAGCCGGCCCCGATCCTGCGCGGCGAGCGCGGGATGCCGCTGTGGCCGTCGAACGTGGTCGGGTCGCTGACCCACTGCGACGGCTACCGTGCGGCGGTGGCCGCTTACGCCATGCAGATCCGGTCCCTCGGGATCGACGCCGAACCGCACGAGGCGCTGCCCGACGGGGTGCTCTCGCACACCAGCATCGCCGCCGAGCGCGAGGTGCTGGCCACCCGCGACGACTCGATCCACTGGGATCGGCTGCTGTTCTGCGCCAAGGAGGCCACCTACAAGGCCTGGTTCCCGCTCACCCAGCGCTGGCTGGGTTTCGAGGACGCGCACATCACCTTCACCCGGGACGCCGGCGAGGGCGACGTCGCCGCGGGCACCTTCACCTCGCAGATCCTGATCGACGGCGCGACGATCGACGGGGGAGCGCCGCTGCTGACGCTCCCGGGCCGGTGGCTGATCGCCGACGGACTGATCCTCACCACCATCGCGCTCACCTGACACATGACCGTCACCACCCCCGCGTCCCGCACCGTGCGCCGGACCGACGTCGAAGGCCTGCGCGGAATCGCGATCATGCTCGTCGTCGTGTTCCACATCTGGTTCGGCACGGTCTCCGGTGGCGTGGACGCCTTCCTGTTCATCTCCGGTTTCTTCCTGATCCCGTCGCTGATCCGTTCGCAGACCTCGCGGGAACCGGTGGACGACCCGCTGCCGCGGCTGTGGCGGATCCTCAAACGGCTCTGGATCCCGATGGCGTTGGTCGTGGCCGTCACGGTCCCGGCTGCCTGGTTCGTCTACCCGTCGTCGCGCCGCTCGGAGACCCTGGTCGATGCGCTCTGGTCCGACCTGTTCGCCGAGAACTGGGCGCTGGGCCTGCGGAATCTGAGCTACGCCGACGCCACGTCGATGCCGTCGCCGTTCCAGCAGCTCTGGTCGCTGGCCGTGCAGGCGCAGGTGTTCGCGCTGCTGATCGTCGGCGTCGTGCTGATCGGCCGGTTCCTGCGTCGTCGGGTACGACGAGGGGAGCTCCCGCACTCGTCGATCCACCGGATCCTGGTCGCGGTGATCGCCGCGACCACCGTCGCCTCGTTCGGCTGGGCCACGCACGCCGTCTCGGTCAACCAGACGCTGAACTACTACAACACGCTGTCCCGGTTCTGGGAGATCGCCCTCGGCGGTCTGGTCGGGCTGGCCGTCGCGAACCTGACGGTCCCCGGCCGCTGGCGGCAGCTCGCCGGCATCGTCGGACTGGCGATGCTCTTCGCCACCGGGCTCGTCGTCGACGGCGCCGCCACCTTCCCCGGTCCGGCGGCTCTGCTGCCGATCGGCGGCACCCTCCTGGTGTTCCTCGCCGGGACCGGCGGATCGAGCATCACCACCCGGGCGCTGTCGTGGGCGCCGATGGTGCGGCTCGGCGCACTGGCCTTCCCGCTCTACCTGTGGCACTGGCCGCTGCTGATGACCTACCTGGTGTACCGGAACCACCACGGCACCCCGATCCAGCAGGTGGGGCTGCTCGACGGCCTCGCGATCATCGCGCTGTCCCTGCTGCTCGCCGTGGGCACCGACGCCCTGCTCACCGACGGGCTCCCGCGCAGACACGTCAGGTTCCGGACCCCGGCGGTGATCGTCGGCACGGTCGCCGCGCTGGTCGTCGCGGTCCAGGCGGGACTCTCGTCCACCCAGGTGGCGTCGATCGACGACATCGACTGGACCCAGCACCCGGGCGCCTCCGCCCGCACCGGAACGGCGGTGCCTTCCGGCGTCGAGTTCCTGCCGCGCGCCGAGGTGTCGCGCACCGACCTCCCGCAGTCCGGGCACGACGGCTGCGTCAACACCGGGGTCGACGACGCCGACCTCATCACCTGCGACTACGGCGCCCCGCGCGCACCGGGCCGCAAGGTCCTGATGCTGCTCGGCGGCTCCCACGCCGAGCACTACCTGCCCGCGCTCGACGTGATCGGCAAGAACCACGACTTCACCGTCGAGACCGTGCTCATGGTGGGATGTTCGCTGGCCACCGGTCCGACGGCACCGCAGTCGACCGAGCGCGAACACTGCCGCACCTGGCAGGACAAGGCACTCGAACACGCGGTCGCCGCACGCCCCGACGCCGTTTTCACGACGTCGACGCGGCCCCGGGAGAAGGCCGGACCCGGCGACTACACGCCGCAGTGGTACATCGACGTCTTCGCGCGGCTCTCCAGCGAGGGGATCCCCGTGATCGGCGTGCGCGACCTGCCCTGGCTGCTCGACGAACACGGCGAACACCGCCAGCCGTTCGACTGCATGTCGGCCCGGAACGACGCCGAGTACTGCGGCGTCCCGCGCGCCCGCGCCCTGGCCCCGGAAAACCCCGCGATCACCGCGCTCGGCGGCATGCCGGGGGTGACCGTCGTCGACTTCACCGACGCCCAGTGCGACGCGACCGTGTGCCCGGCGGTGGTCGGCAACGTCCTGGTCTACCGGGACTCGCACCACTACACGCGGACGTTCGTGCTCACGATGATCCCGGAGATCGAGCACGCCCTCGGCCACGCCCTGGGGTGGTTCCCGGAGCGGTACTGACCGCTTGAGAGAATCGGGGAATGGCCGATTCCACCATTGAGAACGCCGGACTGCTCGTCGTCGACAAAGCCGCCGGGATGACCAGCCACGACGTCGTGTCCCGCTGCCGCAAGGCCTTCGACACCCGACGCGTCGGCCACGCAGGCACCCTCGACCCGATGGCGACCGGTGTGCTGGTGGTCGGGATCGAACGCGCCACCAAACTCCTCGGACTGCTCTCGCTGACCACCAAGAGCTACTCGGCGACCATTCGTCTCGGCGCGTCCACCACCACCGACGACGCCGAGGGCGAGCCGCTGAGCACCGCCGACGCCTCTCCGGTCACCGACGAGCAGATCGCCGCGGGCATCGCCGCGCTGACCGGCGACATCGAGCAGGTCCCGGCCAAGGTGAGCGCCATCAAGGTCGACGGCCGGCGCGCCCACGCACTGGTCCGCGACGGCGCCGAGTTCGAACTCCGGTCCCGTCCGGTGACCGTGCACCGCTTCGCCGTCGTCGACACCCGACGGGCCGGGGAGTTCGTCGACCTGGACGTCGAGGTGGACTGCTCGTCGGGCACCTACATCCGTTCGCTGGCCCGTGACCTGGGCGCCGCGCTCGGCGTCGGCGGCCACCTGACCGCGCTGCGGCGCACCGCGGTGGGACCGTTCACGCTGGACCACGCCCGGACCCTCGACGACGTGATCGCCGACCCCGGTGTGAGCCTGGACATCGACGCCGCGGCCAAACTCTGCTTCCCGCACCGCGACATCACCGACGACGAGGCCGAATCGATCAGCCAGGGCCGCTGGCTGGAGCCGATCGGGCGGAAAGAGGTGTACGCGGTGGTCGACCCGGCGGGCCGGGCGATCGCACTGGTGCAGGAGAAGGGCCGCCGCGCGGCCTCGGTGATGGTGGTGCGCCCGGCGACGCTCCGCTGAGCGAGTTCTGCCTCCTTGATCGAGCCTTCGCCTCGTTGATCGAGCGCCCCTCCTCGCTGATCGAGCGGAGTCGAGATCGCCCTCGGCGAGGAGGTGTGGTCTCGACTTCGCTCGACCAGCGAGAAAAGGGTGCTCGGCCGGCGAGAAAGGGTGCTCGACCGGCGAGGGGAGACTCGACCGGCGAGAGGGGAGGAGCGGGTGACGGGGTTGGGGTGTCAGCCGTCGAGGAAGATGGCGCGGGAGGCGACGTCGCCCAGGTGGATCAGTTCGCCGTCGTCGACGGAGACCGCGATGGTGCCCGCGAACGGGCGCTTCTCCACCACCCGCACGGTGCGCTCCAGGTCGATCCCGATCTCCTGGAAGTAGCGGAGCATGTCGGAGTCGGAGTCGGAGATCCGGCTGATGACGCCGGATTCGCCCACGTCGAGGTCGGCGAGCTGGTGGGAGGCCGCGTCGGGGATGCGGCCGTCGGCGGACGGGATCGGGTCGCCGTGCGGATCGTGCTGCGGGAAACCGAGTTTCGCGTCGATCCGGGCCATCAGGCCGTCGGACACGGCGTGTTCGAGGACCTCGGCCTCGTCGTGCACCTCGTCCCAGCCGTACCCGAGCTCGCGCACCAGGAACGTCTCGAGCAGCCGGTGGCGGCGCACCATCCCGACCGCGGCCTCCCGGCCGTCGTCGGTGAGGGAGACCGAACCGTAGCGGGCGTGCTCCACCAGACCCTGGTCGGCGAGTTTGCGGATGCCCTCCGAAGCGGTGGACGGCGAGACGCCGAGCTTCTCGGCGAGGAGTTTGGTGGTGACCTTGACCTCGCTCCACTCCTGGGACGTCCAGATCACCTTCAGATAGTCCTGGGTCACCGAGGTGAGGTCACCGACCGGGCGTGAGTGGGGCATGGGCGTGAGTTTACTCGGCGGCGAGTCGTACGCTGGACACCGTGTTGCGTTGGCGAGGGTTGTCGAATGTTCCCCCGGGCTGGGGTCGGTGTGTCGTGACGATCGGCGTGTTCGACGGTGTGCACCGCGGTCACGCCCAACTGGTGGGTGCGGCCACCAGGTCGGCGGCCGAACGGGGGATCCCGTCGGTGCTGATGACCTTCGATCCGCATCCGTCGGAGGTGGTGCGGCCGGGGAGTCACCCGCCGCAGCTGTCGACGCTGCGTCGGCGCGCCGACCTGGCCGAGGAGATGGGGATCGACGTCTTCTGCGTGATCCCGTTCAACACGACGGTGTCCGCGCAGTCGCCGGAGGAGTTCGTCCACGAGGTCCTCGTCGAGCAGTTGCACGCCGCCGAGGTGGTGGTCGGCGACAACTTCACCTTCGGCCACAAGGCCACCGGCGACGTCGCCCGGCTCCGCGAACTGGGCGAGCGGTTCGGCTTCGAGGTGACCGCCGTCTCGCTGTTCGGCGAGCACGCGGTGACCTTCTCCTCGACCTACATCCGGTCGTGCATCGGGGCGGGCGACGTCGAACTGGCCGCCGAAGCCCTCGGCCGCCCGCATCGCGTGGAGGGCGTCGTGGTGCACGGCGAGAAACGGGGCCGCGACCTGGGCTATCCGACCGCCAACGTGTCGGCCACCGCGCACGCCGCGATCCCCGGCGACGGCGTGTACGCCGCCTGGTTCACCGTCCAGCCGGGCGGTCACGCACCCGAGGGCATGGTGGCCGGCCAGCGGTACATGTCGGCGGTGTCGGTGGGGACCAACCCGACCTTCTCCGGGCGCGACCGCACGGTGGAGGCGTACGTGCTCGACGTCGACGCCGACATCTACGGCCAGCACGTCTGCGTCGACTTCGTGAGCCGGATCCGCGGCATGGAGGCCTACGACGACCTCGACTCGCTGATCACCGCGATCGGCGACGACGTCGAACGCACCCGCTCGATTCTCGAAGCCGACTCCTGAACTGGTAGTCTTCTCCGCTGGTGCTGCTGCGGTCCGTGGCGGCGCACCGCTCCGCGGTCGCGGAGTCTTCGGAACACGGAACTGGAACAAGGAGAATCACGCATGTCGCTGACTGCTGAGCAGAAGAAGGCCGTCCTCGCCGAGTACGGCGTCCACGAGACCGACACCGGCTCGCCCGAGGCTCAGGTCGCCCTGCTGACCAAGCGCATCACCGACCTGACCGAGCACCTCAAGCAGCACAAGCACGACCACCACAGCCGTCGTGGCCTGCTCCTGCTGGTCGGTCGTCGCCGTCGCCTGCTGAAGTACCTGGCCTCGGTCGACATCAACCGTTACCGCTCGCTGATCGAGCGCCTCGGCCTGCGTCGCTGATCGCCCGGGCCCTCGCGCCCGACACGGCTTCTCGTCACGGCCGCTCCGCCTTCCGGCGGGGCGGCCGTCGTCGTCTCCGGACTCCGCCGTCGTGCTGTTGCTCCCTCTCCGAGGGTTGCTCCGGCGTCTTCCGGGGCTACTCCGTCTTGAGGGGGTTCAGGGTCTCGGCGTCGAGCAGGGGGATCCCGCGGTCGACCAGTGTGGCCCAGCGCCGGTCGGCGTCGTGATCGCGGAGGCACACGGCGTGGGTGACCGTCGCGGTGAGGTTGACCGCGACCCGGCCGCCCTCGGCCTCGATCCGGCCGCGGAGCGCATCGCGTTCGGCGGGGCTGCCGCCGAGCAGCAGCACGCGTCGGCCGCCGAGACGGCCCGGCGCCCGCTTCGGCGCGGTGGACCAGGGGGCGGGCTTCGGTGCCGTCGTCGTGCAGGAGTGGAGCGGGAGGTCGAGTCCACGGCGGTCGGCGAGGACCATCGAGCGCTGGAAGACCTCGACGGTCGCCAGGACGTCCGCGGCGGCATCGTGTTCCCGCCAATCGCCGACACCCCAGTAGTCGGCGACCGAGCGGAGCTTCAGATCACGCGTCGGGAGGTCGAGGCGGCGGGTGAGGGCCATGGTGCACAGCCGCTCGCGGACCGGCAACGGCTGCCGGATGCGCTGCGCCTCGGCCGACAGGAAAGACCAGTCGAAGCGGGCGTTGTGCGCCACCAGGACGCGCCCGTCGAGCATCCGGCCGAGGTGCTCGGCGACGTCGTCGTACCGCGGTGCGCCGGCGAGTCTGGTCCGGGTGAGTCCGTGGATGTGGACCGGACCCGGATCGCATCCCGGATTCAGCAGGGTGGACCACGACGACTCGACGGCGAGGTCGGGGCCGAGCTGGGTCACGGCGATCTGCAGGACGCGGTCGGAACGCGCGCTCAGCCCGGAGGTCTCGACGTCGACGACGGCGTAGCTGCGAGGGAAACGCTGGGCCACGGCGGCGCCGGCGGGGCCCGAGAGGATCGGCGGTTGCACGTGATGGAGCCTATGCGGTGGGTGTGACAAAGACGGCACGGCGGGGGAGGACGGAACCCCGTCGTCGTGTGATCGGCCGTCGCCGGGCCGTCGAGTGCTAGAATCACCGAGAACGATTGTGCTGGTGACGGTGCGTCGAATGTGTAGGCAGACCGGTCTTCGGTAGTGGCTGCCGGAACGTCGGATCGATCCGACGGGGTTCCGGCCGCTTCGATCGATGGCCGTCTCACGCCGCCGGGTCCCCTTGTGCGGGCCCGATGGAGCGGCGCGCATTCCGGCCGTACCCAAGGCAGTTCAACGTTTCGGCACCGCGCTCTGCGCGGGGCCGGCCACTGCATATCTCGCGGCGCCGAACGACACGGTGTCGCGCAACGAAAGGGATTTGAACAATCCATGACTGATGTCATCGAAGAATTCGACGAGGCCATCACCGAGGTCTCCTGCGTGATCGACAACGGCGCGTTCGGCAAGCGGACCCTCCGCTTCGAGACCGGCCGTCTGGCTCTGCAGGCCGCGGGCTCCGTCGTCGCCTACCTGGACGACGAGACCATGATCCTGTCGACCACCACCGCCTCGAAGAACCCGAAGGAGCACTTCGACTTCTTCCCGCTCACCGTCGACGTCGAGGAGCGCATGTACGCCGCGGGCCGCATCCCCGGCTCGTTCTTCCGTCGCGAGGGCCGCCCGTCCACCGACGCGATCCTGACCTGCCGCCTGATCGACCGCCCGCTGCGCCCGTCGTTCGTCGAGGGCCTGCGCAACGAGATCCAGGTGGTCGAGACCATCCTGTCGCTCAACCCGAACGACCTGTACGACGTCGTCGCGATCAACGCGGCCTCGGCGTCCACCCAGATCGCCGGCCTGCCGTTCTCCGGCCCGGTCGGCGGCGTGCGCGTCGCGCTGATCCCGTCGGACGAGAACAAGGCCGGCCAGTGGGTCGCCTTCCCGACCGTCGAGCAGCTCGAGGGCGCCGTCTTCGACATGGTCGTCGCCGGCCGCATCGTCTCCGGCAGCGGAGCCGACGCGGACGTCGCCATCATGATGGTCGAGGCCGAGGCCACCGAGAACGTGCTCGCGCTGATCGCCGACGGCGCCACCGCGCCGAGCGAGACCATCGTCGCCGAGGGCCTCGAGGCCGCCAAGCCGTTCATCGCGCAGCTGTGCGAGGCGCAGAAGCAGCTCGCCGCCGCCGCGTCGAAGCCGACCCGCGACTTCCCGCTGTTCCCGGCCTACCAGGACGATGCCTTCGAGGCCGTCTCGGAGTTCGCCTCGGACCGCCTGAACGAGGTCCTGGCGATCGCCGGCAAGCAGGAGCGCGAAGAGGCCACCGACGCCCTCAAGGCCGACGTGCTGGCCGAGGTGGGCCCGAAGTTCGAGGGTCGCGAGGGCGAGATCGGTGCGGCGTTCCGTTCGCTCACCAAGAAGCTGGTCCGCAAGCGCATCCTGACCGACCACTTCCGCATCGACGGCCGCGGCATCACCGACATCCGCGAGCTGTCGGCCGAGGTCGGCATCATCCCGCGGGCGCACGGCAGCGCGCTGTTCGAGCGCGGCGAGACCCAGATCATGGGTGTCACCACGCTCGACATGGTCAAGATGGCGCAGAGCATCGACTCGCTCGGCCCCGAGACCAGCAAGCGCTACATGCACCACTACAACTTCCCGCCGTACTCGACCGGTGAGACCGGCCGCGTCGGCTCGCCGAAGCGCCGCGAGATCGGCCACGGCGCGCTCGCCGAGCGCGCCCTGGTGCCGGTGCTCCCGAGCGTCGAGGAGTTCCCGTACGCGATCCGTCAGGTCTCCGAGGCCCTCGGCTCCAACGGCTCCACCTCGATGGGCTCGGTCTGCGCCTCGACCCTGTCGATGCTGAACGCCGGTGTGCCGCTGAAGGCCCCGGTCGCCGGTATCGCCATGGGCCTGGTGTCCGACGAGGTGACCGTCGACGGCAAGACCGAGACCCGGTACGTCGCCCTCACCGACATCCTCGGTGCCGAGGACGCGTTCGGCGACATGGACTTCAAGGTCGCAGGCACCAAGGACTTCGTGACCGCCCTGCAGCTGGACACCAAGCTCGACGGCATCCCCTCGCAGGTGCTCGCCGGCGCGCTGAGCCAGGCCAAGCAGGCCCGCCACACCATCCTCGAGGTGATCGCCGAGGCCATCGACGAGCCCGACGAGATGAGCCCGTTCGCGCCGCGGATCACCACCATCAAGATCCCGATGGACAAGATCGGCGAGCTGATCGGCCCCAAGGGCAAGACGATCAACGGCATCACCGAGGACACCGGCGCCAACATCTCCATCGAGGACGACGGCACCGTGTTCATCGGCGCCGCCAACGGCGAGGCCGCGCAGGCCGCGATCGACAAGGTCAACGCCATCGCCAACCCTCAGCTGCCGAAGGTGGGCGAGCGCTTCCTGGGCACCGTCGTCAAGACCGCGCCGTTCGGCGCGTTCGTGTCGCTGCTCCCGGGTCGCGACGGCCTGGTGCACATCAGCAAGCTGGGCAACGGCAAGCGCATCGGCAAGGTCGAGGACGTGGTGAACGTCGGCGACAAGCTGCAGGTGGAGATCGCCGACATCGACGAGCGCGGCAAGATCAGCCTCGTCCCGGTGCAGGCCGACGCCTGATCCCCACCCCCGCTGATCGGATGATTCTTCGCTGATCGAGGAACCCTCGCCAGTCGAGTGTCTTCTCTCGCTGATCGAGTGGTTCTCTCGTTGATCGAGCGAAGTCGAGATCATCCGATCTCTCGCTGACCGAGATCACCGGCCCGCGACTCCCTTCCCGGGAGTCGCGGGCCGGAGTCGTCTGCGGGGTCAGAACTCACGCAGATACAGCAGCATCCGGTAGTCGGTGCCGGGTTCGATGTTCACGAACCCGTGCCGTTCGTAGAAGCGCCGGGTGTCGTGGTCGATCTCGTCGACGTTGATGTGCAGGCCGCCGCCGTCGCGGCGGCGCACCTCGTCGACCACCGCGTTCAGCAGTCGTGTGCCGATGCCCCGATCGCGCAGGCCGGGGATCACGTAGAGCTCGTCGAGGACGGCCAGCGGGCCGTCGTGGTAGATCGTCGGCCGGAGGGTGACGGTGCCGAATCCGGTCGTCTCCTCCGGGGTTCCGGCCAGGATCGCGAACCCGTCGGGGTCGGCGAGGAGCGCGGCGTAGCGCCTGGTCAGGACGTCGAGGTCGGCGGGCGGCGCACCGAACTCGGTGTCGAAGGCGTCCTGCAGTCGGGCGAGGAGGGCGGCATCGTCGGTGGTCGCCACACGGATCGTCATGGGCCCGACGGTAGACGACGAGGGTGCGCGGTCCGGCGGTTCGCAGTGAACCGTCGGGCCGCGCACCCTCGTCGTGACGGGCTCCGGATCAGGCCTCGGCCGTCACCTTCTCCTGCAGTTCGGCCGGCGTCATCTTCTTGGTGCCGAGCGGGTATACCAGCAGGGCCAGGGCCGCGCCGATCGCGGCGGCCACGGCGCCGATCACGAAGCACAGCTGGTAGGCGCCGAGCGTGGGGATCTCGGTGGCCTTCGGGCCGATCTCCATGGTCTTGCTGGTCAGGACCACGGCCATCACCGCGCCGGCGACGGTGGTGCCCACCGACCGCATCAGGCCGTTGAGGCCGACGCCCGCGCCGGACTCCTCGGCCGGGACGTTCTCCAGGATCAGGGTGGGCATCGCCGCGTAACCGATGCCGACGCCCGCCGAGCCGATGCAGGTGGCGATCAGCAGCTGCCACGGCGCACCGGTCAGGAAGATCGCCAGGACGTAGCCGACCGACAGGACCGCCGCGCCCAGCGCCAGAGTGCGTCGGCCGCCGATCGTGGTGAGCATCTTGCTCGACACCGGGGCGAAGACCAGCATCATCAGTCCGCCGGGGGCCATCCAGAGGCCGGCCTGCAGGATCGACTGGCCCAGGCCGTAGCCGGTGATCTCGGGCGTCTCGAGCAGCTGCGGGATGACGATGGCCTGCGCCATCATGCCGAAGCCGATGAGGACCGCGGCGAGGTTGGTCATCAGCACCGGTCGGCGGGCCATCGTGCGCAGGTCGACCAGCGGATCGTCGTGCCGGAGCTCGAACAGGCCCCACAGCACCAGGAAGACGAGGCCGCCGACGATCAACCCGAGGGTGACGCCGTCGGTCCAGCCCCAGTCGTTGCCCTTGGTGACGCCGACCAGGAAGGAGACCAGGCCGACGGTGAGTCCGAGCGCGCCGACCACGTCGAGGCGACCGTCGTGCGCGTCGTGCACGTGCGGCAGGACCAGCAGCGACATGAGGGTCATGGCGGCGGCCAGGCCCAGGGACACCCAGAAGAGGGCGTGCCAGTCGAGGCTCTCGGCGATCCACGCCGCGAGCGGGAGGCCGAGGGCGCCGCCGACGCCGAGCATGGCGCTGATCGAGGCGACCGCGGTGTTCACCATGTTCACCGGCGCCACCTCGCGGACGAAGCTGATGGCGACGGGGATGTAGCCCATGGCCAGGCCCTGGAGCACGCGTCCGACGAGCATCGGGGTCAGCGTGTCCGAGAGCGCACAGATCAGGGAGCCGGCCAGCAGGATCAGGGCCGAGGCCACCAGGATCGGCTTCTTGCCGAGGAGGTCGGCGAGTCGGCCGGACACCGGCATGGCGACCGCCGCGCCGAGCAGGGTGGCGGTGACGACCCACGAGGCGTTGGACCGCGTGGTGCCCAGGAGTTCGGGGAGTTCGAGCTGAATCGGGATCACCAGCGACTGCATCAGCGCGACGAAGAGGCTGGAGAGCCCCAGCGCCACGATGATGATCACCGGGTTCCGGGTGCCCCGGACGCGGTCCGGGGCAGAATCGGTCGTGTTCAAGAGAGATGTCCTAATCGCGAAGGTGTGTAAAGTACACAGGCTGGGTGTGTAGATTACACACTTGGTGCGCGAGGAACGAATTGGAGTGATCCGTGAGTGACGGAGAGCGGAACGACGACACGGTGAGAGACACGACGGCGAGAGATGCGGACGTCTGGGAGCTGGACGACGACGAGGGGCAGGCCCGACGGTTGGCGCGGGCACTGGCGCGGCTGGAGGGCTACCGCCGGAACCGGGCGCTCTACGGGGGACTCGGCGCCGCCGACATGCGACTGCTCTGGCTCGTCGTCGACGCCGGACCGCAGACCCTGGCCGAGATCACCCGCGCCCTCGGCCTCGAGCGGTCCACGGTGAACCGCCAGGTGAACGCCGCCGTCGACGCGGGTCTGCTCGCCAAGGGCAGGGTCGCCGGATCGAGCGCCCACCGCGTGGAACTGACCGACGACGGCCGCGCGGCCTTCGAACACGCCGCCTGCCAGGCGCTGACCGCGATCACCGAGACCCTGGCGGGCATGTCCGGCGGGGAGGCCGACGAACTGGTGGCGCTGATGGAACGGTTCGTCGACGCCTACGGCCGACGGGTCGGGGCGGTGCCGTCGCCCGAGTGAGACGGGGCGGCCCGGCGGCGCGGACGTCTCCGCGGATGACGGCGACACCGTGCGCAGGCGCCCGCGACCTGCCAGGCTGTCACCTGTCGGTGTCTCGAACCGGCACGGACGACGATCACGGCGGAACCGACGCGGGAGAGACGATGCACCTCGACGAATACATGCGCTACGACGCGACCGGCCTGGCCGAACTCGTGAGGCGCGGGGAGGTGACGCCCGCCGAACTGCTCGCGCTGGCCCGGCAGCGGATGGCGGAGGTGAACCCCGCGCTCAACGCGGTGGTGATCGAGACCGCGCCGGAAGCCGACGCGCAGGTGGCGGGGGAGCTCTCCGGACCCTTCGCGGGTGTGCCGTTCCTCCTCAAGGATCTCTCGCAGGAGTACAAGGGATACCCGACCACCGGCGGCTGCAAAGCCCTGAAAGACGACGTCGCCACCGAGAACGCGCTGGTCACGGATCGTTTCCTCGACGCCGGGCTGGTGGTGGTCGGCAAGACGGCCACCCCGGAACTCGGGTCCAAGGGCGTCACCGAGTCGACGTTGTGGGGGCCGACCCGCAACCCCTGGGACACGAGTCGGACTCCCGGCGGCTCCTCCGGAGGCTCCGCCGCGGCGGTGGCGGCGGGCATCGTCCCGGTCGCGGGCGCGAACGACGGCGGCGGCTCCATCCGGATCCCGGCCGCGTGCAACGGCCTGGTGGGTCTCAAACCCAGCCGAGGGCTCACCCCGTACGGCCCGCAGACCGGCGAGTCCGGCTTCGGGATCGCGGTGGAAGGCGTCGTCGCCCGGTCGGTGCGTGATTCGGCCGGTCTGCTCGACGCGATCGCGGGCCCGCACCGCTACGCCGACTACCTCACCGCTCCGCCCGCCGAACGCTTCACCGACGCGATCACCGCGCGACCGGGAACGCTCCGGATCGGGTACTCCACGCATTCGGCGATCACCGAGTCCCCGGAACCGGAAGCCGTCGCGGCGGTCGAGTACACCGCCGGACTGCTCCGCGACCTCGGCCACGAGGTGGTCGAGGTGGCCCCGCCGTACGACGACAAGGCACTCGCCGAGACGTTCCTGACCATCTGGTTCGCGCGCCTGGGCGGCGACGTCGCGCAGATCAAGGACCGCACCGGCGCCGGCGACTCCGACTTCGAGGCCGACACCGTCGCCATGGTGGAGTTCGGCCGCGCCAACGGCACCGAGGCGCTGATCCGGGCGCTCGACGGCGTCGTCGGCTACACCCATGCGATGGAGCGGTTCTACGAGTCGTTCGACTTCTTCCTCACCCCGACCCTCGCGTGCACGCCGGTGCGCATCGGGGCGCTGGAGACCCCGAAACCGCTGCGGATCGGGGCGCGCGTGGCACACCGGGTGCGGGCGGGGAGACTACTGCTGGCCAGCGGGCTGATCGAGCAGATGATCGCCGACAACCTCGGCTGGGTGCCGTACACCCAGCTGGCGAACCTCACCGGCCGGCCCGCGATCAGCGTCCCGGTCTACTGGACCGACGACGGTCTGCCGCTGGGCGTCCAGTTCAACGGCTCGCTGGGCTCGGACGGCGCCCTGCTGCGTCTGGCCGCCCAGCTGGAGGAGGCCGCGCCCTGGATCCAGCGCTTCCCGGCCCGGCCGACGCCGACGCGGGGATGAGCCCGGACCGGTGCGTCCCACCCGCCCCGCTCGGGGCCGGGCGATCTAGACTCGTCGTCGTAGATCCCGAGCGAATGAAGGTGGACAGATGAGCGGTGCGATCCGGGTCGGAGTGCTGGGCAGCAAGGGCAAGGTCGGGCAGGCGATCGTCGACGGCGTCGTGGCCGCCGCGGACACCGAGTTCACCGTCGGCGTCGACAAGGGCGACGCGCTCAGCGCCTTCGTCGACTCGCAGACGCAGGTCGTCGTCGACTTCACCCACCCCGACGTGGTGATGGACAATCTGAAGTTCCTGGTCGAGAACGGCATCCACGCCGTCGTCGGCACCACCGGGTTCACGCAGGAACGGCTCGCCACGCTGCAGGGCTGGGTCGACGCCAACCCGGGTGTGGGCGTGCTCATCGCCCCGAACTTCGCGATCGGGGCCATCCTGTCCATGCACTTCGCGCAGCAGGCCGCCAAGTACTTCGACTCGGTCGAGGTGGTGGAGCTGCACCACCCGCACAAGGCCGACGCGCCGTCGGGCACCGCGGGCCGGACCGCGCAGCTGATCGCGGCCGCGCGCGCCGAGGCCGGTTGTGCGCCGAGCCCGGACGCCACCTCCACCGGACTGGAGGGCGCGCGGGGCGCCGACGTCGACGGTGTGCGCGTGCACTCGATCCGGCTCGCCGGGCTCGTCGCCCACCAGGAGGTCCTGTTCGGCACCCAGGGCGAGACGCTGACCATCCGGCACGACTCCATCGACCGGACCTCGTTCGTCCCGGGCGTGCTGCTCGGGGTGCGGGAGATCGGCGCGTATCCGGGTCTGACCGTCGGACTCGATGCCTTCATGGACCTGTAGTCGTGACGGAGAACGGATCCGACACGGAACCGGAGAATATCGGATCGGAGAAGGACGACTCGTACGGCCGGGGCGAGTACAAGGAACGCGACGCGCGACCGCTGGTCCTGATGATCGGCTTCATGGTCTTCGCGATCGTCGTCTACCTGGTCCTGCTGAGCCGCTCCGCGGTCCGGCTGATCCAGACCGGCGACGTGGTGGGCATCGGCATGGGTCTCGCGGTGTTCATCCTGCCGATCCTCGGGGTGTGGATCATCGTGCAGACGGTCCGATCGGGGATCGAGCACCAGCGGATGACGCAGGCCGTCGCCGCGGCCGGCCGCGACCTCGACGTCTCCGCACTCCCGCACCGGCCGTCGGGGAGGCTCGAACGCGACGCCGCCGACGCGCTGTTCGCGCAGGTCAAGGTGGAGTGGGAGGCCGACCCGTCCGACTGGATGAGCAGCTACCGGATCGCCCGCGCCTACGACTACGCCGGCGACCGGAAACGGGCCCGACAGCTGATGCGGCGGGCCTCGGAGGGGTACCGGCAGGCGAAGGCCGACGGCACGCTCGGGGATCCGACCGCGAAGTCGTGAGAACACCCCCGGCACCGTGTCGGCGACCCGCCGACACGGTGCCGGGGTGATTCGGGCGATATGCCGGTGCTTACGATCATCGGGTGACTGACGATCCGACGATGGTCGCCGGGGAACCGGCGGAAGGCGAGAGCTCGGAGATCTCGAAGACGACGGGGGCATCGGGGGAGGGGGAGGAGAACCCTCGCACGACGGCCGGATTCGATCGCGCCTTCTTCGGCGGACTCGGCGTCGGTCTGCTGGTCGCGGCCGCATCGCTGGCGCTGGTCCGATGGCTGGGACACGAGAACGGTCCGGAGTCGGATCGGCAGGTCGAGATCGGGATGATCGCGGCGGTGATCGTCGTCGCGGCACTGGTGATGCTGACCGTCTCCGTCGTCGCGCTGGTCCGCGACGGGACCGGGCGCGGTTCCGGCCGGGTTCGGCTGTTGACGACGCTGCTGGGTGTCGTCGTCCTGAGCCCGGCGCTGGTCGCGATGTTCGGGCAGTTCGTCACCGACGAGAAGGCCGAAACCGATCCGGGAGAACCGACTCTGGGCAGCCTCTGGCTCCTGCTGGTGGGCTGCGCCTGCACGTTCGTCGCCTGGTATCCGCGGTGGCGGCCCCCGCCGGAGGACGGTGTTCGACGCCGCCGGGCCGTCGCGATCGCGGCGGGTGTCGTCCCCGTTCTGGTGGTCGCGGCGACGTCGTTCCCGAAGAGCACGGTGGCCGAGCCGCGACCGGAGATCGCCATCGAGCACGTCGACATGCACGCGGTGCCCGGGGAGACACCCGCGCGCGTCGGGGCGGAACCGGAGAAGCTGGCGAGCGGTGAGAAACCGGCTCTCGACGAAGAACTTCGGGGTGAAGCGCTGTCGGTGGGGCCGGGATACTTCACCGGCGACTTCATGATGATCAACGGTGACACCGGCACGGTGCGCTGGCGCCTGACCGAACCCGACGACACCGAGCTGATCGCCGTCGTCGATGCCCGCACCTCGACGGTCGCGGTGACCGCTCGCCGCGGCGGTGCCGGACGAACCTTCGGGGTCGACGCGTATTCCGGAGAGGTCCGCTGGACGCGGGACATCGCGCTGGCCCGGTGGTCGTACGGCGGCGACTGGACGCGAGACCGAGCGGTGGCCGCGAACGTGCTCGTCGTGGTCTCCGACGATGCGCGGACCGCGCGAGCGTTCGCCCCGGACTCCGGGCACCCGATCTGGACGCGCGACGTCGGACGAGACTGCGCGATCCGAGAGATCACCGCGACGGCGGCCGTGGCCGTGCGGGTGCACTGTGTGCCGGACGATGAGAGCGGATTCTGGATACTCGATCCCGCGACCGGGCGGCGCACTGCGGTGCACCCGGTGAGCGCCGAGGGCTTCGCCATGCGGGAGGACACCGCGCTCGTCGCCGACCGATACGTCCCGCTCTTCTCTCGTAACGATCCCGACGAAGTCGTCGGTGTCGCCGACGCCGCGACCGGTGAGCCGGTGGTGCGGTTCGCCATGCGAGGTGCGGGGGCGGATGGTCACGCGGATCAGTCGATCGTCGGCTGCGCGGCCGACGGCGACTGTCTGATCAAGAAGAACGATGCTGACGGGTCCGAGGGAAGGATCGTGTCGCTGCGCCGAGCGCACCCGGACATACCGATCAAGACGATCGCCGACGGCCTGCCGGGGCCGCTCGGGTTGCGTGGCCGGATGCTGTGGTTGCGGGAGCAACTGCTGTGGGCGGCGTGGCCCCACCACGCGGTGGTGATCGTGAATCGTCGAACGGGTGAGGTGACGCACCTCGACGGAGTACACGGCGACCTGCTGGCGGTGCCCGGCGCGGTACTGGTGCGCGGCGAATCGGAACTGGTCAGATTGGCGGGGGCATGACGGGGGAACGACTCGGATCCGAGATCCGACGACGAGCCGCGTGGTACTCGGGGGTGAGCACCGGTGCGACAGTGCTCGCCGTCGCCGGGGCCGTGGTCGCGCTGTGGGGCCGGCCGGGATCGGCCGATGTCGAGGAGGTCGACTCGGCGATCGTCGCGCTCGGCCTCGGGGTTCCTGCGGCGATGGTGTGCGTCGTGTTCCTGCGACTGGTGCTGCGTCGCCGGCCCGATCTCGCGGAGGCGGTCGGCGCCCCGGCCTGGATTCTCACCGGTGCTGGAGGGATCGCCGCCTTCGTCCAGGTGCTCGTGTTCGGCCGCCACCGGCAGCTGATCGGTGTGCTCGACGTGCACTCCTCGGTGATCCTGGCGACGCTCGCGGCGGCGTCGGCGGTGATCGCCGCCGCCTCCCTCGGCGCGCTCGCCGCGGTGTACGTCCGTGAGCAGGACACGGAAGATCCGGTCGCCGACGACGACCGGATGCCGACGCGCCGGACGGGGTTCGTCGCGGCGACGGCGACGACGGTGATCGGTGCGCTGATCGCGGGTGTCCTCGTCGTCGTGCAGCAGCCGTCCCTGCGCCTTCAGGATGCGGAGGCCGCCGCGCTGGGGAGTCCGCCGGTGCCGACGTCGATGACCGAGACGGCCTATCGGATCCGGGCGGACGACGAGAACGCCTACGCGCTGCGCGCCGGACCGGGGTTCGTCGTGGTCGACGGCGACGAGCTCACGGCGTACGAGGGATCCCGGGGCTTGAGGCGCTGGACGTTCGACGCCGGGCGGATCGGCGGACTCTCCGGGTCGAGTGATACGCGGGAAGTGGTGGTGTTCGGATCCGCGCGGGACGCGGACGAGGAGACCGTCGTCGTCGCCGGAGGGGACCTGTCCGTCGGTCTGGACGCGGTGACCGGACGGGTGCTGTGGCGCTCGGCCGCCGCCGCGTTCCGCGTGGGAGACGGCGACGATCGGCTTCACCGAGTCCGGTTCGCCCCCCGCCGATACGAATACGGGAAAGACCCGACACCTCCCACCATGACCTTGATCGACCCGCGCCGGGGAGTCGTGCTCTGGAGTCGGGAGGTCTCGTGCGACCGGTCCCTCCGGGCGGCGACCGTCGATCATCTGGTTCGGGAGGCGTGCGGCGGTTCGGGGCGGATCGAGATCCGTGCGCTCCCGAACCCGGAGGCGCGCCAGGTGAGCCCGAAGGTGCCGGGAGAATGCGGTGCTCACCCGGATCAGGGCCCTCGGGGAGGGACTGTTCGCGCTGGTCTATCGTCTCGGGCCCAGAGGTTTCCGGGGGCGAGCGTCACCGCGCGGACTGATCGTCGTGCTGAACGCCGAGAACGGACGAGAGGTCGACCGCTTCGACGGCCGCTTCGACGTCGGTCCCGTGCACGACGACCTCGTCGTCACAGCCGGTCCGGCGATCAGCGAGGAGGACAGGCCGGCGCGACTCGTGGTCCGCGACCTCCGGAAGCGCACGTCGAAGACGATCCAGGTCGATGACCTCGACTCCGTCCTGCGCGATGAGTGGGTCGATCAGTACTTTTTCAGCGGGGATCGGGTGGGCGACCGGTTGGTGCTCGCCGGACCCCGGGGACTCGTCGCCGTGGATCCGGTGTGGGGGAGGGTCGACGAGATGCCGGACGTCTGTGTGGGCGGACTGCGCTTCTACGACGGGAACGATCTCCGGTATTCGTACATCGTGACGGTGCCCGGCGCCGTCGTCGTGCGGTGCCGGGCACCGGGGCGGGCGCCGTACGGCGTCGAGATCGTCGGGCTGCGTTAGCACCGGCGGGCGGCGGGTGATTCGGGCGGATCGCCGGTGCCTAGGATCATCCGGGTGACCGATGACGATCCGGCGGCGGCCGCCGAGACCACGGACGAGATGTCGGCGGTGGAAGAACGGCCCCGCACCAGGACCTCTCGCGTCCTGGCGACCTACGGTCCGGCGTTCTTCGGCGGACTCGGCGCCGGGCTGCTGACGGCGGCGGCGCTGCTGGCCCTGGTCCGGTGGCTGGGGTACGGGAGGGACCCGCGGCTGGATCGGTACGCCGAGGTCGGGATGATCGCGGCGGTGATCGTCGTCGCGGCGCTGTCGGCGACGACGGTCTCCCTGATCGCGTTGGTCCGGGTCGGCGAGGCGCACGGTTCCCGCCGTGCCCCGGTGCGGGCGGTCCTGGTGGGGACCGTCGTCGTGAGCCTGTGTCTGGTCGCGACGTTCGGCCAGTTCGCCGGTGCCGAGGACTCCGACCCGGGGCAGCCGATGCGAGCGAGCTTCTGGCTCCTTCTGGCGGGCTGTGTCTGCACCTTCCTCGCCTGGCGCGTGGAATGGAGCGTCTCGCCGAGAAAGGATCGTCGAGGACGACAAGCGGTCACGGCTGCGGCGGCGTTCGTCCCGATCGCCGTCGTCGTCCCGGTCGCGGCGATGTCGTACCCGACGAACGAGTCGGCCGAGTCGTTGCTCGGCGCCCCCGGGATCACCGTCGACCGTGCCGACACGCACGCGGTGGCCGGCGCGGTGCCCGCGCGTGTCTCGTCGACGCCGGAGAAGACGACCGGCGACGAGAAGCCGACGTTCGACGGGCGGCGCAAGACCGCGGTCTCGGTCGGGCCGGGCTACTTCACCAGTGAGATGACGATGATCAACGGCGACACCGGCACCGTGCGTTGGCGTCTGGCCGAGCCGGAGGACGGCGTCACGCTGTTCGCGATCGTCGACGAGAACGCCTCGACGGTGACGGTGTCGGCGAGTCGTGCCGGTACCGGCCGGGACAGGATCGGACGCACGTACGGCATCGACGCCGATTCGGGCGAGATCCGCTGGCGACGGGACATCGTGCTGCCCGGCCGGCTGTACGGCGTCGCCGAGGACGACGGACGCGATCCTCTGCTGGTGGACGCGACCGCCCTGATGACCGTCGCCGACGACGCGCGGACCGCCGAGGCGTTCTCTCCGCGCGACGGCCGGCCGATCTGGACTCTGGACGTCGGACGGGACTGCGCGATCCGGCAGGTCTACAAGACCACGGTCGTCGCCGTGCGCGTGCACTGCGGTACGGGCAGCGCGGAGAGCGGATTCTCGATGCTCGATCCGGGGACCGGCCGGCGGCTGTCGGTGCGGCCGCTGACTCCTCACGGGTTCGCCACCGCCGCCGGCACCGCGCCGATCGCCGACGGATACGTGCCGATCCTCGGTGGGAGCTCCGGCGACAGCGTCGTCGGAGTGGCCGACGCGCGAACCGGTGAGCCGGTGCTGCGGTTCGGCCTGCGGCGCTATTCGGACGATGACACCAGGCCGGATGCGTGGATCAGCGGTTGTTCCGCCGACGCGGAGTGTCTGATCGGCGATCCGCGGGATCGGAAACGGATCGTGTCGTTGAGCGGGGCACGCAAGGAGATTCGGGTCGACGCGGACCGATCCGCCAGACCGCCGCTCTGGCTCCGAGACCAGGTGCTGTGGGTGACGTCGGCCGGTGGGGAAGAGCGGTCGGCACTGGTGATCGTGGATCGTCGGTCGGGAGCGGTGACCCGGATCCCCGGGGTGGACGGGGACGTGCTCGCCGTCCCCGGCGCGGTCCTGGTACGCGGCGAATCGGGACTGACCAGATTGGCGGCGGCATGAGGGGAGAGCGATCCGGGCCGGAAGCCCGGCGGCAGGCGGCGTGGTACTCGGGGACGAGTGCGGGTGCGACGGTGCTCGCCGTCGTCCTGGTGGTGGTCGCTCTGTGGGGACGGTCGGGACTGTCGAGTGTCGAGGAGGTCGACTCGCGGGTCTTCGTGATCGGCGTCGGAGTCCTGGTGGCATCGGGCGGCATCCTGGTGCTCCTGCTCGATCTGCGGTACCGGCCCGGACGCGCGGATGCCGTCGCGGCACTGTCCTGGCTGATCGCCGTCTGCGGCGGGATCGCCCTCGTCGCGCCGTTGTCCCTGTTCGGTCGGAACCGGTCGGCGATCCGGGTGCTCGACACACATGCGGCGGTGACACTGGCGACCCTGTCCGCGGCGGCCGCACTGATCGCGGCCGTGTGCCTCTGCCTGTGCGCCGGGGTGTTCGTACACGAGCGGGACACGTCGGACCCCGACGCCGCCGCGGACACGGCGGACGTCCATGCGGGGACGGACACCGCGGTGGTCCCGGCGGGTCCGGAGCGGGTGGCGACGGATGATCCTGCCGGCATCGGGTCCCGGATACCGACGAGTGGAATCTGGCGGCGCACGGCGACGGCGGCGATGCTGGTCGGCGCGCTGATCGCGGGCGGGCTCGTCGTCGTCCAGCAACACGCTCTACGGCTCCAGGACGCGGCGGCCGTCGCCGTCGAGAGTCCACCGGTGCCGACGTCGATGACCGAGACGGCTTACCGGATTCGTCTGGACGGTCGGAACACCCAGGTGCTGCCCGCCGGTCCGGGGTTCGTCGTCGTCTCCGGCGATGTGATCACGGCCTACGACGGATCCCGGGGCACGGAGCGTTGGACGTTCGACGCCGGCCGACTCGGTGGTCTCTCCGACCCGAATCGGTGGTCCGGCGCGCGTGACACCGAGGACGTCGTGGTGTTCGGATCCGCCGAGAACTCCGGCGAGGACACGGTCGTCGTCGCCGGAGGAGACGTCTCCGTCGGTCTGGACGCGGCGACCGGACGGGTGCTGTGGCGCTCGGCCGCCGCCGAGTTCCGCGCCCCGTCGCCCGCGGGCCTCTTCGGCCGCATGCGATTCGTCGCCGGTGGCGACGGCTCCGAAGACGAGTCCGTTCCCCTCGAAGAGGACGGTGATCGATCCTCGCCGAGGGGTCGTTCTCCGGCGAGACGAGGTTCCGTGCGTCCCGTCTTCGTGGGCGGTGAGCGCCGATCACCTCGTCGGAGCGGTCTGCGATCGGGTGGACCGGATCGAGATCACGGACCTCTCGTCGTGGGCCGGGCGCCAGGTGGCCCCGGACGTGCCGGACGAGGCGTCTCTCACCGATGTCAGGGCGCTCGGCGAAGGACTGTTCGCGCTGGTCTACCGCGTCGGTACCGGCGAATCCCGCGGGCTGATCGTCGTGCTGGATGCCGAGGCCGGCCGGGAGGTCGACCGATTCGACGGGCGCTTCGTCCTCGGCTCCGTCCACGGCGGCCGCGTCGTCGCAGCCGACGGACGAGCGACCGATCGGTGGGACTTCACGTCCCGACTCGTCGTCCGCGACCTGGGGAGACACGTGTCGACGACGATCCGGAACGACCGCGGCGGCGAGTTCTTCCACCACCCCGAGGCGAGCGATCCGCTCGATCTCCGCTCGATCTGGGTCGACGGTCGACTGATACTCGCGGGATCCGAGGAGCTCTGGTCCGTGGATCCGGAACGCGCGAGGATCGAGGAGGTGCCGGCCGTCTGCGCGGACGGCTTCCACGTCTATGACGGTGCGGACATCGCCTACTCGAACGTCATGACAGCGCCCGGCGCGGTCGTCGTGCACTGTCGTGCCCCCGGCCGCTCGCCGTACGGCACCGAGATCGTCGGGCTGCGTTAGCGGGGGCTTCCCGACGAGGTGTGTGCCGCGCGGTTCAGCGCGCAGGGCTCATGTCGCCGAGTTCACCGATGTCGCCGACCCGCCAGGACCCCTTGATCCCGTTCAGACGCAGCTCCCGGGTGTGATGCCGTTCCAGCGTGCTGCGGTGGCTGACGCTCACCAGGATCGTCTCCGGGAGTTCGGAGCGGACCAGGGCGTACATCTGGAATTCGAGGCCTTCGTCGAGCGCCGAGGTCGCCTCGTCCAGGAACGCCGCCTTCGGGCGGGTCAGCAGCAGGCGGGCGAAGGCCACACGCTGCTGCTCGCCCGGGGAGAGCACCTTGGCCCAGTCCCGGACCTCGTCCAGCCGTGGACCGCCCGAATGCGGCAGCGACACCTGACGAAGGACGGCATCGAGCGCGGCGTCGTCGATCTCGCCGGGCGCGAACGGGTACGACACCACCGACCGGAGGTCGCCCAGCGGTACGTACGGCAGCTGCGACATGAACAGGATGTCGCGCAGCCCGTCCGGCCGGGCCATGGTTCCGCTCGTGTACGGCCACAACTGGCCGAGACTGCGCAGCAGCGTGGTCTTGCCCGACCCCGAACGGCCGGTCACCAGCAGTGCGTCGCCCGGCTGGAGCGACAGGTTCAGGTCGGTGACCAGCGGCGCGCCGTCGGGCGTGCGCACATCGACGTCGACCAAGCTGACCGTGTCGTCGGTGGACGGCTGCACGTCCAGCGCGGGGAGGGCACGACTCTGCTCGTCGGCGATCACCAGTCCGTGCAGACGGATGACGGCTGCGCGCCAGCCGGCGAAGCTGTCGTAGGCGTTCCGGAAGAACGAGAGGCCGTCCGCGATGGAGCCGAACGCCGACGCGGTCTGGGTGACGTCGCCCATCTTGATCTGGCCGTCGAACAGCCGCGGCGCCTGGATGAGCCACGGGATCGGCACGATCGCCTGGCTCATCGACAGGTTCCAGCCCTTGAAGGCCAGCATGCGGACGATGTAGCTCTTGTAGTTCGCGACGATCAGCGCGAAACGACCGCGCAGCTGCTCCCGCTCGGCGCTCTCACCCCGGTAGAACGCCACCGACTCGGACGCATCCCGCAGACGCACCAGGGAGTAGCGGAAACCGGCGTTGTACTTCTCGTTCCGGAACGCGAGGCGGATGATCGGGCGACCGATCCAGAACGCGATGACCGTCGCGATCGCCACGTACGCGAACGCGGTCCAGAACATCGCGCGCGGAATCGTCAGATCGAGGATCGTCAGATCGCCGGAGAGATTCCACAGGATCTCGGTGAACGCGATCACCGAGGCGACCGAGGTGATCGCGCCGAACAGCAGGGTGCTCTCGGCGATGTAGCCGGGAGTGTTCGTCTCCGGTCCGACGCCCGTGGTGAACACGTCGACGTCGGCCTGGATGCGCTGATCGGGGTTGTCGATCGAGTCGTCGATGAACCGGGACCGGTAGTAGGCGCGATCGGTCAGCCAGTCGCCGGTCAGTTCGTCGGTGAGCCAGGCGCGCCAGTTCAGCATGAACCGCTGCGTCAGGAACAGATCGAGCAGCTGCCGGATCACGTGGAGGGTGGCGAGCAGCACGAACAGCCGACCCAGCGACGTCCAGAACCCGTCCATGCCGGACTGTTTGACCTTCTCGTCGCCGGCCGAGAGCCCCTGCACCGCGGTCTGGATGGACGAGTAGAGGTCGTTGCCCTGGTAACTGAACAGCACGTCGAGGCGGACACCGGCCATCACGATCAGCAGGATCACCGCGAGCCACACCCAGATGAGGCCGCTGCCCGGACCGGTGAAGTAACCGCGGGTGACCCGCCAGAACTGGCGGCCCCACACGGTGAACTTCAGCAGCAGCACCAGCACGATCATCGTGACGACCGCTGCGATCGCCCAGGCCTTGGCGATCCACAGGAGTGAATCCCAGGCGGCGGCGCTCCAGTCGATGGAGTATTCGAACGGCTCCAGTTCATTCACCGGCGGCACTTCCTTGCGATCGGCGTCGGACAGGTCACCGCGCGAAACTACCCCAGGAAGTCGCGGGCACAGCGTATTTCGCGCATACCGGATCCGCCGGTCGGGAAGACGTACTCCGGGGTCGTGGATCGCATCGGACGCCGACCGGGCTGCGCTAGCGTGGACGCGTGCGCCTGCTGATCGTTCACCACACACCGTCACCGCACTGCCAGGAGATGCTGGAGGCGGTGCTCGCCGGCGCCACCGACCCCGAGATCGAGGGCGTCGAGGTGGTCCGCCGCGCGGCGCTGACGCTCTCCCCGGTCGACGTGCTCGAAGCCGACGGGTATCTGCTCGGATCGCCGGCCAACCTCGGCTACATGAGCGGGGCCCTCAAGCACGCTTTCGACACCGTCTACTACCCGTGCCTGGATTCGACGACGGGCCGGCCATACGGGCTCTTCGTGCACGGCAACCAGGGCACCGAGGGCGCGCAGCGGAGTGTGCACTCGATCGCGGGCGGTCTGGGCTGGGTCAAGGCGGCCGAGGACGTCGTCGTCTCGGCGAAACCGACCAGGGCCGAGCTCGAGGCCTGCTGGGAGCTGGGTGCGACCGTCGCGGCACAGTTGACGACCTGACGCAAGAGCGAGGTCTCGCGGCCTGTGGACGATCCGCGTCCATCCACAACTTCGCCGACACACCTGGCACTAGTCGCCGGGACCGTTCGATGATTCTCCCAATGCCGAGCGTGGGGGAGTGGTCGATGGGGGCTCAACAATGGGTGACGTCGACAGTCGGCTTGGCGGCGACCTTCGGTGTGATCGCGACACTGTGGCAGCGACAGCGATCGGAACACCTCGACCGGAGAGAACGAGCCTCCGAACGAGTGCGGCTTCGCGAACAGCAAGCGCGGCACGACGAACAGCAGGCACGTGCGGAGTGGTGGAGACGCTGGGAATGGGCTGTCGAACTCGCATCGGCAGACGATCCCGCACGCGAGGGTGCCGGTGCGGCGACGATGGAGGCGCTCGCGGATTCTCCGCTGATCACCGCGAGTGAACTCGGTATATTGGAGGTGTTCGGTCGTATGAGCGAGTGGAGCAGCCATGGATCTGACTGAGAGCGAGCGCCAGCGCGCGAACGCGGGCTACTCGTTGCGCGGTTCCACACCGGACATCCGTCGGACCTATGCCAGGATCCTCGTGAAGGTCGCACGGCGACAGGGCCGAGAGCCTGATCGGTGGGTGCTCGACGTCGCCGAAGGACGCCTTCCCGCGTAAGCCACTGCACAGTCGACGGCGTGACGCAAGGGCCGAGTGCCGCGGCTTGTGGACGACGACGGTTGTCCACATTCTCGCCGATCCTCTCTGGTCAGTGCGGTCTCCGGGTGATCCACTGGCGGTGGATCATCGAGTGGGGAGTGGTCGATGGGGGCTCAACAATGGGTGACGTTGACAGTCGGGCTGGTCGCGAGCATCGGTGTGATCGCGACACTGTGGCAGCGACAACGATCGGAGCACCTGGATCGGGTCGAGCTGAGACGGGATCGTGCGCGGCGTGACGAGTACGAAGCGCGCAGTGAATGGTGGCGACGTTGGCAGTGGGCGGTCGAGATGGCACTCGCCGACGATGACGCGAGGGAGCGGACGGGTATCGAGACACTCGATGCGCTCGTGATGTCGTCGCTGGTCACGGGCAGTGAACTCGATATAGTCGAGATGTATTTCAAGAATCGTGGAGGGCCGAGCCGTGGATCTCACTGAGAGTCAGCGTCAGCGGGAGAACGCGGATTTCACCCTGCGCGGTCGTACTCCGGAGGCTCGTCGAGCCTCGGCCCGAGGCCTGGTGACCATCGCGCGCAAACGCGGGCAGCAGCCCGATCAGTGGGTGCTCGACGTCGCCGAAGGTCGTCTTCCCGCGTAGCCGCCGCGCCGACGGTCACCGCGGAACGTCGACCGTTCTCCCCGTCAGTAGACTCGGGCGGGTGACCCCGATCGTTCCCACCCCGTACGAGGACCTGTTGCGTCAGGTCATGGAGACCGGCACGCCCAAGGCCGACCGGACCGGGACGGGAACGCGCAGCGTGTTCGGTGCGCAACTCCGCTACGACCTCGCGCAGGGCTTCCCGCTGATCACCACCAAGAAGGTGCATCTCAAGTCGATCGTCTACGAACTCCTGTGGTTCCTCCGCGGCGACTCGAACGTGCGCTGGCTCCAGGATCACGGCGTCACGATCTGGGACGAGTGGGCGGACGACGACGGCGAACTCGGCCCCGTCTACGGCGTGCAGTGGCGCAGCTGGCCGACGCCGTCGGGTGAGCACGTCGACCAGATCCAGGCCTCCCTCGACCTGCTGAGGTCCGACCCGGACTCGCGGCGCAACATCGTCTCCGCCTGGAACGTCGGGGAGATCGCGCAGATGGCGCTCCCGCCGTGCCACGCGCTGTTCCAGTTCTACGTCGCCGACGGCAGACTCAGCTGCCAGCTCTATCAGCGCAGCGCCGACCTGTTCCTCGGGGTGCCGTTCAACATCGCCTCGTACGCCCTGCTCACGCACATGATGGCGCAGCAGGCCGGCCTGGCGGTGGGCGACTTCGTCTGGACCGGCGGGGACTGCCACGTCTACGACAACCACGTCGACCAGGTCCGCGAACAGCTCTCGCGGGACCCGTACCCGTACCCGCGACTCGAACTCCGCCGGGCCGATTCGCTCTTCGACTACACCTACGACGACGTCCGGGTGGTCGACTACCGGTCGCATCCGGGGATCAAGGCGCCCGTCGCCGTCTGACGCCTGATCGCCGAGGAAGGGAACCGCACATGGAGATCGTCCTGGTCTGGGCGCAGGACCGGTCCGGCGCGATCGGTCGCCGCGGCGCCATCCCGTGGCACGTGCCCGAGGACATGGCGCACTTCCGCGAGGTCACCGGCGACGGCGCGGTGATCATGGGCCGCAAGACCTGGGATTCGCTGCCCGAGCGGTTCCGTCCGCTGCCGGGTCGGCGCAACGTCGTGCTGACGCGCTCGCCGGGGTTCGTCGCCGCCGGCGCCGAGGTGGTCGACGGTCTCGCGGCGGCGTTCGACCTGGTCGGCGGGACGGCGTCGGTGATCGGCGGCGGCGAGATCTACCGGGCCGCGATGGCGCACGCGACCGGTCTGCACGTCACCGAGATCGACACGGACGTCGACGACGCCGATGCGTTCGCCCCGACGATCGACCCGGAGATCTGGCAGGCCGTCACCACGACCGACTGGCGGCGGTCGCGCACCGGTACGCACTACCGCTTCCTGGAGTACCGTCGGGCCGTCCGGTGAGCGCTGACCTCTCGACGGCCGCGGCCCGCCGGATCGCCCTGGCCGCCCAGGGGTTCGCGGATCGGCCGCCCGCCGGTACACCGACGCGGACCCACTTCGCCCGAGTCCTCGGCCGCACGCGGCTGCTGCAGATGGACTCGGTCAACGTCCTCGCACGCGCCCACTATCTGCCCGCGTTCAGCCGACTCGGCCCGTACGACGACGAACTCCTCGACCGGGCGGCCTGGCGCGACACGGCCCGGGCGCCGCGGCTGCTCGCCGAGTACTGGGCGCACGAGGCGGCCCTGATCCCCGTCGACGACTGGCCGCTCTTCCGCTGGCGGATGCGGGAGTTCGCCGAAGGACGGTGGCGACACACCCGGGACGTGCTGCGCCGCAGCGGTGCCCTCGTCGACGACGTCACCGCGGTGATCGCCGAGGCGGGCGCCAGCACACCGCGCCAGATCGAGGATCGCCTCGGCATCGACCGCCCGGCCGCGGAGAAGGGGAGCTGGTGGACGCGCGGCGAGGTGAAGCACGTCTGCGAGGCGCTCTTCGCCGCCGGGACGCTCTCGTCGGTTCGGGACCGGAACTTCACCCGCGCCTACGACCTCGCCGAACGCGTCCTCGGCGCGGACCGCTGTGCGACGGAGATCGCCGAGACCGATGCGGTCCGGGAACTCGTGGCGAAGGCCGCCGCCGCGCACGGCATCGCGACCCTTCCCGACCTGGCCGACTACTACCGGCTCAAGACCGCACAGGTGCGTGCCGTCCTCGGCGATCTGCTCGACGACGGCACGGTGCGCGAGGTCGGCGTCGAGGGCTGGAACGAACCGGCCTATCTGCACACGGCGGCACGGACACCGCGCGCGGTGCCGCGGTCGGCGCTGCTCTCCCCGTTCGACCCGGTCGTCTTCTTCCGGCCGCGCACCGAACGGCTCTTCGGTTTCCGCTACCGCATCGAGATCTACGTGCCCGCCCACAAACGGGTGCACGGCTACTACGTGCTGCCGTACCTGCACGACGAGCGGTTGGCGGCGCGCGTCGACCTCAAGGCGGACCGCACGGCCGGGGTGCTGCAGGTCCTGGCCGCGCATCACGAACCCGACGTCGACATCGGTCGGGTGGCGCACGACCTGGCGGCGGATCTGCGGACGACGGCGACGTGGCGCGGACTCGACGACGTGGTCGTGCAGCCGCGCGGCGACCTCGCGCCCGCCCTGACCGCCGCGCTCGGCGGCGGATAGGCCCGGATGTTCCCGGCGGGTTCATCTCGCCGAGCGAACTCGTTCTCACAGGCGTAAGTTCGCATTTGTGAACTGGTTCAGCGCAGGTGGCGATGTCTACGCTCGGCATCGGCCCAGCTATCCGACGAAACTCGCGCGGCAACTGGCCGATGCCGCGCCGGGACGGGCGTGTGCGGTCGACGTCGGCTGCGGCACCGGATTCCTCACCGCATTGCTCGCCGAATACTTCGACGAGGTCTACGGTCTGGACCCGAGTGCGGACCAGCTGGCCAACGCCTCACCGCGTCCGGCGATCGAATACCGCGTGGCCGCGGCGGAGGCGACCGGCCTGCCCGACGGCAGCGTCGACCTGATCACCGCAGCCCAGGCCGCGCACTGGTTCGACCTCCCGGCGTTCTACGACGAGGCGCGGCGGATCGCCGTCGACGGTGCTCTGCTGGCCCTGGTCACCTACGGGGTGGCACGACTGGAACCCGATCTGCAGGCGCGTTTCGACCGCTTCTACACCGACGAGGTGGGACCGTACTGGGAGCCCGAACGCCGACACGTCGACAACCGTTACGCGGATCTGGAGTTCCCGTTCGAGCGGGTGGACATCACCGTCGCCGACATCGAACGGGACTGGACGCTCGAGGAGTTCGCCGGCTACCTGCACAGCTGGTCGGCGGTCCGGAAGGCCGAGAAGCAGGGCGTCGGCGACCTGGTGACCGGGCTGATCGACGACCTCTACCCGGTGTGGGGCGGCGAATACCGGCACATCCGCTGGCCGGTCACCGTGCTCGCCGGCCGGATCGACGAGGACACCTGATGCCGCAGTCGCCGGAGACACTCGACCACCTGCGGCGGGCCCGCGACCTGATGGACCGCGACTATGCGCTGCCGCTGGACGTCCCGGCGATGGCGACCAAGGCGATGATGTCGACGGCGCACTTCTCCAAAGAGTTCGCGGCCGCCTATGGCGAGACCCCGTACGGGTACCTCGTCACCCGGCGGGTGGAACGCGCGATGGCCCTGCTGCGCGACGGATCGGACGTCCCCGAGGCGTGCCTGGCGGTCGGGTTCTCCTCACCCCGGTCGTTCAGCAGCATGTTCACCCGGCTCGCGGGGGAGACGCCGTCGTCGTACCGGGAGCGGCCGCACGACGAGTCGGAGGAGCTGCCGTCGTGCATCACCGCGGTCCTGGCCCGCCCGACGCCGTTCTGCACCCGCTGAACCCTCCCGGCTCCGAGCCCGGCCGGAGGCGGCACGCCTGACCTCCCTCGCCGGTCGCTCCATTCTTTCGTCGGTCGTCCCTAATCTTTCATCGGTCGTTCCTTCGTTCTCTCGTCGGTCGGTGCTCTTCATCTCGGTGGTCGAGCGGAGTCGAGACCGCTGTCTGAGCACCGAGGGGATCTCGACTCCGCTCGATCACCGAAGGACGCTCGATCACCGAGGGACGCTCGATCACCGAGGAACGCTCGATCGTCGGAGAACGTTCGATCATCGGGAATCACTCATCTAGGGTTCTTGTCGAACCGACGACCACGATCTGAAGCGAGCACGATGAGCAACGACACCGCCGAGGCGGCCAGCGACGAGGCCGGGATGGAGATCTACGGGGCGTGGGGAGCGGTGCTGCCGGACCAGACGCGCGCGCAGATGGCGGTGGTCGGGAGCGACGACCAGTTCGTCGTGATCCACCGGACCGGCGAGGGGCGATGGGACTCCCTGGCCGTCGCCTTCGATGAGGAAGCGGCCAAGCGCACCGCCGATCTGGTCACCCGGATGACCAGGATGCCGGAGTACCTGCGCATCGGCGGCGACGGAGTCGGCGCCGGCCTCGACACCGATCATCCCGGCGTCGAATGGGTGGTGCCGACCGCCGTCGTCGACGATCCCGATCCGATCGTCCGGATCACCGGCCCCGGCACCGACCGGTTGTGGGCGGTGCCCAGCACCGACGGCGAGGTGGTCGGCCTGCTCAACCCCGACGGCGACCCCCGGGAGATCGCCGAGTTCACTTCGGGCGCGGCCGCCGATGCCTTCATCGGGATGGTCGACGCGCTGTTCGCCCTCAACGGCAGCCGAGGCTTCGCGGAGGGATCGGGATCACACTAAGGTGGGGCGCGTGAACACCTTTCAGAACGTCGCCCGACAGGCGAACAAGGTGGTGGCGCCGCTGCTGCAGGCCCCCGTCGTGGGAGCGTTGCTGGGCAGGTCGATGGCCGAGCTCACCTACACGGGTCGGCGCAGCGGGAAGACCTACCATCTGGTGGTCAACTACAAGCGCAAGGCCGACGACGAGATCGTCGTCGGCGTCGCGCTGCCCGACAAGAAGACCTGGTGGCGCAACTTCTACCCGGATCCGGGCCCCATCCTGGTCCGGCTCGACGGCGTGGACCGGCCCGGCACCGCCGTCGCCAAGCGGTCGGAGAAGGGCACCGGGGTGCGTATCGTCCTGCAGCCGCTGGGTCTCACCGACGCCGCCGATCACCCCGGGGCCACCCGATGACCGACGCCGCGTCGCGTCGTCTGCCGCTCGAGGGCGTGCGGGTCCTGGAACTGGGCAACTACATCGCCGCGCCGTCGACCGGACGCCTCCTGGCCGACTTCGGCGCCGAGGTGATCAAGATCGAACGGGAGACCGGCGACGAACTGCGCAACTGGCGTCTCTACGCCGGCGAGACGTCCATGCTCTTCCGCACCCTCAACCGCAACAAGAAGTCGATGGTGCTCGACCTGCGTACGCAGGAGGGCCGCGACGACGTCCGGCGCCTCGCCGGCCGGTGCGACGTGGTGCTGGAGAACTTCCGCCCCGGCACGCTCGAGAAGTGGGGGATCGGCCCCGACGTGCTCAGCGCCGACAACCCGGAGCTGATCTTCGTCCGGATCTCCGCGTTCGGGCAGACCGGACCGTATTCGGAGCGGCCGGGCTTCGCCGCGGTGGCCGAGGCCTACGGCGGTTTCCGCGAACTCATCGGCGACCCCGACCGGCCGCCCGTGCGGACCGGCGTCTCCATCGGCGACTCGATCGCCGGACTGTACGGCGCGTTCGGCGCGGTGACGGCGCTCTACGAGGCGCTGCGTCGTCGGGAACAGGCGGCCGAACCGCTGCCGTTGGAGGACCGGATCGTCGACGTCGCCCTGCACGAGGCGATCTTCTCCATGATGGAGTCGCTCGTCCCGGACCTCGGCGCGTACGGCGTCCGACGGGAACGCACCGGCGGCCGCATGCAGGGGATCGCGCCGTCGAACGCCTACGTGTGCGCCGACGGGTTCTCGGTGGTGATCTCCGGCAACGCCGACGGCATCTGGCCGCGGTACATGAACGCCGTCGACCGGCCCGACCTGGCCGCCGACCCCGGCCTGGCCGACAACGACGGCCGCTGGGCCCGGCGCGACGAGATCGACGACGCCATCGGCGCCTGGACCGCGCAGCGGACCCGCGACGAGGTGCTCGCCGCGATGGAGGCCGCGGGCGTGCCCGCCGGACCGATCTACACCGCGGCCGACATCGTCGCCGATCCGCAGTACCGTGCGCGCGACATGATCCAGGAGTTCGACGTCGACGCCGGGGGCGACGGCCCGACGCGCGTCGGTTTCCCCGGCGTGGTGCCGGTGCTCGGCGGGAAGTCGCTGCCGATCCGGTCGCTCGGCCCGGAGATCGGCGAGCACACCGAGGAGATCCGCGCGCGCTACCTCTCCGAAGCGGACGGGTCGGACGAGGACGGGGTGGACGCGGAGTGAGCGGCCCGGCGCTGCGCGACGTGACCCTGCGCGACGGCTTGCAGCTCACCGGCAAACCGCTGCCCACCGCGACCAAGGTGGCGCTGGTCCGCACGCTGCTGGCCGCCGGGATCCCCGAACTCGAGATCGGTTCCATGGCCCGCGGTGACCTGGTGCCGCCGATGGCCGACAGCCTGGACGTGGTCGCCGCGCTCACCCCGGACGAGCTCGACCGCTGCTGGATCTGGGTCGCCACACCCCGCCACGTGGAGAAGGCGGTGGCCGCCGGCGCGAAGAACGTGCAGTACTGCTTCTCGGTGTCCGACGCGCACAACAAGGCCAACATCGGACGGCTCACCGAGGACAGCCTGGCCGCCATGCCCGCCGCGATCGAGATCGCGAAGGCCGCGGGCGGACGGATCCAGCTCACCCTCGCCACGGCGTTCACCTGCCCGTTCGACGGCCCGGTGGACCCCGACCGGGTCCGGGCGATCGTCGACGACCCGCGCACCGAGGGCAGCGACGACGTCGTGCTCGCCGACACCCTGGGGCAGGCGTACCCGGCCGAGGTGGAGGAGCTCTTCGCCGCGGTCGCACCGCTCGCCGGGGACCGTCGGCTGATCTTCCACGGTCACGACACGTGGGGGACGGGTGTCGCGAACTCTCTCGCCGCGCATCGGGGCGGCGCCGTGATGGTCGACGGCGCCCTCGGCGGACTGGGCGGCTGCCCGTTCGCGCCCGGCGCCAGCGGCAACACCGCGACCGAGGACCTGCTGTTCGCGACCCGCCCGGACTATCTGACGCCCGCGGTGTTCGGGACGCTGGTGAAGGCCGGGGAGGACCTGCTCGCCGAACTCGGCGAACAGTCCCGCTCCAAGGCCGCGCAGGGCGCCCGTTCCAAAGCCGAGGCGTTCGGCTGGGTGGTGGCGTCGTAGCGCGGACCGGATGCCGCGCGGCCGGTGTGAGGGTGCCCTGACTAAACTGTCGTCTCATGGCAGACGGACTGAAGCACAACGGCAAGACCTACAAGCTCGTCATGTTCGACCTCGACGACACCCTCGCGCCGTCGAAGACCGCGATGAGCGACGAGATGGTCGAACTGTTCCGCGAGATGCTCGGCAAGAGCCTGGGCTGCATCATCTCCGGCGGCCAGATGGGCCAGTTCCAGACCCAGGTGCTCGATCGCCTCGGCGAGTTCGAGCATCGCGGCAATCTGCACCTGATGCCGACCAACGGCACCCGCTACCTCCGCTGGGAGGAGCCCGAGTGGGTCACGGTGTACGCCGAGGACCTGTCCGACGACCAGAAGTCGCGGGCCCTGGCCGTCGTCGAGGAGGGCGCCCGGGAACTCGGTCTCTGGGAGACGCAGACCTGGGGCCCGATCCTGGAGGACCGCGGCAGCCAGATCACGTTCAGCGCACTGGGCCAGGCCGCGCCGGTCGACGCCAAGGCCGCCTGGGATCCGGACGGCCGCAAGAAGGAGTCGCTGCGCGCCTACGCCGCCGAACGACTGGCCGACCTGGAGGTCCGCAGCGGCGGCTCCACCTCGGTCGACATCACCGCCAAGGGCATCGACAAGGCCTACGGCGCACGTCGTCTCATGGAGATCCTCGGCCTGACCGTCGACGACATCCTGTTCTTCGGCGACCGCCTGGACGAGGGCGGCAACGACCGCCCGGTGATGGAGCTGGGCATCGACTCCCTCGCGGTCCACGGCTGGGAGGACACCCACGCGAAGCTGTCGGCGATCGTGCGCGGCTGATCTCGACTCCGCTCGATCACCGAAGGGGGAACCCGATCACCGCCGAGGAACCCCCTCAACGGGGGTGAGCCCCCTTCGCTGATCGAGCGGAGTCGAGATCGCCCTTCCCTCGGATCCGGGCGAGGCCGACGGGTGCGGCGGGGCGGGGCGCGGACCTCGGAGGGGCTGCTCTCGTCGTCGTCCGGGCGGGGGTGGACGATGAGCCCGAGAACAGTCAGCGCCGTCGCGCCCGGGTGATTCGTCCGAGTCGTCGCCGAGTCCCGGCCCGGCAGAAGAAAGTGGAGCACCGAGTGTCCGAGTTGGTCCCCCTCACCGTGCAACTGGTCGCCTCGACCACGTTCGAGGCACCGGACGTGCCGTGGTCGACCGACGCCGACGGCGGTGAGGCGCTGATCGAGTTCGCCGGCCGGGCCTGCTACGAGAGCTGGGACAAGCCGAATCCGCGCACCGCGAGCAACGCCGGCTACCTGCGCCACGTGCTGGAGGTGGGACACACCTCGCTGTTCGAGCACGCCAACGCCACCTTCTACATCACCGGCATCTCGCGGTCGTGCACGCACGAACTCATCCGGCATCGTCACTTCTCCTACTCGCAGCTGTCCCAGCGGTTCGTCCCCGAGCACGACGGCAACGTCGTGGCGCCGCCCGCCATCCGCGGCGACGCCGAACTCGAAGAACTGTTCCTGGCCGCGACCGACGCCAGCCGGGTGGCCTACACCGAGCTGCTGGCCCGCCTGGAGGAGAAGTTCGAGGGCGTGCCGAACGCCATCCTGCGACGGAAGCAGGCGCGGCAGGCGGCGCGTTCGGTGCTGCCGAACGCCACCGAGACCCGGATCGTCGTGACCGGCAACTACCGCGCCTGGCGGCACTTCATCGGCATGCGTGCCACCGAGCACGCCGACGTCGAGATCCGTCAGCTCGCGGTGGAATGCCTGCGGCAGCTGGCGGCCCTCGCGCCCACCGCCTTCGGCGACTTCGAGATCGGGGAACTGGCCGACGGCACGGAGGTCGCCACGTCGCCGTTCGTCTTCGAGGGCTGAGCGATTACCCGTCGGTCGGCTGGGGTAGCCTGAGCGGCATGAATTCGCCTGCCACCGGGCCCGATGCAGCGCCCTTCGGAACGACCTCCGTCGCCATGGTCACCCCCTTCGACAGTGCAGGGAAGGTCGATCTGGACAAGGCCGCGGAACTGGCTCAGCACCTGGTGAACAAGGGACTCGATGCGCTCGTCGTGAACGGGACGACCGGCGAGTCGCCGACCACCACACCGACCGAGAAGAACGACGTGCTCCGCGTGGTGCTGGAGGCCGTCGGCGACCGCGCCCGCGTGGTGCAGGGCGCCGGCAGCTACGACACCGCCGAGACGGTGGCGCGCTGCCGGGAGGCCGCCGAGATCGGCGCGCACGGCCTGCTGATCGTGACCCCGTACTACTCGCGTCCGCCGCAGCGCGGCCTGCTGGCCCACTTCACGACGGTCGCCGACGCCACCGATCTGCCGGTGATGCTCTACGACATCCCGCCGCGGTCGGTGGTGCCCATCGAGACCGACACCATCGTCGAACTCGCCGCGCACCCGAACATCAAGGCCGTCAAGGACGCCAAGGGCGACCTGCACGAGGGCCGCAAGGTGATGGCCCGCACCGACCTGCAGTACTTCAGCGGCGACGACGGCATCAACCTGCCGTGGATGAGCGTCGGCGCCACCGGCGTCGTCAGCGTCGTCGGACATCTGGTGCCCGACCGTCTGAAGGCGCTGCGCGCGGCGGTCGACGCCGCCGATCTGACCACCGCGAACGCTCTCGCCGATTCGATGGCGCCGCTGGTCGACGCGATGTCGCTGGTCGGCGGCGTGACCATGGTCAAGACCGCGCTGCGGCTGACCGGCCTGGACGTCGGCGACCCCCGGCTCCCGCAGGTGCCCGCCGATCCGGAGCAGGTCGAGGCGATCGCCGCGCTGCTGCGTCAGGCGGAGGTGATCTCCTGATGGCCGGATCGCAGCGTCGTCGTTCCTCCCGCCGACCGGCCGGACCGCCCGCGGAGCAGTCCGCCGCCAAGAAGACGCCGAAGACCGATCCCGTGGCCGAGGCGGCCACCGGCGTCGGCATCACCGCCGACCTGATCGACCGGCTCAATACGCCGCCGAAGCTGGTCGAGGGCGGCATGCGGATCGTGGCGCTCGGCGGCATCGGCGAGATCGGCCGCAACATGACGGTCTTCGAGTTCGACGGCCGGATGCTCATCGTCGACTGCGGCGTGCTGTTCCCCGAAGACCAGCAGCCGGGTGTCGACCTGATCCTCCCGGACTTCCGGTACATCGAGGACCGGGTCGCCGAGATCGACGCGATCGTGCTGACCCACGGTCACGAGGATCACATCGGCGCGGTGCCGTTCCTGCTCAAGATGCGCGCCGACATCCCCGTCGTCGGATCGAAGTTCACCCTGGCCCTGGTCGCCGCCAAGTGCCGTGAGCACCGGCTGCGTCCCCGGCTGATCGAGGTCCGCGAGGGCGACCGGCAGCCGTACGGCCCGTTCGACTGCGAGTTCTTCGCCGTGAACCACTCCATCCCGGACGCGCTCGCGGTGGCCATCCGCACCTCGGCGGGGCTGATCCTGCACACCGGCGACATCAAGCTCGATCAGCTGCCGCTGGACAAGCGCCTCACCGACCTGGCCGGCTTCTCCCGGCTCGGCGACGAGGGCGTCGACCTGTTCCTGGTGGACTCGACCAACGCCGAGGTCCCCGGCTTCGTCACACCCGAACGCGAGATCGGCGGCGTGCTCGACACCGTGATCGGCAAGGCGCGCCAGCGGGTGATCGTCGCGTCGTTCGCCAGCCACGTGCATCGGATCCAGCAGATCGTCGACGTCGCCCACCGGCACGGGCGCCGGATCAGCTTCGTCGGCCGCTCGATGGTCCGCAACATGCAGATCGCGCAGGACCTGGGCTACCTGTCGGTGCCCGAGGGCGTCGAGGTGAACATCGACACCGCCGCCACCCTGCCCGACGACAAGCTGGTGCTGATCACCACCGGCAGTCAGGGCGAGCCGCTGTCGGCGCTGTCCCGGATGGCCCGCGGCGAGCACCGGCAGATCAACATCCGCGCCGACGACCTGGTGGTCCTGGCGTCGTCGTTGATCCCGGGCAACGAGAACTCGGTGTTCGCGGTGGTCAACGGCCTCGCTAAGCGGGGCGCGACGGTGATCACGCAGGCCAGCGCCAAGGTGCACGTCTCCGGACACGCCTCGGCGGGTGAACTGCTGTACCTGTACAACGCGGTGCGTCCGTCCAACGCGATGCCGGTGCACGGCGAGTGGCGGCATCTGCGCGCCAACGCCGCGCTGGCCGAGGCCACCGGCGTGCCGTCGGACCGCATCGTGCTGGCCGAGGACGGCGTCACCGTCGACCTGATCGACGGCCGGGCGCGCATCTCCGGCAAGGTCCCGGTCGGGTTCGTCTACGTCGACGGCCTCTCGGTCGGCGACGTCGGCGACTCCACCCTCTCCGATCGGCTGGTGCTGGGGGAGGGTGGTTTCATCGCCATCACCGTCGCCGTCGACGAGCACACCGGTCGCGCGGTGAGCCGCCCGCAGATCTCCGGGCGCGGTTTCTCCGACGATCCGAAGGCGCTCTCGGAGGCCGCGGACCTGGTGGACAAGGCGCTGGAAGAACTGGCCAACGAGGGCGTCACCGATGCGCACCGGATCGCCCAGGGCGTCCGCCGCGTGGTCGGCCGTTGGGTGGCGCAGACCTACCGTCGCCGCCCGATGATCGTGCCCACGGTGCTCGAGGTGGCCGGGGGCGACGACCACGCGTGATCCTCGGCCGTCCGGCGACGTCCGCCGGACGATGCTGTGGTGTGTCCCACATGGTCGGTCACGAATGCGACACGACGACCCGACGCGCGCTGTTGTGGATGTTACTGGAGTGAAGCAAAGGCACTAGGCTTGTCTTCATGGCTTCTCAGGCAAGCACGCGCAGTCGCGCGTCCGGATCCGGTCGCAACACCGGATCCTCGGCCCGCGCAGGCAAGACGACCACCCGCGGCACCTCCGCACGCGCAAGCGGCGGCACCCGCTCGACCTCCGGAAAGCGCGCCGCATCCGGGACCCGGGCGAATTCGGGGAACAAGGCGGGCCGCGGGGGGACCCGGGCCGCCGCGTCCGGCTCGCGCGGGCGCCGGGCTCCGGCCCGGACCAACCGATCACAGGAGCTGCACCGGCAGCCGTCCACGGTCGGCGCGGTCGGCAAGGGGCTGGGGAAGGGCATCTCGGGCGCCTGGAACCTGAGCGCCCGGGGACTGGGCAGTGTGGCCCGGGTCGGGTTGCGGCCCCAGGTGGATCCGGAGGATCCCGACTACGTGATCGAGCATGTGCGCTCACCGCGCCGCGACGGTGCGGCCCTGGCGTTGACGCTGCTCGCCGTCGTGATCGTCGCGGGATTCTGGTTCGGGGTGCCCGGTGCGGCCGGCGCCTTCGTCGAAGTCCTCATCCGCGCCGTGATCGGCTCGCTCGGCTACGTGCTGCCGGTGGTGCTGCTCGCTCTCGCCGTCGTCCTGATGCGCACAGGCGCCAATCCGTCGCGCCGCGCGCGGAACGTCGGCGGGGCGCTGCTCCTCACCCTGTCGGTCCTCGGCCTGGCGCACCTGGTGACCGGAGCCCCCACCGCGGCCGCCGAACGCCCGGAGTCGGCGGGCTTCCTGGGCTACGTGATCGCGTCGCCGCTCACCCAGGCGATCACCCTCTGGCTGTCGGTGCCGGTCTTCGTGCTCTGCGGCGTGGCCGGTCTCGTCGCGCTGAGCGGCCGGACCGTGCGCGAACTGGCCGACGGACTCGCGGCCTACCTCGGCCTGGGCGCCTACCGCTACGACGACGAGGAGTACGACGAGGACGCCTACTACGACGACGGATACGCGGACGACGAGTACGCGGACGGCGAGTACGACGAATCCGAGTACGACGGCATGGACGCCTACGACGCGTACGACGAGCCCGAACCGGATCCGGCGCCGCGCGCCGGTCGACGGGCCCGCACGGCGCGACTCGCGGACGAACCGGACGCCGATCCCGATTACGGCGACCCGTACGACAACTACCCGCCCGACGAGCGCCGCCGAGGCTCGGCGGACCGTCGTGCCTCGGCGCGCACGCCGCGTCGCCCCGTCCAGGACCCGGCCGACCGCCCGGCCCGGCGGCCCGCCCGCCCCACGGCGGGCGCCGACCGCGACGCGCACATGGCGGATCTGTTCACCGAGCCGCTCCTGGACGCCCCGGCCGGCGGGCACGCGACCGATGCGCTCGGCCCCCCGGCGACCCCGCCGGCACTGCCGGATCTGCCCGACCCGCCCTCGCCGCTGCCGGATCTTCCGCCGCTGCCGGAGGCCGTCGCCCCGGCGGCGCCGCGATCTCGCCCGGCGCCGACGCGCCGGAAACCGGCCGCGTCCGCCGACCGCGACGACGCTCCCGCCCGGTCCTGGCCCGTCGCCGTCGACCGTCCCGCCGCCGGGGCGGATGCGGTGCGGCCCGCCGTGCCGAAACCCGCGCCGACGCCCCCGGTCCGGGCCACGGCGGAAGGGGAGTACCAGCTGCCGCCGACCTCGCTGCTGGTCGACGGCGACCCGCCCAGACTCGGGACCTCGACCAACGACGACATGATCGACCGCCTCAACGGCGTGCTCGAACAGTTCAAGGTCGACGCCGCGGTGACCGGCTACACCCGCGGGCCCACCGTGACCCGCTACGAGGTGGAGCTCGGCCCGGCGGTGAAGGTGGAGAAGATCACCCAGCTGCAGCGCAACATCGCCTACGCGGTGGCCACCGACAACGTGCGTCTGCTGGCCCCGATCCCGGGCAAGTCCGCCGTCGGCATCGAGGTGCCCAACGCCGACCGCGAGATGGTCCGACTGGCCGACGTCCTCAACGATCCGGAGACCGCCGCCGATCCGCACCCGATGGTGATCGGTCTGGGCAAGGACATCGAAGGCGACTTCGTCAGCGCGAACCTCGCCAAGATGCCGCACCTGCTGGTGGCCGGCTCCACCGGCTCGGGCAAGTCGAGCTTCGTCAACTCGATGCTGGTCTCGCTGCTCACCCGGGCCAGGCCCGAAGAGGTCCGCCTGATCCTGATCGACCCGAAGATGGTCGAGCTCACCCCGTACGAGGGCGTCCCGCACCTGATCACGCCGATCATCACCGAACCCAAGAAGGCCGCCGCCGCGCTCGCCTGGCTGGTCGAGGAGATGGAGCAGCGCTACCAGGACATGAAGGCCTCCCGCGTCCGGCACATCAACGACTTCAACGCCAAGGTCGTCTCCGGCGAGATCAGCACGCCGCTCGGCTCGGAGCGCGAGTACAAGCCGTACCCGTACATCCTGGCCGTCGTCGACGAGCTCGCGGACCTGATGATGACCGCTCCGCGCGACGTCGAGGAGGCGATCGTGCGCATCACGCAGAAGGCGCGGGCGGCGGGCATCCACCTGGTCCTGGCCACCCAGCGTCCGTCGGTGGACGTGGTGACCGGTCTGATCAAGACCAACGTGCCCTCGCGGCTGGCGTTCGCGACGTCGTCGCTGACCGACTCGCGCGTGATCCTGGACCAGCCCGGCGCCGAGAAGCTGATCGGCATGGGCGACGGCCTGTTCATGCCGATGGGCGCCAACAAGCCGATCCGCATGCAGGGCGCGTTCATCACCGACGAGGAGATCAACGCCGTCGTCGAGTTCGCGCGGGAGCAGTCCGAGCCGGAGTTCGTCGAAGGCGTCACCGCGGCGAAGGCGGGCGACAAGAAGGACGTCGACGCCGACATCGGCAACGACCTCGACGATCTGCTGCAGGCGATCGAACTCGTCGTCTCCAGCCAGTTCGGTTCGACGTCGATGCTGCAGCGCAAACTCCGCGTCGGCTTCGCCAAGGCCGGTCGCCTGATGGATCTGATGGAGACCCGCGGGGTGGTGGGGCCGAGCGAGGGCAGCAAGGCCCGCGAGGTGCTGGTGAAACCGGAGGACCTGGCCGGGGTGATCGCGTCGATCACCGGCGGCGGGGAACCGGAGAGCGAGGACGAGCCGCCGCCGTTCTGATCCTCCCCGCGGCGTCCGGGTCGCGCACTCGGGCGTCGTGGGTATCATGGTCGGCACGATCAGGAGGGGAGTATCCCCCCGACGACGACCCCGTCAATACGCGACGACGACACGCGGCGTGCCGATCACACCGTGAGCGTCGCCGCCGGGACGTCGGTCCGCGCCGCGGACGGGAGAGACCTCCGGCATCGCTTCCCTTGTGTTGCGCGCTGGAGGTTCGACCGTGGAGGTCTCTGCTCTGGTCTGGACGCTCACCGTTCTGGTGATCGCCGGACTCTTCGTCTTCGATTTCTTCTCACACGTGCGGGTGCCGCACGAACCGACGCTGCGCGAGTCCGGATTCTGGACCGTCGTCTACGTCGTCCTCGCCGTGCTCTTCGGCGGTGTCGTCTGGTGGCGGTGGGGCGGTGCCTTCGCTGGCGAGTACTACGCCGGCTACGTGACGGAGAAGGCGTTGTCGGTCGACAACCTCTTCGTCTTCGTGATCATCATGACCAGATTCATGGTGCCGCGGATCCATCAGCAGAAGGTGCTGCTGATGGGCATCGTGATGGCGCTGGTGCTGCGCGCGGGATTCATCGCCGTCGGCGCCGCCGCGATCTCGGCGTTCAGCTGGGTCTTCTACCTGTTCGGCCTGTTCCTGATCCTCACCGCGGTCAACCTGGTCCGGGAGAGCGGTGAACCCGTCGAGCACGAACGGGAACGCGAGGGCCGGATCGAGCGGTTCGCCAAGCGCTTCCTGCGCACCACCGATGTCTACGACGGCGACAGGCTCCTCACCAGGATCGACGGCAGGCGGATGGCGACGCCGCTGCTGCTGGTGCTGATCGTGATCGGTTTCACCGACGTCCTGTTCGCCCTGGACTCGATCCCGGCGATCTACGGCCTCACGCAGGAGCCCTACCTGGTCTTCGCCGCCAACGCGTTCGCGCTGATGGGTCTGCGGCAGCTGTACTTCCTGATCGGCGGTCTGCTCGACAAGCTGATCTACCTCTCCTACGGCCTCTCGTTCATCCTGGGCTTCATCGGCGTCAAGCTGGTGCTGCACGCCCTGCACGAGAACGAACTGCCGTTCGTCAACGGCGGCGAGCACGTGGCGGTCCCGGCGATCTCCACCGGCCTGAGCCTCGCGGTGATCGGCGGCACCCTGGTGCTCACCACCGTGGCGAGTCTGCTGGTCAGTCGTCGCCGAAAGGCCCGCGGAAGTTCATCCACTCCCTGATCCGGGTGTCGGCGATCGCCCCGACGGTCGCGAACGGATCCTTCGCCAGGAGCGCGGCGGCGGCCTCCTCGTCGTCGGCCCGCACGACGAGCAGGGCGCCGCTGCCGTCGAGGTAGGCGCCCACGGCCAGGACGTCCCCGGCGTCGTAGGCCTCGGCCAGCCACGCGCGGTGCACCGGGCGGTGCTCGGTGCGCAGGTCGGCGAGGTCGGGGTCGTAGGTGTACTCCACGGCGTAGTTCGGCATGGTCGGCAGCCTACTCGCCGGGTACGACGGCCGGGTGCGCCCAGAACGATGCGCGCTCAGAGCGGTCGGGCGCTCAGAGGTGGGCGAGCATGCGGGTGTTGCCGAGCGTGTTCGGTTTCACGAAGCTCAGGTCGAGGAACTCGGCGACCCCGGTGTCGTACGAGCGGCACATCTGCTCGTAGACCTCGTGGGTCACCGGGGTGCCCTCGATCTCGGCGAAGCCGTGGCGGGCGAAGAACTCCACCTCGAAGGTGAGGACGAACACGCGCTTGAGCTCCAGTTCCCGGGCGACGTCGAGCAGCTGCGCGACGAGACGGTGACCGACCCCGCGCCCGGACGCGGCCGGGTCGACGGCGACGGTGCGCACCTCGCCCAGATCGGACCACATCACGTGCAGGGCACCGCATCCGAGCACCCGGCCGTCGCTCTCGGCGACCCAGAACTCCTGGATGGACTCGTACAGGGTCACCAGGTTCTTGCCCAGCAGGATCTTGCCCGCGTAGACGTCGATGAGTTCTTTGATCCGGAGGACGTCGGACGTGCGGGCACGGCGCACCGTCACCTCGGAGACCTCGGAGGTGGACTCGGTCGGATGCGTCGTGGACATGACAGACCAGGATAGTCGGCTCGTCCCGCGGTGCGAACACCTCACCGGCGGCGTGCCCCTCGACGCACCCGGCACCGCGTGTCGATAGGCTGTCCGGGTGACCGAACCCGTTCCCCCCGCGCAGCCGCCCGTTCAGACGGCGCCCCTGGTGAACGTGGCGAATGCTCTCACCGTCTTCCGGATCATCCTGGTCCCGGTGTTCGTGGTGGTGTTCTTCGTCGACGACGGGACCTCCGCGTCGTGGCGGATCGGGGCGTTCGTGATCTTCGCCGTGGCCGCGATCACCGATCGGCTCGACGGCAGCATCGCGCGGTCGTGGGGGCTGGTCACCGATTTCGGGAAACTCGCCGATCCGATCGCCGACAAGGCGCTGATCGGTGCCGCGCTGCTCAGTCTGTCGGTGCTCGGCGTCGTCCCGTGGTGGATCACCGTCGTGATCCTGGCCCGGGAGGTGGGGGTCACCCTGCTGCGGTTCTGGGTGATCCGGCACGGCGTCATCGCGGCCAGCAAGGGCGGGAAGCTCAAGACCATGCTGCAGTCCGTCGCCCTCGGTCTGCTGGTGCTGCCGCTGCAGGGCATCGCCTACGACGTCGCAATGTGGATCCTGTACGCCGCGGTGGCGGTGACGATCGTCACCGGACTCGACTACGTCTGGCACGCCCTGAGGATGCGCAGGCGGGCCGCGGAACGACCCCGAGGTCGTGATGGTCGGACTCCCTGAATCGTCGTCGCCCGCGACGCGTCCGCAGGCGAATTCCGATAGGGTCGTTCAGACAGGCTTTCCGCGATGCGCCGCTCGGCGCCGCGGTGGACATCGAGGAGGAGTGGTCGTTGGCACTACTGCTGCGTGAAGCGCTCGGCGACGAACTGCGCCGGCTACGGACCGATCAGGGGCGCACCCTGCGCGAGGTGTCGACCTCGGCGCGGGTGTCGCTGGGGTATCTGTCCGAGGTGGAACGCGGGCAGAAGGAAGCCTCCAGCGAACTGCTCGCCGCGATCTGCGAGGCGCTCGAGACACCGGTCGGCACGGTGCTGACCCACGTCGGCCGCGTGATGACCCCGCAGGTCGTCGAGGTGCTGCCGACCGAGCCCGCCGCCGGCACGCTGGCCGCCGCCTGAACCACGCAAGACCGATCACTCGTCCGCACCGAAGGGGAAGAATCCGACCATGGCGAATCCGTTCGTGAAGTTCTGGCGCTATATGACGGCATGGAGTAACGACCAGATCGATCAGAAGGCCGATCCCCGCATCCAGATCGAGCAGGCGATCGAGGACGCCCAGCGTCAGCACGAGGCCCTGTCGAAGCAGGCCGCCGCGGTCATCGGCAACCAGCGTCAGCTGGAGATGCGCCTCAACCGCCAGCTCGAGGAGATCGAGCGGCTGCAAGGCAACGTGCGGCAGGCGCTGACGCTGGCCGACCAGGCCGCCGCCGCGGGCGACACCCGCAAGGCGACCGAGTACACCAACGCCGCCGAGGCGTTCGCGGCGCAGCTGGTGACCGCCGAGCAGAACGTCGAAGACCTCAAGGTTCTGCACGACCAGTCACTCAACGCGGCGCAGTCGGCCAAGCAGGCCGTCGAGCGCAACGCAATGCAGCTCAAGGGCAAGCTGACCGAGCGCACCAAGCTGCTCAGCCAGCTGGAGCAGGCCAAGATGCAGGAGCAGGTCAGCGCCTCGCTCAACCAGATGAGCGAGTTGACCGCTCCGGGCAACACCCCGAGCCTCGACCAGGTGCGCGAGAAGATCGAGCAGCGCTACGCCACCGCCCTCGGTTCCGCCGAGCTGGCGCAGGACAGCGTCGCGGGCCGGATGGCCGAGATCGAGCAGGCCGGCGTCCAGATGGCCGGTCACGCCCGCCTCGAGCAGATCCGTCAGAGCATGAGCATCGACGCCCCGCGGACGCAGGGGCAGATCGACCCGGGTCAGCCCGGTGCCGGTGCCCAGCAGGGTCAGGCCGCCCCGCGGCGACAGGCCGGCAACTGATTCATGTCGCGTGCGTGGCCGGCTCCGATGCCGGCCACGCTTTCGCGTCTCTGGGGCTGGCCGCGGCGTTCACCGCGGCCGGCGACGAGGCCGTCGTCTACACCGGCCTCCGGTGGCGGGAGGCCGCGGCACGACGCGGCCTCACCGTCCGCGCGCTCCCCGGGCTGGCCGTGCGAGACGGGGAGGACGACGCCGACGCCGGCGCCAAACTGAGCACGCGCGCGGCCCGGATGGCGGTGGAACTGGCGCCGGTGCTGGCTCGAAGACGGAGTCGATCTGGTGGTCGGCGACTCGATCACGCTCGCCGGCGGCTGGGCCGCGGAACTCCTCGGTCTGCCGTGGATCGAACTCTCGTCGCATCCCCTCTACGACCAGTCGCGGGCGCTGCCGCCGATCGGTTCCGGGCTCGATGTCGGGACCGGTCCGATCGGCCGGATCAGGGATGCGGTCCTGCGTGCGCTGAGCGCGCCCGCCGAGGCGACCGGCCGGGCGCAGCGACGGGCCGCCCGCGCCGACATCGGGTTGCCGCCGGAGAGCCGGCCCGCGGCGCGGTTCGTCGCGACCCTGCCGGGTCTGGAGGTCCCGCGCCCGGACTGGCCCGCCCGCACCCACCTGATCGGGCCGCTGTTCTTCGAGCCGACGGACGACGAGTTCGACGTCCCCGACGGTGCCGGACCGCTCGTCGTCGTCTGTCCGTCGACGGCGGTGACCGGCAGTGATGCGCTGGCTCCGGCGGCCCTCGGCGCGCTGGCCGACCTCGCCCCGCGTGACCCGCTCCGTGTCGTGTACTCGGCGCTCGAACCGCCCGCCGGAGCGACCGACGTCCCCGCGGGCCTGGTCTCCGGGCTCGGCCGCCAGGACCGTCTCCTGGCTCGGGCCGACCTGGTGATCTGCGGCGGCGGTCACGGACTGCTCGCCAAGGCGCTCTCCGCCGGAGTGCCGGTGGTGACGGTGCCGGGCGGGGGAGACCAGTGGGAGCTGGCCTGCCGGGTGCAGCGGGCCGGCGCCGGGATCACGGTGCGCCCGGCGACCCGCGAGGCGATCACCGGCGCCGTGCGGACGATCCTGGCCGATCCGTCGTATGCGGCGGCGGCGCGCCGGATCGGGGACACGGTGCGCCAGACGGTCGATCCCGTCGCCGTCGCGCATCGGGCGCTCGACGACGTGCGCTCCGGGAGCGCCGACGACCCGCCCAACGACGACATCCGGAGGAGGAGCTGAATGCGACTGACCGAGTTCACCGAGTTCATGTACGACGAGTTCGGGCGGCGGACCGCCGATGCGATGCTGGTCGACCACGTGATCCTCGACCTGGGCGGCCGGACCGGCGCCGAGGCGATCGAGGCCGGAGTCGACCCGCGCGAGGTCTGGCGTGCCCTGTGCCGGGACTTCGACGTGCCGCGGGAGCGCTGGTGACGTCGCCGATCGTCGTCACCGGGTGAGAGCGGGCGCCGCACCGCTCTCACCTGCCGGTTCCTGCCGGTCGAGCGTCTTCTCCGCCCTCCGACTTGCATTCGAACACATGTTCAATCATCCTGGAGGGGAACCGCACGGCGGGCTGCTGCGTCTAAAGATCGACCGGCCGCAGCAGACCGGAACGGAATTGTCAGAGGGTGCCGCTACCTTGTGAGGCATGGCTGGCAAGAAGACGAATAAAGGAAAGAACATGGCGCTCTCACCGGATCGCGAGAAGGCCCTGGGCCTGGCTCTCGCGCAGATCGAGAAGAACTACGGCAAGGGCTCGGTCATGCGGCTGGGCGAGGACAGTCGTCCGCCGATGGAGGTGATCCCGACCGGCTCGGTCGCGCTCGACGTCGCACTCGGCGTGGGCGGTCTGCCGCGCGGCCGGATCGTGGAGATCTACGGTCCGGAGTCCTCGGGTAAGACCACCGTCGCACTCCACGCGGTCGCCAGTGCGCAGGCCGCCGGCGGCACCGCGGCGTTCATCGACGCCGAGCACGCGCTCGACCCGGAGTACGCCGCGAAGCTGGGCGTCGACATCGATTCGCTGCTGGTCTCCCAGCCCGACACCGGTGAGCAGGCGCTGGAGATCGCCGACATGCTGATCCGTTCGGGAGCCCTGGACATCCTGGTGGTCGACTCGGTCGCCGCGCTGGTGCCCAAGGCCGAGATCGAGGGCGAGATGGGCGACAGCCACGTTGGTCTGCAGGCCCGGCTGATGAGTCAGGCGCTGCGCAAGATGACCTCCGGACTGAACAACTCGAACACCACCGCGATCTTCATCAACCAGTTGCGCGAGAAGATCGGCGTCATGTTCGGCTCGCCGGAGACCACGACCGGCGGCAAGGCGCTCAAGTTCTACGCCTCGGTGCGTCTGGACGTGCGCCGCATCGAGACCCTCAAGGACGGCACCGACGCCGTGGGCAACCGCACCCGCGTCAAGGTGGTCAAGAACAAGGTCGCGCCGCCGTTCAAGCAGGCCGAGTTCGACATCCTCTACGGCCACGGCATCAGCCGCGAGGGCTCGCTGATCGACATGGGCGTCGCCGAGGGCTTCATCCGCAAGTCCGGCTCCTGGTACACCTACGAGGGCGACCAGCTGGGGCAGGGCAAGGAGAACGCCCGCAAGTTCCTGCTGGAGAACCCGGACATCGCCGCGGAGATCGAGCTCAAGATCAAGAGCAAGCTCGGCATCGGCCCGAACCTCTCCGAGGTCGACGAGCCGGTCCCGGCCCCGGTCGACTTCTGACCTGATCGGCAGCGGACCGATGACCGACGACGATTCCGGCACCGGCGACTCCCGCGCGCCCCGGCGGCGGTCCCGCCGCCGGGGCGACGGTGAGGCGCCGGACCGGGGCGAGGCGGTCTCGACGGGTCCGTCCGCCTGGGATGCCGCGTTGCGGCTCCTGGGCGTGCGGGCGCGCAGCGCCGCCGAGATCCGCGAACGACTCGCTCGGCGCGGTTTCGAGGAGGACACCGTCGAGGACGTGCTGCGCCGCCTCACCGAGTCCGGCCTGATCGACGACGCCGACTTCGCCCACCAGTGGGTCCAGTCGCGGCACCACCACTCGGGCCGGGGCCGTCTGGCCCTCCGGCGTGAACTGCGCACCAAGGGCGTCGAGGCGCACACGATCGAGGAGGCGCTCGCCGCGGTCGAGCCCGAGGACGAGCGTGCGCAGGCGGCGGCGCTGGCCGCGAAGAAGCTGGCCTCGTCGTCGTTGGACCTGACCGATCGTGACGACCGCGCCAAGGCCTACCGGCGGCTGTCCGGGGCCCTGGGGCGCCGCGGGTTCCCGCCGGACGTGATCTCGTCGGTGGTCTCCGAGACCCTTCGGGAGGCGGCCGCCTCGGCGTCGTGACCTTCTGCACCAGCCATGTCACACCCGTGACAGACCTGTGGCGCCTCTGCTCGTCGAGCGAGCAGAGGCGCCACACGTCGTCGTGACGACCGGACGGAAAACCGGACCTAGAACTGCCGATCCGGATGGTTCGGCTTCTCCGGGTGCTCGGTGCCGGAGAAGCCCGGCACGTTCTCCATCGCCTGCAGGTCGGCGACGTCGGGATCGGGGACATCACGCTTGCGGCGTCCGCCGCGCAGGCGCTTCTCCAGATAGTTCGCCAGACCGGTCAACGCGAAGTTGATGACGATCATGATCGCCGCGACCACCAGCAACGCCGGCAGGTAGTTGCCGAAGTACGACGCCGACTTGATCCCGGACCGGACCACCTCGATGTAGCCGACCATGTAACCCAGGGCGCTGTCCTTCAGCGCGACCACCATCTGCGCCACGAGGGCGGGCAGCATCGCGGTGACCGCCTGCGGGAGCAGCACGATCATCATGGTCTGCGATTTGCGCATGCCGATCGACTGGGCCGCCTCGGTCTGGCCCCGCGGCAGCGACTCGATGCCGGCCCGGAGGATCTCGGCGATCACCGAACCGTTGTAGATCGTCAGACCGAAGACCACCGCCGCGAAGGCCAGCTGCGACGACGGGAACAGCGCGTACGCCGCGAACAGGTAGTAGGCGAAGAAGATGAGGATCAGCACCGGGATCGCCCGGAACGCCTCGACGACGGTTCCGCACACGGTGCGCACCCAGGCGTGATCGGACAGGCGTCCGATCCCCAGCAGCGTGCCCAGGGCGATCGCCAGGACGATCGAGAGTCCCGCCGCTTTGACGGTGCCCCAGAATGCCGGGCAGGATCCACGTGGTCCAGGTCGACCACTGGACGAAGGGCTCCCACTTCTCGGCGGTCAGCTGGCCGTTGCCCGCCAGCACCGCGATGATCCACGCCAGCAGCGCGATCACCGCCACCGCGAAGACCACCGTGATGATCTTGTTGCGCAGCCTGGCCTTGGGCCCGGGGGCGTCGTACAGGACTGTTGCGTTGGCACTCATCGCTTCACCGCCCAGCGTTTGGCCGCCCAGCCGAAGGCGGCGCCCTCGGCGAGCGTGATGATCATGAAACCGACCGCGAAGACGGCGAAGATGACGAGGATCTGATCGGAGAAGTTCTCCAGGTCTTCCTTCATCAGGAGCGAGGCCTCGGCCACGCCGATCACCGAGGCGATCGTGGTGTTCTTGGTGAGGGCGATCAGGACCGAGCCCAACGGCGCGATCACCGCGCGCAACGCCTGCGGGAGGATGATCAGCCCGAAGACCTGCGAGAAGCCCAGCCCGATGGAGCGGGCGGCCTCGGCCTGACCGAGCGGCACGGTGTTGAACCCGGCTCGCAGGGTCTCGCACACGAACGTCGCCGTGTACAGGATGAAGGCGAGGACCGCGAGACGGAAGTTGTTGTTCTGGGTGAAGTCCGCGTCGTTGGCGGCGAGGGCCACACCGAGGTTCTGGTACAGCCCGAACGAGCACAGCAGGACGATCAGCGTCAGGGGGGTGTTGCGGACGACGTTGACGTAGACCGTCGCGAAGCCGCGCATCACCGGCACCGGCGACACCTTCATGGCGGCGAGCAGGATGCCCCAGATCAGTGCGCCGAGGGCGGACCAGAACATCAGCTGGATGGTGACCCAGAAGGCGGGCCACAGCTGTGGCCCCATCTCTTGCCAGAGTTCGCTCACTATTTCATTCCTTCCGGGCACGGTGTGGGCGCGGAGTCGACGAAGCTCAGGTCACCGACCGGCGGGACGAACGTGTACACCGATCCCGGTGCGTTCGCGCGGGTGATCATCTCGTCGACGGTCTCGTCGCCGAGGGCGTCGCGCAGGCTCTTCTCCCACGGCGAGACGCCGCCTCCGGCGGGGACCTCCATCATCGTCTTGAGTGCGGCGTCGACCTTCTCGACGGCTCCCGGGAAGTCCTTGGACATGCCAATGCCGTACCGCTCGGTGGAGAACGGCGATCCGGACTTCTTGAGGACGAGGGCCTCGGCGCCGTCGATCTTGCCTTTGACGCAGACGTCTTCGGGGTAGGTCATGGGCACGAGCTTGAACTCGTCCTTCCAGCGGTTGGAGTAGCCGGCGAGGATGATCTCGTCGGTGGTCACCGCGTCGACCTTGCCGCGGCGCAGCGCCTCCACACACGAGGAGTACGAGTCGTACTCCTGCAGCTGCACGTTCGGGAGCAGGGCCTTCACGTTCTGCGCCGGCGTCGAGCCGGTGACCGAACAGAGCTTCTTCCCGTTGCCCAGGTCCGTCAGCGAGCGGACGGAGTCGTCGTCCTTGCGGGTGAGCAGTCCCTGGTAGGTGATCAGGTACGGCCCGGCGAACGCGACGTCCTTCATCCGGGCGGCGGTGATCGAATAGGTGGCCGCGATGGTGTCCACCTCGCCGTTGCGGATGAACGTCTCGCGCTGCGCCGACGGGGTCTCCTTCCACGTGATCTCCGGGTGCGGCACGCCCATCCGGTCGGCGAGCGTGTTCACCACGAAGGTGGAGACCGAGGCGTCGAAGCCGGTGATCGCGCCGCCGGGGTTCTGCAGACCGAGGCCGGGCTGGTCGTACTTGGTGCCGAGCACCACGTTCCCGGACCGGATGTCGGCTTCGAGGTCGCGGGGGCCGGTGCTGCCACAGGCGGTGGCGGTGGCGGCGAGGACGCCGGCGGCCACCGTGAGCGCGGTGATCCGGCGCAGGGGCGACCGGCCGCCGCGGGTGCGCCCCGGCCGCGGGGATCGTCGTGTCATGTCCATGTCAGTGACCCAGGATCTTGGAGAGGAAGTCGCGGGCGCGTTCGGACTTCGGTGCGGAGAAGAAGCTCTCCGGATCGGTGTCCTCCACCAGCTGGCCGTCGGCCATGAACAGGATGCGGTCGGCGGCCTTGCGCGCGAAGCCCATCTCGTGGGTCACCACGACCATGGTCATGCCCTCGCGGGCCAGCGAGACCATCACGTCGAGCACCTCGCTGACCATCTCCGGGTCGAGCGCGGACGTCGGCTCGTCGAAGAGCATCACCTTGGGGGCCATCGCGAGGGATCGGGCGATGGCCACGCGCTGCTGCTGCCCGCCGGAGAGCTGCGCCGGATACTTGTCCTTCTGGGAGGCCACCCCGACCCGTTCGAGCAGTTCGACGGCGCGCTTCTCGGCGTCGGCCTTGGGCATCTTGCGGACCTTGATCGGGCCCAGCGTGACGTTCTCCAGGATCGTCTTGTGCGCGAAGAGGTTGAACGACTGGAACACCATGCCGACGTCGGCGCGCAGCCGGGCGAGCTCCTTGCCCTCGGAGGGCAGCAGACCGCCCTCGATGCGGATCTCGCCGTCGTCGATGGGTTCGAGGCGGTTGATGGTGCGGCACAGGGTCGATTTGCCCGAACCCGACGGCCCGAGGACGACGACGACCTGGCCGCGGGGGATAGCCAGATCGATGTTCTGGAGGACATGGAGGTCGCCGTAGTGTTTCTGCACGCCCTTCATGGCGATCATGGCGGTGTCGCTCGATGGTGTCATGGTTGGTGACCCTAACGCGGTGGGTCGCCACTGTCCCGGGGACTCGCCAAAGGTTGATCGAACGGAAACGCGCATGCGCGCGGGTGCCGGTGGGTTTCAGTCGATTTGCCATCGTCCGTACCCTGGAAGGGTGAGCAGTGCACTGGAAGAACGCGTCGGCATCGAGGTCACGGACGCGCAGCGGTCGTACTCGGTGCGCACCTACGGATGCCAGATGAACGTGCACGATTCCGAGCGCATCTCGGGTCTTCTCGAGGACGCCGGTTACGTGCGGGCCGAACCGGATGCGGAGGCCGATCTGGTGGTCTTCAACACCTGCGCCATCCGGGAGAACGCCGACAACAAGCTGTACGGCAACCTCTCGCATCTGGCGCCGGTCAAGGAGCGCCGTCCCGGCATGCAGATCGCCGTCGGCGGCTGCCTCGCCCAGAAGGACAAGGACACGGTGCTGCGGAGGGCGCCGTGGGTCGACGTCGTCTTCGGCACGCACAACATCGGTTCGCTGCCGGTGCTCCTGGAGCGGGCGCGGCACAACGACGACGCCCAGGTGGAGATCCTCGACTCGCTCGAAGCGTTCCCGTCCACGCTGCCGGCCAAACGCGAGTCCGCCTACGCGGGCTGGGTGTCGGTGTCGGTGGGCTGCAACAACACGTGCACCTTCTGCATCGTGCCGTCGCTGCGGGGCAAGGAGGTCGACCGCCGTCCCGGCGACGTGCTGGCCGAGGTCCAGGCGCTCGTCGAGCAGGGGGTGCTGGAGGTGACGCTGCTGGGGCAGAACGTGAACGCCTACGGGATGTCGTTCGCCGATCCGGACACGCCGCGCAACCGCGGCGCCTTCGGCGAACTGCTGCGGGCCTGCGGTGACATCGAGGGCCTCGAGCGGGTCCGGTTCACCTCGCCGCACCCGGCCGAGTTCACCGACGACGTGATCGAGGCGATGGCGCAGACGCCGAACATCTGCCCGCAGCTGCACATGCCGCTGCAGTCCGGTTCGGACCGGATCCTCAAGGCAATGCGTCGCAGTTACCGACGGACCAAGTTCCTCGGGATCCTCGAGCGGGTGCGCGCGGCAATGCCGCACGCCGCGATCACCACCGACATCATCGTGGGTTTCCCGGGGGAGACCGAGGAGGACTTCCAGCAGACCCTCGAGGTGGTCGAGGCCGCCCGCTTCTCCAGCGCGTTCACCTTCCAGTACTCGCCGCGGCCGGGCACCCCGGCGGCGACGATGGACGAGCAGGTGCCGCCTGCGGTGGTCAAGGACCGCTACCAGCGGCTGATCGCGCTGCAGGAGCGGATCTGCCTGGAGGAGAACGTCAAGCTGGTCGGCACCGAGGCGGAACTGCTGGTGGTGGCCGACGAGGGCCGCAAGAGTTCGGCGACCGGCCGGATGACGGGCCGGGCCCGCGACGGACGGCTCGTGCACTTCCGGCCGAACGCCGCGGCGAGCGAACCCGGCGCGCAGGGCGCCGAGCTCGCGGCCGCGGCCATCCGGCCGGGCGACGTGGTGCATTCGGTGATCACCGAGGCCGCGCCGCACCATCTGGTCGCCGACGGCGGGATCACCGCGCATCGTCGTACCCGGGCCGGTGACGCCCACGAACGCGGCGCGACCCCGACCACCGCACCGGTCGGCGTGGGCCTCGGCCTGCCGACCCTGGGACGCAAACCGGTCTCGGCCGAACCGGTGGGCGCGTGCGGCGGCGGTGCATGCGGATGAGCGACGGGGCCGACGACGCCGGGAGCGCAGCGAGCGGGTCGCGTGAGACCGACGCCGGGAGCGCAGCGAGCGGGTCGCAGGATTCTGATGCCGGGAGCGCAGCGCGCGGTCCCGCAGAGAAGGGGAGTGGACAGCCGATGAGTGAGAACGACCGAGTCGGGGGTGCGACGACCGCCGGGCAGGACCGGGAGACGCTGCGCGCCTACGAGAAGGATCTGCGGAGCGCTGAACGGAAGGTGGCGGGTGAGATCGATCCCGGGGTCCGGGCGGTGGTGGTCGCGGCGCTGGTGATGGTCGCGCTGCTCTCGCTGGTGCTTCCGCACGCCGGTGACGCCACCGGTATCGACGTGCTCACGATGTCGGAGACCGCGGATGCGCAGCGGATCGCGTTGCCGTCGCAGATCTTCACGTGGCTGCTCGCGGTGTTCGGGATCGGTTTCTCAATGCTGGCGCTGCTGACCCGGCGCTGGGTGCTGGCGTGGGTCGCGTTGTGCGGCAGCGCGGTGGCGTCGGTGGCGGGCATGCTGGCGATCTGGACGCGGAACACGGTGGGCGTCGGCGGTATCGAGCCGCCGAGCGGTCCGGGTGCCGGTCTGATCCTGGGCTGGTTGACCGCGATCGTGCTGACCTTCCACTGGTCGCGGGTGGTGTGGGCGCGCAGCGCCTACCACATGGCGCTGGAGACCGAGCGCCGCGAGCAGGCCGCGATCGCCGAGGCGTTCTACTCGGCGCTGCGGGAGAAGCAGTCGTCGAGACGGAAGCGCTCGGCGCCGCGGAACGCCGGCGCCCCGGGCGAGCGTTCCGGCGACGACGCCCCGGACGTCGATCCGGGCGAGAGCTGAGTCCCCCGGTCATCCGGGACACGGACGACGACCAGACGAACGACGGAGGGCGCCCCGGATCGGGGCGCCCTCCGTCGTTCGTCGGCCGGTGTCGTCGAGTCAGCGCTCGTCGATCGCGGTCTTGGCCGCCTCGGCCCATTCGGTCCACTGCGCGGCCTGCTCACGGAACTTCGCGGCGTCGCGGTCCTTGCCCGCCGCCGCGGCCTTCTCGGCCTGCTCGGTGAGCTTGGCGGCGCGCTCGGCGAACTGGGCGGCCCGGGCCTGGGCCTCCGGGTCGGTGCGCGACCAGGCGGCGTCCTCGGCGTCGCGGATCTTCTTCTCGAGTGCGCGGACGCGGCCCTCCAACGAGTGCATCTGGTCGCGGGGCACCTTGCCGATCTCGTCCCAGCGGTCGCGGAAGAGCCGGAACTCGCGGCGTGCGGCCTCCAGGTCGGCGCCCGGGTCGATGGTCTTCTCCGCCTCGGCGAGCAGGGCCAGCTTCTCTTCGGCGTTCTTGCCGAACTCGGCGTCGCGCTCGGAGTTGACGGCGTTGCGGGCGGCGAAGAACACGTCCTGGGCGGCTTTGAACCGCGCCCACAGGGCGTCGTCGGCGTCGCGCGGGGCACGTCCGGCGGCCTTCCACTGGGCGAGCAGATCGCGGTAGGCGGCGGCCGTCGCCCCCCACTCGGTCGAGGACGAGAGGGCCTCGGCCTGGGCGATCAACTCCTCCTTGCGGGCTTTGACGCCGGCGCGTTCGCGGTCGAGGTCGGCGAAGTGGGCGCCGCGCCTGCGGTTGAAGGCGTCGCGGGCCCGCGAGTAGCGCTTCCACAGGACGTCGTCGGTCTTGCGGTCAATGCCGCGGATGGTCCGCCACTCGTCGAGGATGGCGCGGAGGCGGTCGCCGCCGGCCTTCCACTGGGTGGAGTCGGCGCCGATCTGCTCGGCTTCGGCGGCCAGCTCCTCCTTGCGGGCGATCGCCGCGGCCCGAGCGGCCTCGCGTTCGGCCTTGGCCTCTCCGGTCTGCGCTCCGGCCCGGTCGACGATCTGCTGGAGACGGTCGCGCAGGCTGTCGACGTCGCCGAGGATCTGGGCGTCCGGCAGTCCTTCGAGGAGGTGCGCCGCGGCGGTCTGGGTCTTGTGCGGGTCGCCGGAGTGGGCGTCGAGCCGCTCCTCCAGGATCTCCACCTCGGTGGCCAGGTCGGCGAAGCGCCGGGAGAAGTGGGCGAGGCCCTCCTCCCTGGTTCCGGCCTGCCACGAACCGATCTGACGTTCGCCGTCGGCGGTCTTGAGCCACACCGCACCGTCGTCGTCGATCCGGCCGAACGCGTGCGGGTCGCCGACGTCCACGTGATGGACCGCCACGGGCGGTTTCTGTCCGGGTTTGGGGCCGGGCCGGGGTCCGGGGCGCGGACCCGGACGGGGGCCGGGGGCCGGATTCGGGGTCGAGGTGGGCTCGATCGGAGTGCTCATGGGGGTCGCCCTTCAGTCGTCGCGCCGCGCGTCACGGCTGCCGGAACCCGTGTGGATCGGCTCTGCCGAGCGATCCCGCTGCCCGGGTTCGTGAATTCCGTTGTTCATTCAAGCAGGTCACCGCCCGCGGTGTGACCGACGCGTGGACTTGTCGGAGCGGCGGGGTAGCGTCGTGGCCGTGTTGGCAGAGATCGCAGTGGTCCCGAGTGCACCGTTGCTGGTGCCGGAACTCGCCGGTCCGGCCGCGGTCGACACCGAGCCGGTGCGGGCCGCGGCGGTCGACGCCGGGGTGTCGTTGGCGGCGGCCTCGACCCGCTGGTGGGCGCTCGGGATCGGCGACCGGCCGGGTGATCCGTCCGGCTGCGCGTCGACGGGCGACTTCGGCGCCTACGGCGTCCCGGTCCCGGTACGACTGCGCCGCGATGCCGTCGACGACGCCCCCGCGCCGCCGCTGTCCATGCTGATCGCGGGCTGGCTGGGCGGGCGCGTGTCGGCGCGGGGACGGGCGGACGATTCCGCGGGCGTCGTCGAGGTCGTGCCGCGGATCGTCGACCCGGAGTGGGATCCGGCGCGGTGCCGGGCGGCGGGACGCGAACTCGCGGCCCGGCTGAACGACGACGCCGAGCCGTACGGCCTGCTGGTGGTGGCCGACGGCGCGAACGCGCTGAGCCCGTCGGCGCCGGGCGGCGGTGAACGCGACTCCGCGTGGGATCTGCAGCGCCGTCTCGATGCGGCCCTGGCCGCCGGGGATCCGGAGGGACTGGCCGGACTGGATCCGGGGGACTGCGTCGCCGACGGCGTCCTCACCCGGGCCGCCTGGCAGGTCCTGGCCGGGGTCCTGGACCACTGGCCAGCCCGGGCGCGGATCCGCTATGCGGCGGCGCCGTTCGGGGTCGGCTACACGGTGGCGACACTGCGTGCCGCGGGTGCCTCGCCGTCGTGCGAGTCGGCCGCCGAGGTCCCCGCCGGCGGAGGTTCGGTCGGCGGCGGCGGTCCGGCGGCCGGGGGATCGGGGCGATCGAGCATCGATCGCGCACCGGTCGCCGTCGTCGGCCCCACGGCGAGCGGCAAATCCGATCTCGCACTGGATCTGGCCGAACGGCTCGACGGCGAGATCGTGAACATCGACGCCATGCAGCAGTACCGCGGCATGGACATCGGCACCGCGAAGCTCCCGGTGGCCGAGCGCCGCGGGATCGTCCACCATCAGCTCGACACGCTCGACGTGACCGAGACGGCGACCGTGGCCGGATACAAGGAGGCCGCGACCGCCGACGTCGAGGCGCTGCTCGCCGCGGGCCGGACACCGGTGATCGTCGGCGGTTCGATGATGTACGTCCAGGGCCTGCTCGACGACTGGCGCTTCCCGGCCACCGATCCGGCGATCCGCGCCGAGTACGAGGCCGAACTGGCCGAGCACGGCCCCCTGGCCCTGCACCGCAGGCTCGCCGAGGTGGATCCGGCCGCGGCCGCGACGATCCTCGACTCCGACGGGCGTCGCATCGTGCGCGCCCTGGAGGTGGTGACGTTGACCGGGGAACCGTTCGCCGCATCGGCGCCGACCATCGGCGAGCCGCGCTGGGGCACCCGGATCCTGGCCCTCGACCGGGAACGGGAGGCGCTCGATCACCGGCATCGAGCGGCGCACCGCGGCGATGTTCGCCGCCGGCCTGGTCGACGAGGTGGTCGCCCTGTGCGAGCGGGGGCTCCGCGAGGGCCGGACGGCCTCGCAGGCCATCGGCTACGCCCAGGTCCTCGCACATCTGGACGGTCGGTACAGCCTGGCCGAGGCGCAGGAACGGACCTTCTTCGGGACCCGCCGCTACGTCCGGCGGCAACGCTCCTGGTTCCGTCGCGACCACCGGGCGATCTGGCTCGATGCCGCGGCCGACGACCTGCTCGAGCGGGCCCTGGCCGCGCTGGAGGGATGACGCCGACGGAACGACGACGGTGACCGGCGGCGCGAGCGGGCGTCGTCGCACCCCCCGAGTACGCTGACCTCGTGACCGTTTCCTCGCTGCGCTTCACCAAGGGCCACGGAACCCAGAACGATTTCGTGATCCTGCCCGATCCCGATGCCGAGCTGGATCTGACCGTGGATCTGATCGCCACGCTGTGCGACCGCCGCGCCGGACTGGGCGCCGACGGACTGCTGCGCGTCGCGCGGGCCGGCGCCCTGGTGCGAGCCGGCGTGCTCGACGCGCTGCCCGAGGGCGTCGCCGCCGAGGACTGGTTCATGGACTACCGCAACGGCGACGGCTCCATCGCCGAGATGTGCGGCAACGGCGTGCGGGTGTTCGCGCACTACTGCCGTGCGCAGGGCCTGGTGTCGTCCGACGAGTTCACGGTCGGATCCCGGGCGGGCGGGCGGCCCGTCGTCGTGCACGCGTGCGATGCGAGCGCCGCCGAGGTGACGGTGGCGATGGGGCCGGTCCGGCTCGACGGCCCGAGCACGGCGACGGTCGGGGAGCGCGCGTTCGGAGGTGAGGCCGTGGACGTGGGCAATCCGCATCTGGCGTGCGTCGTCGACGATCTGACGCCGGCGGGGCTCGCCGACCTCGCGCTCACCGCGCCGGAACTGGATGCGGCGGTGTTCCCGCACGGCGCCAACCTGGAGATCCTGACCCCGCTGGTCGCCGCCGACGGCGACGTCGACTTCACCTCGCACATGCGGGTCTTCGAGCGCGGCGTGGGGGAGACGCGGTCGTGCGGCACCGGACTGGTGGCCTCGGCCGCGGCCGCGCTGCACGGGCTGGGACGCGCGGAGGGGGCGGTGCGTCTGACGGTGCCCGGCGGGTCCGTCGTCGTCACGCTCACCGCCGAGCAGGCGTTCCTGCGCGGGCCGTCGCGGCTGGTCGCCCACGGGGAGCTGGTCGACGGTTTCCTCGGCGGCTGAGCGTCGCGCCGTCCCGCGGGGCGGACCGATCCGACCGAACCTCGGTTACGCCCAGAGAAAATACGGGTGCGGTCGGCACCGCCCATCGGCCATGATGGATCTCGTATGACTGAACTGCACGAATTCCCTGACATCGCCACCGGCCCGGCTCCGACCACCGGTGAGCTCCAACTGGACGACCGCGCCTCGCTGCAGCGCGTCGCGGGCCTGTCCACCGAACTCTCCGACGTCACCGAGGTCGAGTACCGGCAGCTGCGCCTGGAGCGCGTGGTCCTGGTCGGGGTCTGGACCTCGGGCACCTCGGCCGAAGCCCAGGCCAGCATGGCCGAGCTCGCCGCGCTCGCCGAGACCGCGGGCTCGGAGATCCTCGAAGCCGTGATCCAGCGGCGCGGCAAACCCGATCCGGCCACCTACCTCGGCTCGGGCAAGGCGGAGGAACTGCGCGAGATCGTCCTGGCGTCCGGCGCCGACACCGTCATCTGCGACGGCGAACTCACCCCGGCCCAGCTGAACGCGCTGGAGAAGGTGGTCAAGGTCAAGGTGATCGACCGGACCGCCCTGATCCTGGACATCTTCGCCCAGCACGCGACGTCCCGCGAGGGCAAGGCCCAGGTGTCGCTGGCCCAGATGGAGTACATGCTTCCGCGGCTGCGCGGCTGGGGCGAGTCCATGTCGCGCCAGGCGGGCGGCCGGGCCGGCAGCAACGGCGGCGTGGGCCTGCGCGGCCCGGGTGAGACCAAGATCGAGACCGATCGTCGTCGTATCCGTGAGCGGATGGCCAAGCTCCGCAAGGAGATCCGCGGGATGAAGACCGCCCGCACCGTGAAGCGGGCCGCCCGGCAGCGCGGGCGGGTCCCGGCGCTGACGGTCGTGGGCTACACCAACGCCGGCAAGTCGAGCCTGGTGAACGCCATGACCGGGTCGGGGGTTCTGGTGCAGGACGCGTTGTTCGCGACCCTGGATCCCACCACGCGCCGGGCCACGCTGGCCGACGGCCACGAGGTGGTGTTCACCGACACCGTCGGCTTCGTGCGGCATCTGCCGACGCAGCTGGTCGAGGCGTTCCGCTCGACGCTGGAGGAGGCGGTGGACGCCGACCTGCTGATCCACGTGGTCGACGGCGCCGACGCCTTCCCGGGCAAGCAGATCTCGGCGGTGCGGCAGGTCCTCAACGAGGTCTACACCGAAGAGGGCGCGGATGCGGTCTCGCCGCCGCCGGAACTGCTGGTGATCAACAAGATCGACGCGGTGGATGCGACCCGGATGACGCAGTTGCGCGGCGAGTACCCCGACGCGGTGTTCGTCTCGGCGCATTCCGGCGAGGGCATCGACGCGTTGTTCGCGCGGATCACCGAGTTCGTGGAGGCCGGCGACGTCGAGGCCGTGCTGCAGGTGCCGTTCGCGCGCGGCGAGGTGATTCCGCGTCTGCACCGGCACGCCCACGTGCTGAGCACCGAACACACCGAGACCGGCTCGCGCGTGCGGGTCCGGATGCCCGCGGCCCTGGCCGCGGAGTTCACCGACCTGGTCGCGACCGACTGAGCCCGGCTCCCCGGACGGCAGACTCCGGCCCGGACACTCGTCGAGGAGTGTCCGGGCCGGAGTACGTGGTGCCGGTGGTGTGCTACTCGGCGTCGAGGTCCTGGGCCACGAGTGCGGCGATCTGGTCGACGGCGGCCTGATCCTCGCTCTCGACGGTCACGACGGTGCCGTTCTCGGCGCCGAGGGTCATGATCATCAGCGCGCTGCCGGCGTCCACGGGCTCGCCGTCCTCCACGGCGAGGGTGACGTCGACGTCCAGGGCCGCGGCGGCCTCGGAGATGATCGTCGCGGGACGGGCGTGCAGGCCGACGGCCGAGCCGACGGTGACGGTGGTGCTGGGCATGGTGTTCCCTTTCGGTTGGTCCCGGTCACAGGGCGTTCCCGGGGGTGGATGGCGAACAGAGGAGAGGGTGGGACCGACGGTGCGGTCTCGGGGTCAGGCGGCGACCGGGGCGGGGGCGGCGTCGGCCTCGGTGGAGACCTTCTTGATCTGCTTGGTGGCGACCACGCCGATCGCGGCGACGACGGTGCCGACGGCCAGGGCGATCAGGAACTTCCACCAGGTGCCGTTCATCGCGAACATCACGAACACGCCGCCGTGCGGGGCCCGCAGCTGCACGCCGAAGGCCATGCTCAGGGCGCCGGTCACGGCACCGCCGACCATCATCGGCGGGATCACGCGCAGCGGGTCGGCCGCGGCGAACGGGATGGCGCCCTCAGAGATGAACGACGCGCCCAGCAGCCACGCGGCCTTGCCGTTCTCCCGCTCGGGATCGGTGAAGACGGACGGGCGCAGGACGGTCGAAGCGAGGGCCAGCGCCAGCGGCGGGACCATGCCCGCGGCCATCACCGCGGCCATGATCTCGTACTGGGCCAGGCCGGCACCGGCGGTGCCGACGCCGAGTGCGGCGAACGAGTACGCGGCCTTGTTCACCGGGCCGCCGAGGTCGAAGCACATCATCAGACCGAGGAGGACGCCGAGCAGGATCTTGGAGCTGCCGGACATGCTGCTCAGTCCGTCCTCCATCGACGTGTTGAGCCAGCTCAGCGGCTTGCCGAGGAGGGCGTACATCACGCCGCCGACGATCAGCGTGGCGAACAGCGGGATCACCACCACCGGCATGAGGCCCGCGGCCCAGCGCGGCAGGTTCAGCTTGGTGAACCAGAGGGCGACGACGCCGGCGAACAGGCCGCCGATCAGGCCGCCGATGAATCCGGCGCCGACGGCGAGCGAGACGGCACCGGCGGCGAAACCGGGGGCGATACCCGGACGGTCGGCGATCGCGAACGAGATGTAACCCGCCAGGACCGGCACCATGAACGCCATCACCAGCGAGCCGATCGCGAAGAAGACCGAGCCGAGGTAGGTCAGCAGGCCGCCGTCGGGGAGGTTCCAGAACGCGTTGTCCAGGGCGATCTCGCTGGCCTTGGCGTTGACCTCGTAGCCGCCGAACAGGAAGCCGAGCGCCATGAGGAGTCCGCCCGCGGCGACGAACGGGATCATGTAGCTCACGCCGGTCAGCAGAGCCTGCTTCAGGCGGCCGCCGAGACCGATGCTCGAGCCCTCGTCCTCGTTCGAGGCCGCCGCGGCGCCGTCACCGGCGGGGACGCGGCGCGCGTTCGGGTTGTCCGCGGCGGCGACGGCCTCGGCGATCATCGCGTCGGGTTCGTTGATGCCGCGCTTGACGCCCGATTCGACGACGGGCTTGCCCGCGAAGCGCTCGCGACCCTTGACGCCGACGTCGGTCGCGAAGATCACCGCGCCGGCGCGGGCGATCGACTCGGCCGAGAACGGCGTGGTGCCCGACGAACCCTGCGTCTCCACCTCGTATTCGACGCCCGCCCGCTCGGCGGCGAGCTTCAGGGCGTCCGCGGCCATGTAGGTGTGGGCGATGCCGGTGGGGCACGCGGTGATCGCCAGGATCAGCGGCTTCGCACCGGCGGCATCGTCGGCGGCCGCGCCCGAGGCGGCTGCCGCGGATGCTCCGGCCGCCGCCGCGGCGGCCTGCGGTGCCGCGCTCTCCGACTCGGCCGGGGCGGGCTTGGGCTTGGCGGGCTTCGGCGCGACGGCCTCGGCCACCAACTCGACGATGCGGTCGGCGTCGGGGGCCTCGCGGAGCGCGGCGACGAAGTCGGGGCGGACCAGCGCGCGGGCCAGCGAGCTGAGCAGCTTCATGTGCTCCTTGCCCGCACCCCCCGGCGCCGCGATCAGGAAGACGATGTCGGCGGGGCCGTCGGGTCCGCCGAAGTCGACCTTCTTGGAGAGCCGGGCGAAGCCGAGCGAAGCGGTGGAGACCGAGTCGACGCGGGCGTGCGGAATGGCGATCCCCCCGGGCAGACCGGTCGGCGACTTCGCCTCGCGGGCCAGCGCCGCCGTCGACAGCTCGTCGGGATCGGCGCAGCGGCCGGCGTCGCCGAGGGTCTGGGCGAGCCGCCGGATCACCGCCTCCGCGTCGTCGCCCGCGTCGGCGTCGAGCAGAACCAGCTCGGGCGTGATGATCGGTTCGGACATGGGTTTTCCTTCGCTCGTTCTGGTCAGGAGAGAGGCCGGACGTCGACGCCGGCGAGGTTCAGATCGGAGGGGCGGGGCGGGGTGGTGCCGGGCAGCGATGCGGCGGCCGAACCGTAGGCGACGGCGCAGGCGAGCGCCTCGGCGGGGGAGGCGCCGCGCTCGCCGGCGATCAGGTAGCCGGCCAGCGAGGAGTCCCCGGCGCCGACGGTGCTGCGCACCTGGACGGCGGGCGCCTGCGCGAACCAGGTCCCGGCGGCGTCGGTGAGGAGTGCCCCCGCGGCCCCGAGCGTGGTGAGGACCGCGCCCCCGGTGCGTTCGGCCAGCAGTCGGGACGCCTCGACGGCCGGTCCCAGGTCGCCGGCCTCGGCCGCCGACTCCAGCGCGGCACCGTCGCCGCCGGTCAGCTCGGCGAGCTCGAAGGCGTTCGGTTTCAGCAGGTCCGGACCGAATCCGACGATGGCCGACAGCGGGGCACCCGAGGTGTCGACGGCGATGCGCTTGCCGTTCGCGTGGAGGCGTTCGACGACGAAGCCGTACCACTCCGCGGAGACCCCCGGCGGAAGCGAACCGCAGAGCGCCACCCAGTCGGCGTCGGCCGCGGTGTCGGCGATCAGGTCGGTGAAGCGTGCGACGTGTCCTTCGGAGAGCTCCGCGCCGGGCTCGTTGAGCTTGGTGGTGGTCCCGTCGGGTTCGGCGATCGTGAGGTTGGTGCGGATCGCGGCCTCGACCGGGATCGTCCGGTACCGCAGCCCGGTCTCGTCGAGCAGGGTCAACAGCGGGTCGTCGGCGCGCGCGGGAAGCAGGGCCACCGCGTCGAGTCCGGCCTCGGCGACGGCCCGGGCGACGTTGATGCCCTTCCCGCCGGGCTGCCGACGGACCCGGGCGGCGCGCTGGACCTCGCCGCGGACCAGGGTTCCGTCCAGTTCGATGGTTCGGTCAACGCTGGGGTTGGCCGTCACGGTCACGATCATGCGATCACCACTTCGATGTCGAGGGCGGAGAGTTCGGCGTGGAAGGCATCGTCGATGCCGGAGTCGGTGACGATCACGTCGACGTCGTCGAGCGTGCCGAAACTGACCAGGTCCTCCCGGTTGAACTTGGACGAGTCGGCGAGGACCACCACCCGGTTGGCGGCGGCGATCATCGCGCGTTTGGCGGCGGCCTCGTCCGGGTCGGGCGTGGACAGGCCGTGTTCCAGACTCAGCCCGTTGGTGCCGAGGAAGGCGATCGACGGCCGGAGGCGCCCGAACGCGGCCACGGTCCCGGCGCCGACGGCGGCCTGGGTCCGGCCGCGGACCCGCCCGCCGACCAGGGTCACCTCGCACAGCGGCAGGGTGGCCAGATGGGCGGCGAGGGGCAGGGCGTTGGTGACGACGCTGAGTTCGGTGTCGGCGGGGAGGGCGAGCGCGGCCCGCAGCGTGGTGGTCCCGGCGTCGAACATGATCGATCCGCCGCTCGGGGGGACGAAGGCCTGCGCGGCGATCCCGATGGCCGTCTTCTCGGCGAGCCGGGAGCGTTCGCGTTGACTCAGGTCCGGTTCGTCGACGACGGCGGCCACGTCCGGGCGCACCGCGCCGCCGTGGACGCGGAGCACCACTCCCTGGTCGGCCAGCACGCTGAGATCGCGGCGGACGGTCTCGCCGGTGACGTCGAAACGGGTCGCGAGCTGGGCCACCGAGACTCGACCCCGATCGCGCACCTCGGTCGCGATGGCCAGTTGGCGTTCTTCCGCGTACACGACACCGTCCTGAGTAGAGTCCCCCTCAACGGAGACCGACGGCCCGAAGACCGTTTGGATATATCTTTACTTACCTTTGACTCTGTTGAAATGTCAAGAGATTAAGTAATGTCAATCACATGGATGAGGTGGCAGTGATGGGTTCGGCCGACAACTACGGAGCGGATACGACGGTGCAGGGCACCCCGGTGGTGCACGGGCTCGCCTACGGGCCGGTGATCCGGCCGGCGGAACCGCCCGCATTCGTGATCGACGCGACCGCGGAGATCGCCGAGGAGCAGCGCGCCGTCGAGACCGAGCGGTTCGACGCCGCGGTGACCACCGTCGCCGACCGGTTCAGCGCCCGCGCCTCGGCGAGCACCGGCTCGTCGGCCGAGGTCCTGGCCGCCACGGCCTCCCTCGCCAAGGACCGCTCCTGGATCCGGGCGGCCAAGAAGCGGATCGCCGGGGGGACGCCCGCGGTGGTGGCGACGTCGAGCGCGATCGACCAGATCGCCGAGCAGTTCACCAAGCTGGGCGGCCTGATGGCCGAGCGGGTGACCGACCTCAAGGACATCCGTGACCGGGTGGTCGCCGAACTCCTGGGGCTGCCCGAACCCGGGATCCCCGCCCCCGACGAGCCGTCGATCCTGTGCGCCGACGACCTCGCGCCCGCCGACACCGCGGGTCTGGACCCGACCCGAGTGATCGCGCTGGCGACGCGGCTGGGCGGACCGTCGAGCCACACCGCGATCATCGCGCGTCAACTCGGCATCCCGTGCATCGTGGCGATCGAGGACCTGGATCGGATCCCCACCGGCGCGATGGCCTTCGTCGACGGTGAGCGCGGCGTGGTGGGGCTGGAGCCCGACGGCGAGGCGGTCTCGGTCGCCGTCGAGAAGGCGCGCGAGGTGGCCGCCGCGGCCGCCGCGTGGCGTGGGCCGGGGCAGACCGCCGACGGACATCGCGTGCTGATCCTGGCCAACGTGGCCGACGGCCCCTCGGCGCGCAAGGCCGCCGAACCGGGAGTCCTCGAAGGCGTGGGGTTGTTCCGGACCGAACTGGCCTTCCTCGATCGCCCGGACGAGCCGTCGGTGGCCGAGCAGACGGAGCTCTACGGTGCGGTGATCGGCGCGTTCGACGGCCAGAAGGTCGTGATCCGGACGCTCGACGCCGGCTCGGACAAGCCGCTGAAGTTCGTGACCCATCCCGACGAGCCGAATCCGGCCATGGGGGTGCGCGGTAACCGGATCGTGCTCTCGCACCCGGAGATCCGCATCCATCAGCTCGATGCGATCGCCGAAGCCGCGAAGAGCACCACCGCGGTGCCGTGGGTGATGGCGCCGATGATCGCCACCGTGGCCGAGGCGCGCGAGTTCGCCGCGCTGGTGCGCGAGCGGGGTCTGGTGCCCGGTGTGATGGTCGAGGTCCCGTCTGCGGCGGTGATGGCCGACCGGATCCTGGCCGAGGTCGATTTCGTCTCGATCGGCACCAACGACCTCACGCAGTACACGATGGCGGCCGACCGCATGTCACCGGAACTGGCCGCGCTCACCGACCCGTGGCAGCCCGCGGTGCTCGCGCTGATCGAACGGGTCGGTGCCGCGGGCGCCGCGCAGGACAAGCAGGTCGGAGTCTGCGGTGAGGCCGCGGCCGATCCGCTGCTGGCTTGTGTGCTGGTCGGCCTCGGCGTCACGTCGCTCTCGTCCGCGCCGGCTGCGGCTCCCGCCGTCGGTCTCAAGCTGAGCACGGTGACGCTCGACCAGTGCCGGGAGGCGGCGCGCGCCGCGCTCGCCGCGGACAGCACGACGGCCGCCCGGGAGGCGGCGCGCGCCGTCCTCGGCTGAGGGAGGCGTCAGATACGGCGCATCACGGTGACGACCTTGCCGAGGATGGCGGCGTCGTCACCGGGGATGGGCTCGAAGTGCTCGTTGTGCGGCATCAGCCAGATGTGGCCGTCGACGCGCTTGAAGGTCTTCACCGTCGCTTCGCCGTCGATCATGGCGGCGACGATGTCGCCCTGCTCGGCCACGTTCTGCTGACGGACCACCACCCAGTCGCCGTCGCAGATCGCCGCGTCGATCATCGATTCGCCGACCACGCGCAGCAGGAACAGCGAACCCTCGCCGACCAGTTCCTTCGGCAGCGGGAAGACGTCTTCGACGGCCTCCTCGGCGAGGATCGGGCCGCCGGCCGCGATCCGGCCCAGCACGGGGACGTACGCCGCCTCGGGTCGCTGCGGGTCGGGGGCCGCGGCGACCGGCGGAGTGCGGTGATCGTCGCGGACGTTCACCGCGCGCGGGCGGTGCGGATCGCGCTTGAGGAGTCCGCGGCGTTCCAGGGTGCGCAGCTGGTGCGCCACCGACGAGGTGGAGGTGAGGCCGACCGCTTCGCCGATCTCGCGGATGCTCGGCGGGTAGCCGCGATCGCGTACCGACGAACGGATGAAGTCGAGGACCTCGCGCTGGCGCTGGGTCAGCGAGGCCTCCAGGGTCGCGGTCGACAGTTGCGGGTCCACGTTCGACAGGCTCTTGGGTCCGTCGGTCATCGCCGGGTCCTTTCCTTGTGGTTCGTCCGGACCTTGCGGTTCATCCGGATCGTTCTTCCTCTCAATCTAGTCGAACAGGTCACATATCTCAAACATTTGTTCGACGGTCCGCCGAGGTTGTCGGACCCGTGGTGTTAACTGTCGAACATCAGTTCTTCGAACATGAGAACGAATGGAGATGTCGATGGCCGAGCCGGTGATGAGCGGTACCGAGCGTCCCGCGGAACGGCGGACCACACAGCCCTCTGCGGCTGCTGTGACCTGCGATGTTCCCGTCCTTCAGCGTCGTCCGGAAGCGGGCGTCGTGATCGATTCCGGCGGCTGCCTGACCAGTGGACGGAGCCCGCAGACCCACCGCACGGCCTCCCGGCGCGGGCGTTCGAACGTCGACGGTCGTACCGGAACCCGTGCGGACGGGGCGTGGCCGGACGGCACGCGAGCGCATCGGGTCCGTGCGGACACGATTCCACCGGGCGGCTTCCGGTCGCCCGACCGGAACGGGACCGGCCGCCGTGCGGCACCCGCGCCCCGCACCCGTGGGGCCTCGACGGCGGGACCCGCGGCCGCCGAGGCGTCGGCCCGGCGCCGCCGGGCGGCCGGACTGCTGGTCGGCGCCGGTCTCGCCGTGGTGGTCGCGGTGATGGGCGTCCTCGGCGCCGACTACGCCGACGCCGTGACGCCGGGGCCCGCCGCGACCGAGGTGGTGCACGTCCGGACCGGGGAGACGCTGTCCGAGTTGGCCGCGCGGATCGCCCCGGATCAGCCGGAGTCCGCCGTGATCGCCATGGTCCGGGAGCTCAACGGCCTCGAGACGTCGGGTCTGCGACCGGGCCAGGCGCTGCTGGTCCCGGCCCGCCGATGAGCGACGACGACGCCCGGGTCCCGACGCTTCGACCCCCGGAGGCGAGCACGAGGGGCGGGCGGGCGCGCGGTGCGGTCGGGCGTCGACGAGGAGCCCACGGCACGATTCCGGTTCCGAGGGAGGACGTCTCGGTGCTCAGGTGCGGATCATCGGGTGCCGACAGGTATCCTGACACCATGCGATGCCCGTTCTGCAAGAACGACGACACCCGAGTGGTTGATTCGCGTGCCTCGGACGATGGTCTGACCATTCGTCGACGGCGTTCGTGTGGCGCGTGCAGTCGCCGCTTCACCACGGTGGAGTCGGCGGTGCTGGCGGTCGTGAAGCGGAACGGGGTCACCGAGCCTTTCAGCCGGGAGAAGGTGATGAAGGGCGTTCGACGAGCGTGCCAGGGTCGGCACGTCGACGAGGACGCGCTCGCCAAACTCGCCGAGGCGGTCGAAGACGCGGTGCGTTCGTCCGGTTCTGCGGAGATCCCGAGCAACGAGGTCGGTCTGGCCATTCTGCGGCCGCTCCGCGAACTGGACGAGGTGGCCTACCTGCGTTTCGCCTCGGTGTACCGGTCGTTCGAATCGGCCGACGACTTCCAACGGGAGATCGACGAACTCCGCAAGGACCGCACCGTCGTCTCCTGACCGGACCGGGATCGCCGTGCCGGTGGCCGGGTCCGGTCACCGGAAGGCGTCGAGGGCCTTGATCACGCGCTTCTCCGAGATCGGTCCCGCCGTGCCGAGCTGTTGGGCGAAGAGGCTGACGCGCAGTTCCTCGAGCATCCAGTGCATTTGGTCGTTCAGCGCATCGTGCCGCGGCGCCGGAATCTGGGCGAGCCGGAGGTTCCAGTGCGCGATCACCCGATCGACGGTGTCCAGGCCAGTGTGATCGCGGGCCGCCGAACCCGGCAGCGCCGCGAGCCGGGCGCGAGCCGCTTTCAGATAGCGCGGCACATGCCGGAGGCGGGTCAGCGGGGTGTCCGCGAGGAAACCGTCGAACACCAGGTGGGCGAGCTGGTCGGCGACGTCGTCGGCGGCGGCCGAGCCGCTGTGCCGGTCGATCTCCGGACGCAGGTTCGCGGTCTCGGCGAGGACGGCCACCGCGTGCTGGAAGTACTCGGGTGCGGCCGCCCGGACCTGCGGCGACAGTCGTTGCGCGAGGTCGGTGAACTGTGCCGGGGTGCGCAGCGTCGCCAGATCCTTCTCGGCATCGAGCGCATTGGCGATCGCCCGCCGGGTGCAGTCGGCGAACAGGCGAGCCGGATCGGCGTAGGGGCTCTGGCTCAGTGCGAGACGCTGTCCCGGCGGCAGGCCGTTGGCGATCTTCTTGGTGAGGGGGGCGATCGCCTGCTCGAGCAGGATCTGCGCACCGGCGCGGATCCCGGCGTCCCGGGCCGCCGCCGAGGTCACGTCGACCACCTGGACCCCGCCGGCGTGCGGCTTGAACGTGGGATAGGTGACCACCGGTTGTCCGGCGACCACCGTGTCGTGCCGATCGGCCAGGGTGCCGATGCCGTCGTCGGTCCACTTCGTGTGTGTCGGCGCGTCCTTCGGTCTCCGGTCGCCGCCGGCGGCCAGTCTGCGGAGTTCGTCGAGGCTGTCGCTCCGCGCGACGATCCGGCCCTCGCCGTCGCTCACCGCGAAGTGGATCCGCAGGTGCGGGGCGAGGGCGTCGGTGCGGAAGTCGGTGGGCGCCAGACTGATCCGCGAGATGACGCCGAGCTCCCGCGCCAGAGCGGGAAGCAGCGGCTCGGACCTCGGCTTGATCCGCGAGAGCGCGAGATCGGCGTACTGCTGTGCCGGCGAGAGGGACTTGCGCAGGCCCTTCGGGAGCGACTTGATCAGCGCCGTCGCCAGTTCGCTGCGCAATCCGGGCACCAGCCAGTCGAAACCTCCGCCGTGGACGTGGTCGAGCAGCGGTCGCGGGATCACCACGGTCACGCCGTCGTCGGGGGCGCCGGGCGAGAAGTGGTACCGCAGTTCGAGTCGGGTCCGACCCTGCTGCCACGCCGGCGGGAAGTCCGCGGCGGCGGGCGTCTCGGCGCCCGGGGTCTGCGCCTCGTCCAGGTGCAGGAGCGTGGGGTTCTTCCGGCTCTCCTTCTTCCACCACGAGTCGAAGTGCCGGGTGGAGACGACGTTCTGCGGGATCCGCGCGTCGTAGAACTCGTAGACGTCGTCGTCGGACAGCCGCATGGTGCGGCGGGTGCGATGCTCCAGGTCCTCGGCCTCGGCCAGGAGTTTCCGGTTGTGCGCCCAGAACTCGTGGCGGGTGCGCCACCGGCCCTCGACGAGGGCGGCCTGCAGGAAGATCGCCCGCGATTCGACGGGGTCGATCCGGCCGTAGTTCACCCGGCGCCCGGCGATCAGCGGCACCCCGTAGAGGCTGACCTTCTCGTCGGCCGTCACCGCGCCGCGGCGCGACGACCACGCCGGTTCGCTGTAGGTTCGCGTCACCAGTTCCGGCGCGATCTGCTCGACCCACTCCGGGTCGATGGAGGCGACGTCGTGCGCGAAGAGCCGGGAGGTCTCGATCAGTTCACCGGCCATGACGAAGGCGGGCGGCTTCGACGCCATCGTCGAACCGGGGAAGATGGAGAACTTGGTGCCGCGGGTGCCGAGGAACTCGCGGGTGTCGCCCTGCTTGGCGCCGATGTTGGTGAGCAGACCGGTCAGCAGACTCCGGTGGATCGACGCGGCGTCGGCCTCGGTGTCGGGGACCTCCCAGCCGAGGTCGCGGACCGTGCGGCGCAGCTGACGGTGCAGGTCGGTCCACTCGCGGATGCGCAGGTAGTGGAGGAAGTTGCGTTCGCAGTAGCGGCGGAACCGGTTGCCGGACAGGATCTCCCGTTGTTCGGCGAGGTGATTCCAGAGGGCGAGGCGGCCGAGGAACTCCGAACCGGGGACCGCGTACTGCTTGTGGGCGGCCTGGGCGGCTTCGCGCTTGTCGGCGGGGAACTCCCGGACGTCGGGCAGCGAGAGGGCGGCGGCGATCACCAGGATGTGGTCGAGACACCCGTTCTCGTGCCCGGCGACCAGCATCCGGGCCAGCCGCGGGTCGACGGGGAGTTTCGCCAGGTCGCGGCCCACCCCGGTGAGCCGGGCATCGGCCGAGTCCATCCCGGTCACCGCGCCGAGCTCGGAGAGCAGCGCCATGCCGTCGGTGATCGCGCGCTTCTCGGGCGGCTGCACGAACGGGAACTCGGCGACGTCGCCGAGCCGGAGCCAGAGCATCGACAGGATCACCGCGGCGAGATTGGTGCGCAGGATCTCCGGGTCGGTGTACTCCGGGCGCGCGTCGAAGTCGTCCTCGGAGTACAGGCGGATGCGAGATGCCCGGTGCGACGCGGCCGCAGCGGCCCGCCCGCTGTCGGGCGCTGGCCTGGGAGATCTTCTCCACGGGCAGCCGCGTCACCTTGGTGCGCGTGGAGTAGCGCGAGATGCGGGCGGTGCCGGTGTCGATCACGTACCGGATCCCCGGCACCGTCAGCGACGTCTCGGCGACGTTGGTCGAGAGCACGATCCGCCGACCGTTCGATGGTGTGAAGATCTTCTGCTGCTCGGCCACCGACAGCCGCGCGTACAGCGGTACGATCTCGGCTTCGGTCCGTCGTCGCAGGGCGTCGGCGGTGTCGCGGATGTCGCGTTCGGTGGGCAGGAAGACCAGGACGTCCCCGCGGTCGTGACGCCAGAGCTCGGTGACGGCGGCGTCGATGGCGGCGATCTGATCCAGGTCCGCGGTGTCGTCGTCGGCGTCGAGCGGCCGGTAGCGGATCTCGACGGGGTAGGTGCGGCCGGAGACCTCGAGGATCGGGACCTCGTCGTCGGGTCCGGCGAAGTGCCGGGCGAAACGATCCGGTTCGATCGTCGCCGAGGTGATGATCACCTTGAGGTCGGGACGGTCGGGGAGCAGACGCTTGAGGTAGCCGAGCAGGAAGTCGATGTTGAGGCTGCGTTCGTGCGCCTCGTCGATGATGATCGTGTCGTAGCGGCGCAGCATCGGGTCGGAGGTGATCTCGCGCAGCAGGATGCCGTCGGTCATCACCTTGATCGCGGTGTTCTTGCCGGTCTTGTCGGAGAACCGGACGCTGTAACCGACCACGTCGCCGAGTTCGGTCTCGGTCTCGTCGGCGATGCGACGGGCGACGGAGGTCGCGGCGATCCGCCGCGGCTGGGTGTGGCCGATCGATTTCCGGCCCAGTTCCAGGCAGATCTTCGGGAGCTGCGTGGTCTTGCCCGAACCGGTCTCGCCGGCGATCACCACCACCTGATGCGCGGCGACGGCCCGGGCGATCTCGTCGCGGCAGGCGCTGACCGGGAGCTCCGGAGGAAAGGAGAGGAGGGGGACTGCCATGATCGGTCCAGTCTACCGGCGGCGGTCGAAGCGGGATCGTCGTGGCGGGTCTGGCGGGTGTCGCGGGCACCGCCGCGTCGGCCGTTCGTACGACGCTCCGGCGGCGCGTCGTCGGCGAACATGATCCCGGCCACACCGGGCGGCCTCCGACGTGTCATATTGGGAGTCATGGGATCTCTCTGGCATGGATTCGCCGACATGGGTGCGGTCACCGACAACGGTTCGTTCGTCATCACGAGGGGTGAGGGAGTACGCGTCTACGACGACGCGGGCAACGAGTATCTCGATGCCACCGCGGGCCTCTGGTTCACCAACGTGGGCCACGGCAGGCAGGAGATCGCCGATGCCGTCGCCGCACAGCTCGGCACGCTCGCGCACTACTCCAACTTCGGCGACTACTCGAACGACACCCTGATCGCGCTCGCCGAGCGGGTGGCGGCGATGGCGCCGGTGCCCGGCTCCAAGGTGATGTTCACCTCCGGCGGCAGCGACTCGGTCGACTCGGCGGTCAAACTGGCCCGCCGGTACTGGACCGAGCAGGGGCGTCCGGAGAAGCGGATCGTCGTGTCGCGGTCGAAGGCGTACCACGGCATGCACATCGGCGGCACCGCGCTGTCGGGGCTGCCGCCGAACCGCGAGGGCTACGGGCCCGACTTCGTTCCCGACACCCAGCGGATCGAGTGGGACGACGCCAAGGCGCTCCTCGGCCTGATCGAGCGCGTCGGCGCGGAGAACATCGCGGCGTTCATCGCCGAGCCGATCATCGGCGCCGGCGGCGTCTACCTGCCGCCCGAGGGCTACCTGAGCGAGGTCCGCGACATCTGCCGCGACCACGACGTCCTGTTCATCGCCGATGAGGTGGTGACCGGGTACGGCCGCATCGGTCACGGCCACTGGTTCGCGTCGGGACGCTTCGACCTGGCCCCGGACATGATCACCTCGGCCAAGGGCCTCACCAGCGGCTACCTGCCGATGGGCGCGATGATCGCGGCGCCGCACATCGCCGAGCCGTTCTTCGCCGGCGGTGTCTGGTGGCGGCACGGCTACACCTACGGCGGTCACGCCGGTTCGGCCGCCGCGGCGATGGCGAACTTCGACATCATCGAACGCGAGGGCCTGCTCGACGAGGCGACCCGTCTCGAGGGCGACCTGCAGGCGGCGTTCTCGCCGCTCGCCGACCTCGACGCCGTCGCCGAGGTGCGCACCGGGCTCGGCGCGGTGACCGCGGTCCAGCTCGCCGATCCGGCCGACGCTCCCGCGGCGGTGCTGCGTCTGCGGAAGGCCGGCGTCGCCACCCGTGCCGCCGGTGCGGGCGCGCTGCAGGTCTCGCCGGCCCTGGTGATGACCACCGACGAGGTGAACGAACTCGCCGTCCGCTTCACCGAAGCCCTGAGCTGAGGTCGACCCGGGTCCGGGTCCGTCGATGGCAGTCGTCGGCCCGGACCCGGCGTTCACCGCCGGGTTCGTCGGGCTTCTTGCCGGTAGATGAAAAGACGACGACTCCGCGGGGAACTCCCCGAGCGGTGGGACCTTCTGCTCTGGCGGACCGGAAACCCGCCCCCGAGGCTGGGGTCATGAACACAGCAGCAGCAGTCGTGACCGGTGGAGCACGTGGAATCGGTGCGGCCATCGTGAGATCTCTCGTCGGCGCCGGAGTCCCGACGGTGATCGCCGACCTCCTCGACGACGACGGTGAGCGGCTCGCCGACGCACTGGGGGACCTCGCCGTCTACCGGCATCTCGACGTCACCGACGAGGCCGGATGGCAGTCGGTCCTGGCCGACGCGGAAGACGCCTTCGGCCGGGTCGGCTACCTCGTCAACAACGCGGGCATCCTCGCCTTCGGTCCCGTCGACGCCGTCGAGACCGAGGAGTTCCGCAGGGTCATGGACGTCAACCTGTTCGGCACGTGGCTGGGCATCAAGACGGCCGTGCCGTACCTGCGCGAGGTGCCGGGTGCGGCGATCGTCAACATCTCCTCGACGGCCGGCCTCACCGGTACCGCCGGGGTGTGCGCCTACTCGACCAGCAAGTGGGCGGTGCGCGGTCTCACCAAGAGCGCGGCCGTCGACCTCGGCCCCTCGGACATCCGGGTGATGTCGGTGCACCCGGGGCCGATCAAGACGCCGATGGTCGCAGGCATCGACGAGTCGCTGTCCGCCGGTTATCCGATCGCGCGGTTCGGCGAACCCGAGGAGGTCGCCGCGACGGTCCGGCACGCACTGCTCGAGGCCACCTATTCGACCGGCGTGGAGTTCATCGTCGACGGCGGCGCGACGACCGGCATCGTCGCACCGCCGCCGATGAAGTAGCCCGGTGGTCCTCTGCGCGAGTTCGTCGCCGTCGTCTTCACCGAGGTCCTGATCTGACCGTATCCATCGCAGGGGGGAAGCGTGCAGACACGCGAAGCGCTCCACCTGCGTGGACGGCAAGAACGGTCGGGTCCGGACCGTCGTCCGGCGTGCACACTGACCCCATGCGCGTCATCTATCACACCGCCGGCAGCCTCGACGGATACCTCGCCGACCCCGACCACGGCCTCGCCTGGTTGTTCGCCCAGGAGCATGTCGAACCGGTCAGCCCCGAGCTGCGAGTCGAATGCACTGACGGACCGGGCGGCGGCCTGCCTCATGGGCAGCGCCACCTATCTCTGGATCCGAGAACATCTGGCCGAGGACGGATGGCCGTACCGGCAGCCGACCTGGGTGATGACCTCGAAAGCACGCGAATCGATCGACGGCGCGGATCTTCGTTTCGCCGCCGGTGCCGTCGCCGACGTGGTCGCCGAGATCGAGGAGGCGGTGTCGGACCCGGAGGCCGTCCTCTGGCTGCTCGGCGGCGGAGAACTCGCCGGGCAGTTCCTGGATGCGGGCCTGCTCGACGAGATGGTCGTCAGCTACGCGCCGGTCACCCTGGGTCGGGGCGCGCCGCTGCTTCCGCGCCGGGCCCAACTCCGGCTGCGAGAGAGCGAGGTGTGCGGCGACTTCGTCTGCGCTCGCTTCCTGATCGACGGCCTTCGACCTGCGGCAGACTGGCAGGCGTGAGCGAGCGACGCCGAGACCGGCTGCGGGAACTCCTGGATGCCGTCCTGGCCGAGTCCGCGGGGAGTCTCACCGAGATGGCCGATCACGCGTATGCGTCGCGATTCCACTTCGCGCGTCAGGTGACCGACGGCGCGGGAGAGTCGCCGGTGGCGTTGCGCCGGCGAGTCGCCCTGGAACGCGCCGCCTGGCGGTTGAGACGCGGCCGGTCGGTCACCGAGGCGGCGTGGGAGGCCGGTTACGAGTCGGTCGAGGGTTTCGCTCGTGCCTATCGCCGGGCCTACGGCTTCGCGCCGTCGGAGACTCCGGCCGACGACGATACGGCGAGCACGACCGGTCACTGGTTGTCCGCGCCGAACGGCATCCACTTCCACGCGCCCGATTCGCTGTGGGTGACCGCCGCCTCCTCCCGCACCGGAGGCGGCGAGCAGGTGACCGCGCTGCTGGCCCACCACGACGTGGCGGACGTGCGACGACTCCTGGAACGCGCCCGGGAGCTGACTCCCGAACAGTGGACGCACCCACATCTCCCCGGTCTCGTGCTCCTGAACTGGTTCGGCCCGGAGGAGTCGATCGCCGCGCTGCTCACCGGTGCCGTCGTGCAGGTCGAGGCGTGGCTGGCGGCGATCGAGGGGAGCGAGCAGTCGCCCCACGGCGTCGTCGACGAGGGTGCTCCGGGACCGTCGCCCGGGGATCTGCTGCGGCGCTGGGAGTCGGCGGGTCCGCGGTGGTCGGCGATGATCGACGAGGTGGAGGAGCGCGCGGCGTGGGGCGATCGGCTGATCGACGCGCTCTGTGATCCGCCGGAGAGCTTCGTGCTGGGGAGCGTCCTGGCGCACGCGCTGACCTACAACGCGCAGCGGCGGGGTCTGGCCCGAGCCCTGATGCGCCGAATCGGAGCGCTCCCGCCGGACGACGACGGCGACCCGATCGTGTGGCTTCGGGAGCAGGGCGCCGACGGGCGGAGGTGACCGCATCGGGTCTGCACCGCGCCCGAATCTCCGACCATCGTGTCGCCGGATGCGCGAAGCGCCCCACCGGGATCGCCGGTGGGGCGCTTCTGCTGGTCCTGAGGGCTGCAGGAATTCGTGGTCCCTTCGACCGGGGTCACCGCGCGATGAGTCGGCGGCTCCGGAGCCTCGGGGAGGGGTCGCTCAGGCCAGGGCTTCGGCGGCGGAGATCGCCTGGCCGACGCCCTGGATGATCGAGGCGGCCTTGAGCGCCTCGAAGACCTGCTCACGCTCGAGGCCGGCCTCGCGGACGACGTGCTCGTGCGAGGCGACGCAGTGCTCACAGCCGTTGATGGCGGAGACGGCCATCGACCACAGCTCGAAGTTCGCCTTGTCCACGCCGGGGTTGCCGATGATGTTCATCCGCAGGCCGACGCGCAGGTCGTCGTACTTGCCGCCGAGGAAGCCGCGGCCGCGGTAGAACACGTTGTTCATGCCCATGATCGACGCGGCGCCGAGGGCGGCGTTGTACGCCTCGGCCGACAGGTTGTCGGCGGCCTCGTCGGCGATCTCACGCAGCACGGTGGCGTTGCGGGTGGCGGCGGCGCTGGCCAGGAGGGTGCCCCACAGCTTCTCGTCGTCGAGCACGGTGGTGCGCGAGAGCGAGCCGAGGTTGAGCTTGAGGTCCTTCGCGTACTCGGGAAGGGCGTCCTTGAGATTGTCGATGCTCATGGTGTGAGATCTCTTCCAATCAGTTCGTTACTGCGGTGGGTGAGCAGGGGTGGTCGGGCCGGACCCCGCCCCGCACCCGGGATCGAGTGCGGGGCGGGTCGGCCGAAGGGGGAGACGATCAGGCCGAGGCGCTCATGAGCTCGCCGGCGTCGATGGTCGGGTCGCCCTTCTTCCAGTTGCAGGCGCACAGCTCGTCGGACTGCAGGGCGTCGAGGACGCGCAGGACCTCGTCGACGTTGCGGCCCACGGAACCGGCGGTCACCGAGACGAACTGGATCTCGTTGTTCGGGTCGACGATGAAGGTGGCGCGGTCGGCCACACCGTCGGCGTTCAGGACGCCGGTCGCCTCGGCGAGCTCGCGCTTGAGGTCGCTGAGCATCGGGAAGGGGAGGGTCTTGAGGTCCTCGTGCTGGGCGCGCCACTGGAAGTGGACGAACTCGTTGTCGACCGAGGCGCCGAGCACCTGGGTGTCGCGGTCGGCGAACTCGTCGTTCAGCTTGCCGAAGGCGGCGATCTCGGTCGGGCACACGAAGGTGAAGTCCTTCGGCCAGAAGAAGACGACGCGCCACTGGCCCTTGTAGTCGTCGCTGGAGACGGTGGTGAAGTAGTCGTCCGGCTGCTGGGCGTCGACCTTGCTCAGGTCGCCACCGATCACGGCGGTCAGGTTGTAGGCGGGGAACTGGTCTCCGATGGTGAGCAGTGCCATGTCATGACTCCTTCGTCTCTGGGTGAATTCGTGAGCCGGGTCGATCGGGTGTCGTACCCGGCGGTAATACCTATTCTGCCGCATCGAGTCTGAAAACGAAACGTGATGATAGGCACTCTATTGATAAGTCATGGTGATGAGAGTTATCGAGGGGCGACGGGCGGGTGAACCGGCCGTGTCGCCTATGGATCTACCTGGATCGATAGGCTGAGCCGAAGGGATCGATCGGCGTTCGACGACCCCTCCCGGCGTGGAAAACATACCCTCGGGGGTACTTGATTCCCGGTCGCCGATGTGCTCCGAGGACGCCTGTCGGCAGGCGCGGGCGGGACGGGTGCGGTGATCGTCGGAGATACATTGATGGGCATGGGTGATCAGAGCTACCAGCCGGCGATCAGCGGCCTCCGGGCCTTCGTCGCGATCGCGAAGAAGCTGCATTTCGGCTCCGCCGCGGCCGACCTGGGCGTGAGCCAGCCGTCGCTCTCCCAGGCGCTGGCCGGGCTCGAGGCCGGGCTCGGCGTGCAACTGGTGGAACGCACGACGCGCCGGGTGATGCTCACCGCGGAGGGGCGTCGGCTGCTGCCGTCGGCGATGGCCGCGTGCGATGCGATCGACAACTTCCTCTCCGACGCGGCGGGGGAGGACGATCCGCTCCGCGGACCGCTGCGGCTCGGACTGATCCCCACCATCGCGCCGTACATCCTGCCGCGGCTGCTGCGCGGCCTGCCCGAACGCCGGCCGGACCTGGAACTGCGCGTCGTCGAGGACCAGACCGCACGACTCCTCGAACAACTCCGCGACGGCACCCTCGACGCCGCGGTGCTCGCGCTCCCGGCCAAGTCGCCGGGCATCGGCGAGATCGACATGTACGACGAGGACTTCGTGCTCGCGATCCCGAACGACCACCCGCTCGCCGGGCGCAAGCGGCTGGCCCCGTCGATGCTCGCCGACCTGCCGCTGCTGCTGCTCGACGAGGGGCACTGCCTGCGGGATCAGGCGCTGGAGGTGTGCCAGGTGGCGGGGGTGAACCCGGATCTGCGACAGACCCGGGCGGCCTCGCTGACCACCGCGGTGCAGTGCGTGGAGGGCGGTCTTGGGGTCACGCTGATCCCGCGCACCTCGGTGGCGGTGGAGACCGCCTCCGGCGAGCTCGCGACCGCCGAGTTCACCAGGCCGCGCCCGGGGCGCCGGATCGGGTTGGTCTACCGGACGTCGTCGGGCCGCGGTCCGGCGTACACCGAACTGGCCGCCGAGATCGCGGCGCTCGTCGTCGAATCCGGCGACGTGACTCCTGTCTGACGCGGACCGGAGGGCTCACGCCGGAGCGGTGAGTTCCTCCCACTCGTCGATCAGACTCGAGTCGACGCCGCGGATCAGATCGCCGAGGTCGTCGGTGATGTCCTCGATCTGCTCGGTCACCGCCGTCATCGGCAGGCCGCTGCGCAGTGCGCGGTAGCAGTCGGTGAGATAGCGCAGGGCCACGCCCTCGCTGCGTTGCAATCCGAACTCGCTGATCAGCTCGGTGAACGTCATCGACCGTTCCAGCATGTAGCGCAGCACCGACTTCGGCGACGGCGGCGTGTTCGCCAGCCACGGGTGGCCGCGCTTGTACGTCTCGTAGGCGAACCCGATCTCCTCGGCCAGCGGCTGCGGCCAGGTGATCTCCTCGAGCCGCGCCATCCGCTCCTCGTACTCGATGCCGTCGGCCTTCATCTCGGCGACGGCGGCATCGCGGGCGGCCTTCCGCTGCGCCATCAGGATCTGGCGCGGGTCGTCGAGCGTCGACTCCAGGATCGAGACCACGTCGAGCGCGAAGGTCGACGACTCCGGATCGAGCAGTTCGAACGCGGCCACCGCGAACGCCGACAGCGGGTTGGTGAGCGCGAAGTTCTCCGGAAGGTCGATGGACAGCTCGACGTGCTTGCCGTCGGGGGCGGGAGCGTCGAGCCGGGTGACGATCCCGGTCTCGACGAGGTCGCGGTAGAGCGCGACGGTGTGCTTGATGTGGCGGAGCTGCCGTTTGCGCGGCTCGTGGTTCTCCTCCAGCAGATGGCGCAGCGCGGCGAAGCAGTCGCCGGGGCGTTCCAGCACCTCCATGAGCATGGACGTGGTCATCCGGAAGTGCGATCGCAGCTCTTCGTCGGGCGCGTCGACCAGTGTGAAGAACGTCTTCTCGCCCCAGCCGACGAACCCCTCGGGCGGTTTCTTGCGGACCAGCTTGCGCAGCTTCTTCGGATCGTCGCCCGCCTTGGCGATCAGTCGGGCGTTCTCGACGTCGTGCTCGGGGGCCTGGGCGACGACGTAGCCGATCGTGTCGAATCCGGCGCGCCCGGCGCGGCCGGCGATCTGGTGGAACTCGCGGGCCCGCAGACGACGGACGCGGTGGCCGTCGTACTTGGTGAGACCGGCGAACAGCACGGTCCGGATCGGCACGTTGATGCCGACGCCGAGGGTGTCGGTGCCGGCCACCACCTTCAGCAGACCCGCCTGGGCGAGCCGCTCCACGAGGCGCCGGTAACGCGGCAGCATGCCCGCGTGATGCACGCCGATCCCGGCGCGCAGCAGCTTGGAGAGGGTGGAGCCGAAGCCGGTCCGGAAGTCGAAGTCGCCGATCGCCGCGGCGACGGCCGCCTTCTCCTCCTTGGAGCAGATCTTGGCCGACAACAGCGCCTGGGCGCGTTCGACGGCCTGGGCCTGTGTGAAATGCACGACGTAGACCGGCGCCCGACCCGAGGTCACCAGCTCCTCGATGGTCTCGTGGATCGGAGTCGTGGCGTACCGGTACTCCAGGGGCACCGGACGCTGGGCGCCGGTCACCTCGACCGTGGGGCGTCCGGTGCGCTTGGTCAGGTCGTCGACGAAGAACGAGACGTCGCCGAGCGTGGCCGACATCAGCAGGAACTGCGTGTGCGGGAGCTCGATCAGCGGGACCTGCCACGCCCAGCCGCGGTCGGACTCGCCGTAGTAGTGGAACTCGTCGGCCACCAGCACCCCGATGTCGGAGCCGGCGCCGTCGCGCAGGGCGATGTTGGCGACGATCTCGGCGGTGGCGCACACGATCGGCGCGTCGGCGTTGACCGACGCGTCACCGGTGAGCAGCCCCACGTTCGCGGCGCCGAACTGGGCGCACAGATCGAAGAACTTCTCGCTGACCAGCGCCTTGATCGGGGCGGTGTAGTACGCACGACGACCCCGGCACCGCGCGAAGTACACCGCGCCCGAGGCCACCAGCGACTTGCCCGAACCGGTCGGCGTCGCGAGGATCACGTTGGTGCCGGAGACCAGCTCCAGCAGCGCCTCCTCCTGGTGCGGGTACAGGTCGATGCCCCGTGACGCCCACCAGTCGAGGAAGTGCTCGAAGGCGGCGTCCTCGTCGTCGACGGGCGTCAGCGGGGCGGCGGACTCTTCGGTCGTCGTGCTCTCGTCGGTGGTCAGGGCGCTGCCTGCCCTGATTCGCCCTGACCCGATTCGCCCTGGCCCGACTCGTTCCGGCCGGTCTCGTCGGGCGCTCCGGACTCCCCGGAGTCGTCGCTCAGGTCGATGCCGTCGAACTCCGCGGCGTGTTCGGCGAGGAAACGCTCGAATTCGGCGCCGAGTTCGTCGCCCGAGGGCAGGTCCTCGTCGCCGGACAGGAGTTCGCGCTCGGCCTTGGCCTCCACGTACGCGTCGTACTGCTGTTCCAGTGCCGAGACGACGGTGCTGATCTCGGGGTTGCCCGCGACCTCCTCGTTCACCTGCTCGATCACCTTGGCCGAGGCGTTCTCCAGGGCCGCGACCGGCAGATTCAGGCCGGTGACCCGGCCGAGCGCCGACAGCAGCGCGGCCGACGCGCCGGGGTAGTTGTTCTGCGCGAGGTAGTGCGGCACGTGCGCCGAGAGCCCGACGGTGCGGTATCCGGCGTCGCCCAGCCGCAGTTCCAGGAGCATGGATGCGCTCGACGGCAGCTTCATGTCGTTGCCCCAGCGCGGCATGTCGCCGAGGGCGGAGGCGTCGTTGCCGTGGCCGATCACGCCCGACGGGCGGGTGTGCGGGACGGCCATCGGGATCGAGTTGAGACCCACCACCTGGCTCACGCCGAAGTGCTCGGCGAGGGCGGTGATCGCGGTGGTGAACTGCTCCCAGCGCAGGTCCGGTTCGGCGCCGTCGAGCAGCAGAAACGGGACGCCGTCGTTGTCGACCAGGGCGTGCATCGTCAGCCGCGGCATGTCGATGCCGTCGAACTTCTCGCCGGAGAACGAGATCATCGGTCGGCGCGAGCGATAGTCGATCAGCTCGTCGGTGTCGAACGTGGCGACGAGCTGGCAGTCGAGGGCCTCTCGCAGGTGGGTCGCGGCCAGTGTCACGGCGTGGCCGGCGTCGGCGAAGCCTTCGAGGGCGTGGACCAGGACCGGCCCGTCGCCCTGCGGCCCGGAGACCGCGGGGCCGGGGAACTCGAGTTCGTACAGCGAGCGGTTCTCGGGTGTCTGCTCGTCCATAGAGGTGCTCCCTTCTTGATGTCTTCAGAAGATCAGTGTTCCGGATTCGGAGACGCTATGCACATAACGCGGAGGACCGGTGGGTCATTCCCGGGCGTCCGTGATCGATGGTGGCAGAGTGGTCGGGGTGAGAATCGTGTGGAGTGCCGCCGCAGCGTTGTGCGTGGCAGTGCTGGCGACCGGATGCACGACGACGGGCGGTCCGCGCTCGGTGCCGGACCTGAGCGCCAAGGCCCTGCCGGCCGCCGAGTTCGGCACCGGTGCGATGGTGGTGGCCTCCGGGCAGATCCCGAACATCGTGTCCGACATCACGCTCCGGCCCGTCCGCGGCGACGTCGTGCCCGCGCGCTGCACTCCGGCCGGGGTCGACGACGACACCGCGGTCGTGGTGTTCGCGCCCGGTCCGACCGAGACCAGTACGCTCACCGAGCTGGTCGCCCGGACCGACGAATCGCTCGACGACCTGGCCCGCGCCGCGACCGGGTGCGCGACGTTCCGCGGCGGCGCCACCGGGCAGCTGGAGGTCGCCTCGACGGTGGTGGACCCGCCGGGGGAGTCCGGCGGGGTGGCGCGGATGCGGTTGCGTCGTTCGCTGCGCTCACCGGGCATCGAGACGGTGACGACGCTGGACCAGTGGATCGCCCAGCGCGACGACCTCCGCGTGCTGGTCCAGCTGCGGGCGACGGGCCCGGTGCCGGACACGGCGCACGAGACCGCCGCCGCACTGTTCGAGACCGCGGTCCGACGCGCTTTCCGGTAGCGCGCCGCTACCTCATCTCGACCTGGATGTCCAGGACTGATCCTGCGGCCCTGTGGACGGATCACGCTGTCCACAACCGGCCTCCGAGGGTCTGGCGGGTCGCCGCGATGCGGCGCAGCCTTACGCCATGACCTCACTCTCACATCCCACTCCCGGGGGCTCGGCCCTCCAGATCGATCCGGATCCGCTGCTCACGGCGATACCGGGAATGTTCGGATTCCTCCCGGAACGGTCGCTGGTGATCATCGCCTTCGCCGACCGGAGGAATCACGTCGCCACCATGCGGCACGACCTCGTGCTGAGCGGATCCGGGCGGCCGACCCCGTGCTGGACACGCGAATTGGACCGGTTCGGTTCGATCGTCGCCGGATACGGGGCCGCCGGAGTGGTCGCCGTCGTGGTGGACGACCGCTTCGATGCGACCGATCCGGCCGGGGAGCTGCCGCGCTACCGCGCCGTGTTCCGGGCCGTCGAACGCTGTTTCACCGCGGCCGGCGGCGTCTCGGCGGGCTTCGTCCTGCCCGGGTTCGCGGTCGGGGCGCCCTGGTTCACCGCGTGGGAACCGCGATGCCGGGCGGGGAGGAGCCTGCCGCCCGCCCCGTTCACCGGGACGATCCCCGAGCACGGTCGGTTGAGCGACCCGATGGCCTCACCGGCGGCGCTGCACCTGGCGGTGTACGAGGGGCGCCGAGTGCTGGCGCGCCGATCGGATCTGCAGGAGGCGCTCGGCCCGCTGGCGCACTGCGACGACGAACGCTGCCGCGCGGTCGAGCCGGTGGTCCCGCCCGGCCCACCGGGCGAACGGGACGCCGAGCGCTCGCGGCGGGTGCTCGACCTCCTCCGGAGCGGTCCGGTCGGTGAGCTCTCCTGTTCGACGACCAACGAACTGGCCGAGGCGTTGAGCTCGGTCCACGTGCGCGACGTCCTGCTGGCGCTCGCGCTGACCGACCTGCGCGACGACGCCGAGGAACTGTGGATCCGGCTCGCCCGCCGACTGACCGGACGCGCGGGTGCGGCGGCCGCCACGCTGCTCGGGCACCTGCACTACATGGCCGGGCACGGAGCCTTCGCCGGGGTGGCGCTGGAGCGGGCGTTGCAGCTGGACCCGGACTACCACCTGGCGCAGCTGCTCGACAGCGCCCTGCAGCACGGCATGCGCCCGTCCGGGTTGGCGGACGTGCTCGACTACTCGTTCGGCCTCGGCCGGGATCTGGGCGTCGGCCTGCCCGCCCGGACCCGCACGCCGGCGTGAGACCCGGACGCCGACGTGAAGAGCGCCGTCAGACGCGTTCGACGAAGATCGCGTGCGCCATCTCCGACGACAGCGCCAGCCCCTCGTGTCCGGGGGTGCTGATCAGGACCGAGCGGGGATTGACGACGACGTTGACGCGCGCGTTCGGCACCACCCCGGCCTCACGGAGCTCACCGATGAGCTCCGGGTCGGCCTGGACGTGCTCGGCCATCCGACGCACGATCACCGCGGACTCGCCGTGGGGGAGCTCCACCAGGCGCTCGGCCTCGGCGACGGGCTCGGGCACGATCACACCGAGCTCCTCCAGACCGGGGATCGGGTTGCCGTACGGCGAGGTGGTCGGATTGTCGAGCACCAGCAGCAGGCGGCGCTCGACGTTCTCGCTCATCACGTGTTCCCAGCGGCAGGCTTCGTCGTGGACCTCGTCCCAGGGCATGCCGATGATGTCGACGAGCAGGCGTTCGGCGAGACGATGCTTGCGCATCACCTGCACGGCCAGCGCCCGGCCGGTGTCGGTCAGTTCGAGATGTCGGTCGCCGGCCACGCGCACCAGCCCGTCGCGTTCCATTCGTGCGACGGTCTGCGACACGGTGGGCCCGCTCTGCTCGAGCCGCTCCGCGATGCGTGCGCGCAGCGGAACGATGCCCTCCTCTTCGAGGTCGTAGATCGTGCGCAGGTACATCTCGGTGGTATCTACCAGATCGTTCACGAGTACCTCAGTCCTTTCGCCGACGTCCAGGTTACCCGCAATGCGTCGGGGGATTCGACGAACCGAACCGGTGTCGGGCGCGTCGGCCCCCGGTGCGGGGACGTTGGTCCCCGCACCGGGGATAAGGTGAGTGATGTGACCTCGAAGGCACTAGCGTGCCAGGTGTGACATGTGGAGTGGAGCGATAGTGGACACAGCGATCATCTGGAGCGACGAGTTCCTCGACTACAAGTGGGCGTACACGCATCCGATGAGCCCGGTCCGGCTCGCGCTGACGATGGACCTCGCGCGTGGTCTCGGTGTACTGGACGGCGTGGACACCGTCGAACCCCTGCCGGTGGGCGACGACGTCCTCCGCACCGTGCACACGCAGGGCTACATCGACGCCGTGCGCGCGGTCGGATCGGGGATGGCCTCGCTCAGCGGCCCGATGCTCGAGCGGCTGTTCGGTCTCGGCAGTGCGGACAACCCGGTCTTCGACAACATGCACGAGGCCGGTGCGATGCTCGTCGGCGGCACGCTGGCCGCGGCGCAGGCGGTGCACTCGGGCGCGGTGCAGCGCGCGGTGAACATCGGCGGCGGCATGCACCATGCGATGGCCGGACACGCCGCGGGCTTCTGCATCTACAACGATGCGTCGATCGCCATCAAGTGGCTGCTGGAGCAGGGCTACGACCGGATCGCCTACGTCGACGTCGACGCGCACCACGGCGACGGCGTCCAGGTCCAGTTCGAGCACGACCCGCGCGTGATGACCGTCTCGCTGCACCAGCACCCCGCCACGCTGTGGCCGGGGACCGGATGGCCGACCGAGGTGGGCGCCGAGGCCGCCGCGGGCACCTCGGTGAACGTGGCGCTGATGCCCGGGATCGAGGACCGGCTGTGGCTGCGGGCCTTCCACGCCGTCGTCCCGTCGATGATCGCCGCGTTCAAACCGCAGATCCTGATCACCCAGATCGGCGTCGACAGCCATCGCGCCGATCCGCTGACCGATCTCGCGTTGACCGTGGACGGCCAGGCCGCCGCGATGCGTGCGCTGCGCGACCTGGCCGACGAGTACTGCGAGGGTCGCTGGGTGGCGGTCGGCGGCGGCGGTTACGGCGTGATCAACGTCGTGCCGCGGGCCTGGACGCATCTCGATCGCGACGGCCCTGGACCGCGACGTCGACACGTCCACGCCGGTGAGCGCGGAGTGGATGGAGAAGGCGGTCGATCTGTCGAGTCGGGTGCACCCGGACTACGCCCGCCCGCCGGTCGGCATGATGGGTGACAATGGCGATGTCGACTTCGTTCGCTGGGACGGGGACGCGGGCGCCACGCCTCCGCCCGGCATCTCCAATGCCGCCCAGCAACAGACCGACCGCGCCATTCTGGCCACCCGGCGCGCCGCCTTCCCCCTGCACGGACTCGACCCGGAGGACCCACGTGACTGAAGCCCCCACGCCCGACGACGCCGCGACGCCCACGACGACTCCCGCCGAGGGCGACGTCGCCCGGGCCGCCGACGGGGAGAGGTTCCCGCGCCACTGGGCCGCCGACGTCCTGGCCGCCGACGGCGGCGTGGTGCACCTGCGGCCGATCACCCCGTCCGACGCGGACGCGCTGGTGCGCTTCCACGAAGGCCTGTCCGAACGCACGCGTTACCTGCGTTACTTCGGTCCGACGCCCACCCTGCCGCCGCGCGAAGTGGTCCGGATGACCACCGTCGACTACCGGAACCGGGTGGCGCTGCTGGCCTGGCTGGGTGACGACGTGATCGCGATGGGGCTCTACGAGGGCCTGGCGTCCGCGGGCAAGCCGCACTCGGCGGAGGTCGCCTTCGTCGTCGCCGACGAGCATCAGGGGCGCGGACTCGGTCCGGTCCTGCTGGAGCATCTCGCCGGCGCGGCCGCCGAGAACGGCTTCACCGAGTTCGAGGCCGAGGTGCTCTCGGAGAACCCGAACATGGTCGCGGTGTTCAAGGCGGCCGGCTACCAGATCAGTCGTGCGTTCGACGGATCCACCGTGCACGTCGAGTTCAAGATCGACCCCACCGATGCGCTCACGTCGGTGCGCAACGCCCGGGAGCGCGCCTCGGAGGCCCGAAGCATCGCGAACCTGCTCCGGCCGCGGTCGGTGGCCGTGATCGGGGCGTCGACCGATCCGAAGAAGGTCGGTCACGTCCTGCTCAAGAACCTGCTCGATGCCGGAACCACCGGCCCGGTCTATCCGGTGGGGCAGGCGCGGTCGGTGAACGGCATCCGCGCGTACGAACGGGTGATCGACATCCCCGACCCGGTGGATCTGGCCGTGGTGGCGGTGCCCGCCTCCGGCATGACCGACGTGCTCGACGACTGTCTGGTCAAGGGCGTCAAGACCCTCGTGGTGGTCTCCTCCGGATTCGGCGAGCTGGGACCCGAGGGTCTGGAGACCGAGCGCGCGCTGGTGCGTCAGGTCCGGGCGCACGGCATGCGCCTGGTCGGCCCCAACGCGTTGGGAGTGGTGAACAACGATCCGGAGATCGCCCTCAACGCGACCCTCGCGCCGAGCATCCCCGGACCCGGCCGAGTCGGATTCTTCTGCCAGTCCGGTGCCCTGGGCATCGCGATCCTGGCCACCGCGGCGCAGCGCAACCTCGGCCTGTCGACCTTCGTCTCGGCCGGTAACCGCGCCGACGTCTCGGGCAACGACATCCTGCAGTACTGGGACACCGACGACGCGACCGACGTGGTGCTGCTCTACCTGGAGAACTTCGGCAACCCGCGCAAGTTCGGCCGCATCGCCCGCCGGGTCGCGCGCAAGAAGCCGGTGATCGCGATCAAATCCGGCCGCGGTGCGATGACCCGCGTCGGCAAGCAGGGTGAGCGTTTCGGCGCCGTCGACGACAGGATCGCGCAGATGGTGCTGGCCCAGGCCGGCGTCCTCCAGGTCGACACGCTGTCCGACCTGTTCGACGCGGCCGCGGTCCTGGCCCATCAGCCGCTCCCGACCGGGCCCCGGACCGCGATCGTCGGCAACTCGTCGGTGATCGCCTCGCTCGCCGCGCACACCGCCCGCAACTCCGGTCTGGAGGTGGTCCGCCAGGTGGATCTGGGCCCCGGAGTCGCGCACGACGACCTGGCCGACGCCGTCGGCGCCGCCCTCGACGACGCCGAGGTGGACTCGGTGATCGTGGTGTTCGTGCCGCCGGTCGCCGTCGACGCCGCCGAGTACGCGCGGGCGCTGATGGGTGCGGTCGCCGGCTGCAGCGCCCCCGGCAGCAAACCGATCGTCACCACCTTTCTGGCCGTCGAAGGCATCCCGGACGGGCTGTCGGTCCCGGGAGAGGCCGGCACCCCGACGCGCGGTTCGATCCCGTCGTATCCGACGCCCGAGCGCGCGGCGAGCGCCCTCGCGCTGAGCTGGCGGTACGCGTGCTGGCGGGACCGCCCGGACTCCGCGGCGATCGAGCTCGACGGCATCTCCGCCGAGCACGCGCGCAGCTACGTGCGCGAGCTCATGAGCGACGGCCCGCGCGAGCTCACCGCGGTGGAGACCGCCACGGTCCTGGCCTGGTACGGCATTGACATCGTCGAGTTCCGGGAGGCCCGCACCCTGCACGAGGCCTCGGCGGCGGCCCGCGAACTGGGTTTCCCGGTCGCGGTCAAGGCCACCGGGCCCGATTGGGTCGGCCGCCTCGACCGCGAGGGCGCCCGACTGGATCTCGGCGATGCCACCGCGGTGATCACCGCGTTCGCCGAACTCCAGGAACTCACCGGCGAGACGATGCTGCACGTGCAGAAGATGGCGTCGAAGGGGCTCGGCGTCTGCATCAAGGCGACCGAGGACAGCTCGTCCGGTTCGGTGATCTCGTTCGGACTGTCCGGGCGGCTCTTCGAATCGCTCGGCGACCGCAGCTATCGCGCGGTGCCGTTGACGATCGACGACGCCCACGACCTGCTGGCCGAACCGCGCTCCGCCGAACTGCTGGCCGGCGGCGCGGGGGAGGCCCCGGCCGACGTCGACTCGCTGATCGATCTGCTGATGCGGGTGTCGGCACTGGTCGACGAGATCCCCGAGATCCGCGGCGTCAACCTGGATCCGATCCTGTCGTCGGCGGAGGGCACCGCGGTGCTCGCCGCACAGATCTCCATCGGGCCGGTCCCGGCGCTCGCCGACACCGGGCCGCGGCGTCTGCGCTGACTCGCGGGGCCGCGTACCCGGCCGGACGACCGCATACGACGGGGCCGCCGCTCCGGGAAACGGAGTGGCGGCCCTGTCGTGTGCCGGTGTCGGAGAGCGGTCAGCTGGCGTAGGCGCGCAGCTTCTCGGCGCGGTCGCCCTGACGGAGCTTGCCCATCACCTCGCGCTCGATCTGGCGCACCCGCTCGCGGGAGAGCCCGAACGCGCGGCCGATCTGGTCGAGGGTGCGGGGCTGGCCGTCGTCGAGTCCGAAGCGCAGGGTGATCACCTGGCGCTCCCGCTCGTCGAGCGTGCCGAGCACCTTGCGGATGTCCGAGTGCAGCAGTGTCGAGATCACGGCGTTCTCCGCGGAGGTGGCCTCGCTGTCTTCGATGAAGTCGCCCAGCGGAGCCTCCTCGTCGGAGCCGACCGGCATGTCCAGGCTCACCGGGTCGCGGCTGTGATCCATCAGGTCGGCGATCTTCTCGGCCGGGATCCCGGTCTCGGCGGCCAGTTCCTCGTCGGTGGCCTCGCGGCCGAGCTGCTGGTGCAGTTCACGACGGATCCGGGCGATCTTGTTGACCTGCTCCACGAGGTGGACGGGGAGGCGGATGGTGCGGCTCTGATCGGCCATGCCGCGGCTGATCGCCTGGCGGATCCACCAGGTGGCGTAGGTCGAGAACTTGAAGCCCTTGGCGTAGTCGAACTTCTCCACCGCACGGATCAGACCGAGGTTGCCCTCCTGGATCAGGTCGAGCAGCGGCATGCCGCGTCCGGTGTAACGCTTGGCCAGCGAGACCACCAGACGGAGGTTGGCTTCGAGGAGATGGGCGCGGGCCTGCTCGCCTTCGCGGACGACGATCGCGAGATCACGCTTGCGGTTGGCGCTCATCCGCTTGCGGGTGGCGAGCAGGTGCTTGGCGTAGAGTCCGGCCTCGATCTGCTTGGCGAGCTCCACTTCCTGTTCGGCGTTCAGCAGGGCGGTGCGGCCGATCCCGTTCAGGTAGACGCGGACGAGGTCCGCCGACGGCGACTGCGCGTCGAGATCCTGGGCGGTGGGGACGGGACGGGTGCGGGTGGCGGTGGACATACGGCCTCCTCGGGTGGGCGGTGAGAACTACCGGAGCTTTCATCTGTCCAACGCTTCCGATACGCGGATGGTTCCCGGGAAGACTGAGAAGTCACTGAGGAATCACGACGTCTCCGGCGCCGGTCGTCGGCCGCGGTCGGCGGGGCGCGCACCGCGACCGTTCACGGGTCTCGCCGTCGCCGGCGGGACGCCGACCTCGTCGACGGTGTGGCCGCGGCAGGTGATCGCGGTGACGTCGGCGTGCTCGATGCGTGACACGAGGAACCACCGGATGTCGTCGCGCGACCGGCACCAGCCGATCAGGTACCAGCGGCCGTCCAGGGAGGCGAACATGACGGGTTCGACGTCCCGGGTGGTCTCGGCGCCGTCCCGGGCGCGGTAACGGATACGCACGACGCGCTGCTCGGACATCGCCTCTTCCAGCGCCGACCGGACCGTGCGATACGGGGACGACGGTGCGTTCACCCAGATGCGGCTCGCCAGCTCGTCGGCCTTCGTCCGGGTTCCGGGGTCGAGGACGTCGAGGATCTTCTCGATCCCGGCCGCGGCCAGATCCGAGTAGGGGGCGTCGGGGGCGGCCGACACGGCGGCGAGGAGCGCCACCGCCTGGGCCGGGGTGAGGCTGACCGGCGGGAGGCTCGCCCGGGCGGTCACCCCGTAGCCGCCGCCGGGTCCGGGGCGGGACCAGATCGGCACCCCGCTGGCGTCGAGGGCGGCGAGATCGCGCTTGATCGTCCGCACGGACACGCCGAACTCCGCCGCCAGTCGCTCGGCGGTGTACCCGCGGGTGCCGCCGCGGCGCAGCATCTCCGAGAGCGCGTGGAGCCGCTCCGTCCGCTTCACTCCGGAACCCCGGTGGAGATCATGACAGAAATGGTGACACACCGTTGTCCCGGCCGCGTGTGACCATCGGTGCATGACGACCGACACGAACGAACCGACCGTCCTCCTGATCCCCGGCCACTGGCTGGGCGCGTGGGCGTGGGACGAGGTGGTGGACCGCCTGACCGCGGTCGGCCGCCGCACCGTCCCGATGACCCTTCCCGGACTCGACGCGGACGACGACGAGCGAGCATCCAGGACGCTCGACGACCAGGCGGCGGCGATCGAACGCGTCGTCGTCTCCGAAGAGCACCCGGTGGTGATCGTGGCGCACAGCGGAGCCGGCGCACCGGTCAGCCTGGTGCTCGATCGGCATCCCGGGCTCGTCCGCCGGGTGGTGTGGGTCGACAGCGGACCCGTGGCCTCCGGCAGCGTCTTCGCTCCGGAGACCTCCGAGCAACTGGACGACCTGCCCCTTCCGTCGTTCGACGAACTCGGAGAGCAGGCGAGTCTGGCGGGTCTGAGCACAGAGGTCCTCGAACGCTTCCGCGCCAGGGCCGTTCCCGAGCCCGGTCCGGTGCTGCGCGGGCGGGTGGAACTCGGCGACGAGGCGCGGCGGAAGGTCCCGACCACCCTGGTGTGCTGCTCGATCTCCAGTGCGCTGGTCGGAGAACTGGCCGCCGCGGGTCACCCGATGTTCGCCGAGACGGCGCGTCTGGAGCACGTCGAACTGGTCGACCTGCCGACCGGGCACTGGCCCATGTGGAGCCGTCCCGACGACCTCGCCGAGATCATCGACGCGGCGGTCGCCGCGAGTCGCACGCCCGCGCTTCCCTGAGCCGGGGAGGCGTCAGCGGTCGTCGTGCCGTTCGATCGCCTCGCCGTCGATCACCGGACGTTCGGGCTCCGGCCGGGGTGCGGGCTCGGCGGCCAACGCCGCCGGGCCGACGGTCTGCCCGCCGCCGTAGCGGTAGTACTGCACCTCACCGCGTTCACGCGGCGGGCGGTCGTTCGCGATCAGCACGGCGGCCCAGGGGAGCGGGATCGAGAGCGCGATGATCGCGATGGACCACCACGGGTTCTCGGTCCACACGTAGACCAGGCCGGCGAGCACCAGCGCGGGCACCCGGATGCTCATCATCAGCAGGTACTTGCGCACCCGGGCGCGGTGCTGCTCCTCCAGCGACGTCTCGGCGTGGGTGATGAGGAAGGCCTCGGCCGGATGTCCCTCCGGGACGGAGCCGTCGATTCCGGTGCGTCCGGTGGGGTCCGTCGTCTCGCGTGCCATGCCGCCATTTTCCCACTTCGCCGCCCGATGTGCACACGGCGGGCTGGGCGGGCTGCACGAGAGGCCCGGTCTGGGTCAGAATGGAACCCATGACGACTAAGACGATCGAACGCCCGGACCTCGACGAGCGGACCGAACAGGACGACGACGCGCCTGTGGTCTTCCACTACGTCAAGAAGGACAAGATGGCCGAGAGCGCCGTGCTGGGCACCCACGTGGTGGCGCTGTGCGGCGAGGTGTTCCCGGTGACCAAGTCGCCCAAGCCGGGATCGCCGGTGTGCGAGCGCTGCAAGAAGGTCTACGCGAAGATGAACAAGTGACGTCGCGGAGATCCGCGTCGACGTAGCAGGCGAAGCGCCGTCGTCGACCGGGACTCATTCCCGGTCGGCGGCGGAACGACGACGATCCCGCCCCGGTCTGGCGGCCTGCCGTCGCAGGGTGTCGGTGATCTCCGTGGTCTGGCTGGTGACCCACTGGCGCACCACCGGACCGTGGTCCTCGGCGGGCCAGAGCTCCTGGATCGTGGCGTTGAGTTCGGCGCCCAGCATGATCGAGAAGCCCATGAAGAAGCCGAACAGCAGGAACGCGATCGGCGTCGCGAGTGCGCCGTAGGTGTAGCCGACCTGAGCCAGCGCGGTCAGGTACGCGCGCAGCACGTAGGTGGCCACCCAGAAGAAGACCCCCGCGAAGAACGCCCCCGGAATCAGGCGCAGCCACGGCGGCGGATGCGGCAGGGCGAAACGGAAGAGCAGCACCAGCGCGCCGATCAGCAGCAGACCGACGAACGGGAAGTACCCCCAGTCGATCAGCGCGCTCACCGCGGTGTTCCAGTCGTCCGGCACGATGTTGTGCAGGTAGGTGGGGCCGAGAGCCACGAGCGGGAGCACCAGCACCGCGACGACCAGGAAGAACACGTAGATCACCAGGGCGAAGATCCGTTGCCACACCGGATGGCGCACCTGGTCTTGATCGTGCGCGGTGCAGATCGCCGAGACGAAGCAGCTCATCGCCGACGATCCCGCCCAGAGCGACATGAGGAAGCTCAGCGAGATCACCGCGCCGCGCCCGCGGCCCAGCACGTTGTCGACGGTGGGGCGGATCAGGTCGTCGACCACCTGCTCGGTGAAGATCTCCCCGCTGAACTGGACGATCCGGGTGCTGATGATCTGCACCGTGTCGGGGCCGAACAGTCCGCCGATGTAGCCGAGGCTGCCCAGCACGCCCAGGAGCAGCGGCGTCAACGACAACGCCTGCCAGAAGGCGGCCTGGGCCGACCAGCCCACGATGCTGTCGTCCCACGACTTCACGGTGGTCCGCCAGATCAGCCGTCCGCCCTTGCGCAGCACGGGTTCCCCGGAGTCGGGGTCGGGCCCTCCGTCCGGGGCTCGCTGGTCGCGGTCGCCGTGGGTGTCGATGGCTACCAGCATGGCGGATCGCCGCTCCGTGCGTGTCGTCGGGCGGCGTCCCGGTGTGGCGAGGAGTGTCGTCGGAAGCGGTTAGAATCGATCGCGCTATGACTGAACCGGGCCTGACACTCACCACCGCAGACACCACCGGATCCGGAGATGCGCAGGTGGGCGGGTCGCGCCCGGCGCCTGGCGGATCGCTGCGCGCGTGGCAGCGTCGCGCGTTGACCAAGTACCTCACGCGGCGGCCGAAGGACTTCCTGGCGGTCGCGACCCCGGGTGCGGGCAAGACCACATTCGCGCTGCGCGTCGCCTCAGAACTGCTGTCCGACCGGACCGTGGAGCGGATCACCGTCGTGGCGCCCACCGAACATCTCAAGCATCAGTGGGCGGCCGCGGCGGAGCGGATCGGGATCAAGCTCGACTCGAACTTCTCCAACTCCACCGGTGCGACCAGCGCCGACTACCACGGCGTGGTGCTCACCTACGCGCAGGTCGCCGCGCACCCGTACCGGCACCGTGAGCGCACGGTGCGGTGGCGCACCCTGGTGATCCTCGACGAGATTCACCACGGCGGCGACGCGAAGTCGTGGGGCGAGGGCATCCGGGAGGCGTTCGACGACGCCGAGCGGCGCCTCTCGCTGACCGGTACACCGTTCCGCTCCGACGACTCGCCGATCCCGTTCGTCACCTACGAACCCGAACCCGGCGGTGGTGCCCGGTCGGTGGCCGACCACTCGTACGGCTACTCCGATGCACTCCGCGACGGCGTGGTCCGCCCGGTGGTGTTCCTGGCCTACTCAGGCCAGGCGAGCTGGCGGACCAGCGCAGGCGAGGAGTTCACCGCGCGGCTGGGCGAGCCGCTCTCGGCCGAGCAGACCGCCCGCGCCTGGCGCACCGCGCTGGACCCGCACGGCGACTGGATCCCGGCGGTGCTGAACGCCGCGCATCGTCGTCTCAAGAAGCTTCGGGCGTCCGGCGTCCCGGACGCCGGCGGACTGGTGATCGCCACGGACCAGAACACCGCCCGCGACTACGCGGAGATCCTCGAATCGATCAGCGGCCGGCGGCCGACCGTGGTCCTGTCCGACGAGGCGGGATCGTCGGAGCGGATCGAGACCTTCGCCGAGTCCGACGACATGTGGATGGTCGCGGTCCGCATGGTGTCCGAGGGCGTCGACGTGCCCCGTCTGGCCGTCGGCGTGTACGCGACCAACGCGTCGACGCCGCTGTACTTCGCCCAGGCGATCGGGCGGTTCGTGCGCTCGCGGCGCCCCGGCGAGACCGCCAGTGTCTTCCTGCCGTCCGTGCCGGTGCTGCTGCAGCTGGCCAGTGAACTCGAGCAGCAGCGCGACCACGTCCTCGGCAAGCCGCACCGCGAGAAGGAGGACGACGGCCTGCTCGACGACGCCGCCCTGCGGGAGGCGAACAAGCGCGAGGACGAGGCCGGCGACGACGAGCCCGCGTTCGAATCGCTGCACGCCAGCGCCGAACTCGACCAGGTGATCTACGACGGCGCCTCCTTCGGGACGGCGACCCTGGTCGGTTCGGAGGAGGAGTCGGACTATCTGGGTCTGCCCGGTCTGCTCGACGCCGAGCAGGTGCGCACGCTGCTCCAGCAGCGTCAGGCCGAGCAGGTGACCAAACGTTCGGCGGCGCCGCGTCCGAAGGAGGATCCGGCGGCCGCGGCGGCACCGAACGCGGCCGAACGGAGCACCGGACCGAACCTGCACGCGCTCCGCAAGGAGCTGAACACACTGGTGGCGCTGCATCATCACCGCACCGGCCGCCCGCACGGTCAGGTCCACAACGAACTGCGTCAGCGACTCGGGGGACCGCCGACGGCGATGGCGACCGCCGAGCAGCTCCAGGAGCGGATCGCGGCCCTGCGCAGCTGGAAATAGGCGGTCCAGACGCCGAGGCGTCCGCCGGATGCCGAGACGGAACGAGATCAGGCGGTGAGCGTGGAAACGCTCACCGCCTGATCCGGCTCGTACCGCTTGGGGGACGGACGTCTTAGAAGACGCCGTGTCCGGGGCGCGTCAGGAGACGACGGCGCCCATCTCGACCAGTCGGGCCTCGTGGTCGCTGTAGTGGTGGCCGCAGAACAGCAACTCGCCGCCACCGGTGAGGGTGGCGCGGACCTTCGCGGCCGCACCGCACCGATCACAGCGATCGGCGTTGGTCAGCGGCGTGGAGACGATCGTGGTCGTGGCATTGTCGGTCATTGGATTTCCCCTGCCCTTTCTTTCACTCGCCTGCTCGGCATCGGATTCACCGGAGCGATGAACATCGATCGCGGCGCCCGCGGGGCGGGATGCCTCGGCTATCACTCTGTCAGACGAACAGCGGGTCTGTTTTGTTCCCCGGGTCGCCCGGGTGTGTCGCGCGTCATGCCCGGGGCCGTCGACGGGGCCGGCGACCGACTCGATCGTCTGCTGCGCGAGGGGATCTCACCGCCCGCGCGGGCGAGCGGTTTCCGTATCCGGCCCCCTCGCGGCACCGGACCTGGTGGAGTGAGGTCGGACACGGTCGCACCGAATGCGGTGCGTCGATCGGCGGAGAGGACGACAGACGATGACATCGATTCCGGAGGCGCCGCCGGTGGGCGAGGGCGACTGCGCGGTGGTCACCGGTGCGGGCAACGGCATCGGTGCGGCCGTCGCGGTGGCCCTGGCGCGGCGCGGCATGCGCGTGGTGGTCGCCGATCTCGACTCCGCGGGCGTCGTGCGCACGGTCGAGTCGATCACGGCCGCCGGCGGTGTGGCCGTCGGAGCGCCCGGCGACGCGGCCTCCGCCGAGGGCGTCGCAGCGCTGATCGCGCGGGCCACGTCGTCGTTCGGCCGGATCTCGCTGTGGTTCGGCAACGCGGGCATCATCGGGGGAGCGGGACTGGAGACGCCCGACGACGAGTGGGCGCGGGCACTCGACGTCAATGTGATGGCGCATGTGCGGGCGGCGCGGATCCTGATCCCGGAATGGCTGGAGTCCGGTGGCGGGCGGTTCGTGGTCACCGCCTCGGCGGCGGGACTGCTGACCATGCTCGGGGCGCCGTCGTACTCGGTCTCCAAGCACGGCGCGGTCGCGTTCGCCGAATGGCTCGGCGCCACCTACCGGCACCGCGGCATCGTCGTGCAGGCGGTGTGCCCGCAGTGGGTGCGAACGGATCTGATCGACGACGTCCCGGACTCGCTCCTGAGCACCGCCGCGGTGCTGACCCCCGAGCGGGTGGCCGAAATCGTCGTCGAGAAGCTCGACGGCGACGAGTTCCTGATCCTCCCGCACCCGGAGGTCGCGAAGTACTACGCGGCGCGCGCCACGGACACCGATCGGTGGCTGGCCGGCATGAACGCGCTGCAGCAGCACACGGAGGTCGGCGATGAGACAGGGGTCGGCGATGAGTGAGCCGCTGCCCGGACTGGATCTGCGGGCGCTCACCCCGTGGTTCGCGATGCACGTCGCGGAGCCGGAGACCGAGCTGACGGCGGAACGGAGATCGCCGGCGGCGAGTCGAATCTGACCTACCGGCTGCGGTCCGGATCTCACGAGTGGATTCTGCGCCGTCCACCGCCGTGTCGCGTCTTCTGTTCCGTGTCGCGCTCGATGGATGGGCCGCGACCTGGAACGGGAGACGCGACACGCCGGGGAACGGTGGCGGCGCCACCGCGTTACCGAATGCGGGCGCACCCTCCCGGAGAGACGACCTCGTCCTGAAACGACCTCGCCCCGAGACGACGACAGGGCGCCCGCGTGGTGCGGGCGCCCTGTCGGCTCGAGAGGTACGGGGTCGTCGTACCGGAGCGGTCAGTCCAGGTAGTCGCGCAGGACCTGCGAGCGGCTCGGGTGGCGGAGCTTGCTCATGGTCTTGGACTCGATCTGGCGGATGCGCTCACGCGTGACGCCGTAGACCTGACCGATCTCGTCGAGGGTGCGCGGCTGTCCGTCGGTCAGGCCGAAACGCAGGCGCACGACGCCGGCCTCGCGCTCGGAGAGCGTGTCCAGGACGTCCTGCAGCTGGTCCTGCAGCAGGGTGAAGCTCACCGCGTCGACGGCCACGACCGCCTCGGAGTCCTCGATGAAGTCGCCCAGCTGGCTGTCGCCCTCGTCGCCGATGGTCTGGTCCAGGGAGATCGGCTCACGCGCGTACTGCTGGATCTCCAGCACCTTCTCCGGCGTGATGTCCATCTCCTTGGCGAGCTCCTCCGGGGTGGGCTCGCGGCCCAGGTCCTGCAGGAGTTCGCGCTGGATGCGACCGAGCTTGTTGATGACCTCGACCATGTGCACCGGGATGCGGATGGTGCGGGCCTGGTCGGCCATGGCGCGGGTGATGGCCTGCCGGATCCACCAGGTGGCGTACGTGGAGAACTTGTAGCCCTTGGTGTAGTCGAACTTCTCGACGGCACGGATCAGACCGAGGTTGCCCTCCTGGATCAGATCCAGGAACGCCATGCCGCGGCCGGTGTAGCGCTTGGCGAGCGAGACCACCAGGCGGAGGTTGGCCTCGAGCAGATGGTTCTTGGCGCGGTTGCCGTCGCGGGAGATCCAGTTGAGGTCGCGGCGCTGGGCGACCGACAGCTTCTCGCCGGACTCCATCACCCGGCGGAGACGTTCGGTGGCGAACAGGCCGGCCTCGATGCGCTTGGCGAGCTCCACCTCCTCCTCGGCGTTCAGCAGGGCGACCTTGCCGATCTGCTTCAGGTAGGCGCGGACCGAGTCGGCCGAGGCGGTGAGCTCGGCATCCTTGCGGGCCTGACGCAGCGCCTCGGACTCCTCCTCGTCCCAGACGAAGTCGCTCGACGTCTTCTCCGAGTCGCCGCTCTTGGCGGGGGCCTTCGCCTTGCCGCGGCCGGCGGCCTTGGCCGGGGTCCGGTCCGCTTCCACGAGCTCGTCGTCGAGTTCGATGTCGGCGTCTTCGAGATCCTCGGGTGCGACGTCGAGGTTCTCCAACTGCGTCTCGTCTTCGAGGGTCGGGTCGACCTTCTTCGCCGCGGTCTTCTTGGCGGCGGTCTTGCGAGCGGGCGCGCGCTTGGTGGCCTTCTTGGCGGCGGTCTTCTTCGCGGCCGTCTTCTTGGCCGGTGCGCGCTTGGCCGCCGTCTTCCTTGCGGTCTTCTTCGCGGGGGTCGCGTCGTCGGCGCCCTCGGCCGCCGCGGCGGCAGCGGTCTTGCGAGGGGCGGCCTTGCGAGCCGGAGCCTTCTTGGCGGTGGTCTTGCGTGCCGTGGTCGCCTTCTTCGCAGCGGCCTTCTTGGCGGGAGCCGGAGTTCCGGCTTCCTCGGCGTCCGGGGTCCTGGTGGTTGCCACGTACGACCTTTCACACACTTGTCAGCGGCACGGAGCATCGTCGTATCGGCAGCACGGCATCGACGAATCGAGACGAGACGGGCTGCGTGGGCGAGGCTGGAGTGCCTGGTTCTACAGAATCGATCGGGCGGGGCGGCGACCGACGCGTTCCATTATAACGAAACTTCTCCGACGCGGGTCGTTCCCGGGGTGGGCACGCGGTCCGTCCGGGGGGCCGGGGAACCGGCTTCCGACCTGATCAGAGGTCGTCGGCGACGGCCATCGCCGCCCCGACGATGCCCGCGGTGTTGCGCAGCTGCGCGGGCACGACGGGCACCGAGTTGGTCAGATGCGGAATCCACTTGTCGGCTTTCCGGCTGATGCCGCCGCCGGCGATGAACAGGTCGGGGGAGAAGAGGCGCTCGTACATCCGCAGGACCTCGGAGAGCTTCTCCGCCCACTTCTCGAAAGACCAGTCGTTGTCCTTGCGCACCTTGGCCGAGGCGCGCTTCTCGGCGATCTTCCCGCGCACCTCGATGTGCCCGAACTCGGTGTTGGGGATCAGCGTGCCGTTGTACATGACCGCCGAACCGATGCCGGTGCCGAGCGTCAGCAGGACCACCAGGCCCTCCTCGACGTGGGCGCCGCCGCCGTAGCGCAGCTCGGCCAGTCCCGCGGCGTCGGCGTCGTTGAGCACGGTGACGCCGCGGCCGCCGAGCTGGGAGCTGAACAGCGCGCGGACGTCGGTGTCGATCCACGCGTCGTCGATGTTCGCGGCGGTGCGCAGGATCCCGTCCTTCACGACGCCGGGGAGGGTGAGCCCGACCGGGCCGGTCCAGCCGAAGTGGTCGACGATCTCGGTGACGGTCCGTCCCACCGCCTCGGGGGTGGCCGGCTGCGGGGTCTCGATGCGGTGGCGCTCGCCGACGAAGTCGCCGGTGCGCAGATCGACGATCGCTCCCTTGACGCCGGTGCCGCCGATGTCGATGCCGAAGCTCAGGCCGGCCCCGGGGCTCGGCATCCGGTCGGCGCCCAGGTAGGTCACGTCAGACATGGGAGAAATCCTGTTCTCTCGGTGCGGTCGCACGCGGGCGGGGGCCGGCGCGGCTCTCGTTCGGTAGCTTACGGCGCACCACCGCGGGATGTGCGACGTCGAGAGACGCCGGGCGTGTGTCCGGGGTCCTACATGGGGGCGTGCGCACGACCTAGACTCGCTGTGTGACCCGCGCTACCGAAACGTCCCCGGAGGAACTGGCCGTCATCGCCGTCGAGATCGCGGAGGAGGCGGCGCGGCACGTCCGGCGGCGGCGCCCCGAACTCTTCCCGCACTCCGGCCACACCGGCGAGGCGAGCTCGGTGAGCACCAAGTCGACGCCGACCGATCCGGTGACCGTCGCCGACACCGAGTCCGAACTCCTGATCCGGGAGCTGCTGCGCGCCCGACGGCCCGACGACGCGGTGCTGGGTGAGGAGGCCGGCGGCTCCGACGTCGTACCGGCCGGGGTGCGCTGGGTGGTGGATCCGATCGACGGCACCGTGAACTTCCTGTACGGCATCCCCGCCTACGCGGTGTCGGTGGCCGCCCAGGTGGACGGGGTCTCGCATGCCGGAGCCGTGGTCGACGTGGCGCGCGGGGTGACCTACTGGGCGGCGGTCGGCGGCGGCGCGTGGAGTCGCGGGGCCGGAGACCAGGCGCCGCGCCGGCTGCGGGCCAATCCGGTCGACGACGTCGCGCTGGCCCTGGTGGCCACCGGATTCGGCTATTCGCCCGAGCGTCGCCGCGCTCAGGGGGCGGTGCTGGCCGAGCTGCTGCCGCGGATCCGCGACGTGCGGCGTGTGGGGGCGGCGGCACTGGACCTGTGCATGGTGGCCTCCGGGGCCGTCGACGTGCACTTCGAGCACGGCCTCTCGCCGTGGGACTGGGCCGCCGGCGCGTTGATCGCCGCGGAGGCCGGTGCACACGTCCGGATCCCGCCCGCCGCCTCACGCGCGATCGACGGCTATCCGACCGTCGCCGCCGCCCCCGGCATCGCCGAGGAGTTCCTCGCGCTGCTCACCGAGGTGGGCGGCATGGAGCGCCTGCCCGGCTGACCGCGCCGCGGCGTCTCCGCCGCGACACGGACGGCGGTGCCGGAGGCGCGGGCATCGCCGGCACCGTGCCGTGTTCGCGGCGTCAGCAGCCCTGCGCGTGCACCGATTCGATCAGCGACCGGTCCACCCCGGACTTGGGGTTGCGCGGGTCGACGGTGCGCAGCGCCTCCATCGCGGCCTGGGCATCCTGGGTCGGCTTGGCGCCGTGGTAGTACTCGCCGAGGGCGACGTCGACGTCGCTGCCGTTGCGCCCGTCGTTGACGAGTTGTGCGCACGGGAGCGCGAGCCAGATCGAGGCCGCAGCGCCCTGGCCGCCGGGGCCGAAGCGGATCTGCGCCACACAGGCGAGCTTGTCGTCGCCGTAGGCGTTGTCGTCGGCGTACGCCGGGTCGGCTGCGGCGAAGCCCTGGGCCACCAGATCTTCGGACACCGACCGCGCCTCGCCGCGGGCGGCGCCGGAGTTGAGGACGGTCACCTTGAAGGTCGACTGCGCGGCCGGGGACACCCCGAGCATCTCGTCGCGCGAGGCCGCCTCGAACGAGGGCTTGTCGCCGCCCGCGATCGGCATCGGGCAGTCGACGGGGTAGCTCTTGTCCTCGCCGCTGAGGGCGGCGTAGGTCCATGACCCGATGGCGAGGACCGCGAGCACGGTGGCGATGACGATCGCCGGGGTGTGATTGCGCCGCAGGAACGGGCGACCCCGGGAATCGGCCGCATAGCCGGTGGCGAACTTGGAGACCATGCGCCCAAGCCTAAGGCGTCCGCGTTCCGAAGCGGGTGAACACCGGGCGGCGAGCCGGTTCTTGACCGCGGGCCGTGCCTCGCCTAGACTTCGGGCGCCCGCGGCGTTGTTCGAACGCTGGGACGGGATGGGGGATCAGCCACAAGCAGTGCCTCCAAGACAAGACTTTGAACGCACGACGACACCAGGGTGAGGCAAAATCATGGCGACCGATTACGACGCTCCACGGCGGACCAACGACGACGACCTGGCGACCGATTCGCTCGAAGAGCTCAAGGCCCGCCGGAACGAGGCCAGCACCGCCGACGTCGACGTCGACGAGACCGACACCGCCGAGTCCTTCGAACTGCCGGGTGCGGATCTGTCCGGTGAGGAGCTCTCGGTGCGCGTGGTGCCGAAGCAGGACGACGAGTTCACCTGCGGCAGCTGCTTCCTCGTGTACCACCGCAATCGCCTGGGCGAGGAGCGCGGCGGCCAGCTGATCTGCGTCGACTGCGTCTGATCCCGCTCGACGTCCGCAAATCCTCCGCGCGACACGCGTACCGTTCCGATACGACGAGGGCCGACCCGGTGGGGTCGGCCCTCGTCGTATCGCTGTCAGGCGTCGGCGGATCCCGCCTCGGTGGACTCCTCGACGGACGACTCCGCTGCGGACGACTCCGATGTGGCCTGCGGCGCGGCGCCGGCATCGGTCACCCCCATCGCGGCGAGCACCTTCTCCGGGTGGCGGGTGGAGACCAGCCAGTAGGGGGTGGGGTCGTCGGGGTCGTCGAGCACCAGGAGCACCATCGGTTTGATCCACGACCGATAGACCAGGAACGCGGCCGGATCGAGCTGGCGGCCCATCGCGGCGCTGCGAGCAGACGGCGGGACGACGGCCCCGCGGGCGACGACGTCGGCGGGCAGCATCGCCTTGTGGGCGTGCAGGGTGCCGTCCGCGTCGACCCGGATGCGCATCCGGCTCATCGAGAACAGCAGCCACGCCGCGAGGACGCCGAGGACCGGGTAGAAGGCGATGCTCCAACTCTGCAGGTAGGAGGCGAGCTGCGCCTGATAGCCGAGCAGGGCGACGAGTCCGGCGCCGACCGGCCACCACCAGAGCGGCACGGTCAGGCGTTCGGAGTACCTGTCGGCGGCGGGGGCGGGGGTGGAATCGGAGTCGTTCACAGGGCACAGCCTACTGGCGTGTCGGACGTCACCGGCCACCTGCCCTGGGGCGGGCGGGGCAGGCGTATGTCCTGCGCCGGGGCGTGCGGGCGGCCGAGTACTCTTCGGGGGTGACTTCCGCTCCGTCCCAGTATGAACCGCTGCGTGTCGTCCGACTCGACCGCGATCTTCCACTGCCCACCCGGGCCCACGCCGGGGATGCGGGCATCGACCTCTATTCGGCCGTCGACCTGGAGTTGGCTCCGGGGCGTCGCCAGGTGGTCGGGACCGGTCTCGCGGTGGCCCTGCCGTACGGCACGGTCGGTCTGGTGCACCCGCGGTCGGGTCTGGCGGCCCGCGCGGGGCTCTCCATCGTGAACGCGCCGGGCACCATCGACGCCGGGTACCGCGGCGAGATCAAGATCTGCCTGATCAACACCGATCCGGAGGCGCCGATCCTGATCTCCCGCGGGGACCGCATCGCTCAGCTGCTGGTGCAGCGGGTGGAGCTCCCCGAGGTGCTCGAGGTGGACGAGCTCGACGACTCCGAACGCGGTACCGGGGGATACGGATCGAGCGGTGGTCACGCGATGCTGTCCGCAGAGCACGACCCCGCGAGCGAGAACCCCGAGAGCCAGGAGGACTGAGAACATGGCGAAGTACCGAATCGGCGACACCGCTGGACCGTATGACATCGACGACGTGGTGACCCCGGCGGCCGACCTGGCCAATTCGCACCTCGATCTGGGATCGGTCCTGGTCCCGGTGGTCGAGGGCGGTCAGGTGACCGTGGAGATGTCGGCGACGCACCAGCCCGAGGCGGTCTATCTGGAGACGCCGATCGGTCGTGTCGGGGTGCTGGCGTTCGCCGCGCCGCGGAGCGGCGGACAGTGGCGTGAACTGGTCCGGGAACTGGCCGAGTCGCTGCAGGCCGAGGGCGCGCAGACGTCGTTCGACGACGGTCACTGGGGACGCGAGGTGCTGGCCAAGGTCGACGGCGGCGAACACCGTTTCATCGGTGTGGACGGTCCGCGTTGGATGGTGCGCTGCGTGGCGAGCGGACCGGACGGCACCGCCGACCAGCTCGCTCAGCTGGCCCGGGCGATCCTGGCCGAGACCGTGGTGCGGCGCGGCAAGGAGCCCTTCCCGCCGCGCGACGTGCTCCCGATCGTGCTGCCGCCGGTACTCGCCGAGCAGGTGAGCGCCGCACAGCAGCAGATGGCGGCCGAGACCGGGGTGGGACCGGACGGGCGTCCGGCGGTGTCGTCGCTCGACGACGCGCCGACCGCTCCCGCAGCCGATGCGGAGGTGCTGCCCGGCGGTGCGGTGGCCCAGGCCGCCGCGGCCAACGTGTTCACCGAGGGCGCTCCGGCGGCGGCCGTCGACGACCCGGAGACCGACGTCGACGACGAGACCCCCGACGACGAGACCCCGACGCCGTCGGAGGGCTCGGCCATGCAGCGGTTGCGTGGTCGTCGTAAGCGCCGTCGTCGCTGATCCCGTTCGATCGGTCGCCGCTCGCGCTCCCGGAGAGCTCCTTCGACTCGATCCGCCGACTTCGTTCGCGCGCCGGCGCCGGCGCAGGGACCGGACGGGGCGGGGCCAGCGGGACCCGACGTGATCTGGGCGGGGGGTCGGGCGGGGTCCCGGCGGACGTCTTCCGGGTCACCCGAGAGCCGGTCCGCCGGCCGTGCGCCACGCCGCCAGACACGCATCGCCCAGCAGCCGTGAGTGCGGTCCCCATTCGCTCAGCGGGGTCTCGACGACGGCCGCGCGCGGAGCGGCCGCCGCCCAGTCGTGCGCCACCCGCACCGGATGCAGTGGGTCGTCGGGGGCGGCGGCGATCGCCAGCGGCACCGGGAGCGCCGCGATCTCGTCGACGGTCGGGGCCGCGCACCGGGCGGCCAGGCGCAGCTGTCCCACCAGATCCCGGTCGTGCAGCGACCGCCACGAGCGGCTCAGCTCGGCGGCGAGCCAGTCCGGGCTGGTCGCGGCCATCGCGGCGATCGTCGGTTCCAGACCGTCGCGTTCGAGGGCGTCGGCGGTGATCCGCGCCGACAGCGCGGCGACGGAATCACCGACGGGACCCGACCAGGGCGGCAACGCGGCGAGCACGCCCGCGCAGTCGGCGCCGCCGCGTCGCAGCGCCCAGCGCAATGCGACGACGGCGCCGATCGAGACGCCGCCCACCACGATCGCCCGCCCCTCCTCGCGGGCCGCGAGGGCGACCTCGTCGAGGGTGGCGAGATAGTCGTCGACCAGGTGTGCGGTGGGGGCCAGCGCATGCAGTTCACCGCCGGCCTCGGCGATCGCGGGACCGAACGACCTGCGCAGATAATCGTCGTCCGAGCCGGTTCCGGCCATCAAGAACACGGCGGTCATGAACGGACTCTCAGGTCGGCGTAAGGTATGGCATCCAGAGAGAGTGCAGCGTGGAGAGACGCACTCGACGACACCGCTGTTCGGGAGGGCGACATGGGCAGTCCGGGGCTGATGAAACGGCTGGGCCGTTTACTCACCGAAGACCTGGAGACGCTCGACGACGACCGCATCGAGCGCGCCTGCCGGGTCGCGGGAGGCCAGCGCGCCAAGGACTGTCGGCGCGGCGACGAGGCCGTCCTCATGGGGGAGCTCCGGTCGGTCCAGACCTGTACCAGGTCGGCGTTGCGCCAGCAGTCCGGAACCCGCGGCGGCGGGGTGGTGGCGGAACTGTTCGACGGCAGCGACACCGTCCTGCTCAAGTGGCTCGGGCGGAGCAGGATCCCTGGGATCGAGCCCGGCCGGAGGATCACCGTACGAGGACGGGTCGCCACCGTCGACGGGATGAAGATCATCTACAACCCGTACTACGAACTGCACTCAACTCAGGAGTGACACGCCCGTCGTGATCAGGGCGGCCACCTTGACCAGCTCGAATCCGACGTAGACCAGGTGCGCGTGACTCCGCTGCTCCGGCACGTTCTCCGGATCGGCCAGCACGGCGTCGGTCCGCTTCGACAGCACCGGGCGCACGCCGACGATCTGGATCGTCAGCGCACCGGCGGCCACGCCGAGGCCGACCAGGGCCGTCGTCGACCACCCTCCACCGGCCGCGGCCAGGACGATCAGCACGATCGCCAGCACCGACTCCACCGAGTTCAGCGCCCGGAACACCAGGCGGCCGATCCCCAGACCCAGCGGGATGGTGATCCGCGGGGCGCGGAACTTCAGCGGCGCCTCGATGAACGAGATCGCCACCACCATGCCCAGCCAGAGGAAGACCAGCGCCCCGGAGAACGCGACGGAGGTGCTCACCGGTGCTCTCCTGCGGCGACGGCCCCGCTCGCGGACTCCCGGCGGCCGCCGACCCGGATGAGTTCGGGACCGAAGGTCTCGTAGTGGATCCGGTCCTCGGGCAGATCCTTCTCCAGCAGCGCGCCGCGGACCGAACTCAGGAAGCCCGCCGGACCGCAGAGCAGCGCCACGGTCTCCGGCGCGATGCTGACCTCGTCGAGCGACATCATGCCCACGCGGGCGCCGTCACCGGCGTCGTAGCCGTTCTCGTACCACTGCTCCAGACTCGCCCGGGGGAGCCTGCCGACCAGTTCGGCGAGCTCACCGCGATGCGGCTGATGCGACCGCGAACGGTCGGCGTGCAGCACCTGCACCGGACGCGGGTCCTCGGTCTCGACCAGGTGGTGCAGCAGACCGATCACCGGGGTGCAGCCGATGCCCGCCGACGCGAGCAGCAGCGGGGCGTCGCCCGCGGGCAGCGACAGATCGCCGAACGGGGTGCTCACCCGGAGGTCGTCGCCCTCGAAGACGCGCTCGTGCAGGTACGACGACACCTCGCCGTCGCGCTTGACCGAGAAACGCCAGGTCTCGCTCTCCGGCGAACCGGTGAGGCTGTACTGACGGATCTGGTGGGCGCCGTCGTCGAGCGGGACCTGGACCGAGATGTACTGGCCGGGGGTGAACGACGGCAGCTTCTCCTCGCTCCCCGAACCCGTCGAAGGGGCCGCGACGGTGAACGAGACCGCATCCGGGCTCACCTGATCGCGTTCGACGACGCGCACGGTGCGCCAGACGTCGCCGGGGGTCACGCCCGCGTCGGCGTACAGCTCGTTCTCCCGGCCGATCAGCACGTGGGCCATCTCCCAGTAGAGCTCGTCCCACGCGGCGGCCACCTCCGGGGTGACGGCCTCGCCCAACACCTCGACGATCGCGGCGAACAGGTGCTCGTGGACGATCGGGTACTGGTCGGCCACGACGCCGAGCGAGGCGTGCTTGTGGGCGACCCGGTCGATGATCATCCGCTGCTCGGCGGGATCGGGGTGCAGCTGCAGTCGGGCGAAGGCGGCGATGGAGCCGGCCAGCACCTTGGGCTGGGTGCCGATCTTCTGGTTGGTGCGGTTGAACAGGTCGTCGAGCAGTTCCGGGTGGGCGGTGAACATCCGACGGTAGAAGTTCGGGGTGATGTCGTCGAGGGCGCCTTCGACGGCGGGCAGGGTGGCCGCGAGTACCTCGCGGGTCTTCTCGGAGATCATCATCGATTCCTGTTCTCTGCGGTGGGGCTGTGGCCGGAGTCGGCCGAGGTGGCCCGTGCCCCGGGGGCACGGGAGTCGGTGGTCGGCCCGTTCGGGACCGGGGGTGCCAGGACCAGCACCTGGGCGGCGCCGGCGATCTCGGCGACGGTCAGGGAGTCGAGGCTCTCGTAGAAGGCGTTCTGGGCCCGGGCGAGGGCGCCGCGGAGACGGCAGCCGCCCTTCAGCGGGCAGGGGACCGGGCCGTCGCAGTCGACGACAGGGGCGTCGCCCTCGAGTTCGCGGGTCACCCAGCCGACACCGGCGGTGCGGCCGAGCGCGGTGATGGTGAGCCCGCCGGAGCGGCCGCGCCGCGAGTGCACCACACCGATCTCCGACAGGCGGCTGACCACCTTCGCGACGTGCGTGTAGGGCACCCCGAGTTCCTCGGCGAGGCCGCGTGCGGTGTGCGTGCGCTCGCCGCTGTCGGCGGCCAGGCGCATGAGCACCCGGAGGCCGATGTCGGTGAAGCGCGTCAGTTGCATGAACCGATCAAAACATAATCGGCATGGATGATGCGTATTTGAGTGGGGAAGCTCTCACGGGACGAAAGTCCTGGTCAGGTGGGGAAAACTGCCCGGAAACGACGACGAAGATGCCGGTCAGGGGAGCGGTCGCATCACTTCGTCGACCACGCCGGGTGTTGCTCCTTCTCGGTGCGGTAGGGAGGTGATCTCCGGTGGTCGGGTGCTTCGCAGACCCCTTGTCGCGGTTCTTGCCGGAGGGCGACGAGGACCGCGACTCGGTTTCCGGTCCCGACGAGAACCGTGACGGAGTCGTGCGACGTCATGCCCACCGACATCGCTACGCGCGTAGGCGCCTCGAGGGGACACGCAGGCATCTCGAGAGAAGCGAGGTGTCGCGGTGGTTCAGGAGCGCACGCGCATCGCCTTGGTGAGTTCGGTCTCGGCCTCGTCCGGGGCGATGAATACCAGTTCGTCGCCGCCCTCGAGCGCGTCGTCGGGCAGCGGCACGATCACCCGGCGTCCCCGGATGATGGTCACCAGCGCGACGTCGCGGGGAAGCACCAGTTTGCGGACCGGTTTGCCGGCCAGCGGGGTGTCGTCGGGCAGAGTCAACTCCACCAGGTTGGCCTGACCCTGGCGGAAGGTCATCAGCCGGACCAGGTCGCCGACGCTGACGGCCTCCTCCACGAGCGCGGCCATCAGGCGCGGCGTGGACACGGCGACGTCGACGCCCCAGTCCTCGTTGAACAGCCATTCGTTGCGCGGGTCGTTGACGCGGGCGACGACGCGGTTCACCGCGAACTCGGTGGTGGCGAGCAGGCTGACCACCAGGTTCGCCTTGTCGTCGCCGGTCGCCGCGATCATCACGTCGTAGGACTGCAGTCCGGCGCGTTCGAGGTCCTGGAGTTCGCAGGCGTCGGCGTGGATCCAGTCGGCCAGCGGCAGCGCCGCCCGGTCGATGTGCCGCGGATCGCGTTCGAAGAGCGTCACCTCGTGGCGGGCGCCGATCAGTTCGCGGGCGATGGCCCGGCCGACGGCTCCGGCGCCGGCGATCGCGACCTTCATTCTCCGTCTCCTTCGATGGGGGGCAGCGCCGCGGTGGCTCGGGCATGATCGAGTCGGGAGGCGAGGGTGGCGACGAAGACGGTGTCCTCGGCCTGCAGCACGCTGCGCGGCTCCGGCAGCACCGGGGCGCCGAGCCGGTGGAGGAACGCCACGCGCGCACCGGTGAGCTCCTGGAACTTGGCGCAGCTGATGCCGCACCACTCCTCGTGCAGGGCCACCTGGGCGATCACCAGAGCCCCGCTCGGATCGCTCCACAGCGCCGACTGCGGCGTCTCGCCGAGCATGGTGATGAAACGTTCGGTGGTCCACGGGACGGTGGCGACGGTCGGGATGCCGAGCCGCTCGTAGACGGCGGCGCGTTTGGCGTCGTAGATCCGGGCGACCACCCTGGGGACGCCGAAGGTCTCCCGGGCGACGCGCGCCGAGATGATGTTGGAGTTGTCGCCCGAGGACACCGCGGCGAACGCATCGGCGGTCTGGATGCCGGCTTCGATGAGGATCTCCCGGTCGAAGCCCACTCCGCGGACCGTGGTCCCGGCGAAGTCGCCGCCGAGCCTCGCGAACGAGGTCTCGTCGCGATCGATGACGACGACGTGGTGTCCGCGCTGGGACATCGCGGTGGCCAGTCCGGCCCCCACCCGTCCGCAGCCCATGATGATTACGCGCACGCGATGGACGTTACTCCGCGGCGCCACTACTGTGGCGGGGTGGCCGGTAGACCCCAGGTGACCACGGCGGCCAAGCGGCTGCTGCTCGGTCGCCCCTTTCGCAGTGATCGCATGCGCGACACCCTGTTGCCCAAACGGATCGCGCTCCCGGTGTTCGCCTCCGACGCGATGAGTTCGGTGGCGTACGCGCCGCAGGAGGTATTCCTGGTGCTCTCGGTCGCCGGGATCAGCGCCTACTCGCTCGCCCCGTGGGTGGGCCTGGCCGTCGCGGTGGTGCTGCTGGTGGTGGTCGCGGCCTACCGGCAGAACGTCCACGCCTACCCGTCCGGCGGCGGCGACTACGAGGTGGCCACGGTCAATCTCGGTCCCACCGCAGGTGTGACGGTCGGCGCCGCGCTGCTGGTCGACTACGTGCTCACGGTCGCGGTCTCGGTGACCGCGGCCGCGGAGAACATCGGCTCGGCGGTGCCCTTCGTGCACGACCACAAGCTGCTCTTCTGTCTGGTGGGCATCGTCCTGGTGGCGGCGGTGAACCTGCGCGGGGTGCGCGAGTCCGGCGTCCTGATGGCGGTGCCGACCTACGCGTTCATCCTCGGCATGATCGTGATGCTCACCTGGGGGTTCGCGCAGGTCTTCGTGCTGGGCCGGGACCTGGAGGCCTCGACCGCGGGCTACGAACTGGTCGCCGAGCAGTCCGACCTCACCTCGCTGGCCCTGGTGTTCCTGGTCGCGCGCTCCTTCTCGTCCGGTTGCGCCGCCCTGACCGGGGTCGAGGCGATCAGCAACGGGGTGCCCGCGTTCCAGAAACCGAAGTCGCGCAACGCGGCCACCACGCTGGTGATGCTGGGGACGGTCGCGGTGGTCCTGCTGCTGGGCATCGTGGTGCTGGCCCAGCGGATGCACGCCAAGTACGTGATGGATCCGGCGACCGAACTGGCCGGCCTGCCCGACGGTTACCGGCAGATGTCGATCCTGGCCCAGCTCGCTGAGAGCGTGTTCGCGGGTTTCCCGTTCGGCTTCTACTTCATCACCGTGGTCACCGCGCTGATCCTGCTGCTGGCCGCGAACACCGCCTTCAACGGCTTCCCGGTGCTGGGTTCGGTGCTCGCCCACGACCGGTACCTGCCGCGGCAGCTGCTCACCCGCGGCGACCGTCTCGCGTTCAGCAACGGCATCGTGTTCCTCGCGGTGGCGGCGATGGCCTTCGTCGTGGCCTTCGACGGCGAGGTCACCGCGCTGATCCAGCTGTACATCGTCGGCGTCTTCGTCTCCTTCACCCTGGGCCAGACCGGCATGACGCGCCACTGGACGCGCCTGCTGCGCACCGAGACCGACCCCGACGCGCGGTCCCGGATGGTGCGGGCGCGTGTGATCGCGGTGATCGCGATGGTGATGACCGGTTCGGTCCTGGTGGTGGTCCTGCTGACCAAGTTCACCGAGGGGGCGTGGATCGCGATCGTCGCGATGGTCGCGCTCTTCGTGCTGATGAAGCTGATCAACCGCCACTATCGTTCGGTGCAGCGTGAACTGCAGGCGGCGGCCGAGCGCGACGACGGCGTGCTGCCCAGCCGGACCCACTCGATCGTGCTGGTCTCCTCGCTCCTGCTCCCGACGGTGCGCGCGCTCCGTTACGCTCGCGCGACGCGGCCGGACGTGCTGGAGGCGGTCACGGTGAACGTCGACGACCGCGAGACCCGCACCCTCGTCGCGAACTGGGAGGACAGCGACATCGACATCCCGCTCAAGGTGATCGCCTCGCCGTACCGCGATGTGACGCGACCGGTGATCACCTACGTCCGTCGGGTGCGGCGCGAGTCCCCTCGCGATGTGATCACGGTGTTCATCCCGGAGTACGTGGTGGGGCATTGGTGGGAGCAGATCCTGCACAATCAGTCGGCTCTGCGGCTCAAGACCCGCCTGCTGTTCGAGCCGGGAGTCATGGTCACCTCGGTGCCGTGGCAGCTGGCCTCGTCCAAGCAGGCGGCGCTGCGCCAGGAGGAGACGTTCTTCGCCCCCGGCGACACCCGCCGCGGTTTCGGGGCGGTCGGCCGGAAGGAGAACCGGTGAGTCTCGCCGGAGAAGTGACCGTCACCGGATTCGCCAACGGCGGAGCCGGCGTCGCCCACGATGCGGACGGCCGCGTCGTGTTCGTGCGGGGCGCCCTGCCCGGCGAGCGGGTGTCGATCGCCTACGACGATCAGCGTGCCTCGTTCGCGAAGGCCCACGTCGTCGAGGTGATCGAGGCCTCCGAGCATCGGGTGGATCCGCTGTGCCCGGCGGCGGCCGCCGGTGCGGGCTGCTGCGATCTGGCCTACGCCGAACCGGGGTACGCGGCCCGGCTGCGCGCCGACGCGCTGGCCGACGTGCTGCGCCGGATCGGGCGGTTCACGCCGGGCGACGGGCGGACGCCGGAAGCCCCCGGACTCCGGGCCCTGGCCGACGATCCGACGGGGTGGCGGGTGCGCACACGGCCCGCGGTGGGCCCGTCCGGGGAGGTCGGCCTGCGGGTGCGCGGCTCGGCGGACCTGATCACCGTGCCTTGCGCGGGGCCGGTGCCGACGATGCTGACCGGTCTCGCCGATCTGGGCGCGCGGCCGGGCACCGAACTGGCGGTGGCTCTCGGTTCCGACGGCGCACGACACGTCGCCGAACTCGCCCCCGCGGCTCCGGTGGGGGGCGGCCGCGGTCGCCGCGCCGACGGGCGAGGCCGTCGCGCCGACGGGCGAGGCCGTCGCGCCGCCCAGAGCGCGCGGGGACGTCGTTCCGCGGCACGCTCCACTCGGTTGCTCGACGGCGCCGAGTCGGTGACGCAAGAACTCGGCGGACACCGCTGGGAGGTGCCGGTCACCGGTTTCTGGCAGGCCCACCGCGCCGCACCCGAGGCCTATGCGCGCACGGTCCGCGAGATGGTCGCGCAGGCCGGGATCCCCGATCGTCCGCTGCGCGTCTGGGACCTGTACGGCGGCGCCGGGGTCCTCGGTGCGGCACTGCTGGACGGGGCCGCAGACGGCGGTCCGGCCGTCGCGGGGATCGAACTCGTGGAGACCGACGCGGGTGCGCTCGCCGCCGCCGAGCGGGCCCTGGCCGGCGAGCCGGTGCGCATCCGGCGCGGTGACGTGGCCGGCGTCGTCGCCGATCTGCCCGCACCCGACGTGGTGATCGCCGATCCGCCGCGCGCCGGGGCCGGGGCCGCGGTGATCGAGGCCGTGACCGGTGCCGCCCCGCGCGTGGTGATCCACATCGGATGCGATGCGGGGGCCTTCGCCCGGGACCTGCGCGACTACGTCGAGCGCGGTTACCGGGTGCTCGACTGGCGGGCGTTCGACGCCTTCCCGCTGACGCATCACGTGGAGGCGATCGCGCTTCTGACGGGTCCGTAGACTGCTTCGGGAAGCGGAGCCGAAGCCCCGGCACCGGGCGGTCTCCGGGGCCGTCGGCGTGCAGGAGGTACGAATTGAGCGTTCTCGATCGGGTGGACTCACCGGCGGACCTGCGCGGCCTGAACGAGACCGAGATGGTGGAGCTGGCCGCCGAGATCCGCGCGTTCCTGATCGAGAAGGTGTCCGCCACCGGCGGTCATCTCGGCCCCAACCTCGGCGTCGTGGAACTGACCCTCGCGCTGCATCGCGTGTTCGAGTCGCCCACCGACCCGATCCTGTTCGACACCGGACACCAGTGTTACGTGCACAAGATCGTCACCGGCCGGAAGAACCGGTTCGACACGCTGCGCCAGCGCGGCGGCCTCACCGGCTACCAGGACCGGCACGAGAGCCCGCACGACTGGATCGAGTCGTCGCACGCCTCGGCGGCCCTCTCCACCGCCGACGGACTGGCCAAGGCCTTCGACCTGACCGGCCAGGAACGCACCGTGGTCGCGGTGGTCGGCGACGGCGCCCTCACCGGTGGCATGTGCTGGGAGGCGTTGAACAACATCGCCGACGGCGACCGCCCGGTGGTGATCGTCGTGAACGACAACGGCCGTTCGTACGCGCCGACCGTCGGCGTCCCGCAGGCGATGTTCTCCGATCCGGGCATCGAGTACGTCGGACCGGTCGACGGGCACGACCGGGCGGCCCTCGAAGAGGCCTTCACCCGGGCCAAGAACTTCGGCGGCTCGGTGATCGTGCACACCGTCACGTGCAAGGGCATGGGTTATGCGCCGGCGGAGAACGACGTCGCCGAACAAATGCACGCCACCGGCAAGATGGATCCGGTGACCGGGAGGTCGCACGGGTCGACGCCGGAGGACTGGACCTCGGTGTTCTCCGCCGAACTGCTGAAACAGGGGGCGGCGCGTCCCGAGGTGGTCGCGATCACCGCCGCGATGCCCGGCCCCACCGGTCTCCGGGCGTTCGGCGAGGAGTACCCCGACCGGATGTTCGACGTCGGCATCGCCGAACAGCACGGGATGACCTCGGCCGCCGGCCTGGCCCTGGGCGGCCTGCACCCGGTCCTGGCGATCTACTCGACCTTCCTCAACCGCGCCTTCGACCAGCTGCTGATGGACGTCGCGCTGCTCGAACTGCCGGTGACCCTGGTGCTCGACCGCGCCGGGATCACCGGTCCGGACGGCCCCAGCCACCACGGCATGTGGGACCTGTCGCTGATGTCGATCGTGCCCGGGATGCGGGTCGCCGCGCCGCGCGACGCGGAGCGCGTCCGCGAGGAACTGGGGGAGGCGCTCGCCGTCGGCGACGGCCCCACGGCTCTGCGTTTCCCCAAGGGCGCGGTGCCGCCGGACATCCCGGCCGTGGCTCGGTGCGACGACGGCGTCGACGTCCTCTTCCGCCCGGACCCCGGGGCGGCCGCCGCCGCGGGGAAGGACGTGCTGATCGTCGCGGTCGGCGCCTTCGCGCAGGTGGGCATCGACGTCGCGACCGCGCTCGCCGGACGGGGGATCGCGGCCACCGTCGTCGACCCGCGGTGGGTGCTGCCGGTGGCCGAGTCGATCGTGACGGCCGCCCGCGAGCACCGGCTGGTGGTGACGCTCGAGGACGGCGGCGTCCACGGCGGCGTCGGTGCGGCCGTGCACCGGGCGCTCTCGGCGGTCGCGGTGGACGTCCCGGTGCGCCGACTGGGGATCCCGCAGGAGTTCGTCGTGCACTCCACACGCGACGAACTGCTCGCCGACTTCGGTCTGACGAGCACCGAACTGGTCGAGACGCTCGCCGGAGACCCGGCGCTGACCTGAACGGCTCCTCGACCCTGTTCGACGGGTGCCTGCAACTCCGATGGCTGAGCAGGGCCGCGAACGACGTGAGCGGCCGGTGTCGAAGCCTCGCCCCCTCGATCCGAGTGCGGTGGCCGATGTCGGGGCACTGGCCTGTGCTCGTCTTCGACGAGGTTCGTCACTGCGTTCCTCACCTGCTCAGCCGGCGGCCGGACGGCATCGTTCGGTGACGAGGAGAAGCGTGGCGGCGGAGACGAATCGATCAGTCGGCGAGGCCGGCGAGTGCGGCGGCGATCACCGGGCCGGTGAGTTCGCACTGCCACGGCCGCGCCCCGCGGGCCGACAGCCAGGTTTCGACGTCGGCGGCCGAGTCGGCCTCGATGCCCGTCCAGCACAGTTCGCGCACCAGGTCGGGGGCGAGCAGCACCTCAGCGGGAATGCTCAGGCCGTCGGCGACCTCCTTCACGGCGGGGCGCACCGCCTGGATGCGTCGTGCGGCCTCGGGGTCGCGCTGTTCCCAACGATTGATCGGCGGCGGTCCGGTCGATCGCTGTCTGCGGGGCGGAAGGTCCTTCTCGTCCAGGGCGAGCGCCCGGGTGACCGCCGACAGCCAGATGCGGGCCTGGCGTCGCTGCCGCGGCCCGCCGAAGACCGGCAGTCGGGTCAGCGCGGCCTCGCTGGTGGGGGCGGCGACGGCGGCGGAGACGATCGCCGTGTCCGGGAGCACCCGGCCGGGAGCGATGTCGCGGCGGGCGGCCACCTCTTCGCGCGCGGTCCACAGCTCGCGGACGATGGCGAGCTGACGCGCGGTCTTGAGCGTGTGCATCTGGGAGGTGCGGCGCCACCGGTCGGTGCGCGGCGACGCGGGCGGACGGTGGAGGACGTGATCGAACTCCTGCAACGCCCAGTCGAGGCGACCGGCGTCGAGCAGGGCCGTGTGCATGGCGTCGCGCAGTTCCACCAGCACCTCGACGTCGAGCGCCGCGTAGTTCAGCCAGTCGTCGGGCAGCGGCCGCCGGGACCAGTCGGCGGCGCCGTGCCCCTTGACCAGGCCGAGCCGGAGGAAATGGGCGACCATCGCCGCCAGATTCACCTTGGGCAGCCCGAGGATCCGGCCGGCGATCGCGGTGTCGAACAGGCGCGCGCCGCGGAACCCGAGTTCGGTGAGGCAGGGCAGGTCGTCTTCGGCCGAGTGCAGGATCCACTCGGGACCGTCGAGCACGTCGATCACCTCGCCGAGCGCCCCGGGATGGTCGATCGGGTCGATCAGGAAACTGCCCGAACCGGTCCGGCGCAGTTGGACCAGGTAGGCGCGCTGCGAGTAGCGGTAACCGCTGGCCCGTTCGGTGTCCAGGGCGATCGGGCCGCTGCCGGAGGCCAGTTCCGCGGCCGCGGCGGAGAAGTCCGCCGGGGTGGACAGCACCGGCGGGACGCCGTCGGCCGGGGCCAGGAGCGGGGTGACGTCGGCGTCGGCCGGATCGGCGGGCTGAGCGCTGCTCACAGTGCTCCCGGACGGTCGAGGGCGGTGACACCGACCGGCGGCAGTCCCGCCGCGCTCGCCAACACCTGGCAGAAGGCTTCGAGGTGACCGGCCAGTTCGTAGCTGCTCGCCGTCCACGAGGCACGCAGCTCCAGCTGGTGCGCCCGGGGCGGGCCGGCGATGTCGCCGTAGCGCACCGAGGTCGTGGCCGTGACGGTGCCGCCCAGCGCCAGCACCGCGGGCTCCTGCTCGTCGGACGGCGGCGTCGACGAGGTGCTGTCGTCGGGCACGTCGAGGGCTTCGGTGAGCCACGCCCAGACGACGTCGGTCAGCAGCGGGTCGGTCGCCAACTCGGCCTCCACGTCGGCCTGGATGTAGGCCACCAGACGGAAGGTGCCGTGCCAGGCCTCGTGACCCGCCGGGTCGTAGAGGAGTACGAGTCGACCGAAGGCGTTGGACGCCGTGTCGATGCCGAGCTGCGCGGTCTCGGTGCCCTCCGTCGGGGCGAGTTCCACGCCGAGGGCGTAACTGTACGGCGCGAGACGCTGCGGAGGGCGGATCGAACCGACTTCGAGCTCGGGACGGACCACGGCGTCGTGCAGTGACTGCACTGCCGCGGTGAAGTCGGCGGGCTCGGTCTGTGCTCCTGATGTCACAGTCGTCACAGTAAGATCTCAGCTGGAGTTCGTGCCGGAGGCGCGCCGGGTCCGACACGTATGCGACCGGGGGAGAGGTCGGTCCGCGCGGGTTCGGAGACCGGGCCGCGGACATGGCACAGTGGACGTCATGAGCCAGGTGAATCGACGTCGTGACAACGATCGGATGCCGCTGATCGCGGCCGCCACCGGAAAGACCCCGTCCCGGCGCCCGGTGTGGTTCATGCGGCAGGCCGGACGGTCGCTCCCCGAGTACCGGGCCATCCGCGCCAACCGCGGCATGCTCGAATCGTGCTTCGATCCGGCGCTGGTCTGCGAGATCACCCTGCAGCCGGTGCGCAGGCACGACACCGACGCCGCGATCCTGTTCTCCGACATCGTCGTTCCGCTCAAGGCCGCGGGCATCGACCTGGACATCGTGGCGGGCACCGGTCCGGTGATCGCCGACCCGGTGCGGACCGCCGCCGACGTCGCGGCGCTCCCGCGGCTGGAACGCGCCGAGGTGGGGGCGGTGACCTCCGCGATCGGCCTGATCCTCGACGAGCTTCCCGAGACCACCGCGCTGATCGGTTTCGCCGGTGCGCCGTTCACGTTGGCGTCGTACCTGATCGAGGGCGGTCCCAGCCGCACCTACGAGCGCACCAAGGCGATGATGCTGGCCGAGCCGGAGCTCTGGCACCGGTTGATGGGATCGCTCACCGACATCACCGTGGCATTCCTGCAGGCGCAGCTCGACGCCGGGGTGGACGCGATCCAGCTGTTCGACTCCTGGGCGGGCGCGCTGTCGGAGGCGGCCTACGAGACCTACGTCGCCCCGCACTCGGCACGGGTGCTGGCCGAGGTCGCCGGGTACGGGGTGCCGCGCATCCACTTCGGCGTCGGCACCGGCGAACTGCTCGCCGCGATGACCCGCGTCGGCGCCGACGTGATCGGCGTGGACTGGCGGGTTCCGCTCGACGTCGCCGCCGAGCGGGTCGGCTACGGCGTCGCGATCCAGGGGAACCTGGATCCCACGGTGCTGATGGCCGGCGAGGCCGTGCTGGAACGCGAGCTGACCCGGATCATCCGGGAGGGGGAGCGGGCCGTGGACGCCGGTGCCCGCGGGCACATCCTGAACCTCGGCCACGGCGTGCTGCCGAACACCGACGCGGACGCGATCACCCGGGCCGTCGAACTCGTCCACACGCTGTGACCGTGCGCGTCGCCGTGGTCGGCGGCGGAGTCACCGGACTGACCGCCGCGTACACGCTCCGCCGGGAACTCGGCGCCGACGCGGTGATCGACGTCTTCGAAGCCGATCACCGGCCCGGGGGTCTCCTGTGCACGCGGGAGGTCGGCGCGGCCCGCCTCGACGTCGGCGCCGAGGCGTTCATCGTGCGCCGCCCCGAGGCCCTCGCGCTGGTCCGCGAACTCGGGCTCGGCGACCTCGTCGTCTCCCCGGGACCGCTGCGGCCCGCGCTGTGGTCGGGCGGGCGACTGCACCCGCTGCCGGTGCCCGCGGTGATGGGCATCCCGGGGAGCGCGGCCGTCCTCGGAGACCTGGTCGACGACGCCGACCGCACCCTGATCGACGACGAGCCGACCCGCTCGCTCGACTGGACGCCCGGCGCACCGGTGTCGGTGGGCGCGCTGGTGCGGGACCGGTTCGGCGACGCCGCGGTGGCACGCAGCGTCGACCCGATGCTCGGCGGGGTCTACTCGGCGCTCGCCGACGACCTCGGCGTCGCCGAGACGATGCCAGCCCTCGCGAAGGCCCTCGATGCGGGGGCGCCGTCGCTCACCGCCGCCGTCGGATCGCTGACCGCAGCCTCCGCGGCCGTGTCCGGTCCGGTGTTCGGGACGCTGCGCGGCGGCTACCGGACGTTGACCAATGCGCTCGTGCGGGCCTCGGACGCCCGGATGCTGGCGGATTCGCCGGTCACGGGAGTGCGCACGGTGCCGGGCGGATACGCGGTCGAGTCCCCGACCGGATCGGGCGAGGGGGAGTACGGCGCCGTCGTCGTCGCCGTCCCGCCGTGGCATGCGGCCGACGTGCTCGATACGGCGGCCCTCGAGACCGCTGCGATCCTGGGCCGGGTGCGCCCGGCCGGTTCGGCGGTGGTGGGGTGCGTGCTGGCTCCCGGCGCCGCGATGCCGGAGCAGTCGGGCATCCTCGTCGCCACCGACGCCGGGATGCGCAGCAAGGCCGTCACCCTGTCGACGCGGAAGTGGCCGCACTTGGCGGAGTCGGGCCCGCCGACGCTGCGCGTCTCGTTCGGACGCCTCGGCGAGCCGGTGACCGTCGACGACCAGACCCTGGTGTCGTGGGCCGTCGACGACCTCGCCGAGTACTTCGGGGCCGCCGGACTTCCGGCGCCGACGATCGACGACGTCGTCGTGCAGCGGTGGCCGGAGGGCCTGCCGCACTATGCGCCGGGACATCTCGCCGCGATGACCGACGCGCAGCGCGCGCTGCCGGAGGGGGTGGCGCTCGCGGGAGCCGCGTTCGACGGTGTGGGGGTGCCCGCGTGCATCGGTTCGGCGCGGCGGGCGGCGGCGCGCGTCGTCGCATATCTGACGGCGGAGTGAGGGCCCCTTCGACTCGGGCTCCTTCGTCGCCCGGTTCGGGGATCGGCGGTACCGCCGGAGGAGGCTTCCGCCCGTGGCCCGTGTCCCCGACCGTCGAGGAGCGTCGAAGGCCGACAGACGGCTGAGCCGGGCGGAGGAACGCGGTGACGGAGTCCGAGTCGAAGCCTCGGCGTCGAGACCGGCCGAGATCGACTCCGCCCGATCGGCGGCCCGGACGAAGTGGCAGGATGGCAGACATGGCTCGCTTGGATTACGACGAACTCAATGCCACCATCCGTTACCTGATGTTCTCGGTCTTCAAGATCCGGGCCGGGGAACTGCCCGAGGACCGGACCGAGGTGATCGCCGACCTGGAGCGCTTCGTCGCCGAGGTCGAGGGCAAGGGCGTGGTGATCCGCGGCATCTACGACGTCGCGGGCATGCGCGGCGACGCCGACTTCATGTTCTGGTGGCACGCCGAGACCATCGAGCAGCTGCAGGACGCGTACTCGTCGTTCCGGCGCACCACCGCGCTGGGCAAGGTCAGCGAACCGGTGTGGAGCGCGTCGGCGCTGCACCGGCCCGCCGAGTTCAACAAGGCGCACATCCCGGCGTTCCTGGCCGGCGAGGATCCGGGCGCGTACGTGTGCGTGTACCCGTTCGTGCGGTCGTACGAGTGGTACCTGCTGCCCGACGAGCAGCGCCGCAAGATGCTCGCCGACCACGGTCGGGCCGCCCGCGGTTACGCCGACGTCCGCGCCAACACCGTCCCGGCGTTCGCCCTGGGCGACTACGAGTGGCTCCTCGCCTTCGAGGCCCCCGAGCTGTACCGGATCGTCGACCTGATGCGCGACCTGCGGGCCACCGAGGCGCGCTACCACGTCCGGGTGGAGATCCCCTTCTACACCGGTCCGCGGGTGTCCCCGGAGACCCTGGTCACCGCGTTGCCCTGAGCTCCCGGCGCGTTCTGCGCCACTTCGCCCCGGAGAGGTGTCGTGTCTCGGCACCCCTCCGGGGCGTTCGTGTTTCGGGGGCGGCGTCGTGGTTCTGGCGCTGTCGGCCCCCGGTGTGCCACGGCTCTCCGTCGTGCCGCCGTCTTCCGGTGTGTCGCCGTTTGCCGGCGTGTCGCGGATCCTCTTCCATGTCGCGCACCATGCATGGGCCGCGGCACGGAAGAGGACACGCGACACGGGCCGCCGCTCAAGCGACACACCGCCGGCCACCGGGACACACCGACCACCCGACCGGCCGGTCAAGCGAAGCCCCGGTCGGCGATCACTCCTCGTCGGGCTCCAGATCCAGGCTGATCGAGTTGATGCAGTAGCGCAGATCAGTGGGGGTGTCGTAGCCCTCACCGGCGAAGACGTGCCCCAGGTGGCTCTCGCAGTTCGCGCACAGCACCTCCACGCGGGTCATGCCCAGGGAGTCGTCCCGCCGTTCGATCACCGCATCGCCGGCGAGCGGCGTGAAGAACGACGGCCAGCCGCAGTGCGAATCGAACTTGGTGTCCGAGCGGAACAGTTCGGCGCCGCAGGCGCGGCAGCGGTACACCCCGGTGGTCTTGGTGTCGGTGTACTCGCCGACGAAGGGCGCCTCGGTGCCGGCTCGGCGCAGCACCCGGAACTCGGCGGGCGTCAGCCGGGCCCGCCATTCGGCCTCGGAGAGCGCGGCGGGGTCGGCGGGGTAGTCGCGAGAAGAATCGGTCATGGTTTCCACGCTAGTCCGCGCATGGATCGGCTGTCGCGGGCCTGTGGTGAACCGCCGGAGCGAGCCGTCGCCCCGGGCGGAGTATGCGGGCTAGATTGGATCCGTGGACGAGCAGAAGACGAGTTATTTCACCCGGGTCGGCGACGACTCCTTCCTCCCGACCGCGCAGTCCGGCGGCACCTGGCACGACGACGACCTGCACCTGGCCCCGGTGGCCGGTCTGGTGATCGACCGGATGGAGCGCTGGCGTCTCGCGCACGCGCCCGACCTCGTGTTCAGCCGCCTGAGCCTGGAGGTGCTCGGCCAGATCGCCCGCGAGCGGATCGATCTGAGCACCGAGGTGGTCCGGCCCGGCCGCACCATCGAACTGATCGAGACCACCGCGGTGATCGGCGGTCGGACCACGATCCGTGCCCGCGGCTGGCTGCTGCAGTCCACCGACACCGCCGACGTGTGTGAACACGAGTTCGCTCCGCTGCCCGCCCCGCAGGACTGCACCGAGCCGTCGTGGCTCAAACGGTGGAACGGGAACGCGATCGCCGGTGTGCGGGCGGTGCAGGCCGACGACACCCGGCGGGGTCGGGCCCGCGCCTGGGTCACCGGCGACGTCGACCTGATCGCCGGGGAGGAGTCCACCGAACTCGGCGAGTTCGCCAAGTTCTTCGACTACGCCAACGGGGTCTCCCTCCGGCGCGACCCCGACGAGTTCATGTACCCCAACGTCGACCTCACCGCGCACCTGTTCCGGCAGCCGCGCGGTCGCCTGCTCGGCCTGGACACCCGGGTGGCCTTCGGTCCCGGCGGCGTCGGCCTGACGTCGAGCGTCCTGCACGACGTCGACGGCCCGGTCGGCACGCTGGCGCAGTCGCTCACTGTGCGGCGGCTGAAAACGGCGGACGAGACGAGCGGCTGACGAGACGAGCGAGCGCGCGGGACGGATCGTCCCGCGCGCTCGCTCGATGGGATGGGGCGGCTCAGGCCTTCGCGGCGACCGCGCCCGTGCGCGCCTCGTCGTCGACGACCCCGTCCTCCGGTGCGTCCCGCTCGGCCGCGCGGATGTCGAGCCACCGGAAGAGCAGCACGCAGAACGCGGTGACCATCAGGAGCGACCAGCCGAGCGGCACCTTGTTGTACTCCAGGTAGCGGCCGAACGGTTCCCACTCGCTGAAGTAGTAGACGTCGAACGTCATGCAGCCGTAGACGCCCAGCCAGGCCGGCCAGTTCCGCAGCACCGACCCCGGCAGGAACACCGACATCAGGAACGGGAACAGCATCATCGAGTAGTAGCCCTGGCCGAGGGAGCTGACCAGGAACGTGGTGCCCAGCAGCACGCCCGACGACGTGGTGAGCCACAGGAGCTCGTTCTCCTTCGCGTAGTACCGGTACAGGAACCACAGGGAGAAGGCGGCCATCACGATGAAGGCGATGCGCAGCAGCAGGATCAGCCAGTCGGCGACGCCGAAGTAGATGCCGTTGCCGGTGATCGAACTGTTGTAGTAGTCGCGGGTCGACATCAGGTACGGCAGGGTGCGGTCGAGGAAGCTGCGGGAGTCGACGATCATCGGCCACGCGGCGATGTTGAGCAGCAGCGGGACGCCGGCGGCGGCGACGAGCACCTTCCAGCGCAGCTGCAGCAGCGGAAGCAGCAGCAGCGGGGCCAGCACCGGTTTCACCGAGAGGGTCAGGCCGATGACGACACCGGCCCACCAGTCGCCGCCGCGGATCGAGGGATCGCTGCGCAGCAGCATCAGGAAGACGATCAGCCCGAGCAGGACGAACGCGTTGAAGTTGGTGAAGATGAGCGTGTTCGCGACCGTCTCGGTGCTGAAGAAGAACAGCACCAGCGCGGGGAACACCCAGTCGTTGCCCGCGTAGCCGAACATCCGGGACAGCAGGTAGGCGCACAGCACGAGCACCAGCACGCTCGTGCCGATGAACAGCCAGCGCGCCTCGTCGGGCGGGATCACGGCCAGCGGGGCCATGAGCAGGGTTCCGGACGGCGGATACAGGTAGTGCGGGTCGACGGTCGAGTAGTCCTCGCCGTACACGGGATTGCGCGCGAAGAAGTCCAGGGCCGCCTTGTAGACGGGCCGGAAGTCGTCGGTGCGGGCACCGTTGATCGCCATGAACACCGATCGATGGAAGATCATCATGATGCTGATCGGCCAGAGGATCATCGTCAGGATGCGTGCCGAATCCACGCGCGGATACAGGTACCGATCGAGAGCGCTCACCTGAGCGAACCTACTACATCCGGGCTGCGGATCAGGCAGGGCAGGGGTATCAGGCAGGGCAGGGGTATCGGGCGGAGCGGGGGGATCAGGCGGGGCAGGCGCGCTCGGCCGGACCGCTGAGCTTCTCGGGCCCGAGGTATTCCACCGCCAGGGCCGCTGCGCAGTCGCTCCGGCTCAGGACGGAGTATCCGAGTCCGTCCCAACTGGCGGAGACGGCCTCGGCGCTCGCGGTGATGAGCAGCGGCGCCAGCGCCTCGGCGGCTTTGAGACCGTTGATCGGATCGTTCTGCCCCAGCAGCACCAGCGGATAGATCGGGAACGACGACGGCGCCGACACCGGATCGGCCACGCCCCACCCGTCGCAGCGGGCCAGGCTCAGTGCCGCGGAGTTCGCCGTCATCGGGGCGTCCTCGGCCCAGCGGCGGGCCAGTTTCGGGACCTCGCCGAGACCGGGACGGCCGACCATGTCGGTGCAGCGCGTCACCTGCTGCCCGTCCGACTCCCGGAGCGGGGCGGCGGCCCTGGCCAGAGCGGTGAGTGCGGCGACGTTCCCCTTGTCGGCGTCGACGATCGCTTGCGCGAGTCGTTTGAGACCGGCCGGATCGGTGTCGCCGACGGCGAGCGCGGTGGTGACCGCCGAGAGGATCGACGTGTCCGAGAGCCCGGGCAGCGAACCGGCCGCGCCCGCGCTCACCACGCGGCTCAGGGTGGCCACCCCGTCTTCGCCGAGCGGGCAGCCGAGTCCGGCGCAGCGATCGGCGAAGGTCACCAGGGTGTTCTGGAGGCCTGCGGCGCGCGTGGCGGCCGCCTGCGAGGCCTGCACGTTGACCCCGGTGGGGGAGTCGAGGATCAGTCGTCCGACGTGGTCGGAGTGCTCGCTCAGGTACGCCATCGCGACCGACGTGCCCGAGCCGACACCGACCAGCGCGAGACGGTCCACCTCCCAGCGGGTGCGCAGTTCTTCCAGGTCTTCGGCGGCATCGGCGGCGGAGAACGCGAGCTGATGGGGGCTGAGGGTGTCGTTGCAGATGTCGGCGCCGAGCCGGGCGGCCGCGGCGAGCGTGGTGGCCCGGGCGGTCACGTCCCGTGACTTCGCGGCGGCATCGTCGGCGAGGATGCCGCGCTGGGCGCGGGTGAGACAGTCGACGGTGCCCGAATCGCCGAGTCCACGATGGTCGACGGCGACGATCGGATGTTCGGCGAGCAGTTCCCTGGTCGCCTCGCCGCCGAGTGTGAGCGCCAGACGGGAGGTCGGCATGTCGATGCCGGTGGTCAGGAGCAGCGGCACCGCGGAGTCGGGGGTCGACTTCGAGGGCGGCCCGGACCACCGAGATCGAGATGGTCGGGCCGTTCGGGTCGGAGTGGTCGACGGGGACGTCGTACGAGGCGCAGTCCAGCTTCAGGCCGTCGGGAACGTCCACGTCGTAGGACTTCGAGAGTTCGCCGCCGCACTCGGAGTAGTTCAGGTCGCGCTTCGGTGCGGACAGCCCCGGCAGCGTGGTCTCCGCGGGCCGGGCGGCCGGGTCTTCGTCGCCGCGCACGACGTCCGGTCCGGCGACCGGTCCGGCCGTGCAGCCGGCCACCAGCAGCACCGCCGCGGTGAGCAGCACGAGCAGTCGGGACCGCGGGGAACGCAAGGGCATGGTCGCGAGCCTACCGAGACTCTCCGGTCGCGCCCGCGTCACGGTCCCAGAGGAAGTAGAGGTAACCCTCGTCGTCGCCGATCAGGTGACGCAGTCGGACGGGGGACAGCCCGCCTGCGGGTGCGGCCCCGTGCGCGATGCGCGGGCCGTCGCCGCCGGTGAGGTTCGGGCTCAGGGTGAGCGCCAGCTGGTCCAGGACCCCGGCCGCGATCAGTTCGGCGTGCAGACGCGGTCCGCCCTCGCAGAGCACACGGCGCAGGCCGCGTTCGGCGAGCACGGCGCGCAGACGGGCCGGTTCGACGGTGTCGACACCGCAGTCGACCGGGGTCGCCCCCGCGGCGAGGAGACGGGCCCGACGTTCCCGCGGCGCGGCGGCGCACGTGGCGATCAGCGTGCCCGCATCGAAGGCCGGGGCGTAGTCGTCGGGGACGTCGAGGGAGCGTGACGCGAGGACCAGTGCGGGCCGGGATCCGTCCGGCCGGGCCGCGGGCACGCCGTAGTCCTCGGCCAGCGCGGTGGCGGCGCCCACGAGCACGGCGTCGGAGAGCTCGCGGAGGATGCCGAAGAGCAGGCGGTCGCCGTGCGATCCGAGGCCGCCGGAACGTCCGTCGACGGCGGCGGCGCCGTCGACGGACGTGACGAAGTTCGCGCGCAGGAACGGGCGGCCGTCAACGTCGTCGGCCGGGTAGGCGTACTGCTGTCGCAGCCATTCGGCGACGTCCCCGGACGACTCGGCGCGAGCACCGACTGTGACCTGGGTCGCTTTCTTCAGCAGGAACATGCTTCCAGTGGTACCCGACTCGATAGGCTCCTCGCATGGTGGCGCGACTCTCCGACAAGAATCCGGTGCTCGATGCGGACACGCTGATCGGAGACATGGTCCCTCCGTCGATGTTCGACGAGGTGAGCTTCGACTCGTACATCCCCGATCCGAACGAGCCCAGCCAGGCCGCGGCGGTCAACGCGGCCCGCAGCTTCGTGGAGCGGGCCTCGAAGATCCGCAGCGGCAAGAAGAGCTTCTTCCGCAAGTCGACTCCGCAGCACGGCATCGGCCTGTACCTCGACGGCGGCTTCGGCGTGGGCAAGACCCACCTTCTGGCCTCGGTCTTCCACTCGATGCCCGGCACCAAGGCGTTCGCGACGTTCGGCGAGGTGACCAACGTGGTCGGCGCGCTGGGCTTCACCGACGCGCTGCAGCGTCTCTCCGACCGCAGCGTCCTGTGCATCGACGAGTTCGAGCTCGACGATCCGGGCGACACCATGGTGGTCTCCCGGCTGCTCACCGAGCTCAGTGCGCGCGGCGTCTCGATCGTCGCGACGTCGAACACCCTGCCCGGACAGCTCGGCGAGGGCCGCTTCGCCGCGCAGGACTTCCTGCGGGAGATCCAGAAGCTGTCGTCGATCTTCGAGACCCTGCGCGTCGACGGTCCGGACTACCGGCACCGCGACCTGCCGCCGGCCCCGGAGCCGGCGACCGAGGAGGAGCTGATCGCGCGCGCCGAATCGACCCCGGGCGCCACCCTCGACACGTTTGACGACCTCACCGCGCAGCTCGCGCGCCTGCACCCGTCCAAGTACAAGGCGCTGATCGACGGGGTGACCACGGTCTGCATCAGCGACGTCCGCCCGGCGCAGGACCAGGCCGTCGCGCTGCGTCTGGTGGCGCTGGCCGACCGCCTGTACGACGCCGACATCCCCGTCGTGGTCTCCGGCGCCAAGCTCGACGAGCTCTTCACCCCGGAGATGGTGGCCGGCGGCTACCGCAAGAAGTACCTGCGCGCGACCTCGCGTCTGCTGGCGCTCTCGCGATTCGCCGACGCCGCCACCGCGTCGTAGAACGCCCCCGTTCACCGAGGAGAACACCCCGGCCACACGGCCGGGGTGTTCTTCGGTATCGGCCACCGATTCCGGGGGCGAGGCTCGCGGGGTCAGAGCTCCCGGACCATCACGTAGTCCTGCTCCACGGTGCCGTTCATGTCGAAGGTCTTGATCCCGGCCCGGGTGAATCCCACCTTCCCGTAGTAGCGGAGCGCACGCCGGTTCTCCTGGTTGACGCCGAGCCACGCGGTGCGCGCACCCCGATCCCGGGCGCGCCGCAGGGCGGCCTCCATCAGCAGGTGCGACGGGCGGGCGTCGGCGCCGCGCTCGGGGCCGCTCCCGAGGCCGTGGTGGTCGGGGAGCACGTACATCTTGGAGACCTCGGCGACGTGTTCGGCCGGGACCAGGGCGCGCACGTCGTCGTCGGTGGGCGGCCCGTGGACCAGGAGCGCGTAACCGAGCACGGGCCCGTCCGCGCCGTCGCGGGCGACGAGCACGTCGTGTCCGGGGTCGGTGATCCAGGCGGCGAAATGCGCTGAGGAGAGGGTGCCCGCGATGTGGGCGGCGATGTCGTCGGCCGTCGAGTGCGGCGGGCAGGCGAGCGGGAAGGTGACGGCGGCCACCGCGGCGATCTCGTCGGCGAGCACGGGATCGGTGACGGTCTCGACGACGACGGGGATGTCGGTCATGGTGTGTCTGGGGTTCCTCGGTCGGAAGAGCGGTCTCCGGTGGTCGGGGGTCTCATTCGGGGGCGGGACGGTCGGCCATTGCGAAATGGCGGCCTACGAGGGAGATATTCCCTCGTGAGCCCCTCCTGGCGCAACGGCCGACCACCGGCCGACCGCCGGGCGGTGCCGGAGTCCTCGCCCGGGGCCACCGACCTCGTCCGGGCGGCTACGCGATCCGGCTCAGCCGGGCGTTGAGGTCGGCGAGGTCGGTGTCGATCGCGCGGATGCCGATCTCCAGGTCGTCGTCCTTGTCGGAGGAGGCCACCGGATCGTATCCGGACGGAGCGATGGTGAACCCCTCCTCCCGTGCGGCCACGGCGAGCGCGTCGGCGAAATGCCGGAACCGCAGGGCGAGCTGGGCGCTCTTGTCGGCGGCCTCGCGGCGCCGATCGTCGTCGAACGTCGGTCCGAGGGCGGCGAGGCCCGCGATGTCGGCGCCGAGCCTGGTGACCGAGTCGACCGTGGGCAGGATGTCGGGGCCGGGCCAGCGTCCGCGCTTGTCCTTCGGTTCGAGGAGCGCACTGGCCGCCGCCTCCCGGAAGTCCAGGCGGGCGAGGCGGCCGCGCACGGTGGCGTCGGCGAGCTGCCTGCGGTGCGGAGCGGAATCGTAGTGCCACAGGTCGGCGATCGCGTCGAGCTTGTCGGCGGCGGCCAGCGCCCAGGTCCGGAGCCTGCGGGTCAGCATGCGTCGCTGGTACGTGGGGAACAGCAGGTACGCCGCGAAGGCGATGGCGCAGCCGATGACGGTGGCCGCGCCGCGCGTGGTGGCGCCTAGCGGCCCGGGGATCAGGTAGGCGATGAAGGCGACCACCCAGAACATCGTGTACGGCTGACCGAGCGAACGGAACGCGAGGTAACCGAAGAACAAGGCCAGCAGGATCAGGCCGTGCGAGATGTGGTTGTACGGGAGGAAGGCGAGCGCGATGCCGAAGGCGGCGCCGACGAGGGTGCCGGACATCCGGCCGAAACCGCGGGCGAACGTGGAGCCAAAATCGGGGAAGACGATCAGCGCGGTGGCCACCACCACCCAGAAGCCGTGCCCGGCGAGCATCCGGTCGTGGTCGAGGTTCGCGCCGACGGCCAGGCCGACCAGTGCCGCGACGACGGAGGTGACGGCCAGGCGGAGCGCGTGCTGCAGGATGTGCGAGCCGGGGTAGAGCTCGTCGCGGATCAGTTCGAGGGCGGTCGGGACGCGGCGTTCCTCGGAGGAGGCCGGGGCGTCTCGTCCCGAGGCGAGGGCGGTGGCGGCCTGGACGGCGGCGACGAAGGCCTGCTCGGTGGAGTCCGCGGGCGTGGCGGGGGCGATGAAGGGCGGCAGACCCGGGACCGCGGTCATCGTGTCGTCCTCGATGCGTCCGGCGATCAGCGCGAGGTGGTCGCGCATGGCCTCCATGAGCGGTTCCTCACCGCCCGGTCGGGCCTCGAGCACCAGACAGTACTGGGCGATCTGCTCGCCGTACTCGGTGAGCTGGACGAGTCGGTCGAGGCGTCCCCGGCTGCGGAGCCCGAGTTGAGCCAGACTGCGGTCGGCGGCCAGGAGTGCGTCGGCGCTGGAGGCGGCACCGGTGCCGATGGAGCGGTAGAAGGCGGCGATGGCGGTGCGCTGGGCGCGGTACCGGCCGTCGAACGGGGGCAGGAACTGGCACACGAACATGATCACGGTGCCCAGCGAGAAGTAGCCGAGGGTGTGAAGCGGGTCGATCGGCAGCGTCGGGCCCATCTCCGCGAGGGCGAGGAACACGATGAACACCACCAGCCAGCGCACGCTGAGGGGTGCGGTGATCGCGCGCAGCAGGCCGGCGAAGAAGAAGGCGACGAACAGGATCGGGAGGACGATCCACCAGCGGCCCTGCAGGGCGATCCCGGCGGCCGCGCCGAGCAGGATCCCGAGCGCGGTCAGCGCCGAGGCGGCCAGCCGCGAGCGTTCGTTCGGCATGATGCACGCGATCGCGGTGAGGAACGCGCCGACGGTGATGAGCATCTGGCCGGTCTCGGGGAAGAAGAACGCGGTGATCGTCGCGGCCGTCATGCCGACGGCGACCCGGGCCAGCCGCGGACGGTCCTGCAGAGGCTTGCCGTGCGGTCGATGACCGCGTTTGACCGAGTCGAGGAAGGAGGTCCAGTCCACGGGGATCGCTTTCGGGTCGGGGTACTCGGAGGTCCGGGTGCGTGGCGGGTCGGGGTGTCGGGATTCGGTCGGCGGAGCCCGCGGGCCGGTGTCAGGGGGCGGCGGCCGGGGCGTCGTCGGTTCGGGTTTCGGCGGTGACCGCGCGGATGTTCTCGGCGATCCGGGCGAAGACCCGCAGCGCCGCGGCCCGGTCGGCGGGGTCGATGCCGTCGGCCAGGGCGCTCAGGCGTCCGCCCGCGGCGGGGACGAGGTCGTCGGCGGCGGTGCGTCCGGCGTCGGTCACCGAGAGGCAGAGGGTACGACGATCCTGGTCGTCCGCGGTCCGGGTGACCAGGTTCCGTTTGACGAGGCCGTCGACCAGCCCGGTCACGGTGGCGCGGCTGACGCCGATGGTGTCGGCGAGTGCGGCGGGAGTGATCCCGGGGGAGGCGCTGATCGCCAGGAGCGAGGCGAACCGGCCGTCGGTGGCGTCGTGGTCGGCGAGCAGGTCGTTGTGGCAGCCGCTCACCCGGCGCGCCGTGGTCAACAGGCTCATGACGAACGCGGCGGCCTCGTCGTCGTTCATACGGTCGAGGAGCAGTCGCTGCCGGGAGCCGATGAGGTCGTTCATCCCAGGGATGTTACTTAGGTGGCTAACTAGTGGTCAACGGGTTCCGTGACGATCCTCGCGTCCTCCCGGGCGGGGGCGGCGGCGGAGTCAGATCCGGAGTTTCAGAAGACGTGCGACGAGTTCGTCGTCGGGAACGTCCATCTGCAGGGCCGTCCTGCAGCGATCGCGGTGGTCGTCGTTTCCGACGACCAGATCCACCGCGTCATGGAGGGTCCGTAGGACGGTCGACCCGTATGCGGTCTCGGCCTTGCGCAGACCGGCGTGCAGAAGGTCGGCTCCCGGTGCGAGCATGGCGAGGTCGATCACGTCACGACTGTAGACGCGACGGTCGGCCCATCGGTCGTCGTTGGCGAGTAGCTTCGAGGCGACCGTATCCAGCGGACTGAGCGTCGTGATTCCGGCGACGGTCCGGTCGGGTCCGGGTCGTTCGAGTTCCATCCGTCCTTCACTGACGATCTCGAACTTGATCGGAGTGCCGTCGACCTCGAATGCTCCGCGGATCCCGTATTGGTCCGCGGTCGCTTCTCGGGCGATGGTGAGCGGAACGTCGGTCAATGCGTTGAGACCGGCGGCGCGGACCGCTTGGCGGAGTTCGCGGTACCCCGAGCGTGCGGATACGAGGAAGTCGACGTCATTCGATTCGCGATACTCGCCGTGCATGAGTGCGATCGCGGTACCGCCACCGAAGTAGCATTCGTGAGAGGTGAGCAGTCCTGCGTTCAGTGCCCGCAGAACCGATTCGATTCGACGATGGTGTGCTCGCTCATACAAGGAGGACACCGTTGCCGTAGCACTCGACCAGCCGTTCGATGAGCGCCGCCTCGCGCTCGGTCAGACGGTCTTGATCGACATGGCGCCAGTTCCGTTCATACAGGGCCAATGCCCCCGGCCCGTCCACCGTCGTCGTCGGATCGAGGTTCCAGCAGAGGAACCGCAGTTCGGGGTAGTCGGCGACGACGATCTGATCGTTCATTCGTCGATCTCCTCTCCCTCGCAGCCGGTTCTACTCGTCGATGGTAACTCGGTCCGGCGCTTCTCGAAGGCCGACGAACACCGGCCGTCAGAGCGTCGCCGAGGGCATGTCGTCGTCCTCGCCGCGCTGCCGGCCGGTGTCCGTCGACACCTGGATGTTCAGCCGACCCAGTCGACCAGCTTGTCGGCGATGCGTGCGATCGCCTCGCTGATCAGTACCGGCGCGCTGGTCCCGGTGATCGCCGGGCGGTACCGCCTCGACGACGTGGCGGAGGTGCGTGCGGCGCACACCCGAGGGGAGGAGGGGCACGTCGCCAGGAAGCTGGTGCTGCAGGTCTGATCTACCGGTCGCCGACCCGGACCCGTGGGGATCCGGGTCGGCGAACGGTCGTATGCGCCGAACGTCGGACGTCAGTTGGTGTGGAAGTTATCCAGGTGTCTGCCGATGTATCCGATGTAAATGCGACCGTTCTTGGCCGCTCGATTGAGGATGTGCATGCGCGGGCTGACGGACTTGTACGCGGCGATCTTGATGTGCTCACCCATGAACTCGTAGCGGTTCGGATTCACGCTTTCGGGTACCGGAAATTGTCGTTTCCTCCGGAGGTCCGTGTTGTCCTGCAGTTGTCGGGTCTCGTTCGAGGCATGGCTCCCAGGTGGGATCGAGGCGTATCCCTTGGGACGGGTCGAGATGTAGTCCCCGATGGATCCCTCGAACCTTCCTGAGGCCCGCTGGTCGCAGTATTCGTCGAGGACACGGAGATATCCCCAGGTGGCGATCGCCCAGTCCGCGGAATCGTGGTCGTCGAGGTCGAGTGCGGGCTTCTCGTCGCCGGTGAACTCCACGTTGGTGAATTCTCCGATCCGGTCGACGAGGTCTTGGAAGGAGAGGGGCGGGGTGTCGATGGGGTCGGGCGCCGGTGCCCACTCGGTTTCGGTGTTCTGCACCTTGGCGAGTTCGCGGCTGAGTTGCCGGACGCGCGCCTGCGTGTCGGCGAGATCTATTCGTGTGCAGGCGATCTCGTTCTGACCTTCGCGAATCCGCTCCGTGAGTTCGGAGTTCTGGTCTTCGAGAGCGTTGCGTTCGGCCTGCACCGAGTTCAGCCGTTCCCGGAGCGTCCCGATCACGCCGGCCGAAGAGCGAAGGGTCTGAGCCTCAGAGGCGAGTCGGCCTAAGTGCATCACCGAGTCGACGGTCACCGCGGTCCGGTCGGTGACCGACGAGAGGACGGCGGCGAGTGCATTCCACACCCGCTCGCGGGGACCGCGTTCGACCGCGGTGTCGGCAGCCGTCTCCGGTTCGGCCGCCGCAGGTGTTTCATTGGACATGTCGGGTGCTTCGACGGGCTCGGGCTGCGACGTGACAGGTGCCGGGTCGGTGATCTGGTCGACGATGGTCTCGTCGAGGAGTCCGCGCAACGCTCGGTCGATGCGGACCAGCTCGTTCGGCAGCGCGATGGTGGCGGAGTGTCGGCAGGCGGCGTGCGCCAGCCGATTCCGGAGCCGCGATTCACCGTCGTGGATGATCCGGTGGGTGCTGAGGACGCGATGCCGGATCGAGTCCTGCGGGTTCGTCAGGTCGGGTGACGGGAGGAACGTGCGGATGGTCCACGGGTTGATCCGATGCGTTTCGGGCAACCTGGCGTTTAACTCACCGGTGGCAGCGGAATCAAGCACGTACGCGCCGGCAAGTCCGGTGGTTCCGGTGAGCAGTTTCTCGACGTATCCCGCCCACTGCGATCGCGGGATCGCGATCTTGTCGTCGGCGCCGGCGAGGAACAGGAAGCCGCGGCGGTCGTCGTCGAGGAGGGCGTCGTAGATCTGGTCGACGTCGTCGGCGCCGGCTCGGACCGGCTGCGCGGTGAGCGGGTGGTGTCCGTCGAGGCCGTCGACCACTTCGAGGATGTTCTGAGCGAGCCGGGGGACGCGTGCGGCGCCGCGGCCGGCCGGCTCGAACACGTCGGTCCACACCCAACCGTCACCGTTTCGGTCGGTGTACGTGGTGAGGTGCGTGATCCAGGTTCCATGACCTTCGTCTTGATGGAAGCGGTAGCGCTCGATCGTCGACCTGTCTCGGCGATCGTCACGGATGAGGGATGCGGTGACTCCACGGGCCACCTCGTACACGCCCGGACCGGAGATGCGGTCGGCATCCCAGCGCTTGCGCTTACACCATGAATAGAGCTGCTGCCCGACCAGCGTGGTGAAGTCCGGCTGGTTCACCACCTGGAACAGAGAGCGGACTCCGAGTTTCGTCGATTCGGTCTGCTCGCTCATCGTCAGTCTCTCTCGAAGCCATGCTGGTCGAAGTCGAGCACGGCCGAGTTCTCACGCACCGTGCGTTCGGTGGACTCGTCGAACCCCTCGGGTGCGGTCGCACTGATCTCGAGGCGGACCTCCAGTTGCATGCCCGGCTTGATCAGGTGGCGGAGCACCTCCTGCTGGATCTCGTTGAAGTCCTTGGCCGGGAACTGCGAATCGAGGGCGACGGCGCCGAAGTAGCGGCGGTTGCGTTGCGGCGGGGTAGGTTTCGGTGGGACCGGCGGTACGATGGTTCCACCGTCGTTCTCGTCGGTTCCTTCTCGTCCCTCGTCTCCGGAATCACCCTTCCCGGCATCGGCCACATCGCGCTCGTACTGCTTCTCGGCGATGTCCGGCTTCACTACCAGTGTGTTGCTGTCGAGGTGGAGCGTCGCTTCGTGGCTGGGGAGGTGGATCCCGAGATATCGCCCGGTTTCGGCATCCCACCCTTCGGCGAAGGCGAAGCCGTCGTGCCGCCAGCCGATCGGATCGTCCTTCACCGAGTACAAGCCGTCGATCAGGACTTCTTTGTCGCGGAGACGCGGAAGATACGGGTACGTCGCGTAATAGCGGTAGAGCTGACCGACCTCGACGTGGCCGTCCTCCCAAGCCGGGGAGAGACGTCCGTTCAAATCCATCCGGATCAACGACGAGGACCGCACCGTGGTGATCTCCTCGCGGAGTTTGTCAGCGGTCCGGGCGAACAGATCCGAACCGCTGCCGCCGGTTGCGGTGGTCTCCAGTGAGAAGGTCGCGGCACCGTCCGGCTGAACGGGATACGTCCCCCACGCGAAGGCGTCGAGGAGACGCGCCGACGCGATCTGGTCGGCAGAGGAGCGTCGTTCCCTCGCCTGGGTCGTCTGCTGTCCGCCGAGTCCGAGCGAGTCGGCGTTCTCGGCCACCCACTTCCAGGCCAGATAGTCGCGCACAGCCGAGTCGAGTTCACGGGCCCGCTTGTCGTCCGCGGCGAGGAAGACGAGCGCGTTCTTGTACAGGCGATTCGCCGAGCCCATGTGCCGCAGGACGTCGGCGGTCCATTTGAGGGCGGACGACTCGGTGTTGCGGGCGGAATGGGTGTACTTCATCGGTACCACCACCAGGCGGGTTTTCGGCTCGTCGGGAACATCGGCCGACGACTCCGGGAACACGTGACAGCCGGTGAAGGTCTTGTCGCCGGTCGCGCGGCGCAGCGTCTCCAGTCTCCGCTGGACCTCGGCCCACACGTCGGCGTCGGGCAGCCCGGCCGCATGGTCGCGGGCGGCTCGCGTGGTGTTCGCCTGGGTGTCGTACCAGTAGCGACCGCCGTCGGTGTAGAGGTACGTCGACTCGTTGGCGAGCATGTCGAGTGCGGAGTGGAAGTTGCCCGGAAGGTCACCGGGGAGTGCGGTGCCGAGGAAGATCCGTTTCTTCTCTGCGCCCTTGTGTGCGGTGTGCAGGCCTGGGGTGGCCGCCATGAACGTCGCGCGTGCCAGCCGTTGGGCGCTGCCTCGTCGGCCGAAGTATTCGTTGGCGGCGTCGACGCGGTACGGCACCGAACCCGATCCGGCGACGTCGGTGGTGAGGACCGGCTTGAAGTTGTCGTCGAGGTACTTGGTGACCTCGGAGACGACGTCGGTGTCGGCGAGCGGAACGGTCCCCGGCATCACCAGCACGTGGGGGTCCTGGTCGCGCCACAGGGTACCGACGACCCGGTTCATCATCTGCAGGACGCCGCGGGTCCGCTGGAAGCGGTCGAGGGTCGACCAGTCCTGATAGAGGCGGTCGAACAGTTCGGGATGGATCGGGTAGCACTGTTTGATCCGGTCGATGTAGTCCGGGTCCCGCGTCTCGCTGGGGAAGTCGGCGTGGTGCTTCCGGTAGTACTCGACGAGGGTCTTGGCGATCACGCTGATCTCGCTGATCGCGGCGGAGTCCGGCACCGAGAAGATCCGTCGCCGGACGATCTCGAAACTCTCCTGCGCGTTGGCGGGCTGCCACTGGTCGGCGGTCCGGTTGACCACCTTCTTCAGGCGTTCGAGGGCGAGCAGACCGTGTTCGCCGCCGACCTCCTCCTCGCTGACCTCGTCGGCGTCGCCCGACCTCGACGAGGCGGGGATCGAGATCACCACCTGGATCCCGGGGATCGCGCGAGCGGCCTCGGTGAGGGTCTGGGCGAAGGTGAACTGGGTGTCGAAGTCGCCGGCGGGGAGACCGGGATTGCTGACCAGCTGCCGGGCGTAGGCCACCCACTCGTCGATGAGGATCACTGCGGGCGAATAGAGCGAGAAGAGCTCGCGGAGCGCCGCACCCGGATTGGTCGAGGCGCGGTCGGCCTCGGCGACGACGTCGTAGCCGTCCCGCCCACCCAGCTGCCAGGCGAGTTCGCCCCACATGGTCCGGATCCCGGGCCGTCCGTCGGTGTGGTCGGCGCTGGCCGGCTCCATCTGGTTTCCGACTAGTGCCGCGCGCCGGATCCCGATGGTCTTCTTCAGCTCGTCGAGCGGGTACGCCAGTTCGCCCACCTCTCCGCTGAGTTCTGCGCTCGTGGCGTCCGAGGCGATGTGCCAGAGCGCGAGCATCGAGTGGGTCTTGCCGCCGCCGAAGTTAGTCTGGAGGTTCACGACCGGAGAGGCGTTCGCATCCTTGATCATGCGGGCGACGTTGCGCGTGATCAGTTCGCGCAGGCCTTCGGTGAGGTAGGTGCGGGCGAAGAACTCCTTCGGGTCGGTGTACTCGCTCTTGTGCCCGCCGCTCTTCATCGCGACCGTGTACAGGTCGGCGGCGAACTCCGCGGCGTTGAACTGATCGTTCTGGACGTCCGGATGCGGGGCGAGGATCTCACGCCACGGCGGCAGCTTGTCCGAACCGGCGTTGAGCTTCGGATTGCGGCGGGCGGTACCGGTGTCGGCGCGATCGTAGGCGATCCGGCGGACGTCGTCGCGCAGCTTGGCGACGTGCTCGGCATCGCGCGGGGCGCCGATCGCCAGGAGGAAGCGGTTGATCGTGTCCAGCGCGCGCTGGGCGTCCTCGTTGTTGAAGGCCTTGGCGTGAGCGAGGTCGTTGCGGACCTGGATCAGTTCCGTGGCCATCCCGATCTGAGCGCGGGACAACTTCTTGCTGATCGGATCCCAGCCTCGCTGGATCTTCCACGTGATCCTGTCAGTGAGCATGCGCAGACTGTCGTAGGGGTCGTCGGGGTTGAACTGCTTGTCCGGGTGCGCGTCCTTCGCACGACGTAGGAGCTCGATCCAGCCGCCCTCGAATCCGGGAGGCAGATCGGGGCCGATCGTCTCGGTGAGGAATCGGTTCAGGGCCGGTCCCAGCAGGTCCATCGCCTGGTTGATCCGGTCTCGGTTGCTCAGCGCCACAGCATCTCCTGAGATGTTGCACACCATAGTGTGCGAATTGAAAGAAGGCTATCGAAGGGGTCGGACAGAGTGGGATGGGTCGTCGGCGGAAGAAAGCGGTCCGCGGGCGGTCAGAAGTCGAGTGCGCCTTGGGTGCTCGACGACGATGCGCCGCGCGCGATCTCGTTCCAGGCGGCACCGAGGTTGTTGAAGCTCACCGCGAGAGCGGTCTGCTTGAGATCCCCGGCGAGTTTGAACAGCAGGCCGGCGAGTTCCCGGCACAGGTCGGTGTCGACGGAGGGCGGGACCAAACCGAGCAGCGCGCTCGCTGCGGGCACGCCCTCGTCGTCGAACAGACGCGTCAGGTGCATCACCACCTCCCAGTGACTGATCGACGGGTCGACGGAGGGGTCGTAGTCGGAGGGGAGGTCACCCGGGGTGATCAGCGAGACCTTGCCGCCACCCTTGGTGAGGATGCCGGAGCGTTCCAGCGCGTCGAGTGAGATGCCGCGTGCGTTGGCGATCGATTCCGCCTCGCCGAAGGCGCCGCTCGCGAAGCCGTTCTGGCGGAACCAGGTCAGTGCGAAGCGGGTGGGGGAATCGAAGTCGTTCTCCAACTCGGTCAGCACCTCGTCGAGGATGGCGTTGATCCGCTGGAGCGCGGTCCGGACGGTCATCTTGGTGCCGTCGTCCTCCAGGACTCCACTATAGCGGGAGAAGACCGCCATACCGGGGCCGATCGCAGCCTGGGGCAGGTCGACCGGGGCGATTGAGCCTTGCTGGAGCTTCCGGAGTTCGTCGGGAAGTTCGGCCTTCAGCGCGGAGAGGAAGCCTCGGCGGTCGATCCGGGGCGCGTCGTCCGGACGTGGTCGGAGGGCGAGGACGATGGATGAGGCGAGTGCGTTAGTGCCTTGGCCGACCATTCGGTTGCTCAGCTCAGATCGCATCGGCCACGTCGCGGTAATCTTCCATCCGGATCGGGTCATTCCCTCCAGCAGGGTCTCCCAGCCCGTGGAGGCCTGGCCATCTTTGCTGGTGTCCTGCTGTTTGAACGCGTAGTAGACGGAAGTCGGAAAGTCGTCGCGCGCGTGCTCGCGGGCTTTTCGGAATACCTCACGGAACTTGCCCTCGAAGAACTCGTGCGCGCCTTGTCGCCCATTGTGGCGGTACGGATTAGCAACCAACTCTTCGGTTTTCGGCACCAGCATTGTCGACAGGAAGGATGGATATATGTCCCGTAGCGAGCGGCGTATCCAGACGTAGAAGTAGTCCGATAGGTCGGAGTATCCGATGTTATCGTAGTACGGCGGGTCGGTTGACATAACTGCGGATTGACCGACGGCATTCGATTGCGTTCTCCTGTGCAACAGTTGCCACGCCCAGCGCACGTAGTCCATCGACGACTCCGGCGGTCCATGTTTCGGAGTTATCGAACGATCCGGTGTTGTCGCCGAGCGGTGCCACTTCGGCGAAATCCCACACCATCGGCAGCGCTTGTCGAGCAAACGTCGAACTCGTGGACTCTCGGCTAACGTACCAATTGGTGAGCGTGGAGTTGCGGTCCGTCATCTTGCTGATCGCGAGACCGAGGTAAGTTGCGACGGCGTCGGCGTAGGCGGAGGCGCCTGTTCCATCTTCATCGAGGCGGGTGCCGAGTTCCAGGCCGGAGGCGAGTGCGTCGCGCTCGACCCGCTCCCGGGCTTCACCGACGAGGTCGCTGAACGTAGTGAGAGCGGTCAACTGGCGCGGGGTGAAGAGATCCGCGAACTGAGTGAGTCCGTATCGGACGACGTTGATCCGCCCCGGCCAGTCGAACAACTCCCCAGACGGCGCTGACGTTGGAGTAGGTACAGTGGCAGCGCTTGCCTGCGAATCGTTGGGAGCGAGGTAGATCCGCATACGAGGACCTTCGGCCACGGTCGCCATGAGTTGCGAACCCATTCGCTTCGCACGGCTCTCAGAGCGGACGTACTCAAGCGGAACCGCGGTCTCGCACCTGATACAGGTCGCACCCGTACGACTGACCGTGCCGTCGTTCTCCTTGGTCGGCGCCTGAGCGGGATCGTGGCCGATCTCGTACCGGACGGTCTTGCCCTCGATCACCGGGACCACGTAGGCCTCCTTGCCCTTCTTCTTGCCGAGCCACCACGAGCGGACGAGTGGCATGGCGATCCGGCACTCGGGGTTGGGGCAGGTGACGGTGCGGGCCCAGATCCAGGCGATCACTGTCGCCTCGGAGCCGTCCGGAAGCTGAGCCTTCGGGTACAGGTGCCCGATGCGCTTCTCGGCCTCGTCGCGCATCCACTGTCCGTACCGCCGAACGTCTTCGGCGAGGCCGGTGGCGCGCGGCCAGCTCTGGATGGTCTCGTCGGCGGCGCCCGGGAAGACGGGGCGCTGTCCGGCGAACTTCGGCGGGATCTCGATGAGCGCCTTGTTGATCAGCACCGCGACCGGGTTCAAGTCGGACGCGTGGGCTTCGAGGCCGAGGCGCTGCGCTTCGAGGGGGATGGTGCCGCCGCCGGCGAACGGGTCGAGGATCGGCGGCGGGTTGCCGTCGGTCGACTCCAGGATCTTGCGATGCGCTTCGGCGAGCAGTGCCTCGTCGTTCGAGTTCTCCCACACTACGAGCCGCTCGATCAGCTCGAAGAGGCGCTTGCGCTCGGCGTTCTGGTGGTCCTCCGTGGGGTAGAGGTCGGGCCGGCTGGCGGGGTCGTCGACCAACTGCGCGAAGAGCACGGCTCTGGCGGCGGCGAGGGGGCGTCGTGCCCACCACAGGTGCAGCGTGGAGGGGTGGCCGTGCCGGATCGACTTCTCGCGAGTGGACTCCTCATTGATCTTCTGGAGCGGGATGCTGACCTCGATCAGCTTGCGTCTGTTCACAACTCGGTGTGCGTCTTCGGTCATGGAGGTCCTCGTGTCGATCGGATGGTGCGAGTGGTGTCGGCGTTCGCGCGGGGTCGGGTTCAGGCGGTGCGGAACAGAACAGGATCGCACATCATGGTGTGTGATATCGAGTCGGGTGTGCGTATCGGGTGACGGGTGTCTCCCGACCGCTCGATCGGTTCAGTGCGGCGGCTTCGCCTTGGCCCAGGCTCGGTTCCAGTCGAGTTCGACGCCGGCGAGATCGGCGCCACCCATGTCGAAGCTGTGGAAGTAGTCGGTGAGGTAGCGCACCTCGTCGTGCTCGGGTCCGAGGTCGCTGACCCGGACCATGGCGAGCCGGTGGTCGTGCCCGGTGTTCTTGGCGTACAGCACCTGGTTGGCGCTGACATGGAACGTCGTGCCGCCCTCGACCCGGCCTTTGACCTCGATGAACACCGGGGGCCGTCGAGTGGCGTCGGGGGAGTCTCCGACCGGATGTTCGGAGATGAGGTCGTAGCCGGGGTTGTTGTGCGGCATCTCCTCGGGGAGACGGCCGAGCCCGATCTCGGCGGCGCACACCGCGGTGACGGCCCGTCGATCGGTGGCCTCCGTGTCTCTCGCCCGGTCGGCGGCCGGATCTCGGACGGTGCCGGCGGGGACCACCAGCATCGCAGCTTGGAGCACCGGCGGGCGGGCGCTCAGAGCGGCATCCCGATCGAGTTCGGCCATGCGTCGTCGCAGACGGAGCTGGAGTTCCTGAGCCAACCGCTCCAGGCGTTCCGGGCTCTGGCGTCGTCGTCTCCTGCTGCCGGACTCCCGTTCCTCGCGCAGTCGCGCCGCCTGGGAGGAGAGGTGATTGATCTGTTCGACGAGACGCTCGTGTACGGCGGATCGGGTCTTCTCTACGGTGGGGAGAAGGTGTTCACGGACGTCGCGGAGGTGGTTCTGCTGAGCGACGGTGGCGGCCCAGGCGGTGGCGGTTCGTTCGAAGGTTGGTCTCGACTCCGCTCGACCATCGAGATGAACTCGGCTGTCGAGATTGGGGTGACTGTCGAGATGAGTCGGACTGTCGGAGCGAACCCGACCGTCGAGATGTACTCGGCTGTCGACGACTGCGGGTGGCAACGGACTCAGGTCGAGGTGCGGGGCGGGACCGGCATCGGCGACGGTGCCGTCGGCTTCGACGCGGACGAAGGCGAAACGTCTGCTCACGGTGTTTCCTCGGCCGTCGACCACCTCCCCGGTCAGGGCGACGATCACGTACGGATCGGTGCTCGGGTCCTCCGGCGCGAAGAGCGTCGTGCCCGACCGCAAGGCGGTCGCGTGAGTCTCGATGAGGACGTCGAGCAACTCGTCCATCAGCGGATGGCCGGGCGCCAACAGATCGGCGCGGATCGGCCCCGCGACGGCGGCGGGATCGAACGTGACCCGTTCGTAGGCGCGGGTGACGGGGCGGCCGGCGTGCGTCTTGCGGGTGTCCCTCGATCGCAGGACCGCGGGGACGTTCGAGATCTGGAAGCGGCCGCGCTCGCGTCGGGACAGGCGTCCGCCGACCTCGTCGAACGCCGCACGGAAGAACCGCTCGATGTAGTGCGGTTGAAGACGCCGCGCATTGGCCTCGTCCATCTCGCGGCGCAGCCGATCGAGCTGGGTTCGGCTCAACGTCTCGCGGGCGAGCGCACGCTCGTCGACCAGCGTCTTGCACCCCTCGGCGATCTCGGCGTTGACCACTCTCTCGATGTCCACGAGGCGTTGCGGATCGTCGCCGTAGAGGATCGCGTTCCAGAGCAGGTCGCGCAGCGGACGATCGGTGAAGGCGTCGCCGAGGACGTCGAAGAGCTTGCCGCCGTACGCTGCGCGCTGCTGCTCCATCTTGTCCAGGAGTCGCGCGTAGACGTGGCCCTCACGGGTCTCGTCGGCGACGATGTTCCACAGGCGGCAGACGTTGCGCTGCCCGATACGGTGGATCCGACCGAACCGCTGCTCGATCCGGTTCGGATTCCAGGGCAGGTCGTAGTTGATCATCAGGTGCGCCGCCTGCAGGTTCAGGCCCTCGCCGGCGGCGTCCGTGGCGACCAGGATCTGACGCGCGGGCTCGTTGGTGAACTGCTCGCGGACGGTGATCCGATCGGTGCGGGACGTCCCGCCGTGAATGGTCACGACGGCGTCGTCGTTTCCGATGATGTTGCGGAGCTGCCGGGCGAGATGGTCGAGAGTGTCGCGGTGCTCGGTGAAGACGATCAGCTTCCGGGGACGACCGTCCCTGTCGCGCAGAAGACTCCGGTCGGTGAGGAGGCTGCGGAGCTGACTCCACTTGCGGTCGACTCCGCGGTCCCGGACACGGGTGGCGAGTGCGACGAGCCGGTCGAGCGCGAGGAGTTCCGCATCGAGTTCGGCGATCGTGCGAGCCGCCGTCGCCGCGTCGAGGACCTCGTCTTCGAGTTCCTCGAACTCCGCGGCGGAGTATTCGTCTTGGTCGTAGCCGTCGAGTCCGCGGACCGAGGGGCCGCCCGGGTCGTCGAACCGGGTACGGCCGGCGACGATGTCCGCACGCCTGGCGGTGAGTCTGTCACGACGGCGTTGCAGACTGCGCAGGACGGCGTGCGTACTCGAGGCGAGACGCCTCTGCAGCACGGTGAGGGCGAAGCCCACGGTGCGGCGCCGGGGTGAATCGCCGTCTCGCGTCACCTGATTCATCTGGTGGCGTACGTAGTGGGTCACCTCGTCGTACAGTTCGCGCTCGTCGTCGGACAACTGGTACGGAACCGTCTCGGCGATCCGTTCGGGGAACAGCGGTCGGCCTTCGAAGGTGAGGAGTTCCTCCTTGACCATGCGCCGCATGATCCCGGTGGTGTCGGCCGTGCCGTCCGATCGCGGCCGACCGGCGAACCGGTCCTCGTCGAGCAGTGAGAGGAAGATCTGGAAGTCGTCCTCGTCGCCCGCGTGCGGGGTGGCCGTCATCAACAGGAGATTGCGAGTGAGAGAGCCGAGGAGCCGACCGAGCTTGAATCGCTGGGTTTCGCGGAGATCGCCGTCGGCGCCGTGTCGACTGGCCGACATCCGGTGCGCCTCGTCGACGACGACCAGATCCCACTCCGAATCCTCGAGGTGGGCAAGCAGTTCCGGGTTCCGGGCGAGTTGATCCATCCGCGCGATCATCATCGGGTTCCCGGGAAACGGGTCACCGTGTGGACTCGCGGCGATCAGTTCACGGCTGAGTACGGTGGCCTGCAACCCGAACTTGGTCAGCAGTTCGTCCTGCCATTGCTCGACCAGACTCCCGGGTGCGACGATCAGCATGCGGGTCAGATCTCCGCGGAGGAGGAGTTCTTTCGCATACAGACCGGCCATGATCGTCTTGCCCGCGCCGGGATCGTCGGCGAGAAGGAAGCGCAACGGTGTTCGTGGAAGGAGCTCGCCGTAGACCGCGCGCAACTGGTGGGGCAGCGGGGAGATGTCACTGGTGGCGACCGCGACCATGGGATCACCGATGCCGGCCATCGAGATCCGGAGCGCTTCGGTGGCGAGCCGGAACCGCTGCGGGTCGGCGTCGAACGCCCAGTGCGTCCGTTCGGGATCGACGATCTCGATCGCGGCGACGTCGTCGGCGAAGAGCATCTCCTCGCTGAACGCGCCTCCCTCGGTGCGGACGACGATCGTCGCGGAATCGGTTCCGTGCGTGGTGACGGAGACGAGCGTCACCGGTCCGGACCAGCGGCCGGTGAGAGTGAGTCCGGCGGTGAGATCGGTGAGATCGATGACTGACACTGAAGCCCCCTATCGGTTACGTGCACACCATAGTGTGCATATGATCGATGGGAGTGACGTCGACCGTTCCGAGATCAACCGTTCCGAGTGCGTGAGGCGGTGGCTTCGACGTTCAGGGGTGCGGGGTGGGCGGTGCTCTCCTCCGAAAGGTGGAGCCGTCGAGCGGAAGAGCCCGGGAGAAAGGGGCGCGTCGGGTCTCAGCCGACCCAGTCGACCAGCTTGGCGGCGATGCGCGCGTCGTTGAGCAGGTTGAAGTGGTTGGCGCGGCCGAGATGGAGGCCGTTGTCCTCGGTGAAGCCGATGTGGCGGGTCGAGTTCCGGCCGCCGGCGCTGTGGTGCAGCACCAGGCCGTCGCCGATCACCCGGCTCAGCGGGTGCTTCGGGTCGCGGGTGAGGGTGGCCGAGACCCAGTAGTGGTCGACGCCGGGCAGCAGGGGGACCTCCGCGGCCATCGCCGCGGCCAGACCGTCGGGGTCGCGGCCCTGCCAGTCGGAGTCGACCAGCGAACCGGCCCGCAGATCGCGGATCCCCCCGGAACGACGGCGCAGGAGACGCCCGAACGCGTTGGTCTCCGGGCGGGCCGCCAGGATCGCGCTCGCCTGGTGTGCGAGGTTCTCCAGCGGCGCACCCGAATGCGGGGTGCCGAGACTGACGTAGGTCTTGGCCTTGCCGGTCCACTCGTGCGCGGCCTCGTACCCGTGGTGCCCGGCGCTCCGCAGCACCAGGCCGCCCATGGAATGGCCGATCAGCGACACGTCGTCGACGTCGACGGGCCAGAAACGGATCAGGTCGTCGAGCAGCTCGGACAGGTCCATCCCGTTGGTCGAATGCGCCGCCCGGTGTTGTAGCGGATGAAGACGCTGGTCACGCCGTTCGCCCACAGGAGATGCTCGTACGCGGCCGATTTGGTCTGGTTGATCCGCCAGTGGTGTTCGGTCTCGATCAGGCCGTGGACGAAGACCGCGATCCGCCTCCCGGCGCGCGGGAACGCGGCCCGCAGCCCCTCGGGCGTCGCCGGCACCGGCCGGCCGGCGACGCGGATCGAGACGTTGTCGTCGGTCAGCGCCGACTGGGTGCCGTCGAGCTCGTCGCCGATCAGACCGTTCACGATGCCGATCAGGCTCGCACCGGCGGTGCTCGACGACGGCGGCTTGCGCAACGGCAGATCCGCGAACTCGCCGCTGATCTCGCCGGCCCGCGCGGTGGACTCGCCGATCACGCGGTACACGCCGTCGGCGATGCCGTCGTGCATGGCCTTGACCGGGGCGACCGTGGAACCCAGCCCCCTGCGGAGGATCCCGAACGTCCGGTCGGAGATGGCGCGGTGGGTCTGGTGGATGCCCGCCAATGCCTTCGACAGTTCGGTCAGCCCCAACTCGGCGAGGGCGCGGACCTCGCGTTGGCGCTGTTCGATGTCGTCGCTCATGCATCTATGGTGCACACTCGTGCACTGAATGGCAAGGGGTGCCGCGAAGATCGTCGCATCCCCGGTTCGGGGGATTCTCTCCGCGGACCCGCCGCACCGCGTCAGTCCGGGACGGGAACGTCCCCGTGATAGACGGCCAGGGCGCGCCCCGTCGCCGAGTCGTGATCTCCGCACAGGTCGGCGGGCTTTCCAGCGAATCGCAGTCGGCCGCCGTCGGTTCCGGCGCCGGGGCCGATGTCGATCACGTGATCGGCCTGCGCCACCACCCGCAGATTGTGTTCGACGACGACGAGCGTCGCCCCGCCGTCGACCAGTTCGGCGAACAGTCGTCCCAGACGGTCGACGTCGGAGGGGTGCAGTCCGGTGGTCGGCTCGTCCAGGACGATCCGCTCGGACGTCAGATCGGTGACCCGGCTCAGATGTCGCGCGAGCAGGAGCCGTTGCTTCTCGCCCCCGGACAGGGTGTCCAGCGACTGCCCGACGGCGAGGTAGCCGAGCCCCACCCGCTCCATCCAGGCCGTCGCCTCGGCGATGTCGGTGCGCTGGGCGAAGAGTTCGCCGACGGCCGCCGGCGGCATGGTCAGGACGTCGGCGATGGTGTGCCCGTCGATGGTCACCGCGAGCGAGGTCTCGTTGAAACGCCTGCCCTCGCACCGGTCGCAGGGTGTCGAGACGTCGTCGAGGAACGCCAACTCGGTGGTGATGTATCCCTTGCCCCTGCAGGTGGGGCAGGCGCCCTTGGAGTTGAAGCTGAACCAGGACGGATCCAGGTGCGAGCGCTCGGCGAACGCGCCGCGCACGGAGTCGGCGACGCCGAGCATGCTGAGCGACGTCGACCGCACCCCGCCGCGCAGCGGATCCTGGCCCACCACGGTGAACTCCGGGAACTGCGCGGGCAGTTCGACGGTGGCCAGGGAGCTCTTCCCCGAGCCGGCGACCCCGGTGACCGCGGTCAACACGCCGAGGGAGACGTCGACGTCGAACCCGGTCAGGTTGTGCGCCCGGGCGTTCTCGATCCGGACGTGGCCGGTCGGGGTGCGGACCGGTTCACGGAAGACGAGGCGCTCGGTCATCAGCCGCCCGGTGAGCGTGCCGCTGTCCCGCAACTGCGCAGGCGTCCCCTCGAACTGGACGGCGCCGCCGTTCCGGCCCGCTCCGGGACCCATGTCGACGATGTGGTCGGCGATCCGGATCACCTGCGGATGATGCTCCACCACCAGCACCGTGTTCCCCGCGTCGCGCAATCGGAGGAGGAGCGCGTTGAGGCGCTCGACGTCGGCCGGATGCAGGCCGGTGGACGGCTCGTCGAACACGTAGGTGCAGTCGGTGAGCGCGCTGCCGAGATGTCGCACGATCTTCACGCGCTGCGCCTCGCCCCCGGACAGCGACGACGACTCGCGGTCCAGAGTCAGGTAGCCCAGACCCACCGAGAGCAGCGCGTCGAGGGTGTCGCGCAGGGCGCCGACCGCGGGCGTCACCCGGGGATCGTCGACGTCGTCGAGCAGGATGCGCAGCGCCGACACCGACATCGCGGTCCAGTCGACGATCGAGCGCCCGTCGATCAGGCTGGCCCGGGCGGCGGCGTTCACCCGAGCGCCGTGACAGTCCGGACAGACGCCCCGGTCGGTCACCCGATCGAGTTCGGCGGCCACCTGCGCGGACATGTTCGCCGGCCGGTTCTTCACGTAGACGTCGCGCATGCGGGTCACCACGCCGTCGAACTTCGCGGTCTTCGGGAACTCCGGGTCGGGGTTCGGGAGCTTCATCTGATCGGCGTAGAGGAACTGACGCATCTGCTCGTCGGTGAAGTCGCGCAGGGGAGTGTTCCGGTCGAACAGGCCGCAGTAGGCGAAGCGCTTCCAGCGGTAGGTCTGCGGCCGGAACGCGCTGAACCGGACCGGGCCCTGGTCGATGGTCTTGTCCAGATCGAGGAGGGCGTCGACGTCGATGTCGACCACCACGCCGAGGCCCTCGCAGCGCGGGCACATGCCCGACGGGTCGTTGAACGAGTACGCGGGGGAGTAGCCGGCGTTCGGCTCGCCGATCCGGGAGAACACCAGACGCAGCAGCGGTGCGAGGTCGGCGGCGGTGGCGACCGTGGACCGCGAGTTGCCGGTGAACCGGCGCTGATCCACCCGGACCGTGAACGTGAGACCGTCGATCAGATCGATCTCCGGGGCCGGATACTGCGGCAGCCGGTTCCGGATGAACGACGGGTAGGCGTCGTTGACCAGCCGTTGCGCCTGCGCGGCGATCGTGTCCAGCACCAACGACGACTTCCCCGAACCGGAGACGCCGGTGAACACGGTGAGGGCGTTCTTGGGGACGTCGACGGTGACGTCCCGCAGATTGTTGGTGCGAGCGCCCGCGACATGGATTCGGTCGATGGTCCGTGGCATGAGTCGTACGGTACCGCCGGGGGTCGCGACATCGGGACGAATGGAGTCGAGGCTCCCGGTCGACGGTTCGACGTCGCCTCACCGGTCGCGGACCTCGCGGCGGTCCCACCAGTCCTCTGACGCGTACGCGTCGGGAGAGGGAGCCGTCGCCTCCCGGTAGCGGTCGTCGAGTCGTTCGACGGCGACGCGCAACTTGTGTGCGCGGCGGCCGCGTCGTCGCCGGAGGGATTCGAGACGCCGTCGGGAGTGGGTGTCGATGTACAGCCCGCTCGTGCAGCAGGGGCAGGCGTAATACGACAAGCGGGACAATATGACGTAGTCCGGTCCGCTGCGGTTGAGCGCTTCGAGCTGTTCGACCGTTCGTCGCCACTCGCGTAGATAACGGAGGGCTGCACCGTCGCGCCGCGGTCTCCGCGGTCGGTGCGGGTTCACCGTGTGGGCCGGGACACCGGCCTTTCATGGATTCCAGAATCAAGAGTGTGCATCGTCGTACGCCGTGACGTGGCGCGGCCGGTGAGGAGAAGTTGCCTTCTCAGGGTACGCCGGGTGCCTTGATGACTCGGGGCTCTCCGGTTCGTCGGGGGCGAGTCGAGTCAGGCGGGTGTGACGACGTGGAACGTCCAGTGGTCGTTGGTGACGTCGTATTCGGCGATGTTGAGTTGGCCGCCGTTCTCGGGGCTGCCGTCGAGGTAGAGATGTCCCTCGTCCATGTACGGATCATCACTGCCGTCGCGGTGCATGCCGCGGGTGCCGACGTGGCCGGCGACGATGAGTTTGCCGACGGTGTGAGCGCCGAGGCTGGGAGGGTACTTCTCGATCATCTCGACCGGGTCGGTGCCGAGTTTCCAGTGTTCGCCGGCGTCCTCGTCGAGTCCGGCGTGCACGGCGATGAATCGCCGGTGTTCGGAGAAGAAGGGCATTCTGGTTGAGCCAGTGGAGGAGCCAGGGGTGCGCTGTGACGATGCGGTCGCGGATCTCGGCGCTGATCGGCCCGAGTTTGTCGTAGTCGCCACCGGTGGCGGCGAGCCGCTGTTCGAGTTCGTCGGCGTCGAGGTCGGGGAGGAGGCTTCGTGTGGTGGTCAGGTCGGCGTCGGCGTAGAGCCAGACCGGGTCGGTGTCGGCGTCGTGGAGCCAGAGTCGGAGCCATTCCTCGTGGTTGCCGCGCAGGACGGTGACCTGATCACCGTGTGGTCCGGTGTCGAGTCGGTGCATGCGGGTGAGGCATTCGAGTGAGTGGGGTCCGCGGTCGATCAGATCGCCGAGTTGGATGAGGTGGTTCGCGGGGTCGTCGAGGTCGATCAGGTCCAGGGCCCGGTCGAGCAGGTCGTGCATTCCGTGGACGTCGGGGATGATCCAGATCCGCGACGGCTCCACGAGACGGTCCTCCCTGTGCCGGGGCGTCGGTGGTTCTTCGGTCATCGGTCGATCGGGTTCTCGTGGAGCCAGGCGACGAAGTGGGTGTTGTAGAGGGCTTTCGGGTGACGGCCGGCGCGGACGGCCGTGATGGCCTCGTCGGCGGTCATGCCGCGGTGCATGAGGGCGCGGGCCACGATGACGCCGGAACGGTTCAAGCCTGCTTGGCAGTGCACCAGGACGTCGTCGCCGGTCGCGGACAGGTCCACGACGAGACGGGCCAGCGGATCGACCAGAGTCATGCTCTGCGTGCTGGAGTCGGTCATGTCCACGACGGTGCTGGTGGCGAGGACGTGGTCGGGGCGAAAACCGAGGACGCCCGCGAGGTTGACGACGTGCCGGAACCGGCCCGGCAGCGGAAGCTTGTCCTGCGGGCAACCTGCCTGCCAGATCCCCTCGGCGATCTCGCTGAACATGGGCATGCTGATGTCGCCGTCGTTGAGCTTGACGCCCATCCGGGCGGTGATGAGCGACCCTCTGGGCGGGTGGTTCATGTGGTTCCTCTCGTCGGCGGGTTCAGGTGGGTGCCGACGAACTCGTCGATACGGTCCATGTGCTCGCGGGTCATCCCGACGCGCGGATCGGTCTCGATCAGCAGGGTCCGGTTCGGGTCGCGGCTGGACCAGAGGTCGCTGTCGCCGTGGTCGAGTTGGTCGTCGATGAACACCAGCGGGCGGTCTGCGGCGGCTTGGAGAAGTTGTCGGGCCTTCCAGTCGGCGACGTGCTCGGACGGGTGTGGTTCGAGTTCGGTGTCGAGTGTGGAAGGCATCGGTTCGATGTTCAGCAGTGGGGCCAGGTATTTGTTGGCGGCCACGGCCGGCCAGGTGGAGGCCCACCGCACGTCGGCGCCGCGGGTGCGCAGGTCGGTGATCCACGGTCCGTGTAGATCGGGATTGAGCACCAGCGGTAGCTGTCGTCGTGGGCGGGGATCGTGGTTGATGAACGGGCTGTCCGGCCAGAGCCGGTTGTCGACGAAGATTCTGTGCGTCTTCCATCCGGGCACCCGGCCGCGCATTCGGCCTTTGGGGTCGGTCGGGTTGAGGACTCCGTCGATGTCCAACGCGACCAGCGGCCGGTTGTCGTCCACCGTGGTTTCCTTCCCCGGGACGTCGGGTGACGTGGCCGGGGTGTCCTGGTCGGGGCGGGTGGAGTCGTCGTGGGTCATGAGGTCCTCCTCGATCGGGTAGGGGTGAGGTGCGAGGTCGACTCCGCCGGTCTGTCAGAGGCCGACCGTACTGCGTCCGCTGTGGATCGAGAAGAGGATTTTCGCGCCGGCACCGCGGCGGGTGGATATGAGCGGCGGGACCGTGGATCGTCAGGTCAGGCTACGTGACGAGGCCTGCGGCGGTTGAGTGACTCGCACCGGGGGAGCTGCTGCGCGAGTAATTCTGGATGGTGTTCGACGTCTGAACGGCGGTGACCCGATCGACCCGTCCGAGCTGGAAGACTTCGAGGCCGTCGAACAGCCGCCGTTGCCGCTGGCTTCCGTGTCGATCACCGAGGCGACCCCGCCGGGTGAGCGGGGCGGTCTGCGACGGGAGGGCGGTCTCCTCGGCCGCGTGGTCGGAGAGGGCGACGCCGATGACGCAGCTGCGTACGACGGTGATGGGGCACGGTTTCTCGAAGAGGCGCATCGACGCCGAGCAGAAGGCCGGACACGCCGGGCACGATCGCGATATGAAGACGGCCTGGGACGCGATCGAGGGCGGACCGTACCGCGTCGTCGGCGAGGGCGGAAGCCTGCCGAGGTGCTGATACTGAAGCCGAGCGCGACTGATGAGGGTGTGATGTACGTGTTGATCGGTGACAAGCTCGGCAAGGCGGTCGTCGAGGAGATCGCAGTCGAGAAATGGAGACGAGACGAGAGAACCCCACAGACCACGGGGTTCTCTCGTCTCAGTTGAAGTATCTATCATCCAGGCATGTAGATACCTTCAGACCAGCGGCAACTGGTGGAGCAGTGGGCGTTGTATGTCTTCCCTGCCACCTCTATGTAAGCGGTGACTTCAGTACGCCCTGGCGCATAAACCTGCATAGAGTAGGACCATCCGGCATTGTCTCTCTCGCGATTCGTCCAGCCTTGGCGAATCGCTTTGATGCTCTTGACTGTGACCTGCTTCCTTCCGCTGTATTCCACAAAGTTGGTTCCACAGCGCGGAGCGGTGATCATGTAGGCGGTGCCCCCGGGCACCGCCTTGCTGCTTAAGACGTATGCCCCTTGAGCGCAGCCTGTCAAGTAGGGATCTGTGTTCCGGTGCTTAGGGTCAGCTTCTGCGGAGGCTGGGGTTACAGTCGATGCCAAGATAATCCCTATCAGGGCCGCACATAGGCGTGAATATATGCGCATTTTTCTAATATCTCCTTCGCTTGCCGTATTCGATACTGAGAACGTCCATCTAGCCGGGAAGGCCACACTTGCCTCGGGAATCATGTCCTCGCGCAGGAATTCCGGGCGATACCTTTCTGCTCGACCATGCAGGCAGGCCTTGCAAAAAATTTAGGACTCTGTTCACTTCTCATGTGATTAGTGATTCTAGTCATATATTAGGCGAGCCGAAGGAGTGTCGCTGTCCCCTAATTCGGGGGACAGTCATCGCATTGAGGTTTCGCAAAGGTGGTGCCGTCGTCGGTCATTCAGTGACGATTTCGAAGACCTTGATGCCGACACCATGGATTGAATAATTCGATTCATGACCGAGGAAGGCCCCCGTGACCGCGTAGGTCACGGGGGCCTTCGAGTGCGTGGGGGCAGCGTCGCGGGACAAGGATGACGTGGCCGACGGAGACGGCGCCGAGTTTCATCTCGCCGCGGTAGGAGCGGCCGCGTTTGATCAGGTGGATCGGCTGGGATCCGCGCTGGGTCGTCCAGCCTCCGTCGCGGGTGTGGCGGAGGCTGGTGACGGTGCGGGGTTGTCCGGCCGGGTAGGTGATCAGGGTGTTTCCGCGGACCACGGCCGGGGCGGAGTGGGGGACGACGCCGTAGGCGTACGCGGTGTAGGTGTAGCGGCCGGAGTCGATCCGTGCCGAGGCGTCGCCGGCGCCGACGGTGGTTCCGGTGACGGCCGCGGTGCCGATGATCAGGCCTGCCGCGGCGGCGGTGGTGAGCTTCTTCATGAGGTTCCTTCTTTCTACGGGGGTCGGGTGACTGGTGCTCGCGGCTACCGTGTGATCCGTTCTCGGATGAACAGTCGCCAGTCGGCGGGGTCGTAGCTTGTGTGCGCATTCAGTTCGCTGACCTCGTTGAACGAGAACCATGCGAAGGCGCATACCGGGTCGCCGTCGGAGCAGGCCGATCCCAGTCGGTCGGCCCACTCGGCCGAGAACGGCTCTGGACTGGCGCCGCTGAACGAGGTGAACCCGGAATATTGAGCGATGCCTCGGGATTTCTTCGGTGTGTCGGATTTCTGGTAAGTCCCCACGTAAGGGTCTTGTGACTGAGGCAGCCGGTCACCGTCGCCGACCATGACTCCGGCGACGATCTTCTCGTCCGGATCGACGCGGTGCAGTGCCCGGTGTACGGCCATCGCGCCTTGGGAGTAGCCGGCGACGACGATCTTGGAATCTCGGCATCGGAGCGCGCCCTTGATCTCCTCGGTGGTGGCATCGGCTCCGGCTGAGATCGACTCGAAGTACGGTTTGAGCGGGGAAGGGTCGAACTGATTTTTCTTGTATACGTCTAGTGCGATCTTCGCGGTCTCCAGGAAGGGGACCTCGTCGGCCGGGTACTCCACGGGTCGCAGTTCGGCGCTCAGGCCCGCGGCGTCGGCATCGGCTTTGAGATTCAGCCAGGTCTGGTACATCTCCCGGCCGATGTCGCCGTTCTCGCCCGGGTTCGTTCGTTGCCCCGAGCCGGCCGCGCCGATGAACACGACGTCGGCGCAGTTCGTCGACGTGCCGGTGCCGGCGACGATGCCGATCAGCAGGACGAGCAGGACCGCGAGTCCGGCGCCGCCGAAGATCAGGATCTTCTTGCTGAAGCGTCTCGTCGGTCCGGGCGGTGTGGGCGGGGCCGGGTGCTGGTGAGGAAAGGTTCCGCTGGGGGTGATCGGTGGCTGGTGCGGCGTATGGGGGTGATACGACCGCATCTCGAGGTTGAGACAACGGTGCGGTGCTGGCCAGCGCGTTCAGTGTCTGCTCGGTGATGGGTGAGGACGGGTCGGCGCGCAGGGCGTCGTAGGCCTGCTTCTTAGCGGGATCGCCGAGGATGGCGAGTGCTCGCTGTAGGTAGAGCTGATCTGATCCGGGCGGTGTGTTTCTGATCATCTGGTGCAGGTGACCGGTGAGGACGTGTGATGGTGCGCCGGGGTCGAGATTGAGTGTGTGGTAGAGGTCTGTCGGTGACGGTGAGGTCATCGTTTCTCCTAGTCGGTGGCGCTGGGTGGACCGAGTCGGACGGCGATTCCGGTGACGTCGGTGGTGATCGAGGTGAGGCTGAAGCCGAGTGCGAGGTCGAGGTTCTCGGTCGTGAAGTTGATGCTGAAGCTGATGATTGCGTCGGCGCCGAGTTCGAGAGCGTGTTCGGTGAGCTCTTCTATTGCGAATGCGCGTGAGCGGGCGCAGGCTTCGCGGTACGGCAGAAGCGCGGTGTTGACGTCGGTCTGGCGTCTCCGGAGCTGGGTGAAGGTGGCTTTGACCTCTTTGAGAATGCTCTGGATGACGATGCCGTGACCGTCGATGGGACCGAGGTGCTCCACGACGGTGCGTCCGGCGAACTCTTCAGTCCCGGTGATCTTGATCGGTGGCTGGTTCGGCGACGGTGGTGTCGGGGGCGGTACGGGTGCCGGGTCCTGCAACGAGATGCCGGCCATCGCCGCGAGTGCCTGTTCGGTGACCTGGATGGTCGGGTTGGCGGCCAGGACGTCGTAGGAGGCCCGACGTGCGGGATCTCCGAGAATCGCACGCGCGATCTCTATGCGTTGACGGGCCGCGGTGTCCCACTGGCCGAGCTGGTCCAGTCGTGCGGTGAGCTGCTGTGCGAGCTCGGGCGATTGGTGTCGCCGGTCCAGGCCGTACGCGGCGTACAGGTCTATTCCAGGCATGTGAAGTGAACCCCCTCGGTGGTGAAGGGGGAGGAAATGCTCAGGTCACGGGGCGTTACTTCTCAGGCTTGAGGGTCTCGGCGGCGGCCTCGTCGGCTTCGGCTATGAGATAGAGCGCGCTGGGGCGCACGCCGAGTGCGCGAGCCAGGTCCCAGATCCGGTCGCTGCTGATGGACGCCTCGCCGCTCTCCACCCGTGCGATCGCCGACCGGGAGAGTCCGGCCTTCTCGGCGAGCTGGTGCTGGGTGAGTCCGGCGGCGCATCGTGCCGAGGCCAGTGCGGCGGCGAGCGCCCGCCTACGCACGATGCGCTCCCGTCGCCGCTGCGGCGTGAGATTGCTGTCCGGCGCGGGCATGACCCCAGTCTGACACGTCAGATGCCCGTGATGATCTGCGCATAGCCTCCCCTCAATAAGAAATGTAGCTCTAGAGCTACATCGCTTAGATTGCTGGATGATCCAGAGATGCGCAAGGCGGTGCGCCCGATGTCCTCCGAATGGGGGGCGTTTCCGGGAAGAACATCGAGGTGGTGCGAGTTGGCCCGAGAGCCTGCGCCTTTGTCCGGGTCTTCTCTGGCTTCCTCCGGCGCGCTTGCATTTGGTAGCTCTAGAGCTACAATATCGACTCGCTGGAAGACTCAGCGGGAGGTTACGCCGATGTCGCCTTCTCGCTGGCGAGCACCTTGTGAACGGTGCCGACCGAGACGCCGACACCGGCGGCGATCTGGCGGATCGACTCGTCGCGGTCACGCCGGGCCCAGATCGCCGCGCGCTTGTCGTCGTCGACCACGCTCGGCCGGCCGCCGACCCTGCCGCGACGGCGCGCGGCCTCCAATCCGGACTTGGTCTTACGGCTGATGTCGCGGCGCCGGTCCTCGGCCAGGGCGAGCGCCAGGTCCAGGATCAGTGACCGCTCGGTGTGCTCGCCGGCCGCGACACCGTCGAGCACCCTGACACCGACGCCGCGCTCGAACAGGTCGTTCAAGACGATCAGCCCTTCGAGCAGGTTGCGGCCGAGGCAGTCGACCTCCAGCACGGTGAGCAGGTCGCCGGGCCGCAGGTACTCCAGCGCCGCAGTCAGGCCGGGCCGGTCGTCGACGGCGAGCTTGCCGGAGACCTTCTCCTCGAAGACCTTGACGCAGATGCCATCCAGCGCGTCATGCTGCCGGCGGGTCTCCTGTTCGACGGTGCTCACACGCACCAGTCCGACGAGCGCCATGCGCCCCCTCCGTTCAACAAACCCGTTCAACTACTGGGGTCGAGCTTACCAGCAAATGAACGGGTTTATGAACATTTGGGCGGGGTTCTGAGACGTGCTGGCAGGGGTGTTCGGGATGTTCAGCCAATGACCGTTTGTTGAACGGAGGTCTGGGGAGCGGCGCGGGTGCGTCCGCGCATGAAAGGATCAGCGTCATGACCCAGCCGCAGAATGCCCCCGCAGCGATCGTCTACCAGAACTCGGACTTCGTTGGCTCCCTGACACAGGCGGTTACCGGCGGTGGGCTCGCCCAATCGGGTGAGACCGAGTTCACCGACGGCACCAACAGCTCGAGCGATCTCGAGAAGGGCTTCGATGCGCAAGGCAGTGGTGAGGTGAAGTTGCCGGGCGCCGCGAGTCTTACCGGCAGGCTTGGGGGGAAACGCGCTCGCACCGTCGGCACGTCCGAGGAGCACCACCGCCGTCACCGCCTGGAGATGTCGTACGACATCAGTTACCACTTGCACCAGCTCCGGTCCTTGCTCGCTGAGCAGACTAAGACGGTGTCCAGCAAGGCATCGGCGGAAGGTCTCGTCACCGGCGACATCGTCACCTTCACCGGACGGCTGGAGCCTGACCCGATCAGTGCTGTGCTCGACATCGCCAGCCCGGATCTGGCAGCCGAGATCGCGCGGTATGTAGCGCGCCGGAAACGCCTGCAGGTGACCGGCGACGTTTTCGATGTCGAAGAACTCAAGGCGTCGTGGGAAAGCGCCGAGCAGTCTGCAACCACGAACGCGGACCTGGCGCGGGCGGTGACCTCTGCTCTGCACACCGACTTTCGGCGCAACACCACGATCGAGTATCACGCCACCATCGCCGACGGTTTGACCGGCATCGTCGTGTGCGAGAACGAACACTTCGTGACTGCCGACCCAGACCGATTGCTGGACGGCGAGTTCACGGTGCTGGGCAAGGTCGTCACCTCACCGGAGACTGATACTCCAGTGCTGCGAAAGAACAAGCTCCTGCGTAGGTTGAACCCGCAGTGGGTTGCCTGGCTCTTCGACCAGATCGGGTCCAACGACTACTTCGAGAGCGACGAGTCGTACCAGAACTTCTTATCGACGATCAGTGTCGACGGTGACGACGAGCCTGAAGAGGTGCCGCCGATCGACCTCAAGTTCCCGGCGATCATCGAAGGCGTCTCATTCGTGGTCCTCCCGGTCGCGATCTTCGCCTGACGTCGAGGAGTGCCCGACAAGGCTCTAGGGCCTCAGCGTGAGCGAGTCCGAGTGCTCGGTGCCGACTTTGCATTGACGCGCGGTCCATCACCGCACGATGTCCGAGCAGGGTGTACCCGTGTGTTACGAACGGCTGTTCGAGGGCGGTGGTGGACGGACCAGCGCTGTCGGACGCCCATGGCACAGTGATTACCGTGGCAACGAGACGTGACCCCGAAGAAACCGTCGAACTGACGAGGCAGTACGGCCTGTGGAACTCGGCCCGGCACTTCTGCTGGAACCACGCGATCCCCGAGGCCGAGAGCGACGACGTCGACGCTCTCGCGGCGTACTGGGCGAAACTCCGAGACGATGTGAGGGAGCGCCGTATCGCGAGGAAGGTCAACATCGCCGCCGATCAGGGGGTGATCGCGGAGATGATCGATGGAGTGTGGATTCCTCGCTACTTCGCGGTCGAGCCTGGCGTCGCCGAGGAGATCACCGGACGAAAGCGGCGAGTGAAGGGCATCGAGTGCCTAGGCCAAGCCGGCACCTACGGCGCAGCGAGGTGCAACAACAAGTGGTATGGCACTTCCAGTGCCGATTTCAGCGATGCGGACTGCCCACTCGTCACCATCGACCTGGACGCCGACTCGACTGAGCCTGAGCTGGAGGCGGCCATCGCGCTCGGAGATGAGATCGAGCGAAGGTACGCCGAGCGGGTCGTGCGGCAGCGGCTCCACCAGCCCGAGCTTCGCAAGATGAGCCTGGAGCATCACGGGACCGCTTGCGCGTACTGCGGCATGGACGTTCCGCAGATCGTCGAAGCGGCCCATCTGGTGGCCGATTCCGAAGGCGGTGCGGCGAGCGTGGAGAACACGCGGCCGATGTGCCCGAACCACCACCGGGCCTTCGATGTCGGACTCCTGGTCTGGGACGGAAATCGGTTCGAGTCGGTCGACGGCGCTCCGTCGGTGGGGCCGGCTCCGGACTGGGCGTAGACCTCTCGTCGTATCGCAACGGGTCCCGTAGCCGTACGCGGACCCGTACGCCCCTTGCGAGACTCGGCGAGCTGGGCGGACGGCGGTCGAGGGACGGTGCCGACATTGTCTCGCTGGACGGTCGGCTTGCGGGACGTGCGAAAACGTCAGACCCGCGCCTGCCGCTTGCGGCCGGCGCGGTGTCGACGCGCCTCCCGGATGGGTGCGCTTGGCCTGAATAGGCTGAGGGCATGACGGTAGCGGTGTTGGTGAAGGTGCACGATGGGCTTGTCTTGGCGGCAGACTCGGCGACGACGTTGAGGCTGGACGACAACTCAGCGCAGGTCTATAACAACGCCGACAAGATCATCCAGCTGCACCGGAATCTCCCGCTGGCCATGATGACCTGGGGCCTGGGCCAGATCGGCGACGCGAGCGTGTCCACGGCTGGGAAGGACCTTCGCCGGCGGCTCATGGGCAAGACGAAGAAGTACGACGACTGGAAGCTCAAGAAACACAAGTACACGGTCGAGCAGGTGGTGGACCGACTCGTCGATATGTTTCACGAACGCATAGGCAAGATGGATCTACCGGCTGACGATCCCAACAGCGTGCTGGGCGTTCTCGTCTGCGGCTATTCGGCAGGCTGCGACCACGCCGAGGCGTATCAGGTGATGCTGGGTCCCGGTGAGCCATCGATCGAGAAGGTGGCGGCGACCGGCGATTTCGGGTGGATCGCATTCGCGCAGGCTGTGGCGACGAATCGCCTGTTCTACGGCATCGATCCGATCTTGATGGCGCGCATCGAGAAGCTGGTGCCGGAGGATCGCCACGAAGAGCTGGCCGAGGCCCTGAAGGAGCAGTTCAGGCAGCCGGTGTTCCGGGCCATGCCGTTCCCGGACGCGATCGCGCTGGCGAAGTTCCTGGTGGAAGTTACCGCTGGGTATTCTCACTTCCTGCTGGGCCCGGATACAGTGGGGGGACCGATCGACGTGGCGAGCGTCAATCGGCACGAAGGGTTTAAGTGGATCAATCGCAAGCACTACTATTCATCTGAACTGAACCCAGGAGGCTCCCGATGATGAACAACAGCTCGAAGACATCAGCGATGGGCAAGTCGACTCCGCGCTCGGTTCAGCGCGGGGCGCCTGCCCCTGATCCCCGGGTTCGCACCGGGACGATGGGCCGGTCGATGGTCGGGTTGGCAGCGCCGCAGGCGCCGAGGCCGAAGAAGAACTGACCTCAGAGGCACCGAAGAGGCCGCTGCCTGTTGGCAGCGGCCTCAGTCGTCTGCGGGCTTGCGCTCGGGGAAGGTGAAGCCGAAGCCCGTGCCCTGAGCGGAGTCGGCCGGGTCGGGAGCGGTCGGGTCCTCGACGTCGGCGTCGGCGAAGAGCTGCGCGCGGTCGGCGGCCGACATGAAGAGGATGTCGGATAGGGCCTTGACGGCGTCCGGGATCGACGAATCGAGCAAGGCGCCGGTCTTCTCGGGCAGTACGCCAGCTTCTTGCAGATCGTAGATCGTCTTGAGCATCCGGTCCGGCAACGGCTCGGTGTTCCCGGTTGGGATGCCGTCGAAGTCCGGCTCGGAGCGGTGCACCCGAAACGGTGCGTGGTAGGCGGCGCGTCGCAGGCGGTTCAGGCCGTCGTGGACCAGATGGATCGTGACGCCGACTACGTCGTCAGGCCTTGTCTTGGACCGCGAGTGCTGCGGCTCGGTCATGACGATGACGAGTGACCAGAGGCGCTTGATGAGGATGTCGGCGGCGAAGCGCACGTCGGGGTCGGGGTGCCCCTGCGACAGTGTGAACATCCGCGGTTCGACTCGGTCCCGCCAGTCGGCCTCCAGGTCCCTGGCCAGTTCCTCTTCGTGCTCCTTGTAGCCGTGGAGCGTAGCGATTCGCATCGCGTCCGGGTTCAGCCAGCGCTGGACCTCGACGACGGTGTCGATCGTGTCCTTGTGGAGCGATCGGATGAGTGCCCGGTACTCGGCGTCGAGCTGGGGGTTGGGCTCGGGAGCGGTCATCGGGCGCTCAGGTTGCTGTTCTTGAAACCAGCGGACGTCGTCACTGTCATGGATCGATCGTAGTGGGCGGGGCCGACAGCATCGGTGAGCGGCGGCGGCCCGGCGAAAAAAAGAACCCCGTGAGGGGTTCTCTCAAGTCCGTTGGTTCAGGTGGTCTTGCACGGCCAGATCAGCGCGAGCGTCTTGCGCAGTGTCTTGACCTCAGTCTCGGCCTTGCCCTGGGCCGACTCGGCGGCGTGGATGCGCTCAGTGGCGCGGGCCTCGGCCCAGTTGGAAGCCCGCTCGGCCTCGTGTGCCCGCTGATCGGCGTCGTCGCCGGTTCGCTGATTGCGCGGGAGCGAGGAGACGAGAAACCCCGGAGCCGTCGAGGCTCCGGGGGTTCTCTACTTATATAAGCGGAGCGATCGTGTGATGTAGGTCACTATTCGATGTTCTCGGTGCTGTCCACCGGCCGGAGCACGGCGAGCATCTCGCGCAGGGTCGCCGCCTCGGCCTCGACACGCTCCCGGGCCAGCTCGGCCGCCGTGGCGCGCTCGCCTGCCTCGGTCGCGGCCTGGCGCGCGGCAGTCAGCCCGGCGTCGGCCTCGGTGAGCCGCCTCGTCAGGTCGGCGACCTCGGCGCGGGCGCTCCGCAGCGCCTCGGCGGCATCGTCCCGGGTGGCGGTGACGGCGGCGAGCTGCTCGGCGACCTCGGCTCGGGCGGTCTGCTCGGCGGCCAGCTCCTTGCGCACGGCCTTGATCTCGCCGCCGATCTCGGCGTGGGCGATCTCGGCCGCACGGGCCGCCTCCTCGGCCCGGACCCGGGCGGCCTCGGCGATGCTCACGGTCGCCTCGTGGGTGCCGGCGGCTCGGCGCAGGTCCTCGGCCGCGCGCTCGGCGGCGTCGAACGCGACCCGCAGCTCGGACAGCTCGGTCGGGGTGGTGGCGAGGGCGGTCTCGGCCTTCTCCTGAGCGGCGATCGCGCGGTCGGCCTCGGCGTCGACGGCGGTGAGCTGAGCCTGATGCTCGGCGGCGAGCTGGTCGCGGGCGATGTCGAGGGCCTTCTCCCACAGGGGCCCGAGCGCGTCGACCAGCCCCTCGGGCATGGGTGCGGCTCCGCGCGCCGCCGCGGCGACCTCGCGGCGCTTGGCGCGGGCCCAGCCGGCCACGGTGGTCTGGCCGAAGCCGGTGAGGGTGCGCAGCCGGGCGTTCGTGGGCTCGGTGTCCCGGTCCGCTGGGCCGGGGGCGAGTGGTGCGGGGTCAGGCTCCGAGCAGGACGTAGACGGGGCTGAGTCCCAGCTCGTCGAGCAGCTCGTGGCTCCCGATGCCGTTGTACTCGGGGAAGCACTCGTCGACACGGGCACCTTGTGAGAGCTGTTCCCAGTCCGGCTCGCCGGCTCGGCGGTCGTGGTGGGTGTGCACGCGGCGGACGGTCACGGCCCGGAGCCCGGTACGGGCGGTGGTGTAGCCGATGGTGCGGCCCTGCTCGTGGGCGTCGGAGGCGATCTCGTCGTGCCAGGCCTCTGGGATCAGCTCGACGGCGACGTGGAACAGGTCGGTGCTGTCTGTTGTCCGTGGGGTCGCGCATCAGCGGTTCGCGAAGACGTAGATGGAGCAGTCGGGTGCGTCGACCACGGTGCACGACATCTCCAGGTCCCGGATCCACGAGTCCCAGTCGAAGTAGCGCACGACGTCGCGGTCTCCGTCGATGCCCTCGAAGAGACAGAGGTCCTCGGCCAGCTCGACGGCGTAGTCACGGAAGCTCGGCCAGCAGCCTCGGTACCGGTCCTCGAAGTCGCTCAGCGACGGCAGGTCGCTGTTCCCCTCGGCCAACGTAGCCACCGGAGCGCACCCAGGCGGCGACCACAGCTCCTCGCAGCCGGCGCGCTTCCAGCCCACGCCGGAGCCGCGGTGGACGGAGGCGAGGTCGACCTCGTCGGCCTCGGTGATGCCGTACCAATGGCCGACGAGACGGCCGCCGTTGTAGCAGGCCGGGCAGCCGATCCAGGCGCGCGGTTCGGTGACGGTGGTGGTCATGGTCTCTCCCTCGGACGAGCGGGCTCGGTCGAGGGCGTGACTCGCCGACGGCTCCGCCGACGGAGCGGGAAGGGAGGCGACCGCACGACTGATTGCGGTGGGGGAGGATCCGCAGACCCCGGTCGCAGACTTCGGGGCCGCGACCGGGGTGCGGGTCAGGCGTCGTCGCCGTAGATGTAGGTCCGAAGACTGCGGGCCGGGATCTGGACGATCCGCCCCTTCTTGCGGGGCCGGACGGTGGTCATCTCACCGGCGTTGATGAGGCGGTCGACGACGTCGACGGAGACGCCGAGACGGTCGGCGACCTCATCGCGGCGGAAGACGCGCAAGTCGCCGTAGAGTTCGCGCGGATGAGCGGAGCTATCAGAGGCAGAAACGGCAGGCACCGGACCGCTCCTTTCGGAGAGCGAGCGACAGTGCACACTAGGCGGGCCCGTTTGCCCTGTTTGTTTCCATAGCCGGGGTTTGCCTGACCCTCCCGGCAGGGAGTCGCACCCGGCGTGCACCGGGCACCAACGACGCTACCGAGTAACGGCGACAATCCGCAACCACCAGGGAGCCCACGTGAAGCCCACGGCCCACGCTGATCGTGAGGCCCACGCAGGGCTCACGTCCCACGAAATCGAGGGCTCAGAAAGCGAGAAAACCGCCTGTGACCAGGCGGTTTTCATTGTGGTCCCGGCTGGGATCGAACCAGCGACCTTCCCGGTGTGAACGGGACGCTCTTCCACTGAGCCACGGGACCGTGTCTGTGGTCTGCACTAGTGCTTCACACGAGAAACGAGATTACACATGGAACAGAGCGCGACCAAATCGCCTGGACAGGTGAGGTTTCGTGACGCCGAGGCGCCGCTGCACCGGGGCGGACTCTGGGGGAGGCGGGTGCGCCACAGGTGTCGTGACGGCGGCGGTCCGACGACTTCGGTCGGGGAGCGGGGACGGGTCCTCGAACTCGATCGCCGCTGCACCGGGCGGGCCCGCGGCTGTTCGTCGTGCCGTGTCTGCGTCGTCGTGCCATTCACGACCGGGGCAGGCGCTGAACCGAGGGCCGGGAAAGCGGTTGCAGACGGTGCGATGTGGCGTTCCCGCGATGAACAGGGGAGACGTCCAACGAGGCGAATTCGCGGGGAACGTCGACCGGGCAGGACCACGAGGGTGATTCGCCACGGTGATTCTTCGTGGTGAACGCCGAAATCGCTTGCGGGGCACGTCGACTCACTCGGGAGAGACGGAAAAATGTCTCTGACCAGCCGATTTGTGTATCCGGCGGGGTAGTGATTAATGTTCTATCTCGTTGGTGAGCGGGAGTCCACAAGACGGAAGTTCATCAGCGTGCGGATGTAGCGCAGCTGGTAGCGCATCACCTTGCCAAGGTGAGGGTCGCGGGTTCGAATCCCGTCATCCGCTCGGAGCGGGCCCCGTTGAGGGCCCGCGTTCTGCATGCGATCACTCGCCTGCGGTGACGTGGCCGAGTGGTGAGGCAACGGCCTGCAAAGCCGTGTACACGGGTTCGATTCCCGTCGTCACCTCCACCACGTACACAATTTCATTCCCGCGCGATTAGCTCAGTGGGAGAGCGCTTCCCTGACACGGAAGAGGTCACAAGTTCAATCCTTGTATCGCGCACCATATCCATACGGATGGGGACCCGGTGAATTCCGGGTCCCCATCCGTTTTTCGTCGATTCTGCGGTTCTCGCCGTTCGGTTCGTTCATTTCGAGATCGGCATGCCTCGTCGCTTGTTGTTCGTATCACTCGATTCACGGCTCACGGCTCACGGCTCACGGCGAGTGTCGGAAGTCGCAGTCGATGTTCCGGGGCGGTGTCGAGGCGGGGAGACTTCGACACCCGCTCGTCACTTCGTTCCTCGCGCGGCTCAGCCGGCGGATGATCCTCGTTCTCGGCGATGTTCCGGGGCTCAGCCGGCAGATGGTCCTGCCGCCTCGGTGGGTTCCGAGGTCCGACGGGCGAGCGAGTGGTCCTGCGTTCCTGGCGGGGATCCCGGGTTCAGTCGACAGATGAGGGCCTGGGCATGGTGAACATCACAGGAGGTGTCGTGCGGCAGACGAGGGGGTCGGCCGCGTGGATCCGTGGGTTCCTGCCCCGTCCGGGCGCCGAACGGGGCGGCGTCGACGTCGTCGAGGATGCGGACCGCAGTCGTACGAAAGCTTCTGACCAGGAGTTACCCGGAAGTTCACCGGCCGGTTTGCATTTCGGGAGACGGTCCCGCTAATGTTCTTCTCGCCGGTGAGACACAGCGTTCACAAGACGCTTCACCGACATGCGGATGTAGCGCAGCTGGTAGCGCATCACCTTGCCAAGGTGAGGGTCGCGGGTTCGAATCCCGTCATCCGCTCGGAGTGAGCCGGGCTCGCAGGGTTCTTCGCCACAGAAGATCCCCGCGAGCCTCTCCGCACCTGGTGGCGTGGCCGAGTGGTGAGGCAACGGCCTGCAAAGCCGTGCACACGGGTTCGATTCCCGTCGCCACCTCCACAAGCACGTCAACTTCATCAGACTCGCGCGATTAGCTCAGTGGGAGAGCGCTTCCCTGACACGGAAGAGGTCACAAGTTCAATCCTTGTATCGCGCACCAGACGAAAGCCCGGAGATTCTCCGGGCTTTCGTCGTCTACGGATCCCGAGTCCGATCCGGGGATCCGACAGTGGAGAGGAACGATGATGAACACCGAAGATCTCACCTACCCGGCCCCGGTGCACGGCGCCACGGCCCGCCTCGGCACCGATGAGCGACTGCGGGAAGTACTGGTGTACAACGGATTCCACATCGTCGAAGAGTCCGCCGTGGTCGGCCGCGGACAGCAGGTCTTCGAGCGCTGCGCCGACCGTCTGCTCGACGGCTCGGCCCACCGCCTCGCCGGAGCACCGCTGCGGCGGCCGAACGGCGACCGCGTCACCTCGTTCCACGCCGGCGACCGGGTCGACGTCCATCCGCTCGGCATCGGTGCCGCCGCAGCCGCCTCCCCCTGCCTCGTGCTCTGCGCCGAACGCACCGACCGCCGCGCCGAGATGATCTACGGCACGCTCCCGGGCCACCTGGAACGCGGCGAGGAACGCTTCGCGGTCACCATGGACGACGACGGTGCGGTGACCGTCACCGTCGCCGCCTTCTCCCGTCCCGGACACCCCCTCACCAAGGCCGCCGGCGCCGTGGGACGACGCCTACAGCGGGTGATGAGCCGCCGCTACGTGAACGCCATCGGCCGGGGGACCGGCGCGCCCCGGATCCGCCGCGGACGACTCCGAAAGCCCCGTCGATAGAGTCTCGCGGAGAGGGACGGCGGCGCCCCCCCGACTCGCGGCCTCGTTCCTCGGTGGATCCCGTGTCGTGATTCCTGCCGGACGGCGACGAGAATCACGACACCGATCCCGGACCCGGTCGAGGATGCTCGATCGAGGCGAGGACGTCCGACATCCCCGACCGGCGGCGGTCTTCCCGACGGCGGCATGAGACCCGGGCGGCTCCCGGTGCGCGCGGCGGCGGGACCCGGAGTGTCTCGGGGCCACCGGGAGCGTTCCTCTAGTGTCGGAGTCGGCCGCGTACGACGGTGTGCGCGGCGTCCACTCGCCCCCACGGAGGTTCGATGTCCCGTCCCACGGTGATCTGCCACATGCACACGCTGCTCAACGGGAAGATCGACGGCATCGCGAACCTCACCGCCGAGGGGATGGCCGCTCAACGGATCTACTTCGACCTCTTCCTGGGCCCGGACCGCTTCTATCGCGGGCATCGCGGCTGGATCAGCGGACGCGGCACCAGCGAGGCGATCCTCGGCGGCGCCCCCGCCCTGGACCTCGACGCCCTCGACCTGCCCGCCGAGGCGTTCCCCGTGCCGGCGGGCGACTTCGTCGCCGACCCGGACGCGCCGGTGTACTACTTCGCGGTCGACGGCGCGGGCACCCTGCCGTGGACGTCGAACGGCTTCGACTACTTCGACGTGCGACCGCACGTCGTCGCCCTGCTGTCGAATCGGGCGGCGGAGACGTACAAGGCGTACCTGCGGTCGATCGGGGTGTCGTACCTGATCGTCGGCGACGACCGCGTCGACATGGCGACGGCCGTCGCACGGATCGGCGAGGTGTTCGACGTCGACGAGGTGATCCTCGGCGGCGGCGCCAACCTCAACTGGTCGATGATCCGCGACGGCCTGTGCGACGAGGTCAGCATCCTGCTGATGCCGCTGGCCGACGGCGAGAACCACACGAACTCGCTGTTCGAGGCGAACGAGAAGTACTCCGCGGCCGTCCCGGTGGCGTTCTCCCCGCTCGGCGCCGAACCGATGTCCGACGGGAGCATCTCGGCTGCGGTACCGCGTCGACGGCCCCACCGAGTGAGAAGGCCCCGCCGCGTCGTCGGGATCCATCGGGGAGAAGCCCTCAGACGGTCGCGCTCAGAGGCCGACGTTCTCGACCGAGGGCACCTCGTCGGCCGGGGTCACGTTCTCCGCGGCCAACTCGGCGAGCGCACGGAACACCCGCTTGGAGGCCTCCGACGCGGGCAGGAGCAGCGGGAAGACGTGGAACATGCCCTCCTCCTCCATCGCCTTCAACAGCAGACCCGCTCCGCGGAGCCGCTCGGCGAACGCCCGGCAGCTGTCCCGGAACATCTCCTCGCCGCCCCAACACAGGAAGGTGGGCGGGAACCACTCCGGATCGGGGTGGGCGTAGCGCGTCGATACCCGATCGTCGCCGGGCTGCAGGGCGCCCTTCAGATACGGCGCCACCGGGATGCTCCACGGAAGCACGTCCGACCGGGCGTTCTCGACGACGGAGTCGTCGCTCAGATCCAGATCCACCTCGGGGGAGAACAGCGCCATCGCCGCCGGCCGCGGCAGCCCCTGCTCCCGGAGATGGATGACGAGCGACGTCGCCAGGCCGCCGCCCCCGGAGTCGCCGGCCAGGATCAGGTGCTCGGCGGGGATCCCGGAATCGAGGAAGGCGCGGTAGACGGCGGCGGCGTCGTGCATGCCCGCCGGATAGGGGAACTCCGGCGCCATCCGGTAGTCGGGGATGAAGATCCGGCAGCCGCTGAGCCGGACCAGCGCGGCGGCGAACATCGTGTACATCATCGGCGTCGTCGCCACGTAGCCGCCGCCGTGCAGGTAGAGGATGGTCCCGCGGATCGCGATCGGATCGCCGCGGCGATCCACCTGGACGTCGTCCTTGGAGCGCACCCAGACGCCGTCGACGCCGCCGACCCGGTCCTTCTCGATCTCCACCCGGCCCACCCCGCCGACCACGGGCGGCAGCACGGCGGAGCAGACCTGGTCGAGCACCTTCTCCATCGCCCGGTACTCCTCGATGGGCAGGCTGAGCAGGTATCCCAGGAACGAGCGCACCGCCTGGCGGGTGACCGACCGGCCGATGTTGTCCAGGATCCCCGCCGGCCCCTGCCACGGACGTGCGAACGGCACCCGGGCGAGCCCGTTGACCATCGTGCCCACCAGCCCCGTCACCGCGAGGAACTTGATGGGCCCGGTGGCGACCTCGACGCCGTCCCTGTCTGCCATGACCATGGGCGTCAGCCTATTCCCCGGAACTGCGGCGCGGCCGGTTCGACCCGTTCGGCGGTGAGTCCGCGGAGCTCCTCCAGGACCCGTCTGGTCGCCTCGGACCACGGCATCAGGATCGGGAAGACGTGGAACATCCCGGGTTCCTCGATCGCCTTCACCGGCACGCCCGCCTCGCGGAGCCGTGCGACGTAGGCGCGGGTCCCGTCCCGGAACATCTCGTCCGACCCCCAGCAGACGAAGGTCGGCGGATACCACGCGGGATCCATCGTGGCGTTGACGGCCGAGACCCGCGCATCGCCGGGCTGCACACCCCGCAGGTAGGGCGCGACGGACAGGCTCCACGGGAGCACGTCGTTCGAGGCGTTCTCGGTGATCGACGGGCGCCCCAGATCCAGATCAACCTCCGGGGAGAAGAGCGCCATCGCCGCGGGTTCGGGGAGGTCCTCGTCGTGCAGGTACCGGACCAGCGAGGTGGCGAGTCCGCCGCCGCTCGAATCGCCGGCCAGGATCAGAATGCTCCGACGGGCACCGGCGCAGGAGTTCTCGGTAGACGTCGGCGACGTCGTGCAGGGCCGCAGGGAACGGGAACTCGGGCGCCTCCCGGAAGTCGGGGAGGAAGATCTCGCAGCCGGTGATCCGGACGAGCGCAGCGGCGAACAGCGAGTACATCATCGGCGTGGTGCCGAAGAAGCTGCCGCCGTGCAGGTAGAGGACGGTGCCGCGGATCGGGAGCGGGGCGCCGTCGTCGTCGGTCTGGACCCGCTCCTCGGCACGGCACCAGATGCCTTCGACGCCCGCGATCGTCTCGCGTTCGATCTCCACCCGGCCGAGCGTGCCGACGACGAGCGGGAACACCGTCGACACCGCGCGGTCGATGGTCCGCTCCATCGCGCGGAAGTCCTCGATCGGCAGCCCCAGCGAGTAGCCGGCCACGGTGCGGGCGGCCTGGCGGGTGATCGTGTGACCGATGTTGTCGAGCAGTCCCGACGGCCCCGCCCACGGTCTGCGGAACGGCACCCGGAGCAGCCCGTTGAGCACCGTCTCGGTGAGCCCGGTCATCGTGAAGAAGGCGTCCGCGCCCGTCGAACTCCGCACACCGTCTCTGTCGGCCATCACCATGGCGCCCAGTGTAAGTCGGGGGTACGACGACCCCCGGATGCATCGGCGGTTCCAAGGGGTCGGGCGCATCGGTGAATCCGCGGACTGCTCGTGTACGACGCATTCCGGACCCGCCCGCGCGCCCTCGTCGCGCCCGCGGCGCGACGGCGTAGCGTCGCCTCCGTGAGGATGGAGGCCGGTCCAGTCACGCACGAGGGTCCCGACGTGCGTTCGAGCACCGTCGTACCCGGGGATCCGCCGAGGCGCACGATCCCGGGCCCGGTGCTCGGCGTGCTCGGAGCGCTCGCCCTGGCGGCGCTGATCTGGCAGCTCGCGTTCTGGCCCTTCTGGGAGGTCTACGGGATCTGGGGCAACGGCGTCGACGCCCGGGTGTACCGCGGCGGCGGACGTGCGGTCCTCGGCCACGGCCCCCTGTACGACGGCCCGGTCTACAAGATCTGGCAGTTCACGTACACGCCGTTCGCGGCGATCCTGATGGTCCCGCTGGGGCTGATCGGGTCGGTGGCCGCGGTCGTCGTCGTGAAGTCGATCAGCGTGGTGTGCCTGATCCTGCTGGTGGCGATGACCCTGCGCGCGCTCGGTTTCCGGCGCGACGGGCGCTTCTGGTTCGCGACCGCCTCGGCATCGCTGGCCGCGACCCTCCTGGAACCGGTGCGGACCACGCTGTGGAACGGGCAGATCAACCTGATCATCGCGGTCCTGGTGGTCGGCTGTCTGACGCTGCCGCTCGGCCGGTGGCGGGGGATCGGGGTCGGACTGGCCGCCGGGATCAAACTGACGCCGTTGTTCTTCTGCTGCCATCTCGTCGCCACCCGGCAGTGGCGGGCGGTGGCGGTCGCGGTCGCGACCTTCGCCGGGACGATCCTGGTCGGGCTCGCGGTGCTGCGCGGGCAGGCCTGGGAGTACTGGACCGCCACCCTGCAGGACACCTCGCGGATCGGGCCGGTCGACGCGGTCGCGAACCAGTCACTCAACGGGTTCCTGGTCCGGCTCGGCGTCCTGGGTCTCTGGCACGCACCCGGCTGGCTCTGGCTTCCGGTGGGCACCGCCCTCGCGCTGCTCGCCCTGTACGCGGTGTGGCGGGCGCATCGGGCCGGGGCGACGATGCTCGCCGTGACGCTGGCCGGTCTCACCTCGTGCGCCGTGGCCCCGTTCTCGTGGGGGCATCACTGGGTGTGGATGGTGCCGCTGTTCCTGATCGTGCTGGTGCGTGCGAGCGATGCCGTGCAGCGCGCCCGGCCGCGGACCTGGTTCACCTGGCTCGTCGCGACCGGCGTGTTCGTCGCGGCGGTGGTGTGGCCGAGCCTGCGCACCGAGCCGAGCGGCGTCACCTGGTGGCAGTTCGGCCTGTTCCGCCTCCTGTGGCACCCGGATCCGCGCGGATGGGAGTGGGCCGGGTCGTTGTTCGCCTCCGCGGACTACCTGATCGTGTTTCTGACGACTCTCGCGGTCACGCTGTGGTGGACCCGGGGCGCCGACCCGATACGATTCAACGCGAACGCCGTCACCGTCGCGGAGACGGCGCGCTGAACCGAATTCGTCACCGAACGTCACCGAGGAGTCCGCACCGTGTCCGACCAAGCCCCCGAACGAGTCGCCCTGCCGGAATCCTTCCGGGTACCGGCAGGCACTACCGCGGGCGAGGCGATGCGCGAGCTCGATCTGCCGAACAGGGGTCCGCAGGCGATCGTCGTCGTCGCCGAAGCCGACGGCACCCTGCGTGATCTCTCGTGGGCGCCGGCCGCCGACACCGAGGTGTCGCCGGTGCCCGCCGACTCCGAGGCCGGTCGCAGCGTGATCCGCCACTCGGCCGCACACGTCCTCGCGCAGGCGGTGCAGAGCCTGAACCCGACCGCCAAGCTCGGCATCGGCCCGCCCATCACCGACGGCTTCTACTACGACTTCCAGGTGGACGACCCGTTCACCCCCGAGGACCTCAAGGCCCTCGAGAAGAAGATGAAGCAGATCATCAAGTCCGGTCAGCGGTTCTCGCGCCGGGTGTACGGGTCGAAGGACGCCGCCCGGGAGGAACTGGCCGGCGAGCCGTTCAAGCTCGAACTGATCGACGACAAGGGCGCCGCCGACGACGACGAGGTCATGGAGGTCGGCGGGGGAGAGCTCACCGCCTACGACAACCTCAACCCGCGCACCGGCGACCGCGTGTGGGGCGATCTCTGCCGCGGACCGCACGTCCCGACCACCAAGTACATCCCGGCGTTCAAGCTGACCCGCAGCTCGGCCGCCTACTGGCGCGGCGATCAGAGCCTGGCCGACCTGCAGCGCGTGTACGGCACCGCCTGGGAGTCGACCGAGGCGATGGACCTGTACCTCGACCGGCTGGCCGAGGCCGAGAAACGCGACCACCGCCGGCTGGGCAGCGAGCTGGACCTGTTCAGCTTCCCCGACGAACTCGGCTCGGGACTGCCGGTCTTCCACCCCAAGGGCGGCATCATCCGCCGCGAGATGGAGGACTACTCGCGCGAGCAGCACGCCGCCGCGGGCTACGAGTTCGTCAACACCCCGCACGTGACCAAGGGGCACCTGTTCGAGGTCTCCGGTCACCTCGACTGGTACGCCGAGGGCATGTTCCCGCCCATGCACCTGGACGCGGAGTACAACGACGACGGCACCGTGCGCAAACCCGGCCAGGACTACTACGTCAAGCCGATGAACTGCCCGATGCACAACCTCATCTACGCTTCGCGCGGCCGCAGCTACCGCGAACTGCCGCTGCGGCTGTTCGAGTTCGGTTCGGTGTACCGCTACGAGAAGTCCGGCGTGGTGCACGGCCTCACCCGCGCCCGCGGCTTCACCCAGGACGACGCGCACATCTTCTGCACCCAGGAGCAGATCGACGAGGAGCTCACCACCACGCTCCAGTTCGTGCTGCAGCTGCTCAAGGACTACGGCCTCGACGACTTCTACCTGGAGCTCTCCACCAAGGACCCGGTGAAGTACGTCGGCACCGACGAGGTCTGGGACGAGGCCACCGAGACGCTGCGCCGCGTCGGCGAGGCCTCCGGCCTGGAGCTGATCCCCGACCCCGAGGGCGCCGCGTTCTACGGCCCCAAGATCTCGGTCCAGGCCAAGGACGCGCTCGGCCGCACCTGGCAGATGTCGACGATCCAGCTCGACTTCAACCTGCCCGAGCGCTTCGACCTGGAGTACACCGCCTCCGACGGCACCAAGAAGCGCCCGGTGATGATCCACCGCGCCCTCTTCGGTTCCATCGAGCGGTTCTTCGGCGTGCTCACCGAGCACTACGCCGGCGCCTTCCCGGTCTGGCTCTCCCCGGTGCAGGTGGTCGGCATCCCGGTCGCCGAGGCCTTCGCCCCGCACCTGCAGACGGTGATCAACCGTCTCAAGGGCCGCCGGGTGCGCGCCGAGGTGGACCACTCCGACGACCGCATGCAGAAGAAGATCCGCAACCACACCACCGCCAAGGTGCCGTTCATGCTGCTGGCCGGTGAACGCGACGTCGAGGCCGCGGCGGTGAGCTTCCGGTTCCGCGACGGCACCCAGCTCAACGGCGTGCCGGTCGACGACGCCGTCGTGGCGATCGACGAGTGGGAGGAGTCGCGCCGCAACGACTCGCCGACCGCCGAGACCATGAAGGTCGTGCTCGAAGCCGCGCGGAAACGCCGATGAGCCCCGCCGATCAGCTCCAGCGGCTGTGGACGCCGCACCGGATGAGCTACATCACGTCCGAACAGCCCAGCACCGCCTCCGACGGCGGGGAGCTGACCGGTCACCCCTTCCTCGACATCCCCCGGATGACCGACGAGGACGGCCTCATCGTCGCCCGCGGCGAACAGGTGTACGCGGTACTGAACCTGTACCCGTACAACCCCGGGCACACGATGGTGGTGCCGTACCGTCAGGTCGCGGCGCTGGAGGATCTGACCCCGGCCGAGTCGGCCGAGCTGATGGCGTTCACGCAGCGGATGATCCGGGTGATCAAGTCGGTCTCGCACCCGGACGCGTTCAACGTCGGACTGAACCTCGGTTCGGCCGGCGGCGGTTCGCTCAGCGAACACCTGCACCAGCACATCGTGCCGCGCTGGACCGGGGACGCGAACTTCATCACCGTCGTCGGCGGCACCAAGGTGATCCCGCAGCTGCTCAAGGACACGCGGGAACTCCTGGCCGCGGCGTGGGACTCCTCGGAGGGGGCGCGGTGATCAGTTTCAAGGGCCGCGAACTGGTCTCCACCGTGACCAACCCGCTCGGCCGGTTCCTGCTGAAGCTCGGTCTCACCCCGGATCTGATGACGATCGTGGGCACCGTCGCCACGGTGGCCGCCGCGATCGGACTGTTCTCGCAGGGTCACCTGTTCGCCGGTGCGCTGGTGTGCTGGGCCTTCGTGATGTTCGACATGGTCGACGGTGCGATGGCCCGCCAGCGCGGCGGCGGCACCCGCTTCGGCTCGGTGCTCGACGCCACCTGCGACCGCATCGCCGACGGCGCGATCTTCGGCGCCCTGGCCTACTGGGCCGCGGTGCAGCGCCCGCACGGTCTGCTGCTGATCGCCACGCTGATCTGCCTGGTCACCTCGCAGGTGATCTCGTACGCCAAGGCGCGCGCGGAGGCGGCCGGTCTGCAGGGCGACGGCGGCCTCATCGAGCGGCCCGAACGGCTGATCATCGTGCTGGTCGGCGCCGGATTCACCACGTTCCCCGGACTGCACTGGTGGTGGTCGATCCACGTGGCGATGTGGGCGCTGGCGGTGCTCAGCGTCTTCACCGTCTGCCAGCGGATGTGGTCCATCTACACCTCGCCGGGCGCCCGGGACCTGATCCCGATCGCCGCGGCACCGGCGAACGACGACGAGGACTGATCACATGGCGCGCTGGCAGGAGACGGCGGCGGATCTGGGCTACCGCGCGGGCTGGGCGGCGGTGCGCTTCGCTCCCGAACGCGTCGCCCGGACCCTCTTCGACGGCGCGGGCGAGCTCGTCGGCCGGCGCGACGGCGGGCCGCGGCAGCTCCGCGCGAATCTGGCGCGGGTGCTCGGCACCACGCCCGAGGGCGTGCCCGATCGGCTCGTCGCCGAGGCGATGCGGTCGTACGCGCGGTACTGGCGCGAGGCCTTCCGGCTCCCGACCACCGATCCGGCGCGGATCGTCGCGAACACGTCGTTCTCGCCCGGCGGCCGCGAACTGGTCGCCGACTGCGTCGACTCCGGCCGGGGCGTCGTCTTCGCCCTGCCGCACTCGGGGAACTGGGACACCTGCGGGGTCTGGCTCGTCGCCCACTACGGGCGGTTCGCGACCGTCGCGGAACGTCTGCAGCCGGAGTCGCTGTTCGATCGGTTCGTCGAATACCGCGAATCGCTCGGTTTCGAGGTGTTCCCCCTCACCGGCGGTGAGCAGCCGCCGTTCGACGCGCTCGCGCAGCGCCTGCGCGCCGGCGGCATGGTCTGCCTGCTCGGCGACCGCGACCTGTCCCGGCACGGCGTCCCGGTGACCTTCTTCGGCGAACCGACCCGGATGCCCGCGGGCCCGGCGAAACTGGCGATCGAGACCGGCGCCCGCCTGCTGGCGATTCACCACAGCTACACCGGACCGGACACGTCGCTCATCCGGGTCGCCGAGGTCGACGTCGACGACGTGGCGGCCACCACCCAGCGCGTCGCGTCGGCGTTCGAGACGGGCATCGCGACCGCCCCGGCCGACTGGCACATGCTGCAGCCGCTGTGGGAGGCGGACTGGTCCGATCGGCGGCGGGAGAGCCTGTCGTGAAGATCGGCATGGTCTGCCCGTACTCGTTCGACGTCCCCGGCGGCGTCCAGGCCCACGTGATCGAACTGGCCGAGGTGTTCCTGCGCCGCGGCCACCAGGTGCGGGTGCTGGCCCCGGCGGCCCCGGAGACCGACCTCGCCGACTACGTCGACTCCGCGGGAAGAGCACTGGCCATCCCGTACAACGGCTCGGTCTCGCGGGTGAACTTCTCGCCGAAGGGCCTGCGTCGGGTGCGGCGCTGGATCGCCGACCACGAGTTCGACGTGCTCCACATCCACGAACCGAACGCGCCGAGTCTGTCGCTGCTCTCGCTGATGGTCGCCACCGGCCCGATCGTCACCACCTTTCATACCGCCACCACCAGATCGCTGTGGCTCGCGACCTTCGACGGCATGCTGCGCCAGTACCGGGAGCGGATCACCGGCAAGATCGCCGTCTCCGAGCTGGCCCGGCGCTGGCAGATGGAATCGCTCGGGAACGACGCCGTGGAGATCCCCAACGGCATCAACGTGGACCAGTTCGCCCGCGTCGAGCCGCTCGAGGGGTTCCCCCGCGAGGGGCGCACGCTGGTCTTCCTCGGTCGCTTCGACGAGCCGCGCAAGGGCATCGACATCCTGATGCGGGCGCTGCCGCGCATCGTCGAACGGTATCCCGACCTGACGGTGCTGGTGGTCGGCGGCGGCAACGAGGCCGCGCTGCGCCGCCGGGCCGGCGATCTGGCGCGGCACCTGACGTTCCTCGGTATGGTCGACGACGAGACCAAGGCCCGTGCCCTGCGCAGCGCCGACGTCTACATCGCCCCCAATCTGGGCGGCGAGAGCTTCGGCATCGTGCTGGTCGAGGCCATGGCCGCCGGCGCCGCGGTGGTCGCCAGCGACCTCGTCGCCTTCGCCCGGGTGCTCGACGACGGCGCCGCGGGCCGGCTGGTGGAGACCGGCTCGCCCGGTGCGCTCTCCGATGCGGTGATCGAACTGCTCGACGACGATCTGGCCCGCACCGAACTGGTCGCGCGCGGGCGTCTGCGCGCCGACCGGTACGACTGGTCGCGGGTCGCCGACCAGATCCTGAAGGTCTACGAGACCGTGACGCTGGGGGCCGATCCGGTCGTGGTGTCCGACTGATGACCGTTCCCGCAGAGGTCGCCGTCGTCGTCCTGATCGTCCTCGTCCTCATCGCACTGCTGTGGCCGGCGACCCTCGCCGCCACCCGGGCCACCCGCCTGCACCGCCTGAACGTCCGGGTGGATCTGTCGAGGACGTCGCTGGTGGCGGCGCTGGACCGTCGTGCCGTGGTGGCCCGGGCGATCGCCGCCTCGGCGAGCGATCCCGCGTTCGCCGGCCGTCTCACCTCGGCCGCGATCGCCGCCGAGGACGCGCTCCCGGGAGAGCGTGAACTCGCTGAGAACCACCTGGCGACCGTGCTCGCCCAGAGCGACCCCGCCGACCGGCCCGCGGCGCTCACCGCGGAACTGGCCGACGCGCAGGCCCGGATCAGCATCGCGCGACGCTTCTACAACGACTCGGTCCGCGACGCCCGGACTCTGGGTTCGCGGCGGATGGTCCGCTGGTTGCGGCTGGGCGGCCACGCGCCCCTGCCGGACTACTTCGAGATCAGTGAACGAGTGAGCCAGGACTGACCCACCTGGACCCGATCCGGAACGGATCGGGAATACTGGTCACGTTCGCGTACCGGGGATGAAGGTCCCAGCGGGGAGCGGACGGGCAATCCACGCGGCGCAGAGCCGTCGAATCGACACACCAGGAGCTACCGAGTGACCAACGAGTCCACGAACATTCCGACCACAGGCACGGCGCGCGTCAAGCGCGGAATGGCCGAGATGCTCAAGGGCGGCGTGATCATGGATGTGGTCACGCCCGAGCAGGCCAAGATCGCCGAGGACTCGGGCGCCGTGGCCGTCATGGCGCTCGAGCGCGTCCCGGCCGACATCCGGGCCCAGGGCGGCGTCTCCCGGATGAGCGACCCGGACATGATCGACGGCATCATCGAGGCCGTCTCGATCCCCGTCATGGCCAAGGCCCGTATCGGACACTTCGTCGAGGCGCAGATCCTGCAGAGCCTCGGCGTCGACTACATCGACGAGTCCGAGGTGCTCACCCCGGCCGACTACAGCAACCACATCGACAAGTTCGCCTTCACGGTGCCCTTCGTCTGCGGTGCCACGAATCTGGGTGAGGCGCTCCGCCGGATCACCGAGGGCGCGGCGATGATCCGCTCCAAGGGCGAGGCCGGCACCGGCGACGTCTCCAACGCCACCACCCACATGCGCAAGCTGCGCGACCAGATCCGTTGGCTCGGTTCGCTCCCGGAGGACGAGCTCTACGTGGCGGCCAAGGAGCTGCAGGCCCCGTACGACCTCGTCGTCGAGGTGGCCCGCGAGGGCAAGCTGCCGGTGACCCTGTTCACCGCGGGCGGCATCGCCACCCCGGCCGACGCGGCGATGATGATGCAGCTCGGTGCCGAGGGCGTGTTCGTCGGTTCGGGTATCTTCAAGTCGGGTAATCCGGCACAGCGTGCCGCTGCGATCGTCAAGGCGACCACCTTCCACGACGACCCCGACGTGCTGGCCGAGGTCTCGCGCGGGCTCGGTGAGGCGATGGTCGGCATCAACGTCGACGAGATCCCGCAGCCGCATCGTCTGGCAGAACGCGGCTGGTGACCGCCGGCGGCGAGGAGAGGCACATATGAGCGAGACGGTGATTCTGCGAGACACCCGGGTTTCGGGCAGCGACGACGTCGAGGGCCTGACCATGGAGTGGGCCGTCGCGTGTCATGTGGGCAAGGTGCGCGCGGCCAACGAGGACGCCGCGCTCGCCCTGCCCGGCCGCTACCTGCTCGCCGACGGCATGGGCGGTCACGAGAGCGGTGAACTGGCCAGCGAGGCGGCGCTGGAGACGCTCGCCGACGCCCCGGTCGGCGCCACGCTGGCCCAGACCTCCGGTGCGCTGGAGGGTCTGCTGGTGGAGGCGCAGGAGCGGATCGGTGCGTTGGAGGGCGATTCCGCTCGCCGGGCCGGCACCACCGCGACCGGCGTCGTGCTGGCCGTCGACGGCGGGAAGCCGCACTGGGTGGCCTTCAACATCGGCGATTCGCGCACCTACCTGATCAGCGGCGGCACGCTCCATGCGGTGAGCGTGGACCACTCCCAGGTGCAGGAACTGGTCGACAGCGGCTTCCTCACGCCGGAGCAGGCGCGCGTCGATCCGCGCCGCAACGTCATCACCCGTGCCCTCGGCGCGGGCATGACGATGCCGCAGGCCGACTTCTACGCGTTCCCGGTGGTGCCGGGCGACACCGTGCTGCTGTGCTCGGACGGCCTCAACGGCGAACTGACCGACACCGAGATCTCCGCGGTGTTCTCGGCCTCACCCGACCTGGAGTCGGCCACGCAGGCGCTCGTCGAATGCGCGCTGGAGTCCGGGGGACACGACAACGTCACCGTCGTCCTGGTGCGCGCCCGCGCGTCCGCCGATGCCGAAGCCGCCGATGCCGAGGCCGCCGAGGCGGAGACGACCGACGCCGAGGAGCCCGGCTCCGACGAGTGACGTCGGGTCCCGCTGACCGGCGGACCCGACGCAGCGAACCGCTCGACCGGCCCGCACACCGTTCCCGGTGTGCGGGCCGGTCTCCGTCGGTGGGGGAGCCGACGGGGCTCCTCACCCGGCGGTCACACCGTCGACGAGGCGTCGGTGAGCATGGGGACGTCGAGGGCGACGGCGGGGATCCCGAAGGCGTCCACCAGATCGCCGGCGATCGGCCGCACCCGGCCGCAGAGCTCGTTCACGCCGCGGCGGATCGCCTTGGCGCGTTCCACCGACACGAAGCGGTGCATCAGGAACCAGCCCAGGTCGGCTTCGAGCGCGGAGTAGACGAACAGATCGCGCACGTCCTCCAGGGCCGCGCGCACCGGTGACCCGGCGTCGAGCCGGACGATCGCGTTCTGCATGCTCTCCAGCACGATGCGCTCGATGTGCGCCTCCCCGGCCTTGACCAGGTGGTCCTGCGTGGAGGCGAACACCTCGAAGGCGTCCACGTCGTCGTCGGCGGCCCGCCGCATCCGGGCCGCCGCGGTCCGCACCAGATGGTCCTCGCGGCCCCGGAACAGGGCGAGCTGGGTGTCCGGGCGGGTCAGTGCGCTCTTGCCGGGGGTCTCGTCGGAGTCGTCGAGCAGGGTCTGGACGAGCTGGCGGATACCGGTCTTCTCGGCGGTCACCTCGCGGGCCATCCCGGCGACGAAACGCACCCAGCCGCCGGCGTCCAGGCCGTCGACCTCGGCGGCGTAGTCGGTGAGCAGCTGCTTGGCGGCGAGCTGAGCCATCACCAGGTTGTCGCCCTCGAAGGTGGTGAAGACGTCGAGGTCGTCGCGGATCAGGGAGAGCCGGTTCTCGGCCAGGTATCCGGCGCCGCCGCACGCGGTGCGGGCCTCGATCGCGGCGCGCGAGGCGAGCGCGGTGTGGCCGGACTTGATGCCTGCGGCCTTGGCCTCCAGCCGTCGGAGGACGCCCGGGTCGACGTCGTCGGGGTCCCGGGTCTGGATCTCGTGGAGTTCCTCGACCACCTCGTTCTGGGCGAGCGCGAACGCGTAGGCCCGGGCGACCAGCGGCAGCAGGCGCCGCTGATGCGTGCGGTAGTCCAGGAGCAGCAGTTCGCCGCCGTCGCCGGGGCCGGAGAACTGGCGGCGATGCAGGGCGTACTTCACGGCCAGGGTGAGGGCCAGGCGCCCGGCCGCGCCACCGGCGGCGCCGACCGTCACGCGGCCGCGGATCAGCGTGCCGAGCATGGTGAAGAAACGACGGTTGTCCGACTCGATCGGGCTGGAGTAGGTGCCGTCGGCGGCGACGCCGGCGTACCGGTCGAGCAGCGCGGTCCGCGGCACCCGGACCCGGTCGAAGGCGATCCGGCCGTTGTCGACGCCGGGCAGACCGCCCTTGTAGCCGCAGTCGGAGGTGACCACACCCGGCAGATCGGCGCCGTCGGCGTCGCGCAGCGGGACCACGAAGCAGTGCACGCCGCGGCTGTGCGGCTCCTCGCCCGGACCGGCGGTGACCAGCTGCGCGAACACCGCGGCGTAGCGGGCGTGCTCGGCCGCGCCGCCGATGTAGTCCTTGCGCGACGACGGCGTCGGCGAGTGGATCTCGAACTCCTCGGTCTCGGGCAGGTAGGTGGCGGTGGTCTCCAGGGCCTGGACGTTGGAGCCGTGGCCGGTCTCGGTCATCGCGAAACAGCCCAGCACGTCCAGGTCGATCAGGCCCCGGCGGTACTCCTCGTGGTGGCGCGCGGTGCCCAGGTTCTCGATCGCCCCGCCGAACAGCCCCCACTGCACGCCGGCCTTGACCATCAGCGAGAGGTCGCCGTAGCCGAGCGTCTCGATGGCCGTCACCGCCGCGCCCGGGTCGCCGGGCCCGTCGGCGGAGGAGAACCCCTGGGCCGGGAAGCCCATCGGCACCATCTCGCGCATCAGCTCGAGGACCCGGGCGCGGTACTCGGGCAGGCTCAGTCCGGCCCGCGGCACCAGCCCGGCGTCGTCGATGTGTCGGCGGACCTCGTCGCGGGTGGCCGCCCAGCGTCCGTCGAGGACGCCGCGCAGACCGGTGGACAGGGAAGTGTCGGTGTATGCCGTCATGGTTTCAACGTACCGGCGCCTCGGCGGCGGTCGGGGAGGTGCGATAATCGGCGGGTGCCGAGTATTGAAGAGATCTTGTCGATCGAACGGATCGACGACGACATCTATCGCGGCGGGGTCTTCCCGAGCGTGCTGCGCCGGACCTTCGGCGGACAGGTCGCCGGCCAGGCGCTCGTCGCCGCCACCAAGACCGTCGGCTCCGGGTTCGACGTCCATTCGCTGCACGGGTACTTCCTGCGGCCGGGCAAGTCCGACCAGCCCGCGATCTTCCTGGTGGACCGGATCCGCGACGGGCGGTCGTTCGTGACCCGGCGCGTCACCGGGGTGCAGAACGGCGAGGCGATCTTCTCGATGTCGGCGTCGTTCCACGTCACCGGCGACGAGGGGCCCGAGCACCACGACGTCATGCCGCTCGCGGTGGACCCGGAGGAGCTGCCCGACCGCAAGGACCACCCGGACGCCGCGGTGCGCTCGCTCTACCAGGAGTGGGAGAAGTTCGACGTCCGCGTGGTGCCCCGTGAGTCGCTCGAACTCCATCCCTCCCTCGCCGCCCAGCAGCGCGTCTGGTTCCGCTACCGCGACCCGCTGCCCGACGACCAGCTGCTGCACGTCTGCACCCTGGCCTACATGAGCGACATGACCCTGCTCAGCTCGGCGACCGTGCCGCACCCGGGCACCCAGGCCCAGACCGCCTCCCTCGACCACGCGATGTGGTTCCTGCGCCCGTTCCGCACCGACGACTGGCTGCTCTACGACCAGACCTCGCCGTCGGCGGGCGGCGGCCGCTCGCTCACCCAGGGGCGCCTGTTCGACCGATCCGGACGCATGGTGGCGGCGGTGACCCAGGAGGGTCTCACCCGCACCAACGTCCCGGCCGATCAGGTCTCGATCATGAAGCAGGCCGATTCGTGACGGTCATCGGCGTCCTGGCCCTGCAGGGCGACGTGCGCGAGCACACCGACGCCCTGGCGGCGTGCGGGGTGACGACCGTGCCGGTCCGGCGGGAGCGGGAACTCCGCTCCGTCGACGGCCTGGTGATCCCGGGCGGGGAGTCGACGACGATGAGCAGGCTCCTGGACGTCTTCGAGCTCTACAAGCCGTTGCGCGCGGCCCTGGCCGACGGGCTGCCCGCCTACGGGTCGTGCGCGGGCATGATCCTGCTGGCGTCGACGATCCTCGACACCCGGGACGACGCGCGGCATCTGGACGCGCTGGACGTCACCGTCCGGCGCAACGCCTTCGGCAGGCAGGTCGAGTCCTTCGAGGCCGATCTGGACTTCGCGGGCATCACCGACCGGCCCGACGCCGATCCGCTGCGCGCGGTGTTCATCCGCGCGCCGTGGGTCGAATCGGCCGGTCCGGACACGACGATCCTGGCCACCGTGCCCGGCGGCCCCGCCGCGGGGCGTATCGTCGCTGTTCGGCAGAACGACGTGCTGGCCACGTCGTTCCATCCCGAGGTCACCGGTGACCTGCGGGTCCATCAATACTTCGTCGACATGGTCAAGGAAGGGACAGCCTCATGAGTGGACACTCCAAATGGGCTACCACCAAGCACAAGAAGGCCGCCATCGATGCCAAGCGCGGCAAGATGTTCGCCAAGCTCATCAAGAACATCGAGGTCGCGGCCCGCACCGGCGGCGGCGATCCGGCCGGCAACCCGACGCTCTACGACGCCATCCAGAAGGCGAAGAAGTCGTCGGTGCCCAACGACAACATCGAGCGCGCCCGCAAGCGCGGCGGCGGCGAGGAGGCCGGTGGCGCCGACTGGCAGAACATCACCTACGAGGGCTACGGCCCGAACGGCGTCGCCCTGCTGATCGAGTGCCTCACCGACAACCGCAACCGCGCCGCCACCGAGGTGCGCACCGCGATGACCCGCAACGGCGGCAACATGGCCGACCCGGGTTCGGTGAGCTACCTGTTCACCCGCAAGGGCGTGGTGACCCTGCCCAAGGGCGAGCAGACCGAGGACGACGTCCTGATGGCCGTCCTCGACGCCGGCGCCGAGGAGGTCAACGACCTCGGCGAGAACTTCGAGGTGGTCTCCGAGCCCGGCGACCTGGTGGCCGTGCGCACCGCGCTGCAGGAGGCCGGGATCGACTACGACTCGGCCGAGCCCGACTTCCGCGCCTCGGTCGAGGTGGCCGTGGACGCCGACGGCGCCCGCAAGGTGATGAAGCTGATCGACGCGCTGGAGGACTCCGACGACGTCCAGAACGTCTACAGCAACGTCGACATCAGCGACGAGGTCCTCGCCGAGCTCGAAGACGACTGATCGGCTCCGGCTGACGCCTCGGTCCGGCTCGGGGGCACGGTCGCAGGCCGCTCCTCGTGCCGCCGGGGAACGAGTTGTAGTCCGCTCTCCGGGCCGCCGAGGAGTGAGTTGTAGTCCGCTTTCCGGGCCGCCGGGGAACGAGCTGTGGTCCGCTCCCTGAGCCGCCGAGGAACGAGGCGTGTCGAAGGGTCGCCCCGCACGCCATCGAATGCGCTAGGATGTCGAACAACTGTTCGTAACGGTCGGGGAGGTGGCGCGGTGCGTGTGATGGGAGTCGATCCCGGGCTGACCCGGTGCGGCGTCGCCCTGGTCGAGTCGGGCGCGGGCCGCAAGGTCACCGCGCTCGACGTCGACGTGATCCGCACGCCGGCGTCGATGGAGCTGCCCGAACGGCTGATGGCGATCCACACCGGGGCCGAACACTGGATGGACACGCATGCGCCCGACGTGGTCGCGATCGAGCGGGTGTTCGCCCAGCGGCAGGTGAGCACCGCGATGGGCACCGCCCAGGCGGCCGGGGTCGTCGCGCTCGCCGCCGCCCGGCGGAACATCCCGGTCCGGTTCCACACGCCCAGCGAGGTCAAGGCCGCCGTCACCGGTTCCGGTCGCGCCGACAAAGCCCAGGTCACCCTGATGATCACCCGGATCCTCGGCATGCAGCAGGCGCCCAAACCCGCCGACGCCGCCGACGCGCTGGCCCTGGCGGTCTGTCACTGCTGGCGAGGCCCGGTCAACGAGCGCATGGAGGCCGCCGCGGCGAAGGCGAAGGTCGCGCAGGAGGCGCATCGTCGTCGACTGGCGGCGGCCCGCGCCGAGCAGGAGGCACTGAGAACGAAGGTGGTGGGCCAGTGATCGCATCGGTCTCCGGGGAGGTCCTCGACATCGCACTCGACCACGCGGTGGTCGAGTGCGCCGGGGTGGGCTACCGCGTCCTGGCGACGCCGCCGACGCTGGCGACGCTCCGGCGCGGCGAACACGTCCGGTTGATGACGGCGATGATCGTGCGCGAGGACTCGATGACCCTGTACGGGTTCACCGATCCCGACGCGCGGGAGCTGTTCGGGGTGCTGCAGACGGTCACCGGGGTGGGCCCGCGCCTGGCGATGGCCACCCTCGCCGTCCTGGAACCGGACCGGCTGCGTCGCGCGCTGGCCGATTCGGACAGCAAGGCGCTCACCGCGGTGCCGGGCATCGGCAAGCGGGTGGCCGAGCGGCTCGTCGTCGAACTCCGCGACAAGGTCGCCGCACCGGCGGGGGCGCCGGGCGGGGCGCCGCCCGCCGCCGCGAGCGGGGTGGGCGTCCAGGTGGCCGAGGCCCTCGTCGGTCTCGGGTTCACCGAGAACGCCGCGCAGCAGGTCGTCGCGAGAGTGCTCGAGGCGCAGCCCGACGCCGATTCTCAGGCCGCGCTGCGGGCGGCCCTGGCCGGTCTCGGACCCCGCCGATGACCGCCGAGTACCCCGACGAGGAACTGCTCGCCCCGGACGCGGTGCCGGGCGACTCCGAACTGGACGCGAGCCTGCGGCCGAAGTCGCTGGACGGCTTCATCGGCCAGGCCAAGGTGCGCGAACAACTCGAACTGGTGCTGCACGCCGCCCGCAACCGCGGCCGCACCCCCGACCACATCCTGCTCTCCGGTCCGCCCGGGCTCGGCAAGACGTCGCTGTCGATGATCATCGCCTCCGAGATGGGCGCGGCCATCCGGATCACCTCCGGCCCGGCCCTCGAACGCGCCGGCGACCTGGCCGCGATGCTGTCGAACCTGGTGGAGGGCGACGTGCTCTTCATCGACGAGATCCACCGGATCGCGCGGCCGGCCGAGGAGATGCTGTACCTGGCGATGGAGGACTTCCGGGTCGACGTCGTCGTCGGCAAGGGCCCCGGGGCCACCTCGATCCCGCTGGACGTCGCCCCGTTCACCCTGGTCGGCGCGACGACGCGGTCCGGCGCCCTCACCGGGCCGCTGCGCGACCGCTTCGGCTTCACCGCGCACATGGAGTTCTACGAGACCGCCGAACTGGTCGAGGTGCTGCGCCGGTCCGCGTCGATCCTGGGCATCGCGCTCGAGGCGGAGGCCGCCGTCGAGGTGGCCGGCCGGTCGCGCGGGACGCCCCGGATCGCCAACCGGCTGCTGCGCCGGGTCCGCGACTACGCCGAGGTGCGCGGCGACGGCCGGGTCGACGTCGCCGCCGCCCGCGCCGCGCTCGCGGTGTACGACGTCGACGAACTCGGCCTGGACCGACTCGACCGCGCCGTGCTGGGCGCGCTGGTCCGGGGATTCGGCGGGGGACCGGTGGGCGTCTCGACGCTGGCCGTGGCGGTCGGGGAGGAACCGGCCACCGTCGAAGAGGTCTGCGAGCCGTTCCTGGTCCGGGCGGGCATGATCGCCCGGACGCCGCGCGGTCGGGTCGCCACCGCGGCGGCGTGGCATCACCTGGGTCTGACGCCGCCCGACGGCGCGATCGACCGGACGCTCGGGGTCCGGGCGCGCGAAGACGGCAGCGGAACCCTGTTCGACGAATGACCCGGTCCGCGGCGCCCGGGAGGAGTAACGTGCGGGGACCGGTCCGACCCGACGGCGCGCCGTCGGGTCCGCGCCTGGCACTATAGAGCGCATGGATGGACCTCTTCTCTTGATCATGTTCGCCCTCCTCGCGGGCTTCATGTTCCTCAGCTTCCGCAACAACAAGAAGCGCCAGCAGGCGCAGCAGGAACTGCGCGATCAGGCGGTGCCCGGTGCGCGGATCCAGCTGACCTGCGGACTGTTCGGCACCGTGGTCGCCGACGACGGTGGTGACAGCGTGGAGGTCGAGATCGCTCCCGGCGTCGTCACCACCTGGAACAAGCTCGCCGTCCGCGACGTCGTCAGCGAATCGGGCGCCGAGGGCGTCTCGTTGGGCAAGACCGAGGACGACGAGTACAAGGTCCCCGACTACACCGAGGAGGACGCGGCCCGCGACGCCGCCGCCGAGGCCGCGGCGAAGGCCGGCGACGCGCCGGAGATCACCGCTGCCGATTCCGATTCGAAGGACAAGTAGGCTTTCCGCCCGTGAGCAATCCCACCCCACGTCCGCGCCGGAGCACGGCGCGCCGCGGCGTTCCGCCGTGGCAGCCGTTGACGGCCTTCCTGGTGCTGCTCGGCGTCGTCTACGGCCTGATCGCCTTCACCGGCGGCGGCTCCTTCGCGCCCAAACTCGGCATCGACCTGCAGGGCGGCACCCGCGTGGTGCTGACCGCCCGCACCGACAACGGTCAGGCTCCGGCCCGCGAACAGCTCGACACGGCTCGGGCCATCATCGAACAGCGTGTCAACGGCCTCGGCGTCGGCGGCTCGGAAGTCGTGGTGAACGGTGCCAACATCGTCATCACGGTGCCCGGTGACGACGGCAGGCAGGCCCGCGCGCTCGGCCAGACCGCCCGGCTGTTCATCCGCCCGGTGGAGGATTCGGCCCCGGCGACGGCGCAGAAGCCCGACAAGGGCCCCCGCCCGGCGGACATGACCGCCGACCAGCAGGCCGAGGCCATCGCCGAGCAGCGGAAGCTGCGGCAGGCGCCCGCCGGCGCCTCGCCGGCACAGCTCGCGAAACTCCGCGAGCAGATGGCGAAGCTGAACTGCGCAGGCGATCACGGCGACGTCCTGGTGGGGCACGACGATCCCAAGCAGTACCTCGTCACCTGTGACGAGGAGGGGAAGACGGCCTATCTGCTGGCCCCGATGATCATCGACGGCCGGGACGTGGACAAGGCCGCGTCCGGACAGAACCAGGCCGGCCAGTGGGTGGTGAGCGTCGACTACAAGGGCGACGGTCAGAAGGCCTGGGCCAGCTACACCGGCAAGAACATCGGCAAGGTCACCGCGGTGACCCTGGACTCGCGCGTGGTCAGCGCCGCGACCATCAACTCGCAGATCATCGGCACCACCGAGATCAGCGGCAGCTTCACCCAGGACGAGACCGTCAACCTGGCCAACGCCCTCAAATACGGTTCGCTGCCGTTGAGCTTCTCCTCCTCCGAGGCCGAGACCGTCTCGGCGACCCTCGGCTGGCAGGCGTTGCGGGCCGCGCTCATCGCCGGTCTCATCGGCCTGATCGCGACCTTCCTCTACGCGATGGCCTACTACCGGATGCTCGGCTTCCTCGCCGTCGGTTCGCTGGTGCTGGCCGGTCTGATGGTCTACGGCGTGATGGTGCTGCTCGGCCGCTGGATCGACTTCACCCTCGACCTGGCCGGCATGGCGGGCCTGATCATCGGCATCGGCATGACGGCGGACTCGTTCGTCGTCTACTTCGAGCGCATCAAGGACGAGATGCGGGAGGGCCGCAGCTTCCGCTCGGCGGTGCCGCGCGGCTGGGCGAGCGCCCGGCGCACCATCTGGACCGGCAACGCCGTCAGCTTCATCGCCTCGGTGGTGATCTACGTGCTGGCCGTCGGCGAGGTGCAGGGCTTCGCGTTCACCCTGGGTCTCACCACGATCCTCGACGTCATGGTCGTGTTCCTGGTGACGCATCCGCTGGTGGAGCTCTCGACCCGTTCGCAGTTCCTGTCGCGGCCGAACATCAACGGCCTCGGCGCCGTCAGTGAAGTGGCCCGGCAACGGCGTCTGCAGGCGACCCGGAAGGAATCGGTCCGATGACCTCTCCCAAGCGTTCGGCGCGCCGTCACGCCGCCGACGACCAGACCGAGTCGCTCGACACCGCGGTGCCGGGCGACGACGGACCCACCACCGAGTGGGCCGACGCCGACTACCGGGCCGACAAGGACAAGAGCTTCTTCGCGCGCCTCTACAGCGGCACCGGAGCGTTCGACGTCGTCGGCAAACGCAAGCAGTGGTACATCGTGACCGGTGTGATCCTGCTGATCTGTCTCGCGTCGATGGTGTTCCGCGGATTCACCTTCGGCATCGACTTCGAGGGCGGCACCCAGATCGCGCTGCCCAACACGGCGCCGCTCACCACCGAGTCGGTGGAGAAGGTGATCTCCGACTCGATCGGCATCGAGCCCCAGCAGGTCCAGACCGCGGGCACCGGCGCGTCGTCGACCATCCAGGTCCGGATCGAGCACCTGAACCAGCAGCAGACGCAGCAGGTGTCCGAGGCGCTGGCGAACGCGTACGCACCGGCGATCTCGGCGAACGACGTCAGCAGCTCGGACGTGAGCAGCACCTGGGGTCAGGAGATCACCCGCAAGATGGTGATCGCGCTGGTGGTCTTCCTGGTGGTGGTGTTCGTCTACATCGCGGTGCGCTTCGACCGTGAGATGTCGGTCGCGGCGATGGCGTCGTTGTTCTTCGACCTGATCGTGACCGCGGGCGTCTACTCGCTCGTCGGCTTCGAGGTGACGCCGGCGATGGTGATCGGTCTGCTCACCATCCTGGGCTTCTCGGTCTACGACACGGTGGTGGTGTTCGACAAGGTGCAGGAGAACACGCGCAGCGTGTTCGCCTCCACCCGGAGGTCGTACGCCGAACAGACCAACCTGGCGGTGAACCAGACGTTCATGCGCTCGATCAACACCACGGTGATCTCGGTGCTGCCGATCATCTCGCTGATGGTGGTCGCCGTGTGGATGCTGGGCATCGGCACGCTCAAGGACCTCGCGCTGGTGCAGCTGGTCGGCATCGTCGTCGGTACGTTCTCGTCGATCTACCTGGCCTCGCCGCTGCTGGTGTCGCTGAAGGAGCGCAAGCCCGAGATCAAGGCGCACACCGCCAAGGTGCTGGCGCGTCGTCGGCGCGCCGAGGCTGCGGGGGCCCGGGCGTGAACCGGCGCCGGCGCGCGGCGCTCCGAACCGCCGCGGTCGGGCTGGCGGCGGTCCTCGCCGCCACCCTGACCTCCTGCGGCGGGGAGGACCGCGATCAGATCGACTATCTGACCAATGCGCGCGTCGGCGACTACAACGTGAACACCGTCGACGGCTACGCATCGGGGGCGATCATGGCGCTGGCCCGGGTGCTCCCCGGATTCACCTACCTCGGTCCCGACGGCCAGGTGGTGGCCGACCGGGACATCGGCACGGTCGTCCCGGAGGCCGGGTCGTCGCTGACGCTCACCTACACCTTCGACGAGAAGGCCGTGTGGTCGGACGGCGCCCCGATGGTGTGCGACGACCTGCTGCTCGCCGCCACCGCGATGGGCGGCAAGGCCGCCGGATTCACCCCGGCCACCACCGCCGGATACCGCGACATCGCCCGCGTCGACTGTCGGCCGGGGGAGAAGAGCGCCGTGGTGACCTTCACCCGCGGCCGCGACTACGCGGAATGGCGGGCGCTGTTCGGCGTCGGCACCCTGCTGCCCGCGCACGTGGTGGCGCGCAAGGCCGGAGTGGACGACATCGTCGCGGCGCTGACCGACCGGCGTCGCGAGACCCTCGGGCGCATCGCCGAGGCCTGGAACACCGGTTTCACCCTGCAACCGGGTAAACCGGTCGACGAGAAGCTGCTCCTCTCCGCGGGGCCGTACCGGGTCGGCGAGTACGCCGCCGACGGTGCGCTGCGGTTGGTGGTGAACGACAAGTGGTGGGGCGAGCGCGCGGCGATCAGCCGCATCACGGTCTGGACGCGTGGCCGGGGCGGCGAGAAGGCGCTGAACGACGGGAGCATCGAGGTCGTCGAATCCGGTGACCTCACCGCAGGCGATCGACTCAAGGGCCGCACCGTCAAGAAGCTCGACGGCACCGAGAACCGGGCGGGCGCCGACGATCCGCGGCCGCTGTCGGTGACGCAGCTGGTGCTCGCCGGGAGCGGGGTCGCCGCCGACCGCCCGGTGCGGCAGGCCTTCGCGTCGTGCGTCCCGCGCGATGCGCTGGCCCGGCGTTTCGGCGCCAACGGCGTGGTGTGGTCGATGCGGACCGTCGCCCCCGCCAATGCGTTGGGCGGTGCGCTCAACGGCCAGTTCGCCAGACGGTATCCGCGGGCCGACGTCTCCCGGGCCCGGGCGCTGCTCGGGTCGAAGCGGGAGGGTGCACGACGACCCGCGCGGAACCTGCGTCTGGGCTACGTCGCCCCCGACCCCGTCGCCGAGGCCCTGGTGAAGCAGATCGTCGACTCGTGTCAGGCCGCGGGGCTCACCGTGACCGACGCGAGTTCGGCGGAGCTGACGCCCGCGGCGCTCGGCACCGACGTCGACGTCCTGCTGACCCGGGGCGCCACGGGCAGCGCCGCCGCGGGGTCGGCGTCGACCTTCCCCGACGCCTACCAGCTCTTCGGCGACGATCCGTTGAACCTCTCCGGATTCCGTGACCCGAAGGCCTCCGGCGCGATCAACGACCTCTCGCTCACCTCGAGCGACAGCGCCCGGCTCCCGCTGGTCCGCGACGCCGAGACCGCGGCCTGGGAGACCCTCCCGTCGATCCCGCTCTTCGGCACGGTGCGGGTGCGGGAGCACTCCGACGGCGTCGAGCAGGTGGTGCCCGGGATGGCGCGGACGGGCACCGGATGGAACATGGACAGGTGGGTGCGCAGGTGAGCACGAGCGGTACGGCCCACGAGCGGGCGTGCGCGGCGATCGACCGGTACGCCCGACTGGTCGACGACTTCCCGGAGCCGGGGATCGCGTTCAAGGACCTCACACCGGTGCTGGCCAATGCGGAGGGGCTGGCCGCGGTGGTGTCGGCGCTCGCGGAGAAGTGCTCCGGCGCCGACCTGATCGCCGGCATCGATGCGCGCGGCTTCCTGCTGGGCGGTGCGGTGGCGCGGGAGCTCGGCGTCGGTCTGATCGCGATCCGCAAGGCGGGCAAGCTCCCGCCGCCGGTGTTCGGCGTCGACTACGACCTCGAATACGGCACGGCCCGGCTGGAGATCCCCGCCTCCGGACTGGATCTGCGCGGCCGGTCGGTCGCGGTGCTCGACGACGTCCTGGCCACCGGCGGCACGCTGATCGCGGCCGCGCGACTGCTGGGTCTGGCCGGTGCGCGGGTGCACAGTCTCTCGGTGATCATGGAGCTCGCCGAACTGCCCGGTCGTGCGGCGGTGGCCGCGGGCCTGGGCGACGACGTGGTGGTGCATCACCTCTGTCGGGGCTGAGTCCCTGGTCCGGTGCGTCGTCCCGGGCGCGGCCGGGGGCGTAGACCCGTCCTGACCTCGCGGGATCGCGGTGACCGCATCCGATCCGCGCGAGACGACTAAGCTCTCCGTATGAGCGAAGCGGAGATCGGTCGACGGCCCGACGACGTCGGTGCCCCCCTGAGTTCACGGCGGGTTCGGGCGCGGTTGGCCCGCCGGATCACCGCAGGGCCGCGCAGCCCCATCGATCCGGTCCTCGAACCCCTGGCCACCCTGCATCGCGAGGTGTACCCGAAGGCCGACGTCGCGGTGCTGCAGCGCGCCTACGACATCGCCAACACCCATCACGAGGGGCAGTTCCGCAAGTCCGGCGACCCGTACATCACCCACCCGCTGGCGGTCGCGACGATCCTCGCGGATCTGGGGATGGACACCATCACGCTGGTGGCGGCGCTGCTGCACGACACCGTCGAGGACACCGGTTATTCGCTCGAGCAGCTCGAATCGGATTTCGGTCCCGAGGTGGCCCACCTGGTGGACGGCGTCACCAAACTCGACAAGGTGGCTCTCGGCAGCGCCGCGGAGGGCGAGACCATCCGCAAGATGATCATCGCGATGGCCCGCGACCCGCGGGTGCTGGTGATCAAGGTGGCCGACCGTCTGCACAACATGCGCACCATGCGCTTCCTGCCGCCGGAGAAGCAGGCGCGGAAGGCGCGCGAGACCCTGGAGGTGATCGCGCCGCTGGCGCATCGCCTCGGCATGGCGACGGTCAAGTGGGAGCTGGAGGACCTCTCCTTCGCGATCCTGCACCCCAAACGGTACGAGGAGATCGTCCGGTTGGTGGCCGACCGCGCGCCCAGCCGCGACACCTACCTGGCGCGGGTGCGGTCGGACCTGAACAACGCCCTCGCCGGTTCGCGCATCCAGGCGACCGTCGAGGGCCGACCGAAGCACTACTGGTCGATCTACCAGAAGATGATCGTCAAGGGCCGCGACTTCGACGACATCCACGATCTGGTCGGCATGCGGATCCTGTGCGACGAGGTCCGCGACTGTTATGCGGCGATCGGCGTCGTGCATTCGCTGTGGCATCCGATGGCCGGGCGTTTCAAGGACTACATCGCCCAGCCCAGTTACGGCGTCTACCAGTCGCTGCACACCACGGTGATCGGCCCGGAGGGCAAACCGCTGGAGGTGCAGATCCGCACGCACGAGATGCACCGCACCGCCGAGTTCGGCATCGCGGCGCACTGGCGTTACAAGGAGGGCCGCAAGGGGAAGGGCCGCAAGGCCGCCGACGTCGGCGAAGTGGACGACATGGCGTGGATGCGCCAGCTCCTGGACTGGCAGCGGGAGGCCGCCGACCCCGGCGAGTTCCTGGAGTCGCTGCGCTTCGACCTCGCCGTCCGGGAGATCTTCGTGTTCACCCCGAAGGGCGACGTGATCACGCTGCCGACCGGATCCACGCCGGTCGACTTCGCGTACGCGGTGCACACCGAGGTCGGTCACCGGTGCATCGGCGCCCGCGTGAACGGGCGCCTGGTGGCGCTGGAGCGTCCGCTGGAGAACGGCGAAGTGGTGGAGGTGTTCACCTCCAAGGACGAGTCCGCCGGCCCCAGCAAGGACTGGCAGAGCTTCGTCGCGTCGCCGCGCGCCAAGGCCAAGATCCGCCAGTGGTTCGCCAAGGAACGTCGTGAAGAGGCCCTCGAAGCGGGCAAGGAGGCGATCATCAAGGAGGTGCGGCGCGCAGGTCTGCCGCTGCAGCGCCTGATGTCCTCGGAGGCGGTCACCTCACTGGCCAAGGAACTCGGTTACGCCGACGTCGACGCGGTCTACACCGCCGTCGGCGAACGGAATCTGACCGCCGGCCGCGTGGTGCACCGGCTGGTGGCGCTGCTGGGCGGCGTCGACAGCGCGCACGAGGAGATCGCCGAGCGGTCGACGCCGTCGACGCTCCCGATGCGCCGCCGCGGTGCTCCCGGAGACTGCGGCGTGGTGGTGGACGGCGTCGACAACGTCCTGGTGAAACTCGCCAAATGCTGCACCCCGGTGCCCGGCGACGAGATCCTCGGGTTCGTCACGCGCGGCGGCGGAGTGAGCGTGCACCGGTCGGACTGCACCAACGCCTCGGCCCTGCGCGCCCAGTCCGAACGACTGCTGGACGTGCGGTGGGCGCCGAACCCGTCGTCGGTGTTCCTGGTGGCGATCCAGGTGGAGGCGCTGGACCGGCATCGGCTGCTGTCCGACATCACCCGGGTGCTCGCCGACGAGCGGGTCAACATCCTCTCGGCGTCGGTGCAGACCACCCGTGATCGGGTCGCGGTCAGCAAGTTCACCTTCGAGATGGGCGACCCGAAGCACCTGGGCCACGTGCTGAACGTGGTGCGCGGCGTGGAGGGCGTGTACGACGTGTACCGGGTGACGTCGGCGGCGTGAGCCGCGCCCCCGGCGGGCGCACACCGGAGGAGACAGACGGGTGGACGCCGAAGAGAAGGGCGGTCCGGCGCGGAGATGCGCCGGACCGCCCTTCTCGGTTCATTCGTCGCCGGTCACTCCTTGACGCTGACCGAGGTGAACTCGACGTCCGTCTTGGGCTTACCGGACTGGACCTCCTCGCCGGGCTTGGTCTCGGGGTTGCCCGGGCCCGGCACGATGCCGCCCTTCTCGATCTTCTCCAGAGTCTTGAGCCCGGTCTCGTCGACCTTGCCGATCACGGCGTACTTCGGCGACATCGCGGTGTCCTTCAGGAAGAAGTACAGGGCGCCGCCCGCGGTGTTCGAGGTGCCCTCCTGGCCGAGCATCGGATTGCCGTCGGTGTTGGCGTTGAACACCGCCACGGTGCCGCGCGGGTACATGACGGGCTGGTCGGCGGGGTTGAGCGGGTTGGGCTGGCCGTACTTCTTCAGATTGGTCGGAGTCTCGTCCGGGAGGTTCCAGCCGGGGTTGCCGCCCTCGACCAGCGGCAGACCCGCGGTACCGGTCGGATCGCCGCACAGCGTCAGGCCGCCGTTCTTACCGATCGCGATGGCGTGGCACAGCACGTCGTCGTAGTAGCCGCTCTGGGCCAGCGAGAGCACACCGTTGACGTTGCACGCACCGTCCGCGCGGTTCAGCGTCACCGGGATGGCGCCGACCGACGTGTCGAAGGTGAGGCCGACGGTGCCCTCCTTGAGGGGGTGATCGTCCGGCTTCGGTGCGCTGCGCTGCTTCTTCTCGACGCTCTTGTAGTAGTCGAGCAGAGCCTGCGCCTGCGCGCGCTGGTCGGCGGGCACGGTGTCGGGAAGCTTGGCCGGGAGCTGCTTGAACGGATCCTGGGCCTCGTCGTAGGTGCACTGCACGCGGCGGCTGTCGTCCCAGGCCCGCCAGCCGAAGAAGGCACCGACCGCGACCACCGCGAGCACGGCCACTCCGGCGGCCGAGGCGATCATGAGACGACGTCGCCGAGCCAGCCGGCGTTCGGCTTCGAGTCGCTGCTCGAGCTTGCGTTTCGCGGCCTCGCGGCGCTCCTCGTTGGTCGTCACGCGGGGAAAACCTCCTGTGTCATCGGCGGGTCGCCAGATGTGCGGCCGCGGGAGTCACGGCGGCCACCATGCTATCGCAGCGATCACGTCGCACCGTCGACCGACCGCGGCAGTGTGACGACGTCGCCGCTGACGGCGTGCACCAGCCGATGGTCGTGACTGACCAGAAGCGCCCCGGCTCCGCGGTCCACGAGATCGGCGAGCACCGCGATCACCGCGCGCGCCGTGATCGGATCGAGCATCGCGACCGGTTCGTCGCACAGCAGATACGCCGGGTCCTGGACCAGGATCCGCGCCAGGCACGCGCGCTGCAGCTGGCCGTCGCTCACCTGGCCGGGACGCCGGTCCAGCAGTTCCGGGTCGAGTCCGGCGCGCTGCGCCCACTCCGCCGGATCGGTCCGTTCCCCGCGGATCGCCGCGGGTTCGACGACGATGCGCCCCAGCGTCCAGCGCGGATCGCACACCTGCCGGGGATGCTGGGCCAGCATCCCGAGCGAGCCGGGCGCGGGGCGGGGCTCGCCGTCGTAGACGACGGCGCCCGCCGCGATCGGCTGCAGTCCGGCGAGGGCGCGCAGCACACTGGTCTTGCCGCTGCCGGACGGGCCGATCAGCCCGGTCACCCGACCGGGCACCACCCGCAGGTCGACCCCGGACACCACGGGGCGGCCGCGATGGGCGACGGTGAGGCCGTCGGCGACGATCCCCGAACTTCTGATCTTCGAGGTCATGGTCACCAGCCCTCCCGGAAGAACTCGGTCAGATGGTCCTCGTCCGTGAGCTCGACGGAGGTGTTCTCCGGCGGCCGAGCCGAGGCGGAGTGCGGTGACGAGCCGAGTCGACGCCACTCCTCCTCGTTCTCCCGCTGCCCGAGCATCCGTCCGCGCCGCATCACCGCGATCGACCGGCACGCCTCGGACCGGCGGAGCGCGGCGAGGTCGTGGGTGATCACCAGGACGGCGGCGCCCTCGGCCGCGACCCGGGCGAGCAGCCCCCACACGTGGTCGGCGAGATCCGGGTCGAGCGCCGAGGTGGGTTCGTCGGCGATCAGCACCTCCGGCGCTCCGGCGAGCGCCGCGGCGAGCGCGGCCCGCTGGGCCATGCCGCCGGAGAGTTCGTGCGGGTATCGGTCGAGCGCGGAGCCGGGGAGTTCGACGAGCCGGCACAGATCGGCGGACGAGCGGGGTCCGTCGAGCACCCGGACCACCTCGTCGAGCTGGCTCCCGAGCGTGCGCACCGGGGTGAAGCCGGTGGCGGGCGACTGCGGGACCAGCCCGATCGTCGTGCCGCGCAGCGCGGCCAGGTCCTGCAGCCGGCCGGAGAACGGGTGCGCACCGATGCGGACCTCGCCGTCGAACCGGGCGCCGGGCGGCAGCAGTCCGCACAGCGCGGCGGCCGCCATCGACTTGCCGCACCCGGATTCGCCGACCAGCGCGGTCACCGCCCCGGCGGGGATCGTCAGCGAGACGTCGTGCAGCACCCGGACGGCCGGGTCGCGGCGATACGGGCCGGTAGGAACGGTGACGGACACGCCGTGCAGTGCGGCGCCGTCGTTCCCGATGCTCACCGTGCGTCCGCTCACCACACGCCGCCGATCGGCGGCCGGGTGGCCCGCTGGAGCGCGGCTCCGGCACGACTGCAGGCCAGCGCCGCGACGACCAGGGCCAGGCCGGGGACCGCGAGCGTCCACCAGGCGCCGGTGAGGACGTCGCCGCGGGCCTCGCCCAGAAGGGTGCCCAGGCTCGCGCGGTCGGGGGAGAGACCGACCCCGAGGAACGAGAGCGTGGTCTCGTGCCAGACCGCGTGCGGGAGCAGGACCACCATCGCGACCAGGGCCTGCCCGCCGGCGGCGGGCAGGAGGTGTCGGACGGCGACGAACCCGCGGCCCGCACCGGCGAGCCGGGCCGCCTCGATCCAGCCGGCGGTGCGCAGCTCCAACAGTTCGGCGCGGACGATCCGGGCCACCGCGGGCCAGTGGGTGAGGGCGATCGACGCGATGATCGCCACCGGATGACCGCGCCACAGCGCGGCGATCACCACCCCCAGCACCAGGTGGGGCATCGCGTTGACGCCGTCGACGAGCCGCATCACGACGGCGTCGAACCAGCCGCCGACGGTGGCGGCGCCGACGCCGACGGCCACGCCGAGCACCGTGGAGGCGAGAGCGCAGACCGCGGCGATCACCAGGGAGAGGCGCAGCCCCTCGGCGGTGCGGGCGGCGAGGGAGTGCCCGAAGTGGTCGGTGCCGAGCAGACGGTCGGGGGCGGGCGGCAGCAGAGCGCGGGAGAAGTCGGCGGTCTGCTCCCCGGCGAACACCGGGACCAGCGCGGCGAGCAGGGCGAGAACGGCGAGCGTGAACCAGGGCAGCACCCTGGCGAGCCGCGCCCGTCTCGCGGGGACGTCGTGGACGGCGGCGGTCATGCGGTCATCTCAATGCGCGGGTCGAGCCACACGGCGGCGGCGTCGGAGAGGGCGGAACCCAGGAGGACGAGGATCGCCGACCCGACGGCGAGCGCGGCGAGCAGCGGGAAGTCCAGGGCCGTCGCGGAGTCGACCAGCGCCTGGGCCAGACCGGGCCACCCGAACACCGACTCGACGACGGCGGCTCCGGCGATCAGTTCCGGCAGGCGGGTGCCCAGCAGCGCCAGCGTCGGCAGCACCGACACCGGCAGCACGTGTCCGGTCATCAGGCGTCGGCCGTCGATCCCGCGGGCGCGGGCGGCGAACACCGCGTCGGAGTCGAGTGCCTCCGTCACGGCCGACCGCATGGAGAGCAGCAGCCAGGGGAGCAGGGAGAGGACGAGGGCGACGGTCGGCAGGATCCCGTGCGTCACCAGGCCGCCGAGGGTGTACTCGTCGCCGGGGCGCCGGGCACCCGAGGTGGGGAGCAGGTGCAGGCTCACCGAGAACACCGTGACCAGCAGCAGGGAGACCACGAACGGCGGGGTCGAGGCGAGGATCACCGCGAGTCCACCGCAGATCCGATCGAGCGGCCCGCCGCGCCGCATGCCGATCACCGAACCCGCCACCACGGCGATCGCGGCCGCGAGGATCAGGGAGATCAGCGACATCGTGAACGTGAACGGCATGCGTTCGGCGAGCACCGTCGAGACCGGTCGGGACAGCGTCGACGACCAGCCGAGGTCCCCGGTGAACACCCCGCCCCACCAATGCCACCAGGCCGAGAACCAGTTCTGGTCGAGATCGTAGGCGGCGCGCACCGCCTCGCGCTGGTCCCGGCTCGCATTCTGGAAGGAGTCGCCCAGATGCGCGGCGAGCGGATCGAACGGGGACGCCGCGGCCAGCGCGAAGATCGCGAACGAGACGACGCCGAGCGTCGGTACCGCGATCGCCAGGCGGCGCACCAGCAACCGGGCCGCGCGCCGCCCGCGGGAGGCCCGAGGCGCGCGCCCGGTCGTCTCGGCGTCCGGTGCCGACCGGTCCCCGGCGGGGCCCGACGACGCCGGACGGGGGGTGTCGACCGTCATCGGCGCCACGAAGCGAGATTCCACCACGGCCCCCAGGTGACCCCGTGCGAGTGCGGCTCCAGAATCGGAGCGTCGAAGGTCCAGCCGGTGCCGCGGGACGCGTAGGTGTGCTGGAGGAACACCAGGAAGACCGACGACGGAGCAGCCTTGTACAGGCTCTGGATGCGGCGGTAGCGCGCGTCGTTCTCCGGTCCCGGAGCGCTCTGCCGGGCCGCGTCGAGCAGGGCGTCCATGCCGGGGGCGGTGAAGTCTCCGGGGTTCGAGTACGGCGACCCTCCCGGGATCCGGGTGTGGAGGGTGGTGAAGACCTGGGCATCGATGCTGTACGGGGTGTCGCCGCCGCCCAGGAGCACCGCGTCGGTGTCGAGGCGGGTGTCGATCTCGTCCCAGGTGGAACCCCGGGGGCGCACGTCGATCCCGAGCGGTTTCATCGCCGCGGCGAAGGCGACGGCCAGATCGCGCCGCGCGGTGTCGCCGGCCTGATAGAGCACGGTGAATCGAGCGGTGTCGGCGCCCCTGGCGCGGATTCCGTCGGCCCCGCGCCGCCAGCCGGCGCGGTCCAGGATCGCCCCGGCCTCGCCGGGGTCGAACGAGAACTGGGCGGACGGCTCGTAGGCGCCGTCGTACACCGGTGACACCGGATTGCTCGCGGGGGAACCGTGACCGCCGAGCACCTCGGCGACGACGGCGGCGCGGTCGATGCCGAGGTTCATCGCCCGCCGCGCCTCGAGGTCGGCGGTGAAGGCGTTGCCGGCGGGGAGACTGACGGATCGCCAGTCGGCGGTGTGCACGCCGGTCACCCGCACCCCGTTCTCGCCTTTCAGGCTGTCGGCGAGTTTCGGCGGCAGATTCGCGCCGTCGACCTCGCCCGAGGAGACGCGCTGGGCGCGATTGTTGTCGTCGGGGGCGTAGGTGTAGACCACGCGCCGCAGTGCGGGGGCGGGGCCGCGGTACTCCTCGTTCGCCACCAGCACCGCCTGATCGGGTTCGAGCGACTCCAGCCGGAACGGGCCGGTGCCCACCGGCGCGGTGTTGAGCTTCCAGTTCGCGGCGGGCGCGGCCTCGATCCTCTCCGAGGGCACGATGCCGACCAGCAGGTACGGCGAAGGATCGGCGTCGGTGTCCAGGGCGACGGTCACCGCGTGCTCGCCGTCGGCGCGGACCGCGGTCACGGGGCCGAGCGTGCCGGAGACGTCCGCGGCCACGGCCGGGTCCACGACGGCCCGGTAGGTGGCGGCCACGTCGGCGGCGTCGAACGCGGTGCCGTCGGAGAACGTGACGTCCTCGCGCAGGCGGACCCGCCAGGTGCGGGGCGCGATGCGTTCGGGAGCCGCGGCGGCCAGCGCCGGCACCAGCGCGGGGACCTTCTCGTCGGCGGCGGATCGGGGCCGCAGGAGACCCTCGTAGATCGGCGACACGCCGTAGGCGCCGTACCCCAGGAGCGGGTTGTAGCCGCCCAACTCCTGTCCTTCGGCGAGGACGAGTAGGTCTTCGCGGTCGTTCGACGTCGAACACCCGCCCAGAAGCACGGCCAGGGCGACGACGCCCGCGGACGACCGGAGACGGCGGTGGCGCATGGGCTCCCCTTCGGAAAAATCATCTGTCCAGAAAGACAGGTGTCCAGTAAGACAGATGATTGTTACGGGGAGATTTCCCTGCGGCGGCCGACGGCGGGGGAGCCCGCGGATTGCGGAGCATCGACGGTACGACGATCATGGCGCTCGTGGACGCGCGACTGACCCCCGACGAGGTGACCCACTGGTCGACCCGCTTCGCCCTGCTCGGCGACCCGACCCGGCTCGCGCTGCTGGTCGAGATGCACGCCGAACCGGGCCTGCCGGTGTCCGCGCTCGCCGCGCGGGTGGGGATCAGCGAGAACGCGGCGTCGCAGTCGTTGCGGTCGTTGCGCGACAGCGGCTGGGTCGACGCCGACCGGGCCGGCCGCTCGGTCCGCTACTCCCTGCGCCCCGACGCCGTGGTGCACACGATCCTGCACGACGTCGTGGGCGTCCGACACCAGCACTGACACCTCCGGCGGTGCGGACTCCCGCCGTTCCGCCGGCTGAGCCGCCCCGCGAACGACGTGAGCGGGGCGTGTCGAAGCCCCCGCGGCTCCGACCGGTGCGGGTCCGCGCGCACTCGGCGTCGTCGCCGGGTGACACAATGGGCGGCATGCTCATCACCGGTTTCCCCGCGGGGATGTTCCAGACCAACTGCTACCTCGTGTGCGACGAGGAGACCCGAGAGGCGATCGTCATCGACCCGGGCCAGGATGCCGCGCCGCAGGTCCGGGCCGCCCTGGCCGAACACGACATGAAGCCCGTCGCGGTCTTCCTCACCCACGGGCACCTCGACCACACCTGGAACGCCCAGGAACTGGCCGACGAGTACTCGATCCCGGTGTACATCCACCCCGACGACCGCGGCATGCTGGCCGATCCGGGCGAGGGCCTGGGCAAGGCGCTGGCCGCGATGATCGGCGTGCTGACCTTCCGCGAGCCGGAGAAGGTGATCGAGTTCGTCGACGGCGAGGAGATCGAGGTCGCCGGAATCCGCTGGAAGATCGACCACGCACCCGGCCACACCCGCGGCAGCGTGCTGCTGACCACCGAACTGGTCGACGACGGCCCCGACGAGACCGCGGCCCGGCCCGTCTGTTTCAGTGGTGACGTGCTGTTCCAGGGTTCGATCGGGCGCACCGATCTGCCCGGCGGCGACCATCAGCAACTGCTGGACTCCATCGGCGAGCGGATCCTGCCGATGCCGGACGAGACCGTCGTCCTGCCCGGGCACGGACCGCAGACCACCGTCGGCGCCGAACGGGCCACGAACCCGTTTCTGACCGGCACCCTCGACATCAAGAAAGGACGTAACGGACTGTGAGCGGAGAATTCGCCGCACCCAAGGGGATTCCGGACTACTTCCCACCGGCCTCGGCCGACTTCCTGGCGGTCCGTGACGCTTTGACCGATGCCGCGCATCGCGCGGGCTACGGGCACATCGAGCTGCCGATCTTCGAGGACACCGCGCTGTTCGCGCGGGGCGTCGGGGAGTCGACCGATGTGGTGAGCAAGGAGATGTACACCTTCGCCGACCGCGGCGGCCGCACCGTGACGCTGCGCCCGGAGGGCACCGCCGGCGTCATGCGCGCGGTGATCCAGCACGGCCTCGACCGCGGCCAGCTGCCGGTGAAGGTCTGCTATTCGGGCCCGTTCTTCCGGTACGAGCGCCCGCAGGCCGGCCGCTACCGCCAGCTGCAGCAGGTGGGCGTGGAGGCCATCGGCGTCGACGATCCGGCGCTCGACGCCGAGGTGATCGCCGTCGCCGACGAGGGCTACCGGCGGCTCGGCCTGTCCGGGTACCGGCTGGAGCTCACCTCGCTCGGCGACGACACCTGCCGCCCGCAGTACCGGGAGGCGCTGCAGAAGTTCCTGTTCGGGCTCGACCTGGACGAGGCCACCCGCCGGCGCGCGGAGATCAATCCGCTGCGGGTGCTCGACGACAAGCGCGCCGAGATCAAGGAGATGACCGCCGACGCCCCGCTGATGATCGATCACCTCAGCGATTCGGCGCGCGAGCACTTCGCGGCCGTACGACGTCACCTGGACGCCCTGGGCGTGCGGTACGAGCTGAATCCGCGCCTGGTCCGCGGCCTGGACTACTACACCAAGACGACGTTCGAGTTCGTGCACGACGGTCTCGGCGCGCAGTCGGGCATCGGCGGCGGCGGCCGGTACGACGGCCTGATGAAGCAGGTCGGCGGCAAACAGGACCTGTCCGGCATCGGTTTCGGCATCGGCGTCGACCGCACGGTGCTGGCGCTCGCAGCAGAGAACGTCTCGGTGGCGGGGCAGGGGCGCGTACAGGTGTACGGCGTGCCGCTCGGCGCCGCCGCCAAGGACGCGCTGGTCACCGTCGCGGGCGCCCTGCGTGCGCAGGGCATCAGCGTCGACCTGGCCTACGGCGACCGCGGCCTCAAGGGCGCGATGAAGGCCGCCGACCGCTCCGGCGCGCGCCTGGCGCTGGTGCTGGGCGAGAACGAGCTGGCCGAGGGCACCGTCGAGGTCAAAGACCTCGGCAGCGGTGAGCAGACCAAGATCGCGCTCGACGACGTCGTGCGGGAGATCGCCGCGCGCCTGGCCTGAGATCCGGACGAACACCGGCCGCCTGTGTGGCACGAACGGCATATCGCCCTTCGTGCCACACAGGCGGCCGGTGTTCGTCGGTGGACCCCCGCGCTTCTCGGTAGTCGAGCGGTTCTTCGGTGATCGAGTCGTCCCCCCGGTGGTCGAGTCGGCCTCCGATGATCGAGCGGAGTCGAGATCTCCGGTGCCTCGGACAGCGGTCTCGACTCCGCTCGACCAGCGAGGTGGAGTTGAGACCGGCGAGGTGGAGTCGAGACCGGCGCGGGGAAGCGCTCCGACCGCGGACAGCGGTCGCCGGAGGCGGGGCCGCGTCGTCGTGCGTTCTACAGCCTGTTGGTGGCGAACGTGTCGCACTGGCGGGGCTGGCCGCCCTGGTAGCCGGTGGTGAACCAGCGGACGCGCTGCTCGGCGCTGCCGTGGGTCCAGCCCTCCGGGTTGGAGTTGGCGCCCTGGATGGTGTCGTCGCCGATCGCCTTCGCGCTCTGGATGATGTTGGCGATCTGGTCCTTGGACAGCGGTTTGAGGAAGCCCTTGCCCGAACCCTGCTGCGCGTGATGGAACCAGACGCCGGCGAGGCAGTCGGCCTGCAACTCGATCCGCACCGAACCGTTGTTGCCCATCCGCTGGCCCTTGGCGAGCACCCCGGTCAGGTTCTCCACGTGGTGGGCGAATTCGTGCGCCACGACGTACTCGATGGCGGAGGCGCCGTCGGATCCGCCCATCCGCTTCAGTTCACCGAAGAACGTCGGATCGAAGTACGCGATCTTGTCGCCGGGGCAGTAGAAGGGGCCCATCGCCGACGACGCCGCACCGCACGCGGTGCTCACCTGGGCCGGAGAAGATCTTGGTCTTCGGCTTGGTGTAGCCGTTCATCAGCGTCGGCCACACCTGGTCGAGGCTGACCGTGGTCGCGACGATGATGCAGATCGAGTCGCCCGCGTTGGCCTTCTCGATGGTGCAGCCGTCGATGTGCTGCTGCAGGGCCGTGCTGGAGCCGGTGCCCGTGCCGGTCTGCTGCTGGACCGCGTTCTGGCTCGAACCGCCCAGGATGTCGCCGGGGTTGATCCCGAAGACCAGCGCCACGATCGTCAGCAGAAGACCGGCTCCGCCGCCGAGGGCGATCTTGCCGCCGCCGCCCATTCCGCCGCCGCTGCCGCCGGCGCTCACTCCGCTGGTGTCGAGCCCACCACTGCCTTGGAAAGTCACCTGCCCATGATGACATGCCGCTCCCCGCATGAGGCCCCAAGCGGCGACGACGGTGTCGACGGGGATGCGGGATGTGCCCCGCCGCGCACGACCACTACGATGGAGGGTCGAGTATGTCTGCCGTTCGGCACCTCTTCGAAAGGAACTCAGTGCTTCGCACCCACCTCGCCGGGTCTCTCCGCCGTGAGAACGCCAACCAGACCGTCACCGTCGTCGGCTGGGTCGCCCGCCGTCGCGACCACGGAGGCGTGGTCTTCATCGATCTGCGCGACGCATCCGGGCTGGTCCAGGTGGTCTTCCGCGACGAGCAGGTGGCCGAGGCCGCGCACCGGCTGCGCGCCGAGTACTGCGTCCAGGTGACCGGCGCCGTCGAGGTCCGGCCCGAGGGCAGCGAGAACGCCAACCTGGCCTCCGGCGCCGTCGAGATCAACGCCCGCGAGCTGACCGTGCTCAACGAGTCCGCGCCGCTGCCGTTCCAGCTCGACGAGCACCCGGGCGAGGAGGCGCGCCTGCGCTACCGCTACCTGGACCTGCGCCGCGAGGGCCCGGCCAAGGCCCTGCGTCTGCGCAGCCGGGCCAACGCCGCCGCCCGCGAGGTGCTGGCCGCCAACGACTTCCTGGAGATCGAGACCCCGACGCTCACCCGGTCCACCCCGGAGGGCGCCCGCGACTTCCTGGTGCCCGCGCGTCTGCAGCCGGGCTCGTTCTACGCCCTCCCGCAGAGCCCGCAGCTGTTCAAGCAGCTCCTCATGGTGGCCGGCATGGAGCGCTACTACCAGATCGCGCGCTGCTACCGCGACGAGGACTTCCGCGCCGACCGCCAGCCCGAGTTCACCCAGCTCGACGTCGAGATGAGCTTCGTCGACGAGGACGACGTGATCGCGCTCGCCGAGCAGATCCTGGTCGCGCTGTGGAAGCTGATCGGCTACGAGATCACCACCCCGATCCCGCGCATCACCTACGCCGACGCGATGCGCCGCTTCGGCAGCGACAAGCCCGACCTGCGGTTCGGCATCGAACTGGTCGAGTGCACCGAGTACTTCGCCGAGACCCCCTTCCGCGTGTTCCGTGCGCCCTACGTGGGCGCCGTCGTCATGCCCGGCGGGGCGTCGCAGCCGCGCCGCCAGCTCGACGCCTGGCAGGAGTGGGCCAAGCAGCGCGGCGCCAAAGGCCTGGCGTACGTGCTGGTGCAAGAGGACGGCGGCCTCACCGGGCCGGTCGCCAAGAACCTGTCCGACACCGAGCGGGAGGGTCTGGTCGCCCACGTCGGCGCGAACCCGGGCGACTGCATCTTCTTCGCCGCCGGCGCCGTCAAGGCCTCGCGGGCGCTGCTCGGCGCCGCCCGCGGCGAGATCGCCGACAAGCTGGACCTGAAGAAGGACGGCGACTGGGCGTTCACCTGGGTCGTCGACGCCCCGCTGTTCGAGCCGGCCGACGACGCCACCGCCTCCGGCGACGTCGCCGTGGGCTCGGGCGCCTGGACCGCCGTGCACCACGCCTTCACCTCGCCCAAGCCGGAGTGCCTGGACACCCTCGAATCCGATCCGGGGTCGGCGCTGGCCTACGCCTACGACATCGTCTGCAACGGCAACGAGATCGGCGGCGGCTCCATCCGCATCCACCGCCGCGACATCCAGGAACGCGTCTTCAAGATCATGGGCATCGGCGAGGACGAGGCCCAGGAGAAGTTCGGCTTCCTCCTGGACGCCTTCGCCTTCGGCGCCCCGCCGCACGGCGGCATCGCCTTCGGCTGGGACCGCATCACCTCGCTGCTCGCGGGCGAGCCGTCGATCCGCGAGGTGATCGCCTTCCCGAAGTCCGGCGGCGGCGTCGACCCGCTCACCGACGCCCCGGCCCCGATCACCCCGGCCCAGCGCAAGGAGTCGGGCATCGACGCCAAGCCGAAGTCGGCTCCGGCCGACGCGGACAAGGTCTGATCCGGCGATACCGATGACCGTGATCGAGCGAGACGTCCTCGCTGAGGCGCTGCGCACCGGCGAGGCGCTGCTGACGCGCCGCGCCGGGGCCACCGTCGCGCTGACCGAGCCCGAGGACCTGGGCGGCACCGGACGCAGCACCGTCGTCCGGGCCCGCCTGGGTGAGAACAATCCCCTGGACACGGGCCGGTCCGTCGTCATCAAGGTGCTCGACGACGACGCCCCGACCGCCCCCTTCCTCCGGGAGGTGGCCGCCTACCGGTACGCCACCGCGCTGCCGAACAACTCCCGGCCCGGCCCGCAGCTGATCGCCGCGGACGAGCAGGCGCGCGTGCTGGTGCTGACCGATCTGGGGCACGGCCGCGGCATGATCGAACTCCTCGGCGAGGACCGCGGGGCCGCCGCCCGCGCCCTCAGCGCCTGGGGGCAGGCCCTGGGCCGCATGCACGCGGCGACCGTCGGCGGCGAGGACGATTTCGACGCGCTGCTGCGCCGCACCCTGCGGGGCGGTCCGAGCACCGGCGGCGACGAGGTCCGCGCCCAGATGGTGGCCGCCCGGGAGGGGGCGCAGGAGCTCACCGCGCGCCTGGGCATCGACCTGGATCCGCGGTTCGCCGCCGACCTCGACGCCGGCACCCGCCTGTTCGACGGCGGCGACCTGCGCGCGTTCAGCCCGTCCGACGTGGGTCCGGAGAACATCCTGATCAACGAGGACGGCGTCCAGTTCATGGACTACGAGTTCGGCGGCTTCCGGGATGCCTCGCTCGACGTCGCGTACGCGCTGGTCACGTTCCCGGCCTATCTCGCCGAGTCGGCGCTGAGCTTCCGTGAGCCGTTGGAGAAGATGCTCGTCGACGCGTGGCGCGCGGAGGTCCAGCCGCTCTGGCCGACCGTCGGACGCGACATCGATCTGGGTCGTCGGCTGCTGGCCGCGCGGGTGCTGTGGGTGTGGCTGTGCACGCACTGGCTGGTGACCGGCGGCGCCCGCGGACACGACTGGGCCCTGAACACCGGCGACGCCCGGGTGGTCCTCACCCGCTGGGCCGACCTGGTGGAGGCGGCCCGCCGCGCCCGCGACGCGGAGATGTTCGAGGCCGCCGAGCAGATGGAGCGCGCACTGCGGCTCTTCTGGTTCGAGTGAGATCCCCGGCCGGAGCGAGATGAACGACGACGGTCCCGGGCTGTTCGCCGACCCCACGGCGTCCTCCGCGGAGGAGGTGTCGTCGTCGCACGCCGCCGCGCCGGTCAAGCCGCTCGCGGTGCGGATGCGGCCGGAGTCGCTCGACGAGATCGTCGGACAGCAGCATCTGCTCGCCGAGCGGGCCCCGCTGCGTCGGCTGATCGACGGCACCGGTGCGTCGTCGGTGCTGCTGTACGGGCCGCCCGGCACCGGCAAGACCACGATGGCGTCGTTGATCAGCCGCCACACCGGCGGCCGGTTCGAGGCGCTCTCGGCGCTCTCGGCGGGCGTCAAAGAGGTGCGCGCGGTGATCGACACGGCGCGCCGGCGCCTGGCGCAGGGCCGCCAGACCGTCCTGTTCATCGACGAGGTCCACCGGTTCTCCAAGACCCAGCAGGACGCGCTGCTCGACGCCGTGGAGAACCGGATCGTGCTGCTGGTGGCGGCCACCACCGAGAACCCGTCGTTCTCCGTCGTCGCCCCGCTGCTGTCCCGGTCGCTGGTGCTGCAGCTGCAGCCGCTCACCGACGACGACGTCACCACGGTGCTGCGGCGGGCGATCGAGAGCCCGCGGGGGCTCGCCGGAGCGGTGGAGTTGAGCGCCGAGGCGCTCGAGCACCTGATCGCGGTGGCCGACGGCGACGCCCGCCGTGCGCTGACCGCGCTGGAGGCCACCGCCGACGGCGTCCTGCGCGATGCCGCGGCCGCCGCGACCGACGACGACGCGCCGGTGCGGATCGAGGTGGCCGACGTGGAGGCGGCGATCGACCGCGCCGCCGTCCGCTACGACCGCGACGGCGACCAGCACTACGACGTGATCAGCGCCTTCATCAAGTCGATCCGCGGGTCCGACGTCGACGCGGCCCTGCACTACCTGGCGCGCATGATCACCGCGGGGGAGGATCCGCGGTTCATCGCCCGACGCCTGATGGTGCACGCGAGCGAGGACATCGGCATGGCCGACCCCACCGCGCTGCAGTCGGCGGTGGCCGCGGCGCAGGTGGTGCAGCTGGTCGGCATGCCCGAGGCGCGGCTGGCGCTGACCCAGGCCACCATCCACCTGGCGACCGCCCCGAAGTCGGCGGGGGTGGTCCAGGCGATGAGCGAGTCGATGGCCGACATCGCGAGCGGCCGGATCGGGCAGGTCCCGACGCACCTGCGCGACGGCCACTACGCGGGCGCCCAGAAGCTGGGCAACGCGGTGGGCTACGTCTATCCGCTGGACCATCCCGGGGGCGTGGTGCCCCAGCAGTATCCGCCCGATCCGCTGGTCGGGCGCGATTACTACCGGCCGAGCGACCACGGTTTCGAACGGGAGCTCGGTCCGCGGGTGGCCCGGCTGCGCAGCATCGTGCGGAGGATCACCGGGGGATCGCGGAAGCGATGAACACCATGCCGCGAGGCTGATCAGCCCACGGTCACGGTCGCCTCGTGGCGCACCGGGAAGTTCACCGAGTTCGCGATGAAACACCACTCGTGCGCCTCGTGGTGGGCGGCGAGCGCGGCGTCGATCATCGAGGCGTCGGCGACGGTGACCCGCGGCCGCAGCACGGCCTCGGTGAAACGCCCGCCCTCGCCTTCGAGGAGCATCGTGGCCGTCGCCTCGTCGACGTACGAGGTCACGACCACGCCGCGGGCCGCGCAGGCGTGCAGGTACGAGAGCAGATGGCACTGGGCGAGGGCGGCCACCAGCATGTCCTCGGGGTTCCACCGGCTCGCATCGCCGCGGAACGCCGGGTCGGCCGAGGCGGTGAGCGGGGGTCGGCCGTCGGCCCGGAGTTCGACGGTCCGGTCGTAGTCCCGGTAGCCGGACGTCCCCGAACCGCGGTTCCCGACCCAGGTCGCGGTCAGTCGATACCCGTGTTCTGCGTGCATGCGACAGAGTGTGACAGAGTGCGTCCACCGGTTAATCGACGCCGGTGGGTCGTCCGATCGGGCGACGACGGTACTCTGGGTAGTCGCAACAGCCGTCCCGACCGAGATCCATCATTTCGCAGTCCGTTGGATTCTCCGGGGGCCGGGACACCACGACGACATCTCCGAGGACGACACCGCAGTGCAGACGCATGACATCCGGAAGCGCTTCCTGGATCACTTCATCCGGGCCGGACACACAGAGGTGCCCAGCGCCTCGCTGATCCTCGACGATCCGAACCTGTTGTTCGTCAACGCGGGCATGGTGCCGTTCAAGCCGTACTTCCTCGGCGACCAGACTCCGCCGTACCAGCGGGCCACCAGCGTCCAGAAGTGCGTGCGCACCCTGGACATCGAAGAGGTCGGCATCACCACCCGGCACAACACCTTCTTCCAGATGGCCGGCAACTTCAGCTTCGGCGACTACTTCAAACGCGAGGCCATCGAGTTCGCGTGGTCGCTGCTGACGAACCCGGTCGCCGAGGGCGGCTACGGCATCGACCCGCAGAAGCTGTGGCCGACGGTCTACCTCGACGACGACGAGGCCGAGACCATCTGGCGCGAGGTGATCGGCGTCCCGGCCGAGCGCATCCAGCGCCGCGGCCTCAAGGACAACTACTGGTCGATGGGCGTGCCCGGCCCGTGCGGCCCGTGTTCGGAGATCTTCTACGACCGCGGCCCGGAGTACGGCATCGAGGGCGGCCCGGAGGCCGACGAGGACCGCTACATCGAGATCTGGAATCTCGTGTTCATGCAGAACGAGCGCGGCGAGGGCGGCGGCAAGGAGGGCTACGAGATCCTCGGCCCGCTGCCGAAGAAGAACATCGACACCGGCATGGGCATCGAGCGCGTCGCCTGCATCCTGCAGGACGTCGACAACGTCTACGAGACCGACCTGCTCAAACCGGTCATCGACCTGGCCTCCGAGCTCACCGGCCGCCGGTACGCCGCCGGCGACAAGGACGACGACGTGCGCTTCCGCGTGATCGCCGACCATTCGCGGACCGCGGTCATGCTGATCGGCGACGGCGTGATCCCGGGCAACGACGGCCGCGGCTACGTGCTGCGTCGCCTGCTCCGCCGCGTCGTGCGGTCCATGCGCCTGCTCGGGGCCGCCGAACCGACCATGCGCGCGATCATCGAGTGCGTCATCGCGAACATGAGCCCGTCGTACCCCGAGCTCGCCGAGCAGCGGGACCACATCCTGTCGGTCGCGGTGGCCGAGGAGACCAGCTTCGCCAAGACGCTCGCCTCCGGTTCCAAGCTCTTCGCCGACGCCGCCGGCACCACCAAGAAGGCCGGCGGCACGCGGATCAGCGGCGACGACGCCTTCACCCTCCACGACACCTACGGCTTCCCGATCGACCTCACGCTGGAGATGGCCGCCGAGGCCGGGCTCGACGTCGACCGCGACGGCTTCGCCGAGCTGATGGCGCAGCAGCGCAGCCGGGCCAAGGCCGACGCCACCGCCCGCAAGTCCGGGCACGCCGACATGTCGGTGTACCGCGACTTCCTCGACCGCGGTCCCACCGAGTTCACCGGATTCACCGAACTGGTCTCGCAGGCCCGGGTCCTGGGCATGGTGTCCGACGGCGCCCGCGTGGTCTCGGCCACGCCGGGCACCGAACTCGAGGTGATCCTGGACCGCAGCCCGCTCTACGCCGAGTCCGGCGGCCAGCTCGCCGACACCGGCACGCTGACCACCTCCGCCGGCGCCCGGGTCACCGTCAAGGACGTGCAGAAGCTGAACAAGCAGGTCTGGCTGCACAAGGTGGTGGTGGACGAGGGCGAACTGGTCGAGGGCGACGAGGTCCTCGCCGCGGTCGACGCCGGCTGGCGCCACGGCGCCACCCAGGGTCATTCGGGCACCCACCTGGTGCACGCCGCGCTGCGCCAGATCCTCGGACCCACCGCGACCCAGGCGGGCTCGCTCAACCGGCCCGGCTACCTGCGCTTCGACTTCCACGCGTCGGCGCCGCTCACCGAGGAGCAGCGCGGCGAGATCGAGCGGATCAGCAACGAGGCCGTCGAGGCGAACCACACGGTGAACACCTTCGAGACCGACCTGGCCAAGGCCAAGCAGATGGGCGCGCTCGCCCTCTTCGGCGAGAACTACGGCGACCGGGTCCGCGTGGTGGAGATCGGCGGACCGTTCTCCATGGAGCTGTGCGGCGGCACGCACGTGGCGAGTTCGGCGCAGATCGGCCCGGTCACCGTCATCGGCGAGGGCTCGGTCGGTTCGGGCGTGCGGCGCGTCGAGGCCTACGTCGGCATGGACTCGTTCCGGTACCTGTCCAAGGAGCGCGCCCTGATGGCGGGCCTGGCGTCGTCGTTGAAGGTGCCCTCCGAGCAGGTGCCCGACCGCGTGGAGCAGCTGGTGACCCGACTGAAGGACGCCGAGAAGGCCCTGGAGGCCGTGCGGGCCGAGCAGGCGCGCGCCGCGGTCGGCGGCCTGATCGACTCCGCCGAGACCGTGGGCGGCACGCTCGTCGTGGCCGGCCGGGTCGGCGACGGCGTGGACGCGAACGGACTGCGCGGCCTGGCGACCGAGCTGCGCGGCAGGGTCGCCGACCGGGATGCCGTCGTCGTGCTGTTCGCCGTGGACGGCGCCAAGGTGCCGTTCGTGGTCGCGACCACCGAGGCGGCCCGCGCCGCGGGCCTGAAGGCGGGCGACCTGGTGAAGGAGCTGGCGCCGCTGGTCTCCGGTCGAGGCGGCGGCAAGCCCGACCTGGCCCAGGGCTCCGGCGGCGACGCCGACGGCATCGACGCCGCGCTGCGCCGGGTCCGCGACGTGATCGGCGAACGTTGATCGCACCGCGGGGGAGGCGTCTGGGGATCGACGTCGGGAGCGTCCGGGTCGGAGTCGCCAGCTGCGACCCCGACGGGATCCTCGCGACGCCGGTGGAGACCGTGCAGCGCACCGCCGACGACGCCGACGTGCGCCGGGTGGCCGACATCGCCGCCGAGTACGAGGCGGTGCAGGTGGTGGTCGGTCTGCCCCGGACCCTGCGCAACACCGAGGGCGCCGCGGTGGAGGCCGCCCGGGCCTTCGGCTCTCAGGTGGCCGCGGCGATCGCCCCGGTTCCGGTGATCTACCACGACGAACGACTGACCACGGTGACCGCGGCAGGGGCCCTGCGGGCCAGCGGCAAGAAGGGCAAGGCCGCGCGCGCCGTCATCGATCAAGCAGCCGCGGTCGCTATCCTTCAGGGATGGCTCGACGCGCAACGAAGCGGAGGATGGGGCTCAAGTGACTGATCAGCAAGGACCGGAGGAGTCCCCGGAACCGCCGTCGCAGCCCGGGACGCCGCGTTCGGCGTCCCGGCACCGGGGTCGGCGGGGCCCGGGGGACCCGACCACCACCGGCAGCATCCCGCTCGTACGCACCGACCCCGATCTGCCCGACCCGACCGTCGACTACCGGCGCCCGGATCGTTCCAAGAACCCGTACCTGGAGATCCGGTACGCCGATCCCGCCCTGCCCGAGTTGAGCGTGCGGAAGGGGTTCACCACTCCGGAGCAGCACCAGCACGAGCAGGAACGGGCCGAACAGGAGCGGACCGAGCAGGCATCGGCGTCGGCTGCGCGGGGAGCGCAGCCGTCGACGTCGGCACCGGCCGGTTTCGAGCCCCCGGCATCGTTCGATCCGCCCGCCCCGTCCACCGAGTCGCGTGACCCGCAGAGTCCCCCCGCCTCGCCGCCCGTGGCATCGGTACCGCCCGTCGCACCGGTGTCGCCCGTCGTGCCGCTGCCGTCTGCGGCACCGCCCACCGCGCCGCAGACTCCTGCGATGCCGCCGAAGTCTCCGGCGCCGAAATCCCCGGTGACGCAGGCCCCGCCGCCTCGACCGCGCATCTCCACGGCCCCCGTTCCGGCCGGATTCGAACCGCAGGCGTTGCGCACGCCGACGAGTCCGCAGGCGCGGCCCTTCGCCGAACCCCAGTCCGCCGCGGGCTACGAACCGCCGTCTCCGCCCGCACCGCGCCTGGTGACCGGTGACCTCCCGCGTCCGGGCGCCGAGGAACGACCGCGCCCGTCGACCGGTGAGCGGAAGCGTCCGTCGCCAATGCGTTCGGGGCCGCTGCCCGGCCCCTTCGGGTACGTCGAGACCCGGACCGAGGCCGAGGTGTACGAGGCGCTCACGATGGCGAACCCGGTGCTCGACGGCCCCGCCTCGGACGAACCCGACGCCGACGTCCCCGAGATCCCGCGGGCGGCGACCCCGCCGCGCGCCGAGGCTCCGCGCCCGGAGAGGTCCCGGTCGGAGAAGGCTCGTTCGGAGGAACCGAGCCGAGAGAATCCGCGTCCGGAGGTTCCGCGGAGCGCAGGGGCCGCGGACGAGTCGGCGGCTCCCGGCGAGTCAGCCGCCTCGGACACGCCGCCCTCGCGGAACAAGCCGGTCTTCCCCGACAAGACGAGCACCGGCGGCCACGCCGTCGTGACCGCGTCGTCGGCACCCGCCGTGGATTCGGTCGAGTCCGCCACCGAGCGGATCTCGAACACCCGGGCGGCCTCGCCCGCGGACATCACTCCGACTGTGCGGGAGAGCGTGTTCGTGCCGCCCGAGTCGGTCATCACCACGGGTCCGCAGACCCGTTTCGACATCCTGGAGAGCAACGATCCCTTGTCGCACGACGACGTTTCCGGTCCGGACGAGAACGGCGAAGCGCCGGCCGGCATGCCCGCCCGACCGCATAAGAACCGCAAGGCGCTGATCGCCGTCCTGGCCATCGCCGCGGTTCTGCTGCTGGTCGGCATAGTAGGTCTGAACGCGATCGGGGTCTTCGACTCGCGCAAGGACTTCGATTCGACCACCGGCGGCGAGGCCGCACTGGTGGAGATCCCCGAGGAGTCGACGCTGCGGGACTTCGGCCGGATCCTGGCCGACGCCGGTGTGGTGGGCAGCCAGCACGCCTTCGTCGAGGCGGCCGGAGACCGAGCGCTCTCCGCGGGCTTCTACAGCCTCCCGAAGGGCATCTCCGGAGCCACCGCGGTCACGATGATCGAGGACGAGGAGAGGAGCCACCGGGTCGGTCGCCTGGTGATCCCCGAAGGTCAGCAGCTCGACTCCAAGAAGGGCGTCGACGGCAAGACCAAGGAGGGACTCTTCGCGGCCCTCGCCGATGCCACGTCGATCGAGGCCGACGGGAAGACCTACGGGGTCACCGTGGAGCAGCTGCAGGAGGCCGCCGCGACCGCCTCCATCTCCGAACTGGGCGTCCCGGACTGGGCGAAGGCCCCCGTGGAGCGCCTGTCCGGCGACCACCGTCGGATCGAGGGCCTGATCGCTTCGGGCGCCTGGGAAGACATCGATCCGCGACTGGACGCGAAAGAACTGCTGCACTCCCTGATCACCCGCAGCGTCGCACGCTTCGAGACGTGGGGGCTGCTCAGCGCCAACTCGTCGGGCCTGATGCCGTACGACGCGCTGGTGGTCGCCTCCGTCGTCGAGGCCGAGGTGAGCCACGAGAACGACTACGCCAAGGTCGCCCGCGTGATCCTGAACCGCCTGGACCGGGATCAGAAGCTGCAGATGGACTCGACGGTGAACTACACCGCCGAGATCACCGACATCGACGTCCGCGGCGACGCCTACAAGGACAAGAACGAGTGGAACACCTACCAGCGTGACGGCCTGCCCGCGACGCCGATCGGCGCGGTCGGCGAGCGCGCGATGGAGGCGGTGGAGAGCCCGGCCGAGGGCAACTGGCTGTACTTCGTGACCGTCGACACCAAGGGCACCACGCTGTTCGCGCGGACCTTCGCCAAGCACAAGGCGAACCGCCAGGTCGCGTGCCGCAACAAGCTCGTCGTCACCGGTTGCAGCTGATGACGGAACCGCGTCGGGCCGCCGTCCTCGGTTCGCCGGTCGGCCACTCCCGGTCACCGGACCTGCATCGGGCCGCCTACGCCGCACTCGGCCTGGACGGCTGGACCTACGAGGCGCTGGAGACGACGGCCGAGGAGCTGCCCGGACGGGTCGCCGCCGCCGGACCGGACTGGGCCGGCTTCTCGGTGACCATGCCGGGCAAGCTCGCGGCCCTGGAGTTCGCCGACGAGCGCACCGCGCGGGCCGACCTGATCGGTTCGGCCAACACCCTGGTCCGCCTGCCGGACGGCCGCTGGCGCGCCGACTGCACCGACGTCGACGGCATGGCCGGCGCCCTGACCGAGGCCGGGGTGCCCGCGGAGGCGACGCGTGCGGTGGTCGTCGGCGCCGGCGGCACCGCGCTGCCCACGGTCGCGGCGCTGGCCGACCGGGGGATCGACGACCTCACGGTGGTGGCCCGCAGCGCCGCCCGCGCCGAGGACGTGGTCGGGCTGGCCCGGCGGCTCGGACTCGCCTGCCGCGTGGTGGGCTTCGAAACCGCTCCGGCGCTCACCGAGGCGGTCGCCGCCGCCGACGTCGTGGTCTCCACCGTGCCCGCCGACGCGACGGCGCCGGCACTGGACTCGCTGCGCTGCGCGGCCCGGCTGGTCGACGTGATCTACGATCCGTGGCCCACCCCGCTGGCCGAAGCCGTCTCCGCCCGCGGCGGCACGGTGGTCGGCGGTTTGACGATGCTGCTGAACCAGGCCTACAGCCAGGTGGAGCAGTTCACCGGTCGACCCGCCCCGCGTGCAGCGATGGCCGCGGTCTTCGCAGCAAAATAGCCGAATCGGCTGGAATCTGGGGATAACCCGGGACGACGTCGACGAGCCTGTGGACGGCCGTGCGCACGGCCCGTTCCGGAGCCGCATCCTGGGCGCATGACCTGGGTGCTCGCCATGCTGTCCGTCGCCGCCGCGGTCGGAGATCACCGTTCCGGCACGATCCCGAACGCACTGACTCTTCCGACGATGCTCGTCGGCGTCGCCGCGGCCTGGGACCGTCCGCAGGCCGGTGCCGCGGCGCTGCTGTTCGGCGCGGTGTACCTCGCGGGATTCCTGGTCCGGGCGTGCGGCGGAGGCGATGTGAAACTGGCCCCGGCGTGCGGGGTGCTGGCCGGCACCCCGGAGAGCACGCTGCTGGCGTTGGCGGTGGCCGGGGCGGGCACCGTCACGGTCTGTGCGACGGCTCGTCGTCGTACGGTGCCGCACGCGCCGCCGCTGGTGGCCGCGACCCTGCTCGTCGCGGCGCTCCCTTGACCTCGCGCGGCCGCTTTCGTCTCGCGCGGTCGTTGTGAATCGACCGCGGGAAACGATTCCGACCGCGTGCGCCGAATTGCGGCGTGTCATGGAACCGGACCGGGGTGCGCTGCGTCTGATTCTGTATGGAGATCATCGCAGACCGGCACGGCATCGTTCGACGCTCCGCAGTTCTCCGAGCCGGGTACAGCGACGCCCAACTCGCCGCGCTGACCGCTTCGGGGAGGCTGGAGCACCTCGGGCACGGCGACTACATCGAGCAGACGGCGTTGCCGCCGCCTCCGCAGCGTGACGACGCGCGATACCGGTATCGCTGCGTGGCGTTCGCGACCGCCGGTCGGGGTGAACCGCCGGTCCTGTCGCATCAGTCCGTGGCGGCGGTGCACCGGTTGGCCCTGCTCAAAGCCGATCTCGGTCACGTCCACGTGTTCAGCGGTCGTCGGGGCGGAGGCCACGTCCGGCATCGGCGGCGCGTGCACGCCGGTGTCCTCACCGCCGCCGATGTCGTGACGGTCGACGGAATCCGGGTCACGTCCCTGGCCAGGACGGCCATCGATCTCGCCTGCGCGGGCACCTTCGCGCAGGCGTTGACCGCCCTCGACGGAGCACTGCGGCTCGGTGCGACCCCGGAGGCCCTGCGCACCGAATTGCATGCCCGCCGTCGAGTGGGTTCGGCGATGGCGGCGCGGGCCCTGGAATTCGCCGACGGGAGATCGGAGTCGGTCGGTGAATCGTGGAGTCGTGCGCAACTGATCCTGGCCGGATTGCCGGTGCCGGACCTGCAGGTCCGGCACCGGGGGCGATGCGAGGACTACCGAGTCGACTTCGAATGGGGCGGCCGCCTCGTCGGAGAGTTCGACGGGATCAAGAAGTATCGCCGGGACCTGCGCAGGAAGGGGGAGAGCGTCGAGGACGCGGTGCTCAGGGAGAAATCACGGGAGGATGAGCTTCGCGGCATGGGCCTGATGGTGATTCGCTGGGTCTGGGCGGATCTGGAGAACGGTCGGGTGGCGGCGCACGTGTCCCGCTGGTTGACGCATCTCGGACTGGCCTGATCCGATGGTGATCCCGCTCGACGACACCGACCGGCCATCCGCTGCGACCGGCGCGCCGGGCTTCTGGAACAATGGGTCTTCGTGTTGCGCTGGAGTACTGCTGGAGAGTCCCACGGCCCCGCCCTGATCGCGATGATCGAGGGCATGGTGGCCGGAGTCGAGATCACCTCGGCTGACATCGCCGAACAGCTCGCCCGTCGTCGTCTCGGCTACGGCCGCGGCGCGCGGATGAAGTTCGAGGCCGACAAGCTGACGCTGATCGGCGGATTCCGGCACGGCAAGACGATGGGCAGCCCGATCGCCATCGAGATCGGCAACAGCGAGTGGCCCAAGTGGGAGAAGGTGATGTCGGCCGATCCGGTCGACCCGGCCGAACTCGAGGGCGCCCGGAACGCGCCGCTGACCCGGCCTCGCCCCGGCCACGCCGACTTCTCCGGAATGCTCAAGTACGGGTTCGACGACGCCCGCCAGGTCCTCGAGCGCGCCAGCGCCCGGGAGACCGCGGCCCGCGTCGCCGCCGGCACCGTGGCCCGCAACCTCCTGCGCCAGGTGTTCGGGATCGAGGTGCTCTCGCACGTGATCTCCATCGGCGCCAGCGAGCCGTACGACGGCCCGTCGCCCCGCTACGCCGACCTGCCCGCGATCGACGAGAGCCCGGTCCGCGCCTTCGGCAAGGACGCCGAGACCTCCATGATCTCCGAGATCGAGGCCGCCAAGCGTGACGGCGACACCCTCGGCGGCATCATCGAGATCATCGCGACGGGGGTGCCGATCGGGCTGGGTTCGCACGTCTCCGGCGAGACCCGTCTCGACGCGCGCCTGGCCGGTGCGCTGATGGGCATCCAGGCCATCAAGGGCGTCGAGATCGGCGACGGTTTCGAGACCGCACGCCGCCGCGGCAGCGCGGCCCACGACGAGATGGTGCCCGGCACCGACGGCGTGGAGCGTTCCACCAACCGGGCGGGCGGCACCGAGGGCGGCATGACCAACGGCGAGGATCTGCGCGTCCGGATCGCGATGAAGCCGATCTCCACCGTGCCGCGTGCGCTGGCGACCGTGGACATGACCAGCGGCGAGCCCGCCACCGCGATCCACCAGCGCAGCGACGTGTGCGCGGTGCCCGCGGCCGGTGTGGTCGGCGAGGCGATGGTGGCCCTGGTGGTCGCCCAGGCCGCGCTGGACAAGTTCGGCGGCGACTCGGCGGCCGAGACCGCCGCGAACCTCCGGACGTACCTGGCGGCCATCGACGCGCGGCCCCCGCGCCCGTGACCCCTGCGCCGGGGACCCCCGTGCCCGAGATCTCCGGGCCCACCGGCGGCCGGCCCCGCGCGGTCCTGACCGGATTCATGGGATCGGGGAAGTCGACCGTCGGCCGGGCCCTCGCCGACGCGCTGGGCGTCGGCTACCTCGACACCGACGCGGAACTGGAACGACGCTCGGGCCGCACCATCCCGGAGATCTTCGCCGTCGACGGCGAACCGGCGTTCCGGGCCCTCGAACGCGAGGTGGTGCTCGACGTCCTGGCGACGTACGACGGCGTGGTGTCCCTCGGCGGCGGCTCGGTGACCGTCCCGGACATCGCCGCGGCCCTGGCCGACCACCACGTGGTCTACCTGCGCATCGGTCCGGACGCCGGCTTCGCGCGCGTCGCCCACTCCGACCGTCCGCTGCTGAAGGACCCCGACCCCGCGGCCCGGTACGCCACCCTGCTGGCCGGTCGCACCGCCGCCTACGAGGCCGTCGCCACCCGGACCGTCGACGCCGCCGCTCCCGTCGCGAGGGTGCTCGCCGACGTCCTGGACGGCTTGCCCCGGGTCGATGCCGCGCCCGACTCGTCGGTCGAGCCCCGCCGGTCGCCGACCGGACAGTGTGAATCGCCTGGCTCATCGGCCGAGTTCCACCGGTCGCCAGTTGAGCCCTGTCCGCCGTCGGCTGAGCCGCGTGAGGAACGCGGTGACGAGTGCGAGTCGAAGCCGAGAACCGAAGGAGAACCGACCATGACCGAACCGGTGAAGGTGGCCGTCCGCGCCGCCGACCCGTACGACGTGACCATCGGCCGCGGCCTGCTGACCGACCTCGGTGAGGCCGTCGAGGGCGCCGACCACATCGCGATCGTCTACCAGCCGCCGCTGAAACAGACCGCCGAGCAGATCCGCGAGTTCCTCGCCGAACGCGGCCTCGACGCGCATCGCGTGGAGATCCCGGACGCCGAGGACGGCAAGGACCTGCAGGTCGCGGCCTACCTCTGGGACGTGTTCGGCAAGATCGGCATGATGCGCAACGACAAGGTCGTGAGCCTGGGCGGCGGTGCGTGCACCGACCTCGCCGGTTTCGCCGCGGCCACCTGGATGCGCGGCATCGGCGTCGTGCACGTGCCGACGACGCTGCTGGCCATGGTCGACGCGGCCGTCGGCGGCAAGACCGGCATCAACACCGACGCGGGCAAGAACCTGGTCGGCTCGTTCCACGAGCCGGACGCGGTGCTGATCGATCTGGGCACGCTGGAGACGGTGCCGCGCAACGAGATCGTCGCCGGGCTGGCGGAGGTGATCAAGACCGGTTTCATCGCCGACCCGGTGATCCTGGACCTGATCGAGGCCGACCCGGAGGCCGCGCTGGATCCGGCCGGCGACGTGCTCCCCGAACTGATCCGCCGCAGCGTGCAGGTCAAGGCCGATGTGGTGTCGGCGGATCTGAAGGAGTCCTCGCTCCGGGAGATCCTCAACTACGGCCACACCCTGGCGCACGCGCTGGAGCGCCGGGAGCGGTACAAGTGGCGTCACGGCGCGGCGGTGTCGGTCGGCATGATCTTCGCCGCCGAGCTCGCCCGGCTGGCGGGCCGGCTCGACGACGAGACCGCCGACCGCCACCGCACCATCCTGGAGGCCGTCGGGCTCCCGACGTCGTACGACCCCGACGCGCTCGGCGATCTGCTCAAGTACATGGCCGGCGACAAGAAGAACCGGTCGGGCATGCTGCGGTTCGTGGTGCTCGACGGTCTCGCCAAGCCGGGACGTCTGGAGGCCCCGGATCCGTCGCTGATCGCCGCCGCCTACGGCGTGGTGGCCGGCGAGCGCGGCTCGGGTGGAGGCATCCTGCTCGGCTGACCCCGCCGGACGGCTCGGTCGACCGCCGACCGAATCGAACGTTCCTCGCTCCCGGATCGGGGAGCGGGTGGTCGTCGGGGAGCGCGTGGTCTCGACTCCGCTCGACCAGCGAGAGAAGCCGACTCGACCAGCGAGAGAAGCCGACTCGACCAGCGAGGGAAACCTGCTCGGTCAGCGAGGGAAGCCGACTCGACCAATGAGGTGAAGCGGAAAGGACAGGCGGGTCAGGCGTCGACCGGTTCCTCGGTCCGCCGCCGCACCCGGCGCACGACGAACCGGCCCGCCGCCGCGCCCAGGAACGCCGGGACGTAGACCAGCAGGGTGAGGAACGACGTCCCCGCGACCATCTCGGTCACGAACCCGGACGGGCCGATCCCGTCGACCCCGAACGTCCCCAGGATCCAGCAGGTCAGGGAGGCGACGACACCGGCGAGCGCCCCCGCCTTCAGCCACCGCAGGGTGAGGTCCTCGGCGTCGTCGGGGTCCGGGTGGGCGCGCGCATCGCGGACCCCGTCGAATCCGCCCCAGAGAGCGGCGACCGCCACCAGGACCGCGAGGACGCCGAGCCGGAGCAGGGGAGACTCGAACGGCCGGGCGAGGATCGCGGCGCCGAGCAGCACGCGTCCGGCGATGTGGACCGCCGCCATGACGATGCCGCGCAGGAGCCACGATCGCATGTCGCTACCGTACCGGCACCCCGGGTGTACGACAATCGAGGCATGGCCGTCGCAGCATCCCCGCATCCCCAGACCCCGCACGCCGATTCCCGACGCCGTGACCCGGCGTCCCGTCGTGCCGCGCTCGCCGGACTCCTGAACGCCCACGACGCCGACGCGATGATCGTCGGCGACCTGGTCAACGTCCGGTACCTGAGCGGGTTCACCGGGAGCAACGGCGCGGTCCTGGTGTGGGCCGACACCGACCGCGGCCACGACCGCATCGCCACCGACGGCCGATACACCTCCCAGGTCGCCGCGCAGGCACCGGATCTGGAGGCGCTCATCGCCCGGGACACCGTCGCGGTGCTCCTGGCCGAGGCCGCGGCCCGCCGCAGCGGCGTCCGCGTCGCATTCGAGGCGGACGCGATGACCGTCGCCCAGTACGACGAGCTGACCTCGTCGGACATGCCGGACGGAGTCGCCCTGGTCCCGGTCCGGGGACTCGTCGAGGGTCTGCGCGAGACCAAGGACGACGACGAGATCGCCGCCGTCGAACGCGCCTGCGCCCTCGGCGACCAGGCTCTGGCGAATCTCGTCGACCGGAACGCGATCGCCCCGGGCCGCACCGAACGCCGGGTGGCCCGCGAACTGGAGTGGGAGATGTACTCCCTCGGCGCCGACGCGATCGCCTTCGAGACCATCGTCGCGGCCGGGGAGAACTCGGCCGTCCCGCACCACCGGCCCACCGACGCCGTCCTGGCCCCCGGCGACTTCGTCAAGATCGACTTCGGCGCGGTGTACGACGGCTACCACTCGGACATGACCCGCACGTTCGTCCTGGGGGAGCCCGCGGACTGGCAGCGGGAGATCTACGAGATCGTCCGGACCGCGCAGGAGGCGGGCTGCGCGGCGCTGAAGGCCGGGGCGGCGACCCGCGACGTGGACGCCGCGGCGCGCGAGATCATCGTCGCCGCCGGGTACGGAAAGCAGTACGTGCACGGCCTCGGACACGGCGTCGGCCTGCAGATCCACGAAGCGCCCGGGATCGGGGCGGCGTCGACCGGTACACTGCTTGACGGCGCGACCGTCACCGTCGAACCCGGGATCTACCTTCCCGGTCGCGGCGGGGTCCGGATCGAAGACACACTCGTGGTCGACGGTTCCGGCGCACGATCGCTGACGCACGCCCCCCGGGCGTTGCGGATCCTCTGACTTGCACCAAGGGAGAACCTCTATGGCGACCACCGCCGACTTCAAGAACGGCCTCGTGCTGAAGATCGACAACCAGCTCTGGCAGATCCTGGAGTTCCAGCACGTGAAGCCGGGCAAGGGCCCCGCCTTCGTCCGCACCAAGATCAAGAACGTCCTGTCGGGCAAGAGCGTCGACAAGACCTTCAACGCCGGCGTCAAGGTGGAGACCGCCACCGTCGACCGCCGCGACATGACCTACCTGTACAACGACGGCTCGGACTACGTCTTCATGGACGGCGAGACCTTCGACCAGATCACCATCTCGCCGGAGACCGTCGGCGACGGCGCCCGGTTCCTGCTGGAGAACATGACCGTCCAGGTCGCCACCCACGAGGAGGCGCCTCTGTACGTGGAGCTCCCGGTCACCGTGGAGCTCGAGGTGACCCAGACCGACCCGGGTCTGCAGGGCGACCGCTCCACCGGCGGCACCAAGCCCGCCACCCTGGAGACCGGGGCCGAGGTCCAGGTGCCGCTGTTCATCAACACCGGCGACAAGCTCAAGATCGATTCGCGCGACGGGAACTACCTCGGCCGTGTCAACAGCTGACAAGTCCCGCAAGCCCGATCCCCGCGGCCGTCACCGCCAGCGCCGTCGTGCCGTCGACCTCCTCTTCGAGGCCGACGCCAAAGGCGTGCCGGCGACGACGCTGATCGCCGAACGCCGCGCGGCGTTCGCCGAACACGATGCCGTCGGCGAGATGACCGGCTATGCGGTCCGGGCCGTCGAAGGGGTGACCGCGGACGCCGACCAGGTGGACGCGATCATCTCCTCGCGCCTGCAGAACTGGAAGTTCGACAGGCTCCCCGCCGTCGACCGGGCGATCCTGCGCCTGGCCACGTGGGAGCTGCTGTACGCCCCGGACATCGACGTGAAGGTCGTGATCACCGAGGCCGTGAAACTCGCCACGGAGTTGTCGACCGACGACTCGCCGGCCTTCGTCAACGGCGTGCTCGACCGCATCGCGGTCCTGGCACCCCAGGTACGGGCGGCGACCGCCGAGGAGTAGAATCCCACGCGGCAATTCCTTTAACGATCCGTCCCGTGAGGCGGAGAAGGAGGTCGATCATGACCACGCCGGTCGAGGGCTCGAAGGAGCCCGCTGAAGGCAGAAGAAGCGCCGCGGACGGTCCGCCGTCCGTCGCGCCGCGGGACCGCACCCGGACGCTCATGGATGCGTCCGACGTCGGACGCACGGTGGCGCGCATGGCCCACCAGGTGATCGAGAAGACGGCCCTGGACTCCGACGGCGCCAAACGCGTCGTCCTGATCGGGATCCCCACCCGCGGGACGTCGCTCGCGCTGCGGCTGGCGACCAAGATCGCCGAGTTCAGCGGCGTCGAGGTGCCCACCGGCTACCTGGACATCACGCTCTACCGCGACGACCTCCGCGACAAGCCGCACCGCCCCCTCGAGCGCACCCTGGTGCCCGAGGGCGGCGTGGACGGCGCCCTGGTGATCCTGGTGGACGACGTCCTGTTCTCCGGCCGCACGGTGCGGGCCGCCCTGGACGCGCTCCGCGACCTCGGCCGCCCGGCCGCGGTGCAGCTGGCGGTCCTGGTCGACCGCGGCCACCGCGAACTGCCGCTGCGTGCGGACTACGTCGGCAAGAACCTGCCGACCGCCCGCGACGAGGACGTCGCCGTCCGGCTCGCCGAGCACGACGGCGACGACGGCGTGGTCCTGCGCACCCCCGTCCCGACCGCCGCGGGGGAGGGCCGATGAAACACCTCCTCTCCACCGCGGACCTGAGCTGCGACGACGCGATCGAACTCCTCGACGAGGCCGCCCGCTTCGAGCAGGCCCTCGCCGGCCGCGAGGTGCGCAAGCTCCCCACGCTGCGGGGCCGCACCGTGATGACGGTGTTCTACGAGAACTCCACCCGCACCCGCGTCTCGTTCGAGGTCGCCGGCAAGTGGATGAGCGCGGACGTCATCAACGTCAGCGCGTCGAGTTCGTCGGTGAACAAGGGGGAGTCGCTCCGCGACACCGCCAAGACCCTCCGCGCGGCCGGCGCCGACGCGCTGATCATCCGGCACCCGGCCTCCGGGGCGGCGGCCCAGGTGGCCCGCTGGACCAACGACGGCACCGACGTCCTGGGCCTGCCGACCACCGGACCGTCGGTGATCAACGCCGGCGACGGCATGCACGAGCACCCCACGCAGGCGCTGCTCGACGCGTACTCGCTGCGCGCCCGGTTCGGCTCGCTCGAGGGCCGCCGCATCGCGATCGTCGGCGACGTCCTGCACTCCCGCGTCGCCCGCTCCAACGCCTTCCTGCTCTCCACGCTCGGCGCGGACGTGGTGCTGGTGGCGCCGCCGACGCTGCTGCCGACGGGCGTTCAGACCTGGCCGGTGCGGGTGAGCACCGAACTGGACGCCGAGCTCCCGGCCGCCGACGCGGTGATGATGCTCCGCGTCCAGGCCGAACGCATGAGCGGCGGGTTCTTCCCGAGCGCCCGCGAGTACTCGGTGCGCTACGGCCTCAACGACGACCGGCTCGCGCTGCTGCCCGAGCACGCCGCGGTGCTGCACCCCGGCCCCATGCTGCGCGGCATGGAGATCGGGTTCGACGTCGCCGACGCCCCGCAGGCCGTGGTCCTGAACCAGGTGCGCGCCGGCGTGCACGTGCGCATGGCGGTGCTGTTCCGGCTGCTGGCCAGTGATTCAGAAGACGCGCCTGCACATCATCAGCAGGCAGGAGAGGGGAAGTAGTGCCCGTCGCAGGTTCGGTGCTCATCACCGATGTCCGTCCCTACGGAGAGGGAGAACCGGTCGACGTCGCCGTCACCGACGGCGTCATCACCGCGATCGGCACGGCTCTGGCCGCACCGGAGGGCGCGGACACGCTCGACGGGCGCGGCGGCATCCTGCTGCCCGGTCTGGTCGACATCCACGTCCACCTCCGCGAACCCGGCCGCGAGGACACCGAGACCATCGCGTCCGGCTCCCTGGCCGCCGCGCGCGGCGGCTTCACCGCGGTGTTCACCATGGCCAACACCGCGCCGGTCGCCGACAACGCCGCCGTCACCGACCTGGTGTGGCGGATCGGCCAGGAGGTCGGTCTGTGCGACGTCCACCCGGTGGGCGCGGTGACCGTCGGCCTGGAGGGCACCCAGCTCGCCGAGATGGGCATGATGGCCGACGGCGTCGCCAAGGTCCGGCTCTTCAGCGACGACGGCAAGTGCGTCCACGATCCGGTGATCATGAAACGCGCCCTGGAGTACAGCCGCGGCCTGGGCGTCCTGATCTCCCAGCACAGCGAGGATCCGCGCCTGACGGTCGGCGCCGTCGCCCACGACGGCCCCACCGCCGCCCGCCTGGGTCTGGCCGGCTGGCCGCGCGCGGCCGAGGAGTCCATCGTCGCCCGCGACGCCCTCCTGGCCCGGGACGCCGGCGCCCGCATCCACGTGGCGCACGCCTCGTGCGAGGGCACCGTCGAACTGATCCGCTTCGCCCGCAGCCAGGGCATCGACATCACCGCCGAGGTGACGCCGCACCACCTGCTGCTCGACGACTCGCGCCTGGAGACCTACGACGGCGTCAACCGGGTCAATCCGCCGCTGCGCGAGGAACGCGACAACCTGGCCCTGCGCGCCGCCCTGGCCGAGGGGATCATCGACTGCGTCGCCACCGACCACGCGCCGCACGCCAGCCAGGAGAAGTGCTGTGAGTTCTCCCAGGCCCGACCCGGCATGCTCGGCCTGGAGACCTCCCTGTCGGTGATCGTCGAGACGATGGTCGAGACCGGTCTGCTCGACTGGCGCGGGGTGGCCCGGGTGATGAGCGAGCGACCCGCGCAGATCGTCGGACTCGACGACCACGGCCGCCCCCTCGAGGTGGGGGAGCCGGGCAACCTGACGATCGTCGACCCCGACGCCGAATGGACCGTCGTCGCCGACGATCTCGCCAGCAAGTCGCGCAACACCCCGTACGAGGCGATGACGCTGCCGGCCAAGGTCACCGGCACCGTCCTGCGCGGCACGGTGACCCACCGATGAGCCCTTGGCTGGCCGACACGATCATCATCGCCGTCGTCCTCCTGATCTGGCTCTCCCTGGTGGCGCTCGCGCTGCGCGGCTGGCGCAGGCGGGGCCGCGCCCAGGCCGAGGTGCTGGGCGACCCCCCGGTGGTGCCCGCCGAGCTCGGCGAGCGCCTGCTCGGCCCGGAGACCGGCATCTACCTGGGCAGCACCGTGGCGCCGGGCTGGGTCACCCGGGTGGCGCTGCGCGATTTCGGCGACCGCTCGGCCGTCGCGTTCTCCCGTCACCCCGGCGGGATCCTGCTGGAACGCCGGGGCGCCGAGGACATCTGGATCGCCGACGAGGCGATCGTCGCGGTCCGCACCGAGAACCGGCACGGCGGCAAGGTGATGACCCGTGACGGGATCCTCGCGATCCGCTGGCGCCTGCCGTCCGGGGTGGAGATCGACTCCGGGCTCCGCGGCGACGACAAGAGCGCCTACCCCGCCTGGACACAGGCGTATTCGGAGGTCACCGAGGCGACCTTCGCAGAACTTGAGGCCGCTGCTGCCGAGAAGGGCGCCGGCACGAAGAGGAAGAAGTCATGAGCAAAGCGGTATTGGTCCTGGAGAACGGTGACATCCACACGGGGCTCAGCTTCGGTGCCGAGGGCGAGACCCTGGGCGAGGCGGTGTTCTGCACCGCGATGACCGGCTACCAGGAGATGCTCACCGACCCGAGCTATCACAAGCAGATCCTGGTCTCGACGGCACCGCAGATCGGCAACACCGGCTGGAACGTCGAAGACGGGGAGAGCCTGCTCGGGGCGGACGCCGCGGACCGTCGCTGGTCGGCCGAGTTCGTCGACCGCGACGATCCGGGCAGGATCTGGGTCGCCGGATACGCCGTCCGCAACCCCACGCGCCGCGTCTCCAACTGGCGTGCGACGTCGTCCCTGGAAGACGAACTGGCCGCGCAGGACGTGGTCGGGATCGCCGGGATCGACACCCGCGCCGTGGTCCGCACCCTCCGCGAGGTCGGCTCCCTGCGCGCCGGGATCTTCTCCGGTGCGGCCGTCACCGACGACGCCGACATGCTCGCCCGGGTCCGGGCCCAGGCCCCGATGGCCGGCGCCGACCTGGCGACCGAGGTGTCCACCACGCAGCCGTACGTCGTCGAGGCCGCCGGGGAGCCGCGCTTCCGCGTCGCCGCCCTGGACCTGGGGATCAAGGCCAACACCCCGCGCATGCTCGCCGCCCGCGGCGTCGAGGTGCACGTGCTGCCGGCGACCGCCTCCTTCGCCGACGTGCAGGCGATCGAACCCGACGGATTCTTCCTCTCCAACGGGCCGGGCGACCCGGTCACCGCCGACCGCGCGGTGGCGCTGGCCCGCGAGGTGCTGGCCGCCGGGCTGCCGCTGTTCGGCATCTGCTTCGGCAACCAGATCCTCGGCCGCGCCCTGGGCCTGAAGACCTACAAGCTCAAGTTCGGCCACCGCGGCATCAACATCCCGGTCAAGGACGTCGCCACCGGCGAGATCGCGATCACCTCGCAGAACCACGGCTTCGCCCTGGAAGGCGCCGAGGGCGACGAGTTCGACACCGACTTCGGCCGCGGCCGGGTGAGCCACGTGTGCGCCAACGACGGCGTGGTCGAGGGCGTCGAGCTGATCGACGGCTCGGCCTTCTCCGTGCAGTACCACCCCGAGGCCGCGTCCGGCCCGCACGACGCCGCCGGCCTCTTCGACAAGTTCGTGACGGCGATGGAGAACCGCGCCGCCCACCAGACCACCGCGACCTCCGCGCCGGAAGGGACCGATTCCTGATGCCACGCCGTACCGACCTGAAGCACGTCCTGGTGATCGGCTCGGGCCCGATCGTCATCGGTCAGGCCTGCGAGTTCGACTACTCGGGCACCCAGGCCTGCCGCGTCCTCAAATCCGAGGGCCTGCGCGTCTCCCTGGTCAACTCCAACCCGGCGACGATCATGACCGACCCGGAGTTCGCCGACGCCACCTACATCGAGCCGATCACCCCCGAGTTCATCGAGAAGGTCTTCGAGACCGAGGCCGCCGGCGGACACCCCGTCGACGCGGTGCTGCCCACCCTGGGCGGCCAGACCGCCCTCAACGCCGCGGTCGCCCTGCACGAGCAGGGGATCCTCGCCAAGCACGGCATCGAACTGATCGGCGCCGACATCGACGCCATCCAGCGCGGCGAGGACCGCCAGATGTTCAAGGACATCGTGGCCGAGATCGGCGGCGAGAGCGCCCGCTCGGCCGTCTGCCACACCATGGACGAGGTCCGCGCCACCGTCGCCGAACTCGGGTTCCCCGTCGTCGTGCGGCCGTCGTTCACCATGGGCGGCCTCGGCTCGGGCATGGCCTACGACGACGCCGACCTCGACCGGATCGCCGGCGGCGGTCTGGCGGCCTCGCCCACGGCGAACGTCCTGATCGAGGAGTCGATCCTCGGCTGGAAGGAGTACGAACTCGAGCTCATGCGGGACAACCGCGACAACGTGATCGTGATCTGCTCCATCGAGAACGTCGACCCGGTGGGTGTGCACACCGGCGACTCGATCACCGTCGCGCCCGCGATGACCCTCACCGACGTCGAATACCAGAAGATGCGCGACCAGTCGATCGCGATCATCCGCGAGGTGGGCGTCGACACCGGCGGCTGCAACATCCAGTTCGCGCAGAACCCGAAGGACGGCCGACTGGTCGTCATCGAGATGAATCCGCGCGTGTCGCGGTCGTCGGCGCTGGCGTCGAAGGCCACCGGCTACCCGATCGCGAAGATGGCCGCCAAACTGGCCATCGGCTACTCGCTCGACGAGATCACCAACGACATCACCAAGGCCACCCCGGCGTGCTTCGAGCCGTCCATCGACTACGTCGTGGTCAAGGCGCCGCGTTTCGCGTTCGAGAAGTTCCCCGGCGCCGACGACACCCTCACCACCACCATGAAGTCCGTCGGCGAGGCGATGAGCCTGGGCCGCAGCTTCGCCGAGGCCCTGGGCAAGGTGATGCGGTCGCTGGAGACCAAGGCCGCCGGCTTCTGGACCGAACCGGACCGCCCCGACCCGGCCACCCTGGACCTGGAGGCGCTGCTGGCCGACATCGCGGTGGCCCGCGACTGCCGGATCTACAAGATCATGCAGGCGATGGAGGCCGGGGCCACCATCGAACAGCTCTACGACGCCACCGCCGTCGACCCGTGGTTCCTGGCCGAGATCGCCTGGATGGGCGAGGTGGGCGCTCGGGTCAAGGCCGCCGAGACGCTCGACGCCGACCTGGTCCGCCTGGCCAAGCACGCCGGGATCTCCGACCGGCAGATCGCCGCGCTGCGCACCGCCGCGGGCGATGCGACGCACGGGGACGAGGCCGCCGTGCGGGCGTTCCGCCACGCCCACGCGGTCCGGCCGGTGTACAAGACCGTCGACACCTGCGCCGCCGAGTTCGAGGCCAAGACGCCGTACCACTACTCCAGCTACGAGCTGGATCCGGCGGCCGGCTCGGAGATCGCCCCGCAGCCCGAGCGCCCGAAGGTGATCATCCTCGGTTCGGGACCGAACCGCATCGGTCAGGGCATCGAGTTCGACTACTCGTGCGTCCACGCCGCCCTGACCCTGAGCGAGGCCGGCTACGAGACGGTGATGGTCAACTGCAACCCGGAGACCGTCTCCACCGACTACGACACCGCCGACCGCCTCTACTTCGAGCCGCTGACCCTGGAGGACGTCCTGGAGGTGATCCACGCCGAATCCGAGTCGGGCACCGTCGCCGGCGTGATCGTCCAGCTCGGCGGTCAGACCCCGCTCGGCCTCGCCGCGCAGCTCGAAGCCGAGGGCGTGCCCATCGTCGGCACCGGACCGAGCGCCATCGACCTGGCCGAGGACCGCGGCGAGTTCGGCAAGGTCCTCGTCGACGCCGGGCTCCCGGCCCCGAAGTTCGGGACCGCGACCACCTTCGAACAGGCCCGCGACATCGCCTCCGACATCGGCTACCCGGTGCTGGTGCGGCCGTCGTACGTGCTCGGCGGCCGCGGCATGGAGATCGTGTACGACGAGCAGGCGCTCGCCGACTACATCTCCCGCGCCACCGAGATCTCCGACGACCGCCCCGTGCTGGTGGACCGCTTCCTCGAAGACGCGGTCGAGATCGACGTCGACGCCCTCTACGACGGCACCGAGCTCTACATCGGCGGCGTGATGGAGCACATCGAGGAGGCCGGCATCCACTCCGGCGACTCGGCGTGCGCCCTGCCGCCGATCACCCTGGGCGCCGAGCAGATCGCCGACGTCCGGCGCTCCACCGAGGCGCTGGCCGAGGGCATCGGGGTCCGCGGCCTGCTCAACGTGCAGTACGCGCTCAAGGACGGCGTCCTCTACGTGCTGGAGGCCAACCCGCGCGCCAGCCGCACCGCGCCGTTCGTCTCCAAGGCGACCGCCGTGCCGCTGGCCAAGGCCTGCGCGCGGGTGATGATGGGCATGTCCATCGCCGAACTGCGCGACCAGGGCGTCCTGCCCGCGACCGGCGACGGCAGCGTGATCCCGGTGAACTCGCCGGTGGCGGTGAAGGAGGCGGTGCTGCCGTTCAACCGCTTCCGCACCCCGGACGGCGCCGCGATCGACACGCTGCTCAGCCCGGAGATGAAGTCGACCGGCGAGGTGATGGGCTTCGACCGCGACTTCGGCCGCGCGTTCGCCAAGGCGCAGGCCGCCACGTCGGGGGCGCTGCCCACCTCCGGCGCGGTGTTCGTGTCGGTGGCCAACCGCCACAAGGCGTCGATCAGCTTCCCGGTGAAGCGGCTCGCCGACCTGGGCTTCACCATCCTGGCGACCTCCGGCACCGCCGACGTGCTGCGCCGCAACGGCATCGAGGTGACCGACGTCCGCAAGCACTTCGAGGCCGGCGAGGCCGAGGAGTCGGTGGTGGAGATGATCCGGGACGGCCGCGTCGCGATGATCGTCAACACCCCCGAGGGCAGCTCCGGTCCGCGCGCGGACGGCTACGAGATCCGCGCGGCCGCGATCACCGCGGGCATCCCGTGTATCACCACGGTGCCCGGTGCGGGTGCGGCGGTGCAGGGCATCGAGGCGGCCCTCGGCGAGACGATGGGCGTCGAATCGCTGCAGCGGCGGCACGCGACGCTGCGTGGCGGCCGGTGAACCCGGACGGCGGCCGCCCGCTCTCGGAGCAGTCCGAGCGATCCCGGCCGCTCTCCGAGCAGTCCCGTCCGCTCCCTGAGCCCGTCGAAGGGTTCGCGGTCCGGTACCGCGCGGCCGTCGCCGAACGCGGCCGGCTGTGCGCGGGCATCGACCCGCACGCGGCCCTGCTGGAGCAGTGGGGCCTGCCGGTCTCGGTGGACGGTCTGCGCAGCTTCGCACAGGCCTGCGTCACCGGACTCGGACCGGTCGCCGCGGTGATCAAACCGCAGGTGGCGTTCTTCGAGGCGTTCGGCTCGGCCGGCTTCGCCGTGCTCGAGGAGACCATCGCCGGCTGCCGGGAGGCGGGCGCGATCGTGCTCGCCGACGCCAAACGCGGCGACATCGGTTCGACGATGGCGGCCTACACCACCGCGTGGCTCGACGACGCCTCCCCGCTGTGCTCGGACGCGGTCACGGTGTCGCCGTACCTCGGGTTCGGCGCCCTGGATCCGGCCGTCGCCCGGGCCCGGGCGACGGGCCGGGGGGTGTTCGCCCTCGCCCGGACCTCCAACCCGGAGGGCGCGGCCCTGCAGACCGCCGTCTCCCCGGCCGACCCCGTGCCGGCGGATTCCGTGCCGGCCGACCCTTCGCCGGCCGACCCTTCGCTGGTCGAGCGGAGTCGAGACCACTCCTCCTCGCCCGGGACGAGCCGTGTCGGAGCCCGCACCGTCGCCCAGTCCATCGTCGACGCCGCCGCCGCGGTGAACGCCGACGGCTCGGGCACGGTCGGTCTCGTGGTGGGCGCCACCCGCGAGCACGGGCTGGACCTGTCGGCGCTGGCCGGGCCGATCCTCTCGCCCGGACTCGGCGCCCAGGGCGCCACCGCCGCCGATCTCGCCGCGATCTTCGCCGCCACCGCGGACCTGTCCTGGCTGCTGCCCGCGGCCTCGCGCAGCATCCTCGGTGCGGGCCCGGATCCGGCGGCGCTCGCCGACGCGACCCGGCGCACCCGCGACGAGATCGAGGCCGCCCTGCGCTGATCCTCCGGCGCCGACCGTCGTCGCGGACGCCACCGAGCCCCGGGCGGAGAGCACGACTCTCCGCCCGGGGCTTGGTCGTCGCACGTCAGGCCGACGACGCCGGGGGACCGGTCAGAGCTGGTCGGCGTCGAGCCGGGCCCGGAACGCGGCGATCGCCGGCCAGGTGAAACGCTCGGCGTCGGGGCCGGTGAGCAGCCCCAGATGGCTCGAGGCGACGGTGTGGAACTCCACGTGCGACGACGCGGTGAAGAGCTTCTCGCCGTGTGCGACCGCCGCGAACGGGGCGATCGGGTCGCGCGGACTGCCGACCATGAACACCGGCGCGGTGATCGAGGTGAGGTCGACGGTGTGGTCCTCGAACTCCACGCGGCCGCGGGAGAGCTCGTCGCCGAGGATGAAGTTCACGAACATCTGCTCGGTGACCCGGCCCGGATACCCGGGCAGCGACCGCTGGAACCGGTCGATCACCTGCATGCGCTCCAGCGCGGCGGTGTCGTCGAGATTGTTCAGGATGTACCAGGGTTTCTTGAGCTCGCGCTGCCAGGCGAAACTGCGGTACACGGTGCGCACGATCGGCGCGGGAACCCCGGCCAGCGCCCGCAGCACATACGTCGCCGGGCGCCCGCCGGTCGGCCCGAACACCGCGCGGACCAGCGGATACGGCGGGATCTTCATGTAGTTCAGCGGGGTGCCGATGCCGATGATCGAACGGATCGGGAGGTTGCGGTCGTACGCGGCCGTCAGGAAGCTCAGGGTGCCGCCGAGGCTCCAACCCATCAGGTCCACCGCATCGGAGCCGCCCCGGAAGTCGTCGATCGCCTCACCGATCGCGCGGGGGACGAAGGTGTCGAAGTAGTCCTCGAAACCCAGGCCGCGGTCGGCCCGGCCGACGTCGCCGAAGTCGATCACGTAGGGGACGGTGCCGCTGTCGAGGAGGAACTCGACCACCGAGTTGGCGGGCGAGACGCCGGGAGCCAGGTCGTAGCAGTCGGCCGGGACCGCGAGCGGGGGGACCAGCAGCACCGGGACCGCGCCGGTCTCGCGGGCCCGATCGAGTTGATCGGCGGTGCCGTACCGGACGAGGCGGGCGTGCGGCCGGTCGGACAGGACCACCGATTCCGTGCGGGTGCGCGGAGCGAGGTCGTCGCGGAGCACGCGGGTGAGGGTGACCAGGTCGGACTGAAACATGGTGGCACAGGTTACCGGTGACCGGGGCCCCGAGTGCGAGCAGGGCCGGAGTTCGTTGTTCTCAGCTTGCCGGGGTACCGTCTCTCCTGGTCATGACGAGATGTGGATAGGATCGTCGTGAAGCTCCACCGACTCTCGCAGTCGGACGAGCACCGCCACTCGGCGCCGAGACGGCGTCGGTGGTCCAACCCGAACTGATACCGATGAAAGACGGAGGAACCGTGGCTCTTCCCCAGTTGACAGACGAGCAGCGTGCAGCAGCCCTGCAGAAGGCTGCTGAGGCACGTCGCGTCCGCGCCGAGCTCAAGGAGCGCCTCAAGCGCGGCGGAACCGACCTCAAGCAGGTGCTGGCGGACGCGGAGGACAACGAGATCCTCGGCAAGATGAAGGTGTCGGCCCTCCTCGAGGCGCTGCCGAAGGTCGGCAAGGTCAAGGCCCAGGAGATCATGACCGAGTTGGAGATCGCTCCGACCCGTCGGCTCCGCGGCCTCGGTGACCGCCAGCGCAAGGCTCTGCTCGAGAAGTTCAGCTCCTGAGTGGTGCCTGCACAGCATTCCCCGGCGAGGGGCCGACTGGTAGTCCTGGTCGGCCCCTCGGCCGTCGGTAAGTCGACGGTCGTGCGCCGGCTGCGTGAACTCCTCCCGGACCTGCGGTTCTCGGTGTCGGCGACGACCCGTGATCCCCGCCCCGGCGAAGTGGACGGCCGGGACTACCACTTCGTGTCCCGCGCCGAGTTCGACGACATGATCGAGCGGAACGAACTGCTCGAATGGGCCGACATCCACGGCGGTCTGCAGCGCTCGGGCACCCCGGCCGGGCCGGTGCGCGCGGCGCTGGAGTCCGGTGTCCCGATGCTGGTCGAGGTCGACCTCGCCGGTTCCCGGCTGGTCCGGGAACAGCTGCCGGAGGCGGTCACCGTCTTCCTGGCGCCGCCGAGCTGGGACGAACTGGTCCGCCGACTCACCGGACGCGGCACCGAGAGCCCCGAGGTGATCGAGCGCCGACTGGCCACCGCGAAGGTCGAGATGGACGCTCAGGACGAGTTCGCGCACGTCGTCGTGAACGACGATGTCGACGCGTCCGCTGAGAAATTGGTAAACTTGCTGATCGGCCACTGAGCCCCCTTGCGAGGGAGTTCGGGACGGCCGGATTCTCGTGCCCCGGATGGGGTGCGACGACGACGAAAACTTTTGGAGAGACACAGCGTGAGCACCGAAACCGGGATCGGCACCGATCTCGTCGCAGAGACCGTCTACGACACCCCGCTGGGCATCACCGATCCGCCCATCGACGAGCTCCTCGCCCGGACCTCGTCGAAGTACGCGCTGGTGATCTACGCGGCCAAGCGCGCTCGCCAGATCAACGACTACTACAACCAGCTCGCCGAGGGCCTCATGGAGTACGTCGGCCCGCTGGTGGAGCCGGGCGTGCACGAGAAGCCGCTCACCATCGCCCTGCGCGAGATCCACTCGGACCTGCTCGAGCACACCGAAGGCGAGTAAACGCCGGTCATGACTGACGCTCGTCGGCACATCATCGTCGGCGTGGGCGGCGGGATCGCCGCCTACAAGGTCTGCTCGGTGATCCGGCACTTCACCGAGGCCGGGCACGACGTCCGGGTGATCCCCACGCGGAGCGCCCTGCGCTTCGTCGGCGCGGCGACCTTCGAGGCGCTGTCGGGGAACCCCGTCACCACCGAGGTCTTCGACGACGTCGACGAGGTGGCGCACGTCGCCCTGGGACGCGAAGCGGATCTGGTGGTGATCGCCCCGGCGACCGCCGACCTGATGGCGCGCGCCGCCGCGGGCCGCGCCGACGACCTGCTCACCGCGTCGCTGCTCACCGCCCGCTGCCCGGTGCTCTTCGTCCCGGCGATGCATACCGAGATGTGGGAGCACCCGGCGACGGCGGCCAACGTGGCCACCCTGCGGGCGCACGGCGCCACCGTGGCGACCCCGGCCTCCGGGCGCCTGACCGGCGCCGACACCGGTGCGGGCCGGCTGCCCGAGCCCGTCGAGATCGGCCTGCTCGGCGACCTGCTGCTGGCCCGGCCCGAGGCGCTCCCGTACGACCTCGCCGGCAGGCACGTCCTCATCAGTGCCGGCGGCACCCGCGAAGCCCTCGACCCGGTCCGCTATCTGGGCAATCACAGCTCGGGCAAGCAGGGCTACGCCCTGGCCCGGGTCGCCGCCCAGCGCGGTGCGCGGGTCACCCTGGTCGCCGGTGCGGTGAGCGATCCCGGCGATCCGGCGGCCGTCGACGTCGTGCACGTGGATTCGGCACGGGAACTGGCCGACCAGATGCGGTCGCGGGCGCCGGAGGCCGACGTGGTGATCATGGCCGCCGCGGTGGCCGACTTCCGGCCGGTCGCCGTCGCCGACGCCAAGATCAAGAAGGGCGAGCAGGGGCCCGCCCCGATCGAACTGGCGACCAACCCCGACATCCTGGCCGGACTGGTCAGGGACCGCCGCGACGGTGTGATTCCCGTCTCCACCGTGATCGTCGGTTTCGCCGCCGAGACCGGCGACGCCGACGGGGGAGTACTCGATCACGGCCGGGCGAAACTCCGCCGCAAGGGCTGTGACCTGCTGGTCGTCAACGCCGTCGGCGACGGCCGGGCGTTCGGCACCGACGACAACACCGGCTGGATCCTGTCGTCGGACGGCGCCGAGACCGCGCTGCCGTTCGGATCGAAATCACTGATGGCGAGCAGGATTCTTGACGAAGCAGCCGCACTCGTGCCAGATAGTTAGGGCTGCCTAACGCCGTGAGGCGTTCGGCCCGAATGACACCCGTAGACCCCGTACCGGCGACCCCGCCGCACCCGAGAGGAACCGATGACCGCGTCAGCGTCCCGCCTGTTCACCAGTGAATCCGTCACCGAAGGGCATCCGGACAAGATCTGCGATGCGATCAGCGATTCGATCCTGGACGCGCTGCTGGCACAGGATCCGGGCGCCAAGGTCGCCGTCGAGACGCTGGTGACCACCGGTCAGGTGCACGTCGCCGGCGAGGTCAACACCACCGCCTACGCGGACATCCCCACCATCGTGCGCGAGAAGATCCTGGCGATCGGCTACGACTCGTCGACCAAGGGCTTCGACGGCGCATCGTGCGGCGTCAACGTGGCGATCGGCGCGCAGTCCCCGGAGATCGCGCAGGGCCTGACCGCCTCGCACGAGGCCCAGACCGGCACCCAGGCCGACGAGATCGACCTGCAGGGCGCCGGCGACCAGGGCCTGATGTTCGGGTACGCCACCGACGAGACCCCCGAACTGATGCCGCTGCCGATCGCGCTCGCCCACCGGCTGGCCCGCCGGCTCACCGAGGTGCGCAAGGACGGCACGCTGCCGTACCTGCGCCCGGACGGCAAGACCCAGGTGACCGTCGAGTACGCCGACGACGTCCCGGTCCGCCTGGACACCGTCGTCGTCTCCACCCAGCACGCCGCCGACATCGACATCGCCGGCATGCTGACCCCGGACATCGCCAAGCACGTCCTGGAGCCGGTGTTCGCCGAACTCGACCTCCCGACCCCGCTGGACACCGCCAACCCGCGCCTGCTGGTGAACCCGACCGGCAGCTTCGTGCTGGGCGGCCCGATGGGCGACGCCGGGCTCACCGGCCGCAAGATCATCGTCGACACCTACGGCGGCATGTCCCGCCACGGCGGCGGCGCGTTCTCCGGCAAGGATCCGTCGAAGGTCGATCGCAGTGCCGCGTACGCGATGCGCTGGGTCGCCAAGAACGCCGTCGCCGCCGGACTGGCCAAGCGCATCGAGGTGCAGGTCGCGTACGCGATCGGCAAGGCCGCCCCGGTCGGCCTGTTCGTGGAGACCTTCGGCACCGAGAAGGTGGACGTGGGCACCATCCAGAAGGTGATCACCGAGGTCTTCGACCTGCGCCCGGCCGCCATCGTCCGCGACCTGGAGCTGCTGCCAGCCGATCTACGCCCCGACCGCCGCCTACGGCCACTTCGGTCGTACCGACGTCGATCTGCCGTGGGAGCGCACCGGCCGGGTCGCCGAGCTCCGCGCCGCCGCCGGCCTGTAGGCCGCCTGGCCGAGGTCTTCCCCGCCCGCCGAGTCCGTGCCGGAACGTCTTCCGGTGCTCGGCGGTGGTCGATGACCCCTCGATGATCGAGGGCTCCTCGGTGATCGAGCGGAGTCGAGATCTCGGCCGGCGAGAAGAACCGCGCGCTCAGGAAGTGGAACCGTCCCTGGCCGAGGGAGACGATCGGATGCCGTGCGGCGCCGCCGGGAATCACTCATCTAGGCTTCGCGATGTGACGACCGGACCCGACGATGCCGCGCAGGAGACGCCCGGCGTCGTCGCGCCCGAGGCACCGGACGGACCCGAACCGGAACCGGAGACGACGACGCCCGCCAAGGACCGGCATCGTCGATCACCGGCCCCGGAACTGCCGGTGGCCCGGGTGCTGCCGATCCTGGGCCTGGCCCACCTGGACCGGCCGTTCGACTACCTCGTCGATGCCGCGATGGACGCCGACGCGCAGCCGGGCGTCCGGGTCCGCGTCCGGTTCTCCGGCCGCCTGGTCGACGGCTTCCTGCTCGAACGCCTGCCGCACAGCGACCATCCGGGCAGACTCGCGTGGCTCGACAGGGTGGTCTCGCCCGAGCAGGTCCTGACGCCCGAGATCGCGGCGCTCGCCCGCGCCGTCGCCGACCGGTACGCCGGCACCGTCCCGGACGTGCTGCGCCTGGCGATCCCGCCGCGGCACGCCCGGGTGGAGAAGGACGCCCCCGCCGCCGCTCCGGACTTCGAGATCGTCGCCCCGGACCTGGAACGGTGGTACGCCTACGACGGCGGGGCCGCCTTCCTCGAAGCCCTGCTGGAGGGCCGGCATCCGCGGGTCGCCTGGCAGGCCCGCCCCGGGGAGGATCCGGCCGCGCGGCTGGCCGAGCTCGCCGCCGTCGTGGCATCGCGCGGGCGGGGGGTGGTGATCGTCGTCCCCGATCAGCGGGATCTGGATCGGCTGGAGGCCGCGTGCGCTCCGCTCCTGGGCGAACGGTGCGTCGCGCTGGCCGCCGGCCTGGGCCCCACCGCCCGCTACCGGCGGTGGCTGGAGGTGCTGCGCGGCCGGGCACAGGTGGTGATCGGGACGCGCAGCGCCGTCTTCGCACCCGTCCACGATCTGGCGCTGACCATCGTGTTCGACGACGGCGACCGCAGCCTCGACGAGCCGCGCACACCCTACCCGCACCCGCGGGAGGTCGCGGTGCTGCGCGCGCACCAGACGACGTCGGCGCTGGTGATCGGCGGGTTCTCCCGGACCGCGGAGACGCAGGCGCTCGTGGAGTCGGGGTGGGCGCGGGATCTGGTGGCGCCGCGGACCACCGTCCGCGCCGACATGCCGCGGGTGGACGGGATCTCCGACGACGACCGGCGCATCGCGGGCGATCCGCTGGCCCGGTCGGCGCGGATCCCCGGTATCGCGTTCGACGCGGCCCGCCGGGCCCTCGACGCCGGACATCCGGTGCTGTTCAGCGTGCCGCGGCGCGGCTATCTGCCGTCGGTGGCGTGCGCGCGCTGCCGGGAACACGCGCGATGCCGGGCGTGCCACGGTCCGCTGCAGATGAACGACCGCGGCGACCTGGCGTGCCGCTGGTGCGGGCGGATGGAGAACCGGTTCGCCTGCGGCAAGTGCGGCGGTACCGCGGTGCGGGCGCTGATGATCGGGGACCGGCGCACCGCCGAGGAACTCGGCCGCGCGTTCACCGGGGTGCCGATCGTCACCTCCGGCGGCGACAAGATCGTCGACGAGGTGGACGACGGCGCACGCGTCGTCGTCGCGACCCCGGGGGCGCAGCCGCGGGCGGCGCACGGGTACGGGGCCGCCGTGCTGCTGGACACGTGGGCGCAACTGGACCGGCAGGATCTGCGGGCCGCCGAGGAGGCGGTCCGGCACTGGATGGCCGTCGCCGCGCTGGTGCGTCCGCACGGCGACGGCGGGCGCGTGGTGATCGTCGCCGACGCCGCGCTCACCCCGGTGCAGGCGCTGATCCGCTGGGATCCGGTCACCTTCGCGTCGTACGAGCTGCGGAACCGCCGGGAACTCGGTTTCCCGCCTGCGGTGGCGATGGCCTCGATCGACGGGCCGGCCGCGGCCGTCGCCGCGTTCCTCAAGATGATCGACGAACCGCCCGGCACCCGGCGACTCGGCCCGGTGCCGCTGCCGCCCGGGGTGCGGCCGCCCGCCGGCGTCGACCCCGCGGCCGACCTGGAACGGGTGCTGCTGCGGACCGAACGGGCCCAGGGCCGCGAACTCGCCGCGGCCCTGCGGGCCGCGCAGGTGCTCCGGCACGCCCGCCACGAAGACACCGCGGGTATCCGCGTCCAGGTGGACCCGAATACCATCGGTTGAATGAGAGTGGTGTTCGCGGGTACCCCGCAGGCAGCGGTGCCCACGCTGCAGGAGCTGATCGATTCCGACGACCACCGGGTGGTGGGCGTGATCACCCGGCCCGACACCACCGCCGGTCGCGGCCGGAAGGTCGTGCGGTCGCCGATCGGCGCCCTCGCCGACGAGCACGCGATCGAGGTGATCCAGCCGGCCCGGATGAGCGATCCGGAGGTGGCCGAGGCACTCGCCCGATGGGAACCCGACCTCGGGGTGGTGGTGGCCTACGGCGGCCTGATCCCGGCCGAGGTGCTCGCGGCGCTCCCGCACGGCTGGATCAACCTGCACTTCTCGCTGCTCCCGGCCTGGCGCGGCGCGGCCCCGGTGCAGGCCGCGATCGCCGCCGGCGACGAGTTCACCGGCGCCAGCGTCTTCCAGCTGGAGGTCGGTCTGGACACCGGACCGGTGTTCGGGCTCTACACCGAACGGATCCGGCCGACCGACACCGCAGGCGACCTGCTCGACCGGCTCGCCGAATCGGGCGCGACGTTCACCGGCAACGTCGTCGACGGCATCGCCGCCGACGAGCTGGTGCCCGCGCCGCAGGACGTCGAGGGCGTCTCGTACGCGCCCAAGATCACCGTCGCCGACGCCCAGGTGCGGTGGGATCTGCCGTCGCACCTGATCGACCGCGCGATCCGCGCGCACACCCCCGCGCCCGGGGCGTGGACGCAGCTCGACCAGGCGCGCATCAAACTCGGACCGGTGACGATCGCCGACGACGCACCGCTGCCCGACGACACCGATCCGGCCGGCCTGGCCGCGGGCGCGATCGTCGCCGGGAAGAAGGCCGTGTACGTCGGGACGGGGTCCGGTGCGGTGCGGCTGGGGCAGGTGCAACCGCCCGGGAAGAAGGCGCTGCCCGCCGCGGACTGGGCGCGCGGCGCCCGACTGACCGGTGAGGAGACCTTCTCGTGAGCCGATACGACGACGACCGTCGCGCACAGGGCGGGCGCCCCTCGGGGCAGGGTGCTCGCGGCCGGAACGGGCAGGGGTCGCGCGGGCGGAGTCCCCGCGGCACGGGGAGCCGGGGGCGCGATTCCGCGCCGCGCGACAAGAAGCTGCGCGACAAGGAACTCGGCCGGGACCGGCTCGTCGCCCGCGACGTGCTGCGGGCCGTCCGGGAACGCGACACCTACGCGAACCTGCTGCTGCCCCGACTGCTGCGCGAGCGCGGCCTGAGCGGCCGGGACGCCGCCCTGGCCACCGAACTCACCTACGGCACCCTGCGCACCCAGGGCACCCTCGACGCGGTGATCGCCGCGGCCGCCGAACGACCCGCCGCCGAGATCGACGGGGAACTGCTCGACGTCCTGCGGCTGGGCGCCTACCAGCTGCTGCGCACCCGGATCGCCCCGCACGCCGCGGTGGCCACCTCGGTGGACCTGGTGCGCAGCGAGAAGGGGCAGGGACCCGCCGGATTCGTCAACGCCGTGCTGCGCAAGGTGTCCCAGCGCACCGAGGAGCAGTGGATCGACGCGCTGGCGCCGTCGATCATCGACGACCTGATCGGGAACCTGGCCTTCACCTACGCGCACCCGCGGTGGATCGCCGAGGTGTTCTTCGCCGCGCTCGGACGCTCGGCCGGGGAACTGCAGGCGGCGCTGGCCGCCGACGACGAACGGCCGATCGTGCACCTGGTGGCCCGGCCCGGCCAGATCACCGCCGAGGAACTGGCCCTGATCAGCGGCGGGGAGGAGGGCCGGTACTCGCCGTACTGCGTGTACCTCCCCGAAGGAGACCCCGGCCGGCTCGACGCCGTCCGCGAAGGCTTCGCGGGCGTGCAGGACGAGGGCAGCCAGCTCGTGGCGCTCGGCCTGGCCCGCGCCGAACTCGTCGGCGACGACACCGGGCGCTGGCTGGATCTGTGCGCCGGACCCGGCGGCAAAGCCGCGCTGCTCGGTTCCCTCGCCGCCGTCGACGGCGCACACCTGGACGCGGTGGAGGTGTCCGAACACCGCGCGGAACTGATCGCGAAGGTGGTCGACGGCCTGCCCGTCGACGTCCACGTGGCCGACGGGCGCACGAGCGGACTGGAACCCGGTTTCGACCGGATCCTGGTGGACGCGCCGTGCTCGGGACTGGGGTCGCTGCGTCGACGCCCCGAAGCCCGGTGGCGACGCACCCCCGCCGAGGTGCCCGAACTGGTGAGCCTGCAGACCGAACTGCTCACCGAGGCGCTGCGCCTGGTGCGCCCGGGCGGCGTGGTCGTGTATTCGACGTGTTCGCCGCACCCGGCCGAGACCACCGAGGTGGTGGCCGCGGTCCTGGCCGCCGACCCCGGGGTGACCCAGCTGGACGCGCGGCCGTTCGTGGCCGGCGACATGATCGAGGCGTCCTCGCTCGGCACCGGCCCGCACGTGCAGTTGTGGCCGCACCGCCAGGACACCGACGCGATGTTCCTGGCCGCGCTCCGACGGGACGCGTGATGGCCCAGTTCCTGCAGTTCTACTTCTCCCTGAACGATTCCGGTGCCGCCGCCGAGGAACAGCTGACCGAGGCGGTGCGCCTGGTGCTCGGCGCCGACCCGGACGACGACCCGGTGGAGACCGGCGGGCCGGTCGACGAGGCGCGCGTATCGGAGATCATGGCGATCGCGCACTCGTCGGCGCAGGACGGTCAGCCGCTGCCGCTGGACGAGCGCAGCGACGTCTCGGTGGATCTGGGACCCGGGGCGACGGTGAGCGCGTTCTCCGACAGCGTGCCGCCGGAGTGCCCGCAGTGCCACGACCTGCTGGCCGACTGGGATCCGCAGGAGTGGTGGGACGGCGACCAGGAGCCGCGCGAGGAGTGCCCGAACTGCGGGTTCACCGCGCTGATCGGGGACTGGCACATCCAGAGCACCCCGTACGCGCGCACCGAATGCGGCCTGGTCCTGGTCGACTGGCCGAACCTGGAGGAATACGGCCCCGAACTCCACGACGCCCTCCTGGCGACGGTGGGCTCGCGACCGCGGTACGTCTCCGGTCACGTGTGACCGGCGTCCGCCGCCTGCTCGCTCACCACTCGTCGAGTTGGACCGCGGACGGGCCGACCTCGGTTTCTTGAGCTTGCGTTGCCGACGGGGCCGGCGTCCGATCCCTGAGCCGGGGAGGAACGCCGTGACGAGCCGCGTCGAAGGGTCTCCCGCGCGGTGTCGTCGTGTGCCGTCCCCTCGGACCCGGTCCCCGGCCGACGTCTCGGTCCGGCTCGGGGAGATCGGTGGTCGGCCGTTGCGATATGTCAGGCCACGAGGGCGTATTTCCCTCGTGAGCCGCTATATCGCAACGGCCGACACGATCTGGCGTGTCGCCCGGACCGTGGATCGAGTGGCGGATCCCGGCGGGTTCGTTCCTCGGTCGCGACTCGGAGACCGGGGGCGTTTCCGTGTCCGTCTACAGCACGGCGAGCATGACGCCGACCGCGATGAACAGCAGGCCGAACAGCCAGCCCAGGCCTCGTCGTCCCCGATCGGTGGCGGCGAACCGCGCGAACGACTTCCCGAGCGTCGCGAAGAAGAGCCACATCACCACGACGTCGACCGTGACGATGGTGACCGCGATGATGCCGTACTGCACCAGCAGGTCCCGTTCGGGCCGGACGAATCCGGGGATGAACGCGAGCAGGAACACGATCGCCTTCGGATTCAGCAGATTGACCCACACGCCGCGGGTGAACATCGACCACGGTGTCGCCGGTCCGGCCTTGAAGTCGGTGGTCGCCGGGTCGTCGTCGCGTCCGGCCCGGATCTGCCCGATGCCCAGATACACCAGATACGCCGCGCCGCAGTAGCGGATCACCGCGAACGCCGTGGGCGAGTTGGCGATCACCAGGCCCAGGCCCGCCGCCACGATCGCCAACTGGATCAGGAGCGCGGCCTGCTGGCCGAGGATCCCCCAGAGCGCACGGTGGAAACCGACCCGCAGGGCGTTGTTCATCGTGTTGATCGCTCCGGCCCCGGGGGTGAAGCCGATCAGCAGGCACGCCGAGAGCAGGGCGATCCAACTGGAGAAGAGCACAGGCTTTGATATCACAGGCCGGGCTCCTGCCGACTGCGACCATCCGGGTGCGCACGACGTCTACTGTCGAAGGGTCCGACCTCGTACCGATTCCATGGGGGAGCCTTGACCGCCAACCAGCCCACACGCCACTACCAGGATGCGCAACTGAAGAAGATCTCGGCCGTCGCCGTGGTCCTCGGTCTCGCCTCGGTCCTGTTCTGCTGGGTGCCGCTCGCCGCGCCGTTCGCCGGACTGATCGCGATCGTCCTGGGGTTCGTCGGCCGCGAGAAGGTGGTCAAGGTCGGTCGCACCGACTACCTCACGCTCTTCCACGCGGCGATCGTCACCGGCATCCTGGGTGTGGTGCTCGGGGTGATCCTGCTGGCGCTGAACATCGGCTACGGACCGGGCATCCAGGCGTAGCCGAGACCCCGGCCGGCAGCGAACCCGCTTCTTACGGTTCGTGACACTGTGGCCGGGGTGAGCGGGGTCTTTCTCCGCGCTCTGAGTCGCCCGCGAGCCAAGCGAGCCTGCGTGTCGAAGGGGATCGGAGGACGACGTCAGACGACGAAGTCGTCCCAGCCCGTCGAGAGGTACTCGATGAAGGCCGGACCGAGCGCTTCGTCGCGGAGCCGTTGCGCGGTGACCGGCTGCGGATCGGCGACGAACCCGGGATCGGCGAGTGCACGGGCCGCGAAATCGTGGTGGATGATCGCGCCGGTGCCGATCAGCACGAAATCGGTGCCCTGACCGAGGATCGCCTCGGCGTCGGCCGCCGAGGCGATCTTTCCCGCCGCCCCGAGCCGGACGTCTCCGCGGGGCAGTTCGGTGAAGCAGGAGAGCAGCGAGCGCCCGGCGAACCCGGGGTCGGCCGGCTCCTTGAACGCGTCCCAGAGCGACAGGTCCAGGTAGTCGATCCGCGCGTCGGCCAGCACCTGCCGGGCGAGGTCGATCGCGTCGGCCGGCGGAATCCCGTACCGCTCGGGCGAGAGCCGCAGGCCCACCTGGAAGTCCGGTCCGGTGGCGGCCCGGACCGCATCGATCACCTCGACGATCACCCGCCGCCGATTCTCCGGGTCGCCGCCGTACCGGTCGGTGCGGAGGTTGTTCCGGGCGTCGAGGAACTGGGCCAGCAGATAACCGTGCGCACCGTGGATCTCGACGCCGTCGAACCCGGCCCGTTCGGCGAGGGCGGCCGCGGCGGCGAAATCGGCGACGATCTGCTCCACCCCTTCGGTGGTGAGCGCGGTGACGCCCTTGGCGTCGTCGTCCCACGGTCCGACCTTCGCGCCCAGGGCGCCGTCGGCACGACGACCCCCGTGCTGCAACTGCAGCGACGACACCGCGCCGGTCGCCCGGATCCCGGCGGCCAGCCGGGTCAGGCCCTCTGAGTGCTGATCTCCGGCGGCACCGAGCTGGCCGGGGAAGGTGTGCCCGTCGTCGCGGATGTACGCCGCGCACGTCATCACCTGCCCGAAGCCGCCCTCGCCGCGGCGGACGAGCCAGCGGTACTCGTCGTCGGAGAGGACGCCGTCCGATCCGCTCTGCATGTTGGTCAGCGGAGCGAGAGCGAGACGGTTCCGCCACGACGGACCGTGGGCGAAGGTCAGGGGAGCGACGGGGGACACGGGACCTCTTTCGGATGTTCGGGTCGGGGGCGGATGCGTGCGGGGCGGCCGCGGCAGCGGCCGCCCCGAGCATGAGATGTCTTCGGATCGTGTCGAAGACGAGATCGGGCCGGTCGGTCAGGACTTCGAGGCGTCGTCCTTCGTGGCGCCGCCGAGCTGGCTCAGCACCTCCACCACGTCGATCCCGGTGGTGCCGCGGATCAGTTCCAGGCTGGAGGCCAGGCCCGAGCCCGCGCTCTTGGTGAGCGGGTCGACGCCGTCGCCGACGAGGGTGATGTTGGCATCGGCGAGCGGTTCGGCGCCGGCGCGGACGATCTCGGGGAGCTTGCCCAGCACCAGTTCCAGCTGACCGACCGAGTCGAGCTTGCCCAGGGCCTCGGCGCGCTTCTCCAGGGCCTCGGCCTCGGCTTGACCGGTGATCCGGATGCCTTCGGCGCGGGCGGCGGCTTCGGCGACGATCTCGGCCTTGCGGGCCTCGGCCCGCTGCTGCGCCGCGTACAGTTCGGCCTCGGCGGGGCGGCGGACCTCGGCGTCGAGCTGGGTGTCGCGGAGACGGGCGGCCTGCTCGGCGACCTCGTTGTCCTTCTCCACCTGAATCCGGCGGCGCTCGGCCTCGACCAGCGGACGCACCGAGTCGGCCTCGGCGGCCGCGCGATCGGTGGCCTGGCGGGCGGCTTCGCGCTGGATGTCGAGTTCGCGCTGCTGTTCGATGATGGCCTGCTCGTTGGCGATGCGGCTCTGCTCGGCGACGCGGTGCGCCTCGGCGCGCGCCCGCGCGGCGATGGCGGCCTGGTCGGAGCGTTCCTTCGCGGCGAGGTCGCTGAAGTACTGGCCGTCGGAGTCCTGGACGTCGTTGATGGAGAAGCTGTCGAGGAGCAGACCCTGGTTGGCCAGGATCTCCTTGATCGACTGGGCGACCTGGTCGACCAGCGCCTGGCGGTCGACGAGGATGCTCTTGGCGGTCATGGTGCCCACGATCGAGCGGAGCTCACCGGAGAGCTGCTCGGTGACCAGGGCCTTGACGCGGTTGAGGTCGTCGCCGAAACGGGGACCGGCCTTGAGGATGGCCTCGGGATCGTCGCCCACCTTCACCACGGCCACGCCGCGCACCTTGAGCTCGATGCCGTCGTTCGCCGGGGTCGAGGTGTCCAGATCGGCCTTGATGGAGGAGAGCTGGACGCGGGTCGCCCGCTGCACCACCGGAAGCACGAACGTACCGGTGCCGCGGTACACCTTGCCCTGATGGCCCTTGCCGGTGCCGGTGACGATGAAGGCCTCCTCCGCACCCGGGACCCGGTACCGAGAGAACAGCATGAGGATCAGCAGGACGATGAGGACGGCGACGACGATCACCGGGATCAGAATCGTGGACATGGGTGGGTGTTCCTTTCGTCGGAGACGGCGAAAACAGGCTTCTGGACGTCAGACGTCGAGGTCGGCGTAGGGGAGCTGTTCGACGAAGTAGGCGTCGATCTCGTCGAGCCTGGCCACCAGGCGGACCTTCTGGTCGTACGGGAAGTCACGGTCGGCGGTGACCGTCACCCGACGGCTGCCCAGCGGCGTCGAGACCTCGGCGGTGCCGTAGTGGCCGGCCAGGACCGCTTCGACGATGCGCGCCGAACTGCCGAGCACGTCGACCGAGGGGAGTTCCTCACCGGAGTGCCACAGCCAGCGGATCACCGCGGCGGCGGTGATCGCCATGACCAGGCCGGCTCCGGCGCCGACGAGGAGGGACACGCCCCGACCGGAACCGCCGAACTCGATCATGCTGCCGGCGACCAGACCGAAACCGGTGACGAACGGCATGAGGAGGGAGAGGAAGCCCGCGCCCGAGTCGCCCAGGTCGAAGTCGATCCCACCGAAGTCGACGCCGATCAGCGAGAGCAGCATCAGGACCAGGCCGACACCGCCGATGACCAACAGGATGATACCGAGCACGAGACCCCCGCCTTCGTCGCAGTGTGGTGTGAGTTCAACCTTACAGATGCCGTTCAGCGGCCTACGGCACAGCGGACACCGGGGCGGTGAAGCGTGCCCGCGCCGCGGCGACGTCGTCCCTCGTGACACAGCCGGGAGCGTGATCGTTCACCAGACCCATCGCCTGCATGAACGCGAACGCCGTCGTGGGCCCGACGAACCGCCACCCGCGTCTCTTCAAGTCCTTCGCCATCGCGATCGATGACGCAGTGGTGCTCACCGTGGCCGGTGTCGCGATCTCCCCGTCCGGGATCTCCCAACGCCAGAAGTAGCGGGCCAGACTCCCGGTCTCGGCGACCAGGTCCAGGGCCCGCCGCGCGTTGTCGATCACCGCTTCGATCTTCCCGCGGTGCCGGACGATGCGGGCGTCGGTGACGAGCCGTTCGACGTCGGCGTCGCCGTACCCGGCGACCACGGTGAAGTCGAAATCGTCGAACACCTCGCGGAACGCCGGACGTTTGGTCAGGATGGTCCGCCAGCTGAGCCCGGACTGGAAGCCTTCGAGGCTGACCTTCTCGAAGAGACGGCGGTCGTCGACGACGGGGAAGCCCCACTCGGTGTCGTGGTAGTCGAGCATGCCGGGTCCGTCGGCGGCCCAACCGCACCGATCGCGGCCGTCCGGTGCGCGGTAGAGGTCCATGCCGCCCACTGTAGGACGACCCTCCGACAGAACCGTCGGCCGTACGCCGGAATACCTTCGTCCGGTGCTCGGTTGACCCGGCCATGAGCTCCTCCGACTACGATCCCCGGGACCTGATCGCCGAGACCAAGATCGGCATCCTCGCGACGCTGAAGGCGAGCGGGATGCCGCAGTTGTCCCCGGTCACCGCCGTCTACGACCGCGCCGCCGACGTCGTCTACGTCTCCATGACCGCCGGCCGCGCCAAGACCGCGAACCTGCGGCGCGACCCGCGGGCGGCGATCGAGTTCACCAGCCCGGACCTCTACACCTGGGCCACCGCCGAGGGACCGGTCACCCTCAGCGGCCCGAGCGACGATCCGGCCTCACCCGAGGTCGACGCCCTGGTCGACTACTACCGGCTCGGCGCGGGCGAACACCCGGACTGGGCCGAGTTCCGGCAGGCGATGGTCGACGACCACCGTGTGCTCGCCGCCCTGCACATCGAACGCGTCTACGGCGAGAAGCTGCGCTGACCGTCCCCGGACACCCGGCCGCGAGGTCGGGACCTTCGTCCGGAGACCCCGACCCCGCTACCGCGTACATTGAGGACAGGACGCGATTCGTCCGATTCACGGAGATGTATCGAATTCGAGGGGTGGATGCGAGTGCCGACGGTGAACGCGCCGATCACGGCGGCGGTGGACGGCTCGGAGAACGCGCACGACGGCGTCCGGTGGGCAGCGGCCGCAGCCGCCCGCGTGAACCGACCGCTGCTGCTGGTGAGCGTGGTGGACAAGCCCGTCTTCCAGTTCGGCACCGGAATCGTGGCGGCGCAGGCCTACGCCGACGCGGCCGCGGCACTCGCCGCGGGCGCCCTCGACGTCGCCCGGAGTCTGGCCGAAGAGATCGCCCCGGAGGTCGAGGTGTCCACCGAGACGATCGTCGGGCGACCGCCGCTCGTGCTCCGCGACCTCACCAGCCGCGCCCACCTGATGGTGCTCGGGCGTCGCGGTCTCGGCGGCGTCGCCGGACTGCTGCTCGGCTCGGTCAGCGTCTACGTGTCGGCCCACGCGAACTGCCCGGTGGTCGTGGTGAATCAGACGCCGCCGACCGAAGGACCGGTGGTGGTCGGCGTCGACGGCTCGCCGGTCTCGGCCGCGGCCACCGACGTCGCCTTCGCGCAGGCGTCGTCACTCGGCACGACACTGATCGCGGTGCACACCTACGGCGGCTACCCCGGGGTGCAGACCTTCGACGTCGTCACCCAGGGCCGCCAGCGGATCATCGACGAGGCCCGCGCCGGACTCGGCTCACGCCTGGCAGGGAACCTGGAGGACCACCCGGACGTCCCGGTGCGGACCGTGGTCTCCATCGAGGAGCCCGCGCAGCAGATCATCGAGGCGGCGGCGAACGCACAGCTCATCGTGCTGGGCAGCCGCGGCCACGGCGGTTTCCGGACTCTGCTGCTCGGGTCGACGAGCCAGGCGGTCCTGCACGTCGCGCACTGCCCGGTGATGATCGTCCCGGGCTGAATCCGCCGGTCAGTCCCCGAGAGGGACGTCGATCAGACGAGCCTCGTCGTCGACGACGTCGAGGCGTCGCAGGCGGCCGCCGGCCACGACCCACACGGTTCCGGCGTCGTCGCACGCGACCGCCGGGATCGGTGCGTCGACGGGCACCGAGCACACCGGTGTCCAGTCGGCACGGTCGAGCAGGGTCAGCAGCCGGCGACCGGCACAGTCGAAGGCGGGCGGCCCGGTCAGGGGCCACCACCCGCCGCGACCGGTCCCGTCGGGGAGGTGCCCGGCGATCCACACGTGCTCACCGACCGTTCCGGCGACGGCGAAATGGCCGCGCAACCGCGTCCGGGTGCCGAGTTCGAGGTCCGGGCCGATCGGATACACGCTGTCGCCGTCGGCGAGTGCGAGCGGAGCGGTCAGCAACGACGGCCGGTGCAAGCTCACGAGATCGTGGCGGAGTCCAGTCGTCGTCCCGTCCGATGCCACCCGGACGAGTTCGACGACCGACGATGGACATTCCGAGGGACCGACCGCGACCAGGAAGCCGTGTCCGTCCCAGATCGCGCTCCGCGGCCATCCGGCGGGGCCGACCACATCGATCGTCTCCTCCCCGAGACGATGCAGCGCCCACCGTCCGGAGGCGTGGCAGGTCAGCAGCAGGCCGTCCGGGTCGACGGCGGCGTCGTGCACGGCGTCGCCGCCGATGCGGACGGACGTCCCCGCTCCGGCCACGTGGGACACGCCGTCGATGCCGATCACCCAGCACCCTTCGGGGGACGGAAGGAGAGACCGCCCCTGCCCGGTCGGTCGGGCGTCCACCGGCGCGGGGAAGTCCAGGTGGCGCAGTGATTCCCGGCCGCGTATCGCGATGCGGGGCAGCTCCCGATCGAGCACCCAGAGTTCGTCGCCGCGCACGGAGAGCTCCGCGGGCACGAACTCCGGTCGCAGCGGCGGCTCGGGGACGTCGTCGAGGTCGAGTTCCACCAGGACGCCCTCGCCTCGGGTGGCGATCGCGGGCGGATCGTCGTCGAATCGCTGATCGGTGAAGAAACGCGGAGATCGCTCGACGTCGGTCAGTACCGGTTCGCCGACGGGGATCCAGTGGTCGGGAATCCGGTCGGAGCGCTCGTGTCCCAGGCGTTCGTACCTCTGAGAGACCAGTCGTACGCGCCGGATACGTCCGCGAACCAGACTGTCGGAGTCGATGCCCATGACACCGCGGAAAAGGCCGTGCACCTCGACGAATTCGATGCGTGGCCGCGGACCGGTCCAGGTCGCGGCCCAGCCGTCGCCGCGCAGCGTGCCGCACCACAGGTACTGGGGATCCTCCGAGGTGTCGTGCTCCGGATACCGCTCTTGCTGGACTGGTGGGTACGACGACGGTTCCAGCGTCCCCCGGATCGTCGTCGCCCCGGGGCCGTCGACGCCTTCGACGAACAGCAGCGGGAACTCGATCACCGCGCCGACCTCGGGCGGCTCGATCTCGCCGTCCTCGATGGGAAGCCATCCGACCAGGACCGACAGGCGCCGCGCACGTCCGCTGCTCATGGAATCCAGGCTAGAGGAGCGAGACCCGATCACCCCGCTCTCCGAGCCCGTCCTTCTCGCCGGTCGAATCTTCTCGCAGGCCTGATTCTTCTCGCTATTCTCGAACCTTCTCGCCGGTCGAACCTTTTGCACTGGTCGAGTCCTTATTCGCTGGTCGAGCGGAGTCGAGACCCCGACCGATGCCCACGACCACCACGGAAACAGCCGTTCACCTCGACGAACCCGGTGTGCGGCCGCGGTCCTCTCCATATCGCGGCTCAGCCGCCCCGGCGCAGTGTTCCACGCCGTAGGTACCCACGGGCACCGGTCCGAGGGTCCATGATGGTGATGTGAGGAAACTGGGATTGATCGGGGGAACCGGTCCGGAGTCGACCGTCTCCTACTACCGGGCCGTGATCGAAGGCGTCCAGGAGATCGCCGGCGAGCAGACGCTGCCGCCGCTGATCATCGAATCGCTCAGCGTGTTCCGGGTGCTCGACTTCTGCGCCCGGAACGACCTGGACGGACTCACCGACTATCTCGCCGCCGCGATCGACGGTCTCGCGCGCGCCGGCGCGGACGTCGCCTCGCTCACCGCGCTGACCCCGCACATCGTGTTCGACCGCCTCGTCGCCCGGTCGCCGATCCCGCTGATCAGCGCGATCGACGCCACCCGGGACGAGGCCCTCGCCCGCGGCGCCCGGTGCCTGGTCCTGCTGGGCACGGCGCCGACGATGACACACGACTTCTTCGCCCGGCCGCTCCGCGAGGCCGGACTGACGGTGGTGGTCCCGGACCCGGAGGAGATCGACTACATCCAGGACAAGATCGTCACCGAACTCGAGCACGGAGTCGTCCTCGACGCCACGCGCACGGGTTTCACCCGGATCGTCTCCCGACTGCACGAGCGCCACGGCGCCGACCACGTGGTGCTCGGCTGCACCGAGCTCCCACTGCTGCTGGACGACCGGGTGTCGCCGCTGCCGTGCCTCGACCCGGTCGCGGCGCACACCCGCAGGCTGGTCGCCGCGATCGTGTGACGGGCGGGGCCGCGCCCCGGACTGGACGACCGGTCGGTGCGCACCTGACCTTTCGGTCATTCTTCGCCGGAGACCGCCGCGGGTCGTCGGACGACCCGCCTACCATGCGCACATGAGCCTCCCCGAAAGCATGCGCGCCGCCCGGATCACCGCCCACGGAGGACCCGAAGTCCTCGAGGTGGTCGAGGTCGCGGTGCCGAAACCGGGGCCGGGCGAGGTCCTGGTGCAGGTGGCCGCCGCCGGAGTCAACAACACCGATCTGTGGACCCGGCGCGGGTCGTACGGTGTCCCCGGCGACCCGGACGCGAAGGCCGGCTGGCGCGGATCCGTCGACTTCCCCCGCATCCAGGGCGCCGACGCGGCGGGGCGCGTCGCCGCGGTCGGGGAGGGCGTCGACGACGGTCTGCTGGGGCGGCGGGTGCTCGTCGACCCGTCGCTCTACGGGTCGGACGACCCCGACGCGAATCCGATCGGCCTCCTCGGCAGCGAGGCCGACGGCGGGTACGCCGAATTCCTCGTGGTGCCCGCTTCCCGGGTCCACGACGTGCACGATTCGGCGCTGACCGACGTCGAACTCGCCGCGTTGCCGACCGCGTACGGCAGCGCGATGGGCATGATCGCGCGGGGCGGTCTGGGCGCGGGCGACACGGCGCTGGTCACCGGCGCCTCCGGCGGAGTGGGTCTGGCCGCCGTCCAGCTCGCCAAGGAGCGTGGTGCCCGGGTGATCGCGGTCTGCAGCGCCGCCAAGTTCGACGCGGTGCGCGAGGCCGGCGCCGACGAGGTGCTCGATCGTGCGGGCGACGTCGTCGCCGCGGTCCGCCAGGCCGCGCCCGACGGCGTCGACGTGGTCCTGGATGCGATCGGCGGCCGGTTCGTCGGCGACGGTCTGCCCCTGTTGGTGGAGGGCGGCCGGTGGGTTCTGGCCGGTGCGCTCGCCGGGCACGCCCTGGAGATCGACGCCCGGCACGTGTATCTGCGGAACGTGGCGATCATCGGTTCGGCAATGCACACCCCGGCGATCTTCGCCGAACTCGTCGAGGTGATCCGTCGTGGTCGACTGCGCCCGGTGATCTCCGGGACCTTCCGCTTGGAGGAGGCGGTGCAGGCGCAGGAGCAGCTCGGGGAGCGCAATCACATCGGCAAACTCGTCCTCGAGTTGTGAGGGGCGTCGAATCGTGAGATCGCCGGTGTGACGGGGGTACCGGCGTCGGCACCGAACCCGTACAGTGGATTATGCATAATCTAATCTGACTTACGGACAGGGGCATGAACTCATGCGATTCGACGGAAAAGTAGCACTCGTCACCGGATCCAGCCGCGGACTCGGTCGAGCGCACGCGGAGCTGCTCGCCGAACTCGGCGCCGCCGTGGTGATCAACGGCACCGAGGGCAGTCGTGCGCTGTCCGACGAGGTGGTCGCCGGGATCAAGGCCAAGGGCGGCCGGGCCGTCGCGGCAATCGGCGCGGTCAACACCGACGCCGAGGCCATCGTGGCGACCGCGATCGAGGAGTTCGGTCGCCTCGACATCGTCGTGAACAACGCCGGGATCAACACCCTGAGCCCGTTCGGTCCGGGCATCCTGGAGAAGGTCAAGCACCACATGGACGTGAACTTCTTCGGTCACGTCGCCGTCACCGAGGCCGCCTGGCCGCACCTGGTCGCCAGCGGCGCCGGCCGCATCGTCAACACCGCGTCGCCGACCGTCGTCGGTTTCGAGGAGCAGACCCCGTATGTCGCGTCCAAGGGCGCGATCATGTCGTACACCCGGACGCTGTCGATCGAGGCGCTCGAGCTGGGGATCAAGGTCAACGCCGTCGCGCCGACCGCGTACACCCGCATGGCGGCCGAAGCCGAGCTCCCGCAGGAGATGAAGGACGTCCTCGCCCAGAAGATGACCTCGCAGATGGTCGCCCCGATCGTGGCGTTCCTGGCGCACGAGGACTGCCCGGTGACCGGCGAGACCCTGCTCTCCCAGGGCGGCCTGATGCAGCGTCTGGCGCTCTCGATCAACGACGGCTACATGAACAACACCGCCACCGTCGACGACGTCCGCGACCACTTCGACGAGATCATGGACGACTCGACCAGCAAGCCGCTCGGCGTCATCGGCGATCCGGAGACCGCGTCGCTGCTCGACGTCGTGCTCAACGGCTGAACCGACAGGTCACCCGGCCGCTCCTGCGACTCCGCGGAGTTCGGTGGAGCGGCCGGGTCGCCGGGTCGAGGAGATCGCTCGTCTAATCGCGGCGAGTCCAGCGGAACGTCGCACGGGCCAGGATCAGTCCGACGACGAGCCAGATCCCCAACGCGATCGCGATCCCCGCGAGATTCCAGGAATGCCCCTGCTCGGCGAATCGGAACTCGTCGGGCAGGAACACGTGGCGCATGCCCTCGGCGATCCATTTGAGCGGGAACACCGAGGCGAGGTTCTGCAGCCAGCCCGGCAGGATCGTGAACGGCAGGTACACCCCGGAGACGAACTGCAGGAACAACACGATCGGGATCACCACCGCGGTGGCGCTTCTTCCCGAGCGGGGAACCGCCGAGAGCGCGACACCGAGCAGCGCCGACGTCGCCAGCCCGAGCACGAACACCCACCCGAACGTGAACCAGCGGTCGAGGGAGGTAGGCAGGTCGACGTCGAACGCCAGCGCGGCGACGACGAGCAGCAGCCCGGTCTGCAAGAAGGCCTGTCACCGCGACCTGGCCGATCTTGCCGAGGAAGTAGCTCACCGTCGTCAGCGGCGTGCCGCCGAGTCGTTTGAGGGTGCCGTCGCCGCGTTCGGTGGCGATGTCGACAGCGAGGTTCTGGACGCCGGAGAGCAGCAGCCCCGCGGCGATCATCCCGGGCAGGTAGTAGTGCGCCGCGCTCACGTCCGGGAACGGCGGGCCGGTGGGTCGTCCGGTACCGCCGGCGGAGAAGATCATCGCGAACAGCGCCAGGAAGAACACCGGGAACAGGAACGTGAAGAACACCTGGTCCGGTGACCGGAAGTAGTTGCGGATCTCGTAACCGGCGCGGTGCACGCCGAGGACGAGCGGGCTGCGGAGCGCGGGACGGGGGCCATTCATCGGGTCGCCTCGGCCCCGGCGGTGGTCGTCCCGGTGATGGTCGTCTCCGCAGCGGGGTCGCCGACGAGGTCGAGGTAGACGTCCTCCAGCGACGGGCGGACGATCTCCAGATCGGGCGGTTCGCCGCCCAGCCGCTCGGCCACCTCGCGGGCGAGGGCGAACGGCGTCGTCGAACGTCGTTCACACGTCTCGCCGCCTTCGCGCCAGCGCACGATCGGCACCCGCGACCGAGCCGAGCCGATCGCATCCACCGGGCCGACGGCCCGGCATCCGTCCGGCGGCGATCACCGCGACGCGATCGGCGAGTTGCGCGGCCTCTTCGAGGTAGTGCGTGGTGAGGACGATCGTGGTGCCCTCGGCCTGCAGCCGCCGGATCAGTCCCCAGAACTCCCGGCGGGCGGACGGATCGAATCCGGTGGTCGGCTCGTCCAGGAACAGCAGTTCCGGGTCGCCGATCACGCCGAGCGCGACGTCGACGCGCCGCTGCTGCCCGCCGGAGAGCCGGGAGATCCGCGTCTTGGCCTGCTCGGCGAGCCCGACCGCCTCGATCACCTCGTCGGGGTCGCGCGGAGCGGGGTAGTAGCTCGCGAACTGCCGGATCTGTTCGCCGACGGTCACCACACCTGCCTGGCCGGCTGTCTGCAGCACGATGCCCAGCCGCGCCTTCCACGCGGCATCGCCGTCGGCGGGGTCGACGCCGAGCACGCTCACCTCGCCGCCGGAGCGGTGCCGGTATCCCTCGAGGATCTCCACCGTCGTCGACTTGCCCGCGCCGTTCGGGCCGAGCAGCGCGAAGGTCTCGCCGCGTTCGATGTGGAACGAGACGTCGTCCACCACGGCGCGGCCGCCGTACTCCTTGCGGAGGTTCCGGACCGTGACCGCGTGACCGCTCATGTCCTCATGGTCGCACGGGGGTGCGGACGGAACCGGGTGGAAGCCGCCGGACGCGCCGGGAGGCCGGCGCAGTGGTCCATCTCTCATCACCGCCGGTTGACCTCAAGTGCACTTGAGGTCATAGCGTGGCCTCACCCCTCGTCGAAAGGACCCCCCGATGACCGCGGAGCCCCGCACCACCGCCGCCGCGACAGACCTGTACGACGGCTTCGCCCGATACGGCAGCGGGGTGGTGCTGGTGACCGTCGCCGACGACGACCACGACCGGTTCTTCATCGCCGCCTCGGTCCTGACCGCGTCGGTCGACCCGTTCGCGCTCGCGGTCTCGGTGGGCCGCCGCCGGGACGCTCTACCTGCGATTCTCGACCGCAGGCCGTGGTCGATCTCGATGCTCGGCGCAGAGCATCGCGGCCTCGTCGACCGGCTGACTGGGCCGACGACCCGGGCGCAACGCCGGGACGCGCTGACCGAGGCGGGCGTGCGTCGTTCACCCGAGGGTCCGCTGTGGCTTCCGGACGCGCTCGCCGCGTTCTGGTGTGTCACGAGGAGCTCGGTCGACGTCGACGATCAGGTCCTCGTGGTCGGAGATGTGACCCGCGGTACGCCGGCCCGCCCGGGCCCGCCGCTGCTGCGCTGGAACCACGACTTCCACACGGTCGCGCGGGCCGCTGGCTAGAGTCGATCGAGGTGCACCGCCCGTCGGGGCGCCGTGTGCCGTGCACATCGGATCGAGAGGACATCTCCATGAGGAAGCCCGCCCACCGTCGTACCGCCGCGCTCGCAGGCCTGGCCGCCGCGGTCGCGCTGCTCGCCGCCGGCTGCGGCGACGACGACTCGAGCGCACCCGAGAAGGCCGCGGAGTCGACGACGTCGGCCGCTCAGGAGAGCGCCGCCGGCACCGGGGCGTCGACCGCCGCCTCGTCGGCGGCCGCGGCGACCGAGGTGAAACTGGACGGGGAGCGCGACGTCGAGGTGACCCTGACCGGCCCGATCGCCGCCCGCTACTCCACCGCGACCGACGAGCAGAAGAAGATCCTCGGCAAGCCGCTCACCGGCTCGCACAACGCCGAGATCCGTGAGAGCGGCGTCGTGTTCCAGCAGTTCAAGGGCGGCGTGATCGTCGCCAAGAGTGCTGACGCGGGCACCCCGGCGTACATCGTCTACGGCAAGGTCCGCGACGCCTGGAACGTCGAACGCGACAAGACCGGCGTTCCGAACGAGACCGGTGAGAACGGTTCGGCTGGACCGCTCGGCGTCCCGACCAGCGATGTGACCGTCACGGGCGACGTCGAGAAGGCCACCTTCGAGAACGGCGAGATCACCCACGACACCAAGACCGGCAAGGTCGTCGTGACCGTCGACGGCAAGAAGGTCGACGCCGGACTGAAGTGATCCGCGGCCTGACGCGAGGCCTGGCGTCGATGCCGACGACTGCCGCGGTCGTCGGCATCGACTCACCGGTAGGGCCTCACAGGTATGTCTGGGTCGCGTACACGGCTGCTCCGACCGTGCCCGCCGACATCGCCGTGAACGACGCGACGCTGACCGCGCGGTAGATCGTCGACTCCTCGAACGACGCGCGGATCGCCAACGGCAGGAACAGGATCGGGTTCACCACCGCGCCGACCACGAGCGGGACGGCGGCCCAGGCCGGCAGATCGGGGAGTGCGACGCCGACGGCGATCGCGAGGATGCCCATCATGAGGAAGTCGATGTGCATCTGGAGGATCCGTTTGGGATAGCGTATCCCGATCCGGCGCAACGCTTTCGGATCGATGCGGCTCAGGGCCAGGGGCCACCCCAGGAGGGCGCCGCCGGCCAGGAGCCAGAATCCGGCCAGGCTCACCGCGCTCACGTGTTCTTCTCCTCCTCGGCCGCCGATTCGCCCGCAGGGGTCGCAGTGTCGGGGGTTGCGGCGTCGGGGGTTGCGGTGTCGGGGGTCGCGCCGGGCCAGTAGTGCGAATCCGGGGTCGAGCGCGCCCCGAAGATCGCCTGACCGACGCGCACCACCGTCGCCCCCTCCTCGATCGCGGTCTCGAAATCACCCGACATGCCCATCGACAGCTCGCCGGGGCCGATCAGGTCGGGGTCGGTGTCCCGGGCCTCGTCGCGGAGCCGGCGGAGCAGGGAGAAACACGTCCGGACCCGCTCGGTGTCGGGAGAGAACACCGCGAGCGTCATGAGTCCCCGCACCCGCAGCGTCTCGTGACCGGCGAGGGCGCGAAGGAACTCCGGAAGCTCTTCGGGTGCGACCCCGTACTTCTGCGGTTCGGCGGAGGTGTTGACCTGCACGAACACGTCCAGGCCGCGCCCGGCGGCCTGGAGTCGTCGTTCCAGGGCATCGGCGACGCGCAGGCTGTCGAGCGCCTGGAACTCGGCGGCGTACGCGGCGACGTCGCGCGCCTTGTTGGTCTGCAGGTGGCCGACGATCGACCACTCGACGTCCAGGTCGGCCAGATTCCGGCACTTGCGGGTGGCTTCCTGCACCTTGTTCTCCGCGAGCCGATCCAGACCGGCCTCGACAGCCGCGCGGATCCTGTGTTCGGGGACCGTCTTGCTGACCGGGAGCAGTCGTACCTCGTCCGGGGAGCGGCCGACGCGCGCGGCCGCCGCATCCATCCGGGCGCGGACGGCCGCGATGTTCTCCTGGAACTTCTGCACTGACGACGCGGACCGGTACTCGTGGGCGGGTTCGACCTTCGACATGGCTCCAACGTAGCCGGACGCGGTACGCGTTCCCGCCCGGCCTGCCTGGACATCGGACCGATCAGTGGCCGATTCCGCCGTCACCGGTTTCGGTTCCTGGTCGGCCGTTGCGAAATGGCGGCTTACGAGGGAAATACTCCCTCGCGACCCGATATTTCGCAACGGCCGACCATGGGTCCCTCCTCCGGCTCCTTCGACAGCCGTGCTCACCGCGTGCGTCTCGGCACACCGCCGGATCGGCACGGACCACGACCCCACCGGATTAACGATTCTCGGAATCGAGTAATCGAATTTAACGAAATATCGATTTCGTCAGCGCTAGGCTTCTGTGACCGGCGCCATGGTCGCCGTGCACGACGGGCGCCTGCTCGACGACGCCGTGACGCGTTTCGTCCCGCTCGGACGTCCGCCAATGCCGTCGTACACCTGCACCCGGAACACGCCGACGGAAACCTGCCGGCGAAGACGAAAGGACCATCGATGACGAAGCGATCACCGAAGAGCAAGGACTCCTCGTACACGTGGCCGCGGGTGCCGCTGATCGACACCCGCCAGAAGGTGGCCGAGAAGTACGGTCGGGCCGAGGACTACGGGTTCTTCGGCCCGGATTCGGTGTCGTGGAAGGTCTGGTCCCACTCCTCGTCGTTGATCTTGGGTTTCGTGCGTTCGGTGACCATCGAGCACCTGGACCCGAACCTGACCGCCGCGGTGGTCCAGTCCGGTGGGGTCAAGTATCGGACGCACACCCGGTACGGGCGGACGATGGCGTACTTCAGCCAGGTGACCTTCGGCGCCGCACGGCCCACCGCGAAAGCCGCCGACGTGCTGGTCAAGGTCCATTCCAAGGCGATCGGCACCGACCCGGTGACCGGTGGCCGCTACGACGCGAACGACCCGGAGTCGCAGCTGTGGATTCATGTGACGGCGTGGCATTCGATCCTGTACTGCTACGAGAAGTTCGGCGGCGGCACGCTCGCGCCGGCCGAGGAGCTGCGGTACTGGGACGAGTGCGCCCGCGCCGCCGAACTGCAGACCATCGATCCGGATCGGGTGCCGCGCAGTCGGGCGGAGGTCGTCGCCTACTTCGAGGAGAAGCGCCCGCATCTGGCGTCCTCGGAGGCGGCGATCGACATGGTGAAGTTCATCCTGTCGCTGCACGTCGCACTGCCGCCGACGATGTCGAGATGGCAGCGGGCCCCGTTCCTGCCGCTGACGTTCATCCTCTCCAAGGCCGTCATCGCCACCTACCCGAAGTACATGCGCGACCTCCTGGCGATCCGGCAGGGACCGCTGGTCAATGCCGTCGCGATCCCCGCCACCTGGGCTGTCCATCAGGTGATCGAACGGTCGTTCGTGCTGAAGTATTTCCTGATGAGCGTCCTCTCCCCGCAGGCGCTTCCGTCGGCGATCCCCGCGGTCCTCGGCGTCGAAGCGGAGAAGCCGGTCACGACGACTCCGCGGGAGGCGCAGGCCAGGTACGGCTACGACGTTCCGCGGGAGGCGCACCTGGGTTTCCGCGCCAAGCAGTATCAGCGGGTGTTCGACGACGGTCAGGCGCCGAGCGAGGAAGGACTCGTCGAATCGCAGGAGCACATCGGCGCGATGTGAGCGAGGTCGTGGGGCGCCCCCGCGGACGGGCGGCATCGCGTCCGCGGGGCCCCTTCGACTCGGTTCGTCATCGCGGTTCCTCCGGGAGGTCGGCCGGGACGAGGTCGTCGGAAACCTCAATGCGAAGACTCCGCCGCGCATAGAGTGAGGAACCGATGCATCCGGGGAATGTCACAAAAGACCGAGGACGTCTCGTCGGAGTGTCGGCGATCTCGGCCTCACTGCTCGCGGTGTCGGCGTGCTCGGAGGAACCCGAGACCGTTCCTGCGTTGACCGAACCGGTGATCCACGAACTCTTCCGCGAGAATTTCGACGGCACGATCGAAACCGATGCCGCCATGATCAAGAACGCCTGGTGCGCCGCCGGGTATCGGGATCTGCAGAAGGACCTGGGCGTCGACTCCAATGCGGCCCTCGAACAGGCGTTGACGACCTCGGAACCGCCGAAGAACGCGGAGATCCTCTCGATCGAGAACCTTCGTTCCGAGGAGACGCAGGCCCGTGCCACCGTGACCAGCGCGCAGGAGACGCCGGTCGGGGACGGTTCGTATCGGCGAGTCGAGTATCACGAACGCGTCACGTTCGCATATGAGCGAGGCCGCTGGCGGATCTGCCGCCTCGAATGAACGAAGATCGTCCCATGACCATGAAACCGACGCGACGATGAAGTCGGACGCCGAGACGTCCTCCTCGGGCGGGTACGCGCTGCTCTGGTCGTTCGCCCGACCCTACCGGCGCCTGATCGCGCTGGGGACGCTCCTGGGGCTGGTCTCGACGGCCATCGCCCTGGCCACCCCGATGGCGACGAAGTACGTGCTCGACGGACTCGGCAGCGGCGCCGGTCTGGCGGTGCCGATCACGATCCTCGTCGTCCTGCTGATCCTGGGCATCGGGGCCGGATTCACCCAGACGATCCTGCTCGGACGGCTGGCGCAGACCATCGTCCTCAACGCCCGGAAATCACTGATCCACCGGTTCTTCCACGCCCGCCTCGAACAGATCCAGCGGTATCGGACCGGGGAACTGGTCACCCGCGTCACCAGCGACACCGTTCTGCTGCGGGAGGCCACGACGTCGAGCATCGTCGAACTGATCAACGGGACCGTGGCCATCGTCGGCGCCGTGGTCCTCATGGCGATGCTCGACTGGCCGCTGCTGCTGACCACTCTCGCCGCCATCGTCGTGATGATCGCGCTGTTCGTCGTCCTCGTCCCGAAGATCGGGGAGGCCGACAAAGCCGCCCAGGAGTCCCTCGGCGATCTGGGTGCGACCCTCGAGAGCGGCGTCCGCGCGATGCGGACCGTCAAAGCCGACAGCGCCGAGGACCGGGAGACCGAGTTGATCGGGGCGGCCGCCGAACGGTCGGCCCGCCACTCCATGCGCTCGGTCTGGTACACCGCGCTGATCTGGGCGGTGTCCGGGGGCGGCATCCAGCTCGCGATCATCGCGATCCTCGGCATCGGCGCCTGGCGCGTGGAACTGGGCGCCATGGTCATGTCGACGCTGGTCGCGTTCCTCCTCTACGCCTTCAACATCGTCGCGCCGATCACCAGCATCGCCGCGTCGGCGGCGTCGCTGCAGTCCGGTCTCGCCGCGGCCGCCCGGATCCGGGACACCGAGAACCTCCAGCAGGAGGACATCGCCGCCCGGCCCGCCGACGCCCGTCCGGCGGCCGCGGATCCCGATGCCCCGGCGGTCGCGCTGCGCGAGGTGACCGCCCGGTACCTGGATTCGGAGACCCCGGCGCTGAGCGGGGTCACGGTGGAGATCCCCCGCACCGGTCACCTCGCCCTCGTCGGCCCGTCCGGATCCGGTAAGACCACGGTGCTGTCCCTGATCCTGCGCCTGGTCGACCCCGACGGCGGACACCTCGAACTCGACGGGGTGCCCTACGACGACCTCAGCATCGGCGACGTCCGGGCGCGCATGTCGTACGTCGAGCAGGAGACCCCGATCATCCCCGGCACCGTGCGCGAGAACATCCTGTTCCGTGCCGGGGAGCAGATCCCCGACGACGAGGTGTGGTCGGCGCTGGAGGTCGTACGCCTCGCCGACAAGATCCGGGCCCTGCCCGACGGACTCGACACCCACGTCGACGACACCACCCTCTCCGGCGGCGAACGTCAGCGGATCGCCGTCGCCCGCGCCCTGGTGCGTCCCCCCGACATCCTCCTGCTCGACGAGGCGACCGCTCAGCTGGACGGGTCCACCGAGGCCGCGATCCACGAGGTGATCGCCGAGGCCGCACGCACCGGTGCGGTGGTGACCGTCGCGCACCGCCTGTCGACGGTGCTCGACGCCGACCGGATCGTGCTGCTCGACGGCGGCCGCGTCCGCGACCAGGGGACCCACCGGGAACTGCTCGACCGCGACGACCTCTACCGTGAGTTCATCACCGCTCTGCGGATCGGTTCGACCTGAGTCGGTGCGCGATAATGTCCCGTTATCGCGCAAGAAACGCCCTCGGGAGCGTCACCTGTGGATATCTCGTGATCTCGGTGGGATAACTTTCCTGAACCTCCACTTACCTTCCATTTACGCCAGGGTCTGCAGGAGCGCGGTGAGGTCGGGTGCCACCGCCGCGGTCTTCGCGATGTAGTAGGTCTCGGTGACCGCGGTGTCGGCGTGCCCCAGCTGGGCGGCCGCGGCGTCGCTGCCCTCGGCGGCGGCGATCAGGGTGGCGATCGACCGGCGGATCGCCCGGATCTCCAACCCGGGATGTCCGGCGGCGGTCCGCCAGTGGCGCCATTCGGTCCGGACGCTGCTGGCCGGCATGTAGCCGCCGGAGGCGCCGGGGAAGATCACGTCGTCGACGACGCCGGGACGGCGGGTGCGGAGCCGGTCGCGGATCACCTGTTCGGCGAACCGGGGGAGCGCCAGGACGCGGTGGCCGCTCTCGGACTTGGCGAACGGCTGCCGGACGGTGCCGGTCCCCTTCAACGCGACGAGGGTGCCGGTCACGGTGATCGTCGGCGGGTCGGCATCCAGATCGAGGTCGTCGTACCGGAACGCGAGGAGTTCGGACGGGCGGGCGCCGGTGGCGACGGCGAGATCGAAGAAGTCCGGGATCGCCCGACGGGTGATGCCCGGTGTCGACGGCCCGCGGGAGTCGTGGAGGTCCCCGGCCGCCCACGCGCTGAGGGACGCGCGGATCTCGATGAGCTGTGCGGCGGTGAGGACGACGCCCTGGGCGCGGACCCTCCCGGGTGGTCTCGCCTGCCGCGCGGGGTTGGCCGGGTAGACGTCGCAGCGCACCGCGACGTCCAGGACCTGGCGCAGCGGCGACGCGGCGGCGGCGGCCTTGGCCGCGCCCAGATCGTCGTACATGGCCTGGATCCGGGAGGTGGAGACCTCGCGGAGCTGGAGGTGCCCGATGTACGGGTAGACCAGGCGCCCGAGACGGTCCTCGTAGTGGTCCAGGGTCTGGCGGCGGACGCCGTCTCCGGCCCGGATCCGCAGCCAGTGCTCGGCGAGGACCTCGACGCGGGTGGTGGGAGCGATCTCCGCGACACCGGAGGGCGGCCGCCGGTCGACGAGCGCTTCCTTGAGCGTGTGGATCGCGGCGGTCTTGGTCTTCGCCCGCCGCTCGACGCGGCGTCGTCTCCCGTCGGTGTCGCGGACCCAGGTCTGCGCGATCACCCGGCCGTCGGGGAGGCGTCGGGTGTTGATGTTGCCGTAGGTGCCGACCGGCAGCGGCGGACGCCCCATCACGCGTCCCGGTCGAGAGACCGAGGGGCGGATCGATCGGTGGACATGACTCTCATGGCGCGAAATGCTATCGCCGACCTCCGACAAAGAGGGGGTGACCTGCGGACATGCAGACGACGTCGGAGCCGAACGCCTGCGCGGGCCGGAACGCCGGACCCGTCGTCGGCGATGGTCGGACGTTCCGCGCCGAGGGGTGATGTTCACCGTTTCTTCGTCACTGTGACGAAAAGTGTCAGTGGCCCGGTCTCGTCGTCGTATGCCGGGGCGTGCCCGTTCGGGAGGATCACGCCTGATCTCCCAGGCAGTCGCCGAGCACCCGCATGGCCTCCGGATAGGCGCCCGGATTCGGACCCGAGTAGTTCAACCGCGTGAAACGGCCCGGCGCCTCGGCGGGAAACCACTCGTCGCCGGCGCCGATCAACACGCCCCGGGCCTCGCAGTCGGCCACCAGCCGCGCGAGATCGACGGTGTCCGGCAGGCGCAGCCACAGATTCAGACCACCCTTCGGCACCGCCGTGACCTGAGCCTGCCGGACGTGCTCGCGCACCCCGGCCAGGAGGAGGTCGCGGCGCGATGCCAGCTGCCCGCGCAGCGACCGGAGATGCGAACTCCATGCCGGCTGCGTGACCACGTCGAGCGCCGCCGCCTGCAACACCCCGCTGACGTACATCGACTGGGCCTGCGCGTCGGACAGGATCCGGTCCTTCGCCGGGCCTCGGGCGATGAGTCCGGCGACCCGGATCGACGGCGCCACACTCTTGGTCAAGGACCTGATGTACACCACGTGGCCGCCGTCGTCCCGGGCCACCAGCGGATTCGGCTCCGTGTCGATGGCGAAATCGTGCGCCCAGTCGTCCTCGATGAGGAAGGCGCCGTGCGCCCGCACCACGGCCAGCACCCGCTCCGCGAGATCGGTGGACCACTGCGCCCCCGTGGGGTTGGCGAAGGTCGGCTGGGCGTAGAAGACCCGCGCCCCCGTCCGCGCGAACGCCCGGTCCAGCTCCTCGGGATCGGGTCCGTCCGGACCGCTGGCGACGGGAACCGGTTCGACGCCGGTCTGCGCCGCCGCCAGCATCGCACCCCAATAGGTCGGCGACTCGACGAGCAGCGGTCGACCCCGGCCGACGAGCCCCCGGAACAGGCTCGTCAACCCGGTCTGACTGCCGGGGAGGATCGCGACGTCACCGGCGGTCGGCGGCATGCTCCCGCGCGTCGTCGACCGCCCGACCTCGGCGGCGAACCACGCCTGCAGGTCGGGGATCCCGGCGACGGGCGGCCGCGCGAACGCGGACTCGCCCTGCGCGGCACGACGAAGCGCCGCGCGCACCAGCCGTTCGGGGAGCAGCTCCCGATCCGGATAACCCGAGTGCAGGGCCACCGCGTCGTTGGGCGGGGTCCGCAGGGCGGAGGGGAGCGACGTGCGACGACCGGCGGGACCGAGCGCCGCCGTCTGCCAACCGAAATCGTGGGGTCGTGCCGCGCGCACCTCCCGGACGAAGGTGCCGACACCGGGTCGGGTCTCGATCTCCCCCTGCGCGACGAGAGTCCGCAGAGCCCGCTGAACGGTCACCGGACTCACCTCGTACTCGGCGACCAGCGCCCGGGTCGACGGCAGTCGGGTGCCCGCCGGGGCCGCCGCGATCCAGGCCTGAAGTGATGCGACGATGCGGTCACTGCTACTCTGGGACATGAGATACAAGGATAGCGCTACTGTTCAGGTGTCGCAGCTGATACCCGGCCGGTACTCCGGACTCCTCTGGGGACTCCTCGGCGTCGCCGCGTTCTCCCTGACCGTGCCGTTCACCCGCATCGCCGTCGCCGACGGCCACCTGTCACCGCTGTTCGTCGGCGCGGGACGCGCGGTGATCGCCGCGGTCCTGGCCGCGGCGGCACTGGTCGTCACCGGTCAGCGCCTGCCCCGGGGTCGTCAATGGCTTCGGGCCGCGATGATCGCCTGCGGGGTGGTGGCGGGATTCCCGCTGTTGACGTCGTACGCGTTGACGGAGGTCCCGGCGAGCCACGGCGCCGTGGTGATCGCCGTGCTCCCGGCCGCGACCGCGGTCTGCGTCGTCCTGCGCACCGGGGAACGCCCCGGCCGCGTGTTCTGGGCCGCCGCGAGCGCCGGTGCCGTCGCCGCGATCGGATTCGCGGCGGTCCGGGGCGGGGGACTCGGGCCGCTGAGCTGGCCCGATCTGCTGCTCTTCGCGGCCGTGGCGGTCTGCGCGTTCGGCTATGCCGAAGGCGGGCTCCTCGCCCGGGAACTCGGGGCGTGGCAGGCGATCTCGTGGGCCCTGGTCGTCGCGGCACCGCTCATGCTGCTCCTGGTCGGTGTCGCGATCGCGCAGCGGCCGCCGACGGGAACACCGGTCGAGTGGGGCGCGTTCGGCTACCTGGCCGTCGTCAGCATGTTCCTCGGTTTCATCGCCTGGTACCGCGGGCTCGCGATCGGCCCGATGGCCCAGGTCAGTCAGGTGCAGCTGACGCAGCCGGTGATGAGCATTCTGCTGGGCGGGCCTGCTGCTGCACGAGCACATCGACCGGTCCACGATCCTCGGCGGCGCGGCCGTCGTCTCGTGTGCACTGCTGGCCGTCCGCGCCCGGAACCGCCAGGGATAGCAGGGAGAATCGAATGATGTACACACCGCGCGTCTTCGCGATGGACGACGCGTCGATCCCGACGCTGATCGACGCCTACCCGGTGGCGAATCTCGTGCCCACCTGCAACTACGGGATCGTGATCGCCTCCGGCCCGGTCACGGTGCACACCGAACCGGAGTGGCTGCTGAACCAGCCGCCGGCGAACCGGCGGAGCGTCGTCACCGGGCTACGCGAGACGGGCGGAGACCGCGAGAGGCGTCTCGCCGATGCCGTCGAACACCACGACCGCGCCGAGAACCGGTGAGCGACATGTCCGCAACCCGTTCCTCGTCCCCGCGCGGGGTGGCCGCGATCCTGGCGTCCGCCGTCCTGTTCGGCGTGGTCTTCCTGCTCTCCGGCACTGTCGACACGCCCACCGACATCGTCTTCGGCGGGCGCATGATCGTCACCGCCGCCTGCTACGCGCTGGCACTGCTGCATCCCACGCCCCGAAGACTGCTCGGCGACTTCTGGCGCACCCTCACTGGCCGCCCGGGCACGATCCTGATCTGGCTGCCGCTGTGCGCGATCATGGGATTCCAGCTGTGGCTGTTCTCGTGGGCTCCCCAACACGGACACGCCCTCGACGCCTCACTCGGCTACCTGATCCTGCCGCTCACGCTCGTCCTCGGCGGCCGGTTCGTCCTCGGCGACCACGTGACCGGCGCGCAGTGGGCGGCGGTCGCCGTCGCCGTGACCGCCGTGACCGTGAAGTTCACCCTGACCCCGCAGGTGTCCTGGGTGACGTTCGTCGTGTGCCTGGGCTATCCGGTCTACTTCATCACGCGCCGCCGCGCCGGCCTGGACAACCCGATGGCCTTCGGGGCCGAGGTCGCGGCCGTCGTCCCGGTCGCGGCGCTCCTCCTCATCTGTGCCGAACCTCAGCAGGGCCGTCTCGACGTCGTGCCGCTGCTGACGATCTGGTTCTCCGGCGCCGCGGCGATGACCGTCTACCTCGTCGCGGCCCGCCTGCTCACGATCCCGTTGTTCGGGTTGCTCGGCTACGTCGAACCGATACTGCTCGTGGTGGTCTCGCTGCTGCTGGGGGAACGCATGACCGGCGGGGACGTCCTCACCTACGGGCTCCTCGCCGCCGCGTTGCTGCTCTTGGCGGTCGACGGCCACCGCACGGCGCGCCGCCGCGGCGACCGCGAGGGAGGTCCGCCGCAGGTCGGCGCGCCGGTAGCCGACGACGGCGGCCGCACCTGAGGCAGGACCGGAGGATACAGGCCGTCCGGCGGTTCGCCCCACAGCCGTAGCAGGGCCGCCCTCACCGTCGCTCGGCCTCCGGCGACCTGAGGCCGTCGACCTCCGCCCGGAGGCGTCGTACGACGTCGTGCGGCTCGTCGGCGAAGAACCGGACGGTCCGCACGTCGGGGCCGCCGACCGACGGCCCCGATTCCAGCGGCTCGAGAAGCGTGACGGTCAGGTTCGTCTCACCGACCAGCGCCACGGCCAGGACGGCGTCCTCGTCGTCGACCGTCGGCCGCCCGCCCGGGCCGTCGCTCCTGTCGACGGTCACCTGATCGATCCGCGTCAACGGGATCGACACCGAGGTCCGCGGGCCGCGCCGCACCGTCAGGACGCCGCCGTGGACCAGGTGCGGATACATCGCGATCCCGGCCACGGAACCGACCACCCACATCAGGCCGTACACACTCGACACCGCGACGACGACCCGGACCACCGGCCACGGAAGCAGGAAGTGGAAGACCACCGTCTCCAGGACGGTGAGCGGCACCAAGATCCAGACCGTCCGGGCCAGTTCACGATGACCGCCGAACGACCGTGCCCCCGCAGGCACGTCCGGTCTCCGCCGGACCAGTCGGCCCAGGGAGACGAAGATCCCCACCTCGGCGGCGGCGAGACCCCACAGGCGTTCACCGACCAGCTCTCGGAACGCCCGGCCCGCGGCGGCCCGCAGACCCAGGCCGCATCGTCGAGCTCGCCGGACCGACGACGCCCAGACGGCGACCTCGACGACGGCGGTCGCCGCCAGCAGCACCGCGACGGCCAGTCGGAGCGGCCCGGGGACCGCGACCCCGGCCAGGACCGCGACCACCAGACCGATCTCGATCGGCGCCAGCACGCACAGGACCCGGCGCAGGACGACGGCCGCGGTCACCGCCGGGCCAACCGTTCCATCACGGCCGTCAGTACCGCGATCTGCGCCGGCGTCAGGGTCTCGGCCACCACGTCGCCGATCGGAGACGCCGCCATGCGAGCCTCCACGGCGTCGCCGTCGTCCAGGGCCGAGGAGACCTCCTGTTTCAGATCGGCGGGAAGTCCGGCGACGATGTCGGCGGCCAGCGCCGCCACCTCCGGTCCGGCGGGATCGCCGCCGGTGAGCGCGTCGAACCGCCGGTAGACGGTCCGCAGGCGCTCCTGCTCCTCCGCGGTGGGCCGGCCCGCCGTTCCGGGGACGACGTGTTCGGCGACGTCCTCCGGCACCAGCGACATCAACTGCAGATCGAGTTCCGCCGCCGGTCCGGAGACACCCGCATTGCGGAGTCGATCGGCCAGTCGCGCCGCCCAGGCCGGGCGCAGCGGATCGTCGTCGGAGGCCAGCCTGCGCCGGAATTCGGCGAGCCGGGCCCGTCGCCCGGCGATCCGTTCGGCCTGGGCGGCCAGGTCGGCATCCAGTTCGGCGAGGATCTCGTCCAGATCCGCATTGTCGGAGTCTCGGAGGGCCTCGCCGACCTCGTCGAGACTCAACCCCAGTTCACAGAGGCGCCGAGCCCGAGCCGACCGGACCACGTCCGCGATGCTGTAGCGGCGGTACCCGTTCGGGTCGCGGTCGGGTTCGGGCAGCACCCCGATGCGGTGATAGTGGCGGAGGGTGCGCGGGGAGACGCCCACCAGTGCGGCGACCTGGCCGATTCTCATGCGTCCAGTAGAGACCTTGACGCCGCGTCAAGGTCAAGGACGCGAGACGGCGAGTGTCATGCGCTCGCCCAGAACTCCGTCAGCCGTTCCGCGAGCGCATCGGGTACCTGCATCGGCAGGGAATGGGTCGTGTCGAGCCACACCTCGACGAGCGCCCCCGGAATCCGGCGCGCCCGCTCGACGGCCCCGGCGCCGCCGGCGAGGGAGGAGTCCGAGGCGATCGCGACATAGGCGGGCATCGTCAGACCGGCCAGCTCCGTATCGTCGAGCATCCGGGGAACCGGGAGGTGCGCGCTGTAGTGCTCGGTGCCGGCGGCGATCATGTCGCCGACCGGCGTGTGCTCACGGACCTCGTCGACGCTCACACCGCCGATCGCCGCCAGCGCACGATCCCGCCACGACTGCGGCACCGGCAACGTGGCGACCCCGGACCAGAAGAATGTCGACACCGGCGGGCGACGGAAGACGAACACGGGTTCCAGGAGGCTCAGCGACGCCGGTCGGCCGGGATGGTGCACGGCGTGGGCGGCGGCGGTGGCCCCTCCGAACGAGTGGCCGACCGTGTGCACCGCATCCAGATCGAGCCCGCTGAGGGCGTCCTCGACCCAGCGCGCTTGATCCTCGGCGCCGCGAACGGGTGCCGTCTGCTCCGAGAGCCCGGCGTCCCCGACGGCGTCGAAGGCGAACACCGTGCGCCCCGACCTGCGGAGAGCGGGGAGGTTCTCCGCCCACATCGGCACCCCGGAACTCCGCCCGGGCAGCAGGACGACCGGGGCGGTGTCCGGGTCGGATCCGGTCCACTCATACGCCCGGACCGTCCCCAGCGCGGTCGGCACGTCGCGGGTCGACGTCGGGGTCGGCATTCTCGGCCATCGCGGAGGAGTAGGCGCGTTCGTACAGTGCGCGCCCCCGGTCGCTGCGGAATCGGCCGACGGTCATGATCCGACTGTACGGCGCGCCCGGTGTCGTCCAGTCGGGTGCGACGCCCGCCGGCGAGCAGGCGCCGATCTCCGGCCCCGGCCGGTCACCGCGTCGCCAGGGCGGCGAGCGCCTCCGCCTCGGCAGCCGGGACCGGGACCGGCTCCGCGGTGAGGAACGCCGCCATCGGATCCTCGGGGGCATTGGCGGCCGTCCGCGAGTACGGCGTGACGTAGATCGGAGTGCCGGGCTGGGACCGTCGGCCTTCGGCGAGCGGCCCGAGATCCAGGGCGTCGTACCCGACGACGTCGAGGAACTCTGTCACCCGACGCTTCGCCTCGGTGGAGTCGCCCGCGATCGGGAGCGCCGTCCGGTCGGAGGACCCCGCCGGACGACCCAGGACGCCGAGGCGGACGAAGTCCACGTTGTTCATGCCCTTCACCAGGTCGGCTCCCGCGAACCGTCCGGCGAGGACCTCAGACGACGTCGTCGATCCGTCGAGCAGTTCCGGGACGTCGCCGTCGCGGGCGGGGTAGTAGTTCGTGGCATCGATGACGGTCTTGCCCGCGAAGAGGTCGGCGGGAAGGTCCGCGTAGACCCCGAACGGCACCGCGAGCACCACGATGTCCGCGCGTTCGACGGCGCCGGCGACGGTGTCGGCGGAGGCCTGATCACCGAGCTGGGCGATCAGGTCGCCGAGGGACTCGGGGCCTCTTCGAGTTGGCGACGACCACCGGCAGACCGGCGTTCGTCGCCAGCCGGGCGACGTCCTCGCCGATGTTGCCGCTGCCGAGCACTCCTACGACGGTTCGGTTCATGACGGTCTCCTGCTCAAGTCGCAATCCAATAGGTAGTACTTCTGAATAGGAAGCACTACCTATTGCTACCGTAGTAGGCATGTCGGAGGCAACCGAGCGCGCCCGCGAGATGAACGTCTTCGACCCGGGCTGCACGTCACGCGAGATCCTCGAACACGCGACCGGCCGCTGGGGAGGACTCGTTCTCGCCGCTCTCGTCGACGGACCGATGCGTTTCGCCGAACTGCGGCGTGCCGTCGCGGGGATCGGCGATCGAATGCTCGCGCAGACCCTGCAGCGACTGGAGGCGGACGGTCTCGTGTCCCGCACGGAGATCTCGACGATCCCGCCGCACGTCGAATACGACCTCACCGACCTGGGACGCCCGATCGCCGAACAGGTCTGCCGCCTGATCGACGTGATCTACCGGCAGCTGCCGGGCATCGTCGCGCACCAGCGCGCACGGTGACCCGCACGCCGGCGGGCGCGAAGGTCAGCGGCGTGCGCGAAGGATCCGGCTCGGACCGACGGACGCAGGGGCGTCGACCGCGAACTCCGACGTCCCGAGGTAGCCGTCGATCAGCTCCGCTGCCGACAGATCCTCCACCTCGGTGAAACCGAGAGCGCGCAACCGGGTCTCGAGCGCCGGGGGAGTGAAGAAGCTGAACCACGGCTCACCCGCGGCCGCGAGCCGATCGGCCCGTTCCCGGAACCTCTCCCGACCCTCCGGAGTGGTCGGCGGCGTCAGATAGTCGAACACCACCTCGGTGGGCCGCCCTTGACCGGCGAGGTAGCCCAGGGTCGAGCCGACCGCGTCCTCGGTGAGATAGAAGACGACGCCCAACCAGACGAACACCGCCGGGTCTGTCCGCAGGAAACCGGCCGCGGCCAGGCGGTGACCGAGATCGTCCTTCTCGAAATCGACCGGCACGAGCGAGGCGTTCGACGGCACGACGATCCCGGCCTCGGCGAGCCGGTCGCGCTTCCACTCCTGAGACGCCGGGTGATCGACTTCGAACACGCGAAGGTCCGCATGCGGATTCCGGTAGGCGAAGGTGTCGAGACCGGCTCCCAGCACGACGACCTGCCGGACGCCGTCGGCGTAAGCCGCGGCCACCGTATCTTCGGCGAAGCGCGAACGGGCGGCGAAGAACAGGCGCCGCGGACGGACCTCCCGGTCCGGACCGTCGGGCGGACCCGGTACTGGGTCGGCGAGTTCCTTCGGGTCACAGCCGGTCACCGCGACGGCGAGCGGATCGTCGAGGATCAACGGCCGGTCGGCGATCTGGTGATACGCGCGGGCCCGTGCCGTCACGACGGCGGTGCGGCTCGGACCGCCGCCGCCGAGTCTCGATGACGCATCGTTCATGACGTCGAGGCTACCGGTGAGACCGGCCGTCACCTCTGACCGAAGACGCCGCATGAACTCGACGGCGTGCCGGATTGCGGACAATCCGCCAGGACCGCGAGAATGACCCGATGACCACAACCGTCGCCATCTACCTGCTCATCACCTTCGGGCTGGGCGGTCTTGCGATGGCCATCCGGCTCCCGCCGCTGGTCGGATTCCTCGCCGCGGGGTTCGTCATCAACGCCCTCCACGTCGAACACCTGCCGCAACTGGAGATCGTGGCCGACCTCGGCGTGACACTGCTGCTGTTCGCCATCGGACTCAAACTCAACATCCGGATCCTCTTCCGGCGCGAGGTCTGGCTGTCGACGTCGGTGCACATGGTGCTGAGCGTGGTGGCCGGGTTCGCCTTCCTCTGGGTGACGGCGCTGATCGGCCTCCCGATGCTGACCGGCCAGGACCCCGAGACGATCCTGCTGCTCGCGTTCGCACTCTCGTTCTCGAGCACCGTCTTCGTCGTCAAGGTGCTCGAGGAGCGCGGCGAGACCAACTCGCTGTACGGCCGTGTCGCCATCGGCATCCTCGTCATGCAGGACATCGTCGCCGTGGTCTTCCTGACCGCCACCGGCGGCCATCTGCCGAGCTGGTGGGCCTTCTCGCTCGTCCTGCTCTGGCCGTTGACCCTGGTGATGCGCCGGATCTGGAGCCGACTGGGACACGGCGAGATGCAGGCGCTGTTCGGCATCACCATGGCGCTGGTCGCCGGTTACGCGTGGTTCTCGGTCGTCGGACTCAAGGGCGATCTCGGCGCGCTGATCGTCGGCGTCCTGCTGGCATCGCACCCGGCGTCGTCGGAACTGGCCCGTTCGCTCTTCCACCTCAAGGAACTGCTGCTGGTCGGCTTCTTCGTGTCGATCGGTCTGACCGGGCTGCCCGACCTGCCGACCATCGAGGTGGCGTTCCTGATGCTCCTGCTGCTCCCGCTCAAGGCGGCGCTGTGGATCGGCCTGCTCGCCCTGATGAAGATGCGCTACCGCTCGGCGATCCTGTCCGGTCTGAGCCTGATGAACTACTCGGAGTTCGGGCTGATCGTCGTGTCCGTCGGCGTGACCGCCGGAATGCTCGACAAATCCTGGCTGGTGGAGATCTCGATCGCCGTCGCGTTGAGCTTCGTGGTGTCGGCCCTGGTCAACGGTCGCGGCCACCTCATGGTCGAGAAGATCGCCGCGCGGCTACCCGCCCAGGACGAGCAGAAACTCATCCTCGAAGAGCGTCCGCAGGATGCCGGCGACGCCGAGGTGGTCGTGCTCGGCATGGGGCGCGTCGGCCTCGCCGCCTACCAGCGACTGCACGATCACTACGAGATGCAAGTCATCGGTGTCGACTACGACGGCTCGCGCGTCGAGATCCTGCAGGGGGAGGGGTACCACGTGATCGAGGGCGACGCCACCGACCTCGACTTCTGGAACCGGCTGCGTCACTCGGACTCGGTGCACACCGCCCTGCTCGCCATGCACCGGCACGGCGCCAACGTCACCGCACTGGAGTGCCTGCGCGAATCCGGATTCGGCGGCCAGGTCGCCACCGTCGCCCGATACGACGACGAGGTGCAGTGGGCCAAGGAACACGGCGTCGGCACCGCCTTCAACATCTACGCCGGCGCCGGCCTGGAACTGGCCGACCAGGCGGTGAGTCTGCGGGACCCGGAGGCGGCGCTCCCGGAGGCTACGAAGCCGAAGGACTCGGAGTCGGGGAGCGCCCTGTAGACCGACGGTGAGCGGCGCCCGTCGCGTATCCGGTGGCACAGTGCGGCCGGCCCGTGACTACCAGGTGTAGACCGGATAGGAGACGGCGCTGAGTCGGTGCGCGATGTATCCGACCACGACCAGTACCAGTGCGGAGGCTCCTGCGAAGAGCACGAACTCCCAGCCCGGGATCGTTGCGGCGGTAGCCCCGATCACAGCGGTCGCAGCCGCTGGAGAGTGGGAGACCCGGCACACCGTCATCGCTGCGAGAGCCACTGCGCCGGCGACGGCGCCCCACCACAGCGAATGTCCGATCATTCCGACCAGAACACCGGTCAGGGATGAGACGACCTGGCCGCCGACGACGTTGCGGGGCTGCGCCAAAGGCAGCGCGGGCGCCCCCATGATCAGCGCCATACTCGCAGCCAGGGGCGGGATGAACCACGGCTGATGCAGCCCTTCGGTCAAGGCCACCAGGGCCAGCAGCCCCGTCATGGCCGCGACGAGTGCGACGGCGACGGTGCGCCACGGCGGGCGCGCGGGGGCAGCCGAAGAGAATCGACGCGGTCGCGTCTCGTCGTGACTGAGGACGGATTCGGTGATGGGCATGCGGTCTCCTTGGTTAATGGTTAATGCATTAGCCATGAGGATAGGGTAGAGTCGTAGCCGAGGCAACCGAGGTGTGGAAGACGGATTCAGGAGGCGTTCGGGCATGCGCACGCAATACGTCAGCGAGGGCGTCCTCGTCAGGCCATTCGAGCTTCCGAGTACGAACTTCCTCAGCAGCCGCTACTACGACGGCCGTGCGATCGTCGACCAGCTGGACGCCCCCGCGGCAGCCCATCACTGGATGCGCGTCCTGCATCGGGAGATCGCTTTTCCGGCGGTGCCTTTCTCTCCCTCCGACGAGCAGCTGAGTGGACTCCGGGCGCTCCGTGACACCGTCGAGGACGCGTACCGAGCCACGGTCGCCGACGAGATCCACGGCACCGCCGATGGTCTGCGAGACGCTCTCGCCGGTCTGCGGATCACTCCGGCTCTGACCGCCTCCGACGGCCGCCTTGTCGCAACCTGGTCTCCGCGGCCGCAGGACCCCTTCGAGGAGTTGACCGCCGAGATCCTTCTCAGCGCGGTGCGTGCCGTCGCCAGCCATGACGCAACTCGATTGAACAGATGTCATGCTCCTCGCTGCGTCCTCTACTTCACCAGACGCAACTCGAGGCAGCACTGGTGCAGCGACGTTTGCGGTAACCGAGCCCGAGTGGCGAGAGCCACCCGGGCCGCCGCCACGGAATCCTCCTGACCGCACGGAGAACACCGATGATCTGCTCCGCCGGCACTGTCGGAAAGACGGTGGTCTGGACCGGTGCTCGCACCGTGCGGGAAGCGCTTCCAGTGCACAAGCAGTACCGTTCACCAGGTGAATTCCGAGTCGGGCGTGGTTTTGTGGTGGTTGCCGGTCGGCGCGGGCGGACACGTCGCCGTGCGGACGAGCCGGTGGTGGGAACTCCTTCGGGCGCGGCGGGAGCATCGTCGTCCGGCGCCGCTCTTCCACGCGGCGCTGGAAGTGTCCGCCGCCGGTGACCGGTACGTCATCGAGATGGCGCCGGCGTGGGGAGGCCCGGTCGGCGACCGCGGCGTCGTCGCATGTGGCCCGGTGGGAGCGCGCGTCCTGGGGGTGTCGAGGTTCTTCCGCTACGAGGTGCGCTGCTGGCGGGACGGCGTCATTCCCGACCTCGCCTGGGCGGTCGGCGGTCCCGTCCGGTTCGCGCTCCCGCCCGAAGGGGCGCGGACATTGATCCACCGCACCCCGGAGGTGCCGCTCCTGACCTGGGGACGAGACCCGTTCGACCTCGGTGACATGTGGAACTCCAACTCCTTGGCGGCCTGGCTGCTCCAGACGTCCGGGATCGACGCCTCCGCCGTGAGTCCGCCGAACGGTGGAGCGGCACCGGGCTGGCTCAGTGGAATCGCCGCCGCCGTCGGCTCCTCACTGCGGTGAATGCTCACCAGTCGTCGGAACCGGACGCGAGTCGATGCGTGTCGCCGGTGTTCACGGTCTGGGTGGGGCGGCGCGGGCAGGGGCATCGAAACCATTACTTGACATAATGTATCTTATCGGCACGATCTTTACCTGCGGGGATTCCGGATGAATCTCGGTTCTCCAGCGACTCGTTCTCGGGTTCGCCGGAGTCTTGCGTCGACCTCCGCCGGCAACCCGGTCTGCGATCCGGCGGAGTCGTGTCGACCGGGTCCACACGACTCCGCCGTCTGGCGCAGGTGAACCGGGTTCGCATACGGCTGCGACTCGGTGATCTCCCTGGGAGTCATGCCGGCCGACCCGTCGTACGGCCGGGCCGAATCGATAAAACGTCACAGTGACGTTTTTGGGTGAGTGGCACTTCTCTGGGGTTCAATGCTCGAACCGGTATCCCATGCCCGGTTCGGTCAGCAGGTGGCGGGGTGCGGACGGATCCTCCTCCAGCTTTCGGCGGAGACTGGCCAGGTACACCCGAAGGTAGTTCGTCTGCTGGACGTACCCCGGGCCCCACACGGTGGTCAGCACTTCGCGCTGCGTCACCAATCGTCCTTCGTTGCGGACCAGCAGTTCCAGGATCTCCCACTCGGTGGGCGTCAGCCGCACCTGTTCGCCGCCGCGCGTCACGCGTTTGCCCGCCAGATCGATGGTGACCGGTCCGGCCTCGACCACGGGGGTCTCGACGGCCGCCGGGACGGAGCCGCGTCGGATCGCGGCCCGCAGCCGCGCGACGAACTCCTCCATGCCGAACGGCTTGGTCACGTAGTCGTCGGCGCCGGCGTCCAGGGCCAGGACCTTGTCCGACGAGTCGGTGCGCGCCGACAGCACGATCACCGGCACCGACGTCCACCCGCGCAACCCGGCCAGGACTTCGAGCCCGTCCATGTCGGGCAGACCGAGGTCCAGCACCACCACGTCCGGTCTGCTGCGGGCCGCGGCCTTGAGCGCGTCGGCACCGCTGTCGACGGCGACCACCTCGAAACCACGCGCCCGCAGGTTGATCCGCAGGGCGCGCAACAGTTGCGGCTCGTCGTCCACGACCAGCACGCGTCCCCTGTCCAGACTCTGCTCGGCCATCATCTACCACCCCGATCGGTGTCGATCTCCACCGGCAGTTCGACGGTCATCGTCGTGCCTCCGCCCGGAGTCTCGTGGGCCTCCAGGGTCCCGCCGAGCGCGGACACCAGCCCGGAGGCCACCGCCAGTCCGAGGCCGACGCCGGAGCCGCCGCGGTTCTGGTCGCCGTACTGGTGGAAGGGCAGGAACACCCGGCTTCGTTCCTCCTCCGGGATACCCGGTCCGTGATCGATCACCCGGATCTCGCAGCGCCCTCGACCGTCGGAGCGCACGGAGTTCGCGGTCACGACGTCGACGGAGCCGCCGCCGTGCCTGCGCGCGTTGTCGACCAGATTGGCGAGCGCCCGTTCGAGCAGTCCGGCGTCGGTGCACGCCCAGGACGCGCCGAAACGCACCGTCCCGAGCGGCTCCTCCCCCGCTGCCGCGAGCACCCGATGCACCACCTCCGGCAGATAGGTCTTGCGCAGCACCGGCCGGACGATCCCGGCCGCCAGCCGCGACGAGTCGAGCAGGTTCCCGACCAGCGCGGTCAGCAGGTCGACCGATTCCTCGATGGTGGCGAGCAGTTCCGCGGTGTCCTCCTCGTCGAAGGTGAGGTCGTCGCTCCGCAGGCTGCTCACCGCCGCTTTGGCCGCGGCCAGCGGGGTCCGCAGGTCGTGGCTGACGGCGGCCAGCAGTGCCCGCCGCAGTTCGTCGGTGCGGGCCAACTCGTCCGCCTGCGCGGCCTCCTCGACGAGCCGGGCGCGTTCGGCGGCCGCGGCGATCTGGTTGCTGACCGCGGTGAGCACCCGCCGGTCGCGGGCGGGGACGTCCGGCCCGTGCAGCAGCAACGCGTAGGTGCCGCCCGACGACTCGCACGACGTGGTCGCACCGGCGGACGAGTCGAACACCACCTCCGGGTCGCCGGCCCGAGCCAGCGGCGCATCGTCGCCCACCCGCACCACCGCGACCGCATCCTGCTGGTACACCTCGTTGACGCGGGCGAGGAGATCGGGGACTCCCGCGCCGTCGAGCACCGCGCGGGAGAAGGTCGACAGCAGTTCGGCGTCGCGCCCGGCGAGCGTGGCCTCCCGCTTGCGGACGGCGGCCGAGTCGACCAGTCCGGCCACCGCGACCGCGATGATCAGCATGACGACGATCGTGATGATGTTGTCGGGTTCGGTGACGGCCAGCGTGAACCGCGGGTGGGCGAACAGGAAGTTGAGCAGCAGCCCCGAGGAGATCGCCGAGAGTACGGCGGGCCCGATGCCGCCGAGGAGTGCGACGGCCAGGATCCCGATCAGGAACACCGCCGACTCGCTGGAGAGGCCGGGGTGCCGGTCGATCGGGATCAGGATCAAGGCCACCGCCGGCGGGATCACCACCGCGAGGAGCCAGCTGAGCGGCCGGTGCAGCCGGGTCCGGCGGATGTCGAGGCGGTTGCGTGGGGACTCCTCCTCGTGGGTCACCATGTGCACGTCGATGCGGCCGCTGTTCCGGATCACCGCCGCGCCGACGCCCTCGTCGAGCAGGCGTTGCCAGCGTGTCCGGCGCGAGGTCCCCACCACCAGTTGAGTCGCGTTGACGGCCCGGGCGTATTCCAGCAGGGTCGACGGCACGTCGTCTCCGACGACGGTGCTCACCGTGGCCCGGCAGCTCTTCGCCGCCTCCCGGACGGCTTCGAGATCGGCTGCGGTGTCGGCGATGCCGTCGCCGCGGGCCACCTGGACCACCAGCAGTTCGGCACTCGACCGCGAGGCGATCCGGCGGGCGCGGCGGATGAGCGCCGTCGATTCGGGGCCGCCGGTCACCGCGACGACCACGCGTTCGCGTGCCTCCCAGGTCTCGGTGATGGCGTTCGCGGTGCGGTAGTCGGCGAGTTTCTCGTCCACGCGGTCCGCCAGCCACAGGAGCGCCAGCTCGCGGAGCGCGGTCAGGTTGCCCTGCCGGAAGAAGTTCGCGAGCGCGTCCTCCGCCCGTTCGGGGCCGTAGACCTTGCCTTCGGCGAGACGACGGCGCAGGGCGCTCGGTTCGATGTCGATGAGCTCGATGCGGTCGGCCCGGCGGACCACGTCGTCGGGAACGGTCTCCCGCTGCGGGACGCCGGTGATCTGGGCGACGACGTCGTTCAGGCTCTCCAGGTGCTGGATGTTGACCGTCGACAGGACGTCGATGCCGGCCGTTCGGAGATCGTCGATGTCCTGCCATCGTTTCGTGTTCCGGAGTCCGGGGGCGTTGCTGTGCGCGAGTTCGTCGACCAGGACCACCTGCGGTCTCCGTTCGAGGATCGCGTCCAGGTCCATCTCGTCGAGGTCGGCGCCGCGGTAGCGGATCGTCCGCCGCGGAACGGTCTCCAGTCCTTCGGTCATCGCGGCGGTCGCCGCGCGGCCGTGTGATTCGACCACCCCGATCACCACGTCGACGCCGTCCGCCCGCAGGTTCTGGGCTCGGTCGAGCATCGCGAAGGTCTTGCCGGAGCCCGGGGCGCAGCCGAGGAAGACCTCGAACTGGCCTTTCGCCGCAGGCTTGTCGGACATCTGCCGATCCTATCGGCCCGGTGTCGTCGTGGATCCTCGCCGGCAGCCGGGCACCCGGTGTCCCAGGGCCAGGTTGACGGCGAGGACGTCCACGCGGGGAGCGCCGAGGACCCCGAACCGGCGGCCGCTGGTGTGGGCGGCGATGATCTCCCGCACCCGTGATTCGGACAGGCCGTTGGTCCGGGCCAGCCGGGGAGCCTGCAGCGCGGCGTAGCGCGGTGAGATGTGCGGGTCCAGTCCGGACGCCGATCCGGTGATCGCGTCGGCGGGCACGGCCGCGGGGTCGACGCCCTCCCGGGCGGCGACGGCGGCGCGGCGGGCGGTCACGACGTCCCGCAGCAGGGTGCTGTTCGGGCCCAGGTCGCTCGCCGCAGAGACCGACGGATCCCCCGGGGCGAGGGGATCGTCCAGTCCCCCGGTGACGCGTCCGTGCAGGTACGGATCGGGGGCGCCCGCCGGGGGTCGCACGTCGACGCCGATCGCCGACGATCCGGCCGCGCAGCCGTTCACGTCGTGGATGACGGACCCCTCCGCGGACGTCGTCGTAACCCTCGACAGTCCCCAGACGACGGCGGGGTACACGACCCCGAGCACGACCGTCGCGGCGGCCAGCACCACCAGTCCGGTGACGCATTGGCGCCACATCCCGGACGACAGTCTCCTCATCGCGAGTTCACCCCATTCCCGGGAGAAGACGGACCACGAGGTCGATCAGCGCGATGCCCGCGAACGGGGTGAGCACGCCGCCGAGCCCGAAGACCAGCAGATTGCGGCCGAGCAGCCGGGTGGCCGAGCCCGCGCGGTACCGCACGCCGCGCAGGGACAGCGGGATCAGCGCCACGATGATCAGGGCGTTGAAGATCACCGCCGAGACGATCGCGGACTGGGCCGAATGCAGCCGCATCACGTTGAGCGCATCCAGTTGCGGGTGCACCACCGCGAACATCGCCGGCAGGATCGCGAAGTATTTCGCGAGGTCGTTGGCCAGGGAGAACGTGGTGAGTGCGCCGCGGGTGATGAGCAGCTGTTTGCCGATCGCGACGATCTCGATCAGTTTGGTGGGATCGGAGTCCAGGTCGACCATGTTCCCGGCCTCCTTGGCCGCGGAGGTCCCCGAGTTCATGGCGACGCCGACGTCGGCCTGGGCGAGTGCGGGTGCGTCGTTGGTGCCGTCGCCGGTCATCGCCACGAGGCGGCCGCGGGACTGTTCGGCGCGGATCAGTGCGAGTTTGTCCTCGGGGGTCGCCTGGGCGACGTAGTCGTCGACGCCGGCGCTGTCGGCGATCGCGCGGGCGGTGAGCGGGTTGTCGCCGGTGATCATCACCGTGCGGATGCCCATCGTCCGCAGTTGGGCGAATCGTTCCCGCATGCCGGGTTTCACCACGTCGGACAGTTCGATCACGCCGAGGATGCGGGGGCTGCCGTCGGTGGTCGCGGTGCCGACGACGAGCGGGGTGCCGCCGGCCGCCGAGATGTCGGTGACGGTGTCGGTCACCTCGTCGGGGTCTCCCCCGTTTCCCGACACCCAGGCGCGTACCGCGTCGGCGGCGCCCTTGCGCAGCCGGATGCCGTCGTGGTCCAGGCCGCTCATCCGGGTGGTCGCGGTGAACGGGACGATGTCGAACCGCGGATCGGCACCGGAGCGGGCGGCGGCCAGTTCGTCGTCCGGGAGCGGGATCACCTCGTGTTCACCGGTGCACAGGTCGACGATGCTGCGTCCCTCGGGGGTGTCGTCGGCGATGCTGCAGCGGTAGGCCGCGTCGGCCAGTGCGGTCATCGGAACCCCGGGCGCCGGGTGCAGGGCCGTGGCCCGGCGGTTGCCGAAGGTGATGGTGCCGGTCTTGTCCATCAGCAGGGTGTCGACGTCGCCGGCGGCCTCCACCGCGCGGCCGCTCATGGCGAGGACGTTGCGCTGCACGAGACGGTCCATGCCGGCGATGCCGATCGCGGAGAGCAGTGCGCCGATGGTGGTCGGGATCAGGCACACCAGCAGGGCGATCAGTTTCAGCGGGTCGGCCGCGGCACCGGAGTACTCCTGCATCGCGCCGGCGGCGACGACGGCGAGGACGAAGATCAGGGTGAGCGCGGTCAGCAGGATCTGCAGGGCGATCTCGTTCGGTGTCTTCGTGCGCACGGAGCCTTCGACGAGCGCGATCATCCGGTCGACGAAGGTCTGGCCGGGTTCGGTGGTGATCTGGACGACGATCCGGTCCGAGAGCACCACGGTGCCGCCGGTGACGGCGCTCCGGTCGCCGCCGGACTCGCGCACGACGGGCGCCGACTCCCCGGTCACCGCGGACTCGTCGACGGTCGCGATGCCGTCGATCACGTCGCCGTCGCCGGCGATCACCTCGCCGGCCTCCACCACGATCCGGTCGCCGGGCCGCAGCTCGGAGCCGGGGATCTCCTCGACGGTGTCGTCGTCGTTCAGGCGTCGTGCGACGGTGTCCTTCTTGACCTGTCGCAGGCTGTCGGCCTGGGCGCGGCCGCGGCCTTCGGCGACGGCTTCGGCGAGTCCGGCGAAGAGGACCGTGAACCACAGCCAGGCGACGACCAGCCACGCGAACACCGACGGGTGCCAGGCGGCGAGCACGGTCGAGACGAGTGCGCCGAGGTAGACCACGAGCATGACGGGGTTCCGGGCCTGTTCTCGCGGTGTCAGTTTGCGCAGCGACTGCGGTAGCGCGGACACCATCTGGCGCATGTCGAAGGCGCCCTCGCCCACCAGTGGATCGTTCACAGGAGTGCCTCCGTGATCGGTCCCAGCACGAGTGCGGGGAAGAAGGTCAGCCCTGAGACCAGGAGTGTGGTCCCGAGCAGGAGCGTGGCGAACAGGGGGCCGTGGCTCGGCAGGGTTCCGGTGTCGACGGCGGCCGGTGCCGTCAGCGTCCCGGTGCCCGCGACGGGACCGTCCAGGTCCTCGCCGCCGGTGTCCGGGGAGACTTCGGCGTCGTCGTCGACCCGGGGGGTCTGCCGGGCGAACAGGCCGGCGAGTGCGAGGACCAGGATGATCGGCAGCAGCCGGCCGAGGAACATGGCCAGTCCCAGGGAGATCTGGAACCAGTCGCCGGTCACGGCCAGGCCGCCGAACGCGCTGCCGTTGTTGTTGGCCGCCGATGCGTACGCGTACAGGACTTCGGTGAAGCCGTGGATCGACTCCGGTGTCCCCGCCGGTCCCGGATCGACCATGGAGGCGGTGGTCGAGGGCAGAACGAGTGCGATCGAGGTGCCGGTGAGGACCAGCGTCGGCATCACCAGCACGGAGAGCATCGCCGTCGTGATCTCGCGGCGTCCCACCTTCTTTCCGAGGAGTTCGGGGGCGCGTCCGACCAGCAGGCCGCCGAGGAACACGGTGAGGACGGCGAGCACGAGCATCCCGTACAGGCCCGAGCCGACTCCGCCGGGTGCCACTTCGCCGAGGAGGATGTTCCACAGCACGACGCCGCCGGCTCCGGCGGACAGGCTGTCGTGTGCCGCGTTCACCGCGCCGGTGGAGGTGCCCGTCGTGCTCGCCGCGAACAGTGCCGTGCCGGGGATCCCGAAGCGGACTTCGGTGCCTTCGAGGCCGGCTCCGGCCGCCGCGGCGGCGAGGCCGTCGGGGCGGGTCTGGAAGAACCAGGCGAGGGTCAGCATGGTCGCCCAGATCGTCGCCATCACCGAGAGCAGTGTCAGTCCTTGGCGGCGGTCGCCGACGAGGGTGCCGTAGGTGCGGGTCAGGCACACCGGGATCACCAGCATCGCGAAGATCTCGACGAGGTTCGACAGCGGAGTCGGGTTGGAGAACGGGTGCGCCGAGTTCGCCGCGAACGTGCCGCCGCCGTTGGTGCCCAGCATCTTGACGGCCTCCTGGCTCGCGAACGGGCCGAGCGGGCTGGTCACGTCGCGGCCGTCGAGGAGCCGGTAGCCGACTCCCGTGTGCCAGGACTGGACGGCGCCCTGGGAGAGGAGGACGACGGCCACGAGCAGGGCGACGGGGAGCAGGATCCGGACGGTGCCGCGTACCAGGTCGACCCAGAAGTTGCCGATCGTGCCCGATCCGTTCCGGGCGGTCAGTCCGCGGATCAGGGCGATCGCCACCGCCAGGCCGACCGCCGCCGACAGGAAGTTCTGCACCGTCAGGCCGAGCATCTGCGTCAGGTTGCTCATCACCGTTTCGGGCGAGTACGACTGCCAGTTCGTGTTGGTGACGAACGAGACCGCCGTGTTGAACGCCGTCGTCGGCGAGACCCCCGGTTTGCCGTCGCTCCACGGCAGCAGCCCCTGGAGTCGCTGCCACGTGTAGAGCACCAGGACGGAGACCGTCGAGAAGGCGACCACGGCCACCGCATACGAGCGCCACGTCTGTGCGGAGTCCCGGTCGATGCGGGCGATCCGGTAGACGGCGCGTTCGACGGCCAGGTGCCGTGACGAGCGGTAGACACCGGCCATGTGGTCGCCGAACGGGATGTACACGGCGGCGAGCAGGACGAGCAGGACGCCGAGTTGACCGATCCCGGCCCAGGTCTCGCTCATGTTCAGAACCGGTCCGGGTCGAGGAGGACGACGAGCAGACAGCCGACGATCACGGCCGCGATCAGCAGCAGCACGACCGTCGTCGTCCCCGCCGCGGTCACCGTTCGGCCTGGTCGTCGAGCCCGCGGATCGCGAGCAGACACGTTCCGGTCATCGCCGCGAGGACGGCGATCATCACCAGGTCGGTCATGCGGGTGGAACCTCCGATCACCGGTGCGCTCTGCGCCGGTGAGCACTCACACTGGTCCGGGACGGGTGTGCGCGCCAGGGGCTTTAACGCGATCCATACGCCGGACGGGAGAGAATTGACGGGTCGTGACCGACGGGGCCGTCGTCGCACTCCGATCCGGGCGGCGGGGCTCGGGCATCTCGCGGCGTCGTCCCGTGAGCGAGCACACCGGGTGACCGGACCGGTGTCACGCATAGACTGGCGGCGGGTCCGCATCTCAGGAATCTCCGTCGTCGAGCGACGACGTCCATCGAGCGAAGGCACAGATGAGCACCGAACAGAAGACCCGCACCATCGTGATCACCGGAGCCAGCGACGGCATCGGCGCGGTCGCCGCCCGGGAACTCGCCGGCCCCGACGTCGATCTCGTCGTCACCGGCAGATCCGCCGACAAGCTCGCCCGGGTCGTCGACGAGACCGGTGCCACCGGATTCACCGCGGACTTCACGCGGTTCGCGGACGTTCGGGCGCTCGCCGCCGAGATCGCCGAGCACACCGGCCGCATCGACGTCCTCATCAACAACGCCGGCGGCACGTTCGATCCGCGCCGGCTGACGCCCGACGGTCACGAGCCCAACGTCCAGACGAATCATCTCTCGCCGTTCCTGCTGACGAATCTGCTGCACGACCGGCTCGCCGCCGCGGTCGACGGCGCGCTCGTGCTCAACACCTCGAGCGTGGCGAACCGCTGGGGCAGAATCGATCTCGACGACCTCGAGCGTCGCGGCCGGCGTCCGTCGGCGCAGCTCTCGTACGGGAACTCCAAACTCATGAACATCTTGTTCACCAAGGGCATCGCGCAGCGCTGGTCCGGCGACGGCATCGTCTCCGCGGCGGTGCATCCCGGTGTCGTCGCCACCAGTTTCGGGCGTGACACGTTCTTCATCCGTCTCGGCTACCAGACCCCGGTGAAGCATCTCATCGCGATCACCCCGGAGAAGGGCGCCCGCCCGCTGATCGACCTCGCCCGCCGCGGTGCCGACTCCGCGATCGACGGCGTGTACTTCCACCGGGGCCGCGCGAACGGGCCTCGGTCCCGGCAGGCGGACGACCGGGCGCTCGTCGACGGGCTGTGGGCCGCTTCGGCCGAGCTGGTCGGTCTCCCCTCCCCCGCCTGACGTCGTCGCGGACGTCGCCGTCGGCTCGTGACCGGCGGCGACCTGTGGTTATGACGGACGCGTTACGGCGTAACGGGCGTAACGGTCACTCTGGACACGTGTCGTTCATCTGGCGAGACGGCGGCGAAACTCCTTCGGGATAGCTTTGCTCCCGTGTACAACGTCGTACGCGCGAAAGTCATCTCGACCGGCGCGCCGATTCCGAATCTGTGGGGAATCACGTTGTGCGCCGGCATGATTGAAAGAAGCGTTCGTCAGATGAATCAAGTCAACCGAACCGGACGACTCCGGAAGGGCATGCTGTTCCCGGCGGTCCTGACCGCCACCGCCCTCGCTCTCTCCGCGTGCGGAAGCTCCGTCGGCGACGGGGGAGGCGAGAACGCCGCGTCGTGCGTGGACACCTCCGGGCCCGCGGTCAAGGTCGGCTCGCTGAACTCGCTCTCGGGCACCATGGCGATCTCCGAGGTGACCGTCCGCAACGCGATCGCGCTGGCCGTCGAGGAGATCAACGCCGTCGGCGGCGTCCTGGACAAGAAGATCGAGATCGTCGGCGAGGACGGAGCCTCCGAGCCGACGGTGTTCGCCGAGAAGGCCGAGAAGCTGATCAGCAGCGACTGCGTCGCCGCGGTGTTCGGCGGCTGGACGTCGTCGAGCCGCAAGGCGATGCTGCCGGTGTTCGAGGACAAGAACTCGCTGCTCTACTACCCCGTCCAGTACGAGGGCCTGGAGGATTCGAAGAACATCTTCTACACGGGTGCGACGACCAACCAGCAGATCGTGCCCGCGCTCGACTATCTCAAGGAGAAGGGCGTCAAGTCGCTCTACCTGGTCGGCAGCGACTACGTCTTCCCGCAGACCGCCAACCGCATCATCAAGGCGTACGCCGCGGCCAACGGCATCGAGATCAAGGGCGAGGACTACACCCCGCTGGGTTCGACCGACTTCTCGACCATCGTCAACAAGGTGCGCACCGCCGACGCGGACGCCGTGTTCAACACGCTCAACGGCGATTCGAACGTCGCGTTCTTCCGCGAGTACAAGAACGTCGGCCTCACCGCCAAGGACATGCCGGTGGTCTCGGTGTCGATCGCCGAGGAGGAGGTCGGCGGCATCGGTGTCCAGAACATCGAAGGTCAGTTGACCGCCTGGGACTACTACCAGACCATCGACACCCCGGTGAACAAGAAGTTCGTGGACGCCTACAAGGCCAAGTTCGGCAAGGACAAGGTCACCTCGGATCCGATGGAGGCGGCCTACACGTCGGTCTACCTGTGGAAGAACACCGTGGAGAAGGCGAAGTCGTTCGCGGTGCCGGACGTGCAGAAGGCCGCGGGCGGGGTGAGCTTCGAGGCCCCCGAGGGTCTGGTCACCATCGACGGCGAGAACAACCACGTCACCAAGACCGCCCGGATCGGCGAGATCCGGAACGACGGCCTGATCCACACCGTGTGGGATTCGGGCAAGCCGATCACCCCGGACCCCTACCTGAAGGGTTACGACTGGGCCGAGGACCTCAGCAAGTAGTCCTGGCGATCTCGTACGACGGTCCGCCCGCCGCCGTCCCCCGCGGACACGCGGCGGCGGGCGGACCTGCGGAACTCTTCCGGGGCCGCGACCGGTGAGGTCGGCCCCGCCCTTTCGACCCGGGGGATGCGCATTCGGCGCCACGGGTCTTCTCACACCTCTCACATTCGTGACCGACAAGGAACGAGACCTGTCGTGGATGTATTCATCGGACAACTCTTCACCGGCCTGAGCCTGGGATCGATCCTGTTGCTCGCCGCCCTCGGCCTGGCATTGACCTTCGGCCAGATGGGCGTCATCAACATGGCGCACGGTTCCTTCATCATGGCCGGTTCGTACACCGCCTACACGGTGCAGCAACACCTCATCTCCCATACCGGCGGCGCGTTCGCCGTCTCGCTGATCGTCGGCTTCCTGATCGGCGGCCTGATCGGCATCCTGCTGGAGGTCACGCTGATCCAGCGCATGTACCACCGCCCCCTCGACACCCTGCTGGTGACCTTCGGCGTCGGCCTGATCCTGCAGCAGGTGGCGCGCGACGTCTTCGGCGCGCCGGCGGTGCGCGTGGTGACGCCCGACTGGCTCGGCGGCGGCATCGAGATCCTCGGCGCGGTGGTCCCCAAGACCCGCATCTTCATCATGGTCCTGGCGATCGTCTGCGTCGTCGCCCTGGCCGCGATGATGAAGTACACGGCGATGGGTCGCCGGACGCGCGCCGTCGTCCAGCACCGTGATCTCGCCGAGACCAGCGGGATCTCCAGCCGCAAGACCGACCTGACCACGTTCTTCATCGGATCGGGGCTGGCCGGTGTGGCCGGGGTGGCGCTCACGCTGATCGGATCGACCAGCTCGAACACGGGCACGTCGTACCTGATCGACGCCTTCCTCGTGGTGGTGATCGGCGGTCTCGGACACATCAAGGGCACCGTGATCGCGGCCCTCGCACTCGGCCTGCTGAACTCGTTCATCGAGTACAGCACCACCGCCTCGGTCGCCAAGGTCATCGTCTTCGTGCTCATCATCGTCTTCCTGCAGATCCGTCCGCAGGGACTCTTCACGGTTCAATCGAGGAGCCTGGTATGAAGAACTACTTCACGCAGAACTGGAAGGTCTGGGCCGGTTTCGGGCTGGCCGCGGTGCTTCTCTTCGCCGTCGCTCCGGCGGTGCTGTCCGACTTCCGCCTGAACCTGCTCGGCAAGTTCCTCTGCTTCGGCATGGTCGCGGTCGGCATCGGTCTGGCCTGGGGGCGCGGCGGCATGCTGACGCTCGGCCAGGGCGTGTTCTTCGGGCTCGGCGCCTACATCATGGCCATGCACCTGAAGGTCGCCGACGCCGCCTTCCGCGGCGACGACGTCCCGGACTTCATGCAGATCGCCGGTATCCGGGAGCTGCCCGCCTACTGGCAGCCGTTCGCCTCACCGGTCGTCACGGTCCTGGGCATCCTGGTCCTCCCGACGCTGCTCGCCGTGCTCCTGGGCCTGGGCGTGTTCAAACGGAAGGTCAAGGGCGCGTACTTCGCGATCCTCTCGCAGGCGCTCGCCGCGGCGTTCGCGATCCTGCTGATCGGCCAGCAGTCGACCGGCGGCAGCAACGGCCTGAACCGTTTCCGCGGCTTCTTCGGGCTGGCGCTGAACGACCCGGTCAACCGCCGGATGCTGTTCTTCGTCGCCGCAGCGACGCTGCTGGTCCTGGTCGCGATCACCCGTCAGCTGATGTACAGCCGTTACGGCGAACTCCTGGTCGCCGTCCGCGACCAGGAGGAACGCGTCCGCTTCCTGGGCTACGACCCGGCCAACGTCAAGGTCGCCGCCTTCGCGGTCGCCGCGCTGTTCGCGTCCGTCGCCGGAGCGCTGTTCGTGCCGATCGTGGGCATCATCTCCCCGGCCGACGTCGGGATCGTCCCGTCGATCGCGTTCCTCATCGGCGTCGCCATCGGCGGCCGGTCCACCCTGCTCGGCCCGGTGCTCGGCGCGGTCGCCGTCGCCTGGGCGCAGACCAGCCTCTCGGAGAGCTTCCCCTCCGGCTGGACCTACGCCCAGGGTCTGCTGTTCATCGTCGTCGTCGGATTCTTCCCCGCCGGACTGGCCGGAATCCTCAGTGCGCTGAAGGCGCGCCGCACGCGCGCCGAGTCCACCGCGCCGCCGGTGAAGAACGACGACGCCCCCACCCCGATCGGAGCCACCTCATGAATCCGCGCACCGAGAACACCGTCCTGCTCGACGGCGCCCACGAGCCCCGGCCCGGCGGCAACGCCGGCATGGCCAGCGACTACCTCCAGGTCCGTGGCCTGTCGGTCTCCTTCGGCGGCTTCAAAGCGGTCTCGGAGGTGGACCTGACCCTGCTGCAGGGCGACCTCCGCTTCCTGATCGGCCCGAACGGCGCCGGGAAGACGACGATCATCGACGCGATCACCGGGCTGGTTCCGGCGACCGGCTCCATCGAGAAGTCGGGGGTGGAGCTGATCGGCAAGAAGGTGCACCAGATCGCCCGGCTCGGCATCGGCCGGACCTTCCAGACCGCGAGCGTGTTCGAGGAGCTCACCGTCCTGCAGAACCTCGACATCGCCGCCGGGGCCGGCCGCTCCCTCCGGACCATGCTGCGGCGGCGGCCCGCGCAGGTGCCCGAGGCGATCGAGGAGGCGCTGGAGACCATCGGCCTGCAGGACCTCCGCGACCAGCCCGCGGGCATCCTGGCGCACGGCCAGAAGCAGTGGCTGGAGATCGGCATGCTCCTGGTGCAGAACGCCTCGGTGCTCCTGCTCGACGAGCCGGTGGCCGGCATGAGCGGCGAGGAACGCGAGGAGACCGGTGAACTGCTGCGCCGGATCGGCGGCGAGCGGACGGTGGTCGTCGTCGAACACGACATGGAGTTCATGCGCCGGTTCGCCACGTCGGTGACCGTCCTCGCCCGCGGCCGGGTGATCGCCGAGGGCACCGTCGCGCAGGTGCAGGCCGATCCGAAGGTGCAGGAGGTGTACCTCGGTTCGGCGGGGGCCGCAGAAGAGGCCGCGGTCGTCGAGGAGACGGCCGTCGAAGTGGAGGACGCCTCGACCGAGACCGCAGCCGCAGCCGTAGAGAAGGAGAGCTGACATGCTCGAACTGAAGGACGTCCGCGCGGGGTACGGCCGCACCGAGGTGATCCACGGTGTGGATCTGGCCGTGCCGAGCGACGGCGTGGTGGCGATCATGGGTCACAACGGCGCGGGCAAGACCACGCTGCTGCGGGCGGCGATCGGGCTGCTCAAGACCACCGGCGGCACCATCACGTTCGACGGCGAGGACCTCACCGGCACCCGGCCGAGCAAGCGGGTGGCCAAGGGCATCGCCTACGTGCCGCAGGGGCAGCAGAGCTTCCCGCAGCTCACCACCGCGGAGAACCTGCAGGTGGTGGCCGACGGCCGCAAGCGCGGCAAGGAGCTGATCGCCGAGATGCTCGATCTGTTCCCGGCCCTCACCGAGCTGCTCGACCGGCAGGCCGGGCTGCTGTCGGGCGGGCAGCGTCAGCAGTTGGCGATCGCGCGGGCGTTGATCACCGAACCGAAGATGCTGATCCTCGACGAACCGACCGAGGGCATCCAGCCGTCGGTGGTCGCCGAGATCGAGAACACGATCACCGAACTGACCCGGCGCGGCGGCCTCGGCGTCCTCCTGGTGGAGCAGCACATCGGTTTCGCGCTGGCCTCGGCCGAGCGGTACTACATCCTCGAGAGCGGACGCGTCACCGCGACCGGTGAGGGCGGTGCCGGCGCCGAATCGGTGGTCCGCGAGGCGATGGCGATCTGACCTCGGCGCCGCCCCGTGCGGCGATAGGCTGCTGTTCGGGGCCTCGGGGATCGAGGTCCTCTCGATCCCCGAGGCCCTTTCGGCGGTCCGGCGTTCCCTCTACAATCGGGCGTTCCCTCGGTGGTCGAGTGTTCCCTCGGTGGTCGAGTGTTCCCTCGGTGGTCGAGCGGAGTCGAGACCGGAACTCCCAGAGAGGTGCACAGCGATGGAGCGAACCGACGTCCTCGTCGTCGGAGCCGGGCTCGCCGGTCTCAGCGCCGCCCGGGCGCTGGTCGAGGCCGGGCGGACCGTGACGGTGCTGGAGGCGCGAGACCGGGTCGGCGGACGGCTCGAGGGCGGTGTGATCGACGGCCACCCCGTCGAACTGGGCGGCACGTGGATCGGTGAGGGACACACCGAGATGCACGGCCTCGTCGAACGTCTCGGCCTGGCGACGTTCCGCACCTGGAACGACGACGGCGAGCTGCTGGTCGACCTGGGCGGTACGCGGTCGCGCATGGCCGGCCGCAAAGGCGCCGTGCCGAAACTCAATCCGATCGTGCTGGCCGACCTGTTCCAGGCACTGACCCGGTTGCGGCGCCTGGCCCGCGGCGTCGATCCGGCCCGGCCCTGGGCGCATGCGCGGGCCGCACAGCTCGACGGCCAGACGTACGAGACCTGGATCCGGCGCACCGTGCGGACGGCGGCGGCGCGCGCTTACTTCCGGATCACCGCCGAAGCCGTCTTCGCCGCCGACGCCACCGACTTCTCCCTGCTGCACGCCCTGTTCTACATCGCCGCCAACGGCGATCTGGAGACCCTGGTCTCGGTGGATCGCGGCGCCCAGCAGGATCGGGTGGTCGGCGGCTCGGTCCGGGTCGCCGAAGAGCTCGCCGCCGGACTCGACATCCGATTCGGCGCCGCGGTCGAGGCGATCCACCAGGACGACGACGGGGTCCTCGTGCAGGCCCGGTCCGGGGCGGAGTCCGCCGCGCGGCGGGTGATCGTCGCCGTGCCGCCCACCCTCGCCGGCCGGATCCGGTACGCGCCGCCGCTCCCGCCCTGGCGCGACCAGTTGACGCAGCGGGTGCCGGCCGGGACCGTCGCCAAATGCTTCGCGTCGTATCGCGCACCGTTCTGGCGGGCCGACGGCCTCAACGGGCAGGCCGTGTCCGACGAGGGCCCGGTGAAGGTGACGTTCGACGTCTCCCCGCCCGGCGGCGAGATCGGTGTGCTGCTCGGCTTCGTCGAGGGTTCGGATGCGCGGGTGTGGCAGCGGCTGTCCGACGACGAGCGGCGCCGCCGGGTCCTGGCGTGTTTCGCACGGTACTTCGGGCCGCGGGCGGCCGATCCGGTCTCCTACATCGAGAAGGACTGGAGTGCCGAGGAGTTCACCCGCGGGTGCTACGGCGCGCATTTCGCGCCGGGCGTGTGGACGAGTCACGGCACCGCGCTGCGGGAACCTGTCAGCCGCATCCACTGGGCCGGGGCGGAATACGCCACGCAGTGGAGCGGGTACATGGAGGGCGCGGTCCGCTCGGGTCGTCGAACGGCCGACGACGTGTGCGACGCGGAACAGTCGCTGGAATCGAACTCCGAGCCCGGTGGGTTTGGCTAGCGTGACCGGAATGACACTCACGCACGCCGCGCCCGTGGTCCTGACCAAGGGATCCAACACCCTGTTCGAGCCGATCCTCGGAACACCGGAACCGTCGATCGCCATCGGTCTGCATTGCGGGACGGTCCAGCCGGGTGTCTCGGTCGTGGCGGACGTCAGCGTGCTGTTGGTCGATGCCACCGGCCGGGTCCGGTCCAACGACGACTTCGTCTTCTACAATCAACCCTCCGGGGAGGACGGCGCGGTGCGTCTGGACAGTCTCGGAGTCACCGACGCCCCGGCTGTCGTGATCGCTGATCTGGCGCAGCTTCCGGAGTCCGTCGCGCGCGTGGTGATCGCCGCCAGTCTCGACGAGGTCACCGGGGACGTCGGCTTGTTCGGCATGCTCGACGGCGCCGAGATGTGGGTGGCCGCCGCCGCAGAACCGTCGCAGCGGTTGATCGTCAGCGGGCTCACCGGATTGACCGAGGAGCGGGCCCTGATCGTCGGCGAGGTGTATCGGCACTCCAGCGGCTGGAAGATCCGTGCCGTCGGTCAGGGCTATCGCGACGGCCTGGCTCCCCTGGTCTCGGAATTCGGGATCGACGTCGACGACGACACCGACGGATCCGGTTCCACCGCAGACGATGCCACCGCAGACGAGGCCGTCGCGGACGGTGCAGCGGAGAACGGCGTGGTCGAAGAGCAGGACGGTGCGACGACGAGACTGGACTCGGCCCGGAAGGTGGGGCTCACACGCCGCCGGAAGAACGTCGCCCGGCTGCCCGAGGACTGGGATCGGCGCCCGTCCCCCGGACTGCCCGTCGATCCCTCCGAAGAGCCCCACCGGCCTGCGCGCCTGTTTCCGACGGTCGGGATGAAGACCGGTATGGAGCAGGAGGGCCGGGCGACGTCGACGCTCCTCGCCGTGATGGAGATCGTTCCGGATTTCGGGAAGCGGATCACGACGGCACTGGGGTCACCGCGTGGGCGGGTCGAGACCTTCACCGAGGTCCGGTTCAGCCACGCCGGTCAGGAGTTCCGTCCCGACGGACTGGTCCGGGTCACGCGGGGTGGACGGACGTGGTCGGCTCTTCTGGAGGTCAAGACCGGCAAGGGGGTCCTCAAGACGGAGCAGATCGAGGACTATCTGAAGGTGGCGCGTGCCCACGACTTCGACGCCGTCGTCACGATCAGCTGCGACCTGATGCCCACCGCCGAGGACGTCCCGTTCCCGCTGCCGTCGCGGATGCCCAAGTCGGTCGCCGTCCGGCACCTGTCGTGGGAGGAGATCGCCGTTCATGCGGCGAACGAACGCGACGACGCGCAGGATCCGACGGATGCGCGGCTCCTCGACGAGCTGGTCCGGTATCTCGCCGACACCCAGGCGGGGACCTGGACGTTCGGAGACATGGGCCGGAACTGGGTGAAGGTGCGGGAAGGAGTCGCGAACAGCACGTTGGCGGCGAAAGATCCCGCCACCGTCGACGTCTGTTTCCGGTTCGACCAGCTGATCCGGCACATCGCGCTGCAGCTGACGACGTTGACCGGGGAGACCGTCGCCTCGCAGATCCCGAACGCACAGGCCGACGCCGTGTCGCGGGCGCAGCAACTGGCCGACTCCGGTGAGCTGTTCGGCACGGTCCGGGTGCCCCGCGCGACGTCGCCCGTGGTCGTGAACGCGAATCTGGCCCGGAAAAGGATCAGTTGTTCGCAGCGGGTCGGTACACCGCGGACCGCTCGGCCCGTGACCAAGGTCAACTGGCTGTTGCGTCAGCTGAAGGAGGCCTCTCCCAAGCTCCGGCTCACCGCGCATCATCTCGGAAGCCGCACCGAGGTGTCCTCGGCCCTCCTGGGAGACGTCCGGGAGGATCCGACGCTCCTCGTTCCTCCCGGCGACAAGGACATCCGCGAGTTCACCGTCACCGGTGAGACGTCGATGGGTGCCAAGCGGTCGTCGTCGGAGAACGGTTTCGTGGCCGCCATGGTGAACCTCGTCAACGGTTTCTACCGGGAGGTGACCCAGGAGCTCAAGGTCTCGCCGCGCGAATGACGCGATCGGGCACGACACCGTGCCGGTGACGCGGTGCAGAATCGACGGCATGGCCACGCACCCCTGCTGCACACCGGACCGCGGTTCCGACGGGTCGCCGGAGGACCGGTACCGCGGCGCGGTCCCGGCGGAACCCGCTGCGGCGCTCTTCGACGACGGTCTGATCGAGCTGGCGGGCGGCGACTTCCTGATGGGTTCGGACGACGCCCTCTCCTATCGGCTGGACTTCGAGGGGCCGGTCCGGAACGAGCACGTCGCGCCGTTCGCGATCGCCGCGACGACGGTGACCGTGGACCGGTTCGCCGAGTTCGTCCGGGCGACCGGACACCGCACCGATGCCGAGGTCTTCGGTGATTCCCTGGTCTTCGTCCACGCGGCGGTCGACGGCGAATGGCCCGCTGTCGCGGCGACGCCGTGGTGGGTCGTCGTACCGGGAGCGGACTGGCGTCGTCCGTACGGTCCGGGCGGCATCGATGCGGCGACCGATCTCGGCGACCATCCGGTGACCCATGTCAGCCACCGGGATGCGCTCGCGTTCTGCGCGTGGGCCGGTGCGCGGCTGCCCACCGAGAGCGAGTGGGAGTACGCGGCACGCGGGGGTCTGACGGGCCGTCGGTACCCGTGGGGCGACGAACGTACTCCCGGCGGCGAGCACCGGATGAACGTCTGGCAGGGGACGTTCCCGGACCACAACACCGCCGCCGACGGTTTCGCGTTCACCGCACCGGTGCGCACCTACCCGCCGAACGGATACGGCCTCTACCAGGTGACGGGCAACGTGTGGGAGTGGACCGATTCGGCGTTCGCGCCCCGCCGCGGCGACTTCCGGCCCGTGATGCGCGGGGGGTCGTACCTGTGCCACGAGAGCTACTGCCGGCGGTACCGGGTCTCGGCTCGGACCGCGAACAGTCCCGAGACCTCCACCGGGCACACGGGTTTCCGCGTCGCATCGTCGATAAACCCGCGCTGACCTTAAGGCTCCCTCTGCCGGTGCGCGTCCCGCTAGTTTCAACGGGACCGATCGACCGGCGAAGCGAAGGAGGCGAGCGATGAGCGACAACGTCGTTCTGGTGCACTGGCACGATCTCGGCCGGCATCTCGAGCTCTACTCCCCGCACGGCGGCCCCGGCCCCCACCTCGAAGCGCTCGCCGCACGGGGCGTCCTCTTCACGCAGGCGTACGCGGCCGCTCCCCTCTGCTCGCCGTCCCGGGGTGCGCTGCTGACCGGCCGGTACCCGCACAGCAACGGGATCACCGGCCTGGCCCACCACGGCTGGGAGTACCGCGCCGGAGTGCGGACGCTCCCCCAGATCCTCCGCGACGCGGGCTGGCGCACCGCGCTGTTCGGCATGCAGCACGAATCGGCGAATCCCGGCGGCCTGGGCTACGACTCGTACGACGTGACCGACTCCGACTGCGACCACGTCGTCGCGGAGGCGAGCGACTGGCTCGAGGCCCGCGCCGCGGACCGTCGCCGCGGCGACGAGCGTCCGTTCCTGCTGAACGCGGGGTTCTTCGAGGTCCACCGGCCGTACCCGGAGAGCCGCTACACCCCCGTCGACCCCGCGTCGATCTCGGTGCCGGACTATCTGCCGGACACCCCCGAGGTGCGGCGGGACCTCGCCGCGTTCCACGGCTCGATCACCGTCGCCGATCGGGCCACCGGGCGGCTCGTCGACCGGATCGACGACCTCGGGTTCGGCGACGACACGTGGATCGTGTTCTTCACCGACCACGGGGAGGCCTTCCCCGGAGCGAAGTCCACCCTGTACGGCCGAGGCACCGGGATCTCGTTCATCGTCCGGCCGCCGCGCAGACTCGGACTCGAGGCGACGGTGTACGACGACCTCTTCAGCGCCGTCGACCTGGTGCCGACGCTCCTCGACGCCCTCGGCCTGGAGATCCCGGCCGACGTCGAAGGAGTCTCCCATGCGGGGATCTTCGCGCCCGAGACCTCCGTGCCGGATCCGGAACCCCGCCGACGCGAGGTGTTCGCCGAGAAGGACTTCCACGACGCCTACGACCCGATCCGGGCGATCCGCACCCTCGAATTCAGCTACATCGAGAACTACACCGAGCGGCCCGCCCTGGAGCTTCCGCTCGACATCCTCGAGAGCCTCTCCGGTCAGGCCCTGGGCACCGGTCATCTGGCGCCGCGACCCCGGGTGGAGCTGTACGACCTGAGATCCGACCCCGGCGAGACGGTCAACCTCGCCGATCACCCCGCCTACTCCGAGGTCCGGCGAGTCCTCGCGATCCGGCTCGCGTCATGGCGCGAACAGACCGGGGACGAGCTTCTCGACGACGAGACCGGCAGCGCGATCGCGGCGGAGTTCATGACCCGACATCTGGCGTCGCTGTCCGAACGTGACGCCCCGGTCCCCCGCTCGCCGAGGGGCCGCGACCGTGAACTCCGGAACGCCCCCCGCTCCGGCGACGGACGCGAGCACTGTCCGCGGCCCTGACGGGCGCTCATCAGAACACCACCTCTCCCACTCCACTTCGACCTCACGGAAGTGAAGGCAATGCCCCATTCCTATTTGGTGTGCGCATCGCAGCGCAGCGGCAGCACACTGCTGGTGAAATCACTCAGGGCGACCGGTCTGGCCGGCGACCCGAAGGAGTTCTTCCAATACCATCCGGAGACCTCGCTCTCACCGCAGCCCGCCGACTGGTTCGCCGGTGTCACCGACGAGAGCGTCCTCCGGCTGCTCGCCCCGGGAACGGTCGGCACCCCGAGCACCGAGACCTCGGAGCAGTGGCGTGCTCGGATCCGGCGCGAGGGCACCGGCCCGAACGGCGTGTGGGGCGGCAAACTGATGTGGAATCAGACGCCGTTGCTGCTCGATCGCGCCGCCGGACTGGCCGACCGGAGCGGCTCCGATCTGCTGTCGGCGATCCACGACACGGTCGGGGAGGTGAGGTTCGTCAAGGTGACCCGGCGGGACGTCGTCGACCAGGCGGTCTCGTTCTGGCGGGCGGTCCAGACACGCGTCTGGGAGGGCCCGACCGCACCCGAACTCGATGCGCGGGCGCAGTACCACCCCGACGGGATCGCCCACCTCGTGCAGATCCTCCGCGATCAGGAGACGGGGTGGCGGTCGTTCTTCGCGAGCACCGGGATCACCCCGATCGAGGTCGACTTCACCGAGCTCGCCACGGACACCGAACGAGTGCTCTCGCATGTGCTCGACCGGCTCGACATCCCCGCGGAGGCGCCCGAACCGGCCCTGAAGAAGCAGGGCGATCTCCGTTCCTCCGAATGGGCCGAGCGGTATCGCCGCGACGCCCGGAAAGCAGGTCTGCCGACATGACCGTCACCGATCCCGACGTCACCCACGTCGACGAGCTGCGTGTGCTCGAAGCCGAGGCGGTGCACATCTTCCGGGAGGTGGTCGCCGAACTGGAACGGCCGGTGCTGCTGTTCTCGGCGGGTAAGGACTCCATCGTCCTGCTTCGCCTGGCCGAGAAGGCGTTCCGACCCGCGCCGGTGCCCTTCCCCGTGCTGCACATCGACACGGGCCACAACTTCCCCGAGGTCGTCGAGTTCCGGGACCGCCGGCTCCGCGAGGCCGGCCACGAGCTGATCGTCGGCTCGGTCCAGGAGTCCATCGACAGCGGCCGCGTCACCGAGATCGGCGGCCCCTCCGCCTCCCGGAACCGGCTGCAGACCCGGACCCTCCTCGACGCCCTCGACGCCGGCGGTTTCGACGCCGCCTTCGGCGGAGCACGACGCGACGAGGAACGCTCCCGCGCCAAGGAACGGGTGCTGAGCTTTCGCGACGAGTTCGGCCAGTGGGATCCGCGCGCACAACGCCCCGAACCGTGGTCTCTCTACAACGGACGCGTACGACGTGGCGAACAGGTCCGGGTGTTCCCGCTGAGCAACTGGACCGAACTCGACATCTGGCACTACATCCGCCTCGAACAGCTGGCACTGCCGTCGATCTACTTCGCCCACCGGCGCGAGGTGTTCGAGCGGGACGGCATCCTGCTGGCGGTGTCGCCGTTCACCCGGCCGCGGCCCGGCGAGACGGTCTCGACCGAACAGGTCCGCTACCGCACGGTCGGCGACCTGACCATCACCGGTGCGGTCCGTTCCACCGCCGTCGACCTCGACGGAGTGATCGCCGAGGTCGGTGCGGCGACCGTCTCCGAGCGCGGAGCCACCCGCGCCGACGACCGGACCTCCGCGGCAGCCATGGAGGATCGCAAACGGGAAGGCTACTTCTGATGACCGCGCACGACTACGCCGACCACGGTCGGCAACTGCTCAGGCTGGCGACCGCCGGTTCCGTCGACGACGGCAAGAGCACGCTGATCGGACGGCTCCTGGTCGACACCGACAGCGTCCCCGTCGACCAGCTCGATCAGGTGACCAACAACCTCGGGCTCCCCGACCTCGCCGCGCTCTCCGACGGCCTGCGCGCCGAACGGGAACAGGGCATCACGATCGACGTCGCCTACCGGTTCTTCTCGACGCCCACCCGCAGCTACATCCTCGCCGACACCCCCGGCCACGAGCACTACACGCGCAACATGTTCACCGGAGCGTCGAACGCGCACGTCGCGGTGCTCCTGGTCGACGCCCGCGCCGGTGTGCTGCGGCAGACCCGCCGGCACGCCCGGATCGCCCAGCTGCTCGGCGTCCGGCACGTGGTCGCCGCGGTGAACAAGATCGACCTGGTCGACTACGACGAAGCGCGATTCCGTGAGATCGACGCGGAGATCGCGAGACTCGGTGAGCGGCTGGGCATCGCCTCGCCGGTGGTGATCCCGACGGCGGCGCTCGCCGGCGACAACATCGTGCACCGATCCGCCCGCACACCGTGGTACGACGGCCCCACGCTCCTGGAGTATCTCGAATCGGTCGATCTCTCGGCGCCCGATCCGGATCCCCAGGACCTGCGGCTGCCCGTCCAATGGGTGTCCCGCCCCACGGAGAAGGCACGACGACGCTACACGGGCCGGCTGTCCGAGGGCAGCCTCACCGTCGGCGACACGGTCACCGTGCTCCCGTCCGGTCAGCGCAGCACCGTCACCGCGCTCGACACCCTCGACGACCGGCGCGTCACCGCCGTCGCGCCGCTCTCGGTGTCGGTCGAGCTCGCCGACGAACTCGACATCTCGCGCGGCGACGTCCTGGTCAGCGGCGAGGCCGCCGCTGCCCCGACCCTCGCCCGGGAGTTGGAGGCCACCGTCTGCTGGTTCGCCGGCACCCCGTTGCGCGCGGGCGACCGACTCGCCCTGAAGCATGCGACGAGCACCACCCGTGCGACCGTCCAGGAGATCTCCTCAAAACTCGACCCCGACACCACCGATCGGGTCGCCTACCCGTCGGAACTGGGCCTCAACGATCTGGGCACGGTGACGATCCGGACCAGTTCGGTGGTGATCGCCGACAGGTACGACCAGAACCGCACCGGCGGCTCGTTCATCCTGATCGACGAGAACTCCAACGAGACGGTGGGCGCCGGAACCATCTCGGTGGCCCGCGCGATCACTCCGGGGGAACGGGTCCGCACCGACGTGAAATGGCATCCGTCGTCCCTCGCCCGGGTGCATCGTTGGAACTCGATCGGTCAGCGCGGCGTCACCGTGTGGTTGACCGGTCTGCCGGCTTCGGGCAAGTCCACGCTCGCCGTCGCACTGGAACGGGCGCTCGTCGAATCCGGGCGGGCGGCTTATCTGCTCGACGGCGACAACGTGCGCTTCGGATTGTCCGACGACCTCGGGTTCTCGCCGGGCGATCGGGCCGAGAACATCCGGCGCGTGGGACATCTGACCCGGTTGTTCGCCGATGCCGGCGTGGTGGCCATCGCCTCGCTGGTCTCCCCGCTGGAGTCCGACCGGGCGATCGCCCGGGAACTCAACGAGGCGGCCGGTCTGGCGTTCATCGAGATCCACGTGTCCACACCGGTCGCAGAATGCGCGCGCCGGGACCCGAAGGGGTTGTACGCGCGGGCTCGTGCCGGGAGACTCACCGGACTGACCGGGTGGGATGCGCCCTACGAGGTCCCCGCCAATCCCGATCTGGTCTTCGACACCACCGACGCCGACGTCGAACGACTGGTGCCGCAGATCCTCACCGCGATCGAGGAGGCGCAGGCCGACACGGCTCCGCTGACGGTGTGAGCGGGCGTCGTCGGGTGTGCGTCCGTCACAGGGCGGCCGCACACCCGACGATATCGAACACTTGCGCTAATGGTGCGGCCCGTGTCATACTCGATGTGGGAACATGTGAACGATGACTGAGTGGTGGCCCGCTCTCATGAGGAGTGGACACTCGACCGGCCGCGCACCCGTGTCCCGTTGAACCGTCTCGGGGGAACAGATGGATTCCACGGCGCTGACCGCATTCGCCGATGCGCTGTCCGACGACGTCGCCGTCGTCCCGGACGCCGACGGCGATTCGCTCGCTTCTTTCCTGGCCGCTGCCAGACCGATCGACGACGACCGCGAGATCCTGGCGTTGCTGGCCGCACTGATCCGGCTCGAGAACATCGTCGACCACGGTCTCACCCGTCTCGCGGTGACGGCGCAGCGCACCGGCCTCGTCGCCCGTGAACGTGTGCGGTCGGTGACCAATCTGCTGACCGGACTCGGCATGGTGCCGTCCGCGGCCGCTCGGATCGCTCGTCTCTCCACCGGGGATGCGCCCGCGGTGTCCCGAGCCATGCGGGACGGCGCGATGTCGGCCGAACTCGGTGACGCGGTGCTCCGCGGTCTCGACCACGTCGGCAGGCGCGTCGAACTGTCCGACGACGTCCGATCCCGGGTCACCGCCTCGTTGATGGTGCAGACGACACCGAAGGCGGTCGCGGAGAAGGCTCGCGCGTGGGTGCTGCGATCGGCTCCCGACGAGCCCGGACCGGATACGGGTCCCGTCTCCGAAGACCTCGAATTGAACGAGATGACGCTGGTGCAGACCGAAGAGGGCCGGGTGTCGGTGACGATGGATCTGGACGTCCTGTCGGGTGAGGAACTGTCGGCGGCACTCGATCCCCTGTGCCGCCCCGTCCCGGAACCGGACGGCTCGGAGGACCGTCGGTCGGCGCGGCGGCGTCGCGCCAATGCTCTCGGCCAGATCGTGCGGACGTATCTCTCGCGGTCGGACCGCCCGGAGTCGGGCGGGGTGCTCCCCCACGTGACCCGGTGGTCCCGGCGGAGGTCGCCGACGGCGGCGTTCGCCGGATCGGCGCCACGGAAGCGGCCGCAGAGATTCCGGTCGTAGACCTCGCTCGGGAGGTCGCTCGAGTGCCGAGTCTCGGGTTCGGCGGGCCGGTCTCGGTCCGGACGGCGGAACTGGTGATGTGTGAGGCGTCCGTGTGCATCGCGCTGGTCGACGGTGAGGGCGTGCCGTTGAACGTGGGGCGAGAGAAACGGCTGTTCACGCCCGCGATCCGGAAGGCACTGGTCATCCGGGACCGCGGTTGCGCCTTCCCCGGGTGCGGGGCGCCGGCGTCGTGGTGCGACGCCCACCATGTGGAGCACTGGGAGCACGGGGGCGAGACGAGCATCGGCAACGGTGTGCTGCTCTGCCGTCGCCACCACACGGTGATCCATCACGGCGGCTGGGCGGTCTTCCTCGGTCGTGACGGTCACCCGTGGTTCACGCCGCCGGCCGATGCCGAACACCCGTCTCGAGGGCGAGAACCGATGAGATCGCACGGCCGGCGGACGCTGACGAGTTTCTCCTCGGCGGCGTGACGGGAGTTCCAGGTGTCGGCACGGGGTCGGCGCCAGATGTTCTTCGACAACTCCATACGGTGTCCGACGGCGGGGCTATCGTCGACCTATGACCACAGGTGCCGGGCTCGGCGGTGCGGAGGTCGTCGCCTTCACGGCGACGACCGACCCCGATCGCGCCCGCGAGTTCTACGAGTCGGTGATCGGACTGCGGCTGATCGCCGACGAGGAGTTCGCGATCGTCTTCGACGCCGGCGGCACCATGCTGCGCATCCAGAAGGCACGGGAGCACACGCCGCCGCCGTTCACCGTGCTCGGCTGGAAGGTCGAGAACCTCGGTGCGGTGCTGGAGCGGTTGCGGACGGCCGGAGTGGAACCGGTCCGCTACCCGGGTTTCGGACAGGACGACGCGGGGATCTGGACGGCCCCGGACGGGGCGAAGATCGCCTGGTTCACAGACCCGGACGGCAACACTCTCAGCCTGACCGAATTCACCGGCTGACCGAATTCACTGATCAGCCAAGCTCACCGGCGCGACGGCGGCCGAGCCGATGGTTCCGTGACCACCGAGGGGAACGAGTCCGTCTCCGGCGGTGGTCAGGTCTGGATCGCACTGATGTACACGGTGCGCGGATTCCGCAGTGGATCCCAGGTCGCCGAGAGGTGAGAGCTGCCCGTGTCGCCGCGGTAAGCCCAGGTCAGAGAACCGGTGCATTCCGGACCGTGGTCGACGGGTGGGTGATCACGGCATCTGCCGTCGTCCGGCACGGGATCGTCGAACCCCGAACGCTGAAGCAACTCCGTGAGGCGTTCCGGTGACGGCGTCTCCACGACGAGGTAGGCGCTGTAATCCCCGAACCCGGGCGTCACCCGGCCGTAGACGACGCGGTCGCCGTCGACCAGGACCAGCCCCAGCGACTCGGCCCTGGACTGAGCATCGCTCGTCGACTCGTAGGTTTCCATACTCCAGCTCATGGACGACACGAGGGCGAAACGACCCAGCCACACCAGCCCGGCGGCGAAGACGACCGTCATCACGACGATGAGTCCGGCGTGCAGCCACCACTCGGTGCGCGGAGGCAGACGCCGCTCCTCGTCGTACTCCGCGTCGTCGCACTCTTCGCCGCCGGTCACCGCACGAAGTGTACGGAGAGCATCGCCGCCGGGCCGACGCTCAGTTCGGCGGGAGCGCGACGTACTTCGTGTTCAGGTACTCCTCGATCCCCTCGCTGCCGCCCTCGGAACCGAATCCGGACTGTTTGATGCCGCCGAACGGTGCCGCGGCATCGGAGATGACGCCGCGGTTGACGCCGACCATGCCCGCTTCGAGACGCCGGGCGACCCGCCGGCTCCGCGCCAGGGACTCGGTGTAGAAGTAGGCGGCCAGACCGTACGGGGTGCTGTTGGCGAGCTCGATCGCCTCGTCCTCGGTGTCGAAGCCGACGATCGCCGCGACGGGACCGAAGATCTCGGCCTGCCGGATCCGGGCGTGGTCGGGGATCTCGTCGAGGACCGTCGGCGCGTAGAAGCAGCCGTCGCCGTCGAGCCGGGTGCCGCCGGTCAGCACCCGGGCGCCGGCGGCGACCGCGTCGTCGACCAGGTCGGCGATCGAGGTCAGCTGGTGGTCGTTGATGATGGCGCCCAGGTTCACCCCGTCGGTCCAGCCCGGGCCGACCCTCATCGCGGCGACCCGCTCGGTGAGACGGCGGGTGAACTCGTCGCGGACCGAGTTCTGCACGTAGATCCGGTTCGCGGCGGTGCAGGCCTCTCCCCCGTTGCGCATCTTCGCCGCCATCGCGCCGTCGAGCGCCGCATCGAGGTCGGCGTCGTCGAACACGAGGAACGGCGCGTTGCCGCCCAACTCCATCGAGGTCCGCAGAAGCCGGTCGGCGGACTGGGCGACCAGCGCCTTGCCCACCCCCGTGGAGCCGGTGAACGAGATCTTCCGCAGTCGCGGATCGGACATGATCTCGGCGACGACGCCGACCGAGTCCGAGGTCGGCAGCACCGAGAGGACGCCCGGCGGCAGACCGGCGTCGGCGAAGGCCTGCGCCAGCAGCAGCATCGTCAGCGGCGTGTCGACCGACGGTTTGACCAGCATCGTGCAGCCGGACGCCAGTGCCGGTCCGATCTTCCGCGTCCCCATGGCGAGCGGGAAGTTCCACGGCGTCACGGCCAGGCACATGCCGACCGGTTCCCTGGTCACCAGGATCTCGCCGGTGCCCGCCGGGGCCGACGCCGTCCGCCCGCCGATCCGGACGGCCTCCTCGGAGAACCACCGCAGGAACTCCGCGCCGTAGGCCACCTCGCCGCGGCTCTCGGCGAGGATCTTGCCCATCTCCAGCGTCATCACCAGCGCGAAGTCGTCCGCGCGCTCGGTGACGATCTCGAAGGCGCGCCGCAGGATCTCGGCCCGCGTCCGTGCCGGCGTCGCCTCCCATCGGGCGGCCGCGGCCTCGGCGGCGTCCATCGCCGCGCGGGCATCGGCGAGGGAGGCGTCGGCGACGGTCGCGAGGACCTCACCGGTCGCCGGATTGAGAACGTCGTACACGGCGCCGGACTCGGACGGCCGGAACGCCCCGTCGATCCACAGCCCGGTGGGCGTGTCGGCGGGCAGGGCGGGTGCCGGCGAGGCGGGAACGGATGGCGCGGGGACAGACGAGGATGCCACGGTGGTCTCCTTCGATCGGGGGTCGGTGTCGGTGCGGTCGGTGCGTTTCAGGCGAGCTTACGGACGGCCTCGACCAGGACGTCGAGGCCGTCGTCGAGGAGTTCGTCGCCGATGACCAGCGGGGGCAGCAGCCGGATCACGTTCCCATGGGTACCGCAGGTCAGGATCACGACGCCGGCGGCGAGGGCCTCGGCGGCGATCGCCTTGGCCAGCGCCGGGTCCGGTTCGACGGTCCCGGGCCGGACGAGCTCGATCGCGATCATCGCGCCGCGCCCGCGGACGTCGCCGATCACGCCGACCTCCTCGGCGAGGGCCCCGAGCCGGGTGAGGACCTTCTCGCCGATCGCGCGGGCGCGGCCGGCCAGGTCGTCGCGCTCCATGGTCTCGAGCGCGGCGAGCGCGGCGGCGCACGCGACCGGATTGCCGCCGTAGGTGCCGCCGAGGCCCCCGGCGTGCACGGCGTCGAGCAGTGCGGCCCGGCCGGTGATCGCGGCCAGCGGCATGCCGCCGGCGATGCCCTTCGCCATGGTGATCAGATCGGGCACGATCTTCTCGTCGTCGCAGGCGAACCACGAGCCGGTCCGGGCGAAACCGGTCTGCACCTCGTCGGCGATGAAGACGACGCCGTGCTCACGCGCCCAGTCGGCCAGCGTCGGGAGGAAACCGGGCGCGGGCACGATGAATCCGCCCTCCCCCTGGATCGGTTCGATGATCATCGCCGCGAGCGCGTCCGCGCCGATCTGGACCTCGATCTGGTCGATGGCCCGCCGCGCGGCCGCCACGCCGTCGACGCCGGGCACCTCGCGGTACGGGTACGACGTCGGGCATCCGGTACACCTCGGGAGCGAACGGACCGAAACCGGTCTTGTACGGCGCGGTCTTCGCGGTCAGCGCCATCGTCAGATTGGTGCGGCCGTGGTAGGCGTTGTCGAAGGCGACGACGGCGTTCCGGCCGGTCGCCAGACGCGCCACCTTGATCGCGTTCTCCACCGCCTCGGCACCGGAGTTGAACAGGACGGTGCGCTTGTCGTGGTCGCCGGGGGTGAGCGCGTTGAGTTTCTCGGCCACCGCGACGTACCCCTCGTACGGGGTCACCATGAAGCAGGTGTGCGTGAAGTGCGCGACCTGCTCCCGGACGGCGGCCACGACGGCGGGATCGCTGGCGCCGACGCTGGTCACCGCGATGCCTGCGCCGAGGTCGATCAGGGAGTTGCCGTCGACGTCGACGATCACGCCGCCGTCGGCGTCGGCCGCGTACACCGGGACCGACGATCCGACGCCCGCGGCGACCGCCGCGCGGCGCCGCTCGGTCAGTTCCCGGGAGCGCGGTCCGGGCAGCGGGGTCCGGAGGTCGCGGACCTGCGGGAGACGGAAACCGGAGGAGAGGGAGACGGTCATGATGCGGGAGTCCTTACATCGTCGGAGAGCGGAGGGGTGCCGCGGCTGAGGGTCTCGCCGCGGAAGAATGCGGGGTGGCGTACTCGCCACAGGAGCATCAGCACCGCGCCGACCACCAGGAGGCCGAAACCGATCACGAAGACCAGACCCATGCCGGCGAGCGAGGTGCCGCTGCCGCTGGTCTCCGGATCGAGGCTCTCGATCACCGAGATCACGAAGACGACGGCCAGGATGGTGCCGCCGATCAGCGGGAAGGCGAACTTGTACACGATGTTGTGCACGGAGCGGAACAGTTCCCTGCGGAAGAACCAGACGCACGCGAACGCGGTGATGCCGTAGTACCAGCAGATCATGATGCCCAGCGAGGCGATGGTGTCCCAGAGCGCGTTGTCGGAGATCAGTTTGACGACGACGTAGAACACTCCGGTGACGATCGCGGCGACCACGGTGGCGTAGGTCGGCACCAGGTAGCGCGGGTGCACCGAGGCGAGCTTCTTCGGGAACGCGCCGTAGGCGCCCATCGCCAGCATGGTGCGGGCGGCCGGCAGGAAGGTGGTCTGCAGGCTGGCCACCGACGAGGCGAAGATCGCCAGGAACAGGAGCAGGCCGCCGACGTCGCCGAGCACCGGGGTGGCCAGCGGTTCGAAGACGTTCTCGGCGTTGTCCGGGTTGCCCAGGCCGATGCTCTGGTCCCCGACTCCGGCGTACATCAGGACGGCGACGCCGACCAGCAAGTAGGTCAGCAGGATGGTGATCACGGCCAGCAGCCCGGAACGGCCCGGCGTCTTCTCCGGGTTCTTCGCCTCCTCGCCGAGCGTCAGGCAGGTGTCCCAGCCCCAGAACGCGAAGATGGAGCCGGTCAGTCCGATGACGAAAGCGCTGAGGGTCAGGCCGGTGAACGGGTTGAACCAGTCCCAGGAGAAGGCGATGTGGAACTGAGAGGTCGACGCGGTGACGATGGCGCTGATCGCGAAGGTCAGCAGGACCACCATCTGGAAGCCGACCAGCGCGTACTGCACCTTCTGGCTCGTGGTGATGCCGCGGCCGGCGATCCACGCCGCCAACGCGATGAAGACCAGGGTGGTGGCGATGTTCACCGCTTTGTTGCCGACCAGGTCCGCGATGGATTCGCTGCCCACCACCTGGGAGATGAACAGATAGAAGAACTCGACGGCGATCGCCGCCAGGTTCGAGAGCACGATGATGGTCGCCAGCACCATGCCCCAGCCGCACATCCACCCGACGTACGGGCCGAAGGCCTTGGTGGACCAGGTGAACGAGGCACCGCAGTCCGGGGCCCGCGAGTTCAGTTCCCGGTAGGCGTAGGCGGTCAGGAACATCGGGATGAAACCGGCGATGAAGACGGCGGGCATCTTCAGGCCGACGGCGGCGACGATCACGCCGATGCTCGCGGTGAGGGTGTAGCCGGGGGCCACGCACGAGACACCGAGGACGGCGCCGGCGAGGGTGCCGACCTTGCCCTGGGCCAGGCCCTTGTCGACGAGGTCGGAACCCTTGTCCGTGGTGGTGACCACCGGGGGTCGATCGGGAGCGTTCATCACGCATCCTCCTTCGGCACGATGACCATTGGTACATCGAGTACGCGCAGCATCTTCGCCGCAGTGGATCCGAGGAACAGCCGCCGCTGCGCGGCGAGTCTGCTCGAGCCGACCATGATGACGTCGCCGTCATACCAGTCGAGTTTGTTCACCGCGTCTTCGACCGTGGGGCCGGAGACGATGGTCCAGCCGACTTCGTTGTCGGCGGGGACTCGGGAACGGGCCTCGTCGAACGAGGCCTGGGCGTGGGCGGTCGCCTCGGCGATCACCTCGTCGTCGGGTCGGCGGCCGCGGGGCGCCCGGTCGAGGGCGATCAGCGAGACCACCCGCAGCGGGCAGCCGGACGCCGACGCCGCCCGGATCGCGGTGTCGAACAGCTGCTGGGCGCCCGGGCGCCTGCCCATCGCGCAGGTGATCTCCCGGATCCGGTCGACCTTGGAGCGGCGCATGCCGCGCGGTGAGAGGACCAGCGGCAGCGGGGACGAGTGCACCAGCGCGCCGGCGACCGAACCGAGCGAATGCCCGCCCATCAGGCCGCCGCCGGACGTGCCGACGACGATGGCCGCCGCCCCGACGCGCTCGGCTTCGGCGAGGATGCCTTCGGCCGAGGAGTCGTAGAACGCGATGTGGGTGGCCACCTCGATGTCGTCGGGCACCATGGCCCGGGCCTCGGCGAGCCACTGGTCGGCGCGCTGGGTGAGGACGTCGTCGAAGCTGCCGGCGTGCAGGACCCCCTGCACGTCGGGCGGCAGCACCATGCCGATGTCGAGTGCCGCCGAGAGAGTCCGGGCGATGCGGACACCCATCGTGAGGGCATCGGCGCCACCGTCGGTGGCCAGATAGGCGACGTAGATTCTCATGACTGTTCTCCTCGGGAGTCGGTCGGCGGACCGGGGTCGGGACGTGCGGGTCAGAGGGGGCGGAGGTGGGCGGATCGGAGGGGTTCGAGCCGGATGCGGGCACGGTCCGGTAGGGGCGTGTCCGGGTGGGACGCGTCCCGGGGAGGGAGGGTTCGGCGACGGTGCCGGCCGGCGTCGCCGAACCCCGCGCTGTCAGGGAGTCGGTGTCGTCAGGGAGGCGGTGTCAGTGCCCGCAGCCGCAACTCGAGCCGCAGCCGCCGTCGTCGGCGGCTGCGGTGTCGGCGTCGTCGGTGACCAGCGGCAGGGCGTTCGGCGCCGACGACGCGGCGGGGGTCTCGCCGGTGGTGCAGCACGAGAGGCCCTCGGGGGTCGGTGCGACGTCGAGCGACGGATTCCGGTCGAAGAAGCCGAACGGTTTGAGGATGAAGCTCACGATGTCGGACGGCATGATCGGCCAGTCCTCCGGCCGGGTGATGTGGTGGATGCCGAAGGTGTACCAGAGGACGACGTCGGTGTTCTCGATGCTGCGGTCGGCGCGGGTCCACTCCGGCAGTCCCATGCCCGAGCCGCCCTGGTTCACGAACTCGCCGGCGGGCCAGCGTTCGTCGCGGGAGTTCGGGGTCACCCACAGGGCGTGTTTGATGACCTCGGCGCGCCCGAGGATCGGCGAGGCGTCGTCGAACATCGCCGGGAAGGTGCCCGACGGCGACAGTTTGTACGCCGGGTGCAGTCCGAGGCCGGTGGTGACGTTGTCGTTGGCGATCTTCCACGACTTCTGGGTCGTGTAGTCCGGGTTCTGTCGGCCCTCGGACTCGGTGCGCAGCGGTGTGGTGATCTGGCGCAGGGAGAGGCCGTACGGGTTGTCCGGGCCCATCGGTTCCGGCTTGGTCTCGCTGGCGTAGACGGTGTTGTCGGTGCCGTCGACGTCCAGGTCCATGCGGGCGGTGAGGAAGTGCTGGTGGTACGGCGCGTAGGTGCGCCGATCGACGACGGTCCCGTGCTGGGGCAGCTCGCCCGGCGTGAAGTGGGTCACCACCATGATGCCGGTGGCGCGGACCTCGCATTCGATGTTGCCGTCCTGGTAGAAGCGCCAGTAGGTGAGGTATTCGTAGTTGGCGACCGTGACGTGGAAGGAGACGGTCAGGCGCCGCATCCGGCGCACCTGGACGTCGCCGTTCGCGTCGACGTGCTTCCACAGGACGGCGTCGTCCTCCTCGTGGATGCAGATCGCGTTCTCGATGGTGTACGGCTGTCCCTTGCTGTCGTGCAGGGTCTGGTCGAGGTAGCGGATCTCGCCGAGGCAGTCGCAGCCGAGGGTGAGGGAGGTGGTCATGAAGCCCAGGCCCCACTCCCCGATGTCGAAGGCGGTGCGGCGGAAGTGGTCGGCGCTGTGGTCGCGGTAGGGCACCACCATCTCGGCGAAGGAGAGGCGGTGCGCGATCTTGCGGACGTTCCCGTCGTCGTTGTAGGTGATCGCGTGCAGCGTCATGCCCTCGCGGTGGTTGAAGCCCACGCGCAGCGACCAGTTCTGCCAGTCCAGGCGGTTGCCGGTCACCGTGAACGACGGTCCCTCGGGCTGGGTGATCTCCAGCGGTTTGAGCGGTTCCCGGGTGGAGGCCCGGCGGATCCGTTCGGGGACGTGCGCGGGAACGTACTCGCCCATGATCTCGGGGCGTTCGACGTCGGGGGCGTCCTCGATCTCCAGGAGTTCCATGGTGTTGAGGTCGATCAGGCAGTGGAAGCCGCGGACCGGTCCGGCGTACGGGTTGGCGCCCTCGCTCGCCCGCACCCAGGTGTCCGACCAGCCGATCCGCCGGTCCCGGTACTGCTCGGGGACCAGGACGCCGCCGAAGGTCCAGGTGTCCATGAACACCAGGTCCAGGTCGGTGATGCCGCGCGCGGCCAGCGCCGCGATCACGTCCGGGTGCGAGCGCAGCGCCTCGTCGGCCTCGTGCCACTCGTCGACGGTCACGTTCGGCTGGACGCCGGGGACGTGTTCCCACCGCAGGACCGTGCCGTCGTCGAGGGAGACCAGCGCCTTGTAGGTGGCGTTCGCCGCGCGCTCGACCAGGACCGCTTCGGCTTCGCGCGGGCACGGGGCGCCGTCGGCGTCGAAGGCGGCGAGCTGGGCTTTGGTGGGCTCGTACATCTCCATCGAGGTGTATCGCCAGCCGTCGTCGACGCCGTGGGCGGCGGCCAGGATCTCGGTGATGCGGACGAACTCGTCGGCGGACAGCGGATCGAGCGGGTGGAAGGTGTCGGTCATGGCTGGACAGTCCTTTGCGGGGAGGGAGGAGGCTTCGGTCGGGAACGTCGTCGAGGTCAGTCGTGCGCGCTCATCACGTGCTTGATGCGCGTGTAGTCCTCCAGCCCGTAGACGGAGAGGTCCTTGCCGTAGCCGGAGTTCTTGAACCCGCCGTGCGGCATCTCCGCGACCAGCGGGATGTGGCAGTTGATCCACACGCAGCCGGCGTCGATCGCGGCCGACATGCGGGTGGCGGTGCCGTGATCGGTGGTCCACACGCTCGAGGCGAGCCCGTAGTTCACGCCGTTGGCCAGGGCCACCGCCTCGTCCTCGGTGGTGAAGCGTTGGACGGTGATGATCGGCCCGAAGGTCTCCTCCTGCACGATCGGGTCGTCCTGCCGCACGCCGGTGATCACCGTGGGGGCCACGTAGAAGCCGCGGTCGCCGATGCGGTGCCCGCCGGTCTCGACGGTGGCGTGCGCGGGCAGGGACTCGAGTCGGGTCATCACCGCGGTGAAGTGGTGGACGTTGTTCAGCGCACCGTAGAAGGCGTCCTCGTCGTCGGGGGCGCCCGGGCGCAGGGTGTTCGCCTGCGCGGTCAGGGCGGCGACGAACTCGTCGTACACCGAGTCGTGGACCAGTGCGCGGGTCGCGGCGGTGCAGTCCTGGCCGCCGTTGAAGAACGCGGCCTGGGCGATCCCCTCGGCGGCCTTGGCGAGGTCGGCGTCGCCGAACACCACCGCCGGGGCCTTGCCGCCCAGTTCCAGGTGGGCGCGGCGGACGTCGGCGGCCGCGGCCTGGGCGACGGCGATGCCCGCCCGCACCGAACCGGTGATCGCGACCAGGCCGAGCGCGGGGTTCTCCACCAGGGCGGCGCCGGTGGTCGCGTCGCCGAGCACCACGTTGAACACGCCGGCGGGGAGGACGTCCCCGGCCAGTTCGGCCAGCAGCAGGGTGCTCTCCGGCGTCGTGTCGCTGGGCTTGAGCACCAGGGTGTTGCCCGCGGCCAGGGCGGGGGCGATCTTCCAGACCGCCATCATGAACGGGTAGTTCCACGGCGTCACCTGGCCGACGGTGCCGATCGGTTCGCGGCGCACGTAGCTGGTGAAGCCCTCCATGTATTCGCCGCCGGCGCGGCCTTCGAGCAGTCGGGCGGCGCCGGCGAAGAAGCGGATCTGGTCGGCGCCGACTAGGATCTCCTCGGCCTTGACCATCGCGGCGAGCTGGCCGGTGTTGCGGACCTGCGCGGCGACCAGGTCGTCGGCGCGGGCCTCGATCGCGTCGGCGAGGTCGAGCAGCGCCTTCTGTCGGACGCCGGGGGTCGTGCGACCCCAGGTGTCCGCCGCGCGCACGGCCGCCGCGACGGCGCCGGCCACCTCCTCGGCGGTCGAGACCGGGGAGAGGGCGACCACGGTCTCGTCGGCCGGGTTCACCACGTCGATCGTCCGGGTGGAGGCGGAGTCGACGAACTGGCCGTCGATGTAGTTCTTCAATCGTGTGGTCACTGCGCGGGGCCTCTCGTCGGAATGGAACCGTTTTGGAATCGCCGGTGTATTGATGAGTACTTTGCGCCGAGACGCAGCGCGGTGCATCTGCCAGAATGTCGATGTTCGGAGTGTTCGTATCGACGTTATGGAGTGTGATGGCGGTCTCGCTGCGCTGGCTCGTCGGGCGGCGGCGCCTCGGATTGACGGTGCTGACCGGCGCCGACGGACTCGATCGCGACGTGGCCTACGTGCTGACGACCGAGCTGGCCGATCCGACGCCCTGGCTCTCCGGCGGCGAGATGATCCTTGTGACCGGACTCGGTCTCCCCGACTCCGACGACGACCTCGACCGGTACGTGCGGCGGCTCGGGGCGCGCGGCGTGGTCGCGATCGGGTTCGGTGTCGGAGTGAGCCGCGAGGCGGTGCCGCCGGGTCTGATCGGCGCCGCGCGCGCCCACGGACTGCCCCTGGTGTCGGTGCCCCGCCCGACCACGTTCCTCGCCGTGACCAAGGCCTTCTCCGAACGGGCCGAAGCGCTCCGCGCCCGCGCCCACGAGGCCACCGCCGCGGCGCAGCCGCGACTGACCCGGGCCGCGGTGACCGGCGGGCGGTCCGCGATGCTCACCGAACTGGCCAAGGCCTGTCAGGGGTCGGCGCTCCTGCTCGACCCGCACGGTCGGCTCGTCGACGCGCGGCCGGCTCCCCCGTCGTACGAGACGCTGGCCGCGGTCAACGCGCTGGCCCGCACCGTGCGCGCGGGCACCGCCGGAGGACCGACCCCCGACGGTCCGGCGGTCCTGCACACCGTGCGCGCCGCGGACCGGACCTACGGCTATCTCGCGGTGGTGACCGCGCAGGAGCCCCGGCCGACCGACCACGTCCTGATCGGTCACGCGAACTCGCTGCTGACGCTCGACTTCGAGAAGCCCCGGCAGGTCGACGAGACCGCGGCCCGGATCAACGCCGCCGCCCTCGGTCTGCTGATCTGCGACGACGGTGACCTCGATCCGGTGTTCGCGCTCGTCGCGACCGCCGCCGACCCGACCGGGCGGGTGCGCGTCCTCACCGTCCTCGGCGACGACGACGGCACCGCCGCCCTGGCCGGTCACCTCGAACAGGCGCTCCGCGCGGCGGCCCGGCCGGCCTTCGTGACCGTCGCCGGCGACGGCGCGATCCACGTCCTGATCCGCGGCGACGACGACGTCGACCTGGTCCGCGTCCTGGTCGACGGCCTCCCGGTCCGGGTGCGCAGGAAGCTCCGGACCGGTCTGAGCAGCGCCGCTCCCGTCCGGGAGATCGCGACCGCCGCGGCCTCCTCGCGCACCGCGGCCGAGGCCGCGCGGCCCGGCGGCCGCCCCCAGGACGCCACCACGCTCGTCGGTCACACCCTGCTGGACTCCCCCGAGACCGGGGGCGCCCTGCGGGAACTGGCCCGGATCTATGTGGCCCCGCTCGCCGCCCACGACGACGCCCACGGCACCGCCCTGGTCCCCTCGCTGCGTGCCTACCTGGAGTGTCACGGCCAGTGGGAGGCCGCCTCCGGGGCGCTCGGGGTGCACCGCCACACCCTGCGTTCGCGGATCGAGAAGGCGCAGGCGCTGCTCGACATCGACCTCGAATCGGCGCGGGTGCGCGCCGAACTCCTGCTCGCGGTGCTGGCGCATCGCCGCACCGGCGGCACCGGGTGACGCTCTCCCCGCCGTATCGGCCCGGACCCCGGGGCGACATGTCCTAGGCTCGACGGCGTGAGTGTGCGCGCGGGAGTCATCGTCACCGGGACCGAGGTCCTCAGCGGCCGGATCATCGATCGGAACGGCGGGTGGGTCGCCGGGCGGCTGCGGGAACTGGGCGTCGACGTCGGTCACGTGACGGTGTGCGGCGACCGCCCCGACGACCTGGTCGCGCAACTGCGGTTCCTCGTCGCCGAGGGCGTCGACCTCATCGTCACCACCGGCGGCCTGGGTCCCACCGCCGACGATCTGACCGTCGCCACCGTCGCCGGGTTCTGCGGTCGGCCGGTCGCCGTCGACCCGGCGCTGGAAGCCGACATCACCGGCATCCTCCGGCGGTGGCGGCGGCTCGACGACGACGCGCCCCTCCCCGACTCCCTCGCCGCCGCGATCGGAAAACAGTCGGTGGTCCCGGCCGGCGCCACCCCCGTCGCCCCCACCGGCACCGCCCCGGGCATGGCGATCCCCGCCGCGGACGGACTGCCCGCAATGCTGATCCTGCCCGGACCGCCCCGGGAGCTGCAGGCGATGTGGCCCGCGGCCCTCGCCGCCGAGCCGATCGCCGCGGCGCTGGCCGACCGGGACGAGGTGACCCACGCATCGATCCGCGCCTACGGCCTCACCGAAGCCGAACTCGCCGAGACCCTGCGGCGCGCCGAGCACGACGTCGACGAGTTCTCCCGGCTGGAGATCACCACCTGCATGCGCGACGGCGAGGTGGAGATCGACACCCGGTTCCCGACCGCCGCCGCGGCGGCCTACACCGAGCTGAAGGCGCTGCTGCGGCGCGCACACGGCAGGCAGCTGTTCGCTCCCGACGGCGAGACCCTCGACGAGCTGCTGGCCGCCGCGCTCGACGGGCGCACGATCGCCACCGCCGAATCGTGCACCGGCGGCATGGTGGCGGCTCGGCTCACCGACCGGGCGGGGTCGTCGTCGTACCTGCTCGGGGGCATCGTGTCGTACGCGAACTCGGTCAAGACCGGTGTGCTCGGAGTCCCCGGAGCACTGATCGACGAACTCGGTGCGGTGAGCGAGCCGGTGGCCGGGGCGATGGCCGACGGCGCGTGCCGGGTGACCGGCGCCGACGTCGCGGTCGCCACCAGCGGGATCGCCGGGCCCGGCGGCGCGGTGCCCGGCAAACCGGTCGGCACCGTCTGCTTCGGACTGGCCGTGGCAGGTCGCCCGACCCGGACGGTGACCCGGGTCTTCCCCGGGGACCGCGCCATGGTCCGCACGCTGGCCACCACCTACGCCCTGCACCTGGTGCTGGACGCGCTGCGGTGACCGCTCACCGGTCTCCGGCACCTGACGACGGCGTCTTCGACGTCGGGTTCGCCGCCGAACTCGACCGGCTCTTCCGGTGGCGCCGCGACGTCCGACGGTTCCGCACCGACCCGCTCGCCGACGGGCTCCTCGAGGAGATCATCGCCTCGGCCGAACTGTCGCCGTCGGTCGGCAACAGCCAGCCCTGGCGCTGGGTCCAGGTGGTCTCCCCCGAGCGCCGGGCGGCGATCCGGGAGGCGTTCGGCGACGCGAACGCCGAGGCGCTCGAGGGCTACCGCGGTGACCGGGCCCGCGTGTACGCGGGCCTGAAACTGTCCGGGCTCGACGACGCCCCCGTGCACCTGGCGGTGTTCGCCCACCCCGACCCCGGCCAGGGCGACGGCCTCGGCCGCCGCACCATGCCCGAGACCGTCGAGTACTCGGTGGTGATGGCGGTGGCCTCCCTCTGGTTCGCCGCCCGGGCCCGCGGCATCGGCGTCGGCTGGGTCTCGATCATCGACCCCGCGCGCGTCCACGCGGCGCTGGACGTCCCCGACGACTGGCGGCTCGTCGCCTACCTCTGCCTCGGCTACCCGGCGGCCGCCTCGGAGGTCCCCGAACTCGAGACGGTCGGCTGGCAGGCCCGCACCGACGCGGCCCGGCGTCGTCTCACCCGCTGACTCGCCCCGGCCGCGTCGCCGAGTTCAGGCCGCCGGGATCCGGCCCTCGCGGACCGCGGCGCCGTACGACAGCAACAGTTCGTGCAGGGGCGCGAGGTCGTCGGCCTCCGCGTGGGCGGGGAGGTCGGCGCCGCCGAGCGCGACCAGCGTGATCCCGATGTCGCTCAGCGTCGAGTCGTCCCACACCTCCGGCCAGGGGAACTCCGGGCTGATCTCGGTCGAGAGCAGATGCATGACGAGCAGGTTCGGCGCGTCCGCCTCCAGGTCGACCCCGCGGCCGTCGGTGTACGCCGACCACCAGAGCACCCCGAAGACCGGTGCGGTCCCGTGCCGCCCGGCCGCGCCGTGGGTCGTGCGGGTGATCGGTCTCTCGAAGAGGAGGAAACCGACCGATCCGGCGCCGAGGAGGTCGGCGGTCGGTGCGGGCCTGCGCAGATCGGCGCGGAACTCCTCGACGGCCCCGGCGGCGAACCAGACCGGTTCGCACGCGTCCACCACGAGTTCGGCCGCCTCCATCATCGTGTCGAGCAACGATCCGCTCCGATCCGGCAGCCGGCGCCGGTCCCGTTCGAGCCGCCGCAACGCGCCGCGGTACCCGCCGAGCAGTTCCGCGCGGATCCTCGTGACCCGGTCCGGTCCCCACGCCCGGCCCCGTCGATCAGCGCGGCGCGCCGCATCCCCGTACCGTCCCCCGTCGTCGTTCATGCGAGTGACCGTAGGACGGTGCGCCGGCGGCGTCCATCGCGTCGTCCACAGGTCGACCGTTCGTCGATTCGGTCCTGTGGGCGAATCCGATTCCGGCCGCCCCGACCGCTGGATCGTCGTATGATCCCGCGCGTCGCTCCGGCGGTCACAGGCTGCCGAGGACCAGTCCGAGAGCGGTGGCCGACGTCGAGACGAGCACCGGGACGAACAGGTTCAGGGTCGCCGTCCGGACCCGACCGGCCCTGATCAGCGCCGCGGTCTCGAACATCGCTGTGCTGAAGGTGGTGTAGCCGCCGCAGAAGCCGATGCCCAGCAGCACGCGCCATTCGTCGGCGTGCCCGCCGAAGACGACGAGCCCGGTGATCAGACCCAGGATCAGGCCGCCGAGCACATTGATGGTGAACGTGCCCCACGCGAACGCGGACGTCACCTTCGACTTCACCACGGTGTCCTGGGCGAACCGGGCGACGGCGCCCAGCCCGCCGAACACGCCCACTCCGAGGATCGACCACAGACTCATGCCGAGACCTCCTTGCGCCGGACCGCGTTCGCCAGGGCGACCCCCGCGAGGGCGGCGGCCAGGCCCAGCAGCAGGCTCGCCGCACCGTAGCCGAGCCCGAGCACCACGCGGTCGTGGTGGATCAACAGATCGAGTTCGACGGCCAGGCTGCTGTACGTCGTGTAGGTACCGAGGAGACCGGTGCCGACGAGCAGCCGGATCCGCTTGCGCCATCCCTGGTCCTCGCCGGACAGTGCCAGCGATTCCAGGAGCAGACCGAGCAGGAAGGCGCCGGACAGGTTGATCAGGAACGTCGCCCACGGAAAACCGGTCGGGGTCGTCGGCAACGCCTCGTCGACGGTGTAGCGGACGATCGCACCGGCGATGCCGCCGAGGAAGACCAGTCCGAGCGAGGGAGCCTGCCCGGACAGCGGCGCGGTCATCGATCGCCCGCCCGGTGCTGCGGCACGACGACCACCGGGCGCTTCTGACCACGCGAGAGGGCCACGGCCACCGAGCCGTCGGCCAGTTCCCGCAGATCGTCGAAGAGTCCTCGGCGCCGGGTACCGATCACGAGGGCCGCGGCGTCGACCTTGTCGGCGACGGCGTCGATCTCCCGTTCGGGGTTCCCGACCAGGTAGCGGAAGTCCCAGGTGACGCCGGAATCGTCGGCGACTCGCCGGAGCTGCTCGTGCAGGGTGCGTTCACGATCGGCGCGGCGGTCCCCGCTCGCCGAATCCGGATCGATCGCGATCTCGCGGTCGGTGCCGTCGGCGTGGACGCGGCTCGGATCGACGTAGACGAAGTGGACGGCGGCGGCGCCGGAGGCGCGGGCCCAGTCCAGGGCGGTCACGGCGACCGTGTCCGGCTGGCCGGGGACCACGCCGACGACGAGGTCGCGTCCGGTGAACGACGACCGAGATCGAGGGGAAGACATCTTCAGAACCTCTCTGCCGGCGGGCACGCTCCCGCCGACCGTGGGTACGGGTCGGCAGGAAACCATCAGCCGGGGGGCGGTTCGAGTCGGGACGACTCCGGCGGGATCCATCGCCGTCACCCAATGCTACCCGTCGTCGGGGACGAGCCGCGGCACCAGGGCGACCAGCGCCGTCATCGCGACGAGTTCGACGAGCGTCTGCGCGACCACCACCGCGGACGCGGTCTCGCTCCCGACCGGCAGTGCGAGAGCGAAAGGCAGCACGACCAGGGAGTTGCGGGTCACCCCGGAGAAGAGCACGGCGCGACGGTCGGGTGCTCCCAGTCCGGCGACCCGGCCGGCCACGCCGCCGAGCACGGTCATGGCCACGACGAAGGCCGCGTAGAGCGGGAGCACGCGCACCACCAGGCCGTACCGGCCGTCGAGTCCCGGCACCTGTGAGGCGACCACCACGGCCAGAACCGTCATCATGAGCGGCACCATCACCGCCTCCCCCGTCGCCGTCAGCCGGCGGCCGGCCCGGTGCCGGCGGGCCAGGACCTGGGTGCCGGCCGCGAGGACCAGCGGGATCACGATGAGCCCGACGAACGCGGACACGAACGGTCCGGGACCGATCGACTCGTCGAACCCGTCGCCGAGGAACATCCAGAGATACACCGGCAACAGCATCATCTGGGCCAGCAGGAGGAACGGCGTCGCCGCCAGGAGCCGCGGGCCCTCGCCGCCGGCCAGCCCGGTGAACACGACCACGTAGTCCACGCACGGGCACAGCAGCACCAGCAGCACCCCGAATCGCACCGCCTGATCCGCCGGCACCAGGGGGAACAGCAGCGCCACCACCGCCGGGACGACGACGAAGTCCACCAGCACGAGCGCACCCAGGAAGCGCCCGTTCCGCCACGCCGAGGCCAGTTCGGTGACCGGCACCTGCAGGAACGTGACGAAGAGGAGGGCGCCGAGCAGCGGGGTGATCAGTCGGTCGAGTCCGCCGACGACGTCCGGTACCGCGAGCCCGGCGAGCACCGCGACCCCGATCGAGCCCAGATACCACGGCACCTGGTGGCGTTCCATCGATGCGGTGACGCGCGCCTGCCTCGACTCCGGATCGCCCACACCGCCCAAGCTAGCCGATCCCCGCGCCGCCGACGCGACCCGCTCTCACCCCGGTGCGGGTCCGCTCCGGCGCGGTTCACTCCACGTAGGCCGCCAGGTGTTCGCCGGTCACCGTGGACCGGGCCGCCACCAGATCCCGCGGGGTGCCCTCGAACACCACCCGGCCGCCGTCCTGGCCGGCCCCCGGCCCCAGATCGATGAGCCAGTCCGCGTGCGCCATCACCGCCTGATGGTGCTCGATCACGATCACCGACCGGCCCGAGTCGACCAGCCGGTCGAGCATGCCCAGCAACTGATCGACGTCGGCCAGATGCAGGCCGGTGGTCGGTTCGTCGAGCACGTACACCTGCGCCTTGTCGGCCATCGCGGTCGCCAGCTTCAGCCGCTGACGCTCACCGCCGGACAGCGTGGTCAGCGGCTGACCCAGCGTGATGTAGCCGAGCCCCACGTCGGCGAGCCGGGTCAGGATCTTCGACGCCGCCGGGGTGCGAGCCTCGCCCTCGGCGAAGTAGTCGACGGCCTGCTCGACCGACATCGCGAGCACCTCGCTGATGTCCCGGCCGCCCAGCCGGTACTCCAGCACGTCCGGGCTGAACCGCTTGCCGTCGCAGTCCTCGCAGGTCGTGGCGACACCGGCCATCGTCACCAGATCGGTGTAGATCACCCCGGCGCCCTTGCACGTCGGGCACGCGCCCTCCGAGTTCGCGCTGAACAGGGCGGGTTTGACGCCGTTCTTCCTCGCGAACGCCTTGCGGACCGGATCGAGCAGCCCGGTGTAGGTGGCCGGGTTGCTGCGGCGCGACCCCCGGATGGCGCCCTGATCGATCGCGACCACGTCGTCGCGGGTGGAGACCGAGCCGTGGATCAGGGAGCTCTTGCCCGACCCGGCCACCCCGGTCACCGCGACCAGCACGCCCAGCGGCACGTCCACGTCGACGTCGCACAGATTGTTCGACGACGCGCCCCGCACCGGCAGGGTGCCGCGCGGGGCGCGGACCTCGTCCTTGAGGGCGGCGCGGTCGTGCAGATGCCGTCCGGTGAGCGTGTCCGAGGCCCGCAGACCGGCCACGGTGCCGGTGTAGCGCACCTGCCCGCCGTGCACCCCGGCGCGCGGCCCGAGGTCGACGACGTGGTCGGCGACGGCGATCACCTCGGGTTTGTGCTCCACCACCAGCACGGTGTTGCCCTTGTCCCGCAGACGCAGCAGCAGATCGTTCATGCGCGAGATGTCGTGCGGGTGCAGGCCGACGGTCGGCTCGTCGAACACGTAGGTGATGTCGGTCAACGACGATCCGAGGTGCCGGATCATCTTGGTGCGCTGCGCCTCGCCGCCGGAGAGCGTGCCCGTCGGACGCTCCAGCGTCAGATAGCCCAGGCCGATCTCGACGAACGAGTCGACGGTGCCGCGCAGGTTCTCCAGCAGCGGGGCCACGGACGGATCGTCGACGGTGCGCAGCCACCGCGCCAGATCGGTGATCTGCATGCGGCACACGTCGGCGATGCTCACCCCGGCGACGGTCGCGGTCCGCGCCGGCTCGGCCAGCCGGGTGCCGTCGCACTCCGGACACGGCGTCCGGGTCACGGCCCGCTCCAGGAACGCCCGGATGTGCGGCTGCACCGCGTCGACGTCCTTGCTCAGCATCGACTTGCGGATCCGCGGGATCAGCCCCTCGTAGGTGAGGTTGATGCCGTCGACCTTGATCTTGGTCGGCTCCCGGTACAGCAGGTCGTCGAGCTCGTCGGCGGTGAAGTCCCCGATCGGCTTGTCGACGTCGAAGTAGCCCGAACTCGTGAACGTCCGCAGGTACCAGCCGTCGGCGGTGTACCCCGGGACCGTGATCGCGCCCTCGCGGAGCGACTTCTCGGCGTCGTACAGCTGCGTCAGGTCCAGGTCCGAGACGGTGCCCATGCCCTCGCAGTTCGGGCACATCCCGCCGAGCGTGCTGAAGGTCTTCGTGGTCTTCCTGCCGTCGCCCACCTTCGCCGTCGCGACGCCGGTGCCCTCCACCGAGGGCACGTTGAACGAGAACGCGTTCGACGGTCCGATGTGCGGCTGCGACAGGCGGCTGAACAGGATCCGCAGCATCGCGTTCACGTCGGTGACGGTGCCGACGGTGGAGCGGGGGTTGCCGCCGATCCGTTCCTGGTCGACGATGATCGCGGTGGTGATCCCCTCGAGCACGTCGACGTCGGGCCGGGCGAGCGAGGGCATGAAGCCCTGGACGAAGGCGCTGTAGGTCTCGTTGATCAACCGCTGGCTCTCGGCGGCGACGGTGCCGAAGACCAGGGAGCTCTTCCCCGATCCGGACAGCCCGGTGAACACCGTCAGGCGGCGTTTGGGCAGGTCGACGTCGATGTTCTTCAGATTGTTGACCCGGGCGCCGCGCACCCGGATCAGATCGTGGGAGTCGGCCGGGACGGCGGCCGCGGCGGGGACGTTCGAGGCAGGCATGTCGTACACTGTACGGTATGGGGTCCGTCGGGGCGGCGGTCAGCGACCGGAACGGAACAGCGTCTCCTTGATCGCGGTGGCGATCTCGTCCTTGCTCTGCTGGTCGGTGTTCGCCGCGACACCGAAGGAGAGGCTGCGCGGCGACGTGTCGGCGAGGACGAGGGTGAACTCGTCGGCGGTGATGGCGCCGCGGGAGACCGGCACGTGACCGCGGATCAGCACCAGACCCGTCGGACTGTTGTCGAGGGTCCCGCTCTCCTGATGGTCGATCACCGTCGGCCGGGCACCGGAGTTCTCATAACCCGGGATCTCGGCGACGCACTCGGCGTACTTGCGGGCGACGGCCGCCAGGTCGCCGGTGAACGTGACCGGCAGGGTGCCCACGAAGATCTGCGCCTGCCAGCTCTCCCCGGCCGGTCGGCTTACCCGGATGCCGTCGGTGGTGACCAGGAACGGCATGACGCTGCCCCGGTCCGGGCTCCAGCCCTGCGGCACCGCGGTCGCCGGGATGCGGACCGGACCGGCATCGAGGCCGTCCGAGCGGCTGCGGCCGATCGGTGCTCCCAGCGCGCAACCGGTGGGGACGCCGCCGACCACGGTGGCCGTGGCCCGGGTGCTCGAGGCGGTCGTGGTCGTGGTCGTCGAACTGGAACTCGACGTCGCGGTGGTCGTGTCGTCGCCTCCCCTGCCGAGGACGAACGCCAGCACCAGCGCGAGGACGACGAGCAGCACGCCCAGGCCGCCGAAGAGCGCGATGAGCATCTTCTTGTCGCGGCCGGAACCGCCGCCCGGCGCCGGGCGGCCCGCCACGGGGAGACCGGCGGACGGCGGACCCTGCTGCGGGTAGCCGCCCGGGCCGGCGGCGTACGGCTGCTGCGGCGGGAACGGCGCGCTCGCGGGTCCGGTGTACGGGCGGGTCGGCGGCGGGCCGTACCCGCCCGGCGGCATCGCGCCCGGAACCGGCTGGGGGCCGCTCCCGCGCGGACCGCCCGGCGGCGGACCGAACCCCGGCGCCGGAGCGTTCGTCCACGTCGCCTCCGTGCTCCCGGCCGGCGGAACCGCCGTGTTCGGCCCGGTCGTCGGGTAGGCGTTCGTCGGCTGATCGGCCTTCGCCGCGGCCGCGGCGGCGACGGTCGCCGACGCCTCGCGGGCCACGACTCCGGCCTCGTCCGCACCCAGTAGGGCGGTCGAGAACGCGGCCGCGAAGTCCGCGCACGACTCGTACCGCTGCGCGGCGGGCCGTCGGACGCGGTCGAGCACCTCGTCGACGGCACCCGGGAGCTCCGGGCGCAGCGCGGTGACCCGCGCCCCCGTCGCGGCCGCCCCGGTGAGGAGGAGGACGGCCGCCTCGCCGAGCGCGGCCTGGTCGGCCCGGTCCTCCGGGCGCGGCGGCCGCCCGGCGGCCGGCGGCACGCCCAGGCCCGTCAGCAGGTATCGCGTGCCGTGCGGCGTCTGCTCGACGAGCACCTGCGCCGGTGCCAGGTCGCCGACGGGGACCCCGCCGGACCGGGCCGCGTCCAGCGCGCCGGCGAGGGCGGTCACCGCGGCGGCCGCCTCGCGGGGCGCGAACGGGCCCGACTGGCGGAGCACCGCGTCGAGGGCCGGGGCCGGGGCGTACCCGGATCTGAGCCAGAGCCTGCCGCCCTCGACTCCGTGCGACCGGACGGGCACGATCGCCGGGTGGTCGAGTCCGGCGGCGGCCGTCGCGGCGGCGTCGAACGTCTGCCGGTAGGCCGGATCGGCGCCGCGCGACTCGGGCAGGAGCAGCAGGACGTCCTCCCGCGGCGCCTGCGGCGCCTTGACCAGGTAGACCTCACCCGATTCGCTCACCGTGAGCGAGCCGACGACACGCAGACCGGCGAATGTCTGTCCCGTACGAAGCATGTCGCCAGCCTATCGGCTCCCGGTGGGCCCCACGCCCCGCCGCGGTGGGCGAGTGCACCGAATCGGCCCCTCCGACGGTGCGACCGCCCTAGGCTGATCTTCCACGGGGTGAGCGAAGGGCGTCATGGAGACCATCAACACCGCCACCGGGACCATCCGCCCCGGGGCACTGGGTTCGGTGCTGACCCATGAACACGTCTTCGTCCTCAACGAGGACTACCGGCTCAACTTCCTGCCGGACTGGGACGAGGAGGCGCAGGTCGCCGGCGCCGTCGAACGGCTCGATCAGCTCGCCGGACTCGGCATCGACACCCTGGTCGACGTCTCGGTGCCCGGGATGGGCCGCAACGTGGCGCGGGTGCGTCGGGTGGCCGAACAGGTCGATCTCAACATCCTGGTCGCCACCGGGTTCTTCACCTACAACGATCTGCCCCTGCAGCTCCACTACACCGGTCCCGGGCTCGGCTACGACTCCCCCGAGCCGCTGGCCGAGGCGTTCGTCCGCGACCTCACCGAAGGCATCCCGAACTCGGGCGGGGTGCGGGCGGCGGTGCTGGTGTGCGTGATCGAGGCCGAGGGGCTGACGCCGGGCGTGGAGCGGATCATGCGCGCGGTGGGCCAGGCCGGCGCCGCGACCGGCGCCCCCGTCGTCGTGCACACGAACCCGCACACGCGGTCGGGTCTGGTGGCGCAGCGGATCCTCGCCGAGGAGGGCATCGATCTGCGGCGGGTGATGCTGGCCCATTCCGGGGACACCGGCGACCTGGACCATCTCCGGCAGCTCGCCGACGCGGGCTCGATCCTCGGACTGGACCGCTTCGGCGTCGACGTCCTGCTCCCCCACGACACCCGGATGGCCACGCTGCAGGCGCTCCTCGACGCCGGATACGCCGATCGGATCACGCTCTCCCAGAGCGCGTTCTGCTACAGCGACTGGTTCGACCCGGTCAAGCAGCGCCGGGTGGCCCCGAACTGGAACTACCGGCAGATCTCCGAGCGGGTGATCCCCGAACTCCGGCGCGCGGGGGTGTCCGAGCAGGTCGTGGACACGATGATGGTCGACGTCCCCCGTCGTTTCCTCGCCGGCGCCGTCGCCGAACCGGGACTTCCGGCCTCGTTTTCCATCATTTCTGGACTAAGTCCAGAAAACTAGGGCACAATGGGGCCATGACCGAGACCGAACCCGCAGCCCACCCGGCGCGCGACGAGCCCGCGCTCACCGCGGCGATCCGGGGTGCGGGTCTGCGGGTGACCCGGCCGCGGCTGTCGGTCCTGGCCGCCGTGGAGCACCGTCCGCACGCGGTGACCGACACCGTCCTGGCGGCAGTCCGCAGCGAACTGCCCGACGTCTCGCGCCAGGCGGTCTACGACGTCCTGCGGGCCCTCACCGAAGCGGGTCTGCTGCGGCGTATCCAGCCGTCCGGGCACGCCGCGCGCTACGAGACCCGCACCGGCGACAACCACCACCACGTGGTCTGCCGCGAGTGCGGCGAGGTCTGCGACGTCGACTGCGCGGTCGGCGCCGCCCCCTGCCTGACCGCCTCCGAGACGCACGGCTTCCGGATCGACGAGGCCGAGGTCGTCTACTGGGGCCGCTGCCCCGACTGCCTCGCCCGTCACGCCGAGCAGCCGGACGACTGACCCCGTCCACTCCGCCGATCCAGCCCGCCCACCCCACTCAGCCCCTCCCACGTCCAGCCCCATCCCCGCCGACAAGCCCTCGGCGCATCGAAAGGAAACACCGTGTCCGACGACCAGCCCCTCGCCGAAGTAGACGACACGACCGCCGCGAGCGGTTGCCCCATGCACGCCATGAAGCCCCCGGCCGAAGGCGGCGGCAACCGTGACTGGTGGCCCGACCAGCTCAATCTGCATCTCCTCGCCGAGAACCCCGCCGAAGGCGACCCCTACCCCGATCTCGACTACGGCGCGGCCTTCGAGACCGTCGACCTCGACGAGCTCAAGGCCGACCTGCACGCGGTGATGCACGACTCCAAGTCGTGGTGGCCCGCCGACTACGGCAACTACGGCCCGCTGTTCGTCCGGATGTCGTGGCACGCCGCGGGCACCTACCGGATCAGCGACGGCCGCGGCGGTGCGGGCCACGGCATGCAGCGCTTCGCCCCGCTCAACAGCTGGCCCGACAACGCGGGCCTGGACAAGGCGCGGCGGCTGCTGTGGCCGATCAAGCAGAAGTACGGCGCCAAGCTCTCCTGGGCCGACCTGCTGGTCTTCGCCGGCACCTACGCCATGGAGGAGATGGGCATGACCATGTTCGGGTTCGCCGGCGGGCGCACCGACAAGTGGGAGCCCGAGGAGGTGTACTGGGGTCCGGAGACCGAATGGCTCGGCGACAACCGCTACACCGGTGAGCGCGACCTGGAGAACCCGCTGGCCGCGGTCCAGATGGGCCTGATCTACGTGAACCCGGAGGGCCCCAACGGCGAACCCGATCCGCTCAAGGCCGCCGAGGACATCCGGGAGACCTTCGCACGCATGGCGATGAACGACGAGGAGACCGTCGCCCTCATCGCCGGCGGCCACACCTTCGGCAAGACCCACGGCAACGGCGACGCCGCGCTGCTCGGCCCCGAACCCGAGGCCGCGCCGCTGGAGCAGGTGGGTCTGGGCTGGCAGAACCCGACGCGCACCGGCGTCGGCGCCGACGCGATCAGCTCGGGACTGGAGGGCGCCTGGAACAGCACCCCGGTCACCTGGGACAACAACTTCTTCTGGACCCTGTTCGGCTACGAGTGGGAACTCACCACCAGCCCGGCCGGTGCCCAGCAGTGGCGCCCCAAGGACAACGCCGGCGCCACCAGCGTCCCCGATCCGGCCGACCCCGAGAAGAAGCACCAGCCGATGATGCTGACCACCGACCTGGCGCTCCGCTTCGATCCGGCCTACGAGAAGATCTCCCGCCGCTTCCTGGAGAAGCCCAAGGAGTTCGAGGACGCCTACGCGCGCGCCTGGTTCAAGCTGACCCACCGCGACATGGGCCCGGTGTCCCGCTACCGCGGCGCGCTGGCCCCGACCGAGACGCTGATCTGGCAGGACCCGGTCCCGGCCGTGGACCACCCGCTGGTCGACGACGGCGACGTCGCCGAGCTGAAGAAGGAGATCCTGTCCTCCGGGCTCACCGTCTCCCAGCTGATCAAGACCGCGTGGGCGGCGGCCGCATCGTTCCGCGGCAGCGACAAGCGCGGCGGCGCCAACGGCGGACGCCTGCGGCTGGAGCCGCAGCGCAGCTGGGCGGTCAACGAGCCCGCCGAGCTCGGCGCGGTGATCCCGGTCCTGGAGGACATCGTCGAGTCGTACAACAACCCGAAGGGCCGGCTGGCCCACCTGCGGCGCGGCGACAAGAAGATCTCCTTCGCCGACGTGGTGGTGCTCGGCGGCGCGGCCGCGGTGGAGAAGGCCGCGGCGAACGCCGGGTTCGACATCGTCGTCCCGTTCACCCCCGGACGCACCGACGCCGCGCAGGAGGACACCGACATCGAGTCGTTCCACGCGATGGAACCGCGCTGGGACGGTTTCCGGAACTACGTGGCCGACGACGTCGCGGTCCCGGCCGAGGCGCTGCTGATCGACCGCGCGCAGCTGCTGACCCTCACCGCCCCGGAGACGACCGCGCTGATCGGCGGCCTGCGCGTGCTCGGCGCCAACCACGGCGGCACCCGGCACGGCGTGTTCACCGACCTCGAGGACACCCTGTCGACGGACTTCTTCACCAACATCCTCGACATGGACGTGAAGTGGACCGCGGCACCGGACGGCACCTACGTCGGCGCCGACCGCGAGACCGGCGAACAGAAGTGGACCGGCACCCGGGCCGACCTGGTCTTCGCCTCCAACTCCCAGCTGCGCGCCCTGGTCGAGGTCTACGCCTGCGACGATGCGCGCCGCAAGTTCGTCGACGACTTCGTCGCGGCCTGGACCAAGGTGATGGAGGCCGACCGCTTCGAACTGCGCCGCTGAGCGATGCGGTTCCGGCGTCGTCGTTCCCGACGGCCTCCGGCGACCCGGGCCCGGTGATCCCCCTCCGATCCCGGGCCCGGGGCGCCGGGTCCCGGAAGCACGACGCGGAAGGTGAACTGCAGGCGTTCAGGTGAACGGAAAGTGAACGCGCGGGCAACGTAGTTTGACTTCCGCTGTACGGTTGGTTACTAATAGATGGACATCAACCGATCCAAGGAGGAGGACGCATGCCGAATCGCACCAGTCCCGATCTCATGACCAAGAATGCGCGGCTACTCGCGCCGCGTGAACGCCCGGTTCCATCTCAGCGCCCGTGACCGCCTGCACCTGCAGGTCGCACACACGCCGGTCGCCGTCCTCGGCGCTCCGCGCCGCCGCGGCTGACGGTCACCGAGACGTCACGGAAGAAGGCCCCGACCTCAGGTCGGGGCCTTCGACGTCTCCGGCGGCTCGGCGTCTCCTCGGCCCGCGGGGACGCTCCGGGCGGCCGCGGGGCAGAGATACGGGGTCAGACACGTCGCGACGATGTGAAATGCCACGCACCGCAGCGGCACTCGTAGCAGCGCAGGGTCGGCGACTGCCGCGACGAACGACTCACCGCGAGGATCGCCCCGGTCACCGCGGCGAGGGTCGGGTAGGCGATCTTCTCCGGCGTCGGACACGTCGGCGGCTCGTACCGCACCGCCTTCTCCCGGCGTCTCCGCGGCCGCCCGCGCTCGGCCGACCGCGCCTCGATCATCCGGTAGTAGGCCTCGAGTTCGTCGTCGTCGAAGCCCGAAGTCATCGGTCCGCGTATCCGGCCGGTTCGTCGTACCCCGGGTCGTCGTATCGGGGCACCACGCGATACACCCTGAGATCCTTCGGGACGCCCTTGGCCTTGAAACGCTTGTGCTTCACCGTGTAGCCCTCGGGCCCGGCCAGGTCCAGCGTGGGTCCGCTGACGTACACCTCGCCGGCCTTCGCCGCGGCGCAGACGCGCGCGGCGATGTTCACGTCCACCCCCAGGAAGTCGTCGCCGACGGCGCGCGGCGCACCGGTGTGCACCCCCGCCCGCAGCGCCGGACGATACGAGTCGATCCGGATCGCGCTGACCGCTCCCGCCGCCTCGTGCGCGGCGGCGATCGCTTCGGCGCCGTCGGCGAAGACCGCCATCATGCCGTCGCCGAGGGTCTTGACGACCTGGCCTCCGCGGTCGGTGATCACGCGCTCGCACGCATCGTTGACCGCGTTCATCAACTCCAGCACGCGGTCGTCGCCGACCCGCAGCGCCCACCGGGAGAAGTCGACGAGATCGGTGAACAGGATCGTCACCGGAGTCGGCTCCGACGGGTCGGGCGTCTTCCGGCCGAGCAGCGACCGCCACACCGAGACCGAGGCGAGCCCGAGTTCGCGGACCGCACTCGGGCGTTCGGCGTTCACGTCCTCGATCGCCCGGGCGAGCCGGTCCAGCGTCGTCGACCGCCCGGTGACCGGTTCGGCGGGGGTCAGCCGCCGCGCGAACTGCGCGGCCCGCACCATCGGTCCGCTCGGCATCGGTCCGGGCCAGCAGCGCGCCCGCCCGCTGCAGCGGATTCGCCGAGGCGCCGGGCTCCGGGAGCACGACGGACTGCCGGATCTCGTGATCATCGTCTCCCGATGCAGTCTTCACAAGAGTGCAGTCTAGGCCAGCCCGCAGACAGGACGGGGCAGGCCGGGCAGGACGGTCGACCCCTGCTCAGCGCACAGCGGGCCGCGCATTCCTCCGGTCAGCGCGGTCGGCCCGGACGCTGGAGTACATCGCCGCCCCGATGAAGGCGATGCCGACCAGACCGGTCACCACCTCGTTCACCTCGTACCGGAGGCTCACGAGCAGGATCACCGCCAGCGTGCCGATCGCCCAGTGGGCGCCGTTGGCGAGATAGCGGTAGTGCGCGAGCGCCTCCGTCCGCACCAGGTAGACGGTGATCGAGCGCACGAACATCGCGCCGATGAAGCCGAGTCCGAGGGCGATGACGATCGGATCGGAGGTGAGGGCGAACGCCCCGATCACGCCGTCGAACGAGAACGACGCGTCGAGCATCTCCAGGTAGAGGAACAGGAAGAACGCCGCCCGGCCGGCGACCGGCACCGGCCGGGATCCCGCGCCCGGCGGCGTTGCGGCCGCATCGTCGTCGGCCGTCGGGGTCGACGGCCCCGTGACGCCGAACAGGGTGGTCAGCCCCTGGATCGCCAGGTACAGCAGCAGTCCCACGATGCCGGCGACGAGCACCGCGGCGCGCCGGTCGTCGTCGACCGCGGCCGCCCCGCCGAGCAGGGCGACCAGGGCGACGATCACCGCGGCGTGCTTCATCCGGCCGATCCGGGCCAGCCGTGATTCGACGAACCGGCCCCAGAGGGGCCGCTCGTCGTCGAACAGGTAGTCCAGGAACACCATCAGCAGGAACACGCCGCCCAGTGCGGCGATCTGCGGGTGCGCCGCGGTGAGGATCGTCGCGTAACCGGGGTTCTGGGCCGTCTCGTGCGCGGGCGGGTGCAGGGCCAGGTCGAGGGCGGCCCCGGGCGCCAGGCCCGCGGTGGCCCACACGATGAGCAGCGGGAACAGCACGCGCATGCCGAAGACCGCGATCAGCACGCCGACGGTGAGGAACATCCGCTGCCAGAACGGGTGCATCCGTTCCAGGATCGTCGCGTTCATCACCGCGTTGTCGAAGGAGAGGGAGACCTCCAGGATCCCGAGGAGGGCGCAGAGGATCAGTGCGCTCGCACCGTCGTAGAGGTAGGCGGCGGCGAGCGCGGCGAGGGTGCTGACCAGCGACGGCGCGAAGACCCGGAGCGCCGTCACCGGAGGCGTTCGGCTTCCCTGGCGAGCGCGACCAACTCGTCGGCCATCGCGGCCAGGTCGTCGCGGTCCTCGCCCTCGGCGAGCGCGGTCCGCAGGTCCTCGGCGGCGCAGCGCAACGCGAACATCCGGTCGCCGAACCCCGACACCTCGTCCGGCGAGAGGATCAGCGCATCGGCGGGAATGGCGGTGCCCTCGGTGAGCGTTCGCTGTTCGTACGCGCGCTGCCGGCACGACCGTTTGCAGTATTTACGACGGCGACCGCGGTCGGAGTCGACCATCTCGCGGCCGCACCAGGCGCATGAAGAGGAACGCTGACGGGCAGGCGATTCGGACACGAGGAGACGGTACCCCGTCGGACGTTCCTTCGGGTCGGCGGCGCACGGGTGCCTCGCGGCCGCCGGACGCGTAGGATGGTTCTGTTGACCTGAAGTGAGAGGAACAAAGCTACATGGCTGATCGAGTACTCCGTGGAAGCCGCATGGGTGCGGTGAGCTACGAGACCGACCGCGATCACGACCTCGCACCCCGCCGGATCGTGCAGTACCGCACCGACAACGGCGAGATCTTCGACATCCCGTTCGCCGACGACGCCGAGGTCCCCTCGAAGTGGCCGTGCAAGAACGGTATGGAGGGCACCATCCTGGAGGGCGCCGAGCCCGACGAGAAGAAGGTCAAGCCGCCGCGCACCCACTGGGACATGCTGCTCGAGCGCCGCTCCGAGGAGGAGCTCGAGGTACTGCTCAAGGAGCGCATGGATCTGCTGCAGAAGCGTCGTCGCACCGGCTCCGCCTGAATCCACGCACCGCGCAGAGGAGCCCCGGACCCGATCGGATCCGGGGCTCCTCTGTCGTCGTACCGGGCTGTCGTCGTACCGGCCGAGGCGCGGGTGGCCTCCTGCTACTTCCGGCGGAGACGCGCGGTGCGGCCCTGCCAGCCCCAGCGGGCCACGTTGAGGAACGACTCGGCGATCACGCCGCCGTCCATCTTCGACTCGCCCACCTCGCGTTCGGTGAACGTGATGGGCACCTCGGCGACGGTGAACCCGTTCTGCAGGGTGCGCCAGGCGAGGTCGATCTGGAAGCAGTAGCCGGCCGACTCGACGTCGTCGAGTCCGATGGCCCGCAGCACCGGCGCGCGGTAGGCGCGGTAGCCGGCGGTGATGTCGCGGATCCTGCTGCCCAGCGCCAGCCGCGCATAGGTGTTGGCGCCCTTGGACAGGAACTCGCGGCGCTTGGGCCAGTTCACCAGCTGCCCGCCGGGCACGTAACGCGATCCGATCACCAGGTCGGCGCCGTCGTTGACGCCCTCCAGCAGGCGGTGCAGCTGCTCGGGCGCGTGGCTGCCGTCGGCGTCCATCTCGATGATCACCGGATAGTCGCGGTCCAGGCCCCAGGCGAATCCGGCGAGGTACGCCTTGCCCAGGCCGTCCTTCACGGTGCGGTGCATCACGTGGATGCGCCCGGCGTCGTCGTTCGCGGCCAGCTCGTCGGCGACGTCGCCGGTGCCGTCCGGGCTCGAGTCGTCGACCACCAGCACGTGGACGTCCGGCAACGATTCCAGCAGGCGTGCGACGATGACCGGAAGATTCTCCCGCTCGTTGAACGTCGGAATCACGACCAGTCCGCCCGCGCCCTGCGGACCGACGACCTGGTCGGCCCCCTGGCGACTATCCGTCATGCTTCGACCCCTCGTCTGTTGTCTTCCGAGTCTGTTCCCGTTCGGCGTCCGCCGAACGTATCGAACCTAGTATGTCGGAGCAGCGCGAACAAAAATCCGCCGAGCACCGCGCGACCGTCGAGCAGGGCCTGGGGCCACCCTCCCAGGGTCACCGGCGGGGTGTGCCCGGTGCGCAGCGGCAGATCTGCGGTGAGCATCGCCGGATCGAAGATCTCGCTGTTGCTGACCACCTGCCCGTCCGGCGTGATCAGCGCGCTGACACCGCTGGTCGCGACGACGGCGACACTGCGCCCGGTCTCCACCGCCCGCACCTGCGACATCGCGAGCTGCTGGTAGGTCATGTCCGTGTCGCCGAACGTGGCATTGTTGGTCGGGACGAAGAGCAGCCGGGCGCCGTCGCGGACCGCCTGGCGGGGGAACGATCGAAGGCGACCTCCCAGCACGTCGAGACGCCGAGCGGCAGGGTGCCGTCGGATGGTGCGGACCGGCACCACCGACGGCCCCGCTGCCGGGCCGGAAGTTCCCGGCGCGCTCGGCGTAGGAGGAGAACAGCGAGAAGAAGCTCCGCCACGGCAGATACTCGCCGAACGGCTGGATGATGTGCTTGTCGTAGCGCGCCGAGGGTTCGAGTGCGGCGTCGCCGTTCTCGGTCTCCCACACCAGAACCGTGTTGGTCGGGCCGGTCTCGGCGTCCGAGGCGGCGTCGGTGAACGGGTCCGGGCTGAGCAGGTGCCGAAGACCATCGGGACCCCGATGGCGTCGACCGCGGCCCGGACCACCTGGGTCGCATTGGGATTGTCGATCGGCGAGATGTCCGAGGCGTTCTCCGGCCACAGCACCACCTGCGGTTTCCGGTCGTTCGCCCAGATCGACGTCCTCGGCCAGCCGGAGGGTCTCCCGGAAGTGGTTGTCGAGCACCGCGCGGCGCTGGGCGTTGAAGTCGAGTCCGAGGCGCGGCACATTGCCCTGCACCGCCGCCGACCGAGACGGTCGGGCCGCCGTCCGGTCGGCGGTGCGCCGTCGCGAGAGCCAGATCCGGCCAGCGCCGAAGGGCACCGCGGCGAAGGCTGCCGCGGCCAGCCAGCGCCGCGATCCGCGAGGGGGTCCTCTCCCCGGTGCCCGCGGGTGACCAGCCCGAGCACCAGGCGGCGGCCCGGCGCCGCAGCGCCAGCACGAACCCGAGGCCGGGCACGCCGATCCAGCGCGCGATCGGCAGGAAGAACCCCTCGGTCTGGCTGAACGCGGCCGCACCCCACGGGAAACCGCCGAACGGGAACGACGACCGCAGCCATTCGATCGCCATCCAGCACAGCGCGAACCACAGCGGTGCGCCGGGAGCCGCATCGTGACCGTCGCCATCGCCCCGAACAGCGCGAGATAGCCCGCCAGCACCACCGACAGCGCGATCCACGGCAGTGCGCCGACGAACTCGCCGATCCACGGCAGCAGCGGCACGAAGAACCCGAGCCCGAACACGAACCCGGTGAGCGCCCCGGCCCGGGCCCGCGGCCGGCCCGGCCGCAGACAGGCGTACAGGATGCCCAGCGAGAGCGGTGTCAGCAGCCACATCCCGATCGGCGGGAACGCCAGATACATCAGCAGTCCGGCGAACGCGGCGGCGGCGAGTCGTGCGGCGGTCCGCGGCATCGTGACCGGTCCCAGACGCACCCGGTCTTCGGTCCCCGTGCTCGGGGCCTCCGGTTGCGGGGTCTCCGATCCCGGCGTCTCGGGCCCGGGAGTCTCCGATCCAGGCGCTTCCGGTCCCGGGGTCACCGCGGATCTCGCGAGTAGATCACGTCGCCGGCCACCGCGGTCAGCACGCACTGCGGCAGGTGGACGCCGGGCGTCACGTCGGGCAGGGCGGGGACCCGCGACCGCGGATCGGTGGACCAGCGCTGCACCCCGGCATGCGACGGGGCGACGACGAGGTCCTCCACGTCCCAGACCGCGTAGTGCGCGGGTGCGCCGGGGACCAGGGTTCCGGTGAGTCCGTCGTTGACGCCCCCGGCGCGCCAGCCGCCGCGGGTGGCCGCGGCGAACGCCGCGCGCGGCGAGATCGCGCTGGTCGGACGGTGATGGTGCGCCGCCGCCCGCACCGTCGCCCAGGGATCGATCGGGCAGACCGGGGCGTCGCTGGAGAACGCCAACGCGACACCGGCCTTGGAGAGTCCGGCGAAGTCGTTCAGGGTCGCGGCGCGGTCGCCGAGGCGCTGCGCGTAGAGCCGGTCGGGCCCGCCCCAGGCGGCGTCGAACAGCGGCTGCATGCTGGCGACGAAACCGCAGCGGGCGAAGAGCTCGGCCTGCTCGGGAGTGACCATCTCGGCGTGTTCGAGGCGGTGTGCGCAGCGGGCCAGCGCCGGGGTGCCGAGTTCGTCGGCGAGCTCGGCGACGGCCTCGGCGACCAGCGCGGCCGCGGCGTCGCCGATCACGTGGAAACCGGCCTGGATCCCGGCCTCGGTGGTGGCCCGCAGGTGGTCGCGGATCCGGTCGTAGTCGAGGTAGGCGACGCCGCGGGTGTCCGGGCGGTCGGTGTACGACTCGCTCAGCAGCGCGGTGTGCGAGCCGAGGGCGCCGTCGACGAACAGGTCGCCGCCGATCGCGTCGGCCCCGGTCTCGGCGACCACCGCGCGGGCCTCGTCGGCGCTGGACACGCACTGGCCCCAGTAGCGGCGCACCCGCACCGGATGGTCCAGGTCGGCCAGGGACCGGAAGTCGTCGAGACCGCTGATCTCCGGGCCGCCGTTCTCGTGCACGGCCACCACGCCGTGTGCGGCGGCGTGGTCGAGGGCGCGCAGTTGCGCACGCCGACGCTGGTCCGGGGTGAGGAGGGCGCGGGCGTGGGCGCGGACCAGGTGGTGCGCTTCGGCGAACAGCGGCGCCTGGTCGTCGTACCCCGGTGCCTCGCTGAGGCCGGGCACCCGTGCGCGCAGTGCGCTGGACGCGGCGGCGGAGTGCTCGTCGATCCGGGCCAGGTAGACCGGGCGGTCGCCGGCGACGGCGTCCAGGTCGGCCGTCGAGGGCGGCCGGTCTTCGCCGGGACCGGCGTCGACCCAGGCCGAGGCGTCCCAGCCCATCCCCCAGACCACTTCGTCGGCAGCCCCGCTCCCCGAGCCCTCGGCCCCGCTTCCTGAGCCCTCCGTTCCGCTCCCTGAGCCCGTCGAAGGGTGCGCCGCCAGGTACGCACCCAGCTCACGCAGGCACTCGGTGCGGCCGGCGGCGCGGGAGAGGTCCAGGCCGTCGAGCGCGAGACCGGTGTCGGTGAGGTGGACGTGCGAGTCGACGAAGGCGGGGCTGACGAACCGGCCCTGCAGGTCGACGATCTCCGCGTCGGGGTGCAGGGCGCGTCCGACGTCGTCGGATCCGACCCAGACGACGAGGCCGTCGGTGACGGCGAACGCCGTGGCGTCCGGAACCGCCGGAGAGGAGTAAACGAGGCCGCCGAGGAGGAGCTGCGTGGTCACGCGGTCCAGTGTCTCAGAACGGCGACGGACCCCGCCGTCGGGCGGGGTCCGTCATGTCGGGGGTCGTCGTGATGCGCGTCAGCGCTGGGGAGCGGCGGGCTCGTCGGCCGCCCCGCCGTCGATCACGGTGCCGTCGATCACCGGCGGAAGCGCGGGCCGGTCGACGTGGATGGTGCCGTCCGGGTTGCGGACCGTCGTCTCGACGATCACGCTGCCCTCGGCCTTCTCCTCGCGCACCACGGTGCCGTCGACGTAGCCGTTCGGCGCCATGCCGATCACGGAGACGCGGTCGGCCAGGGACTGCACCTTCCGGGTGGCCGCGGCGGTGACCACGGGTTCCATCCTGCGGCGGACCGGCCGCGACAGCAGTGCCAGACCCACCACGGTGCCGACCACGCCGGGCAGGATCGTCAGGATCGACGCGCCGGCGAACAGGGCCGAGTCGGTGAACGCCTGACCGGGTGTCGACCGGTCGGGCCCCATGCTGCGGGCGCCGGCGACGATCTCGCGGGCCCGGTTGCCGAGGACGGCGACTCCGACGGCCATGGCGGCGACGGTGAGGAGGATCGCCCAGCCCCAGCCGAAGAAGTGCGCCATCGCCCAGAAGGCGGCGATCTCCACCGCGACGTATCCGACGAACACCCAGCGCTTCATGTTCCGACCTTCCCACGCGTGTGGCGTGTGTGCGACTTGCCTATCGGTATAACGCACGCATGTCCGGTCCGGTTCCCGAATGCGCCGTGGCGGCGGCCACTCGCCTCCCCTCGGTCCCCCGCATACCAGGATCGGGGTGCCCTTCGTCACCGCTGTTCCGTCATGCGCGCGACCCGACCTACTCCTCGCGGCGGCCTTCGATCTCGCCCTCGGCCTCCAGGTACACGCGGCGGAGCCGGTCGAGCATCTCCGGCGGCGGGGACTGCCACAGGTCGCGCTCGTTCGCTTCCAGCAGGCGTTCGGCGATGCCGTGCAGCGCCCACGGATTCGACTGCTCCAGGAACTCCCGGTTCGTCTCGTCCAGGACGTACGACTCGGTGAGCTTCTCGTACATCCAGTCCGCGACGACGTCGGTGGTGGCGTCGTAGCCGAAGAGGTAGTCGACGGTGGCCGCCATCTCGAACGCGCCCTTGTAACCGTGCTTGCGCATGGCCGCCAGCCAGCGCGGGTTCACCACGCGGGCGCGGAAGACGCGGGCGGTCTCCTCCGACAGGGTGCGGGTGCGCACGGTGTCCGGGCGGGTCGAGTCGCCGATGTACGCCTCGGGCGATTCGCCGGTGAGCGCCCGCACGGTGGCCACCATGCCGCCGTGGAACTGGAAGTAGTCGTCGGAGTCGGCGATGTCGTGCTCGCGGGTGTCGGTGTTCTTCGCGGCGACGGCGATACGGCGATACGCCGCCCGCATGTCGTCCACCGCCGGGACGCCGTCGAGACCACGGCCGTAGGCGTAGCCGCCCCACTCGGTGTACACCGCGGCCAGGTCCTCGTCGGTGCGCCACTGCTTGGAGTCGATCAGCTGCAGCAGACCGGCGCCGTAGGTGCCCGGACGGGAGCCGAAGACGCGGGTCGTCGCCCGCCGGGCATCCCCGTGTTCGGCGAGCGCGGCGCGGGTGTGGGCGGCCACGTGGTTCTGCTCGTCGGACTCGTCGGCGTCGGCGGCGAGGGCCACGGCGTCGTCGAGCATCGTGACGACGTGGGCGAAGGCGTCCCGGAAGAAGCCCGAGATCCGGATCGTGACGTCGATGCGCGGGCGGCCGAGCTCCTCGAGCGGAATCAGTTCCAGCCCGGTGACGCGGCGCGAGGCCTCGTCCCACACCGGGGTGACGCCGAGCAGTGCGAGCACCTCGCCGACGTCGTCGCCGGAGGTCCGCATGGCGCTGGTGCCCCACACCGAGAGGCCGACGGACTTCGGGTACTCGCCGTGGTCGGCGAGGTAGCGCTCGAGAAGCGAGTCGGCCAGAGCCCGGCCGGTCTCGGCGGCCAGCTGCGAGGGCACCGCCTTGGGGTCGACCGAGTAGAAGTTGCGGCCGGTGGGCAGCACGTTGATCAGTCCGCGCAGCGGCGATCCGCTCGGGCCGGCCGGGATGAATCCGCCGTCGAGGGCGTGGAGGACGCGGTCGATCTCGCAGGAGGTCTGGCGCAGCCGCGGCACCACCTCCTCCCCGGCGAAGTGCAGGATCTCCCCCACCGCGACCGGATGGCCGGCCGCGGCCGCGGTGATCGCCTCCGACGACCAGTCGCCGGCCGCACACGCGGTCACGAGTTCACGGGCGATCGCCTCGACGCGATCGACCTCGCGGCGCTGCGTGGAAGCCTCGTCGAGTCCGAGCGCCTCCCGCAGACCCGGCAGGGTGCGGCTCCCGCCCCAGAGCTGGCGCGCGCGGAGCATGGCCAGCACCAGGTCGATCTCCATCTCGGCGTCCGGGGCCTGCCCGAGCACGTGGAGGCCGTCGCGGATGGCGGCGTCCTTGATCTCGCACAGCCAGCCGTCGACGTGCAGCAGCATGTCGTCGAAGACGTCCTCCTCGGGCCGGTCGGCCAGTCCGAGATCCTGGTCCATCTTGGCCGCGGTGAGCAGCGTCCAGATCTGCTGCCGGATGGCGGGCAGTTTGGCCGGGTCGAGCGCGGAGATGTTGGCGTGCTCGTCGAGCAGCTGCTCCAGGCGGTTGATGTCGCCGTAAGTCTCGGCCCGCGCCATCGGCGGGATCAGGTGGTCGACGAGCACCGCGTGGGCGCGGCGTTTGGCCTGCGTGCCCTCACCCGGGTCGTTCACCAGGAACGGGTAGATCAGCGGCAGGTCGCCGAGGGCGGCGTCGGTGCCGCAGTCGGCGGACATCGCGAGCGTCTTGCCGGGCAGCCACTCCAGGTTGCCGTGCTTGCCCACGTGCACGATCGCGTCGGCGCCGAACCCCCAGCCGTCGGTCGCGGACCGCGAGGCCAGCCAGCGGTAGCTCGCCAGGTAGTGGTGGCTCGGCGGCAGGTCGGGATCGTGGTAGATCGCGACCGGGTTCTCCCCGAAACCGCGCGGCGGCTGCACCAGCAGGACCACGTTGCCGAAGGTCATCGCGGCGATGACGATCTCCCCGGCGGGGTCGGCGGTCCGGTCCACGAAGAGCTCGCCGGGCGGCGGCCCCCAATGCTCGACGACGTCGGTGCGCAGCCCGTCGGGCAGGCCCTGGAACCAGGCGGTGTAGTCCGCCGCGCTCACCCGGATCGGGTTGGCGGCCAGCGCCTCCTCGGTGAGCCAGTCCGGGTCCTGGCCGCCCTGGTCGATCAGGGCGTGCATCAGGGCGTCGGGGTCGTCGTCGTCCGGGGCGGCGCCCAGACCGGGGATCGCGCCGTCGCCGAGGTCGTATCCGGCGGCGGCCAGCGCCCGGAACAGGTGGATCAGCGAGCGCGGGCTGTCCAGGCCGACCGCGTTGCCGATGCGGGCGTGCTTGGTCGGGTACGCCGACAGCAGCAGGGCGACCCGCTTGTCGGCGATCGGCAGGTGCCGCAGACGCGCGTGCGCCACGGCGATCCCGGCGACGCGGGAGCAGCGCTCGGCATCGGGGGCGTAGTACGGGAGACCGTTGTCGTCGAACTCCTTGAACGAGAACGGCACGGTGATGATGCGGCCGTCGAACTCGGGCACCGCGACCTGGCTGGCGACGTCGAGCGGCGACATGCCGTCCTCGTTCTCGGCCCAGGCGGCCCGCGAGGAGGTCAGGCACAGGCCCTGCAGGATCGGGATGTCGAGGGCGGCGAGGCGTTCGACGTTCCAGGCCTCGTCGTCGCCGCCCGCGCTCGCGGTGGCCGGGACGGTGCCGCCGGCGGCCAGCACGGTCACCACGAGGGCGTCGAACCGGCCGAGATGCTCGATCAACTCGTCCGGGGCGGCACGCAGCGAGGCGCAGAAGATGCCCTCGGCCTCGGCGCCGGCGGTCTCCAGCGCCGCACAGAGCGCGTCGATGTAGTCGGTGTTGCCCGCCAGATGCTGGGCGCGGTAGTAGAGCACACCGATCCGCGGCGTCGTCCCGGCCCCGCCCCCTGAGCCCGCCTCGTCCCCTGCGCCCGTCCCGTCGTCCCCTGAGCCCGTCGAAGGGCCGTGCGCGGTCCGCTCGAGCACCCCCCAGTTCGGGGTCTCGACCGGCGGTTCGAAGCCCAGACCGGTCAGCAGGACGGTGTCGGAGAGGAAGTTGTGCACCTGTACGAAGTTCTCGCGGCCGCCGGCGACGAAGTAGCTGTGCGCCTGCGCGGCGACACCGGCGGGCACCGTCGACAGCGACATCAGATCCGGGTCGGGATTCAACTCACCCGACAGCACGACGACGGGCGACGACCCGGCCAGCACCGCGTCCAGGCCCTCCTCCCACGCCCGCCTGCCGCCGAGGAGACGGACGACGACGAGGTCGGCCCCGTCGACGAGCGCGGGGATCTCGTCGAGCAGGATCCGCGAGGGGTTCGCGACGGTGTAGTCGGCGCCGCTGGTGGCGGCGGTGCGCAGATCGGTGTCCGAGGTGGACAGCAGTGTGATCACGGGGCGTGTGCCTACTCCCTGCCGGGTGGCGCGCCCGGCGTCGATGGTGCGGCGGCCGCACCGGTCGGCGGCCGCCGTGAACGACGCGGGTCTGGCTCGGCGCCGACGGCGCTTCCGCCGGGCCTCACAGTGGCGCGACCGCACCGGATTCACACCGGCTTTCCGCGTCGGTCGGTCTCGTCGGTCAGCTTAGGACATGCTCACCCCGCCGCGTCAGTCGCGGCGCACCAGGCGGCGGGTCGCCAGGAGCACGCCGGCGGCCACACCCACGCCGATGCCGACACCGGTCATGATCGCCTGCTCGAAGGCTGCGGTGCCGTCACCGCCGAAGACGGTCTCGGCGACCCCCTCGTACACGGTCAGGCCGGGCAGGATCGCGCCGGTGATGCCCATCAGCGCCAGCGCGCTCACCGGGTACGGGCTGCGGCGCGACCAGAAGGCGCAGCAGTAGCCGAGCACCGCCGACGCCACCAGGGTGGCCCATCCGGGCGGGAAGTGCGCCGCGTGGATCAGCGTCTGATTCACCGAGGCGGTGAACAGGCCGATCACCGCGGCGGGCAGCAGCAGGTCACGGCCCCCGCCGTTGGCCATCGCGTTGGCGACGGCGCCGACGATCGAGGCGACCAGTCCGAGCCAGATCGGCAGCGTCGGCAGGGTGATGTCGCGGTGGACGGGCGGATCGAGCGCCTGCAGCACGCTGAGCACGGCGTAGGCGCCCAGGGCGACTCCGCCGCCGCCGAGGACCACCACGAAACCGCGGACCACCGCTCCGGCGGGCCGGTTGTAGACCACGTCGACCACCAGGGCGATGAGGATCGGGAGGGGGATCGTCAGCAGCCACGGCACCGCCATCGCGGCGGCGGCATCGATGCCGGTCACCGCCCCGACCCGGTAGGCGAGCCCGATGAGCGACGCCGCGAGGATCGCCTGCGCCGCGCAGCCGAACAGCCGGTTGACGCCGAGCCGCCCCAGCAGCGCGGCGAAGAGCGTCACGAAGATCTGGGCGACGGCGGTGAGGAGTGCGGGCAGCCAGCCGATGCCGACCTGCAGGGCGATGGCGAAGGCCAGGACCGCCAGGCCCGCGGCGGTGACCCACACCTTCGGCCCCGAGCGGGCGTCGATCGCCTCGAGCGCGGTCAGGACGCCCCGCGCATCGAGCGTCCCGGCCGCGGTCGCCTCCGCGACCTGGCTCAGATACTTCATCTCGCGGCAGTTGATGGTGCCCACGCCGTCGGTCCGCGCGGTCCGCATCACCGAGGAGCCGTCGGCGGCGACGTACTGCACCGACACCGCCGAGCCGAAGTCGAGGATCTCCGCGTCGCCCAGATCCAGCCGATGCGCGCAGCGTTCGGCGAGGAACAGCGCCTCCCCGCCGGCGAAGCCGGAGCCGATCAGGGCGACGGTGAGCCGGGAGAGGGCATCGACCCGGGGCCGGGCCTCCGCCGGAGCGAGAACGACCGGTGCTGACACGGCATCGAGCGTAGAACATCCGGCGCGCTCTACCCTGGGCTTGTGAACAGACCCGCCGATCGCTGTCCCGGAGTGTTCGCGACCCATGCGGCCGCCGACGGGCACCTCGCGCGACTCCGTCTGCCGGGCGGCCGGATCGACCCGGCCCGACTCGAGGCCCTCGCGCTCGCCGCCGAGACCTACGGCGACGGCCACCTCGAGTTCACCGGCCGCGCCAACGTCCAGGTGCGCGGCATCCCCGCCGAGTCGGTGCCGGACTTCGCCGACGCGATGATCGCCGCGGGGCTGGCCGGCAGCCGGACCCACGATCGGGTGCGCAACATCGTCGTCTCCCCGCTGACCGGACGGCTCGGCGGCACGCCGGCGCTCTGGGACGCCGCCGACCGGCTGCATGCGGCGCTCGGCGAGGCGGCATGGAGCGTCGACCTCTCGGGCCGTTTCTGGTTCGGGTTCGACGACGGGCGCGGCGACGTCCTGGCCCGCACCCCCGACGTCGTGGCCGTGTGGGCGGGGGAACACGCGAGCGATGCCGTCGAACTGGTGCTCGCCGGCCGGCGCAGCGGACGCCTGGTGTCCCTGACCGACGCGCCGGCGCTGATGCTCGACGTCGCCCGGGACTTCCTGGCCCGGCGCACCGGGGCGTGGCGCATCGGCGACCTGTCCGACGACGAGGCCGCCGACCTGCACCGCGGTCTCGCCGGTCTGGGTCGGCCCGGCGGTGCGGCGACCGGACCCGATCCGGTGCCCGGGCCGCGGGTCGGATGGTTCGACCAGTCCGACGGCCGCATCCTGCTGGGCGCGGTGACACCGTTCGGGCGTCTCTCCGCGCGCCAGGCGCAGTTCGCCGCGGCGATCGGCGCCCCGCTGATCGTCACCCCGGATCGTGAACTGCTGATCACGGATCTGACGGAGGGCGTCGCCGAGACCGTCGTGAAGGTGCTCGCCCCGATGGGTTTCGTGTTCGACGCGCACTCGCCGTGGACCCGGGTCGGCGCGTGCACCGGCTCCCCCGGATGCGCCAAGAGCCGCGCCGACGTCCGCCGTCTCCTCGCCGACCACGTGGCCGGCGGCGGCGAGTTCGACGGCCACGAGCACTGGGTGGGATGCGAGCGGTCGTGCGGGGCGGGCCCGGACGCCGTGGTGCGCGTGGCGGGCCCCGGCCCGGTCGGTCTGCCCGGGACGTGACTCCCTGGGCGCGGGCCCCGCATCCGCTCCGCAGTACGCTGAACCCGCCATGAGCGACTATCTGCGTGACGGTGCGGCCATCTACCGCCAGTCCTTTGCCACCATCCGGGCCGAGTCCGATCTCGCCGCCTTCTCCCCCGACGTCGAACCCGTGGTGGTTCGGATGATCCACGCGAGCGGTCAGACCGATCTCGCGCGCGACGTCGTCGCCACCCCCGGGGTGGTGTCGGCGGCCCGGGCCGCGCTCGCCGCGGGAGGCCCGATCCTCTGCGACGCCACCATGGTGGCCTCCGGGATCACCCGCAAGCGGCTGCCCGCCGACAATCCGGTGCGCTGTCACCTCGGCGAACCCGGGCTGGCCGAGCTCGCCGAGCGCATGGGCACCACGCGGACGGCCGCGGCGCTGCAGTTCTGGCGCGACGACCTGGACCGCGCGGTGGTCGCGATCGGCAACGCGCCGACCGCCCTGTTCGCGCTGCTCGATCTGATCGACGACGGCTGGCCCCGTCCCGCCGCGATCGTCGGCGCCCCGGTCGGATTCGTCGGCGCCGCCGAATCGTGTGCGGCCCTCGCCGCACGCCACGACCTGGAGTTCGTCACCGTGACCGGGCGCCGCGGCGGCTCGGCCATCACCGCCGCCGCGATCAACGCCCTCGCGAGTCCGGTGGAGTGAGCGACATGAGCACCCCGGGAAATCTGTACGGCATCGGTCTGGGTCCGGGCGACCCCGAACTGGTGACGGTCAAGGCCGCCCGCCTGATCTCCGCGGCGCCGGTGATCGCCTACCACTGCGCCCGGCACGGGAACTCGATCGCCCGTTCGGTCGCCGAACCGTACCTGCGGGCCGGCCAGATCGAGGAGCGGCTGATGTATCCGCTCACCGTGGAGACCACCGATCATCCGGGCGGCTACGCCGGTGCGATGGCCGACTTCTACCGGGACAGCGCCGAACTCCTGGCCGGTCACCTCGCCGCCGGCCGCGACGTGGTGCTCCTGGCCGAGGGCGATCCGTTGTTCTTCAGCTCGTACATGCACATGCACAAGCGGCTGTCCGACCGGTTCCGGGCCGAGATCGTGCCGGGCGTCACCTCGGTGAGCGCCGCCTCGGCGGCCCTGGGCATCCCGCTCGTCGAGGGCGAGGAGACGCTCACCGTCCTGCCCGGCACCGCCGCGGCCGACGAGTTGATCGCGCACTTCCGGTCCGGCGAGGCCCTCGCGGTGATGAAGCTCGGGCGGACCTTCGGCAAGGTCCGCGAGGCACTCGCGGCGGCCGGGCGGGTCGAGGAGGCCTGGTACGTCGAGCGCGCCTCGACCGGTCGTCAGCGCATCGCGAAGGTGGTCGACGTCGACCCGGACTCGGTGCCGTACTTCTCGCTCGTCGTGGTGCCCGGTCGCCGGAACAATCCCCTCGCCGCCGGCGGGTCCGCGGCGACGACGCCCGTCGAGACCGTGCCCACCGAGACCGTGCCCGGTGAGGTCGTGCCCGGTGGGTCGGCGCCCGCCGGCACCGTGACGGTGGTGGGTCTGGGGCCCGGACCGGACGCCCAGACCACCCCGGAGGTCGCTGCCGCCCTCGATGCCGCCACCGACCTGGTCGGCTACGACACGTATCTTCGTCGCGTCGCCGTGCGCCCCGGCCGGCGGGTCCACGCCAGCGACAACCGGGTGGAGGCCCAGCGCGCCGAGTTCGCGCTGCGGCTCGCCTCGCAGGGCGCGCGCGTCGTCGTCGTCTCGTCCGGCGATCCCGGCGTCTTCGCGATGGCCGCCGCCGTCGTCGAGGTCGCGGCCCGGCCCGAGTGGCGGCATGTGCCGGTCCGGGTGCTGCCGGGGGTGAGCGCCGCGCAGGCGGTGGCCGCGGCGGTCGGCGCCCCCCTCGGGCACGACTTCGCGGTCCTCTCGCTCTCGGACCTGCTCAAACCCTGGTCGGTGATCGAGAACCGGATCCGGCACGCGATCGCCGCCGACCTGGTGTTCGCCGTCTACAACCCGGCGTCGAGCAGGCGCACCGAACAGATCATCGCGTTCGCGGCGCTGCTCGACGAACTGGTGCCCGCCGACCGCGTCCTGATCCAGGGGCGCGACGTCGGCGGCCCCGGCGAACGGCTCCGCCTGCTGACCGTCGCCGAGTTCGATCCGTCCACGGTCGACATGCGCACCCTGCTGATCGTCGGCTCGTCGCAGACCCGGATCGTCCGACGACCCGGCGGCGACCTGGCCTTCACCCCCCGCACCTACCCGACGGAGCCGTGACGGCGTGCCCGGGCGCTACGTCTCCGTCGCGGACTCGCCCGCCGCGCGGAGCGCGGCGAGCTGGTCGAGGATGATCGCCAGACCCCGATCGAACTCCGCGGAGTAGGTGTAGTCCCCGGCCGCGGTGATCTCCGAGACGAACTCGCTCAGATGTCCGTACGGCGCCAGGGTCTGCGCGAGATCGGCCGCCATCGTCTCGGCCCCGGGCCTGGTCGGCTCGAACGGCAGGCTCTGCTCGGTGAGCGTGAACCCGAACACGTGGGCGTCGACCAACGAGAACGCCCGCGCGGTGAGCGCGACGGAGAAGCCGCCGCGGCGCAGACAACCGATCAGCGCATCGTGGTGCCGCAACAGGGCGGGTCCCGGATGGAGACGCGAATCCATCAGCGTCAGCGCCCACGGGTGCGCGGTGAGGACGGCCCGGGCCGATTCGCAGCGCCGCCGGAGTCCGCTCCGCCAGTCGTCGTCCGGCCGGGGAGGTTCGATCCGCGTGTAGATCCAGTGGGATCGGGACGGAGTCAGGCGGCTCCGGCCCGCGCCTGCAACCAGGCGAGGGCGCCGTCCACCGAGTCCACGCGCGCCGACCCCTCGGGTTCGGCGGGACGGTCCACCATCACGACCTCGATGCCCGCCTCGGCCGCCGCGACCAGTTTGGCGCGGGTGAGCTCTCCCCCGCTGTTCTTGGTCACCAGCAGCGAGATCTCGTTCTCGGCGAGGATCTTCCGCTCCCCGGCGAGGTCGTAGGGCCCGCGGGAGGACAGGATCCGGTGCCGCGGCGGCAGCGGTCCCACCGGCGGGTCCACCACCCGGATCAGGAACCAGGCGTCGGCGACGTCGGCGAAGGCGTCCACGTCCTGGCGGCCGGTGGTGAGGAACACCCGTCCCCCGCGTTCGGCGACGGTCCGGGCCGCCGCCGCGACGTCCGGCACCCGGGTCCAGCGGTCGTCGCGGCCGGGCTCCCACGCCGGGCGCGCCAGCCGGAGCAGCGGCACCCCCGCTCGCCGGGCGGCCGCGACCGCGTGGGCGGTGATCCGGGCGGCGAACGGGTGCGTCGCATCCACCACCGCGGAGATCTGCTCGTCGTCGAGCCAGGACGCCAGCCCCTCTACGCCGCCGAAGCCGCCGATGCGCACCTGCCCGACCGGCAGACGGGGATTCCGCACCCGGCCGGCCAACGAGCTGATCACCGGGACGTCCCGGTCGACCAGCGCCGCGGCGAGCGCCCGCGCCTCACCGGTGCCGCCGAGAATCAGGACGCGCTCACTCATGCGCGGCGGCGTCGACGGAATCGGCGTCAGAAGAGACTGGAACACCGGCCGCGTGCCGGGCGTCGGTGCGGAGTTTGCGCATCCGGGCGTGCGAGTACAGGTAGCTCTCCAGCGCCTCCGACGACGCCTCCGGAGCCAGCACCCGACCCACGAAGATCACCGCGGTCTTGGTGATCCCGGCCGCGCCGAGGGCGTCGGGGAGATCCGCCAACCGGGCGCGCACGATCTGTTCGTCGGCGCGCGAGGCGAAGGCGACGGTCGCCGTCGGACAGTCCGCGCCGTAGTGCGGAGCGAGCGCTTCGACGATCTGCGCGGTGCGGTGCGCCGCCAGGTGCAGCGCCAGGGTCACCCCGCTCCGGGCCAGCGACGCCAGGTCCTCGCCGGGCGGCATGTCCGTGGACAGCGTGGACACCCGGGTGATCAGCAGACTCTGCCCTATCCCGGGCACCGTGAGTTCGACGTCGAGGGCCGCGGCCGCCGCCGCGAAAGCCGGCACCCCGGGCACCAGCCGACAGTCGATCCCCAGCTCCCGGAGCCGCCGCTGCTGCTCGGTGAGCGCCGAGTACAGCGACAGGTCCCCGGAGTGGAGGCGGGCGACGTCGTGCCCGGCCGCATCCGCGGCGGCCAGGTGCGCGACGATCTCGTCGAGCGGCATGCGCGCGGTGTCGATCCGGACCGCGTCGGCGGGCAGCAGGTCGAGCACCTCGTCGGGGACCAGCGAACCGGCGTACAGGCAGGTCCGGCACCGCGCGAGGATCCGGGCGGCCCGCACCGTGATCAGGTCGGCGGCCCCGGGTCCGGCGCCGAGGAAGTAGACCGTCATCGGGTCACCGTCCACTGCACCACCGGCAGCGCCGGACGCCACGCCGTCATGGAGCCGAGCGCACCCGCGCGTTCCACGCTCACCCGGATCAGGTCGCCGCCGCGCTCCTCGCGGGCCGCGACCAGCAGCCGCTCGCTCTCCAGCGTCACCGCGTTGGCGACCAGGAGGCCGCCGCCGTCCAGGGCGTCCCAGCAGGTGTCGAGGAGTTCCGCGTCGAGGCCGCCGCCGATGAACACGGTGTCCGGATCGGGTACCGCACGCAGGGCCTCGGGTGCCGCGCCGGCCACCGTCAGCCGCTCGGCCACCCCGTGCTCGCGGGCGTTCGCCGCGATCCGCTCGGCCCGCACCGGATCGGCCTCGAACGCGATCGCACGCCCGGTCCGGGTCTGGCGCAGCCACTCGATCGCGATGCTCCCCGAACCCGCGCCGACGTCCCAGAGGAGCTGCCCCTCGGCCGGGGCGAGGGCGCACACGGTGAGGGCGCGGAACGGCTGTTTGGTCAGCTGGCCGTCGTGGGCGTAGTCGGCGTCCGGGCGGCCCGGGGCGCGGGTGCGGGCCGGTCCCACGCATTCGACGGCGACGATGTTCAGTGCGGGCGCCTCGTCGAGGTCCCACGACCGGGCCAGTCCCGTCGTCACGGACTCGTCGACGCCGCCCAGGTCGCCGAGCACGGTGAGCGTCGACCATCCGAAGTCCTTGCGCCGCAGCAGATCGGCCACCCGGCGCGGCGAGTCGCCGTCGCGGGAGAGCACCAGGATCCGGGCGCCGTCGGTGAGCGCCGGGACCAGGCTCTCCACCTCGCCGGTCACCAGGCTGCGCACCTCGGTGCGAGCGAGATCCCAGCCCAGCCGGGCCGCGGCCAGCGACACCGACGACGACGCCCCGAACACCGTCACCCGGTCGGCGCCGATCGCCCGGACCACGCTCGCGGCGAGCCCGTGGAACATCGGGTCGCCGCTGGCCAGCAGGTGCACGGTCTCGGTCGAGTCGTCGGCGAGCACCCGGTCCAGGTGCGCCGACATCGGCGACGACCACGCCGTCGTCTCGGCGCCGATCCCGTCCGGGAGCATCGCCAGCTGGCGCGCCGACCCGTACACGTGCTCGGCGCTGCGCAGCTCGGCCTGGGCGTGCCCGCTGAGCCCGTCCCATCCGTCGGCCCCGATCCCGACGACGACGAAGTGGGTCATCGCGGGAGCCTCCGCCACAGGGCGCGCGGCAGGAGCCGCATGCCGAAGAACACCGGACGCAGCCGGCCGGGGATCCAGACCTCGCCGCGGCCCCTCCGGTGGGCGCGCACCACCGCGTCGGCCACCTGATCGGCGGTCACCGACATCGGCGCCGGCTTCACCCCGGAGGCCATCAGCTCGCGGGTCATGTTTCCGATCACGAAACCCGGCCGGGCCAGCAGCACGCGCACGTTGCCGCCGTGCAGGGAGTCGGCCAGGCCGCTGGCGAAACCGTCGAGTCCGGCCTTGGTGGAGCCGTAGACGTAGTTGGCGCGGCGCACCCGGACCCCGGCCACCGAGGAGAAGACGATCACCGTCGAGTCGATCGCCTGGTCGCGCAGCGCCGCGACCAGCAGTGTGATCACGCTGATCTGCGCGTAGTAGTCGGTGTGCGCGATCTGCAGGGCGTGCTCGACGTCGGTCTCGGCGCGTCGCGCATCGCCGAGGATCCCGAAGGCCACGATCGCGGTCTCGATCGGGCCGTGCTCTTCGGCGAGCGAGCGCACCAGGGCCGGATGCGAGGCGACGTCGTCGGCGTCGAATCCGACGGTGACCACCTCGGCGGCGCCGGCGGCCCGGAGCGCGGCCGTCTGGTCGGCGAGGTCGTCCGGGCGCCGCGCGGCCAGCACCACTTTTCTGCCCGCGGCCAGGCGCACCGCGGTGGCCACACCTATCTCGCTGCGTCCACCGAAGAGCACGATCGTTCCCACCGGGGCAGTATCTCAACTTTCTCCCGGCGGCCTCGACTCGGGATAGGTTGTCCGCATGCCGCGCACCGTCGACGACCTCAGCCCCGAAGCCCGTGAACTCCTCGGCGAATACCACCTCGCGTCCCTGTCCACCCTCCGCGCCGACGGCACCCCGCACGTGGTGGCGGTCGGATTCACGTTCGACGACGAGGCCCGCAGAGCGCGCGTGATCACCTTCGAGGGCAGTCAGAAGGTGCGCAACGTCGAACGCTGCGGGTACGCCTCGCTGAACCACGTCGCCGGACCGCGCTGGCTCACTCTCGAGGGCCCGGCCCGGATCCGGCGCGAACCCGAGCAGGTCCGCGATGCCGAGCGGCGGTACGCCGAGCGCTACCGCGAACCGAAACCGAATCCGCAGCGCGTCGTGATCGAGGTGGACGTCGCCCGGGTCCTCGGTTCGGCGAACATGTTCACCGCCTGATCCGGGCTCGCCCGACCCCCGTCTGTCGCCCCCGCCTGACCGGCCCGGCGGTGGCGGTCCGGGCGGCGGGAGACGATGCTCTATCTTTATTGGAAACCATTTTCGATAAAGGAGTACTCATGACGTCGTCGCTCTCCCGCGATCCCCGATTGGCGGCCGCCCTCGCCTGGTCGCTGACCGCCCTCGGCGTGTTCGTCTTCGCCCTGGTGCACCTGTTCACCGCCGTCGGCGTGCTCGCCGCCGAATCCGGGGCATCGGCACGCGCACTCGCACGACGGCCACAACCATCTGGAGGGCTACGAGGCCTTCGCCGAGCCGGGGTCGGCGGCCACCTGGTCGATGGCGGTCTTCTACCTCGCCGCCCTGATCCCGGTGTTCCTGACACTGGTCTCCGGTTCACGCGGCGCCGCCTGGGCGGCGCTGGCGGTCGGCGGACCGGTCACCCTGGCGAACGTCTTCGACGGCTTGACGCACGGCATCGCCGACGGCGACGTGGTCCCGGTGATCACGGCGTTCGCGGGCGTCGGCGTCCCCGGCGCGCTGGCGATCGTCGCCACCCTCGCCTGGGCCCGGAGTCCGCGGGCCGCCGCCACCGCCTGAACCGCGACCCGGCGTCCCGCGACTCCGCAGGCGAGCGCAGCGAACCCTCTCCGCTGGTCGAGATCTCGGCTCAGGGAGCGGAGAGGAGACGCTGACGTCCGCCGATCGATATCGAGACGGGCGGAGACACCGCCGTCCGCACTACAGTCGGACGAGCCCGTGCGGCCGCGTGTTGAGCGCTTCGGGACCGTCCTCGGTGAGCACGACGATGTCCTCGATCCGGGCGCCCCACCGGTCCGGGAAGTCAGATGCCGGGTTCCACCGAGAACGCCATGCCCGGGCGCAGCGGTTCGGTGTTTCCCTCGATGATGTAGGGCTCCTCGTGCACCGACAGCCCGATACCGTGACCGGTCCGATGGATGAAGTACTCGGCCAGCCCCGCCTCGGCGAGCACCGACCGCGCCGCGGCGTCGATGCTCTCGGCCGTCGCCCCCGCGCGCACGGCGGCGACGGCCGCGGCCTGGGCGCGTTCGAGGACGGCGTAGGCGTCGGCGATCTCGGCGGGCGGCTCGCCGAAACAGTAGGTGCGGGTGCTGTCGGAGTTGTAGCCGACGCCGACCGGTCCGCCGATGTCGATCACGACGACGTCCTCGGACGTGATCACCCGATCGGAGTGCTCATGGTGCGGGTCGGCGCCGTTCGGGCCCGAACCCACGATCACGAACTCCGCCGCGTGGTGGCCCTCGGCGACGATCGCGGCCGTGATGTCGGCGGCCACCTCGGCTTCGGTGCGGCCGGGACGCAGCCACTCGCCCATCCGCGCGTGCACCCGGTCGATCGCCGCCCCCGCGGCACGCAGTTCGGCCAGTTCGGCGTCGTCCTTGAGCATCCGGAGTTCACGGAGCACCGGGGTCGCCAGCCGCACCGCGGGCGACACCCGTTCGGCCAGCGGGATCACGTGCAGGGCGGGCAGCGCCTCGGAGACCGCCAGGGCCGCATCGGCGCCGAGGCCGTCGAGCACCAGGGCGTAGGGGTCGTCGCCGTCGACCCAGTCCTGGACCGCCAGTCCGAGTCCGCCGACGGCGGAGTCGCGCACCGAGGCCAGTTCCATCCGCGGCGCCACCAGGCGCGGTCCGCCCGCGGCCGGGATCACCAGCGCCGTCAGTCGTTCGAAGGTGTCGGCCTGGACCCCGGTCAGGTAGCGCAGATCCGGCCCGGTGCCGACGACGACCGCATCCAGACCGGCCTCGCGGGCGAGTTCGGCGGCACGCGCGAGTCGTCGTGCGTAGACCTCGGTCGGAAAGAGTGTGTTGCTGCCATGCGCCATGACACCCAGACTATCCATCGGGCCGGGCCCCGGTGCGCGACGAGCCGGATGTGGAAGGCTTGCCGTCATGGGAAAGGTGATGCTGCTCGACGGCGCCAGTCTCTGGTTCCGTTCCTTCTACGCGCTTCCGGAGAAGATGACCGCTCCGGACGGACGCCCGGTCAACGCCCTGCGAGGGTTCCTCGACACGATCGCCGCACTGGTCACCACCCACCGGCCCACTCGGCTGGTGGTGTGTCTCGACCTGGACTGGCGACCGGCGTTCCGCACCGAACTGATCCCCTCCTACAAGGCGCATCGCGTCGCCGAGGGAGGCGACGGCGTGGCCGAGGAGGTCCCCGCCACCCTCACCCCGCAGGTCGACATGATCCTCGAGGCGCTGCGCTGCGCGGGCATCGAGACCGCCGGCGCCCCCGGCTGCGAGGCCGACGACGTGCTGGGCACCCTCGCCTTCGACGAGGAGGTCGACGACGTCCTCGTGGTCAGCGGCGACCGGGACCTGCTCCAGGTGGTGGCCGACGATCCGGTCGCCGTCCGGGTGCTCTACGTCGGCCGCGGGCTGGCCCGCGCCGAGTTGATGGGCCCGGCCGAGGTGGCCGAGAAGTACTCGCTGCCCCTGCCGCGCGCGGGCGCCGCCTACGCCGAGATGGCGATCCTCCGCGGCGACCCGTCCGACGGTCTGCCGGGGGTGAAGGGCATCGGCGACAAGACCGCCGCGAAACTGCTCACCGCCCACGGTGACCTCACCGGGCTGGAGGACGCCGCCCGCCGGGACGATTCCCCGCTCACCCCGAGGATCACCGCCGCACTGCGCGAGTCCGCGGAGTACCTGCAGGCCGCCCGCACCGTGGTCGCCGTCCGCACGGATGCGCCGATCCGGTTCAGCCGCCACGACGACACGCTCCCCACCCGGCCCGACGACGCCGCCGGTCTGGCCGCCCTCGTCGCCGAACTCGGTGTGGACGCCGGCGTCGCCCGGCTCGCGACCGCGTTCGGCTGGGAGTAAAAAGTCAAAGACTGCGGCCTGCGAACCTGCCGTTCAAGACCTTCGCCCAGAACCAGGTCTGGCTCGCGGTGGTCGCTCTCGCCCTCGACCTGAACGCGTGGATGCAAATGCTCGCTTTGACCAGCAGCGACGCCCACACCTGGGAACTCACAAGCCTCCGGTTGCGGTTGTTCGCCACCGCCGCCCGACTGGCCCGGCACGCCCGCACCCGCCGCCTGTGCTTCGACAACCACACCGGCCTGTTCATCACCGGCCTCGCCCGCCTCACGAAAGATCGAGGCTAACGAAGAGGTTTCTTACCCGTGTGACGAACAAGAACCCCCTCCTCTGGATCGGGAAGGTCTTCCGGCTCCGGAAGAAGTCTTCCCCAATCTCCGAAAGCAGGACGATCAAACCAGAGACCAGAGGTGTCGATGTTGGTGTATTCGAGGACATCCGGCCCCAGATCCCCATCGTAGACGGTGGTGGTCACCACTTTCAGATCACCATCAAGAGTGAAGGTGGCGCTGGCAATGTCTTCAGCAGAATCTACAGATTGATGGGGCAGTTCGTTGTCTTCATAGAGGTAGACGGTGTCTTCGACAAGGAACAGGCGACGGTCGTGAGGCTCGAATCGCACTATGCGCGAGAGGGTGCCCGTGGCTTCGTAGTAGTAGGCCGTGACATAGCAGTCGTCAACACCGCTGGAGCCAGGACGGATATGCAGTGACCACTGTTCGTAGAACGGCTTGACATCAGAAGCGTTGTCCGCGGTGACGCATAGTTCCGCACCCGATGCGTAACGGAATTCGGCGTCGGCCACGGAGAGTCGTTCCAGTCCGCCGTCAGCCGGATTCGTGTCAGGAATAGGAGGAGTTGCCGTGTAATGAAATGGCTGCATGCTGCCACAGGCATTCGGTCCTACTCCATCGTCAACACGAACCCCGTTGGCCAGTCCTGATGAGAAAACCTCGGTGTCATCGAGTTCGAACATCCAGGCCGGGTGATCCAGGAGGTAGCGGGGCAGATAGTCGGTCTCGATATCGATGGTCATCCCATCGTCGATCGCCATGCAGCAAGCAGCCAGAATCGGAATCGAGACGAAACCATCGGACCGGCATGTCCGGTATTCGTTCTTGCTGTAGTACGCGCGGTGCGCTTCCAGAGCACTCCCGAGCTGCTCAGTGAATGCTTCCTGGTCTCCGATGGCGACGATCAACCCGATCACCGGAACATCGAGGTAAAGGGCTTCCTCCCTGACGTCTTCAGGAGCGACGGCTGCGGCTTCGACCGCAGCGGCAGCAAGATCGAACCACGTGAACTCATCGCGAGCCCGTGATTGAAGAGCCCGCACGAGCAGATCACGGTGAGCATCACGACCCCCGGGGAAGATGCGTGAGATCCTCAGCAGAAAACCGCATCATAGTATCCTGCGCAGCCCCGTTGCGAGAGATCCGAGACCACCAGTAGCCAGATATCCATTTCCTGATGGAAGCCTCCGAAATAAACCCAGTAGCTGTAAAATGAATAGGTGAATTACCAATATACAAGATCGTTCGGGAACCCTCCCTACTCGCACATGAAGTGAAAAATAAATCCGTTAAACAAGCAGCGTAGCGTGCTATATTTCGGCTTTTCTCAGATTTCCCACACGGGTCCACTCCGAATTGAAAGCACGCCGTCAACTGAAGATTAACTGCCGCGTCATAGGCAGCCCGCAGGAACACCCCCTCCTCCAGCTCGCGAATAATATCGTCCATGGTGTCATAATAAACCGAGACGTTCCGATTTATTCTATCCGGATCCTGCCCCAGGATATGCCGATCAAAATTCAAGAAATTTACCCTTCCTTAGATTCAAGCTTGAGTTTTGGCGGAATTTTAAATCTATTTATCGCAAACCCGGCCCAAGATCCAGATTTATCGACGCGCGCCTTGGCAAGTGAGTACTCGAGGGTTCCAGCTTTATCGGAATCATCTATCATTTTTTTAAGTTCCGGACCGCCCTCTCCGATCAATTCGACTATTATATCCAAATACTCCCTCGACCCTTGATAGTATCCGTCCCGCATGCCTATGGGCGCTGATGGTCCCTTCACTTCATAGATGACGACCCTCACGTCTTCAGGGTTCTTTATGGACTCAACGAGGTATACCTGATCAAACCTTCCCGATTCGCCAAACTTCGATTCACCACCAATGCTCTCGACATTTTATTCAGATTTTGGAAACTGATATTTTATGGCATTTTCGCCAGCAGTATCTCCAAGTTTTCCCCGATCGTCGATCGCCTGATGTGAGCATTCTTCAAGGATCCCTCGGTGTGCGACCCCACCTTTACATCTTGCGTCCCCTACTGCACTCCGGTCAGCTCACCGAGAGAATCAACGCACTCTGAAAATTGAAGAGCCGAAAATCTGTTACAAGAGTAGGCGAAGAAACCGGCACCAGACTACTCGTTACCCCCGCGGACCCAGCGCGGATACTGCGGCTCCAGCGGCCCCGCCACCTGAGGGCCCTCCAGCCAGTACCCTTTGTACTTACTCTTCACTGATTTCGATCCCGGGATCTTAGTCTCCCCCCAATCAGTACATTCTTGTGGAACACCCTTCCTCACATTGAAGCGAAGCACCGAGATTCGCCATCCGGCAAAGACGTCCCAATTGGGGAATTGTCCGAGATGCACACCGGCACCCTGGAATTCTGCGACATCTTGCACCTTCACGATCTCCCGAGAATTCCGGATTCGCGTCAACTCGATCCGAGTCCACTCAGTAATTCCAACTTCTACATCTGAATCCGGAATACGTTCCCGCCAACCAGGCCAGTCAGTTGACCATTTATTGACCATACAGATATCTGCTCTTACTCGATCAGCAGATTCAGAAAAGTTAAAAAGTGTGACATAATTCGTTGCATTCCACGGAGGCATGCCTGTCCGATCCTTCTTCGGCGGCACCTTCGCAGAGTCGCTGACATCCTTAATCCCCGGATATTTGAGCGATTCAGCGTACCCAGGGAACGCGTAGTCCGTACCGTAGTACAACGCCACTCTATTGGACTCGAAAACCGCCCTGATGAGTTCGACCGAACGTGAACCGAGGCGTAGAACATCCCGGTCGTCCCACACTGTTGTAAACGTTGGAACCCAGCCGTCCGGCCAACGTAGCTCTGGCTCTGTATCAGGACTGCCGCATGCAGTAAACAAGAATACAGAAATGCACGAAATAATCGTTTTCGAGTAATCCCTAAAACTCTTCCACATCGTTCGAATCATAACATCAACCCATCTCCATAACCCAATGCAGCACTGTGGGCGCTAGCAATATAAGAAGATCTGTTCTTGCTCAGCCGATCAACCAATTCGCCCCAGCGTTTCCAAGATTTCGGAATTATCAAAGTCATCATTTTGATCAGCGGCGTCCATATGGTCCGTGGTCAATTCCTCGGACACATACGAGCATTCCAGGTCATCTCACTATGATGAACACCTGACCGTCGTAGGCCTCATCGACCTCGACCGGAGGCAACCTCCTACCCGCATGGTCTACCTCGAACTGGCCGCCACCGTCATCGAAAAGTTCACCATGCCACCCACCCCGACATGCCGTTCGATGAATAGCGAATGTAGCGATGCCTACTTGGTCAATATTCTCTTACCGGGGATCGCGAAATTACACCCGTGCATCCGAGACGTTTTCCGGAAGGATCATCCCAGCCTCGGAGAGGGCAGTACCGTCTACCACGGACCGAACTCATCCCGCGGCAGGTCCCGTTAGGCGTTACCGGTCCGGTACCTGTACCGATAGACGACATCGGTGGATACCTGAAACCGCGACTTCGTACCACTCATGTACCAAAGCATCCCGCAAGCCCACTCGCAGATGAGGAGACACGACCTAATTGGCGGGTCTGGACACGTGGTACCTGCCGTCGCCGTCGACCACCGTCACCTCGACGCGCTTGTTCTCGCCGGCGACCTTGACCTGGCAGGTGAAGCGCACCCCCGTGCGCGCCTTCATGTCCGACGGGCAGCTGACCTCGGAGACGTCCTTCAGCCCGTAGCCCTCTTTCTCGGTCGGCGACGTGAGCACCTTCTCGATGCCGCGTTCCAGTCCGCTCTGCGAGAGCGTCTTGACGTACCAGTGCGGCCAGACGAAGGCCGAGAGCACCACCAGGACGGCGATCACCGCCGTCACCGCCGCGGCGATCAGGACCAGTCGACGGTTCAGTCGCCGCTTCGCCGCGGGCGACGTCTCACCGTCGTCTTCGGCGGACCGGCGCTTCGGACGCCGGAGACGACGCCGCGCCGGCACCTCCTCCGATTCGTCGGTCGGCGGCTCGTCCGGCTGCGCGGGGAGTTCGTCGGACGGCGCGTCGAAGAGCAGTTCGGGTTGTTGAGCAGCCACCTCACCCGAGGTGGGAGCGTACGGGGCGTCGGGGCGCTGCGCCGGGACGCCGCCGGACGGCGGGCCGTACAGCATCTCGGTCCGCGGCGCCGGGATCCCTCCCGACGGCGGACCGTACGGGGTGCCCGGTCGGTGCACCGGGACGCCTCCCGACGGGGGTCCGTACGGCCTCTCCGGTCGTCGGCTCGGCATCCCGCCCGACGGCGGGCCGTACGCCGTGTTCGGCCGCCGGGCCCGCATCTCGCCGGACGGCGGATCCTGCGGCTCCCCGGCCCACTGTGCGCGGACCCCGCTCGACGGCACCCCGCTCGGCCCGGTGGACCGGCCCGGGCGAGACGGCATCTCGGGCGGAGGCGGCGGGGCGAAGCGGTGTCCGCCGGTGGCCGGGCGGTCGTACCGCGCGGCATCGTGACGATCCGGGATCACCGGCTCGGGGTTGTACGGGTCCGTCGCGTACGGATCCCCGCCGCCGGCCCGCGGCGGCCGCTGCCGAGGGCCGGTGGACGAGGCGTCCGTATTCCGGGTCGACGCCTGATTCCGGGCCGACGCCTGCGGACCGGTATCGGACGGCAGGCGGTGATCGACCCGCGACGACGTTCCGGGGTTCGGGCCCAGCGGTACGTCGGGTCGTGGCGTGTCGGGTCGGGTCGGATCGGAGTGCGACGAGGTGTCGGGCCGCGGCATGCGCGGAAACGGACCCGACCGCGGCGGCCCCTGCGGGGCACCGCCCGGCGCGGGTGTTCCCGGCCGCGGCCGACCCTGCGGACCGCGCCCCCGCGGTGCGCCCCCGTGCGGAACCGGACCCGTCGTCGTCCGGCTCGACTCCGAGGCGTGCCGCGACGGCCGGCCGGGTTCCGGTGCGCCCGGTCCCGGCATGGCGTGTCGTTGCGACGGACGCTCCGGAGAAGGCGGTCCCTGCGGCGCCACGCCCCAGAGCGGACCGCTCGACTCGGGGTCCGACTGAGCATGCCGCGACGGCCGCGGGTGCGAGCCCGAGGACCTCGTTCCCGGCGGGCCCCACTGCGATGGCGGTCGTCGATCGTCCGGACCGGTCACTCTCGGCGTCCTCTCCACATGCGCGCTCCCCTGACCGGCGCGCATCCTGCGTAGCTTTGGCACAGGTTACCGCAGCTGTCACTCCAGGTCCGCAGCGACGACTCCGCGTCGTAGGCTCTTCACCGCTCGCCGAGCGGCTCCGGCCAGCGGCGCATCCGGGCCCACACCGGCCCGGATCTGCTCCAGGAGATCGATCACCTGGCGGTTCCACCGCACGAAATCACCCGGGGAGAGCGTCTGTCCGCCGGCTGCGGCGGCCGTGAGCGCCGCCTCCAGCGACTGCCCCGAGGCCCACGCCGCGATCGGCGCGCAGAACCCGGTGTCCGGTTCCCGGGTGAGCAGCGATTCCGAGCCGCCGGCGTGTCGGGCCTGCACCTCGTGGAGTTCCTGCCAGATCGCCACGGTCCCGGTCAACGCGTCCCGGACCCGCTTGTCCCCCGGCATCGAGTCCACTCCACCGCCGAAATCGCGCCGCGACTGATAGACCATCGCCGAGACCACCGCGGCCAGCTCCGGCGGCGTCAGATGATCCCAGATCCCGGCCCGGATGCACTCGGCCACCAGCAGATCGGTCTCGCAGTAGATCCGCCGCAGCACATCGCCGGTCGGGGTGACCCGCAGTCCGCCCGCACCGTCCGGCTCCAGATACGAGAGCTCGCCGAGCACCGCGGTCACGACGTCGAAGTCCGCCTCGAGCCGGGACTTGCGTTCGCTGATCGACCTCTCCAGACCGTCCACCTCGCGGATCAGCCGGTTCCGGTTCTCCCCCATCCGGAACAGCTGATCCGTCCCCGCCCCACCCCGGCCGGAACCGGACCGGGGATGCGCGGGATGGCTCCGCAGGAGGTCACGCAGCCGCGCCAGCTCCCGATCGGGTCCCTCGTTCTCCTTGCGCTTGCGGGTCCGGCCCACCGGTCGGGTGATCCCGCTCGCGCGCAGGGCGTCGGCGACGCGTCGTCGTCCCTTCCCGGTCCGCGTGTCGGCGTCCTTGCGGAGGCGCAGATCACCCAGCACCTCCGGCGGGTTCACGAAGTCCTCGGCGCCCACGCGGCCGGTCCAGCCGTCGTCGACCAGCACCAGCGGCCGCGGATCGTTCCGGTACTGGGCCGCTTCGAGGACGACCGCCAGACCGCGGTGCCGCCGCGAGCCGACCGCGATCACCTGGCCGCGTTTGAGCGCGGCCAGGTCGTCGGTCACCGCGGTCTCGCTCTCCTGCCTGCGCTGGAAGCGGGCCTCGCGTTCGAGCGTCCGGATGTCCTCCCGGAGCTGCAGGTAACCCAGGAAACCGGCGTAGACGTCACCGGAGCGGTCGCCGACGGCGTCGTCGAGGGAGAACCCGGGATCCACGCCCGCCTTCTCCGCCGCGGCGATCAGCGCGCGATCGGCATCGCGCAGCTTGCGCCGCGCCTTGTCCAACTGCCGGGCCTGCCCCACCAGGGTCCGGTCGGTCTGGAACTGCGCGAACGAGCGCCGCAGCAGATCTCGGGAGCCCTCGACGCCCAGGCGATCGATCATGTTGAGCACCATGTTGTACTCGGGGGCGAACGAACTGCGCAGCGGATACGTGCGGGCGCCGGCCAGTCCGGCCACCCGCTCGGGCAGCACCTCGGGCGTCCACACCACCACCGCGTGGCCTTCGACGTCCAGGCCGCGCCGTCCCGCGCGCCCGGTCAGCTGCGTGTACTCGCCCGGGGTGAGGTCGACGTGCGCTTCGCCGTTGTACTTCACCAGGCGTTCGAGCACCACCGACCGGGCGGGCATGTTGATGCCCATCGACAGCGTCTCGGTGGCGAACACCACCTTCGTCAGGCCTTCGACGAACAGTTCCTCGACGGCTTGGCGGAACATCGGGAGCAGACCCGCGTGGTGTGCGGCGAATCCGCGGCGCAGACCGGTCCACCAGTCGTCGACGCCCAGCACCGCCGCATCCCCCGGCGAGAGCTCGGCCAGATGACGTTCCACGATCGCATCGACCCGGGCCGCCTCGTGGCCGTCGAGCAGGTTCAGATCGCTGCGCACGCACTGGGTGAACGCGTCCTCGCACCCCTTGCGGGAGAAGATGAACGCGATCGCGGGCAGCATGCCCGCCTCGTCCAGCAGGCGCACCAACCGCGGCCGCGGCACCCCCGACGCACGACGACGGTGCCGCTCCACCCGGCCGCGATACCGGCGCACCGCATCGTCGGTGTCCTCGCCCGGACCGAGCGCACGATTCTTGATGTAGCGCATCAGTTCCGGATTGACCGGTTTCCGCTCGGGTTCCGAGCGCCGCGGATCGAACAGCTCGAACATCCGGTTGCCCACCAGCATGTGCTGGTGCAGCGGCACCGGCCGGTGCTCGTCGACGATCACCTCGGTGTCGCCGCGGACCGTGGTGATCCAGTCGCCGAACTCCTCGGCGTTGCTCACCGTCGCCGACAGCGACACCACCGACACCGCCGGGTCCAGGCCGAGGATCACCTCCTCCCACACCGCGCCGCGGAAGCGGTCGGCCAGGAAGTGGACCTCGTCCATCACCACGAACGAGAGCCCGACCAGCGCCGACGACTCGGCGTAGATCATGTTGCGCAGCACCTCGGTGGTCATCACCACCACCGGCGCCGACGAGTTGATCGCGTTGTCGCCGGTCAGCAGGCCGACGTTCGCCGCACCGTGCGCGGCGACGAGATCGTGGTACTTCTGGTTGCTCAGCGCCTTGATCGGCGTCGTGTAGAAGCATTTGCCGCCGCGGGCCAGGGCCAGGAAGACGGCGAACTCGCCGACCACGGTCTTACCGGCCCCGGTCGGCGCACACACCAGGACGGCCCGGTCGTCTTCCAGGACCTCACGCGCATCGCGTTGGAACGGGTCGAGGGGGAAGGCGAGCGTGCCGGTGAAACGTTGAAGTTCGGTTTCGCTGCTCATCACCGACCAGCTTGTCACGCCGCGCCACCGGTTTTCTCACACCCCGACCCGATCCCGGCGGACCGGTCCGGTCACAGCACCTCGTCGTAGGCGCCGGAGGCGCGGGACCGCGGCGAGGCCACCGGCTCCGGGCGGCCGATCGGCGCCGGAGCCCCGACCGGAGCGACACTCGGCTCGTCGTCGCCCGCGGTCAGCGGCGACGCCTGATCGTCGGGCGTGACGAGCCAGTCGGGATCGCGTCTGGCCTTCCGCTTGTCGTGGATCCGCGCGAACTGGATCGCGAACTCCTGCAGCAGGCACAGCGCGGCCGCGAGAGCGGTCATGGTGAACGGGTCGCCGGTCGGGGTCACGACCGCCGCGAAGAGGAACATGGTGAAGACGAGTCCGCGGCGCCAGTTCTTCAGACGCGCGTACTTGAGGACGCCGACCAGATTGAGCGCGATGATCAGCAGCGGCAGTTCGAAGCTCACTCCGAAGATCAGCAGCAACTGCAGGACGAAGTCGAAGTATTCGCCACCGGTCAGCCAGGAGACCTGGACCTCGTCGCCGACGGTCATCAGGAACTCGAAGGCCTTGCCGACCACGAAGTAGGCCAGCACGGCGCCGGCGACGAACAGCAGGGCGGCCGCCGACACGAAGGTCGTGGCGTACCTGCGTTCGTTCCGGTGGAGCGCCGGGGTGATGAACTGCCAGAGTTGATAGAGCCAGATCGGACACGCCAGCACCACGCCTGCGGTCAACGCCACCTGCAGGCGCAGCATGAACTGATCGAACGGCCCCGTCGCCAGCAGCCGGCACTCGTCGCCGGCGCCGACGGGCACACGGGCCTCCGGCGGAAGGTCGCAGTACGGCTGACGCAGCAGTTCTCCCAGCGACGGCACGAACCAGAAGCCGTGCGTGTACCAGAAGAAACCGCAGATCGTGGTGACGACGATCGCCGCCAGGGAGACGATCAGTCGATGGCGCAGCTCGTACAGGTGCTCGGTGATCGGCATGGAGCCGTCCGGATTGACCTTGCTGCGCCGTTGTCGGGGATCCAGCCGACGCAGGACTGAGGGAGTGCGCACTCGTACGTCAGAGGTGACGGATCACGAGTCCGCGCGGTTCTCGGCGGGCTGCCGCGGCGCCGCGGAATCCGGCGTCGTCGGCGGCGTGTCGGACGCCGGAAGCTCACGCGGCTTCTCCGGCGCGACGTTCTTCTCCTTGTCGTCGCTCGTCATCTCGCCCATCTCGGACTTGAGGATCCGCATCGACCGGCCGAGACCGCGTGCGGCGTCCGGGAGCTTCTTCGAGCCGAACAGGAGCACCACCACGACGATGAGGACGATCCAGTGCCAGGGCTGCATTGCACCCACGAGTCACACCTCCGAATCAGCCCGGGCGGCTCGGTTGCCGTTCTCCGGGTTCTTTTCAGGATCTCATGCTACCCGAGCCGACCAATGCCGCTCCGGCGCCGCCCGCCGCCCCCGCTCCGCTGTGATCGCCGTTACCGGCGCCTTCCTCCGCGGTGCCACCGAGCCTCAGGAGTACCGGGCGCGCGCGGCGGCCGCGGCCGCGGCGATCGACTCCCGGACGGCGCGGCTCGCCTCGTCGTCGGACACGATGCGCACCCGGCCGCCGAAACTCTGCACCAGCCGGGCCAGCCACTCCGGCGACGCATAGGTGAGCTCGGCGAGCAGCGGCTCGCCGTCGGCGGGCTCGCCCAGCGGGCGGGCCTGGTGGTACTCCACCACCCAGCGCATGTCCGGGTCGATCTCGATCAGCGCCACCGGCAGCGAGGCGTCGTGGGTCGGCATGGTGATCGGTTCGGCGGCCGCCTCCGCCGGCGGCCGCGCGGGCTCGTCGAGCACCTGTGCCCGCCGGACGCGGTCGAACCGGAAGTTCCGGCGGCCGCCGGACTCGCGGCACCACGCGTCGAGGTAGGTGTGCCCGTCGATCACCTGCACGCCGATCGGATCGACGACCCGGTCGGTCACCGCATCCCGGCTGGGCGTGTGATAGCGGATGCGCAGCGCCCGCCGGGCGGCGACGGCCTCGCGGATCGGCGCGGAGGCGGGCGGTTCGCTCGGCGCGGCGTCGTCGTGCACCACCGCCGACGATCCGGCGGCGGCCTCGATCTTGGTGATCGCCCGGCGGATGGCGTCCGGGTCGAGGGCGCCCTGGGCGTCGAGCAGCATGCGCAGGGCCACCAGCAGCACGCTGGCCTCGGTCCCGGTCAGGCGCAGCGGCCGGTCGATGCCCGCGGTGAAGACGACGTTCACGTAGCCGTCCCAGAACTGGATGTCGATCAGATCGCCGCCGGAGTGCCCGGGCAGCCCGCACACGAAGAGCTGCTCCAGGTCCCGGGTCAGCTGCTTCTCGGTGACGCCCAGCTCGGCCGCGGCCACCGACAGCTCGATGCCCGGTCGGGCCTGGAAGTACGGGACCATCGCGAGCAGCCGCGAGAAACGGGACGGGGCGACCATCAGGAGATCCCCCCGCCCGCCGACGCGGCCAGCGCATCGAGTTCGGCGACGACCGCCGCCCGCAGCTCGGGCGGATCGAGCACGACGGCATCGTGTCCCGCCGCCAGGATCGACCGCACCAGGGTGTCCCGCTCGCGGTATTCGACGGTCACCTGCTGACCCGGATCACCCCCGAGGTCGGCGTCGACGACGTCGGACGCCCCCCGCCGCAGCGCGTGGGCGCGGCCGTCGGCGAGCCACAGCCGGGCGCGGGTCGGCGCCGATCCGCGCACCCGTCGCACCGCGTCGGCGACGATCGCGCGCACGTCGACGCCGGGCGGGGCGACCACCTCGCCGACGTCGCCGATCACGTCCACCTCGGACATGCGCGACACCCGGAAGGTGCGGGTCTGGCCGCGGTCGCGGTCGTGGCCGGTCGCGTACCAGCGACCGTGATGGCTCACCACCCCCCACGGTTCCAGGGTGCGTCGGGCGGTCCGCCCGTCGGTCGTGTGCGTGAAGGCGACCGCGCGACCCTCCCCCACGGCCACGATGAGGGCGCGCACGGTGCGTTCGTCGCCCACCGTGCGGCCGCCGGCCGTCGGGCCGAGACCGAGTTCGGTCGGCTGCTGCACCGCCAGCCCCGCCGCCCGCAGTTTGAGGACCGCGGTCTGCGATTCGACGGCCACGTCGGGGTCGTGCCAGACCGCGGCGGCGGCCGCGACCGCCGCGGCCTCCTTCGCGTCGAGACTGATGTCGGTGAGCGCGTAGTCCTCCGGCGTGATCCGGTACCCCTCCTCGCCGCCGAGCGGGTCGGTGCCGGTCTCCAGCGGGATGCCCATGGTCCGCAGCTCGTTCTTGTCGCGCTCGAACATCCGCTTGAACGAGTCCTTGGACTGTCCGGCGTCGGAGTACCCGGCCACGTTCTTGCGCAGATACTCGGCGGTCACGTGGTTCCGCGTCGACATCAGGCAGATGACGAGATTGAGCAGACGCTCGTTCTTCGAAGTGGCCACGCGACGATTGTAGGGGTCACATGGCCGCGATCAGGCGCTCGACGCGCTCGTCGACGTTGCGGAACGGGTCCTTGCACAACACGGTGCGCTGCGCCTGATCGTTGAGCTTGAGGTGCACCCAGTCGACGGTGAAGTCGCGTTCGGCGGCCTGGGCCGCGGTGATGAACTCGCCGCGCAGCTTGGCGCGGGTGGTCTGCGGCGGCAGGTCGACGGCGGCGTCGATCGCCTCGTCGGTGGTGACCCGCGCGGCCAGCCCCTTGCGCACCAGCAGATCGAAGACGCCGCGGCCGCGCCGGATGTCGTGGTAGGCCAGATCGATCTGCGCCAGCTTCGGCGAGTCCAGGTCGACGCCGAGCCGATCCTGGTAGCGCTGCAGGCGGCTTGCGTTTGATCACCCAGTCGATCTCGGTGTCCACGGCGCTGAAGTCGCCGGACTCGACCGCGTCGAGCGTGCGGCCCCACAGGTCCACCACGCGGTCCATCGTCGGGTCGGGGGTCCGGCTCTCGAGGTGTTTCACCGCGCACGCCTGGTATTCGCGCTGGATCGACAGCGCGGTGGCCGTCTTGCCGTTGGCCAGCCGCAACTCGTGGCGGCCGGTGAGGTCGTGGCTGATGTCCCGGATCGCCCGGATCGGGTTGTCCAGGGCGAAGTCGCGGAAGCTGATCCCGGACTCGATCATCTCCAGGACCAGCAGCGCCGAACCGACCTTGAGCATGGTCGTGGTCTCGGACATGTTCGAGTCGCCGACGATCACGTGCAGACGCCGGTACTTCTCGGCGTCGGCGTGCGGCTCGTCGCGGGTGTTGATGATCGGGCGCGACCTCGTCGTCGCCGACGACACGCCCTCCCAGACGTGGTCGGCGCGCTGGGACAGGCAGTAGCGGGTGTCCGGTCCGACGGAGGAGATCTTGCCTGCGCCGCAGATCAGCTGGCGGGTCACCAGGAACGGCAGCAGCACGTCCGAGACCCGGCCGAACTCCCCGGTCCGCGAGACCAGGTAGTTCTCGTGGCAGCCGTAGGAGTTGCCCGCCGAGTCGGTGTTGTTCTTGAACAGGTAGATGTCGCCGCCGATGCCCTCGTCGGCCAGGCGCTGCTCGGCGTCGAGCAGCAGATCCTCCAGGATCCGTTCGCCCGCGCGGTCGTGCGTCACCAGCTGCTCCACCGAATCGCATTCGGCGGTCGCGTACTCGGGGTGCGAGCCCACGTCCAGGTACAGCCGCGAGCCGTTGGGCAGGAAGACGTTCGACGACCGGCCCCACGCGACGACCCGCCGGAACAGGTAGCGCGCCACCTCGTCCGGGCTGAGTCGCCGCTGCCCGTCGAGGGTGCAGGTGACCCCGAACTCGGTCTCGATGCCCATGATCCGGCGTTCCATGGCCGTCACTCCGTTTCCAGTAGTTCTGCGATGCGGGTCTCCGGCAGCCGCACGAAGGCGCGCCGCGGACGTGCGCGGTCCAGGACCGCCGCCTCCAGGTCGCCGACGGCCAGGGTCGACGCGGCCGGCTTGTCGCCGTCACCGCGCTTGTCGCCGCGTCTCTCACCGCCGGCGGCCGGGCCCGAATCGCCGACCCCGGACAGGGCCGCCACCGCGACGGCCAGCGCCTCGGGCAGCGGCAGTCCGGGCCGGTAGGTCTCGGTCAGCGCGGTGACGATCGGCTCGGTGACCCCGCCCATCACCACGAAGGTGTCGGTGTCGGAGATCGAGCCGTCGTAGCCGATCTTGTACAGCTGCGACGGGGTGTCCCGGCCCGGCCGGGCCACCTCGGCCACGCACAGTTCCACCTCGAACGGCTTCATCTGGTCCGAGAAGCTTCCGCCGAGCGTCGTCGCGTACGCGGTGGCGAGGGAGAGTCCGGTCACGTCGGCGCGGTCGTAGCTGTAGCCGCGCAGGTCGGCCAGCTGGATGCCGGCGCGCCGCAGCGACTCGAACTCGTTGTACTTGCCGACCGCCGCGAAACCGATGCGGTCGTAGATCTCGCTGACCTTGCGCAGCGCGTTGGACGGATTGTGCGCGACGAACAGCACCCCGCCGTCGTAGGTCAGGGTGATCACGCTGCGGCCCCGGGCGATGCCCTTGCGGGCGAGCTCGGCGCGGTCGCGCATGATCTGTTCGGCGCTGGCGTAATACGGGAAGGTCATCGGTCCGCCTTCCGTGCGTCGTCGGCGGTGCGCCGGGCGATCACGGCCTCGGCGGCCGCGGCGATCTGCGCTTCGGGCACCTCGACGGCGCCGCCGGAGTCCACGCGCACCGCGGTCGGGAAGATCCGGCGGATCAGGTCCGGGCCGCCGGTCGCCGAATCGTCGTCGGCGGCGTCGTAGAGCGCCTCGACGGTCAGCGCCAGCGCCTCGTCGGCGGTCAGGTCACCGCGGTAGAGCTTCTTGAGCGACGACCGCGCGAACACCGAGCCCGAACCGATCGCGTCGTAGCCGGCGCGCTCCTCGTGGCGGGCCCCGGCGACGTCGAACGAGAAGATGCGGCCGGTGCCGTCGAAACCGACCAGCAGCGGCAGCGCCGCCAGGCCCTGCATCGCCGCGCCCAGATTGCCGCGGACCATGCTCGCCAGCCGGGACACCTTGCCGTCCAGGGTGAGCGGGACGCCCTCGATCTTCTCGTAGTGCTCCAGCTCGACGGTGAACAGTCTCACCAGTTCGAACGCGATGCCCGCCGTGCCGGCGACCCCCGCCGCGGAGTAGTCGTCGGTGACGAAGACCTTCTGCACGTCGCGGGTCGCGATCACGTTGCCCATGGTCGCGCGCCGGTCCCCGGCCAGGATCACCCCGCCCGGGTAGGCCACGGCGACGATCGTCGTGCCGTGCGGTGCGACCTCGGTCACCTCCCCCGCCGCGGTCGGCGCCGCGGCGCCGGGCAGCCGGTCGGGAGCGCACACGCGCAGGTACTCGGTGAACGACGAGATGTCCGGCGGGACACCGGGCGTCACTGGCCGCCCTTCTGGACGTAGGCCTTCACGAAGTCCTCGGCGTTGGACTCGAGCAGATCGTCGATCTCGTCGAGCAGATCGTCGGTCTCCTCGGCCAGCTTCTCGCGCCGCTCCTGCCCGGCCGCGTCGCCGCCGATCGGGTCGTCTTCTCCGCCGCCACCGCCGCGTGTGGTCTGCTCCTGAGCCATCGTCGTCTCCTCAGATCGAGTCGTTGATCCACCCTACCGGGGCGGGTCGGGTTATCGGGTGAGCGCCTCGACCAGATCCGCGGCCGATTCGGCGTTGTCGAGCAGGTCGCCGACCATCGCCTTGGTGCCGCGCAGCGGTTCCAGGGTCGGGATGCGCACCATCGCGTCGTCGCCCAGGTCGAAGATCACCGAGTCCCAGCTCGCGGCGGCCACGTCGGCGCCGAACCGGCTGACGCACTGCCCGCGGAAGTAGGCGCGGGTGTCCTCCGGCGGATGGCCGATCGCGTGCCGCACCTGCTCCTCGGTCACCAGCCGCTTCATCGAGCCGCGGGACACCAGCCGGTTGTAGAGGCCCTTGTCCAGGCGCACGTCGGAGTACTGCAGGTCGATCAGCTGCAGGCGCGGCGCCGACCAGCTCAGGCCCTCGCGCTGCCGGAAGCCCTCCAGCAGACGCAGTTTGGCGGCCCAGTCCAGGAGGTCGGCGCACTCCATCGGATCGCGTTCGAGCTTGTCCAGGACGTCGGCCCAGGTCTCGATCACGTGGGCGGCGCGCGCGTCGTCGCGGTGGTGGGCGTCGTGGAAGGCGCTCACTCGGGCCAGGTATTCGCGCTGCAGCGCCAGACCGGTCAGCTCGCGGCCGTCGGCGAGCGCGACGGTGGCGGTCAGCGTCGGGTCGTGGCTGATGGTGTGCACCGCCTGCACCGGCCAGGCGAGGGAGAGGTCGGACAGGTCGACGCCGGCCTCGATCAGGTCCAGGACCAGCGCCGTCGTCCCGACCTTGAGGTAGGTGGAGGTCTCGGCGAGGTTGGCGTCGCCGATGATCACGTGCAGGCGCCGGTACTTCTCGGGTTCGGCGTGCGGCTCGTCGCGGGTGTTGATGATGCCGCGTTTGAGGGTGGTCTCCAGCCCCACCTCCACCTCGATGTAGTCCGCGCGCTGGCTGAGCTGGAAACCGGCCTCCTCGCCGGCCTGCCCGATGCCGACGCGGCCGGATCCGCACACCACCTGACGGGAGGCGAAGAACGGCATGAGGCCGGTGATCACCGCGTCGAACGGCGTGTTGCGGTCCATCAGGTAGTTCTCGTGGGTGCCGTACGAGGCGCCCTTGCCGTCGATGTTGTTCTTGTACAGCTGCAGCTTGGCCGCCCCCGGGACGCTGGCCACGAACTCGGCGGCCTGCTCCATCACGCGTTCGCCCGCCTTGTCCCAGATCACCGCGTCGAGCGGGTCGCGGACCTCCGGCGCCGAGTACTCCGGGTGGGCGTGATCGACGTAGAGGCGCGCCCCGTTGGTGAGGATCATGTTGGCCGCGCCGATCTCGTCGGCGTCGATGATCGGCGCCGGACCGCGATGCCCGCCGAGGTCGTAGCCGCGCGCATCCCGCATCGGCGACTCCACCTCGTAGTCCCAGCGCGTCCGATGCGCCCGCCGCGGCACCTTGGCCGCGGCGGCGTAGGCCAGCACGGCCTGCGTCGACGTCATGATCGGGTTGGCGGTCCGGTCCCCCGGTGCGGAGATGCCGTATTCGACCTCGGTGCCGATGATGCGATCCATGGGGACCAGCCTAAGCGGTCTCGACTCCGCTCGACCAGCGAGAGGGGTCCGCTCGACCGACGAGAGTGGTCCGCCCGACCGGCGAGAGGCGTCCGCCCGGCCGGTCAGTGCTTCTTCAGGCGCAACCGGCTGTAGATCAGGACCAGGAGCAGCAGGCCCATGCCCGCGAGCACGCCGTAGGTGATCGACGCGTGCGCGAGCGTCGGCTCCCACAGCGGATACTTCGCACCGTCCCCCGGGGCCACCTTGACCTGACCGGCCTCCGGGTTGATCTGCGGGAGATCCACGGCCTGGGCGGCCGCGGTGTACCCCCAGTAGGCGGGGAAGACGTACGACAGCTGCGCGACGACGGCGCCGGTGATCGGGAACAGGCCGCCGCAGAACACCAGCTGCACCATCACCACGATCACCAGCGGCGGCATGGTCTGCTCGTTCGACTTCACCAGCGACGAGATCGCCAGACCCACCAGAGTGCTCACGCACGCCAGTGCGGTCACCGCGACGAACAGCGCCGCGGGCGGCGGCAGCAGCACGCCGCCGTGCTCGGGGATCCCGCGCAGCCCGTAGGTGATGCCGAGCATGATCGCGCTCTGCAGCGCGGCCAGCACGAAGAACACGACGGTCTTGGCGCTGAGGTACGCGCCCGGCCGCAGACCGACCGCGCGTTCCCGCTCGAAGATCGGCCGTTCGGACACCAGGTCGCGGACGGTGAGCGCGGCGCCCATGAAGGCCGCGCCGATCACCAGGACCACCAGCAGCTGGACCGCTTCGACCGGGTCCTTGGGAATGGTGGTCCCCGGAGCGAGACCCGGTTTGGTCTCGGTGATCCCGAAGTCCGTCTCGCCGGGGATCACCAGCGTCAACAACCCCAGGACCACCGGCAGCAGGAACAGGAACGCCAGATACCCGCGGTCGGAGACGATCAGGCGCCACTGCCGGCGGGCGACGGTGCTCAGCTGGCGTATCGCCGAGGCCTGGGACACCGCCACCGGCGGTCCGGCGGGCGGCGGCGCCGCGGGCATGGGTCGATGCGGGTGACGCTGCCGGTAGGCGGCCCACACCTGGTCCGGGTTCGCGGTGACGGTCTCGAAGATCTCGGCCCAGTCGTCGGACCCGAGTTCGGCCTTCTTGCCCCGCGGGTCGCCGCAGTACGCGGTCTTGCCGCCGGGCGCCAGCAGCAGCACCTGGTCGCAGGTCTCCAGGTGCGCCACCGAGTGCGTCACCACCAGCACCACGCGACCGGCGTCGGCCAGATCGCGCAGCGTCTTCATCACCTGCCGGTCCAGTGCCGGGTCCAGGCCCGAGGTGGGTTCGTCGAGGATCAGCAGCGACGGACCGGTCAGCAGTTCCATGGCCACCGAGGCGCGTTTGCGCTGGCCGCCGGAGAGCTTGTCGATCCGGGTCTGGGAGTGTTCGGTGAGCGAGAGCTCGGCGAGCACGCCGTCGATCACCCGATCGCGGTCGGCGGTGGACAGGTCGGCGGGCAGCCGCAGTTCGGCGGCGTAGCGCAGCGCCTGACGGACCGTGAGCTTGCTGTGCAGCACGTCGTCCTGCGGCACCATGCCGATGCGGTTGCGGAGGGCCTCGTACTCGTCGTGCACGCTGCGGCCCTCGAACGAGACCCGGCCGATGGTCGGGCTGTTCAGGCCGGCCGCGATCTTGCTGACGGTCGACTTCCCCGCGCCCGACGGACCGATGATCGCGGTGAGCGTGCCCGGTCCGGCCTGGAACGAGATGTCGTTGAGCAGGATCTTGCCGCCGTCGACGGTGAGGCCGACGCCTTCGACCTGCAGGCCGCCGCTGACGGCCGCCTTCGCCCGGCCGCGCATCAGATCGCCGCCGGAGACGACGAAGTCGCTGTTGCCGATGGTGACGACGTCGTTCTCGGTCAGCGCCTGTCTGCCGATGCGCTGACCGTTGACGAAGGTGCCGTTGACGCTGCCGAGGTCTTCGATGACCAGACCTGCCCCGCCCGCGGTGAGGCGGGCGTGGTGGCGGGAGGCCAGGACGTCGCTGACGACGATGTCGTTGTCCGGGGTGCGGCCGATCGACTTCACGCCGCTCAAAGCGATCTTCTCGCGTCCGCCGCGGAGTTCGCCGGGCACCTCGAAGATCGCCGAGGCGTTGTGGTGCAGCGCCGACAGGTGCGGTGCGTTCGCCAGCCGGCCGAAGGCCGCGGGCTGCTGGATCGGGGCCGGTCGTACGGCGGGCTGCGGCGCCGACATCGGGGGCTGCTGCGCCGCCGTCGGCCGCGACGGCGGGGTGAACGGCGGCTGCGCCGACATCGGGCGCGAGGCCGGGGCCTGCGGGCCGGGCTGTGTGGCGAGCGGCCGGGACGCCGGGGGCTGCGTCACCGTGTGCGGCGTCAACTCCAGCAGCGGACCGGTGGCGGCGTCACCGAGCCGGATCACCGTGAACCCGCGCACCGGGACCTGGGCCACCTTGACCCCGGCGGCGTAGAAGCCGTTGGTGCTCCCCCGATCGTTCACGACCCAGCCCGCGGAAGTCCACTCGAACGCCAGGTGGGTGCGTGAGATCAGCGGGTGATTGAGCGTCACCGTGTTCTCGGGGGTCCGGCCCAGGGTCGCCGGTGAAGCGGTGACCACGTGGACCGGGCCCGAGTCGATACGGATCTTCAGCGGAGTCGGCACGGTGGGGTTCATCACCGGTCACTCTAAGCGATGCCGACGCCGCCGAAGTCGGTGCCGAAAGCCCTACAGGTACTGCCCGGTGTTCGACTCGGTGTCGATCGCCCGCGCCGCCCCGCTGTTCTTCCCCGTCACCAGGGTGCGGATGTAGACGATCCGCTCCCCCTTCTTACCGGAGATCCGCGCCCAGTCGTCCGGGTTGGTGGTGTTGGGCAGATCCTCGTTCTCGGCGAACTCGTCGAGGATCGAATCGAGGAAGTGTCCGATGCGCAGGCCGCCGCGGCCGGTCTCCAACTGCTCCTTGATCGCGAACTTCTTGGCCCGGTCGACGACGTTCTGGATCATCGCGCCGGAGTTGAAGTCCTTGAAGTACATGACCTCCTTGTCGCCGTTGGCGTAGGTCACCTCCAGGAAGCGGTTGTCGTCGTTCTCGTCGTACATCCGCTCGACGATCCGCTCGATCATCCCGGCGACGCACGCCTGCGGGTCGCCGCCGAACTCGGCGACGTCATCGGGGTGCAGCGGCAGGTCGGTGGTGAGGTACTTGGAGAAGATGTCGATCGCCGATTCGGCGTCCGGGCGCTCGATCTTGATCTTCACGTCCAGCCGACCCGGGCGCAGGATGGCCGGGTCGATCATGTCCTCGCGGTTGGAGGCGCCGATCACGATGACGTTCTCCAGGCCCTCGACGCCGTCGATCTCGCTGAGCAGCTGCGGGACGACGGTGGTCTCCACGTCCGACGACACCCCGGACCCGCGGGTGCGGAAGATCGAGTCCATCTCGTCGAAGAAGACGATCACCGGGGTGCCCTCGGAGGCCTTCTCCCGCGCCCGCTGGAAGATCAGGCGGATGTGCCGCTCGGTCTCGCCGACGAACTTGTTGAGCAGCTCGGGGCCCTTGATGTTGAGGAAGTAGCTCTTGGCCTCGCGCACGTCGTCGCCGCGGGCCTCGGCGATCTTCTTGGCCAGCGAGTTGGCGACGGCCTTGGCGATGAGCGTCTTACCGCAGCCGGGCGGACCGTACAGCAGCACGCCCTTGGGCGGCCGCAGCTCGTACTCGCGGAACAGTTCGGCGTGCAGGAACGGCAGCTCGACGGCATTCGCGGATCTGCTCGATCTGGCGGCGCAGACCGCCGATGTCCTCGTAGTCGACGTCGGGGACCTCTTCCAGGACCAGGTCCTCGACCTCGGCCTTGGGGATCCGTTCCAGCGCGAAACCGGCCTTGGCGTCGACCAGGACCGAATCGCCGGGACGCAGCTTCCGGGCGCCCTCGCCGCCGTCGTCGGCGTGGACCAGCGGTGCGGCCAGGTTCACCACGCGCTCCTCGTCGGCGTGGCCGACCACCAGGGCGCGCGTGCCGTCGCCGAGGACCTCGCGGAGGGTCGCGATCTCGCCGACCGAGTCGAAGCCGACCGCCTCGACCACGGTGAGCGCCTCGTTGAGGCGCAGGCCCTGGCCGACGCGCAGATCGGCGCCGTCGATGTTCGGCGACAGCGTCAGTCGCATCTTGCGGCCCGAGGTGAACACGTCGACGGTGCCGTCGTCGAACACCCCCTGGAGCACGCCGTAACCGCTCGGCGGCTGACCGAGCCGGTCGACCTCCTCGCGCAGCGCGATCAGTTGCTGGCGGGCATCCTTGAGGGTGTCGAGCAGCTTCTCGTTGCGCAGGGTGAGCTTCTCGACGCGCTCGGTCAATTCCGCCTCGGCGACGCTGGGGCGATTCGGGCGGTCTGGCGAAGTCATTGCCACTGCTCCCTTGAACTGTTGATGGTCCTCCGCGGGGTCGGTCGACTCCCGGTCAGGTCGTGCTCACCAGCTTATCGCCCGGTCTCAACCGCGCGTCGGACGCCGCTGGACGCGGAGCGTCTGGGTGCCGTCGGCGAGGCGTCGGGCGGTGATGAGGAACGCGGTGTGGCCCTGCATGCGGTGCTCGGGCCGCACCGCGAGACCGACGGCGCTCCAGTCCCGCACCATCGACTCCCAGGCGCGCGGCTCGGTCCAGCAGGTCTGCTCGCGCAGCGCCTCGACCACGCGGGACAGCTGGGTCACGGTCGCGACGTAGACGATCAGCACGCCGCCGGGGCGCAGGGTGGCCTTGACGGTGTCCAGGCACTCCCACGGGGCCACCATGTCCAGGATCATCCGGTCGGCCTGCTCGGCGGGGTCGTGCTCGGCCAGGTCGCCGACGCGCAGCTCCCAGTTGTCCGGTCTGCCGCCCAGGAAGGTCTCGACGTTCCGCACGGCGTGCTCGGCGTGGTCGTCGCGGATCTCGTACGAGAGCACCGAGCCCTCGGTGCCGACGGCCCGGAGCAGGGAGAGGGTCAGCGCACCCGAGCCGGCGCCGGCCTCGATCACCCGGGCGCCGGGGAAGATGTCGCCCTCGGCCACGATCTGCGCGGAGTCCTTGGGATAGATCACCTGGGCGCCGCGCGGCATGGAGACCACGTAGTCGGTGAGCAGCGGCCGCAGCGCCAGGTATTCGGTGCCGCTGGTGGCCGCCACGATGCAGCCCTCGTCGGAGCCGATCAGATCGTCGTGCGAGATCGCTCCGCGGTGGGTGTGGAACTGTCTGCCCGCCTCCAGCACGACGGTGAACTTGCGCCCCTTGCCGTCGGTGAGCTGAACGCGGTCGCCCTCGGCGAAGGGTCCGGTGGTCGCCATGCGGGTTGTCCCCATCGTGTCGTGTGTTCGCTTTCCTCGTCGTCGACCGTCGTCGGTGGACGACGGTGTCGCGTTCCAGCTTGGCACACCGACCCCGTCCCGCCGCACGGGCGTGAAGCGACGCACCGGGTCCCGAGTGATCGCTCGGCCGGTATCGCCTAGAGTGCGGTCATGGCAACTGAGCTGAATCTCGATGCAACCGATGCCCGGGTCCACGGCGCGTACTTCGAACCGGTCGACGTCCCGGACGGCGAGGATCCCGGCTACGACTACTTCCAGCCCACCGGCGCCACCGTGAGCGTGTGGTCGAAGGACATCCAGCACGGCGGGCCGCCCACCGGACTGCTGGTGCGGGCGATGGAGCAGGCCGCCGATCCGGCCGACGGCCAGGAGTTCAGCCGGGTGACCATGGAGATCCTCGGCGCCGTGGGCCTCGGCCTGAACCGGGTGCGCACGTCGATCCCGCGACCGGGCCGCCAGATCAGCCAGGTGGCCGCCGAACTCGACGTGAAGCAGCCCGACGGCTCGTGGCGCACCGTCGCCCGCACGGTGGCGTGGCGGCTCAAGCGCGCCGATTCGTCGCCGATCGCGCGGCTCCCGCACGAGCCGCTGCCGACCCGCCCGGCGGATCTGCCGACGATGATCGGCTTCCCCGACCTGGAGGGGGCGGCCGTGCCGTGGGGCAGGGTCGGCTTCATCGGCACCGTGGAGATCGCCGGTCAGCCCGGCCGCAACGGCGAGACCCCGGCGGTCTGGCTCCGGCCGCTGCTGCCGCTGGTGGCCGGTGAGGAGACCAGTCCGCTGGCGTCGGCGTTCACCGTGATCGACGTGGCCAACGGTCTGGGCGCCACGCTGAACCCGCTCGAGTGGTCGTGGATGAACACCGACACCACCGTGCACCTGGTGTCGCAGCCGGTGAGCGAGTGGATCGGCATCGACTCGTCCATGGCGGCCGGCGGCGACGGGTACGGCGCCAGTTTCGCCGACCTGTACGACGAGACGGGTTTCCTGGGCCGCTCCGCGCAGACGGTCCTGCTGTCGAAGGTCGACGCGGGCTGAAGGAGCGGAAGGGCACCGCACGATGATTCAGCCCAGCCCGGGCTGCCGTCGCCGGTCACGACTCCGGCGCTGAGGTGCTGTCAGCCGTCGGGGGTCGTGCGACGGCTCAGGAGCAGGCGCGCCGTCAGCGACGTCGCCCGGTCGGAGTCCTCGACGAGGAGACCGAGGACCCGGCGGGCCTCCGCGCCGGGGATCTCGCCCAGGGCCTGGGCGATGCGTCGTCGTTCCTCGGGGGCGGCCGCGGGCACGCATGCGGCCAGGATCGCCGCCGCGGCGTCCCCGTCGGGGTCGAGCACGGCGAGGGTCTCGGCGGCCTCGACGTCGTTCGCCCCGGTGCGGATCGCCTTGACCAGGGCCTCGCGGGTGCGGCCGCGCAGCGGTTCGGCCGGATCCCGGCGGGCGACGACGATCGCCGCCCGGGCCCGCAGCCGGGCCTCCGGTTCCGGATCGGAGTCCGGTGTCCCCAGCAGCGCCCCGACGGCCGCGGTGGACCGGGGTCCCGGTAGATCGGCCAGCGCAGCGAGCACCCGGCCCCGGACCTGCGCGTCCGGATCGTCGAGCGCCTCGATCAGCGGGGTCACCGCCTCGTCGCCGAGCCGCACGAGCGCCCAGTGCAGGGCCCCGATCACGTTCTGTTCGGGTTCGTCGAGCAGGGCGGCGACCAGTTCTTCGGCGAGCGCGCCCGGGGAGACGACCTCCGCGCCCACGGTGTCCGCACCCGCGCTCAGCGCGGCGCGTTGACGTCGTGCCGGCAGTGCCGACGCCAGTTCACGCAGCAGCACGACGACGTCGAGCACCGCAGCCCAGTCGTCGGGGTGCGCCCGCTGCACGCGTTCGAGCCGGCGGAGCAGTTCCCGTTCCTCGTCGATCCGCGCGCGGGTGCGGGTGATCAGCGCATTCGACCAGGTCCGTCGGCGACGACCGGCCGGGCGCGTCGTCGACCGCCGCGGCGATCTCCCGCAGCGACATGCCCAGGCTCCGCAGACTCTCCACCTCGAACAGTCTGCGGAGGTCCGCCGGCGCGTACTCGCGGTAGCCGGTCGCGCTGCGGCCCGACGGCACGACGACCCCGAGTTCGTCGTAGTGCCGCAGCATCCGGGCGCTCACCCCCGACCGCCGGGCCACCTCCCCGATCCTCACCGGGACTCCGCACCGTCGGAACGTCCCGCGGCGTCGTCGGGATGTTCCGCGGCGTCGTCGGGATGTTCCGCATCGGATTCCACGACGGCATCCTCGGCGACGTCGACGCCCGCTCCCGGCGCGAGGAGACGCCAGGCGGCGGCGACGTGGTCGTCGAAGGCGGCGTCGGGGTCGGCCACCAGCCGCAGGGTCGCCTCGGCGTGCGCGACGACGCGCGGATCGGGTGAATGCGTCGCCGCCTCGGCCGCGGCCGCTCCCGGTGCGCCGAGGGCTGCGAGCGCACGGCTCAGGCTCCGCCGCCGCTCGAAACCTCCGGCCCCGAACCGGGCGGCGAGCGTTCCCGCGAGCGCCGGAGCCTGCCCGTCCGGGACCAATGCCACCGCGGCCCGCCACGCGGCGCGCGCGATATCGTCGTCCGGCGAGTTCAGGAACCGCGGCCCGATCACGTTCCACGCCGAGCGGTCGCCGATCTTCGACAGCGTGTGCAGCGCCTGCGCGTGCGCCTGCGGCGGGGCGGCGTCGTCGTTCAACACCGACACCAGCAGCGGCACCGTGCGTTCGGGCGGCTGCCGGGTGAGCGCCCAGGTGAGCATGTCCCGGACGTAGAAGTCCGGTTCCACCGCGCACCGGGCGATCAGCGGATCGATCAGGCCGGGGTCCGGGCGCGTGCCCGCGTGCAGGGCGGCCCGCAGCCGCACACTCGGATCGGCGGCACCCAGCGCCTCGCCGAGCAGTGCCGTCGTGTCTCGTGACGAATCGGTCATCGTCCTCACCTCCGACTCCCAGCACACTCTTTCACACCGTGTGAAGGTCAAGCCGCGGGCGGATCGGGGTGCGGACGGCGCGGACGACGACCGGTGTCGCCGAACCGGTTCAGAACCGGCAGGAACGGATGTCGCTGGCGAGGATGGCGCGGGCGCCCAATTCGGCCAGGTCGTCCATCAGCTGCTGGTGCTTCTTGCGCGGGACCAGGGCGCGGACGGCGACCCAGTCCGGGTCGGCCATCGGCGAGATGGTCGGCGACTCGATGCCCGGGGTGATCGCCGAGGCCTTCTCCAGCAGAGTCTTGGGGCAGTCGTAGTCGATCATCACGTACTGCTGGCCGACCACGACGCCCTGGATGCGGGCGATGAACCGCTGGGCGGCCTTCGACGGCTCTCCGCCGTCGACGCCGCGGATCAGGACGGCCTCGGAGTCGCAGAGCGACTCGCCGAACGCGGTCAGGCCGTGCAGGCGGAGGGTGCGACCCGAACCGACGACGTCGGCGATCGCATTGGCCACCCCCAGCTGGATGGAGATCTCGACGGCGCCGTCGAGCCGGATGATCTCGGCCTCGATGCCGCGGGCGGCCAGATCCTGGCGCACCAGATTCGGGTACGACGTGGCGATCCGCTTCCCGGCGAGGCCGTCGACGGTCCACTCCTCGCCGGCCGGGGCCGCGTAACGGAAGGTGGACGAGCCGAAGCCGAGCGCCACCTCCTCGCTCACCTGCGCACCGGAGTCGGCGGCCAGGTCGCGCCCGGTGATGCCCAGGTCCAGGCGGCCGGCGGCCACATAGATCGCGACGTCCTTGGGACGCAGAAAGTAGAACTCGACGTCGTTCGCGACGTCGATCACGTTCAGATCCTTGGGATCAGAACGCTTGCGGTAACCCGCCTCGGCCAGGATTGCCGAGGCGGCTTCGGACAGGGCGCCCTTGTTGGGCACGGCGACGCGCAGCATGGCGAGGCTCTCTTCGATCGTCTGGGGACCGCGAGGGTCCGGGAACTACGGGGATCCTGGGGACTACGGAGTCCCGGGGATCACAGGAACTTGTACAGGTCTTCGGGCTTCAGGCCGCGTTTGATCATCATCACCTGCAGCCAGTACAGGAGTTGGCTCATCTCTTCGGCGAGCGCATTGTCGGACTCGGTGCTCGGCGGCCAGCCAGACCTCGCCGGCCTCCTCGATGATCTTCTTTCCGAGCGTGTGGACGCCCTTGTCGAGGGCGGCGACGGTACCGCTGCCCTCCGGACGGGTCGCTGCCTTCTCGGTCAGCTCGGCGAAGAGGTCGTCGAAGGTTTTCACGGTTCGCCATTTTTCCATGTGCGCTCATCGGCCCGCCGCGCAGCCCGCCGTTCGGCGGCCGGGACGACGCAGATCACACCGCACGATGCGCCCTCGTCCGCCACCGTGAACTAAGGTCACCCTATCCTTAGTGAGTAGAGGCAAAGGGAGAAACGGGATGTCGACGTTGCAGGAGAAGCGGACCGCGCTGGTCAAGGGCGCCCTCGGCGAGGACCGCTACCACCGTCTGATCAGCAGGTACGTCCGCGCCACCCAGCGCCCGCGGATCGGCGGGATCGACTTCGGCGACCTGGCGTCCACCGAACCGGTGTGCCGTGAGTTCGGCAACGACCGCGGACGTCCCCTCGACCGCTACTACATCGAGAACTTCATGGAGCGGTCCGCCCCGCTGATCACCGGCCGCGTGCTGGAGGTCGGCGAGCGCCTCTACACCGAGAAGTACGGGCAGGGCGTCGAGCAGTCGGACATGTGCAACTACTTCGACATCCCCGACGCCACCTACGTCGCCGACCTCACCGACGCCCCGCAGATCCCCGACGACACCTACGACTGCGTCATCATCACGCAGACCATGCAGTTCATCTACGACGTCCAGGCCGCCACCGCCACCCTGCGGCGGATCCTCAAGCCCGGCGGCGTCGTGCTGTGCACCGTCCCGGGGCTGAGCCAGATCGGCGACCCGCGCTGGGCCGCACAGTGGTACTGGAACTTCACCCAGTGCTCGGCCGAGCGCCTGTTCGGCGACGAGTTCGGCCCCGACCAGGTGAGCGTCGACGTCCACGGCAACGTCTTCGCCGCGACCGCGTTCCTGCAGGGCGTGGCCTGGGAGGAGACGAGCCCGGCCGACCTCGACGTCGTCGACCCCGAGTACCCCGTGATCCTCGCCGTGCGCGCCACCAAGAAGCCGTGATCCCCGGTCGCGGCCTGGCCCGGCGCCTGCACGACCGTTCCCGCCGACGGCGTCGTCGCGCGGGGATCCTGATGTACCACTGCATCACCGAGACCGACCTCGACCCCTGGGGCATCTGCGTCTCCCCCGCCGCGTTCGACGAGCAGATGGCGGTGTTGAGCGCCGCCCGCGCGGGCGCCGACCTCGGTGAACTGCGCGACCCGTCGTCGTTCACCGCGACCGGCTCGAAGATCGCGGTGACCTTCGACGACGGTTACGCCGACAACCTCGCCGCGGCGCTGCCGATCCTGGAACGGCACGAGATCCCGGCGACCGTCTTCGTGATCGGCACCGCGGTGGGCCGCACCCGCGAGTTCTGGTGGGACGCGCTCGAACGCGCGGTCCTCGGCGACCTCGAACTCCCGGAGGAGCTGCGTTTCCCGTTCGGGACGTCGCGGACGTTCCGGATCGACGACCATCCCGTCGACATCGCCGAGACCCGCACCTGGCGCGCCGACCTCGACGGCCCGAGCTGCGACCGCCAGCAGCTCTTCCGGGACCTGTGGGAGGCGATCGTCGTCCTCGCACCGGAGGAGCAGGACGACGCCGTCGACTACCTCCTCGAGTGGGCGGGCCATCCGGTCGACGCGCCGGCGCCGCGCCCGGCGCTGACCGCCGACGAGTTCGCCGACCTCGCCGCGCACCCGCTGATCACGATCGGAAGCCACACCCTGGACCACGCCTCGCTGACCGACCTGGATCCGGCGGCGCAGCACCGGCAGATCGCCCGCGGACGGGACCGGATCCGTGAACTCTCCGGACTGCCCGTGACCCGGTTCTCGTTCCCGTACGGCCGGTACGACGCGACCGCCGTCGACGCGGTGCGCCGCGCCGGGATCGAACTCGCCTGCACCAGCAGACCGGTCGCGGCCATCGCCGACGACGACCCGCTCACCCTCCCCCGCCTGCAGGTGCTCGACGACGACGGCGACACCTTCGCCCGCAAGCTGTACGACGACCACCGTCTCGCGGTGGGCGCGCTGTCGTCGCTCTGACCGTCCCCTCCGACGTTCCCCTGACCAACCTCCGCCACACCCCCGCCCCTTGTCCCTTGCGCTCCCTGAGCCGACGGCGAACGCAGTGAGCCGCCGTGTCGAAGGGGGTATCGCGCACCTGGACACGAGGGGGCTTCGACACGGACTCGTCACTGCGTTCCTCGCCCGGCTCAGCCGGCGGAAGAGTGTGTGGTCTCGACTCCGCTCGACCAGCGACAAGGGGAAGCTCAACCAACGACAAGGGGAGTTCGACCCGCGACAAGGGGGGCTCAACCCTTCCGCGCACCGCGGTCCTTTCCGCCGACCGGTGTCGAAGCCACCGGTTCCCCGAGTCAGGCGCGCGCCGCCGCGAACAGGTCGACGATCCCGTCCAGCGTCAGACCGGTGAGGGTCTCGCGGAAGACCCGGCCGGCGGCCGGGGTCACCGGGACCTGCGACGGCACCACCAGGTTCGGGATCTCGGCGGCCAGCGCGGCGGCGGCGCCGGTCGGCGAGTCCTCGATCGCCAGGCAGTCGCGCGGCGCGGCGCCGGCCAGTTCTGCGGCCCGCAGATAGATGTCCGGGGCGGGTTTGCCGACGGGCACCTCGTCGCCGCACACCGTCGCCGTGAACCGCTGTGCGCCGAGTGTGGCGATCGGGATCTCGGCGATCTCTCGCTGGGTGTTGGTCACCAGCAGCATCGGGATCCCGGCGGCGGCGACCAGGTCGAGGGCTTCGCGGGCCCCGGGCCGCCACGGCAGTTCGCGGGCGAACAGCTGCACGACGAGTTGGACCATCCAGGCCTCCTCACCGGCGAAGTCCCGCTCGGACTCCGGGACGGCGGCGGCGTCGAACACCTTGGTGAGCGCGTCGGTCGCGTTGTTCCCGAGGGTCGCCAGCCGCAGTTCCTCGGTCATCTCGATACCGTGTCGGCGAGCCAGTTCGATCATGCCGACGTCCCAGATGGGTTCGGTGTCCAGGAGGGTGCCGTCCATGTCCCACAGCACCGCCGCGGGTAGTCCCGTCGTCGTGGTCGCCGTCGTCATGACCGCACCGCGGGTTCGCCGGTTCCGGGCACCGTGTGTTCTCCTCGCGACAGGGACTTCGATCGTCCCCGAGTCTATGCGCGCCGGGTGCCGACTCCGCAGCCCCGCACCCGCCGTGCGAGCGACGTCACGCGGCGCTCAGTTCCCGGACCCGCGCCTCGACGGCCGCGGTGAGCGCAGCGACGTCGTCGTGCTCCTCCGGGCGGATCGGGTCGCCGACGTGCACCCGCACGCGCCGGGTCAGATCGATCCGCTTGCCCCGGGCGTACTTCGCGAGCGGCAGGACGTCGTTGGTGCCGACCAGACCGACCGGCACGATCGGCGCCCCGGTCCGGACGGCGAGGACCGCCGCTCCGGGCCGAAACGGGAACGTCTCGCCCGGCGGCGCGCACCGGCCCTCAGGGAAGACGATCACCGCGCGCCCGGCCCGCAGACAGCGTTCCAACCGTTCCAGGGCGATCGCCCCGGAGTCCTTGCGGCCGCGCTCGACCGGCACGAACCGCACCCACCGCGCCAGCCTCCCGACGATCGGCATGGCCCACACCTCGGCCATCGCCAGCGCCGTCGCGCGTCGTCGCATGGCGCCCCAGACATAGAGGCCGTCGAGCATCGAGACGTGATTGGCGACGACGATCACCGCCCCCGAGCGCGGGAAACGTCCCCGCCCGGTCACCGTCACCCGGAACACGCGCAGCAGCACCAGGACCCGCAGGATCCGGCGGACGACACGGGTGGTGATCCACTCGCGCGTCGCCTGCCAGGCGCGGATCAGTCGGTTCTCGTCCATATCGAGATCTTGCCAGGAGCAGTACTGATCCGGACAGGTCTCGACTCCGCTCGACCACCGAAGGAGGCTCGACCACCGAAGGGGGCTCGACCGGCGAGTGGTTCGGTCTCGACTCCGCTCGACCAGCGAGAGGCCGCTCGACCACCGAAGGGCGGCTCAACCACCGAAGGGCAGCTCAACCGGCGGAGGGGCCGCTCGACCGGCGAAGGAGGTTCGACCGGCGGAGGAGGTTCGACCGGCGGAGGAGGTTCGACCGGCGAAGGCGTCGTTTCTCGCTGGTCGAGCGGAGTCGAGACCACCTCGGTCTACGTGTTGAAGTACTTGGCCTCCGGGTGGTGCAGCACGAACGCATCCGTCGACTGCTCCGGATGCAGCTGCAACTCCTCCGAGAGCTCGACGCCGATGCGCTCCGGCTCCAGCAGGTCGATCATCTTGGCGCGGTCCTCCAGGTTCGGGCACGCACCGTAACCGAACGAGTAGCGCGCACCCCGGTATTCGAGGTCGAAGAAGCCCTGGGCGGCGTCGGGGTCGTCGTCGGCCGCACTGCCGCCGGTGAACGCGAGTTCGCTGCGCACCCGCTGGTGCCAGTACTCGGCGAGCGCCTCGGTCAGCTGCACGCCGATGCCGTGCACCTCCAGGTAGTCGCGGTAGGAGTTCGCGGCGAACAGTTCGTTGGCGAAGTCGGCGATCGGCTGACCCATGGTGACCAGCTGGAACGGCAGGACGTCCACCCGGCCCTCGGCCTTCGCCTGGGCACGGGACTTGATGAAGTCGGCGATGCACAGGAACCGGGTGCGCTGCTGACGCGGGAACTCGAAGCTGTACCGGACGGGTGCGTCGGGGTCGGGTTCGGTGAGCACGTGCACCGTGTCGCCCTCGCTGACGGCCGGGAAGTAGCCGTAGACGACGGCGGCGTGCGCCAGGATGCCCGCGGTCGCGAGTCGGTCGATCCAGTAGCGCAGACGCGGACGGCCCTCGGTCTCCACGAGCTCGTCGTAGTCCGGGCCGTCGGTGCCGCGGGTGCCGCGCAGCCCCCACTGGCCCAGGAACAGGGCGCGTTCGTCGAGCAGCGTCGAGTAGTCGGCCACCGGGATGCCCTTGACGATGCGGGTGCCCCAGAACGGCGGGGTCGGCGTCTCGTTGTCGGTGGCGACGTCGGAGCGCTCGGGCACCTCGACGGGGACCTCGGCGGCCTTGCGCTTCTCGGCGATCCGCTTGGACCGCTCGCGCCGGGCCTTCCGTTCGGCCACCTTGGCCGCGGCGGCCTTGGCCTCCTCGCTGTCCGGGTCGGGGCCCTCGCCGCGTTTGAGCGCCATCAGCTCGTCCATCAGGGTCAGGCCCTCGAAGGCGTCGCGGGCGTAGCGGACGTCGCCCTCGTAGATCTCGGCGAGGTCGCCCTCGACGTAGGTGCGGGTGAGGGCGGCGCCGCCGAGGAGCACGGGGAACTCGCTCTTGCCCCGGGCGTTCATCTCCTCGAGGTTCTCCTTCATCACCACCGTCGACTTCACCAGCAGCCCGGACATGCCGATCACGTCGGCACTGTGCTCCTCGGCCACCGACAGGATGGTGGCGATCGGCTGCTTGATGCCGATGTTGACGACGTCGTAGCCGTTGTTCGAGAGGATGATGTCGACCAGGTTCTTGCCGATGTCGTGGACGTCGCCCTTGACGGTGGCCAGCACGATGCGGCCCTTGCCGTCCTCGTCGGTGGCCTCCATGAACTGTTCCAGGTGGGCCACGGCCGCCTTCATCACCTCGGCGGACTGCAGCACGAAGGGCAGCTGCATCTGGCCCGAGCCGAACAGCTCGCCGACGGTCTTCATACCGGCCAGGAGGTGGTCGTTGATGATCGCCAGCGGCGGGATCTGGGCGCGCGCCTCATCGAGGTCCTCGACCAGGCCGTTGCGTTCGCCGTCGACGATCCGGGCCTGCAGCCGCTCGAACAGCGGCATCGCGGCCAGTTCCGCGGCCCGGGATTCGCGCGCCGAGGCCGCCGAGACGCCCTCGAAGAGCTCCATCAGCTTCTGCAGCGGGTCGTACCCCTCGCGGCGGCGGTCGTAGACCAGGTCCAGCGCTACCTCGCGCTGCTCGTCCGGGATCCGCGCCATCGGCAGGATCTTGGAGGCGTGCACGATGGCGGTGTCCAGGCCGGCCTGCACGCACTCGTGCAGGAACACCGAGTTCAGCACCTGGCGGGCGGCCGGGTTCAGGCCGAACGAGATGTTCGAGATGCCCAGCGTGAAGTGGATCTGCGGGTACGTCTCGTGCAGGCGCCGGATGGCCTCGATGGTCTCGATGCCGTCGCGCCGGACCTCCTCCTGACCGGTGGAGATGGGGAAGGTGAGGGCATCGATGATGATGTCCTCCTGCTCCAGCCCCCAGTTGTCGAGGAGGTCGGTGATCAGGCGTTCGGCGATCGCGACCTTGTGGTCGGCGGTGCGCGCCTGCCCCTCCTCGTCGATGGTCAGGGCGACCACGGCCGCACCGTGCTCGCTGACGTGCTCCATGATCTTGACGAAACGCGAGTCCGGGCCGTCACCGTCCTCGTAGTTCACCGAGTTCACCGCGCAGCGGCCGCCGAGATGCTCCAGACCGGCGCGGATCACGTCCGGTTCGGTGGAGTCGATCATGATCGGCAGGGTCGACGCCGTGGCCAGCCGACCGGCCAACGCCGTCATGTCGGCGGCGCCGTCGCGGCCCACGTAGTCGACGTTGAGGTCGAGCATGTGCGCGCCGTCGCGGGTCTGCTCCTTGGCCGTCTCCAGGCACGTCTGGTAGTCCTCGGCGATCATCGCCTCGCGGAACGCCTTGGAGCCGTTGGAGTTGGTGCGCTCGGCGATCACCAGGAAGCTGGCGTCCTGATCGAACGGCACCGCCGTGTACAGCGACGACGTCTCCGACTCGTGGTCCGGGCGACGCGGCGCGGGCGTGACCTGCGCGACGGCCTCCGCCACCTGCCGGATGTGCTCGGGGGTGCTGCCGCAGCAGCCGCCGACGAACTGCAGCCCGAACTCGCGGACGAACCCCGACAGCGCCTGCGCCATCTCCGGGGCCGTCAGCGGGTACTCGGCGCCGTGGGCGCCCAGGACCGGCAGACCCGCGTTCGGCATCACCGACACCGGCAGCCGCGAATGCTTGGACAGGTAGCGCAGATGCTCGCTCATCTCGGCCGGGCCGGTGGCGCAGTTGAGGCCGATCATGTCGACGCCGAGCGGTTCGATCGCGGCCAGCGCCGCACCGATCTCGGAGCCGACCAGCATCGTTCCGGTGGTCTCCACCGTGACGTGCGTGATGATCGGCAGGTGACGGTCGAGTTCGGTCATCGCCCGGCGCGCCGCGATCACGGCGGCCTTGAGCTGGAGCAGGTCCTGGCAGGTCTCGATCAGGATGGCGTCGGCGCCGCCGTCGAGCATGCCCAGGACGCACTCCTGATAGGCGTCGCGGATCACCTGGAAGGTGGTGTGACCCAGGCTGGGGAGTTTGGTGCCCGGACCGATCGAGCCGAGGACGAAGCGGGCGGTCCCGTCGTCGGACGGCCCGAGTTCGTCGGCCACGCCGCGGGCGATCGCGGTGCCCTTGTAGGCCAGTTCGCGGATCCGGTCGGCGATGTCGTAGTCGCCCAGATTCGAGAGATTGCAGCCGAAGGTGTTGGTTTCCACCGCATCGGCGCCCGCGGCGAAGTACCTTCGGTGGATGTCGGCCAGCACGTCCGGTCGGGTGTCGTTGAGGATCTCGTTGCATCCCTCCAGACCGAGGAAGTCGCCGTCGACGGAGAGGTCCGCAGCCTGGAGCATGGTTCCCATCGCCCCGTCACCGATCAATACGCGCCGCGACATCGCCTCGAGGAAGGTCGTGTCGTACCGGCTGGCGTCAGGAGGGGTGATCGGCATGCATACCAGGGTAGTTCGCCCCGGATTCGGGCTGACCGTAGGCTGGTCGATGTGACGTCTGAATCACTCGATGCGCTGCCCACGCTGCGCCGCCCGATCCTGCTCGCCGCGTTCGGCGGCTGGAACGACGCCGGGGACGCGGCCTCGGCCGCCATCGAGCACGTGGCTCTGACCTGTGATGCCGACGCACTGCACGGCATCGACCCGGACGACTACTACGACTACCAGTCGTCCCGGCCCGTGGTCCACCAGACCGACGGAGTCACCCGGCGGCTGGAATGGCCGTCGACGGAGATCTCGTACTGTCGCCTGCCCGAAGCCGACCGCGACCTGGTCCTGGTCCTGGGTCTGGAGCCGAACCTGCGGTGGCGGTCGTTCTGCCGGGAGATCGTCGACATCGCGATGGCCCTGGAGGTCGAGTTCTGCATCGGCCTGGGTTCTCTGCTCGCCGACACCCCGCACACGCGTCCGGTGCCCATCAGCGGCACCGCGTACGACGCCGACTCGGCCGCCCGCTACGACCTCGCCAAGATCCAGTACGAGGGTCCGACCGGCATCACCGGGGTGTTGCAGGAGGCCTTCATCCAGGCCGGGATCCCCGCCGTCTCGCTGTGGGCGTCGGTCCCCCACTACATCGGCCAGCCCCCGAATCCGAAGGCCAGTCTGGCGCTGCTGCACCGGGTCCGCGAGATCACCGGCCTGCGGCTTCCCGAGGGCACGCTGCCCGAGCAGGCCGCCCGCTGGGAGGAGGCCGTCACCGGCATGATGTCCGACGACGAGGACATGGCCGGTTACGTCCGCGAACTGGAGGAGCGCGAGGACGTGCCCTCGACGTCTCCGGCGCCGCTCACCGAGGTGGACGGCGACACCCTCGCCGCGGAGTTCGAGAGATACCTGCAGCGGCGCGACCCCGGCGAGTGAACCCCCACTCCTCTCCTCTCCGGCCCGTGAGCGGTGACGAGTCGAGTCTCCGATGGAGGCGACCGGCGAACGCTCACCGGGGGTCTCGACTCCGCTCGACCATCGAAGAAGACTCGACCGGTGAGAGAGGTCAGCCGATCTTCTCGATCTCCACGACCGGGGTGGTGATCCGCCAGGTCCGCACGTCCGGGTCGTCGACGGCCCGCACCCAGAACTGGGCGGGCTCGCCGACCTTGCACTCCCGGATCCCCAGCAGCGGGATGTCCTGCGAGTCGCGCCGCAGCTCGCTGACCTCCCAGGTCTCCGGGTGCGCGTCGGCTCGGCCGACGCCCGGGGCGCGCAGCAGCGTCATCTCGTCGAGGTCGACCAGGTAGGTCGAGGTGTGCGTCACGATGGTGAACACGCCCGCCTCGGCGTCCACCGGGATCTCCTGCACTCGTGCCACCCGCGATCCCCTAGCCGGTCCGCAGGTCCACGCCGAGCAGCGCGTCGACGGCGGCAGCGATCAGCGCGGGAGCCTGCTCGTCCGAGCCGATCCCGCGCAGCACGTCGGTGGCCCAGCCGTCGACGGCGGCGAGCGCCTTCGGGGTGTCCAGGTCGTCGGCGAGGTGGGCGCGGAGACGGTCGACGGTCCCGGCCGCGTCCGGGCCGGCCGGCGCGGCGGCGGCGCGGCGCCACCGGTCGAGACGGTCGACGGCCTCGGTGAGCGTCGCATCGGTCCACATCCGGTCGGCGCGGTAGTGCCCGCCGAGCAGACCGAGTCGCACCGCGGCCGGGTCGACGCCCTCGGCGCGCAGCACCGACACCTTCACCAGGTTGCCGAGCGACTTGGACATCTTCTCGCCGTCGAGCCCGATCATGCCGGTGTGCACGTAGTGCCGGGCGAAGCGGCGCTCGCCGCTGAGCGCCTCGGCGTGCGCGGCCGAGTACTCGTGGTGCGGGAAGATCAGGTCGCTGCCGCCGCCCTGGATGTCGAAGGCCTCGCCGAGACGGTTGAACGCGATGGCCGAGCACTCGATGTGCCAGCCGGGGCGGCCCGCGCCGAACGGCGCCGCCCACGACGGCTCGCCGTCGCGGGCGGCTCGCCACAGCAGGGCGTCGAGCGGATCCCGCTTGCCGGGCCGGTCGGGGTCGCCGCCGCGTTCGGCGAAGAACCGTTCCATCGTCGCCCGGTCGTAGTTCGACTCGTATCCGAAGACCGGGGTCGCGTCGGTGCGGAAGTAGACGTCCGGGTGCTCGGCGTCGTCGACGACGTAGGCCGCACCCGAGTCGAGCAGCGCCGACACCGCGGCGATCACCTCGTCCACCGACTCCATCGCGCCGACGTAGTCGCGCGGCGGGAGCACCCGCAGCGCGGTCATGTCCGCGCGGAACAGATCGATCTCGCGGGTCCCCAGATCACGCCAGTCGACGCCGTCGCGTTCGGCTCGCTCGAAGAGCGGATCGTCGACGTCGGTGATGTTCTGCACGTAGTGCACCTCGTGGCCCTGATCGCGGAGCACGCGGTTGACCGTGTCGAACGCGAGGTAGGTGGCGGCGTGGCCGAGGTGGGTGGCGTCGTACGGGGTGATGCCGCACACGTACATGGTCGCGACCGGGCCCGGCGCGACCGGCTTCACCTGGGCGTCGGCGGTGTCGTGGAGGCGTAGCGCGGGTCCGGTGCCGGGCAGCTCGGGGACGGTGGGCGACGGCCAGGAATGCATGCTTGCACTTTAGGCCATCTGGTGTGGGCGCCGACGAGGGCCTGTCGGCGCCGCGGGCGGCTCAGAACAGCGGCCAGGGGATCGCCCGCCGATCCGGGGGCGTCGGCAGTTCCCGGCCGTCGGCGAGCGCCGCCGTCCGGGCCGTGAGCGCGTCGACCTCCGCCTCGGAGATCGACTCCCGCAACGTCTTCCGGAACGCGGTGTCGTCGGCCAGTCGGGTCCGGAGCCGGGCCAGGTCCGCGCGCAGTTCCGCCGCGGCGGGCGCCCCGGCCCACCCCCACAGGACGGTGCGCAGCTTGGGTTCGGTGTGCAGCGTGAGCCCGTGGTCGATCCCGTACAGCCGTCCGTCCCGGTCGGTCAGGATGTGCCCGCCCTTGCGGTCGGCGTTGTTCAGGACCGCGTCGAGCACCGCGAGCCGATGCAGGCGCTCGTCGGTGGCGTGGGCCAGCGCGACCACCGAGCCGTCGTCGTCGTGCGCCCGCAGGATCGGCGCGTAACCGGCGGGGATCTCGGCGGCGTCGAAGATCTCGACGGGTTCGGGGCCGGCGGGCTCGTCGGGGCCGTCGATCCAGATCTGCAGCATGCCGGGGCCCAGTTCCGCCCCGGGCGGTCCCTGCTCGCGCAGCACGGTCTCCGGGATCAGATCCCAGCCGAGCGCGGCGTCGATCAGCCGCGCGGCCACTTCGCGGCCGGCGAGCGTGCCGTCCGGGAAGTCCCACAGCGGGGCCTCCCCGCGGACCGGCTTGTAGACGCAGCGGGCGGTGTCGTCGTCGAGCGTGGAGTCGCAGACCAGCGTCAGGTTGCTGGCCGACGGGATCTGCCCGACCAGCGAGAGCGCCCCGTCGGTGAGCAGACGCCGGACGTCGCGCGGAGCGCCGGGCGACGTCACCGGTCCTCGTCGTCGGGGTCGCCGCGCTGCTCGTCGTTCCCCCGGTCGCCGCTCTTCTGCTCGTCCTCGCTCTCGAAGGTCGCGTCGATGCCCGGGATCAGGCGGCCGAGCATGGCGAGCACGTCGGGGTCGACGAACTCCACCGAGCGACTGAACTCGGTGTCGCGCTTGTACCCGTTGCTGCGTGCGCAGATGTGGCCGTCGGCGTCGAGCGGCTGGCTGCACAGCGGGCACAGCGGACGGCCCGCGGCGACCACCTTCATGGACCGGGCGGAGAACTCGCGGGCCGCGGCGGCGGTCAGGAAGATCCGGACCGTGTCGGGGCCCTCGGCGGCGTCGTCGAGGATCACGTTCTCGTCGATCGGGTCGTCGGTCACGGCCAGCAGTTCGACGACGACGGCCGACGCCTCGGCGTCCCAGCCCAGGCCCATCGAACCGACGTGGAACTCGGCGTCGATCGGCATCGTCAGCGGCGAGGTGTCGGCGGCCTCGGCCACCTCGGGCGGCATGGCGGTGCCGAATCTGCGGGTCACCTCGTCGAGCAGGTAGCCCAGGCGGTCGGCCAGGATCAGCACCTGCTGCTTCTCGATCTGCACGCTGACGGTCTGCACGCCCTCGGTGACCTGCAGGAAGAAGGTGCGGTCACCCGGCTGCCCGACGGTGCCGGCGACGAAGCGCTCCGGCTCCCGGAACTCATGGATGTTGCGTGCCACGCTTCTCCCCTTCCGGAACGGGTCGTGGTCTGTGTGGAGAACTCAACGGTACTCGCGCATGCCTGCGTTCGTGCGCGTCAGGGCGCACCCGTGGCGCCGCCCACCGCCCCGGCCTGCTCCGGGCGCGGCGGCGGGGTCAGCGTTCCGCCGTTGTTCACGGAGTGCACGTACGGGCGCGCCGAGGCGTAATGGATCACGCTGATCGACGCCGGTTCGACGACGATCCGCTGGAACGCGTCCAGGTGCATGCCGAGCGCGTCGGCGATGATCGCCTTGAGGACGTCGCCGTGCGAGCAGACCACCCAGAGTCCGTGACCGTGTTCGCCGCCGTGGACGCGGTCGAGTTCGCGGATCGCCGCACCGGCCCGCCGCGACACGTCGGCCAGGCCCTCCCCGCCGGGGAAGACCGCGGCCGAGGGCTGCTGCTGCACCACCTGCCAGAGCGGTTCGGTGAGCAGTTCGCGGATCGGGCGCCCGGTCCAGTCGCCGTAGTCCACTTCGAGGAGGCGATCGTCGACGATCTCCGGGACGCCCCGCTCGCGGTCGCCGAGCGCGGACATCAGCGGAGCGACGGTCTCGGCGCATCGTTGCAGCGGGGAGCGCACCACGGCGGTCACCTCGTCGAGGACGCCGGCGAGGCGCTCGGGCAGCGCGGCGGCCTGCGCGATGCCCTTCTCCTCCAGACCGACGCCGGGGGTGCGCCCCGAGAGGAGTCCGGAGACATTGCCCGTCGATCGCCCGTGGCGGACCAGGATCACCGTCATGCCCGCCAGCCTACGGGGCGGGCGGCGCCGGACGGTCGGGCTTCGACGCGAGCTCCTGCGTCGTCCCGCGTCGTTCGGTGCCGCGTGTGCCGCTCCCCGTCACCGGTCGTGTCACGGCTCCTGCGCCCGACTCCCCTTGGGCCAGGCGTGTCGCGACTCCTCTTCCGTGTCGCGGCTCCTCTTCTCCCCGGAGGGCGTCGTGTTTTCCCGGAGGGCGGCGTGTCGCGGCTCCTGCTCCGTGTCGCGCGTCGTCCTTCGCACGCGACACGGAAGAGAGAACGCGACACGCCCGACCGCCGAGCAGGGGGCGACTCGTCACGGCGGTGAAGCACCGCGTCGTCGAACGTCGACATCCGAGGGCCGAGCCGACTGAGGAACGAAGTGACGAAGTCGTGTCAAAGTCTCCCGCGCACTCGACGTCGACGCTCCCGCTCCCCCGAAGGGCATTCGGGAGGGCGGCGTGTCGCGACTCCTGTTCCGTGTCGCGCATCGTCCTTCGCACGCGACGCGGAAGAGGGAACGCGACACGCCCGCGCCCGCGATACCGACGACGCCACCGCCACCGACGACGACGATCAGTTCGCGGCGACGGTCCCCGTCGCGAGCAGGATCAGGATCACGCTGCCCAGGATCACCCGGTAGCCGGCGAACCACGTCAGCGAGTGGTTGCCGACGAACTTGAGCAGCCACGCGATCGACGCGTAGCCGAGTACGAACGCGATGAACGTGGCGACGACGATCTGGGGGCCGGAGGCCGACAGCCCTTCGCCGCTCGGTTCGAAGGCGTCCGGGAGGCTGAACAGACCGGATGCGAGGACCGCGGGGATGGCGATCAGGAATGAGAACCGGAACGCGGCTTCGCGGGTCACGCCCAGGAACAGGCCCGCGCTGGCCGTGGCTCCCGACCGCGAGACGCCGGGAATGAGCGCCAGGCACTGCGCCAGGCCCATGACGATCGCGTCCTTGGTGGTCAGCTGCTCCAGCGGGCGACGCTGCGAGGCGAACCGTTCGGCGGCGATGAACACGAAGGAGAACACGATCAGGACGATCGCGACCAGCCACAGGTTGCGGCCCGCCGTGCGGATCTGGTCCTTGAACAGCAGCCCCAGCACTCCGATCGGGATGGTCGCGAGGATCACGTACCAGCCGATCCGGTAATCGAGGCCTCGGGGATCGGGGCCGACCCAGAGGTTCATGCGTTTCGCCAGGTCCGGAGTCCGCCGCCGGATCGTGTCCTTGAGCACGTATCCCACGCCGGCGAACCAGGCCTGCAGGATCCGCCAGATGTCCTTGGCGAAGTAGACGAGCACGGCCAGTTCGGTGCCGAGCTGGCTCACCGCGGTGAACGAGGCGCCGGCGTCGTCGCCGAACCACAGCTCCGAGACGATCCGCATGTGCCCGGACGAGCTGATCGGAAGGAACTCGGTCAGTCCCTGGACTGCTCCGAGGACGATGGACTGGGCCCAGGTCATGTCGGTCACGAGCGCCCACTGTACCGGTAATGAGAGCAGGCTCCATGTCACATCGGGTGCGCCCCACCGCGCGCCGCGACGGAGCACTCGCGCAAGATGGAGGCATGCGTGCCCGATCCAGAATCGCCGCGGCGGTCACCGCCCTGGCACTGACCCTCCCCTTGGCCGCGTGCGGCAGCGACGACGGTGACGGTCCCGGCGACGTCGCCACCGTCGTCCCGGCCACCCCGGCGGCGTCCCCGCCGGACTCGGGTCGACCGGCCGGGACCGTCGTGCCCGCGCTCGGTCCGGTCGGTCCGGCGTCGCTCGTGCTGGTCGGCGGCACCGCAGCGGTGCTCGGCGCCGACGGCGTGGTGCGCCTGTACGGCGCACCGGCCGGCGGGGCGCCCGCGCCGCGGGAGGTCTCGGGCCGTCCGAAGGCGACGGCGCTGGCCGCCGACGGCGACGGATTCGTCGCGGTCTCCCCGACCGGTTTCGATCTGATCGCCCGCGACGGCGCCGTCCGCACCGTGGCCGCCGACCTCGGCCGGGATCCGATCAGCGTGGCCGTCGCCGACGACGGCCGCTATCTGGTGGGCACCGCGAGCGGTCACGTACTGGTGTTCACCCGCGCCGGCGAGCGCGAACGCGACATCCACTCGTTCGTGAGCGTGGACCGGATCCTGGTGGCCCCCGAGAAGTCGGCGGTCGCCGGCCAGGTGACGGTGGTCGATCGGGCGCAGTCGAGCGTCACCCCGATCGACGTCGACTCCGGTGAGGTGAAGGCGGCGCTCCGCGCGGGCAACGGCGTCACCAATGCCGTCGTCGACCCGGCCGGTCGGGTGATCGCCTCGAACACCCGCGACGACGAGCTCCTGGGCTTCTTCGGTCAACCGATCGTCATGCGCTTCCGGTTCCCCGTCGCGCACAGCCCGTACGCCGTCGCCTACGACGTCGCACGCGGCCTCGCCTGGGTCGCCACCACGGGGGACAACCAGGCCCTCGCTTACGACCTCGCCTCCGGCGAACCCCGCCAGCAGGTCCGGATCCCGACGGTCGGCCAGGTGTCGTCGATCGCCGTCGATCCGACCGACGGCACCCTGTATCTGTTCTCTGCGCGCGGCGACGGCCTCCAGGTGGTCGCACCGGCCGACGTCGACGCCGCCCGATAAGGAGCCCGACCCGTGACCGACTCTTCCTCCCCCGCACCGTCGGGTCCCCCGCCCGCCCCGCGCCGGTCGGGCCGCGTGCTGGGCGTCCTCAACCGAGTGCTGTACCCGCCGCTGCTGAAGCTGATGTTCCTGATCCCGCCGGAGCGGATCCACCGGATCATCGCGCACGTGTTGCGCTTCACCGGCCGGACGCCGGTGGTGCGGTCGCTGGTCGCCGCGCTGTTGGCGCCGCGCGACGAGATCCTGCGTTCACGGGTCTTCGGCGTCGACTTCCCCGCCCCGATCGGGCTGGCCGCCGGTTTCGACAAGTCCGCCGAGGCGGTGAACGTGTGGGGCCAGATCGGTTTCGGTTACGCCGAGATCGGCACCATCACCGGGCGGGAGCAGCCGGGCAATCCGCAGCCGCGACTGTTCCGGCTGCCCGCCGACAAGGCGCTGATCAACCGGATGGGCTTCAACAACCCGGGTGCCGAGTCCGCGGCGCTCAAACTCGCCGAGCCGCGTCCGGGGCCGCGTCGGGTGCCGATCGGCGCCAACATCGGCAAGACCAAGGTGGTGCCGGTCGACGACGCCATCGCCGACTACCGGTTCAGTGCACGGCTCCTCGGCCCGCTCGCCGACTTCGTGGTGGTGAACGTGAGCTCGCCCAACACCCCGGGGCTGCGTGACCTGCAGGCCGTGGAGTCGCTGCGGCCGATCCTGGCGGCCGTGCAGGAGGTGGCGCAGGTCCCGGTGCTGGTGAAGATCGCCCCGGATCTGTCCGACGACGACGTCGACGCGGTCGCCGATCTGGCCGTCGAACTGGGGCTGGCCGGGATCGTCGCCACCAACACCACCATCAGTCGCGCCGGCCTGAACACCCCGGGCGCCGAGGTGGCGGAGATCGGCGCGGGCGGCCTGTCCGGGCGTCCGGTCAAGGCCCGGTCGTTGGAGGTGCTGCGCCGTCTGCACGCGCGTGTGGGCGGCCGGGTGACGCTGGTGAGCGTCGGCGGCATCGAGACCGCCGACGAGGCGTGGGAGCGCATCTGCGCGGGCGCGAGCCTGCTGCAGGTCTACACCGGGTTCATCTACGGCGGACCGGTGTGGCTCAAGGAGCTCAACGACGGCATCGCGGCGCGCCTGCGCGCCGGCGGTTTCGCGAGTCTGTCGGAGGCGGTCGGCTCCGCCGCCGTCTGACCGGCGCCCCCTCGCCGGCTGATCGATCCTCCTCTCGCTGATCGATCCCTCTCTCGCTGGTCGAGTCCCCCTTGCTAGTCGAGTCCCCCTTGCTGGTCGAGTCCCCCTCGCTGGTCGAGCCTCCTCTCGCTGGTCGAGCGAAGTCGAGACCACCCTCTCACCGCCTGAGTCCCCCGCTACGCCGGTCGAGCGAAGTCGAGACCTCTGAGCCGACCGCGAACGACACCGGCCCGGACACCTGAAAGTCAGGTGTCCGGGCCGGTGTCGGTTTCCGGGACGGAACCGTTCAGGTCACTCGTCGCCGGGCTGTTCGAAGACGCCCGTCAGAACGCCCCGGGCGATCGCGTGCGAGAACAGGTTGAAGCCGAGGAACGCCGGGGTGGCGCCCGCAGGCAGGTCCAGCGATTCGACGTCGACCGCGTGCACGACGAAGAAGTACCGGTGCGGGCCGTGTCCGGGAGGCGGGCCCGCACCGACGAACTGGGCGAGTCCGGCGTCGTTGTTCAGCACGACCGCCTGGTCGGGCAGCGCGGCCGAGTCCGGGGAGCCCGCGCCGAGCGGCAGCGAGGTGACCGAGGCGGGGATGTCGGCGACGGCCCAGTGCCAGAAACCGGAGGCGGTGGGGGCGTCGGGGTCGTACACGGTGACGGCGAAGCTCTTGGTCTCGGCCGGGAAACCCGACCAGCTCAGTTGCGGGGACTCGTCCTCGCCGCCGGCGCCGAAGATCGCCGACGCCTGCGGCAGGGGCAGGGTCTGGCCTTCGGAGAACGTCTCCGAGGTCACGGTGATCTCCGGGAGCACCGGGAGGTCGTCGTACGGATTGTGGTCGGTCACCAGACTGTGTCCTTTTCTCTGCGACATGACAGCAACATGTTCCGTATCCATGCTTACTCCGCGGGCTCGCGGTCCGCACCATTACGCGCTCAGCCGGTCGTACGGGGCCGCACCGAGTACCGCCCGCTGCCGCGGTGTCGGAGACGGTCGGGTGCGGTGACCCGCCTGCGCGTCGACCTGGCCGCCGGAGAGGACGTCGACCGAACCTGGACCAAGGTCACCACAGACCCATGGATGCAGTTCAGCCCCGGTTCCCATCTGGGAATCGGGGCTGAATCTGAGTGTCCGAGGGGGGACTTGAACCCCCACGTCCGTTAATAGGACACTAGCACCTCAAGCTAGCGCGTCTGCCATTCCGCCACTCGGACTTGCTCTTTCGCGTCCCGCTCTCGCAGTGCGCCTGGTTACTTTAACCAGACGACGCCGCAGATCCCAAATCGGCCGGTCATAGGCTTGAATGGAGGGGTGACTGCACCCCGCGCGACCGACGAAGTGGTGGACCTCGTGAGCCGGTTGATCCGGTTCGACACGTCGAACACCGGAGAGCCCGAGACCACCCGTGGTGAGGAGGACTGTGCGAAGTGGGTGGCGCAGCTGCTGGAGGAGGTCGGCTACGTCACCGAGTACGTCGAATCCGGCCGGCCGGGGCGCGGCAACGTGTTCGCGCGGCTCGCGGGCCCGCCCGACGGCGAGCGCGGCGCTCTCCTGGTGCACGTGCACCTCGACGTCGTTCCGGCCGCCGCCGAGGACTGGAGCGTGGACCCGTTCTCCGGGGCCGTCCGCGACGGCTACATCTGGGGGCGCGGCGCGGTCGACATGAAGGACATGGCCGGCATGGTGCTGGCTCTGGCCCGACAGTTCAAGCGTGACGGCGTGGTGCCGCCCCGCGACATCGTGTTCGCGTTCCTGGCGGACGAGGAGGCCGGCGGGAAGTGGGGCTCGCACTGGCTGGTGGAGCATCGTCCGGATCTGTTCGACGGCGTCACCGAGGCGGTCGGCGAGGTCGGCGGGTTCTCGCTGACCGTCGACCGGCCCGACGGCGAGGTGAAGCGCCTGTATCTGGTGGAGACCGCCGAGAAGGGCCTGGCCTGGATGCGGCTCACCGCCGAGGGGCGGGCCGGGCACGGTTCGTTCCTGCACGACCACAACGCGGTGACCGAGGTGGCTGCCGCCGTCGCCCGGATCGGTGCGCACACGTTCCCGTTGGTGATGACGGAGTCTGTCGCGGAGTTCCTCGCCGCGCTCTCGGAGGAGACCGGCCTGGACTTCAACCCGGACACCCCGGACTTGGAGACCGCGCTGTTCAAGATCGGGAACCTGGCCCGGATCATCGGCGCCACGCTTCGGGACACCGCGAATCCGACCATGCTGAGCGCCGGCTACAAGGCCAATGTGATCCCGCAGCGCGCCGAGGCGGTGATCGACTGCCGTGTGCTCCCCGGCCGCCAGGCCGAGTTCGAGGCGACCATCGACGAGTTGATCGGCCCGAACGTCACCCGCGAGTGGATCACTCGGCTGGACGCGGTGGAGACGACGTTCGACGGCCACCTGGTGGACGCCATGAACGACGCCGTCCTGGCGCACGACCCGCAGGGCCGCACCGTCCCGTACATGCTGTCCGGGGGGACGGACGCCAAGGCGTTCGCCAAGCTCGGGATCCGCTGCTTCGGTTTCGCTCCCCTGCGGCTGCCGCCCGAACTGGATTTCGCCGCGCTCTTCCACGGGATCGACGAGCGGGTCCCGGTGGATGCGGTGCTGTTCGGCACCGAGGTGCTGGAGCACTTCCTGATGCATTCCTGACCCGCGGAACGTTTCCCCGGCTACTTCTCGGCGACGTCGATCTGTTCGATCGCGTCGGAGAACTCCGGCGACAGGTCGAGATAATGCCGATCCGGGGTGAACAGTTCCATCGTGAGCGCGACCGGCGGCGCATCCTCCCGATACGGGAGGGCCATGACGGTCTGGTTCACACCCCACCCGCGGATCAAGAAGGTCTGCGACCCCCAACCCCCGTCGACGTCCAGCTGGAGATCCACCGGCTCGGTGACTTGACTCGTCTCCCGAAGCTTCTCCAACTCGATCGCCGGCGACCACGGACCCGTCATCGGAACCGCATGCGCATCGATACGCGCTTCCGGAACTCCGACATGAGAATAGTACGGTAAACCTTCTTGGCGGTGACGCACGAGACGCCTTCGTTAAATAAGAAAATTAATCTAAATAAAGTCAGTGATATCAGGAATTAAATTCAATTCCCCCACCCCTACTCAGACATATTGTCAAGCTCAAACATCCAAGCTGGATGATCAAGTAAATACTGGGGCAGGTAATCCGCCTCAACGTCAATACTAATTCCTGAATCAATGGCCATAGAGCAAACCGCCAATAGGGGAATCGAGACGAATCCGGACGATAGTGATCGTCAATGCTCACTTTCCGAGTAGTAATCGCAATGCAATTTGATCGCAGTGGCAAGCATCTGAGTGAAATCTTCCTGATCCCCAATTCCAAGTAAAAGCGCCATTACCGGCAAGTCGAGATAGTGGGATTCTTCCCATACTTCAGTAGGCGAGGATTCTACGGCATCAATCGCCTCTTTGACTAGATCAATCCATTCAATTTTACCTCGCGCACGAGCCTGGAGAGCTCTAATAAGGATCTTCCGGTGATCATCACCTCCTCCTGCTCTACATATCAGGCTGTCTGGGTCGATCTTTAACATCACTTTCTGAAAAGTTGCATCATGGGATATTCGCGACCACCAGTATCCAGATAACCAGTCAGATACCGAGGCCTCTGCCGCAAGACCCACTGCAGGAAACTCAATATCCCTTTTACCCACTTTTGCAGAAAACCAGCTTCCTTGATCTCGCGTAAATGCGATGAACAGAATGTAAGTCATCCGAACAGCATTCCGGGATAAAATTCGAGTCTTCTCTTCCCCTCCCGATGGATCGACGACAAATCCGAATCTCGCAAAAGACTGCATTAGGGTCGAATACTTTCGATAAGAAAGTGGCGATAGTCTCTTTTCGATAATTTCAACAGCCCAATCAAAGCTCGGCTCAGCAGAATTTATCTGACGGTCCAAAAAATCTCCATCTCCATTGATTTCATGTCTTTTAAAAATCATTTAATAACTCCTTGACCAAATGGGGCTTCTGTCATATTAAATTGCCGTTTACCAAATCCCGCCCATGCACCCGAAGGATCCACCTTCGCGAATACCAGCCAATAATCGACACTTCCCACTATTTCAGCATTGTCTATTACCTGATAGAGGGCCGGATCCGACTCCTCTAGAATAGATTTTATGCTCTCGTAGTACGGATACGCACCCTGACCATTCCCCTCCCTTCCGGTGAGATGCCCCGAGGGGCCCGCAGAATCTACAGATTGATGGGGCAGTTCGTTGTCTTCATAAAGGTAGACAGTGTCTTCGACAAGGAACAGTCGACGGTCGTGAGGCTCGAATCGTGCTATGCGCGAGAGGGTACCCGTGGCTTCGTAGTAGTAGTAGGCCGTGACATAGCAGTCGTCAACACCGCTGAAGCCAGGACGGATATGCAGTGACCACTGTTCGTAGAACGGCTTGACATCAGAATCGTTGTCCGCGGTGACGCATAGTTCCGCACCCAATGCGTAACGGAGTTCAGCGTCGGCCACGGAGAGTCGTTCCAGTCCACCGTCAGCCGGGTTCGTGTCAGGAATAGGAGGGGCCGACGTATAATGAAGTTGCATGAGAATCCAGAGGAAAGATTGTGGTTACATGGAAGGAAATATTTCTTAATTCGCATTTCTTGAGAATAATTTCACGTGACGGTGCCGTCAAGTTCAAACATCCAAGCCGGGTGATCCAAGAGGTAGCGGGGCAGGTAGTCGGTCTCGATATCGATGGTCATCCCATCGTCGATCGCCATACAGCAAGCAGCCAGAATCGGGATCGAGATGAAACCATCGGACCAACATGTCCGATATTCGTTCTTGCTGTAGTAAGCACGGTGCGCCTCAAGAGCGCTCCAGAGCTGCTCCGTGAAAGCTTCCTGATCTCCGATGGCGACGATCAGTCCGATCACGGGCACATCGAGATAAAGGGCTTCTTCTCTGACGTCTTCAGGAGCAACTGCTGCGGCTTCGATCGCGGCGGCAGCAAGATCGAACCACGTGAACTCATTACGAGCCCGCGCCTGAAGAGCCCGCACGAGCAGATCACGGTGAGCATCACGACCCCCAGGAAGATGCGTGAGATCCTCAGCAGAAAACCGCATCATAGTATCCTGAGCAGTCCCGTTATGAGAGATCCGAGACCACCAATAACCGGAAATCCATTCCTTGACCGAAGCCTGCATGATCAATCCAGTTGCGGTGAAATCAACCTTCTTATCCCCAATTTCCATTGACATACTCTTCCCCTCAGGGAAAGAGTAAGAAGTAAAGAATAAGTCGGTGAACTGAGCCGCATATCGAGATATTAACCTGCTTTTCGGAGTGCATCCAGACGGGTCGAGACCGAACCGAAAACATGCCGCAGACTGCATGCTCCCAGCGGAATGGTAGGCAACCCTGGGAGAAGAATTATCTTGCAGTCTACAAATAATCCCATCGATATTCTCATCGACGTGAGAGATTTGTTGAGAAATTTCACTATTACTTTGACCGAGCATGTGCCGCCGGATGTTCACTAGTCATCGCCTTTCAATTTTTTCTGACATTTTAGCATCCTTGAGGTGTCGCTGACATTTAGGCATTTTGAGATTTCGGCGACATCTTGAATTGATTTATAGCGAAACCCGACCAAGATCCCGAGCTGTCAACCCGCGCCTTGACGAGCGAGTATTCAATCTTCCCAAGATCATCAAGATTTACGCTCTTATCATGCAGCCGAAGATCGGTTCGCTTAAGATTATCGATGATACTATCAAAGTACTCTCTTGCTCCTTGATAGCATCCATCTCGCATGCCTATGGGCGCTGATGGACCCTTCACCTCATAGATGACAACCTTCACATCTTTAGGGTTCTTTATGGACTTGATGAGGTATACCGGCACTTCGAATCTGAGAGTGCATAGTTGCCAGACGGGGTGAGCGCAGCGGACCACAGGGCCCATGACTGAGGATACTTCTTACGTTGCTGACATGATCTGCCAATGGCGCCACGACCCTCGGTTACAGCAGCACCCGAAATCTCCGGGCGTTCAGCTTTGACTCGTTCATCACTGACACTCCCGCGAGATGACCCCGGCCCGGCGAGTGAATCGTATCCTGCTGCGACAGGCAAACCACGTCAACGGCCCATGGACCGATCTCTCAGGCCATGGCACCGGCAAGAACTATCGACGCTAACATCCATCCGTGGTCGACCGGAAACGATCTGGACTTCACCATGTCGCAGCGATCGAGCTACAACGCTCCCTCGCGGATGTATTGACAAGAATCCATCTCAAGCGAATCCGACGATTCGATAAGCACCCTTCCGGGACTGCAATTCAATCGATTCACAAGAAGAATGCTCCTTATGAATGAGCATCTCCGGCACCACGCCATAGGCTGCATTCGAACTCTCTCGCTGAAGCGATTCGATCCGCATGAGGCCCTCTCGGCGCACCTCGCGCGAAAGCAATCATCGCTCCGCCAGGCAAGATTCCCCACCTGTGACATCTGACACTTCACCTGATCTTTCATTCTTGTGAATTCGAACACTTCATGAATTCACCTCTTGTGCGCCCTCCCGCGTCGGGACATATTTAGACGCCGCAGGGCTCCTGCTCCGGAGCGTCGAACGGTGATCTCGGTCCGGCACGTGAGCGGCCGAAGCGTGAAGACCACCGGCGGCGCATGTTTCCTGCGCACTCGGAGACCAGTTCGATCGACGACCACGAAAGAACGCACATGCCACGACCTGAGACACCGCGCACCGCGCGCAGCAGGACTCGGAACGCGGTTCCCGCCGGCCTCGTCCGCCACCGCGGGACCCCTGCCGGCAACCGGCGCCCTCGACCGCGAGCCGTCCATGGGTAAGGGGTTCACATCGAGGCTCACCACTGTCGCGATCGGCATGGCGGCGACCCTGGTCGTCGGTCTCGCGGCGCCGACGGCACACGCGGGTCCCTCCAGTTGCGGATCCGGGGGCGCGGTGATCGTGGCCGGGACCATGGCCCCGCGGAATGCGGAGGGCCTGCCGACCGGCGGGGTCACCGGAATCGCGACGCGGTACCGGGCCCGAGGCTACAACGTCCAGTACGTCGACTATCCGACACATCTGTGGCCGTTGGGCGAGACCCCGTACGACGAGGACGTCGCGATCGGGAAGGCCGCCACGGAGAACGCCGTCGCCGGCTACCAGCGCCGCTGCCCGGGCAGACCGGTGGTGATCGCCGGCTACTCGCAGGGCGCCCGGATCGCCGGGGACGTGCTCGCCGAGGCCGGCGCGGGCACCAATCGGCGCGTCTCGGCCGCGGGCCTGTCCGGGGAGCTGTACTCCGATCCGCGTCGTGACGGCCCGGCCACCGGTCGCGGTATCGAGAACTCCCTGTTCAGCCCGCTCCCCGGGCTGACCATGTCCGGGCCCCGACCGGGCGGTTTCGGCGGGGTCCCGGTGACCCAGTACTGCCTGCGGGGCGATCCGATCTGCGATCTGCCCGCCCTGAACCTCCTCGGCCCGATCACCGCCTCCGACCGACTGCTCGGCTACTTCGTCAAACACGACTACTATCCGGCCCGGATGTCGGCCCCGGTGAGCGATCACCGCACATGGGAATGCGATCCGGAGGTGTCGGGCCGGACCCGGGACTGCGTCGTCGACGCGGCCCCGTCCGGGGTCTACGCCGCAGGTGAAGCCGCGAACCCGGCCCTGGTCGACCGAGGTCTGCCCGGTCTCAAACTGACCGGTCGGCTCCTCGATCAGCCGCTTCTCGACGTGGCCGTCGGCGGCTCGTCGCTGGTGGATCTGTCCGTGGTCGACGTTCCGCTTCTGAACCGTCCGCTCCTCGACGCGGGTGTCGGAGGCCCGTCGATCCTGGATCTGTCGCTCGGTGGCCTGGCGCTCCTGGATCTCACCCCGGGCGGAGACCGTCCGCTGCTCGGCCTCACGCCGCCGGAACTCGGCCTCCCGCAGGAACGACGACCGGATGCCCCCGCCGAACCCGGACCACTCCGGGCTCCGCAGGTTCCGACGGCACCGGCGGACCTCCCGCCACCGACGGTGCCGGACATTCCCGCACCGCTCCCGGCACCGCCGACGACACCGAATCCGCCGTCGCCGAGCATGCCGACGCCGATACCGCCGCAGCCGATCGTCCCGGTCCCCGCCGCACCGGTCCCACCGGTGCCGGCCGCCCCGGACCCGCCGCAGCCGACGGTATCGAACCCACCGCTGCCGACTCTGCCGGCCCCGACTCTGCCGAGCCTCCCGCAACTCGCAGTACCGCAACTCGCAGTGCCGAACCTGCCGTTGCCGGAGCCGACCCTGCCGGATCCGCCCGCTCTGCCGCTGCCGCACAATCCGTTCCCCGTCCCGCGGTCCCCCGGCGAGCGGTAGCCGCACCGGCACCGGACAGCCACGACCCGATCCGCCGGGCTTCGATGTCGGCGGCTTCCGCGACACCGGGATCAGCTCCCCGAGGACGGCGGTGTCACCCGCTATTCTTGGGCACGCCTGACCCCCGCCGACAGGCGCCGCCGAGCACCACCAACGGTCAAGGAGACACCGATGACCACTCCTCCCCAGGAACCGTCCCGGATGCACACGTCCCGGATGAACATGAGCGAGGAGGGCCTCCTACCCGATCAGCTTCCCGAGATCGGCGAAGCACCCGCCGTCCCCGCGCCCACGCCCGTCCCGTTCCCGTCCCCGCCGGGGGCACCCGTCGGACCACCGCACGCCCCCGCCTTCGGTCCGCAGCATCCCCCCACGTGGGGAGCGGGTTTCCCGGCGCCGGGCGTGCCGCGGCATCCCGGTGCGGGACACCCCGGACCGCAGTACGTCGACCATGCGCAGCAGCAGCAGTACGTCGACCGTCCACAACAGCAGTACCTCGATCCGGAGCAGCAGCAGTACATCAGCCCGACGCAGCCGAATCCCGGACCCGCGTCGCTCGACGACGTACCGCTGGTCAATCGCGCCCGGCCCGCCCCGGCCGCCGGATGGCGCCGCCTGGTCTACAAGATGAGCGGCGGTCTGATCAGGCCCGGCGATTCACCGGCCGACGTCCATCACGCCGAACTGGCCCACCGGATCAACCAGCCGGTCCGCGGCGACTACCGGATCGCGGTGCTCTCGCTCAAGGGCGGCGTCGGCAAGACGGTCACGGCGGTCGGTCTCGGCGCCACCCTCGCCTCGGTCCGCGGTGACCGCGTCATCGCCGTCGACGCCAACCCCGACCTCGGCACACTCGCTCAACGCATTCCGCAGCAGACGCAGTCGACGGTCCGCGATCTGATCGCCGATCCCTCGGTCAGCCGCTACTCCGACGTGCGGATCCACACCTCCCAGGCCGAGAACCGTTTGGAGGTCCTCGCCTCCGAACGCGACCCCGCGAAGGCCGAGACGTTCGACGAGGACGACTACCGCAAGGTGATGGAGATCCTCCGTCTGCACTACAACATCATCATCACCGACTGCGGCACCGGGGTGGGCCACTCGGCGATGTACGGCGTCCTGGGCTACGCCGACATCCTCCTCCTGGTCACCTCCCCCGCCATCGACGGCGCCCGCAGCGCCGCCGCGACCCTCGACTGGCTGGTGACCCACGGTTACGGCGACCTCGCCGCGCGAGCCATCATCGTGGTGTCCGCGACCCGCAGCGGCGCCGACCCCCTCGACACCGAGCAACTCACCCAGCACTTCCTCACCCGCACGCGCTCGGTGCACACGATCCCGTTCGACCCCCATCTCGCCGAAGGCGCGGAGATCGACCTCGACCTGCTCAGCAAGAGGACGCGCAACGCGTTCCTCGAACTGGCCGCGACGATCGCCGAAGGGTTCGCCGACACCGTGCGCCGAGAATGACCCGCGGGGACGTCGACGAGGCTATCCGGTCAGCGGAGGCCACGACGCCCCCAACCACGCCGGATCGAACACCGTCAGACAGGCCAGGCAGCACGAGAGGACGGTGAACACCGACAGCAGCATCTTGTCGCCGGATCCGTTGGCCTTGATCCGCAGGAACCCGGGCAGACCGACGTCCCACCACCGCCTGCCGTTGATGCTCAGCACGCCGCCGAACATCGGCACCCCGGACTTGGTCAGCGCATCGCCGAGCAGATGCGCGACGATCCCGACGGTGACCGCCGTCCCCAGCGCCCACGCCCCGGCCGTCTGCGGCTGCCACGTCCACACCGCGACCGCCGCGGCCGCCGACACCGCGGTGACGACCAGCCAGTCCGTCGACGACGACCACTTCGGGAACAGTCCGCGCAACGCCAGACCGAGCATGAGGAACAGCACCGCGATCGTCGGCGTCTTCCCGAACGCGTCGACCAGCACCCCCACCAGAGCACCGGCGGCGAGCGCGAACCAGACCGTGTGCGTGGCGGTCCGATGCCCGTTCCGGCGTCGAGGATCCTTGCGGCCCTTGGACAGGTTGTAGACGGCCAGGGCGGCGTCCTCGGCGGCGTGCGCGACGCCGACGGACACGAACCCGAACGCCCGGGACACCGTCGCCTGCGGGGAGTCGATGTCCGGGAGCAGCGCGGCGCCGGCGGTGACGGCCCCGAACGTGAGCGCCCCGACCGCCGTCGTCGGACCGCCGATCGAAGCCGGGATCACCGCCGCCATCCCCAGGCCCGCGGCGGCCCCGCTCATCGCGTGCGTCGGCCCCATCACCATGGCCGCGACCTCCTCTGATCCGTGCGTCACCAGTCGACAAAACCATGCTACACATGTTCGAATCCGAAGCGTGGCCCGCCGCTCCCCTCCCGGGGCGGTGGCGCCGGACCCTTCGACACCCGGGCTCGCTGCGCTCGCACGGGGCTCAAGGATCGGCGGAGAACCCCGTGGGAAGAAAGAGCACGACGCCGCGCAAGAGACTCGGCGGGAACCCCCGGTGAAGGGATCGGCGGGGCGCTACCGCGACGGGCTCTGCTCGATCAGGATCGTCGGCGTCCCCAGTCCCGGTTCGCGGACGGTCACCACCCGGGTGCCCGGTTTCCGGCCCCGCCGGACCTCGCTCAGCGTCAGCCCGGCCGCCGCGAGCCGCGCATGCTCGGCCTCGATGTCCTCGCACCGCCACGCCAGACCCCACAGCGCGAACTCCGCGGCCACCTCCCCGCCGGCGAGCACCTCGACGATCACCGACCGGGTCCGGAAGAACAGCTGCGCCACCTCCCCGAACCGCCGGACCAGCCGGAAGTCCAGGCCGAGGCGTCCCGCGAACAGCGCCACCGCGGCATCGACCGACGGCGCGGTGAACACCACGTGATCCAACGCCGTCCGCCCCGGCCGCGCACCGGCCCCGGGAACCAGCCCGACCACCGGGAACTCCACCCCGCGGCGGGCGCCCCGGGCATCCGGCGCCCCGAGCGCGGCTCCCCGTCGTTCCAGGAGCGCCCCGGCCGCCTCCGGATCCGCGGCCTCGAAACCCACCCAGGCGCTCTCCCCCGACGTCACCGAACCGTTCGCGGCGGCCCACGTCGTCGTCCCCGGTTCGGGATCGCCCAGCAGCGCGGAGTAGGCGGCGACGGCGACGCCGGGATCGTCGTACGGGACGGTCACGGCGACGTCGGAGAGGCTCAGCGGATCGTTCGGCATGACGGCCATCGTGCCACGTCCGGCTCCCGCCCCGCCCTGCCGAATCCGCCGCGACGGACCGCCGATAGAGTCATCGACAGGTTTGATCCGTTCGTGTTTCAGGAGTCCCCATGAGCTACCGCACCGCCGACTACGAGGCCTTCGAGGTCGGTGTCACCGACCACATCGCCGAGGTGACGCTCATCGGCCCCGGCCGCGGCAACGCGATGGGCCCGGCCTTCTGGTCCGAGCTGGTCCCGATCTTCACCGGGATCGACGCCGACGACGACGTGCGCGCCGTCGTGCTCACCGGCTCCGGCAAGAACTTCTCCTACGGCCTCGACCTGCCCGCGATGGCCGCCGACTTCGGCGCCGTCCTCGCCGACGACGCGAAGGCCAAGGCCCGCACCGACTTCCACGGCACCATCAAGCGCATGCAGGCCGGGATCAACGCCGTCGCCGACTGCCGCAAACCGGTGATCGCCGCGATCTCCGGCTGGTGCATTGGCGGCGGCGTCGACCTGATCACCGCCGCCGACATCCGCGTCGCCAGCGCCGACGCCAAGTTCAGCGTCCGCGAGGTGAAGGTCGCGATCGTCGCCGACATGGGTTCGCTCGCGCGCCTCCCGCAGATCATCGGCGACGGCCACACCCGCGAACTCGCCCTCACCGGCAAGGACATCGACGCCGCCCGCGCCGAGAAGATCGGCCTGGTGAGCGACGTGTACGACGACAAGGACGCCGCCCTGGACGCCGCCCGCGGCGTGGCCGCCGAGATCGCGGCGAACCCGCCGCTGGTGGTCCAGGGCATCAAGGACGTGCTCGACCACACGCGCGGCGCCCAGGTGGACGACAGCCTCCGCTACGTCGCCGCGTGGAACGCCGCGTTCCTGCCGTCGCTGGACCTGACCGAGGCGATCACCGCCGTGTTCCAGAAGCGGGCCCCGGAGTTCAAGGGGCACTGACCCCCGAGCGAATGGGTGGGGGGTCTCGACTTCGCTCGACCGACGAAGGGGGCTCGAGCGACGAGAGGTGACTCGAGCGACGAAGAGGGCTCGACCCACGAAGGGGGCTCGACCGGCGAGGAGGCGGCTCCGACGTCGGAGGACTCCGTGTCGCGGCTCCTGTTCCGCGTCGCGGGCGATGGATGGCGCGCGACACGGAACAGGAACCGCGACACGCCGGAAAACCTGGGACGTCGACGGCCAGGGGATCGACCTCGGCGCGACACGGAACAGAAGCCGCGACACGTCTGAAAGCCGGTCTCGATCTCGAGACGCCGAGGCTTCGACTCGCCCCGCTCACCTCGTTCGCGGGACGGCTCAGCCGGCGGTGAGGCGGGACTCCGAGTCAGGAGACCGTCAGCGCGTCGCCGCGGCCACAATCTGCTCGGCCGCCAGCGTCGGGGTCAGCGTGCCGTTGAGGATGCCGCGTTCGGCGGCCGCGCGCACCTCGCGCACGTGGTCGTCGGCGTCGAGCCGCGAGAGGATCGCCTCCTGCACCATCTGCCACGTCCAGTTCACCTGCTGACGGGCGCGTCGTCGTTCGAACTCCCCCGCCGCGGTCAGCACGTCCCGGTGTTTGACGATCGCCTCCCAGTACTCGTCGACACCGGAGTTCTCCAGCGCGCTCATGGTGAGCACCGGCGGGGTCCACAGCGCGTCGTGCGGGTAGATCAGGCCGAGGGCGTTGCGGAGTTCCCGGGCGGCGGCCCGCGCCTCGTTGACGTGCTTGCCGTCGGCCTTGTTCACCACGACGATCTCGGCGAGCTCCAGCACCCCCTTCTTGATGCCCTGCAGGGCATCTCCGGTGCGCGCGAGCGTGAGGAAGCTGAAGGTGTCGACCATCCCCGACACGCTCACCTCGGACTGGCCGACGCCGACGGTCTCGACCAGCACCACGTCGTACCCGGCGGCCTCGACCAGCACGATGGTCTCGCGCGTGGCCTTGGTGACGCCGCCGAGCGTTCCCGACGTGGGCGACGGCCGGACATACGCCTGCGGCGCCGCCGACAGCTGACCCATGCGGGTCTTGTCGCCCAGGATCGAGCCGCCGGTCCGCGTCGACGACGGGTCGACGGCGAGCACCGCGACCCGGTGACCGAGGTCGATCAGACGCATGCCGAGGGCCTCGATGGTCGTCGACTTGCCGACGCCCGGCACACCGGTGATCCCGACGCGGAACGAGTTCCCCGAATCCGGCGTCACCTTGAGCAACAGCTCCTGCGCCTTCTCCTTGTGCGCGGGCAGCGTCGACTCGACCAGGGTGATGGCCCGGGCCAGCGTCGAACGGTCACCGGCGCGCACACCGTCGGCGAGGGCGTCGACGTCGATGGGTCGTCTTGCCATCTCCGGGGTCAGCCCGCGTCCGGCAGGGCCAGTTCCAGTTCGAGCTCACCGGCGAGTTTGCCGATCAACTCGACGGCGGCGTCCGCGATCACGGTGCCCGGCGGATAGATCGCCGTCGCCCCGGCCTCGTACAGCTCGTCGAAGTCGCCGGGCGGGATCACCCCGCCCACCACGATCATGATGTCCTCACGACCGACGTCGGCGAGCGCCTTCTTCAGGGCAGGCACCAGGGTGAGGTGACCGGCCGCGAGGGAGGACACGCCGACCACGTGCACGTCGTTGTCGGAGGCCTGCGAGGCCACCTCCTCCGGCGTGGCGAACAGCGGGCCCACGTCGACGTCGAACCCGAGGTCGGCGAACGCGGTCGCGATCACCTTCTGGCCGCGGTCGTGCCCGTCCTGCCCCATCTTGGCGACCAGGACGCGGGGACGACGGCCCTCGGCCTCGGCGAAGGCGTCGACCACCTCGATCGCCCGATCCACATTGCTCACTTCGTCACCCACTTCGTGCCGGTAGACCCCGCTGATGGTGCGGATCTCGGCCTGGTGGCGGCCGAAGACCTTCTCCATCGCGTCGGAGATCTCCCCCACCGTAGCGCCCTGACGTGCGGCGGCGATCGCCAACGCCATCAGGTTGTCCTCCAGGCCGGAGCCGCCGGGCGCCCCGGCGGCCCGGGTGAGTTCGGCCAGCGCGGCGTCGACGGCGTCCTGGTCCCGGTCGGCCCGCAGACGCGCGAGCTTGTCGAGCTGCTCGGCGCGCACCTTGGAGTTGTCGACCTTGAGGACCTCGATCTCCTCGTCGTCCTCGACGCGGTACTTGTTCACGCCGATCAGCGGCTGCTGACCGGAGTCGATGCGCGCCTGGGTGCGGGCCGCGGCCTCCTCGATGCGGAGCTTGGGCAGGCCCTCGTTGATGGCCTGCGTCATGCCGCCGGCCTCCTCGACCTCGGCGATGTGCTTGCGCGCCGAGTCGGCGAGCTGCGCGGTGAGCCACTCGACGTAGTTCGAGCCCGCCCACGGATCGATCGGCCGCGTGGTGCCCGACTCCTGCTGCAGCAGCAGCTGGGTGTTGCGGGCGATGCGCGCCGAGAAGTCGGTCGGCAGGGCGATCGCCTCGTCGAGCGCGTTGGTGTGCAACGACTGGGTGTGCCCCTGGGTGGCGGCCATGGCCTCCACGCAGGTGCGGGCGACGTTGTTGAACACGTCCTGCGCGGTGAGCGACCAGCCCGAGGTCTGCGAGTGGGTGCGCAGCGACAGGCTCTTGGCGCTCTTCGGCTCGAACTGGGCGACCAGTTCGCTCCACAGCAGACGCGCGGCGCGGAGCTTGGCGACCTCCATGAAGAAGTTCATGCCGATGCCCCAGAAGAACGACAGGCGCGGCGCGAACCTGTCGATGTCCAGGCCGGCCTCCAGGCCCGCCCGGATGTATTCGACGCCGTCGGCGAGGGTGTAGGCCAGCTCCAGGTCGGCCGTGGCCCCGGCCTCCTGGATGTGGTAGCCGGAGATCGAGATGGAGTTGAACTTGGGCATCTTCTGGCTGGTGAACGAGAAGATGTCGGAGATGATCCGCATCGACGGCGCCGGCGGATAGATGTAGGTGTTGCGGACCATGAACTCCTTCAGAATGTCGTTCTGAATGGTTCCGGCCAGCTTCTCCGGCGGCACGCCCTGCTCCTCGGCGGCCACCACGTAGAGCGCGAGGATCGGCAGCACCGCGCCGTTCATCGTCATCGACACCGAGACGTTGCCCAGGTCGATGCCGTCGAACAGCTGACGCATGTCCAGGATGGAGTCGATCGCCACGCCTGCCATGCCGACGTCGCCGGCGACGCGCGGGTGGTCGCTGTCGTAGCCGCGGTGGGTGGCCAGGTCGAAGGCCACCGACAGGCCCTTCTGGCCGGACGCGAGGTTGCGGCGGTAGAAGGCGTTGGACTCGGCGGCGGTGGAGAAGCCCGCGTACTGGCGGATGGTCCACGGCTGGTTGACGTACATCGTCGGGTACGGGCCGCGGATGAACGGCGCCTCGCCGGGCACCGAGTCGAGCGGGTACCCGGCGGCCGCGGCGGCATCGCGGTCGGCGCGGGTGTACACCGGTGCGACGTCGATCTGCTCCGGCGTGTGCCAGACGGTCTGCTCGGCGGCGTAGCCGTGGGTGGTCGCCAGCGTCTCGACGAGTTCGTCGGTCTGCTCGGCGGTCGGCACCTCGGCGAGCGCGTCGAGTTCGAGGCCGACCTCGGCGAAGTTCGGAATGCTGTTGTCGCTCATGCCTTCTCAGGCCTCCTTCGACGTGATGAGGGTGTCGAGCAGCTCGGTGAGGGTGGCGACCGCGTCGATCCCGGCGCGGAGGGAACCGTCCGGGGCGTCGTCGGCGTCGGGCCACTCCCGTTCCGGTCCGGCCAGCAGGACGCGTTCGATCCCGGCGGCGCGGGCCGCGGCCAGCACGGCCGGGCCGTCGCTCGCGTAGCGGGCCCTGGTGCCGCACAGCACGGCCACCCTCCCCGCACCGCCGTCCGCTCCCTGCGCCGCCCCACTCGCTCCCTGCGCCGACTCGTCCGCTCCCTGAGCTGATTCGTCCGTTCCCTGAGCCTGTCGAAGGGTCTCTGCGACCCCCTCGGCCTCGACCGGCCCGGGGTTGATCGCCTCGATGCCGCCCGCAGCCAGCAGGTTGCTGACGAACGTGGTCCGTCCGTTGTGCTCGGCGACGCTGCCCAGCGGAAGCATGAGCACGCGCGGCCGCACCTCCTGGGCGTCGGCGCGGTCGCGCAGGGCCTCGTAGCGGCGGGCGACGCGGGCGAGCCCGGCGGTGGCCGTCGGCAGGTCGACGGTGTCCGCGACGGTCTCGATGCCCGCCTCACCCAGGTTCGGGAACTCCGAGACGCCGGTCACCGGCGCACTGCGGTGGTCGACGGCCTCGTCGCGGGCGGCGAGGGCGGCGTCGATCCAGCCGGCGATCGCCCCGCTCTCGAGCGCGGCGGAGTAGCCGCCGAGGCCCTCGACGTCGGTGAAGACCTTCCAGGCGGCCGCGGCGAGGTCGCCGGTGAGGTCCTCGACGTACCAGGAGCCGCCGGCCGGGTCCAGGACGCGGCCGATGTTGGACTCCTCCAGGAGCAGCAGCTGCGTGTTGCGGGCGATGCGCGCGGAGAACGACGGGTTCGACGAGCGGGCGTCCTGCGGGAGCGCGGCGTCGTAGCCGAGCACGGTCACCTGGTCGGCGCCGCCGACGCCGGCGCCGAAGGCGGCGACGGTGGTGCGCAGCATGTTCACCCACGGATCGCGCTGGGTGAGCATCGACAGATCGGTGACGGCGTGAGTCAGCGCGGCGCCGGCGTCGGGAGCCCCGATCACCTGCGCGACGCGCGCCCACATCAGGCGCAGGGCGCGCAGCTTGGCGATGGAGGCGAACTGGTCGTCGCCCACCGCGACGGCGAAAGCGAGCTGTCCCAGCGCCTTCTCGGCCGACAGCCCCGCGGCGACCAGATCACGGACGTGGGTCAGTCCCGCGGCGACGATCAGACCCAGTTCGAGCGCGTTGGTGGCGCCGGCCTGGGCGAAGTCGGTGCCGTCGACGCGGAAGGCGCGGACGCGGTCGGGCGCTTCGACGCCGAGCGCGGTGGCCTCGGCGACGTCGACGCTCGGTCGACCCGAGTAGGCGGCGGTGTACGGGGAGAGGCCCAGGCTGTGCGTGGTGCTCAGCAGGACCGGCGCCTCCTGCGGGGCGGCGGGGGCGTCGTCGAGCACCTGCAGGAACGCCCGGGCCGCGGCGATGCCCTCGGCGCCGGCGTCCAGGGTGATCGGCATGAGGTCCAGGTAGACGCCCCGCAGGACCTCGGCGAGGTCGGCGACGGAGACGGCGCCGCCGATCTTGAGCCAGATGCCGCTGGTGCCGCTGCCCGCGGCGTCGAGGACGGTCTCGTTGACCCCGGTGACGGACTGGTCGGCCAGGTCGCCGAACCGTTCGGTGACCCGCCAGCCCTGGTTCACGTCGCGGGCCGGATCGGCGCCGCGGACGAAGGGGAAGCCGCCCGGGAGTCCGCGTTCGGCGGCCTCGTCCCTGCGGGTGTAGAGCGGACGCACGGTGACGTCGTCGCGCGTGGGAGTCGAGAGCAGTGCCTCGGGGGTGTCGGGGAGGTCCGCCGGATCGATCCGGCGCCCCTTGGCCAGGACGGCGGCGGCCGCGGTGGACCAGCGCCGATAGTCGTCGTCGAGCTGGTCTGGCGTTGCCGTGCTGCCGTCTGCCGTCATCGCTGCCGAGATCCTCCGTGGTCGCTGGGCCGTGCGCTTCTATGCACAATATCGGATCACTGCATATCTCAATCACGGGTCCACTGAGATGCGGACCACGACGATGCGCGGCACCCCCAGGCTCCCCGACTAAGCTTCCGATGTGCTCCCTGAACGACGGCCGAAGATCGTGGAAGAACCGGTCGATCTGGTGACCGGTTCGCCCGGTCCGGCGCCGATCCGGTCGAACCGTCGCACCCTCGCTCGCGCGGTGGCCGGCCTCGCGGCGGTGATCCTGGTGCTGATCGGCGCGTACTTCATCCCGGTGCCGTCGGTGGGCCGGTTCCGCGAGTGGTCGGACGCCCTCGGCCCGTGGTTCGTGATCGTGTTCTTCACGGTGAACACCGTGGCCACCGTCGCCCCGATCCCGCGGACCGCGTTCACCGTGACCGCGGGCGTGCTGTTCGGCCCGGTGGTCGGTTTCCTCGGGTCGACGGTGGTCGCCGCGGTGGCCTCGATCGTCGCGTACCTGCTGGCCCGGCGGCTGGGCCGGGCGCGGGTCCAGCGGTATCTGGACCGGCCGGGGTTCCGGGCCGTCGAAGAGCGGCTGGAACGACGCGGCTGGCTCGCCGTCGGCTCCCTGCGGCTGATCCCGGTGGTGCCGTTCGCGGTGGTGAACTACGCGTCGGGACTGTCGTCGGTGCGGCCGCTGCCCTACTTCGTCGCCAGCATCCTGGGCACCGCGCCCGGGACCGCCGCGGTGGTGTTCCTCGGCGATGCGCTGGCCGGCGGATCGCATCCGCTGATGCTCCTGGTGTCGGCGCTGCTGTTCTCGGTGGGCGTGATCGGCCTGATCGTCGACGCCCGGCTCCCCGTCGCCGGAGACGGCCCCGCCGATCCCTGAGCCGCCCGCGGACACGGCGAGCACCCACATCGATCCCGGAATCGACCGCGAACACAGCGAACCTCGGCATCGATCTCTGAGCCGCATGCGAGCGCAGCGAGCCTGCGAGTCGAAGAGGCTCGGTGAGCGTTCCCGGTGCGGCCCTTCGACTCGACTCGTCACTGCGTTCCTCCTCGGCTCAGGGAGCGGAATGAGGACCCGACGTACGGGAGACGAAGCAGGCTCAAAGGCCGGAAGAGGACCCGAGGTGCGGGAGACGAAGCGGGGCGAAGATCGACGGAATCGCTCGTCCGGTGTTACCGCGGGGCCGCCAGCTCCGCCGAGGTGGGCGGGTCGGCTCCCGGCCGCGACACCGTGATCGAGGCGACCGCCACCGCGGTCTCCAACACCTGCCGCACCTGCGCGGACGACAGCGGGGTGCCGTCGACCAGTCGCCGGTCGTGTTCCCCGGCGATCAGCGCGTAGAGCAGGCCGGCCATGAACGCGTCTCCGGCGCCGATGGTGTCGGCCACCTCGACCCGCCGGCCCGGCACGTCGTGGCGGACGCCGCCGACGAGGGCCGTGCAGCCGTCCGCGCCCCGGGTCATCACCGCGAACGGGACGCCCGCGGCGGCGATCTCCCGCAGCACGTCGTCGGCCGAACGCGCGGTTTCCGCGCCCCCGTCCGCCGCTGCGTCGGCCGCCGCGCCGAGCCAGGCCGCGTCGTCGTCGCTCAGTTTCACCACGTGGCAGTCGGCCGCCAGGGCGCGCACCCGCGCGACCACCTCCGCGGGCGACCCCATCACCGCGGGCCGGATGTTCGGGTCGAAGCTGCGCAGCACCGTCGGCCCGGCCGCCCGCACGGCGGCGCGGGCGACCGTGCCGCCGGGTTCGCGGATCGCCCCGATCGAGCCGGTGTGGACCACCCGGACCGGGCCGGTCTCCGGCGCCGCGATCGACCAGTCGAGGTCGAACTCGTAGTCGGCCTGCCCGTGCTCGTCGAGGGTGGCGACCGCGGTGGAGGTCCGTCCGCCGTCGACCGTGCCGGGGGCGGTGCGCACGCCGGATGCGCGGAGACGTTCGACGATGAGTCGCCCGTGGTCGTCGTCGCCGATCCTGGTGTGCAGCGTGGTCGGCAGGCCGAGTCGGGCCAGTCCGACGGCGACGTTCAGCGGCGACCCGCCGACGTGCGGCCGCCCGTCGACGACGTCGACCAGCGATTCGCCGATCACCGCGATCCCGGTGTTCACGACACGCTCCCCACGTCCAGGGCGGTGACGTGGATCGGGTGCCCGCCGCCGGTCAGCCGCAGCGTCGAGACGGCGAGCTCCCCGGTGAGCGCGGTGAGCACGCGGGTGCCGTCGTCGGCGTAGACCTCGATGCCGTGCGCGTCGTACCAGAGGACCGCCGCGACGGTCGATGCCGCCGCGACCGGCATCCGCATGAGGTCCCCGAAGCCCGGCGGCAGGCCGGCGGCGCAGTCGCTCCGGTCCAGGGACCACTCCCCGGCGTCGTAGGCGAGCACCAGGCGACGGCCCGCGTCGTCGCGCAGTTCGACGGTGAATCCGGGGGCGTCGCCCGGTGCCGCCGACAGGGCGATCCGCCCGGCGGGCGGCAGCGCGACCTCGAGGTGCTCGCCCGCCGGGACGGGCCGTCCGGTGAGCGCGGCGGCGGGCACGACCGGCGGGGTCACCGGCTCCTGCCGGAGCCGGACCTCGCCGTCGAGGGTCGTCAGGGCCAGTCGACGGGCGAGCGTCATCCGGCCGCGCTGCGGGGCCGCCGGATCGACCGGCATCGTGCGCGCGTAATCCCAGTTGTTCATCCAGGCGATCAGGACGCGGTCGTCGTCGGCCAGACCGGCGAAGCTCACTCCGGCGTAGCAGTCGCGGCCGTGGTCCAGCCAGCGCACCGCGTCGTCGTCGGGGGTGAAGACGCGGCCGTCGAAGTCGCCGAGGAAGTACTGGGTGCCGGAGCCGCCGGCGACGCCGCCGGGGTTCAGGCTCACCAGGAGGACCCAGCGCGGAGTCCCGGCGCCGTCGACGCGGAGCGGGAACAGGTCGGGGCACTCCCATTCGCCGCCGACGGCGCCCCGCGGCCCGAACGCCGACAGGAACTCCCAGGCGAGCAGATCGTCCGAACGGTAGAAGACCACCTGCCGGTCGGGCGCCTCCACCGCGGCCATCACCCAGTACGACTCCGCCTCGCCGGTCCAGCGGAACACCTTCGGGTCGCGGAAGTGCGGTGACCGGCGGTCGAGCACCGGATTGCCGGCGTACTTGGTCCAGTGGAGGCCGTCGTCGAGGCTGTAGGCGATCGACTGCGCCTGCCGGTCGGCGGTGGTGGACATGGAGGTGTAGAAGGCGACGAGCGCGGGCCGCTCCGGCGAGCCGAGGCCGGTGGTCCCCGCGTGGTCGACGACGGCCGAGCCGGAGAACACCTGCTCGTCGTCGTCGAAGGCGATGGCGACCGGATGCTCCTCCCAGGTGAGCAGGTCCGGGCTCGATGCGTGCCCCCAGCTCATGTTGGCGTGCTCGATGCCGAGCGGGTTGTACTGGAAGAACAGGTGGTAGCGGCCCTCGTGGAAGAGCAGGCCGTTGGGGTCGTTCACCCAGTTGCGGGAGGGTGCGTAGTGCAGGCTGGTCATGGATCCGTATCTGTGGTCACGGCGGTGCGGCCGGAGGCGGCCGCCGACCACGATACGCAGCGGCGTACGCGGTCGGCGGCACACGTCATTCGCCGGCGGTCGACGTCTCTCCGACAGCCGACGTCTCTCCGGCGACCGGCTTCTCCTCCCCGGACCGGGAGTCGCGGAGGAACGGGTCGCCCTGGACGTCCTGATCGTCCTTCTTGAGGGAGAAGAAGGCCCACAGTCCGGCGACGGTGACCAGTCCGGCGATCACCAGGAAGGTCTCCTGGTAGCCGATCCGGTCGCGCAGGGCGCCGAAGGGCTGCGCGAAGATCGCGTTGCCGACCTGGGCGGAGACCTCGAAGCCGACCATGTAGAGGGTCGCCGACAGCTTGGTCGGGAAGTGCAGGGTGATGTAGCGGAACATGCCGAGGATGAACAGCGGCACCTCGACGGCGTGGAACATCTTGATCACCGAGACCGTCACGGCGTCGTCGAAGATCGCGCAGCCGAGGATGCGCAGGGACATCACGGTGACGCCGAGGAGCAGGATGTTGCGCGGGCCCGTCTTGCGCATCAGGATCGGGACCGCCATCATCATGCCCGCCTCCAGGAACACCTGACCGGAGTTGAGGACGCCGTACGTGCGTTCGCCGGTCTCCTTGGTGTCGAACAGACCCGTGTACCAGTCGGGGAACATCTGCTGGTCGAACAGGTTGTAGAAGGTCCAGCTGAAGATCACGAAGACGATGATCTGCCACAGGCTCGGCACCTTCAGCAGTGCGGCGATCTCCCGGATGCTCGGGGTCGCCGGGTGCGCGGTATGGCCGGGCGTCGTCGGCACCTTGTCGGTCTTCCAGAAGATCTGCACGAGCAGGCAGAGGATGCCGAGGATCGAGCCGGCGACGAAGTTGATCATCGGATTGATCGTGAACATGAAGCCGGCGACGAGCGCGGCGAGGGCGTAACCGAGCGAACCCCAGCCGCGGGCCTGACCGTACTCGAAGCCGTAGGTGCGGCTCATCCGCTCGGAGAAGGCCTCCAGCAGACCCGCGGCCGCGGTGAAGCCGATCGGGATGAACAGCATGCCGGCCACCACGCCGAAGCCGAACGCGTGCTTCAGCAGCGGCTGGTACACGAAGATGACGAACGGTGCGACGCACGCCATGCCGACGGCGGCGAGGATCATCAGGTGCCGCTTCAGGGCGAGCTTGTCCTGGATGGTCCCGTAGAAGAACATCACGAACAGCGTCGCGATCGAGTTCGCCGAGTAGACGGTGCCGACCTGCGAGCCGTTCAGGCCCAGACCGTTCTCCTCACTGGTGAGCCAGATCTGGAAGAACGACCACCACACTCCCCACGAGGCGAAGAACAGCCACAGCGTCACCGAACTCTGTTGGTACGCGGGATTCCTGAAAACTGCCATGTTCGGTGCCATGACTGGTGACCTTCCGTCGGTCCGGGGTGAAGGCGAGTGACGCGGACCTCCGCGACCTCGGCTTAAACGTTTCATCACAGTGCTGAAACCTTTTAGCAATCGTGAAGGTAGTACCGTGATACGAGTCACGTCAAGCATGTGCGGTGAGACGTCCGTCCGTTCCGGGAGGATCCGCAGGTCGTTCGACATCCGAGAGACGCCGGTGAGGAGGCAGCACGAACATGGGACGAGCCGCGGGACGCCGCCCGACACTGGCCGACGTCGCCGAGCGCTCGGGACTGTCGAAGGCGGCGGTCAGCATGGTCCTCAACGACCGCCCCGGCTCGCGGCTGTCCGCCGACGCCGCCGAGCGGATCCGAGCCGCGGCCGACGAACTCGGGTACCGCCCCAACCCGGCGGCGCAGAGCCTCCGGCTGGGCAAGACCCGGACCATCGGCTTCGTGTCCGACGAGGTGACCGTCACCCGATACGCCTCCGGCATGATCCGCGGCGTCCTCGACGCCGCGCGGGCGCACGACCACACCGTGCTCATGGCCGAGGCCACCGGCCACGACCTCGCCGAAGCCGTCCAGGCGGTCACCGACCGACGCGTCGACGGCCTGCTCATCGGACTGATGGCCGCCCGGCTCATCGACGTCCCCGACCTGCCCGCCGACCTGCCGATCGTCCTGGTGAACGGGGTGTCCGCGCACGATCACTCCAGCGTGCTGCCCGACGAACGGCCCGCGGGCGCCGCCGTCGCCCGCTACCTGCTGGACCGCGGCCACCGCGACATCGGGGTGATCGGCGACCTGCCCGAGGTCGCGAACGATCCCCGGCGGTCGGCCACGATCGCGGACCGGTTCGCCGGGATCGACGCCGAACTGGCCCGGGACGGCGTCTCCGCCGCACGCCTCGACCTGGCGGCGTGGAGCCCCGACGTCGGCTTCGCGGCCACCCACCGACTGCTCGACGCGCACCCCGATCTCACCGCGCTGATCGCCGGCAACGACAGCCTCGCCTTCGGCGTGTACCAGGCGCTGGCCGAACGCGGCCTGCGCGTCGCCCGCGACGTCTCGGTGATCTCCTTCGACGACGACGAGTTCGCGGCCTTCCAACGGCCGGGCCTGACCACCGCGCGCCTGCCCTACGAGGCGATGGCCAAGCGCGGAGTCGACATGCTGCTCGGCCACGCCGAACCGGGGCGGGTGCGGCTCCCGATGCCGCTCGTCGTCCGCGACTCGGTCCGGGACCTGTCCGCGCGCTGAGCCCCTTCGACATGCAGACTCGCTGCGCTCGCCTGCGGCTCAGGGAGCGGACGGGGAGCCGCCCGTTCATCCCCGGGCAGTGTTTCTCCACCGATCCCCCGGGCCGGGAGGGAACGCGGTGACGGGATCGTCGGCATCGGCGAGGGCGTCACCGCCTTCCGATCCCTGAGCCGGGGAGGAACGCAGTGACGAGTCGGGTCGAAGGGTCTCCCGCGCCCCTTCGACGACGACTACTCCGGCGGCTCGGTGACGAAGTCGATCAGTTCCTCGACGCTGCGGATCAGCGGGACCTCCAACTCCCGGAAACTGGAGACCGCGCCGAGCACCCGGCGCCAGCCGTCCTGCGGCGTCCCCCAGCCGAGCGCCTCGCAGATCCCGGTCTTCCAGTCGGTGCCCATCGGGATCACCGGCCACGCGTCGATGCCGACGGCGGCGGGCTTCACCGCCTGCCACACGTCGACGTAGGGGTGGCCGCACACCAGGACGTCGGGGCCCACCTCGGCGGTGAGCCGCTCCTCCTTCGACCCGGACACCAGGTGATCGACCAGCACCCCGGCCCGACGATGCGGCGCGGGCGCGAAGTCGGCGAGCGCGTCGTCCAGATTGTCCAGGCCGTCGAGGCTCATCACGACGACGCCCTCGGCGCGCAGGTCGTCGCCCCACACCCGTTCCAGGAGCGTCGCGTCGTGCACGCCCTCGACGAAGATCCGGCTGGCCCGGGCGGTCCGCGCCCGCTGCGTGGGCAGCGCCCGCGAACCCGAGGCGGTCTGGATGGACTTCACCTCGTTGGGGCCGCGGCCGCGCGGCCGGACCAGCGTCACCGGCTCGCCGTCGATCAGGAACGCCGCCGGATAGGCGTGGAAGACGCGGGTGCGGCCGTGCCGGTCCTCCAGCCGCACCATGTCGGCGGCGTAGGTCTTCTCCCAGCCGACGATCGCCCCGCAGAAACCGCTGGCGGCGTCCTCGACGACGAGGTCCTTCTCCCCCGCCACCTCCGGTGCTCTCGGCTTGGTCCGGCGGGGCTGGGAGAGCACGTCACGTCCGTAGCGGTCATTCCTCACGGGAGCCCAGGGTAGGACAGTTCCGTCCCTGCCCGGCGGAGGCACCCCGCGTATCGTGGACGCGTCATGTCTAGATCACTTCCCGAGTCCTCCCACGCCCTGCTGCGGGCCTGGCCGGCGTCCGCGCTCGCGCTGTGGACGGCCGCCTGGCGCGCCGGCGCCGTCGCCCCCGACGACGTGCTGCACACCCTGCACGACTACGCCCAGTCGCACGACGTCGACGCCGCCCCCGGCGCCGCGCTCTCCCCGGGTGCGACGGCGCTCGACCTGATCCGCGTCGTCGGGGACGCTGCGGTGTCGGCGGTCGCCCTGCCTGCCGCGGGCGACGCGCAGGGGCTGCCGCCGGGCGTGTTCGACGACGAGGTGCTCGGCGCCGGAGAGGTGCTGCTCCTGGCCGACGCCGATCGTGCGGTGACGGCGGTGACGGCGCGCGGGACCATCGAACGCTGCCGGTGGACCGTCCGCCCGATCGAGGCGATGCTCGACGTCGAGGCCCTCGGCCCCGAGCAGGGCATCGGGGAGATCGAGTACGCGCTGCGTGACGCGGTCGGCGAGGCCGCGGCGGTGATCGCGGGCCTGTCCGGTCCGCGCTCGTCCGGCCCGGCGGATCTGCGCGATGCGCTGGCCGCCCGGACGCGCGCCGGTCTGCTCGACCTGCCCCCGCACGACCGTCCCCGGGTGGACCGGATGCTGGCCACGGCCGCGCAGATCGACGCCATCGTCGAGCTCGCCGGCGGCGGTCTGGGCGCTTCGGCGCGGCAGCTCGAGGCGGCGGACTCCGAACTGCGTCGTCTCACCGGCCTGACCCGCCGGGCCCGCGCGGCCGCGATCAACACGCTGCTGCGCGACTACCGCCGGTCGGCGTAGCGGACACGCCTCCCCGCCGAGCGAGCCCCTTCTCGCTGATCGGGGTCTCGACTGCGCTCGACTCGCAGCTCCGTCGAGATCGGTTCCTTCTCACTCGAACGGCTGCCGGTCGGCGCACCACCCCCCCTGTGCGTCGACCGACCCGGTCCCGAGCTCGCTCCGGCGACTGGAAACGGTGTCGGCGTAGACCTCGGGATCACCGACTCGGCGACCCCGTTCCGCGAGAACGACGTCGTGGCCGTGGCGGACCTGAACGTGTCCGGCACGGTGCATGACCGGCGCCTGGCGAAGTCGATCGGCAGACCCGGGATGTCACAGTGCCGGAAGCTCGGCTCCCAGACGAGGCGCGAGAGTGGCGGCGTAGGTGCCGCTGAGATGGTTGGTGTCACGGTAGACCAGGACGCCGCCGACGACCGGTGCGCAGCGCGTCCCCGGACAGATCGCATCGGTGAGGTCGATCGCGGTGACCCCCGGCATGGATCGGGCCACCGCCATCTGGTCGCGTCCCTGCGGATCGGCGGTCTCGGTACGCAGCCGAGCACAGGTCTCCGGCGAATCGCGGTGCGTGCTGACGCACTCGGCCACGTTGAAGCCGGGCAGCGGGGTGTCTCGGATCACCGCCAGCGGGATCCCTGCATCGACGATCGGTGCGAAGCCCTGCCGCAGAGATTCCGGCGTCTCATCGGTGACACCGGTGAGGAAGCCGGCGACCACGAGGTCGGGATCGTCCGTGACGATCCGTTCACGCACGTCGGCGTTCCATTGCATGCACTCCGTGTAGGGGCGGCCGTCCCATGTCAACGGACCCGTGACGAACGGGCACGCGTCGTACAGGTAGGCGGTGACCGCCCAGTCGCGGTCGGCGGCGAGCCGGATGAGGGCGGGGATCCACTGCTGTGCGTGCGAGTCACCGACGACGATCACCTTCTTCGCGCCCTCGGTGACGATGCACTCCACCACGCCCGGCCCACCCGACGGCGCGGTGGGACAGTCGAAGAAGTCGCCCTGCGCGGTCACCGGATCCGGGAACACCGACGAGGCGCCTGCCTGCGGCGTTCGATCGTCGTCGAGGACGGCGGCGCCCGGAGCATCGATCTGACGATAGTGGCCGGGGTCTGCGATCGGTGTGGTCCGCGGGCTGGAGACGACGAGCAGCGACCCCACCGCGAGACCCGCGGCCACCGCCGCGGCCGCGAGCGCGATCCCCCGCCCGGACGTCGCCCGGAGCCGTGCTGAACGCCGGGCCGGATCCTCGATCAGATACAGGGACAGCGCAGCGGGGATCACCGAGAACCCGACCAGCGCGAGCCCTTCGGCGACCGTGACGTCACGCAGGCCGTCGGTGATCAGGTAACCGCCGATCACCAGGACCGGCCAGTGCCAGAGATACAGCGAATACGAGCAACGGCCGACCCATCGGACCGGTGCCCACCGCAGCACGACGACGGGCCCGCTGGACCCGGCCGCGGGCCCGAAGGCGAGCATCGAAGCGGTCCCCAGAGCCGGGAGCAGGGCGATCCAACCGGGGAAGGCCAGACTCGTGAACCCGGCTACGGCGAACACCCCGATCGTGACCAGGCCAAGCCAGCACATGACGGCCGCTGCGGTCCGGCCGACCCGACCTGCGCGAGCGAGCCCGAGCGCGACCAGGCCGCCGAGCGCGAGTTCCCACAGTCGGGTGGTGGTGACGAAGTACGCACGATCGGGTGCGGTCGCCGACAGGTGGATCGACCAGGCGAGCGAGATCGTGAACACGGTGCCCAGCAGTACTCCGAACACCCTGCGCGACGACATCCGGGCACGCCGGACGCCGAGCAGCCCGACCGCGACGATCACCAGCGGGAAGGCCAGATAGAACTGCTCCTCCACCGAGAGCGACCAGAAGTGCTGCACCGGACTGGCCGCCGCGTCGGAGGCGAGGTAGTCGACGGCCCGCCGAGCCAGCACCCAGTTCACCAGATAGGCGCTCGCCGCGGCGACGTCGATGCCGATCGAGTGCCATCGCGCCTGCGGCAGCACCAGGTAGGCGGAGAGCGCGGTGACGACCAGGACGGCGGCGGCCGCGGGCACCAGACGGCGAGCGCGCCGCGCATAGAAGTGCCCGATGCGGATCGTCCCTCGCGCCGTGTGGTCGCGCATCAGGATCTGCGTCATCAGGAATCCGGAGACGACGAAGAACACGTCGACGCCGGCGAAACCACCGGGCAGGAACGACACGCCCGCATGCCACAGCAGCACGAGCACGACGGCGATCGCGCGCAGCCCTTCGATGTCGAGGCGGAACGCCGAGCCGGCGATCGGACTCTGCGCCGAACCCACCGCTCCATCGGAACAATCGACGTTGTTCGTCCCGTGCATGGTCATTCGGCGATTATTGCGCAGAGGACATAGGTAAGGCTAACCATAAATATCGAGAGAAGAGTTACCGCGCCTCACCGTGCCGTGGTTCGACGGATCGGCGCGCCGCGCACCCGTGTCCGTTCACCGGCCTGCCCCGCCGAGCCCGCGCGACGCTTCGCTGACGAACAGTTCCACCCGGTCGTCGCCGAAGTCGCGGACCCGATCGCGGTGCCAGCGCTGCCGGAGCTCGCGGACCAGCGGTTTGCCCACCTCGGGGGTCGGCGCGAACTCGACGTCCTGCAGACCCGGCCGCGACACCACCCACACCCGGGTGCGGCCGGCGACCGCGGAGTCGAAACGCTGCGGCATCGTCGCCGTCCGGGCCGCCTCGACGAGCGCCGGATCGCTCGGCGTCCAGAAGACGTCGGCGTCCCGGGCCGAGACGGCGCCGGCGGCGAGATCGACCGGGCCGTCGTCGAGCACCGCGTCCGGCGACTCGGCCAGATACCACCGCACCGTCGGTTCGATCCAGGTCGGGGCGTACACGATCGCATTGCCGGGCCGGTAGCCGTCGGCGATCCAGCGTGCGACGTCCCGCGGTGAATCCGACCGGTCGACAGGCGACTGCACGGCGTGAGCCATGCCGAGCACGCCGACGACGACCGTCACCGCGAGCACCGCCGCCCGGCCGACACGCCGGCCGCGGGTGCTCCGCCACGCGACCGAGAGGGCGACACCGGCCAGGAGCGCCCAGGCCACCGACGACGACAGGAAGTACCGGGCGATCACCATCGGCTGGTACACCCATCCGGCCACCGTCAGCACGACGATCGGCACCAGCGCCCACGAGGCGAGCGCGACCAGATCGGTGCGGTCCGCAAGACCGTCGGCGGGGCGCCGGACCACGACGACCGCGAGCCCGCCCAGCACTCCCAGGACCGCCGCCGTCGAGGCGACGGAGAAGAAGGTCAGCAGCCAGTCCCTCACGGTGGGCTGCTCGATCCAGCCCTGCAGATCGCTGTAGCGCGCCGACAGCCACAGCATCACCGCGACCGCTGCGGCGGCGATCGCGGTCGCGGCCGCCGCGGCGACCCGGTGGGCCCGATCCCACCGACTGCGCCGCGCTCCGGCCACCACCCACGGCGCCATGGCGACGACCGCCACGACGGCGAGCAGATGCACCGTGACGGTCAGCGCCGTGAGCACGCCGAGCGCCGTCGTCGTACCGACGGTCAGTCCGCGCGTCGAAGCACGCTGGGCGATCAGCGCGATCACGGTGGTCGAGGCGACCGCGACCGCGTACGACCTGGCTTCCAACGCGTACACGCCGACCAGTTCCGCATGGCAGGCGAGGAGCGCCGCGGCCGCGATCCCGCAGATCGGACCCGCGATCCGGCGGCCGAGGACCGACGCCGCCGCGATCGTGACGAGCACCGCGAGCAACGACGGCAGCCGCAGCCAGAACTCCGAGCTGCCGCCCAGCGACACCCACGGGTTCATCAGCAGGGTGTACCCGGCGAAACCGCCGTCGGCGTGTGCCAGCACGGCGAAGGTGTCCGGGAACGAGCGGGTCACGGTGCTCGCCGTGACGGCCTCGTCGGCCCACAGCGCGGCCCGCATCTCCGGTACGACGAGCACCGTCACACCGATCAGGATCGCGCCGACGAGTCCGCCGAACAGCAGATCGGACCGGCGGCCCACCGGTTCAGAACTCGGTTCCCCGCTCGGAGAGGCTGCGGAGGGGGACGACAGGTCGGTGGTCACTCCGAGAGTATGCCCCACGATGTTAGGTGAGGCTAATGGAAGCCTCGGTGGCGTCGCGTGTCGGGCACGGAACGTCGAGCGACGCGCTCAGTGTCCACGGCGGGCCGGGAGCTCGCAGCAGCCCGCACGGCAGACCTGCCCGTTGTCTCCGCAACCGAGCGCATCGAGATCTCCCCCGCCCGAGACGTACCGCTCGATCAGGTCCGCCGCCATCGCGATGAACTCCGGATCCGTGCCGACCGTGTCGGCGCGGACGTACCCCAGCTCCAGTTCCGCGGCCAGCTCCCGGGCCTCCGCGTCGAGATCCCAGACCACCTCGAGGTGGTCGGAGACGAAGCCGATCGGGAACACGATCACCCGTTCGGTCCCCCGCGCGGCGAGATCCCGGAGATGGTCGCAGATGTCGGGTTCGAGCCAGGGCACCTGCGGCGGCCCCGAGCGCGACTGCCAGACGACGTCGTAGTCGTCGATCCCGAGGGCGGCCGCGACCCGCGCCGAGGCCTGTGCGACCTGCCGCGAGTACAGGCGGCCGCCGTCGGGCCCCGACGTCCCGGCCGCCGCGTCGGCGGCGGTCGGGATCGAGTGCGCGGTGAACACCAGGCGGGCCGGGCCCTCCCCGAGTTCGGCGCGGGCGCGTCGTACCGCGGCGACGCCGGCCGCGGTGAAACCGGGCTCGGACCAGTACTGCGGCAGCTTGCGCAGCAGCATCTCCGCCCCCAGACCGGTCTCGCCGAGGGCGCCGGCGATGTCCTCGTGATACTGGCGGCACCCGGAGTAGCCGCCCCACGCCGACGTCGGGAACACCAGGGCCCGGGCGTGGCCGTCGTCGTGCATCCGCTGCACGGCCTCGGCGGCGAAGGGCGTCCAGTTGCGGTTGCCGAAGTAGATCGGCAGGTCCCGGCCCCGGGACCGCAGTTCGGCGTCGATCGCGATGATCATCGCCCGGTTGAGCTCGTTGATCGGCGAGACCCCGCCGAAGTGGTGGTAGTGCTCGGCCACCTCTTCGAGGCGCGCGCGCGGCACGCCTCGACCGCGGGTGACGTTCTCCAGGAACGGCATCACGTCGTCGGGTCCCTCCGGTCCCCCGAAGGAGAGGAACAGGAGGGCGGTGAACTCCGACGGGGATCTCGACTCCGCTCGATCGACGAGAGAGGACCCTCGACCGGCGAGAGAAGACCCTCGATCCGCGGGAGAGGACCCTCGACCAGCGAGAGAAGACCCTCGATCCGCGAGAGAAGACTCTCGATCGACGGAACGACTCGCTGGTCGAGCGGAGTCGAGACCCCGATCGTCGGAAGGAACGCCGGACAAGTCAGCCCAGCATGTTCTCGGGGAACCACGTGTTGTGGCTCGCCCCGCCGTCGACGTAGACGATCGACCCGGTGGTGGCCGGCAGGTAGTCCGAGAGCAGGGCCACCACGCTCTTGCCGACCGGGGTCGGGTCGTCGACGTTCCAGCCGATCGGCGACGCGCCGTCCCAGTACTCGTTGAGCATGTTCAGCTTCTTGGCGTCATCGGTGGCGGTGCCCGAGATGGCCTTGGCGGCCAGGGTCTTGATCGGGCCCGCGGCGACGAGGTTGGAGCGCACCTTCTTGGCGTAGCCCACCTCGCGGGCGACGTAGCGGTTCACCGACTCCAGGGCGGCCTTGGCCACACCCATCCAGTTGTAGTCCGGGACGGCGGTGCGGGGGTCGAAGTCCATGCCGACGATCGAGCCGCCCTCGTTCATCACCGGCAGCACGGCGCGGGCCAGCGAGGCGTAGCTCCACGCCGAGATCTCGAAGGCCTTGGCGACGTCGGGGCCGGGGCCCTCCAGGAACGGCAGGGCATCCGGGCCCATCAGGGTGCGCGGGGCGAAGGCGATGGAGTGCACGACGCCGTCGATGCCCTGCGGGGCCAGTTCGCGGACCCGGTCGGCCAGCGCGCCCAGCGACTCCTCGTCGGTCACGTCGAGCGGAATCGCGTCCGGGACCTCCTGCGGCAGGCGCTTGGCGATGCGGTTGATCAGGCGAAGACGCTCCGGGATGCCGGTGATGACGACGGTGGCCCCGGCCTCCTGCGCCTGCGCGGCGGTGGCGAAGGCGATGGAGGCGTCGGTGATGATGCCGGTGACGAGGACGGTCTTGCCCGCGAGGATTCCACTCACTGTGAACTAGCTCCTTGAAGTCGGTGTATGAGGTACGACGAGCCGGCGGCTCAGTGGCCCATGCCCAGGCCGCCGTCGACGTTGATGACGTTGCCCGTCACGTACGCCGCGTCGTCGGACACGAGGAAGCTGACCACGCCGGCGACCTCTTCGGGCTGTCCCATGCGCTTGGCCGGGATCGCCTGGTCGACGGCGGTCTTGGTGTACTCCTCGGGCAGCGACCGGGTCATGTCGGTGTCGATCAGGCCCGGGGCGACGACGTTGGCGGTGATGTTGCGGCCGCCGAGCTCGCGGCTCACCGAGCGGGCGAGACCGATCACGCCGGCCTTGGAGGCGGCGTAGTTGGCCTGGCCGGGGGTGCCCATCAGGCCCACGACCGAGCCGAGGTAGACGAATCGGCCCCACCGCTTCTTGAGCATGTCGCGGGTGGCGGCCTTGGTGACGCGGAACGCACCGGTCAGGTTGGCGTCGACGACGCGCTCGAAGCTGTCGACGCCCATCCGCATCAGCAGGGTGTCCTCGGTGATGCCCGCGTTGGCGACCACCACCTCGACGGGGCCCTGGTGCTCGGCGACGGTCTTGAACGCCTCGTTGACCGACTCGGTGTCGGTCACGTCGCACTGCACGCCGAACAGGCCCTCGGGGGCACCCGAACCGCGGTGGGTCACGGCCACCTTGTGGCCGTCGGAGGCCAGGCGCCGAGCCACGGCCAGGCCGATGCCGCGGTTGCCGCCGGTGACGAGAACCGAGCGCGGGGTGAAGTCTGCATTCTTGTCTGACATGGTTGATCAACCTATCTCACGGAAGTCGTCGATTGAGGAAGAGGGCGGCCAGCAGGGAGGCCAGCACGAGCAGCGTGCCCGAGATCATCCACGGCCGGGAGTTGTCGCCGCGCTGGCGTTCGTACCCGATCTGGCGCTGCAGCGTCTCGTACACCTGTTGGAGTTCGGCGAGCGACGACGCGGTGTAGAACTCGCCGGCGGCGAGGTTCGCGATCTTGCGGAGCGACTCGTCGTCGACCGGGACCGGGACGCGCTCCACCTGGCCGTTCGGCCCCTCCAGGTCGACGGTGCCGCTCATGGTGCCGAAGGAGATGGTCGAGACCGGGATCCCCTCCTCCTTGGCCTTGCGGGCCGCGGTGAACGCGCCGCGCGGATCGTCGCCGTCCTCCGGCACGGTCTGCTTGCCGTCGGAGAGCAGCACGATGTGCGCGGGCGGGGCGTTCGCGTCGCCGCCGAGCGCCGCGTTGAGCGTCTGGATCTGGTCGAGCGCGGCGAAGATGCCCTCGCCGGTGGCGGTCTTGTCGGCCAGCTTGAGCTTGCCGAGGGCGTGTTTGGTGGCGTTGTGGTCGGGCGTGGGCGACACCAGGGTCGACGGCGTGCCCGCGAACGAGACCAGGCCGAGGTTGACGCCCTCGGTCAGCTCGTCGGCGAACTGCCTGCCCGCGTCCTGCGCCGCCTTCAGCCGCGACGGTGCGACGTCGGTGGCCTTCATCGAGTTGGAGACGTCCACGACGAGCATCACCGTCGCCCGGTCGCGGGGCACGTTGCGCTCGGCGAGCGGTCCGGCCATCGCGATCGTCAACAGCAGCAGACCCACGGCGAGGAAGGCGAACGGCACGTGCCGGAACCGGTCCTGCCCGGCCGGGGTGACCGAGCGGAGCACCTCCAGGTTCGCGAACCGCAGGGCCCGCGACTTCCGGCGGCGCATCTCGAACACGTACGCCGCGACGAAGCCGACGACGAGCAGCGTCGCCAGTAGCCACCACGGGTGACCGAACCATCCCCCCATCAGCGCACCCCCGCCGCCCGGCGACGGCGCCCGACGAAGCGCACGGTGTCGGCGATCCAGTCGCGGTCGGTGCGCAGCGTCATCACGGCGCCGGCCGAACCGCGGAACGCGCTCTGCACCTGCGCCCGATGCGCGGCCGCCGCGGCGGCGAAGTCGGCCCGCACCCGCGGGGTCACGTCGACGTCGACGATGTCGCCGGTCTCGGCGTCGGCCAGGGTCACCGGGCCGACGTCGGGCAGCTCCACGTCGAGCGGATCGAGCACCTCGATGCCGAGCAGTTCGTGATGCGCGCCGATCGCGCGCAGCGAACGCGTCCAGTCGAGCGGTCCCAGGAAGTCGCTGATCACCACGGCGAGGCCCCGGCGGCGTTGCGGCCGACGCAGCGCCTCCAGACCGGCGTCGAGGTCTCCCCGGACGCCGCCGGCCGTCCGATGCGTGGTGGCCAGCGTCCGGAGCAGGTCGCGGGCGTGGGCCCGGCCGGCGCGGGCCGGGATCCGGGTGACCGAGTCGCCGGTCACGATCACCGCGCCGTGCCGGTTGCCGCCCCCGGAGGTCAGGTGGACCACCGCCGCGGCCGCGGCCACCGCCAGATCGCGTTTGCTGTGCTCGCCGGACCCGAAGTCCAGGCTGGCCGAGGCGTCCATCACGAACCAGGTCTCCAGTTCGCGGTCGGCGATCATCTGCCGCACGTGCGGCTGGGTGGTGCGCGCGGTGACCGACCACTCCATCCGGCGGATGTCGTCGCCCGGCTGATACGGCCGGGCCTCCCCCGGCTCCGAGCCCGGACCCGGGATCAGACCGAGATGCGCGCCCTGCAGCACGCCGTCGAGCTTCCGACGCACCGTCAGCTCGAGGCTGTTCAGCGCGGCGGTGAGCTGCGGGTCGTCCAGGCTGCCGCCGCGCAGGACGGGCAGGTCGCTATTGGCCGACATGACCCTCCGGGTGCGGTGCCGGACGCTGCTGGGCGGGCGGCTGCTGGCCCGGCTGCGGCACGGGCTGCTTCTGGACGGACGGGGGCTGACCCCCCGGACCCTGCGGTCCCGGCTGACCGGGCTGCGGCGTCGGTGCCGCACTCACCTGCGGCAGACCGACGGTCTGCAGGATCCGCGTGATGATCTGGTCCGGCGTCACCTCGTCGGCCAGGGCGTCGTAGCTCAACACCAGGCGGTGCCGCAGCACGTCCGGGATCAGTTCGACGACGTCCTGGGGGATCACGTAGTCGCGGCCGCGGATCACGGCGAGGGCGCGGGCGGCGGCGATGATGCCCAGGGTCGCGCGCGGGGAGGCGCCGTACGACAGCCAGGTCTGCACATCGGTGAGGCCCAGGTCCGCCGGTCGGCGGGTCGCGTTGATCACCCGGACCACGTAGTCGACCAGCGCGTGGTGGACGAAGACGTTCGCGGCCACCGACTGCAGCCGGACCGTGGTCTCCGGGTCCAGGATCTGCGAGGCCACCGGCGGCTCGATGCCCATCCGGTAGACGATCTCGCGCTCCTCCTCCACCGAGGGGTAGTCGACGAGGATCTTGAACAGGAAGCGGTCGCGCTGCGCCTCCGGCAGCGGGTAGACGCCCTCGTTCTCGATGGGGTTCTGCGTCGCCATCACCAGGAACGGATCGGGCATCGGGTAGGTGACGCCACCGATCGAGACGTGCCGCTCGGCCATCACCTCCAGCAGGGCCGACTGCACCTTGGCCGGGGCGCGGTTGATCTCGTCGGCCAGCAGGAAGTTGGCCACCACCGGGCCGAGCTCGGTGTCGAACTCCTCGCGCCCCTGCCGGTAGATGCGGGTGCCGATCAGGTCGGTGGGCACCAGGTCCGGGGTGAACTGGACGCGCGAGAAGCTGCCGCCGATCACCGTCGCGAAGGTCTCCACGGCGAGGGTCTTGGCGACGCCGGGCACGCCCTCGAGCAGGATGTGACCGCGGGCCAGCAGACCCGCGAGGATCCGCTCGACCAGCTGGTCCTGGCCCACGATGACGCGCTTGACCTCGTACATCGCTCGCTCGAGGAGTTTGACGTCCTCGGGGGTGAGAGCGTTCTCAGCGGCGGGTGAACTCAAACCGGGACTCCTAGGTGGCGAAACGGAGCCGGTCGGCTCCTGGTCGTGCGTGTCGCCGGTAAGCCTACCGGCCGTCGGGCCGCGGTCGCGGGGAAGCACCGGCAGCCGGTCACAGCAGGCGGACGACCTCCGGCAGGGCGCCGGCCATCACCGGCGAGATCTTCACGACGTCGCCGGACTGCGGGGCCTCGATCATCTGCCCGTCGCCCAGGTAGAGCGCGACGTGCGTACCGCCGCCCGGGCCCCAGAACAGCATGTCGCCGCGCTTCGCATCGGCCAGCGGGAAGTGCGGGCCGGAGGTGTACTGATAGCCCGAGTACTTGGGCAGATCGATCCCGACGCCGGCGAAGGCGTAGACCATCAGACCCGAGCAGTCGAAGCCGATCTTGTCGAAGTCGCCGTGCGCATCGGCCACGCCGCCGTCCCGGATGCCCAGGGTCGGGCCCTCGCCGTTGCCGCCGCCCCAGGCGTACGGGACGCCCAGCTGCGACCGGGCCCGGTTGACGACCAGTTCGACGGCCTGCGGGCCGCGCAGCCCGGGACGCGAGTTGTTGCCACCGCCGCCGCTGCTGCCGAGGGCGTTGCCCAGGCGGGCGATCAGGCCTTCGATGTCGACGTCGCCTTCACCGAGTCCGAGCTGGTCGAGCAGTTCCGCATGCGGGACGCCGCTCGACGAGCCGAGCGCCTGCGTGCCCAGGCCGAGGGCGAGTTTGGCCGCCTCGGCGGCGGCATCCGCCGCCGGGTCGCCCTCGGCGGCCTTCCGGGGGTTCGGGGCGGCGCCGGGGGCCGCCGCCACACCCTTGCGCCCACGCAGCTTCTCCAGGCGTTTGATCAGGTCGTTCCGCTCTTCGAGGAGCTTCGCGCGCTTGCCCCGCTCCTCGGCCACCGCCTTGCGGGCGGCCTCGACCGCGGCGATCGCCGCATCGCGTCGGGCCTTCGCTCCTCGCATCGACGACGCCGCCTGTTTCCGGGCGACCTTGGTGGCCGCGACCCGCTTGGCCTGCTGGGCGCGCACCTGCTGCAGGTTCCGGATCACCGTGCGCTGCGCCCGCGCGAACTGTTCGGCGCTGGTGGCCCGGTCGAGCACCTGTCCCGGGTTCTCCGAGGAGACGTAGTCGGTCATCGAACCGAGGTTGTTGCCGTTGCGGTTGAAGGCGCGCATGAAGTCGTCGAACTCGCGCTGTGCGGCGACGGCCTTCTGCTCGGTCTTCTTCAGCGATTTCCGCGCGGCGTCGTCGGCGGCCGCCGCGAAGGCCTGCTTCGCCACCGCGTTCTGGTAGTCGACGAGAGTCTTGTTGACCCGCTCGCGCTTGGCCGCGACCTGCGAGGTGAGGTTCACCAGGTTCTGGTCGACGGCGGCGATCCGGTTCACCAGGTTCGCGATCGGCGACGCGTGCCTCGGGTCGGCTCCGGCGGTGCCGACCGTCAACGCGCCGACCAGAACCAGCGCGACGACCACACCGCCGCGAAGCGCCTTGCGTGCGTCGTTCGTTGCTCGCTTCAACGGTCGTACTCCCTAGTGATCCCCATTGGTCGCCGATGCCGCACCCACCCCGACGAGGGTCGGACCTCATGCGACTCAGACGTATTCTGTAAAACCGTACGTCACTTCAGTCACACCGGAAAGCGACCGCGGGAATTACCGCGGCGAAATTCTCCGTACCCGACGCCATGACCGGCGCAAAGACGCCCGTCCTGCGGGAATCACGATTCGATCACGTGTCCCCGGTCTCACCTCCCCGCCTCGGCCGGGCGGCTCCGCCGGAGCGATTCAGCGGGTCGTCTCCGCGGCGATCTCCCCCTCGGCCTGGGCCTCGTCCCCGGATCGCGGCTCGGCGGCCGCGTCCACGGCGCCCTGCTCCCGGTCTCCGGACCGGTCCGCGCCGGGCCGATCCGCGGCATCGGCGCCGCGTCGTCGTCGCCGCTGCGTCAACCGGGCCAGCACCGCGCCGATCACGACGACGACGATCAGGCCGAGCGTGACCAGCGTCCAGTCCACGTGCGGCGCGGCCGCGCGGTCGTAGAGCTGCTCCATCGCGACGGCGGGCGCCATCCCGCCCTTGAGCGACGACGCGCCGTCCTCGAGCTGCACGCGGCTGAACTCCGACGACGAGGTGCCGATGGCGTTGGCGCCGCGCACGATCACGGTGCCGCCGACCTGCTCCTGCAGGTTCGTGGCGATGTCCCGGAAGACGGTGAACGGCACGTACGACTGCTCCAGCACCACCAGGTTCAGGTCGTGCCCGTCCGCCTTCGCCTTCGCGACCACCTTCTTCAGCGCCGGGACCTGGTCGGCGGGGGCGTACACGCCGGTCGCCTTCAGGCTCGCGACGATCGCGGGCATGTCGAGGTCCGACCACTTCTTCTTGGTGCCTGCGGGCTTCGCGATCGGGTCTGCGGGCTGCGCGATCGTGAAGGTGGCCGGGCCCGGGGTCATGAGCACTCCTGATGTCGGCGGAATCGTCGCGCTCACCTTACTGGGGAACGTTCCGCGGGACCGCTTCCGGCTGGAAAATCCGATGTTCGTCGTACCGGGACACCCCATTGCGCCCAACCAGTACGCGCGTACTGCTATGATGATCCCGCAGCAGTTCCGGGCCTTCAGCCCGCCCGTCACTGCTCGAGTATCCCCCCGTCGGCGCAGCCCGTCGGCGGTCACCGCAGATGAAGTGGAGCATACGTTGAGCAAGGATTCGTTTGGCGCCCGCGGCACCCTCGAGGTGGGCGACAACTCCTATGAGATCTTCCGCCTCTCGGCCGTCAAGGGCACCGAGAAGCTTCCCTACGCACTGAAGGTCCTCGCCGAGAACCTGCTTCGCACCGAAGACGGCGCGAACATCACCACCGACCACATCGACGCCCTGGCGAACTGGGACCCGAACGCTCAGCCGAGCATCGAGATCCAGTTCACCCCCGGACGCGTCCTGATGCAGGACTTCACCGGCGTGCCCTGCGTGGTCGACCTGGCCACCATGCGCGAGGCCGTCGCCACCCTGGGCGGCGACCCGAACAAGGTCAACCCGCTGTCCCCGGCCGAGATGGTCATCGACCACTCGGTGATCCTGGACGTGTTCGGCCGCGCCGACGCCTACGAGCGCAACGTGGAGCTGGAGTACCAGCGCAACGGTGAGCGCTACCAGTTCCTGCGCTGGGGCCAGGGCGCCTTCGACGACTTCAAGGTCGTCCCGCCGGGCATGGGCATCGTCCACCAGGTGAACATCGAGTACCTGGCCCGCGTCGTCATGACCCGCAACGGCCAGGCCTACCCGGACACCTGCGTCGGCACCGACTCGCACACCACCATGGAGAACGGCCTGGGCATCCTGGGCTGGGGCGTCGGCGGCATCGAGGCCGAGGCCGCCATGCTGGGCCAGCCGGTCTCCATGCTGATCCCGCGCGTCGTCGGCTTCAAGCTGACCGGCGAGATCAAGCCGGGCGTGACCGCCACCGACGTGGTGCTGACCGTCACCGACATGCTCCGTCAGCACGGCGTGGTCGGCAAGTTCGTCGAGTTCTACGGCGAGGGCGTCGCCGAGGTCCCGCTGGCCAACCGCGCCACCCTGGGCAACATGAGCCCGGAGTTCGGCTCCACCTGTGCGATCTTCCCGATCGACGACGAGACCGTGAACTACCTGCGTCTGACCGGCCGCACCGACGAGGAGCTCGCGCTCGTCGAGGCGTACGCCAAGGAGCAGGGCATGTGGCACGACCCGTCGAACGAGGCCGCCTACTCCGAGTACCTCGAGCTGGATCTGGGCACCGTCGTGCCGTCGATCTCCGGCCCGAAGCGCCCGCAGGACCGCATCCTGCTGTCCGAGTCGAAGGTCGCCTTCCGCAAGGACATCCACAACTACGTCGAAGACCGAATGCCCGCCGAGCACACCCAGCTCGACGAGGCCGTCGAGGAGTCGTTCCCGGCGTCGGATCCGGCCGCTCTCTCGTTCGCCGACGACGGCGCCGTGGACGTGACCGTCCACTCGGCCGCGAACGGCGCCGAGGGCCGGCCGAGCAAGCCGGTGCGCGTCAAGGGCGAGCGCGGCGAGTTCATCCTCGACCACGGCGCCGTCGCCGTCGCCGGCATCACCTCGTGCACCAACACCTCGAACCCGTCGGTCATGCTCGGCGCCGGCCTGCTGGCCCGCAACGCCGTCGAGAAGGGCCTGACCAGCAAGCCGTGGGTCAAGACCAACATGGCGCCCGGTTCGCAGGTCGTCTCCGACTACTACGAGGCCGCCGGCCTGTGGCCGTACCTGGAGAAGCTCGGCTTCTACCTGGGCGGTTACGGCTGCACCACCTGCATCGGCAACACCGGCCCGCTGCCGGAGGAGATCAGCGCCGCGGTCAACGAGAACGACCTGACCGTCACCGCCGTCCTCTCGGGCAACCGCAACTTCGAGGGTCGCATCTCCCCCGACGTGAAGATGAACTACCTGGCCTCCCCGCCGCTGGTCATCGCCTACGCGCTCGCCGGCACCATGGACTTCGACTTCGAGACCGAGCCGCTGGGCCAGGACACCGAGGGCAACGACGTCTTCCTGAAGGACATCTGGCCGTCGGCCCAGGAGATCGACGACACCATCAAGACGTCGATCAGCCAGGAGATGTTCCGCAAGTCCTACGCCACCGTGTTCGACGGCGACGAGCGCTGGCAGGGTCTGAACACCCCCGACGGCGACACCTTCGAGTGGAGCGAGGACTCGACCTACGTCCGCAAGGCGCCGTACTTCGACGGCATGCAGATGGAGCCGTCGCCGGTCGCCGACATCAAGGGCGCGCGCGTCCTGGCGCTGCTGGGCGACTCGGTCACCACCGACCACATCTCCCCGGCCGGCCCGATCAAGCCCGGCACCCCGGCCGCCCAGTACCTGGACAGCCACGGTGTGGCCCGCAAGGACTACAACTCGCTGGGCAGCCGTCGCGGCAACCACGAGGTGATGATCCGCGGCACCTTCGCGAACATCCGCCTGCAGAACCAGCTGCTGGACGGCGTCTCGGGCGGCTACACCCGCGACTTCACCCAGGAGGGCGGCCCGCAGAGCTTCATCTACGACGCCTCGGTCAACTACCAGCGCGAAGGCATCCCGCTGGTCGTGCTGGGCGGCAAGGAGTACGGCTCCGGTTCGTCCCGCGACTGGGCCGCCAAGGGCACCGTCCTGCTGGGCGTCAAGGCCGTCATCACCGAGTCGTTCGAGCGCATCCACCGCTCCAACCTCATCGGCATGGGCGTCGTGCCGCTGCAGTTCCCGGAGGGCGAGTCGGCCAAGACCCTGGGTCTGGACGGCACCGAGGTCTTCGACATCGAGGGCATCGTGAAGCTCAACGAGGGCATCACCCCGGAGACCATGAAGGTCACCGCCACCAAGGAGGACGGCCGGGTCGTCGAGTTCGACGCCAAGGTCCGCATCGACACCCCCGGCGAGGCCGACTACTACCGCAACGGCGGCATCCTGCAGTACGTGCTGCGGAACATGATCAACAGCTGATCACCGCGGTTCGACAACGGGAAGCATTGAATGCCCAAGGTCAGCGATGACCGGCTGGCCGCGCGTCGTCGAGAGATCCTCGACGGCGCGCGGCACTGCTTCGCCGAGCACGGTTACGACGGTGCCACGGTGAAGCGTCTGGAGGAGGCCACGGGACTGTCCCGGGGCGCGATCTTCCACCATTTCAAAGACAAGGAAGCCCTCTTCCTCGCGCTCGCTCGCGAGGATGCCGAGCGGATGGCCGAGGTCGCCGCGCAAGAGGGCCTGGTCCAGGTGATGCGGGACATGCTCGACCGTCCCAAGGACTTCGACTGGCTGGGCACCCGCCTGGAGATCGTCCGGAAGCTGCGCAGCGATCCGGCGTTCGCCGAGGCGTGGGCGCAGCAGGCGCACGAGCGCGAGGCGGTGACCCTGGCCCGACTCGAACGCAAACGCGAGGACGGCTCGCTCCGCAAGGACGTGCCGACCGAGGTGCTGGTCACCTATCTCGACATCGTCCTCGACGGGCTCATCACGCGCCTGGCGACGGGCCAGTCGACGGCCGATCTGCACGCCGTGCTCGACATGGTGGAGGACTCCGTTCGGCATCGCGAACTGAAGCCGGTGAGAACAACTGCATACGACGACGCGCGGCGCGGGAACCCGATCGGTTCCCGCGCCGCGCCTCTCTCCGCGGGCGACCGCTGCTCAACGGCCGTCGTCCGGGCGCAGCGCCAGCCGTGCACCGAGTCCGCCGTAGCCCAGGACGACCTGGACGACGACGATGATCAGCCCCGGGGAGCCGAGGAGCGAGAACGGGATGCCCCACAGGATCCAACTCTGCGCGAAGAGGGTCTGCCATCGGAGGGCGCCCGTCCAGCGCCCGGCGATCGCGACCCGGACACCGATGATCAGCATGCCCAGCATGGACAGCGGCCAGCACACGTCCATCGTCGCCCAGAACGCCGTCCCGTGCAGCAGCCATCCGGCGTCGAGGATCGTCGAGACCATGGCTCCGCACAGCAGGACCACCTCGATCAGGTAGCCGACGCGGGCGAGGCGGGAGAGCATCCCGGGGTGCGTCATCGCCCCGTCGCCGGCCTGGATGCGGAGCAGACCCAGGATCGACAGTTGGAAGGCGAGGGCGGGCACGCCCATCACGAGGGTCTGCCAGCCGAAGCCCTCGTGGTCGCCGAGCAGCATCGTCGCCAGCGCCCAGAGCGGCGCGGTCACGGCGAGGGACGCGCCGACCCTGCGGACGATGCCGGTCGTCGGCCTCGTGAGCGCCGGGGATCCGCCCCGCGCGGCACCGACGGCGGTGTCGAGTGTGGTCATGATGATCTGCCTCTCTCTTCGTCCCGGATGCGGACTCGGTGAGAAGAGAGTGCGCCCGCCCGCTTGAAGAACGCTTGAAACGGGCCTCCGAGCGTTCTCCGGTGGAGCGTGCGTCACGCCAGGACGTCGTCGAGCAGTGCGTCGATCGCGGCGCGATCGAGGGCGGCGCCGGCCCGGATCCCGGCCGCCCACCGCGCGGAGTCGGACTCCGCCCGCATCCGCGCGGCGAACGGCGCGAGTTCGACGATGTCCATGTGCTCCGGATCGAAACCGGTCGACTCGGTCCGGGCCCGGACCACGCCGGTCAGCAGCGCCGCCGAGGCGCGGTCGCCGCGGAGGAAGGTCAGGTAGGCGGCGGTGAGGACGCCGACCATCCACGAGGTGAGGTCGAAGGCGCGCTCGCAGGCGGCCAGCATCCGCCGCAGCTTCGCCTGAGCCGGTCCGTCGACGTCGCCCGTCACGATGTCGTTCTTCACCGAGATCCACAGCGACGAGGCCGCGAGCCAGGCGTAGCCGCAGTCGTCGGCGAGCGTTGCGGCGTGTGCGAGGAGTTCCCGGGCGAGGTCGTGTTCACCGGCGCGGAAGGCGGCCATGCCCAACGCCATCTGCGCCTCGGCGTAGGTCGCGTCGTATCCTTCGGCGAGTGCGAGCCGGGCGCCCAGTTCGGCGCGTTCCCGACCGATCTCGAACGCGCCGGCGCCGGCCTGGAAGAACCCGAGCAGCACCGCGGCATCGGCGCGCGCCCGGCGGTCGTCCGCGCAGGAGTCGTCGAACAGGCCGGTCTCGTAGAGTTCCTCCAGCCGCTGCAGGCCGTCCAGCAGGACCGGGAGATCACCCGCGAGATACCCGATCAGGCATCGGCCGGCCGTCGCGCGCACCCGGTCGGCGATCGGTGTCGCCTCCGCCGGGAGGTCGTGTTCGGTCAGCGGAGCCAGGAGACGCATCCCCTCGTCGACGTAGCCGCGCCGATACCAGAACCAGTACAGGTGCCCGACGATCTCCAGGTAGACCGGCCATTCGGTCTCGGCGACCGCTTCGAGAGCCGCGTGGACGTTCGGCAGCTGTTCGTCGAGGACGCGCGTCCAGTGCAGGGACCGCGCACCGCGGATGTGGTCGTGCGCCCGAGCGACCAGGCCCCGGACCCAGGTGACGTGCGCGGCGGTCAGCTCCGCGGCCCGGGCGGCGGACAGCTGCTCGCGCCCGTACTCGCGCAACGTCTCCAGGAGCCGGTAGCGGCGCGGATCTCCGCCGAGAACGCTCACCATCGACCGGTCGACCAGCGCGGTGAGATCGTCGAGCAGGTCCGGGTGGGCGGTGACCGCGGCGGCCGCGGCCAGGTCGAATCCGCCAGCGAACACCGACAGCGCGCAGAAGAGTGCGCGCTGCGAGTCGTCGAGCGCCTGGTAGGAGCCGTCGATCACCGCCTGCATGCTCGCATGCCGTGCGCCTGCGGGATCGGCGCCGCGCGCGGTGTCCGAGAGCAGGGCGAACCGACGGTCGAGCATCTCCCCCAGCTGCGGGACTGAGAGCACCGCGGTGCGGGCCGCGGCGAGTTCGATCGCAAGCGGCAGATCGTCCAGGGCCGCGCACAGTTCCCGGACCCGGTCCCGCTCGGTGGGGGCCGGTGTGAGCGCGGCCCGCGCGTAGAAGAGGTCGGCGCCCTCCGGCAGCGGCGCGAGCGCCTCGACGCGCTCTCCGGCCACGCCGAGGCGCACCCGGCTGGTCGCCAGGATCGTGACCCCCGGGCACGAGGTCAGCAGTGCCGAGCACAGCGCCGCGATCGGACCGGCCGCCTGGTCGCAGTCGTCGAACACCAGGAGCGTCCGGCGCTCGCGGAGGAGAGCGATCAGCGCCTCCAACCCGCCGGCCGCGGTCAACCCCACGACCCGGGCGACCGCTTCGATCAGCGCCTCCGGTTCGGACGATCCGGCGAACTCGACGAACCAGGGGCCGTCGTCGTCGTTCCGGGCCTCCGCGACGGCGACGGCCACGCGGGTCTTGCCGATGCCGCCGGGGCCGGTCACGGTGACCAGGCGATGCCGGGTGAGCAGGTCGCCGAGGCGCTCGAGATCGCGGTGCCGGCCGATGAACGAGGTGACCGGGGCCGGAATCGATCGACGCCGGATCGGGGCGGGCGCGGGCGAGGCGCCGAGCAGGTCCGGGTCCTGGACCAGGAGACGACGGTGGAGGGAGGTGAGCGCCGGTCCGGGGTCGGCGCCCAGTTCGTCGGCGAGGACCCGCCGGGCGGCGTCGATCGTGGCGAGCGCCTCGCCCTGCCGTCCGGCCCGGTAGTGCGCGAGCGCGAGGAGCTCCCACGCCCGCTCCCGGAGCGGATCGTGAGCGGTCAGCTCCGCGAGTCCGGCCGCCGCCGCCTCGTGATCGCCGAGGTCGATGAGCGCGCCGAGCCGGTCCTCGCGGGCACCGGCCCGCAGGGTGTCCAGCCGGGCGGCCTCGGTCACGGCGAACGGCCAGGCGCACACGTCGGCGTACGCCGGACCGTGCCAGAGCGCGAGGGCCCGGTCCAGGACCGCCGCGGCGGCGGCCGGATCGCCGGCGCCGAGCAGTTCCCGTGCCCGCCGCACCCCGGTGACGAAGAGGTCGGCGTCGAGTTCGAGACCCCGCGGGTCCAGGGCGTACCCCGGACCTCGGCGGACCAGGACCGTCGGGGCGCCTCGGCCGTGCGCGGGTTCGAGGATCCGGCGCAGCATGGAGACGTAACTCTGCAGGGTCGACGACGCGGACGTCGGCGGATCGCCGTGCCAGAGTTCGTCGATCAGGGTCTGCGCGGACACCGTCTCGCCGTGGGCGACGATCAGTCGGGCGAGCAGAGCGCGGGGCATCGGGCCACCCGGATGCCGCTCGACACCGCCGACGAGGACGCCCGTCGGGCCGAGGACGCGCAGGGTGATCGTCATGGACGAAGGATAGTCCCGGGTCGACGTCGCACCGCTTTCTCATGATTTAGGCTCCGCTAACCTAAGTTATATGCGACGACGAAACACGCCGACCTCCACGGTCAAGGCGGCGACCCTCGACCGGGTGCACGTCGGCAGCCGGACGGTGGTGGTACTCGGTCCCGTCCGGCTGCCCGATCCGGACTTCGTGCGCGACCGCCTGTGTGCGCTGGCCGATCTCGGACCGACGGCCCGGCTCGGTCTGCGGCCCGATTCGCAGCGCCGACACTGGCTCCACGACCCGGAATCGATCGCCGACGCGGTCTCGGTCGAAGCCGCACCGGACGATCCCGGGTCCCTGCTGTCGGGATCGGGATCGTCCGAACCGTTCTGCATGACGCTGGCCGGCGACCATCTGCGCACCGAGCACGACCACGGGCTCGGCGAAGTCCAGCTGGCCCTGCTCAGTCATCTCCTCGTGATCGGCGACGCCGATCCGGCCGATCCGGCACTGCGCGCCCAGATCGGTGCGAACGGCGACATCGTGCGTGCCGCGCTGCGCACGTTCGCCACGGATCCCCGCCGGATCCCCGCGGTGCTGACGCAGACGCGTGCGGTCCGCTGGCCGGACGCCGAGGACGACGGGATCTACCCGGCACGCGGCCCGGTCGGACCGGCGGCCGCCCAGACCTCGGTCCTCACCCGAGAGAAGATCGCCGCCCTGCGTCGCTGGCGGTCGGACCGTGCACTCGACGCTTCGATGATGACCCTGGTCATGTGCGGTTTCAGCAACGCCCTGGCGGCGCACGGCGTCGTCCTGGATCAGAGCATCACGGTCACCGTCGACCTGCGCCGCTATCTACCGGCCGGCGCGAACCCGCTGAACAACGTCGTCTCCAGCGTCTGCCTGCCCTATCCCCGCCGCTCCGATCCGGCGACGGTGCACCGGCAGTTGGCGGCGGCCGTGAAGTCGGGGCGGCCGCTGGCCGCCGCGGTCCGGAGCGTGGCGACGATCCGAGCCCGCGAGATGCTCGGTCGGTGGCGGCCGGTCGCCGCCGACGGACCCGTACGCGCCCATCTGACCTTCGCCGGGGTGCACGAGTTGCCGCAGTTCTCCCGGTTCGACTGGATCGATCCCGAGGCCGGGGGCTGTCTCGTCCGCTCCGATCCGGGTGATCCCGCGGGAATCCTCCTGGACGCGATCGGCATCTGCGGCGGCATCTGGCTCTCGGCATCGCATCATCCGACCGTGATCCCCACGGCCCAGGTCGAGGCCGCGATCTCCGGATTCGCCGCCGATCCGATCAGCTATCTGAACTAGCTCTGTGCCACATCTCACTGATTTGCGAACGATCCGGTTCGCCCCCCTAGATAAGGGTCGCCTAAACTAACTGAGTCTGCCCTCTTCCTTTCTGGAGATAATTCGTGCTCGATTCAACTGTGACTGGCACGTCCCTGTGCGTGGTGATCTGCTGCTACACCCATCATCGGTGGGCGGAGCTCTGTGCCGCGATCAATGCCGCGCGCGTCCAGACCGCGCCGATCGATTCGGTCCTCGTCGTCGTCGACCACAATCCAGATCTGCTGGCCCGGCTCACCGAGCGCTTCGGCGACGACCCCGACGTGCGTCTCGTCGCCAGCACCGGTCCGCAGGGCCTTTCCGGAGCACGGAACACCGCCGTCGAGCTGGTCGCCGAGGACGTCCTGGTGTTCGTCGACGACGACGCCGAACTCGGTCCGGACGCCCTCGACGCCCTCCGCGACGCCCTCCTCGACGAGGACCTGGTCGCGATCGGCGGGGCGGTGCGCCCGATCTGGCAGGACGGTCGGCCCACGTGGTTCCCCGACGAGTTCGGGTGGGTCGTCGGATGCGACTACCGAGGCATGCCCGACGACGGCGCCGAGATCCGCAACCCGATCGGCGCGGCGATGGCCGTGCGGCGCGAGCCGCTGACCGAGATCGGCGGCTTCAACCACGACCTCGGTCGCGTCGGCACGCTCCCCGCCGGCTGCGAGGAGACGCTGATGGGGATCGCGCTGGCTCGCCGGTATCCCGACCTGCGACTGGTCCGCGACACCGCGTTCGCCGTCGACCATCACGTGCCTGCCGGGCGCGGCCGACTCTCCTACTTCTTCTCCCGCTGCCATCACGAGGGCCGGTCCAAGGCCCGGCTCACCGCGCTCGCCGGCGCCTCCAGCTCCCTCTCGGCCGAGATCCGTTTCCTGCTGCGCACCGTCAGCACCGGCATCGTGCGCTATCTGAGTCAGGCTCTGCGCGGCGAGAGCGCAGCCCTCACTCGGCTGGCGATGATGCTGCTCGGCGTCGTCGCGACCGTCGCGGGCACCGTCGCCGGAATGCTGAGCCGCCGCCCCGCCGAACCCGAGCAGACCGCCGTGCGCCGATCGCCGATCGCCGCCAATGCCAGGTTCTCGATCATCATCCCCACGGTCGGCCGCGACCTGCTGGCCGAGACCGTCGCCGCATCGCTCGCCCAGACCCACCCCGACGTCGAGGTGATCGTCGCCGACAACCGACCGGCGTCCGGACGCACCCGACGGGTCCTGGCCGACGTCGACGACCCGCGCCTGCACATCGTCGACGCCCCCGTTCCGGGGATCTCCGCCGCCCGCAACGCCGGAATCGCCGCCGCCACCGGCGCGGTGCTGGCCTTCACCGACGACGACGCGCTACCGGATCCGGAATGGGCCGCCACCGTGATGCGGATCTTCTCCGACGACTCGACCGGCACGGTCGGCGTCGTGACCGGACGGGTGCTCGGCACCGAGGCCCAGAACGAGACACAGGCGTGGTTCGAGGAGGCCGGGATCTTCGACAAGGGCGATCGACCCGTCGTCTGGGGTATCGAACCCGACCATCGGCTCGAGCGGTTCGGCGCGTTCGGAGAACGCGGCCCCTTCTTCCCCTACACCGCCGGTGAGTTCGGCAGCGGGAACAACATGGCCTTCGCCGCCGAGACCGTGGCGGCGATCGGCGGATTCGACGAACGTCTGGGGACCGGCATGCCGACCCGAGGCGGCGAGGACCTCGATGCGTTCCGCTCGGTGATCCTCGGCGGCTGGAACATCGTGTACCGACCGGACGCCCTGGTGCAGCACTATCACCGTGACAATCTCAAGGAGTTGCGGCAGCAGAGCTACGGCTACGGCGTCGGTATGGCCGCCGCGCTGACCAAACTCGTCTTCGGCCGGCATCGCACCGCGGTGCTGCGCCGGGTGCCCGCCGGACTGTGGGTGCTGTTCCATCCCGAGTCGGAACGGAATCAAGGACTTCCCGACGACTGGCCCAGACATCTGCGCGTACTCGAACTCGCCGGCTTCGCCGCCGGACCGTTCCTGTTCGTCCGCAGCAGTATCCGTGCGACGCGAACCCGTAGGCAGGAGCGATGATGACCGCGACCGAGGCCGAAGACACCGGTACCGTCGAGATCGCCCCGGATCCGGACGGTCGACCCACCGCTGTCGTCGCCGTTCCGACGATCGAGATCGAGAACGGGCCCGCACCGGACTCCGAGGCCGCTGTCTCCTACGGCTGGCACCCGCGGCGGGCGGTGATCGTCGCACTCGTGTTGTCCGCGGTGCTCCTCGGCCTCAACGTCGCCGCCGCGGCGTCGGCACTGGATCACGTCCCCGCAGTGCTCCGCACCCTCGCCGTCCTGGCGGGGATGTGCCTCCTGCCGGGTATCCCGGTGGTCGTCGCGCTTCGGATTCCCGGTCGTGCGCTGAGCGCCGCGCTGGTGCTGTCGATCTCGATGGGCGTCAACATCCTCGTGATTCAGACGACGATGGTGGCCGATCGATGGAACCCGGTCGGCACCCAGACGGGTCTGCTGGTCCTCTCCGCCGTGTTGTCGGTGCTCGCATGGTTCACCGTTCCGCGACGAGTCCGGGTGAGCGCGACCGGGTTCGGCGCGGCGAACTGGACCCGCCGCCGCGCGGTGCTCCTCGGTCTGCTCGCGGTATCGACGGCGCTGCTGGTCGTGTCGGCGCGACATGTCGACGTGCTCGACTCCGGAGCTCTGGGCCTGATCGCCCAGGTCGGCCCTCTGTACGTCCTGGGTCTCGTCGCTCTCGCCGGCGTCCTGGTGTCTGCGCTGCGATCGCCTCGCCTCGACCGCGTGGTGCTCAGTGCCTCGGTCGTGCTGGCCATCGCCTACAACTCGATGATCACCGGTATCGCCACCGGTGAGACATCGATTCCGACGGCCTACGTCCACAGCGGTTTCATCGAGATCCTCGCCCAGAACGGCCACATCCCGGACAACATCGACGCTCGCTTCAGCTGGGCCGGTTTCTTCAGCACCGGTGCGCACCTGCAGATCGGCCGCCGGCCTGCCCAACGTTCTCGACCTCATGGTGTGGGCTCCGCTGGTGTTCGGCAGTCTGCTCGCCTTCCCGCTGTACGCGATCGCGATCGTCGTCACCGGTCGAGCCCGTCTGGCCTGGATCGCAGTGCTGCTGTATCAAGCGGCCAACTGGTATCAGCAGGACTACTTCGCGCCGCAGGCCGTCGCGATGATCGTGTTCACGACGGTGGTCGCCACACTGCTGTGGCAGCTGCGGGCGGCTCCGCTGCCGCGCAGGAACGGCTCGTATGTCACGAACGTGTTCGCCGCGCTCACCCGGACACCCGGTCGTGTGCCCGGATTCGGTCCGGGCCGGACCCTGGCGATCGGCGCGACGCTGATCATGCTGCTCGCCGCGAACACCGTCACCCATCAGATCACGCCGCTGCTCATGATCATCGCGCTGAGCGTATTCGCCCTGGCGGGGGCCACCCGGTACCGGACCCTGTGGATCGCGGCCGGACTGATCTTCACCGTCTGGTTCAGCTACGGCGCCACCGACTACTGGCTCGGCCACCTCGGCATGCTGCTCGACGAGCTCGGCGCAGTCAGCGACAGCGTCGACAAAGGCGTGAGCCAGCGCCTGAGCGGCGATCCGCTCTACAAGAACATGCAATATCTGCGGATGGCGGCCTCGGCCGGATTCGTGCTGCTCGGGGTGTTCGGCTGGTACATCGCCCGGCGGATGAACAAGCGGGCCCAGTGGGTCGCCGCAGCCCTCTGCGGTGCGCCTGCACTGCTGGCGGGCATGCAGAGCTACGGCGGCGAGATGATCATCCGCGCCTTCCTCTTCATGTCTCCGGTGGTGGCGCCGCTGGCGGCGCTCGGACTCGCGGCGCTGTGGAGCCGGGTGCCCGCCCGCGTCCGTGTCGGTCGGATCGGAGCAGTGGTGCTGGTGGTGCTGACCACGCTGGTCGGACTGGTTGAGACCACCAATCGCGGTCTCAACACCGCGTTCGAGGCCAGCACCCGCGCCGAGGTGGTGCTCAGTCGCGAGTTCATGACCGCGGTGCCGCCGAACACGACGGTGATGACGTTCAATCACGCGCCGCACACCATCGGTATCCGTCGAGTGCTGGATCCGATGGGTCCGCGGATCGGCTACATCGACTCCTATCCGTGTCTGAACGACCTGGCGGCGTGTGCGCTCGACCGTGAACCGGACTTCGTCTACATCACCCATCAGGGCATGGAACTGATCGCTCTACAACACGGCCGTCCACTGGACGCCGTCCGCAAGGAGATCAACCAGATCATCGAACGCGGTGACTACGTCGTCGACGTCGACACCGATTCGATGCTCATCCTGCGCCGATCCGATGCAGACAAGCTCGTGATTCCGTCGGCGTCCCTCTTCTCGTCCGACAGGAGTCTGCGATGACCGCGGCCGTCGTCATGTTCATCGTCTCCGCTGCGCTGTATGTCGCCGGCACCGTGGTACGCGAGATCCAGGTCGGTCCGGACGGCGTCCTCGGACGGCGCTGGCTCGCTCACACGATCACTCTGCTCCTCGTCCTCTCCACTTTCGCGACGGTCGTTCTGACCTTCGCCCGACTCACTCTGATGGCGGTCAACTGATGAAGATCCGAAAGCTCGCCGCGGCTTCCCTGCTGCTGGTCGGTTCACTCGCCGTGAACTCGTGTTCGACGCCGGATTCGACAGCCGGAGCGACCAAGAAGAACTGTCCCACCGCCGAAGTGGTCAGCGGGCAGTCGCCCTGGTCTCCGGGCAGCGGCTGGCGGCAGATCTTCTTCGACGACTTCGACCGGTGCGAGCTCGGTAAGAACTGGAGCACCTATGACGGCAAGCCGGGCGGAAACCCGGTCGGCCGGTGGGATCCCGCGAACGCGATCGTGTCCGGCGGGATGCTCAAGCTCGTCGGGGAGAACACCGCCGACGGCTGGCGGACCGGTGGCGTCTCGAACTTCCCGGTGACCCAGCTGTACGGGCGCTGGGAGATCCGGATGCGGGCGCAGCCGAGCGCCGACCTCTCCTATCACATGCTGTTGTGGCCGAAGAACGAGCAGTGGCCCCCGGAGATCGACTTCGCCGAGAGCGTGTCCGCCGACCGCCGATCGACCGAAGCGTGGATCCACTGGAAGGACGCCCAGGGGCAGAACGCCAAGACCAACACCGCGGTCCGGGGTGATTTCACCAAGTGGCACACGATCGGCGTGGAGTGGCTGCCGGGCATCGTCCGCTACCTGCTCGACGGTCGAGTCTGGGCCGAGGCCCGCTCCGATCGCATGGTGTCCAAGACTCCGATGTGGATGGCTCTGCAGACCGAGGCCGGTGCCTGCGAGCGCCGTCTGGACTGGGGTATGGCGCCGTGCGCCAAGAACGAGCCGCGTCCGAAGAAGGCCGCCGTCGAGATCGACTGGGTGGTGGTCTACCGACCGAACGGCGACGTCTACCAGCAACGCAGCGAGGACGGTTACGGACCTCGCCCCGGTGCGGTTCAGCTCACCGAATCCTGAACCGGTGCGGTCTCGGTCGACGAGTCGTCGGCCGAGACCACGGCGTCCGAGGTGCGGGATCGGATGACGAGGCAGACGAGCAGCGTTCCGGACACCGTCGCGCCGACGCCCTCGGCGATCAGCATCGCCCAACCCGCCGAGACGATGCCGTGGACCGGCAACCACAGCGCCGTGAGTCCCAGCATCAGTGCGGCGGTGACCGACTGGATCACCAGGGCCGGCCAGAGACGACGGCGCACCCGGCACAGCGCAGTGTAGATCGCACTGACCGCGGTGAGCGGCAGTCCGAGCGAGGCGATCCGCAGCACGTCGGTGCCCGCCGCCGCGTAATCGGATCCGGCCAAGGTCAGCACGAAGGGACCGACCACGATGAATCCGAGTGCGGCGGTCACCGAGATCGCGGCGAGGATGCCGCTGAACCGGAGGGTGAGCGAACGGAGGTCGGCGCCGCCGCTCGCCGCCGCGACATACGGACCGGTGAGCATCGTCAGGAGCACGATCACCGAGGTCAACAGTGACCAGACGATCGCGAAGTAGGCGTTGTGGTCGGCACCGACCGTGCCGATCACCATCATCGGCAGAATCAGCGGCGTCAGGGCGGTGACGACGAAGATCGCGTAGTTCCCGACCACGAACCGCAGTTGGTCGCGCAGCGGGGGCAACGTCTCGGCGGTGGTCGCCGGGGTGTCACGCAGCTGACGCATCGCCGCCCAGCCGACGACGAATGTCGCGACGGCGGCCGTGACGACCCAGGTTCCCGCCATGCCGGTGCGGCCGATGAAGAAGGCTGCGACGACGGCGAGGACGAGTTTGACGACGGCGTGGAATATGTTCTTCCAGGCGGCCCACCGGGCCCGGTACATCGCGATGGTCACGTTGTCGAGCAGCGCGAAACCAGACAGGACGACGACGAAGAACGGGAACAGCACGCGCTGGGTCGTGTTGGCGAACATCTCGTCAGCGGGTCCGACGAAGAGGAAACCGATACCCAGTACCAGGCCGAAGCCGGTCGCCGTCAGCATCCCGTAGAAGGCGAGTGCCGCGCGGCGGTCGCCGGCGATCGGCAGAAACCGCTCGAAATAGGCACCGAGACCGAGGTTGCCGAAGTTCGCCAGCATGGTGGCCGCGGTGATCACCGCGGACGCCGCCCCCACCTCGCTCGGCGGATACAGCCGCCCCATGACGATCCAGTAGATCAACCCGAGTCCTGCGGTCAGCGCCGCCGACACCGTGAGCGCCAGCGAATTCCGGCCGATACCCGTATCCGCATCGCTCACGTCAGAAGTCACTCGGTCCAGTCAACTAGCCGAACCTAATTGATGGCAAGGCAACCCTAAGTGTTACTCATCACTATCGGCCTTCTCGTCTTGGGCTATCGATGAGGCTAGCCTAATCTGATTTCGTCGCCGCCGGGCGGACCCGACGGCGATCAGCCCGACGAACAACCGAGGAGAAGCACCGAATGACCACCGAGGCGGAAGCCCCCAAGTCAGCGCCGATCAAAGAGGTCGCGCCGGTGCACGTCACCGATCACATCGATCCGCTGCTCCGGGTCGACGGCAAGGAACGCACCGGGGAGCACTTCGCCTGGGTCGACGTCCGCCACCTCTCCGGCCAGGCACGTGAGGCCGTCGTCGCCGCCGCGTTGAACCAGGGTCTGGGCGGCGTCGTCAGCGACGACGCCGAACTGCTCGAGACGCTTCCGCCGACCGTCCGCCGGGTGCTGCTGCCCTCGGCCAAGAGCAAGAAGAAGGCCGTCGGCGGCGACCTGGTGATCGTCGACGCCGACACCCTCACCGAGGACGCCAAGCCCGAGGGCGTGCACGTCGTGGTGAGCGATGCGGCCACCCTGCAGAACGCCTGCGAACTGGTCCGCCGCGTGCCGTGGACGCTGCTCACCTTCACCGACCCGACCAAGATCCCGCTGGAGATCGTGATCGCCGCCGCGGAGAACTCCGGCGGCAAGACGGTGACCGTCGTCGAGGACATCACCGACGCCGAGATCGTGAAGCTGGTCCTGGAGCACGGTTCGGACGGCCTGCTGCTGGCCCCGCGCCACGCCGACGACGTCGTCGCCCTGGCCGCGACCCTGGAGCCGAGCACCGAGAAGATGGAGCTCTCGCCGCTCACCATCACCTCGGTGGAGCACATCGGCATGGGCGAGCGCGCCTGCATCGACACCTGCTCGCTGCTCGATCTGGACGAGGGCTGCCTGATCGGTTCGTTCGCGAGCGGCATGTTCCTCTCATGCAGCGAGACCCACCCGCTCCCCTACATGCCGACCCGCCCGTTCCGCTGGAACGCCGGCGCCGTGCACTCATACGTCCTCACCCCGGGCAACCGCACCCGGTACGTGAGCGAACTGCGCGCCGGCCAGCCGATCCTGGCGGTCCGCACCGACGGTTCGGTGCGCGAGGTGCGCATCGGGAGGGTCAAGATCGAGCGCCGCCCGCTGATCTCGATCACCGCCGAGTCCAAGGACGGCAAGACCGTCAACGTGATCGCGCAGGACGACTGGCACGTCCGCCTGCTCGGCCCGGGCGGCAGCGTCAACAACGTCACCGAGCTGAAGCCGGGCGACGTGCTGCTGGGCTACGTGCCGACCGAGGCGCGCCACGTGGGTCTGCCGATCACCGAGTTCTGTGACGAGCGCTGAGCTCACCTCCGCCGCCGCCTTCGGAGCGCTGTTCTCCGAGGCGGCGGAGTCCCATCCGGACCACGACGCCCTGGTGTTCGGGTCGCGACGGGTGTCCTACCGGGAGCTGAACCGTCTCGTCGGCGCGGCGGCCGACCGGATCGAGCCCGGAGACCTCCCGTTCCTCGTCCGGATCCCGCCGGTCGCCGACCACGAGTCGTTCCTCGACACCGTCGCCACGATCCTCGCGGCGTTCTCCGTCGGCCGGCCGCTCACGCTGCTCGATGCGGCGCTCCCCGACGAGCGCGTCCGCATCGTGACCGAGGCGGCCCGGGCCGAGGTGCCCGGCTGCACCGTCCTGATGTTCACCTCCGGGTCCACCGGGACCCCGAAGGCGGTCCGCCAGGGACCGCAACTGTGGCGGCAGCAGGTGGTCGAGCTCCGCGGCGAGCTCGCGCTGGAACCGGGCGCGACGCTGGTCACCGCCTTGCCGATCAGTTTCGGCGGCGGCCTGGAGGTCGCGGTCACCGCGCTCCTCACCGGCGCCGCACTGGTCCCCGTCGATCCCCGGGACGACGGTGTCGACGGTCTCGTCGCGACGCTGCGCGAGCACGCCGAGGCGCAGCTGCATCTCTCGCCGCACCTGCTGCGCGCGCTGAGCGCGCACCCGGATGCCCCGGCGGCGCTGACCGGCGTCCGGCTCGCCTCCACCTGCGGCGAGGCCCCGGATGCGGTGGACGTCGCGGCCCTGCGCGCGGCGGCCCCGCACATCTCCTTCCTCAACCGGGCCGGTTCCAGCGAGGCCGGGCACCTGGCGTTCGATCTGTACCCCCCGGACCGCGCGCTTCCCGAGGGAACGCTCGTCCCCGGCCGGATCGCCGACGGCAAGACCCTGCTGGTCCGGGACGAGGACGGCCGCCCGGTGCGCGACGGCGAGGTGGGCCGGATCGAGGTCGTCTCACCGTTCCTGTCGCTCGGTTATCTCGTCGACGGCGCACCGGTCGACTTCCCCCTCGACGACGACGGTGCGCGCCACTACGTGCTCGGTGATCTCGGCGCCGTCGACGGCGGCCGCCTGCGTCTCGCGGGCCGATCCGACGATGCGGTCAAGATCCGCGGGTACCTGGTGGACGTCTCCGAGGTGCTCGCGGCCGCCCGGCGGGTCCCGGACGTGGTCGATGCGACGGTGATCGCCCGCAAGGGACCCGACGACCGCGCCGACCTCGTCGCCTACCTGGTTCCGGCACCCGGCGTGCGTCCGCCGTCGGTCGCCGCGGTGCGCGCCGAGCTCGCCCGCGGTCTGCCGGACTGGATGCAGCCGACCCACGTCGTCCTGCTCTCCGAGCTCCCCCGCACCGAGCGCGGCAAGATCGACCGCAAAGCCCTGCCCGCACCGGCCGCGCGGCCCGCCCACCGCTCCCCCCGGACCCGCACCGAACGTCTCCTCGCCCCGATCTGGGAGGACCTGCTCGGGGTGCCGGAGATCGGGCTCGACGACGATTTCACCGCTCTCGGCGGAGATTCGCTCACCGCGGTGGACCTGCTCGGCCGCCTCACCGAATCCTTCGGCACCCGGTTGACGCTGCCCGAGGTGACCGCGGCGGGGACCCTGCAGGCCCTGGCGGCGGTGATCGACGGCGCCGACGACACGGAGGCGTTCGCCCCCGAGGTCGCGGAACTGTCCGGCCCGGCCGCGGTCGGACGCCCGATCGTCGTGGCCTTCGCCGGAGCGGGCGAATCGGCGCACGCCTTCCTCCCGCTGGCCCGGCGACTCCCCGACCACCGCGTCGTCGGCATCTCCGCGCACGGGCTGGAACGACGCGGGATCCCCGACTACACCGTCGGCCGGGCGGTGCGCCGCGCCGTCCGGCAGGTGCGCGCACTCGCCCCCCACGGCCCGTACCGCTTCGTCGGCCACTCGATCGGCGGGATCATCGCCATGGAGACCGCACGACGACTCGAGGCCGACGGGGAGACCGTCGACCGGGTGGTGTGCCTGGACACCGTCCTCGACGACGCCCTGCGCCGCGGTTCACCGATCTGCTTCCCCGCCCCCGAAGGAGTCCGGGACACCGAGACGCCGCCCGACGACGTCGTCGGGCAGACGACGGCGCAGAAGTGGCGCACCCGCGCCGAACTGCTGAGCGCCGGATGGTGGCCGCGGCCCGCGGCCCGCCAGTGGGCGCTGTTCCACGACCTCGGGCGACGCACCGCCGTCCTGCATCGGTTGCGGCCGTGGGACGGACCGGTCACCGTCGTCCTGGCCGAGGGGAACGACGACCCCGAGCAGTGGTGGTCCCTGGTGGCCCCGCGGGTCCGCGGCGTCCACCGGGTCTCCGGCGATCACACCGCGATGCTGCGGCCGCCGTTCGTCGCCGTCACCGCCGACCTGGTGGCTCGGGCGCTCGATCCGAGTCTGCCGGAGTGATGCGCCGGTCCCCGGCCCCGCGACGCTTCGCGGTGCACATCCTCGCGCACCGGGACCCGCATTCTGTTCGGCGATCTCGTCGCCTCGCTGAAGCACGAGCGGATCGACGTCGTCGCGCACATCGACGCCAAGAGCGATCAGCGCCCCTTCGTCGCGGCCGCGGCCGGCGGCGCGCGGTTCGTCACCGACCGGATCGACGTCCGCTGGGGCGGGTTCAGCCAGGTGCGGGCCACTCTGGCCTGTCTGGCCCTCGCCGGCGACGGCTACCATCGTCATTCGCTGATGTCCGGGGCCGACGTGGTCCTGCGACCGCTCGACGAACTCATCGAGATCTGGTCCGGGGACCGAGAGTATCTGCGCATCGATCAGGCCCTCGAGGATCCGGTGTTCGCGCAGTGGCACAAGGTCGCCCGCTTCCACTTCCCCGACCGGCCGCGCCTGACCCGATGGTCCGGCCGCATCCCCCGCCGGGTGCCGACCCGGATCCCCCTGATGCAGGGCAGTCAGTGGTGGTCGTTGACCGGCGCCGCCGTCGACCACCTGATGACGACGTTCGACGACGACCCCCGCTGGCTCGAATGGTTCCGCTTCTCCTCGTGTCCCGACGAGTACGTCATCCATTCGGTGCTCGCGGCCTCTCCCTTCGCCGACGCGCTCGGCGACATCGCCGGTCCCGGCGGATTCACCGACCCGGTCCGCGGCCAGCACTTCATCGACTGGCCCGACGTGACCGCGACGCACCCGGATCCGGTCCGCGAGGCCGATCTGCCCCGGGTGCTCGCGAGCGGCGCCTTGGTGGCCCGCAAGGTCGGACCGGACTGGACCTGGCGCGAGGCGAGTCGATGAGCGGCGTGCGCGACCGTCTCATGGTCAACGCGTCGGCGCTGATGATCTCCTCGGTGGTCACCGGTGTGTTCGGGCTGATCTACTGGATCGTCGCCGGCCGGATGTTCGACGCCCCCGACGTCGGCCGGGCCTCGGCGCTGATCAGCACCGCCACCATGCTCGGCTCGCTCTCGATGCTCTCCCTCGACGGCGTCTACGAACGTTTCCTCCCGCTGGCCGGCGGCCGGACCCGGGCGGGCGTGGTCGGCGGCTACCTGGTCACCGGCGCCGTGGCGCTGCTGTTCGGCAGCGTGTTCGCGTGGCTGCCGACGTCCGAGCATCTGCTCGACGACACCGGCGAACGACTCCTGTTCCCGCTGATGGTCGTCGTGTTCACCGGTTTCGCGCTCACCGATCCCATCCTGACCGGGCTGCGGAAGGCCCCGGCCGTCGCCGCCAAGAACATCACCTTCTCCGTGGTGAAGCTGATCCCCCTCTTCTTCCTCGGCGCCGGGATCGCCACGGCAGGCATCGTCTTCTCCTGGACTCTCGCGGCGTTCGCGGTCACGGCGATCTTCGCGGTCGTCGCGATCCGGGAGGCGCACGCCCGCCGGGCCGCGCCGGTCGAACTCCCCCCGGCGCGGGAGCTGATGTCGTACCAGGGCGCGTTCCTCGCCATGATGCTGGTCGGCATCGCGATGCCGCTGGCGCTGCCGCTGATCGTCGTGCATCGGGCCGGTCTCGGCGCCAACGCCTACTTCAATCTCGCGTGGACCATGTGCAGCGCCGCCGGTCTGCTGCGCAGCGCGGCCGCGTCGGCGTTCGTCGTCGAAGCCGTGACCCCCGGGGCCGATCAGGCCGCGCTCCTGCGGAGGTTCGCGCCGCTGCTGGGGGCGATCACCGTGGTCACCGCCCTCGGTCTGGCCGTCGTCGGACCGGTGGTGCTCCGACTGGCCGGTCCCGACTACCTGGCCGCCGGTTGGAAGCTCATGCTGGTGATGGCGGCGACGACGATCCTGGAGACCGTCGTCACCTCGTACTATCTCGTCGCGCAGCTGCATCGACGGCTGCGGCTGATGCTGGTCTCGCAGCTGCTGGTGTTGGTCGTGACGCTGGGCAGCGCGTATCTCCTCGTGGCCCGGCTCGGCATCACCGGGGTGGGAGCGGGCTACGCGCTCGGCTACGCGCTCGCGCTGTGCGTGGTGATCGTGCCCCTGATCCGCGCCGTCCGCGCGATGCTCACCGCACAGCCGGAACCGGTTCCCGACCCGTCACCGGACCCCACCGCCCCCTCGGATCCCACCACCGCATAGACCTCGTCCGGCTCGGCCGCGCCCGAGAGGAGTCAGCCGCGAGTTCACCGGTGCCCGTCCCCGCGACACCCGCCTGCGGTCGGCGAGGTCCAGTGATAGGTTCCAGTCACCGCGATTCAGCTCCAGGAAGGGGCGACCTGAAATGGCATCCATCACCAAGGTCCAGTACATCGACGACATCACCGGGCAGGAGGTGAACGAGAAGGATCTCGTGATCGTCGAATTCAGCATCGACGGCGTCACGTACCGACTCGATACCACCGAGGCCGGTTCGGAGACGTTCTACGCAGCCGTCGCAGAGTACGTCGAGAAGGCCCGTCGGGTCGGCGAACAGAAGAAGCGTCCCGGCCGTGTCGTTCTCTCGTCCATCGATTTCAACGACGTTCGCGCCTGGGCGAAGGAGAACGGCTACCCGGTGAGCGCCCACGGCCGCATCCCCCTCAGCGTCATGGAGGCGTACGACAAGGCGCACTAGAGGAGTGATCCCGGTGGGAGGACCGCTACCGGTCAGGGGTGCCGGACGCCCTGACCAGGGAGCGGTTCTCCTCGCTGGTCGAGATCTCGACTCCGCTCGATCACCGAGGAGCACTCGATCACCGAGGAGTTCTCCGATGCCCTGAGTGAGCGCACCGGGAAGCACTCGTCGAGACCGCCCGAGCAGACCGGGAACGCACCGCGTCCGTCCTCACGCGCGGGCGGCGGCCGCGGCCTCGACGATCCGGCGGGCCACGAAGCGCGCCGACCCGAGGCCCGGGCGGCTCCGCCAGACGGCGAATCCGGCCGCCGCGGTACGGGCGGTCGTGCGGACCAGACCGTCCGGGTGCGGCCACAGCAGTGCCGCGAGGTCCGCCGGATCGGGTCCGGGGACGCCGAGCCGTCGTGCATAGGCCACGGCGGCGCGCAGGTGCGCCTCCCGCTGCGCCTCGGCGTGCCGGTCGCTCACCTGGCCGTCGTGCATCCAGTAGCGGTATCCGACGATCGGCAGGTTGCCCACCTCGCCGAAGGCGACCAGCCGGGTGAAGAACTCGTAGTCCTCGGCGTGCGCGAAGTCCGGGTCGAAGCGCAGCCCGTTCTCCTCGATCACGCTCCGCCGCATGAGGATCGACGCGCCGCAGTGGCAGGTGGACAGGAACAGCCGGCGGCGGCACCCGGCATCGGACCGGGGTGTCCGGATCCGGAGTTCGAAGGCGCCGTAATGCTCGTAGTCGGTGCCGCACGCCACCGCGGCCGGCCGCGCCCGCAACCAGTCGAGCTGGGCCGCCAGCCGACCCGGGACGGAGAGGTCGTCGGCGTCCATCCGGCCGATGAACTCCCCCGTCGCCTCGTCCAGGCCGCGGTTGAGCGCCGAGACCAGCCCGCCGTTCTCCTTCCGGACCACCCGGACCCGCGGGTCGTCGAGTACGGCGAGGGCGTCGGCGCCGCCGTCGGTGGACCCGTCGTCGACGACGAGCAGTTCCAGTCCCGGGATCGGTTCGGCGAGGATCGATTCGGCGGCCGCGACGACCGTGTCGGCGGCGTCGAACATCGGCATGATCACGGTGACCGTCGGCGGGCCCCCGCCGACGGCACCGTCGCTCATCCGCTCACCGCGCTCGGTTCGACGACGGTCCGCCGCTGGATCCGCACCTCTTCCTCCTCGGTGAGCACGATCCGCCGCATGGACCACTTCAGACATCACCGGGGCCATCACCGAGGTGAGCACCGCGACGATCACGATCGCGGTGTACATCGGCACCGAGAAGATCCCGAGTCGCAGTCCGGTGCTGGCGATGATGATCTCCAGCGCACCTCGGGCGTTCAGTCCGGAACCGGCGGCCGTCGCCTCCCAGCGGCTCAGCCCGCCGACGCGCCCGCCGAGATACGATCCGGCGAACGTGGAGGCGACCGCGACCACCAGCACCATGACGGTGCTCACCGCGATCACCGGATCGGCCAGCGTCGTCAGGTCCACACGCAGTCCGGAGTTGGCCAGGAAGAGCGGCATGAGGACCGTCATCGTCACCGTCCGCAACGGGGCCAGCAGGTGGGGGGCGCGCGGCCCGATGATCAGACCGGCCAGGAAGCCGCCGAGCACGGCTTCCAGATGCAGGAACTGGGTCAGTGCCGCGCAGCCGAGGATGAAGGCCGCCGCCCCCGGGACGAAGGTGCCCGACGACGCGTGCGGCGATGCCTCGTATCGGGTGAGCGCCCGGCCCACCAGCGGCCGGAGAACCAGCAGCGCCACCGCGAACGCGCCGATCGTCGCCGCCACGATCGAGGAGACGGCCCCCACGGAGGCGCCGATGGTGACCGCCGCCGAGGCGACCGCGACCAGGATCCAGGCGATCGCGTCCTTCACGGTGGCGGCGGCGAGCACGATCTGTCCGACGTTGCGGTGCAGCAGCCCCATCTCGGTGAGGATCTTGGCGATGATCGGGATGGCGCTGACCGACATCGCCGCGGCGGTCATCAACGCGAGCAGCCCCGTCGAGGAGTCCGAGCGCATCGCCTGGGGCACCCAGAGTCCCACGGCCACCCCGGCGAGTGCCGGGACCAGCATGCCGATCAGCCCGATCGTGGCGACGGGCCGGGCGCGGCGGCGGATGAAGTCCATGTCGAGTTCGGTCGCGGCGAGCCCGATCAGCAGGACCACGCCGATCTGTCCGATGGCATTCGGACAGATGCTGCTGTTCCGCATCGGCGGGGAACACCGCCTGCTGCAACCACGGCCAGACCGTGCCCAGGATGGACGGCCCCAGGAGCACGCCGGTGAGCATCTCCCCGGCCACCCGGGGGGCGCCGAGGCGTTGCGCCACGCTGCCGAGCAGCAATGCGGTCACCAGCAGTACCGCGACCTGCATGAGCAGCATCGTGACCGCGTGATGCCCGAGGAACGGCACCGCCGCGTCGGCGGCGAGAACGGTGGGAGTCATCTGTGGACCTTCGCTGTCAGAAGAGGTGTTCGGGATGCATGTGCGAGGGCGCCAACTGCAGGACCGTCATGTCCCAGGCGAAGAAACGGCGCTTGTCGATCGATTCGGAGTACAGGTCGGCGAGGGCTTCGCGCCGGTTGCTGTGCGGTCCGACGACGCGGTAGCACGCCTGGTTGAAGGTGCCGAACCACATCTGCATGAACAGCCGCGGATTGCGCATCATCATGCTCATCGGGATCAGGCAACCGATCTCCTTGGCCAACGCATCGAGGTACAGGATGTTCGACGGCGTCGATTCGGGATGGGTGGGGCTGAGCGAGGTCCAGTGCTCCTCCCACGCCTTGTCCGTGGCGATCCGTTCCCGCAGGTCCGTCGGAACGGGAAGCTTCCCGTTCAGGACGCGGGCGAAGTAGCGGGCCTGCATCTCCGCGCAGAGCGGGACCGCGCCGCTCAACGGGCGGATGAAACCGATGAAGGCCGCCGTGCCGTCGTGGTCGGGATGCAGGAAGTGCCGGTAGAGGTTGCGGACGTTGCCGTCCTCGACGGTCAGATCACCGATCGCCAGGTGGGTGGGCTTGTAACCGGTGCACAGGATGATCGTGTCGAACTCGCCGGACGTGCCGTCGCCGAAACGGACGGTGGCTCCGTCGAAACCGTCGATGCCGGTGTCGTTGAGGAGCACCCGTCCGTCGACGAGCGCCGGGATGAACGACACGTTCTTGCAGAAGATGGCCTTCTGCGTCCAACTGCCGTCGGGGTGCGACGTCCGGTTCCACTGCCGGATCGCGTCGAAGTTCTCCTCGGTGTGCGGGGTGTCGATGTCGATCTTCAGCGGATGCATCGGCTGACCGAGCGGGTTGACCTCGGCTTCGGGCTTCCGCGTCCACGGCAGGACCCGGTTCATGCCCTCCTTGAGAACTCCGAGGGCCGTCGTGACGACGCCGAGCACCACCGCCATGCTCAAGAACGCCTTCTTCGCGAGCGCGCTGTCGCCCCAGAACGTCGGCAGGACGAACGGGTACTCGGTGGACCGCCGGAGCATCTCGTGGTGATGGGAGCGAACGGTGCCGTGGTCGGTGGTGCGCGAGCCCTCGACCCGGGGCAGCAGGAACGCCCGCGACCGGATCACCAGGGTGCATTCGTCGGCCACCTCGGCCACCTCGCGCACGACGTCGGCGCCGGACTCGGCCAGGCCCACGATCAGCACACGCCGGCCGCGGAACGGCTCGGCGTTGCGATAGCCCGCCGAATGGATCACCTCGCCGGAGAACTTCTCGATGCCGGGGAGGTCGGTGTTCGGGGTCTTGAACGGCCCGGAGCACACCGCCACGGCGTCGAACTCCTCCACCGCGTCGACCCCGTCACGCCGGGTGGCGACGGTCCAGCCGCCGTCGTGCCGCGTCAGGTCGGTGACCTCGGTGCCGAACCGGATGTGGTCGGCCAGCCCGTAGCGGCGGGCGTAGGAGCGCAGGTACTCCCAGTACTGGGCGCGGGTGTAGAAGACGCGGTCACCGCGGTGCGGATGATCGGAGTAGGCCATCAGTTTGATCGAGATGGTCAGGAAGAGGTTGTCGCAGGCCTTGGTCTTGCCTGCGTCCTCGCCCTCGCGGAGCCAGAGTCCGCCGAGATCGTCGTTGCGGTCGTAGCAGACCACCTCGTGCCCCTCGTCGCGCAACTGTTTGATCGTCGTCAGCCCCGACGATCCCGCTCCGACCACGCACACCCTCATCGATTCTCCTTCATCGTTCTCACCGGTTTCTTCACACGTTCGGGGGCGACGGTCCGCCGCACCCTCCTCAACGCAGGCGCAGGATCGCCGAGTAGAGCGCCGGGGTGAAGGTGAGCATCACCGCGAACACCGCCGACCGGAACTGGCGCCCGCCGAGCAGGACGGGAAGATCACGCAGGTCGATGCCGGCGCGCACGCGGGCGATCGCCTCGTCGTACAGTTCCGGTCGGGTCGACGCGGCGTGATCGGCGCGCATCGCCACGTGCGCCACCGAGATCAGGATCTGCCGGTACCAGAAGGCGACGAACTCGTGGTCGCGCGTCCCGTCCGCGGCGGCGGTCATCTCCCGCACCTCGTCGCCGACGGTGAACAGATCGAAGGTGCTCGGTCGCAGCGCCGTGGACAGCGAATCCTCCCGGTAGAGGTAGCCGTACAGGGGAGTGTCGACCATGGCGACCCGCTCGGCGGCGAGGGCGATGCGCAGGTTCGGCGTCAGGTCCTCGTAGGCCTGGTCCTCCGCCCACGGCGACTCGCCGAGCAGCGCACGACGATAGAGCTTGGTGCACGCGTACGCCTTCGCGCGGCCCGCGAGCAGTTCCCGCGCGTAGACCGCACCGGTGACGACCGGTGCGGGAGCCGGACTCTCGTCGATCTGAAGGACCCGCCCGGACTCGTCGACGCGCCGCGTACGGCAGACGGCGAAGTCCGCCTCCGCCCCCCGCAGGGCCCGCGTCAGGGTTTCGACGAACGACGGATCGGCGGTGTCGTCGCTGTCGAGGAACCACACCAGATCGGTGTCCAGGGCCCGCAGTCCCGTGTTCCGCGCCCGACCGAGACCCCCGTTGCGCGGCTGAGTGATCAGCGTGAAGTCCCCGTCGTGCTCGCGCAGCACCGACTGCGCGACGTCGATCGAGTCGTCTCCGCCGCGGTCGTCGACCAACACGATCGCGTCGACGGGTCGGGTCTGGGCGAGGACGGACTCCAGGCATCCCCGCACGTACCGTGTGCACCGGTACACGGGGATCACCACGCCCACCGTCGGCGCGGAACCGGTCACCGCGTCACGAGCTCCCGGTCCAGGAGCGGAAGCACCTGCTCGGCGACTCGGCGTGCTTCGGCCGCCAGCGGCCACCCCGACAGGATCCAGTGGTCGATCCCGCATTCCGCGGACAGCCGGTCGATGGTGTCGGCGACCGTCCGGGGGCTCCCGACGAGATAGTTGCCCGAGCCCTTCCCGGCGATGTCGAACGGCGGTTCGCCCGAGGTCCACGTCGTCAGCCCCGCGGCGAGACCCGGCTGGAACTCCAGTTCGTCACGACCGGGCAGTCGGCCCGCCCGGAGCGCGTCGATACGGGCCTGGACCTGGGGATCGTCGCTGCCGATCTCGTCCAGACCGGGGAATCCGAACGACCGCAGGTTCCGGTCGGCCAGGCGGGCGATCTCGGCGGGGTCGGTCTCGGAGAGCTGCCACTCGAAGTGCGCCCAGGCCTCGTCGTCGGTGTCCCGGACGATCACGCTCGCGACGACGCCGCACGGGAGGTCGCGGCCCTTCGCGGCGGCCGCCGCCCGCGCCGTGGCGAAGGTCTTGGTCAGCGCCTCGGGGCGGGACAGGAAGCTGAGGTACACGTCGAGCACCTCGGCGGCGTGGTGGAGGCCGGCCGGCGAGGCGCCCGTCCCCCAGAGCGGGAGCCGCTCCTGCCGCGGACCGGGGATCGCCGGCTTGTACTGCTTCCCCGCGGTGAAGTACTCGCCGTCGACCGCGGCGGTGTCGTCGTGGTACATCTCCCGGACGGTCTTCCAGTACTCCTCGGAGACCCGGTAGCGCTCGTCCTTGCCCTCGAACCGCCCGTACCGGTTCAGGACCGGATCGGCGCCGTTGACCTGATTGATGATCAGTCGCCCGCCGGAGTAGTGGTCGAAGACCTGCGCCTGCTCGGCCATCAGGGCCGGCGGCTTGACGCCGGGATACTCGGGGATCAGAAACCGCAGCTTCTCGGTGGCCGAGACCAGCGCGATCGGTTCGCGCGCGGTGCACAGCACACCGTAGTACCCGAGCCGGTCGATCTCGGCGGCGACGCCGCGCAGATGGTCGAGCGAGGGCGGAACCCGATGCTCGGCCTGCCACGGGACCTCGCCGTCGGCGTGGTTCAGGTACCAGAGGAAACGGCGGTCTTCGGTCACTTCTTCGATCCCCGATGGAGTTTGCGTTCGTAGTTGATGGTGCGGAGCACGCGCATCCCGTCGCTGAACGCGTTGAGGTTGCTGCTGCCGTGGATCCGGCACCGCTCGTGGCTGCCGACCTCCTGGATCTTCTTGCCCGCCCGGATCATACGCACGTTGATCACGGTCTCCACCTCGAAGCCGTCGCCCCACTGCGGCTCCTCGGCACGGATGTCGGGCAGGTCCAGAACCGGGAGGTTGGTCCGCCAGAAGGCGTTGTACCCGTAGCAGAGGTCCTTGTACTGCGCCTTGAAGATCCGGTTGACCAGCCAGTTCAGTCCCTTGTTGCCGAGGGCACGGACGAAGGTGATGTCGTCGCTGCCGCCGCCGTTGGAGAAACGGCTGCCCTTGGCCAGGTCGGCGCCGTCGAGCAGGGCGTCGACGAAGTCGGGGATCTCCGCCGGATCGGTGGAGCCGTCGGCGTCGATCATCACGATGATGTCGGCGGTGGCGTGCGCGAATCCGCAGGCCAGCGCGTTGCCCTTGCCGGCCCGGGTCTGGTTGACGATCACGGCCTCGGGCCAGAGCTCCCGGGCCACCTCGACCGTGTCGTCCACGGAGTTGCCGTCGACGACGATGATCTCGTCCACCTCGGGCATCCGCTCGGCGACGAACGGGAGGTTCTTGGCCTCGTTCATCGCCGGCACGATCACCGCGACGGTCGCGAGACCGCGACCGACGGACTGGGGCTTGGGTTGTGCGGCACTCTTGGACATGGTTCCGAACTCCTCATCGATGAACTCGGCTTCGAACTCGACCATCTGTTCGCTTCCGGGAACACGGGCTGACGTTCGGGTGGACTCTGATTCGTCGTAAACCTCGGTCACTGTCGTCTCAATTCCTCTGCATCGCCTGATGTCGCCTTGTCGTGTGTGGCCGCCGCCGCCCCGGTTGGCCACGACCACTTTAAGCACGTTAGGTTAGCCTGACCGAAAGGCAACAGAGGATAGTGGTCACCATCACAAGCTTCAAGCAGAATCCGCAGAATCTCCGGACTCAGGTCGCGATCATCGGCGCGGGACCCGCCGGCCTGAGTCTCGCCCACATGCTGCTCCGTCAGGGCATCGACGCGATCGTGCTGGAACAGCGCGACGAGGCGTACGTCCGGGCGCGCGTGCGCGCGGGCGTGCTGGAGCAGACCACCGTCGACGTCCTCGACCAGCTCGGCCTGGCCGACCGACTGTACGCCGAGGCGCTCCGGCACGACGGCTTCTACCTCCGCTTCGACCGGAGCACCCACAAGCTCGACTTCCATGCCGACACCGGCCGCAACGCCTGGGTGTACGGGCAGGCGGAAGTGGTCGCCGACCTGATCGACGACCTGAAGAAGCGGGATCGGCCGGTCGTCTTCGAGGCCGCCGACGTGTCCGTCGACGGGTACCTGACCGGGCGCCCCGAGGTGGCCTACACCGACGGCGAAGGCCGCCGCCGGGTGATCGAGGCCGATTTCGTCGCCGGATGCGACGGCTTCCACGGCGTGTGCCGCGCCACCGTCGCCGACCGGATCGCGACCGCCGAGCGCAGCTATCCGTTCGCCTGGCTCGGGATCCTCGCCCACAGCACCCCGGTGACCGCCGAGGGCATGTACACCGCCCATCCCGACGGGCTGGCCGTGCACAGCATGCGCGGCCCCCACATCACCCGCCAGTACCTGCAGGTGCCCGCCGACACCGACCTCGACGCCTGGTCCGACGAGCGGATCTGGGCCGAGCTGCGGCGCCGCAGCGCGGCCGACGACTGGCCCGAACTGGAGACCGGCGAGGTGTTCGAGAAGAGCCTCGCCCCGCTGCGCAGCCTGGTCTCCGAGCCCATGCGCGTGGGCTCACTGTTCCTTCTCGGCGACGCCGCGCACATCGTTCCGCCGACCGGCGCGAAGGGGCTCAACCTCGCGGTCTCCGACGCGTGCGTGTTCTCCCACGCCGTCGGCGGTTTCTACGCGACCGGCCGGAAAGACCTGCTCGACGCCTATTCCGACACCGCGCTCGACCGCGTCTGGCAGGCGCAGGCCTTCTCCTGGAACCTCACCTCGATGCTGCATCGGTTCGACGACGACGGCTTCGACTGGCCGCTGCGCCGCGCCCGGCTGCAGCGGCTCGTGGACTGCGACGACGACCGCCGCGCGATCGGTCACGTCTACCTCGGCCTCCCCTTCCCCACCGCTTGGCGCTACGAGTGAGCGACGTGCCGCCGGTGCTCGACCACCCGGCTGATGCGGGGCGCCTCGTCCTCGGCGATGCCGAACTCCGTGGCGAGCACGGCGGCGAGCTCGTCGTGCGGGACCGGTCGTTCGACGCGGTCGTCGCCGGCGAGCTCGATCAACCGGTAGTCGATGACGCGGTCGGCGCCGAGACGTCCGGCGAGGGTCACCCGACCGCCGTCCCGCGGGAGCGTGCACACCACCGAGGCGGTGATCCGCGACTCGGACGACGAGCTGTGCCAGCGCGCGACGTCGTCGAACTCGTCGAGCGTCCGGGCCCGCGGGATCAGGTGGTAGCCGGCGCCCCCCGTCGTGACGTGGAGGCTGGCCGGATCGGCCGCGTCGACCCGCTGCCAGATGGCTTCGCCCCCGAAACCGACGTCGACCAGGATCTCTCCCCCGTCCTCGTCGTCGATCACGACCGCCATGTGGCCGCCCTCCGGTCCCAGGCCCCGCTCGGAGCGCACGCGCGCACCCCACAGCCGGGCTTCGACCCCGAGCCGCTCCAGCACCATCGCGAGGAGTCCGTTCAGCTGGTAGCAGACTCCCCCGAGGCGGCGTTCGACGAGCCGGTCGACGATCACGACCGGATCGACGGTGAAGCAGCCGCCGAGGTGGACGAGCATGTTGTCGAACGGGATCGCACGATGCTGCGCGTCGGCGAGACGACGGACGAGTTCGACGTCCGAGTCGACCTCCGGCACACCGGCCAACCCGATCCGATCCAGGTAATCGGCTATAACCAAGCTCACATTTCGCTGAGTCATACCAGTAGCATAGGCTACCCTTATTCAATCGCAGGAGGCTCCCCGCATGACTGACAACCGCAGAGCGCTGACCATGTCGCTCGACGGCAAGAGTGTCCGCATGAACCGTCTTTTCTCCGCGTCGACCGGTCGGGGCCTGATCGTCCCGATGGACCACTCGGTGACGGTCGGTCCGCTGGGCCACCATGCGCACGCCGACGAACTCGCCGCGATCCTCGACGGCGCCGGCGCCGACGCGATCGTCGTGCACAAGGGTCGTGCGCGGCACCTCGACCCGGCGAACCTGCGTTCGCTGCGCCTGGTGGTGCACCTGTCCGCGGGGACCTCCCTCTCGGTGGACACCACCAGCAAGGTGCTGGTCGGCTCCGTCGAGGAGGCCCTGATCCTCGGCGCCGATGCGGTGAGCGTGCACGTGAACGTCGGCTCCCCCACCGAGAATCAGCAGCTCACCGACCTCGGTGCCGTCGCCGCCGAGTGCGCCCGCCTGGGCATGCCGCTGATGGCGATGATGTATCACCGCGGACTCGGCGACATCCCCGACGTCCCGACCGTGCAGACCCTCTCGCATTCTGGCGGCGATCGCCACCGACCTGGGCGCCGACATCGTCAAACTCGACTACGCGGGCGACCCGGAGTCCATGGACGCCGTGGTGGCGACCTGTCCGCTGCCCATCGTCGTGGCCGGCGGCGCCGCCACCAACGACGACCACGCCATCGACCTCGGCAGCGAGATCGCCGAGTCCGGCGTCGCGGGCCTGAGCTTCGGAAGGCAGATCTTCCACGCCGCCGAGCCGTCCCGCGTCGCGGGGGCGCTGGCACGCCGCCTGCACAGCCGCACCGGTCGCGCCGCGGCCCGCAGCCTGGCCCCGGTGTAAGGGCTTCTGCACCACGACGAACGCCCGGTTCCACGGTCACCTCTCCATCGGAGACCGTGGAACCGGGCGTTCGTTTCGTCGTGCTCACCGATGCGCTGTCGGCGTGTTCCGACGATGCCGGATCGGTTCACCCCGCCCGGATACGGATTCCGGCCCGGTACGTCACGTGACGTACCGGGCCGGAATCCGTCGCACACCGCGACGACGACACTCGAGCACTCAGTGCAGCGGATGTCGGCGCACAGCGGGTGTCAGCCCGCGAGCACGGGAGTCATGACCGACTCGATGGCACCGGACAGATAGCGGCCGTAGTCGACCGTGATGTGGTGCTGTCCCGCATACACGAGCCGGTCGGCGACGACCGCCGGACACGTCGACGCACAGAACCACGGTCCGATGTCGATGTAGGTGCCGCCGACAGCGGTCGCGGCCTCCGACCAGCTGCTCTGACCGGGGACCTCATCGGCGGGCAGCGCGCAGGCGGTCAGATCCTCCGGATGCTCGGCGACGCACTCCGACGGCGAGCCGTTCGACGGATGCGGCGGGTTGCCGAGGAAGAACACCGACGTTCCCTCCGGCAGCTGCTCCGCGGTCTTCACCAGACCGTCCCGCCAGATCTGCGGGGTCATCGTGGTGTCGGGGCCGAGGTTCTCTCCGTACCAACCCGCCATGACCACGGCCTGGGCCTTCTGCTCTTTGACGACGTTCATCCGCCATTTCTGCCAGGCATCGCACTCGGTGAACTCACGCTTGAACTGCCACTGGTAGTACTTCATCGTGGCCGGCCCGCAGTTGTTCTTGGCCAGCACCAGAACCCGCCAGCCCTTCCGCTTCCCGATCTCGTCGAAAGCACCGTGCCACTGGACCGCGCCGGAGTCGCCGAGGAGGACCATCGTCTTCTCGCTCTTCACGTCGCCGAGCACGCACGGATCCAGATCTTTGAGTTCGGTCTCCTCCCGCCCCGGATCGCAACCCTCGATGGTCCAGGCCGACTCGTCGTCACCGGCGGCCTCCCGCAGTCGGCTCGGCGAGATCGAACTCGGGAGCTTCTTCGCCGCCGTGGCACTCTGTACCGCTGCCACCACCTCCGCCGCGGGCACCGCTTTCGCCGCGGCGGTCACGTCGTCCTGCGAGGACGTCTGCTCCGCGGTGGTACATGCGGTGAGGGTCAGTGCAGCACAGACGGCCACCACCCCCGCCGTTCTCTTCGTGAATCGTCTGATCGACACGATCATCCCTTTCCCATCGGTGAGAAGAGCTGCTGAATCAGCGGCTCGGTGAGGTCCCAGCGCCAACGTTCGATCGCGGCGACGACGAAGACGGTCGCCATGCCGACCGGGACGATCGCCATGCTCGTCCACGGACGTGCCGCCAAGAAGGTCGACTTCCGGATCGGGTCCTCGAAGAAGTGGTACATGACGGCGGCACCGGCGAAGGCCGCGCAGACGAGAAGCACCTGCGTCGTCACGGCGACGTCGTCGTCCATCCGTATCGCGACGATCGTGAACAGCGGCCAGTGGACCAGGTACAGCGAATACGAGAGATCGCCGACATAGCGCGGCACCGTGGTCGAAAGCAGCCGGCCGGGCACCGCGCCGGACGGAACCATGCCGGACACGATCAGCGCACCGGCACCCAGTACCGGGATCGCCGCGATCCAGCCCGGGAACACCGCGTCCTCGTCGAGTGCGATGACCGCCCACGCGATCGCCGTCGCACCGGCCCAGCCGAGTACCGCCGAGGAGGCTGCGGACAGACGCCGCACCAGGGACGGCTCGACCACGGCGATCAGGCAGCCGATCGCGAGCTCCCAGGCCCTGGTGAAGGGCGAGAAGTACGCGGCGGTCCCGTCCTCCGGCGTGGCGACGACGGAGTGCCAATAGCTCGCGGTGATCGCGACGACGAGCATCGTCCCGAGCGTCTGTCGCAGTGCGAGCTTCTCGACTCTGGCGACGACGGCGACGGCGATCAGCACCAGGAGCGGCCAGAGCAGGTAGAACTGCTCCTCCACGGCGAGCGACCAGTAATGCTGCAGTGCCGACGGGTCGCTGCCGAGCATCGCGTAGTCGGAGCCGGTCGCGATGAAATGGAAGTTCGCCAAGAAGAGCGCGGCCGCCGTCGCATCCGGCAGGATCTGCGCCCCGCGGATGAAGTTGGTGAACTCGAAAGTCGCGATGACGGTGCAGACGACGACCAGGGTCGCAGCCGGGACGATCCGACGTGCTCGCTTGGCGTAGAAGTCGACGAACCAGTCACGGGCCTCTCGACGTTCTCCCGTGCGGACCAGCATCCTCGTGATGACGTAACCCGAGATCACGAAGAAGACGTCGACACCGATGAAACCGCCGCCGAAGCCGGGCACTCCGACGTGATTGAGGACGACGACGAGCACGGCCACGGCCCGGAGACCCTGGATGTCACCTCTCCGACCCGAACTCCGGGATTCATCATCGCCTTCGACGATCGGGCGCTGCGCACCGAGGGTGCCGGTCATGAATCCTCAACTCTCGTCATCGGTCGGAAGAGTGCACGCCTCCCACCGACAGTCTGAAAAACTCCTTAAGAATAAGGCCTAAGTTCGGTTAGGCAAACCTAATACCTGGGTTAGTGGCGCACATTACAGCGGCAGATCTCCGCCGAAGGCCCGGACGGCCGACGTTCCGCCTCGCGCCACCGGCACCGGCGACGCGGTCGGATTCCGGCGACCGATCCGTGCGGTCGGCCCCGGAGAGAGCGGACCCGCGCGCAGGGAGCCCGGCGCGTCAACCGACGAGGGCCGGCTCCATGACCTCCTGGATCGCCCCCGACAGATAGCGGCCGTAATCGACATCGATGTGGTGCTTGTCACGCGCGTACACGATGCGATCGGCGATCACCGACGGACAGGTCTTGTGGCAGAACCACGAGTCGACGTCGATGTACGTGCCGCCGACCGATTTGGCCGCCGACTTCCATCCCGACTGGTCAGGCAGGACCCGGGACGCCGGGTAGGAGCACTTGGTGAGGTCGTTCCGATTCTTCTCCAGGCATGCCACCGGATCGTCGACCGGCGGATGCGGCGGATTGCCGAACATGAAGATCTTGGCGGCAGCCGGATACCCGTCCACGGACTCGACCAGAGCATCACGCCAGATCTCCGGTGTCGTCTCCCGGTCGGGACCGAGGTTCTCGCCGTACCATCCGGCCATCACCACGATCTCGGCCTTCTCCTGCTGGATCATCCGCGTCCGCCATTTCTGCCACGCGTCGCATTCACGGAACTCCCGCTTCAGCTGCCACTGGTAGTACTGCATCGCGGCCGGCCCGCAGTTGTTCTTCACGAGCATGATCACTCGCCATCCGGTCCGCTTCCCGATGAGATCCATCGCGCCGTGCCACTGCGCAGCGCCCACGTCGCCGACCAGGACCATCGTCCGTGCTCCGTCGACGTCTCCGATCGTGCACGGCCGGAGATCGTCCAGCTTCGTCTCGCCGAGATCGGGATTGCAGTCCTTGACGGCCCACCCGCCGGAATCCTTGCCCGCCGCCTGCAGTCGGGCGGAAGTGATCGAACTCGGCAGGACGGACAGCGTCGTGGCGGCGCGCACGGCCCCGAGCACCTCGGCCTGCGGGATCGCAGCGGGGACGGCCTTCTGATCGCTTTCACCTCCGGACTGGCACGCGGTCGACGCGAGCAGTCCACACACGGCCACGACGCCGATCAACGTCCGGGCGAGTCTCGTCACCATGAGGCGAATTTCCTTTCAGCACCTGTCAGCACAGCAGAGGGCCCATCGGCCCTCGGAACACCCTGAATAGTAGGTTAGGCAAACCTATAGAAGCGAAATCGGGGACTACTTCCGAATCCGGGCGACGACACCGTGATGATCGGAGCCGGGCAACTCGACCCGTTCGAACGACATCGCCGTCGGCGTGCGATCCGTCCAGCCCGGACCGGTGAGCACACGGTCGATGGCCAACACCGCAGGCACCAGGGCACGATTGGCCGGATAGGTCGCGACCACTCCCGCCCCGGTGCTCTCCGCCGCATCCACGGTCCCCGACTCCTCGATCAGCCGACGCAGCGGGACGTGATCATAGGTGGAGTTGAAGTCGCCGCCGGCGATCGTCGGCAGCGGTTCGTCCCGCAGGAGGCCGGTGAGCCGTCGGAGTTCGAGTTCCCACCGCCAGGCGGGCTGCGGCCACGGGGGCAGCGGATGCAGTGCGTACACGGCGAAACGCTCGCCGTCGATCACGGCCTCCGCTCGGGCGTTGGCCATCTTGAATCCGTCGAGTCGCGTGCCGTTCTCCAGCGGGAACCGCGAGAAGATGCCGATGCCGCCGCCTTCCTTGACCGGATAGGTCACCGCGTGCGGCAGATCGCGGACGATCGACGACCCCTGGATCCGGGTGAGCGCGTCATCGGTGAGTTCCGAGACGGTGAGGACGTCGACGTCGTTCTCGTGCACCGTGCGGGCGAGCGCACCGATGTCGGCCCGGCCGAGATAGATGTTGGCCTGGAGGACGGTCAGCTCGTCGTCGCCGCGCGGTTCGGTGGTTCCCAGGTAGAGCGGCAGCTGGGTGGCGACGCCCGCGGCGACCACCAGGACTCCGAGCGCGATCACCCAGCCCCGCCGGGTGAACAGCGCGAGGATCACTCCGGCCGCCGCGGCGAGGATCATGCACGGTGCGACGGAGGCGAACCGCGCGACCGTGTTGCTCGTGACGCCGAGATAGTGCAGGACGACGGCGGCCGACCCGAGGACGTACGAGGCGAGGGAGACGAGAATCAGCAGCCGACGGATCACGGGGTCAAGGATAGGCGACCCTCACTGAGAGGCGTCTGTGCCCGACCCACGCCTGCTGAGCCCGACCCCGACCCACGCGGTCTGGCTCGACCCACGCAGACTGAGTCCTGCCCACGCCTGCTGAGCCCGAACCACGCCGGCTGAGCCCGGGCGTGAACGAAGTGAGCGCCCGGTGTCGAAGCCTCCCGTCGTCGGTGCGAGGATCTGTCCCCATGACGTTCGAGTCGGTCCGCGCCGCCTACCGAGCACGGGTGCACGAGTACATCGCCGCCGTCGGCCGGATCGACGACGTCGACGCCCTCGACCTCGCGCTGATCTCCGGCTGGGCCCGCCGGATCGAGGGGCCGATCCTCGACGTCGGCTGCGGTCCCGGCCAGTGGACGCACCATCTCCGGGAACTCGGGTGCGACGTCTCCGGCCTCGACCCCGTGCCGGAGTTCGTGGCGCGGGCGCGCGCCGACCACCCCGACTGCGAGTTCCGACTCGGTCGCGCGCAGCGCCTCGACGTCGACGACGACGCCCTCGGCGGCGTGCTCGCGTGGTATTCGCTCATCCACGCCGAACCGGAGGACGTCCGCGCCGGACTCGCCGAATTCGCACGCTGCGTGCGGCCCGGAGGTGCGCTGGCCGTCGGATTCTTCGCCGGCGACCGACTCGAGCGATTCGACCACGCGGTCGTCTCCGCGTTCCGGTGGCCGGTCGATCTGCTCGCCGGAGCGGTCGAGGAGGCGGGGTTCGCCGTCACCCGCACCGAGACCCGACCGCTGCGGCCCGGGCGCCGCCACGGCGCGCTTCTCGCGGTTCGGACGAGCGGAAGCGACGGAGACCGACCCCGCCGTGATCTCGCACCGGGCCCACGATCCGGGTGACACGCCGGTCCGTGTCGGCCGTTGCGAAATAACGGCCCACGAGGGAGATGCTCCCTCGTGTCCTGGTATCTCGCAACGGCCGACCACCGAGAAGACCTCCGTCTAGACTCCCGGGGTGACCACCTGCCCGTCGTACCTCGCACTCCCGGCACCTCGAGTCGAGGCGACTCTCACCGACGAACAGATCCGGCGGGTCGCGCGGTCCGGGGCCCGGATCATCGTGCGGCAGATCGCGGTCGGCGCGATCCTCGTGCTGATCCTGATCGGCGGACTGATCGCGGTGAGCGAGCGGACGTGGTCCGCACTGGCGTTCTACCTCGCACTGATCGCCGTGATCGGCGGAGCCTGCGGGTTCCTCCTGCGCCGCTACACCCGGACCCTGCACACCGTTTTGACCGGTGGAGCACCCGCACCCGAATACCCGGTGTCCGCCGTCGCCGGTCCCCTCGCGTTCGACTACTCGGTCGTCGGCCGATCGGTCGGGCGCCTGTACTACAGCACCGTCTCGTCGGTGAAGGTCCTCGGCGACGCCGTCATCGTGTATCGCGGTCGATCGATCGCGACCGTTCCGCGTGTCCTGGTCGACGATGCCCTGCTCGCCCGGTTCCGCGGACACGCCCCGCCGCCGCAGATTCCGCAGGGCTCGGAGATCACGCTTCCCGCACCGCAGTACACCGTCGTCCACCCCGCCGCCGAGGTCGCCGCACTGATCAAGACTCCGGTCCGCCGGACGGCGAATCGCGTCGGTGCGGCGCTCCTCGTGATCTTCGGGGTGCCCGTCGTGATCATCGCGGTGATCGGCCTCTCGACGCCTTCGAAGTCGCTGCTCGCGAAAGTACTGTTCTTTCTGATCATGCTGATCCCGGTCACGGTGCCGCCGCTGATCCTGTGGTTCATGATCCGCAGACAGTACGCTCAGGGGTTGGCGGCGGTCGTGACCGGTGGTGAGCCCGGACCCGCCTACCGATTCAGCTGCATCCACGGCGACGACCACGTCGATCTCGCACTCGACGGGCGCTACGCCACCCGTCTGCCCTTCGAGGCGTTGAGCCGCGTCCGCGTGTTCGACCGGACCGTGCTCCTGTACGTCGGCGACGTCCTGCTGACCGTCGTGCCGCGGGAACTGTTCCCCGACGACGTCCTGAGCGGGATGGAAGCCGCCGGAGTGACCGTCAAGCGAGTTCGATGAGCTCCTGGTACTCGTCAGACCAGTGGTCCTCGGTGCCGTCGGGCAGCAGGATCACGCGCTGCGGTTCCAGGGCGGCGGCCGCACCGGGATCGTGCGTCACCAGCACGACGGCGCCGGTGTAGCTGCGCAGCGCCTCGAGCACCTGCTCGCGGGAGATCGGGTCGAGGTTGTTGGTCGGCTCGTCGAGCAGCAGCACGTTGGCCGCCGACGACACCAGTCCGGCCAGTGCCAGACGGGTCTTCTCACCGCCCGAGAGCGTCCCGGCCGGCTGCTCCAGCTGCGGACCGGAGAACATGAACGCGCCGAGCAGTCCGCGCAGGTCCTGCTCCCCCGCGTCGGGCGCCGCGTGCCGGATGTTCTCCCACACCGAGGCGTCGTCGTCGAGCGTGTCGTGCTCCTGCGCGAAGTAGCCGAGTTTGAGCCCGTACCCGGGTTCGATGATCCCCAGGTCCGGTTTCTCGGTGCCGGCGAGGAGCCTGAGCAGCGTCGTCTTACCGGCGCCGTTGAGGCCGAGGACGACGACGCGGCTGCCCTTGTCGATCGCCAGGTCGACGCCGGTGAAGATCTCCAGCGAGCCGTACACCTTGGTCAGTCCGGACGCCATGAGCGGGGTCTTGCCGCACGGCGCGGGCTCGGGGAAGCGGATGGTCGCGGTCCGGTCGGCCACGCGCTCCTCCTCGAGTTCGTCGATCATCTTCTCGGCGCGTTTGAGCATCTGCTGCGCCGCGGTGGCCTTGGTGGCCTTGGCGCCGAGTTTGGCGGCCTGCTCGCGCAGGGCGCCGGCCTTCTTCTCGGCGTTGGCGCGTTCGCGACGACGACGCTGCTCGTCCGTCGCGCGCTGGTCCAGATACCGTTTCCAGCCCATGTTGTAGACGTCCACCTCGCCGCGCACCGCGTCGAGGAACCACACCCGGTTCACCACGTCGGCCAGCAGGTCGACGTCGTGACTGATCACCACCAGGCCGCCCTCGTGGTTCTGCAGGAAGGTCCGCAGCCAGGAGATCGAGTCGGCGTCGAGGTGGTTGGTGGGCTCGTCGAGCAGCAGGGTGGTGTCGGACTTGCCGGAGCCGTCGGACGCGGCGAACAGGATGCGCGCCAGCTCCACGCGACGGCGCTGACCGCCGGACAGGGTGCGCAGCTCCTGGTCGAGGATGCGGTCGGGCAGGCCGAGGCTGCTGCAGATGCGGGCGGCCTCGGATTCGGCGAGGTAGCCGCCGAGCGCGCCGAATCGCTCCTCCAGTCGCGAGAACCGGTTGATCGCCTTGTCGCGCAGGCGGTCGTCGTCGGTCTCGGCCATGAGGGTCTGCTGCTTGGCCATCTGGGCGAGGATCTCGTCGAGTCCGCGCGCCGAGAGCACGCGGTCCTTCGCCAGGACCGACAGGTCGCCTTCCTTGGGGTCCTGCGGGAGGTAGCCGAGCGGACCGCTGCGGCGGACCGAACCCGCGTAGGGTTCGGTCTCACCGGCCAGGATCCGCAGACTCGTCGTCTTCCCCGCTCCGTTGCGGCCGACCAGGCCGATACGGTCGCCGGGTGCGATGCGCAGGGCATCCCCGGGAGCCGACAACAGGGTGCGGGCGCCGGCTCGAACCTCCAGATCCGTCGCGGTAATCACGACGAGCCATGCTACCGGCGGTCCGGCGACCCCCGAAATCGTGCGAGCACCGCGTGGTGGTCGCTGTCGGGGATCGCGATCCGACGGAACTCGATCGGCTCCGGTCCGCCGCGCGCCAGGATCCGGTCCAGGGCGAGCAGCGGCGGGAAGAACCGGTCGGCCGGATAGGTCCGCACCATGCCCGCGCCGGTGTGCTCGGCGGCGTCGAGCATGGCCGGACCGGTCGGCGCGGGCGCGGTGAGCGCCCGGAACGCGCGGTGGTCGTAGGTGGCGTTGTAGTCGCCGGCGGCGATCACCGGGCCGGTCGCGCCGCGGAACTCCGCGTGCAGCCGACCGAGTTCGGACCGCCACTGCGCCGAGGTGTCCGGGTACGGCGGCATCACGTGCAGGCCGTAGAACGTCAGCGGGGCCGCTCCGGGCACGTCGATCACGGTCCGCAGGTTGGGCAGCCAGAAACCGTCGAGCCGGGTGCGTTCGGTGATCGGGTACCGGGACAGGATGCCGCCGCCGTTCCCGGCCCGCGCGGGCCGGGTGTACGCGTGCGGCAGCCGCCGGAGGATGGACGACGACTCGATCGCCGCCAGCGCGGGCTCGGTCAGTTCGGTCACCGCGAGCAGGTCCACCTCCTCCGTGTTCACGACGTCGGCGAGCGCATCGACGTCGCCCTCGCCGAGCCCCAGATTGATCTGCAGGACCGTCAGCTCCGGCTCTGCGCCGTCGGACGAATCCAGGTACAGCGGCGCCTGCGTGCACAGCGAGACGAGCACCACGAGGAGGCCGCCGCCGACCAGTCGCCCGGAGCGCACGATCAGGGCCGTCGCCAGTCCGACGAGCGAGACCGCCATCAGATACGGGGCGAACGCCGCCGCGTTCACCAGCGGCCCGAGCGGGATCCGGGTGAAGTGCAGCCAGAACCCGCCCGCACCGATCAGCAGGCACAGCGCCGAGAACAGCAGGCCCGTCCGCCGCCACGGACCCGAGGCGTCCCAGCCCTCACGCATCCGACTCCACACCTGCACGACCCTATCGGGCCCCGGACGTATGCGGGCCGCCGACGCACTAGCCTTGAGTGCCATGACCGACACCTCTGCCGCCCTGTCCGGAAAGTCCGCCCTCGTCACCGGTGCCAGCCGCGGCATCGGGCTGGCGATCGCCACCGAGCTCGCGGCCCGCGGTGCCGCGGTGGTGATCACCGGCCGCAAGCCCGAGCCGTTGGAGGCCGCCGCCGAGGAGATCCGCGCCGCGGTGTCCGGCGCGACGGTCGCCGCGGTCGCCGGCAACACCGGAGACCCCGCGCATCGCGCGGAGGCGGTGGCCGCGGCCGTCGCCCACGGCGGAATCGACGTCCTCGTCAACAACACCGGGATCAACCCGGTGTACGGCGACCTCATGACGGCCGATCTCGATGCGGTCCGCAAGACCTTCGACACCAACGTCGTCGCCGCCCTCGGCTACATCCAGGAGGCGCATCGGGCCGGGATGGGCGAGTCCGGCGGCGCGGTGGTGAACATCGCCTCGGTCGCCGGTCTGCGCTCGACCGGGATGATCGCCGCGTACGGCGCATCCAAGGCCGCCCTGATCCGGCTCACCGAAGAACTCGCCTGGCAGCTCGGCCCGACGATCCGTGTCAACGCCGTCGCCCCCGGCATCGTCAAGACCAGGTTCGCCGAGGCCCTGGTCGCCGCCGGTGAGGAGAAGGCGGCCCGCGCCTACCCGATGGGTCGGCTCGGCACCCCGGAGGACATCGCCGCCGCGGTCGCCTTCCTCGTGAGCGACGACGCGTCGTGGATCACCGGTGAGACGCTCCGCGTCGACGGCGGACTGCTGGCCACCGGGAACATGTGACCGAGCTGATCGTCGTCGGCGCGGGCCCGGCCGGTCGGGCGCTCGCCCACCGGGCGGCCGGCCGGCGGGTCGCGGTGACCCTGATCGATCCCGCACCCGACCGGCCCTGGTCGGCCACGTTCGGCGTCTTCGCCGACGATCTTCCCGACTGGCTCCCGTACGACGACGTGATCGCCTGCGCCGCCGACCGCTTCGTCGTCTTCACCCCGGAGCGGCGGGAGGTCCCGCGCCCCTATGTGACGCTGTCGGCGGCCGCGTTGCAGGCCGCGCTGGACCTGTCCGCGGTGGAGGTCGTCACCGGCCACGTCGCCGCGGTCACCGAGCGGTCGGTCCGGCTCGACGACGGCCGGGTGATCGACGGCGACGTCGTGGTCGACGCGCGCGGCGGTGCGGCTCTCGGTGCCACCGCAGGCGCCGCGACGATCCCGCGGCAGACCGCGTACGGGGTGTTCGTCGACCGGGACGCCGCCGAGGACACCGGCCCGGCCGACGCGGGGATGGTGCTGATGGACTGGCGGGGCGCCGCCGGGCCGGCGCCGACCTTCGGGTACCGCGTCGACCTCGGAGACGGGCGACGGCTCGTCGAGGAGACCTGCCTCGCCGGTGCTCCCCCGGTGCCGTTCGACGAGCTCTCCGCCCGGAACACCCGGCGTCTCCGCGCCCTCGACCGGCCGGCGCCCGCAGCGGACTCCGGACCGTCGGGTGCACGGGCGTCGAAATCCCCTGCGGAGGCCGCGGAGTTCGTGGACTTCCCGCTCTACGTCGATCCGCGACCGTGGCGGCGACCCGCCGGAGCGCTGCGCTTCGGGGCGGGCGGCGGCCTGATGCACCCGGCCACCGGGTACAGCATCGCGGTCTCGCTCGGCGCCGCCGACACGGTGGCGGGCGCGGTCGCCCGCGGCGACGATCCGGCCGCGGTCCTGTGGACCCGCCGGGCGCGGTGGACGTTCCGGCTGCGGATGATCGGTCTCGCCGTGCTCCTCGGGTTCGACGGCGACGAGCTGACCGCGTTCTTCGACGCGTTCTTCCGGCTCCCGACGGCGCGTCAGCGCGCCTACCTCGGCGGGCGCGACGACCTGCGCGGCACCCTGGCCACCATGTGGGCGGTGTTCCGGGCGCTGCCGGGGAGGCAGCAGGCGCGCCTGGTGACACTCACCGGGCGCGCCCTCGTCCGACGTTCGGCTCGCTGAGCCACCGCGCAGCGAACCGATCGGTCACTGCGCGGTGTATCCGCCGTCCACGACGATCTCGCTGCCGGTGGAGAACGACGACTCGTCCGAGGCCAGGTACAGGACGGCGTTGGCGATCTCCTCCGGCCGCCCCATCCGCCCGATCGGATGCGCGGCCATCAGCGCCTGCGTCACGTCGTCGAGTTCGGCGTCCTGCTCCTCGGCGTAGGCCTCGACCATCGGGGTCCAGACGAACCCGGGATGCACGGTGTTCACCCGGATGCCGTAGCCCGACTTCGCGCAGTGCAGCGCGGCGGACTTGGAGAAGATCCGCACCCCGCCCTTGCTCGCGTTGTACGCGGCCAGCCCCGGGTCGCCGATGATGCCCTCGATGGACGACAGGTTGACGATCGAGCCGCCGCCGTTGTCCTTCATCACCGCGATCGCGGCCTTGGTGCCCAGGAACACGGCGTCGAGGTTCACCGCCATCAGCCACCGCCACGTCTCGAGGGTCTCCTCCTCCACGGTGCGCGACGCGGCGACGCCCGCGTTGTTCACGACCACGTCGAGCTTGCCGAACCGGTCGACGATCGTCGTCGTCAACGAGTCCCAGCCGGCCTCGTCGGTGACGTCCTGCCGATAGGACACCACCTTCTCCCCGCTCGGGTCGATCGCCGCCGCCGCGGCGGCGACCTCGGCCTCGTCGAGATCGGTGACCACCACCGTGGCGCCCTCCTCGAACAGCCGTTTCGCCGTCGCCAGACCGAGCCCCTTGGCGCCGCCGGTGACCAGCGCGACCTTATCCGCTACGCGTCCCATCGTCGTTCCTTCCGCATGAGTGACCAGAGCGGACCCTCTGATCGTGACTCACGCCACCGCCCGCTCCTGTCTGGAGAAGGTACGGCCGACGGGGCGGCGCGGGCGTCCGAGAATCGGACGTTCGACCGGCTAGTCGTCCTGCGACTCCTGGGCGGCCTTGGCCTCGGCGATCGCCTTCTCCACGTCGAGGGCCTTGACCTGCTCGATCAGGGAGTCCAGCGCCTGCGGCGGCAGCGCGCCGGCCTCGTTGAAGACGAGGTTGCCCTTCTTGAAGACCATCAGCGTCGGGATGGAACGGATGCTGGCGGCGGCGGCGAGCTGCTGTTCGGCCTCGGTGTCGACCTTGCCGAAGACCACGTCGGCGTTGCTCTCCGAGGCGGCCTCGAAGGTCGGCGCGAACTGGCGGCAGGGGCCGCACCAGGAGGCCCAGAAGTCGACGAGAACGATCTCGTTCTCCAGGATCGTCTTCTCGAAGCTCTCACCGGTCAAATCGATTGTGCTCATGCCATCCTCAACTCAGGTACCCCCGGGAGCATTCCCCGGCGCTCTGGATCCGAGCCTACTCCGGCGATGCGACCGGCTACCGGGAGTCCGTCTCCGACGGCTTCGGGAGGGGTTGATCGAGCACGGTGGCGCCCTCGTCCGGCGGCGGTGAGCCGCCCGGAACGGCCGTCTCGCCCGCGGCGCCCGCCGCCGAGGCGAGATCGGGCAGCGGCTGATTCAGCACGGTCTCCTGCTCGCCCGGGAGCGGGGAGGGGTGCTGCGCCGCGCCCGAGGCCGGTCCCGGCCGAGCCGGTGCCGACGGCCGACCGGGCGCACCGGCCTGCCGGACCGGGGCATGCTGCGGCGGAACGTTCGGCCGGGGCTGCGGCGCGCCGGGGCGCTGTGCTCGCAGACCCTGCGTTCCCGGGCCCTGCGCACCCGGGCCCTGTACACCCGGAGCCTGCGGGCCGTGCTGCGGCACCGGGCCCCGACCGCCGGGAGCGGGCGGACCCGGGCGGGGACCGCCCGGCGGACCCTGCGGGCCCGGACGCGCGCCCCTCCCGCCCGGTCCGGGCGGACCCTGCGGAGACCGGCCCCGGGGGTCGGGCCCCCTCGGGCCGGGACCGGCCGGTCCCGCCCCGATCGATCCCTGCCCCATCGGAGGCATCGGCATACCCGGACCCGGCATGCCCGGTCCCGTCGGACCGGACCGCGGATCGACGGTCCCGGATGCGCTCTTGCGGCGCAGCAGCAGCCACAGCGCCACGGCGATCAGCAGCACTCCGACACCGATCAACGGTCCGAGCCAGAACCACAGCGGGACACCGCCCGCATCCCGATCACTCGGCGCCGCGGCGAGCGTCACGCCGTTCTGCGTCAGATAGTCGCGCAGCGCGATGTTGTCGGTGATGAAGTTGAACGACGCCTTCTCGTCCATCAGCGCCGCCCCGGACGAGTTGGTGCCGATCACCCGACTCTCCTCGTCCACCGTGGGCCCGCCCGACATGCCCTTGCCGAGGGTCGCCGAGATCTCGGTGCGGTAGACGCCGCTGTCGCTGTTCTGCCGCGACGACACCGTGCCCGTCTTGTACGACGGCTGCGCGATCGCCGAACTGTCGTTGGTGCGCTGCACCGCGCCCGGGAAACCGGCCGAGATCACGTCTTCGCCGGGCTCGGGCACCCGGTCGGAGAGCACCAGCGCGGTGAGTCCCTCGGGCACGTCGTTCAGTCGCAGGACGGCGTTGTCGCCCTGTTCGAACGGCTGGAAGGAGATCACCTGGACGTCCCGCCAGTCGGCGATCAGTTGATCCTCGCCCGTCGGCTGCCGCACCCGCACACTGGTGGCCGCGCCGCTGGAGGTGGCGGTCATCCGGACCGGCCACCTCTGCTCGATCGCGAGCCGCGCGATCTGCGCGGCATCGGACTCGGTCTGGCCGAGGGCCTCCGCGGCGCGGGCCCGCATCCCGTCGTGCAGCTGGTCGTCCTGCGCGTTCACGCAGTGCCCCGCCGTCGCGATGAATCCGGTCTCGTCCACGACGTAACCGGTGCAGCTGGTCGTCAGCGTCAGTTCCGGCGTCTCCCGGAGGCGGCCCTGGATCGGCACCGTCACCGAGCCCTTGAAATCGGTCTGGATGTAGACCAGGGACGGGCCGATGCGCGAGGCGATCGACGGGCCGTCGGGATCGGCGTGCACAGGCCCGGCACCGACCGTGATGAGCAGTGCCGCAGTGGTCAGCGCCAGTATGCGCGAGATCAGCCTCACACCACGAAAATTAGCACAGGGGTCAGACGGTGAATCCGAGCGCGCGGAGCTGCTCGCGGCCGTCGTCGGTGATCTTGTCCGGGCCCCACGGCGGCAGCCAGACCCAGTTGATCTCCACGTCGGTGCACAGACCGCTCGTGACCAGCGCGCCGCGCGTCTGGTCCTCGATCACGTCGGTGAGCGGGCACGCCGGCGAGGTGAGCGTCATGTCGAGCCTCACCGAGGCGTCGTCGTTCACCTCCAGTCCGTAGACCAGGCCGAGGTCGACGACGTTGATGCCGAGTTCGGGGTCGACGACGTCGCGCATGGCCTCCTCGACGTCGTCGTAGGCGGGCAGAGAGGTCTGGGGTTCGTCCATCAGCGGGCTCCTGTGGTTTCGACGGATCGGGCGAGCGCGTCCTTGAAGGCGAGCCAGCCCAGCAGTGCGCACTTGACGCGCGCGGGATACTTGCTCACACCGGCGAAGGCGATGCCGTCGCCGAGCACGTCCTCGTCGCCGGGGTCGGCGCCCCGCGAGGTGAGCATGGCGTTGTACGACTCGACGGCGGCCAGCGCCGCCTCGACGTCGAGTCCGACGATCTGGTCGTAGAGCACCGAGGTGGACGCCTGGGAGATGGAGCAGCCCTGACCGTCGTAGGAGACGTCGGCGACCGCCCCGTCGGCCACGTGGACGCGGAGCGTCACCTCGTCGCCGCAGGTCGGGTTCACGTGATGCACCTCGGCGTCGAAGGGCTCGCGCAGTCCGCGCCCGTGCGGATGCTTGTAGTGGTCCAGGATCACGTCCTGGTACATCTGTTCCATTCTCATCGGACGAAGAACTCCTGTGCCTTCACGATCGCCGCGGCGAGCGCCTCGACCTCGTCGCCGGTGTTGTAGAGCGCGAACGATGCGCGCGCGGTCGCGGCCACGCCGAACCGGCGGTGCAGCGGCCAGGCGCAGTGGTGGCCCACCCGGATCGCGACGCCCTCGTCGTCGAGGACCTGACCGAGGTCGTGCGCGTGGATCCCGTCGACGACGAACGAGACCGCCCCGCCCCGGTTCTCCGCCGTGGCGGGTCCGACGATGCGCAGCCCGTCGATCCCGCCGAGCAGGTCCACCGCGCGCGCGGTGAGCGCGTGCTCGTGCGCGGCGACGGCGGCCATGCCGATCTTCTCCAGGTAGCCGACCGCGGCGCCGAGTCCGACGACCTGCGAGACCATCTGGGTGCCGGCCTCGAAGCGCTGCGGCGGCGGCGCATAGGTCGACGACTCCATGGTCACGGTCTCGATCATCGACCCGCCGGTGAGGAACGGCGGCAGCTGCGCGAGCAGCGACTGGCGCCCGTACAGCGCGCCGACCCCGTTGGGGCCGAGCATCTTGTGGCCGGAGAAGGCCGCGAAGTCGACGTCGAGCGCCGGGAGGTCCACCGGCATGTGGGGTACGGACTGGCACGCGTCGAGCACCGTCAGGGCGCCCACCTCGCGGGCCCGCCGGACCAGTTCGGCGACGTCGGCCACCGCACCGGTCACATTGGACTGGTGGGTGAACGCCACCGCGCGGACCGAGGAGTCCAGGACCAGCGAGTCGAGGTCGATCCGGCCGTCGTCGGTCACCCCGTACCAGCGCAGGGTCGCGCCGGTACGACGGCACAGCTCCTGCCACGGCACCAGGTTCGCATGGTGTTCCAGCTCGGTGACGACGACGGTGTCGCCCTCCCCCAGCGGCTTCCCGCCGAGCACCGCGGCGGCGCGGTCGTCGCCCAGCGTGTGGGCGACCAGGTTCAGCGCCTCGGTGGCGTTCTTGGTGAACACCACCTCGTCCACGGCGGCCCCCACGAAACCCGCGATCGCCGCGCGGGCGTCCTCGTAGGCGTCGGTGGCCTCCTCGGCCAGCTGGTGGGCGCCGCGGTGGACCGCCGCGTTGTGGTTCAGCAGGAAGTCGCGCTCGGCGTCGAGCACCGGCAGCGGGCGCTGCGCGGTGGCCCCCGAGTCGAGGTAGACCAGCGGCTTGTCGTCGCGGACGGTGCGCGCCAGGATCGGGAAGTCGGCGCGGATCGCGGCGACGTCGAAACCGGTCTCGACCGTCATCGGACTACTTCGCCGGAGCGGCCGCCGAGGCATCGGCTCCGCTCGCTGCGGCCGCGGTGAACCGCACGTAGCCGTTCTCCTCCAGCTCGTCGGCCAGTTCGGGGCCGCCGGACTCGACGACGCGGCCGTTCACGAACACGTGCACGAAGTCGGGCTTGATGTAGCGCAGGATCCGCGTGTAGTGCGTGATCAGCAGCACGCCGCCGGCCTCCCGCTCCTTGTAGCGGTTGACGCCCTCGGACACCACGCGCAGCGCGTCGACGTCCAGACCCGAGTCGGTCTCGTCCAGGACGGCGATCTTGGGCTTGAGCAGCGACAGCTGCAGGATCTCCAGGCGCTTCTTCTCGCCGCCGGAGAAGCCCTCGTTCACGCCGCGCTCGGAGAACGACGGATCCACCTCGAGGTCGGCCATCGCCTCCTTGGTCTCCTTGACCCAGTGGCGGAGCTTGGGGGCCTCGCCGCGGACCGCGGTGGCCGCGCTGCGCAGGAAGTTCGACGTCGAGACGCCGGGGACCTCCACCGGGTACTGCATGGCCAGGAACAGGCCGGCGCGGGCGCGCTCGTCCACGCTCATCTCCAGCACGTCCTCGCCGTCGAGCGTGATGGATCCCCCGGTGACGGTGTACTTGGGGTGACCGGCGATCGCGTACGCCAGCGTCGACTTGCCCGAACCGTTCGGTCCCATGATCGCGTGGGTCTGATCCGACGAGATCGTCAGATCGACGCCCTTGAGGATGTGGATCGGCTCGGCGTCGGGATCGCTCTGGGCGACGTCGACGTGCAGGTCACGGATTTCGAGAGTGCTCAATGGATTCTCTTTTCTAGGCTGTGTGGTCTCGGCGTCTCGGCGATCGAGACCCCTCTCGGTGATCGAGCGGAGTCGAGTTCTCGACCGGCGGAGACTGTGGTCTCGACTCCGCTCGGCCGGCGGGGGAACCCCGTTCACGAGGTCCCCCTCATGGGCGAGATCGTCCCGGTGGCCGGGATTCCCGCACCGATCGGGATCCCCTCGGTGGTGGGGATCCCCTCGGTGGTGGGGATCCCCCCGGTGGTCGGGGACCCCCTCGGTGATCGAGCGGAGTCGAGATCTGAAGGAAGGGTCAGGCGCCGGCGGACTCGAGTTCGGCCTCGATGGCCGCTTCGAGGCGCTCACGCAGTTCGGGGACGGCGATCTTGGCGAGGACCTCGCCGAAGAAGCCGCGGACCACCAGGCGCCGGGCCTGGTCCTCGGGGATGCCGCGCGACCTGCAGGTAGAAGAGCTGCTCGTCGTCGAACCGGCCGGTGGCGCTGGCGTGGCCGGCGCCGACGATCTCGCCGGTCTCGATCTCCAGGTTCGGCACCGAGTCGGCCCGCGCGTTGTCGGTGAGCACCAGGTTCCGGTTGAGCTCGTAGGTGTCGGTGCCCTCGGCGCTCGGCCGGATCAGCACGTCGCCGATCCAGACGGTGTGGGCCTCGCGACGCTTGTCCCCGGACGGATCGCCCTGCAGGGCGCCCTTGTAGGTGACCACCGAACGACAGTTCGGCGCCGAGTGGTCCACGAGCAGACGCTGCTCCAGGTGCTGACCCGCGTCGGCGAAGTACAGGCCCCACATCTCGACGTCGCCGCCGGGCTGGTGGTACTGCACGCGCGGCGAGAGCCGCACGGTGTCGCCGCCGAGGCTCACCGCGAAGTGGCGGAGCACGGCGTCGCGCTCCATGCCGACGTGGTGGGCCGCCACGTGCACGGCGTCGTCGTCCCAGTCGTGCACGTTCACGACGGTCAGGTGCGCGTTGTCGCCGACCACGAACTCGATGTTCTCGCCGATCACGCCGCCGCCGCGCTGGTCGATCACCACGGTGGCCTTGCTGAACGGCTCGGCGTGGATCTGGACGTGCGAGTAGGCGACCTCGCCCCTCCCGGGGCCGGTGATCGTCAGGGTGACCGGCTCGGCGACCTGCGCCTCCTTCTCGACGGTCACCACGGTGGCCTCGCGGAACGACGAGAACGCCTGCGCCGCGACGCGGTCGAAGGGGACGCCGCCCCGGCCGAGCCGCTCGTCGCCGCGGGCGACGGTCTCGACGCGGACGCCCGGCGCCTCGGTCGCGGTGACGACGGTCGAAGCGGTCGCGACCGCGGAACCGTCGTGCAGGCCGCGCAGCCGGCGGAACGGGGTGAACCGCCACGCCTCCTCGCGCTGGTTGGGCACCTCGAAGGCGTCGACGTCGAACGAGGTGAAGAGTTCGCCCTTGTTGACCACCGGGCCGGCGGCGTCGGCGTCGACCTGGGCGGTGTTGACCTTCTCGGGGGTCGCCATCAGCCGACCGCTCCTTCCATCTGCAGCTCGATGAGCCGGTTGAGTTCGAGTGCGTACTCCATCGGGAGCTCCTTGGCGATCGGCTCCACGAAGCCGCGGACCACCATGGCCATCGCCTCGTCCTCCGTGAGACCGCGGCTCATCAGGTAGAAGAGCTGGTCGTCGGAGACCTTGGACACGGTCGCCTCGTGGCCCATGGTGACGTCGTCCTCGCGGATGTCGACGTACGGGTAGGTGTCGCTGCGGCTGATCTGGTCCACCAGCAGGGCGTCGCACTTGACCGTGCTGCGGCTGCCGTGGGCGCCCGGGTTGATCTTGATCAGACCGCGGTACGACGCCCGGCCGCCGCCGCGCGCCACCGACTTGGAGACGATGTTGCTCGACGTGTACGGCGCCAGATGCACCATCTTGGAGCCGGTGTCCTGGTGCTGGCCCTCGCCGGCGAACGCGACCGACAGGACCTCGCCCTTGGCGTGCTCGCCGGTCAGCCAGACCGCCGGGTACTTCATGGTGACCTTGGAGCCGATGTTGCCGTCGACCCACTCCATGGTGGCGCCCGCCTCGGCCTTGGCCCGCTTGGTGACCAGGTTGTAGACGTTGTTCGACCAGTTCTGGATGGTGGTGTACCGGCAGCGGCCGCCCTTGCGGACGATGATCTCCACGACGGCCGAGTGCAGCGAGTCCGACTTGTAGATCGGCGCGGTGCAGCCCTCGACGTAGTGCACGTAGGCGTCCTCGTCGACGATGATCAGCGTGCGCTCGAACTGGCCCATGTTCTCGGTGTTGATCCGGAAGTAGGCCTGCAGCGGGATGTCCACGTGGACGCCCGGCGGGACGTAGATGAACGAGCCGCCCGACCAGACCGCGGTGTTGAGCGCGGAGAACTTGTTGTCGCCGGCCGGGATCACGCTGCCGAAGTACTCCTGGAACAGCTCCGGGTACTCGCGCAGCCCCGAGTCGGTGTCCAGGAAGATGACGCCCTTCTCCTCCAGGTCCTCGCGGATCTGGTGGTAGACCACCTCGGACTCGTACTGAGCGGCCACGCCGGCCACCAGACGCTGCTTCTCGGCTTCGGGGATGCCGAGCTTGTCGTAGGTGTTCTTGATGTCCTCGGGCAGGTCCTCCCAGGACTCGGCCTGCTTCTCGGTGGAGCGGACGAAGTACTTGATGTTGTCGAAGTCGATGCCGTCCAGGTCGGCACCCCAGCGGGGCATCGGCTGGCGATCGAAGCATGCGCAGGGCCTTGAGGCGCTGCTCCAGCATCCACTCGGGCTCGTTCTTCTTGCCCGAGATGTCGCGGACGACGGCCTCGGAGAGTCCGCGCTGCGCGGAGGCGCCGGCGTCGTCGCTGTCGGCCCAGCCGTAGCCGTACCGGTCGAAGGACGCGATGGTCTCTTCCTGGGACAGCGGGGCTGGCGCGGCGACCGTGGTCGCGGCGGGTTCGGTGACCGTCATCGTGTGGCCTTTCCGTCGGAGATCTGGGCTGTGGGATCGGGCTGTGTCCGGGGTAATCGGTCGGCGGCCGGGGAGCCGTCGACCGGCGGGGGTACCGGCGGCGGATGATTCAGCGGTACGTAGGTGGTGCATGCGCAGTCGCCGTTGGCGATGGTCGCGAGGCGTTGCACGTGGGTGCCGAGGAGTTCGGTGAACCGCGCGGTCTCGGCCTCGCAGAGTTCGGGGAACTCGGTGGCCACGTGTGCCACCGGGCAGTGGTGCTGACAGATCTGGACGCCGGTCCCGACCTCGCGCACGTCGGCCGAGTAGCCCGCGCCGGTCAGCGCATCGGCGATCTGGTGGACGGCGCGGATCGTGTCCCCGGACTCCCCCGACGACGCGGGCACCGGATCGACGATGCCGTCGATCCGGTCGCGGGCGAACTCCTCGACGGCCTCCTGGCCGCCGATCTGACGGAGCTTGCGCAGCGCCGCGCCGGCGAGGTCGTCGTAGGCGTGCCGGAGCTTTCCGCGTCCGGTCGGACTGAGCTGGAACCACTTGGCGGGCCGCCCGCGACCGCCCCGACCGAAACCGGGGGCGGCGGTCTCGACGTCGCCCGCACCGACCAGGATGTCCAGATGGCGCCGGACGCCGGCGGGGCTGATGCCGAGTCGCTCGGCGATGTCGCTCGCGGTGAGCGGCCCCTCGTCGACCAGCAGCGCGACGACGGCGGCGCGGGTCTGGCCGTCGGCCCCGCTCCCGTCCGCGAACTGCTCGATGAGCAGCGGTTTCGCTCCGTCCACGCTTTTCACAACATTATTGTTACGTAATTATTCCGGTGGTTCCAGCAAGGGTTGCCTAAGGGGCTAGGGCCGGTGGAACACCGATGTGACCGGCGTCATGGCCTAGAGTCTGACGGGTGCGGCAAGTTCCCGGAGTGCGCCCGGCACTCGACTACCTCGGCCTGTCCCGGCCCTCGCGGAACACCGACATCGATGCCACCGGCGACTACGGCGTCACCGTCGCGCGGCTGCACGACGACGAGCGCGAGGTCGGCCCGCTCAACCCGCTCGAAGAGCGGCGGCTGCGGCGGATCACCCTGTTCGGCACCACCGGCGCCGTCCTGATCCTCATCGGTTCCCTCGGCACCGGCATGGTGCCGGTGCTGCAGAACCCGATCGTCGGCATGCGCGTGCTGTCGCTGCCGTCGCGGATGTTCTCCACCGCGCTGACGATCTCCATCGGCGGCACCATGATGCTGGTCGTCGCATGGGTGCTGCTGGGCCGGTTCGCGATCGGCCGCTACGGCGTCGAGGTGGCCGAGAACCGGAGCCCGGCACGACGGATGACGCGTCGGCAGGCCGACCGCACCTTCGCGATGTGGATCGCGCCGCTGCTGCTCGCCCCGCCGCTGCTGAGCAAGGACGTCTACTCGTATCTGGCGCAGAGCGCGATCGCGCACCGCGGCATGGATCCGTACACCTACAGCCCGCTGCGCGGTCTCGGCGTCGACCACACCCTGACCCTGTCGGTGCCGAACCTCTGGAAGGACACCCCCGCCCCGTACGGCCCGCTGTTCCTCTGGATCGGCGAGGGCATCACCGCGCTCACCGACTGGATCGGCGAACACGTCCCGTGGCTCGCCGACTACACGATCGTCCTCGGTGTCGGCCTGCACCGGCTGGTCGCGCTCGCGGGCGTCGCCATGATCATCTGGGCCCTCCCCCGACTCGCCCGCCGCTGCGGCGTATCGTCGGTCGCCGCACTCTGGCTGGGCGCCCTGAACCCGCTGGTGATCCTGCATTCTGGTCGGCGGCATCCACAACGAGGCCCTGATGATCGGCATGATGCTCGTCGGCATGGAGTGGAGTTTCCGGGCCGTCTACGGCACCGCGCGGCTCCGCGACGGGTGGCTGCCGACCGCCGCGGGCCGGCTGCTGATCGCGGGGATCTCGCTGATCGCGGCGTCGTCGACGATCAAGGTGGCCTCGGCGCTCGCCCTCGGTTTCGTCGGCGTCGCCCTGGCACGACGCTGGGGCGCCACCCTCCCGGCGATCCGGAACGCGCCGTGGCGCACCTGGTGGGCGCGCTCGAAGTCGTCGATCCAGGCCCTGCTGGCGGCCGCGTTCTTCAGTCTGATCGTGTCCGCGACGGTGGTCGTGGCGATCTGCCTCGGCACCGGCCTCGGTTTCGGCTGGACCTCGACCCTGTCCACCGGCGGCATCGTGCGCTCGTGGATGTCGATGCCGACGCTGCTGTCGGTGGTCGCCGGCCGTATCGGCCTGTGGCTGGGCCTGGGCGAGCAGACGCAGGCGATCCTCGACGTCGCCCGACCCATCGGCCAGCTGATCGCCGCCGCGTTCGTGGTCCGCTGGCTGCTCGCCTGCGTCGCGGGCCGGGTCCATCCGCTCGGCGGGCTCGGCATCGCGATGGCCACCTTCGTGGTGTTCTTCCCCTTCGTGCAGGCGTGGTACCTGCTCTGGGCGATCATCCCGCTCGCGGCCTGGGCCACCACGCGCTGGTTCCGGGTCGGCACCGTTGTGATCTCCGCGATAATCTCGGTGGTCGTGATGCCGACCAGCTCGGACACTCCGCCCATGGTCGTCGCCCAGGGACTGGCCACCGGGCTGCTGATGATGGTCGTGGCCAGCACGTTCTTCTTCTACGACCACCCGGTCCGCCGATGGCTGCGGAACCGTCGGAGCTCCTGACCCGGCTGCCGGTCCGCCGCGGCGTGGGCTTAGGCTGGACGTCGTGCATTCAGACCCCTCCTCTTCGCCTGCCGTCGCGGTTCGGGGACTGATCAAGAGGTTCGGCGAGGTCACCGCGGTGAACGGTCTGGACCTGGACCTCCCGCGCGGTCAGATCCTCGCACTGCTCGGACCGAACGGCGCGGGCAAGACCACCACCGCCGAGATCTGCGAGGGCTTCACCCGGCCCGACGAGGGCGAGGTCCGCGTCCTCGGACTCGATCCGCTGGCCGACAACGAGGAGCTCCGCACCCGCATCGGCGTGATGCTGCAGGGCGGCGGCGCCTATCCCGGGGCCAAGGCCGCCGAGATGCTCCGGTTGTGCGCGTCGTACAGCGCCGACCCCCTCGATCCCGAATGGCTGATGGACGTCCTCGGCCTGCGCGACTGCGCGCGGACGTCGTACCGACGTCTCTCCGGCGGCCAGCAGCAGCGGCTCGCGCTCGCCTGCGCCCTGGTCGGACGCCCGGAGCTGGTCTTCCTCGACGAACCCACCGCCGGCCTCGACGCGCACGCCCGGATCCTGGTCTGGGAACTGCTGTCCCGGCTGCGCGACGACGGCGTGGCAGTGCTGCTCACCACCCACCTGCTCGACGAGGCCGAGGCGCTCGCCGACCGGATCGTCATCATCGACCACGGCCGCGTGGTGGCCTCCGGCACACCCGCCGACCTCACCGGCGCCCGATCGCAGGATCGCCTGCGTCTGGTGACGGCCGACCCGATCGACTGCGCGGAGCTGACCGCCGACCTGGGCGGGGACTACCGCTGCGAGCCCGGTGCGGGCAACGTCACCACCGTGATCGGACCGATCACGCCGACGCTGATCTCCCGGGTCGCGGCCTGGTGCGAGACGCGGGACGTCCTCGCCACCGAACTCTCCGCGGTCACCCACAGCCTGGAAGACGTCTTCCTCGCACTCACCGGACGAGAGGTGCGCCCGTGACCACCGCAGGCAACCGATTCGCGCCGGGCACCTTCACGCCCGCACCGCAGGCGGCCCCGCTGGCCCGGATGATAGCGGCCCAGACGCGGATGGAGTTCACTCTCCTCATCCGCAACGGCGAGCAGCTGCTCCTCACGCTCTTCATCCCGGTCACCATGCTGATCGGGCTCTCGCTGATGCCGATCACCGCCCTGGGCGAGTCGTCCGCCGACCGCGCGACCCGGCTGGTGCCGGCGATCATGGCCGTCGCCATCATGTCCACGGCGTTCACCGGCCAGGCCATCGCCGTCGGCTTCGACCGGCGTTACGGCGCGCTGAAACGACTCGGCGCCACGCCGATCCCGCGCTGGGGGATCATCGCGGGCAAGTCGCTCGCCGTCGTGATCGTCGTGATCGGCCAGTCGGTCGTCATCGGCCTGCTGGGCCTGTTCCTCGGCTGGCGGCCGTCGATCGGCGGTCTGGCGATCGGCGTCGTGATGATCGCCCTCGGGACGATGGCCTTCGCCACCCTCGGTCTGCTGCTCGGCGGCACCATGAAGGCCGAGGTGGTGCTCGCGCTGGGCAACCTGATCTGGTTCGTCCTTCTCGCCCTGTCCGGCCTGGTCGTCTTCTCCGGCGACGTGCCCGCCGCCGCGCTGTGGATCGCCCGGCTCGCCCCCTCCGGGGCGCTGACGCAGGCTCTGACGCAGGCCACTCAGCACACGTCGTTCGACGTCGGCGGCGCCGTCGTCCTCCTCGTCTGGGCCGCGCTCGGCGGCCTGGGAGCAGTCAGGTGGTTCAAGTTCGAATGAGCAGTTCCCACACCGGCACAGCCCGCTGGTTCGGATTCCGCACGCCCACTCTCCGTTTCCTGTACGCCTGGGCGGTCGCCGATCTCGCGGCGAACGTCCTGCTGGTGGTGACCGGCGGCGCGGTCCGGCTCACCGGTTCGGGACTCGGCTGCCCCACGTGGCCGCAGTGCGGCGACGGCAGGTACACGCCCCCGCTGAGCTATCACGGGGTGATCGAGTTCGGCAACCGCATGCTCACCTGGGTGCTCGTGGTGATCGCGATCGCCACCTGGGTGGCCGCCATGCGGTACCGACCCGTCGACCGTCTCGCCCGTCGGCTCGCCACCGCCGTCGCCCTCGGCGTCCCGGCGCAGGCCGTGATCGGCGGCATCACGGTGCTCACCAAGCTCAACCCGTGGGTGGTGGCCTTCCACTTCCTGGCGACCATGGTCATCGTCTCCGCGGCCACCTGGCTGGTGATCCGGACCCGTCCCGGTCGTGTGGAGGAGTCGACGGACGGACCGTCCGCGGACGACGTCGAGATCCCCCGCGACTCGGTGATCTCCCGTCTCGCGGTGGCCCTGGCCTGGGGCGTCTACGCGATCACCTGGGTCACGGTGTACCTGGGCACCGTCGTGACCGGTTCCGGCCCGCACTCCGGCGACGAGAACTCGCACCGCAACGGCCTCGACCCCGCCAACGCCACCCAGTTGCACGTCGACGCGGTCTGGATGCTGATCGGGCATGACCCTGGCGCTGATCGCGCTGAGCGTGATCGCCCGACTGACCATGCGACGCGCGGTGTTCTGGTTCACCGGGGCGCTGCTGCTGCAGGGCGTGATCGGTTACGTCCAGTACGCCACCAGCCTGCCGATCGTGCTGGTGATCCTGCACATGTTCGGTTCGGCCGTGCTGATGATCGGTGCGACCTGTCTGGTGCTAGTCGCAGTGCAGGCCGAACGCATCCGCGACCTGGCCGACGCTCCCGAACCGACGTCCTGAACCGACCGCCCCCTACAGACGACTCTTCCCACCGATCCCTGAGCCGACCACGAACGAAGTGAGTGGTCGAAGTCGAAGGGTCCCCGGCGAGCGTTCACGACCCTTCGACCCGGTTCGTCGCTGTGCTCCTCACCGGCTCAGGGATCGGTGGAGGCGGGGAGGAGCACAGCGACGAAGAGGGCTCGGCCGACGAAGCGATCGCAGCCGATGAGAAAGGCTCGATCCGCGAGGGAGAGGGTTCAGCTGTAGTCGACGCTCTTGTTGTTCCGGGCCTTCGGGAAGCGCTTCTGCTTGGCGACCCATCCGGCCATCTTGCGCCAGTGGCTCGGCTCCACGGTGGCCTTGGTGGTGAGGTCGCGATCCCATTCGCCGGTCTCCAGACCGTCGATCTCGGCGACCAGTTCCTTCGCCACGTCCATCGACGGCACCACGCGGTCGCCGAGGACGCCGTCCTTCTCGCCGACCAGGGTCACGCGCACACCGGCCGCGCCGATCGGCTGCAGCACCGCGGTGGCCTTGCCGTCCTCGGAGGCCACGTAGTCGCGGACCGACGAGAGCACGGCGTCGTCGAGTTTCGGCTCCGCCGGGGCGGCGTTCTCGGCGTTCTGGGTGTCTTCGCTCATGTCCCCAGTCTAACCGCGTGCGAGACTGAGGCATGCGCGCGATCAGTGTGACGAAGACCGGCGGTCCCGACGTCCTCGAGTACGGAACCGTGTCCGACCCCGAGCCGGGTCCCGGCCAGGTCCTGGTGCGGGTCCGCGCCGCGGGCGTGAACTTCATCGACACCTACTTCCGCGCCGGGATGTATCCCGCGGCACTCCCCTACGTGCCCGGGCTGGAGGGGGCGGGAGAGGTCGTCGCGGTGGGCGACGACGTGACCGGTCTGCGCGTCGGCCAGCGGGTCTGCTGGTGCGACGCCCCGGCGAGCTACGCCGAGTTCGCGGTGGTGCCCGCGGCCCGCGCGCTGCCGATCCCCGACGGGGTCTCCGACGAGACGGCGGGGTCGTCGTTGCTCCGCGGCCTCACCGCGCACTATCTGCTCGACGGGGTCTCCACGGCGCTCGATCGCGGGAACCCCGTCGAACCGGCGACCGTCCTGATCCACGCCGGGGCGGGCGGCGTCGGGCTCGTGCTCACGCAGACGGCCGTGCGCAGGGGCCTGCGGGTGATCACCACCGTCTCCTCCGACGCCAAGGAGGCGCTGTCCCGGGAGGCCGGGGCCGCCGAGGTGCTCCGCTACACCGACGACGTCCCCGCCCGCGTCCGCGCGTTGACCGGCGGCCGCGGTGTGCCCGTCGTGTACGACGGCGTCGGCGCGGCCACCTTCGAGCAGTCGCTGGCGGCGACGGCGGTGCGCGGGACCGTCGTCCTGTTCGGGGCCGCGAGCGGCCCGGTGCCGCCGTTCGATCTGCAGCGGCTCAATCCGCTGGGGTCGCTCAGCGTGACCCGGCCGACGCTCGCGCACTTCATCGCCGACCCCGACGAGCTCGCGTGGCGGGCCGGCGAGTTCCTCGGCGCGCTCGCGGACGGGTCGGTGTCGGTGCGGGTCGGGCAGCGATATCGGCTCGCCGAGGCCGCCCGGGCGCACCGTGATCTGGAGGCGCGTCGTACCGTCGGCAGCACGGTGCTGATCCCGTGAACGGCGGCGCGACCGGGACCGGGCCGTTCGCCGGTCTCGGCGCCGGACGCCTGGGGGTCGCGGCCGGTGTCGCGATCCTGGCGATCCTGACGGCGGTCGCCAGGCCGGCGGGTCCGACGGTGACCGGGATCGTCGTCGTCGTGCTCGTCGCGATCGGTGCCGTGGCGATCGGGAGGCCCGGCCTGGCGAAGACGGCTTCCCTACCGGACCCCGCGGCCCCGCAGCCCGACACGTCCCTGCGGCAGCGCTGGGCGCGGGCGGTCGACCAGCACGACCGGGTGCTGTCCGCCTACGGCGCGTACGAACTCGATCCGGCGATGCTGTTGCGGTTCCCCGCGATGTGGGACCTGGCGGCGCCGCCGATCGTCGACTTCCACGATGCGCTCGAACTCGCCGGCGGGCTGCGTTCGGACGAGTTCCCGGGCGAGGCGCACGCACAGGAGTATCTGAGCGCGGTCGCGATGCTGCGCACCGACTGGGCCGCCGCCGACCGCCATGCGCGCTCGACCGGCACCGACGGGCTCGCCGCGACCAATGCCGGCGAGTGTCGCAAGGCCCTGAACCTGTGGCGGCACGCCGACGGCACCCGCGGCCCGGAGCGGGCGACCTACCTGGAGAAGGTCCTGGGCACCATCGACGCCCTCGCCGAACGCGGCGTGGTCGACGCCCCGGCCCCCATGCACAATGCCCTGGTCCGCGAGGTCCAGAAAGCGATCGAGGCCACCTAATAGCGGCTCGCGCGCAGGAACCGCCCGGCCGGCGAGTAGACGGCGAGCGCCTCGCTCCGGCCCGAGCCGACCTGGAGGCGCAGCACCGGGCCCTCGCCGCGATGCGCTCCGGGAGCGGATCCGACGGCGAAGGCGACCACCTCGCCGTCGAACGCGGGCAGGTCGTGGCGCCGCAGGAGGTCGTCACGGGCCCCGATCAGGGCGGCGGAGGTGATCTCGGCGAGCGCGAACTCCCCCTTCCGCGAACCGGTGTCGCGTTCGGTGGTCGTCGGGAAGCACCCGGGCACCACCGTGACCTCGGAGAACCTCGTCCCGGCCAGGGCGAGGGAGAATCCGCCGGAGTTCTGGATCGACGAGGCGGAGATCGGTGAGGACCCCTCGGTGACGGTCCTGAAATCGATCCGGGTGAGGATCGGAGCGGTCGGGTCCAGGCCGAGGGCGCGCATCGTCGTCTCCGCCTGCTCCAGGACGGTCTCGACGAAGGCGGCCTTCGCGGTGTCGGCGACGCGCCCGGACATGTCGGCCTCGACGGTCCGGTGGGCGACCGTGTACTCGGCCACCAGCATGCCGTCGCTGCGCCGGCCGAGGTCGAATGCCGTCGGCCGGGTGCGCCTGATCCTTGCGGAGTCCGAGTTCGTCGGCCGCCTTCCGGACGTCCCCGGTCACCGTGTTCAGGTGCAGATCCTTCAGGTCGGCCCGCGAGAACGTCCGACGGTCGACGGCCCGCTGCCGGTTCTCCGAATACCATCGTCCGCCGCTGCCGTTCGCGCTGATCGCCTCGCCGGTGGAGGCGTCGTAGACGGTCACGCGCATCGAGTTCTCGTCCAGGCCGATCCCCAGCAGGTGCGACGACCCCTGCGGAAGCAACTCGTCGGCCCGGTCCAGGGCCTGATCGAGGCGGGCCTCGGGGTCGCTGGGCAGACGCCGCGTCACGTCGTCGGGCCGATCGTCCGCACCGATCGCAGACCGCACCGGTTGCGCCGATCCCGAGTTCACGACGCCGGCGACCGGCAGGCCGAGCGAGAGCATCGCCGCCGGGATCAGGAAGACGCCGACCCGGGCGGTGTTCGGATGCGAGGTGCGCAACACGCCCAGTGCGGCCAGCGGGGTCACGACGGCGAGGACCGCGCCCAGCAGGCGCGGCGCCGCGTCGTCGGACACGGTCGCGACCACCAGACCGACGACGGCCGACACGGTCGCCGCGATCATCGTCGTGACGGCGGAGAAGGAATCGTTCTTCACCGGGTCGACTCTGACAGATCCCCGGTCCGCGGACACGGCGGACGGCGCCGATCCCGCGGCGGAAGAGCCGGGAGAGACCGGGAAGACCCGGATCGGAAAGCGGAAGGCCGGGAGAGACCCGACCCCGGAGACCGACGTCTCAGAAGTAGGAGGCGACGGTCGGCAGGTGCAGGACCGCGTCGACGGCCAGGCCGCAGAAGAGCAGCGCCAGGTACTCGTTGGACTGCAGGAAGATCTTGAGCGGCTTCACCTCGGCGCCGCGCCGGGTCTCGACGTACAGCTTGGTGACGCACCAGATGAACCAGGCGCCGGCCAGCACCGCGACCGCGGTGTAGATCCAGCCGGTCACCGGGATCAGGAAGAACGAGGTGAGCACGGTCAGCCAGGTGTAGGCGAGCATTTGGCGGGTCACGCGCTCGTCGGAGGCGATCACCGGGAGCATCGGGACGCCCGCGGCGCGGTAGTCCTCGCGGTAGCGCATGGCCAGCGCCCAGGTGTGCGGCGGCGTCCAGAAGAACACCACCAGGAACAGGACCACCGGCTGCCAGCTCAGGTTCCCGGTCACCGCGGCCCAGCCGACCAGCGCGGGCATGCAGCCGGCCGCCCCGCCCCAGATCACGTTCTGCCAGGTCCGCCGCTTGAGGATCAGCGTGTAGACGAAGACGTAGAAGGCGATGGTGATCATCACCAGGATCGGCGGCAGCCATTTGCCGCCGGTGCCGAAGTACAGGATCAGGAACGAGCCGATCGCCAGCACGACGCCGAAGATCAGCGCGTTGCGCACCGGCACCGCGTGGCGGGCCAGCGGCCGCTTCTGGGTGCGCTTCATCTTCTGGTCGATGTCGGCGTCGGCCACCATGTTCAGGCTGTTGGCGCTCGCCGCGCCCATCCAGCCGCCGACCACGGTGATCAGGATCAGGACGATGTCGACCTCGCCGCGCTGCGCCTGCAGCATCACCGGGATCGTCGAGACCAGCAGGAGTTCGATCACCCGCGGCTTGGTCAGTGCGATGTAGGCGAGCAGCGTCGCCCTGACCCGTGCACCCAGCGATTCCCGGGCGCCCGCGGCGGCGGAAGGCTGCGGCGAGTCGTCACCGCTGGCGGAAGCGCGTGAACTGACGCTTTCCCCACTCTTCAACGCCAGACTCCCTTGTCTTCGTGCGGTCGGCCGTGACCGGCCGGATCTTCCTCGCGTGGCGGCCCGAAGCACACGGGTCGTCGTACGACCGGCGGGGGGCTGCCCGCTGAGAATCCTAGACCTCCTCGCCGGTAACGGAGAATTCGGGCCGCTCAGGCCCCTCCGCGGAACGACGACGACGCCCGCCCGACCCCGCCGGACGGTGTCGAGTGGACCGGAACGCGCCGCCGTCCTTTAGGCTGGAGGCATTTGCCGCCCCAACCCACAGGAGAAGCCCCCACCGTGGCCGTTACAGATGAGATCCGAGAGCTGACCAAGCAGGTTCACCCTGACGACTGGACGGACGTGGACACTCGGGCGGTCGACACCGCCCGGCTGCTCGCCGCCGACGCCGTGCAGCACTGCGGAAGCGGACATCCCGGTACCGCGATGAGCCTGGCTCCCCTCGCGTACACCCTGTACCAGCGCGTCATGCGCCACGACCCCGCCGATCCGGCCTGGGTCGGCCGCGACCGCTTCGTCCTCTCGTGCGGCCATTCGAGCCTCACCCAGTACATCCAGCTGTACCTCGGCGGATTCGGCCTCGAGCTGTCCGACATCGAGGCGCTGCGCACCTGGGACTCGCTGACCCCGGGCCACCCGGAGTACGGCCACACCGACGGGGTGGAGATCACCACCGGCCCGCTGGGCCAGGGCCTGGCCTCCGCGGTCGGCATGGCGATGGCCGCCCGCCGCGAGCGCGGCCTGTTCGATCCGGAGACCCCGGCCGGGCAGAGCCCGTTCGACCACCACGTCTACGTGATCGCCTCCGACGGCGACATCGAGGAGGGCGTCACCTCCGAGGCCTGCTCGCTCGCGGGCACCCAGGAACTGGGCAACCTGATCGTCTTCTACGACAAGAACCACATCTCGATCGAGGACGACACCAAGATCGCCCTCACCGAGGACACCGGGCAGCGCTACGAGTCGTACGGCTGGGACGTGCAGTACGTCGAGGGCGGCGAGGACGTCGTCGCGCTGGAGAACGCCGTCGCCCACGCCAAGAGCGTGACCGACAAGCCGTCGATCATCATCGTCCGCACCGTCATCGCCTGGCCGGCCCCGACCAAGATGAACACCGGCGCCTCGCACGGCAGCGCCCTGGGCGACGGCGAGATCGCCGAGACCAAGAAGATCCTGGGCTTCGACCCGGAGAAGAACTTCGAGGTCTCCGACGAGGTGATCGCCCACACCCGCGGTCTGCGGGAGCGGGCCGCCGCGGTGCGCGCGGAGTGGCAGACCGGTTTCGACGCCTGGGCGCAGACGAACCCGGAGCGCAAGGAGCTGTTCGACCGCCTGTACGCCCACGCGCTCCCCGAGGGCTGGGCCGACGTGCTGCCCGCCTGGGAGCCCGGCGACAAGCCGGTGGCCACCCGTTCGGCGTCGGGCAAGGTCCTCTCGGCGCTGGCCCCGGTGCTGCCCGAGCTGTGGGGCGGCTCGGCCGACCTCGCCGGCTCCAACAACACCACCATGGCCGGGGCGACGTCGTTCGGCCCCGCGTCGATCAGCACCTCCACCTGGACCGCCGACCCGTACGGCCGCACGCTGCACTTCGGCATCCGCGAGCACGCGATGGGCTCGATCCTCAACGGCATCGTGCTGCACGGCCCCACCCGCCCGTACGCGGGCACCTTCCTGCAGTTCGCCGACTACATGCGGCCGGCCGTCCGGCTCGCCGCGCTGATGAAGATCGATCCGGTCTACGTGTGGACGCACGACTCGATCGGCCTCGGCGAGGACGGCCCCACCCACCAGCCGGTGGAGCACCTGGCCGCGCTGCGCGCCATCCCGGGCCTGGACGTCGTGCGTCCGGCCGACGCCAACGAGACCGCGCACGCCTGGCGGCACATCCTGACCCGCCGGGAGGTCCCGGCCGGTCTGGCGCTCACCCGCCAGAACGTCCCCGTGCTGGCCGGCACCTCCTTCGAGGGCGTCACCCGCGGCGGCTACGTGCTGTCCGATCCCGAGGGCGCTCCCGACGTCGTGCTGATCGGCACCGGCTCGGAGGTCGCACTGGCCGTCGAGGCCGCCGAGGCGCTGGCCGCCGACGGGATCGCGGCCCGCGTGGTCTCGATGCCGTCGATCGAGTGGTTCGACGAGCAGGATCAGGCCTACCGAGACGAGGTGCTGCCCGCCGGAGTGGCGCGCGTCGTCGTCGAAGCCGGTATCGCCATGCCGTGGTACCGCATCGCCCACGGCGGCGGCGGCATCGCGGCGGCCCCCGGCGAGATCGTCTCGCTGGAGCACTTCGGCGCCTCGGCTCCCTACCAGAAGCTGTACGAGGAGTTCGGGATCACCGCCGACGCCGTCGCGGCCGCCGCGCGCGGACTGCTCGGCCGCTGACCCGACCCGCCCGGACACCAGACCTTTCAGAGACCCCCGCCAGGAGGACCACGACATGCCCCAGAACAGCAAGCTCGCCGATCTCTCCACCGCGGGGGTCTCGGTCTGGCTCGACGACCTCTCCCGCGACCTGATCGACTCGGGCGCCCTGCAGGACCGGATCGACGGATACTCGGTGGTCGGCGTGACCACCAACCCGGCGATCTTCCAGAACGCGATCGCGGGGTCGAACGTGTACGACGACCAGATCGCCCGCCTGGCCGCCGAGGGCGCCGACGTCGACGCGACCCTGACCGCGATCACCACCGACGACGTCCGCTCGGCCTGCGACGTCTTCGAACCGCTCTTCGCCGACACCGACGGCGTCGACGGCCGCGTCTCCATCGAGGTGGATCCGCGCCTGGCGCACGACACCGACGGCACCGTCGCCCAGGCGATCGAGCTGTGGAACCTGGTCGACCGGCGTAACGCGCTGATCAAGATCCCCGCCACGAAGGCCGGGCTGCCGGCCATCACGCGGGTCCTCGCCGAGGGCATCAGCGTCAACGTGACCCTGATCTTCTCGGTGGAGCGGTACCGCGAGGTGATCGACGCCTTCCTCGACGGCCTCGACGCCGCCCTGGAGAACGGGCACGACGTCGCCGAGATCGTCTCGGTCGCGTCGTTCTTCGTCTCCCGCGTGGACACCGAGATCGACAAGCGCCTGGAGGCCCTGGGCACCCCCGAGGCCCTGGCCCTGCGGGGCAAGGCCGGACTGGCCAACGCCCGCCTCGCCTACGCCGCCTACCAGGAGGTGTTCGACCTCGGCGTCCGCTTCCCGGCGCTCAAGGCGCACGGCGCCCGCCCGCAGCGCGCGCTGTGGGCGTCGACCGGCGTGAAGAACCCGGAGTACCCGGACACCCTGTACGTGAGCGAACTCGTCGCCCCGGACACCGTCAACACCATGCCGGGCAAGACGATGGAGGCCTTCGCCGATCACGGCTGGGTGGACGCCGACTCGATCCTCGGCCGGGCCGCCGAGAGCCGGGAGGTGTTCGCCTCCCTCACCGCCGCAGGCATCGATCTGGCGGAGGTGTTCGCGCTCCTGGAGCGCGAGGGCGTCGAGAAGTTCGAGGTCGCGTGGGACGAGCTGCTCACCGCCACGGCGGCGCGACTCCAGGCTGCGAAGGCCTAGCGCGTGACCGCCTCCGGTGGATGGACCAATCCGCTCCGCGACCCCAACGACCGGAGGCTGCCGCACATCGCCGGGCCGTCGGCCCTGGTGATCTTCGGCATCACCGGTGACCTGTCCCGGCGCAAGCTGATGCCCGGCGATCTACGACCTCGCCAACCGCGGTCTGCTGCCGCCCAGTTTCGCGCTGGTCGGGTTCGCCCGGCGCGACTGGGATCACCAGGACTTCGCGGAGTTCGTGAAGAACGACGTGAAGGAGCGCTCGCGCACCGGCTTCCGCGAGGAGCAGTGGGCCAAGCTCGCCGAGGGCATCCGGTTCGTCGAGGGCACCTTCGAGGACGACGCCGCGTTCGACCGGCTCAAGGACACCCTGTCCGAGCTCGACCGCGAACGCGGCACCGACGGCAACCACGCGTTCTATCTGGCGATCCCGCCGAAGGCCTTCCCCACCGTGCTCAGCCAGCTCCGGCGCACCGGGATGGCCACCTCCGAGGACCCCGACAGCTGGCAGCGGGTGGTGATCGAGAAGCCCTTCGGCCACGACCTGGAGTCCGCGCGGGAACTGAACGCCCTGGTCAACAGCGTGTTCCCCGAGGAGTCGGTGTTCCGCATCGACCACTATCTGGGCAAGGAGACCGTCCAGAACATCCTGGCGCTGCGCTTCGCCAACCAGCTCTTCGAGCCGCTCTGGAACAGTCACTACATCGACCACGTCCAGATCACCATGGCCGAGGACATCGGGCTCGGCGGCCGGGCCGGCTACTACGACGGCATCGGCGCCGCCCGCGACGTGATCCAGAACCATCTGCTGCAGCTGCTGGCGCTGATCGCGATGGAGGAGCCCATCTCGTTCTCCCCGCGCGAGTTGCAGGCCGAGAAGATCAAGGTGCTCTCCTCCACCCGCAACATCGCCCCGATCGCCGAGAACTCGGCGCGCGGGCAGTACGGCGCCGGCTGGCAGGGCTCGGAGAAGGTCCCCGGTCTGCTCGACGAGGGGTTCTCCGCCGAGTCGGCGACCGAGACCTACGCGGCCATCGCCGTCGAGGTGGACACCCGCCGCTGGGCCGGGGTGCCGTTCTACCTGCGCACCGGCAAACGCCTGGGCAAACGCGTCACCGAGATCGCCCTGATCTTCAAGCGGGCGCCGCACCTGCCGTTCGACGACTCGATGACCGCCGAACTCGGCCAGAACGCGATGGTGATCCGCGTGCAGCCGGACGAGGGCGTGAACCTGCGGTTCGGCTCCAAGGTCCCCAGCACCGGGATGGAGGTGCGCGACGTGAACATGGACTTCAGCTACGGCGAGGCGTTCACGGTGAGCTCCCCCGAGGCCTACGAACGGCTGCTGCTCGACGTCCTGCTCGGCGAGCCGTCGTTGTTCCCGGTGAACGAGGAGGTGGAGCTGAGCTGGTCCATCCTGGACCCGGTGCTCGCCGAATGGGAGTCCGCGGGCCGACCGGAGACCTACGAGGCCGGCACCTGGGGGCCCGACTGCGCCGACCGGATGATGGCCCGGCACGGCCGCGTCTGGCGTCGGCCGTGAGACGGGTGCCCACCATGCGGTTCACGACGGGACGCACGACGCGGTCCACGATGCGAAGGAGGCGCCGATGATCGTCAGCCTGCCCGACACCTCGACGCAGGAGGTGAGCAAGAAGCTGGTCCGCATGCGCAACACCGGCGGCGAGGTGACCGTCGGCCGCGTGCTCACGCTGATCATCGACACCGAGCCCGGCGAGGTGGCCGAGACCGCCGTCACGGTGGCCAACCAGGCCAGTCGTGAGCATCCGTGCCGCGTGATCGTCGTGATCCGGGGCGACCGGAGCGCCGGCGACCGGCTCGACGCCGAGATCCGCGTCGGCGGCGACGCCGGGGCGTCCGAGGTGGTCCTGCTGACCCTGTTCGGCGAGATGGCCGAGCACGCGCACTCGGTGGTGACCCCCTTCCTGCTGCCCGACACCCCGGTGGTCACCTGGTGGCCCGGGCGGGCCCCGGACCGGCCCGCGGAGGACCGGCTCGGCCGCCTGGCCTCGCGCCGGATCACCGATGCGCGTACCGCCGACGACCCGGGATCGTTCCTGGCCGCGCGCCGGCTCGGCTACAGCCCCGGGGACACCGACCTGGCGTGGTCGGCGATCACCCCGTGGCGCGCCACCCTGGTCTCGGCGCTGGACCGGCCGCCGCACCTGCCGGTGGTCTCGGCGACGGTGACCGGCCCCGCGGTGAACCCGGCGGCGGACCTGTTCGCCGGCTGGCTGGCGCAGGCGCTGGACGTCCCGGTGCTCCGCGAGACCGGCCGCTGGCACGTGAGCCTGCTCCGTCCGGACGGCGCGGTGGAGATGACCGTCGACCGCTCCGGCGGTCTGCTGCGATCGCCCGGTCACCCCGACGGTCGGGCGGTGTTCGCGCGCCGGACCACCGCGCAGTGTCTCGCCGAGGAACTGCGCCGCCTGGACGCCGACGTCGTCTACCGCGCCGCCCTGCAGGGCCTCTCCGGCGTCACCCGTCAGCCGTACTCCCCGACGTCAGGACGGTCATGACCGAACTCGAAACCCTGATCTTCGACGACGCAGAGGCGCTGGTCGCCACGGCCGCACGACGATTCGGCGACGCCGTCCGGCGCGCCCAGGACGCGCGGGGGGCGGCGCGGATCGCGTTGACCGGCGGGTCCAACGGGATCGCGCTGCTGGCCGCGCTGGCGACGGATCCGGCCGCACTCGACTGGTCGCGGGTCGAACTGTACTGGGGCGACGAGCGTTTCCTGCCCGAGGGCGATCCGGAGCGCAACGTCGTGCAGGCCCGCGAGGCCCTGCTCGACCGCGTCCCGGTGCCCGCCGAGCGGGTGCACGCCATGCCCGCCTCCGACGGCCCGCACGGCGACGACGTCGACGCCGCCGCCCGCGCCTACGCGGCGCTGATCCCCGACGACCTGACCTTCGACGTCCACCTGCTCGGCATGGGCGGCGAGGGGCACGTCAACTCGCTGTTCCCGCACACCGCGGCCACCGCCGAACAGCGCGCGTCCGTGGTGGCGGTGACGGACTCCCCCAAGCCGCCGCCGCGCCGGATCACCCTGACCTTCCCGGTGATCAACCGGTCGCGCGAGGTGTGGTTCCTGGTGTCCGGGGCGGCGAAAGCGCAAGCCGTCGCCGCCGCGCACGCCAGCGCCGACCGGGCCGACTGGCCGTGCGCGGGCGCCCACGGCACCGAGCGGACCCTCTGGCTCCTCGACCGCCCCGCCGCCGCCGAACTCTGAGGTCCGCGGGGCGGACTCCGATCGACTCGGCGTGTGGAGCGGGGCGAGCTCGCCCGAACCGGGATCGGGTGGTCTCGACTCCGCTCGACCGACGAGGGGCGCTCTTCTCCGGTCGACCGACCCACGCCGGTCGAGTCGGCTCCTCGTTGGTCGAGTCGGCTCTTCGCTGGTCGAGTCGCCTCCTCGCGGGTCGAGCCGGCTCTTCGCTGGTCGAGCGGAGTCGAGACCACGGTCGCCGGCTCCGCCGACTACCCGCTGTTGCGCAGCGCCGTCGCCAGGCCGTTCATCGTCAGCTGGATGGCGCGGCGGATCTCGCCGGTGTCCTCTCCCCCGCGGAAACGCTGCAGCAGTTCGATCTGCATCAGGTTCAGCGGCTCCAGGTAGGGGAACCGGTTGTAGACCGAGCGCTTGAGGGCGGCGTTGTCGGCGAGCAGGTCGTCGGTGCCGGTGATCTTCGCGTACATCTCCAGCGTGCGGGCGTGCTCGGTCGCGATCATCGTGAAGACCCGCTCCCGCAGGTCCTCGTCGGGGACCAGGTCCGCGTACCGCTTGGCCAGACCGAGATCGGATTTGGCGAGCACCTGGGCCATGTTGCTCATCACCGAGCGGAAGAACGGCCAGCGCCGGTAGTAGTCGGACAGCTTTGCCAGGCGGTCCTCGTCGTCGCCGACCCATTCGGCGAAGGCCGAACCGGTGCCGTACCAGCCCGGCAGCATCACGCGGCACTGCGTCCAGGACAGCACCCACGGGATGGCCCGCAGATCGGAGATGGCGGTGGTCTGCTTGCGTGACGTCGGGCGGCTGCCGATGTTCAGCGCCCCGATCTCCGACAGCGGCGTGGAGTCGGTGAAGTACTCGACGAACCCCGGTGTCCGGTGCACGAGTTCGCTGTAGGCGTCGCGGGCCAGCGCGGCGAGCTCGTCGAGGACCGAGTACGCCTCGGCCGAGTCGCCGTCCAGGCCCTCGGTGTCGAGCAGGGTCGACTCCAGGGTCGCCGCCAGCAGCGTCTCCAGGTTGCGGCGGGCGCCGACCGGTTCGGCGTACTTCGCCGCGATGATCTCGCCCTGCTCGGTGATCCGCAGCGAACCCTGCACGGCGCCCGGCGGCTGGGCCAGGATGGCGTCGTAGCTCGGCCCGCCGCCGCGGCCTACGGTGCCGCCGCGGCCGTGGAACAGCCGCAGCGTGATCCCGGCCTCCTTCGCCGCGGCGACCAGGTCGAGTTCGGCGCGGTAGAGCGCCCAGTTGGCCGCCAGGTAGCCGCCGTCCTTGTTCGAGTCGGAGTAGCCGAGCATGATCTCCTGGGCGCCGTCCTGGCCGTCGACCATCGCCCGGTAGAACGGCAGCTCCAGCGCTGCCGAGATGATCGCCGCCCCCGCCTGCAGGTCTTCGATCGTCTCGAACAGCGGGGCCACGCGCACCGTGCACCGCGGGGTGCCGTCGGCGTCGAGCCCGTAGAGCCCGGCCTCCTTCAGCAGGAGCATCGCCTCGAGCATGTCCGAGACCGACTGGCACATGCTGATGATGTAGGTGGGCACGGCCTCCGGACCGAACTTCTCCACGGCGCCGGCCGCGGCGCGGACGACGTCGAGCTCTTTCACCGCCAGCTCGCTCAGGTCGGCGTCCGGGCCGGTGAGGGGGCGGCGCGAGGTCAGCTCCGCCGCCAGCAGTTCGACGCGCTCGGCTTCGACGAGGTCGGTGTAGTCGTCGCAGACGCCGGCCCAGCGGAGCAGTTCGCGCACGACCTCCTCGTGCGTCTCCGAGTTCTGGCGCATGTCCAGCCCCGACAGGTGGAAACCGAAGGTGCGCACCGCCTCCCGCAGCGCGCCGAGACGGTTGTCGGCGATCATGTCGTCGACGACGGTGCGCAGCGCCTCGTCGATCACGTCCAGGTCGGCGAGCAGTTCGGCGGGCCCCGGATAGGGTTCGTGCCCGTCGGCCCAGCCGATCTCGGTGGCCGAGAGGTACTCCGGGCCCAGCGAGGCGAGCATCGCCGCCACCAGCCGGGCCTGCACGGTGCGCAGCGCCGAACGGAAGGGTTCGTCGTCGTCCTCGGCCGGCACCCCGCTCAAGGCGCGCAGGCCCTCGGTGATCGGCGAGACGAGCCGCGCCGACATGGCGAGCTCCTGCCGGAGGGCGGTGAGCTCGTCGAGGTGGTGGCGCATGGCCGCGACCGCCGCCTTCGACGTCGCCTCGGCGACCACCTCCCCGGTGACGTACGGGTTGCCGTCGCGGTCGCCGCCGATCCACGAGCCCATCCGGATCATCGACAGGTCGCCCAGACCGGACCCCGGGTAGGCCTCGGTGAGCGCGGCCCGGACGTCGCGGTTCAGATTGGGGACCACCCGGAAGAAGGAGGCGTCGTAGTACCGCAGGCCGGTGGTGATCTCGTCGCTGATCGTCAGGCGCCGCAGCCGGATCAGCGCCGTCTGCCAGAGCATCAGGATCTGCTCGGAGATGTCGCGGTCCAGGCGCTTCTGCTCGACCGGCGTCAACTCGGTGCGCGCCCGGGTGCGCATGAGCTCGGTGATCCGGTTCTGGGCCTCGAAGACGCTGCGGCGGCGCGTCTCGGTGGGGTGGGCGGTGATCACCGGCACCACCGCGGCGGTGGCGAGCGCCGCCCCCACCCGGTCGTCGCCCAGGGCGGCGTCCTGCAGAGCGGCGAAGGTCGCGGCGAGACTCGACGGCACCGGCGGATCGCCGGCCCGCAGGTGGACGCGGCGTCGTCGTTCCCGATGCAGGTCCTCGGCGAGGTTGGCCAGCAGCGCGAAGTTGGAGAACGCCCGGATCACCGGCATCAGTTCGTGCACCGAGGGCGTGGTGTAGCGGGCGGCGAGGTCGTCGCGGGAGATCTCCTCGTAGCGGATGGCGAACGCGTCCCGCCGGGAGTTCTCGACCAGTTCGAAGGTCTCGGTACCCGCGTGCGTCTTGATGACGTCGCCGAGGAGGCCGCCGAGGAAACGGATGTCCTCGCGCAGCGGTTCGGTCGCCGCACGCCCGGTGTCGTCGACCTTGATGTGTTCGATCATCGGCGTGGACACCGCCTTCACGACGGCATCGGGATCGAGGGAGGAGGTGGCGGCTGGCGCGTCGGAACTCATGGAGTCCAGTATTGCGCCGCGGCGCCGATTCCGCGCGCCGATCGCCGTGACGGGGCGGCGACGCGGGGTTCGGTCGGTCAGGAGTACTTGATGAACAGACCCACGGCGACGATGAAGATCAGCCAGAGCGCACCGACGAAGATGGTGATGCGGTCGAGGTTCTTCTCGACCACCGACGAACCGGACAGGCTCGACTGGACGCCGCCGCCGAACAGCGAGGACAGGCCGCCGCCTTTACCGCGATGCAGCAGCACCAGAACGACCAGCAGCACGCTGGTGATGATCAGGCCGACGTTGAGCGCAATAATCACGAGGGATGGGGTCCGTTCGGTTGAAAGAACTGTGGCAGGCCGCCCGAGTCCGGGAAGGACGCCGGGCAACCTGCCACAGTCTACGCGATCGATCGGGCGGTCAGAGCAACGGCCCGCCCGCGGCGATCGCCGCGAGTTGCGCGAACTCGTCGGGCTTCAGCGAAGCCCCGCCCACCAGGCCGCCGTCGACGTCCGGCTGGGAGACCAGCTCGGCGGCGTTCTTGGCGTTCACGCTGCCGCCGTAGAGGATCCGCAGACCGGCCGCGGTCTCGGCGTCGGCGATCTCGGCGACGGCACCGCGCACGGCGGCACACACCTCCTGCGCGTCCTGAGCGCTCGCCACCTTGCCGGTGCCGATGGCCCAGACCGGCTCGTAGGCCACGACCGTCTTACCGATCTCCTCGGCGGACAGCCCCGCCAGCGAAGCCTTGATCTGCTCGACGTTGTACTCGACGTGCCCGCCGGCCTCGCGGACGTCGAGCCCCTCGCCGATGCAGACGATCGGGGTGAGGCCGTGCCGCAGAGCCGCCTTGGTCTTGGCCAGGACGACCTCGTTCGTCTCCCCGTGCAGGGTGCGACGCTCGGAGTGTCCGACCGCGACGAAGGTGCAGCCGAGCTTCTCCAGGAACGCGCCGCTGATCTCGCCGGTGTAGGCGCCCGAGTCGTGCTCGGAGACGTCCTGGGCACCGTAGGTCAGCAGCAGCTTGTCCCCGTCGACGACGGTCTGCACGCTGCGGATGTCGGTGAACGGCACCAGCACGGTGACGTCGACCTCGTCGTAGTACTTCTCCGGCAGCTTGAAGGCGACCTTCTGAACCAGCGCGATGGCCTCGAAGTGGTTCATGTTGCACTTCCAGTTGCCCGCCATGAGCGGCTTGCGGTTCGCCACGGCTCAGCCCTCCGTCTCGAGGACGGCCAGACCGGGGAGTTCCTTGCCCTCGAGGTACTCCAGCGAGGCGCCGCCGCCGGTGGAGATGTGCGAGAACGCGTCGTCGGCCAGACCGAACGACCGCACCGCGGCCGCCGAGTCGCCGCCGCCGACGACGCTGAACGCGCCGTCACCGGTGGCCGCGACGATCGCCTCGGCCACCCCGCGGGTGCCGGTGGCGAACTTCTCGAACTCGAAGACGCCCATCGGGCCGTTCCAGAACACCGTCTTGGCGCCGCGGAGAACGGTGGAGAACCGTTCGACGCTGCCCGGACCGATGTCCAGACCCATGCCGGACTCGAAGCCGTCGGCGCTCATCGCGATCGACGTCTCGGCGTCGGCGGCGAACGCGTCGGCCACCACGATGTCGTGCGGCAGGTGCAGGACGTCGCCGAACCGGTCGAGCAGATCCTTGCAGGTGTCGATCATGTCCTCCTGCAGCAGCGAGTCGCCCACCGGGCTGCCCTGCGCCTTGATGAAGGTGAAGGCCATGCCGCCGCCGATCACCAGGGTGTCGACCTTGGGGGCCAGCGCCTCGATCACGGCGAGCTTGTCGGACACCTTGGAGCCGCCGAGGACCACCGCGTACGGCTGCTCCACGTCGGTGGTGATGCGCCGGAGCACGTCGACCTCGGTGGCGACCAGGTCGCCGGCGTACGACGGCAGCAGCTTCGCGACGTCGTAGACCGAGGCCTGCTTACGATGGACCACGCCGAAACCGTCCGAGACGAAGGCCCCGTCGTCGCCGACGAGCTCCACCAGGTCGCGGGCCAGCGCGGCGCGCTCGGCGTCGTCCTTGGAGGTCTCCCGCGGATCGAAGCGGATGTTCTCCAGCAGCAGCACGTCGCCGTCGGTGAGGCCCTCGGCGCGGGCGAGCGCATCCGAGCCGACCACGTCGCCGGCGAGCTGGACGTTGCGGCCCAGCTCCTCGGCGAGGCGGGCGGCGACCGGCGCCAGCGACAGCGCCGGATCGGGCTCGCCCTTCGGGCGGCCCAGGTGCGCGGTGATGATCACCTTCGCGCCGGCGTCGACGAGCCGGCTCAGCGTCGGGATGCTCGCGAGGATGCGGCCCGGATCGGTGATCCGACCGTCGTCGAGCGGCACGTTGAAATCGGACCGGACCAGCACGCCGCGGCCCTCGACGCCCTCGGCGAGCAGGTCCTTGAGAGTACGTACAGCCATCGGTGTCAGAGCGACTTCGCGACGAGGGTGATCAGGTCGGCGAGACGGTTCGAGTAGCCCCACTCGTTGTCGTACCAGGAGACGACCTTGACCTGGTTGCCGATGACCTTGGTCAGACCGGCGTCGAACAGCGACGAGTGCGGATCGGTGACGATGTCGCTGGAGACGATCGGCTCGTCGTAGTACTTCAGGATGCCCTTCATCGGGCCCTCGGCGGCGGCCTTCATCGCGGCGTTGATCTCCTCCGCGGTGGCCTCCTTCTCGAGCTCGACGGTGAGATCGGTGACCGAGCCGGTGGGGATCGGCACGCGCAGGGCGTAGCCGTCGAGCTTGCCCTTGAGCTCCGGGAGGACCAGGGCGATGGCCTTGGCGGCGCCGGTCGAGGTCGGGACGATGTTGACGGCGGCGGCGCGGGCGCGACGCAGGTCCTTGTGCGGGGCGTCCTGCAGGTTCTGGTCCTGGGTGTAGGCGTGCACGGTGGTCATCAGACCCTGCTTGATGCCGAACTCGTCGTGCAGGACCTTGGCGAACGGGCCGAGGCAGTTGGTGGTGCACGAGGCGTTCGAGATGATGTTCTGGCTGCCGTCGTACTTGTCGTCGTTGACGCCCATCACGATGGTGATGTCCTCATCGCTGGCCGGAGCCGAGATGATGACCTTCTTGGCGCCGGCGTCCAGGTGGCCCTGGGCCTTCTCGCGCGAGGTGAAGATGCCGGTCGACTCGACGACGACGTCGACGCCCAGATCGCCCCACGGCAGGGCGGCGGGGCCCTCCTTGATGGCGAGCGCCTTGATGCGCTTGTCGCCGACGACGATGGTGTCGCCGTCGACGCTGACGTCCTCGGCCAGACGGCCCAGGATGGTGTCGAACTTGAGCAGGTGAGCGAGGGTGTTGATGTCGGTCAGGTCGTTGACCGCGACGATCTCGATGTCGGAGGTGCCGGCCGCATTCTGCGCCAGCACGGCACGGAAGAAGTTACGGCCAATGCGGCCGAATCCGTTGATGCCTACCCGAACAGTCACTATGTGCTCCTTAGCCATGGGTGAAGAGCCGGTGAGGATGGTCCGGCCCACTGCTCCCAGCCTAATGGCCGCGAGACCGCACGGCACCCTAAGGGCCGGATGCGATGTCCCTCACGCCTCGTCGAGCAGTTCCGGGGTCACCGCGGACTCGGTGTCGGGCAGTCCTTCGGTGCGCGCCTTCTTGTCGGCCATCGACAGCAGACGACGGATGCGGCCGGCCACGGCGTCCTTGGTCATCTGCGGGTCGGCGAGCTGCCCGAGTTCCTCGAGCGAGGCCTGACGATGTTCGATGCGCAGACGTCCGGCCGCCACGAGATGGTCGGGGACCTCGTCGCCGAGGATCTCCAGCGCGCGCTCCACCCGGGCCGCGGCCGCGACCGCGGCGCGGGCCGAGCGGCGGAGGTTGGCGTCGTCGAAGTTCGCCAGCCGGTTCGCGGTGGCCCGCACCTCGCGGCGCATCCGGCGCTCCTCCCACACCAGGCGGGTCTCCTGCGCCCCCATCCGGGTGAGCAGCGCGCCGATGGCCTCGCCGTCCCGGATCACCACCCGGTCGCTGCCGCGGACCTCCCGGGCCTTGGCGACGACGCCGATCCGGCGCGCCGCACCGACCAGGGCGAGGGCGGCCTCCGGGCCGGGACAGCTGACCTCCAGCGACGACGACCGGCCCGGTTCGGTGAGCGAGCCGTGCGCGAGGAACGCACCGCGCCACGCGGCCTCGGCGTCGCCGATGCTGCCGCCCACCACCTGCGCGGGCAGGCCGCGCACCGGGCGGCCGCGGGTGTCGAGCAGACCGGTCTGCCGGGCGAGCGCTTCGCCGTCCTTGCTGACCCGCACGATGTATCGCGCGCTCTTGCGGCCGCCGCTCGACCGCAGCACGTGGACCTCGGAGGCGTACCCGAAGAGGTCGTGGATCTCGTACCGCAGGCGCCGGGCCACGCTGCCCAGGTCCACCTCGGCCTCCACCACCACTCGGCCCGCCACGATGTGGAGGCCGCCGGCGAAACGCAGGAGCGCGGAGACCTCGGCCTTCCGGCAGCTGTGCTGAGGAACCGACAGTCGGCTCAACTCGTCCTTGACCGCCCCAGTCATCGCCAACTCGACCGAACCTCCTTCGCCTCACGCTCCCGCGCGCTCACCCCTGGTGCTCCGTCACCGTCGCCGTCCCACGGCGCGATGCCTCCGACCAGATTAGCGCGTGCTCAGTCCGATCCGGATTCCGCCAGAAGCCGATTCAGCGTTCTGGCCGACTTGACGGGATCGTGCACGTCCTGTCCGGTCACCGCCAGTTCGGCGACCCGGAGCCGGGCCCCGAACTGCTGCGCGGTGCGTTCCAGGTGCGCGCGTTCGCGACCGGCCGGGATCGACGGTTCGTCGACGACGATGTCGTCGACCTTCAGTTCCCCGGCGTGCGCGGCGAGCACGTGCAGGTGACGCTCCACCGAGAACCCGGTGGTCTCCCCCGGCTCGTTGGCGAGGTTGACGAACAGCACCTTGCGCGCCGACGTCCGCTGCAGCGCCGCGAGCTGCTCGGGCACCAGGACGTGCGGGATCACGCTGGAGAACCAGGAGCCGGGCCCGAGCGTCACGACGTCGGCCGCCTCGATGGCCTCGACGGCCTCCCGGCAGGCGGCCGGCGCCGCGGGGGTCACCCGGACCCGGCGGACCACGCCCGGGGTGGTCGCCACGGCGACCTGACCGCGGATCACCCGGCTCATCCGCGGATCCTCTTCGAGTCCGGTGACGTCGGCCTCGATCACCAGCGGCTCGGTGGCCATCGGGAGCACCCGGCCCTCGATGCCGAAGAGGTGGATCATCCCGTCGAGCGCGCCGACGATGTCGCCGGTCGAGTCCTCGATCCCGGCGAGCACGAGGTTGCCCACCGGGTGGCCGGCGAGGGCCCCGCTGCCGCCGAAGCAATGCTGCAGCAGTTCGGCCCACCGTCTGCGGCGTTCCGCGGCCGCCGGGTCGTGCTCGGCGAGCCCGGCCAGGGCCGCAGGCGCCGAGATCAGTGCCGACAGCGCCATCCGGAGGTCACCGGGCGGGATCCCGCCGAGTTCGTGGCGCAGCCGCCCGGACGAGCCGCCGTCGTCGGCGACGGTCACCACGGCGGTGACGTCGTCGGTCAGATACCGCAGGGCCGTGAGCGTGTTGTACAGACCGTGCCCGCCGCCGAGGGCGACCGCGCGGAGGCCGTCGCGGCGCAGGTCCGAGAGCGGATCCGCCGTGCTCATTCACGCCCCAGATCTCGGTGGGTGGCCTGGACCTCGTACCGCGGCGCCCCGTCGGCATCGGTCTCGGCCGCGAGCCGCCGGGTGAGCTCCTCGGTCATCGCGACGCTGCGGTGCTTGCCGCCGGTGCACCCGATCCCGATGGTCATGTAGCCTTTGCCCTCCCGTTCGTAGCCGCGGGCGACGATGTCGACGAGTTCGACGTACCGCCGTTGGAACTCCAGGGCGTCGGGCTGGCCGAGCACGTAGTCGCGCACCGGCGCATCCCGGCCGTTGTGCTCCCGCAGCTCGGGGATCCAGTACGGGTTCGGCAGGAACCGGACGTCGGCGACCAGGTCGCAGTCGATCGGCAGACCGTACTTGAACCCGAACGACTGCACCGCGATCGACAGACTCGGGCCGGTCCGGGACGGGAACGCCTTCGCGACGAGCGTCCGCAACCGGGTCGCCGACAGATCCGAGGTGTCGATGACGGTCTGCGCGTCCGCCTTGACGCCGGCGAGCATCGCGCGTTCGGCTGCGATGCCCTCGGAGAGGGTGCCCGACCCCTGGAGGGGGTGGCGGCGTCGGACCTGTTCGAAACGGCGGATGAGCACCGGATCGGAGGCGTCGACGAAGAGCAGGTAGGTCTGTGCGCCGCCGTCGGCGAGCTCCGCCCGGAGATGCGCCAGTTCGTCGGCGAACCCCGGTCCGGTCGGCCGCAGGACCATGGCGATCTTCTGATGATCGACCTCGGCGGTGCGGATGCCCTCGATCACCTGGGCGATCACGGCGACGGGGACGTTGTCGGCCACGTACCAGCCGTCGTCCTCCAGGACGTTGGCGACCGACGTGCGGCCCGCACCGGACATGCCGGTGACGAACAGAACCGTTCTCATCGTGCTCTCGGATGCTGTCACGGGGACGTCCTCTCTGTGGTGGCGCCGGCGGCTGCGGCGGTAGTCTCGGGCCGGTGCAGGGCCTCGTAGACCGAGCGTGCGGTGGTGATCCCGACACCCGGGACCTGGGCGATCTCGTCGATCTCGGCCTCCTTGAGTCGGGCGACGGAACCGAAATGGGTGACCAGCGCGGTGCGCCGGGTCGCGCCCAGACCCGCGATGCCGTCGAGGGCCGACGCCGTCATCCGTTTGGTGCGCTTGGACCGATGGAACCCGATCGCGAACCGATGCGCCTCGTCGCGGACCCGCTGCAGCAGGAACAGCGCTTCGGAGTTGCGTGGCAGGATCACCGGATCATCGTCGCCCGGAACCCACACTTCTTCCAGTCTTTTCGCCAGACCGACGAGTGTCACGTCGGTGACGCCGAGCTCGTCGAGCACCGCCGCCGCCGCGTGCACCTGCGGCGCGCCGCCGTCGACGACGAACAGGTTCGGCGGATAGGCGAACCGGCGCGGCCGGCCGGTCTTCGGGTCGATGGCCGCTTCGGGGGCGAGGTCTCCCCCGTTGTCCGAGCCCGCCTCGTCCGAGCCCGCACCGACGCCGCTCGCGGTGACGGTCTCCGGCGCGGAACCCGATCCGGCCGTGTCCTTCCGAATGCCGGAGGAAGCGCCGCCGGGTCACCTCGGCGATGGAGGCGACGTCGTCGCTGTGGCCGTCGCCGGCGGCCTCGGTGATCGAGTAGTGCCGGTAGTCGGACTTGCGGGGCAGACCGTCCTCGAACACCACGAGCGAGGCGACCACGTCGGTGCCCTGCACGTGCGAGATGTCGATGCATTCGATGCGCAGCGGGGCGTCGTCCATGCCGAGCGCCTCCTGCAGTTCGGTCAGCGCGGCCGACCGCGTGGTCAGGTCACCGGCTCGCTTGAGCTTGTGCCTGGTCAGCGCCTCTCCGGCGTTGCGTTCGACGGTCTCGGCCAGCGTGCGCTTGTCGCCGCGCTGCGGCACCCGCAGCGAGACCCTGCTGCCCCGTCGTTCCGAGAGCCACTCGGTGAGCTCCTCGGCCTCCTCGGGGAGTTCGGGCACCAGGACCTCGCGGGGGATCCCCGAACTCATCTCCGACTCGTCGCCGTAGAACTGCAGCAGGAACGTGCCGACCTGGTCGGCGAGGGTGGCGTTCTCCTGCACCTCCACCACCCAGCCGCGCTCACCGCGGACCCGGCCGTCGCGGACGTGGAAGATCGCCACCGACGTCTCCAGTTCGTCGCCCACCATGGCGACGACGTCGGCGTCGGTCCCGTCGCCGAGCACCACGGCCTGCTTCTCCATGGCCTTGCGCAAAGCGGACAGGTCGTCGCGGAGCCGGGCGGCGCGCTCGAAGTCGAGATCCTCGGCGGCGGCGGTCATCTCCCGTTCCAGGCGGCGTATCAGGGTGCCGGTCCGCCCCGCGAGGAAGTCGCAGAAGTCGTCGGCGATCGCCCGGTGCTCGGCCGGGCCGACCCGATCAATGCACGGTGCGGCGCACTTGTCGATGTAGCCGAGCAGGCACGGCCGCCCCATCTGGGCGTTGCGGCGGAAGACGCCGGAGGAGCAGGTCCGGACCGGGAACACGCGGGTCAGCAGGTCGACGGTCTCCCGGATCGCCCAGGCGTGCGGATACGGACCGAAGTACCGGATGCCGGGTTTGCGGGCACCGCGGTAGACGAAGACCCGCGGATACTCCTCGTTCATCGTCACCGCGAGCATCGGGTACGACTTGTCGTCGCGGTAGCGGACGTTGAACCGTGGATCGAACTCCTTGATCCAGTTGTACTCGAGCTGCAGGGCCTCCACCTCGGTGCCGACGACGGTCCACTCCACCGAGGCCGCGGTGGTCACCATCTGCCGGGTCCGCGGGTGCAGCGTCGACAGGTCGGCGAAGTACGACGACAACCTCTGTCGCAGGCTCTTCGCCTTGCCGACGTAGACGACCCGCCCGTGCGCGTCCCGGAACTTGTACACGCCGGGATCGGTCGGGATCGTGCCCGGTGCCGGGCGGTAGGTCGTCGGATCGGCCACGTGGTCCAGGGTAGTCGTCGGTACCGACAGGATTCACCCGCCCGGGTTCGCCGACCGAGCGACCCTGGTTCGCCGGTCGAGCGATCCCTCTTCGCCGGTCGAGCGGAGTCGAGACCACCGCCCGGGCGACCGAGTGATCTCGACTCCGCTCGATCACCGAGGCAGTCCGCTCTCCGAGAGAACCCGCTCAGCGGGTGCGGGTGGCGTACTTCTCCCGGTACTCGCGGAAACTGCGCATTGCGGCCACCGCGGCCTCGCCGTCGCGGGCCTGGATCGCCATCACCGGGATGTGCTCGTCGTACGGGAACAGCAGCCGGGCCCACTGGGCCTTGTCCGGGTAGTCCATGCCGACCACGTCGTCCCAGCCGTACACGCGCTCGGTCACCAGGTTCAGCACCCCGACGCCCTGCGGCCCGAACCGCAGTCGCGGCCGGACCAGCAGCAGCAGGGCACCGCAGATCACCACGCCGACGCCGATGAGCGACAGCTTGTCGGCCCAGTCGATGGTGACACCGGTGTAGGAGTGGTCGAGCAGCAGACCGAAGGTCACGTGGATCACGATCACGACCGCGACGGCCGCACCGACGATCTTCCGGACGGCCTTCGGCCGGTACACGTACTCCCAGTCGTCGGCCGGTTTCCGGTCCGTCGAACGGTCGGCGGCGGCACTCATCGTGCGGCGAGCTCCCGCAGCACCAGCGCCGAGGCCAACGCGGCGGACATCGCCTGCGCGCCCTTGTCCTCCGACGATCCCGGAAGACCCGACCGGTTGATCGCCTGGGCCTCGTTCAGGGTGGTCAGCACGCCGTTGCCGACGGGGGTCGACTCGTCGAGCGAGACCCGGGTGAGTCCGGCGGTGACCGCATCGCACACGTACTCGAAGTGCGGGGTCTCGCCCTTGATCACCACGCCGAGCGCCACCACCGCGTCGTGCGTCCGGGCCAGCGCCTGGGTGATCACCGGCAGCTCGATCGCCCCGGCCACCCGCACGACGGTCGGGTCGACGACCCCGGCCGACGCGGCGGCGCGGACCGCACCGTCGAGCAGCGCGGTGCAGATCACCTCGTGCCACTGCGAGGCGACGATCGCGACCTTCAGCTCACCGGCCTCGGCCAGTTCCAGCGTGGGTTCTCCGTGTCCGCTCATGCCCGCGTCCCCTCGTCGTTCGTGTCCTCGGCGGTCTCGTCGTCCGAGGCCGTCTCGTAGTCCAGTGCGTCCAGGCCTTCGAGGTCGTGCCCCATCCGGTCGCGCTTGGTCTTCAGGTAGCGCAGGTTCTCCTTGTTCGCCCGCACCGGCATCGGCACCCGGTCGACGATCTGGAGTCCGTAACCGTCGAGTCCGACGCGCTTGGCCGGGTTGTTGGTCAGCAGCCGCATGGAGCGGACCCCGAGGTCGACCAGGATCTGCGCGCCGAGACCGTAGTCGCGGGCGTCCGCGGGCAGCCCGAGTTCCAGATTCGCATCGACGGTGTCGGCACCGTTGTCCTGCAGCTGATAGGCCTGCAGCTTGTGCAGCAGGCCGATCCCGCGGCCCTCGTGCCCGCGCATGTACAGCACCACGCCGCGGCCCTCCTGCGCCACGGCCTCCATCGCCGCCTGCAGCTGCGGACCGCAGTCGCAGCGCAGCGAACCGAAGACGTCGCCGGTGAGGCATTCCGAGTGCACCCGCACCAGCACGTCCTCGCCCTTGCCGTCGTCGCCGGTGAGGTCGCCCTTGACCAGCGCGACGTGCTCGACGTCGTCGTACGGGCTCGAGTAGCCGACGGCCGTGAAGTCGCCGAACTCGGTCGGGATGCGTGCTTCGGCGACCCGGACGACGTGCTTCTCGTTGCGGCGGCGCCACGCGATGAGGTCGGCGATGGAGATCAGCGCGAGGTCGTGCTCGTCGGCGAAGACGCGCAGCTCGTCGGTGCGGGCCATCTCGCCCTCGTCCTTCTGGCTGACGATCTCGCAGATCACGCCGGCCGGACGCAGGCCCGCGAGCCGGGCCAGGTCGACGGCGGCCTCGGTGTGACCGGGCCGGCGCAGCACGCCGCCCTCCTTCGCGCGCAGCGGCACGACGTGCCCCGGCCGGGTGAAGTCGTGGGCGGCCGAGGTCGGCTCGGCGAGCTTGAGGATCGTCTTCGCACGATCCGCGGCGCTGATACCGGTGCCGATGCCCTCGCGCGCATCCACCGTGACCGTGTAGGCGGTCCCGTGCTTGTCCTGGTTCACCGAGTACATCGGCGGCAGACCGAGCCGATCGCAGTCCGGGCTCTCCAGCGGCACGCAGATGTACCCGGAGGTGTAGCGCACCATGAAGGCGACCAGTTCCGGCGTCGCCTTCTCGGCGGCGAAGATGAGGTCGCCCTCGTTCTCGCGGTCTTCGTCGTCCACGACGACGACGGCCTTACCGGCCGCGATGTCGGCGAGTGCCCGCTCGACGCTGTCCAGCGTCACGGTCGGGGTCTCTTCACTCATGGGGCTCATGCGCCTTTCGGATCGGTCTCGGCGGACTTCGTCGTCAGCCGTTCTACATATTTGGCGATCACGTCGACCTCGAGGTTCACCGGGTCGCCGACGGCGGCCAGGCCCAGGATGGTCTCGGCCAGGGTGGTGGGGATCAGCGAGACCTCCAGCCAGTCGCGGCCGTCGTCCTCCCCCACCGCGGACACGGTCAGCGAGGTGCCGTCGACGGTGATCGACCCCTTCTCGACGACGTACTTCGCCAGGTCGGCGGGTATCCCGACGCGCACGACGGTCCAGTGCTCGGTCGGCGAGATCGCCAGGATCTCCCCGACCCCGTCGACGTGTCCCTGCACGATGTGCCCGCCGAACCGGCCGCCGGCCGCCATCGCGCGCTCGAGGTTCACCGGGGCTCCGGCGGTGAGCCGACCGAGCGAGCTGCGCTGCAGGGTCTCGTCCATCACGTCGACGGTGAACACGTCGTCGTCGAGCGTGACGACGGTGAGGCACACGCCGTTCACCGCGATCGAATCGCCGAATCCGGCGTCGCCGGTGACCAGCGGTCCTCGGATGCTGAAACGCGCGGCGCGGTCCAGGTCGTCGCGCCCGACGATCTCGCCTCGCTCCTCGATGATTCCGGTGAACACCGTCTCTCCTTCGCCGTGCTGCCGATCGACCGGGGTCGATGCGTGCTCGGGGAGGACAGGTCGCGGCCGGGTGCCGCACCGCCGTTCTCTCGTATCCGGACTCTGACCGTCGGCCCCGGATTCGCACCGGAGTCTGCTGACCCCGCACATCGTGCGGGCGCTCGCGGGCTCGGATCCGGTCGACGTGCCGACCGGAGTTCCATCACCGCCGGTGGGGAATTCCACCCCGCCCCGAGAACTCGGTTTCGAAAGTAGCACGTCGTGCGGGGGTGGTATCGCCCGCACCGGCATCGTCCTGCAGCGGGAGATATGCGCAGCACGAGCCGAAATCGTCCCGCGCGGAGAGAAGCCCGATCCCGCTGCGTCGGACGGGTCCGCCGCGGCCCCGACGGACCCCGACGGACCCGGACGGACACGCCGGAGCACCGGTCGGCGCGACCGGTCACGGCACAGCTGGGGACGCGAGACTTCAGTCGGTCCGCGGGACGAGGGTCACCAGCAGGTCGTCGCCGAGGGCCGCGAACGACTCGCGGCGGAACCGATGCGCCTGCGTGAGCGTCGTGACGTCACCGTCGGCGACCGCCGGGATGCCGTCGCCCAGGACCGTGGGCGCCAGATACCAGTGGATCTCGTCCACCAGGCCGGCGGACAGGAACGCGCCGAGCACGCCGGGTCCGCCTTCCACCAGGACCCACAGCGCGTCGGGCACCTGCGCGAACACGTCCTCCGGGCGGTGCGAGCGGACCTGGACGAGCGGAGCGCTGTCGTCGTGGAGTTTGGCCTCCGGCGGCAGATCGCGCAGACCCATCACCACGCGGACGGGCTGGTGCGGGTGCAGGGTGTCGTCGGACCGGCGCGCGGTGAGCGAGGGGTCGTCGGCGAGCGCGGTCCCCGTTCCGACCACGATCGCATCCACCCGGGCGCGCTGGGCGTGCGCGTGCAGCCGCGCCTCCGGGCCGGTGATCCATCGGCTGGTGCGGTCCGGTGCGGCCACCCGGCCGTCCATGGTCGAGGCGACCTTCGCGGTGACCAGGGGGCGACCGTGCTGCCGGCGGAAGAGCCACGGACGCAGCACACCCCACCGGATGTCCGCCTCGAACACGCCGCCGACCACGGGCACACCGGCGGCGATCAGTCTGTCCGCGCCCCCGGCGGCCTCTGGGTTCGGGTCGCTCACTCCGTAGAACACGCGGGCGATGCCCGCATCCAGCAGCGCCTGCGTACAGGGGCCGGTGCGGCCGGTGTGGTCGCACGGCTCCAGGGTGACCACCGCGGTTCCCCCGCGGGCGGCCTCTCCGGCCTGGGCGAGCGCGACCACTTCGGCGTGCGGGCCGCCCGGCGGCTGCGTGTGGCCGACGCCGACCACCGTGCCGGCGGCGTCCAGGATCACTGCGCCGACCGGCGGGTTGGGCGAACTGAACCCGATCGCCGCGACGGAGGCCTCGATCGCCAGGTCCATCGCGTCCTCGACGGTCAGCGGTCCGGCCGACGTCTCCGGCTCCGCCGGGGAGTCGTTCGCCGGCGCCGCGGACTCCGGAGAGAGCAGGCCCGAGAGTTCCACGGCCGTCGCTTCGACGTCCGCCTTCGCAGGGCTCTCCGTCTCAGGACTTTCCGTCTCAGGGCTCTCCGTCTCAAGGTTTTCCGTCGCGGGGTCTTCCGCCTCGAGTGTCGCGGGATCGCCGGAACCGGCTTCCGAGGCCGGCGCGGCGGCGTCTTCCGGCGCGGCGGACTCGGTCGGTTCGGGGACGTCCGGCACGCTTCCGGGCAGTTCCTGTTCGCTCATCGTTCCTGGGACTCGGCTTCCTGGTGTTCGGCCCGGGTCGCGGTCGCCTACCCGGGTTCGGGGTTTCCTCGTGCTCAGGCGTCGACGCTCGACGCGGCGGCACTCGATGCGGCGGTGGCGAGACGCCGGAGTTCGGCGACACGCGCGGCCGGGTCGTCGCCGCCGTACACCGCGGAACCGGCCACGAAGCAGTCCACGCCAGCCTCGGCGGCCTCCTCGATGGTGCCGTTGTGGATACCGCCGTCGATCTCGACGATCAGCTTGAGCTGTTCGGCGTCGATCACCTTGCGCAGTTCACGGACCTTCCCCAGCACCTCCGGCATGAACTTCTGGCCGCCGAATCCGGGTTCCACACTCATGATGAGGAGCGTGTCGAACTCGGGCAGGATCTCCAGGTACGGCTGCAGGTCGGTACCCGGCTTGATGCCCAGGCCCGCCTTGCCGCCCGCCGCGCGGATGTCCCGTGCGACGGAGACCGGATCGTCGGCGGCCTCGGCGTGAAAGCTCACGTTGTAGGCGCCGGCCTCGGCGTACGGCGGCGCCCAACGGCCCGGGTCGGCGATCATCAGGTGGCAGTCGAGCGGGATGTCGGTCGCCTTGAGCAGCGACTCCACCACCGGGAGGCCGAGCGTCAGGTTCGGGACGAAGTGATTGTCCATCACGTCGACGTGCACCCAGTCGACGCCCGGATCGACGTCGGAGGGGCCGACGGCCGCGATCTCCGAGGCCAGATTCGCGAAGTCGGCGGACAGGATCGAGGGCGCGATCATCGGCGCGGGGCGTTGACACATGCCTGTGAGTCTACGTTTGCACGACGACGAGGCCGCCACCCGACGTCCTCCGTTCAACCGACGAAACGCCCACCGCACACCGGTTCGCCCTACTCTTATGTGATCGATCTGACATTTCCGGGATCGATTCGAGGAGGAGAAGCATGCCGGCTCAGCCCCCGTATCCCCCTTCCGACGGCGGTGGGCCGCGCCCTCCTCTTCCCCACTCCGGCCCGTTCCCGGGATCACCCGCTCCGGGTCCGGCGCATCCGGGTCCTCCCCGACCACCGCAGCGACCTCCGGCCGGACACCCGACGGGTCCCGCACCCGGGCCGCCACCCGGCGCGTCGAACACCCCGCCCACGCCCCCGCGATTCGCGGGAACGCCGCCCTCCGCACCACGTCTGCAGGGCCCCGCACCGCTCGACGCGAGCACCGGCCCGCCGCCGCACCAGACTCCGCCGCACCAGGCTCCGCCCGCACCGCACACGACCGGCGGCCCCTCCCCGTTCGAGCCTCCCGATCCCGCCGAGACGACGACGGTGGTCACGACCGAATCCGCGTCCCGGTTCGCGTTCCTGCGCGGACGGCGCGGCGCGTTCCTCCGATGGTCCGCGCTCTGTCTGGGGCTGATCATGATCGGGTGGTCGGCCGGCTATCTGCTGATGCCGCGCACGCCCGTCGCCGAGCAGATCAACATCCCCAAGGAAGCGTTCGAAGCCGCCGCCGCACGGGCGGACATGCCTTCCGTCGTCGGACTCGATCGCAACGCCGCCGGGGCCGCGATCAGCGATGCCGGGATCAGCGGCGTCAAGATCGAGTACCTCGAACAACCGGCCGCCGGGCCTCCCGGCACCGTGGTCGGCCAGAAGCCCGCGTCCGGGAATCTCGTGAGCGGCGAGATCGAATTGACTCTCTCGATCCCCGCCGACATGCCCGACCTGACCGGCGTCCCGCACCGCGATGCGCGCACGAAACTCGAGGACCTGGGCGCGATCGTCGCCGTCGAGCAGGTGGTGGATCCGGAGGTGCCCGCCGGTGCGGTCCTGCGCACCGTCCCGGAGAAGGGCCGGACCATGCCGCGCACGGTGACGATGGTCGTCGCCGAAGCCGGTGACGCGCTGAGTCTGTCGACGGTGTCCTCGGTGTCGTCGTCGAACTGTTCCTCCTCGAGTTCGTCGAGTGTGAACGGCCAGACGCTCAGCAACAACGTCACATGCCGTCCCGGTTCCTCCAAGACGGGGAGGATCGAGTACGCCGTGAATCGTCATGCCACCCTGCTCGAAGCCGTGATCGGCACCGATGACAGGCAGGGCACCGGCGGCGCCACCGTCACGGTCTTCGCCGACGACCGTCCGGTGAAGACCGTGAAGGTCGGTCTCGGCACGTCGGAGGACGTCAAGGTCGATCTGCGGAAAGCGCTGCGCCTGCGCATCGAGGTGACGACCGCGGGCGGTGACGACTCGCCGACCGTGGTGCTCGGCGATGCCCGACTGCGCGGATCCACCCAGGGGCTCGACCAGATCGCAGGACGACGATGATCCGCCGCCTCGTCCTGGTCCTCACCGCGACGGCACTGCTCATCGCCGGGGTGCCACCGCTCCCCCGGACGGCCGGTCCGGCATACGCCGAACCCGGTGTGAGCGGTCCTGGAACCACGCTGGTGGTGATGGACACCTCGGGGTCGATGTCGGCGAGCACCGAGGGCGGGAAGACCCGGATCGACGAGGCGAAGGAAGCCGTCGTCAAGACCGCCGAATCGCTTCCCGACGGCGCACAGTTCGGATTGATCGCCTACCCCGGCGACGGTCGTACCGAGAACGGCTGCTCCATCGGTGACGAGGAGATCCGGCTCGGCCCGGTGGACGCCGGCGCGGTGGCCACCGCGGTGCGGCGCCTCACCCCGAACGGTTCCACCCCGACCGGGCCGGCACTCGAACACGCCGCGCGGATCCTCAAGGGCGCCGGTGGCCACGGCACGATCATCGTGGTGAGCGACGGCGACGCGAACTGCGGATCATCGAATCTGTGCGAGGTGGCACGACGGATCTCGAACGAGGGCATGGCGGTGCAGGCACACACCGTCGGCTTCCATCACGACGACGATCAACTCGAATGCGTGGCGAGCACTCTCGGCGGCAAACATGTGAACGTGACCGAGTCCGGTGCGCTCGAACCGGTGTTGGAGGAACTCAGCGGCGCACGGCTGGAATTCACCCTGGAAGTGCCGAAAGAGTTCCCGGAGGTCGCCGGCGTCGGCACACAGGGCACGACGCTCACGGCGAAGGTCAAGAGCACCGGTCAACAGTCGGCGAACAACGTCCGCGTGTCGATCGACGTACGCGACGCCGACGGGAGACCGAGCGCCAGACTGCTCGTCCCCAATGCGACCCGCTTCCTGGGCAACATGGAACCCGATCGGGAGCGTGAGGTCCTCATGACGATCCGACCTCCGGAAGGCACCGTCGGCGACTATTCGGTCACTGCGACAGCCTACTCGGTCAACACGTCACCGATTCAGCAGAAGGGCTCTTTCAAGGTCGTCCGCAGCGGCCCAATCGCCGGAATCCTCGGAGAAACGAAAACTCTTGCAGTCCTAGGCGACTCTTTCTCTTCCGGAGAGGGAGCACGCCCCTTCATCAAAGGCACAGACAACAAGAGAAATAGATGCCATCGCTCGGCCGTGAATTATGGAAATATATTATTTCCAAACAGGACGATCACCATCGCCTGCTCGGGTGCTGTAATCCATGACTTCTATGGTCAACAACGATCCAGCGAAGACGACGCGGAAGACAATTATGAGCAACCGCAACTCAAAAGACTCCGTGGCATTGCAGCGGACATCGATGCCGTCACATTGTCCATCGGAGGAAATGATCTGAGATTCGCAGAAATAGTCAAGGAATGCGCCGATCCCATCAATTTCAACACCGCCCGATGCGCAACTCTTCTCACCGGAGCGGAAGCGATTGCTGCCACCAAAGCATTCTCCGAACTGCTCACCCGAACTTATCTCCACGTCGATCGAGCTGTGAACGATGAGGAGATCACTAAGAAACGCGGCGGCAGGCAGGCTCCAGTCCTCATAGTTCCATACCCTCGACTGACCCCGACTGAAGAGCAGTTAAAGGGAGGGAAAACCCAGAGGAAAGATGGAAGCCTTTGCTTCGGCTCATCCGACGCCGCAGTGATGAGCGACTTCAACAGACTCACCGACGCGGTGAACAGAGCAGCCGACAGGGCCGTCACCGCAGCCCAGAAGCTGGGTCGACCCGTGTATTTTGCGCAGCCAGTCATCGAATCTTTCCAACCTGATCACACGATCTGCGACGAAGAATCCTACGTGAACAGGAATATTATCCCAAAACTCCTTCCATTCCGCCAGATAAGCGAACTCGTACATCCGAACGCAGGAGGTCATGCAGCCATGGCAAGCGCCATTCGAGCCTGGTCCCGCCTCGCCGCCCCTGTTGCCCCATCGGGACACAGACCTGTGACATTCGAGAGCTGGGATCAGATCGAGAAAGAGTTCGAAGAACCGAACATCGTTGACGACCTCAGCGGAACCGTTACTCGATCGTTCAACAAGACTCCAATGGAATCACGAACTCTCATCGAGTCGATGGGCCTGTTCCAGCAACGGCTCGATGGTTACCTTCCAAATTCTGTCGCCACAATCGAAGTGCGTTCGACTCCGCAAGTCGTGCAGACGGCGAGAACCGATGGCCGGGGCCGCATCACCGTCAGATTTCGAATTCCAACCAACCTGCAACCTGGCGAGCACACTGTCACGGTCAAGGGCACAGCCGCTGACGGCAATCCTAAAGAAGTGACCACCGCCATCCGGGTCCTCCCCCGCTACAGCGGGATCATGGCCGTCGTGTTCCTTCTCGGCATCGTGCTGGCATCGGGCGGGGCGATCGCGATCCGGCGGGCCCGACGGAAGGCGCGACAAGCGAAAGCAGCGGCGTGACTCGGGGTTCGGTCAGCGCGGGCTCAGCCGGAACACCGGGATCCGGCGATCGGTGCGCTGTTCGTAGAGGTCGAAGTTCGGCCACACCCGGCGCAACTCCTGCCAGGCGCGGGCGCGCTCGTCGTCGAACAGTTCGCGGCGGACCATCGGTACGCGCCGCCCCCGCACGACGACGTCGACGGTCTCGGCGGCCCGCAGGTTGAACACCCAGGCCGGTGACCGAGGCCCGCCGAAATACGAGCCCGCGACCAGCCGGTCGGGTCCGACCGGCGCTGCGAGCACCGTGACGGTGCGCTCGATCCCGGTCTTGCGGCCGGGGATCACCATCGTGACGCTGGGCAGGCCGGCGATCGTCAACAGGTCGACGCGGCCTCCCGACACCGCCTGGATCCCGTCGTCCGCCTTCACGATCCACGGCAGACACCGCGGCATCCACGAGAGCGCACCGATGCGGACCGCGAGCGGTGTCAGGAGGCCCATCGGGTCACTTCAGTCCGGCCACCAGGGTGTCCGAGAGCAGCTTGGCGAACTCGGCGGGATCGGCGAGCTCACCGCCCTCGGCCAGCAGCGCCATCGAGTAGAGCAGCTTGGCGGTCGGCTCCAACGCGGAGGCGTCGTCGCCCGCCGCCTTGTGCGCCTGCGCGAGGCCGGTCACCAGCGCGTGCCCCGGATTGAGCTCCAGGATCCGCTTGGTGTGCGGCATCGGCTGCCCTGACGCGCGGTACAGCTTCTCCAGCTGCGGCGACATCGAGAACTGGTCCCCCACCAGGCAGGCCGCCGAATCGGTGAGCCGCTTGGTCAGGCGGGTCTCGCTCACATCGGCGTCGAGCACCCCGGTGAGCCAGGTGAGCAGGTCGGCGAACTCGGCGTCGCGCTCCGCGTCGTCGTCGGCGTCGTCGTCGAGGTCGGCCTCACCCTTCGCGACGGACACGAAACGTTTGCCCTCGAACTCCGGCATCGCCGAGGTCCACATCTCGTCCACCGGATCCGAGAGCAGCAGCACCTCGATGCCCTTGGCGCGGAAGCCCTCCAGATGCGGCGACCGCTCGATCTGCTGCCGGGTCTCGCCGGTCATGTAGTAGATGACGTCCTGGTCGGCGCCGCAGCGCGACAGGTAGTCGGCGAGGGTGGTCGGCTCGGTCTCCGAGGCGGTCGAATCGAACACCGAGGCCTTCAGCAACGCCTGGAAGTTGTCCTGGTCGTTCACCAGGCCTTCCTTGAAGACGCGGCCGAAGTTGCTCCAGAACGTCTGGTAGTCCTCGGGACGACGATCCTGCATCTCCTGCACGGTGCCGATCACCTTCTTCACCAGGCGCCGGCGGATCGCACGGATCTGCCGATCCTGCTGCAGGATCTCGCGGGACACGTTGAGCGAGAGGTCGTTCGCGTCGACGACGCCCTGCACGAAGCGCAGGTATTCGGGCATCAGCTCGGGGCAGTCGTCCATGATGAACACGCGGCGCACGTACAGGTGCAGTGCGCTCTTGCGCTCGCGCATGAACAGGTCGAACGGCGCCTGCGTCGGCAGGAACAGCAGCGCCTGGTACTCGAAGGTGCCCTCGGCGTGCAGCGAGATGGTCTCCAGCGGCGAGTCCCAGTTGTGGCTGATGTGCCGGTAGAACTCGGCGTACTCGTCGTCGGTGACCTCGTCCTTGGTCTTGGCCCACAGCGCCTTCTGCGAGTTCAGGACCGCGTCGACGGTCTCCACCGTCGGCTCGCCGCCCTCCTCCTCCGCGGGAGTGGTCTTGACCTCCTCCATGCGCACCGGCCACGAGATGAAGTCCGAGTACTTCTTCACCAGGCCGCGCAGCACGGCGGGGCCGGCGTAGTCGTGGAGGGCGTTCTCCTCGTCGACCGGCTTGAGGTGCAGCGTGATCGCGGTGCCCTGCGGGGCGTCGTCGACGTCGTCGATGGTGTAGGTGCCGTCGCCGGTGGACTCCCAGCGCGTGCCGACGGTCTCCCCGGCCTTGCGGGTGACCATGACGACCCGGTCGGCGACCATGAACGTCGAGTAGAAGCCGATGCCGAACTGGCCGATCAGCTCCTCCGACGCGGCATCGCCGGCCTCGGTCAGGGCCTTGCGCATCTGCGCGGTCCCCGATTTCGCGACGGTGCCGATCAGTTCGACGACGTCGTCACGGCTCATGCCGATGCCGTTGTCGGACACGGTCAGGGTGCGCGCATCGGCATCGGGGGTCAGTCGCACGTGCAGGTCGGAGGTGTCGGCGACCAGGTCCTTGTCGCGCAGCGACTCGATCCGCAGCTTGTCGAGGGCGTCGGAGGAGTTCGAGATCAACTCGCGCAGGAAACTGTCCTTGTTGGAGTAGATCGAATGTACGACGAGGTCCAGCAGCTGGCGGGCTTCGGCCTGGAACTCATGAACTTGCGAACTCATGACGGAGTGCTCCCTGATCAGTCGGTGGAATGGAATGTCTCGCGCATCTCTCTCGCGCGCGAGCACAGCTTACCGGGGGCCCGAGAGCGTATCCTCGGGTCCGTGCCCGATGCTCCCCGCGCGCTCTTTGTCCACGCCCACCCCGATGACGAGTCGCTCTGGACGGGCGGCCTGATCGCCGACCTCGCCGCGCGCGGGGCCGAGACCGACCTCATCACCTGCACGTGGGCCGAGGGCACCAGCCGCCACCGCGAACTGCTGGATGCGACCGGTGAACTCGGCATGCCCAGGCCGCCGATCATGCTCGGGTACGCCGACTGCTTCGTCCCCGAGTCGGCGCCCGGCGCACCGCGTCTGGTGGACGTGCCGTTCGACGACGCCGTGCGCCTCATCGTCGAACAGATCCGGCGGCTGCGGCCGGAGGTGATCGTGACCTACAACGCGTACGGCATCTACGGGCACCCCGACCACATGCACGCGCACCGGCTGGCGGTGATCGCCGCGGACGTGGCCGCCATCGGCAGCTACGCACCCGAACTCGGCGCACCCTGGCAGACGTCGTCGCTGTACTTCGCGACGCTGCCCAAGGCCACCGTCGACACGCTCCGCCCGCACCTGTTCGAGGACTCCAAGATCATCATCGCGGGCACCGCCCCCGACCTGGTGAGCGTGAAGCTGGACCTGCGGCATCATCTCGGCCAGAAGATCCGGGCCATCCGCTCCCACACCACCGAGCTCTCCCGGAGCGGCTCGATGCAGCACTTCATGACCCTCCCCAAGGACATGCAGCGCCTGTTCCTCGGGTGGGAGGCCTACCGTCGTCGTGATCTGATCCCGGGCGGTCGTTCGCTGATCTGATCCGGGAGCCGAGAGCGCACTCTCCTCCGATCCCTGAGCCCGGCGACGCAGGAGCCGGAGTCGAAGGGTCCCGCGCCACCGTCTCGCCGACGGGCGGGTTTCGACACGGCTCGTCACTTCGTTCCTCCCCGGCTCAACCGGCGACTGAAACGATCTCCCGGCGGCGGAAGCGAGAACCCGGGCACATCGACAGCGGTCCCTCGGTGAAGGAGGAGACGTGATCACCCGACCGCGCCGTGCGGGTCGCTAGTCGAACTCGGTCACCGTGAGGCCGAGGCCGCTCGCGCGCTGGACCGGACGGTTCACCGCGGCGATCAGCTCGGCCTCCGTCCCCACGATGAACACGGTCTCCCGGGCCCGCGTCACCGCGGTATACAGCAGCTCCTTGGTGAGCAGCTGCGCGTCCACCTCGGGGAGCACCACCGTGACCGCGCCGAACTGGCTGCCCTGGCTCCGGTGGATCGTCATCGCGTAGACCGGTGAGGCGTCGGCCACCTGGCTCGGGTACAGGCTCATGATCTCCTCGCCGCGTTCGAAGACCACGCTGTGCCCGTCGCCGTCGGCGATCACCACCCCCGAGTCGCCGTTGAAGATGCGGTGCGCGGCGTCGTTCCTGTTCACCAGCAGCGGCTCTCCGACGTAGTGCCCGGTCATCGGGACCACCCCGCCGAGGGCTTCGTTGATCCATTCGACGATGCGCCGCGACCAGCCGGAGACCCCGTAGCGGCCGTCGCGGTGCGCGCACAGCACGCGGTGCGCCATCAGCGCGGTCAGGGCCGCGCGCGCCTCTCCGGCCCGGGCGGCGCCGTGGAGATCCCGGGCCCAGAGAAGCACCTGGTCGCGGACCTCGTCCAGCTGGTCCGGATCCACCAGGATCACTCGGCCCTCGGTGTCCCCGGCGAACCGCTGCGCGGCCTCTCCGGTGATCAGATCGACGACCCGCCCGGCGTCCTCGGGACCGGTGGCCGCCTTGACGGCGGCGGCGACCGCCGAGATCTGACCGCCGTAGCGGTGCCCGCGGGTCAGGGTGATCACCCCGTCGGTCAGCGCCAGGCGCTCGTCGGCATCGAACTCGCCGTCCGGCGGCGCGGCGACGGCCGAGAACGCCGTCGGCAGGTCCGTCTCCACCCGGCCGACACGGTCGACGAGATCGGCCAGCACGACGCCGGCGTCCACGGACGAGAGCTGGTGCGGATCGCCCACCAGGATCAGTCGGGTGTCCGGCCGCAACGACTCCAGCAGACGGCTCATCATGGTGACCGACAGCATCGACGTCTCGTCCACCACCACCACGTCGTACGGCAACCGGTTGTCGGCACCGCGGGCGAAGGAACCGTCCGGGCGGGAGCCGAGCATCTTGTGCACCGTGGTCGCGACCGGTTCGTGGTGCAGCGGACGCAGACTGGTGCGGTAGTCGTTGATCGACGACTGCATCTGCGCCGCCGCCCGACCGGTGGGCGCGCACAGACCGATCCGCGCGTTCTCGCCCAGCAACTGCTCCATCACCGCGAGGAGCCGGGCCACCGTGTACGTCTTACCGGTGCCCGGACCGCCGGCCAGGACCGTCGTCCACGACGTCGCCGCGAGCGCCGCCGCGGCCCGCTGGCGGTCGTAGACGGCGCCGGCCGGGCCGAACACCGATTCGATCGCGGTCCGGAGCTCGTCCGGGTCCACCTCCGGCCGCGCACCGCGACGACGCTCCAGGATCTCCCGGATGCTCTGCTCCTGACGGAAGTACTTGCGCAGGTACAGCAGCGGACCGGATTCGGAGTCGACCAGGGCGAGCGGTCGCAGCGGTCCGCTCGGGCACCCGGTGACCAGCGGCGACGAGCGCAGCGTCTGCACCAGTCGCGCCGGATCGGGCCACGGCAACGGCTCGGTCGGCGCCTCCGCCCCGCCGGGCTCGTCGGTCCCGGTGTCCGGGTGTTCGGGGACGATCGAGGTGATCTCGGCGAGTTCCACGCAGGTGGAGCCGGTTCGGACCGCGCGGACGGCCAGCGCCAGGGCGATCAGTTCGTCGTCGCCGATGTGCGCCCCGCTCAGCGCGGCCACCCGCCGCGCCACGTGCACGTCGGCGGCGGCGAACACGCCCGCCCGATTGAACACGCGCAGCGCACCGGTCTCGGCGGCCACCAGTTGAGCACTCATCGCGTCGCCTCCTCGGCTTCGACACCCTTCGGTCTCCTGCGGCTCGACCCGGCCACGCTGGACCCGACATCGGCTGCGGTGTGGCCGATCCCGGCCAACAGATCCGACATCGCCTCGACCAGCGCCGCCGACGGACGCCACTCGAACACGCCGCACCCGGGCGGGGTCTCCGGCCCGGCCATGCCCCGCACGAAGTGGTACTGCACCGGACCCAGGTGGACCTCCGGCCGATACGACGGCATCCGCCACCGCAGATACCGGTGCACCGCCACCGAGTACAGCAGCGCCTGCAGCGGATAGTGCGACCGCATCATCTCCTGCGCCATCGCCGTCGTGTCGAAGTCCTCGACGGCCAGTTCCCCGGGCCGCAACCGGTTGGTCTTGTAGTCGACGACGACGAACCGCCCGTCCGGGGTCCGCAGCACCGAGTCGATGCTGCCGGTCAGGAAGCCGCGGAACCGGTCCTGGGAGGCTTCGCGCACGGTGTCGGCGTAGTCGCGGAGCGGATCGTCCTCCGGCAGGTGCTCGGCGAGCAGGTCGCCCACCTCGTCGAGGGTGAATCCGGGGGCCGCCAGCGGGAGCTCGAAATCGAGTTCGGCGAGCCGATCGCGCGGGCCGATCCCGGCCAGGTCGCCGAATCCGAGCGGTGTGGTGAGCACCCCGACCAGCGCGGCGGCCAGCCGATCGACGTCGATCTCGACGCCGCGGTGCGCGGCCCCCTCGGCGGTACGCAGACGCACGTGGGCCGCCAGATCGGGCGCCGAGGTGTCCACGTGTTCCAGGACCTCGTGGACCAGCGTGCCGAAGCCCGCACCGTAGGGCAGACCGTTCATCGGCGACGGCAGAGCCTCGGCCGGGCTCGCCGGATCCGCGGATTCGGGCACTGCGCGCGGCTCGTCGCCGGGCACCGGTTCGTCGTCGATCAGCCCGTCCTCGGGTTCGCTCCCGGTCTGCAGGACGGCGTCCGTCGCCGGCCCCGCGTGTCCCGCGTGTCCCGCGTGTCCCGCGTGTCCCGCGGCGTGCGCGTCCCGGACGATGCCCGAGTACGACGTCCGCCGCCACTCCCGGTCGATCGTCCGGCCGAAGGTCGCGGCCCGCAGCTCCGGCGCCCCGGCCTCCGCGCTCGGCGGAGTCCAGTGCATCCCGGCCGGATGACGGCCGGCGGCGCCCACCTCGATCAGACCGGCCGGAACGGTCGCGGCGACCGCCCGCAGATCGGCGACGATCTCCGCGTCGGTTCCCGGGATCTCCGCGGTGAGCGGGATCGGGATGCTCTCCACCCCGGCGTCGACGGCGGCCCGGCGGTCCCGCGCGGTGGACAGGAGCCGGTGCAGCGCCCCCTGCCGGGTCGGCACCGACGGACCCCACCACACCGTGACCTGCGAACGCGCCCGGGTCATCGCGACGTACAGCAACCGCAGATCCTCCCCGGCCTCCTCGGTCCGGGCCAGGGCGTCGCGCGCCGGCTGTCCGGGGGCGGCCGGACCGCCGACGTCGAGCCGCCGGTTCTGCGACCGGTCGTGGTAGACGAACGTCTCCCGCTCCGGGATCCGCGCGCCGTCCCAACCGAACGGGACGTAGACGATCGGGAACTGCAGGCCTTTGCTCGCGTGCACCGTCATGATCGAGACGGCGCGGGTGTCGCGGTCGAGGCGCCGGGTCTGGGCACCGCCGTGACGCATCCCGGACGGGTCGGCGATCTGCTCGCCGAGCCAGGTCGCCAGCGATGCCAGACCGCCCTGCCCCGCCACGAGATGCCGATTGCTCAGGTCCGCCAACTGGCGCAGATCGGTGAGCAATCGTTCGCCGCCGGAGCGGGCGAGGACGCGTTCCTCGGTGCGGAAGTGGTCGAACAGGCGCGACGACATCGACGCGAACCCGCCTTCGGCCAGCACCCGTCCGAGGTCGGCGAGCACCGCGGCGAGATCGCCGACCAGTTCGTCGCCGCCCGCATCGAGTCGCTCGGCGGTGATGCCGAGCAGCGGGGTGAGTGCGGCCAGCCGTACCTTCGCCGACGCCGACGGCTGCTCGATCGCGGCCAGCACGTACCACCAGTGCCGGGCGGCGGGCGTCTTGAAGATCGACGTCCCCGACCGCACCACCGACGAGATCCCGCGTGCCGCCAACGCGGTCTGCAGCGGTTCCACGGTCTTGTTCAGACGCACCAGGATCGCGACGTCGGCGGGCTCGACGGGTCGCATCCCCCGGCCGTCACCGGCGTCGATGCGGGTGCCCGAGTCCAGGAGCGCGGCGAGGTCGTCGGCGACGTCCTCGGTGACCTTCGCGCGCACCTGGGCCACCGACGGCAGGCCTTCGCTCGGGAAGTCTCCGTTCAGGAACGCCCGCAGGCGGATCGGCGCGGCGAACCCCGAGTGCGGGGCCGCCTCGTCGGCGGAGCGGATACACGACGACGACCGTGCCGCGGTCACCGGCGGATAGGTGATCGCCGGGTCGCCGAAGGCGGTCCCGGCGAACACGCCGCCGAGGGCGGTGACCAGCGGAGCATCACTGCGCCGGTTGACACCGAGTCGGCGCAGGTGGTCGGCTTCGCGGACCGCGCCGAGATAGCTGAGCACCTCGGCGCCACGGAAGGCGTAGATCGACTGTTTCGGATCGCCCACCAGGATCAGCGGGATACGTCCGGCGCCGTCCGGTCCGCCGGACTCGTGGAAACACGCCCGGACGATGCCCCACTGCTGCGGGTCGGTGTCCTGGAACTCGTCGATCAGCACCGCCGAGAACTGCGCGCGGATCCGTGTCCGGGCGGCCTCACCGAGTTCGGGAGTGGTGACGATGCGGTACAGCACGTTCTGGAGGTCGTCGTAGGTGCGCACCCGGGCCAGTCGTTTGCGGTGCTCGATCCGGTCCCGCGCGTCGGTGGCCAGATCCACCCGCAGGGCGGCGGGCTCGTCGCACTCGTCGGGGTCCGGGGCCAGGTCCGCCGTCGACTGCGCCACCGCGGCCCGCGCGACGGCGATCACCGTCGCCAGGTCGGGAGCCCCGTCGGCGCCAGCGGCGAACCTCCGCAGATACATGTCGCGGGCGAGTTCTTCGACCAGATCGTCGACCGCCTCGACGATCGGGAACCGCTGATCGCGTTCACCGAGGAAGCCGAGTGCGGCCAGCATCCGGTTGCAGAAGGTGTGCGTGGTCGCGACCGTCGCCGCGTCGAAGTCGCTCATCGCCACCGCGAGATTGCGCCGGCGCCGGGCCACCTCGGCGTCGGTCCCGGTGCACAGCAGGACGAAGACCGCATCGGCTTCGGGTCGGCTGCGGGTCGCCGCCGGGTCGGCGAGTGCGGCCAGCGCGCCGGCGAGCCGTTCGCGGGTCCGATCCCGCAGTTCGTCGGAGGCCGCGTTGGAGAACGTCGCCATCAGCAGCCGTTCCACCGGGATGCCGTCGGCCAGATAGCGGATCGCCGTCGAGACGATCGCGTACGTCTTACCGGTGCCGGCGCTGGCCTCCAGGACCGTCGTTCCGGTCGGCAGCGGACCGCAGGGATCGAAGGGTTCGATCGTCGTCATCGTCGGCTCTCCTCGTCCAGCAGCGGGCCGAACACCGCGCGAGCCAATCGCACGAAGGTCCGCAGACCACCGGTCGCATCCCCGTCCACCTCGGCGACGTCGGGCAGGCGCGGCGCCAGTTCCACGAACGGCGCCGCAGCCGCGAGCGCCATCAGTTCTCCGGGCGGGAGGCGTCGTTCGCCGTCCGGGTCGTCGTACAGGATCAGCCCGGCGTACTGGTCTTTCAGCTCCCAGGCGGGCAGCCCGTGCACCGCCCGGATCGCTGCGGCCGGACGGCCGCCGCGCGCCGTGCGGGCCGCGACCTCCGCGGCGGCGGGCGGCAGCCAGAGCGGGGCGCGGAGTCCGGCATCGCGCACGGCGATCAGCAGTTCCAGCACCGCGGCGGGATCGTCCGGGACGCGCAGCCGGCACATCTCGGCGCGGGGTCCGCGGCCGCCGCCGACCACCACGGCCTCCCGGATCCGGTGCGACGATCCGGCCGCGGCCGCCAGCAATCGGATCCACGCCGACAGCCGGTGCCCGGGTTTGAGCCGCGAGTAGTTCACCGACACCAGACGGTCGTCGAAGACGTCGCCGAGGGTGCCGTACAGCCGCCGCCCGTCGGCCAGCCGGTACAGGACGTCGACGGTCCGACCGTGGTCGTGTGTCCGGTGGCTCTGGGCGAGCAGGCCGATGGCCTGCGCCTTCTCCTCGATCGGCGCGAGCGTCCTGAGGCCGAGCGCGAACGGCGGCAGGGTGCCGCGACGCAGTTCCGCACTGCCCAGGACCGGGGGCTGCTCACCGCTCAGGACACCGCGGAGGTGCCGGTCGCCGATCTTCCACTGCTCCAGGCCGTCGAGGGCGACGTCGAGCTGATCCGGATGTGCTTCGTCGTGTCGGGGCAGCAGCACACCGAGTCGCTGCCGGACGAAACGCTCGGCGGGCCCGCCGAAGAAATCGGTCAGGTCGGCCAGGTCGATGTCGCCGCTGGGATCGTGCGGCGGCAGCACCGCATCGCGCAACAGCGGCGGACGGCGACCCCGGTCGCCGTCGGCCGTGAGCCGGGCCAGGGCGCGGGCTCCGCCGAGCAGTCTGCGGTCGTAGCTCTGCGGCGGGCCGTCGACACCGCGGAAGTTCCTCGCATCGAAGGCGTGCAGCGTGTGTCGGCGGACCAGGCCGGACTCGTGCGCGGGCGCGTCGAGCACCGCGGCCGCGGTCTCGATCAGTTCACTCACCACCACCGGCGGCGGCACCGGTGCGCCGGTCACCGGATCCGAACCGGTGTGGAAGATCATCAGATGTTCGGTCGCGGACCCGATCGCGTCGAGGAACGTCTGCCGGTCCTCGTCGTGCCGGTCCCGCTCCCCGACCAGCGGCGACCGGCCCAGGACGTCGTCGCCGTCGATCACGGCGGCACGGGGAAGACACCGGTGTCGAGCCCGAGCAGCACCACCGCCCGATGCGGCACCGATCGCATCGGGGTCAGCGTGCACACGGTCAGCTCGCCCGTGCAGAAGTTGGCCCGGGTGGGGCGGGCGGTGAGCAGTCGGTCCATCAGGTCTCGGAGGTCGGACGGCGCCAGTTCGGTGTCGCGGGCACCGGGTGCGCCGAGCGAGTCGGTGAGCATCCCGACGGCTTGGGCGCGCTGCCACTGCGCCTCGTGGCCGGGAAGCGTCAACAGGTCGACGGTCCGCACCAGCAACTCGGCCCACTGCGCAGCCGGATGCGGCGCATCCATCTCGGCGAGCAGCGCGGCGAGCCGGTCGATCAGCTCGGCGAAACGGCCGGCCAGGTCGATCTTGGTGGACTCGATGCCGTCGAGCGGGAGTCCGACGCCGAGCCACTGGTTGGCGGTCTCCTCGGCCAGGACGCCGAGCAGCACCCGGTCGCGGCCGATGGTCGCCGTGCCGTGGGGGAATCCGTCGAGCCCGAAGCGGGCGCGCTGCGTGCCGTCGATCCCCCAGCGGATCCCGGATCGTTCCACCCAGCCGGCGAGGACGTCGAGGTCGTCGTCGGTGAACTCGAATCGGCGCCGGACCGCGGGCCGGGCGAGCAGATCGAGCAGATCGCCCGAGGTGACCCGACCGGCCGCGAGGTTCAGGACCGCCGCCAGGACGTCGAGCACCTCGTTGGTCTCGCGCAGTCCGCGGTCGGCCAGCCGGACCCGGAGCGAGAACCCCGGATGGTCGAGCCCGGCCTGCCCGAAGGCCCCCTGGATCAGCGGGGCGAAGGTCTCCACGTCCGGACACAGGACGAGCACGTCACGCGGTTCCAGATCGGGGTGGTCGTCGAACAGCCGCAGCAGCCGGTCGCGCAGCACCTCGACCTGGCGTTCCGGGCCGTGGCAGGAGTGCACTTCGAGGGAGTCGTCGGCGACGACCCCGGCCACCGCGGCCAGACGATCACGACGCAGACCGTCCTGCACCGCCGCGAGCAACGACGGCGCCTCCGACGGCGACGCCGGGGCATCCGGCGGCCGGTGGTGGACGTCCGCCGCGCCGAGCGGAGCGAGGACCTCCTGGAGTTCCCGCACGTCCCACGCGAGGGCCGCGAGCAACGAATGGTCGGGGCGATGCCCGGAACGCCGGTCCCGCGTCCGCGGCACCGGGGCGGGATCGGCGGCGACCGCGCGCCACAGCGCATCGGAGGGATGCGGCAGGAACAGCGACACCTCACGCGTCTGTGCGAGCGCCCCCAGCAGGCGCCGCAGGGACTCGGGGATCCGGGTGGGACCGAAGAACGCGAGCCGGTCCGGCAGGTCGACCAGCTCCGGCGACGACGTCACGCGCACGAGCACGTCGTCGAGTTGCTCGGCCACGTGCGGCTGTCCGATCACGGCGCGCACCTCGCGCCAGAACCACGGCTGCCACCGGAAGTCCTCGTGAAGCGCGGAACCGGCGCCGTCGGTGTCCCGGCCCGCGGCCCAGTCGGCGAGCATGGACGGCCGCTGCCAGCCGTATCCGGCGAACAGTCCGGCGATCGTCGACGCCGCGGCGAGTCGGCGGCCCCGACCCGACTCCCCGGACAGATGTCTGCGCAACACGGCCAGGAGCTGATCGTCCAGATGCGCATCGAGCACCTGCAGCACCGGCCACATCAGCCGATCGGAGTACCAGGCCTGCGCGGCATCGGGGTCGTCGGCGACGGCCACCACCGTCTCGCGGAGCAACCGTTCGGGCGAGGAGAAATCGATGTTCGCGGCGATGCCGTCGTCGTGCCCGGACGTCCCGAGCCGCCGCGCCAGCTGCTGCCGGAGCCATCGCTCGACGCCCCGTTCCGGGACCGCGACGACCTCGGCGGCCAGCGGATCCTCCTGCGGCGTCGCCAGCTGTCCGGCCAGCACGTCCGCCAACACGTCGGCCCGTTCGGCCCTGTGCACGGTCAGCATTCGGAGCCCCCCTGTCTCGCTCCGCGGCGTGAGGACGCCGCGGTGAATCCGAATCGTGGCCGATGGTATCGGTGGGCTACGACAGAATCGGTCCGATCACGCCCGGCGGCCGGGAACCGCCCGCCCCGGCATCGACGGCCCGGACCGCGACGACCGCGACCTCGACGGCACTCTCGACGACGGCGCTCTCAACGACGACGACGGAACGGCGCAGGCTCACCCAGGTGACGCTCCAGGACCTCGCGGGCCCGCTCGGACAGCGGCGTCGGGCGGCCGGTGTCCAGGTCGAGGACGGTGATCGTCGTCTCCGCGATCGCTCCGACGGTGCCATCCGCGGCGGTGAGCCGGTAGGCGAAGTCGAACGACTTCCCGCCGATCCGCGACACCCGGATCTCGCACTGCGCCGGTTCCGGCGAGTAGTACAGCGGCGCCGCGAACTCGATCTCCTGATGCGCCACGACCATTCCGATGCCCTCACCGCGGTCGCCGTCGAACCAGTCGTTCATCGACCGGACGCGCGCCTCCTCGAAGAGCCGCGCGAACTGCACGTTGTTCACGTGGCCGAGCGAATCCATGTCGCCCCAGCGCAGGGCGACGGGCACCACGTGGGGTGCGCTGTCCGAACTGGTCCTCTTCGACGTCTCCGACACCACCTGCACGTTAGTCGAGCGCGCTCGTCTCCCCGACGCGAGGCCGATACAGTGGGCCGCGTGCTGCTCAGGACCCGTCGCCTCGTGCTGCGCCCGGTCACGCTCGACGACGTCGAGCGACTCGTGGCGCTCGATTCGGACCCCGAGGTGATGCGCTTCGTCAGCGGCGGCTCGGCCACCAGCGCGACGACCGTGGCCGACTGGGTGATCCCGCGCATGCAGGCCCAGCAGAACGAGCACGGCACCGGCATGTGGCTCATCCACGACCGCGACGCCGAGTTCCACGGCTGGGTGCAACTGCGCACCCCCCGGCACAGCCGACCCGGCGAACTCGAACTCAGTTATCGGCTGCGCCGCGAGTCGTGGGGCTGCGGTTTCGCCGTCGAGGCGTCGTCGACGCTGATCACCATGATGTTCGCCGAGACCGAGGCCACGCGGATCTTCGCGAGCACGCATTCGGACAACCTGGCCAGTCAGCGCGTGATGCAGCGTCTGGGCATGCGGCTCGCCGCCGACACCGACGCGGAGGAGTTGACCGACGCGGAGGCCGCCGACGACGCCGAGACCATGGTGGAGTACGAGTTGCTCCGCGACACCTGGTACGCCAACCGCGGCCGCGCCGTGCATTGGGCGGCGTCGCAGCGGGCATCGTCGACCGGCACCCGCGCCGGCTGAACGGAGAACCGGACGCCACTGCGGGGAGTCCGCTGACACCCGGGCGCTGCCGTGAGAGACTTCGAGCGTCCATAAGTCACCCCGGCGGCCACCACCCCCGCGCCTCCGGGGCCCTACGCCCCACAGGAGCCATTGATGAGCGCAGCCACCTCCGCCGACTCGACCCGGCGCCGTCAAGTCGTCATCGTCGGTTCGGGCTTCGGCGGTCTGTTCGCGGCCCAGCGCCTGAAGAAGGCCAAGAACGTCGACGTCACGCTGATCGCCAAGACCACGACACACCTGTTCCAGCCGATGCTCTACCAGGTCGCGACCGGCATCGTCGCCGAGGGCGAGATCGCCCCGGCCACGCGCGTGGTCCTGGAGAAGCAGCAGAACACCCGCACCCTGCTCGGCGAGGTCTACGACATCGACGTGGAGAAGCAGGTCGTCTACTCGCAGCTGCTCGAGCGCGTCACCGAGACCCCGTACGACGACCTGATCATCGCCGCCGGCGCGGATCAGTCGTACTTCGGCAACGACCAGTTCGCCGAGTACGCGCCCGGCATGAAGACCATCGACCACGCCCTCGAGCTGCGCGGCCGGATCCTCGGCGCCTTCGAGCAGGCCGAGCTCTCCGACGATCCCGCCGAGCAGGAGAAGCTGATGACCTTCGTGGTCGTCGGCGCGGGCCCCACCGGCGTGGAGATGGCCGGCCAGATCGCCGAGATGAGCGACAAGACGCTCAAGAACGCGTTCCGCAACATCGACCCCACCGAGGCCCGGGTGATCCTGCTCGACGCCGCCCCGGCCGTGCTGGCGCCCTTCGGCCCCAAGCTCGGCGCCAAGGCCGCCAAGCGCCTGGAGAAGCTCGGCGTGGAGATCCAGCTCGACGCCATGGTCGTCGACCTCGATTACGACGGCCTCGTGGTCCGCGACAAGGACGGCACCGAGCGCCGGATCGAGAGCCAGTGCAAGGTGTGGTCGGCCGGCGTGCAGGCCAGCGCCCTGGGCGAGGTGCTGCGCGACAAGACCGGCGTCGAGCTCGACCGGGCCGGTCGGGTCAAGGTGGGCCCGGACCTGACCGTCGCCGACAAGTCGAACATCTTCGTCGTCGGCGACATGATGGCCGTCGACGGGGTGCCGGGCGTGGCGCAGGGCGCCATCCAGGGCGGCCGGTACGCGGCCGATGCGATCCTGGCCGAGATCAAGAAGGGCCAGACCCCCGAGCAGCGCAAGCCGTTCTCGTACTACGACAAGGGTTCGATGGCCACCGTGTCGCGGTTCAGCGCCGTGATGCAGGTGCCCATCCCGGGCACCAAGAAGAAGTTCGAGACCGAGGGCTTCATCGCGTGGCTGGGCTGGCTGGCGCTGCACCTGGTGTACCTGGTGGGCTACCGCAACCGCCTGAACACCCTCTTGAACTGGGGGTTCTCGTTCACCACGCGCGGTCGCACCCAGCTGGCGATCACCGAGCAGCAGGTGTACGCGCGGTCGGCGCTGCAGGAGCTCTCGTATCTGGAGCGCCTGCGCCTGTCCGAGGCCGAACGCCACGACCTCGACCAGGCGACCGCGGCCAAGACGCTCGGCCGGAAGCCGTCCGACGACGGTCCTGCCGAGAAGAAGGCCGAAGGGGCCTGACGGCCGATCCGGATTCATGAACGACGAGGGGCCCGCCGCCGGCGGGCCCCTCGTCTGTTCGCGTCCCGCGTCGATTCATGCCGCGCGGCCGACTCCCGTCCCGCGTATCGATCCCGATTCCGCGCGACCGGTCCGAACGGACCGGTTCAGCCCTCCGGCAGTTCGATGTTGGCCAGTCGGACGCGGGACTGGGCGATCAGGGTGCCCGCGTCGTCGACCATGTCGACCTGCCAGAGCTGCTGTCGGCGCCCCCGGTGGATCGCCGTGGTGCTGATGTGCAGCGTGCCCTCGCTGATCGGGCGCAGGAAGTCGGTGCTGTTGTTGGCGCCCACCGCGGCGCCGCCGTACCCCTTCTCCTGCAGCCAGCAGTAGCCGCTGATGCTCGCGGCGCTCTCGGCGACGGCGCAGTAGGTGCCGCCGTGCACGATCCCGAACGGCTGGTGATGCTCGGGAGTGATGTCCAACACAGCGCGCGTACCGTCGCCGGTGCACTCGATCCAGCGGAGCCCGAGGACCTTGTCCAGTCCCCGTGCGGTGAGTTCTTCCAGTTCATCGCTCATGTCGGCAAGCTTGCCACGACCCGGGCCCGGTGCGACCCCCGGAACGACGAAAGCCCCCGGTGCACCTTGCGGCGCCGGGGGCTTTCGCCATAAGGACCGGGGGTCTCTGCAGCCCTCAGGACTCTCACGCGATCCTTGAAAGATAATGTAGGCTAGCCTTACTTCGATGTCAACTCGTCGGAGAAACCCCAGGTCGCCGGGCATGCCGGCACCACCGGGAACAACCGATACCGCTCGGTCGTTGCACTAAGGCAACGACCGAAGAGCTTGGATTGAGAACGGGCGTAGAATGAAGAAGATGAACGGACTCGGCGATCTCGAGCGCGCCGTCATGGACGCGCTGTGGGCCTCCCCCACCCCTCAGACCGTGCGACAGGTGCACGCCGAACTCTCCCAGAGCCGCTCGCTCGCGTACACCACGGTGATGACCGTCCTGCAGCGCCTCGCGAAGAAGGATCTGGTCACCCAGATCCGCGACGACCGCGCGCACCGCTACGCCGCCAGCCGCCCCCGGGAAGACCTGGTCGCCAGCCTCATGGTCGACGCCCTCCGCGGCGCCGACGCGCCCGGATCGCGCCACGCCGCCCTCGTCTCCTTCGTGGGCCGGGTCGGCGCCGACGAGGCCGCCGCCCTCCGCGAGGCGCTCGACGAGCTGGAGGCCGCCGAACGCGCGGTCCCGTGACGGCCCGCTTCGCGGACCCGCCGGGGCGTTTTCCCGGTCCATTGGGCACCGCGCGGGCGTAAGACGTATTCTTGACCCCGCCCGCCGGACGAGACCCTGAGGAAGACCGATGACCGCGCTGCTGTTCGGTATCCTCACCGTCGCTCTCGTCGGCCCGATCCCCGAGGCCCTGGCCCGCGCCGAGTGGCCGCTGTACGCGCCGCGTGCGGCGATGACCCTCTGGCAGTCGATCGCCGTGGCCGCCGTCCTCTCCGCGTTCAGCACCGGACTCGCCATCGCCGCGAACCTGCTGGCGCCCGGACCGGACGGGATCCCCACCACCAGTCCCGCCGAGGAGATCGCGCGACTGGGCTGGTTCACCTGGTCGGTGTACGTCCTCGCGTTCGCCGCGACGCTGGTGATCGGCGGCCGCCTGCTGCTGACCGTGGCCGCCATCGGGTTCGGCACCCGGTCCCGGCGCCGCACCCACCGCACTCTGGTCGACCTGGTCGATCGCGCCGATCTGCACCACGCCGCGGGCCCGGACATCCGCGTCCTCGACGTCCGCGCACCCCTCGCCTACTGCCTGCCCGGCCTGCGGGCCCGCGTGGTGCTCTCCGAGGGCGTCCTCGATCGCCTCACCGCCGACGAGCTGGCCGCGGTGATCGAGCACGAACGCGCCCACCTGCGCGCCCGGCACGACCTCGTCCTGGAGGCGTTCATCGCCCTGCACGCGGCCTTCCCGCGGTTCGTCCGCTCCCGGTCGGCGCTGGCCGCGGTCCGTCTTCTGGTCGAAGCGCTCGCCGACGATCAGGCCGTCCACGCCACCGGCCGTCGTTCGGTGGGCCGGGCGCTCGTCGCCTGCGCCGACGCGACCGCACCCCGCGGCGCGATGGCCGTCGGCGGCCCGACCACCGTCGTCCGGGTCCGCCGCCTCACCTATCAGCCGCTCGCCGCCGAGAGCGTCCGCCGCCTCTCCCTCACCGCGTACGCCATCGCCGCCGCCCTGCTGGTGGTGCCGACCCTGGCCGTCGTGATCCCCTGGCTCACCGAACTGAGCCGGCTCCTCAGCCACTAGCATCTCCCCGGCACACCCCGTGCCCACCCCACCAAGAAAGGCCGCATCCGTGCGCTTCCTCGAAGGTCATCAGCCCGATCACGACCTGACCTACGACGATCTGTTCATCGTCCCGAACCGCTCCGAGGTGACCTCCCGCTTCGATGTCGACATCGCCACCCACGACGGCACCGGGACCACCGTGCCGCTGGTGGTCGCGAACATGACCGCGATCGCCGGCAAGCGCATGGCCGAGACCGTCGCCCGGCGCGGCGGTCTGGTGGTGCTGCCGCAGGACGTCCCGCTCGCCGCCGCCGCCGACACGATCGGCTTCGTCAAGTCACGCCACCTGGTGGCCGACACCCCCGTGGTCCTGGGCCCCGGCGACCTGATGGCGCACGCTCAGGCCCTCATCCCCAAGCGGGCGCACGGCTACGCGGTGGTGGTCGACGGCGGGCGCCCGATCGGTCTGATCGCCCGCGCCGAAGCCGGCCCCGACCTCGACATGTTCTCCGACCTGCGGTCGGCGATGACCCCGATCCCGGTCCAGCTGCCCGACACCACCGCGCCGCGCGCGATCTTCGACACCCTCACCGAGGCCAACGCCGACCTCGCCGTGCTGGTGGACGACGACGGCGTCCTCACCGGCGTGCTGACCCGCGTCGCCGCGCTGCGCGCCGGGATCTACCGCCCCAACGTCGACGCGCACGACCGCCTGCGGGTGGCCACCGCCGTCGGCATCAACGGCGACGTGGTCGGCAAGGCCCGCGCCCTGGTCGAGGCCGGTGCCGACCTGCTCGTCGTCGACACCGCGCACGGCCACCAGGCGAAGATGCTCAGCGCCTTGAGCGCGGTGGCCGGGGCCGATCTGGGCGTGCCGATCGCCGCGGGCAACGTGGTCTCCGCGCAAGGCACCAGGGATCTGATCGACGCCGGCGCCTCCATCGTCAAGGTGGGCGTCGGACCGGGCGCCATGTGCACCACCCGGATGATGACCGGGGTGGGCCGGCCGCAGTTCTCGGCGGTGGCCGAGTGCGCCGCCACCGCCCGCGAACTGGGCGCCTCGGTGTGGGCCGACGGCGGCGTCCGCCATCCCCGCGACGTCGCCCTGGCGATCGCCGCGGGCGCGTCGAACGTGATGATCGGTTCGTGGTTCGCCGGCACCTACGAGTCGCCCGGCGACCTGCATGCGGATGCCTCGGGCGAGTACAAGGTCAGCTTCGGCATGGCCTCCAAGCGGGCCGTGGCCGCGCGTTCCTCGGCCGACGAGGCCTACGACCGCGCCCGCAAGGCGCTCTTCGAGGAGGGCATCTCGTCCTCGCGCATCCGGATCGATCCGGAGCGCCCGAGCGTGGAGGACCTGATCGACCACATCTGCGCCGGTCTGCGCAGCACCGCGACCTACACCGGGGCCCGCGATCTCGCCGAACTCCACGAGAAGGTGGTCCTGGGCATCCAGTCGGCGGCCGGGTTCGCCGAGGGCCGCCCGCTCCCCGGGGGCTGGTGAACCACGCCGGTGGAGATCCTCCTGATCGTCGCCAAGCTCGTCGGCTTCCTGGCGCTCACCCTCGGCACCGCGTTGTTCGTGGCCGCCGAGTTCTCGCTGACCGCGCTGGAGCGGTCCACCGTCAACGACGACGCCGAGCGCCGCGATGATCGTCGTTCCCGGTTGGTCGCGCGGGCCCATCGCACGCTCTCGTTCCAGCTCTCCGGCGCCCAGCTCGGCATCACCATCACCACGCTGATCACCGGCTACCTGGCCGAGCCGGTGCTGGCCCAGCTACTCGATCCGGTCCTGAAACACCTGCCGGTCTCCACCGGTGTCGCGTCGGGGGTCTCCCTGACCCTGGCGCTGCTCCTGGCGACCTCGCTCTCGATGGTGCTCGGCGAGCTGATCCCGAAGAACCTGGCGATCGCCAAGCCGCTGGGCACCGCGCGCGCCACCGCGGGCCCGATGATCGCCTTCTCGACGGTGTTCAAGCCCGCGATCCTCGGGCTGAACAACTCGGCGAACGCGATCGTCCGACGGTTCGGGGTGGAACCCACCGAGGAGCTCGGCTCGGCCCGCTCGGCCGCCGAGCTCGGCGCCCTGGTGCGCAACTCGGCGCTGCGCGGTGCGCTCGACGCCGACACCGCGACTCTGGTGGACCGGTCGCTGCGCTTCGGCGCGCTCGACGCCGACGATCTGATGACCCCGCGCGTCCGGGTGCAGTCGCTGGAACCCGGCGACACGGTCCGCGATCTGGTGGCCGCGGCCTCGCGTACCGGGCACTCCCGGTTCCTGGTGGCCGACGACGGCGACCTGGACAACCTGGTCGGCGTGGTGCACATCAAGCAGTCGTTCACCGTGCCGCCGCAGGCCCAGGACTCGACCTCGCTGCGCACGCTCGCCCGTCCGGTGACCCGGGTCCCCGGCAGCCTCGACGGCGACGCCCTGATGGAGCGGATCAAGGCCGACGGCCTGGAGATCTGCGTGGTGGTCGACGAGTACGGCGGCACCGCGGGCATCGTCACCTCCGAGGACCTGATCGAGGAGATCCTCGGCAACGTCACCGACGAGCACGACGACGAGGAGTCCGACATCAGCCGGGTGGGCAACGGTTACCGCTGCTCGGGTCTGCTCCGCGTGGACGAGGTGGCCGAGGCGATCGGCTACCAGGCGCCCGACGGCGCGTACGAGACGCTCGGCGGCCAGGTGATGTTCCTGCTCGGCGCCATCCCGCAGGTCGGCGACATCGTCGACCTCCCGCCGCGCCATGCGGTGACCGATCCCGACGACGTGCCCGAGACCGCGTGGCGTGCCACCGTCGTCGCGATGGACGGCCGCCGCGTCGACGCCGTGTGGCTGACCCCGATCCAGCCCGAGACCCCCGCTACCGAGGAGGATTCCCGTGGGTGACCTGTGGGGCGTGCTGCTGACCGTCGTGCTGCTGGCCGCCAACGCCTTCTTCGTGGGCGCCGAGTTCGCCCTGATCGCGGCCCGCCGCGACCGGCTGGTCGCACTCGAGGAGGCCGGCAAGAAACGGGCCCGCACCGTCGTCCGGGCCTCCGAGAAGCTGTCGCTGATGCTCGCCGGATCCCAGCTCGGCATCACGATCTGCTCCATCCTGCTCGGCCGCGTCGGCGAACCCGCCATCGCGCATCTGATCGAACGGCCGCTGCACGCGCTGTCGGTGCCGGAGGGGCTGCTGCACCCGATCGCCTTCGTCGTCGCCCTCACCCTGGTGGTGATCCTGCACATCCTGCTCGGCGAGATGGTGCCCAAGAACATCGCGCTGGCCGGTCCCGAGCGGGCGGCGATGCTGCTCATCCCCGTGCAGCTGGTGTTCATCCGGATCGTCGGACCGTTCATCTGGTTCTACAACGCGCTCGCCAACGGGACCCTGCGCCTGTTCGGCGTGGAGCCCAAGGACGAGGTCTCCTCCACCGTGACCGAGACCGAGCTGGCGCAGATGATCGCCGAGTCGCGGGAACTCGGTCTGCTCGACGCCGAGGAGCACGAGCGGCTGGTCCGGGCGCTGCGCACCGTCGAACGCACCGTCGATGAGGTGATGATCCCGCTGCGGCACGTGCGCACCGTGCCCGCCGCGGTGGATGCCGGCACCGGCCGGATCGGTCCCCGGCTGGGCGAGGTGGAACGCGCGGTCCGCGAGACCGGCTTCTCCCGCTTCCCGGTGCGGGGCCTGGACGGCGCGTACATCGGCTACCTCCACCTCAAGGACGCGCTCGACGACATCCTCGACGAGGACCTCGGGCACGACAGCATCCTGGGTGCGGACAAGATCCGGCCGCTGCCGCGGGTGCCCGCCACGACGCCCCTCGACGAGGCGAGCGTCCTCCTGCGCACCGCCAGCGCGCACCTGGCCGCCGTGGTCGACGACGCCGGCGTCACCGTCGGGGTGATCGCCCTGGCCGATCTCGCCGAGGCCTTCGTCGGCGATCTGCGGGATGCGACGCACCGGATCGGCTGACGTGTCGACCCCCGCGAGTCCGGCCCCGGCGGGCCCGTCGGATTCTCCGGCGACCGTCGGGACCGTCCTCGGCGAACCCGAGTGGCGGGCCCGGGCGGCCGCGCACGCCGACCGGATCGACGCCCTCGTCGGCCCGTACCTCGCCGAACGACGACGCGGCCGCAAGCACGCGGTGATCGACTTCCTGTTCACCTACTATTCGGCGCGCCCGATCCAGGTCCGCCGCTGGCATCCGGGGTTCGGCATCGGCCTGGAGGACGGTGACGAATATCTCGCTCTGCAGGGCTACGCCCGTCGCGGCGGCGTCGTCGCGGTGACCGAGGAGTTCCGGGATCGTCGTGCCTCGGCGATCGGCGCGATCGTGGAGTCGACCTCGGCCACCGCGTCCCGGCCCGCCCGGTTCGGCTGCTTCGGACTGCACGAGTGGGCGATGGTCTATCGGACGCCGGAGACCCGTCACGCGATCCCGCTGCGGCTGGGCGCGGCGGGAACCGACGCGGTGGTGGAGTCGATGCCGCTGCGCTGCACCCACTACGACGCGTTCCGGTTCTTCACCCCCGACGCCGTACCGCGCAACGCGAACGTGCTGACCAGGGACGATCAGATCCGTCACGAGCAGCCCGGGTGCCTGCACGCCACGATGGACCTGTACCGGCACTGCCTCAAACTCGGTCCGCTGGTCCCCGGCGAACTGCTCGCCGACGCGTTCGAACTGGCCCTGGACGCGCGCACCCTCGACATGCGGGCCAGCCCGTACGATCTGACCGCCCTCGGCTACGACCCCGTCCCGATCGAGACGCCGCGGGGACGGGCCGAGTACCTCCGGCAGCAGACCGCGCTCGCCGAGCGCGGCACGGCGCTGCGGGCACGCGTCGCCGAGCGGTGCCGTGGGCTGCTCGAGACCGTCGTTCCGACCACTACCGACCAGTAGCCCCGATCCCGGACCTAGTACCATGACTACGTCCCGCGCGCACCGGCGTGCGCGGAGGTCGCCGGGCGACGAAGCTCGCCGCCCGCCGGAGTTCACCGGCTGAGAGAAGGGTTGCCATGACGGAACGCGTCAACGTCCACGGATTGCAGGTCGCGAAGGTCCTCTACGACTTCGTGAACGAGAAGGCGCTGCCCGGTACGGGTGTAGACGCCGACGCGTTCTGGGCGGGTGCCGCTTCGGTCATCGAGGATCTCGCTCCCCGCAACCGCGAACTGCTCGCCGTCCGCGACGACCTGCAGGCCAAGCTCGACGAGTGGCACCGCGCCAACCCGGGCACCCCCGACCAGGACGCCTACGTCGCGTTCCTGAAGGAGATCGGCTACCTGGTGGAGCCGCCCGCCGACTTCGCGATCACCACCGAGAACGTCGACGTCGAGATCGCCGACACCGCGGGCCCGCAGCTCGTGGTCCCGGTCCTCAACGCCCGTTTCGCGCTGAACGCGTCGAACGCCCGCTGGGGCTCGCTGTACGACGCGCTGTACGGCACCGACGCCATCCCGGAGACCGACGGCGCCGAGAAGGGCTCGTCGTACAACAAGGTCCGCGGCGACAAGGTGATCGCCTTCGCCAAGGCCTTCCTGGACAAGGCCGTCCCGCTGGCCGCCGGCAGCCACGCCGACGCCACCTCCTACGTCGTCGACGGCGACACCGTGGTCGTGACCGTCGACGGTGCCGCGACCGGCTTCGCCGACGCGGACGCCTTCGTCGGCTACACCGGTGAGGCCTCGGCGCCGTCGTCGATCCTGCTGCGCCACCACGGCCTGCACATCGACGTCCTGTTCGACCCGTCCTCCCCGATCGGCTCCACCGACCCGGCCGGCATCAAGGACGTCGAGCTGGAGTCCGCGATCACCACGATCATGGACTTCGAGGACTCCGTCGCCGCCGTCGACGCCGACGACAAGGTGCTCGGCTACACCAACTGGCTGGGCCTGAACAAGGGCGACCTGGCCGAAGAGGTCAGCAAGGGCGGCAAGACCTTCACCCGCGTCCTGAACCCGAACCGCACCTACACCGGTCGCGACGGGCAGCCGGTGGAGCTGCACGGCCGCTCGCTGCTGTTCGTCCGCAACGTCGGCCACCTGATGACCAACCCGGCCATCCTCGACGCCGCAGGCGACGAGGTCCCCGAGGGCATCCTGGACGCCCTGATCACCTCCGCGATCGGCATCCACGGCATGAGCAGCGAGGGTCTGCAGAACTCGCGCACCGGCTCGATCTACATCGTGAAGCCCAAGATGCACGGCCCCGACGAGGTCGCCTTCACCGCCGAGATCTTCGGTCGCGTGGAGCAGGTCCTCGGCCTGCCGACCAACACCCTCAAGGTGGGCATCATGGACGAGGAGCGCCGCACCACGGCCAACCTCAAGGCCGCCATCGCGAACGCCTCCGAGCGCGTGGTGTTCATCAACACCGGCTTCCTGGACCGCACCGGCGACGAGATCCACACCTCGATGGAGGCCGGTCCGATGGTCCGCAAGGCCGACATGAAGGCCCAGACCTGGATCAAGGCCTACGAGGACTGGAACGTCGACACCGGCCTGGCCGCGGGTCTGCAGCACAAGGCGCAGATCGGCAAGGGCATGTGGGCCATGCCCGATCTGATGGCCGACATGCTCGCCCAGAAGATCGGTCACCCGAAGGCCGGCGCCAACACCGCGTGGGTGCCGTCGCCGACCGCCGCGACCCTGCACGCCCTGCACTACCACGAGGTGGACGTCTTCGCCCGCCAGGACGAGATCGCCGACCGCGAGCCCGCGAAGCTCTCCGACATCCTCACCATCCCGCTGGCCGCCGATCCGAACTGGAGCGACGAGGAGAAGCGCGAAGAGCTGGACAACAACTGCCAGTCGATCCTCGGCTACGTGGTGCGGTGGATCGACCAGGGCGTCGGCTGCTCCAAGGTGCCCGACATCCACGACGTCGCACTGATGGAGGACCGCGCCACGCTGCGCATCTCCAGCCAGCTGCTGGCCAACTGGCTGCGCCACGGCGTGGTCGGCGAGGACGACGTGGTCGCCGCGCTGGAACGGATGGCGCCCGTCGTCGACCGGCAGAACGCCGGGGACGCGTCCTACCGCCCGATGGCCCCGGACTTCGACACCAACATCGCCTTCCAGGCGGCCAAGGCGCTGATCCTGGAGGGGGCGGTGCAGCCCAGCGGTTACACCGAACCGCTCCTGCACAAGGCGCGCCGCGAGTACAAGGCCGCGAACGCCTGATCGAGACGGTCATCGAGCCCGGACCTGGGACCAGGTCCGGGCTCGGTCCGTCAGAGGGCCCGACACCGAGAAGACCCGACACCGAGAAGAGGAGCACCCGTGGGATTACACAGTCTCAACCGCTTCAGGGAGCCGATCAGCAGACCGCTGCTCGCCGCGATCCTCGCCGTGATCCTGCTCGGCGGCGGCGCCATCGCCTGGATCGGTCTGGGCGACCGGATCGACGACGAGTCGCCCACCACCGCGGCGCCGGGCGGCTGCCTCGAAGGCGCGTCGACCGTGCCGATCATCGCCGACCCCGGTGTCGCGCCCGCCCTGCAGGAGATCGCGCAGAACTACAACGCGCAGAAGCCGGTGGTCCGCGACCACTGCGTGGAGATCGCGGTGCGTCCGGGGGACGCGCGGGCGACGCTCGACGGTCTGCGCGCCACCCGGTGGGACACCGCGGCGAACGGTCCGCACCCGGCCGCGTGGGTCCCCGAGTCGTCGATCTGGGCCGCCGCGCTCACCGCGGGCGACGCGGACGCGGTGCAGGGCACCGCGGAGTCGCTGGTCACCTCGCCGGTCCTGCTCGCCGTGCGCCCGGAGATGGCCTCCACCGCCGGGACCAGCGTGATGTGGGTCCAGGTCCCCTACCTCACCTACGCGGACTCGTTCTCCGCATACGGTCACCGTCCGCTCAAGGGCTCGATCCGGCTGGCGATGCCGCAGGGCCCGCAGTCGGCGGCCACCTCGCTGGCGGCCCAGGCGTTCGCCGCCAACACCGTCTCCCCGGACGAGGCGAGCCCGCTCACCGTGGCGGGGGTGCGACACGACGACGTCCAGGTGGGTCTGAAGCAGCTCATGCGCGATCCGCCGAGCGACGGCGACGGGAGCGCCGAGGCCGCGGTGCAGGCGATCATCGACGCGGAGTCGTTCTCCGACGCGAGCATCCGGTCGGTGCCGATCAGCGAGCAGCGCCTGTACCTGGCCACCAAGGACCACGACGAGGCCCGGATCGGGGTGATCCGGCCGCACGGTTTCACCCCGAAGCTCGACTACCCGATGATCCGGCTGACCGACGGCGTCGAGGCGTACGCCTCCGATGCGGCGGCCGAGTTCCTGACGTTCGCGCGTAAACCCGCGCAGATGAAGGTCCTCACTCAGGCCGGTTTCCGCGGCACCGGGCCGCTCCCCGAGGCCACCGCCACCATCGGTTTCCCCGAGGTGAAGGACGAGATGCCCGCGGCCGAGCCCGCCGCCGTGCTGGCCGTGAACCGGATCGTCCTGCCCGCGGCCGCCCCCCGATCCAAGTAGTCTCCACGTCGTCCGCCGCCCGGCATCGGTGGCGTGACACAGATGGCGCATGATATACAAAACACGATGATTCTCCGGGGTGCGGCGGGTCCGGCCGCCCCCGGAGAGACAGTGGAGTTCCCCGTTCGAGGGGTCGCGGAAACTCCTCGATGATTGGAACGGACCCGTGGCAGACCCCCACGTCAAGACCCCCGACGATCCGCTGCGCTCGCTGGACGTCAAGATCGCGATCAGCACGGCACTCGTCGTCATCCTGGCGGCGGCCTGCGCCCTCGTCTGGCGGCAGCTCGGCGACGAGACCGACGGCGTGCCCGCCGCCGCGGAGAGCACCCCCGCGACGAGTCCCGCCGCCACGAGCCCCGCGGGGACGAGCACCGGATCGGATTCCTGCCCGCGCGCCGAGGCGCCGGTCCGGATCGCCGCCGATCCCGGCGTGGCCCCCGCGCTGAAGACCCTCGCCGAACGGTACGGGGCACTGCCCGTCGGCGACCGCACCGACTGCTCTCGGATCCGCATCGACGCCGTCGAGGCACGCGCGATGCTCGACGACCTCACCGCACCCGACCGGGACCCCGGAGCCCACGGCGAGCACCCGGCGGCGTGGATCCCGGAGTCGTCGATCTGGTTCGCCGCACTGAGCAGGAGCCGCAGTCGCCACCGCGCCCGGCCGGTCGACGGTGAACCCGTCTCGCTGGTCCGTTCGCCGGTGGTGCTCGCCGTCCGGCCGGAACTGGCCGTCGCCGCGCACGGCGACATGAACTGGTTCCACGTCCCGAGCGTCACCTACGCCGCCGCCTTCCAGGCGTACGGGCATTCCGACGTCCTCGGATCGATCCGGCTCGCGATGCCGAACCGCCCGCGCTCGGATGCCACCGCCCTCGCCGCCCAGGCCTACGCGCACCAGGCCTACGGCAGACCCGGCGGCCTGACGCTCGACGCCGTGCGGGCCCCGAACATCGACGTCGGCCTGCGCCAGTTGGTGCACGCTCCGCCGCGCGCCGGTGACGGCGGCGCGGTCGCGGCCGTCCGCGCGATGGCCGAGGCCGCCGACTTCTCGTCGTCGAGGATCCGGTCGGTGCCGATCAGCGAGCAGCGTCTCTTCCAGATCACCTCCGGCGATCGCCGGGCACGGGTGTCGATCATCCGTCCGCGCGGGGCGACCCCGGTCCTGGACTACCCGGTGATCGACCTCGCCGGCTCGGACCCCCGGGCCGCGGCGGCGGTGAACGCCTTCCTCGCCTTCGTGAAGAAGCCGGCACAGCAGAAGGTCTTCAGCGCCGCGGGGTTCCGCAGCGCGGGCCCTCTTCCCGACGCGACCGCGACCGTCGACTTCCCCGAACTCCGCGACGTGATGCCGACCGCCGAGCCGGCCGCCGCCGTCGCGGTGAGCGAGATCGTGCTGCCCTCGGCCGCCCCGCGCCGCTCGAAAGGCTGAGCGTCCGCCCTCGTCTCCCGCCCACGCCGCAGCGGCTCCCACGGTGTCGGCCGGGGGTCTGATAAGACGAGAAGCAGACTCTCCCCGGCATCGTCGGAGGCGAGAAGAACAGGGGTCTCCGCGAGGCCCGGAGCAGAAGGAAACACGTGGGCACGCACGAGAGCGGGAGGACGGCCCGGAACAGATACGCCGTGCCGGTCCTCGCGGGGGTCCTCCTGCTCATGCTGGTGGTCGCGCTCGTCGTCGTCCTCGTCGACTCGGACGAGCCTGCGCCGCCGCCCGTCGCGGCGTCGTCGTGCGCCGAGGGCGAGCTGGTGGTGCCGATCGCCGCCGATCCGGCACTCGCCCCGGCCCTGGAGAAGGTGGCCGAGTCCTACTCCGCGCAGTCGCCGGAGATCGACGAGCACTGCGTCTCGGTGCAGATCCGGCCCGCCGATGCCCGCGGCATGCTGGAGGGTCTGACCGCCGCGTCGTGGGATCCCCGAGCCCACGGTGAACTGCCTGCCGCCTGGATCCCGGAGAGCTCGATCTGGCTCGCCGCGGTCGGCACCGTGCGGCCGACGGCGCTCGCCGGAGGCTCCGCCTCGCTCGTCCACTCCCCGGTCCGGCTCGCGGTGGAACCGGTGATCGCCCGGGTGATGGGCACTTCGCTCGGCTGGTCCGACCTCCCCCGGCTGACGCGGGCCCGGGCGCTGCAGGCGTACGACCGCGGTTGGTGGGGCTCGCTCCGGATGGCGATGCCGCGAGGTGCGCAGTCCGACGCCACCGCACTCGCCGCCCACGCCGTGGCCGCCGGCCTGACCGGTGCGCGGGGGCCGCTCACCGCCGCGCAGGTCACCGCGTCGAAGGTCGCCACCGGTCTGGCTGAGCTGGTCTCGGCCCCGCCGCGTCCCGGTGACGGCAGCGCCGAGGCCGCGGTCGCGGCCATCGCGGCCACCACCGCACCGTCGCGCGCCCCGGTGCGCGCGGTCCCGATCAGCGAACAGCGGCTCTACGCGCTCACCGTCGGTGACGCCCGGGCGAAGGTCGCCGTGCTGGCCCCGCGCGGTCCGACCCCCGTGCTGGACTACCCGGTCGCCGAACTCGGCGGACCCGGAGTGACCGCGACGATGAAGAGCACCGTGGCCCGGTTCCTCGAGTTCGCGCGCCGCCCCGAGCAGATGCGCGTCTTCACCCGGTCGGGTTTCCGCGGAGCCGGCCGGCTCCCGGCCTCCACCGCGACCGTGACGTTCGGCGACGTCGGCGCCGTCCTGCCGATGCCGCAGCCCGAGGCGACCGTCGCGATCAGCCGGACGGTCCTGCCCGCGGCCGTCGCCGGTTCCTGACGTCCGCCCGGCCCCGCGGGTCGACGGGAGACCCCACTCCCCGAGCCGCCCGCGAACCGAGCGCACCTGCGCGCCGACGGGGCGACCGCGTCGACCGCCCGCACATCCGGTGAAACCGCAGGTCGAACGGGGTTGAGGTCATCGTGGTTTCAACGATTGCCGCGATCGACACCCGCGGAGCAGACTGACGGCACAGCGTTCAGCACTCCCCCTCACCCCCAGTCTTCCGACCTCCAGGAGGTCCGTTCCGTCATGCCCGCACACACTTCCGCCACCGCCGCCGCCCGCCTCGAAGCGGCTCACGAACCCCTGCGGTTCGCCTATTGGGTGCCCAACGTCAGCGGTGGTCTCGTGGTCTCGAAGATCGAGCAGCGCACCGACTGGAGCTACGACTACAACCGCGAACTGGCGGTGCTGGCCGAGAACAACGGATTCGACTACGCACTGACCCAGGTCCGCTACATCGCGTCGTACGGCGCCGCCTACCAGCACGAGTCCACCGCCTTCTCGCTCGCGCTGCTGCTGGCCACCCAGCGCCTCAAGGTGATCGCCGCGGTGCACCCGGGACTCTGGCAGCCGGGCGTCCTGGCCAAGCTGATCGCCACCGCCGATCAGCTCTCCGGGGGCCGCGCCGCGGTCAACGTCGTGAGCGGCTGGTTCAAGGACGAGTTCACCAAGCTCGGCGAGCCGTGGCTCGAACACGACGAGCGGTACCGTCGCGCCGAGGAGTTCATCGGCTACCTCCGCGAGATCTGGACGAGCGAGCACGCCGAACTGACCGGCGACTTCTACCGACTGCACGACTTCGATCTGAAGCCCAAACCGGTCGACGTGCCCGGCCGCCCGCACCCGGAGATCTTCCAGGGCGGCAACTCCACGGCGGCCCGCGCGATGGCCGGCCGGGTCTCCGACTGGTACTTCAGCAACGGCAAGGACTTCGACGGGATCACCGAACAGGTGATCGACGTGAACACCGAGGCGGCCCTGCACGACCGGACGGTCAAGTTCGGTCTCAACGGTTTCCTCATCGCCCGGGACACCGAGCGCCAGGCCCGCGACGTCCTGCGCGAGATCGTCGACAAGGCCGACCGCGAGGCCGTCGCCGGCTTCGGTTCGGCCGTGACGCAGGCGGGCCGTTCGACGAGCGACGGCAAAGGCATGTGGCAGGACTCCGAGTTCGCCGACCTGGTCCAGTACAACGACGGTTTCCGCACCGGTCTGATCGGCACGCCCGAACAGATCGCCGAACGGATCGTCGCCTACAAGGCCCGCGGCGTGAACCTCTTCCTCCTCGGTTTCCTGCACTACCTGGAGGACGTCGCCTACTTCGGCGAGAAGATCCTGCCGCTGGTCCGCGAGCTGGAGGCCGATTTCGCCGCCAGCGGACGCCTGGAGTCCGAGCTGGCCCGCCACGGGGTCCTGGCGTGAGGCACTACGCCGCCCGGGCGGTTCCGTACTGCGGCTGAGATCTCGACTCCGCTCGATCACCGAGGGCGGCTCTCCCCCGCCGAGGACCGGAACACCCTCAAGGAATCACCGAGGAACGGCACCCCCTCGATGGCCGACCCCCCTCAGCGGCCGCCCCCTCAGCGGTCAAGCCCCCTCAGCGGTCGAGCCCCCTCGATGGTCGAGCCCTCTCAGCGGTCGAGCCTCCTCGATGGTCGAGCGGAGTCGAGACCACACCCCGCACACCTCTCCGAACCTGAACCCGAATCCGAAGGAACCTCTCCCATGACCACCACCGAACAGCGCCCCGACACCGCCGTCGACGCCGACCGCTTCACCGCCGCTCTCGCCCGCGCCGATCTGGTCGCCGCCGAACTCCGGGCGACGGCCGCCGAACGCGATCGAGCCGGCGCCGCTCCGCTCGCCGAGATCGCACTGCTCCGCGAACACGATCTCCTCCAGGTCGGCGAACCCGTCGAATTCGGCGGCGACGGACTGGACTACGCGCAGTCCCAGCAGATCACCCGGCGGATCGCCCGCGGCGACACCTCGATCGCCCACCTGCTCGGCTACCACTACGCCCAGCAGCGCATCCCGCACCTGTTCGGCACCCCCGACCAGGCCGAGGACCTCTCCCGGCGCAACGCACAGGAGAAGCTCTTCTGGGGCGGCGTGCAGAACCCGCGCGGCGGCACCGGCCTGGAGTTGACGCGTGACGGCGACGGCTTCCGGTTGACCGGTCGTCGTACCTTCGCCTCCGGGGCGAGCGTCGCCGACCGGTTGTCGGTCACCGCGAGTTTCGAGGACGACCTGGTGTTCCTCTCGCTCCCGGCGGGCAAGGAGGGCTTCACACCGCTCGGCGACTGGGACAACATCGGCCAGCGGCTCACCGACTCCGGCGGTGTGGAGTTCGTCGACACGCCCGTCTCCCGCGCCGAGATCCTGGGCGACGATCCGCTGACCGGCAAGGAGTTCTCCGCGTATCAGCAGCTGGTGACGCCGCACTGGCAGCTCGCCTTCGTGAACTTCTACATCGGCACCGCCGAGGGCGCGCTGGACGAGGCGCTGGACTGGACCCGGCTGCACGCCAGTGCGTGGGAGACCTCGGGGTTGGAGGCCGCGACCGACGACCCCTACATCCTGGAGCTGGTCGGTGAACTGCGTGCGCAGATCACCGCGGCGGCGCTCCTGGCCGACCGTGCGGGCGAGGTGCTGCAGCGGGCGCTCGACGCCGGTCCCGGGATCGACGCCGAGCAGCGGGCCGAGGCGGCGATCGCCGTCGCCGAAGCCAAGTATCTGACCACCAAGGTGTCCCTGGAGGCGACGTCCCGGCTCTTCGAGATCCAGGGTGCCCGCGCCACGACCAGCGCGTACGGCTTCGACCGGCACTGGCGCAACCTGCGCACCCACACCGTCCACGATCCGGTCGCCTACAAGGCGCGCGAGATCGGCGACTGGACGCTGAACCACCGCGCACCGCAGTTCAGCCTCTACAGCTGACGAACGACCGGAACGACCAGAACCGAGAACACCCGCGAAAGGAATCCGCCGTGCCCGAACCCCTCCACGACGCCGACGAGGCGCTGGACCGGGCCGTGAGACTCGCCCCCGCCCTCGCGGCGGGGGCGAGTGATCGCGACCGGGAACGTCGACTCCCCCGTGACGAGATCGCCGCGCTCACCGACTCCGGTCTGCTCACGATCACCGTGCCCCGCCGCTTCGGCGGACCGGGTCTCGGCGCCGAGACCCTGAGCCGAGTGGTGGCGCTCCTCGCCGCCGCCGATCCGAGCCTGGCCCAGATCCCGCAGAGCCATTTCGTGTTCCTCGAGGCCCTCGCCCGCGCGGGCTCCGACGAACTCCGGGCCGAGATCTTCGGCCGGGTCCTGGCCGGCGCCCGGATCGCCAACGCCCAGACCGAACGGTTCTCCGAGACGGTCCGCGAGGACGTCACCCGGGTCACCGCCGACCGGGGCGGTCTGGTCCTGACCGGCACCAAGTACTACTGCACCGGCGCGGTCTTCGCCGACGTCCTGGCCGTCCGCGCGGTGCACGACGACGGGCGCACCGTGATCGCCTACGTCGACGCCGACGCCCCCGGCATCACGATCGACACCGACTGGAACGGGTTCGGTCAGCGCACCACGAGCAGCGGCACCGTCGTCTTCGACCGCACTCCGGTGCGGGCCGACCGGCTGCTCGACTACTCCGCGCTGATCGATGCCTCCGGCACCTACGGCGCCCGCGCCCAGCTGATCCACGCGGCGATCGACACCGGGATCGCCCGCGGTGCGCTCGACGCCGCGGTCGGGGTCGTCGCCGCGGCGCGTCCGTGGTTCGAGGCCGAGGTGTCCCGGGCCGCCGACGACCCGCTGCTCCTGGTGCAGGCCGGCGACCTCGAACTCGCCGTCCGCGGCGCCGAATCGCTGCTGGCCACGGCCGCGCGGCGGATCGACGACGCCGACGCCGCCCCGCAGCCCGATCCCGCGGCGGTCGGCGAGGCCTCGTTGGCCACCGCCGCCGCGAAGGTCGCCGCCGGGCGCGCCGCCCGCCGGGCCGCCTCGGACCTGTTCGACGTCGGCGGGACGCGGGCGGCCGCCGAATCGTCGAACCTCTCGCGTTTCTGGCGCGACGCCCGCACGCACACCCTCCACGACCCCGAACGCTGGAAGCTCCACCACCTGGGCCGATGGGCCCTGGACCGGCGGCTGCCCACCGGCCACGGCTCCCTCTAGGAAAGACCTCCGATGTCTCTGAAACTGCACTGGTTCCTGCCCACCTACGGCGACTCCCGCTTCATCGTCGGCGGTGGTCACGGACTGCCCGCCGGGACCGCCGGCGGCGACCGCGACGCCTCCATCGGCTACCTCTCCGCCGTCTCCCGGGCCGCGGAGGACTTCGGTTTCACCGCGGCCCTCACCCCGGCCGGCGCCTGGTGCGAGGACGCCTGGCTGACCACCGCGATGGTGGCGCGCGAGACCGAGCGACTCGGCTTCCTGGTCGCGTTCCGGCCCGGTCTGGTGAGCCCGACGCTGGCCGCGCAGATGGCCGCGACGTTCAGCAGGCACGCACCGGGACGGCTCCTGCTGAACGTGGTGACCGGCGGCGAGCCCGCCGAGCAGCGCGCCTACGGCGATCAGCTGGACAAGACCGCCCGGTACGAGCGCACCGACGAGTTCCTGACGATCGTCCGGGACCTCTGGCAGGGCGACACCGTGACCTTCCGCGGCCGTCACCTCTCCGTCGACGGCGCCCACCTGGCGCGGGTCCCCGACCCGGTCCCGCCGATCTACTTCGGGGGCTCCTCCCCGGCGGCCGGCCCGGTGGCCGCCCGGCACAGCGACGTCTACCTCACCTGGGGTGAGGCGCCGGATGCCGTCGCAGCGAAGATCGCCTGGATCCGCGGCCTCGCCGCCGAGCACGGACGCAGCGTCCGTTTCGGCATCCGGCTGCACGTGATCACCCGGGACACCGCCGAGCAGGCGTGGGCCGAGGCGGGACGACTCCTCGACGCGCTCGACGACGACGTCGTGGCCGGCGTCCAGAACGGCCTGGCCCGCAGCGAGTCCACCGGCCAGGCGGCGATGCGCGCCCTGCACGAGGGGCATCGCTCCGACGGTTCGTGGCGTGATCCGCGCGCCCTGGAGGTGGTGCCGAATCTGTGGGCCGGCGTCGGCCTGGTCCGCGGCGGAGCGGGCACCGCGCTGGTGGGCAGCCACCGGGAGGTCGCCGATCTGATCGAGCGGTACGCGACGCTGGGCATCTCCGAGTTCGTGCTGTCCGGGTATCCGCACCTGGAGGAGCTGTACTGGTTCGGCGAGGGCGTGGTGCCCGAACTGGAACGTCGAGGTCTCTTCGACTCCGGGGCGGCCGGCGGCCGTCCGAAGCACCGCACCGGACAACCGTTCCTCGCCGCCCGCTGACCCTTCGCACCCCCTGATCCCCCGTCCTCTTGAACCCACGGTGCGCGCAATCGTTGCCGGTGCCGCCCCGCTGACCGAAAGTCATCGCATGACCACCACGACAGACTCCGTCGCACACGTCGCCCCCGACACCGTGCAACTGGATCGCGACGTCCTCCGTCGCGCCTTCGCCCACGTCCCCACCGGGTTGGTGACCATCGCCGCCCTCGCCGACGGTGCTCCCGTCGGCCTGCTCTCCTCGACGTTCACGTCGGTGTCGTTGGCACCGGCCCTGGTGTCGGTGAACATCGGCGTCGAGTCGACGACGCTGCCCGCCCTGCGCGAGCAGTCGCACTGGGGCATCAGCGTGCTCGCCGACGATCAGGAGCCGGTGACGACCAGTTTCCGCAGGCACTCGGCGGAGCGCTTCGACGACGTCGCCTGGACCGCCGATCCCACCGGCGCGGTGCACCTGGACGGTGCGGCGGCCACGTTCACCACCGCCCTGCGCGAGCTGATCCCGGCCGGCGACCACGTCATCGCCCTCCTCGAAGTCCACGACCACACGACCGACCCCGATGCCGCACCGCTGGTGTTCCATCACAGCCGACTGCGTTTCCTGGAAGGAGCCGTCCGATGAGCACCCGGACCCGAACCCTGCGTATCGCCCTGGTGACCGAGCACGACGGCTGGATCGAGCTCACCTCCCCCGCCGCGAGCGTCGACGACGTCGAACGGTTGCGGGTGGGCGCGCTCTCCGATGCCGCGAGGCTGTCGGCGGCGGCGTCCCGGCCGACGTTCCTCGACATCGACGTCGTCCTGGCCGACTCGGTGAATCAGGCCTTCCTGGACTTCACCGACCGGCATCCCGACTGGTATCCGGGTGCCCGCTCGGAGACGATCACCCACCCCGGCACGTCCCGGACGCTCGCCGGTCTGCTGTGGGACATCTGGGCGGTCGGCGTCGCCGACGGGGTGACCCTGCGTTCCGCCGACACCGATGCGCCGATCACCAAGGTGATCGACGAGGTGCTTCCGATCCTGGCGTCCCGGGGTCTCCCGCTGTCGTTCCACACCGTCTCGGCCGCGTAGTACCCAGCGCAGAACTCGGGGCCCGGGCACTCCTTCGAGTGCCCGGGCCCGACGCATCTCCGGCGACGACACCGAGCCCCGACAACGCCCGGACCGCCCCTTCGCCGGCCGGACGACTCCTCCGATGGCCGAGTGCTCCCTTTCCCGCTCGAGCTCCCCGTCACCGGTCGAATTCCCCTTGCGCCGGTCGAATTCCCCTTCGATGGTCGAGCGGAGTCGAGACCACGCACTCGGGGATCTCGACTCCGCTCGATCAACGAAAAAGACTCGATCAACGAAAAACTCGATCGCTGAAGAACGCTCGACAGAAGGGAACGCTCAGCAGAAGGGAACGCTCGACATATGTCTGAGGCCCGCCGACAGGCGGGCCTCAGACGATCGAGCAGGAGTCGGGAGAACTCAGGTGCCGGTCGGCACCGGTTCGGCGAATGCTCCCCGATACGCCGCCGCCGGGTGGCGGGAGCTCAGTCGGTCGTCGCCGAACAGCTTGCGTCGCAACGTTCCCGGCGCGTACTCGGTCTGCACCAGACCGCGTTCCTGCAGCACCGGGACCACCTTCTCGGCGAACTCCTCGAAGGAGCCGGGGATCACCCAGTTGATCACGTTGACCCCGTCGATGCCGGCGGCCCGCCACCACTCGATCTCGTCGGCGATCCGGTCCGGCGTGCCGACCACCACGGTGTCCTTCAACCGCTGCAGCTGGAGGTCGCCGACGGTCGGCTCCCGGTCGGTGACGTGCCGACGCAGATGTTCCAGGAAACCGCGCGCGGTGTTGGTCTCGATCGCCGAGATCGGCGTGTCCTCCGGGTACACGCGTCCGTCCGGATCGACGATCGCCATGTGGGCGGCGTAACCGTCGCTGCTCGCATAGCGCCGGTACTCGGCGAACTTCGCCGTCGCCTCCTCCTCGGTGTCGCCGACGACGAAGCTCAGTCCCTGGTGGAAGGTGATGTCGTCGGCGTCGCGGCCGGCCGCCACTGCCAGCGCCCGCGTCTCCTCGATCTGCTGCCGGGCCACGTCGGGGGTCGGCGCGACCAGGAAGACCGCTTCGGCGTTCCGGGCCGCGAACCGTCGGCCAGGGCCCGACGACCCCGCCTGGAACAGCAGCGGAGTGCGCTGCGGGGACGGCGACGGCAGGAACGGACCCTCGACGGCGTACCGCTCACCGACGTGGTGGATCTTGTGGATCTTGGCCGGGTCGGCGTGCAGGCTCCCCTCCTTGTCCTGCACCAGGGCTCCCTCGTCCCACGACCCCTCCCACAGCTTGTAGACGACGTCGACGTACTCGTCGGCCCACCGGTACCGTTCGTCGTGCTCGGCCAGAGCCCGGTATCCGAAGTTCCGGTAGCCGTTGTCCTGGGTTCCGGTCACGATGTTCCAGGCGACCCGCCCCTTCGACAGGTGGTCGAGGGTCGCCAGTTGTCGGGCGAAGTTCGTCGGATGCTGTTGGAAGACGTTCGAGGTGATCGCCAGCCCGAGGTGTTCGGTGTGGGTGGCGAGCGCAGACACCAGCACCGTCGGATCGTTGCTCGGGATCTGCAGCCCCTCCCGCACGTACACCGAGTAGTCGGCGTCGGAGTCCCCGTACAGCCCGGAGACGTCGGCGAAGAAGATCGAGTCGAACTTCGCCCTCTCCAGGGTCTCGGCCAGGTCGATCCACAACCGGACGTCGTTGAAGTCCTGTTGCCGGGCGTCGGGTCGCCGCCACTGCCCGTGGTGGATGTGGCTGGTCGTGTTCATCACGAACGCGTTCAGAAAGAGCCGGTCGGCCATCACGTCGCTCCGTTCGCCGCAGCGTCGGCGAGGGCCGACTCCCGGACCGCGTTCCAGGAGTCGCTCGCCCATTCGCTCGGCGATCGACCGTTGAGGAGGTGGTCGCCCACCAGCGTCTGCCGGTAGATCGCCGGATTGTGCTGGCCCAGGGTACGGGCGTTGCGCCAGTGGCGGTCGAGTCGGAATCGATCGGTCACCGCCGAGGAGCCGCCGACCTCGAACAGCTCGGTGACCAGACCCAGCACCGTCTCGATCACCGCGGTCTGCGCCGCGAAGACGGCCACGTCCGCGGCATCGAACTGCGCCTCTGTCGCGGTGCCGACGACGACGGCGTCGGCGACCTCCCCGACCGCCTCGGCGGCGGCCAGGGTGGTCGCGGTCGCCGCGAACGAGGCCCCAGCGATCCGGCCGACCACCTGTTGGATCTGCGGATCGGCGGCGGGAGTCGGATACGAGGGGTTGATGAGGTTCCGTCTCCGCTGCTTGACGAAGGCCACGGTGTCGTCGACGGCGGCCTGCCCGATCCCGGCCAGCGTGGCCAGGTGGTTCAGCTGCAGGACCGCCAGCAGATACGTGCCCTTGAACTGCCCGTTGGGATACGGTTCGACATCCTCCGCCGGTACGCGGACGTTCTCGAAGATCGTGGTGCCGCTGCCGGTCAGTCGCTGGCCGAAACCGTCCCAGTCGTCGATCCGTTCGACTCCGGGCGCGTCGGCCCGGACCAGGACGTTCGCGGTGTGCTCGGCGTCGAAGTAGGCGCTGGTGTGGATCCAGTCGGCGAACAGGCTGCCCGTGGAATAGAACTTCTTGCCGTTCAAGAGGTACTCGTCGCCGTCGGCGACGACGGTGGTCGCGTTCTGCCAGAACGACTGGTTGCCGTTCTCGGACTGCGCGTTGCCGACGATCGCACCGGACCCGATCCGCCGCAGCCAGCGCCCGGCAGATTCCCGATCCGGATGGCTCGACTGCGTCTCGACGAACGCGACGTGTCCGCGCAGCAGCTGCGGCAGATTCGAGTCGGCCTTTCCGAGGGCGATCAACTGCCGGACGAACTGCGGCAGACTCGCGCCCAGACCTCCGTACTCCTCCGGCACACGGATCCGGGTGAAACCGGATTCGCGCAGCAGTTCCACGGCTTCGGCGGGCAGGATGCGGTCGGTCTCTCGTTCGACCGCGCCGGCGGCGATCCGGTCGAAGACCGGGGCGAATCGTTCGGTCAATCGTGCATCGGTCGTCATCGGGCGACCTCCAATCTCGGTAGAGCGGTCAGCAGATCCCGCGTGTACGGGTGTCGGGGGCTGTCGAACACGTCATCGGCGGTTCCCGCCTCGACGACCTCGCCGTCCTTCATCACGAGAACCCGATCGCTCATGTGATGGATGACGCCGAGGTCATGGGAGATGAACAGGTAGCTCACTCCCAGCTCGTCCTGCAGGTCGGTCAGCAGGTCGAGTACCTGGGCCTGGATCGAGACGTCCAGGGCGGACACCGGCTCGTCGCAGACGAGGATGCCGGGTTCGGGAGCCAGGGCGCGCGCGATGGCGACACGTTGACGCTGGCCGCCGGACAGACGCAACGGTGCCGCGTCGTAGTGGTTCGCACTGAGACCGACCTGTTCGAGGAGTTCGACGGTGCGGGTGCGGGCCGCGTCGGCGTCGGCCGGTGGTCGGGGTCCGGTGGTCAGCGCGTCGGAGACGATCCGGCCCACCGTCCAGCGCGGGTCGAAGGAGCTCAGCGGATCCTGGTAGACGACACCGATCTCGCGCCGGTACGGACGACGCTTCCCGACCGAGAGAGACGACCATGCCCGCCCGTGCAGCAGCACGTCGCCTGCAGTGGCCTCCTCCAGGGCCAGAGCGATGCGGGCGGTCGTGGTCTTGCCCGACCCCGACTCCCCCACGATGCCGAGCGTCTCACCGGCGAACAGTCGGAAGGAGACGTCGTTCACGACGGTCCGGTCCACCCGGTCCGGCCCGCAGAAGACCTTCTTCAGGCCGCGGGCCTCGAGCACCACGCGGTCGTGGTCGACCACCCGTGCCCGTCGGCCTACCACCGTGTCGGTTCCCGATCTGCGGACCAACCGGGTACCGCGCGTATGCGTGGACGGCACCGCGTCGAGCAGTGCCCTGGTGTATTCGTGCTGCGGCGCGGTGAGCACTCGGGCGGCGGACCCCTGTTCGACGATCTCACCGTGACGCATCACGGCGATGTCGTCGGCCAGCCGGGCCACCACCGACAGATCGTGACTGATCAGGATGATCGCCTGACCGGTGCTCTTGGCCTCACTGAGCAGATCGAGGATCTGTGCCTGCACGGTCACATCGAGGGCGGTGGTCGGTTCGTCGGTGATCAGCAGCGGCGGGTCCAGTGCGATCGCCGAGGCGATCAGAGCGCGCTGACGCAGACCGCCGGACAGTTCGTAAGGACGTTGACGTGCCTTGACCTCCGGCTCCGGGACACCGACCGACCCCAGCAGTTCCACCGCTTTGGCCCGACGTTCGGTACGTCCACCCCAGCCGTGTGCCTTCAACGGTTCGGCCACCTCGTCCCCCGTCCTGCGCAGTTGATCGAGGGAGACCAGTGCATCCTGCAGGACGAAACCGATGTCGCGTCCGCGGATCTTCCGCCAGGAGCGCTCGTTCCGTCCGCCCAGGTCGACGGCGCCGGAGTCCTCCGTCCGCAGTTCGAGAGTGTCGGCGGTGACCGTCGCCCCGTCGCCGGTCAGACCGACCAGAGTGCGCGCGGTGACCGACTTTCCCGAACCGGACTCCCCGACGATCGCCAGGCAGCGTCCGGGCGCGACCTGGAAAGAGATCCCTTTGACGACCTCGGTGTCGCCGAAGGTCACCCGCAGGTTCTCGACGGTGAGGACCGAGGTCGCGGTGTCTCCCTTCGCTGTTCCTCCGTGAGCGGGAGAGATGAGGGCGGTAGCGGTCATCGTGCCGCTCCTTCCAGTCGTTGTTGTGCGGCCCTGCCGAGGGTGGTGACCGAGATGGCGAACAGGACGATCACCAGCCCCGGGAGGACCTCCAGCCACCAGTTGGTGATGATGTGGTTGCGGCCGGCGTCGAGGAGGGCTCCCCATTCCGCACTCGGCGGCTTCACACCGAGTCCGAGGAAGGCCAACGACGAAGCCCAGACGATGGACTGGCCCACGCCGAGGGTGGCCACGGCGACCAGCGGTCGCATGGCGTTCGGGAAGAGGTGCCGCCGGATGACGCTCACCCGGGAATGACCGAGCGCGGTCGCGGACTCGATGTATCCCGAGTTCCGGACGCTGAGCACCTGGCCGCGGACCATTCGCGCATAGCCGGGCATCGAGCTGATGCCGACGGCGATGATCGAGGTGGTCACGGACGGACCGGAGACGGCGACCACCAGCAGAGCGGCCAGCAGGGCCGGAAAAGCGAAGAACACTTCGAGCACGCGAGTGATGACCGTGTCGACCACCCCGCCCGCCAGCGCGGCGAGGAATCCGAAGACGATCGCCGAGCCCATCGCGATGGCTGTGGCCCCCAACCCGATTCCCAGCGAGAGCCGGGTGCCGTGGACGACTCGGGAGAAGACGTCACGGCCGGCCTCGTCAGTGCCGAACAGATGGGTCGGCGACGGCGCGGCGAGTGGATCGCTCAGGTCGATCCCGGTCTCCGAATAGGGTGCGAGGACCCCCGGGGCGACCGCTGCGATCAGCACGAGACCCACGAACAGTCCGGACAGAAGCAGTCCGGGGCGCAGATTCGACAGATGGCCGGTCACACCGACCCTGCCGAGAACAGGAGCGAGAGCGGTCATGATTCACCCAGCCTGGGGTCGATGATGGAGTAGACGACGTCGACGAGGATGTTCGCGACGATGTAGATCGCGGCGATCAGCACGACCACGCCGGACACCGTCGGAATGTCACGGGTGTTGACGGCGGTCACCAGGATCTGTCCGACACCGGGGCGGCCGAAGACGTTCTCCACGATGACCGCACCCGAGATCAGGGCGCCCAGTGCCCAACCGGACAGGCTGACCGCGGGCACCACGGCGTGACGCAGGCCGTGTCCGAGACGGACCGCGGTCTCGCTGAGCCCGCGGGTCCGGGCGGTGGTGATGAACGGCTGGTCCAACACCTTCTCGAACTCGTCGCGGATCACCTGCCCGAGGAAGCCGCTCAGCGGGATCGCCAGAGTCAGGATCGGCAGGACCGAACCCCATGCACCGTCACCGCCGATCACCGGGAAGATCGGGATCTTCACGGCGAAGATCACCAGCAGGATCACACCGACCCAGTACTGCGGCAGGCTCGCGGTGAACGCTTCGAACGCCGTACCGAGACCGTCGCGGAGGCGTCCTCGTCTCACCGTCGAGAGGCTGACCACGACCGCGATGATCCAGGCGACCACCAGAGCCGAGACCGTCAGCACCAGACTCGGCGCCAGCTGGTTTCCGATGATCTCGGTGACCGGTTTGAACTGCGAGTACGAGGTGCCCAGATCACCGTGCAGAAGTCCGGTCACATAGGTGAGCCATTGGGCGACGAGCGGGGTGTCGAAACCGAACGCCTTGTCGACCTCGGCCAACTGCTCGGGCGTGTACGTCTGCTGTGTGCCCGCCCTGATGTTCAAGATCGCGGTCGCGCGGTCCCCCGGTATCGCGATCTGGGCCAGCCAGGCGACCGTCGCCGCAGCCGCCAGCACCCCCAGCCCAGACACGATCTGTGCTGCCGTCCGTCGCATGTTCTGGGCGGTGAACCACCCGGGTGGGGCGACCGGCTCCGCCGTGACCGGCGTCGTCGTAGTCATGTCTTCTCCTCGGATTCCTCTCGGTTCACTCGGCCAGATAGGCGTCGGAGAACACCGGGTCGCCCTGGCTCTTCTCCACCCAGAAGTCCTTGAGCCTGTCGGACACGGCGATCAAGGTGTTCTGCGTGTACAGCCCGATGCCTGCGGCGTCGTCGTTGATCTGACGCTGGGCCTGCTCGTACCGTGCGAAACCGGCAGCGGTGTCCGGATCGGTGTTCGCCGCATCGATCAGCCGGGTGAGTCGCGCATCGTCGTAGTGCGAGCGGTTGTTGCCGTTCGGGTCGTCCGGGGTGCTCGCCCGCCACACGATCCAGAGAATCGCCGGACTCGGGCTGGTCCAGTACGACGGAATGGCGTCGTAGGTCGCCGGGTCGTCGTATTTGCCGCCCCACAGTTCGGCCATGGTGGACGGGATCAGGTCGATGTCGAAGCCTGCGCCCTTCCACTGTTCCTGCAACGCCTGCAACACGGTCGCCCCCTCCGAGGTGAAGATGAAGCCGGCGCCGTAGACGAGTCTGATCGCCAGGCGCTCACCGCCTTTGGTGTAGATGCCGTCCGCGCCCTTGGCCCATCCCGCCTGTCGCAGCAGTGCGGAGGACTTCGCCGGGTCGTGCGGATACGGGTCGTCGGCGACGTACCCGGGAGTCGACTGCGAGACGGCCGGGTTCGGCTCGTACGGGATCACTCCGTGGAATCCCGCCTCGACCGCCGCCCTGCGGTCCGCCGCATGCGCGAACGCCTGTCGTACCAGCTTGTCGCTGAACGGCCCCTGCTCGGTGTTGATGTAGAAGGACACCGGCTTACCCGGAGTGATGTATCGGATGGTGTTGTCGAACCTGCTCTGCGCGTCCTTCCACTGCACCGTCGGAACCTCGTACACCGCATCGGTCTGGCCGGTGGTCAGCGAGGCGTATCGCGCCGTGGCGTCCGGAACGAAGTTCCAGTTGACCTGTTCGACGAGGGCCGGGCCCTTGTTCTTGGCGGTGGCCGGCCACGAGTTGTAATCCGGGTTCCGCTTGAAGACGACCTTCTGGCCCTTCTGCCACTCGTCGACGGTGAAGGCACCCGAACCGATCGGCTTTTCGCAGTTCTCTTCCTTACTGCGGGTCTTGAGAGCGGTCTGCGACTGGATACCGAAGTAGCCCTGGGTGATCAGACGCAGAAACTCCGGATACGGATCGGTCAAGTGGATGGCGACGGTCGTGTCGTCGACGGCTTCGGACCGGTCGTAGTACGGGGCCAACGAGACCTTGGCCGTCGAGTTGATGTCCGTGTCCCGGAACTGATCGAAGTTGTAGGCGACGGCCTCGGCGTTCACCGGGGTGCCGTCGGTGAATTCGACGCCCTTCTTCAGCTTGAAGGTGTAGGTTCTGCCGTCCGGAGAGACCTCCCACGACTCGGCGAGCCACGGTTGAATCGTCTGGTCGTCGGCCAGCGTCACCAGGCGGTCGAGAACCTGCCGTGAGATGTAGGCCTGCTGGATCCACCCGCCGAAGATGCATGGCGGCTCCTGGACATGCGCGTACTCGATGATGCGTGGATCGCCGTCCCTGCCGGAGCTCTCGCACGCGGTCAACGAGAGCGCGGCGGCGAGGGCACCCGTGGTGAGCGCCAGGGTGGATCTGGAGAATCTGGTCATTGTCTTTGCTTTCGAACGGTCGTCGACTTCGTCGATGACGCGGATCGGGTCAGGAGGTGGATGCCGGGGCGGCATTTGCGAGGACGGGATCAGAGATCCCCTCTCGATTCGGAAGGTTCTCTCCACCGCGATACCGGGTGGCGAAATGGTTCTCCGGCAGTCGGTCGCCACGACCGAAGATCCGGCCGCGGAGGGATTCGGTGCGGTCCCGGCTTTCGCGGAGCCTTCCGCGACGGCGAAGGACGGGTACGACGAGTTCGATGAAGTCACGAGCCGTGTCCGGAGAGTGGTACTGGATCAGGTTGATTCCATCCAGGTCCAGTTCGTCGAGCCACGATTCGATGGCATCGGCCACTTGTTCCGAGTCGCCGACGACGAACAGCGGAGTGCGGTCCAGCTCACCGAATCCGGCGAGGAACTCACCGACCGTGATTCCCGATGGAACGTCGAACCGCGACTCGTACCGGCCGAGGTCGAGTTCCTCGACCAGTCGGTCCGGATCATGAGCAGTGGGATCCCACGGCAACGCGAAGTGCGCGAGGTAGCCCTCCGGATCAGAGAACTGCTGGAACCGCGCGAGTTTGGCCTTCGCCTCGGCCTCTGTCGGCGCCACGATCACCCCGGCGGTCGTGATGACCTTCAGATCTTCCCGATCGCGACCGGCATCGACCGCCGAATCCTTCAGTCTCCCCACCAGTTCGGCCAGACGTTCCTTCGTGCCGCCGCCGGTGAAAACGACTTCGGCGTGCTTACCCGCGAACTCGATCCCGGCCGAAGACTGCGTGGCCGTGAACAGCACCGGGGTACGTTGTCGACTCGGACTCGGCAGATGCGGACCTTCCACTCGGAAGTGCTTTCCGACATGGTCGATCGGTCGGATCTTCGCTGGATCGGCGTATACGTTGTTCGCCTTGTCAGCGATGATCGCGTCATCGTCCCAGCTGCCTTCCCACAGCTTGTAGAGCACGTCCAGATACTCGTCGGCGACCTCGAATCGGGTGTCGTGATCGATCTCGCCGGACAGGCTGTGATTGCGGGCGGCGTTGGGCAGGTAGGAGGTGACGATGTTCCAGCCGACCCGTCCTCTGGTGAGGTGGTCGAGTGTCGACAACCGGCGTGCCCAGGAGAACGGTGGCTCATAGGTGGTGGAGAAGGTGATGCCGAAGCCGAGACGTTCGGTGACGGCTGCCATCGCCGGCACCACCGACGCCGGATCGTTGTTCGGGATCTGCAGACCCTGCCTGATCGCGGTCTCCGCCGATCCGCGGAAGGTGTCGTAGGTACCCAGGACGTCGGCGAGGAAGACCGCGTCGAAACCGCCCTCCTCGAGAAGCCGGGCCAGGTCGGTCCAGTATTCGATGTCGTTGACCCGCTCGCGCTGATTGTCCGGCAGTCGCCACAGTCCGTGAGTGATATGACTGATGCAGTTCATTTCGAACAGATTCAGAATGAGCCGCTTCTTCATCCCGAACGCGATCTCGCTCTCCCCGGTCGTCATCGAAGGCCCGCATCGGCGAGTTCGGCATCCGGGTTCCGAGCACCGAAGGCGCCGCGGTAGCGAGCGGCGGGATGCCGTTCCGGCAGCCGGTCGCCGGCGCCGAAGAGCTTCTGCCGAAGACTGCCCTCGCGGTATTCGCGCTGGGCCAGTCCCCGGTCCTGGAGCACCGGGATCACGTGGTCGACGAATTCCTCGTACGACGTCGGGATCTCGTAATTCACGAGGTTGATGCCGTCGACCCCGTGCGCCTGCCACCCGGCGAGACGGTCGGCGATCTGCTCGGGAGTGCCGACGATCCGGAGATTGGTCGCCGTGTAGTGCGCGACGTCCCGCAGCGTGGCCGGACGATCGGTCACGACGTCCTTGATCCAACCGATGATCGACTGCACGCCCTCGGTCCGGATCTCGCCGACGGGCGTGTCGAGATCGTCGGCGCCGAAGTCGATGCCCAGGGCCCCCGACAGGTGGGAGAGCTGCGCGTCGTAGTCGATCCACTCGTCGAGTTCGGCCGCCTTGCGCTCGGCCTCGGCCTCGGTGGAGGCCGGGACCACGTACAGGCCCTGGAAGAACTTGAGGTCGTCCGGGCGGCGTCCGACGGCGACCGCCCGTGCCCGGATGTCGGAGGTGTCGCGCTGCGCCGCCGCCGGGTTCGGGGACTGGATGAACACCGCTTCGGCGTTCTTCGCCGCGAAGTTCCGGCCCGCCTCCGAGGCGCCGGCCTGGAACAGCAGCGGGGTGCGCTGCGGGCTCGGGCTGACCAGGTGCGGCCCCTCGACCGCATACCGCTCACCGACGTGATCGATGCGGTGCACCTTGTCGTAGTCGGCGTGGATGCCGCGCTCCCGGTCCTGGACCAGGGCGTCCTCCTCCCAGCTGCCCTCCCACAGCTTGTAGGTGACGTCGACGTACTCGTCGGCCCAGGCATAGCGTTCGTCGTGGGCGGTGAGACCGTCCAGACCGAAATTGCGGCTGGCGTTCGGCAGATAGTTGGTGACGATGTTCCAGGCGATCCGCCCCTCGGCGGCGTGGTCGAGAGTCGAGATGCGGCGTGCGAAGTTGAACGGGTGTTCCTGCAGGATGCTGGCGGTGAACGCGATGCCCAGATTCTCGGTGGCGTAGGCGAGCGCGCTGGCGAGCACGCTCGGATCGTTGCTCGGCACCTGCAGACCGGCCTCGAAGTATTTGCGTTCGTCACCGCGGTAGGGCGCGTACAGGCCGACGACGTCGGCGAAGAAGATCGCGTCGAAGCGGCCCCGTTCGAGGGTCTTCGCGAGATCCACCCAGTGGTCGAGGTCGTTGAAATCGGTCTGTCGGGCCGACGGCCGACGCCAGGTGCCCTGGATGATGTGGCTCGTCGTGTTCATGACGAAAGCCGAGAAGTGCAGTGGTCGAGTAACAGCGGTCGCGCTCATTTCGGGTGAACTCCTGACAGATCAGATCTAGGTGACCCGGTCAATGTACGGAGACGAAACGAATTCCCGCACACTTGAATTCACCGCGATTCTGAAAAATGAAACCGCAGGTGGAGAAGGTTTCGAGAAGAATTTATTTATGAATCAGGGTGGGTGAAAAATTGATTTCCGGAGAACGTCGAGGCGACCCGGGGCCGGAGCCGCAGACCCCGGGCCTGCGGGACACCGGACGGATACGGGCCGTCGAAGACGCTGTGTCCTCGACGGCCCGTATCGGCACGACGTCTCGCGGAGACTCCGAGTTCTACTCGGCGAAGGCCTCCACCGACGGGCAGCTGCACACCAGGTTCCGGTCGCCGAAGGCGTTGTCGATGCGGCGCACCGACGGCCAGATCTTGGCGCGCGCCCCCGCCGACGGCAGGCCGGCCGGGTAGACGGCGGTCATCCGGTCGTAGCCCCTGTCCCATTCGGCGGCCAGGCACTCGGCGGTGTGCGGGGCACCGCGCAGCGGGTTGTCGTCGACGGTCCAGGTCCCGTCGGCCACCTTGGCGATCTCCCCGCGGATGGCGATCATCGCGTCGACGAAGGCGTCGAGCTCGGCCAGGTTCTCGCTCTCCGTCGGCTCCACCATCAGGGTGTTGGCCACCGGGAAGCTCATGGTCGGCGCGTGGAAACCGTAGTCGGCGAGGCGCTTGGCGACGTCGTCGACGCTCACCCCGGTCGCCTTGATCAGGTCCCGCAGGTCGAGGATGCACTCGTGCGCCACCCAGCCGTCGGCGTCGGTGTAGAGCACCGGGAAGTGTTCGGCGAGGCGTCGTGCGATGTAGTTGGCCGAGGCGATCGCGGTGAGCGTCGCGGTGCGCAGGCCCTGCGCGCCCATCATCGCGATGTAGGCGTAGGTGATCGGCAGGATCGACGCCGAACCGTAGGGCGCCGCCGAGATGGTGATCCCGGTGTCGGGGAGCTCCGGGGCCAGCGGATGGCTCGGGAGGAACGCCGCGAGGTGTTCGCGCACCGCCACCGGGCCGACGCCGGGGCCGCCGCCGCCGTGCGGGATGCAGAAGGTCTTGTGCAGGTTCAGGTGCGAGACGTCGCCGCCGAACCGGCCCGGGCGCGCCAGCCCGACCAGTGCGTTCAGGTTCGCCCCGTCGACGTAGACCTGGCCGCCGGCGTCGTGCACGGCCGCGCAGATGTCGGTCACCTCGTCCTCGAACACGCCGTGCGTGCTCGGGTAGGTGATCATGATGCCCGCCAACTCGTCGGCGTGCTTCTCGATCTTGGCGCGCAGGTCGTCGGTGTCGACGTCGCCGTTCTCCCGGCAGCCGACCACCACCACGCGCATGCCGGCCATCACGGCCGAGGCCGCGTTGGTGCCGTGCGCGCTCGACGGGATCAGGCACACGTCGCGGGCGTCGTCGCCGCGGGACAGGTGGTACCTGCGGATCGCGAGCAGACCCGCGTACTCGCCCTGCGAACCGGCGTTCGGCTGAGACTGACCCGGTCGTAGCCGGTGATCGCCACCAGCCAGTCCTCCAACTCGGTGATCAGCGCGCGGATACCCTCGGTGTCAGCGGCCGGTGCGAACGGGTGCAGGCCGCCGAACTCGGGCCAGGTGATCGGCTCCATCTCGGTGGTCGCGTTGAGCTTCATGGTGCACGAGCCCAGCGGGATCATGCTGCGGTCGAGCGCGATGTCCTTGTCCGAGAGCATGCGCAGGTAGCGCAGCATGGCGGTCTCGGTCCGGTACAGGTGGAAGGCCGGGTGGGTCAGGTACGACGACGTGCGGTTCTCGATGTCGGCGCTGAACATCGCGACCTCCTCGTTCCCGCCCAGGACGTCGAGCACGTCGGACACGTCGCCCTCGGTGGTGGTCTCGTCGCAGGCGATGCCGACGCGGTCGGCGTCGATCAGGCGCAGGTTGATGCCCTTCTCGGCCTTGGCCGCGGCCACGATGCGTTCGGCCTCGCCCGGCACCTCCACCACGACGGTGTCGAAGAACTCCGCGTGGGACACGGTCCGGCCGGCGCCGACGAGGCGATCGGCGAGGTCCGCGGCCCGGGCGTGGACGCGCTCGGCGATGGCCTTGAGGCCGGCGGGGCCGTGGTACGACGCGTACATGGCGGCGACGACGGCGAGGAGCACCTGCGCGGTGCAGATGTTGCTGGTGGCCTTCTCCCGGCGGATGTGCTGTTCGCGGGTCTGCAGCGAGAGGCGGTAGGCCCGGTTGCCGTCGGCGTCCTTGGAGACGCCCACCAGGCGGCCCGGGAGCTGGCGGGTGAGCTTGGCGGGCACGGCGAGGTACCCGGCGTGCGGACCGCCGAAGCCCATCGGCACACCGAAACGCTGGGTGGTGCCGAAGCACGCGTCGGCACCCTGCTCCCCGGGCGGGGTGATGAGGGTGGCGGCGAGCAGGTCGAGTCCGACCGCGACCAGGGCGCCGCGGTCGTGGGCGGCGGCGATGATCGGCGCGGCGTCGACGATCCGTCCGCTCGCCCCCGGCACCTGCAGGATCACGCCGAAGAAGTCGCCCTCGGGCAGTCCGGCGTCGGCGGCGGCGGGATCGAGCACGGCTTCGACCACCTCGATGCCCAGCGGCTCGGCCCGCGTCTCGATCAGCGCCCGGGTCTGCGGGAACAGGTCGACGTCGACGACCAGGCGCGCCGACTTCGACCGGCCCGCGCGGCGCAGCAGGGTCATGGCCTCGGCGGCCGCGGTGGCCTCGTCGAGCATGGAGGCGCCCGCCACCTCCATGCCGGTGAGGTCGGCGACCATGGTCTGGAAGTTCAGGAGCGCCTCGAGGCGACCCTGGCTGATCTCCGGCTGGTACGGGGTGTAGGCGGTGTACCAGGCGGGGTTCTCCAGGATGTTCCGTTTGAGGACTGCCGGGGTGAGCGTGTCGTAGTAGCCCAGACCGATCATGCTGCGGGCGACGGTGTTGCGACCGGCGAGTTCGCGCAGGCGCGCGGTGGTCTCGGTTTCGGTGCGCGGGGCGTCGAGGACGGCGAGCGCGCCGTCGGGGTCGGCGATGGACGACGGGACCACCGCGGCGGCGAGGTCGTCGAGAGAGGCGACGCCGAGCACCTCGAGGATCCGGGCGGTCTCGTCGGCGTCGGGGCCGAGATGGCGGGCGGCGAATTCGGGCAGCGGGAATGCGGTCATGGCGGGACGGCCTCGTCTCGTCTCGTCCGGCGCATGCCGGATCGTCGGCCCTCCCCCTCTGTCATATCGCGGCGGGCGCGATGCCTGAGAGATTCGGTACGCGGGCCGGTACGGCGCACGACACCTTTCACCGTGGGCGGACGGGCGGACCCATCGCTTTCCAGAGACGCCGACAGCTGCCACGGTCCGGGTGCCTGAGAGTTTGACGGAGAGGTGTTGCTCCTTCGGCGGCCCCTTCCGGGGCGCTCTCCCGCAGCGCAGCGACGTGCGCTCAGCATACCGGACGGTTCAGGACGCCTAACCGGTGCGGCGTGAGCGGTTCTTGCGGCGGGCGGCCAACTCGTCTTCGGGGGCGGCCTCCACCACCGCGCCGTCGGCGCGCTCGCCCGGGAAGTCGACGATGGTCCCGGTGAGTTCGCGCATGGCGCCGGAGACGGCGATGCCGAACACGCCCTGCCCGCCTCGGAGCAGGTCGACGACCTCTTCGGGGGACGTGCACTCGTACACCGTGGTGCCGTCGGAGAACAGCGTGATCCGGGAGAGGTCCCGGACGCCTCGATGCCGCAGATGATCGACGGCGACGCGGATGTTCTGCAGGGAGATCCCGGTGTCGAGGAGCCGTTTGACCACCTTCAGGATCAGGATGTCCTTGAAGGAGTAGAGCCGGTGACTCCCGGAACCCTGGCCGCTGAGGATGGACGGCACCACGAGCGAGGTCCGGGCCCAGTAGTCGAGTTGGCGGTAGGTGATGCCGGCGATCTGGCACGTGCTGGGAACCCGGTAGCCGACGAGGTCGTCGGGCACGACGTCGTTCGGGAACAACCCCGGTGCGATGTCTTCGGGATCACCCGGGACGGGCGCGGTGGTCTTCGCGTCAAGCACGGCCTGGTCCTCCGCACGCAGATCGGACGGCTGATCGCCCACGTTGACTCCCTCACACGATGTCGGACCGGCGATTCGGGTCCCCCTTTCAGGGTACTCCGATTCCGGCGGCGGATGACTCCGAGCACACGACGCTCGGTGTTGACATCGAAATTAGGGACTCGGGACTCCCGAGACAACGCGACGCGCGGGTAAGTCTCAACCTAAAGTTGAGGTGTAGGTCTCCGGTGACCGGACCGTGACCTCACCGTGACCCTTCGACGGGGCTCAGGGATCGGTACCTGAGGCTCAGGGGGCGGTACCTGAGGCTCAAGGGGCGGCATCCGGGACTCAGGAAGCGGTATCTGAGACTAGAGAGGCGTTCCCGAGACGCAAGGCTCAGATTCTGAGACTCGATCGATTCTGAGACCGAGGATCGACACGGGAGGCGCGGGGAGCGATGTCGGAGACGCGGGGACCGACTCCGCGGGTCGGCCCTCGGGCCCGCGGAACGACGTCCGGCGGCGATGATCGCGGCCGGGGTCAGGACGCGTCGGGGCCGAGGAAGTCCTCGGGAGAGACCTGATCGAGGAACTCGCGGAACGCTTCGAGCTCCTCCTCCGTGGGAGCGGCGTCCTCGCCGTCGACCTCGTCGTCGGGCATGGTGAGCCCGGCATCGTCGAGCACCTCGTCACTCGCGACGATGGTCGCTCCGACCCGCATGGCCACCGCGATCGCGTCCGAGGGCCGCGCCGAGACGACGGCGCCCGAGGAGAACGTCATCTCCGCGTAGAACGTGCCCTCCTGCATGTCGACGATGCGGACCTGCGTGAGATCCTGATCGAAGGCGGCGCAGAGGTTCACGATCAGATCGTGGGTGAGCGGACGCGGCGGCTCGATCCCCCGCTGCTGCAGTGCGATCGAGGCCGCTTCGCTCTGGCCGATCCAGATCGCGAGGTACCGGGCCCCCTCGGTCTCCCGCAGCAACAGCACCGGCTGATTCTGCGGAGCGTCCACGCGGATTCCGACGACGCGCATCTCACCCATGGTCCACCCCTGTCTTCAGCACGGCCCGCGATCTGCGAACCGGTCGATCAGTCCAGCACGCCGCGGACGGCGGCCTTCACCAACTGAGTATGCAGCGTCACCGACAGCGCCGCCATCTCGCGGATCAGTTCCTCGGCACGATCCCGTGCGCCGGTGCCCTTGCCCTTGGCGATCGGGTTGGCGATCTGGGCGACGAGCCCGGCCTCGCGGTCGGCGCTCACCTTGAAGGCCCGCAGATGGCGGGTCTCCAGACCGAAGTTGGCCAGGGCGGCCGCCGCCTCGACCAGGCGCACGGCGTCTTCGTCGAAGAAGCCGCCGGGCCCGGCCGAGAGCAGGTTGTTGCGCATCAGTTCGGAGATGAACGCCGAGTCGACCCCGGTCCGCTCGATCAGCGATTCGCGGGACACCCGTCCCCCGCGCTCGGAGAAGTCGGTGGCCGGCGCCACGGCGCTGCGCGCCGACGACAGCAGCCGGGTGCCCGGCGCCTCCGCCTGCGAGGCATCGATCGCATCGAGCTGCTCGCGGATCACCTTCAGCGGAAGGTACCGGTCACGCTGAGCGGTGAGCACGAAGCGCAACCGCTCGCAATCGGCATCGGTGAACCTGCGGTACCCCGAGGGCGCCCGCTGCGGCGTCACCAGTCCCTCCGTCTCCAAGAACCTGATCTTGGAGATGGTGACGTCCGGGAAATCCTCACGGAGGATCGCCAGGACGGCACCGATCGACATCGACCGTTTTCCCGATTCCTCCCGACCGGCCGGGTCCGGGAGCACTTCGTCTACGCGTGCAGCGTTACCCATCACAGCTTTCTCAAGGATTACTCGCCGGCCCGCGGCCCGGACAGGAAGACCAGACGGAACTTGCCGATCTGCACCTCGTCGCCGCTGGACAGGGTCGCATCGTCGACCGGCTCCCGGTTCACGTAGGTGCCGTTCAGGCTGCCCACGTCGACGACCTTGAAATCGCTGCCGGACAGGCGGAACTCGGCGTGCCGACGGCTCACCGTCACATCGTCGAGGAAGATGTCGCTGTCGGGGTGGCGCCCCGCCGCCGTCGTCGGCTGATCGAGCAGGAAGCGCGATCCCGCGTTGGGGCCGCGCTTGACCACCAGCAGCGCCGTGCCGGGCAGCAGACGCTCGACACCGGTGTCGCTGGGCTCCGGGGTCGTCGCCGGCGCGTCGATCTCCTTGATGAACTCTTCGCGGAAGACCGAGGTGGTCTCCACCGGGGCTTCAAAACCGTCGTCGTTACCGCTCACCACAACTCCTTCGCCGACCCGAGGGCCGGTCCGTCAGCATTTGAAATCCTTGCGTGTGAGGCTCGTCGTTGAGCTCACCCGCAGTTATCTGTCTCACTTAGAGAACCTACCGGTTCTCGCCCGTCGCCGTCAGCGAGTCGCCGACGTCGGGGCTCGACATGAATCCTACTGCCCGGCACCGACTGTCCCGAGCACACGGGGGCGGATCCACCCATATCATGCCCCGTGAACGGCTCAGTCCGCGATGACCTCCCGGTATCCGTCGGCGTCGAGCATGGCCGCCAGCGACGCATCCAGGTCCGCATCGTCGGCCACCGTGATCTCCAGCAGCCAGCCCTCCCCGTACGGATCGGAGTTGACCAGTTCCGGGGCCGCGTCGACGGCGTCGTTGATCGCCGAGACGACGCCGGCCAGCGGGCCGTAGATGTCCGAGACGCTCTTGTGCGACTCGATCTCGGCGAACGACTCGCCCTCGATCACCTCCGAGTCGACCTCGGGAAGCTGCACGAAGACCACCTCGTTGAGCGCGTTCTGCGCGAAGTCGGTGACCCCGATGCGCACCGTCGACGGTCCGACCCTGCGCACCCACTCGTGCTCGGCGGTGTAGCGCAGGTCCTCGGGGATCTGGGTCTCGGTCACGGGTCTCACCTTTCGGACGGGCGCCGCGGGGGCGCCGGCGGTCGTCGATCTCGGGGCGCGCGATCGGGCCGCACGCAACGCTTGAACTCTATCGGGCGCCGTCGCACTACGCGGCGGTAACCCTCGGCATCCGCTGCACGACGGCCGCGGTCTGGATCCAGTACAGGACCAACGACCACGCGTACAGGGCCACCCCCCAGATCAGGAACGCCCACCCGATCGGGTACGTGACGTCCCCGACGAGGCCGTCGATCTGGCCGGTGAGCAGCCACGGGAACGAGCTCATCAGCGCGAAGGTCGCCGCCTTGCCGATGTACAGCGTCGGCAGCGCGGTGACCCCGCGGCTCTTGAGCAGCGGCGCCGTCGCGAAGAGCAGCAGGTCGCGGGCGATGATCGTCCCGATGATCCACCACGGGACGTAGCCCTTGAGGCCGAAGCAGATCGGGATGATGATCACGTAGAGACGATCGGCGGCCGGATCGAGCAGCGCACCGATCTTCGACGACTGATCGAGCCAGCGGGCCAGCTTGCCGTCGAGCCAGTCGGAGACGCCGGAGGCGAACAGCACGACGAAGGCCCAGCCCGGCGAGTCCACCGCCATCAGCAGCCAGATGAAGACCGGGATCAGCGCCAGGCGCATCAGGCTCAACGCGTTCGGCACCGTCCAGAAGCGGTCGGTGCGCGTCGGTCCCGTCGCGGCGTCGTCGGTCACTGGAAGATACCCGCGATCCCCTGCATCGCCTGCGCGCCGGACGAGAACTGGTTCTGGTGCACCAGATAGGTCCAGGTCATCGTCGAGCGGTGCAGGTCGGCGTCGGCCAGATCGGCGCCGTCGTTCGTGATCGTGACCGTCGTGAAGGTCGTGCGCGCGGCGGTGAGCGCCTCCTCCACGATCTCGGTGAACTCAGCGAAGATCAGCTTGTGGAACTCCTCCAGCGGGCTCTGCCGGCCGAGGGCCCGGAGGTGGATGCTGGCCTGGACGTCGGAGACGTAGGCCAGGTGGTCGGCCCAGGCGCGGTCCAGGTGGTACAGGACGATCTGGCGCGCGGCCTCGGCCATCGCGTCCTCGGTCACCGGCTCGACGTCGTCGGCGGGCTCGGTGAGCTCGGCCCAGCGTTCGGGCTCCAGCTCCTTGAGCTCCTCGGCGGCCTCGTCGGTCTTGAGGATCTTCATCCGCCGCCGCACGATCGCCTCGCGCTGCTCGTTGACCTGCTTGTTGAAGTTCCAGGTGTCCGCGTGCAGCGCCAGCATCGCGGACTCGGCGACGCGCTGGGCGTGCTCGACGGTCTCGATGCCCTTCGGGCCGAGCAGTCCGTCGGGTTCGGTCGAGACGATCTCGCGCAGGTTCGGCAGGTTCTTGGCCACCAGCGGGTCCTCGAGGCTGGAGAAGAACACCGACCGGCCCGGGTCGCCCTGGCGGCCGGCGCGGCCGCGGAGCTGATTGTCCAGGCGTTCGGTGTCGTAGCGGCCGGTGCCGACCACGCAGAGTCCGCCGAGTTCCAGGACCTCGTCGCGGGCGTCGTCGTCGCCGTCGGAGCCGCCCAGCCGGATGTCGGTGCCGCGACCGGCCATCTGCGTCGACACCGTCACCGCGCCCTTGCGGCCGGCCTCGGCGATGATCGCGGCCTCCTCGGCGTCGTTCTTGGCGTTCAACACCACGGCCTCGACGCCCGCCCGCTCCAGGAAGTACGCGAGCTCCTCGGACTGGGCGACGTCGTGCGTGCCGATCAGGATGGGCTGCCCGGTCTCGTGGACCTCGGCCACGAACGTCACGACGGCCTCGACCTTGTTGGCCTTGGTGTCGTAGACGCGATCGGGCTCGTCCTCGCGGATGTTCGGCGCGTTGGGCGGGACCTGGGAGACGCCGAGGTCGTAGAACTGGCGGAACTGCTCGCCGGCGGCCAGGGCGGTGCCGGTCATGCCCGCGATCGTGGGATAGCGGCGGATCAGCGCCTGCACGGTGATGGTGTCGATCACCTCGCCGGCCTCGGTCAGCTCCAGCCCCTCCTTGAACTCGACCGCGGCCTGCACGCCGTCGGGCCAGCGCTGCAGCCGGGCGACGCGGCCGCGCGAGGCGTTGATCAGGTGCACCCCGCCGTCGCGGACGATGTAGTCGACGTCGCGTTCGAGCAGGTAGTACGCGTACAGCGCGACGTTGACGTGCACCAGCGTGGTGCCGACGTGCTCGTCGCTGTAGAGGTCGATGCCGCCGAGAGTGCGTTCGACGAGTTCGGCGCCCTCCTCGGTCAGGTGGACGTTCCGGCCGTCCGGGTCCACCTCGTAATGCTTGTTCTTCAGACGCGCGACCACGTCGAAGATCGCGCTGTTGGGGATCGCCGCGGGAGTGGAACCGGCCAGGATCAGCGGCACCAGCGCCTCGTCGACCAGCACCGAGTCGGCCTCGTCGACGATCGCGACGTCCGGCGTCGGGGCGACCAGGTCCTCGGCGCGCAGCACCAGGTGGTCGCGCAGCACGTCGAAACCGATCTCGTTGACCGAGCCGTAGGTCACCGGGCACGCGTAGGCCTCCTGGCGCTCGTGGGCGGTCGACTTCTCCGCCAGCGCACCCACCTTCACGCCGAACAGGTCGTAGAGCGGCCGCATCCACTCGGCGTCGCGATTGGCCAGGTAGTCGTTCACCGAGATCACGTGGACCGAACGCCCGGACAACGCGAAACCGATCGCCGCGATCGCGCCGGTGAGCGTCTTGCCCTCACCGGTCGCCATCTCCACCACGTCGCCTTCGAGCATCCGGAGCGCACCCTGCAGCTGGACGTCGAACGGCCGCATCTCGAGCGCCCGGGCGCCGCCCTCCCGGGCCAGCGCCAGGAACCTGGCGCGGCCGCCCACGGTGGTGACGTCCAGTTCCGCTGCGGCCTCGGCGAACTCGTCGTCGGTCAGTCCCAGCGCCCACTCGTCGTGTTCGGTGGACTCGGTGATCAGTTCCACCGACTTCGACTGATTCCGGGTGGCCTGAGCACCGAGCATCCGCCACATCGCGTTCGTGAACTTACCCATCGGTCGCTTTCCCACTCCTCAGCATCGCCCGGTCTCCGGCCGTGATCCCGGCCGGAGACGAATCGTGATCTACCGTACGCGGGTCGTCCGGATCCGGTCGCAGGCTCCTGGACTACCGTGGGATCGGTGAGCGCACATCGCACGTTCGTCCGTCTCGGCGCCGCCCTGGCGCTGACCTCCACCGTGGTTCTCAGCGCCTGCGGTTCCGACCCGGCCGAGGCCGCCCCGGATCCGTCGACCCTGAACGACAAGACCTACGTCTCCACCGCGGCGTCGAACGCCGGGATCCCCGGCGGCGGCCCGCTCGAGGTGACCTTCTCCCCCGGCCGGATCTCGGCGACCGCCGGCTGCAACCGGCACAACGGGACCGTCGCGTTCGACGGCGACGTCCTCACCGCCGGGCCACTGGCCGCGACGATGATGGCCTGCCCCGGCGCACGCGGCGCAGCCGACGGCTGGCTGTCGTCGTTCTTCGAGGCGCCCGTCACCTGGTCGTCGTCCGGCGACCGGCTCACCCTGAGCCGGGACGGCCGGACCGTCGAGCTCGCCGAACGCGTGAACACCGCCCTGACCGGCACGGAATGGACGGTCGAGTCGCTGGTGCGGGCGTCCGGGATCGAGTCGTCGGTGGTCCTCGAGCGAGTCACTCCGCGCCTGCGGATCGGCGGGGACGGCCGCGTCACCGGATTCACCGGCTGCAACGACCTCACCGGCACGGCGAAGGTGACCGGCGACCGGATCGAGTTCACGTCCGTCTCGGCCACCGAGAAGACGTGCGACGACGAGGTGAACCGCATCGAGAAGACGGTCCTGGACACCCTGCGCGGCGCGGCGACCTACCGCATCGACGGCCGGACCCTCGCCCTGACCAACGTCGCCGACCCCGCCGTCGGACTGCGCCTGCGCACCTCCTGAGCGGTCCCCGCCCTCTCCGTCCTCCTCACCGTCCCGCCACCGAAGGACTCCCCATGCCTCCCCTGATCGATCCCAAGCCGGACGTCACCGTCACCGTCACCGGAGCGGCCGGCACCATCGGCTACGCCGCCCTGTTCCGGGTGGCCGCCGGCGCGATGCTCGGCCACGACCAGGGGGTGCACCTGCGCCTGCTGGAACTGCCCGACCGGGTCGCCGCCGCCGAGGGCATCGCGATGGAACTCGACGACTGCGCCCTGCCGCAGCTCCTCACGGTCGACGTGTTCGACGACCCCCGCGCGGCCTTCGCCGACGTGAACCACGCACTGCTGATCGGCGCCAGACCACGCAGCAAGGGCATGGAACGCGCCGATCTGCTCTCGGCCAACGCGTCGATCTTCGCCGCGCAGGGGCGGGTGCTGAACGACGTCGCCGCCGCCGACGTGCGCATCACCGTCGTCGGCAATCCGGCGAACACCAACGCGGCGATCGCCGCCCGCCACGCCCCGGACATCCCGCGGTCGCGGTTCTCGGCGCTCACCCGCCTGGACCACAACCGCGCCGTCGCGCAGCTCTCCTACCGCGCCGACACCCCGGTCAGCGAGATCGACGGCGTCACCATCTGGGGCAACCACTCGGCCACCCAGTACCCGGACGTCTTCCACGCCCGGGTGGGGGACGTGCACGGCACCGAACTGGCCCGGGACCGCGAGTGGCTGGAGAACGACTTCATCCCGACGGTCGCCCAGCGCGGTTCGGCGATCATCGCCGCGCGCGGCGCGTCGTCGGCCGCCTCCGCCGCCAACGGCACCATCGATCACGTCCACGACTGGGCGCTGGGCACCCCCGGCGACGGCTGGACCTCGGCGGCCGTCGTCTCCCCGGGCGCCTACGGGGTGCCCGAGGGCCTGGTGTGCTCGTTCCCGGTGCGCTCGCGCGGCGGCGAGTGGGAGATCGTCGAGGGCCTGGAGATCAACGACTTCTCGCGGGCCCGGATCGACGCCTCCGTCGCCGAGCTGCAGGCCGAGATCGCCGCCGTCGACGCCCTCGACTGAACCCGGACGCCGACGGATGCCGACACCACCGCTACTCCTCCCGTATCAGCTCCATCCGCTTCTGGCCCTGCCCACCGAAGTCTCCTTCGGCGAGTGGACCCGCGCCGATCTCGCCCGGGTGTGCGCCGAGGCGGGGTGGTCGGCGTCGTCGAAGCCCACGCGTCTCCCCGTCGACGTCACGACGCCGTCGCTCCTGGGCGGTCGGATCCACAGCACGTTGTACTCGACCGACCAGGTCCTGTGCCTGGACCTGACCCTCGGACACGGCGTCTCGGCCACGGTGTTCCACCAGGTGGGCACGGCGATCAGCGAGCATTCTCGGGTTCGCGGCCCAGCTGTTCGGCGGCCTCGGTCCCGGCGGCGAGGCTCCCGGGGCCTTCCTCGGCTGGCGCCTGGACCGGGACCACCTCACCGAGCTCCGGCGCCGCGACCCCGGTGAACAAGACTCCGGTGAACGAGACTCCGGCAGACGCGGGTCCGCCAGACGCAGGTCCGGCAGACGCGGGAAGGCAGACCGGGCCGCGCAGGGGATCACCTGGTTCCTGATCCTGTTCGGCGATCATCTGGTCCTGCGCATCGCACCGACCGAGGTCTACGAATACAACTGGGACTTCGTGACCAAGGGCTACTTCACCACCGGCGACGAGACCATCCCGCTGTGGATCGCCGACCGCCCCTCCGACGTGGATGTGGACAGCATGTTCCGGCCCGGCGGCTGCGTCGCCGAGACCTGGTCCGACCTCACCGACGGCATCGACGACACCTTCGCCTGCCTGGCGCAGACGCTGACGGTGTTCGGCGGCAGCGTCTCCTGGTCGCTGTACGACGCCGCCGACGGATTCCTCCGGCTGATGACCTCCGTCGACCGGAACGGCACCCTGTCGCTGACCGTCGTCACCATCGCCCCGGGCCTCGCCGACGAAGCCACCCTGAAGTCCCTCGGTTTCGCCGAACCCGACGCACACGACCCCGAGCTGTTCACGCGTGCCGGCCCCGCCGCGGTTCCCGAGTTCCGCAGGTGGGCCGCCCGCACCGTCACCGAGGTGCTGCGCACCTCGGGTGTCGCCCTCCCCGACACCTGCCGGCAGGAGGGTCCGCTCTCGGAGACGAGCTACACGAACGAGTACTTCAGCGGGAACCTGTTTCAGATCTGGGGTTTCGGCGTCCCGGAGAGTTGGGACTGAAGTCCCTGCCCCGAGACCCCGTTTCCGGACGTCCTTGCCGGACACGGAATCTCGTCGCGACGTGTTCGAGTGCTCCGGCTCGCAGATCGCGCCGGTCGATCTAGGATTGGACCATGAGTAAATCGAAGAAGAACGACACGGGCGACAAACTGTCCAAGCAGGCGTACGAGACCGAACTCTTCCGCCTGCAGACCGAGCTGGTCGCACTCCAGGAATGGGTCCGGGCCACCGGAGCCCGCGTCGTCGTCGTCTTCGAGGGCCGGGACGCCGCGGGCAAGGGCGGCGCGATCAAGCGCATCACGCAGTACCTGAGCCCCCGCATCTGCCGCGTCGCCGCGCTCCCCGCGCCCACCGACCGCGAGAAGGGCCAGTGGTACTACCAGCGGTACGTGGCGCAGCTGCCCGCCCCCGGCGAGATCGTGCTCTTCGACCGCTCCTGGTACAACCGGGCAGGCGTCGAGAAGGTGATGGGCTTCTGCACCCCCGAGGAGCACACCCGGTTCCTGCGCCAGACCCCGATCTTCGAGCAGATGCTGATCGACGACGGCATCCTGCTCCGCAAGTACTGGTTCTCGGTGTCCGACGCCGAGCAGCTCCGCCGTTTCCGCGCCCGCCGCGACGATCCGGTGCGTCAGTGGAAGCTCTCGCCGATGGATCTCGAATCGATCTACCGGTGGGAGGACTACTCCCGCGCCAAGGACGAGATGATGGTGCACACCGACACCATGGCGAGCCCGTGGAACGTCGTCGAATCCGACAACAAGAAGCACGCGCGCCTCAACATGATCTCGCACCTGCTCTCGACCATCCCGTACGAGAACGTGCCGTCGCCGGAGGTGAAACTGCCCAAGCAGCCGCTGAAGACCGGGAACTACCACCGCCCGCCGCGGTCGCTGAGCAAGTTCGTGCCCGACCATGTCGCGACGCTGGTCGGCGACGCCGAAGACTGAGCCGCACACCTGTGAGCAGAACACCCGCCGTCGGGTTCTCGTCGTTCCGGCGAAAAGCCCGGCGAGCCTTCGAATTCCACGATCTCATCTACCTGGTCTGCCCGGCCGGATTCCCGAACTACGGGGACGAGTTGATCGCCGAGGCATGGCTCCGCTACTTCGCACGGCATCGTCCGCTCGCGACGGTGGTCGTCGACTGCAGTCGGGTCGGCAACGCGAATCTGGTCCTCCGCCAGGCGAATCCGCGCGCCGTCTTCGTCGACACCCTGTGGGAGCTGACCCGCTACGCCCACTCGGCACCCGACAACCCGGAGGTCGATCCCGAGCGCCCCTGGGAGTGGGTCGCGAAAGCGGCCAGCACCTACGGACCGGCACCGCTGTCCAGTCTCGGCGTCGAGATGCTGCTGCGCGCCAAGACCATCCACCTGGTCGGCGGCGGCTACGTCAACGACCTGTGGAGCGAGCACATCGGTCTGGTCGCCGCCGTGGCCGAGGTGTCCCGGGTCACCGGGGCCCGGGCCGTCGCCACCGGCCAGGGCCTGATGCCTCCGCTCGAGGGCGAGGCCCGCGAACGGCTGGTGGCCGACGCGGCACGGTTCGAGGTGTTCGACGTCCGGGACCGGCCGTCGCTGGATCTGCTGGGCGATGCCCCCGGGGCCGTGCAGAACGGCGACGACGCCTGGCTGTCGCCGCGCATCCAGGCGCCGGAGCACTCGGTGAAGCAGACCGGCGAGGTGATCCTCTGCGCGCAGAGCGACCTCACCGAGGACTTCCGCCGCGGCGGGCTGCGCGGCGCCGAAGCCCTCGCCGACCTGCTCACCGCCACCCTCGACGAGTGGGAGGTCCCCGGGAACCGGGTCACCGTGGTCGAGGCGATCCCCGGTCTCGACCTGGCGATACCGGATCTCATGGGGTCCCGTCTGGAGGGGGCGCGCCGACTCACCTTCCACGACATCTGGCGCGACGGGCTGCCGTCCGGACGCGGCGGCACCTGGCTCTCCACCCGCTTCCACCCGCACCTGCTGGCGGCCGCGGTCGGCGACTCCGGGGTCGCGATCGTGCCGAAACCGGATTATTACGACACCAAGCACGTCTCGTTGACGGCCGCCGGGAGTCACTGGACCCTGCTCACCGACGGCGAGCAGGTCCCCGAGTGGCCCACCGACGGCGGTTTCGCCCACCTCGCCGCCGGGGCGGCGATGGAGCGCAAACAGAATCTGGCGAAGGACCTCTATCCAGGAGGCGTGCACGTGCACTAGTGTTGCTCGCCGTATGTGGATTGGAACACTAGAACTCGATTTCCTTCTCGGCGACGTGCACTCCCTCAAGGAGAAACGTTCCGTGGTACGCCCGCTGATCGCCGAGATCCGCCGCAAGTACGACGTCTCCGTCGCCGAGACCGACCACCGCGACCTGCACCGGCGCACCGGTGTGGGCGTGGCGGTGGTCAGCGCCGACCGCGAACACGTGGTGGACGTGGTCGGCGCCGTCGAACGTCTCGCGGCCAGGCGGCCCGAGGTGCAGTTGCTCTCGGCCCGCGCGCGGTACACCAGCTCCGAGGATCTGTAAGCGGTTCGAGAAGCTTCGACACCGGACTCCGCCGAACCCGCTCAGTGGTCGGCGGCGGAGGCCACGCAGAACTGGTTGCCTGCCGGATCGGCCAGGGTCGCCCAGCTCATGCCGGGCATGTCGCGCTCGGCGATCAGAGTGGCGCCGGCGCCGACCAGCCGCTGGACGGTGGCGGCGCGATCCTCGGCGACCAGATCCAGGTGGATCCGGTTCTTCCCCGGCGTCGGGTCGTCGACCTTCTGGAACGCCAGCAGCGGCACGCCCTCGCCCAGCGAGAGGATCACGAACCAGCCCTCGTTCTCTTCGAGCACGGTGGCGTCGAACGCGTCGCGCCACCAGGCGCTGAGTCCGGCCGCGTCGTCGGTGTCGACGGTGATCATCGCGAGTGTCAAGGCATGCGCAGTCATACGTGCATGCTACTCGAACATCCGTTCGCACACGAGGGATCGGGGTGGAGAGGTCTCGGCTCCGCCGCCGAAGCGTGCGGAGCCGAGACCTCCGGGGTCCGATCAATCGCGGCTATCGGCCGAAACCGGCGTTCCGCAGCGCATCGGCCATCGAACCGTTCGCCGGACGTTCCTGGCGCGCTCCCCCGCGGCCGCCGCGCTGTTCGCCGCCGCGCTGACTTCCTCCCCGTCGACTCCCCCCGCTCTGTTCACCGCCACGTCGACCGTCGCCGCCTCGGCCGCCCCGCCGGTCACCGCCGCGCTGTTCGCCCCGAGGCCGGCCGCCGCGGTCCCCGCCACCGCGGTTGACTCCCGCACGATCTCCCCCGTCACGGTTTCCGCCGCCCCGGTTGCCGCCGCCGCGACCGCCCTTGCGCTCGGCGCCGGGCTCGTCGTTCAGGCGCAGCGAGAGACCAATGCGCTGGCGGTCGACGTCGACCTCCATCACCTTCACCTTGACCACCTGGCCCGAGCGGACCACCTCGTGCGGGTCGGACACGAACTTCTCGCTCATCGCCGACACGTGGACCAAGCCGTCCTGGTGCACGCCCACGTCGACGAACGCGCCGAACGCGGCGACGTTGGTCACCACGCCTTCGAGCACCATGCCGGGCTCGAGGTCGCCCACCTTCTCCACGCCCTGCGCGAAGGTCGCCGTGGCGAACGCCGGACGCGGGTCGCGGCCCGGCTTCTCCAGTTCGGTCAGGATGTCGGTGACGGTGGGCAGACCGAAACGCTCGTCGGCGAACTCGGCGGGCTTCAGCGTGCGCAGCGTGCGGGTGTCGCCGATCAGCTCGCCGAGCGCCAGCCCGGTCCGGTCGAGGATCCTGCGCACCACCGGGTAGGCCTCCGGGTGCACGCCCGAGGCGTCGAGGGGGTCCTCGCCGTCGCGGATGCGCAGGAAGCCGGCGCACTGCTCGAACGCCTTCGGGCCCAGGCGCGGGACGTCGAGCAGGTTCTTGCGGCTGCGGAACGCGCCGACGCCGTCGCGGTGCGCGACGATGGCCTGCGCGAGCGTCGGGGTGACGCCCGAGACGCGCGAGAGCAGCGGCACCGAGGCGGTGTTGAGGTCGACGCCGACCGCGTTCACCGCGTCCTCGACCACGGCGTCGAGGCTCTTGGCGAGCGTGCCGGGGGTGACGTCGTGCTGGTACTGGCCGACGCCGATGGACTTCGGATCGATCTTCACCAGTTCGGCCAGCGGATCCTGGAGACGTCGGGCGATGGAGACCGCGCCGCGCAGCGAGACGTCGAGCTCGGGCAGTTCCCGCGAGGCGTACTCCGAGGCCGAGTACACCGAGGCGCCCGCCTCGCTCACCACGGCCTTCGCCGGCGGCGCATGACCGGCCTTGCGCAGGTCGCCGATCAGCTCGGTCGCCAGCGCATCGGTCTCCCGCGAGGCGGTGCCGTTGCCGATCGCGACCAGCTCGACGTCGTGCTTCGCCACCAGCGCGGCGAGCGTCGCCTTGGCCTGATCCCACTTGTTCGCGGGCTGGTGCGGGTAGATCGCGCACGTGTCGAGCACCTTGCCGGTGCCGTCGACCACGGCCACCTTGACGCCGGTCCGGAAACCCGGGTCCAGGCCGAGGGTCGGGCGGGTGCCCGCGGGCGCGGCCAGCAGCAGATCCTTGAGGTTGGTGGCGAAGACGGCGACGGCCTGCTCCTCGGCGCGGCTCTTGAGCTTGAGCCGGGCCTCGATGGTGGCCGAGATCAGCAGCTTGGTCCGCCAGGCCCAGCGCGCCGTGGTGGCCAGCCAGTCGGTGGCCGCGCCCGGCGCCGACCGGTCGATCCCGAGGGTCCGGGCGACCATCGCGATGTACTCCTCGTCCTCCCCGCCGTCGAACGAGAGCGTCAGCGCGCCCTCCTTCTCGCCGCGCAGCACGGCCAGCACGCGGTGACCGGGCATGGTCTCCAGCGACTCGTCGAAGGCGAAGTAGTCGCGGAACTTCTGGGCCGCGGCGGTGGCCGCCACCTGCTCGGACTTCGCCGCGGTGCCGAGCCGACCGCCGGCCCAGAACTTCTCGCGCACCCCGCCGACCAGTTCGGCGTCCTCGGCGGCCCGCTCGATCAGGATGTGCCGGGCGCCGTCCAGGGCGGCGCCCGCATCGGCCACGGCGTCGTTCAGGTACGACGCCGCCGCCTCCTCCGGGTTCAGCGACGGGTCGGCGAGCAGCGCCTCGGCGAGCGGTTCGAGACCCGCCTCGCGCGCGATCTGCGCCTTGGTGCGGCGCTTCTTCTTGTACGGGAGGTAGATGTCCTCCACCCGCGCCTTGGTGTCGGCGGCCAGCAGCGCGGCGCGCAACTCGTCGGTCAGCTTGCCCTGCTCGTCGATGGAGGCGAGCACGGCGGCGCGTCGTTCGTCGAGTTCGCGCAGGTAGGTCAGCCGTTCCTCCAGGAGGCGCAGCTGGGCGTCGTCGAGGCTGCCGGTCGCCTCCTTGCGGTATCGGGCGATGAAGGGCACCGTCGATCCCTCGTCGAGCAGGGCGACCGCCGCGGCCACCCGGCCCTCGGCGACCCCGAGTTCCTCGGCGATCCGGGCGTTGACCGACTTGATCGGCAGCGGGTTCACGTGCGTTGAATCAGTGGCAGACACCCGCGCAAGGCTACCGGCCCGGCCGCCGGACCCGCGATCCGCATGGCTCGGCGGTCACCCGGAAGCACGCCGCGGTACCCGGGATCGCGGCCCGATACGATGAGGCCATGGCCGACCCCGACGACGCACTGCCCGCCGCGTTCGACGCCCCCGCACCGGCGGTCCCGTCCGCCTCGTCCGCGGTGGAGGTGGAGAAGGCACGTGTGTCGCGCACCGGTGCACGGCTGGCCCGCGCGTTGGAGATCACCGGCCGCGGCCTGCGGCTGCTCGTATTCACCCTCGCCACGCTGGCCGCCCTCCTCGGCGCGGTGGCGATGCTCTCCGGGGCCCTGATCTGGCAGCACGCCGACCACTGGCGGTTCCCGACCGGCATCGTGCTCGTGGTGCTGCTCTGCCTCCCGGCGGTGGCCCTCCCGTACGTGGTCCACCGGCGACTGTCGCCGCTGACCCGGGCGATCGAACGGCCCGGCGTCCTGCTGGAGCAGACCAGGGACTACGTCGGCGACGTCCGCGCGGGCACCGAGATCAAGGACGTGATCTCGATCGCCGCGGGCCCGGACCGGGTCTGGAAGCCGCGCAGCCTGTGGCAGATGACCCAGCTGGTCACCGCGTTCACCTCGCGGGTCATGCCCGACCCGAAACGGCACCCGCTGCTGGCGGCGTTCACGCCGGTCTACCTCAAGACGCTCTGGCTGGTGGTGCTGGTGACGGCGTGGTCGTTGGTGGTGGCCGTCGTGGTCCTGGGCGGTTCGCTGCTGGCGATGCTCTTCGGCTGGACGCCGACCGACTGACTCCGACGAGCGGGGCGGTCGGCGTCGGTCGTGGGACTCAGCCGCGTTTGACGACGCCCGACTTCAGCTTCAGCTTCCCGAACCCCGGGACCTTCGCGTCGATGTCGTGACCGTCGCCGCTGTCCGGGATCAACCGGATGCCGGGGACCCGGGTGCCCACCTTGATGGTGCCGCCCCCGCCGCCGGAGATCTTGACGCTCTTGACCAGGATCACCGTATCGCCGTCGGAGAGCACGTTGCCCACCGCATCGCGCACGGCGGCCTCGGCGGAATCGTCCGCGCCGGTCTCCCCCGGCGCCCACTCGTGCGCGCACATCGAGCACACCAGGAGCGGACCCGACTCGTAGGTGTACTCGCTCGCGCACTCGGTGCAGGGCGGGAGTTCCGCGGTGTCGGCGGTCATGGTCGTCTCCTCGTCAGCGGTGCGGGCGGCTCGCCGTCGCCGAACGGCCGTCCGCCGAGCGCCTCGCGCCCGTGCGGGGTGTTCCAGTTCGCGAGGTCGGGGCCCTTCGGCACGATCCCGGACGGATTGATGTCGCGGTGGACCTCGTAGTAGTGCCGCTTGATGTGCGTGAAATCCGTGCTGTCGCCGAAGCCCGGCGTCTGGAACAGGTCGCGCGCATACGCCCAGAGCACCGGCATCTCCGAGAGCTTCTCCCGGTTGCACTTGAAGTGGCCGTGATACACCGCGTCGAACCGCGCGAGCGTGGTGAAGAGCCGGACGTCGGCCTCGGTGATCGTCTCGCCCACCAGGTAGCGCTGCGTCGCCAGCCGCTCGGACAGCCAGTCCAGGCGGGTGAACAGCCGATCGTAGGCGGCGTCGTAGGAGTCCTGCGAGCCGGCGAATCCGCAGCGGTACACGCCGTTGTTCACGTCGCGGTACACCAGCGCGTTCACCGCGTCGATGTCGTCGCGCAGCTCGGCCGGATACAGGTCGGGGGCTCCGGGCCGGTGGTGGTCGACCCATTCGGTCTCGAGATCGAGGGTGATCCGCGGGAAGTCGTTGGTCACCACGGCGCCGCTGCGCGTGTCGACGACGGCCGGGACGGTGATCCCCTTCTCGTAGCCGGGGATCCGGCGGAAGTACGCGTCCTGCAGCCGCGGGATGCCGAGCACCGGGTCGACGCCGCCGGGGTCGAGGTCGAACGTCCACGACCGGCTGTCGTGCGTCGGACCGCACACGCCCATCGAGATCGCCTGTTCCAGCCCGAGCAGCCGCCGCACGATGATCGCGCGGTTGGCCCACGGGCACGCGTACGACACCACCAGGCGGTAGCGTCCCGGCTCCACCGGGTAGCCGTCACGACCGTCCCGGGTGATGCGCGTCTCGATGTAGCGGGTGTCGCGCTCGTACGGCTGATCGGCCAGCACGTAGGAGCCCTGTCCGCCCGCGGCGGAATCGTCCCGGGACGTCATGACTACGGTGCGGCCGGCTTCTCCGGCGCCGGTGCGGCCACCGGAGGCTGCGCGGAAGCGGCTCCCGCGGGGGCGACGCCCGGATCGGCCGGTGCGTCGGCGCCCTCGGTCGCGACCTCGGCGACGGCCGCCTCGACCTCGTCGGAGACGTCGGCGAGCGCCTCGGCCTCCTCCTCGACGGCGCCTTCCAGCGCGCGGGACAGTTCGGCGGCGACGTCGATGTACCGGGCCTGGCGGATCTCCGGCTTGTCGATCTCCTCGGCCACGGTCTTGGCGATCACGTTGCGGATCTCGGCGTCGACCGACGCCAGGTTCCGGATGATCTCACCGCGCATGTTGCGGGAGGCCACGTCGACGAAGACGTCACGCGGGGCGGGTGGATCCACCTCGATGCGCAGTTCCAGCGGCTTCGCGCAACGCACGGTCAGCGGCAACGTGATGAGACCGTCGACGTCGTATCGGAGGCGGTCGAGCTTCAGGTCGATCAGCAGGCCGATGGCCAACGGAAGTCGCACGGTGAAGGTGATCAACTCGCCGACCTCGCGGGAGATCTCCGGCTCGGCGATCTTCACATCGGCGACGACCTTGACCATTCCGCCGGGGCCGGCCGGGAGCGGTCCGACCTGGAACTCCTCACCGGCGATCGTCGAGAAGGCATCGGCGATACGGTCCTCGGTCACCGCGATCTCGAAGAAGTTGCGGCCGAATTCTTCGTAAGAGAGGTACTCAGGCACTGCTACATCCTTACGCATAGGTCGCCGAATGGCGAAACATCGGTGAAAAATCCCTGATCAACGGCGCGGACGGTCCGACGCGGCGGGCCGCCGCGCGGGGCGCGGAGCACCGGGAGGGGCCCGTCGCACCCGTTCGGAGGCGTTCACCCGGATCACGGTGTCAGCGGCGGCCGATACGGTGGAACGATGACGACCCCCGACATCGTTCTGGCCCTCGATTCGGTCGACTTCGTGCGCGACGGCCGACCCATCCTCTCCGACGTGTCGTTCACCATGCGCACCGGCGAGCACTGGGCGCTGATCGGCCCGAACGGCGCGGGCAAGAGCACCGTGCTGAGCATTCTGCGGGGCCACCGCGCATCCCACGCGCGGCACCGCGACCGTCCTCGGGCACCGCCTGGGCACCGTCGACCTGCGTGAGTTGAAACACTCGATCGGGCATGTGAATCCGCGGGCATCCGGTGCGCTCGCCGCTGTCGGTGCGCGAGGTAGTCTTGACCGGCGCGACCGGCAGCAACGACCTCGTGCCGCGGTGGACGCCCGCCCCGGAGGTCGCCGCCCGCGCCGACGAACTGATCGCCCGGCTCGGCCTCGCCCCGATCCGGGAGGTCGTCTGGCCGCACCTGTCGCAGGGTGAGCGCGGCCGCGCACTGATCGCCCGAGCACTGCTGCCCGACCCGGGTCTCCTCCTCCTCGACGAGCCCACCACCGGGCTCGACGTGGCCGCGCGTGAGCAGTTCCTGCGGACCGTCGACGAGCTGCATCGGACGCATCCGGCGCTCACGACCGTGTTGGTCACCCACCACCTGGAGGAGCTCCCGGTGAGCACCACGCACGCGCTCCTCATCGGCGGCGGCCGGATCCTGGCCGACGGTCCCGCCGACGAGGTGCTCACCACCGAGCACGTCAGCGCCTGCTTCGACTACCCCATCGAGATCACCCGCCGGGACGGCCGTTGGCAGGCTCGCGCGCGCTGACCTTTTCTGCCCGTATGCTCCGGCGACCCGTGCTCCGGCCCGGGCGCGCGAAGAGGAAGGATCCCCGATGAACGGTCTCGACGTGCGGGTGCGCCGGATCTACTCCGACCCCGAACCCGGCGACGGGACCCGCGTGCTGGTCGACCGACTCTGGCCGCGCGGGATGAGCAGAGACCGCGCGCACCTGGACGAATGGTGCAGGGCCGTCGCCCCGTCGCCGGATCTGCGCAGGTGGTACGCGCACGATCCGGCACGGTTCGACGAGTTCGCCCGGCGGTATCGCCGCGAACTGGAGTCCGGGGAGCAGCAGGAGGCGCTGGACCGCCTGCACGCACTCGCCGCGCGCGGCCCGCTCACCCTGCTCACCGCGACCGGGGAGGCCGGGATCAGCGGCGCCGAGGTGCTGCGGCGTCTCCTCGACGGGGGACGACGGCCTCGGCCCCGGTCGGCCGCACCGACCGCGGCCGGGGAGGACCCGACCCGGGAGGATCAGTCCTGATCGAGCGCCAGCTGTTCGACGTAGGCGCCCTGCCAGACGGTGTCGAACGGCGTGTTCGCGGCGACGCGGCCCTCGATGCCCGCGGTCACGAACTCCTTCGCGAAGGCGACCGCCTCCTCGATGTCCACGCCCTTGGCCAGTTCGGCGGTGATCGCCGCGGCCAGGGTGCAGCCGGCCCCGGACACGCGCTCGGCGCCGATCTTCTCCGCCTTGAACACGGTCGCCTGGGCGCCGTCGTAGAGGACGTCGACGGCCTCGTCGCCGGGCAGGTCGACGCCGCCCTTGACGACCACGTACTCGGGGCCGAGCGCGTGGATCCGCTGTGCGGCCTCGATCAGCTGCTCCTCGGTCTCGATGACCTCCATGCCCGAGAGGATCTTCGCCTCGAACAGGTTCGGGGTCACGACCGTCGCGAGCGGCAGCACCTTCTCGCGCAGCGCGGTGTCGGTGTCGAGGGCGGCGCCGGGCTCCTGCCCCTTGCAGATCAGCACCGGGTCGAGGACCACGTGGCGCCACTGCTGCGCGGCGAGCGCCGCGGCGACCACGTCGATGGTCGCCGGGGTGCCGAGCATGCCGATCTTGACGACGTCGAGGTCGTGTGCGGCGGTGGCGGCCTCGATCTGGTCGGCGATCACCCCGGGGTCGACGGGGACGAACCGATGGCCCCACCCGTTCTTCGGGTCGAAGGAGACGATGCAGGTGAGGGTGCCGACGCCGTACACCCCGAGCTCCTGGAAGGTCTTCAGATCGGCTTGCAGACCGGCGCCCCCGGTCGCTTCGGAACCGGCGATGACATACGCGAGATCAACCACGGTTCCCCAGCCTACCGACGGTTCGGCAGACCTCCGGATCCACGTCCCTCTCACCCCGGACGAGGGGGTGGGAGGCGCCGGGATCGCGTTCCCGACGCGGCCCGGGTCGGCCGCCCGTCAGACGACCGTGAACTGGCCCATCATGCCGTCGTCCTCGTGCCGGAGGAGGTGGCAGTGGTACATGAACGGAAGGTGTCCGACGCTCGGATTCCGGAAGGTCGCCGTCAGCCGCAGGCGGGCGCCCGGGCGGGTGTAGACGGTGTCCTTCCAGCCGGCGAGTTCGGGCGGCGGGGGCCGGCCGTCGACGTCGAGCACCCGGAACCGCACGCCGTGCACGTGGAAGTTGTGCGGCAGGCCGTGGTTGTTGATCACCTCCCAGATCTCGGTGGCGCCCAGTCGCACGGTCGCGTCGATCCGCTGCATGTCCATCACCCGGTCGTCGATCCGGCCGTCGCCCAGCCCGAAGGTCCTGGTGCGCGAGACGCCCGTCTCGTCCGCGGGCGCCGACGCGCTCAACCGGTCCGGGATCGGCGGGGAGGGCCGGATCGACGCGCCCGCGACCAGCTGCAGGACGTCGAGTCGGTCCCGGGCGCCCGCGGCCTCGGCGTTCGGGGACGCCACGCCGAGATCCTGCGGGTACGACCGCAGCACCGTCGTCTCCCCCGGGCGCATCCGCACGACGATCTCCGCGCGTTCGCCGGGTGAGAGCCGGATCCGGGTGCGGCGCAGGGGCGCCGCGAGCAGCCCGCCGTCGCTCGCGATCACGGCGAACACGCGGTCGTCGGAGAATCCGAAGTCGTAGATCCGGGCCGTCGACGCGTTGAGCAGGCGCAGTCGGGTCCGCTCGGCGACGACGGTCAGCACCGGGCCGACGGTCCCGTTCACCAGGATCGTGTCGCCGAGCATGCCGACCGCTTCGCGTTCGGTCTCGATCAGGCGGCCGGCTTCGTCGAACGTCTTGTCCTGCACGATCACCGGGACGTCGTCGACGCCGTACTCGTGCGGCAGGTCCCGCGTGAGCGGGGAGTCGTCGTCGACGATGAGCATCCCGCCGATCCCGCGGTACACGTGCCGTTCGGTCCGGCCGTGCGGATGCGGGTGGTACCAGAGCGTCGCGGCCGGCTGGTCGACGCGCCACCGCGGCGTCCAGATGCCGCCGGGCTCGATCATCTGATGCGGTCCGCCGTCGGCCTCGCTGGGCAGTTCCATCCCGTGCCAGTGCAGCGTCGTCGACTCGTCGAGCCGGTTGCGGACCTCGATGCTCACCCGATCACCGCGGCGCATGCGCAGGGTCGGTCCGAGCAGCGGCCCGTTCACGCCCCACGTCCGAGTCGTCCCCTGCGAGACGATCGACGACTCCCCGGCCTGCAGCGTCAGCGAGAAGGACGGGCGGCCCGGGACCGGTCCGGGGTCGGCGAGCGGCGGGATGCGCAGCGGCGTCCGGAAGTCGACCGCGTCGACGGTGCTGAGCACGTCCCGGCCGCGCGGGAGCGCTCCGCAGGCGGCCAGCACGACGGCCCCGGCCGCGCCTCCGGCGAGGGCCAGGAAGCCGCGGCGGCCGATCTCGGCGACATGCGGGGACGTCTCCGGACCCGGCCCGAAAACTGTCCCAAAGTAGGACGGACACGAGTGAGGTGAGGCACAAAACTCTGTCATTGTGATCCGCACTACTAGGAGGGTTCTTTCATGACCGTCACCGACATCGCCCCCGACACCGAGGCCGGCGAAGCGACACGCACTCTCAATGCCCTGGTGATCGGCGCCGGCGTCGCCGGCCTGTACCAGGTCTATCAGCTCAAGAAGCTGGGCCTGAACGTCCACGGCTACGACGAGGCCGGCGACGTCGGCGGCACCTGGTACTGGAACCGCTACCCGGGCGCCCGCTTCGACTCCGAGGGCTACATCTACCAGTACATGTTCGACGAGGACCTCTACAAAGGCTGGGGCTGGAGCAAGAAGTTCCCGGATCAGGAGGAGATCGAGCGCTGGTTCCACTACGCCACCGACAAGATGGGGGTCCGCGAGGACTTCACCTTCAACACCCGGATCGAGAGCGCCGAATACGACGAGAGCACGGGCCGCTGGACCGTCCGCACCAGCGGCGGCGAGACGATCGACACCCAGTTCCTCGTCTCGTGCGCCGGCATGCTGTCGGCACCGCTGACCAACGTGTTCGAGGGCCAGGACTCGTTCCGGGGCCAGATCTTCCACACCTCGCGCTGGCCCGCGGAGGGCGTCGACTTCACCGGCAAGCGCGTCGCCGTGGTCGGCACCGGCGCCACCGGTATCCAGGTGATCCAGACCATCGCCCCCGAGGTGGACCAGCTCAAGGTGTTCATCCGGACCCCGCAGTTCACCCTGCCGATGAAGAACCCGGACTACACCGCCGAGGACGTGCAGGCCTACCACGACAAGTTCGAGCACCTGCGCGACACCATCAAGACCACCGTGGTCGGCTTCGAATACGACTACACCGCCAAGGAGTGGGCCGAGCGGACCGAGGAGGAGCGGCTCGAACTCCTCGAGGAGTGCTACAACGACGGTTCGCTGAAGCTGTGGATCGGCTCGTACATCTCGATGTTCATCGATCCCGACGTGAGCGCGGCCGTGTCGGACTTCGTGCGCGGCAAGATCGAGGCCCGCCTGAAGGACCCCGAGCTGATCGAACTCCTCGTCCCCCAGCCCGGGGACTTCGGGTTCGGCACCCATCGCGTCCCCCTCGAGCGCGGATACTACGAGGCCTTCCACCGCGACAACGTCGAGGCGATCGGCGTCCGGAACAATCCGATCAAGCGCATCGTGCCCGAGGGCATCGAGCTCGCGGACGGCACCGTCCACGAGGCCGACATCATCGTGCTGGCCGTCGGCTTCGACGCGGGCAGCGGCGCGCTCTCCCGGATGGATCCGAAGGGCCGGGACGGCCGCTCGCTCGCCGACGACTGGAGCCGGGAGATCCGGTCGACGATGGGCTTCATGGTGCACGGCTACCCGAACATGCTGACCACCGGCATCCCGCTGGCCCCGTCGGCGGCGCTCTGCAACATGCCGACCTGCCTGCAGCAGCAGACCGAGTGGATCACCGGCCTCATCGGGCACATGAAGGAGAACGGCCACGCCGTCGTCGAGCCGACCGTGGAGGGCGAGGAGGCCTGGGTCCAGCACCACGACGAGGTCACCCAGGCCACGCTCCTGGCCAAGACCAACTCCTGGTACAACGGCGCCAACGTCGAGGGCAAGCCGCGCGGCCGGATCCTGTCGTACCTGGGCGCCGCCGACTTCCGGCAGCGCACGGACGAGAACGCCGCGCAGGGCTACCCCGGCTTCCAGTTCTCCTGAACCGCCTCGCCGAGGGTCCTCTCGTCTGGAAACGAGGCGGGAGGACCCCGGCCCGAACCACAATGATCGTGCCTGTAAACCACGACACAGGTGCGCCCGGCGACCGCCGTCACGGAGCACCGCGACGCTCCGGCACCACTCACGACCCTTTGAGGAGACCACGACCATGGCCATCGAGAACCCCTTCTACACCCCCGAGTTCCAGGGCGAGTACGAACTGATCGAGCATCGGCGAACTGCAGCTGGAGGAGGGCGGGGTGATCCCCGACTGCGAGCTGGCCGTCGCCACCTACGGCACCCTCAACGAGGCCAAGGACAACGTCGTCCTGATCCCGACGTGGTTCTCCGGCACCCACGTGACCTGGCGGGACGTCTACATCGGCCCGGAGCACGCGCTGAATCCGGAGAAGTACTTCATCATCGTGATCAGCCAGATCGGCAGCGGCCTGTCCACCTCGCCGCACAACGCGGACGGCCCCAACGCCGAGATCGCGATGTCGAAGTTCCCGGACGTCCGGATCGGCGACAACGTCGTCGCCCAGGAGCGTCTGCTCCGCGAGCACTACGGCATCGAGCAGCTGGCCCTGGTGGTCGGCGGCTCGATGGGCGCGCAGCAGACCTACGAGTGGGCCGTGCGCTTCCCGGAGAAGGTGCTGCGGGCGGCGCCGATCGCCGGCACCGCGCAGAACACCCCGGACGACTACCTGATCGCCCAGGTGATCCGCGAGCAGATGATGTCCGATCCGGGCTGGAACGACGGCGAGTACACCTCGAACACGGAGGTGTTCGACGGCCTCAAGCGCATGTCGCACATCTGGGCCATCAAGGGGCTGTCGTCGGACTTCTGGAAGCTCGAGGTCTACAAGGCCCTCGAGTTCGCGAACAAGGAGGAGTTCCTGGCGGGCTTCCTGGAGCCGGTCTTCACCGCGATGGACCCCAACGATCTGCTGACGCAGTCGTGGGCCTGGCAGCGCGGCGACGTCGCCCGGCACACCGACGGCGACCTGGCGGCGGCCCTCGGCCGGATCACCGCGAAGGTCTTCGTGATGCCGATCGACCTGGACCAGCTCTTCCCGCCCGCCGACTGCGAGGCCGAGGCGAAGCTGATCCCGAACGCCGAGTTCCGCGTCATCAACGACGTCCTGGGCCACCTGGGCCTGTTCGGCGTGGCGCCGACCTACATGGAGCAGGTCGACAAGCACCTCGGTGAGCTGCTGGCCGCCGACGTCTGACGTTCCCCGGCAGCTGACGTTCTCTGCAGCCGCGACGCAGCGGTGGACCCGGGTCGTCCGGGTCCACCGCTGCGTCGTCGTCTGCCCGGCCGCCGACGCGCCGCGGGGACCTGACCCATCGGACAGGACGTCCCCCGCCTTTTCGGGCACGATCGGCGACGCACGCACGGCGGTTCGCGAATGTGACCGGCACTACATTCCGGATCCGTGGACACTGGAACCGGGAGACCTGGAACCGGGAGACGAGGAGCGACCGACGTGAGCACTCGCACGCTGAGCAGCGATCAGCAGACACCGGGTCTGCCCCGGTACATCACGCAGTCCTGGCATCGATCCCGCGAGGCCGGGCTCGTGCCGGACCGCGAGATCACCCAATTCGAGTACGTGGCCGATCTGGACTTCCAGCGGCGCCTGGTGCAGTGCGCCTCCCCCGTTCTCGACCGTCTCCGGCACGATCTCGCCGACATGCCGCTGAGCATCGCGCTGACCGACGAGCATGCCCGCGTGATGCTGCGCCGGGACAGCGACCGCCGCCTGGCCGGACTCCTGGACTCGGCGTGTTTCGCGCCCGGCTTCGACTACTCCGAGGGCCGGGTCGGCACCAACGGCGTCGGCACCGCCGTCGAGTCGGGCATGCCCGTCTACATCGACGGCGCCCAGCACTTCAACGAGGGGATCCGCGAGTTCACCTGCGCCGGCGCCCCCGTCCACGATCCGCTCAGCGGCCGCCTCGAGGGCATCATCGACATCAGCTGTCTGGCCCGGTACGCCAATCCGATGATGCGGCAGCTGGTCGTCGGCGCCGCCCGCGACATCGAAGCCGAACTCCGCTCCCTCGGCTCGGCCAAACAGCGGGCCGTGCTCGCCGCGTTCATCGCGGCCTGCCGCCGCCGCGCGAGCGCCGTCTTCTCCCTGAGCTGCGGCGTGTTCATGTCGAACTCCGGCGACCACCGGATCCTGGACCCCGTCGACGAGGCCTTCCTCCGGGAGGAGGCCCAGTCGATGCTCGCCCCGTCGACACTCGACCGGTTCACGCTGAATCTGCCGTCCGGGCAGGCCGTCGAGGTCCGGCGCACCCTCATCGAGGAGCACGGGGAGTCGGCGGGCGTGGTGCTGGAGGTGGAACCGGTGACGGCCGGCGCGATGCCGGCGGCGCCCTCCACCCAGCGGGCCCCCGCGCTGCCCGGCGCCGTCGGCACGTCGCCCCAGTGGGCGCGCTGCCGCACCGAGCTCGCCGACCTCGCGGCCGCGAGCACCAACACGCTGTTGACCGGCGAGACCGGCGCGGGGCGCACGACGCTCGCCCGCGGCGCGCACCTCAACAAGAACCCGCAGGCCCCGTACACGGTGGTCGACTGCGCGGCGTCGACCGTCGTGACCGACGTCGAGGAGGCGCTCGGATCCGGGGCGACGACGGTGATCCTGCGGCGGATCGACGCCCTCGCCGCACCGGACGACGCCCTGATCGCCGAGATGATCGCCGACGACCAGCACGGCTACCCCGCCCGGTGGATCGTGGCGACCGCCGACGCGGGCAACTCGGCCCTCCTCGATTCGCGGCTGGTGCCGCTCCTGGAGCGCACCGTCGAGATCCCCGCCCTCCGGCATCACCCCGACGACGTCCTGCCCATCGCGCGCATGCATCTCGGCCAGCTGGCCCCGCACCGCACCGTGACCCTCGACGACGGGCTGGTGCGCGCCCTCAAGAAGTATCCGTGGCCGGGGAACGTGACCGAACTCGTCGACGCGCTCACCCACGCCCTGAGAGCGAATCTCGCCGGCACCCTGACCGAGCACGACCTGCCGCCGTCGATCCATTCGGCGCCCAAGCGGACGATGACGGCGTTGGAGACCGCCGAACGCGACACCATCGTCGCCGCGCTGCGGGAGAACGGCGGCAATCGCGCCCGGGCCGCCCGGATGCTCGGCATCGCCCGGTCGTCGCTCTACCGCAAGATCGACACCTACGGGATCACCCTGTGACTCCGGCACCGCCCGGATCCACGACCTCGCCGATTCGTCCGGTCCGGGCCGCGCGGGCCCCGTAGCGTCGACGTCATGGGACCCCTGGACGCCGTGCCCCCGGACCGCTGGACGAGCGGACCGACCCTGGCCGATCTGACACCGTCGGCGGCGAGCGCCCTGGGGTTCGGCGACACGCGCGCCCTACCCGTCCCGGACGGGCACACCGTCGTGATGCTGCTGGTCGACGGTCTCGGAGACCTGCTGCTGGGCGACCACGCGGCGCTCGCCCCGACGCTGTCCGCGCATCGCGTCCGCGCGATGTGCGCGGGGTTCCCGTCGACCACGGCGGCGAGCCTGACCGCGCTGGGCACCGGCCTGGGCAGCGGCGAGCACGGGATCCTCGGTTACAGCTTCGTCCCGCGGGACCTCGATCCCGATGCCCGCCACGTGCTCAACGCCCTGCGCTGGACCCTGGACACCGCCGACGGGCCGTCGGCGGCACGCCTGTTCCCGGCCGCCGACGTCCAGCCGGCGCCGAGCATGTTCGACGAACTGGCGCGCGCGGGCGTCGACGTCGTCGCGGTGATGCCGGGCGAGTTCGCCGGGACCGGTCTGACGCTGGCCGCGTACGGGACGCCCGCCGACCATCGGAAGGCCTCGTCGGCCGACGAGGTGCGCCGCACTCTGCTCGACCTGGTGGGCGAGGGCGACCGCGGACCCCGACTGGTCTACGCGTACCTCTCCGAACTCGACACCGCGGGTCACCTCCGGGGCCCGGGGTCACCGGAATGGTGTGAGCGCCTGCGGGCCGTCGACGGCGTGGTCCGCGACGTGGTCGAGGCGCTGCCGCCCGGCGCCGCCCTGGTGGTGACCGGCGACCACGGCATGATCGGCGCGGGTCGGCGGATCGACGTCGAATCGGATCCCGCCCTGCACCGGGAGGTGCGCGCCCTCGCCGGGGAGGCCCGGGTCCGGCAGGTCTACGCCGAGCCGGGGGCGGGCGCCCGGGTGGCACGACGGTGGGCGGACGTCCTGGGCGACGATGCCCGCGTCGCCACCCGCGATCAGGTGATCGACGAGCGGTGGTTCGGTCCGGGACCGGCCGCGCACGTCGTCGACCGGATCGGCGACGTGGTGGTCGTCGCCCGGGGCGACGTGCTCCTCACCCGCCCGTCCGCCGAGCCCTTCGAGACGACGATGCCCGGCCACCACGGCGGCTGGACCGCCGCGGAGATGCTGGTGCCGCTGATCGTGGCCGCAGGCGAGGCATCGTGATCACCCGGCCGTCTCCCCCGCCCGGCCCTACACTGCCTCCATGGACGACGACTCCGACCCCGCTGCGGGCACCGTGTCCGGCGACGATCGACGCACCACCGAAGGCCTGCGGCGACTGATCGCGTTCACCGACGCGATCGTGGCGATCGCGCTGACCCTGCTGGTGCTGCCGCTCACCGACCTCGCATCCGACGCCCCGGAGGAGACCGGCCTCGGCGCGTTCCTCTCCGACCACCTGTCGATCCTGGTCTCGTTCGTCGTCTCGTTCACCGTGATCTGGGCGCTGTGGCGGCAGCATCACCGGCTGATCGAGTACTTCCGGTGCTACGACGGTCCGCTGTCGCGCCTGCACTTCGTCTGGCTGTTCACCGTCGTGCTGATGCCGTTCTCCACCGCGCTGATCGGGTCGTCGTCGATGGCCGCCGCCAACACGCTGTACATCGCGAACCTGTGGGTGTCGGTGGCGGCGCTCGGGCTGATGCAGCACCACGGCCTCCGCCGCCCCGCACTGCTCGAGCCCGGCCGACCCCGCCGCGAGCTGGCCGCCGCGGGGATCGACTACGCGCCGATCGTCCTGCTCACCGTCGCGCTGGTGATCACCGCGATCCGGCCGTCCGTCGGCCAGTGGCCGCTGCTGCTCCTGCTGCTCGCGATTCCCCTGGGGATCCGGCGGACACGCAGGCACGCCGCCGCGTCCTGAACGGCCCGTCCGGGACCGGGACACGGCGGCCGAGCGCCGGTCAGGAGAAGCGCAGGTCCAGGGTGGCCATGCCGAAGATCTTCTTGTCGTTCGACTTCGCGGTCAGGATCACCACGCCGCTCCGGGTCTGCGGATCGAGCGACTTGACCCTGCCGCCGTAGACGACGTCGCCGCGCCCGTCGGCCGGCACGATCGCCGGCGCGGAGAGGCGGACCGAGTAGCGGCTCACCGCACCGGGGTCGCCCGACCAGTCGGACACCACACCGGCGCCCAGACCCATCGTGAGCATCCCGTGCGCGATCACGTCGGGCAGACCGGCGAGCTTGGCGCAGGCCTCGTCCCAGTGGATCGGGTTGGCATCGCCGGAGACGCCCGCGTAGTTCACCAGGTCGCCGCGCGAGAGCCCCGTGTGGTGCTCGGGCAGCGTGTCGCCCTTGGTCAGCTCGTCGAAGTTCCGCGAGCCCACGGTGCGGGTGGCGACGGCGGTCGAGCGGGCCGGTGCCTCGCCCTCGCGGACGGTCTTGACGTAGTCGGCGGCCGCATCCTCGACGGAGAGGATGTCGACGTCGTGCATCATCAGCTTGCCGACGGCGTCCTTGATCCCCGGGTCCACCTCGTCGGCCGAGACGCCGACGACGGTGGTGTGCATGGTGTGCACCGTCTCGCCGTGCTGGTCGACGAAGGTGTTGGTGATGGTGATCATCTCCTTGCCGGCGATCTGCCGGATCGAGGAGAGCTCCACATCGGTGGTCAGCACGTCGCCGACGACGATCGGGCGGTGCTGTTCGAAGACCTGCTCGGTCTGGACGTAGGTCTCGTACCCGACCACGACCTCCTGCATGAGCTTCTGATTCGCGGCCATCGCCGGAATGGAGGTGAAGGTCAGCGGCGCGACCAGTCCGCTGTAGCCGAGCCCGCGCGCGGCCTCCTCGTCCCAGTGCGCCGGGTGGTAGTCCTGCACGGCACGCGCGTACTCGCGGACCTTCTCGCGACCGACCTGGTAGGTGTGGTCCGCCACGTAGTAGTGTCCGACGCGCTCGGCGAGCGCGGTATTCTCCGACGACGTCATCATTCTCCTGGTGTTCATGTGGACCCGGTGGTCGAGTGGACCCACTGATGTTAGTCCCGTGAACAGCACGTTCCGAATCGATGACGACGCACCGCCCCGAACGCCCGTCGGCTCCGGCGCAAACGCCGGTGCCGCGATCCCCCGGTGGGGCATGATTCAGGTCACAGGGTCCCCTATGATGTGACGCAACCCGAAAACATGCCAATGCTTGTTGTCACGATAAGGCGAGGCATGCCATAGTCACGGAATGCAGGTAGCGATGAGCCACACACTCCATCTCGCCGAAGACGCCGGCGGCGGTGCCGCACTGGACCAGGTCTTCATCATGAGCGGCGCCACCGCCGTCATCGCACTGGGCCTCCTGGTGATCGCCTATCGGCACCGCACCTTCGCCTCCGACTGGCTGCAAGACCTCTCCGCCTGGTTCAGCCGACTGAACGATCGACCCACCTGGTCGGTGCTGCCGATCTTCCTGTTCCTGGCGACCATCCTCACCGCGTTCTTCGGATTCATCTGGGACGTGAGCCTGCACATCGGCCGGGGCCGCGACGACGGTCCGCTCGCCAACCCCGCGCACTACTTCATCCTGGTGGGCCTGTTCTTCCTGTTCATCGCCGGGGCGCTGGCCATGACCCTGCCCCGGAACGACGACCGCTCGCCCGCGATCCCGGGCATGGCGGCGGTGCGGATCACCCGCACCTGGTACAGCCCGGCCGCCGGCATCCTGCTCGCCGCCTGCGGCCTGTACGCCCTCACCGGCTTCCCGCTCGACGACATCTGGCATCGGATCTTCGGCCAGGACGTCACCCTCTGGGGCCCCACGCACCTCATGCTGATCGGCGGCGCCGGATTCTCCCTGGTCGCCGTGATCCTCCTGATGCACGAGGGCTATCTGGCGGCGAACTACAGCAAGCAGAAGAAGCAGGTGCCCACCGGACCGCGCTCGATGCTGTTCGGCCGCCCGGTGCCCGCGTGGGTCACCGGACCGACCGTGCTCAAACTCATCCAGACGTTCGCCTGCGGCGGCCTGCTCATCGGTCTGTCGGTGTTCCAGGTGGAGTTCGACTTCGGCATACAGCAGTTCCGGCTGGGCTTCCATCCGATGTTGATGATCGCCGCGGGAGTCTTCGGCTGCGTCGTCGCACGACTCTGGGCCGGCCCCGGAGCCGCCGTGCTCGCGGTCCTGTTCAACCTGGTGATCCGGGTGATCGTGGCCGTGCTGGTGGGCCCGGTGTTCGGCGAGCCGACCAACGTGTTCCCGCTGTATCTCGCGACCGCGCTCGTCGTCGAACTGCTGGCCCTGATCCCCCGGCTGCGCGAGAACGCACTGGCCTTCGGCGCGACCGCGGGCGTGGCCTGCGCCACCCTGGGCGTGTGGGGCGAATCGCTCTGGGTGAACCAGGTCTTCCAGACCCCCTGGCCGTCGAGCATGTGGCCCACCCTGCTGGCCGTCGGCCTCCCGGTCGGCGTGACCGTCGGTCTCACCGCGGGCCTGTTCGTCCGCTGTCTCCAGCCCACGCCGCTGCCGCGCCCGCTGGTGCGCCGGGGCATCGTCGTCGCGATGATCGTCACCGTCGCGGCCTCCACCCTCGTGCTGCTGGACATCTCCCACCCGCAGAACGCTTCGGCGAAGGTCGAGCTCACCGAGTCCGCCGAGGTCGACGGCTTCCGCATGGTGACCGCCGACGTCCGGATCACCCCGGAAGACCTGGTGAAGGAAGACCCGGAGTGGGTCACCATCCTGGCGTGGCAGGGCGGCGGCGACACGCTGCGCGGCCTCGTCGTCGACCGGCTCGACCGCGTCGGACCCGGCCACTACGTCTCGACCAAGCCCGTCCCGGTCTCCGGGAGCTGGAAGACGGTCCTGCGCATCCAGCAGGGCGGCATGCTGACCGCGGCCCCGGTGTTCATGGCCGCGGACCCGGGGATCGGCGCCGCGGAGGTGAGCGCCCTCCCCGAGTTCACCCGGCCCCTCGATCGCGAGATCGACATGCTGCAGCGCGAGCGCAGGTTCGATCACCCCGCCTGGCTCTTCTCGGCCGCGACCTGGGTCGTCGCCGCGATGACCATCGCGCTGATCTGGATCCTGAGCTGGGGTGCCGCCCGCGTCAACGCCGCCTACTTCCCGCGTGAGGACCAGCGCCCGCTGGTGGCCGGCCGACGGTCGCGCCCGCAGCAGCAGCCGGAAACCGCCGCGTCGTCGTGACGACGTACTACCTGGCCGATCACCCCCTCATCACGGCGGTGCCGGCCTTCGGGCCCGCGTTCATCGTCGTCGCGGTGGTCGTCGCCGTCGTCGTGATCGACCGGCGGCGGCGCGGCGACGAGGACGAGGACGAGTTCTACGACGACCTCGACGACGAGTACACCGACGAATTCGACGCCTACGACGACAAGTGACCGCACCCGGTCCGCATCCGACCCCCAGGAGACTCCTTGCTGCTCGCACACGGTTCCGGTGAGGCCTCGGCGTTCCCGGTCGACATCACCTACGCGCTGATCGGCGGATCGTGGGCGCTGGCGATCTCGTTCCTGGTGCTCGCCTTCGCCTGGAAGACGCCGCGACTCAGCCCGGCCAAGCACCGCGCGACACTGCCCCGGCTCACCCGGTTCGCCGATGCGCCGCTGCTGCGCGAGGCGCTCGGGGCGCTCGGGGTGGTGCTGACGGTCGCCGCCCTGGTGATCGGCTTCGCCCAGCGGGCCGACCATCACGATCCGCTGGTCGGCACGTTCTTCATCTGGCTCTGGGTCGGTCTCGTCCCGCTGTCGCTGCTGTTCGGCCCGGTGGCGCGCCACCTCTCGCCGGTCCGGACCGTCCACCGCTGGGTGTGCCGGGCACTCGGTCGCCCGACCGAGCAGGGCCTGGTCGCCTACCCGACCGGACTGGGCCGGTGGCCGGCCGCCGTGGGACTGTTCGCCTTCGTCTGGTTGGAGCTCGCCGTCGACGAACCCGGTTTCACCGCGGTGTTCGCCTGGTGTCTGGTCTATCTGGCGGTCACCGCGCTCGGCGGGGTCGTCTTCGGCGACCGCTGGTTCGGACGCGCCGACCCGTTCGAGACGTACAGCACGGTGATCGCGACGTTGAGCCCGCTGGGCCGGGATCGCGGCACCCGGGAACTGGTGCTGCGCAATCCGCTCAACGGGCTGCCCACCTACGGTTCCGGTCCCGGCGCGGTGGCGGTGATCTCGGTGCTGATGGGGTCCACCGCGTTCGACGCCTGGTCCGCCGTCTACGGACTGCACGAGGCGTGGGCCCGCACCGCGCTGCTGCTCACCTTCATCGTCGCGGTGGGCGTCTCGTTCAGCCTGGCGACCATGGCCACCGGCGGCGTCTCGCGGGAACGACGCCGCGCGATCCCGGGGAGGATGGCCCACACCCTGATCCCCATCGCCGTCGGCTATCTGATCGCCCACTACATGCAGTACTTCGTCGAGGACGGCCAGGAGACGCTGCACCGGTATCTGCACGTCCTGGCCCTGCCCGAACCCGACTCGTGGACGCCGTTCACCGATCATCCGACGCTGCTGTCGGTGTCGGCGGTGGCCGCGATCGTCCTCGGCCATCTCCTCGCCGTGGTCTCCGCCCACGACGCCGCCCTGCGGATCCTGCCGCGACGGCACCAGCTCACCGGGCAGCTCGCCCTGATGCTGATGATGGTCGGCTACACGTTCGCCGGCCTGTACCTGCTGTTCGGCGGCTGACGTCCCCGGTCGGCGCGGTCTCCCCGCCGACCGGGGACGCGGTCAGGCGCGGAAGGCCGCGGCGAAGATGCCGGGCAGCTTCAGCCACGACGGCGCGGTCGCGAAGTCGCTGAGCCTGCGCCCGGTCGACGCCGCACTGCGCGCCGAGACGAACCACGGCGGCTTCGGGAACAGCGCGAACTCGCCGCCCAGCACCGACCGCGGGAAGGGTCGGAACGGACCGGTCACCACGGTGCGCTCGGCGTGCGGGATGAGCAGCGCGTTGTGCACGATGCCGATGCCGCTCTGCGCGTCGTCGAGGGTGTGGCCGGGGAACGCGCCCCAGGTGGCGGTCGGGGTGAGGAACGCCAGTCCGGTCCACGCGTTCACGCCGATGCCGCCGTAGCGGAGTCGCGCGATCGCCTCGCCGAAGCTCCCGCCGAGCCGCTTCTTGGTTCCCGGATCCACCAGGACGTTGGCGCCCAGGGTGCCGGTGAGCCGGTCGTTGGCGTAGTCGACGGCCGCATCCAGGAAGGTCTGCGCGTCGCCGCCGCCGTCGAGTTCCACCACGCCCAGGACCGGCGCGAAGTACTCGGTGCGCTCGATCGCGTCGGGGCCGTCGCCCTCGACGGTCACCAGCAGCCGACCGTCGCCGAAGGTCTCGACCGACTCGTGCGACGCGGCGGCGTCGTCCAGCCGGGCCCGGCTGCCCGGGTACCACGGGGTCCGCGCCGGGAAGCGCTGCAGCGCCGACCGGACCTCGCGCAGGAACTCCTCCCGCAGCGACCACGCCGAGTCGACGACGAGCATTCTGTCCCGCGATGCAGTTGTGCCCGGCGTTGTGCAGACGCATGGTCACCACGTTCTCGGCCTGGTAGCGCAGGTCGGCGTCGTCCCAGTCGCCCGGCACGACGATGATCGGCGAGACGCCGCCGAGCTCGCTGGTGATCGGCTTGGTCAGCAGCGGGGTGCCCGCGCGGCGGCGCTCGTCGGCCTCGGGTCCGCGGCCCCACACGATGGCGTCGTGCGTGGCGACGCTGCCGGTGATGTGCACGTGGGCGATCGTCTCGAGCCCGCACAGGTAGGCGCCCTCGGCGGCCCCGCCCGGCACCACGCGCACCAGATCGGCGTCGATCAGCGGTGCCAGGGCCCTGCGATAGACGTCGAGGAGCGCGTCGAAGGTCGGATTCACCTTGAGGATCGCGGCACGATGGTGCACCACCAGTTCGGTGAGCAGATCCAGCGGTCCGATCGAGGTGATGTTGCCCGCGCCGAGGACCAGGCCCACCCCGCCGGACACCCCGGTCTCCCGGGCGCCGTCGCCGACGTCCGCGCGGACCGTCTCCTCGTCGACGCCGGGCTGCGTCCAGACCTCGGCGGAGAAGCCGTTGAACAGCAGCGTCTGCTGCAGATCGAGCGGCAGCACCTGCCAGGCCAGACGGTTCCCCGGACGCTTCTCCGGGGAGATCGGGTCGAGCGGCGACGCGCCCCGGGCCAGCGCGGCCAGCGAGTGGGCGACCGTGCCGAAGCCCGCGAGGGTCGCGTACGGGCCGGACAGCCACTCCTCGCCCAGCAGCGAGGAGTCGGGGGCCAGCCCCTTGATCTCGGCCGCGGTCTCGGCCCACTCCTGCGCGACGGGCGCGATCGCGTCGTGGGTGGCGGCGATCAGCGCCGCGCGCTCACCCAGGCTCATCGCGGCCCAGGCCTGTGCGCCGGAGGTCAGCGCGGTGACGGCTTCGTCGTAGGGGGCGGTGTCGAACGGCTGCTCGGTTGTTTCTTCGGACACGGGACTCCTCATGCGGACACGGGCACGCAGATCGTGCCCATGCACCAATGATGCGTCCGTCCGCTCTCCGTCGCCACGGGCCGACGCTCAGAGATCCGCGTTCGTGATTGTGCCGCGGCACAAATCGTGCTTATCGTCGACGTATGCCGCCCCCTCCGCCGCCCACCGTTCGACCGCCGATCGACGAGATCGACGCCACCGCGCTCGCGCACGCGATCACCGACGACATCCTCACCGGTGAACACGCCTACGCCGAACGCGCCCTGCCCCGGACGACCCTGGCGGAGGTGGTCGCGCAGAACGTCGCCGCCCTCCTGGCCGCGGTGCGCGACGGCACCGAACTCGACGTCGAACCGGCGCGGCGCGCGGGCTCGCTCAAAGCGCAGGCCGGGGTCCCGTTGGCGGGTGTGCTGCACGCGTACCGGATCGCCGGTCTCCACGTCTGGGAGCGGATCGGTGAACTGCTCGGCGGACGCGACGACGCGGGCGCCCAGTTCTACACTCTGGGCGCTCGGACTTGGTCGATCCTGGACACGCTGTCGACCGTGGCGGCCGAGGCGCATCGGGAGGTGAGCGATGCGCGCGGTCGCTGGGACGAGCACTCCCGGCTCGCCGCGACCCTGGACCTGCTGGAGGGCGTCCCCGCACCGGAGCGGAGGGAGGCCGCCGCCCGGACGCTCGGGATCACCGAGCCGGGTCGGTTCGTCGTCCTCTCCACCGACGCGCCCGACGGCCTGCGCGGCCCGGGCGGACCGTCGGACACGCACTGGATCGATCGCGGCGGCATCCGGCTCGGACTGCGGAGCCTGCCCGTCGAATGCGGCCGCCGCGTCCCCAGCCGCCGGTCCCGACGACCGCCGTCGGCTCGGCCTCAGTCGCGAGTTCACCCTGTTGCACGAGGCGCCGGAGGCCGCCCGGCAGGCCGCGCTCGCGCTCCGCTGTCTGGCCCCGGATGCTCCGGGGACGGTGCGCTACGGCGATCTGCCGCTGGAGACCCTGGTGGTGTCACAGCCGCATGCGGCGAGCGAAGCCGCCGACCAGGTGCTCGGCCCCCTCGACGCCGTCCCGATCGGCGACCGCGAGGTGCTGCTCGACACGCTGGCCGCCTGGATCGCCTGCGACGGCTCCACGAGCCGCACCGGGCGCGCCCTGCACTGCCATCGCAACACCGTGCTGTACCGGATCCGGCGGCTGGAGTCGTTGACCGGCCGCTCGGTGGGCAGGCCCGCGGACGTCGCCGCGCTGACCGTCGCCCTGCTCGCCCGACGGCACCTCCGCTGACCCCGGTCCCGCGGTGATCCGCGGCGTCCGGGCTCCGCGGCCCGTCCGGGGCTCACTCCAGGACGAACACCGGGATCCGCCGGGTCGTCTTCTCCTGGTAGTCGGCGTACGGCGGGAACGCCTCGACCGCGAGCCGCCACCAGTGGTCCCGCTCCGCACCGTCCACCTCGCGGGCGGTGAGCTCGGTGACCGTCGTGCCGTCCTGCACGACGACCCGCGGATGCGCCTTCACGTTGTGGTACCACGACGGGTTCCCGGGGGCGCCGCCCTTCGAGGCGACCATCGCGTACCGACCGTCCTCCTCGACGCGCATCAGCGGGACGTAGCGCTTCTTCCCCGACTTGGCGCCGACGGTGGTGAACAGCACCACCTTCCGGCCGTCGATGTCGACGCCGTCGGTGGTCCCCCGGTCGAGGATCGTCCGAGTCTGGTCACGCACCCACTCGGTGGGGCTCAATTCCGGCTGTTCGCTCATGGCGGGGTCAACACCGGACCGGACGAGATCATTCCGGGGCTTTCCGCGCCCCGGACCTCCGGCGTTATCCTTCGACGACGGACACCGTGCCGGAGCGTCGAGGATGCGCCGACCCGATGCGGACGACGACACGGTGCAGACGACACGGCGACGATCGGAGATCCCATGACCGGAACGACCATGCGAGCACTCGTCCTGGGCCGCGGCCCCGATTGGGCGCTGGTCGAGCGGCCGGTGCCCGAACCCGGCCCGGGCGAGGTCCTGGTCCGCAACCGCGCCGCCGCCGTCAACCACGGCGACTTCCCGATGCTCGCGGCCGCGGACCCCACCGCCGGCGGCCACGGCGAGGAGTCGATCGCCGGGTTCGAGTACGCGGGCGAGATCGTCGCCGTCGGCCCGGACGTCCGCGGCCGAACCGTCGGCGACCTCGTGTTCGGCATCTTCCCGGCGTCGTTCGCCGAGTACGTGACCGTCGACGCGCGCTACCTCCTCCGCCGGTCCGCCGCTCTCGCACCGGAGATCGCCTGCGCCCTCCCCTCGGCGCTGCTCACCGAATACGGTGCGCTGGCGGCCGCGGGTTTCGCCGCCGGCCAGAGCGTGCTGATCACCGGAGCCTCCAGCGGGATCGGGCTCGTGGGCGTGCAGACGGCCCGGGCGCTCGGCGCCTCGAAGATCATCGCGACCACCCGCAGCGCGAGCCGGCGGGGACTGCTCACCGAGCTCGGCGCCGACACCGTGGTCGTCACCGGCGAACAGGATCTGACCGAGACCGTTCTCGCGGCGACCGACGGCGTCGGCGTCGACGTCTCCCTCGACCACGTCGGCGGCGCCACCTTCGCCGCCTGCCTGCCGGCCACCGCGGTCGACGGCCAGGTGGTCAACATCGGGCGCCTCGACGGGCCCGCGTCGACCGTCGACCTGGACGCGCTCTCGTACCGGCACCTCACCGTCCGGGGCGTGTCGTTCGGCTTCAGCCGGCCGTGGGAGGTGGTGCCCCTGCTCGAGCAGGTGTCCGAGATCGTGATGCCCGCCGTCGACGACGGCCGGATTCGCCCGATCGTCGACAGCACCGTCGACGTCGCCGAGGCCGCGCAGGCGGCCGAACGGATGCGCTCGGGCGCGGCGGTGGGCAAACTGGTCTTCCGCTTCTGAACTCTTCCGACAGCGAGATCCGACGGCGACAAGGAGCCCGCCATGCCCGCCAAGACCTCACCGACGATCCGTTTCACCGCCGAGGTGGAACGGGTCAACGACCGGACGCTCGCGCGGATCCCCGCCGCGGCGAGCGCCGAACTCCCCTCCCGCGGCCAGGTCGCGGTGACCGGCACCCTCGACGGTGCGAACTTCGCCACCGTCGTCGAACCCGACGGCAGACGCGGCCACTGGGTCCGGATCGACGACGCCGCCCCCGGGAGCACCGTGACCCTGGAGCTCACTCCGGCCGAGCGGTGGCCCGAACCCGCGGTGCCGCAGGATCTCCGCGAGGCGCTCGACGGCGCCCCGGACATCGCCGACACGTGGACGGACATCACCCCGATGGCGCGGTGGGAGTGGGTGCGCTGGATCGGGGCGACCAAGAACCCGGCGACCCGTCGTCGTCGGGTGGAGGTGGGCATCGACAAGCTCCGCAACGGCAAGCGTCGCCCGTGCTGCTTCGACCTGTCGTCGTGCACGGATCCCGAGGTCGCCCGCAGCGGCGTGCTGATCGGCACGAAGTAGGCCCCGGCACGGGAACCAGCCCGTCGGCCTGGAACGGACTCCGGCACTGGAACGGACTGCGGCACGAGCCGCCTCCGGTCGTCGGTCCCGGCGCCTAGGATCGTGCCCATGAGCAGTCGGATCCATCTGTTGCGAGCGGTCAACGTCGGCGGCGCGACCCTGCCGATGGCCGAGTTGCGCGCCCTCGCCGAATCGCTCGGCGCCGCGAACGTCCGGACCTACATCGCCTCCGGGAACCTCCTCTGCGATCCGCCCGGCGATCCCGCCGAGTTCGACCGCGCCCTGGAGCGGGCCGTCGAAGACCGGTTCGGCTTCTTCCGCGAGGTGATCTCCCGGAGTCGTGACGAGCTGGTGGCCGCCCGCGCGGCCCACCCCTTCGAGGTGCTCGAACCGAAGTACTCCTACGTGACGTTCCTGACCGACGCGCCGGCCCCGGAGAACGTCGCCGCGGCCCGACGGTTCGCGACCGGCGACGACCGCTGGGAGGTCGTCGGCCGCGAGATGCACATCCGCTACATCGGCGGCGCCGGTCGCCCGCAGATGAAGGACGCCTCGATCGGCCGGGCGCTCGGGGTTCCGGGCACGGCGCGGAACCTCAACTCCGTCGACAAGCTGATCGAACTGAGCCGCTGACACCCGCCCGCAGCACCTGTCACCGCATGTCGAACCCCAGGTCGCGGTATCTCGCGACGGAGCCCCGACCGGGGAGGGCCGTCGGAGGATGCTCGCTGTACCAGGTCTGTTCGACGAGGTCGATCTCGCCGCCGGACAGCCACAGGACGAGTTCCCCGGCGAGCTCACCCGCATCGTCGACGACCGCGAGCTTTCCCGGCGCCGGACCGTCGGGGAACGCCGAGACCGGAACCCCGTTCGGACAGGTCAGCTTCGCCGTCGTCGGGCTGCCCTGGACCGACTCGATCGTCAACATCTGGGCACTCACCGCGGCGTCGTTCTGGATGCTCGCCAGCAGGGCGAGGGCATCCCGCTGACCTCGATCGAGTCGCCCGTTCACCTGACCAGAACCTCTCCGATTCTCCCTATCCCCGCAACGACCGCGTCTCTGTCGAGTTCCGGGACCGGGACGGTGCCGGTCGAACGCACGGAGCGGGGTTCAAGAATACAGCGCGGTGACCATGTCGATCAGCTGCGACAGACCGGTCGGACGCTCGTCGCGCCGCCAGACCAGGTGCACCGGGATGCGGGGGCCGTCGTTGATCGGCCGGTAGGCGACCCCCGGCCGCGGGTGATGGTCCGCCGTCGCCTCGGCGGTGGTGCCCACGCCGCGACCGGCGGCGATGGCGTCGAGCCAGGTGTCCACATCGGTGGCCTCGGCGAACGTCGGCATGTGTCCGGTGCCCCGCCAGAGGTCCTCCGTCGTCGTACCGTGCCGGGAGTCGATCAGGACGGTGCGTGCGGCGATCTCGCGCATGCTGAGCCTGCGTCGTCGTGCCCATTCCGGGTCGTCGGCCGCGAACGCGACCAGGCGCTGTTCGAGTCCGACGACGACGGAGTCGAACCTCCGGTCGTCCACCGCCCGACGCACGATGCCGACGTCGGCGAGCCCCTCGGCCAGGCCCGACGTCAGCGAGGCGTGCCGCACCAGCACCAGTTCGATCGCCTCGTGTTCGCGCGCCCAGTTCCGCTGCAGCGGGGTCGTGTGCCGCCCCAGCGCCGCCCACGCGTAGCCGAGCCGGAGGCGGGCGTGCCGGGTGCGGAGGAACCGCTCGAAACGATCCGCTTCGGCGAGCACCCGCCGCGCCTGCGGGAGCACCTGGTGTCCGGCGCTGGTGAGTTCGCAGCCGCGCGGCACGCGGCGCAGCAGGGTCACCCCCGCCGTCTTCTCCAACGACGCGATCGTGCGCGACACCGCCGCCTGCGAGACGTGCAGTTCGAGGGCGGCATCGGTGAACGATCCCGTCTCCACCGCGGCGACGAACACGCGCAGTTCCCGCAACGTCCAATCCATGACTAAATCGTATGACAGTGGCGATACATGCACTAGGTGATTCGCGTATCCGCACTTAGCGTTCAGGACATGGTTCAGGAACTCGTAGACGCTGCACCGGCCGCGACCGCGGTCGAGACACACCGACCCGGGGGTCTGCCGGACGCCGCGGACACCGCCGGTCGCAGCCGGCACGCGGCCGGACTCGGATTGATCCTCGGCACCTCCGTCTCGAACCAGGCGGGCGCCGCATTCGGTGCGCTGGCCTTCCCGGCCATCGGACCGGTCGGCGTGGTCGCGGTGCGCCAGATCGTCACCGCGCTGATCCTGGTGCCCACCGTGCGTCCGCCGTTCCGCAGTCTTCGACGCAGCCAGTGGGGTCCGATCCTCGGCCTCGCGGTCACGTTCAGCGTGATGAATCTGGGCCTGTACGCCGCGGTCGAACGGATAGGTCTCGGGCTGGCGGTGACCCTGGAGTTCCTGGGTCCGCTCGCCGTGGCCCTCGCCGGGTCACGACGCGCCCGCGATCTCGGCGCGGCGGTCCTCGCGGGGATCGGCGTCGTCGTCCTGACGAATCCGGGGCCGGCGACCGACGTCCTCGGGATCGGGATGGCGCTGTGTGCGGCCGCGGCGTGGGGCGCGTACATCCTGCTGAACCGTTCGGCCGGGCAACGGCTCCCCGGCCTGCAGGGCACCGCCGCCGCGAGCGCCGTGACCGCCGCGGTGTGGCTGCCGATCGCCGCGGTCTGGTTCGCCTTCCACACTCCGACGCTGCCGGCGATGCTGCTGGCGGCGGCCTGCGGAGTGTTCTCGTCGGTCCTGCCCTACACCGGCGATCTGCTGGCGCTCCGGCGTGTTCCCGCCCCGGTCTACGGCACGGTGACCAGCGTGAACCCGGTGTGGGCCGCACTGACCGGGTGGCTCGTCCTGCACCAGGCGCTCGACCTTCACGAGTGGATCGGGATCGGTCTGATCGTCGTCGGCAACGTCCTGGTGTCCGCGGGCGGATTCCGCCCCGGGCATGATTGATTCCATGACGACACGTTCCGGCACCGCGCGTTCAGGCGACCTCGACCTCGTGTACGACGAGTTCGGCGACCTCGACGCCCCGCCCGTCCTGCTGATCATGGGTCTCGGCGCCCAGATGACCCTCTGGCGCGAGGGCTTCTGCCGGGCCGTCGCCGACCGCGGTTACCGCGTGATCCGCTTCGACAACCGCGACGTCGGCCTGAGCACCAAGCTCGACGGCGCCCGCGTGTCCGGTCCGCTGCTGCCGATCCGGTTGGCGAACACCTTCCTCGGCCGCCCCGTCGGCGACGTGCCGTACACGCTCGTCGACATGGCCGACGACGCCCGGGCCGTGCTCGACCACCTCGACATCGAGCGCGCGCACATCGTCGGCGCCTCGATGGGCGGGATGATCACACAGGTCTTCGCCGCCGAGCACGCCGACCGTGCGCACACCGCGACCGTCGTGATGTCGAGCAACAACCAGGCGCTGCTCCCGCCGCCCGGACCGAAGCAGTTGCTGTCGTTGATCAGCCCGCCGCCGAAGAACGCCGACCGCGAGGCCCTGATCGCGCACCGCGCGAAGGTCGGGCAGGTGATCGGCAGTCCCGTCCATCCGCTCAGCATGGAGCAGGCGCTCGCCTACAGCGCCGAGAACTACGACCGGAGCTACTACCCGGCCGGGTTCGTGCGACAGTTCGCCGCGATCCAGGCCACCGGTTCGCTGGCCGGATTCAACAAGCGGACCCGCGTGCCCACCCTGGTGCTGCACGGCACACACGACAAGCTGATGCGTCCGTCCGGGGCCAAGGCGATCGCCAAGGCCGTGCCGGATGCGCGGCTCCACCTGGTCGACGGCATGGCGCACGATCTTCCCGAACCACTGTGGGACGAGATCGTCGGCACCATGACGGGGCATTTCGCCGAGCACACCGGCTCCTGACGGGCCGCGGCGTCGTTCCTTCGGCCCCCGTTCCCATGGACGCCGTTCCCATGGACACTGTTCTCATGGACGGTGTTGTCGGCACCCTCCGGTAGCTTCTGCGGGCATGGACCCCTCGTCGTTCCACGCTCTGCGCACCGGCCCGGTCGACGGCCGGAATCACACCGTCGTCGCTCTCGGTGACCTCCGTCTGCCGTCCGGGCGGCTGGAGGCCTGCGATCCGTTCGTGTCGCTCGGTGAGGGTCTGGTGTTCCCGGTCCCGGCCGGGTCGTATCCGGCGTTCGTCACGGTGGCCGACGTCAGCGACGCCCAGGACGGCGGTCACCTGTGCGAGACCCACCTGAGCGTGGTCTTCGCCGAGGGAACACCCGCCCGGCTCGGCCTGCCCGTCCCCGAAGGCGGGACGCCGCCGCCCGCCGGTGAGCACTACGGGATCGGCGTCGACGCCGGGACCGTCGGATTCGCCGACGCCTCGGCCGTCGCCGAGTGCATGCCGCGGGGAGCCGACTGGTACGAGGAGATCTTCGACAACGGGGAGCCGGACAGCTGGTTCGCCCTGATGGACTCGGCCGAACATCTGGCGGCGGGCTGCGCGAACATCGTCCTGCCGCTGGCGAAGAACGGCGAGAACGTGGTGCTGTCGCATTCCGGTTGGGGTGACGGCTTCTACCCGGTGGTGGCGACGTACGACGCCGACGGCGCTCTCCTGGGCGTGCACATCGATCTGCTGGTCGACGACCCCGCCTACTTCGACCCCGCCGACGACGAGAAGTGACGGCGGTCCGGCCGCGGTGTTCGTCGGCCGGGCACGGATGATCAGTGTTCGGCGGTACGACGCCGGGCGGGCACGGGTTTCAGATCGAACCAGCGCTGCGCCTTCCGGCGGCTCGGCTCGGTGAGGACGGTGAACGGGACGGGTTCGCCGCCGGTGTCGGTGACCGCCGCTTCCAGGTAGTCGCGCAGGAGCCAGACCTCGGCCGGTGCGCGTCTGCCCGCCATGGCCAGGAGTTCGCGCACCGATTCGGTGTCCATCTCGAGGTCGGCGGCGACGTCGTCGACCGTCAGCCCGGTCAGTGCGAGATTCTGCTGCAGTTCGCGTCGTGTGCGGCGGATCTCTTCAGCGTTGAGCGACATCGTCGGTCGTCCCCTCTCGGTTGTTCTCCGGTCTGCGGCCGGTTCGGACCACACCCATCATCCTCGTCTCCGGCGCGGGTCGGTGTCGCCGGCTGTCGTGATCCGGCGGCTCGCGACGACGGTTCCGTGTCACCGGGGCGGGCTACACCCCGATGTCGAAGCCGAGGTTCACGTCGCATGCGGCCTGTCCACCGCGGATCCCCCAGTTCTCGGTCGGGATGTCGCGGACGGTGATCGAGACGCATTCCGGCGGAATGCCCAGTGCCGCGAACCGGTCGACGATCTCCCGGTACAGGGCCCGTTTGGCGTCGACGGTGCGGCCGGCGAAGCAGTCGACGTGCACCATCGTCAGATACTCGGGCTGTGCGAGGTTCGGCGGCGCCGCGAAGCGGTGGGGTTCATGGACGACGAGCCGGATGTGCTTGTCGTTCTCCGGGATCCGGAACGCCGCGACCAGCGAGTCGTGCACGGCGTCGATCAGGGCGATCTCGTCGTCGTGCGACCATCGGCGGCGGACTTCGATCTGTGCATGCGGCATGTGTGCCACGCTACGGCTCGGAGGCTTCGCCAGACCAGCGAGTTTCCCACTCCGGCACGGACTGCCGGCCCACTGCAGCCGCGTCATCGGACTGCCGTCAAGCCAGGGTCGACAATCGGCTCCGCATCCGAGTGGTTCCCGCTGGAAGTCGTCCCGACGTCGCGAACTCCGTGCGGTCGACTTCACTCTCGACCCGAAGCACGACGTCGCGGTCGTAAAGCACGTCGATCAGGTGAACGAAACGCTGCGCCGCTTCCCGGTCGGTCCGAACCAGGTCCGGGACGTCGCTGACCGTCCAGACGCCGTACCGAGTCGCGAGATCCAGGTAGTCGGCCGCACTCAACGGTCGGCCGCAGATCTCTGTGAAGGACACTCCGAGGTGCTCGTCTTCCACGTCCCAGGCCCAGAACCACCGAGAACCCACCCGGCATTCCGTCGGCGTCCTTCCAGAAGACGGAGGGCACACCGCCCAGCGACCCGACGCGAATCCACCGGTGTGCGGGACCCGGCTGCGATAGTCGACGCCCGCATCCAACGGAACCACTTCACAGATCCGCTCGATCAGATCGATGGTCGGCTGGAACGTGTCGTGGAAAAGCGGGTTCGGCATCAATTCGCTGGGCAAGCAGTTCGACGTGACCACCAGGCGCACTCCACGGCCTACGAGTTCCCGAATCAGCGTGTCGAGGAAGATCCCGTCAGCAGGATCGTCGACCTGCAGTTCGTCGAAGCACAGAACCCGTGCCGACCCGAGTACACCGTCGATCGCACCACCGAGACCACCGCGATCGCGGATCTGGAGGTGAAGATCACACAGGAACTCGTGCCAGTGCACGCGAACCACTGACTTCTTCGGAAGGCACTGGACATACGAGTCCAGCAGGAGCGTCTTCCCCCGCCCCGCGGGTCCGGCGAGGTAGATGTTCGACGACCCGGCGAGCGCCGCACACGCCGCGCGCTGCGGCGGATCGAGTTCGACGCCCCGGGTCTGCGCTACCCGGACCAGGTCTCCGAAATCCACTCCTCGCCGAGTCCATCTCATGACCGCGACTCTAGGCTTCCCACTATCGAACAACGCCTATCTGAGAGGAATCCCACGACCGTTCATACGACCTGCTGCTCCAATGCGGACCCTCACCGCCGGCGGCGCCCCAGCGAGGACAAGGTTCCCGATCCAGGTCGAATCACACCGTCCAGACAGACCATTCCCACCGACTCCCTCCCTAGACACGCTGGACAAGAGAATCCGCGGGCTATGGCATGAGGTGCGAGTGTAGAAGCGAGTGCCAGAAGGAGCAGAATGCTTGCAAACACGATCGTCACCGCCATCGAACAGCGGCTCGAAATCGAGTTCTTCTACGATAGAAGGTACCGCGTCGTGCGCCCTGCCACTCTCGAAACGTCGCGAACCGGCAATCCGACATTGAGCGCATTCCAGGTCGCCGGCGGAAGCAACTCCGATCTCGGCGACGGTCTTCCCTGGCCGTACTTCACATTGACCAAGATGTCGCGCGTGCTGCTGAGCAATCGCCGTTTCACCGATTTTTCGGAAGAATATCGGCGCGCCGACCCTCGTATGCGGACCATCGTCGCGCAGCTCTGAGTGCACTTTGCGCGGCAACGCGATAGCGGTGGAGCATGATCGCGAGTTCTGATCGTCGCGTCCACCAGTCGGAGCGTCGCCATCACGTCCGGTGGGAGTCCTTAGGCTGGTCGCGGCCGACCTGGCGAACGTCGATGTCCGGCAATGCCGGTGAAGGGAGGCGATATGACCTGGAGTGGAGATCCGATCTGGCTGCCCGAGGTGCTGCGCGGTGCGGGACTGACCGTGATCGAGCAGCCGGGATAGCGTCAGCGCGGTCACGGCGACTTCAAGACGTTCACCCATGTGATGTGGCATCCACCGCTGGAGGCGGAGCCAACGACTGGTACTGGGTGCAGAACGGCACTAACGGTCTCGCCGGTCCGTTGAGCCAGCCGATCCTCAAACGTGATGGCACGTATCGAGTCATCGCCGCCGGTATCGCCTGGCATGCGGGCATCGGTTCGTGGCCGGGATTGCCGACGAACAATGCGAACTGGCACAGCGTCGGGATCGAAGCGGTGAACGACGGCCGTGGTCAGCCGTGGCCGGAGGTGCAGCGCGAGGCCTACCGCGTCGGGACACGGCGGCGACTCTCCGTCGCCTCGGGCGCGGTGCCGACTGGCTGGTGAGACACAAGAAGTACGCGCGGATCCAGAGCAAAATCGATCCGTATCCGTTCAATATGGACGACGAACGACGACGGGTCGCGCTGCTCCTGGCAGGAAAGTCACCGGTCTTGCCTGAACGCAACGAGATCGACGTATACGCGAGCGGAAACGCTTGGTTGGGTGAGCGGATCACGCAGGGCGAGGTCCCCATGGGCTATGACGGTCAGGGCCTCAGAGTTCGCGACCAGGATCGTGTACTGGTCGGAGACCTCCAGAGCGCACGCGGTGCCGCGCGGGGCCACTGCTCGAAGACTACCAGCGGCGTGGCGGTACCGGCGGAATGCTCGGCTACCCGGTCCGCGATCACACCGTGCTGGAGGAGACTCCGGAGCAGGATGCCGGTTTGGTGCAGGCATTCGACGCCGATGTACTGTACGCATTCGCCGGCGCCGAACGGCCCGCGCTGGTCGGCGGCGTGATCGGCTCGCGCTGGGCTGAGGAAGGATACGAGACCGGTCCGCTCGAATACCCGCTCGCCGACTAAGAGCCGCCGGACGACGGCAGCCGGGTGCAGCGCTCCCAGCAAGGCACCCTGTCGTGGCACCCGTCGGGAGCGTTCAGGACCGTAACCACGTGACGTCTGTCGGACGGTGTCGAAAGCAACGGGGGCAAGGGTCAGCCGACCGAGGCGGCCAGGCGAAGGGATCCGACTCCACAGCCAGAGCCTTGGCATAGCGCCGACTGAGCGAACTGTGGAGGCCACCGCCGCTAGGCCGCGGCGCTCCCAGACTCCCCGATGACTACGGCCTGGACCTCGTGATGAGATCCGGAATTGGGGCATGCGATCAGAATTGCACGCGGACCGCTTTCCAGGGCGATTCCGCAGTTCAGATGGCCGGACTGGCAAGATGTCGGCAAGCAGAAGCCGCCCGTCGGAGGTCCGTCGAGAAGCGCGATGTCGGCATCGTCACTGATCGCCCGCTCAGCTTCATGCAGCTCGATCTTCCTAGGCTGATCGCCGAAGATCTCGCAAACCTGTGGGGTGAGAGCGGCCTCTCCCTCCCGTTCCATCAGTGTTTCGCCGTCGCCGGGCTCTATATCCTTCAGACGCACTGTGCCCGCACCGCGAGGAGTCGCTAACCCCGCTCAGAACGAACAGCCTCGACGGGAGTCGACCTGGTCTCCAACGCCGCCGACGCCTGCGTGGAGCGCATGGAGGCACGACCGAGAGTTTCGTGCGTGACGTTCTTGCGCTTCATGTGCTCGCCTCCGCCAAATGGTCGCCCCTCCATCTCCACTGAGGGAGCCTCAATCTAGCGATGCGTTGGTCTTGAATCAGGTCACATGCGGGCCGGTTGCCAAAGCGGGCGCCATCAGGTCACTCGACCGTGCAAGTCCAGCCTCCAGCGACGCAGCACGGTGACGTCTGGCTACCGGTGTGGCGCAGCCGATAATCGGGCCGACTCGTTATATTCGGAGTGTATCTAACGGGATCGAGTAGGGACGGAGGGGTAGGAGCAGACATGGACCTACTCAGTCGCATTGACCGACGTTTGAACGACACCCGATACCGCCTGCAACCGTCTGACTTCGAGGATTGCGCGGCCGCGCTCGTCGCCCATGACTACCCGGGCCTCGTTTCCGTCACCGGCGGAAGCGATCACGGACTTGACGCAGAGCTCGTCAAGCCGAACGGCCAGGTCCTCGGCCTCATCATCACCTCATCGCGCACCTGGGAACGCGCCAAGAAAAACCTTCGCGAGAGCCTCAAGTCCGCCCGAGACCACAATAGACGCGTCGACCAAGTCGTCATCGCGAACCTTGCCGAAGTCAACCGGCAAAAGCGCATCAAGCTGGCCGCCATCGCTGAGGAGTTCAGTTGCGAACTCCTCCAGGTCTACGATCGCCCATGGTTCGCAAATGCGTTCCGCGATGACCCCGACTGGCGCCGCAAAATTCTGCAAATCGAAGGCGGTGCGTTCAGCCTTTCCCGCTCGCCCCGCGGAGCGCGCCCGGATGAGCATCAGCTCCCCACTGTCGGCCGCGACGAACTCCTCGACCGAGCCGAGAACTCGGAGCAAGACCTCATCTTCTGGGGTGTACCGGGAGTCGGCAAGAGCCATGTCGCCGGAAGGCTGCCCGGCGCGCTGTTCCTTGAACGGAATACGGCACCCGAACGGCTACTCGACGACCTCCTTGCCGCGAATCCGCGGCTAGTTGTCGTGGACGACGCCGGTGGCCGACCCGACGACATCGAACACCTTCTACATGCTCGAGACGCAGAGAACCTCAAGTTCCGCGTCGTGGTCACCTGCTGGCCCCACGAGGTGGAGAGTGTCGCCGATCATCTTCCGAGGGCACTTAACCTTGAGGTAGATCTCCTCACCGTGGAGGAGATCGGAACTCTCCTTCGCGAGCGAGGCATCACCCGGATCTCGGTCATCGCTCATCTGCTCCAGCAAGCCCAAGGGCGCCCCGCTTGGGCACTGAACCTTGCAGACCTTCTCGTACAGCAAGGCGCCTGGCAAGCCGTGTGGACCGGCCAAGCGCTCAGGGACCAGATCCGGGCATTCCTTCGCCGGTCCAAAGCACCAGCCGAGGCGATCCAATTGCTCGCATCCATCGCCCTTGTAGGCGACGCCAACGAGAACCAGACCCGAATCATCGCGAAGCTATTCGAACTCAGCCCCACGCAGTTCGAGGAGCTCATCCGCTCGGTCGCGATCGCCGGACTCGTGGATGTTCGCCGTAACCGAATCTGGAACTCCACCGACGGGCGAAACTTCGAGAACTCCTATCGCGTAGTTCCCCGCAACATCGCAGCGAGCATCGTGGCCGATGTCTACTTCTCCGGTCACGCGACCGCCGTACGCATCAGCGATATCAAAACTGCGTTGCCTGAGCTCCTATCGGGCATACTGCAAATGCAGATTTACGCTGCACTACTCGGCGCCGAGGACCCGATGGTGCCCCCTGTTTCCGAACTCCTCTCGGTCCTGCCCAACCTCGGATTTGGCTCCGAGGGTAACGAACTCTCGCGCACCTATGCACTCATCAACCCTGGGTGCACCCGTTTCGTCTTCGAGTACCTAAAGCAGGCAGCATGTGACGCGGCCGAGAATGACGATGAAGATACCACCGTCGCCGCAACCAATGTCCTCGCCGCACGCGTCGCAGCCTCTCTTCAGGCCGAGCAATCCGAACATGTCGGTCTCTTCTTCGAGTCACTAGCCCGGCTAGCAGCACGCGGTTGGGACTACGCGGCACCCATCAAGACCGTGGTTGAAGATGTCCAGGACGCCAGGACTGGCGATCGCCCCACCTCGACCGCAATCGTGCATCTCTGCACGGCAATGGGGAGCAACCAAGCCAAAGGTCTGCCTGACAACGTCTGGTTCAAACTCGCGGGGCATGTCCTCCAGCCGACCTTCGACGGCAACTACATGAGCCCCGAGAAGGTGAACTCGTTCGTCATGCAATCCTTCACCTGGAGCGAAGAAGACATCGGCGCCATGTTCGACGCTCTCGAACCAGAGTTGATCAGGCGAGTCGCTCTAACTTCGGACGAAAATCTTTTAGGCCTTATCGAGGTCATGAGCAAGTGGACCTGTGTTGCCGGCGGCTACGCCTTGCCGTTCGGCGGTATCCCAAGTCCAGGACAGCGGACCGCGGCACGACGAGTCGCAGTCTCGATCTTCAAAGCCATCGCTCCATTGGTAACCACCTCAGGCCTACGCGCAGTCTTCAACCGAGAAGCCTCCAGCCTCGATATCAAGCTCACCGAGCCGGACGAACTCTTCGTGGCACTGACCGCCGAGCGCGACTTAACCGAAGATTGGAAAGAGAACCGCCGTACAAGGGAAGCGGAACTTGATCGGGCGCTCGCGGCCTACATCGAGCAACCACCCGACGCTATCATGACGTGGCTCGTCGACCACACCACCGACCTCGCCGTGTTGAAGCGCGGCTCAGCAGCGCAGAGCTTAATGGCCCGCCTCTCCTTACGTTCCGACCCTGACCTCTGGCTCCGTGCAGCGCTGGATCACGGACTGGGTCGCGCAGCGGGCCCCCTCGTCAGCAGCTGTGTCGACAACGGCCTCATGACTGTTACGCTTGCCACGGCGATCCTCCGCGATCCAGGTGGACGAGGTTCGCTCATCAACTCGGTCATCAGCGAGTGCAACGACGCCGAACTCGTAGCACTCGTCATAGAGGCACTCGAGGCTGACGACCTTAAAGACCTCGACTCATCCTACGCGATTAGCCATGCACCTGAGCCCACTCGCCTTGCCCTGTTCACCCACCGCGACCCCAGGGTTCGAAGCCGTGCGGCAGCGCTGTGGGCTGCGGAGATATCGTATTCCTCCGAAAAGATGCCAGACGACCCCGCCTGGGCTCCGGCCATGCGCGACCTTGTCGTCCGATCTGACGCCATGCGCGACCACATGCAGTCCCAGGCGCTTGACGTCCTCGCGAAGACGAATCCGGAGGTGTACATCGATCTACTTGTCAAGCACGTCGAAGCGCTTGTGGGTCACGTTGACTTCGGGCAGTGGGAGAAGAGCACCCGTGAACTGGACAGCGCGCATCGCTTCTCGCTCTGGGACCGGGTGCGGGAGAGCCCGATGGCCAACAACCTGTTCTGGGTCATCTCATCCGCCGACATCGAGTGGATAGCCGCCGCCGTGTCCGACCCAGCCTTCCCGATCTCGCTCAGCGATCTGCTGCACGCGACGCGGTTCCAGTTCGGCAAGCGGTACCCGCTGAAGGTCCTCGCTGTCATGCTCCGACCGCTGCGGTGGCAACCGGACGACCTTCTCTGGACCCTCGAGGTCGGAACGTACTGGGGCGAAAAGCACGAACGACTCGAACAGCACCTCCAGGTGTGCCGCGAGCTGGCTGAGTCCCTCGAGCCCGACCTCTCAGGCCTCGGGAAACGAGGGATTGAGATCTTCGAGCCACGTTTGGCTGAGGCGAGAGCTAGTGCGCGCCGGGCTGCGGTTCGCGGAAAACCCAGTTAATCAACCAACGTCGTTCAGGGTCACAACTGAACTCGAGCCAAGGAGAAGCAACGGGTTCGAACCGGAGACAGGACGGCACCGATCCTGAGAATCCGCGTGATTCTATGGTTCTCATGAAACCTGACTTGGCTCAAATTAGTGTCCACCCCGGATTGCGGCCAGGGCTTTTGCTAGATCAGGGGTGAGGGGGTCGGCGGCGGTGAGGGTTTTGCCGGCGATGTCGATGTAGACGGTGCGGTAGCGGCGGGCGGTGGTGACGAATTTCTTGATCGACCAGTCGGTGCGGGCCTCGATGATGCGGGTGACTGCGAGGGCGGCCATCACTATGGCCAGGTGAGCGCGGATGGAGTCCTTGGTGTGGTGGTAGATCAGGCAGGCGGCCAGATCGGATTTGGGCATGCGGAAGCTCTTCTCGATCCGCCATAGCTGGTGGTAGGCGCCGATCACGAAGTCCGGGGCCGGGTCGGTGGTGTTGGTGGTGTAGGCCTTCGGCCCGGCCAGTGCCCGTGCTTTCTCGGCCAGCTCGCGGTTGACCGGCTTGCCGGCGCCGGTGAGCGTGACGAACCGGTTCGGTTTGACCGGGATCTTGCCCTGCACGGCCTTCTCCGCTTTGGCTACTTGCTCGTTGATACCGCGCAGGCTGCGCTGAGCTCGGTCGGTGCTGTACCGGTAGTAGGTGACCCGATCAGTGGAGTAGCTGGTCTTCGGGTTCGCCGGAAACCGCTGCGTCAGGGTCAGCCCGTCGGGAAGTTCCCGGCCTGGATGGTTCTGGCGCCATTGGTCGATCTGGTACGGCCCCGTGGGGAGTTTGTCACCGCGGATGAACGTGAGGCCGGCGTTCTCGATCGCGGTCATGCTGGCCGCTGAGATCATGCCCGTATCAGTGACGACGGTGACGTCGGTGAGCTGGTGGGCGGTCATGAACGAGGTGAGGGTGGGGATCATGGTGAGGGTTTTGTCTTTGTTGCCCTCGGATGCTTCGATCATCAGCGGAAAACCCGCTGGCGTCGGTGAGCATGCCGACGGTGATCTGCGGTTCCAGGCGGTGTTCTTTGGAGAAGCCGGGTTCACCGAAACCGTCGGATTTATCGGTCTCGAAAGACAGTGTCGTGACGTCATAGAGCACCCAAGTCGCCGGCCCGAGCCCGGCATGGGCTACACAGGCGGCGGCGAGCTGCTGCCGCCAGGATGTGCCGGCATAGACCGGTAGCCGGCATTTGACCGTCGCGTACGAAGGCACCGGCACGCCGACCTCGTCCAGGACGCGCCGGGAGTCCAGTTTGCTGGTCGGTTCGATGATCCTCGCCAGCACCAGGTCCCGGAACACGGTGTCCCCACCAGTAGCGTCGTCGAAGCTGAGTTCGCGGTACACCCCGTCCAGGGCGTCCCACAGGACTGACATGCCGCTGCTGCGGATCGGCGGTATCTCTCCGGTTTCGGCGGCCGAGAGCCCGAGATCGAGTTTCCCCTGACCTTCCGATAACCGTTGTGCGGCAACATTTTTCAGCGCGGTAAGTTCGGCATCGTTGTGTGCGGACCCGATGTGGTCGATCGTGCGAGCGCCCTTGCGGTTGGAGTACACGATCTGCACCGCGGTCGCCCCTGAGGCCGTCTTCACCGTCCGCACGAACGCCATCCCACCAGCCTGGAACCCTCGATTAGTGTCCACCCCGACACCCCAACCCGCAGGTCACAGGACCGCCGAACTCAGAATCCGGGAAAATGAGCCAAGTCAGGTTCCAGTGACTGCGGCACCCCGACGTCGCAGCGCTCGTCCGATCACCTGTGGGTGGACCAGGACTAGGCACTCGTCGTCACGAGGATGGGGAACAGGATGGGGAACCTGGACCCGGTCGAGGTCGCCGAGATCGAACACGCCTGTGACGGCGACTGACCCTGGAGCACGCCGTAGGTGGGAGTCGAATGCTGAGCGACATCGATCGGCGTCTCCTCGATATCGCCGGCCGCTTCTACCGCGTCCCAAGCACACTGGGACGCGGTACGCGAGGAATTCGGCCTGACCTACACCATGTACTTGCAACTCTTCAACCAGTGCTGGACTAACATCCTGCCCTCGCGTACACGCCGACCACCGTGAAGCGGCTCCGCCAGATCCGCGACCACCACTCCCCCTCGGTTCGTGGGGGAAGATCAAACGCACCGAGCTCGGTCCGAGCAAGTGGCGTGCGCGAAGTACCGCGACTACGACGGACGAACCCGGGTGGTGGAGCGGTTCGCGAAGACCGGAGCGGCCGTCGAGCGCGCGCTCGTCAACGCGCTCACGGACCGGTCGACCCTGGTTGCTGCGGCTGCGGATATCAACGGCACGACACCAGCGACCCTCATCCTGGCGCAGCGCCAGGATGAGGGTCGGCTGGCGCCACAGACACTCGCCAAGTATCGCAAGTCGATCGACTATCGCATCGTTCCCGCGCTCGGCGGTGTCCACGTGTGCGAGGCCACCGTCGGGAGTCTCGACGCCTTCCTCCGGGCACTGGAATCGTCGCATGTACGTGCGCAGTGCCAGACCCGTGCTCGGCGGGATGATGAAACTCGCCTGGCAACACCAGCGGGCCGAAAGGCGCTGCGGATCTCCCGGACCTGTTCGACGTGATGGCCGGGACCGGTGCGCGGATCGGCGAGGTGTTGGCGCTGCGGTGGCAGGACGTGCAGTGGTCTACGGGTCGGGGGAAGAAGAAGCAGCCGGCGACGGTGACGATCGCGGGCACGGTCATCGACGACGGGACGCGGCAAGACTTCCCGAAGTCGCACACCTCGAAACGGACGATGGTGCTCCCGGACTTCGCCGAGGCCGCACTGCGCCGCCAATCCGAGCGTGATCTGCCCTCCGCTGAGGACCTGGTGTTCCCGTCACGGACGGGTGGACCGCGCACGTCATCGAACACCCGCCGTCAGTTGCGAGCCGCACGTGAGTTCGTCAAGCACGAGAAACCTGCCGACGGGAAGAAACCTGCTGACGGGAAGAAGCTGGATCCGAAGGAGTTCGATTGGGTGACCCCACACGTGCTCCGCAAGACCGCGGCGACGTTGATCGAGGGCGCGATGGACATGGAATCCGCAGCCCGGCAACTCGGGCACGCGTCGCCGGAGGTCACTCGGGCGCACTACGTCGCGAAGCCCGAGGTGGGCCCGGACGTGCGGAAGGCACTTGACGTGTTGGCCTCAGTTTCCGCCGTTTCGGGGTGATGAGACAGATAACCGCCCCCGCCGGGTGTCCGGCGAGGGCGGTTGACCTGCTGTTTCTGTCGGGCTGACAGGATTTGAACCTGCGACCACCTGACCCCCAGTCAGGTGCGCTACCAAACTGCGCCACAGCCCGTTTCCCTTGCGGGAGGCGCTCCGTAACCGGAGCGAGGATTACATTAGCGCACCCTCGCCCCGGATCACGAATCGCCTGTTCAGGACCTATTTCTTGCGGTCCCGCTTGTCGCGCACACGGACGTTGACCCGCACCGGCGAGCCCTCGAAGCCGAACTCCTCGCGGAGCCTGCGCTCCAGGAACCGCCGGTAGCCAGCCTCCAGGAACCCGGTCGTGAAGAGCACGAAGGTCGGCGGGCGGGTCGCGGCCTGGGTCGCGAACATCACCCGCGGCTGGCGGCCGCCGCGCACCGGCGGCGGCGTCGCGGCGATCACCTCCTTGAGCCAGTTGTTGAGGCGGCCGGTCGGGACGCGCTTGTCCCACGACTCCAGCGCCTGCTCCATCGCGGGCACCAGCTTCTGGACGGCACGACCGGTCTGCGCGGAGATGTTCACCCGACGCGCCCACGGCACGCGCGCGAGTTCCCGGTCGATCTCCTTGTCCAGCTGGAAGCGACGCTCCTCGTCCACCAGGTCCCACTTGTTGAACACGACGACCAGTGCACGACCGCTCTCGACGATCATCGACAGCACTCGCAGGTCCTGCTCGGTGATCGGCTCACCGGCGTCGATCAGCAGCAGCGCCAGCTCCGCCGAGTCGAGGGCCGCCCGCGTCCGCAGGGAGGCGTAGTACTCATGTCCGGTGGCGGTGCGCACCTTGCGCCGCAGACCGGCGGTGTCGACGAACTGCCACGGCCGACCGTCGAGCTCGATGATCTCGTCGACCGGATCCACCGTGGTGCCGGCGACGTTGTCGACCACCGAACGCTCCTCCCCGGCGAGCCGGTTGAGCAGCGAGCTCTTCCCCACGTTCGGCTTGCCGACCAGTGCCACGCGCCGCGGACCGCCCTCTCGGTGCACCTCGCGCGGGGTCTCCGGCAGCGCCTCCAGGATCACGTCGAGCAGGTCGGCGGTGCCGCGCCCGTGCGATGCCGAGATCATGTGCGGCTCCCCCAGCCCCAACGACCACAGCACTGCCGCATCGGCCTCGGCGCGCTCGCTGTCGACCTTGTTGGCCGCCAGGATCACCGGCGTCTTGGAGCGCCGCAGCACCCGCGCGACGGCCTCGTCGGTCCCGGTGGCCCCGACGGTGGCATCGACGACGACGACGATCAGGTCCGCCGTCCGCATGGCGTACTCGGCCTGGGTCGCGACGGCCTGCTGCAGGCCCTTCGCGTCGGGCTCCCATCCGCCGGTGTCGGTGACCATGAATCGTCGTCCGATCCAGTTGGCCGGGTAGGAGACGCGGTCACGGGTGACACCGGGGATGTCCTCCACGACGGCCTCGCGGCGACCGATGATCCGGTTCACCAGGGTCGACTTGCCGACGTTGGGACGGCCCACGATCGCCACCACGGGCAGTTTCTCGGCGGTCGCCTCGTCGGCGGCGTCGGCGAAGTCGGAGAGGTCCCAGTCGGACTCGTCCGACCAGGTGCCGTCACCGGACGCCGCGGCGTCGGCGAATCCGGCGTCGTCGAACATCTCGTCAGACATCTCGCACTCCGATCCGCTCGCCGGCCAACTCGGTCAGCCGGTCGAGCACTTGCTCCAGGGTCAGGTCGCTGGTGTCCACGAGCACCGCGTCGTCGGCGGCGCGCAGCGGGCTCACCGCGCGCGTGGAATCCAGGTGGTCGCGCCGGTTGACGCTGTCGAGGACCTCGGCGAGGTCGCTCGGGCGCCCGGCGGCGAGGTTCTGCCGGTGCCGACGCTCGGCGCGCGCCTCCGGCGTCGCCGTGAGGAACACCTTCAGCGCCGCGTTCGGGAAGACGACGGTGCCGATGTCGCGGCCCTCCACCACCAGGAACGCGTCCACCGCGTGACCGCGCTGCACGGCCACCAGCTTCTCGCGCACGGACGGGTTGGCCGACACCGCGGAGACGCTGCCGGTCACCTCGTCGGTGCGGATCTCGGCGGAGACGTCCTCGCCGTCGAGACGCACCACGGACGCGCCGTCGTCGCCGACGCCGACCCGGATGTCGAGCGGGGCGACCACGGCGGCCACCGCGGCGTCGTCGTCGGGCGCGATGCCCGCGCGCAGCACCGCGAGGGTGGCCGCGCGGTACATCGCGCCGGTGTCGAGGTACTGCGCGCCGACCCGTTCGGCGAGCCGACCGGAGACCGTCGACTTGCCGGTCCCCGCGGGACCGTCGATCGCGACGACCTTCAGCACCGATTCGGCGGCCGGATCCTGTCGAGAGCCGTTCACATCGCCACCGCCTTGTACAGCGCGCCGATCTCCTTGCTGTCGAGCACCCGCAGGCTGCCCGGACGCTGTTTGCCCAGCGTGATCGGCCCGATGTCGGTGCGCACCAGCTGCTGCACCGGGAAACCGACCTCGGCGAGCAGGCGGCGCACGATGCGCTTGCGGCCCTCGTGCAGCACCAGGCGCACCAGGGTCCGACCCTCGTGGAGTTCGAGCACCGAGAACTCGTCGACCGAGGCCGGGCCGTCGTCGAGCTCGAATGCCCTCGCGCAGCCGTCGTCCGAGGCCGCGCGGCACCTGGCCCTTGACGGTCGCCAGATAGGTCTTGGGCACCTCGAACGACGGATGCATCAGCCGGTGGGCCAGCTCGCCGTCGTTCGTGAGCAGGATCAGACCTTCGGTGTCGGCGTCGAGGCGTCCGACGTGGAAGAGCCGCTGCCCGGCCATCACGCGTTCGGCGACCAGGTCGCCGATGCAGGGGCGGCCCTCGTCGTCACTCATGGTCGACTGCCAGCCCTTGGGCTTGTTCAGCGCGAGGTACTGCTTGGTCTCGTCGATGATCACGCGAGCGCCGTCGACCTTGATGATCGCCGTGTTCGGGTCGATCCGCAGGCCCTGTTCGACGACGATCTCACCGTTCACCTCGACGCGTCCGGCGGCGATCAGTTCCTCGGCGCCGCGCCGCGAGGCGACACCGGCGGCCGCAAGCACCTTCTGCAGGCGCATGCCGTCCTCGACGTAGGTGACGCCGTCGCCGTTCACCTCGGGCACCTGGTGCCGGGCCGGTTTGGCGTTGTTGAGACGACGCCGACCCGAGTCGACGTCGGGGCGCGAGCCCTTACGGTGCGGTTTACGCGCGAAAGGCTGCTGGGCGGGTCCGCCCTTGCGGCCCTTGGCCGCGCCCTTCTTGCCCTTCGCGGGGCCTCCCCTGGCGGCGCCGCCCTTGGCCGCACCGCCCTTGGCGTTCTTGGGGGCGCCGCTCCTCTTGGCGCCGCCCGCGCCCTTGTTCCTGTCCGGTCTGCCGTCTCGGCTAGCGGGTGTCATGTTGATCCTTGTGTAGTTGGTTCGACGACGTGGTTCTGGAATGCCGTCGAAGGATCCGCCGCCGCCCGGAGGGGGCTCAACCCGTCGTCGGGCCGTCCTCGTCCAGGACCTCGGCGGCGAAGTCCCTGTCCGATTCTGCCGGTCGGGCATCCAGTTTGGCGAATCGTGGATCCTCCAGGAGTTCCTCACCGAGGTCGTCGATGACGTCGACGTCGGGCAGCAGCGGCGCCAACTCCGGAAGCTCGGCGAGCGAGGCGAGACCGAGCCGTTCCAGGAACAGTTCGGTGGTCGCGTACAGGGTGGCGTGCGAACCCTCGTCGGTGCCGGCCTCGACGACCAGCCCGCGCGCCAGCAGCGTCCGCATCACGCCGTCGACGTTCACCCCGCGGATCGCGCCGACCCGCGCACGGGTGACCGGCTGCTGGTAAGCGACGACGGCGAGCGTCTCCAGCGCCGCGCGAGTGAGTCTGGTGCGCGCGCCGTCCAGCAGCAGGTTCTCGACGTAGGGCGCGTACTCGGCGCGCGTGTAATAGCGCCAGCCGTCGCCGGCGTAGCGCAGGTCGTGTCCGCTGCCCGCCGCGGTCAGGTCGGCGGAGATGGTCCGGAGCATGCGCTGCACGCGGTCACGATCCTGCTGCACCACACCGGCCAGTTCGGCGGCGGAGATCGGCGAGTCCACCACGAGGAGGACGGCCTCGAGCGCGGCGCGCAGCTCCTCGTCGTCGAGGATCTCCTCGGCCTGCTCGGTGTCGGTCATCCGTAGTCCTCCGCCTTCTCGATGGCCTTCGCCATGCGTTCCTCGTCGGCCTCTCCGGTCCAGCCGACCTTCAATTCTCCCAGCGCCGACTCCTGGTCGAACAGCACCGCACGCTCGCGGTAGAGCTCCAGGAGCCCCAGGAAGCTGGCCACCACCTCGGTGCCGTTCACGCAGTCGGCGACCAGTTCCTGAAACGTGAGGTAGCGCCCCTCCGCCGCCTTCAGCAGCACGCTCATCCGCCGGGCCTGTTCGGGCACCGACACCGGGGAGCCGTGCAGGTGGTCGAGTCCGACGGTCGGCACCGGTTTGGGCGCCAGCGCGGCGGCGGCGATCCCGGCGAAGTGTTCGACGTCGACGCCGAGGACCACCTCGGGCAGCAGATCCGTGTAGCGCTCCTCCGGGGAGACCGCCCGCGGATAGCGTTTGAGCGCGGCGGCCTCCAGCTCGGCGAACAGCGCGGCGACCTGCTTGTAGGCACGGTACTGGAGGAGCCGCGCGAACAGGAGATCGCGGGCCTCCAGGAGTGCGAGGTCCTCGGGATCGTCCACCTCGCCCGACGGCAGCAGGCGGGCCGCCTTCAGATCGAGCAGCGTCGCCGCGATCACCAGGAACTCTGTGATCTGCTCCAGATCGGAGTCGGCTCCGAGCGCCTTGGTGTAGGCGATGAAGTCGTCGGTGACGGTGTGCAGCGCCACCTCGGTCACGTCGAGTCGGCGTCGGCTGATCAGATCGAGCAACAGGTCGAACGGACCCGTGAAATTGCTCAGCCTCACCTCGAACTTCGCGGGTCCCCCGTCCGCGGCGTCGTCCGTCGAGCCGCTGTCGGCCATCGACCGCTACTGCGGTTCGTTGCGGGCGATCACCTCTCGCGCGAGGTTCCGGTAGGCGATCGCGCCCGCCGAGGTCGGAGCCCACGAGGTGATCGGCTCGCCGGCCACGGAGGTCTCGGGGAATCGGACCGTGCGATTGACCACGGAGTCGTACACGGCATCGCCGAACACCTCCACCACGCGCGTCATCACGTCGCGCGAGTGCAGCGTGCGGGCGTCGAACATGGTCACGACGATGCCGCCGAGCCGCAGCCTCGGATTGAGGCGGTCGCGGACCTTCTCGATGGTGTCGGTCAGCAGCGCCAGTCCACGCAGACTGAAGTATTCGCACTCCATCGGGATCAGCACGTTGTCGGCGCAGGCCAGGGCGTTCACCGTGAGCAGGCCGAGCGACGGCTGACAGTCGATGAGGATGTAGTCGTACCGGTCGGCGACGGGGTGGAGCGCCCGAGCCAGCGCCTGCTCCCGTCCCACCTCGCTGACCAGCTGGATCTCCGCCGCGGAGAGGTCGATGTTCGACGGCAACAGGTCCAAGCCGTCGACGCGGGTCCGATGCAGGACGTTCTCCGTGGACGTGAACGGCGGGACCAGCAGGTTGTGCACGGTCTCCTCGAGCTCGTGATGCCGGACGCCCAGGCCCGCCGAGAGCGCCCCCTGCGGGTCCAGGTCCACCAGGAGCACCCGGCGTCCGACCTCGGCCATCGCGGCCCCGAGGTTGATGGTGGTGGTCGTCTTGCCGACGCCGCCCTTCTGGTTGCACACCGCGATGATCTTCGCCGGTCCGTGCTTCTCCTTGGGCCGCGGGTCCGGCACCTCACGGTATGGGCGCCCGGTGGGCCCAATCACCACGGCCGCGGCGCCGTCCGAGGACGACTGACCGAAGGATCCGGGCTTCGTCGAGCTCACCTGTCCGCTGCTCCTCCCCGGCGAGAACCTCGCCCATGACCGCGGACGGCACCCGCCCGCTCTTGAGTCACCCTAATGGTAGTCGTCTCTCACCCTCCTCCCTTCCGGCACACCCACCGTCGACCGCGATTCGGCGGAGACGCGGCGAGAATCCCGCTCGTGCGCTGCGAGGCATCCCTCTCCCTCGCGATATCGGTGATCCCGGTCTCACCCATTCTCGATCATACTCGAATACATGTTCGCTTCAAGTATTGATCGAACAACTCGTCAGGCGATATGATGGACACGTCGACGACGCCCGTCGTCGGTCCACGCCACAGGAGGGGAGGTCGTGATGGTCGACGACGAGTTCGACGCCCCCGCCCTCCTGGCCGACCTGACCCCGAGGGAACTGGTGGCGGTGATCGAGGCCGCGGAAGAGCATCTGGCCGTCGCCCCGCTGTCCCGGGAGTCCGAGGACGGGCTGTTGACTCTGTTGGAGAGTCGGGAACGGGCGCATTGCAAAGGAGTGGCCGTCGATGCGGCGTTGCACGTCGAGTTGTCGGATCGTGCCGCCTACACCCGGGCCGGGTATCGGACCATGCACCAGCTGTTGACGCAGGGATTGCGGATCGGCGAGGGCCGGTCCCGACAGCGACGCACGGTCGCCACCGTGATCGGCCGATTCACCTCGCTCACCGGCGAGCCGCTGGCTCCGGAGTACCCGGCGACCGCCGTCGCGGTGGCCGACGGCGCGATCGGCGCGGATCACGTGTCCGCGATCGACGAGGTGATGGACAAGATCCCCCACTCGGTCGCCCCGGACCGGCGCGCCCAGGCCGAGTCGATGCTCGCCGACGCCGCCCGCACGCTGAACCCGGCGAGCGTCGGCATGGTCGGCAACCGGATCCTGGCCCACCTCGATCCGGACGGCACGCTCGAAGACGAGACCGATCGAGCACGACGAAGCACCCTCGCCCTGTCCCCGCAGGACCGCCGCCTGATGAGCCGGATCCGCGGCTTCCTCGCCCCGGAACTGCGCGCCGAGTTCGAGGTGTTCTTCGATCAGTGGGCGGTACCGGGCATGAACAACCCCGCCGATCCGGACTCCCCGTCCGGCGCCGTCGGAGCACCCGGCGTGGATCCGGCCGTCGTCGCCGCGGCAGCCGAGCGGGACGAGCGTCTCCTCGGCCGGCGACAGCACGACGCGGTCCTGGCGATGGTGCGCTGGGTCAACGCCCAGATCGCCGAGGCACGACCGGACGGTCTGCGATCCCAGGTGGTGATCACCGTGACCGACGAGGATCTGGCCCGCCAGGCCGGGGTGGCGTGGACCGCCACCGGCACCCGGCTCCCGATCGCCGACCTGGTGAAGTACGCGGCCACCGCGGTTCCGTATCTGGCGGTGTTCGCCGAGGGCACCTCCCAGGTGCTTCACCTCGGTCGCGGCTCGCGCCTGGCCTCCCGAGCGCAACGGCTGGCGCTGTTCGCCCGCGATCGCGGCTGCACCGCTCCCGGTTGCACGCATCCGTTCAGCAGGACCCAGGCGCATCACATGCCGGACTGGGCCGACGGCGGCCCCACCGACATCGACCGTCTCGGTGCGGCCTGCGGCCGCCACAACCGGTGGAACGGCAAGAATCCGGGCCGGTGGGAGTCGATGGTGCTGGGCGACGATGCCGGCGCGAACGCCGGACGGGTCGGATGGCGGCCCGCCGGACGAGAAGGTCCATGGATCGTCAATCCGCTCTTCCATCCGGAGAAGCTCGCCACCGCTCTCGTTGATGAGTCGGTCGGTGAGTCGACGAGAGGAGATCGCAGCTCCGACGCTCCGAGCTCGCCTGCTCCGACACCGCCACCGGTGGTGAACCACCGGCTCGGCGATTCCGGGACCGACTCACCGCCGGAGGCGAAACGAACCGAGACACCGCCACCCGGCACTCGACGATCCAGCAGCGAATCCGGGGCCGAAACCCTCGTCGAACAGCTCTTGGCCGCCTGATGTCCCCCGAGAATCAGGCCGTCAGGAGTGTGCCCGAACAGATCCCGGCCCGATGGATCCCGGAGTCGGCTTCGACAAGCCTTCGTCACTTCGTTCCTCCGGCTGCTCAGCCGGCGGACAGCGGCGGCCCCCGGAATGAGTCACCGGGCGCGCGGATGCGCGGTCGCGTACACCTCGCGCATCGTGTTCACCGTGACCAGGGTGTAGACCTGTGTCGTCGTCACCGACGAATGTCCGAGCAGCTCCTGCACCACGCGGACGTCGGCGCCGCCGTCGAGCAGGTGCGTGGCGAAGCTGTGTCGCAGCGTGTGCGGCGACACCTCCTTCTCCACTCCGGCGCGGTCGGCGGCGTCGACCAGCACCTGCCAGGCGCTCTGCCGCGACAGCCGCCCCCCGCGGGCGTTCAGGAACAGCGCGGGCGTCGCCCTGCTCACCAGCGCGGGCCGCCCGCGCACCAGATACGCCTCGACCGCCGCGATCGCGGGCCGTCCGACCGGCACGATCCGTTCCTTGCCGCCCTTGCCGCGCAGCACCACGGCGCGGTGGTCGGTGTCGATGTCGTCGACGTCGAGCGCGGTGACCTCGGAGATCCGGGCCCCGCAGCTGTAGAGCAGTTCGAGCATCGCCCGGTCGCGCAGCGCCCGGGGATGGTCCGGTTCTCCCGCGGACTCCAGGATCGCCAGCACCTCGTCCACCGTGAGCGCCTTCGGCAGCCGGCGCGGCGGCGTCGGCGGACGCACCGCATGCGCGACGTCGTCGACCGTCATCCCCTCGGCCGCCGCGAACCGGTGGAACCCGCGCGCCGCCACCAGCGCACGCGCGACCGACGAGTCGGCCAGCGGCGCCACCGCACGCTCCGGGTCGCCCCGGCGCAGAGCCACCAGGAATTCGCGGACGTCGTTCTCGCCGATCTCCGCCGGCTCGGTGATCCCCCGGGCGGCCAGATACTCCGTGTACCGCACCAGGTCACGCCGGTACGACGACACCGTGTTGGCCGCGGCCCCCTTCTCCACGGTCAGGTGGTCCAGGTACCGCTGGACGGCGTCGTCGAGCGTGGCGGACGCGATCACGAGCCCAGTCTCCGCGGACGGTCGGTCCACGGCGCATCCGGCGCACGCAGCGCCGCACCGGTGTGCTCGGCCGCCGCGAGCGCCAGCACCCCGGCGACGGCGATCGCGTTCACCAGTTCCCCGGACAGTGCGGCGGCGACGGCGTCGTCGAGCGTCAACCAGCGGAGCACCAGGTCGGCCTCCTCGTGTTCGCGTTCGCCGCCGTCGATCTCGCTCAGGCCTTCGGCGAGGAACACCCGGATCGATTCGTCGGTGAATCCCGGGGAGGAGTCCAGATCGACCAGCGTCCGCCACGACGACGCGGCCAGCCCCGCCTCCTCGGCGAGTTCACGCCGGGCGGCGTCGACGGGCGTCTCCGACGGCCCGCCGTCGAGCAGTCCGGCGGGCAGTTCGAGGAGCCGTCGTCCGACCGGGTGCCGGTACTGCACCACCATCGCGATCCGTCCGTGAGCGTCGCGGGCGACGACGGCGACGGCCCCGTGTTTGGCGACCACCTCGCGACGCGCGGTGCGGCCGCCGGGCATCACCACCTCGTCGCGGCGCAACTCCAGGATCGCACCGGAGTACAGCGTCTCCGATCCCCGGACGGAGAACTCGTGCGATCCCGGAGCGCTCACCTAGACCTCCGCGGTGTCGTCGTCGGCGCTGTCGGCGTCGCCGAGCCCGGTCGGGTCGTACCCGTCGAGCTGCACCGGCAGACGCTCGGCCGCCTTGTACTTCAGCGCGGCCTCGATGAACGCCGAGAACAGCGGGTGCGGGCGCGTGGGACGGCTCTTGAGTTCCGGGTGGGCCTGCGTGGCGACCAGGAACGGGTGCACGTCGCGCGGGTACTCGACGAACTCCACCAGCGTGCCGTCCGGCGACGTACCGGAGAACTGCAGGCCGGACTCGGCGATCTTGTCGCGGTAGGCGTTGTTCACCTCGAAACGGTGACGGTGCCGCTCGGTCACCTCGGTGCCGCCGTACGACCGCGCGACCACGCTGCCCGGCGTCAGCACCGCCGGGTACGAACCCAGGCGCATTCGTGCCGCCCAGATCGGCCTCACCGGAGACGGCGGCCTCCTGGTCGGCCATCGTGGCGATCACCGGCGCCTTCGTGTCCGGATCGAACTCGGTGGAGCTCGCATCGCTCAACCCCACCGATCGGGCGGCCTCGATCACGACGCACTGCAGACCCAGGCACAGCCCGAGGAGCGGGATGCGGTTGTGCCGCGAGTACGCGATCGCGCCCAGTTTGCCCTCGATGCCGCGGATGCCGAAGCCGCCGGGGATCATGATCGCATCGACCCCGCTCAGCGCCTCGTGCGCGCCCTCCGGCGTCGCGCAGTCGTCGGACGGGACCCACACGATCTCGGTCCGCGCGTAATGCGCGAAACCGCCGGCGCGGATGGCCTCGGTCACCGACAGGTAGGCGTCGGGCAGGTCGATGTACTTGCCGACGATCGCGACGGTCACGGTCTCGCGCGGCGAGTGCACGCGGTCGAGCAGGTCACCCCACACGGTCCAGTCGACGTCGCGGAACGGCAGACCGAGCTGACGCACCACGTACGCGTCGAGTTGCTCGGAGTGCAGCACCTTGGGGATGTCGTAGATCGACGGCGCATCCGGGGTGGAGATCACGCCGTCGATGTCGACGTCGCACATCAGCGCGATCTTCTTCTTCAGCGCCTCGGGCACCGGCCGGTCGCATCGCAGGATCAGCGCGTCCGGCTGGATGCCGATGCTGCGCAGCGCGGCCACCGAATGCTGCGTCGGCTTGGTCTTGAGCTCGCCGGACGGGCCGAGGTACGGCACCAGCGAGACGTGCAGGAAGAAGACGTTCTCCCGGCCGAGGTCGTGCCGGATCTGGCGGGCCGCCTCGACGAAGGGCTGCGATTCGATGTCGCCGACGGTGCCGCCGATCTCGGTGATCACCACATCGGGTTCGGCACCACTCTCGTCGGGCTCGTGCATGGCCAGCATGCGCGACTTGAGTTCGTCGGTGATGTGCGGGATCACCTGGACGGTGTCGCCCAGGTATTCGCCGCGCCGCTCCTTGGCGATCACCGTCGAATAGACCTGGCCGGTGGTGACGTTGGCCGAGCCGCTGAGATTGCGGTCGAGGAAGCGCTCGTAGTGGCCGATGTCCAGATCGGTCTCGGCGCCGTCCTCCGTCACGAACACCTCACCGTGCTGGAAGGGGTTCATGGTGCCCGGATCCACGTTGAGATACGGGTCGACCTTCTGCATCGTCACACGCAGCCCACGCGAGGTGAGCAGTTGTCCGAGGCTCGACGCGGTCAGTCCCTTACCCAGGGACGATGCGACACCTCCGGTGACGAAGATGTGCTTGGTTCCTGGCTGCTGTTGGCGCAGTGATCGCAAACTGAATGCTCCCGTCAAGGCTGAATACCTACGGGATTTCAGGCTATCACCATCGGCGGCCGTCGGAGACCGACACTCTCCGACGATCAGGGGTTCGGCGGCTCGACAGTGATCGACGACGCACCCGGACCGGTCCCGTAAGCCCCGGAACGTCCGTGCCTCTCGGAGTCGAGCGCGAGCATCACGGTGACCCGACCGGTCGACGTCTCAACGTCGTCGACCGTCGACAACGCGTTGCCCAGCGTCGGATCGGCGCGGACGACGGCGACCGGCGACCCGCCCGCGGCCGAGCCCGTTCGGCCCGCCAGGATCCCGCCTTGACCGCGGGTGACCAGCGACGACGTCAGACGCGCGACGAGCTGTCCCTGAGTGCCCGAGTCGGCGCTCAGCTCGCCCCCGGTCACGACCATCGCCAGGCGCGCCGAGGTGACGGTCCCGTCGGCGTATTCGAGGAAACCGCCCTCGCGCAGCGCGGAGAGGGCGATCTCCCGGTCGGCTTCGGCAGCCGGTCGTGCTCCCTCCCGGAACATCACCGCCATGCCCAGCAGGTCGCCCACCCGGGATCCCGAATCGGTGAAGTCGCCCCGCAGGCGCTGCCCGCGCGGGACCGCCTGGTCGACGATGGAGGTGACCGTCGCCGCGTTCTGGTCGCGCACCAGCTTGGCGGTGAGGCCGAGTTGTCCGGCGAACACCGCGCCGGCGTCGTTCAGCAGTCCCTTGAGGGCCTCGACGTCGGATTCGGCCGCGTTCGGCGTGGTCACCACCAGGACGGGCTGGTCTTTCAGGATGCCGCCGACGAGTCGCGGGGTGACGCCTTCGAGGAAACCCCGGTCGACGTTCACCTGGCGGGCGAGTCCGTCGCGCTCGGCCTGGGTCTGCCCCAGCCGGTCACGCTCGGTGCCGGTCAGCGCGTTGACCCGGTCGCCGAGGTAGCCCGATCCGAGGAACAGGCCCAGGGCCAGGGCCAGGAACACCGCGATCAGCGAGATCGCGTGCTGCCGCATCGTCAGCATCAGTCGCCGGCCCTCCAGCCGCCGACCCATCCGGTCACGGTGTCCCACCGGTGACCGAACCACTCGCCGATCCCCGATCCCATTCCGGGATCGGTCAGCAGCAGCACGGTGATCAGCACGATCAGCGCGGCGAGCAGCAGCATCGCGACCACGGCGCCGCCGACGCGACTGCGGTACAGCGTGGCGACGGCCTTGGCGTCGACGATCTTCTGCCCCACCTTGAGTCGGGTGAGGAAGGTCGACGGGATCTGGTCGCGGCGGGAGCGGTCGAAGAAGTCTTCGAGCGAGCCGCCGAGTCCGACGGTGACGATCAGATCGGCGCCGTGGAAGTCGGCGAGCAGCAGCGCCAGATCGCCGGCCGAACCGATCGCGGGGAACGTGACGGCGCCGATCCCGAGATCCTGGATCCGCTCCAGACCCACGGCGTGCCCGTCCGGGTCGGCGGGCAGCACCAGTTCGGCCCCGGATTTGAGGGTCGCGTCCTTGAGTTCGTCGGGATCCCCGACGATCACGGCCGGGTGGTAGCCGGCCTTGGTCAGGGTCTCGGCGCCGATCCCGACGCCGATCATGATCGGCTGGTACTCCTTGATGAACGGCTTGAGGGCCTTCAGGTCGGCGGCCCGATCGGAGCCGTCGCCCACCACCACCACGTGGCGGCCCTCCAGCTTCACGTTCAGCTCGGGCACGCCGACGCCGTCGATGAGCAGCGGCGATTCGCTGCGGATGAACTCGAGCGCGTTGCCGGAGAACGCCTCCAGGTGGTCCACCAGACCGGTCTTGGCCTCGAGCATGCGATCGGCGACGGCGATCTCGTCGAGTTCGGTGCCCCGCGCCACCACGCGGTCGCCCAGGTAGAGCCTGCCGTCGTGCAGACGCACCTTGGCGCCGTCCTTGACCCGCGCGAACACCTCGGGCCCCACCGAGTCGAGCAGCGGGATGCCCGACGCGGCGAGCACCTCCGGCCCCAGGTTCGGGTAGCGCCCGGTGATCGACGGCGAGGCGTTCACCACCGCCGTGACCTCGGCCTCCACCAGGGCATCCGCGGTGAGACGGTCCAGGTCCACCTCGTCGAGCACGACGATGTCACCGTGGCCGACGCGCTCGAGGAGTCGTTTGGTCCTCTTGTCGATGCGCGCGATACCGGTGGTACCGGGCAGTTCCTCGGTGCGGCGACTGAGCAGGGCTGGCATCCTCATGCGTTCGATCCTGATCGCCGACCCGACCGATCACACGGAGGCGCGCCGTAACACCCTCAACTTTTGCCCCACACAGATCAAGAAACCCTTGAGTCACACGGGTTCACCCTGATCTCACCGGCGTTCGGCGCGCACCGCCTCGGCGGTCTGCAGCAGTTCCTCCGCATGCGCACGACCGGTCTCCGAATCACCCAGGCCCGCCAGCATGCGCGCCAGCTCCGAGACCCGTTGCTCCCGGCTCAGCTCGGTCAAGGTGGACGTCTGCCGCCCCTTCGACCCGCCGCCGACCTTGCCGATCACCAGATGGTTGTCGGCGAACGCGGCGACCTGCGGCAGATGAGTCACGACGATCACCTGGTGACGGCCGGCCAGCCGGGCCAGCCGCGCACCGATCTGCACCGCGGCCGCGCCGCCGACACCGGCGTCCACCTCGTCGAACACCATCACCCCGCCCGCATCCGGTTCGGCGAGCACCACCTCCAGCGCGAGCATGACGCGCGAGAGCTCACCGCCGGACGCCGACTTCCCGATCGGCAGCGGTCGGGCGCCCTTGTGCGCGACCAGCCCGAACTCGACGCGATCGGCGCCGTCCGGACCGGCCTGAGCCCGCCGGCCGTCGACGGTGATCGCGAGCCGATCGTCGTCGTCGGCGGGGACGAGGTCCACGGTGACGGCCAGTTCGCTGCCGCCCATCGCCAGACCCGCCAATTCGGCGGAGACCTTCTTGCCCAGCGTCCCGGCCGCCCCGGCCCGCGCCTTGTGCAGTTTCGCGGCGAGTTCGGCGACCTTCTCCCGTTCGGCCTCGGCACGCGCCTCCAACTCCTCGATCGACGACTCCGGGTCCTCGATCTGCGCCAGCCGCGCCCGCGCCTCGTCGGCCCAGGCGATCACGCCGTCGACGTCGGCGGCGTATTTGCGCGTGAGCATCTTGAGTTCGGCCTGCCGATTGAGCAGCGCGTCGAGATCGTGCGCGTCGCTGGGCAGTCCGCCCAGGTACGACGACAACTCGTCCCCGAGGTCGTTGACCACCAGCAGCGCCTCCTCGATCCTCGGGAGCAGACCGCGCAACGCCTCGTCGTCGGCCGCTTCGAGCAGCGAACGGGCGCCGCCGAGAGCTTCGATCACGCTGCCGTCCATGCCGCCGTCGCCGACCACGGCCCGATGCGCCCCGGCCGCGGCGGCCCGCAGGTCCTCCAGGTCGGTCAGGCGCCGGATCGTCGAGATCAGTTCGGCGTCCTCCCCCGGCTCGGGCGAGACGGCGTCGATCTCCTCCAGGCCGAAGCGGAGCCGGTCGGCCTCCTGCGCCAGCGCCCGGGAGTCGGCCCGGCGTCGTTCCACCTCGTCCACGGTGGCCAGCCAGCGCGCCCGCGCCGCCCGATACCTGGTCAGGGCCAATGCCGCCCGGCTGCCCGCGTACCGGTCCAGCGCGGCCCGCTGCTGCTCGGCGCGGGCCAGCCGCAGCTGATCGTTCTGACCGTGGATCGCCAGGAGTTCACCGGTCAGCTCACCGAGGGTCGCCGCGGGCACCGAGCGTCCGCCCAGATGCGCCCGCGAACGGCCGTCGGCGTTGACCGTCCGGGCGGCGATGATCGTCTCGTCGTCGTCCAGGACGGCCCCGGTGGCCTCGAGCACCTCGGCGATCGCGGCCGGCCGGGAGTCGGCGGGCGGCAGCCGGAAACGGCCTTCCACGACGGCGCGGTCGTCGCCGGTGCGCACCCGGCCGGCATCGGCCCGCGCCCCGGACAGCAGCCGCAGACTGGTGACGATCATCGTCTTTCCGGCACCGGTCTCACCGGTGAGCACGGTGAACCCGGGAGAGAATTCGGTGGTCGCGGATTCCAGGACGCCGAGTCCGCGGATCGAGAGCTCTTCGAGCACGGGTTACTGACTCCTCCCTCGCCAGCCGGTCACCGGCAGCGAGAACTTGGTCACGAGACGGTCCGTGAACGGCTCGTTGCCGATCCGGATCCACTGCAGTGTCTGATCGGCGCGTCGCACCTCCACGCGCGCCCCCGCCGGGACCTCCAGGATCCGGCGGCCGTCGCACAGTGCGACCGCGGGACGACCGGCGGCGTCGACCTCCACCGCGATCCGCGAACGCGGGCTGGTGACGAGCGGACGCGCGAACAGCGCGTGGGCGTTGTTGGGCACCACCAGGATCGCTTCGAGATCCGGCCACATCACCGGGCCGCCCGCCGAGAACGCGTAGGCGGTGGAACCGGTGGGGGTGGAGATCAGCAGCCCGTCGGCGCCGAACGCCGAGACCGGTCGCCCGTCCACCTCGGTGACCATCTCCAGGACGCCGTTGTGCGACCGGTTCTGGATGGCCACCTCGTTGAGCGCCCACGACCGCCCCAGCACCGCGCCGCCCTGGGCGTCGACCACGGTCACGTCGAGGACCATCCGGTCCTCGAGGCGGTAGTCCCCGTTCACCAGGTGTTCGAGGACCTCGTCGAATGCGGTTCGCCTCGGCCTCGGCCAGGAACCCGATGTGCCCCAGATTGACGCCGATCACCGGCGCATCGGCGGGATAGGCCAGCTCCGCGGCCCGCAGGAACGTCCCGTCGCCGCCCAGGACCAGGGCCAGCTCGCAGCCGGCGGCCGTCTCCGGACCGGCGTGCACCACCTCGACCTCGGCACCCGTCGCGCGCAGGCTCTCCGGATCGATCGGATGCCACGGATGGTCCGGCGACTCCGACGGAAGACGGGTGTCGTGGTGCAGCACCCGCAATGTGATCCCCGCCTCGGCGCAGCGACGCCCCACCGTCGTGAGCGTCTCGGTCACCTCGTCCCGGCGGGTGTGCGCGACGACGAGGAACGTCCGCCGGTCGACGGCGGTCGAATCCTGAACGCTCATCGGTGCTCCCCTCGTGTCTGATGTTCGACTGCGCTGACCGGCAGCCGGGCAGCGACTCCTCGCGCGTGGACCGCGCTACTGCGGTCCACGCGCGACTGCTGCGTGAATCTGCTCCACGGTATCGTCCGGTACCGACAGATCCGTGCCGGCGTCGGGTTTGTGCAGCCAGAGGAAGTATTCGACGTTCCCCGACGGTCCCGGGAGCGGGCTGGCCTCCACCGCCCGGACGACGAGTCCCTGCGCCGCGGCCGCCGCGGCGACGTCGACCACGGCCTGCGCCCGCAACGCCGGATCCCGGACCACGCCGCCCGCGCCGACACGTTCTCTGCCCACCTCGAACTGCGGCTTGACCATCGGCAGATAGTCGCCGCCGGGACGCAGACACGATGCGAGCGCCGGCAGCACCAGTTTCAGCGAGATGAACGAGAGATCGGACACGATCAGATCGACCGGCCCGCCGATGGCCTCGGGAGTCAGGTGACGCACGTTGGTGCGGTCGTGGACGTGCACGCGGTCGTCGGTCTGCAGGCGCCACACCAGTTGTCCGTAGCCGACGTCGACGGCCTCCACCTCGGTGGCGCCGCGCCGCAGCAGCACGTCGGTGAAACCGCCCGTCGACGCGCCCGCATCGAGGCATCGTCGTTTCTCGACGACGAAGCCGAGCGGACCGAACGCGTCGAGCGCACCGATCAGCTTGTGGGCGCCGCGGGACGCCCAGTCCTCGGACTGCGTCTGAGTCACCAGCACGGGCGTGTCCCGGCCGATGTTGGTCGCCGGTTTGGTCGCCACCGTGCCGTTGACCTTCACGTGCCCGGCATCGATCAGTTCGCGGGCCTGCTCCCGGGACCGGGCGAGTCCCCGGCGGACCAGTTCCGCGTCCAGGCGGGCGCGGGCGGCCATCAGTTCCCGCCCCGGATGTTGTCGTCAGCCACGGCCGACCTCCTCGAGCGTCGCCGACAACGCATCGTGCGCCCGCACCAGCAGTTCGCCCTGGCGACTCAGCGCCGCGAGGGAGAACGCTCCCTCGGCCGACTCCCGGATCGAGGCGGCCTGCGCGAGCAGTTCGCGCACCTCTCCGGTCACCGGATGATCGGCGGGATCACCCGGTTCGGCGGTCGTCTGGGCGGCCCGGGCGGCGAGTGCGGCCGGGGACGGCATCGGCGTGTCAGATCCGGTCATGGCGTGTTCAGGCTAGCGCACCGTCAGTGCGCGGCGGTGAGCCCGAGGCTCTCGAGCAGCGTCGCAGTGGCGGCGTCGCCGCTGCTGATCCGCAGGTCCAACGCGCCGACGTCGGCCGTCCAGACGGCGTTGGCCAGGGCCGGAAGCAGCGCAGCGGCATCCGGTGCCCCCTGCGGTTCGACGGTCACGCGGTGCTCCGCGACGGTCACCTGCCAGCCTCGTTGACGCCCGATCCGCAGGCTCGACGCCGCGGCGTCGACCTCCGACAGGTCTCCGACCACGAAGGTGGGACGACGATCGGCCGGTGCCGCGAGCAGGTCCCGCGGCGATGTGACTCCGGTGAGGACCAGCAGACTGTCGATCCCGACCGCGTTGGCCCCCTCGATGTCGGTGTCGAGGCGGTCGCCGATCATCAGCGGACGCCGGCTCTTCCCGCGGGCCAGCACCTCGCGCATGATGGGCGCGGCGGGTTTGCCCGCGACCGTCGGCGTCGCCCCCGTCGCACTCGCCACCGCCGCGACCATCGAACCGTTGCCGACCAGCAGGCCGCGCTCGGTCGGGAGCGTCGTGTCGGTGTTGGTCGCGAACCAGAGGGCGCCGTTCGCGATCGCCAGCGCCGCCTCGGACAGCTGGGCCCATCCGGTCTCCGGCGAATGCCCCTGGATCACCGCGGCGGGATCGTCGTCGGCCGAGGTCACCGGCTCCAGTCCGGCGGCGCGGATCTCGCCGCGCAGCGAGTCCGCCCCGACCACCAGCACTCGGGCCCCGGCGGGCACGCGCTCGGCGACCAGCCGGGCCCCGACCTGAGCACTCGTCACCACTTCGTCGGGGGTGGCCGCGAAACCCATCGACACCAGGTGATCGGTCACCTGCCGAGCCGAACGGCTCGCGTTGTTGGTCACGTAGAAACGTGCCTGCGGCTGATCACGGATCAGTTCGACGGCGCCCGGAAGGACGGTGTGACCCTCGTACAGGGTGCCGTCCAGGTCGAACAGGAGCGTGTCGTACTCCGACAGGACCGTCCCGTCCTCGTTCTCCTCCGCGGTGCCGGAGTCGGCGGCCTCGGCCTCGAGGCCTTCGGCGAGCAGTTCCTGCAGCACGAACTCCGCGTCGGTCGCGTCGTCGACGTCAGCCGCCGCCGCGTTCTGGTACCAGATGAGCGCATCCGCTCTCCGGCCGGCCTGGTAGAGCGCGTGCGCGTAGGCGCTGAAGAGCCGGGCGGCCTCCGTGCCCGTCCGGCCCGCCCGAAGGCCGCGGCCCGCGAGGACCCGCACCGCGGCCTCGGGATCCCCGAGGTCGAGGTAGGCCCCCGACTCGACGATCGCGAGTTCGACGGCCTCCTCCCCCGAGAGCGCCTGCCCCTCCGAGCTCTGCGCCACCTCGACGGCCTTCTCCGGCCGGCCCAGTCCACGCTCGCAGTCGGCGATCAGCGGGAGCAGCGCATCGCCGTCACCGGAGATCCGCCGCGCCGCCCGCAGCTCCGAGATCGCCTCCTGCCACTCGCCCGCGTAGTAGGCGGCGATGCCCGCGGTCTCCCGGACCACGCCCACCCGGGCGGCCCGCGCCCGGGCCGCCCGCGCATGCTGCAACGCCAGCTCGGGATCTTCGGCGAGGACGTCACCCACGACGACGAGGTGCCGCGCCACCCGATCGGCGGTCGCCTTGTCCAGACCCTGCAGATCCCGGCGCACGTCCGCTTCCAGATCGGAGGCCTTCACATCGTCGGGGATCGACGGTCCCGAATCGCCCCGGCCACCCTGCTGCGAACCACCCTTACTCATCCCACCAATCTATTCTGACCTGCACTGCATCCCGAAATCGCCGGATGGGACGACGACCCGCGGCTCCCGGCCTGCGCCGGTGCCCGGGAGCGCCGTCGGCGACGTGAGCAGGCCGGTCACGTGAGCAGGTCGGCGAGTGCGCCGTCGAGGTCGGGATGGCGGAACTCGAACCCCGCCTCGGCCAGCACCCGGGACCGAGCCCGGCGGCCGGTGAGCCCGAGCGCCGGATCCGTCCGCAGCAGCACCGCGCCCATCCGCAGCAGCGGTGCGGGCGTCGGCGGTGACCAGGGCCGGTGCAGGGTACGACGGAGCGACGCCATCAGTTCTCGGTTCCGCACCGGGTTCGGCGACGACGCGACCACCACCCCGTTCGGGAGGATCACCTCCGGGTCGAGCCCGAGTGCGGCACGGGCGACGGCGAGCCAGTCGTCGATGTGGATCCAACTGAACCACTGCTCTCCGGAGCCGACCCGGCCGCCGAGGAACGCCCTCGTCAACATCACCAGACGGTTCAACGCGGGCGTGTTCCTGTCGAGGACCACGGAGGTCCGCAGCACCGTCAGTCTCTCCGTGTGCGCACCGCTCACGGCCTCCTCCCACGGGCGGGCGACACCGGTCATCTGAGGGAGCGCGGCCACGCCCGGCAGATCCGGCGGCACCGGCGTCAGCTCGTCGCACCAGTGGTCTCCGGCGTCGCTCCAGATGGCGGTGGTGCCGGCCTGCAGCCATGCCTCGACCGGCGCCGTCCGTCGTGCGGCCGCCGCCACCAGGGCCCGGGTGGCGGCGACGCGACTGGCCCGCAGATCCGCGATGTTGGCTTCCGTGGGCCGACAGTCCACCAGCCGGCCGGCGAGATTCACGACGGCGGTACGACGATCCGCCGTGATCTCGTCGACCCACGGTCCCTGGGTGCGCCCGTCCCACTGCACCTGTTCGAACGACGACGTGGGATCGACTCGTCTCGTCAGAATCACGGGCCGGGCGCCGCGGGCGGCGAGATCGGCCGCGAGTCGGGTGCCGAGCGCCCCGGAACCTCCGGCGATCACGACGGTCAGCGGCGATTCCTGCTCTCGTGCGTTCATGCCACCACCCTAGATCTCGGTGCATCCGTCTACGCTCACCGTGTCTGACTCCGCGGGGATGAGAAGTCGTGCCCTCACCAGATGAGCCGAGCGGAGGAACGTAGTGACGGCTGCCCAGCCGCGCTGGCTGAGCCGAGTGGCGGAACGCAGTGAACGGCACTCGCGTCGAAGCCCCCGTCCCCAGAGAGTGTGGTTTCGACTCGGGGTCGTTCACTCCGTTCACGCCCCCGGCTCAACCAACGGAAAGGAACCGGATCAACGAAGAAGAGAAGCCCGATCAAAGCGAAGAGGTCCCGGATCAACCAACGAAGAGGCTCAACCAACGAAGAAAAAGAGAAGAGAGAGGGGCTCGGTCAGGAGAAGAGAAGAAAGGGGCCCGGACAGCGAGAAGACCCGACCAGTAAGAAAAACCCCCGGGATGCGGAAAGACCCTGAACCAGAATCTGGTTCAGGGTCTCCCCTAATGTTGTGTTCGGCGGTGTCCTACTCTCCCACACTGACTAAAGTGCAGTACCATCGGCGCTGGAGGGCTTAGCTTCCGGGTTCGGAATGGGACCGGGCGTTTCCCCTCCGCTAAAACCACCGAAACAATACGAAACAACACCACACCCAACCACCCCAGAAGGGGGGTCGAATGCTCGTGTGTTGTTTCAGAAGCACATAGTGGATGCGACACACCAAAAATTTTTGGTGTTCGGGTGTTATTGTAAGTCCTCGGCCGATTAGTACCAGTCACCTGAACACATCACTGCGCTTACAGTTCTGGCCTATCAACCCCATCATCTGTAGGGGGCCTTACCCCACCGAAGTGGGTGAGAAACCTCATCTTGGAACAGGCTTCCCGCTTAATGCTTTCAGCGGTTATCCCTTCCGAACGTAGCTAACCAGCAGTGCTCCTGGCGGAACAACTGGCACACCAGAGGTTCGTCCGTCCCGGTCCTCTCGTACTAGGGACAGGTTTCCTCAAGTTTCTAGACGCGCGCGGCGGATAGAGACCGAACTGTCTCACGACGTTCTAAACCCAGCTCGCGTGCCGCTTTAATGGGCGAACAGCCCAACCCTTGGGACCTACTCCAGCCCCAGGATGCGACGAGCCGACATCGAGGTGCCAAACCATCCCGTCGATATGGACTCTTGGGGAAGATCAGCCTGTTATCCCCGGGGTACCTTTTATCCGTTGAGCGACACCGCTTCCACTTGCCGGTGCCGGATCACTAGTCCCGACTTTCGTCCCTGCTCGACATGTACGTCTCACAGTCAAGCTCCCTTGTGCACTTACACTCAACACCTGATTGCCATCCAGGCTGAGGGAACCTTTGGGCGCCTCCGTTACACTTTAGGAGGCAACCGCCCCAGTTAAACTACCCACCAGGCACTGTCCCTGAACCCGATCAGGGTCCGAGGTTAGAAGCCCAATACGATCAGAGTGGTATTTCAACAACGACTCCACCAACACTAGCGTGCCCGCTTCACAGTCTCCCACCTATCCTACACAAACCGTACCGAACACCAATACCAAGCTATAGTGAAGGTCCCGGGGTCTTTTCGTCCTGCCGCGCGTAACGAGCATCTTTACTCGTACTGCAATTTCGCCGAGTCTGTGGTTGAGACAGCAGAGAAGTCGTTACGCCATTCGTGCAGGTCGGAACTTACCCGACAAGGAATTTCGCTACCTTAGGATGGTTATAGTTACCACCGCCGTTTACTGGGGCTTAAATTCTCAGCTTCACCACCCAAAAGATGATTAACCGGTCCTCTTAACCTTCCAGCACCGGGCAGGCGTCAGTCCGTATACATCGTCTTACGACTTCGCACGGACCTGTGTTTTTAGTAAACAGTCGCTTCTCTCTGGTCTCTGCGACCACCCCCAGCTCAAACAGTAAATGTCGTCACCAGGTGTGGTCCCCCTTCTCCCGAAGTTACGGGGGCAATTTGCCGAGTTCCTTAACCACAGTTCTCTCGATCGCCTTAGTATTCTCTACCTGACCACCTGTGTCGGTTTGGGGTACGGGCCGTGCACCAACTCACTAGAGGCTTTTCTCGGCAGCATAGGATCACAGAATTCACCTCAACGGCTACGCATCACCCCTCACCCTCAAGGAACACGGATTTACCTATATTCCGGGCTACAGGCTTACACCACGACAACCAACCGCGTGGCCCTGCTACCTTCCTGCGTCACCCCATCGCTTGACTACTACAGCCGAGGTCCCACGCAGCCACCCCCAAACAATCCCGAAGGACTGAGAAGAAGTTTTTGGGTGGTTAGTACAACTGCCTCGCCACTGGGCGCGGATACACGGGTACGGGAATATCAACCCGTTGTCCATCGACTACGCCTGTCGGCCTCGCCTTAGGTCCCGACTCACCCTGGGCGGATTAACCTGGCCCAGGAACCCTTGGTCATTCGGCGGACAAGTTTCTCACTTGTCTTTCGCTACTCATGCCTGCATTCTCACTCCCACACCCTCCACAACCCATCACCAGGCTGCTTCCCAGAGTGCAGGACGCTCCCCTACCCAACCACACCACTACACAAGAACCCGTAGATCCTCATGGATGTTTTGTGTGATTGCCGCGGCTTCGGCGGTGTACTTGAGCCCCGCTACATTGTCGGCGCAGGACCACTTGACCAGTGAGCTATTACGCACTCTTTCAAGGATGGCTGCTTCTAAGCCAACCTCCTGGTTGTCTAAGCAATCCCACATCCTTTTCCACTTAGTACACGCTTAGGGGCCTTAGCCGGCGATCTGGGCTGTTTCCCTCTCGACTACGAAGCTTATCCCCCGCAGTCTCACTGCCATGCTCTCACTTACCGGCATTCGGAGTTTGGTTGACGTCAGTAACCTAGTGGGGCCCATCGGCCATCCAGTAGCTCTACCTCCGGCAAGAAACACATGACGCTGCACCTAAATGCATTTCGGGGAGAACCAGCTATCACGGAGTTTGATTGGCCTTTCACCCCTACCCACAACTCATCCCCTCCATTTTCAACTGAAGTGGGTTCGGGCCTCCACCACATCTTACTGTGGCTTCACCCTGGCCATGGGTAGATCACTCCGCTTCGGGTCTAGACCCAGCGACTCAAAACGCCCTATTCAGACTCGCTTTCGCTACGGCTACCCCACCACGGGTTAACCTCGCCACTGAGCACTAACTCGCAGGCTCATTCTTCAAAAGGCACGCCATCACCCACCAACCCCAAGGATTGCGCAGGCTTTGACGGATTGTAAGCGTCCGGTTTCAGGTACTATTTCACTCCCCTCCCGGGGTACTTTTCACCTTTCCCTCACGGTACTCGTCCGCTATCGGTCACCAGGAAGTATTTAGGCTTACCGGGTGGTCCCGGCAGATTCACAGCAGATTCCACGAGCCCGCTGCTACTCGGGAAACATCGAAACCAGGCATTGCGTTTTCAGTTACCGGACTCTCACCGTCTACGGCAGACCATCCCAGGCCACTTCACCTAACACAACACTTTCTCAACTGGCCGACCAGCCGGCAGACCGATCCACGACACTCCCACAACACCACACGCACAACCCCTGCCGAGTATCACATACGCGCGGTTTAGCCTCATCCACTTTCGCTCGCCACTACTCACGGAATCACAATTGTTTTCTCTTCCTGCGGGTACTGAGATGTTTCACTTCCCCACGTTCCCCCCGCACCGGCTATACATTCACCGGGCGGTAACACCACATCACTGGTGCTGGGTTTCCCCATTCGGACACCCTCGGATCACAGCTCGTTTGACAACTCCCCGAGGCCTATCGCGGCCTACCACGTCCTTCATCGGCTCCTGGTACCAAGGCATCCACCGAACGCCCTAAAACACTTACAACAACACCCACAAACACACCCCCACACCCACCAGCAAAAACCAGCAAGCAACAAGGATACGAATGTGGAGTCCCACAAACACATGAGTAAAAACTGTGCCCAAAAAATTGAACAACAGAAACCAAAATGTTTAATTGCAGTACAAACACCAAAACTCAGAAGTCCTGATCTCCAGGGCCTTGATTATTGATGCTCGCATCCACTATGCACTTCTCAAACAACACACACCCACCCACCCCATACACACGAAAACATCGCGCGCGGTAGTCAGCGAGCACAGTTAGAGTCAACCCCACAACCAATCCCCTCCATCTAGTGGAAGAGTTCGGCGGGTGTTTTCTCAGAACCCCGATAGTGTGTGACATCGTCTGACCCGGTCACCCGGTATCAGTCCACCCCACCGTTTTCCGTCACAGTGACAGAAACAGTATATCGGATGGTTTTCTTGTGTTTCACCCTCGAACAAACACGCGGCCGGCCATGAACAGACCTGAAACCACTTGTTGTTGTTTGCTCCTTAGAAAGGAGGTGATCCAGCCGCACCTTCCGGTACGGCTACCTTGTTACGACTTCGTCCCAATCGCCGATCCCACCTTCGACCACTCCCTCCCCGAGGGGTTGGGCCATGGGCTTCGGGTGTTACCGACTTTCATGACGTGACGGGCGGTGTGTACAAGGCCCGGGAACGTATTCACCGCAGCGTTGCTGATCTGCGATTACTAGCGACTCCGACTTCATGGGGTCGAGTTGCAGACCCCAATCCGAACTGAGACACGCTTTAAGGGATTCGCTCCACCTCACGGTATCGCAGCCCTCTGTACGCGCCATTGTAGCATGTGTGAAGCCCTGGACATAAGGGGCATGATGACTTGACGTCATCCCCACCTTCCTCCGAGTTGACCCCGGCAGTCTCCTGCAAGTCCCCGGCATAACCCGCTGGCAATACAGGACAAGGGTTGCGCTCGTTGCGGGACTTAACCCAACATCTCACGACACGAGCTGACGACAGCCATGCACCACCTGTACACCAACCACAAGGGAAACGATATCTCTACCGTCGTCTGGTGTATGTCAAACCCAGGTAAGGTTCTTCGCGTTGCATCGAATTAATCCACATGCTCCGCCGCTTGTGCGGGCCCCCGTCAATTCCTTTGAGTTTTAGCCTTGCGGCCGTACTCCCCAGGCGGGGTACTTAATGCGTTAGCTACGGCACAGAATCCGTGAAATGGACCCCACACCTAGTACCCACCGTTTACGGCGTGGACTACCAGGGTATCTAATCCTGTTCGCTCCCCACGCTTTCGCTCCTCAGCGTCAGTTACTACCCAGAGACCCGCCTTCGCCACCGGTGTTCCTCCTGATATCTGCGCATTTCACCGCTACACCAGGAATTCCAGTCTCCCCTGTAGTACTCAAGTCTGCCCGTATCGCCTGCACGCCTGCAATTGAGTTGCAGGATTTCACAGACGACGCGACAAACCGCCTACGAGCTCTTTACGCCCAGTAATTCCGGACAACGCTTGCACCCTACGTATTACCGCGGCTGCTGGCACGTAGTTGGCCGGTGCTTCTTCTCCAGGTACCGTCACAAAAGCTTCGTCCCTGGCGAAAGAGGTTTACAACCCGAAGGCCGTCATCCCTCACGCGGCGTCGCTGCATCAGGCTTGCGCCCATTGTGCAATATTCCCCACTGCTGCCTCCCGTAGGAGTCTGGGCCGTGTCTCAGTCCCAGTGTGGCCGATCACCCTCTCAGGTCGGCTACCCGTCGTCGCCTTGGTGGGCCGTTACCCCACCAACAAGCTGATAGGCCGCGGGCCCATCTCACACCGCACAAGGCTTTCCACCACCGACCATGCAGCCGGTGGTCCTATCCGGTATTAGACCCAGTTTCCCAGGCTTATCCCAAAGTGTGAGGCAGATCACCCACGTGTTACTCACCCGTTCGCCACTCGAGTACCCTGCAAGCAGGGCCTTTCCGTTCGACTTGCATGTGTTAAGCACGCCGCCAGCGTTCGTCCTGAGCCAGGATCAAACTCTCCAACAAAAAACCAATCAGAGAAATAGACCTGACCAAAAAATAATCCAAATTCAAAAGAATCAACTGGCAAAAAATCATCTTGTCAAAAACATGACAGACTCCCTCAAATGCCAGCTGAAAATAGTTGGCACAAGAAAATCCATCACACACTATCGAGTTCTCAAAAAACACACACCCACCAACACCACACACCACCAAAAGCAGCATGCGAACTTCGGTGAACCGGAGCCTGTCACCCGACTCGCGGGCAACTCCACCAGCCTAACAAGACCGGCAGTCGGAAGTCAAACCCGGATTTTTCCTCCCAGTCCCGCGCCCTCACGAAGTGAGAGAAGCAGGAACCGCGTGAAACATCCGGCGTCCAACCACCCAGGCCCTAAACTCTAGCAGAATCTAGAACCTGTTCGCAACCAGCAGCAGAAGTTTTTCTTTCGAAAGTTCGTCGCTGGCGACCTGAACTAAGTTACACACATGTGTCGGGGAACCACAAATCGCCAGGTCAAGGGCGGTTCGCAGTTCCCCGAGACGAGTGTCAGGCGCCGAGACGGGCGCCGGCGAACGTCTTCTTGCCGCGACGCAGCACCAACCAGCGACCGTGCAGCAGATCGTCGGCGCCCGGCGTCCAGTCGGCGTCGGTCGCCTTCACGTTGTTCACGTACGCGCCGCCCTCGTCGACGGCCCGGCGCGCGGCTTTGTTGCCGGCGGCCAGACCGGAGTCGACCAGGAGTTCCACCAGCGTCGGCGTCGTACCCGCCGGGTACTCCGCGATTCCGGTCTCCCCCAGTGCCGCGGCGAGCGTCGCCTCGTCGAGCCCGTCGAGTTCGGCCCGGCCGAACAGCGCCTGACTGGCGAGTTCAACGGCGGCGGTCTGCTCGGCGCCGTGGATCAGGGTGGTCATCTCCGCGGCGAGACGCTTCTGCGCGGTGCGCAGGAACGGCTTCTCCGCGGTGAGTCGCTCGAGCTCCTCGATCTCCTCGCGGGTGAGGAACGTGAACCACTTCAGGTACTTGACGACGTCGGCGTCGGCGGTGTTCACGAAGTACTGGTACCAGGCGTACGGCGAGGTCAGTTCGGGGTCGAGCCACAGGCTGCCGCCACCGGTCGACTTGCCGAACTTCTTCCCGTCCGCCGAGGTGACGAGAGGGACCGTCAACGCGTGCGCGTGCGCTCCCTCGACCTTGCGCACCAGGTCGACGCCGCCGATGATGTTGCCCCACTGGTCGGAGCCGCCCACCTGCAGCAGGCAGCCGTACCGGCGGTAGAGCTGCAGGAAGTCGTGGGACTGCAACAGCAGGTAGCTGAACTCGGTGTAGCTGATGCCGTCGGACTCGAGACGACGCTTGACCGTCTCCCGAGCCAGCATCACGTTGACCGAGAAGTGCTTGCCGACGTCGCGCAGGAAGTCGATGGTCGACAGCTCCCGGGTCCAGTCGAGGTTGTTCACCAGGACCGCGCCGGTCGGCGACTCGTCGATCTCGACGAACCGCTGCAGCTGTCCGACGATCCGTTCGGCCCAGCCGGCGACGGTGTCGGTCGAGTTCATGGTGCGCTCGCCGACGTCGCGCGGATCGCCGATCAGCCCGGTCGCGCCACCGGCGAGCACCAGCGGACGGTGGCCCGCCTGCTGGAAACGCCGCAGCGTCAGCAGCGGGACCAGGTGTCCCGCGTGCAGGCTCGACGCGGTCGGATCGAAGCCCGCGTACAGCGTGAGCGGTCCGTCGGCCAGCGCCGCGCGGAGGGCGGCCTCGTCGGTGCTCTGCCCGATCAGCCCCCGCCACGAGAGTTCGTCGATGATGTCGGTCCGGTCGGCACCGGCCGTCGACCCGGAGTCGCTCACCGGCCGTCCTCGCCCTTCTCGCCCACCAGACGCGCGTGCTCGTCGTCGCCGACCTGCCGCGCGTCGCCGATCAGCATGTTCGGGATCCCCGACTCGTCGATCGCGTAGGCCACCCGAAGCCGCGGGTTGTAGAGCTCGTCGCCCGCATCGATCAGTTCGCCGTGATCCTGGGGGCAGACGAGTCGCGTCCGCACCACCGGATCCAATTGCTCCGCACGAGATGTCATGTGTGCTCCCTTTCGCCGGGCTTCAGGCTACTCCGCGACGACGGCCGCACCGTCCACCGGATCGACCGGCTCGTCGGCCGCGTCGGCGGGCGTCTGCCCGACCGGACGACGCAGGACCGGCTCCGGAGTGGGCCTGCTCCAGTCGATGTCGGCGGCGACGGATTTGCTGTAGCGGCGGTAGCGTCCCTCGGAGTCGCGGTACCAGATCTTCGACCCCGGGCGCGGGACGCCGCGCTTGACCAGCTCCGAGGCGACGAGCCGGTACGACTCGCTCATCGGGATGCTGCTCACCACCTGAACCAGGTGCGGACGTTCGACCGCCGCGAGTTCCCCCAGTGCGACACGCAGCTGGGTCGGCGTCTTCGAACCGTGTCCGTCCCGCAGGGTGATCGCGGCGACGACGACCTGCGCACCGCGCGTGCCGACCCCGTACACCAGGGCCTGGTCGACGCCCTTCATCCGCGAGAGCGCCTGCCGGATCGGCTCGGGGTAGACGACGCCGTCGCTCGTGTGGATGATCGAGCCCTCCGAGCCGACGTACCAGAGGTCGCCGTCGGCGTCGGCCCGGAACAGCAGACCGGAGACCTCCCAGCGGTCGCGCGGCCGGAAGACGTCGCGCAGCACCCGACCGCTGGCCTCGTAGCGCTGACCGGCGTGCGCCATCAGCATGCCGACCTCGCCGGTCTCGGCCCGCAGCACGAACCCGCTGTCCTCGTCCACCACGAGCTTGCCGACGTCCGGGCGGTAGGCGGCCAGGGCGACGGCGTTGGTCTCCGGAAGCGGTTTGCCCATCGAGCCGATCTTGGTGCCGTCGACGTTGGCGAGGATCGCCGAGCCGTCGGCCGTCGCGAAGAACTCCAGGACCTTGGCGCCGGGCAGCATCTCGTCGATGTCGTTCCACAGGCCGTTCGGCAGCCCCGACCCCATGAAGAGCCGGACGCTGGCCAGCTGTGACGGATCGAAGTCCGGGCTGCGCAGCACCTCGCGCAGCATGTTCCAGGTGTAGGAGACGACGGTGATGCCGTAGCGCCGCACCTCGGTCTGGAACCGTTCGGCGTCGACGCCGTTCGAGAGCGCGATCCGCGAGCGGCCGGCCACCGTCGCGCCGAGCGTGGTGAGCAGCCCCGAAGCGTGGTGCAGCGGCGGCAGGCAGTACACGGTGTCGTGCGTCGACAGGCCCGCGGCCGCCGCCGCGCCGAACGCCGACATCGCGAACCGGTGATTGGTCACCGCCCAGCGGGTCAACCGGCCGTTGACACGGGTGAACAGGATGAATCCGAGGTCGCCGGCCAGACCGGGATCGGGACGGTACCAGGCGGGGATCCGGACCGTGTCGGGATCGATCCGCTCCATGTCGACCACGCTCTCGCCGTCGGCGCGGTCGATGACGCGCTGATCGCCGCCGCCGAGGACCAGGACGCGGTCGCTCACCGAGGTGGCCGTCTCGAGGTGGTTCGGATCGGCGACGACGACGCGGGTCTCGGCGACGGTCATCATCTCCGCCAGGTCGCTGGCGGTGGACAGCAGCACCGCCACCGCACCGAGGCGCGACAGCGCGGCGACGGCGACCAGCGCGCTCGGGCGCGGATCCATCATCACGCCGATGTGCTCGCCCGGCCGGATCCCGCACTCGATCAGACCCGCGACGACGTTGTCAATACGGGTGTTGACCTGCTCGTGGGTGAGGACCCGGTTCTCGAAGAGGAACAGTTCGGCCTCGGGATCGCGCCGCTTGTTCTCGCTCATCAGCTTGCCCAGCGAGATCCGCGTGGACGGCTGGATCTGGCCGAGGCGGAACAGCCGCGGCACGGTGCGCATCGACTCCGCGGCCACGGCGCGCGTGGTGCGCTGGATCGAATCGATGGCATCGAACGCCTCGGTCGCGATCACGGTGCCCGCACCCGCGACCTGGCCCACGCCGTAGGTGAGACGCGTGGTCCAGCGGATGCCCGATCCGCGCCCCTGCGGGTCGGGGTCCATCGGCGCGACGGTCTCCGGGCGCGGGCCCTCGCCGTCGCACCACCGGATCCACTGCGCGGTGGTCGGCCACGACAGCCGACCCGACGTGGAGCCGACGACGAGACCGAAGTGCCCGGCCGGCACCAGCGTCTCGTACACGTCCGCATCCGGGCAGGCCTTGACGATGCCGCGGACGGCGAGCGGCTGGCCGATGTCGTCGGTCTCACCGACGAACGCCAGGATCGGGCTGGTGATCTCGGCCAGCGAGACGATCTCGCCGTCGATCACGAAACCGCCCGCCACCATCCGGTTGTGCGCGACGAACTGCTTGAGCAGCTCCGCGATCGCCGGACCGGACCACGCGACCCAGCCCTCCTGCTCCAGGAACCGCCGCTGGTCCTCCCGCGGGAGCAGCGCGTCGCGGTCGTGCAGTTTGCGCATGAAGTCGATCCGGCTGCGCGCGGTCTTGACCGGGTCCATCATCTGGAAACCGGTGCGGGCCAGCCAGCTCGGGATCCACAGGTGCGTGAAGACCTTGTCGGCGAGCAGTTCGGCGCTCGGTGCGACGAGATTCGCCGGCAGGCCGAGCGGCAGGGCGGCCAGGACGTCGACCGGACTGCCGAAGGTGATGATGCTGGCGATGCCCTCGGACCGCCGGTACGCGGCGGTCTGGTACACGAACATGCCGCCCTGCGAGTAGCCGCCGAGGTGCACGTCGCGGCCGACGACCCCGCGCACGAGATCGACGACGCGACTGACCGCCAGGATGTGATCGGTGAGGGTGCGCTCCATGCCGCCCTCCTCGTGGTCGGGCGATCCGAAGTCGACGACCCACGGGATGATCCCGTTCGCGTAGAGGATCGAGACCGCGCCGTTGTCCTCGGTGACGTCGTAGACGTTGGCCGACACCATCATCGGCGGCACCAGGATCACGTGCGAGTAGCCGTCGCCGGGATCGTCCGGGAAGTACCGGCGCAGGCGGTACATCTTCTCCGTCTCGACCACCTTGTACGGCGCGGGCTCGGTGTCCGTCTGGAGGCCGCCCATCCGGATCACTTCCAGCCCGTTCTGGGCCGTCGCGACGATCCGACCGACGGCTCCCGGAATGCTCGGCAGTCCAGCCACAGTGTTGCCCCTCTCAGATGACCGTTTCGTTGACACTGTAGCGGGCGCGGGACCGGGCCGACCCCCTTCCCTACTGAAGAGTCAGTTAGCGGTGCCGAGGTGCGCGCGCAGTTCCCGGACCTTCTCGCCGGCGACGTCGATCTGCCGTCGGACCTGTGCCGGAGCCGTGCCGCCGAGCGCATTGCGCGACTCGATCGACCCGGTCACCGTGAGGACCTCGCGCACCTCCGGGGTGAGCGCCGGATGGATCGCGGCGAAATCGTCGTCGCTCAGGTCCTCCAGGCCGAGGCCGCGGCCCTCGGCCTCCCGGACGCACGCGCCCGCGACCTCGTGCGCGACCCGGAACGGGATCCCCTGGCGCACCATCCATTCGGCGATGTCGGTGGCGAGGGTGAAGCCGGCCGGGGCGAGTTCGGCCATCCGCTCCGGGTGGAAGGTGAGCGTGGCGATCATGCCGGTCATCGGCGGCAGCAGCAGCTCCAGCTGGGCGACCGAGTCGAAGACCGGTTCCTTGTCCTCCTGCAGGTCGCGGTTGTAGGCCAGCGGCTGCGCCTTGAGGGTGGCGAGCAGACCCGACAGGTTGCCGATCAGCCGGCCCGACTTGCCGCGCGCCAGCTCGGCGACGTCGGGGTTCTTCTTCTGCGGCATGATCGAACTGCCCGTCGACCAGGCGTCCGGCAGCGTCACGTACCCGAACTCGGGGGTGCTCCACAGGATCACGTCCTCGGACAGACGCGACAGGTCGACGCCGATCATCGCCAGGACGAACGCGGCCTCGGCGGCGAAGTCGCGCGACGCCGTCGCGTCGATCGAGTTGTCCGCGGCCGAGTCGAATCCGAGGTCGGCGGCGATCGCGGCGGGATCCAGACCGAGCGACGATCCGGCGAGCGCACCCGAGCCGTACGGCGACACGGCCAGTCGGCGATCGGCGTCGACGATGCGGCTCACATCGCGCAGCAGCGGCTGCGCGTGCGCCATCAGGGTGTGCCCCAGCAGCACCGGCTGGGCGGCCTGCAGGTGGGTCTTGCCCGGCATGACGACGCCGGGATTCGCGGCGGCCTGGCCGACGAGCGCCTCCACCAGGTCCAGGACCTGGTCGGCGACGCGGCGCAGCCCGTCGCGCAGCCACATGCGGAAGAGGGTGGCCACCTGGTCGTTCCGCGACCGGCCGGCCCGCAGGCGCCCGCCGAGTTCGGGTCCCACGCGCTCGATCAGGCCGCGCTCGAGCGCTCCGTGCACGTCCTCGTCGGATTCGGCGGCGACGAACGCGCCCGAGGCGACGTCGGCGCCGAGCCGGTCCAGACCGGCGAGCATGCCGGCGAGGTCCTCGTCGCTCAGCAGGCCGGCGCGGGACAGGACGCGGGCGTGCGCCTTGGACGCGGCGATGTCGTACGGGGCCAGCGCCCAGTCGAAGTGGGTCGACTTGCTCAACGCGGCCATCGCCTCGGCCGGCGGCATCGCGAAGCGGCCGCCCCACAGCGAACCGGTGTTGGTGCCTCCGGGCGCGGCGGGGGTGTCGGTGTTCTCGGCCATGCGGTGGTGACTCCTTGTCGGGGTGTGTCGGTCGGGGTGTGTCGGTGTCTGGTCTCGACTCCGCTCGACCGTCGAAGTGATCTCCGGCGGTCGCGGTCGGGAGCCCGGTTCGGTCTCACACGAGAGCTTCGATCTGTTCGGCGAGTTGGGCGCCGGTGAGCGGCTCCCGCGCCAGGACGAAGACGGTGTCGTCGCCGGCGATGGTGCCCACCACGTCGGGCAGGTTGGCCCGGTCCAGAGCGCTCGCCAGATATTGGGCGGCACCCGGCGGGGTGCGCAGGACAGCGGTGCTGCCGGCCGAATCGGTGGAGACCAGGAGGTCGCCGAGGACCCGGGCCAGGCGGTCGGTGCCGCCGGTGATCCCGCGGACGGGACTGCCGTCCTCGGGGACCACGTACACGCCCGCGCCGCCGTCGGCCGCCCGGAGCTTCACCGCGCCGAGCTCGTCGAGATCACGCGACAGCGTCGCCTGCGTCGCCTCGATGCCCTCCGCCGCGAGCAGCTGCCGCAGCTCCACCTGGCTGCGCACCTGCTGCTGCGACAGGATCTCGATGATCCGGGCGAGCCGGCCGGCCCGGGTCGCGGCGAGATGCGAGTTGTCTCCGTTCATGCGGCCCCGTTCCTCCGTCGCCTGCTCATCCGGTCCGGTTCACTGCTCCAGCAGCCACGTGAGCAGCGCCTTCTGCGCGTGCAGACGGTTCTCGGCCTCGTCGAACACCACGCTGGCCGGGCCGTCGATCACCTCGTCGGTGATCTCCTCGCCGCGGTGCGCAGGCAGGCAGTGCAGGACGATCGCGTTCGCGGCGGCGTGGGCCAGGAGAGCGGCGTTGATCTGGTAGGGCCGGAACGGGCCGACGCGGTCGAGTCCGTCGCCCTCCTGCCCCATCGACGTCCAGGTGTCGGTGGTCAGGACGTCGGCGCCGGTCACCGCGGCGACCGGATCGTCGATCACCTCGACGCTGCCGCCGGTCTCGGCGGCCCGCGCGCGGACCGCGTCGAGGATCTCCGGATCCGGGGCGAAACCCTCCGGCCCGGACAGCCGCACGTGCATCCCGGCGGTGACTCCGCCGAGAGCGAGCGAGTGGGCCATGTTGTTGGCGGTGTCGCCGAGGTAGGTCATGGTCAGGCCCGCCGGATCGCCCCGGTGCTCGCGGACGGTGAGCAGGTCGGCGAGCACCTGGCACGGGTGGAAGCTGTCGGAGAGGGCGTTGACCACCGGGATCGTCGCATGCTCGGCGAGTTCGGTCAGTCGGTCCTGGCCGAACGTGCGCCACACGATCGCGTCGACGTACCGCGACAGCACCCGGCCGGTGTCGGCCAGCGACTCGTCGCGCCCCATCTGCGTCCGCGTCCCGTCGACGACGACGGCGTGCCCGCCGAGCTGGGCGATGCCCACCTCGAAGGAGAAGCGGGTCCGCGTGGAGTTCTTGTCGAAGATCACGCCGACGCCGCGCGGGCCGGCGAGCGGCTTGCGCCCGAAGGGGTCGGCCTTCATCTCCGCGGCGAGGTCGAGGATCGCGGACTGTTCCGCGGGCGACAGATCGTCGTCCCGCAGGAGATGCCGAACTGTCATGACCGGTCCTTCTTCTCCGCCGTGGCGTTCTTCTCCGCTGCCGCGGTCTTCTCCGCTGTCGTGGCGGCCGCCCGATCCAGGATCGCCGGCAGCGCGGACACGAAGTCGGCGGCCTGCTCCGCCGAGAGGATCAGCGGCGGCGCCAGTCTCAGCACGTCCGGTGCGGGGGCGTTGATCAGGTATCCGTGGTCGCGGGCGGCGAGGTCGACGGCCGCCGAGATCGGCTCGGTGAGCACGATGCCGAGCAGCAACCCGTCGCCCCGCACCCCCTTGATCAGCGGATGTCCCAGGTCTTCGATCCCGGTGGCCAGGGCCTTGCCGACGGCGTCGACGTGGTCGAGCAGCGCGTGCTCACGGATGCGGCGGAGCACGGTGAGCGCCGCGGCGGCCGCGGCGGGGTTGCCGCCGAAGGTGGTGCCGTGCTGGCCGGGACCGAACAGGTCGGCGGCGGGTCCGGTCGCGATCACCGCACCGATCGGCAGTCCGCCGCCGAGCCCCTTGGCCAGGGTGATCACGTCGGGCACGATGCCGACGCGCTGGTGCGCGAACATCGCTCCGGTCCGGCCGATGCCGGTCTGCACCTCGTCCAGGATCAGCAGGGCGCCGTGTTCGGCGGTGATGCGGCGGGCGGCGGCCAGATAGTCCGGCCCCGGTACGACGACGCCGTTCTCCCCCTGGATCGGCTCCAGGATCACCGCGGCGGTCTCGGCGGACACCGCGGCCTCGAGCGCGGCGACGTCCCCGTAGGGCACGAAGTCGACGCCGGCCGGCATGGGCTCGAACGGCGCGCGTTTGGCCGGCTGCCCGGTCATCGCGAGCGCACCCATCGTCCGGCCGTGGAATCCGCCCTCGGCGGCGATGATCTGCGGTCGGCCGGTGAGCCGGGCCAGTTTGAACGCCGCCTCGTTGGCCTCGGTCCCCGAGTTGCACAGGAACACCCGGCCCGACGGTCCGCCGTCGGCACCGTCGCCGACGCCGAACGCATCGAGCAGGGCCTCGGCCAGTTCGACGACGACGGGCGAGATGTACAGGTTCGAGACGTGTCCCAGGGTGCCGAGCTGCTCGGCCACCGCCCGCACCAGCTCCGGGTCGGCGTGGCCGAGTGCGTTCACCGCGATACCGCCGAGCAGATCGAGGTACCGCTTGCCGTCGGCGTCGTAGACCACCGCGCCCTCGCCGCGCACCAGTGCGACCGGCGGGGTGCCGTAGTTGTTCATCAGCGCGGCGGACCAGCGCTGCTGCAGCGGGGCGGTCATGACTTGCCTTTCGGCTCGGGGGTCTTCGTGGTCCGGCTCAGGGAGCCGAACTTCTCGACTCCGCTGGACGGGCGGCGCACCACGGTGGTGCCCGCGGTCGAGGAGGTGAGCAGTGCGGCGAGCACCGCGTGCGGCTCCCGGCCGTCGATCACGTGGGCGGCGCCGACGGCGCCCTCCACGGCGCGCAGGCACGCCTCCATCTTCGGGATCATCCCCGCGTCGAGCCGCGGCAGCAGCTCGGTCAGCGTCGCCGCGTCGATCTCCGACACCAGCGAACCGCGATCGGGCCAGTCGGTGTAGAGCCCCTCGACGTCGGTGAGCATCACCAGGTGTTCGGCGCCGAGCGCGTCGGCGACGGCCCCGGCGGCGGTGTCGGCGTTGATGTTGTGCACCACGCCGTCGACGTCGGGGGCGATGGTGGAGATCACCGGGATCCGGCCCGCGGCGATCAGATCGTCGACGGCGGAGGTGTTCACCGCGACGATGTCGCCGACCAGACCGATGTCGACCTGCTCGCCGTCGACGCGCGCGGTGCGCCGCACCGCGGTGAACAGGTGGGCGTCCTCGCCGGTCAGACCCACCGCGTAGGGGCCGTGGGCGTTGATCAGTCCGACCAGTTCGCGGCCGACCTGCCCGAACAGCACCATCCGGGCCACGTCCATCACCTCGGGGGTGGTGACGCGGAAACCGCCGCGGAACTCCCCCTCCAGGCCGAGACGTCTCAGCATGGCCGAGATCTGCGGGCCGCCGCCGTGCACGACGATCGGGTGGATCCCGCAGGCGCGCAGCAGCACCATGTCGGCGGCGAAGGCGGCCTTGAGGTCGTCGTCGACCATGGCGTTGCCGCCGTACTTCACCACGACGCGACGGCCGTGGAGCGCCTGCAGCGCGGGCAGGGACTCGGCGAGGATCGAGGCCTTGACGAGGGGGGTCGGGTCGGCGGGCTGCGCGGGGGGCGTGGAGGTGCTCATGTGGTGTAGGCCGAGTTCTCTTCGACGTAGGCGTGGGACAGGTCGGTGGTGCGCACGGTGGCCTCGGCGTCGCCGAGACCGAGGTCGGCGACGACGTCGATGCGGTCGCCGCTCAGGTCGACGGCGTCGCGCGCGCCGGGCACGCCGGTGCCGTTCTCGCACACCGTGACCTCGTTGAAGGCGACGGTGATCCGATCCGGGTCGATCTGCACCGGGGTGACGCCGATGGCCGCCAGCACGCGGCCCCAGTTGGGGTCGGAGCCGAACAGCGCGGTCTTGACCAGCGAGTCGCGGGCGACCGACCGGGCGATCACCAGGGCGTCGTCCTCGGTGCGGGCACCGCTGACGGTGATCGACGCCCGCTTGGTGACGCCCTCGGCGTCGTTCTGGAGCTGTGCGGCGAGGTCGTCGCACACGGCGTAGACGGCGGCGTCGAGCTGTTCCTGGGTGATCTCGATCTGGCTGGCGCCGGACGAGAGCAGCAGCACCGTGTCGTTGGTGGACATGGAGCCGTCGATGTCGAGGCGGTCGAAGGTGAGCGCGGTGGCCCGCCGCAGCGCGGTGTCGAGCATGTCCGCCGAGACCTTGGCGTCGGTGGTCAGGACGACGAGCATGGTGGCCAGCGAGGGCGCCATCATGCCGGCGCCCTTGGCCATGCCGCCGACGTTCCACCGGCCCGGATGGTGCAGGGCGACCTGCTTGGGGATCGTGTCGGTGGTCATGATCGCGTACGCCGCGTCGGTGCCGCCCTCCAGACCGCCGCCCATCTCGTGCACGATCTCGGTGACGCCCGCGAGGACCTTGTCCATCGGGAGCCGTTCGCCGATGATGCCGGTGGAGCAGACGGCCACCTCGACCGCGCCGGTCTCGGTGCCCCAGTTCGACAGCGTCTCGGCGACGGCCTCGGCGGTGGCGTGGGTGTCCTGGAACCCGCCCGGACCGGTGCACGCGTTGGCGCCGCCGGAGTTGAGGATCACCGCGCGCACGCGCTGGGACTTGAGGACCTCCTGCGACCACAGCACCGGCGCGGCCTTCACCTGGTTCCGGGTGAAGACACCCGCCGCGGCGAGGTCCGGGCCCTCGTTGAACACGAGCGCGAGGTCGGACTTGCCGGACGGTTTGAGCCCCGCGGTGAGCCCCGCGGCCCGGAATCCGAGCGGCGCGGTGACGCCCTGGCGTCGCATCATGCGCGAGCCGATCAACTGATCCAGATGCTTGTCGACGATCGACTGCTTCGCTTCGGTCACGGCGCCACTCCCACGGTGCTCAATCCTTCGGTCTCGCCCCAGCCCAGTGCCAGGTTCATCGATTGCACGGCGGCACCACCGGTGCCCTTGGTCAGATTGTCCACTGCCCCGACGGCGACGAGCAGACCGGCCCGCTCGTCGACGGCGAGACCGATCTGGATCGCGTTGCTGCCGACCACCGCCCCGGTCTCCGGGAACTCGCCCGCGGGGAGGACGTGGAGGAAGGCCTCGTCGTCGTACGCCTTCGCGTAGACCTCGCGGACCTGCTCGATCGTCTCGGCGCCGGTGGAGAGCCGGGCGGTGCAGGTGGCCAGGATGCCGCGCGACATCGGGACCAGCACCGGGGTGAAGGAGACGTCGACGGGCTGTCCGGCGGCCGCCGAGTACGCCTGGATCATCTCCGGGGTGTGCCGGTGCGTGCCGCCGACGCCGTAGGCCCGCGACGAGCCCAGCACCTCGGAGGCCAGGAACGCCACCTTGGGCGACTTGCCCGCGCCGGAGGCGCCGGTGACCGCCGAGATCTGGACCCGCGGCTCCACCAGGCCCGCAGCGAGCGCGGGCGCCATGGTCAGGATGGAGACGGTCGGGAAGCAGCCGGGCACCGCGATCCGGCTCGCCCCGGTCAGCTCGTCCCGTCCCCGGAGCCCCGTGGCGGGGTCGACCACCAGCTCGGGCATGCCGTACGGCCAGGTGCCCGCGTGCTCGCCGCCGTAGTAGTGCGTCCACTCGGCGGCGTCCCGCAGCCGGAAGTCGGCACCGCAGTCGACGATCAGGGTCGACGGCGGGAGCGCGTTCGCGATCACCGCGGACTGGCCGTGCGGGAGGCCGAGGAACACGACGTCGTGCCCGGCGAGGACCTCGGGGGTGGTCTCCTCCAGGATCCGGTCGGCCAGCGGCAGCAGATGACGGTGGTGCTCGCCCAATCGGGTGCCGGCGTTGCCACCGGCCGTCAGCGATCCGATCTTCGAGCTCTCCGGCGGCCAGGCGCGGGTGGCCACACAGGAGGCGAAGGATCTCCCCACCCGCGTAACCACTGGCACCGGCCACTGCAATCCGTACGGTCATGAAATCATTATGCATAACTCTGCAATTTGATACACGCAGGCCCCCGGTATTCGCACCCCGTGCCGGATGTCAGAGGTCGCGCGTATCTTCTCGGCATGATGTTCGGGGGCCAGACCAGGCAGTCGGCGACGACGAGACCAGGCGGCGTACCAGCGGTCGACCTCATGATGCGCTGATTCGGGAGCTTGTGAGCAGGCCCCGAGGACACGGCGAGACCGACCTTCCTCGCATGACGACGAGGCCCGGGTGATCCCGATGTCACCCGCCGGCCGCCCGCCTCACTCGACGAGATCTTCGCCTGACCGCTGCCCCGCCGACCGCCGACCGCCGACGAACCGTCAGCCGAGTTGCTAAGCGCCGGACAGCCAGGCACTGAGCGCCACGGTGAGCATGAACAGGATCGCGAACGCGAAGATCGCGACCACCGACAGAATGATCAGCCGTATCGTCTTGGCCGGATGGTTCTCCACGTGGTGGTGCCACCCCTGCAGGACGAGGTACTCGTGGAGGAACCGCGTCAGCGGACTGTTCGGAGCGACCTCCAACTTCCCCGTCGCGGGCTCGTGGACCAGATTGAGCGAACCGCTGACGCCGCGGCCCGCGAGGATCGTCGACGGGACGCTCGTGCCGTCGAGCATCCGGGACCAGCCGCCGGGAAAACGATCGCCCGGTCCCAGGGACTCCCACTTGATCGGATCGAACTCGGACAACTCGTAGTGGTGTCGCTTCGCGTCGAAGGAGACGGTGGCCGCTTCGGTGCCGACTCGCACGAAGACGGCGTCGTCGCTCAGACGTGTGACGTGTCGTACGTCGCCACCGACCTTCTTCTCCAACCTGGCGATCGCCTCGTCTACGGACTCTTTCCTCGCGGTCATCTCTTCCTTTCAGAAACACCGGTTCGCCGATGGAGGGCTTCGACACGGTTCGTCACTGCGTTCCGCTCCGGCTCAGCCGGCTGATCTCGACTCCGCTCGATCACCGAAGAAGGGACTCGATCACTGAAGAAGGGACTCGATCACTGAAGAAGGGACTCGATCAACGAGTCTCCCTCGCTGATCGAGCGAAGTCGAGATCACACCTCGCTGATCCACGAGAACGAACCTCCTCTCGCTGATCGAGCGGAGTCGAGATCACGCCTTCCCGATCGGCCGGAGTGAGTCGCTCACTCCTCGTCGGCGGCCTCGGTCAGCGTGAGGATCGTGATCTCCGGCGGGGCCATCACGCGGACCGGCGGGCCCCAGGCGCCCGTGCCGCGTGACACGTACACCGGCACGTCGCCGACCGTGCCGAAACCGGCGTGGACCGGATTGGCCAGGCGCACCGCGTAGGTGAACGGCCAGAGCTGACCGTCGTGCGTGTGTCCGGACACCTGCAGGTCCACTCCCCGACCCTCGACGTCCTCGGCCTGGGACGGCTGATGGGCGGCGTAGATCAGGACGCGCGCGTCGTCGTGCCCGGCCAGAGCCTTGTCCGCGTCGGGTTCCCACGGCTCGGGGGCGGTCTTGTCGTAGATGCCGGCGAGGTCGATGGTCGCGCCGTCCCTGGTGATGGGCACGGTCTCGTTGCGGAGCGCGCGGATGCCGAGCGTCTCCCAGTAGTCCAGCCACGAACCGCCGTCGTCGGCGTAGTACTCGTGGTTGCCGCTGACCCCGTAGATGCCCAGCGGTGCACGAAGATCTTTCAGCGGTGCCAGGTCCTCGCCGACGTGCGTAATGGTGCCGTCGGCCAGGTCGCCGCCAAAGAGGATGAGGTCCGGTTTCTCTGCGGCGACCTTCTCCACGACGCCGCGAACGAAGGACTCGCCGCGGGCCGGGCCCACGTGCAGATCGGTGATCAGCGCGATCCGCGTGCCCTCGAACTGCACGGGCAGACCGGTCACGGCGACGGTCTCGTTCTTGATGCGCGGACGGGAGGCCTCGAACAGGCCGTAGCCGACGATCACCGCGACGACCACCACCAGCGCCGCGGACGACCCCGCGACCCAGCGTCGTCGACGGTCGAGCGAGACGGCCGGTGCCACATCGCGCACCTTCGCGACGCCCCGCAGGAGCAGTGACACCAGTCCGATGAGGAGGACGCCCAGGATCAGGTAGAACAGCGCCGCCCACCAGGTGAAGCCGACGAAACCGATCACTCGCGCCCACGCCGGGTCCAGCGCCCCGCCCACCGCGAACGCCGTCACGCCCAGCAGGGCGCCGACACCGAGGATCACGTCGACCGCTCGCGCCCACGCCCCGCGCAATCCGGTCGCGACGACCAGTCGGCGATGCAGCCAGTAGGTGAGCAGTCCGACCAGAGCGAGCCCGAGGACCGGGACGAGAAAGGTGCGCATGGACGTCTGCGATCAGCGCATGCGGGCGCCGACCGCTCCTCCCGCGTGTTCGACGGCCGCCAGCTTGGCGGCGTTGGCCTCGTCTTCGGTGAGGGTCCGGTCGGCGGCCCGGAAGGTCAGCGCGAAGGTGAGCGACTTGTTGCCCTCGCCCACCTGTTCGCCGTCGAAGACGTCGAACAGCGCGATCGCTTCGAGGAGTTCGCCCGCCCCCTCGACGAGGGCCTGCTGCACCCGCTGCGCAGGCACGTCCTGGGCCACGACGACGTTGACGTCCTGGAGCACCGCGGGGAACGGCGACACCTTCGGCGACGGCAGCACGGTCCGCAGCGGCAGCGCGTCGAGATCGATCTCCAGCGCGCAGAGCCGGGCCGGGAGTCCGGCGCGTTCGAGCACGGCGGGGTGCAGTTCGCCCGCGTGGCCGACGGTCCGCCCGTCCACCTCCAGGCGGGCGCAGCGGCCCGGGTGCCACGGCAAACGCTGATCGGCCACCAGGGTCGGTTCGACGCCGGCCGCGGCCGCGACGGTCCGGGCGGCCTCGAAGGCGTCGGAGAAGTCGGCGACACGGCCGGGTCCCCACGGCCCGGCGGGCTCGCGCAGACCGGTCAGGATCGCGCCGACGTGCACCGGCTGCTTCGGCAGCGAGGCGTCGAGCGCGGCCTGCTCCTCGTCGGAGGGGCGGCGGGTGACGTCCAGCGCCGGAACCACCGGCCCCTGACCGCCGCCGAGGACCACCTGGCCGATGGCGTACAGCTGCAGGTCGCGGTTGCCGCGCGCCAGGTTGCGGGCGGCCATCTCCAGCAGACCGGGCAGCAGCGTCGTGTTGAGTTCGGGTCGGTCCGACTCCAGCGGGTTCAGGACCTTGACGGTGTCGCGGCGCGGATCGTCGTCGTCCAGGCCCCACACGTCGAAGACACCGGCGGGCATGAACGGGTACGGCAGCACCTCGACGAAGCCTGCGGAGGCCAGCGAGATGCCCACGGCACGACGACGCCGCTGGCGCGGCGTCAGACCGGTCCCGCCGGGGGCGCTCGGGAGCACCGCGGGGATGTCCTCCAGCCCTTCCAGGCGCAGGACCTCCTCGACGAGGTCGGCGGGCTGCTTCAGGTCGGGGCGCCACGACGGCGGCGTCACGCTCAGGGTGCCCTCGACGTCGTCGACGGCGCAGCCCACCTCGCGGAGTCGGGCGACGGTGGTGCCCGCCGGGTACTCCACACCGGCGTACCGGTCGGGCAGGTCGGCCTCGATCACGATCGCCGGGGTGGCCGGGACCTCGACGCGGGCGTCGGCGAGCGGTCCGGCGAGGCGACCACCGGTGATCTCGACGATCAGCTCGGCGGCGCGATCGGAGGCCACCGCGGTGATCTCCTGGTCCACCAGTCGCTCGAACCGCTTGGCGGCCTCCGAACTCAGCTTGTGGCGCTTGCCGGTGCGGAAGACGCGGACCTGGTCGAAGTTCGCCGACTCCAGCAGGACGCGGGTGGTGGCGTCGGTGACCTCGGTGGCGGCCCCGCCCATCACTCCGGCCAGCGCGATGGGGCCGGAGTCGTCGGCGATCACGGCGTCCTCGGGATCCAGGGTGCGCTCCACGCCGTCGAGCGTGGTGAGCTTCTCCCCCGCCCGTGCGGCCCGGACGACGACGGTGCCGGTCACCTTGTCGGCGTCGAACGCGTGCAGCGGCTGCCCGAGTTCGATCATCACGTAGTTGGTGACGTCGACGATCGCCGAGATGGGCCGGATCCCGGCCACCATCAGGCGTTTGACCATCCACCACGGCGAGACGGCGGTCGCGTCGACGCCCTCGATCACGCGGGCGGTGTATCGGGTGGCCCCGCCGTCGTCGTCGAGGCGGACCGGCCAGGGGGCGGACGCTCCTTCGGCACGGGCTCCCTCGTCGCCCGACTCGGGACCGGTCACGACCCGTGCCCCGTTCGAGGACGGGGTCGCCGCCGGGTCCGCGTAGGGCACGGCGAAGGCGCTCGCCAGCTCCCGGCCGAGGCCGCGCATGGAGAAGGCGTAGCCGCGGTCCGGGGTTACGTTGACGTCGACGGCGACGTCGTCGAGCCCGAGGACGTCGTGTGCGCCGTCGCCCGGCTCGGCGGTGCCCGGGGCGAGCACCAGGATGCCGGCGTGGTCGGTGCCGATGCCCAGTTCGGAGACCGAGCAGATCATGCCCGCCGACATCTTGCCGTAGGTCTTGCGCGCCCCGATCTCGAAGCCGCCGGGGAGCACGCAGCCGGGCAGCGCGACCACGACGAGGTCGCCCTCGGCGAAGTTCCGGGCACCGCAGACGATCTCCTGCGGTGCGCCGGTCTCATTGGCCTGACCGACGTCCACCAGACAGAACCGGATCGGCTTCTTGAACTCGGTGAGCTCCTCGATCTGCGCGACGCGACCGATCACCAGCGGGCCGGTGATCTCCGGGAAGCGCTCGATCTCCTCGATCTCGAAGCCGACGCGGACGAAGCCGGCGTCGATCTCGTCGGTCGACGCCGACCAGTCGGGAGCACCGGCCTGGAGTGCTTCGGTCAGCCAGGACTGGGAGAGGCGCACGGGGAACTTCTTTCGGTATCAGTGCAGGTCAGTGCAGAGAGGTTCGGGCAGAACGATGCGGGGCTCAGCGGCCGGACGCGTCAGAGCGCGACGCCGAAGGGGGTGGTGAAGCGGACGTCGCCCTCCACCATGTCGCGCATGTCCGGCAGGTCGTTGCGGAACTGCAGGGTGCGTTCCAGGCCCATGCCGAAGGCGAAACCGGTGTACACGTCCGGGTCGATGCCCGAGGCGCGCAGCACGTTCGGGTCGACCATGCCGCAGCCGCCCCACTCGACCCAGCCGGGGCCGCCCTTCTTGCCCTCGAACCAGACGTCCACCTCGGCGGACGGTTCGGTGAACGGGAAGTAGGAGGCCCGCATGCGGGTGGTGGTGTCGGGACCGAAGAGCGCCTTCGCGAAGGTCTCCAGGGTGCCGCGCAGGTTCGCCAGGGTCAGCCCCCGGTCGACGGCCAGCCCCTCGATCTGGTGGAACACCGGGGTGTGGGTGGCGTCGAGTTCGTCGGTGCGGAAGGTGCGGCCCGGGCAGGCGACGTAGATCGGCACCTCGCGGTCCAGCATGGAGCGCACCTGCACCGGCGAGGTGTGGGTGCGCAGCACCTGCCGCGAGCCTTCGGGGGCCACGTAGAAGGTGTCCTGCATGGATCGTGCCGGGTGGTCCGGCAGGAAGTTGAGCGCGTCGAAGTTGTGGTGCTCGGTCTCCACCTCGGGGCCTTCGGCGATCTCCCAGCCCATGGCGACGAAGACGTCGGCCACCTGCTCGGCGATCACGGTGATCGGGTGTCGGGCGCCGGCCCGACGGCGAGCCGTCGGCAGGGTGACGTCGACGGTCTCGGCGACCAGGACCTGCGCGTCGCGCTGCGCGGTCAGTTCGGCGGTGCGCTCGTCGAGGGCGGCGGCCACCCGGCCGCGCATCTCGTTCACCAGCTTGCCGGCCGCGGCGCGCTCCTGCTTGGGCAGCGCGCCCAGGGCCCGCCGGGCCAGCGCCACGGGCGAACGGTCGCCGACGTGCGCGGTCTTGGCCTCGGCCAGCGCGTCGAGGTCAGCGGCCTCGGCGAACGCGGCGATCGCGGCGGTCACCGCCGCGGAGAGCGCTTCGGGGGTCGGGAACTCGAGCGGGGTCTTCTCGTCGGCCACGGATGGAGCGCTCCTCGCAGAATCGGACGGCTTTGTCACCGTCGAATTCTAGTGGACCTGGCCCGCCGCGGGCACATCGGGCGACGCGGCCGCCGCCGCGACCGCCCGGCGCCGTGGGGAGACCGCCGCAGTCGGTACCGGGTAGATCTACTCAGACCGTCTCTGCGCTTCTACTCGACTTGGCCTCGATCGGGTTTCGAGATGCCCTGATCGTCCTGTGAGAACGATAAGTTGATGCTCACCCCGTCCCCCGGGGCCCCCGCCAACAAGGAGGAATCGTGCCTGTCGCACCCGGTTCGCTCATCGCCGGCTATCGCGTCGTGGCCCAGCTCGGCTCCGGCGCCATGGGCGATGTGTACATCGTCGAGAACCCCCAGCTGCAGCGTCGTGAAGCGATGAAGGTGATCTCTGTCGGCGGAGCGTCGAACTCCGACTTCCAGCAGCGGTTCACCAACGAGGCGCGCACCGCCGCCGCCCTCGATCACCCCGGCATCATCACCGTCTACGCGTACGGCGTGGAGGACGACGCCCCGTGGTTCACCATGAGTTACCTCGACGGCCCCGATCTCGCCTCCGTCCGGTTGTCGGCGGCCGAGGTGGTCGCCGTGGTGGAGCAGGTGTCCGACGCCCTCGACTACGCGCACAGACGCCAGGTGGTCCACCGCGACGTCAAACCGGCCAACATCGTCATCACCCGTGACGAGAACGGCGCTCTGCGTCGCGCCGTCGTCCTCGACTTCGGCATCGCACGGCTCTCCGACTCGCCGCAGCTCACCGCGGCCAATTCGGTGGTCGGCACCATGGCGTACACCGCCCCCGAGATCATCTCCGGGCAGACCGCCGATGCCCGCTCCGACCAGTACGGGCTGGCGTGCACCACCTACACCCTGCTGGCCGGCACTCCGCCGTTCCAGGGCGACACGTCGGCCGCGATCATGATGGCGCACATCCAGCAGCCGACGCCGTCGCTCGCCCACGTCCGGCCCGACCTCGCTCCCCTGGCGCCGGTCCTCGAGCGCGCGATGGCCAAGGATCCGGCCGCCCGCTACCCCGGTTGCGCCGAGTTCGCCGCGGATCTGCGGCGGGCCCTCGGGCAGACGCAGTCGGGCACCGCCACGGCCGTCGCCCCGACCCCGCCCGCTCCTGCCGGATCGCACCCGTCGGCGCCCTCGCACCCGTCCGCTCCGGGGGTCGGCGGCCGACCCGCATATCCGAACCAGCAGTATCCGGGCCGGCAGCACCCGAACCAGCAGTACGCGGGTCCGCAGCATCCGGACCCGCAGTATCCGGGCCATCAGTCCCAACCCGGTATGCAGTCCTACCCCGGCCCGTACCCGGGCACCTCGCCGACGACCCACCCCGGCGCCACCGGGCCGCAGGCCGCGTGGGCCCCGTTCGGAGGCCTCCCCGGACAGGACGGTCCACCGGGAACCGGTCCCACCGCACCGAAGAAGAGCCGGAAGGGCCTCTGGATCGGTCTGGCCGCGGCCGTGGTCGTGCTCCTCGCCGTCGCGGGGACCGCCCCGCTGTGGTGGCCCCGCGCCGATCCGCCGCCCGCGGTCCCGACCGCCGCCGACCAGGCCCGGCTGGCCTCGGCGCACGGCACCGTCTGCGCGGTGCACGAGTCCGAGCTCTACTGCTGGGGCCGCAACGCCCAGGGCCAGGTGGGCGACGGTTCCAAGGAGAGCCGTTCCACCCCGGTCAAGGTGGCTCAGCTGACCGACGTCACGGCCGTGGCCGTCGGCGGCTACTTCACCGACCGGACCCCGGCCACGATCACGACGTGTGCGGTGGCCGGCGGCGACGCGTACTGCTGGGGTTCGGGTCTGTTCGGGGTCCTCGGCAACGGCGACAACAGCGAGTCCACCGCACCGGTCAAGGTGAGCGGACTCGGCGAGGTCACCGAGATCCGGACCGACATGCACACCACCTGCGCGATCTCCGACGGCGACGTCTACTGCTGGGGCTGGAACAACGACGGTGAGGGCGGCGGCAGCGGCGAGCTGAAGCAGCCGACCAAGGTCGCCGGGATCAGCGGCGTCACCTCGATCGAGATGGCCAAGGGCACCACCTGCGCGGTGACCGAGAAGAAGGAGGCCTACTGCTGGGGCTACAACCGCGACGGCCAGCTCGGCAACGGCGGCACCGGCCCGAGCAACGGCACCCCGGGACGCGTCGCCGGCCTGGAGAACGTCACCTCGATCTCGGTCGGTTCGGGCACCTACGACGTCCCGAGCACCGACACCAGGCTCCCGTTCACCCAGTCCTGCGCGGTGGCCGACGGCGAGGTGTACTGCTGGGGAGCCACGTTCGACGGTTCCGGCGCCAAGCACTCGCAGCCGACGCCCACCGTGGTCAACGGGTTGCCGGGCAAGGCGCACACCGTGACCGCCGACGTCTACACGGTGTGCGCCACCACCGAGGACGACCTCTACTGCTGGGGCACCAACAGTTACGGTCAGGCCGGCGGACCGGACGGAGTCAACATGGTCGACGCGCCGACCAAGATCAACGGACTCGGCAAGGTGACGGCCGCGGTGACCGGCACCAGCGTCACGTGTGCGCGGTCGGACGACAAGCTGTTCTGCTGGGGCGCCGACGCGGACGGTCAGATCGGCAACGGCAGCACCTCCGAGAAGGTCCTCGTCCCCACCCCGGTCGCACTCCCGTGATGACGCGGCACCGACGGTAGCGATCGGCCCGCGACACCGAACGGTGTCACGGGCCGATCTCGTCGTCGTTCCGCCGACTCGCTGCGCTACGGCGTCGCCGGGCCGGGGACGCCGTCAGGCACGACGCCGAGCGGTCGCACTGGCGTAGAGGCAGATCGCGCTCGCCGCCGCCAGATTCAGGCTCTCGGCCCGGCCGTGGATCGGGATCGAGACCCGATGATCGGCGCCGGCGATCTCCCGCTCGGACAGCCCGTGGGCCTCGTTGCCGAACAGCCACGCGTGCGGTTCGGCGAGCAGGTCGTCGGCCTCGGGCAACGGCACCTCCCCGTCCATGGTGGTCGCCAGGGTACGCAATCCGGCCTCCCGCAGCCGGGCCAGACCCGCGGCGACGTCCCGTTCGACGATCAACGGCACGTGGAAGACGCTGCCGGCGCTCGCTCGCACGCACTTGCCGTTGTGCACGTCGACGGCATCGCCCAGCAGCAGGACCGCCTTGGCGCCCATCGCGTCCGCGCAGCGGATCAGGGTGCCCGCGTTGCCGGGTTCCCGCGGTTCGACGGCGACCACCGCGAACCCGTCTCCGGACAGGTCCACCCGGTCCGGGGTGTCGGTGAGCAGACCGCAGACCGCGAAGATCCCCGGTGCGGTGGTGGTCTCGGACAGCTTGTCCGCGGCGCGCGGACTCAACCGGTGCACGGGCAGCCGGGCGGCCTCGGCGCGGGCGATCAGGTCGGCGTGACGGCGGTTCTCCGCGGCGGGGTCGGCGTCGTCGTGCCGGACGAGCAGCTGCTGCGCCCGTCCGGTGGACAGAGCGGCGTCGACGGCGTTGGCGCCCTCGGCGAGGAAGGTGCCGGTGGAGCGTCGTACCGACGCCCGATGAAGCTTGGCCAACGAGACGACCCGCGACGAACGTTCGGTGAGAACATCCATCGCGGGTCGTCCCGGAAACTCGGTGCCGATCGGAGCGATCAGGCGGCCGGAGCGTTCACGTCGGCCGGCAGCGCCTTGCGCGCGACCTCGACCAGACCGGCGAACGCGGTCGGATCGGTGACGGCCAGGTCGGCGAGGACCTTGCGGTCCACCTCGACACCCGCGAGCTTGAGGCCCTGGATGAAGCGGTTGTAGGTCATGTCGTTGGCGCGGGTCGCAGCGTTGATGCGCTGGATCCAGAGCTTACGGAACTCGCCCTTGCGCGCCTTGCGGTCGCGGTAGGCGTAGGTCATCGAGTGGAGCTGCTGCTCCTTGGCCTTGCGGTAGAGGCGCGAACGCTGGCCGCGGTAGCCCTTCGAAGCCTCGAGGATCGAGCGGCGCTTCTTCTGGGCGTTGACAGCCCTTTTCACACGTGCCATGAGAAATCTGGTCCTTAACTACTTACGAAATCGTCGGGAAAGAGGTCACTTGTTGAGCAGGCGCTTGATGCGCGGAGCATCGGCCTCGCTCACCACGGTGGTGCCGTCCAGGCGACGGGTGACGCGCGAGGACTTGTGCTCCAGCAGGTGGCGCTTGCCGGCCTTCTGGCGGACGATCTTTCCGCTGCCGGTCGTCTTGAAACGCTTGGCAGTGCCCTTGTGAGTCTTGCTCTTCGGCATGGGTTTCCTTCATTCGGGCGAAGTTCACCCGCCGTACCGGAGACCGGCACGGCGGGAGACTCCGCGTGAGTGGGGTGTGGAACGGGTCGGGTCAGCGGTCCGAAGCGGACTGTTTGGCCTGGGCCCGAGTCTTGGCGCCCTTGTGCGGCGCCAAGACCATGGTCATGTTGCGGCCGTCCTGCTTGGCCGAGGTCTCGACGAAGCCGTACTCGGCGACGTCGTTGCCCAGGCGCTGCAGGAGGCGGTATCCCAGTTCCGGACGGGACTGCTCGCGCCCGCGGAACATGATGGTGACCTTCACCTTGGAACCCGCTTCGAGGAACCGGACGACGTGACCCTTCTTGGTCTCGTAGTCGTGGTCGTCGATCTTCGGGCGGAGCTTCTGCTCCTTGATGACGGTCATCTGCTGGTTCTTGCGCGATTCACGCTTCTTCTGCGCTGCCTCGTACTTGAACTTGCCGTAGTCCATGATCTTGCACACCGGCGGGCGCGCATCGGGCGCGACCTCGACCAGGTCCAAGTCGGCTTCTTCAGCCAGGCGGAGCGCATTCTCAACACGCACGATCCCCACCTGCTCTCCCCCCGGTCCGACAAGACGGACCTCGGGAACGCGGATGCGGTCGTTGATGCGGGTTTCGGTGCTGATGTGGCCTCCTCGATCAGTGTCTTCTCTACACAACCGACGGAGCGGTGCGGAGTAACAGTGAGGACTTCGAGACCAATACGCGCATCGTCGGCGGGCACTCGCATCACCTGAACGGGGATGCGCGCCTCATCGTCGTACGATGACGCGACCGGAACCGTACAACTGCCGCTCGGAAAGACGGTGTCGGACGGTGGGATTCGAAGATCCGCTTGCTACCCCGGCAGAGCCAGGGCGGTCGTACTGTGTAAGTCTAGCAGTCGTGAGCGAAAACTCCTACTCCACCGACCCGTCCGATCCCGCCGACGATCAGCAGGTCCGCGAACTCGCGACGATCCCCGCCATCGAGGTGATCTCGCGCGCGGCCGTCATGCTGATGAGCGCCGCCGCCGAGAAGATCGGCCCGGAGGCCGGCGGCGACGCGCAATTCCGCGATCTGCCGGAGGCCCGCGCGCTGATCACCGCGCTCGCCGGTCTGGTGACCGCCTCCGCGGGCGATCTCGGGCTGCACCGCAAGCCGATCCAGGACGGGGTCAAGGCCCTGCAGCTGGCGTTCCGCGAGGCGAGCGCCTACCCGGACGAGCCCGGCCAGGGGCCGGGCGAGAAGCAGACCGGCCCGGTCGAAGACTGAACGCGAGCGTCTTCGCGCAACGGAGGCCGGACGTGTTCACCCGCCCGGCCGCGTAGCACCCCGGCGGCGGACCCTCCGGCCCGGTCCGGCCGATCACTCGGCCGGACCGGGGCGGCTCAGTCGTCGGTGTCGTGCAGCCGGTCGAAGAGGATCGCGAGTCCCGCCGCGTCGCCGCCGGCCGTACCGCGGGGCCGAACGGTCGCGGTGTCGCAGATCTGCGCCCGCATGCGCCGCGGCGCCGGACCGCGCTGGGGCCGTTCCGCCTCGGCCGTCTCGGCGAGGGCGGCTTCGAGTTCCCCGCGCGGCACGCCCGCCCAGTAGGCCGCCACCGCGACCCAGTGGCGGCAGGGACCGCAGCCGCAGCGCTTCCCGGCGGCCGCCCGGTGGGCGGAGGTGCGTGCCTCGACGATCGCCTTCGCGTACCGCATGCCGTGCTTCTGAACCATCCTGATCTCCTTCTCCCTGGGGACACACGTCTCCTGTAAGACGTGTTCTGTGCCGGGTGATCAGGAGTGATCGGTTCAGGGAGAGTGCACGTGCGGTTCCTTTCTGCGGAGATCGGATGTCCGAGGACATCGGACGGATGAAACTACCGGAGCCCTGCTCACGACGCAAGAGGGTCCGTCGTCCGTTCTCGGGATCGCCTCTGCCGGCGTCGAACCGGCGCGGGCGCTCACGCGCTCAGCCCACCGGCTCCACCGTGGGCAGCAGTTCCTTCAGGAAACCGCCGGTGTGCGACTCGGCGACCGCCGCGACGTCCTCGGGCGTGCCCTGCGCGACGACGGTGCCGCCGCCGCTGCCGCCCTCGGGACCCATGTCGACGATCCAGTCGGCGGTCTTGATCACGTCGAGGTTGTGTTCGATCACGATCACCGTGTTCCCCTTCTCCACCAGGCCGTCGATCACCAGCAGGAGCTTGTGGATGTCCTCGAAGTGCAGGCCCGTGGTCGGCTCGTCGAGGATGTACACGGTGCGGCCGGTGGAGCGTTTCTGCAGTTCGGCGGCCAGTTTCACGCGCTGGGCCTCGCCGCCGGACAGCGTCGGCGCGGGCTGTCCGAGCCGGACGTAGCCGAGTCCGACGTCGACCAGGGTCTTCAGGTAGCGGTGGATGGAGGTGACCGGTTCGAAGAACTCCGCGGCCTCCTCGATCGGCATGTCGAGCACCTCGGAGATGGTCTTGCCCTTGTAGTGCACCTCGAGCGTCTCGCGGTTGTAGCGGGCGCCGTGGCACACCTCGCACGGGACGTACACGTCCGGCAGGAAGTTCATCTCGATCTTGATGGTGCCCTCGCCCATGCACGCCTCGCAGCGGCCGCCCTTGACGTTGAACGAGAACCGGCCCGGCTGGTAACCGCGCACCTTGGCCTCGGTGGTGGCCGCGAACAGCGTGCGGATCTTGTCGAAGACGCCGGTGTAGGTGGCCGGATTGGAGCGCGGGGTGCGGCCGATCGGCGACTGATCCACCTGGACCAGCTTGTCGAGCTGCTCGAGACCGTTGATTCGGGTGTGGTGCCCCGGCACCTGCCGGGCGCCGTTGAGCTTGTTCGCCAGGACGGTGGCCAGGATGTCGTTGACCAGCGTCGACTTGCCCGAACCGGACACCCCGGTGACGGCGGTGAGCACCCCGAGCGGGAACTTCACGTCGATCCCGCGCAGATTGTTCTCCCGCGCCCCGACCACGGTCAGCTGCCGCTTCCGGTCGATCGGCCGACGGATCTCCGGGACCGCCAGCCGCTTGCGCCCGGACAGGTACGCGCCGGTCAACGACTCGGCGTTCGCCAGCAGCTCCGGATAACCGCCGCTGTGCACCACCCGGCCGCCGTGCTCACCGGCGCGCGGCCCGATGTCGACGATCCAGTCGGCCGCGGCGATCGTGTCCTCGTCGTGCTCGACGACGATCAGGGTGTTGCCCAGGTCGCGCAGGCGCACCAGCGTGTCGATGAGGCGGCGGTTGTCGCGCTGGTGCAGGCCGATGGACGGTTCGTCGAGCACGTACAGCACGCCGGCCAGACCGGCGCCGATCTGGGTGGCGAGCCGGATGCGCTGCGCCTCCCCGCCGGACAGCGACCCCGCCGCCCGCGACAGCGACAGATACTCCAGGCCGACGTCGAGCAGGAACGTGATGCGCGCCTGCACCTCCTTGAGCACCCGCCCGGCGATGGCCGCCTCGCGCTCGCCCAGCCGCAGACCGTCGAGGTACTCGGCACACTCGGCCACCGACAGCGCGGTGACGTCGGCGATCGAGTAGTCGCCCTTCTCCGGGTGGTGCAGCGTCACCGAGAGGATCTCCGGGCGCAGTCGCGTCCCCGAGCACGCCGGGCACGGCACGTCGCGCATGTACCCCTCGTAGCGCTCCTTCATCTGCTCGGACTCGGTGGTGTCGGCGCGGCGGGTGAGGAACGCCATCACACCCTCGAACTCGGTGTGGTAGCTCCGCGTCCGACCGTAACGATTGCGGAACTGCACGTGCACCTGGTGATCGGAACCGTCGAGCAGAGCCTTGCGCGCATTGCGCGGCAGCGACTTCCACGGCGTGTCCAGGTCGAAGCCCATCTGCTCGCCGAGACCGCCGATCAGCCGCTGGAAGTACTCGGCGTTGTGCCCCGACGACCAGGGCGCGATGGCGCCCTCGGCCAGGGTGAGGTCGGGATCGGGCACCACCAGCGACTCGTCGACCTCCTTCTGCACTCCGAGGCCGTCGCACACCGGGCACGCGCCGTACGGCGAGTTGAACGAGAAGCTGCGGGGTTCGAGGTCGTCGATGGCGATCGGATGCTGATTGGGGCACGCCATCTTCTCCGAGAAGCGGCGGGTGCGGTGCTCGTCGTCCTCGGGACGGTCGACGAAGTCGAGCACCACGATGCCGTCGGCCAGCCGCAGCGCGGTCTCCACCGAGTCGGTGAGACGCTGACGCGCGGTGGGCTTGACCACCAGGCGGTCGACGACGACGTCGATGTCGTGCTTCTCCTGCTTCTTCAGCTTCGGCGGATCGGCCAGCTGGTGCACCGTGCCGTCGACCCGGGCGCGCGAGAAGCCCTGCGTCTGGAGTTCGGCGAACAGGTCGACGAACTCGCCCTTGCGGGTGCGGACCACCGGCGCGAGCACCTGGAACCGGGTGCCCTCCGCCATCTCCAGGACCTGGTCGACGATCTGCTGCGGCGTCTGCCGTTCGATCTTCTCGCCGCAGGCCGGGCAGTGCGGGGTGCCCGCGCGCGCGTAGAGCAGCCGGAGGTAGTCGTAGACCTCGGTGATGGTGCCCACCGTCGACCGCGGATTGCGGTTGGTGGACTTCTGGTCGATGGACACCGCGGGCGAGAGGCCTTCGATGAAGTCGACGTCGGGTTTGTCCATCTGCCCCAGGAACTGGCGCGCGTACGCCGACAGCGACTCGACGTAGCGGCGCTGCCCCTCGGCGAAGATGGTGTCGAACGCCAGCGACGACTTCCCGGACCCGGACAGTCCGGTGAAGACGATCAGCGAATCGCGCGGGAGATCGACGTCGATCCCGCGCAGATTGTGCTCTCGCGCACCCCGGACGATCAGTCGATCAACCACGTCTACCTCACGAAACTCTGGGCTGGAACTGTCTGTGATCTCGACTCCGCTCGATCATCGAGGGAAGCGACTCGACTCTCCGAGAAGAACCCTCCGCCCCCGAGAGGAAACCCTCCGCTGATCGAGCGGAGAACCCTCCGCTGGTCGAGCGGAGTCGAGACCACAACGCGTCTGATCTCGACTCCGCTCGATCACCGAGAGAACCCGACCGCCGAGAGAATCCCGACCATCGAGGGAACCCGACAGACAAGGGAGTCCGATCACGGTGGGGAACGGGTGTTCCCCACCGATTCAGGGTACGCGCGGGGTACGACAAGTCCCGATTCACCGGGCTTCGCTGTGAGCGGAACGACGACGCCGTCCCCGCTCCGACGACTATGCCGTGGATCACTAGACTGGGACGCATGAGCATCGAGGTCGGCATCTCCGACGAGTACACCGGCGACGTGTCCCCGGCCGAGGACCACCACGGCGTCCACGCCCAGCGCCGCACCCTGGACGACGCGACCATCGTGAAGATGTCGGTGGGACCGATGGACAACAACGTCTACGTGGTGACCGACACCGCGACGGGCCGGCGCCTGCTGATCGACGCCGCCAACGATCCGGACTCGATCCTCGCACTCCTCGACGCGCTGCCCGGTGAGCTGACGCAGATCGTCACCACCCACGGCCACGCCGACCACTGGCAGGCCCTCGAAGCGGTCGACGCCGCGACGCGCGTCCCCACCGCCGCGGGCGCGGCCGACGCCCCCGAACTGCCGGTGGCCCCGGACCGGCTGCTGCACGACGGCGACACCCTGAGCGTCGGCGACCTGACCCTCGACGTCATCCACCTCGTCGGCCACACCCCCGGTTCGGTGGCGCTCGCGCTGACCGAGGCAGGCGGCCGAGTGCACCTGTTCACCGGCGATTCACTCTTCCCCGGCGGGGTCGGCAAGACCTGGCAGCCGGGCGACTTCGAGATCCTGCTCGGCGACGTCGAGACCAAGCTCTTCGGCCGGTACGGCGACGACACCGTCGTGTATCCGGGCCACGGGAAGGACACCACGCTCGGGGCCGAGCGGCCGCACCTGCCCGCATGGCGGGAACGGGGCTGGTGACCGCCGCCGGGACGGCATCGACCATGCCGTAAGGCCGCTTCCGCTGCGGTGTACGTCACCGGCGCCGCGGGTGATCGATCAGTACACTGGATCGACTGTGACCCCCGATCCCCGCCTCGCCGAAGAACAGGTGCATCTCGACGCCGTGTACGCCCGGCTCGACCGCATGCGTGCGACCGCCCACCGTCGTCTCTCCGATGCGCTCCTGGAGACCACCGGCACCCCGCAGGCGCTGTCCGAGCGCGAATCGTACGAACGCCACTACTCCCAGATGCTCACCCGCATCGACGCCGCCGAACACAATCTGTACTTCGGCCGGCTCGACATGCAGCGCCCCGACGACGAGTCCGGCGGCGTCCACCGGGTGGGCCGCATGGGCATCCTCGACGACGACGGCGTCACCACCCTGCTGCTCGACTGGCGGGCGCCGCTCTCGCGGCCGTTCTACCTCGCGACGCCGGCCTCGACCGAGGGGGTGCGGCGGCGCCGTCACCTGCGGACCCGGTCCCGGGCGGTCCGCAGCGTCTCCGACGAGAACCTGCTGTCCGGCGAGATCGACGCCGACGACGCCCACGACTCCAGCGTGGTGAACGAGACCGCGCTGGTCGCCGCGCTGAACGCGGCCCGCACCGGCGAGATGACCGACATCGTCGAGACCATCCAGCGCGAACAGGACCAGATCATCCGCGAACCGCAGCGCGGGATCATGGTGGTCCAGGGCGGACCGGGCACCGGTAAGACCGCCGTCGCGCTGCACCGCGCCGCCTACCTGCTCTACACCTACCGCGACACCCTCTCGCGCAGCGGCGTCCTCATCATCGGACCGAACGAGACCTTCCTCGACTACATCGCGCAGGTGCTCCCCTCTCTGGGCGAGACCGGGGTGCTGCTGTCGACCGTCGGCAACCTGTTCCCCGGGATCCGGGCGGCCGGGCACGACGACCGGCGTGCCGCCCGGCTCAAGGGCGACGCCCGACGCATGCTCCCGGTGCTGCGCGCCGCCGTGCGGGCCCGCCAGTCGCTGCCGCCGAAGGGGCTCACCGTCGACTTCGACGGCACCCGGCTGCCGGTGGACGGCGACGTCGTCAAGACCGCGCGCGCCGCGGCCCGCTCCACCCGGCGCCCGCACAACCTGGCCCAGCGCACCTTCCTGCGCACCGCGCTGGACGAGCTCGCCGCCGCCCACGCGCGCCGCCTCGGACCGTCGACGCTCGACGGCTCGCAGCTGCTCACGGCCGCCGACCTCGACGACATCCGCACCGAACTGGAGGCCGAGGACGACGTCGTGCGCACCGTCCTGCAGTTCTGGCCCACCCTGACCCCGCAGCGTCTGCTCCGCGACCTCTACGCCAATGCCGCGTTCCGCCGCAAGGCCACGCGCGGCTGGAGCGACGACGACCGCGCCGCCCTGGCGCGCCGCGCCCACCCGCTCCCCGACGACGCCGACCTCTCTCCGGCCGACGTCCCGCTGATCGACGAGCTCGCCGAACTGATCGGCTACCGGACCGACGAGTCCGAGCGGGAGCAGCGCGCGCAGTGGCGCAGGCGGATCGCCGAGGCCCAGGACGCCCTCGACATCCTCACCGGCTCGGCCCCGCAGGACCTCGAGGACGAGATGGATCCCGAACTGCTCATGGCGTACGACCTGATCGACGCCGAGCAGTTGGCCGAGCGTCAGGAGGTGACCGAGTACCGCACCACCGCCGAGCGCGCGTACTCCGATCGCAGCTGGACGTTCGGGCACGTCATCGTCGACGAGGCGCAGGAGCTCTCGACCATGGCGTGGCGGATGATCATGCGGCGCATCCCGAATCGGTGGATGACGATCATCGGCGACACCGCCCAGACCGGCGATCCGTCGGGCACCACGTCGTGGGGCGATCTGTTCTCGACGTACGTCGGCGATCGCTGGCGGCTGCGCGAGTTGACGGTGAACTACCGCACCCCGGCGGAGATCACCCGGTACGCGAATCGGCTGCTCACCGAGATCGACCCCGAGCAGAGCCCGCCCGAGTCGCTGCGCAGCAACGGCATCGAGCCGTACGCCGTGCCCGCCGAGGAGGACTCGGCGTTGGAGACGGCCCTGGCGACGGCGGCCGCCGAGGGGTGGCCGGGTCTCACCGCGGTCCTGGTCGCCGATTCCGCGGCCGACGCCGCGCGCGCGGCGGATGCGAGGGACGGCATCCGGGTGCTGCCGCTGTCCGCGGCCAAGGGCCTGGAGTTCGACAACGTCGTCGTGGTGGAGCCGGCCGAACTGGTGGCGTCCTCACCGCGCGGCCTGAGCGATCTGTACGTGGCACTGACCCGCGCGACGCAGCGCCTCGTGGTGGTCCACGGACGAGAACTGCCGGCAGGTCTGGAAGACCTGCCGGCAGCCTCGTAGTCGAGGAGAGTGCGACGTCCTAGGTGGTGTGGACGATGAGCACGTCGCACGACGCCTTGCGCGCGACGTCCGAGGGCACCGAGCCGAGCAGACGCCCGGCCAGGGAGTTGAGTCCCTTGTTGCCCACCACGAGCAGGTCGGCGTCGGCGTCGGACACCAGCTGCAGGAGAGCCTCCACCGGAGCGCCCTTCACCGAGCGCGTGTCGACGACGGTGGCGCCGGCCGCCTTGGCACGCTCCTTCGCGGTGCGGAGGATCTCCTCGGTCGGCGAGCTTCCCATCACCTGGTAGGCGTCGTCGCCGAGGGCGTCGGCCGCGGCCTCGGTCGCCCGGTCGTCGTTCGGGAAGTAGGCGCAGGCGATCAGCAGGTTCGACTTGTCCCCGGCGATCGCTCCGGCGCGCGCCACGGCGTGCAGTGACGATTCGGATCCGTCGGTACCGACGACGACGGTCTTGTAATCGGCCATTCTTGCTTCTACCTCCGTCAAAGTGCCCGGCTCAGCGTCTCCGAACCGGAACGGTCTCTTAAAAACATACCTTGCTTACCCACCGGTAGAGCGTGGAAACCTCGGGTCCGTCCCGCCTACTTGATCCCCGCCGCGTCCATGCCGCGCAGTTCCTTCTTGAGATCGGCGATCTCGTCGCGCAGCCGCGCGGCGAGCTCGAACTGCAGGTCACGAGCCGCATTCATCATCTGCTCGGTCAGTTCTTGCACCAGGTCGGCGAGTTCGGCACGCGGCATGGCCGATGTGTCGCGCTGCTCAATCACCCCGGTCCCGGCCGACTTGCTCACTTCTCCCTGGGCTCGGCGTCCGCGGCTGACGTTGCGGCCCGAGCCGCCCACCTCCACGGTGTCCTCGGCCTCGGCGTACACCTGGTCGAGAATGTCGTTGATCTTCTTGCGCAGCGGCTGCGGATCGACGCCCTTCTCCTTGTTGTAGGCCATCTGCTTGGCTCGGCGGCGATCGGTCTCGTCGATGGCGTTCTGCATGGAGTCGGTGATCTTGTCCGCATACATGTGGACCTCGCCCGACACGTTGCGCGCCGCGCGGCCGATGGTCTGGATCAACGACGTCGTGCTGCGCAGGAACCCCTCCTTGTCGGCGTCGAGGATCGCCACCAGCGACACCTCCGGGAGGTCGAGGCCCTCGCGCAGCAGGTTGATGCCCACCAGGACGTCGTACTCGCCTCTGCGGAGCTGACGCAGCAGTTCCACGCGGCGCAGCGTGTCGACCTCCGAGTGCAGATAGCGGACCCGGATGCCCAGTTCCAGCAGGTAGTCCGTCAGGTCCTCGGACATCTTCTTGGTCAGCGTGGTCACCAGGACGCGCTCGTCCTTCTCGGTCCGCTCCCGGATCTCGTGGATCAGGTCGTCGATCTGCCCCTTGGTCGGTTTGACGACGATCTTCGGGTCGAGCAGTCCGGTCGGGCGGATCACCTGCTCCACGAACTCGCCGCCGGACCGGCCCAGCTCGTACGGCCCCGGCGTCGCCGAGAGGTACACGGTCTGGCCGATCCGGTCGGCGAACTCGTCCCAGGTGAGCGGCCGGTTGTCCACCGCGGACGGCAGTCGGAACCCGAACTCGACCAGGTTCCGCTTGCGCGACATGTCGCCCTCGTACATGGCGCCGATCTGCGGCACGGTCACGTGCGACTCGTCGATCACCAGCAGGAAGTCGTCCGGGAAGTAGTCGATCAGCGTCGCCGGCGCCGTCCCCGGGCCGCGGCCGTCGATGTGCCGCGAGTAGTTCTCGATCCCCGAGCAGAACCCGACCTGACGCGCATCATCTCGATGTCGTAGTTGGTGCGCATGCGGAGTCGTTGCGCCTCCAGATGCTTGCCCTGCTTCTCGAACTCCGCCAATCGCTGTTCCAGTTCCTCCTCGAATGCCCTCGATCGCCCGCGCCATCCGGTCCGGGCCCGCGACGTAGTGGGTGGCCGGGAAGATACGCAGGCTCTCGACCTCGCGGATCACGTCGCCGGTGAGCGGATGGAGGTAGTAGAGCGCCTCCACCTCGTCGCCGAAGAACTCGATCCGGATCGCCAGTTCCTCGTAGGAGGGGATGATCTCGACGGTGTCGCCGCGGACCCGGAACGTGCCGCGGGTGAAGGAGACGTCGTTGCGGTCGTACTGGATGTCGACCAGCAGCCGGAGCAGGGCGTCGCGGTCGATGGTCTCGCCCACCGCCAGCTCCACCGACCGGTCCAGGTAGCTCTGCGGCGTGCCCAGACCGTCAATGCACGACACCGAGGCGACCACCACGACGTCGCGCCGGGAGAGCAGACTCGACGTCGCCGAGTGACGCAGCCGCTCGACGTCGTCGTTGATCGAGCTGTCCTTCTCGATGTAGGTGTCGGTCTGCGCGATGTACGCCTCGGGTTGGTAGTAGTCGTAGTACGAGACGAAGTACTCGACGGCGTTGTTCGGCAGCATCTCGCGCAGTTCGTTGGCGAGCTGGGCGGCGAGGGTCTTGTTGGGCGCCATCACGAGCGTGGGGCGCTGCATCTTCTCGATGAGCCACGCGGTGGTGGCCGATTTACCGGTGCCGGTGGCACCCATCAGGACGATGTCCTTCTCGCCTTCGACGAGGCGTCGTCGCAGGTCGGCGATGGCCGTCGGCTGGTCGCCGGCGGGCTCGAGATCGCTGATCACCTCGAAGGCGGTGTTCGACCGTTCCACCTCGCCGAGGGGTCGGTGCTCCGAGTGCGCGACGATCGGCTGTTCCGCTGCGAATGCCATGGCCCCAGGGTAATCCGAGGTACCGACAGTCCGGCTCCAATGCCTGTGCCCCCGCTCCGGGGACGGCGGTCTCGACGGAGAAAGGGTCGTGCCCCCGGTTGCCGGGGCACGACCCTGTTCTCGTTCGGTCCGGTCGACGCTCAGCCGGTGACGCCGGTCATCTCCATGTTCGCCTTCCCGGTGGACTTCTCGGTGAGCACCTTGCCGTCGTGCAGGCTCACGGCGAGCACCCGCTGCTTGGCGGGCTCGGTGATGTAGACGGTGGAGCCGATGACGTGCAGATCGGGCATCGGGTCCTTCCAGTCGTCCGGCTCGGTCCACGGGGCGATCAGCTGGTAGGCGGCGGTCTCCTTGCCAGTCTCGGGGTCGAAGACGTGCAGCTTGCCGTCGGCGCCGAGGATCAGGGCCTCGCCGTTCGGGCCGCGGCCCAGCGACCGGAAGCTGTAGGTGGTGTCGATGTCGACCACGCGGATGGTGCCGGTGCGGGTGTCGGTCAGCGAGAACTTCCGCGGCCGCTCCAGTTCGGCGTCCTTGTCGGTCTTGTAGTCGCCGAGGATGATCGGCGATGCGTCGCTGCCGGCCTGGTTGCCGATGCGCGCGTACGGTGCGGCGGCCTTGATCTTGGTGAACCGGTCGCCCTTCACCATCAGGATGCCGTCCTCGCAGCCGAAGGTGATCACGCCGTCCTTCCCGGCGGCCTCACCGTGCAGGCCGGGGCACTCGTCGTTCTCGGCGACGGTCTTGCCCGAGGCGTCACGGATGAACGCGCCGGTGCGGGTCTCAGAATCGCCCTTGGAGACCACCACGCTGCCGTCGGCGCGGGCGACGGCCACACCGTGGTGCGCCGGGACGGTGAACTCGCTCGCCACCGCGTCCTCGGTGCCGAGCTTCTTCGGATCGAGGATGCGCACCGCACCCGTGCCGTCGGTGAAGAGCACGGTCTTGTCGTCGTGCAGCACCACGTGCCCCGGCTTCTCTCCGGTGTAGTCGATGTCGGTGAACTTCGGCGCCGCGGTGTACGAGTGCCCGTGATCGCCGTGCGCCTCGGTCCAGGTGCCGACGTCGAGCAGCCGGAACCCGTCGGACGTCGAGACGAAGGCGTAGCGGCCGTCGCCCGCCTCGTTCACGCGGGTGAAGCCCTCCACCGGGACGTCGGCGACCTTCTCGAGCGTGGTCGCGTCGACCACGGTGACACCGCCGTCGTAGGTGAGGACGAGGCGCGGCTGGGCGGTCTCGTGTTCGGCGGCGTTCGACGCGGATCCGGCCGGCGAGTCGTGCTCGTCGTCGTTCGACGAGCAGCCGACCAGCCCGAGCACCGCCGCCGAGGACAGGGCGAGGAGTTTGACGCTGTTTCTCATGCGGGCCAGTGAACAGTCTGATGAAAATTATTGTCAAAAACGCATACGCGCATGCGTATCCCGGTCGACGGTCGGCGATCGTCGGACCCCGCGCCTAATGTTCAGGGCATGACAGGCGCTCCGCTCCCCCACGTCACCGCGATCACCCTCGGCGTCCGCGACGTCGAGACCTCGCACCGCTTCTACACCGAAGGCCTCGGATTCCGCCCGGTCAGCCGGATCGCCGACGAGATCTCCTTCGTCCAGGCCGGTCACGGACTCCTCCTGGCGCTCTGGAACGTCGCCTCCATGCCGAGCGAGTACGGCGACGTCGGGCACGGTCCGACGGCGCCGCCGATGTCCCTCGGACACAACGTGGCCGCCGAGCATCTGGTCGGCGAGCTGTACCGCCGGGCCCTCGCCGCCGGCGCCGTCTCCGTCGGCGAACCCGCCCGCCGGGAGTGGGGCGGCACGAGCGCCTGCATCGCCGATCCCGACGGCTTCCGCTGGGACTTCGTCCACAACCCGAACTTCGCGGTCACCCCCGACGGCGAGGTGACCGGTGTCTGATCAGCCGACCCACGCCCCCGTGCACCCGCCCAAGCGGGAGGTGTTCGACGTCCCCGCGCGCACCAACACCGACAACAAGGGCTTCGTGCGGCCCGTCGAGGAGTACCGCGCCACCGAGTACGGGCTCTACATGTCCCGGACCGCCGACCATCCCCGCTTCCATCACCTGGAGACCTGGCTGCTCCCGTCGCTCGGGCTGCGGGCCAACATCTTCCACTTCGTCGGCGGCTACCGCGAGGGGCAACGCCTCTACCTGGACGTCGGCCGCTTCCACGGTCCCGACGACGACGGGCGCTGGCACGCCGTGGACTGGTACCTCGACCTGGTCGACGCGCCCGGCAGCCCCCTGGCGCTGATCGACGTCGACGAACTCTTCGAAGCGCACGCCGCCGGGCTGGTCACCACCGCCGAGGCCACCGAGGCGACCGAGATCGCGGCGCAGGCGTTGATCGGCGCGGCCGTCGCCGGCGACGTCCAGTCGTGGCTCGACGCGCAGGTCGGCGAACGCCTGACCTGGCTCGACCGCCCCGCCTGACCGTCGGTGCGGCCGGGAACGGCGACGGGAAGCACGAAGCGATCTGGGCCACAGTCGCCCGTGCACCGTGATCGCCGTCGGCGCACCGTGTGCCAGAATTGCGGTCCTGGTTCGATCCTGTTCCCCCACAACGAGAGTCTGGACATCATGACCACCCCGAACCCGTTCATGTCGGAGCAGCCGGGCCGACCGGCACCGCAGGAGCCCCCGACTCCGGGTCATCCGTATCCCGGGTATCCGCAATCCGGGCATCCGTATCCCGGCGGCTCCTCGGGGGTGCCGCCTCAGATGCCTGCCGCGGCCTACGCCGCGCAGACTCCGCCGCCCCGGAAGCGGATGAACGCGGGGACACGCAAGGCCCTCTTCTTCCTCGCCGGCTTCGCCGTGCTCGGACTCCTGGCGGCGTTCGGCGTCTTCGACAAGAAGGAGGGCGAATCGGTCCAGACCACGACGCCGGGCACCTGCATCTCGATGACCGGCTCCGCCACGAACGTGAAGACCGAAGGCATCTCCTGCGACGACACCGGTCCGTCGTCGTACATCGTCGCGGCCAAGCTCGCCGACAACGAGGCCTGCAAGGCGGGCGGTTACTCCCTGTCGGTGTACGAGCACGGCCGCGGTTCGAGTCGTGACGTCCTGTGTCTGGTGCCGAACTACCGGGTCGGCACCTGCTACGAGGAGACCCGATTCGGACCGGAGATCAAGACCGTCGACTGCACGGAGTCCTCGACGGTGTCGGCCGCCCGGTACAAGATCACCGAACGTGCCGATTCCAAGAGCGTGTCCGACTGCGCCGACACGGAGAAGCAGAAGGTGTTCGCCTACGACATCCAGAGCGACCCGGCCCGCACGGTCGGGTTCTGCGCGGAGATCCTCGGCGCGGACTACACCTGGGAATGACGTCCCCGCACCCCGGCCGCCCGGTTCGCAGGACGCCCTGCTGACGAGTACCGAGGGATGCATCGCCGCCGAGATGTCAGACTGGACGGCGTGATCAAAGTGGGACTGACCGGCGGTATCGGCGCCGGAAAATCGACCGTGGCCAAGACCTTCGTCGACCAGGGCGCCTATCACGTCGACGCCGACGCCGTCGCTCGCGAGGTGGTGGAGCCGGGCAGCCCGGGGCTGGCCGCCCTGGTCGAGGCGTTCGGACCGGAGATCCTCGACGACGACGGCGCCCTCGACCGCACGGCGCTCGCGGCCCGGGCCTTCGTCGACGCCGAGAGCACCGCGACACTGAACTCCATCACCCACCCGTTGATCGGTGCGCGCACCGCCGAGTTGTTCGCCGCCGCACCGGAGGATGCGATCGTCCTCCACGACGTACCGCTTCTGGTGGAGAACGGCATGGCCCCCTTCTACGACGCCGTCGTCGTGGTGCACACCGACGCCGACGTCCGCCTGAAGCGTCTGGTCGACCACCGCGGCATGGATCCCGACGACGCGCGCCGGCGCATCGACCAGCAGGCCACCGACGACCAGCGCCGCGAGGTGGCCGACATCTGGCTGGTGAACCACGGGACGCCGGAGGAACTCGCCGCCGAGGCGCTCCGCGTGTGGAACGAGGAACTGGTCCCGCTGCGGGATGCCGCCGGCCGTTGAGATGCGAAGAACCCCCGTTCGTGAGAACGGGGGTTCTTCGTGACCTCAGGGATCGGGTCGACTCTCAGGGAGTCGGACGATCTCAGGCGTTGCCGGTCAGCTTCTCGCGCAGGGCGGCGAGCTGCTCGTCGCTGGCCAGCGAGCCGCCGGCCGGAGCCGAACCGCTGGAGCTGCTGCTCGAGGCGGCCGAACCGGTGGAGCTGGAGTAGTCTCCGGCGTTCTCGGCCTCGGCGGCCGCGGCGGCGAACTTCTCCATCTGAGCGGTGTGCATCTTGTGACGGCGCTCCGCCTCGGCGTAGCGGCCCTCCCACTCCTCACGCTGAGCGTCGTAGCCCTCGAGCCACTCGTTGGTCTCGGCGTCGAAGCCCTCGGGGAAGATGTAGTTGCCCTGCTCGTCGTAGCTGTCGGCCATGCCGTACTTCGAGGGGTCGAACTCCTCGGTGTAGTCCTCGTTGGCCTGCTTCAGCGACAGCGAGATACGACGACGCTCCAGGTCGATGTCGATGACCTTGACCATCGCGTCGTCGCCCACGGCGACGACCTGGTCCGGGACCTCGACGTGGCGCTCGGCCAGCTCCGAGATGTGCACCAGGCCCTCGATGCCCTCCTCGACGCGGACGAAGGCGCCGAACGGGACGAGCTTGGTGACCTTGCCCGGCACGATCTGACCGATCGCGTGGGTGCGGGCGAACTGACGCCACGGGTCTTCCTGCGTCGCCTTGAGCGAGAGCGAGACGCGCTCGCGATCCATGTCGACGTCGAGGACCTCGACGGTGACCTCGTCGCCCACGGCCACGACCTCGGACGGGTGGTCGATGTGCTTCCAGGACAGCTCGGACACGTGGACCAGGCCGTCGACGCCGCCGAGATCGACGAACGCACCGAAGTTGACGATCGAGGAGACGACGCCCTTGCGGACCTGACCCTTGGCCAGCTTGTTGAGGAACTCGCTGCGGACCTCGGACTGGGTCTGCTCGAGCCAGGCGCGACGCGACAGGACCACGTTGTTGCGGTTCTTGTCGAGCTCGATGATCTTGGCCTCGACCTCCTTGCCGATGTACGGCTGCAGGTCGCGGACACGACGCATCTCCACCAGCGACGCCGGGAGGAAGCCGCGCAGGCCGATATCCAGGATCAGGCCGCCCTTGACGACCTCGATGACGGTGCCCTTGACGGCCTCGTCACGCTCCTTGAGCTCCTCGATGGTGCCCCAGGCGCGCTCGTACTGAGCGCGCTTCTTCGACAGGATGAGGCGGCCTTCCTTGTCCTCCTTGGTGAGAACAAGTGCCTCGACCTCGTCGCCGACCTCGACGACTTCGCTCGGGTCGACATCGTGCTTGATCGACAGCTCACGCGAGGGGATCACGCCCTCGGTCTTGTAGCCGATGTCAAGCAGAACCTCGTCGCGATCGACCTTGACGATGGTGCCCTCGACGATGTCGCCATCGTTGAAGTACTTGATCGTGGAGTCGATGGCGGCAAGGAAGTCCTCAGCCGAGCCGATGTCATTGACGGCTACTTGCGGCGAGGTGATCGTGGGGGACGACATATGTTGAGGTGCTCCGGACAGGTAAGTAGTAGGTTGACGGCTCCACACGACACATCCGTACCGGTCATGTCGGGTTTCACCGATGGATCTCCCCGTTTCCGCAGGCCGCTCGAAGAGCATTCGGCGAAACCGGAGAACGCGCGCATCACGCACACGCGAGATATAGGCTACTCCACCCCTCTGCGCTGCACAAATGCCGTCACCGCCAATGCCGTCGCCGCCACGGGGACGCCTACCCTCGGAGACCATGACCTCCGACTCGCCTCGCCCACCCCGTCTCCTCGGCGCCGTCGACTCGGCGACCAGCGAATCCGCGAGCCGGTCGTGGTGGGACGACGAGGCCGACGGCTACCAGGCCGAACACGGCTCCTTCCTGGGCAATCACGTCCCCGGCGGCGACTTCGTGTGGGGTCCCGAACGACTCCGGGAAGAAGAGGTCGGCCTGCTCGGCGAGGTGACCGGCCGCGACGTGCTCGAGATCGGCTGCGGGGCGGCGCCGTGCTCCCGGTGGCTCGCCGCCCGCGGGGCACACGTGGTCGGGCTCGACGTCTCGGCGGGGATGCTCGGCCACGCCGTGGCCGCCATGGTGCACGACGACCGGCCCGTCCCCCTGGTGCTGGCCGGCGCCGAACACCTCCCCTTCGCCGACGAGTCCTTCGATCTCGCGTGCTCGGCGTTCGGCGCGGTCCCCTTCGTCGCCGATTCGGCGCGGGTGATGCGCGAGGTGGCGCGGGTGCTGCGCCCCGGCGGCCGCTGGGTGTTCGCCACCAACCACCCAATGCGCTGGATGTTCCTCGACGATCCCGGGCCCGAAGGCCTGAAGGTGCAGATGTCCTACTTCGACCGCACGCCGTATTCGGAGACCGATGCCGACGGGAAGGTCACCTACGTCGAACATCACCGCACGATGGGCGACCGGATCCGGGAGATCGTCGCGGCCGGCCTGATCGTCGACGACGTGGTGGAACCCGAGTGGCCCGACGACCTCGACGACGAGTGGGGTCAGTGGTCGCCGCTGCGCGGATCGTACTTCCCGGGCACGGCGATCTTCGTGTGCCGCAAGCCCTGAGACCGCCGGGCGGCACTCCGCTCTCCGCGGAGTCGCCCCGGCAGACGACGACGCCGACGCCCCCGGGGAGAGGGGCGCCGGCGTCGTCGTCCGACGGAGGTTCCAGCTTCGTCGAGGCTCTATCTATCTCACATGCGTGTCACTTCACATGCGTGTCGGCGACGCTCAGCGCGGCGTCGAGGATCTCCAGACCCTCGCGCACCTCGTCGTCGGTCACCGTGCACGGCGGCACCGCGTGGATGCGGTTGAAGTTCGCGAACGGCAGCATGCCCAGCCGCTTGGCCTCGGCGAGCGTCTCGGCCATCGCGGGGCTGCTGCCGCCGTACGGCGCGAGCGGCTCCCGGGTCTCCCGGTCGGCGACCAGCTCGATCGCCCAGAACACGCCCTTGCCGCGGACCTCGCCGACGCTCGGATGCCGCTCGGCGAGGTCGCGCAGCCCCGGGCCGAGCACGTCGGCGCCGATACGGGCCGCGTTCGCCACGATCCCCTCGTCCTCCATCGCGGTGATCGTGGCGACCGCCGCGGCGGTGGCCAGCGGATGGCCCGAATAGGTCAGCCCGCCCGGGTAGGCGCGCTCGGCGAAGGTCGCCGCGATCGCCTCGCTGATCGCGACGCCGCCCAGCGGCACGTATCCGGAGTTGACGCCCTTGGCGAAGGTCAGCAGATCGGGGATCACGCCCTCGCCGTCGTTGGACTCGGCGTCGAGACCGTCGATCGCGAACCAGTCGCCGGCCCGACCGAAACCGGCCATCACCTCGTCGACGATGAACACGATGCCGTGCCGGTCGCAGATCTCCCGCACCCCCGCCATGTAGCCGGGCGGCGGCACCATGATGCCCGCGGTTCCGGGGATCGCCTCGAGCACGATCGCCGCGATCGTCTCGGGCCCCTCCAGCGCCACCAGTCGATCGAGAATGCGCCAGTGCACGCTGCGACTCCTGCTCCGGCGTCTGCGCGTGGAACACCGAGCGGTACAGGAACGGGCCGTCGAAGTGCACGATCCCGTGGGCCCCGCGGTCGTTGGCCCAGCGTCGCGGATCGCCGGTCATGTTGATCGCCGTGTCGGTGCCGCCGTGGTACGACCGGAACCGGGTGAGCACCTTGTACCGGCCGGTGTGCAGCCGGGCCATGCGCACCGCGTGCTCGTTGGCGTCCGCGCCGCCGTTGGTGAAGAACACCCGGTTCAGGTCGCCCGGGGTGCGGTCGGTGATCAGCCGGGCCGCTTCGGAGCGGGCGTCGTTGACGTACTGCGGCGCGATCGTCGCCAGCCGACCGGCCTGGGCGGCGATCGCCGCGGTGACCGCCGGATGCTGGTGTCCGATGTTGGTGTTCACCAGCTGCGACGAGAAGTCGAGCAGCTTGCGGCCTTCGCCGTCCCAGACGTACGAGCCCTGCGCGGCGACGATCGTCATGGGGTCGATCAGCGCCTGCGCCGACCACGAATGGAAGACGTGCTTGCGATCCAGTTCGTAGGCGCGACGACCGGCCTCGATCGCGGCGTCGACCGGCTCGCCGGTCGGCAGGACGGCGTCGTTCAGGGTGGACGTCATCGGGTGTCCTTACTCTCGTGCGGGGCTGCGGTCAGGAGTTGGTCGGGAAACCGAGGTTCAGGCCGCCGTGGCTCGGGTCGAGCCAGCGGCTGGTCACGACCTTGCCGCGGGTGAAGAAGTGCACGCCCTCGGCGCCGTGCGCGTGGGTGTCGCCGAACAGCGAGTTCTTCCAGCCGCCGAAGCTGTAGTAGGCCATCGGGACCGGGATCGGGACGTTGATGCCGACCATGCCGACCTCGACCTCGTTCTGGAAGCGGCGGGCCGCACCGCCGTCGTTGGTGAAGATCGCGGTGCCGTTGCCGAACGGGTTCGAGTTGATGAGGCCCAGCGCCTCCTCGTAGCTCTCGACGCGGAGCACCGAGAGGACCGGGCCGAAGATCTCGTCGGTGTAGACGCTCATCTCGGGGGTGACGTGGTCGATCAGGGTCGGGCCCAGCCAGAAGCCGTCGGCCACGTCGTCGCCCTCGGCGACCACGGTGCGTCCGTCCAGCGCGATGGTCGCGCCTGCGGCCTCGCCCGCGGCGACGTAGGAGGTCACTCGATCGCAGTGCTCGCGGGTGATCAGCGGCCCCATGTCGGCGTTCGAGCCCTTGACGCCGTCTCCGGTGGTGAGGGTCTTCGCGCGCTCGACGATCTTGGCGACCAGCTCGTCGGCGACGTCGCCGACCGCCACGCACGCCGAGATGGCCATGCAGCGCTCCCCCGCGGCCCCAAATCCGGCGTTGACCATCGCGTCGGCGGCCAGGTCGAGGTCGGCGTCGGGCAGCACGACGGCGTGGTTCTTGGCGCCGCCGAGCGCCTGCACGCGCTTGCCGGCCGCGGTCCCGGTGGCGTACACGTACTGCGCGATCGGGGTGGAGCCGACGAAGCTGATCCCCTTGATCGCCGGGTTGGTCAGCAGCTCGTCGACGGCCACCTTGTCGCCGTGCAGCACGTTGAACACGCCCGCGGGCAGTCCCGCCTCGGCCCACAGCTCGGCGATCCAGTTGGTGGCGCTGGGATCCTTCTCCGACGGCTTCACCACGACGGTGTTGCCCGCGGCGATGGCGATCGGGAAGAACCACATGGACACCATCGCCGGGAAGTTGAACGGCGAGATGATGCCGACCGGTCCGAGCGGCTGACGGACCGAGTGCACGTCGACGCCGGTGGAGGCGTTCTCGGTGAACCCGCCCTTGATCAGCACCGGCATGCCGCAGGCCACCTCCACGACCTCCTGGCCGCGTGCGATCTCGCCGAGCGCATCGGAGTGGACCTTGCCGTGCTCGGCGGTGATGATCTCGGCGAGTTCGCCCTTGCGTGCGTTCAGCAGTTCGCGGAACCGGAACAGGACCTCCACGCGCTTGGCCAGCGAGGTGTCCCGCCAGGCCGGGAAGGCGGCCGCCGCGGCGGCGATCACCGCGCGGGCGTCGTCGACGTCGGCCAGCGCGACCCGACCGATCTCGGCGCCGGTCGCCGGGTTCTTCACCGGTGCGGTGCGTTCTCCCGAACCCGCGAAGGGCGCGTTGTCGATCCAGTGGGTGACGGTGGCGACAGTGCTGTCGGCGATGGTGGCGGTCATGGAGATGAATTCCTCTCAGCAGCGCTGTCGAGCGCGGATGTGCGTTCGCTTGGTTCCAGGTTCCCCGATCATTCCCGACACCGGGGCCGACACAGTGACATCCGAAAGGATATTTTCGCTACGATCTGTCAATGCTTCCCTCGATCCGTCAGATCCTCGAATCGGACCCCGTGCAGCGCGGCGAACCCACCGTGGTCGCCGGACACGCCGAGCTGGACCGACCGGTGCGCTGGGTGCACGTCTCCGAGGTCGCCGACCTCACCGCACTGCTCACCGGCGGTGAACTGGTGCTCACCACCGGTGTCGCGATGACCGATCCGGCCGCGGCCGACGAATACCTGCGCGGCCTGCAGGAGGCCGGAGCGGTCGGGCTGATCGTCGAACTCGGCCCGCAGATCACCGCGGTCGACCCCGCGTTCCGGCGGGCCGCCGACGAGCTGCGCTTCCCGCTGATCGCGCTGGCGAAGGAGACGCGCTTCGTCGACGTCACCGAGGCCGCGCACCGGCTGATCGTGGCCGAACAGTACGACGCCGTGGTCTTCGCCCACCGGGCGCACGAGGTGTTCAGCGAGCTCACCATGACGCGCGCCTCGATGGCCGAGATCGTGTCGGCGGCGGGCCGACTGCTCGACCTGCCGGTGGTCCTGGAAGACCTCAACCATCACGTCCTGACCGTGGCCGCCGCGACCGTCCCCACGTCACAGCTGCTGCGGGACTGGTCCAAGCAGTCCCGGCTCACGCCCTGGACCAGGGAGACCGCCCGCTCGGGCCCCGAGTCGTGGCTCGTGACCCCGGTCGGTCCGCAGCGCCGGCACTGGGGTCGACTGGTGATGCCCGGCCCCGACACCGCCGCGGACTCGGCCGAGGCCCGCATGGTCCTCGAACGCGCCGCGCAGGCGCTGACGCTGTGGCGCATGGTGGAGCAGGCCGAGGACTCCCTCGAACAGCAGGCCCAGAGCAGTCTGCTCGACGATCTGCGTCGCGGCCGGATCACCGACGAAGGTCTGGCGATGGCGCGGGCGAGCACCCTCGGACTGCAGCCGTCGATCACCTACATCCCGATGACCGTCCGTCTCACGGGTGCGCCGCGCACCGACCAGGTGGTGGCCCAGCGCCGACTGGCCCAGGTGCTCGACGCCACGCGCCGCGCCGTCGTCGTGCAGAAGCAGACCGCCCTGGTCGCCGACCGCCAGGGCCGGCACGTCGACCTCCTGCTGTCCCAGCCGCCCGGCGCCGACATCGATCTCCTGCTCACCCGGACGGCGGCGGAGATCCGGGCCGCTCTGCTCCGGCTCGACGGGATCGCCGACTGCGCGATCGGGGTGGCCGCGGCCTCACCTCGCCTGGTCGACGCCGCAGCCGAACTGGCCGAGTCGGCGCACATCGCCGAGGTGGCCATCGCCATGCCCCGCGACCCCGATCCGCTCGCCCGGCCCTACCACCGCGCCGCCGACGTCCGGTTGCGCGGTCTGCTGTATCTGCTGGCCGACGATCCGCGGGTGAAGGCCTTCGCCGAGACCGAGCTGCGCGGTATCCTCGACCACCGCGTCCGGCACGACGACGACGCCTACGACATCCTGCGCGCCTACCTCGCGGCCGGCGGCAACAAGTCCGAACTCGCCAAGACGCTGCACATGTCACGCCCCACCCTGTACGCGCGCCTCGCGACGCTCTCGCGCATCCTCGGCGTCGACCTGGAGGACGCCGAGTCGCGGACCTCGCTGCACACCGCCCTGCTGATCATGGATGCGGTCGAGCGCAGGCCGTGACCCGCATCGATGCCGTCCGGGCACCGCGGGTCACGACCTGCGCTCGAGTGAGTCGTACTACTGATCGACGACGTTGGGCAGGATCATCACCGGCACCGGCGCCGCCCGCAGGATGCGGGCCGCGGCGGTACCGAGGAAGATCTGCTGGGACGGCGCCGCCGCCCCGGAACCGAGCACCAGCAGGTCGTCGCCGTCCCAGCCGACGGACTCCACGGCGCTGCGCCAGTCCTCCCCGGAACCCATCTCCACCTGGAGGTCGGCGCCGGACATCTGCCCCCGGACCTCCTCCAGCTGCCGCCGGATGCCGTCCTGGGTCTGCTGCCACCACTTGTCCACCACGAGCGACTCCGCCGCCGGGGGCGCGCTGATGCCGACCGCCGCCACATCGCGGACCGCGAACGAGACGATGCGCAGCGGCACCCCCCAGCGGGCCGCGAGTTCGGCCGCGCCCGGGATCAGCCGGTGCACATCGGCCCGGCCGCCGTAGGAGACGGTGATCCGCCGGAACGGTCCCCGGCCGGCGAGGTAGCCACGCGGTGCGATCACCACCGGCGTCGACCCGCCGTGGACCACCCGGTTGGTGACGCCGCCGAGCGCGATCCGGCCGAGCAGGCTCGACGACGAGGCGCCCACCGTCACCACTCCGGCGTCGACCTCGCGGGCGTACGCCGCGAGCGTCTTGGCGATCGACGGCCCCACCCGCACGTCCACGGTGACCCCGCCGCTCGGCAGATCCTCCACCGCGGAGTGCAGGGCGCGCTCGGCCTGCACGGTCACGTAGTCCAGGTACTCGTCCTCCACGGGGTCGCTGTGCGGTGGCGAACGCCGCTCCACCACGGCCACCACCGAGATCGGCTCACCCGTCGTGGCGGCGAGTTTCACCGCCAGTTCGATCGGCGCCTGATTCCGGCGGGTGGCGCTGTATCCCGCGACGATCGTCATGGCTGCGGCTCCGGATCCTTGATCCGGGAGGTCACGTGCACCACCGGGATCATCCGGTACTGCTCCCGCGCCCGGTCGACGACGTCGAAGCGCTCCCAGACCGACTGCTCCGACGGCAGCGTCGAGATGACGATCTGGTCCGGGCCGAAGCTCTCGACCCCGTCGGCGAGGGCCCGGAGCGGCCGGGCGTCACCGAGCGTGCCGTCGACCCGCAGTCCGTCGCCGCGGAGGCTCTCCAGGGTCGCGTCCAGTCGTTCCTGTGCGATGCGTCGGGTCTCCTCGACCAGATCGAGCGGACCGTACCGGTCGGCCGCACCGGTCTCGACCGGGCTCTCCGGGACGACGACGAAGTACTCCGTCGTGTCGTCGACGCCGCGGGAATGCAGTTCGGCCATCAGCTCGTCGGAGTCGAGCGTCTGGTTCGCCAGAACCAGGACGCGCTCGGACTCGGCCGGCGCCTCGGCCACCTCGTCGATCGACCGGTCGTTGACGAACTTCCGGTTGACCAGGAACAGGACGACCACCAGGAGCCAGGCGCCGAGGCTCAGGAGGAGCTGCGAGCGGGTGCCGTCGTCGATGCCCATCTGCACCAGGATCGCCAGGATCGCGACCGCGGTCAGGATCGACAGCACCGGGAAGAGCCACATCTTGACCTTGAGCTGCTCGCTCCCGTTCCGGAATCGGAGGACGATCTGCGAGACGCAGATGATGCCGTAGACGAACAGGATCACCGCACCCGACGAGTTCAGCAGGAACGCGAAGATCGTGTCCTCCCAGAACGCCGCGGCGATGACGCAGATCAGGCCGATGACCGACGAGGCCAGAATCGCCTTGGACGGCACGCCGTTCTTGCTCACCTCGACGAGCGACGCCGGGGCCTCGCGGCGGGCCGCGAGCACGAAGAGCATGCGCGAGGCGGTGTACAGGCCGGAGTTCAGGCAGCTCAGCACGGCGGTGAGGACCACCGCGTTCATGATGTGCTCGGCGCCGGGGATCCCCATGGTCTGCATGGCCTGAACGAACGGCGAGGCGCTGCCGCCGTGGCCGCTGCTGCCCATGGTGTTCCACGGGACGATCACGACCAGCAGGAAGGTGGAGCCGACGAAGAACACCGAGATACGCGCGATCACCGAGTTCGCGGCCCGCGCGACGTTCTTCTCCGGGTTGTCCGACTCGGCGGCGGCGATGGTGGCGATCTCGGCGCCGACCATCGAGAAGATCACCGTGACCACACCGACGGTGACGGCCATGGCACCCAGCGGGAAGAACCCGCCGTGCGAGGTGAGGTTGGAGAAGTCCATCGAGACGCCGGGCCACCAGCCCATCACGAAGAAGACGCCGAGGCCGATGAAGAGCATGATCGCGGCGACCTTCACCCCGGCGAACCAGTACTCGAACTCACCGAACGACGACACCGAGAACAGGTTCGTGGCCGTCATCGCCACCATGAGGACCAGCGAGGTGAGCCAGAGCGGCGCCGACGGTAACCAGAACTGGATGATCTTGGCGCCGGCGATGGCCTCGAAACCGACGACCACCACCCAGAAGTACCAGTACAGCCAGCCGATCGAGAAGCCGGCCCAGTTGCCGAGCGCGGCGCGGGCGTAGTCGGCGAACGAGCCGGTGGTCGGGTTCGCGACGGCCATCTCGGCGAGCATCCGCATCACCATGATGACCAGCACGCCGGCCAGCGCGTACGTGATGAACGACGACGGACCGGTCTTGCCGATGACGACACCGGAGCCGACGAACAGGCCGGCGCCGATCACGCCGCCGATCGCGATCATCCTGAGCTGCCGGTCGCTCAGGCCCTTGTTGAGTTCCCCGCCGCCGCTCATCGCGTCGGTCTTCCGCTGGGGATCAGGCGTTTGTTGACGGGCATGCTCTCCTCGATTCCTTCGGCGAATTTGTGACTCACCGATTGGTTGTCCTACCCCGCGCGTCTCCGTTGACGGCCACACGCTGAGAACTGTGTCACAGTGCGTGGCAATAACTTTCCCCCGCGGAGGGGTTCTCGGTGTGCGTCTTCGCGTAAATAATCAGACGAGAGCTTTTACAGAATGAAGCCTTGAATTCGGCTGCCGTTCAGCATGACCAATGCATGTCAGAGCAGTTTCGAGAGGAATGTCCGAGTTCGCTCGTGCTGCGGGTCCTCGAGCATCCGCCGCGGGTCGCCGCGTTCGACGACGACGCCGTCGGCCATGAACACCAGCTGGTCGGCCACCTCGCGGGCGAACCCCATCTCGTGGGTCACCACGAGCATGGTCATCCCGGCCTGGGCGAGATCGCGCATGACGGCGAGGACGTCGCCCACGAGCTCCGGATCGAGGGCCGACGTCGGCTCGTCGAACAGCATCAGCTTCGGCTCCATCGCCAGCGCCCGCGCGATCGCCACCCGCTGCTGCTGACCGCCCGAGAGCTGTGCCGGGTAGGCGTCGGCCTTGCTCGCCAGCCCGACCTTGGCCAAAAGGTCCTCGGCGCGGGCCGCCGCCTCGTCGCGCGACTGCCGTTTCACCAGCATCGGCGCCTCGATGACGTTGGCGAGCACCGTCCGGTGCGGGAACAAGTTGAAGTGCTGGAAGACCATGCCGATGTCCCGGCGCTGCTTGGCGGCGTCACGCGGGCTCATCTCGTACAGCCTGTTGCCGCGCTCCCGATAGCCGATCAGCTCGCCGTCGACCCGCAGCCGCCCGGCGCTGACCTTCTCCAGGTGGTTGACGCACCGCAGGAACGTCGACTTGCCCGACCCGGACGGGCCGATCAGGCAGGACACCTCGCCGTGGCCCACCTCCAGGGAGATCCCCTTGAGCACCTGCAGCGCGCCGAAGCTCTTGCAGACCTCCTCGGCCACCACCATCGGGGTGGCCTGCGTCTTCGGAGCGTCCTGCGCCTTCACGGTGTTCATCGGCCGCCCTCCAGCGTCTCGGCCTGAGCCAGGTCTTCGAGCTGACGGTCGCTCAGCATCCGGCTGGCCCCCTTCGCGTAGTGCTTCTCCAGATAGTGCTGACCGACCATGAGGATGCTGGTGATCGCCAGATACCAGGTGGAGGCGACCAGCAGCATCGGGATCGGCTGGAAGTTGAGGCTGGAGATGTCGCGCTGCTGCCCGTACAGCTCCAGGGAGAACGGTATGGCGGTGACCAGCGAGGTGGTCTTGAGCATGCTGATCAGCTCGTTGCCGGTGGGCGGGATGATCACCCGCATGGCCTGCGGCAGCACCACCCGGCGCATGGTCTGCGACCACGTCATGCCCAGGGCCACCGACGCCTCCAGCTGGCCCTCGGGCACCGAGGTGATGCCGGCGCGGACGATCTCGGCCATGTACGCGGCCTCGTTGAGTCCGAGACCGATCACCGCGAACAGGAAGGCGGCGTTCATCGCCTGCACGTCGATGTGGAAGAACTGCGGACCGAACGGGATGCCCAGATCGATCTGCTTGTAGATGGAGCCGAACAGGCCCCACAGCACCAGCTGCACGTACACCGGCGTCCCGCGGAAGATCCACAGGTACACCCAGGCCACCGACCGCAGCACCGGGTTCGGGGAGAGCCGCATCACCGCCATGACCACGCCCAACACCACGCCGAGCAGCATCGCGCAGACGGTCAGCGCGAGCGTCCAGCCCGCCGCCGCGACGATGCGGGTGTCGAAGAGGTAGTCGAAGTAGGTGCTCCACCGGTAGGCCTCGTTGGTGGCGGCGCCGTACCCGAACAGACCCGCCAGGATCAGGATCGCCGCGGCCGCGACCCACTGCCCCGGATGACGCAGCGGCACCGCCTTGATCGGGTCGGGAGCCTGGCCTGCGACGGATGTCTCAGCGGGGTCGGGAGCACGGTCCGGCTCGGGGGTGCCGCCGGTCTCTGTCGTCGTCGGTTCGCTCATTCCATCGCTCCGTTGATCTTCGAGGTCTCGATCATCCCGGCTTCGACGCCCCAGTGCTCGGCGATCGTCCGGTAGTGGCCGTGGTCGATCAGATACTGCATCGCCCGCTGGATCGCCGGCGCCAGCGGCGACCCCTTCGGCACCGGGATGCCGTAGGGCGCGGCGTCGTAGATCGGTCCGACCAGCTCCAGGTCCTCCCCGATCTTCGCGGTCTTCTTGACGGCGTACGCGCTCACCGGCGAGTCCGCGGAGAAGGCGTCGATCTTCCCCAGCAGCAGCGCGGTGACGGCCTGGTCCTGGGCGTCGAACTTCTGCTTGTCGATCGGCGGCTCGCCCGCGGCGACGCACACATCGCTCTTGGCGGGCACCTCGTCGGTGTCCTCCACCGTCGTCGACTGCACGCCGACCTTCAGGCCGCACGCGTGGTCGGGGTCCACGTCGTCGCCGGCCCGCTGCACCCACTGCACGCCCGCACGGTAGTAGGTGACGAAGTCGACCTGCTTCTCGCGTTCGGCGGTGTCGGTGAACGACGAGATCCCGGCGTCGTAGGTCCCGGACTGGATCGCCGGGATGATCTTGTCGAAATCGGATTCGAGGAACTGCAAGCGCAGCCCCAGCACCTGTCCGATCGCGGTGAACAGGTCGATGTCGAAACCGACGATCCGGCCGTCCTTGTTCTTGAACTCGTTCGGCTGATACGGCGGATTGGTGCCCACCCGCAGCACCCCGCGCTCGGCGACCGGCACCGGAACCAGGGCGGCGAGCGGCGGCTGCTCCGCGACGTCCACCGAGATCGGCGCGACGTCGAGATGCGACTCGTCGTTGACGCAGGCCGTGACGGACAGCAGCGCGACGACCGCCGTCAGTGCTCCGAACACGCGGAGTCGTCGGTGCCTCACACGGACCCCCTTCTTCCTCCGCCCGAGGCGGACTCCCCTGTCCCCGACTCCGATCCACACGGCAGGCGCTCCTGCGGTCGACGGTGAACGGAGATGAAACTACAGGACCGAGACGACCCGTTCGCCGAACTCGGCCGTCGTCGACGTCCCGCCCAGATCCGGGGTGCCGATCCCGCTCGCGACGGTCTCGGCGACGGCCTGGCGGAGGGCGGCGCCGGCCTCGGTCGGTCGGGCATCGTCGTGCCGGAGACCGTACCACTGCAGCGCCGAGGCCACCGAGTGGAGCATCGCGATCGGATCGGCGACCCCGCGTCCTGCGATGTCCGGGGCCGCACCGTGCACCGCCTGCGCCATCACGCGGGTGTCGGAGCAGTTGATCGACGACGCCAGCCCCAGCGACCCGGAGAGCTCGGCGGCCAGATCCGAGAGGATGTCGCCGAACAGGTTCTCGGTCACCACGACGTCGAAGTCGGCGGGGCGCCGGACCAGGAGCGCCGCCATCGCGTCGACGTGCTGCTGGTCGACCGTCACGTCCGGATACCGCCGGGCGACGTCGAGGCACGCGTCCCGGAACAGCCCGGTGGTGAGCCGCAGGACGTTCGCCTTGTGCACGACGGTGACGTGTCCGCGCCGGGTCCGCGCCAGCTCGAACGCGCGCTCGGCGATCCGTTCGCTGGCCTGCCGGGTCACCAGGCCCACCGCGAGCGCGACGTCGGGGGTCGGCATGAACTCGCCGCTGCCGACCGCCATGTTCCGGTCGGCGTAGAGCCCTTCGCTGTTCTCCCGAACGATCAGCAGATCGATGTCGGGCGCGGTCGCGGCGACGCCCGGGATCGCCCGTGCCGGCCGCAGGTTGGCGTAGAGCCCGAACCGTTTGCGCAGGATCGCCCCCGGCGCCGGGGCGGACCGGTGCTCCCCCGGGTACGACGCCGAGTCGTGCGGCCCGACCACCATCAGGTCGTAGCCCTCCAGGGCGTCGAGGGTCTGTTCCGGGATCGGCGCGCCGTGCGAGTCGATCGCGGCGCGGCCGAACGGCAGACGATCCCACCGGACCGCGACGCCGCGCGCGGTCAGCGCCCGATCGGCGGCCCGCACCGCGACCGGAACCACCTCGGGTCCGATCCCGTCGCCGTCGAGCACCGCGATCCGCAACTCACCTTCGATCATGGCGGTAGCGTATCGGGCGCCGCGGCACCCGGTGCCAGGCCGTCCCGATCACGGGGATTCAGCGTGCGCGGGGCTGCACGTAGCAGGTGCCCTCCGAGAAGTTGCTGCACACCTGCTGCGCCTCGGCCAGCGAGTTGGTCGGCCGCACTACCACGTAATTCGTGTCGAGTCCGACCAGCGAACCGTCGGTCACCACCGAGCCGTAGTGCTGCGCCGCACGGTCGCGGGCGTTCCCGAGATCGTTGAACGCTCCGAACTGCGCGAAATACGGCGCCTGTTCCAGCGGCGGCGGGGGCGGCACGTAACCGGGCGAGTCCGGGTCGGCGCTCTCGGCGACGTCCGGGGTGGGTGCCTCGTACGTCCGGACGGTCCGATTCGGGGTGGTCCGGGTCTCTGTGGGCCGGGGCTCGGTCGCCGTCACGTGCGTCGAGGTGACCGTGACCCGGCGTTCCTTCTCCACCACGACCGACGGTGCTCCCGGACCGGCCACGGCGTCTCCTTCGTCCTTCTGCGACAGCAGCGCGTACGCGACGGCGCCCACCACCAGCACCAGGAGCGTGAGACTCACCCCGATCAGGACCGGCACCAGCGCGGACGACCGCTGCGGTGGCTGCTCGACGTACTGGTAGCCCGAATGCTGGGGATACGGATAGCCGGGTTGCGAGTGGACCGTCGGGGAGGGCACCGGCTGGGAGTTCTGCGCCGTGCCGAGGCGGCCCGTGCCGGGCGGCAGCGGGCCCGAACCGGCCGCGGGAGCAGGTCCGGGCGTGCGCTCGCGCGTCGGGGAGTATCCCGCGACGGGCGCGGACACCGCCGTCGCATCCGGTGCGACGACCATGCGGGTCTGCGGCTCGCCGCCCGGGCCGCGGGGCGGCGGAGGCGGTGTCTTTCCGCGCAGGGCCGCCGCCGCGGCGGCGGCCAGCTCACCGGCCGAGCCGTGGCGGCGCGCCGGGTCGTGGTCGAGTCCGCGGGCGATCACCGCGTCGAGCGTGCTCGGCAGTCCGGGCGCCACCGCGCTGACCGTCGGGATCGGCGAGGTGAGCAGCGCCTTGATCGCCGCGGTGACGCCGTCGGCCGGATACGGGACACTCCCGGTCAGGCATTCGTACAGCACGCACGTCAACGCGTAGACGTCCGACGCCGGACCGGCCGGCGCACCGTCGAACAGCTCCGGCGCCATGTACGAGACCGAGCCGATCGCACCGCCGGTCTGGGTGAGCCGGGTGTCGCCGTCGGCGTTCGCGATGCCGAAGTCCACGAGGTAGGCGAAGTCGCGCTCGGCGACGAGGATGTTCTCCGGTTTCACATCGCGGTGGATCAGCCGGTCGGCGTGGGCGGCGTCCAGCGCCGACGCGATCTGGTCGACGATCGCGACGGCGCGCGCCGGGGCCAGGCGCCCGGCGCGGTGGATCACGGCCTTGAGATCGCTGCCCTCCACCAACCGCATGTCGATGAACAGGGCGCCGTCCACCTCGCCCCAGTCGTGGATCGGGATGACGTGCGGTTCCCCGAGCCGCGCGGCGGTGCGCGACTCCCGACGGAAACGCTCCCGGTACTCCGGGTCGGCGGCGAGCGCGGGCTTGAGTACCTTCAGCGCGACGATCCGGTCCTTGCTCGTGTCGTAGGCACGATAGACCTCGCCCATGCCGCCGCGGCCGAGCAGTTCGTCGAGTCGGTACGGACCGAACTGCGCCCCCGCCCGGATCCGGGCCTCGATCGGATCTGAGTTCATCATGTGAGCCTCTCGGTCGTCGTCGGCACCGTCAGTGCGCCGCTTCGTCCCAGGAACGACCGAATCCCACGGAGACGTCGAGCGGAACCGACAGTTCGATCGCCGCCCCCATCTCCTCGCGCACCAGCGACTCGATCGCCTCGCGCTCCCCCGCCGCCACCTCGACGACGAGTTCGTCGTGCACCTGCAGCAGCATGCGCGAGTGCAGGCCGTCGGCGGCGATCCGGCGCGCCACGTTGATCATCGCGACCTTGATGATGTCCGCGGCACTGCCCTGGATCGGTGCGTTGAGCGCCATCCGCTCGGCGGACTGGCGGCGCTGGAAGTTGTCGGAGTTCAGGTCCGGCAGGTAGCGCCTGCGCCCGAACATGGTCTCGGTGTACTCCTTGTGCCGCGCCTGCACCACCACCTCGTGGAGGTAGTCGCGGACCCCGCCGAAGCGCATGAAGTACCGGTCCATCTGGTCGCGCGCCTCCTCCCGGCTGATGCCCAGCTGCGCGGCCAGGCCGAAGGCGCTCAAACCGTACGCGAGCCCGTACGACATCGCCTTCACCCGCGAACGCATCTGCGCGTCCACCTGGTCGATCGGGACGCCGAAGGCCCGGGAACCGACGAAGTTGTGCAGGTCCTCACCGGAGTTGAAGGCCTCGATCAGGCCTTCGTCGCCGGACAAATGCGCCATGATCCGCATCTCGATCTGCGAGTAGTCGGCGGTCATGAGGCATTCGTAGGCTTCGACGGGCTCAGCCGGCGTGGAGGCGGACTCAGCCGGCGTGGAAGCGGACTCGGCCGGTGCGGAGGCGGACTCGGCTCGCACGGAGGACGATCGGGCCGTGCCGACGACGAAGCCGGCGCGGATCTTGCGTCCCGCCTCGGTGCGCACCGGGATGTTCTGCAGGTTCGGCTCGGTGGACGAGAGCCGGCCGGTCGCCGCCACCGTCTGGTTGAACGTGGTGTGGATCCGGGTGTCGTCGGCCACGGTCTTGAGCAGACCGTCGACGGTCACCTTGAGCCGCGTCGCGTCACGGTGTTCCAGCAGGAACTTCAGGAACGGATGCTCGGTCTTCTCGTAGAGCCACGTCAACGCATCCGCGTCCGTCGTGTAACCGGTCTTGGTCTTCTTGGTCTTCGGCATGCCGAGCTTGTCGAAGAGCACCACCTGCAGCTGCTTGGGCGAACCGAGGTTCACCTGCTCCCCGATCACCTCGTACGCGGCGTCGGCGGCGTCCCGGACCCGCTGGGCGAACTCCCGCTCCAGCGCTTCCAGGTGATCGAGGTCGACGGCGATCCCCGCCTCCTCCAGATCGGCGAGCACGAACGCCAGCGGCAGCTCCATGTCGTGCAGCAGCGCCACCGAATCGATCCGCTCCAGCTCGACGTCGAGGGTGTCGGCCAGCTCGGCGACGGCCTGCGCCGACAGCATGAGCTGATTGCTCGCGGCGGTCTCGTCCTCGTCGTCGTCGAGCAGCGAGAGCTGGCCGTCGCCGGCGGCGGTGTCGGCCTTGAGCTCGCGCCGCAGATAACGCAGGGCGAGGTCGTCGAGGTTGAAGGTGCGCTGCCCGGGCCGGACCAGATACGCCGCGAGCGCGGTGTCGGAGGTGACGCCGGCCAGCGTCCAGCCGCGGCCGCGCAGGGCGTGGATCGCCCACTTCACCTCGTGGACGGCCTTGGGCAGGTCGGCGTCGGCGAGCCAGGCGCCCAGCGCGGCCTCGTCGTCGGGGTTCAGGACGATCGGGTCGACGAAGGCGGCCTCGCCGTCGGCGGCGGCGATCGCGATACCGGTGGCCTCCGACGCGTACACCCGATGCTCCCCGGTCACCGCCAGACCGCTGCGTCCGGTGCGGGCATGGGCGTCGAGCCAGGCCGACACCTCGCCCGCCCCCAGCCGGGTGCCGTTCACCTCGAAACCGGCGTCGGCCTCGGGTTCGGCCGAGGTGAGCGTCGAGAAGAGCCGATCGCGCAGCACCTTGAACTCGAGGTCGTCGAACAGCCGGTGGATGCGGTCGCGGTCCCAGCCGTGCAATGCGAGATCGTCCGGATCGGCGGGCAGGTCCATGTCGCGCACCAGCTCGGTGAGCCGCCGGTTCATGATCACCGCCGCCAGGTTCTCCCGAAGCGAGTTCCCGACCTTGCCGCGCACCTCGTCGGCGCGGTTCACCAGCTCGTCGAAGGAACCGTACTCGCGGATCCACTTGGCCGCGGTCTTCTCCCCCACCCCCGGGATGCCCGGGAGGTTGTCGCTGGGATCGCCGCGCAGCGCCGCGTAGTCGGGGTACTGCCGCGGGGTGAGACCGTACTTCTTCTCCACCTCCTCCGGGGTGAACCGGGTGAGCTCGGAGACGCCGCGCTTCGGGTACAGCACGGTGATGTTCTCGTTCACCAGCTGCAGCGAGTCGCGGTCGCCGGTCACGACGAGGACGCGGTAGCCCTGAGCGTCGGCGCGGGTGGCCAGGGTGGCGATCACGTCGTCGGCCTCGTAGCCCTCGATCGCGATCACCGGGATCCCCATCGCGTCGAGGACGTCCTTGGTCAGGTCCACCTGACCGCGGAACTCGTCGGGCGACTTGGAGCGCTGCGCCTTGTACTCGGGGAACATCTCCGAGCGGAAGGTCTGCCGCGAGACGTCGAACGCCGCGCCGACGTGGGTGGGCTCCTCGTCGCGCAGCAGGTTGATGAGCATCGACGTGAAGCCGTACACCGCGTTGGTGGCCTGACCGGTGTGGGTCTGGAAGTTCTCGGCGGGCAACGCGAAGAACGCGCGGTAGGCCAGGGAGTGGCCGTCGAGCAGCATGAGCGTCGGCTTCTCGGCCGACTTGCTGCGGGTGGAAGTGCTGGACGACGTCTTCGCGGGGCTCACGGTGTCAGAGTCTAATGAGGAGGTCCGACATCGGTGGTGTCGGCGGGCTCCTCCGCTCCCTGAGCCGCCTCCGAGCGCAGCGAACCGCCACCCCGTTCCCTGAGCCGCATGCGAGCGCAACGAGCCGGCGAGTCGAAGGGGCCGGCGATCGTTCTCGGTGGGCCCCTTCGACTCGACTCGTCACTGCGTTCCTCCTCGGCTCAGGGAGCGGAGCACTACGTCCTCTCCGCGTCAGGAGCAGTAGGAGGTGCGCGCTCAGGCGACGCCCAGGTAGGCCTCCCGGACCGCCGGATCGACGAGCAGGTCGCGGCCCGCCCCCTCCAGGGTGATCGAACCGGTCTCCAGGATGTAGCCCCGATCCGACCGGCTCAGCGCCTGCTGGGCGTTCTGCTCGACGAGCAGGATCGTGGTGCCCGAGGCGTTGATGTCGGCGATGATCTCGAAGATCTGCTTGATCACCATCGGCGCCAGCCCCATCGACGGTTCGTCGAGCAGGAGCAGCCGGGGCCGGGCCATCAGCGCGCGACCGATGGCCAGCATCTGCTGCTCGCCGCCCGACATGGTGCCGCCGTACTGCTTCTTGCGCTCGGCCAGCCGCGGGAACAGCTCGAAGACGTGGTCGAGCACCTCGTTGTAGGCGGCCTTGGACTCGAACCGACGCCCGTAGCAGCCCATGTCGAGGTTCTCCAGCACCGTCATCCCGGGGAAGACGTGCCGCCCCTCCGGCACCTGGATGATGCCGCGGCGGACCCGGTCGTGGGTGGACAGCCCGTCGATCCGCTCGCCCTCGAACCAGATCTCGCCGTCGGTCAACTTGTCGAGCCCGGAGATGCCGCGCATCGTCGTCGACTTGCCCGCGCCGTTGGCCCCGAGCAGCGTGACCAGTTCCCCCTGATCGACGTGCAGCGAGATCCCGTGCAGCGCGATGATCCGGCCGTAGCCGATCACCACGTCGCGCAGCTCCAGCACCGGGGCGTCCGAGACCGGTGAGACGGGGGCCGGTCCGCCTGCCGCACCGGGGACGGGGTCATTCGAGTTCGTCATCGGGCACTCCCAGATAGGCCGCGATCACCGCGGGATTCTCTCGCACTTGCTTCGGTGTCCCCTCGGCGATCTTGCGGCCGAACTCCAGCACGACGATCCGGTCGGTCACCCCCATGACCAGCCGCATGTCGTGCTCGATCAGCAGCACCGTGTAGCCGTCGTCGCGGATCTTCTGGATCAGCTCCATCAGCGCCGTCTTCTCGCTCGGGTTGAAGCCTGCGGCCGGCTCGTCCAGGCACAGGAGTTTCGGTTCCGTCGCCAGCGCCCGCGCGATCTCCAGACGACGCTGATCGCCGTACGACAGGTTCGCGGCCTTCTCCGCGGCCCGGGCCCCGATCCCCACGAACTCCAGCAGCGCCATCCCCCGCTCCACCGCGTCCCTCTCCTCGCGGTAGAGCCGCGGCGACCGGAAGATCGCTCCCCAGACCGACGTCTTGTGCCGGGCGTCGGTGCCGACGCACACGTTCTCCAGGGCGGTCATCTCACCCCAGAGCCGGACGTTCTGGAAGGTCCGCGCGATACCGAGCCGGGTGATCTGATGCCGCTTCGTCTTGCCCAGCGGCGCACCGTCGAACGAGACGGTGCCGCGGGTCGGCGTGTACACGCCGGTGATCGCGTTGAAGCAGGTCGTCTTGCCCGCGCCGTTGGGGCCGATCAGCCCGAGGATCTCGCCGCGTCGGATGTCGAAGGTGACGCCGTCGAGTGCGGCGAGACCGCCGAACTCGACGGTGAGCCCCTCCACCCGCAGCAGGGTGTCGCCCTCGGCGGCCGCGATGTCACGATGCGGGGCCACCGCCTCGGCCACCGCTCCGGGGTCGGCCGGGGCCGCGTCCACCACGACCGGGTCGAGCACCGCGGTCGCCTCCGGATCGGACAGGATCTCCGCGAAGTGATCGTCGTCGCGTGCGTGTCTGCTCATGCCTTCACCTCCTCGGTCCGGGTCTGCCCCGGTGGTGGCGGCGGAACCCGATGCACCGCCGAGTAGACCCGCCGCCCGAAGGTGATCAGCCGGGCCCGCGCCGGGAACAGTCCCTGCGGACGGAAGATCATCAGCGCCACCAGAGCGATGCCGAAGAACAGGTACTTGTAGTCGCCGAGCGACTGGTCGCCGACCTGCACGCCCTGCACCCGCGCGGGCAGGTACACGATGATGAACGCGCCGACGATCACGCCCAGCTTGTTGCCCTGGCCGCCGAGGACCACCGCGCACAGGAACAGCATCGAGTTGATGACGGTGAAGGCCTTGGGGTCGACGTACTGGACCTGACCGGCGTAGACCGCACCGGAGAGACCGCCGATCCCGGCGCCGATCACGAACGCCCACAGCTTGTACTTGAAGGTCGGCACGCCCATGATCTCGGCGGCGTCCTCGTCCTCGCGGATCGCCACCCACGACCGGCCGACCCGGCTGCGCTTGAGGTTGCCGATCATCAGCAGCACCAGCACCACGAGCAGCAGCCCCAGCCAGTACCACCACACGCCGTAGCTGAGCACCCCCGAGTTGTTCGAGTTCGCGAAGACGCCGTCCGGGTGGCCGTCGCTGCGGCCGACCACCGGGAACAGCACGCCCTGCAGACCCGCCGGACCGTTGGTGACGTCGGTCAGGTTGTCGGCCAGGAGACGGACGATCTCGCCGAACCCGAGCGTGACGATGGCCAGGTAGTCGCCGCGGACGCGGAGCGTCGGACTGCCCAGGATCACGCCGGTGATCCCGGTGATCACGATGGCCAGCGGAACGCAGGCGAGCCATCCCCAGGGTCCGGAGAAGATGCCGTGATCGCCGCTGTCCCAGATCGGGCTGGCCGGACTGGTCAGGAGCGCCACCACGTAGGCGCCGACCGCGTAGAAGCCGACGTAGCCGAGGTCGAGCAGCCCCGTCTGACCGACGACGACGTTGAGTCCGATCGCGATGAGCGCGACCATCGCGAACTGCGCCAGGGTCGCCCCGAAATCGGTCGCCGTCGTCGTGATCAGCGGCGGTTTCAGCACCGGGAGCAGGGCGAACAGGGCGAAGACGACCACGCCGACCCCCCACTGCGCGGGACGCGACAGCGCATCCCAGCGTTCCCGGATCCGGTCGCCGGGCGCACCCAGCGTCCGGGCCCAACCGCGACGCGCGACGGTCTCGTCGTTCTGCTGATTCATACCCGCGCCTTCCCGAGCTTCTCGCCGAGGATGCCGGTGGGCCGGAACATCAGCACCAGGATGAGCAGCGAGAACGCCACCACGTCCTTCCACTGATTGCCGAAGACCACCGAGCCGTAGTTCTCCATCACGCCCAGCAGCAGACCGCCGAGCAGCGCCCCGCGGACGTTGCCGATGCCGCCGAGCACCGCCGCGCAGAACGCCTTGATACCGAGGATGAAACCACCGGAGTAGATCACCGTGTTCGGGTACCGCATGGTGTAGAGCAGAGCCGCCGCGCCCGCCAGCAGACCGCCGATCAGGAACGTGACCGTGATGATCCGCTCCCGCGAGACGCCCATCAGCAGCGCCGCGTCCGGATCCTGCGCGACCGAGCGGATGCCGCGGCCGAGCTTGGTCTTGTTGATGAGGAGGTCGGTGCCCAGCGCCAGGATCAGCGCGGAGGCGATCACGATCATCGTCACGTTGGTGACCGAGGCGCCGAAGACGCTGAACTGTTCCTGGGGCTCGACCAACCGGATGGTCGGCTGTGCGCTCGATCCGCCGAGCGGCGGATCCGACGGCACCTTCGGCAGCACGTAGTGCACCAGTTCCTGGAGCACGAACGACATGCCGATCGCCGTGATCAGGAAGGCCAGCGGCTTCGCATTGCGTTTTCGGAGCGGCCGGTAGGCGAGGAACTCCACGCCGACCGCGACCGTGCCGGACACCGCCATGCCGATCAGGCCCGCCACCAGGAGGAAACCGATGGTGGCGAGGGCGCCGACGTCGTAGGTGTCGCCCGAGGGCGAGAAGCCGAGGATCAGCAGTCCGACGTACACGCCGAACATGCCGAGCATGAAGACCTCGGAGTGCGCGAAGTTGATGAGTCGGAGCACGCCGTAGACCAGCGTGTATCCGCAGGCGACGAGGGCGTAGACGGAGCCGTAGGCGAGACCGTCGATGGTCAGGTTCCAGAATCCGTCACGGAGGGCGCCGAGATCGAATCCGATGGTGGCGTTGGCCAGCAGCGTCGTCGATTCGGCCAGGGAATACGCGATCATGCGTCCCTTTCAGGCAGGAGGGAACGACGACGGTGCGCCCGGACTTCCACCGCCCGGGCGCACCGCTGCCGCCCGAACGGGTTACTTGACCTGGTACATCCAGATGAGCGACGACTTCAGCTCACCGTGCGGCTGCCACTCGTAGGTGCGGGCGAGGCCGACACCGGAGTAACCCCGCACGTAGGTGAGCAGGTCGGCGCGGGTCCGCTTGCCCTCGCTGATGCCCTTCATCAGGATCGTGGCGAGGTCGTAGGCCTCCACCGAGTACACGCCCGGGGCCTGCTTGAACTTCTCGGTGTACTGCTTGGTGAAGTTCTCCGGACCGGGACCGCACGGGCACGAGAGGTACGCGCCCTTGGCGGCATCGCCCGCCTGCTTGGTGAACTGCGGATCGTTCGCGCCGTCGCCGGAGACGAACGTGACCTCCGGGGCGGCGGCCTTGAGCTGCTGGGCCAGCGGCGCGGCCTCGGCGTAGTAGCCGGCGAAGAACACCGCGTCCGGGCTCGCCCCCTTGATCTTCGAGATCAGCGCCGCGAAGTCGCGCTCGCCCTTCTTCACGTCGCCCTGGCAGGCGGCCACGTTGGCCGAGCCGAGCGAGCCGACGATCGCGCGGGACAGGCCCGCGCCGTACTCGGTGTCGTCCTTGACGACGCAGACCTTCTTCTTGCCCAGCGTCCCGGTCAGGTACTTGGCCACGGCGGGGCCCTGGACGTCGTCGTTGGCCAGACCGCGGAAGAAGGTCTTCCAGCCGTTGTCGGCGAGCGCCCCGTTGGTGGCCGAGGCGGTCACCGCGACCAGCCCCGCCTGGTTGAACACGCCGCCGGTGGCCTTGGTCTCACCGGAGAAGCCCGGACCGATCAGTCCGACGATCGACTTGTCGTTGACGATCTGCGGCGCCACCTGCGTGGCCTTCTGCGGGTCGCCCTCGGAGTCGAACGTCTTGAGCACGATCTTGCAGTCCGGGTTGGCCGCGTTGTGCTGGTCGACGGCCAGCTGCGCGCCGTTGCGCATGTTGATGCCCAGTGCGGCGTCGGCACCGGTCAGCGCACCCATCTGCGCGATCGTCGTCTCCGGGCACTTGGCCTTGCCGTCCCCCGCCGGGTCGAGCGCCTGGGTCTCGTCGGACTTCTTCTGCTCTTTGCCCTGGGTGTCGATCTGCGCCAGGGGCGCGATCTTCGAGGCCCGACCCGGCCGAACCCGAGTCGGTGGATTTGTCGCCACACGCGGACAGGACCAACACACTGGCCAATGTCGCCGCGAGGGCACCGGTCGTGATCCGACGGTGCATGTTCAACCTCTTCTGCTGTGGACCCGGCTCGACGCCGGAAGGTTCTCCGCTCGAAGACCTTTGCAAAAGATAAGCGGAATCTGTGAGTCCCGTCGAGCATTCACCGGGAACATGCAGGAAAACGGTGCCGACGTTTTCCCAGTTGTTACATCCGGGAGCGGAATACCGGTCAGGAGGAGGTGTCCTCGCCCAGAGTCTCGACGACGACCTGCGCGACCGCCTTCATCGTGACGCGCCGGTCCATCGCGTTGGTCTGGATCCACCGGAAGGCCTCGGGTTCGGTGAGCGCCTGCTTCTCCATGAGCAGACCCTTGGCACGCTCGATCAGCTTGCGCACCTCGAACCGCTCGTTCATGCCCGAGATCTCGTCCTCGAGCGCCTTGAGCTCCCGGAAACGGCTCAGCGCCACCTCGATCGCCGGCACCAGATCGGACTGGTTGAACGGCTTCACCAGGTACGCCATCGCCCCCGCGTCACGGGCCCGTTCGACGAACTCGCGCTGACTGAACGCGGTCAGCATGACCACCGGCGCCAGCCGTTTGCGGGCGATCTCGCTCGCCGCATCGATGCCGTCGCGGACCGGCATCTTGATGTCCATGATCACCAGGTCGGGCCGCAGCGATTCGGTGAGGTCGACGGCGACCTGCCCGTTGGGCGCCTCACCGACGACGTCGTAGTCCTCGTCGCGGAGCATCTCGCAGAGATCCATGCGGATCAGGGAGTCGTCCTCGGCGACGACCACCCTGTGCGCCCCGGTCCGATCCCTGGCCGCTCCGGCTTCGCTCATCGCCCGTGTCTTCCGCATCGCTCGTCAGTCATGTGTTCGGTGTGCCCCGGGCCGGACTCGAACCGGCACCCCTTTCGAGACCGCATTTTGAGTGCGGCGCGTCTGCCAATTTCGCCACCGGGGCTGGTGGTCGTGCGCAGACGAGTGTACGTACCCTCATCTGCTCCGCGCACACCCCCCATGGAAACCGGCCGAGAACCGGGGCGCGCACCGCCCCGAACGGACCGCTCGTCCCCGGCGGATGCGCCCGGACGCCACCGGGGAACGTGTTCTTCGTCTCAAGGAGGTGAGCTACGCTACTTCTCAGTAATCTCACAGATGTGTCACATCACGACTTCGGGGAGTTGTCCAACACATGATCCAGGCGACCCGCAGCGGACTGCGCCGACTCCTGATCCTCGTCCTCGTCCCGCTCCTCGTCGCCGCGGGCGCCTCCCTCGCGCCGATGACGAACGCCCCCGCTCAGGCGGCCGTGTTCGGCGCGCTCGGAGCCCAGTGGACCCGCACCGCCGAGGGACCCCAGCGCTACCCCCGCCACGCGGTGACCCCGGACGTGTCGATCCGGATGAGCGACGGCACCGTGCTCCGCGGCAACCTGATCCGGCCCGCGAACCAGGCCGGCCAGCCGGTGGACAGAGAACTGCCGACGATCGTCAACATGACGCCGTACACCAAGATGGTCAGCGCCCTCGCCGCCGAGGTCCTGAACTATCCGGTGCTGATCCCGCAGCTGATCGAACTGCTCAACGCGATCAACCTGCGCGGCACCGTGATCTCCGGTTACAACGAGCTGGTCGGCTCGCTGCGCAGCGGCTTCACCGACACCTTCTCCTACGATCCGAAGCTCATCCGTTCCGGCTACAACATGCTCGTGGTGGACGTCCGCGGCACCGGCTTCTCGCAGGGCACCTGGCAGGTCTTCGGTCCGCGCGAACGCAAGGACACCGTCGAGGTGATCGACTGGGCGAAGAAGCAGAAGTGGTCCAACGGCAAGATCGGCATGGCCGGCGCGTCGTACTCGGGCATCAACCAGCTTCAGGCCGCCGCGGACGCGCCCGGCAGCATCGACGCCATCGTGCCGGTGGTCCCCGGCGCCGACCTCCTGCGGGACGTGGTGGCACCCGGCGGCGGCGTCGGCGCCGGATTCCTCGGCTTCTGGCTCGCCGCGGTCAACGCCACCAAGATGATTCCGAACGTGGCCTCCATGCTCAACGGCACCTTCGACTGGAAATGGCTCGGCGACCGCGCGAAGGATCCCCTCACGTTCTTCGACGTGATGCTGCAGGCGCTGACGATCCAGCGGCCGGGCCAGGCGACCGGGGACACCCGCGAACTCCTCAACGACGGCACCCGCCGCCGGACCGCACTCCACACCGACGTCGGCAAGGTGACCACGCCGACCTTCGCCATCGGCGGCTGGAACGACCTGTTCACCAACAGCCAGGCCCGACTGCTCAGCGGCCTCACACAGCTTCCGGACAGCAAGAAGAAGCTCGTGATGGACGACGGCTACCACATCACCGTGGGCGCCGAGTTCGGCACGCGCGGAGCCCCGCCGAAGATGAACGTCTTCTCCCGCGCCTGGTACGACAAATGGCTCAAGGGCATCGACAACGGCATCGACCGGTACTCGCAGGCCACGCTCGCCTCGATGCCGCGGGACTCCTTCTTCCAGACCCAGAGCTTCCCGATGCCCGGCGTCACGCACCGGCGTCAATATCTCACCGGTCGGCCGTCCGGGTCCGTCCACACCCCGGTCGCCGGCGACGGCTCGCTCTCGTCGGCCGAGCCCGGTGCCCGGGCGACCCGCCTGGTGCAGCCCGGTCTGAGCAACCTGTGCGGCCGGGACGGATCGCAGGGCGCCGCGGGCGTCACCGCGTTCTTCGACTTCTGCGGCCGGGACAACCGGATCGCCGAGGTGGCCGCGCAGACCTTCACCACCGCACCGGTGAAGAAACGGACGCGGATCTCCGGCTGGCCGGGCATCCACCTGGTCCAGCGCCTGGCCGCGACCGACGGCTACTGGCACGCGACGGTCAACGTCGTGAAGCCGGACGGCCGGTCGACGGTGATCTCGATGGGCCAGCTCGTGGTGTCGCTGCGCGAGTACGACGAGTCGCGCAGCCAGTTCGCGGCGAACGGCGACGTCGTCGACCCGTTCCTGCACCTGTCCCTGGACAGGTACAAGCCGGTCCGCCCCGGCCAGACCCTGGCGGTCGACATCCCGATGAGCCCGACCCAGGCCACCCTGCAGCCGGGTGACCGGGTCCGGGTGGACCTCTACTCGCTCAATGCGCCCAAGGCGGTGCCGTTGGGCCCGACGATGTGGAGCAGCCGTTTCGGACCGCAGTACATCGAGATCGATCCGAAGAAGCCCAGCTGGGTGAACATCCCGGTCGACCACCCGCTGCGCTGATCCCGGTCGGGTCGGGTCGCACGGCGCGACCCGACCACGGCGGCCGCCGTCTCTCCCCTGCCGACGGACACCGGCCGCCGGCGTGCCGCCGACGGCGACATGTCGTCGAACGAGGCGCAGGCGGCCGGTGTCCGTCGGTGGACTCCGCAGGCCCGGTCGGAGCAGTCCCCCGTTCAGCACAGACCTGTGTCAGCGCAGGTCCGTATCGGTACAGGTCTGTTCAGTACAGGACGATGCCCTCGCCCAGCTCTGCCCGGGTGACCCGCTGCGGGTCCGCGTCGCCGATCTCCACCAGAAAGGCGTCGGACTCGTAGACGTCGGTGATCGTGAACGACGCCAGGCAGGTGCCGCCGCGGGAGGCCCCCGACTCACGCACCAGCGGCGCGGATCCGGCGAGGTCGCCGTCGCGGACGTCGATCAGCCGGACCGTGGCACCGACGTGCGCACCGCCGCCGTCGAGCGCCTTCCCCGAGGTGCAGTCGATCCGGACCGCGCCGTGCGCGGTGAAGTACGAAGCGTTCACCAGCCCCAGCACCAGTGCGCCGACCGCGAGCACCAGCAGCAACAGCCCGGCGAGCACGCTGATCGGCAGCACCCAGGTGCGCAGGTTCTTCCGCCAGGTCGCGGGCGGCAGCGGTGGACCGGGCGGCTGGAAGTACTGGATCTTCGGCATCGGCGGAGGCGGCGGATAGGGGATGCCCGGTCCGGCGGCCGGGACCGACGGCGGGAAGACGACGTCGGGTCGACCGCCCCCGGGAACCGGGCCGGGTCGGGGCCCGGGTCGACCGATCGGCGGCAGAACCTGCGCCCCGGGTCCCGGAGCGCCCGGATACGGAGCGCCTGGATACGAGGGGCCCGGATACGACGAACCCGGCATCGGAACCGCGGCCGGAGCAGTCGTCCACGGAGTCCCGACACCCGAATCCGCAGCACCCGAATCTGCAGAACTCGAGTCCACAGCACCCGAGTCCGTCGGGTCCGAGTCCACAGCGCCAGAGTTCGTCAGGCCAGAGTCCGTCGGGCCAGAGTCCGCCGGGTCCGAAGCGACTGCACCCGGACCCGGGAGGTCCGAATCCACCGCACTCGAACCAGCAGCCTCGGAATCCACCGGGCCCGAGTCCGCCGAGCTCGAATCCACTGTGTTCGAATCCACCGAGTCCGGCCCCGCGGCGACCGGATCGGCGCCACCGTCACCCGGAACCTCGCCGCCGATGTTCTCGGTGCCGACGTTCTCGGCTCCGGCGTTCTCGCCACCGGGGCTCTCGGCTCCGGTGTCCTCCAGGACTCGACCGACCGGGTCTGGAAGTCCGGGACCGTCGCCGCCGGAACCTCGGACGTCCGGCCCCGCGGCTCCAGGACCCTCTGCCGCTTCGTTCACGCGTTTCCCCTCAACTCTCGTCCGCCATCCGTCGACCGATCGGTGTCATTTCCGGGGCGGGAAGTACTTGATCAGCGCCTCCTGCACCACGGAGGTGGCCAGCAGACCGTCGCGCATGAAGAACCGGCCCGACCCGATCCCGCGGGAGCCGGCCGCGACCGGCGACTCGGTGGAGTAGAGCATCCACTCGTCGAACCGGAACTCGCGGTGGAACCACATCGAATGGTTCACGGTCGCCGCGAACAGGCGATCCATGCCCCACGACAGGCCGTGAGTGGTGATGATCGAATCGAGCACCGTGGTGTCGGAGGCGTACGCCATCGCCGCGACGTGCATCGAGCGGATCGTCGGGCAGCGTGCCGTCGGCCTTCATCCAGACCCGGTTGTGCTTGAGGGTCTCCCCCGCATCCTTGACCTTCCACGTGGGGTCGTTGGCGAAGCGGATGTCGATCGGGTGCAGGGCGTTGACGAACAACGCGATCTGGTCCTCGTACCCCTTGAAGTGCTCGCCGAGCGGCGGCAGCTCCTCCGGGTACGGGACCAGCGGGCTCTCCACCGCGTGCTCCAGGCCGGCGCTGTTGTCCTGGAAGGCGACCAGCATGGTGAAGACCTCCTCACCGTCCTGCATCGCCGTCACCTGCCGGTTCGCGAAGGCCTTGCCGTCGCGGAACCGCTGCACGTGGTACTCTATCGGCTTGTTCACGTCGCCGCCGCGGATGAAGTGCGCGTGCAGCGCGTGGACCGGCGGATTGCCGCGGGTCAGGGTGCGGCCCGCGGCCACCACGCCCTGGCCCAGGAGCTGACCGCCGAAGGTCCGCGCGGTCTTCTGCGTGGGGTGCTGTCCGTGGAACAGGTTCTCATCGACCTGCTCGATGTCGAGCAGGTCGATGAGCTTCTCGAGGTCGCCGCCCTCGCTCTCGTCTGAGATGCGATGGCTCGGGTCATCCAGGTTGCGGGTCATCCCACAACCCTATGTGACGGCGACGACCGGCCTCCGTGGCAGCCGTCGATCAGTGGTCCTGTTCGCCGATCCGGTGCAGGTGCAGCAGGTTGGTGGAACCGGGGACCTGCGGCGGCGCACCGGCGACCACCACCACGGTGGAACCGCGCTTGACCGTTCCGTTCTCCTCGCAGAACTCGTCGAGCTGATCGATCATCGCGTCGGTGCCCGAGGCCCGGCCGACGAGGAACGGTTCGACGCCCCAGCTGAGCGCCAACTGGTTCCGGATCAGTTCGCTGGTGGTGAACGCCATCAGCTTGAGCCGCGAATGCAGTCGGGCGATACGGCGCGCGCTGTCGCCGGTCTCGGTGAAGACCGCGATCCCGGCCGCGTTGAGCCGCTCGCCGATGTCGCGGGCGGCGAAGGTCAGAACACCTCGCTGGGTCCGCGGAACGTGCTTGAGGTCGGGAACGGTCCGCCGGCTCTCCTCCGCGGCGACGACGATCGAACTCATCGTGCGCACGGTCTCGAACGGGAACCTGCCCACCGAGGTCTCCCCGGACAGCATCACCGCGTCGGCGCCGTCGAGTACCGCGTTCGCGACGTCCGAGGTCTCCGCGCGGGTGGGTCGGGAGTTCTCGATCATCGAATCGAGCATTCGGGTGGCGACGATCACCGGCTTGGCGTTCTCCCGCGCGATCTGGATCGCGCGCTTCTGCACCAGCGGCACCTGTTCGAGCGGCATCTCCACGCCGAGGTCGCCGCGGGCCACCATGATGGCGTCGAAGGCCAGGACGATCGCCTCGAGGTTGTCGATCGCCTCCGGCTTCTCCAGTTTGGCGACCACCATCACGCGGTGTCCCACCCGGTCCATGATCTCGTGGACCAGCTCGATGTCGCCGGGGCTCCGCACGAACGACAGCGCCACCAGGTCGACGCCGAGTCCCAGCGCGAACTCGAGATCGTCGATGTCCTTCTCGCTCAGCGCGGGCACCGAGATGTTCATCCCGGGCAGCGAGAGTCCCTTGTGATTGGAGACGGTGCCGCCCTCGGTGACGCGGCAGACGACGTCGTCGCCGTCGATCTCCTCGACCACCAGTCCGACCTTGCCGTCGTCGACCAGCAGCCGGTCGCCGGGCTTGGCGTCCTCGGCGAGCTGCTTGTAGGTGGTGGAGACGCGGTCGTGGTTCCCCACGACGTCGGCGACGGTGATGCGGACCAGCTCTCCGGTGTTCCAGTCGACGGCGCCGTTCGGGCGGCCGTTCTCCTCGAACCATCCGAGACGGATCTTGGGTCCTTGCAGGTCGGCGAGGATGCCGACCGGTTTACCGGTCTTGCTCGCCGCCAGACGCACCGCCTCGTAGACCTTCCGATGGTCCTCGTGGGTGCCGTGGCTGAAGTTCATGCGGGCGACGTCCATCCCGCTTTCGACGAGCTCTGTGATGCGCTCTTCGGTGTTGGTCGCAGGGCCGAGGGTACAGACGATCTTGGTTCGACGGGTCACCCTGTCCAGGCTAGTCCCTCGTCCCCGGGTCGTCAGATCTTCCCGCCTCGGGATCGGTCCCCGTGTCGGCCGGTCCGCCCGGCTCGGTGCCGTCGGTCTGGTCGACGTCGGTGTCCTCGGCCTGGTCGACGTCCTCTTCCACCTGATCGACACCGGCGTCCTCCGCCTGATCGACGCCGGCATCACCCGGCTGGTCGACGTCGGCGTCCTCCGCCTCGACGGCCGGGGTGTCGGTTGCCGAGGTGTCGGCGGTCGGGGTGTCGGCGGGCTGATCCAGGTCTGCTCCGGCGACAGTCTCGGCGACACCCGCCGCGGTGGGATCGTCGGCAGCGGGATCGTCGCCGGTCCCGTCGTCTTCCGTCCGGTCGTCCCCGGTCTGGTCGTCTTCTGCCTGGTCGTCCTCGGTCTGGTCGTCTTCTGCCTGGTCGTCCTCGGTCTCCGCCTCCTCCAGCGGGTGCGAATGCACGATGACCATCGTCGTCTCGGTGCTCTCGACCACCCCGCGGATCTCGATGCCGCCGGAGGCGGCCGACTCGGGCTGGATCGTGTAGAACGACCCGGACGGGCTCGCGGCGGATCCCTCGGGCTCCTCCGCAGAATCGAAGTCCTCCACGGAATCGGTCTCGGGCGCAGAGTCGGGAGCGTCGTCGGGCTCGGGCACGACGTCAGCGGGCTCGGCGGGCTCGATATCGGCCGCACCGCCGGGCGCCTCGGCCGTCTCCGGTTCGGTCGCCTCTTCTTCCGTCGGCACCGCTTCCGTCGGCACCACGACGTCCGGGACCGCTTCGGCACCGGTGAGCGTGTCGACCTCGGGGGACGTCTCAGCCGCGGGGAACGCCTCGTCAGCCGTGGCGGCGACCGGAGCGGCTTCGACGTCCGACTCCTCCGTGCCGACGGTCTCGGGCGCCACGTGCTCGTCAGAGGCCTCGACGAGGGCTTCGACGGGGGTCTCCCGGAGGTCGTCGCTCCCCACGGCGGGCCCGCCCGGCGTGCCGGAGTAGCGGAGGCGGTCGGCGGCGACCTCGCGGACGGCCGGAATGAGGCCGGTGATCATCGGGTCCTTCACATGCCGCACGTTCTCGACGACGCCCTCCGCGGCGCCGACCCCGGTCTCCGAAGCGGCGACGGGTTCGGCGGAGGTCTCCGTCTCCGCAGAGGTCTCGGTCGGCACGGCGTCGTCGCCGGTGTCCACGGCCTCGGCGTCCTCGAAGGCCGTATCGACGGCCTCGATGTCCACGACCTCGGTGTCCACGTCCTCGATGACCGCCGTCTCCGAACCCGCTGCCTCCGAACCCGCGGTCTCGGGGTCCACAGCGGCCTCGGCGTCCACCGGATCCACGACGTCGGCGTCGTCGACTCCGGGACTCGACTCCACGGGACCGGTGTCCACGTCGTCGTCGAAGACGGCATCCGCGGGATCCACCGCCGCCGACTGCGCCCACACGGCCTCCGGCGCGGTGGGAGTCCGCCCCGCGGACCAGGCCGCGGCCGACCAGGCGCCCGCGGATCCGGGTGCGGGCCGGCCGAACTCCGCCGCGCCGGCGGAGGGCTCGGCGAGTTCGGGGTCGAACGCCGGATACCCGGGCCGCGCGTCCGGATCGTCGTCCGAGGGGTACTCCGCGGCATCGTCGAAGTCGGTGTCGTCGTACTCGGCGTCGTCGTCCCAGCCGTCGTCGTACTCGTCGTCCGACGGCGCCTCGTCCGACGGCACCCCGGTGAAGCCCTCGGCCTCGAGCTCCTCGGCCCTGGTCGGCCAGTACATCTCCAGGCCGGTCTCCCGGCCACGCGTGGCGAAGACGAAGTAGAGCGCCGCGCACAGGAACACGAACGCCGACGTGAACAGGTTGACGCGGATACCGAGGATCTCCGTGGCCTCGTCGGTCCGCATCATCTCGATCCAGAACCGGCCCAAGCAGTACCCCGCCACGTACAGGGCGAACAACCGGCCGTGGCCGATCCGGAAACGCCGGTCGAGGAACACCAGGACCGCCACGATCAGCAGGTTCCACAGCAGCTCGTAGAGGAAGGTCGGATGCACCACCTCGGCGAGGACACCGGTCGAGACGCCCTGCGGCAGGGAGATCCCGGTGACGGCGCCGTCCTGACGCACGTACAGTTCCAGGCCCCACGGGAGGTCGGTCGGCCCGCCGTAGAGCTCCTGGTTGAAGTAGTTGCCGAGCCGACCGATCGCCTGCGCGGCCAGCACCGGCGGGGCGAGCGCATCGCCGAACGACGGCAACCGGATGCCCTTGGTGCGGCAGCCGATCCACGCGCCGAGGGCGCCGACGAGCACCGCGCCCCAGATACCGAGACCGCCGTCCCAGATGGCGAACGCCGCGCCGATCCCCCTGCCGTCGGCGCCGAAGTAGCGGTGCCAGTCGGTGAGGACGTGATAGATCCGGCCGCCGATCATGCCGAACGGGACCGCCCAGAGCGCCACGTCGAGCACGTCGCCGGGTCGTCCGCCGCGTTCCTGCCAACGCCGGTCGCCCCACCAGATGGCGACGACGATGCCGGCGATGATGCAGAGCGCGTAGGCCCGCAACGGCACCGGTCCGAGGTACCAGACCCCCTGGGCAGGACTCGGCAGGTACGCGAGGATACTCGTGTGACTCACGCGTGCCACCCTAACGGACGACGCGCCTCCCGGCCGCTAAGCCGTGTTACGGCAGACCTTCCGCCCGATCAGAGGTCGCCGCGGCACCCGCGGGCGAGTTCGGTCACCAGGGCGGCGACCGCGTCCTGGCCTCGATCGTGCGCCGAGACGATCGCCGATCCGACGATCACCCCGTCGGCGTATTCGGCGATCTCGGCCGCCTGAGCCCCGCTGCGCACGCCCAGACCCACCCCGATCGGGATGTCGGAGTGCTCCCGGACCCGCGCGCACAGTTCCGGCGCCAGGTTCGAGACGGCGTCACGCGCCCCGGTCACGCCCATCGTCGACGACGCGTACACGAAGCCGCGGCAGTGATCGAGCGTCATCGCCAGCCGCTCCGGCGTGGACGACGGCGCCACCAGGTAGATGCGGTCCAGTCCGTGCGCGTCGGAGGCCGTCTCCCATTCGCCGCCCTCCTCGGGGATGAGGTTCGGCGTGATCAGGCCCAGACCGCCGGCCGCGGCCAGATCGCGGGCGAAGGCGTCGACGCCGTACTTGAGGACCAGGTTCCAGTAGACCATCACCACCGGTTTCGCTCCGGCGTCGGCGACGGTCTCCACCGCGGTGAACACGTCGCGAACCCGGCTGCCGTTCGCCAGCGCCACCTGGGTGGCCGCGGCGATCGTCGGCCCGTCCATCACCGGATCGGAGTACGGGATGCCGACCTCGACGATGTCGCAGCCGGCGTCGACCATGGTGCGCAGGGTGGTCAGGGAGTCGTCGACGGTGGGGTAGCCGACCGGGTAGTAGCCGATCAGTGCGGCGCGGTCGTCGGCGCGGCAGGCGGCGAAGGTCTCGCCGAGCCGCGAGGGCACCTCGGACTTGCTCATGCTCCGGCCTCTTCCTGGTTCTGGGCTCGCGCCTGCTTCTGCTTGACCTGCTCGGCGTACTCGAACTCCGACGGCGGCTTGCCGAACAGTCCGAACCACTCGCCCGCGGTGTCGACGTCCTTGTCGCCGCGTCCGGACAGGTTCACGACGATGATCGCGCCCTCCCCCAGTTCGCGGCCCAGGGTGAGTGCTCCGGCGACGGCGTGGGCCGACTCGATCGCCGGGATGATGCCCTCGCGGCGCGACAGCAGGGCCAGCGCCTCCATCGCCTCGGCGTCGGTGACCGGACGGTACTCGGCCCGGCCGATCTCCTTGAGGTGGGCGTGCTCGGGGCCGACGCCCGGGTAGTCCAGTCCCGCCGAGATGGAGTGCGACTCGATGGTCTGGCCGTCCTCGTCCTGCAGCAGGTACGAGTAGGCGCCCTGGAAGGCGCCAGGGCTGCCGCCGGTGAAGGTGGCGGCGTGCCTGCCGGTCTCCACGCCGTCGCCGGCGGCCTCGAATCCGACGAGGCGCACGGCGGCGTCGTCGATGAAGGGGTGGAAGAGACCGATCGCGTTCGATCCGCCGCCCACGCAGGCCACGACGGCGTCGGGCAGTCGTCCGGCCTGATCGAGGATCTGGACGCGGGCCTCCATGCCGATGATGCGCCTGGAGGTCGCGCACCATCATCGGGAACGGGTGCGGTCCCGCCGCGGTGCCGAAACAGTAGTAGGTGTCGTCGGCGTTGCTCACCCAGTCGCGCAGCGCCTCGTTGATGGCGTCCTTAAGGGTGGCCGAGCCGGTCTCGACGGCCACCACGTCGGCGCCGAGGAGGCGCATGCGGGCGACGTTGAGCGCCTGCCGCTCGGTGTCGACGCGCCCCATGTAGATCACGCACGTGAGACCGAGCAGCGCGCACGCGGTCGCGGTGGCGACGCCGTGCTGGCCCGCACCGGTCTCGGCGATCACCCGGGTCTTGCCCATCCGCTTGGCCAGCAGCGCCTGACCGAGGACGTTGTTGATCTTGTGCGAACCGGTGTGGTTCAGGTCCTCGCGCTTGAGGAAGATCCGGGCCCCGCCCGCGGCGTCACCGAGCCGCTTGGCCTCGTACAGCGGCGACGGGCGTCCGGTGTAGTCGCGCTGCAGGGCGTCGAGCTCGGCGAAGAACTCGTCGTCGGTGCGCAGCTTCTCGTAGGTGGCGGTGGTCTCCTCGATCACCGCCATCAGCGCCTCGGGCACGTGCCGACCGCCGAAGACGCCCCAGTGCCCCCGCTCGTCGGGGCCGATCGACGAGCGCTGCGCGACTCCGTCGCTGGCTCGGGGGAAGCGCGGCATCGCGCCGCCTGCGGATTCTGCTGCGGGGTGTTCGGTCACGGTGTCTGAGTATCCTCGTCGTCTCGATCGATGCGCGAACCGGGCCCGCCGACGGCGCGGGCCCGGTCCGTGTCGCACCGATCGACGGTGCGTCGATCGGTGCGAAGGCGTGGGTTCGGCGGTGTTCGATCCGGTCGGTGTTCGCTCCGGTCTCAGTGGGACGGCTTGGGGCACGACGGGTGCGCGCCCGCGGTCACCAGATCCGACACCGCCTGACGCGGATCGCCGCTGGTCACCAGGCCCTCGCCGACCAGGACCGCGTCGGCGCCCGCCCCGGCGTAGGCCAGCAGGTCGGCGGTGCCGCGCACCCCCGACTCGGCGATCTTGATGACCGTCGACGGCAGCCCGGGCGCGATCCGGCTGAAGCAGTCGCGATCGACCTCCAGGGTCTTCAGGTTGCGCGCGTTGACGCCGATCACCGTGGCACCGGCCTCCAGCGCGCGGTCGGCCTCGGCCTCGGTGTGGACCTCGACGAGCGCGGTCATGCCGAGCGATTCGGTGCGGTCGAGCAGCGAGGCCAGGGCGTGCTGCTCCAGGGCCGCCACGATCAGCAGGATCACGTCGGCGCCGTGCGCGCGGGCCTCGTGGATCTGATAGGGGCCGACGATGAAGTCCTTGCGCAGGATCGGGATGTCGACCGCCGCGCGCACCGCGTCCAGGTCGGCGAGGCTGCCGCGGAACCGTCGTTCCTCGGTGAGCACGCTGATGATGCGCGCCCCGCCCGCCTCGTAGTGCCGGGCCAGTTCGGCGGGATCGGCGATGTTGGCCAGGTCCCCCTTCGACGGGCTCGCCCGCTTCACCTCGGCGATCACGCCGATGCCCGGCTGACGCAGCGCCGCGGTGGCATCGCGGGGCTCGGGGGCCCGCGCGGCGGCCGCCTTCACCGCGGCCAGGTCGAGAACCGCCTCACGGGCGGCGACGTCAGCCTTGACCCCCTCGATGATCGAGTCGAGTACTGTGCCGCCAGTCACCGAGTCGTCCCCTTTCGTGCTGCGGAACCAGGAATGCCCTCAAGGTTAGAGACCCTCGTGTGAGACCGCTCTCCCGGGTCCGTCGAACCGCGCGTACGGCGGATCCGGCGAACCGGGTCTCCGGTGCGAATCGCATGATCGGCGTGCTTGTCGGAGGGAGCCGCTAGGGTGCGGTTCATGCCCTGGAGTGAGGAACAGGTCCTGGCCGCGGCGCCGGACGCATCGTCGGTGAAGGCCGCGCGCAGACTCGCCGTGCCGGGCCCGTGGTCGGCCGCCGGCAGCACCGATGCGCTGCTGTGGGGCTCGTGTCAGGGCAGCGGTAAGAAGCCGTATCAGGTGAGCATCGACCTGCACGGTCCCGCCTACCGCTGCTCGTGTCCGAGCCGGAAGTTCCCGTGCAAGCACGCACTCGCGCTGCTGTTGCTGTGGTCGGCCGGCGCGATCGGCGACGGCGAGGTGGCCGGCTTCGCCGCCGAATGGGCCGACCAGCGCGCCACCCGCACGCAGCGGACCGCCGCCGCCTCCGCGGAACCGGCCGATCCGGAGGCCCGCGCCGCCCGCCGGGCGGCGCGGCTGGAGAAGATGGACGCCGGTGCCGACGACTTCGCGCGCTGGCTCGGCGACCTCGCTCGGGCCGGTCTCGCCGAGGCGCTGCGCCGTCCCGTCGACTGGTGGGAGGGGGCCGCGGCCCGCCTCGTCGATGCGCAGCTCCCCGGGCTGGCCGAACGGGTGCGCGACACCGGCGCCGACGTCGCGCACGGGCTGTCGGCGCCGGAACTCGCCGAACGGGTCGGCCTCTGGTGGACCCTGACGCGGGCGTGGCGGAGTCGGGCGACACTCGACGAGCCGCTGGCCGCCGATCTCGCCGCCGCCGTCGGACTGCCGACGCCCACGGCGCAGGTGCGCGACGGCGAACGCATCGCCGGGACCTGGACCGTGGCCGGCGCCCACCGGGACGAGCGCGGACGACTCGCGCAGCAGCGCACCTGGCTGCGCGCCGACGACGGCCGCTGGGTGATGCTGTTGGAGACCGCCGGTCCCGGGCAGTCGCTCGGCGTCCCCCAGCTCGCCGGGGCCCGGCTCGACGCCGAGGTGGCCCTGTATCCGGGACACGCACCCCGCCGTGGACTGTTCACCGGGGAGGCCGTCCCGGCGGGCCGCGCCACCGCGTTCGTGGCCGGTTCCACCGTCGACGACGCCCTCGACGCCGCGGCCGTCGCCCTGCGTGCCGTGCCGTGGCGCGACCGGCACCCGGTGGTGCTCGACTCCGCCGCGCTGACCGTCGACGGCGGGGTCTGCGACCCGGCAGGCACCGCGCTCCCGTTGAGCGACGACACCCCGCACGAGCGCCTGCTGGCGCTCACCGGAGGGCGGGCCGAGCAGCTCTTCGGCGAACTCGACGGCGGACGGCTGCGCGTGTTGAGCGTCGTGGTGGACGGGGCGGTGACCTCACTGTGAACACCTCGTGGCAGGCCGATCTGCTGACCGCCGCCGTCCTCGGGACCGGGCGCCGACCGCCGCCGACCGTTCCCGCCGAACTCGGCGCCGCCCCCGCCGGTCTCCCGCCGGAGGTCCTTCTCCTGGACCAGCTGGCCGTGGGGGCGGCGCTGGCCCGCGCGGGCCGGACCGCCCGGACCGGCGAACCGATCGCTCCGGCGGCGCCCGAGGTGCGCCCGGCGGCCCCCGAACGTGCGGCGGCGCAGCTGCGCATGCTGATCGAGACGCCGCCGTCCCGCGAACTGCGCACCGAGCTGCTGCGGCGCTGGCTGGCGTGCGCCGAGGAGTCCGGCGTCGTCGTACCGCCGGAGTTCCTGCCGATCCTGGCCGCCCTCGCGGTGACCGAACCCGAGCTGCGCGCACCGCTGGCCGCGGTCCGGGGTCGACGCGGCGACTGGCTCGCCGCGCGCGCGACCGCGCAGAAGCGGGGTGCGGGTACCGGGACTGCGGCACCGGCGCCGGCGGCTTCGCCGACGGGCGGCGAGCCGACGCTCGCGGACCTGCGGGCCGACGATCCGGCGGCCGGACTCGACCGGTTGCGGGCCGCCTGGCCCTCGTTGCCCGCGCGAGCCAAGGAGGAGGCGCTCGAGACGCTGCGCACCGGGTTGTCCGCGGCCGACGAGGAGTTCCTCGAGTCGTGTCTGACCGAACGGTCCTCCCGCGTCACCGCGGCCGCCCGCACCCTGTTGACGCTGCTGCCGGACAGCCGTTTCGCCCGGCGGATGGCCGACCGGTTGCGCCCGCTGCTCACGGTCACCGCGCCCGGACGGTTCGCCGCCCTGCGGCCGGGGGCGGGTCCGCGGATCACGGTCTCCCCGCCGCAGACGCTCGACGACGCCGCCCGCCGCGACGGCATCCGGCCGATCGAGGCCGACGCCGACCGGGTGTCCGCGCTGTCGGCGATCGTCGCCGCGGCGCCCCTGCGGACCTGGACCGACACCGCGGGGGCCGCCCCGGCCGTCGTGGTCGCGGCGCTCGCCGACGACGCCACGGTCACCGCGGCCCTCGTGCGGGCCGCCGTCGCCCAGCGGAATCCGGAGTGGGCCGCCGCGCTCGCCGAGGACTCGCGGTCGGCGGATCTGATCGAGGTGCTCGCCCCGGCCGACCGGGAACGCTTCGTGCTGCGGCACCTCCCGATCGAGAGCGACACGGATTTCGCCGGCACCCTGGCCCTCGCCGCGACACCGTGGTCGGCGGCCGTCGCCGATGCCGTCCTCGATCGGCTCGTGCGGCCGGTCCCGGAGAAGAGCCGCGGACCCGGCCTCTGGCTGCCGCACGACGCGACGACCGCGTTCCCCGTCGCCGCGGCACCGCGGATCCGCGTCCTGCTCGACGATCCGCCCGAGACGAACTGCGCGCTCTCCGACGAGCGGCACCGCAAGATGCTGCGCACCGCCCTGTCCTTCCACGCCTTCGACCGATCCATCCGGGAGTCCTTCTCATGACCGACCGCACCGTGCTCTCCGACAACACCGCGCCCTCCGCCGTCACGCCGTCCGACACCGCCGAGGTGGTCCGGGCCCACGCCGAACAGGCCTACGCCGACGAGCTCGCCGCCCTGGACGCCGCCGACGACCGTCCCCGCCCGCCGCAGTGGAAGCTCTCGCCGTGGGCGGTGTCGACCTATCTGCTGGGCGGCACGCTGCCCGACGGCACGGTGATCACCCCGAAGTACATCGGCAGCAGGCGGCTCATCGAGATCGCCGTCGCCTCGCTCGCCACCGACCGGGCCCTGCTGCTGCTCGGTGTCCCGGGCACCGCGAAGTCGTGGGTCAGCGAGCATCTCGCCGCCGCCGTCAGCGGCGACTCGACCCTGGTGGTGCAGGGCACCGCGGGCACCGGTGAGGAGACCATCCGGTACGGCTGGAACTACGCGAGCCTGCTCGCCGAGGGCCCGTCCGAGCGCGCCCTGGTCCCGGGACCGGTGATGCGCGCGATGCGCACCGGCGCCCTGGCCCGGATCGAGGAGCTCACCCGCATCCCGGCGGACGTGCAGGATTCGCTCATCACCATCCTCAGCGAGAAGACGCTCCCGGTGCCCGAACTCGACACCGAGGTGCAGGCGCGGCGCGGTTTCAACGTGATCGCCACCGCCAACAACCGCGACAAGGGCGTCAACGACCTCTCGTCCGCGCTGCGTCGCCGGTTCACCACCGTGGTGCTGCCGCTCCCCGATTCGCTCGACGACGAGGTCGACATCGTGACCCGCCGCGTCACCAGCCTCGGCGCCGCCCTGGACCTGCCCGCCGACCTGGAATCGCTCAGCGAGATCCGCCGGGTGGTCACCGTGATGCGGGAGCTGCGCGCGGGCGTCACCGCGGACGGCCGCACCACCGTCAAGTCGCCGAGTTCCACCCTGTCGACCGCCGAGGCGATCTCCGTGGTGACCAGCGGGCTGAGCCTGGCCGCGCATTTCGGCGACGGCGTGGTGGGTGCGGACGACGTCGCCGCGGGTCTGCTCGGCGCGGTGGTGAAGGATCCGGTGCAGGACTCGGTGGTCTGGGACGAGTACCTGGAGACCGTCGTCCGCGGCCGCCCCGGCTGGGACGACCTGTACCGGGCGTGCCGCGATCTCGGCGGCGCGCCCGCCGGCCGCGGATGACCACGCCGGGCGTGCACGTCCTCGGCATCCGTCACCACGGGCCGGGGTCGGCACAGAGCGTCGCGGCGGCCCTGGCCGCGCTGGAACCGGACCTGGTGCTGGTGGAGGGGCCGCCGGAGCTGACACCGATCCTGCCGTTGCTCGCCGACGTGGACACCGCGCCGCCGGTCGCCGGACTGGTGTACGCCGCCGACGAGCCGAGCCGGGCGGCGTTCTACCCGCTCGCTGCGTTCTCGCCGGAGTGGATCACCACCCGGTGGGCGCTCGACCGCACGGTGCCCGTGCAGTGGATCGATCTGCCGGGGGCGCAGTCGCTGGCCCTGCGGGCGGCGGTCGAGGCGGCGCGGGCCGAACCCGGGGCGGACGGGCCCGTCGTCGATCCCGCAGGTGTCGATCTCGCGGTCACCGATCCGATCGGGGCGCTCGCCGCCGCGGCCGGCTACGACGACCCCGAGCGCTGGTGGGAGGACGCCGTCGAGCATCGCAGCGGCGCGGTCGTGGACTCGGTGGACTCCGACGGCACCGCGGGCGGCACGGCGCTCGAGCACTTCGCGGGCCTGACCGAGGCGATCGCCGAACTGCGCCGGGACGAGCCCGCGCCCGCACCGCTGGTCGACGACGCGAAGCTCCTCGACACGGTCGCCGCCGCGCTGCCCACCGGTCCGGCGACGACCGCCGTCCGCGAGGCCGCGATGCGCAAGGCCGTGCGCGCCGCGCTCAAGGCCGGGCACGAGCGCATCGCCGTCGTCTGCGGGGCGTGGCACGCACCGGCAATCGATCCGAAGACCGCGTCGGTGTCCGCCGACAATCGACTGCTGCGCGGGCTGCCGAAGTGCAAGACGGCCGCGGCGTGGATCCCCTGGACGGCCACCCGGCTCAGTCAGGACAGCGGATACGGCGCGGGCGTGGCCTCGCCCGGCTGGTACCGCCACCTGTACGACAGCCGGGTCCGCGGCGAGGACCCGGAGACCGCGGCGTCGTCGTGGCTGGTCCGGGTGGCCCGGGAGCTCCGCGCGCAGGGGCTGGCCGCGTCGCCGGCCGCGGTGGTCGACGCCGCGCGCCTGGCCCGCACCCTCGCCACCCTGCGCGGCCGCCCCCATCCGGGGCTCGCCGAACTCGACGATGCCGCGCTGACGGTGCTGGCCGACGGCGAGCGTCTCCCGCTGACCCTGGTGCACGAGAACCTGGTCGTCGGCCCGGACCTCGGGCGCGTCCCCGACAATGCGCCCCTGGTCCCCCTCGCGGCGGATCTGCAGCGGCTGCAGCGCAGCTGCCGCCTGAAGCCCGCGGCGAAGAGCCAGACGGTGACCCTGGACCTGCGCACCGACTCCGGCCGGGCCCGCTCGGTCCTGCTGCATCGGCTCACCCTGCTCGGGATCGACTGGGGCGAGCCCGCCGACGCCGGGCGCACCACCGGCACGTTCAAGGAGGCGTGGGAGCTGGTCTGGGATCCGGCGCTCGCCGTCGCCGTCGTGGAGGCCGGGATGTACGGCACCACCGTCGCCTCGGCCGCGGCCGCCAAGGTCGCCGCGCAGGCGCGCGAGTCCACCGATCTGGCCACGTTGTCGGCGCTCGTCGACGCCTGCCTGCTGGCCGAGCTCCCGGTCGGCGACGTGGTCCGGGCCCTCGCCGACCGGGCGGCCGCCCACAGCGAGGTGTCCGAACTGCTCGGCGCCCTCGAACCGCTCGCCCGCGTCTGCCGTTACGGCACCGTCCGCGACGTCGACACCACTCAGGTGGCGCAGGTCCTGGAGGCCACGGCGCTGCGCGCGGCCATCGGCCTGCCCGGGGCGGCGGTCTCGCTCGCCGACGACGCCGCCCTCGCCCTGCGGGCGGCGATGGAGTCCGCCCACCGCGGGCTCCTGCTGCTCGACGCACCCGCGCCGGATGCCGATCCGGGCCCCGACCCCGTCTCGACCGGTCCCGGCCCGACCGACCAGTGGACGGCCGCCCTGCGCGAGGTGGCGGCGCACGACCAGGTCCCCGGCCTGATCGGCGGCCGCGCCGCCCGCATGCTCCTCGATGCCGGGCACGTCGACCGCGATGCCGTCCAGCTCCGGATGAGCCGGGCCCTGTCCGTGGCCGCCGACCCGATCGACGGCGCGGGCTGGCTCGACGGCTTCCTGGCCGGCGACGCGATGGTGCTCCTGCACGACACCGCGCTGCTCGGCGTCGTCGACGAATGGCTCACCGGCGTCCCCGTCGAGGTGTTCGACGATCTGCTGCCCCTCCTACGGCGCACCTTCGCCGAGTTCTCGACCGCCGAACGCCGGAACCTCGGCCGGCAGCTGAGCAGGAGAAGCGACGACGCCCCGTCGGCGGACACCCTCGACACGACCCGCGCGACGCCGGCCGCGCTCGCGGTGGCGAACCTGATCGGATGGAAGACGGCATGACCGACACCTCGAACCCGGAGACCCCCGACCCCGGCACGCCCGGGCCGGGTCTCTCCTCGCCAGACGACCGGCTGACCCGCTGGCGGCTGGTCCTCGGCGGCGGCGAGGCCGACGGGATCGGCGTCGCACGCGACGCCATGACCATCGACGACGCCGCCCGCGACCGGGTGCTGGGCGACCTGTACGACGCCCCACGACGCGGCGGACTGAACGGCTCGCAGCCGAAGGTCTCCCGGTGGCTCGGCGACATCCGGACCTACTTCCCGTCGACAGTGGTCCAGGTGATGCAGCGCGATGCGATGGACCGTCTCGGTCTGCGGCAGCTGCTGCTGGAACCGGAGATGCTCGCCGCGGTGCAGCCCGACATCCACCTGGCAACCACCTTGATCGGCCTCACCTCGGTGATGGACGAGACCACCCGCGAGACCGCCCGGACCGTCGTCCGCACGGTGACCGACGAACTCGAGGAACGGCTGCGCAGCGCCACCGTCCAGGCCGTCACCGGCGCGCTGGACCGGTCTGCGCGCACCCGGCGGCCACGCCCGGCCGACATCGACTGGAACCGGACCATCGCGGCGAACCTGCGGAACTATCAGCCGGAGTACCGTTCGGTGATCCCGGAGAAGCTGATCGGCCACGCCCGACGTCGCTCCCAGGTGCAGCGGCAGATCGTCCTCGCGATCGACCAGTCCGGGTCGATGGCCGAATCGGTGGTCTTCGCGGGTGTGTTCGGCGCGGTCCTGGCGTCGCTGCCGTCGGTCTCGACGCGACTGGTGGTGTTCGACACCGCCGTCGTCGACCTGACCGACGACCTCGACGACCCGGTCGACATCCTGTTCGGGGTGCAGCTCGGCGGCGGCACCGACATCAACCGGGCGGTGGCCTACTGTCAGCAGCACATCACCGTGCCCACCGAGACCATCGTGATCCTGATCAGCGACCTCTACGAGGGCGGGGTCGCCGAGGAGTTGAAGGAGCGCTCCCGCGCGATCGTCGATTCGGGGGCGACGATGATCGCCCTCCTGGCGCTCTCCGATTCCGGCGCACCCGCGTTCGACGCCGAACTCGCCGGTGAACTCGCCGAACTGGGCGTGCCCGCGTTCGCCTGCACCCCGGATCTGTTCCCGGATCTGATGGCCGCAGCGATCGAGGGCCGGGACGTCACCGAGTGGGCGGCGGGCAACGACATCGTCACCACCCACCGCACCTAGGCCCGCCCACGACGATCGACCCCTTTCTACGATCGCCCCCTTTCGATGATCCCCCATTCGATGATCGGCACCGTCTTCGATGATCGGGCCCCTTCTCGATGATCGAGCGGAGTCGAGATCACATACCCCCACGCTCCCCGAGCGACCTCCCCGCCGCCGGCTGAGCCGGAGCACGAACGACGTGAGTGTCCGTGTCGAAGCCCGCCCCGACGACGAGCCGCCCGCCACGACCGCCGCACGCGGCTGCTCGCGATCCGGCACGACGCTCGTCGGTGTCACGAGGTCAGCGGCGCGAGTCCTTCGCGGTCTCCTCGTCCGAGTCCTCGTCGTCGGTGGGGTCGACACCCGAGTCGAGGGAGTCCCAGAACTCCCGTTCCGTCGGGGCCGGAGCCGCTGCCGCCGCCGCGGCCTGGCGCCGCTCGTGTTCGGCGAAGGCGCGTCGTTCCAGATCCTCACGGCGGGCCGCGGGCGAGGAGTACTTCGACGACATCCGTCGACCGCTCGAGGCGGACCGGAGGATCATGATCGCCGCGATCACCGCGCACAGCGCCGAGAGCAGCACGACGACGCCGGGTTCCCACTCGTTGGTCACCGCCACCACCTCGGCGCGGGCCGGGATCTCGACCACGCCGACGGCGTACCAGTCGTCGCCGCTGCCCAGCAGGGAGATCGCCGGGAAGGCGATCGCCACTCCGGCGAGGGCCACGAGAACCGCCACGATCCGCAGGAGGAGCCCGTGCAGCGCGAACAGTGCGGGCACGGCGGCGAGGAACACCAGCGCCACGGCGAACAGCCAGGGGCTCCAGTCGGAGCCGAGCACCTCGAAGATGCGCGCCGGACTCAGATCGTCCTCGGTGTAGACCGAGGCCCACGTCATCCGCGACGACGCCCACAGCGTGCCCGCGGCGATCAGCAGCAGGATCGTGGCGATCATCTGCGGGCGTCGACCGCCGCCGCCCGCCGACTCCCCGGAGTCCCCCGAGGCGGAATCCCCCGGAGATGAATCTCCCTGAGTCGTATCCTCTCGGGTGACATCCCCTTGCGCGGAATCCTCCCGGGCGGCCCCGGGATCGGCGGCGCCGGGAGCGGGCCGAGTCGATTCCGGCCGGGCGGGCTCGGTGGGGCCGTCGGTCATGCGTCGTCCTCCCCGCTCCGCACATCGGCCACCGGCGCCATCGTCTCCGCGGCGGCGATCGCGTTGAGCACGGCCGTGGCCTTGTTGCGGGCCTCGTTGAACTCGTACTCCGCGTCGCTGTCGGCGACGACGCCCGCACCGGCCTGCACGTAGGCGCGGTCCCCGGACATCAGCGCGGTGCGGATGGCGATCGCGGTGTCGGCGTCGCCGGCGAAGTCGAGGTACCCGACGATCCCGCCGTACAGGCCGCGGCGCGTCAGCTCGTTCTCCTCGATCAACTGCATGGCGCGGACCTTCGGTGCCCCCGACAGCGTCCCGGCCGGGAAGCACGCGGTGACCGCGTCGAGGGCCTGTTTGCCCTCGCGGAGCTGTCCGGAGACCGTCGACACCAGGTGCATCACGTGGCTGTAGCGCTCCACGCGCCGGTAGTCGGTGACCCGCACGGTCCCCGGCCGGCAGACGCGGCCGAGATCGTTGCGGCCGAGATCGACGAGCATCAGGTGCTCGGCGTTCTCCTTCTCGTCCTCCAGCAGTCCCTTGGCCAGGAGCGTGTCCTCCTCCTCGGTGGCGCCGCGCCAGCGGGTGCCCGCGATCGGGTGGGTGGTGGCGACGCCTTCGGCGACGGTCACCAGGGCCTCCGGCGACGAGCCGACGATGCTGAACGGCCGCGCCGCCGCGCCCGAGGCGCCCAGGGCCGGGAGTCGCAGCAGGTACATGTACGGGCTCGGATTCGAGGCCCGCAGCACGCGGTAGACGTCGACCGGATCGGCCTCGGTCTCCATCTCGAACCGCATCGACGGCACCACCTGGAAGGCCTCCCCGGCTTCGATGGCCTCGACCAGGCCCTCGACGACGGGGGTGAACTCCGCCAGCGACCGCTGGCTGGTGAACTCCGGCGCCACCCGGGAGAAGGTGGAGACCGTCGACGGCGCGGGTGCGGCCAGCGCGGCGGTCATCGCGTCCAGGCGGGCGACGGCGTCGTCGTACGCCTGCTCGGCGCGCTCGTTGCTGCCGTCGAAGTTGATGGCGTTGGCGATCAGCGTGATGGTGCCCTCGTGGTGGTCGAAGGCCGCGAGGTCGGCGACGAGCAGCCAGAACATGTCCGGCAGACCGAGGTCGTCGACGGTCAGTTCCGGCAGCCGCTCCAGGCGACGCGCGAAGTCGTAGGCCATGAATCCGACGAAACCGCCGGTCAGCGGCGGCAGCCCGGGCAGCCGATCGGTCTGCAGCAGGCTCAACGACGCGGCGAGCGATTCGAGCGGGTCACCCTGCGTCGGGGCGCCCGCCGGGACGGTGCCCCACCAGTGCGTCTGGCCGTCGACGCTGGTCAACGCCGACGGCGACCCGGCGCCGATGAACGACCAGCGCGACCACGACTGCCCGTTCTGCGCCGACTCCAGCAGGAAGGTGCCCTCCTTGTCGCCGGCGAGTTTGCGGTACGCCGAGAGCGGGGTCTCCGAGTCGGCGAGCAGTCTGCGGGTCACCGGGACCACGCGGTGGTCGGCGGCCAGGTCGAGGAACTGGTCGAGGGTGGTGGTGTGCGGGACGCTCATCCGAGCGGCACCCCGCCGACGCCCCACTGGGTGCGCGGGATCTCGTTGATGGTGACCCACACCGAGTCGGGGTTCTTCCCGGTCGCGCGGGCGTAGGCCTCGGTGACCGCGGCGATGGTCTCGTTCTTGACCCGGTCGCTGAGGCCGGGGGTCTGCGAGATCTGGATGAGCGGCATGGCGTCGGTCCTTCCTGTGGTGACGTTGCAGGGGGCGTTCGGTGGTGACGCGAGCGATCAGGCGGGGTCCGCGGCGGGGACGCCGAACTCCAGCGGGTCGGTGTCGAAGCAGCTGTGGCTGCCGGTGTGACACGCCGCGCCGGTCTGATCGACGGTCAACAGCAGCGTATCGCCGTCGCAGTCGATCCGGGCGTCGTGCACGTACTGCACGTGGCCGCTGGTCTCCCCCTTGACCCAGTACTGCTGCCGCGACCGGGAGTAATAGGTGGCGCGGCGGGTCGCGAGGGTGCGTTCGAGGGCTTCGTCGTCCATCCACGCCATCATCAGCACCTCACCGGTGGAGCGCTCCTGCGCGATGGCGGCGAAGAGGCCGTCGTCGTTGCGCTTGAGACGGGCGGTGAGTTCGGGGGGCAGTGCCATGGGTGTTCCTGGTGGTTCGGGGTCGGGGTGATCGGATTCGTGCGGTCTGGACGAGACCGGTGATCAGGCGGCGTCCACGGTGATCGAGCGAGGCCCTCGGTGATCGAGCGGAGTCGAGATCACCGGACGCGTTCAGTCGTGATCGGTGCGGACGACGATGCCCTCCGCGGCCATCGCCGACTTCACCTCGCCGATGGTCATCTCGCCGAAGTGGAACACCGAGGCGGCCAGCACCGCGTCGGCGCCGGCCCGCACGGCGGGCGGGAAGTGCTCGGTCCGGCCCGCGCCGCCGCTGGCGATCACCGGGATGCCCACCGCCGCCCGGACGGCCTCGATCATCCGCAGGTCGAAGCCCTCCTTGGTGCCGTCGGCGTCCATGGAGTTCAGCAGGATCTCGCCCACGCCGAGTTCCTCGCCGCGGCGGGCCCACTCGACGGCGTCGATCCCGGTGCCCTTGCGGCCGCCGTGCGTGGTGACCTCCCACCCCGACGGCGTCGGTTCGGATCCCTCGGGAACCGTGCGGGCGTCCACCGACAGCACGATGCACTGCGAACCGAAACGACGACTCATCTCGCTGAGCACCTCCGGCCGGGCGATGGCGGCGGTGTTCACGCTCACCTTGTCCGCACCGGCGCGCAGCATGGTGTCGACGTCGTCGACGGTCCGGATGCCGCCGCCCACGGTCAGCGGGATGAAGATCTGGTCGGCCGTCCGCTTGACCACCTCGATCATGGTGGAGCGTCCGGAACTGGAGGCGGTCACGTCGAGGAAGGTCAGCTCGTCGGCGCCCTCGGCGTCGTAGCGGGCGGCCAGCTCGACCGGGTCGCCGGCGTCGCGCAGGTTCTGGAAGTTCACGCCCTTGACCACGCGGCCGGCGTCGACGTCCAGGCACGGGATCACGCGTACTGCCAGGCTCATGGTTGTCCCCTCTCAGTCGGGAAGTTCAGGTCTCGGTGAAACGTCAGGCGCCGGGGAAGCTCAGCGTGGTCGGAGCGGGCCAGTCGCCGGCGGCGAGGATCTCCAGGAGTTCGTCGTGCACGCCCGGGGCACCCGTCACCAACGACGGCGTGGTGACCGTCCACGGCCTGCCGTACACGTCGGTGGCGACGCCGCCCGCGGCGCGGACCAGTGCGACGCCCGCGGCGTGGTCCCACGGGTGGCGGCCGTACGAGATCGCCCCGGCGAGGATCCCCGCCGCGACGTAGGCCATGTCCGAGCCGGTGGAGCCGTGCATCCGGATCCGGGCGTGTCGCCGGGTGATCTCCCCCTGCACGCGCAGCCGTTCGGCGCCGGGGAACATCCCGCGCTCGTCGACGTAGTAGGAGACGTAGCCGATCGCGCTCCCGTGGAGGGTCCTCGCAGCCAGCGGAGGCACCGGCTCGCCGTCGACCAGCAGCGGCCCGCCCCGGTGGGCGGCGAACCGCTGGCCGCGGCCCGGGATCCAGGTGAGTCCGATCACGGGTTCGCCGTCGACCACCAGCGCCGCCAGCATGGCGGTCATCGGCAGGCCGATCGAATAGTTGAAGGTGCCGTCGATCGGGTCGAGCAGCCAGACGGCGCCGCGTCCGGGGTCCGGGCCGCCGAACTCCTCGCCGTGCACCGCGATGCCGGTGCGGCGGGCGAGTTCGGCGCCGATGCGGCGTTCCAGCGCGAGATCGATCTCGGTGGCGAAGTCGGTGCCGCCCTTGGCCACGGCGCTGGGCGCCCCCATCCCGGCGAGGAAGTCCGCGGACGCCTCGTCCAGGATCTCGCCGGCCACGGCCAGCAGGCCGGGCAGCGCGGCGGGGTCGACCGTCGTCACGGCGGTTACTGCGCTGCCGCGGCCACGGCCGCCAGGGCCTCGGGCAGGGTGAACCGACCGGCGTAGAGCGCCTTGCCGATGATCGCGCCCTCCACGCCGAGCGGAGCCAGACCGGCGATGGCCACCAGGTCGTCGAGCGCCGAGATCCCGCCGGAGGCGATGACGGGCGCGTCGGTCGCGCGGGCCACCTGCTCCAGCAGCTCCAGGTTCGGGCCGGTCAGGGTGCCGTCCTTGCTCACGTCGGTCACCACGTAGCGCGCGCAGCCGTCGCCGTCCAGGCGTTCCAGGATCTCCCAGAGGTCACCGCCGTCGGTCACCCAGCCGCGGCCGCGCACCCGGTAGGCGCCGGTGTCGTCGCGCAGCACGTCCAGGCCGACGGCGATCTTGTCGCCGTGCTCGGCGATGGCCTTCGCACACCATTCGGGGTTCTCGATCGCCGCGGTGCCCAGGTTGACGCGGGTGCAGCCGGTGGCGAGCGCCGCCGCCAGCGAGGCGTCGTCGCGGATGCCGCCGGACAGTTCCAGCTTCACGTTGAGTTCGGCGGCCACCTCGCTGATCACCGCACGGTTCTCGCCGCGCCCGAAGGCGGCGTCGAGGTCGACCATGTGGATCCACTCGGCACCGTCGCGCTCCCAGGCCAGGGCCGCATCGCGCGGGGTGCCGTACGACGTCTCCGAGCCCGCGGCGCCCTGCACCAGGCGGACGGCCTGACCGTCGACGATGTCGACGGCGGGCAGGAGTTCCAGGATCTGGGCCATCAGTGGGATCGGCTTTCTCTCGGGGTCAGGGGGTCTTCGGTGGGGTTCTTCAAATCGTCGATCTCGCGCTGGATCCCGCGCAGTTCATAGCGCGCGACCAGGGCCATCACGATCAACATCACGACGACGGCGCCGGTCGCCACGCCCAGGGCGGCGGTCGCCGCGGTCCGGGCGAGCCACCACACGAGCGGGATCGTCAGGATCAGCACCAGCACGGCCGCCCCGAGGGCGCGGGCGACCATCCGGCCGAACGAGAACTCCTCGTCGGCCCGGGGGCGTCGTCGCGCCGCTCCTCCGGTGGCGGACCGCTCGGTCACAGGGTGGCCACCCAGTTGCGCAGCAGCGCCGCGCCGACGTCGCCGGACTTCTCCGGGTGGAACTGCGTGGCCCACAGCGGCCCGTTCTCCACCGCGGACAGGAACGGGGCGCCGTAGGTGGTCCAGGTGAGCTTCGGCGCGCGCAGCGGCGAGTCCTCGTTGTCCATCTCCCAGGTCTGGGCGGCATAGGAGTGCACGAAGTAGAAGCGCGCCTCCGGAGCGATTCCGGCGAACATCTGCGAGTCGGCGGGGGCGTCGACGGTGTTCCAGCCCATGTGCGGCAGCACCTCGGCGGGCAGTCGCGTCACCGCGCCCGGCCATTCGCCGCACCCGGCGGTCTCGACGCCGAACTCGACGCCCTGCTCGAACAGGATCTGCATGCCGACGCAGATGCCCAGGACCGGGCGGCCGCCGGCGAGACGCCGTCCGATGATCCGGTCGCCGCGGACCGCGCGCAGCCCCTCCATGCACGCCTCGTAGGCGCCCACACCGGGGACCAGCAGGCCGTCGGCGGTCAGCGCCGTGTCGAAGTCGGCGGTCACCTCGACCCGGGCTCCGGCCCGCTCCAGGGCGCGTTGCGCCGAGCGCACGTTGCCCGAGCCGTAGTCGAGCAGGGCGACGTTCGGGACGGTCCCCGCGGCGGCCGTGTCCGGGGCGCTCACAGCGTGCCCTTGGTGGACGGGATGCCGGTGACCCGCGGATCGGGTTCGACGGCGGCGCGCAGCGCGCGGGCCACGGCCTTGAACTCGGCCTCGGTGATGTGGTGCGGGTCGCGGCCGTACAGCACGCGCACGTGCAGCGCGATCCGGGCGTTGAGGGCCAGCGACTCCCACACGTGCTGGTTGATCACGGTCGCGTAGGTGGTCGTCGGGCCCTTGTCGCCGCCGGAGTATCCGCCGATCACCGAGGTCAGCATGTGGTCGGGCTCGCCGGTGAAGACGCAGTAGGGGCGGCCGGACACGTCCACGACGGCTTGCACGAGCGTCTCGTCCATAGGGATCCACGCGTCGGCGAAACGCCGGATGCCGCGCTTGTCGCCGAGGGCTTCGGCGATCGCCTGGCCGAGCACGATCATCGTGTCCTCGACCGTGTGGTGGGCTTCGATCTCGATGTCGCCGACGGCCTGCACGGTCAGGTCGAAGCCGCCGTGCGCGCCGAACGCGGTGAGCATGTGGTCGAAGAACGGCACCCGGGTGGAGATGTCGGTGGCGCCGGTGCCGTCGAGGTCGATCTCGACGGTGATCGACGATTCGCGCGTGGTGCGCTCGATGCGGGCCTTGCGGCTCATGCGGTGGCCTTTCGGTCCGACGTGAGCGTCCGGCTCACGTCCAGGAAGACGTCGTTCTCGGCGGGCAGGCCGATGGTGGCCCGCAGGCGGCCCGGGATGCCGACGTCGCGGATCAGCACGCCGTGGTCGAGGTAGCGCCGCCAGGTGGCGGGCGCGTCGTCGAACTCGCCGAACAGCAGGAAGTTCGCGTCCGAGGCGATCACGTCGAAGCCCATCGCGGTGAGCTCGGCGGCCACCCGTCTACGTTCGGCGACGATCGCCGCGACCCCGGCGAGGGTCTCGGTGCTGTGGCGCAGCGCCACCCGTGCGGCGGCCTGGGTGAGCATCGACAGGTGGTACGGCAGCCGGACCAGCAGCAACGCGTCGATCATCGCGGGAGCGGCCGCCAGATAGCCCAGGCGTCCGCCGGCGAAGGCGAAGGCCTTGCTCATGGTGCGCGAGACGATGATCTTCGACGGGCACTCGTCGATCAGACCGACGGCGCTCGGACGGTCGGAGAACTCTCCGTAGGCCTCGTCGACGATCACGATGCCCGGTGCGGCGTCGAGGATCCGGCGCAGGTCGTCCGGCGCGAGGGAGCCGCCGGTCGGGTTGTTCGGCGAGGTGACGAACACGACGTCGGGGCGCCGCGCGGTGATCTCGCCGACCGCGTAGTCGATGTCCAGGCCGAAGTCGGCGGCCCGCTCGGCGTCGATCCAGGCGGTCTGGGTGCCGTCGGAGATGATCGGGTGCATCGAGTACGACGGCGTGAAGCCGAGCGCGCTGCGGCCGGGGCCGCCGAACGCCTGCAGGATCTGCTGCAGGATCTCGTTGGAGCCGTTCGCCGCCCAGACGTTGTCCGCGGTCAGCGGCACGCCGGTCGCGTCGGACAGGTAGTCGGCGAGGTCGGTGCGCAGCGCGCGCGCATCGCGATCCGGGTAGCGGTGCAGGTCTCCGGCGCAGTCGGCGACGGCCTCGGCGATGTCGTCGACGAGGGCCCGGCTCGGCGGGTGCGGGTTCTCGTTGGTGTTGAGGACCACCGACACCGACAGCTGCGGTGCGCCGTAGGCGCTCTTCCCGCGCAGCGACTCGCGCAGCGGCAGATCGTCGAGCCCGATCCTGCCGCCGATCACCCGTGGCGTCCCGCTGTCCGTCCCCGCGTCGACCGAGTTCTCGGCAGCGGCCGAGTTCTCGGCGCCGGCTGAGCCCGTCGAAGCCCCGCCCTCCCCCGTCATCGGTCGGCCTCCGCGGCGAAGCGGACCGTGACCGCGTCGCCGTGCGCGGGCAGGTCCTCGGCCTGGGCGAGGGTGACGACGCGGTCGGCGATTCCGGCCAGCGCGGCGCGGTCGTAGTCGATGACGTGCACGCCGCGCAGGAAGGTCTGCACCGACAGACCCGACGAGTACCGGGCCGAGCCGGAGGTGGGCAGCACGTGGTTGGAGCCCGCGCAGTAGTCGCCGAGGCTCACCGGCGAGTAGGTGCCGACGAAGATCGCGCCGGCGCTGGTCACCCGGTCGGCGACGGCCGCGGCGTCGCGGGTCTGGATCTCCAGGTGCTCGGCGGCGTAGGCGTCCACCACGCGCAGGCCCGCGTCGACGTCGTCGACCAGGACGATGCCGGACTGCGGACCGCTCGAGTGCGGTGTGCACGCGTTCGGTGTGCTTGGTGGCGGCGGCCTGCCGGGCGACCTCGGTGTCGACGGCGTCGGCGAGCGTCTCGCTGTCGGTCACCAGCACGGAGGCGGCGAGGACGTCGTGTTCGGCCTGGCTGATCAGATCGGCGGCGATGACGGCCGGGTCGGCGGTCTCGTCGGCCAGGATCGCGATCTCGGTGGGGCCGGCCTCGGAGTCGATGCCGACCACGCCGCGGACCAGGCGCTTGGCGGCGGTCACGTAGATGTTGCCGGGGCCGGTGATCAGGTCGACCGGATCGAGGTCGGCGCCGGTGGTGTCGGTGCCGCCGTAGGCCAGCAGCGCGATGCCCTGGGCGCCGCCGACGGCCCAGACCTCGTCGACGCCGAGCAGCGCGCACGCGGCCAGGATCGTGGGGTGCGGCCAGCCGCCGAAATCGGCCTGCGCCGGGGAGGCGACGACCAGCGAACCGACACCCGCCTCCTGCGCGGGCACCACGTTCATGACGACCGACGACGGGTAGACGGCGTTGCCGCCCGGGACGTAGAGACCCACGCGGCCGACCGGGATCCACTTCTCGGCGACGGTGCCGCCGTCGACCACGGTGGTCACCGAGGTCTGGCGACGCTGGTCGGCGTGGACCAGGCGCGCCCGGCGGATCGCCTCCTCGAGCGCATCAGTGACGGCCGGGTCGAGGTCGGCGCGGGCCCGAGCGATCACCTCGGCCGGGACCCGCACCGAACCGGGACGGATCCTGTCGAACTTCTCGGTGTAGTCGAGGGCGGCGGAGGCTCCATGCTCGGCGATCGCCTCCACCACCGGCGTGACCACCGGGAGGACGGAGTTGATGTCGGTACCACCGCGCGGCAGGGCGCGACGCAACTGGCTGAGCGTCACGTGGGCGCCGCGCAGATCGGTTCTGGCGAGCATTGGCTGAGTGCTCCACTTCTGTGGTTCGTAGCGGGGACGGCCGGACGGCCCCCTCAAGGATATGCGCCGTTGGCAAAGCCTTTCCAACCAGTCCTTCGAGTCCGGCGCGCGTGGAACCCGCGGAGCGGGAAACCGGGCCCTCGGTCCTGGAGTTCCACCGAATCCGGTGCCGTGCACTCGCCGCACGCTTAGGTTGGACACGTCCGGTCCGTACGACGAGAGGCGGCTCCCATGGGGATCTCCGATTCCTTCGATTCCATCAAGAACATCGCGACCAATTCGGTGGCCAGGTCCGGCGACATCGTCGAGAGCGCGGGCGACCTCCTCAAGGGCGACATCAAGGGCGGCGCCACCAAGATGGCGAGCAGCATCACCGACATCGCCACCACCGCCGCCACCGAGGGCATCAGTGCCGCGGGCAGTGCGGCCGGTGCCGTCGGCGAGGTGATGAAGAAAGCCACCGGACAGGGCGACGACGCTCCCGATTCGGGCTCCTCCCAGGACCGGTCCGCGGACACTCCGCCCGCGTCCTGAACCGGGGCCGCTCCCATGCGACGATCCGCACTCCTGATCGTGGGCACGGCGGCGGTCCTGGCGGCCGCCGGGTGTTCGTCCGGCGGCGCCGACGACGCGTCGGACGCACCGGAGATCCGGACCGTCACCACGACCGTGCCCGCGACCGGTCAGGATGCCGACGCGTCGAGCACCGGCGCCTCCGATCCGTTCTCGGTCGACGGGGTGATCACGCCGTCGAAGTCCGATCGATTCGTGACCGCGCTGCGGAAGGCCGCCGAGACCGGAGGGCGGCTCACGATCGCGATCGAAGCCGCGCGCAAGGAGGCCGAGGTTCCGCTCAACGCCTCCGGCGACACCAAGGTCGTGGTCTTCCGGACGTCGACCGGACTGGCGTCGTACACGATCCGCGTGAACGACCACTACCGTCAGGAGTGTTCGGCGCCCCTGCAACTCGGTCTGCCGGATTTCCGGATGTGCCAGACGGTGACGGTCGAGCGCGATCCCACGTTGGTCGAGAAGTATCTGCCGAACGCCGACAAGGCGTCGGTGGGCGACGACGCGTTCTCCCTGACGACGGTCTCCTGACGCGACTGGTTCGGGGCTGTGCTGCTCTCCGGCCCGTACCGCCGTCACGGATCGACGCTTCTCGTCGCTGTCGTACCCCCGGTCTACCTTGTCGCGGAGAACACAGGCGGACGCCACGGACGGAGGAAGACCATGACGACCTACCGGAAGAACGAGAAGAGGTCCGACGGCGGCGGGGACCTCTCGGCGCTCGCGTTTCGCTGTCGACGGTGCGACAAGGTCGCTTTTCCGTCTCGGAACGCAGCGCGTCGGGCCGCCCGGACTCGTCAGTTGCATGACACCCACTCGTATCGCTGTCCCGCGGGCAACGGTGTGCACCTGGGCCACCAGCCCGAATCCGTCCGTCGCGGTCGTGTCTCCTCCGATGCGTACGCTCTCGGCGCCCGCGGCCATCGGCTGCACAGAGTCGGTTCCGAGGTCCGGAAGCGATTCGCTGAGGTGTTCCCGAACACCGTGCTCGTCTCGTTCGCGGACGAGTTCACCGACGTCGTCGCACAACACTGGTCTGCCGACGGACGAGGTCCGACGTGGCGTGAAGCGATCACTCCGTTCCTCGATCGCCCCGGGCACCCGGTGACGGAGTTCTTCGATGCTCCCGACGGATGGAAACAGGACCGCTGGCGTGAACAGGCACTGCTTCTCCTCCTGGAGACGCTTCGAGACGACCGGTGGATCACCTTCGATGACCGACCGCGTTCGCTGCGCGCCATGGATGACGGTGCTCGACATCGAGATCCCGTCGATGTCCCGGACCGGACCGCACGGCCGTAACCTCGATGCATGACGAAGACGCGGCCCACCGAGGTCTCCGCCGACGAGTTCCTCGCCGACGTCACCGAGGAACGACGACGCGCCGCCGCCCAGGCAGTCTGCGCACTGATGCGCGAGGTGTCCGGGGTCGAGCCGGTGATGTGGGGTTCGGCGATCGTCGGTTTCGGTGATCGGCCGTACACCACCGCCGACGGCAGAGCGCACGACTGGTTCGCGATCGGCCTCTCCCCGCGGAAGGCCGCGCTCACCCTGTACGGCCTCACCTACGACGGCAGCAACGACGATCTCCTCGGCCGGCTCGGCGCGCACACCGTCGGCAAGGGCTGCCTGTACGTGAAGCGGCTCGACGACGTCGACCGAGCCGTGCTGCGGGAGCTGATCGAACGGGCGTGGAACGTCCATGATCAGCCGATCAGATAGACCAGACCGAGCCCGTCGCGGGCGAGTCCGGCCGTGAAGTCCTGCGCTCGCCTCAGGTAGCCGTTCACCTGGTCGGCAGTCGAGTTCGGGCGGCCGATCTCCTTCGCGGTCGCCTCGTCGATCGGTTTCATCCGCGCGAGGTCGTGAGCGATCGCGGACACCGCGTCGGGGCCGCGGACCGCGGTGTAGGCCTCGCACCACCCCGCTCCCGATCTGCCGACCGTTCCGCGCACCAGTTCGGCGGCCATCCGCGGCCGCGGGTCGTCGTCGGCCGGCGCGAAGAGTCGTTTCAGTTCGCACCAGTATCTGTCGAGGTAGAGCATGCGGGGCCGGTTCCTCGCCGGACCCCGCGCGTCCAGCAGCAGGTCGCCGGAGAGGAACGGCCACGGATCGCGGTGCGCGGGGCCGAGCTGGTCGGGTCGGAGCGGATAGGCGTAGTAGCGGATTCCCATGTGACGACGATCCCGTTCCGGCGTCGTCGCCGACAGACCCGAGCGAGCGATCTGTGGACAGTCGGCGTCGTCCACAGGCCGCTCGGATCGGTCCTTGACCTCAGGTCTCGCGTCGCATAGGGGTGTGCGGGATCCCGTCCTCGACGAACTCCGGGCCGTCGACCGCGTAACCGAATCGTTCGTACATCCCGGTCAGGTGCGACTGGGCGTCGAGGACGCTCGGCCGCTCCCCGATCTCGTCGAGCATCGCCGCCATCAACCGCGTGGTGATCCCGGTCCCCCGCACGGCCTGCGCCGCGCACAGTCTGCCGACGCGGCAGACCGAGCCCCCGGGGAGTTCGTCGTGCAGCAGCCGCGCGGTCGCGACCACCGCGCCGGAGTCGTCGGTGCACCAGAACTGCCGTGTCGCCGGTTCCAGGTCCCGGCCGTCGAGTTCGGGGTACGCGCAGTCCTGTTCGACGACGAAGACGTCCACCCGCAGCCTCAGGATCGCGTAGAGCGTCGCGGGGTCGAGGTCGGCGGTGGCGGCACGGTGAATGGTCGAAGTCACTCACCGATCCTCCCCCATTCCGTCGTAGGCTTCGCCCATGACCGCCGCCCGACTCACCCTTCTCGTCGAACTCGAGGACGTCGAGCCGCCGATCACCCGAACTCTGCAGGTCGACGGGGCCGTCTCCCTGGCCGATCTGCACGTCGCCCTCCAGATCGCCTTCGGCTGGCGAGACCGTCACCCGCATCTGTTCACCGATCGCGAGCGGCCCGGCACCGGTGCCCGTCATTGGGGCGCCCCCGAGCTGCGAACCGTCCTGGACCTCGAAGAACTGCGCTCGGAGGACGACACCACCGTCTCCGAGGCGTTCGCCTCCGACGTCGCGGGCGGCTCGGACGACACCGATCCGCACACCGTTCTCCGGTACGAGTACGACTTCGGCGACGGCTGGCGGCACCGGATCACCGCCGCCGCCCCGACCGCCGCGATCGGGGTGCACCGCAAGGTCGCACTGCTGAACGGGACCGGACGCGGTCCGATCGAGGATTCGGGCGGCCCACGCGGCTACACCGACACGCTCGCCGCGCTCGCCGACCCCGAACACCCCGATCACGCCGAGATCACCGCGTGGACGACATCGGTCGCCGGACCGTGGTTTCCGCCGACTCCCGACTCGTTCGATCCGGAGGCGATCCAGGCCGAGCTGGACATGTACTTCGAGCACGGCGCCGACGAACGCGACCCCTACGACCTGTCCGGGCTGCTCGTCGCCGACGACCTGCGCGAACCGCATCATCTGGCCTCGGATGCGCTGATCGTCGACTTCGCCGCCTCCCTGCCGCCGGCGGCGCGGTCGGAGTTCCGTCGGTACGCGCGTCGTACCGGGCTGCTCGAACCGGCGGAGGTCTCCCCCGAGGTCCGCGAGCGGTTGACGGCGCCGTTCGCCTGGCTGCTCGACGCCGTCGGCACCGACGGCGTGCGACTCTCCGAAACCGGACGGCTGCCGCCTGCCGTCGTGCTCGACGGCATGACGACGCTCGGCATGACGACGCTCGGCCTGCACGACCCGCACTGGGAGGAGAGCACTCGCGAACAGCACCCGGCGCCGATCCGTCGACTGCGCGACGCCGCGACCCGGCTGGGCCTGGTCCGGGTGCTGAACGGGCACCTGGTCCGCACCGGTCACGGCGCGTGCGCCGCCTCCGGTCCCGACGCCCTGTGGGAGGCTCTGACCACGCGGATCCTGGAGAAACTCACCGCGGGCGGCCAGATCGCCGCCACCGCCCTGCTGCTCACCTACGCCGACGGCCGTGCCGCGGACGATCCGGGAGAACAGGACCGCCGCTGGCGCGACGTGGCGTTCGCCCTCCAGACGTGCGGCTGGCGGCTCCGCGGATCGACGGAGGAGTTCGGCGCCCGCGACGTCGCCGACATCGTCCGGCCCGTCGAGGACGTCCTCGTCTCCCTGGGTTCCACTCGGGATACGACGGGCCGGCCACCGTCGATTCGGCTCGATCCGCATCTCGCCGACTTCGCGCGCGCCGTCCTGCACGGCTCGGCCGCGCTCCGATCCGCCACCCACGGACGTCCGCGTCTGCGTCGTTGACCAGACCTGCCCCGGACGCTCGACCGGCTCCGGAGACCTTCCGGAGTCGCTACCAGTCCAGGCCGAGGTCGAGGACGGTGACCGAATGGGTCAGCGCCCCGACGGCCAGGTAGTCCACCCCGGTCCGGGCGTAATCCCTCGCCACGTCCAGCGTGAGCCCGCCCGACGACTCGAGCCTGGTCTCCGGCGAGTGCGCGTCCCGACGCTGCACCGCCATCTGGGTCTCCCACGGCTCGAAGTTGTCGAGCAGGACCAGCTGCGGTTTCAGGGCCAGGACCTCATCGAACTGCGCGAGCGAGTCGACCTCCACCTCCACCGGAAGATCCGGTGCGGCGGCGCGCACCGCTTCGAGAGCCTTGGCCACGCCACCGGCGGCGACGACGTGGTTGTCCTTGATCAGGGCCGCGTCGCCCAGACCCATCCGGTGGTTGACTCCCCCGCCGGCGCGCACCGCGTACTTCTGCAGGAAACGCAGACCCGGCAGCGTCTTGCGGGAATCGCGGATCCGCGCGCCGGTGCCCTCGACCGCGTCCACCCAGGCGGCGGTGGCGGTGGCGATCCCCGACAGGTGGCACAGCAGGTTCAGCGCGGTGCGTTCGGCGGTGAGCAACGACATCGCCGGGGCGCGCAGCGCCAGCACCGTCTGCCCCGGCTCCACGGTGGACCCGTCGGCCAGTTCCTCGGTGACGACGTAGTTGCCGCCGCCGATCACCAGGTCGAACACCGCGCGCACCACCGGGACGCCGGCGATCACGCCGTGCGCCCGGCTGACGATCCGCGCGTCGGCCACGGTGTCGGCGGGCACGGTGGCCAGCGTCGTCATGTCGGGGCCGTAGCGCAGATCCTCGTCGAGCGCGGTGGCGATCACCGCGAGGAGTTCCTCGGTGACGACGAAGTTCAGCTCCGCGCCCGCCTCCTCCTGTCCGACGAACCCAGGCTTGGCGTCGGCGTCGTTCACCGGGTCACTCACCGCTGCCCGGATTTCCGATGGCGATCATCCGCTCGACGCTGAGGCGCGCCCGCTCGGCGACGTCGGGGGCGACGTGCACCTCGTCCTTGCCCTCGGTGAGGCAGCGCAGCAGCGCGGCCGGGGTGATCATCTTCATGTACGGGCAGGCGGCGCGCGAGTTGACCGGCTGGAAGTCGATCTCCGGCGCGGCCTTGCGCAGCTGGTGCAGCATGCCGACCTCGGTGGCCACCAGCACCTGCGTGGCGTGGGTCTCGCGGGCGGCGTCGATCATGCCGCCGGTCGAGAGGATCTTCACCTTCTCCTCGGGCACGAAGCCCTCCCCGGCCAGGTAGAGCGCCGAGGTGGCGCACCCGCACTCGGGGTGGATGAACAGGTCGGCGTCCGGGTGGCTGTCCGACTGCGCGGTGAGCTCGTCGCCGTTGATGCCGGCGTGCACGTGGCATTCGCCCGCCCAGATGTGGATGTTGTCGCGACCGAGTTCACGCTTCACGTGTGCGCCGAGGAACTGGTCCGGCAGGAACAGCACCTCGCGGCTCGGATCGATCGAGGCCACCACGTCGACGGCGTTCGACGACGTGCAGCAGATGTCGGTGAGACCCTTCACCTCGGCGGTGGTGTTGACGTACGACACCACCAGCGCGTCCGGGAACTCGGCCTTCCAGGCGCGCAGTTCGTCGGCGGTGATCGAGTCGGCGAGCGAGCAGCCGGCCCGCTCGTCCGGGATCAGCACGCGCTTCTCCGGGCTGAGGATCTTGGCGGTCTCGGCCATGAAGTGCACGCCGCAGAAGATGATCTCGTCGGCGTCGACCTCGGCGGCGATCCGGGAGAGGGCGAGGGAGTCGCCGCAGTGATCGGCGATGTCCTGGATCGGCGGCAACTGGTAGTTGTGCGCCAGGATCACGGCGTTGCGCGCCTTGGCCAGGCGCTTGATCTCGTCGGCCCACGCCGTCGTCGGCTCCACGCCGCCGTAGGCGGGCGGGATGCCGGTGCGGGGGTCGGGCATGCCCAGGTCGGTCTCGGTACGGGTGATCACACTCGCGGTCATGGCTACCAGCCTTCATCGTGCTTCCCCGGGACGGGCTGGCCCCGGAGAGGGTTTTCGACCATTGATCGAAAACTGTCCCGTCATCGTAACACCGACCACACTCCGACTGTTCCCGGCGGTGCCCCGCGAACGTCGTCCGGGGGCATAGACTCACCGTTCATGTCCCCCTCCAGCGCCGTCGAAGCACTCAGCGCGGTGTTCCAGGTCCGCGAGCCCGACGACGGCGAGGTCGCCCTCCACGTCCTCCTGACCTGGCACGACGACGATTCGTGGGCGCTTCCGGGCGGCCCGGTGGGCGAGCGCGAGACGCTGGCGACCGCGGCCCTGCGCCACCTGGCCGCCGCGTCCGGGCTCACCCGGATCGCCCACCTGGAACAGCTGTCGGTGCTCTCCGACCCCGACCGCGTCCCGGACGTCCGCACCATCGCCTCGACCTACCTGGGCCTGGTCCACCGCGACGTCCCCGCCGATTCGGTGTCGCAGGACGGCGCGCCCGCCACGGCCTGCTGGTTCGACGTCGACCGGCTCCCGACCCTCGCCTACGACCACGCGGACATCGTCGCCCTGGCCCGCGCCCGCATCGCCGCGAAACTCTCGTACACCAATCTCGCCTTCGCGCTGGCGCCGAGCCGGTTCGCGATGTCCGAGCTCTCCGAGATCTACGGCGCCGCCCTCGGCTACCCGGTGGATGCGACCAATCTGCTGCGCGTGCTGTCGCGGCGCGGCGTCGTCGTCTCGACCGGCACGGTGGGGCGCACCGGGCGTCACGGCGGACGCCCGCCCGCGCTCTACACGTTCGCCGACGATCGGCTGGTGGTCACGGACGAGTTCGCGACTCTGCGTCCCCCGCCGTGACCCCGACCGCCGAGGCCGCCGCAGGTGTCGACCGACCCGGACCCTTCGACGCGCCGGTTCACTGCGTTCACCGACGGCTCAGGGAGCGGTAGCCGGGTCGGAGGATTCGGGCTCGTCGTCTGCGGTGTCGGAGGCCCCCGCCGTGCCGATGAAGTAGACCAGGGCCGCCATGCCGGGGGCGCAGGTCAGCAGCAGCCAGGGCGTCGGGAGTCCGGCCAGGGCCGCGTCCGTCAGCCAGAGGCCGCCGGTCATGCGGTACGTCCCGACCGTGTGCGCATCGATCCCGGGGAACCGGGCCGCGGCGATCGACTCGCCCACCTGCATGGCGATGCCCGACGACGATGCCGCGCCGACCACGGCGAAGAGCACGCCCGCCGGTCCGCGGGCCTTCGTCAGCAGAACCCACACCAGCACACCGATCAGCAGGCCGAGCCCGGCCGCGATCAGCCCGAAGACCGCGACGCCGCCGAACAGTCGGGCCGTCTGCGCAGCGCTGAAGGCGACGCCGTCACCGGTCACCTCGACCGTGGCGACCGGGGTCGTGAACGCCCACAGCGTTCCCGCGGCCGCCCCGAGCACCAGCATTCCGACGCCGACCAGCAGGGCCGTCGGATCGAACCGCCGGGACGACGACTCCGCGGCGGCGGCCGGAACGGTCGTCACCGTCGTCCCAGCTCGACCGAGTCGACGGTGCCGTGCCGGGAGCATCGGGCGTCCCAGCCGTCCGGACGCACCTGCACCACCATCCGCCGTCCGCACTGACCGCAGTAGCGCGGCGGCTCCAAGCCGAGCCGGGCGGCCTGCGGGATCGCCTCGGGCGACTGCAGCTCCAGCTCCAGTCCGGTGTACACGCCGTATTTGAGCGGCTGCTCCAGCGGTCCGGGGACCGTGATCATCGACTGTTCTCCTCGCACGTTCTCGACGCTACCGGCTCCGCGTGAGCCTCTTCGCCACGGCTCCTCACTCCGTTCGTCACCGACTCGGGCAGCCGGGCGGGTCCCCGTCCGGCCCGACACGGGGAGAGAAGACGGCCGGGGTCTCGACTCCGCTCGACCAGCGAGGGGGCCGCTCGACCGACGAGCCGCCCCCTCGCTGATCGAGCGGAGCCGAGATCACAGGGTGTCGTTGAGGGCCTTGATCGGCATGCTCAGGTCGTCGAGCAGGTCGAGGTCGGCCTCGGCGGGACGACCCAGCGTCGTCAGGTAGTTGCCGACGATCACCGCGTTGATGCCGCCCAGGATGCCCTGCTTGGCGCCCAGATCGCCGAGGGTGATCTCCCGGCCGCCGGCGAACCGCAGGATGGTGCGCGGCAGAGCCAGGCGGAAGGCGGCCACCGACTTGAGGGCCTCCGACGCCGGGAGCACGTCGAGATCGCCGAACGGGGTGCCCGGGCGCGGGTTGAGGAAGTTCAGCGGTACCTCGTCGGGATTCAGCGTCGCCAGTTCGGCGGCGAACTCGGCGCGCTGCTCGACGGTCTCGCCCATGCCGAGGATGCCGCCGCAGCAGACCTCCATGCCGGCCTCGCGCACCATGGTCAGGGTGCTCCAGCGCTCGTCGTAGGTGTGCGTGGTGACGACGTTCGGGAAGTGGCTGCGCGCGGTCTCCAGGTTGTGGTTGTAGCGGTGCACGCCCATCGCGGCGAGCTCGTCGACCTGCTCCTGCGTCAGCATGCCCAGGCTGCACGCGATCTGGATGTCGACCTCGTTGCGGATGGCTTCGATACCGGCGGCCACCTGGGTCATCAGGCGCTTGTCGGGTCCGCGGACCGCGGCGACGATGCAGAACTCGGTGGCGCCGGTCTTCGCGGTCTGCTTGGCGGCCTCGACCAGCGCGGGGATGTCGATCCAGGCGCTGCGGACCGGCGAGGCGAAAAGGCCCGACTGGCTGCAGAAGTGGCAGTCCTCGGGGCAGCCGCCGGTCTTGAGGGAGATGATGCCCTCCACCTCCACCTCCGGCCCGCACCAGCGCATGCGCACGTCGTGCGCCAGCTCCAGCAGTTCGGTCAGCCGCTCCTCCGGCAGGTGGAGCACCTCGAGGATCTGCTCGTAGCGCAGCCCCTCCCCGCGCTCGAGCACCTGCTCCCGGGCGACGGCGAGGACGTCTTCGCAGGTCTGGTCGGCGACGGCCGCGGGGGCCTCGTCAATGGTGGTCACTGGGTCTCCTTCACACGCGTGAACAGTTCTTCGGATGCGGCCGGCCAGAGCCGGGGACCGCGAAGCCAGGTCGGCGCCGCCGCCTGGAAGTCGGTGGGGTCGTGCGCACCGGCGCCGGCCGGTACGACGGCGACGATCGGCACCCCGGTCAGGCGCGGCAGATCGTCGACGTTGCAGGTCGTCGCCAGATCCGGATCGGTCGGCCACGCGCCGATCACCAGACCGGCCGGCTCGCAGCCCGTGGCGCGGATCGTGTCGACGGTGAGCTCGGTGTGGTTGAGCGTGCCCAGTCCCGGATCGGTCACGACGAGCATCGGTGCGTCGAACGCCGCGGCGACGTCGAGCAGCGTGAGGTCGGGGGCCAGCCGCACCAGGACTCCCCCGGCGCCCTCGACGATCACCAGGTCGGCCTCGCGGCGGAGGTGTTCGACGGTCTCGCAGACCTCGTCGATCCGCAGGTGGGGCGCACCGGCGCGGCGGGCCGCGGTCTCCGGAGCGAGCGGTTCGGCGTAACGCACCACCTCGGCGCACGGCAGTTCCCCGGCCAGCCGCACGACGGCGGCGAGATCGCCGGGTTCGCCGGGGACCAGCCCGGTCTGGGCGGGTTTGCACACCGCGACGCGCAGACCGTCGGCGCGCGCGGCGGCCGCCAGCGCGGCGACCGCGACGGTCTTGCCGACATCGGTGGAGGTGCCGGTCACGACGAGGACGGCGCCGGGGGACGCTTCGACACGACTCGTCACCGCACGATCGGACGCCGTCGGCTCGGCACGCGGAGGGGGACTCGAGCCGGGCACAGCGGATTCGCGGATCATCGGCGAACCCCCACGTGGCGGAGGGCCTCGTCGACGATGCCCGCGACCTCCTCGAGGAGCGACGGCGAGAGGTCCGCGCGCACGGTGACGCGCAGCCTGGACGTCCCGGCCGGCACCGACGGCGGCCGGAAACAGCCGACCAGCACCCCGCGGTCCCGGCAGTACGCGGCCGCGGCGACCGCGGCGACCGGATCGCCGACGATCAGCGACACCACCGCCGACGACGGCCGGTCCGCGCCGACCGCGCGGGCGAACGACGACGCCGAGCGCGCCAGCCGCACCGGCAGCTCCGGATCGTCGCGGAGGATCCGCAGCGCGGCGTGCGCGGCGCCGACCGCCGCCGGGTTCAGCCCGGTGTCGAAGATGAAGGTGCGGGCACGATCGATCAGGTGCGACCGCAGCAACGTGCCGCCGGCGACGATGCCGCCCTGCGCACCCAACGATTTGGAGGCGACCGCGGTCACGACCAGGCCCGGAGCCCCGGCCAGACCGCATTCGGCCACGACACCGCGACCGCCGGGTCCGCGCACGCCGAGGGCGTGCGCCTCGTCGACCAGCAGCGTGGCGCCTGCGTCGTGCGCGGCGCCGTGGAGTCCGGCGATCGGCGCGCACTCCCCGTCGATGCTGTAGATCGAGTCGGTCACCACCAGGGCGCGCCGCTCGGTCCGAGCGGCCAGTTCCCGGCGGACCGCGTCGACGTCGCCCCGCTCCACCACGACGACGCGGGCCCGGGAGAGCCGGCAGCCGTCGATCAGGGAGGCGTGCGTGCCGGTGTCGCTGACGATCAGATCGCCGCGTCCGGCGAGCGCGGTGATCGCCCCGATGTTCGCGAGATAGCCGGAGGAGAAGACCAGGGCCGCTTCGGTGCCGAGGAAGTCGGCGAGGTCGTCCTCGAAGTCGAGGTGCGCCCGGGTGGTCCCCACCACCAGGCGCGACGACGTCGATCCCGCCCCCCACACCCCGACCGCCCGCTGCGCGGCGGCGATCACCTCCGGGTGCCGGGACAGGCCGAGGTAGTCGTTCGATGCCAGGTTCACCTCGGCGGAGTCGCTCTGTCGGGCGAGCGGGTCGCGATGCAGTCCGGCGGCCCGGACCGCGGCGGACTCCTCCGCCAGCCAGGCCAGCGGATCGGCGGTCGAGGCGAGCGTCGATCCGGTCATCGGGCCGCCGCCGGGGTGCGGGTGGTCTCGACTCCGCTCGACCGGAGAGAGGAGCCCGACCCGTCGAGGCTCGCGCGGGCGGCGGCCACCATCCCGGCGGCGATCGTGTCGACGTCGGACTCGGTGCAGACGAACGGCGGCATGGCGTAGATCAGTCTCCCGAACGGTCGCAGCCACACTCCGTGGGCGACGGCGGCGTCGGTCGCGGCGACCATGTCGACGTCGTCGTCCAGTTCGACGACGCCGATCGCGCCGAGGGTCCGGACCTCCCGCACGCCGGGGACGCCCGCCAACACCGCGAGACCGGCCGCGAGCCGCGCCCCGATCATGGCGACCCGTTCCCGCCAGGCGCCGTCGTCGAGCAGGCCGAGTGACGCGCACGCCACCGCGCACGCCAGCGGATTGGCCATGAAGGTGGGGCCGTGCGCCAGACCGCCGGCCTCGCCCTCGCTGATCACCCGCGCGATCCGGTCGGTGGTGAGGGTCGCCGCCAGCGTCAGATAGCCGCCGGTGAGCGCCTTGCCCACGCACATGACGTCGGGGCTGATCTGCGCGTGGTCCACCGCGAACAGCTCGCCGGTACGACCGAATCCGGTGGCGATCTCGTCGCAGATCAGCAGGACGTCGTAGACGTCGCAGAGCCGCCGGAGTTCGACGATCAGCCGCCAGTCGTGGAAGCGCATGCCCCCGGCGCCCTGCACCACCGGTTCGACGATCACCGCGGCGAGTTCGTCGGCGTGGCGCGCGAGGACGGCTTCGATCCGGGCGACGTACGCCGGGTCGTGGTCGCGCGGCGGGGCGTCGACGAAGAGCTGTTCGGCGAGCACCCCGCGCCACATCGCGTGCATGCCGCCGTCCGGGTCGCACACGCTCATCGGTGCGAAGGTGTCGCCGTGGTAGCCGCCGCGCCAGGTGAGCAGGCGCCGCTTCCCGGGCCTGCCGAGGCTGCGCTGGTACTGGATCGCCATCTTCACCGCGACCTCCACCGACACCGATCCGGAGTCGGCGAAGAAGACCTTGGTCAGCGGCTCCGGGGTCATCTCGACGAGTCGCTCGGCCAGCGCGACGGCGGGTTCGTGCGTCAGCCCCCCGAACATCACGTGCGACATCGCGCCGAGCTGCCGGGTCGCCGCCGCGTCGAGGACGGGATGCGCGTACCCGTGGATCGCCGCCCACCAGGAGCTCATGCCGTCGACCAGGGCGGTGCCGTCGGCCAGCACGATCGACGTCCCCGAGCAGGACGCCACCACGCGGGACGGCACCGACGCCGGGAAGCCGCCGTAGGGATGCCAGACGTGCTCGGCATCGAGCCGGGCGATCCGCTCGGAGTCCACGGCGACCTCCTTCCTCGGTGTCGGCCGACGCCGCACCGTCGTTCCCCTGTACGTCGTCCAGGAGTGGTACCTGGACACCGTACAGGAGCTTCCTGAACGACGTACAGGAGTCCGGGTCGGAGGCCCCCGGTGCGTATAGGGTGTGCGCGTGGGCAACACTCGGGCGGACATCCTGCACGCGGCGCGGGCGATCCTGTCCGATCACAGCCTCGCCGACCTGACCATGCGGCGACTGGCCACCGAGGTCGGCGTCCGGCCCAACGCCCTGTACTGGCACTTCCCCAACAAGCAGTCGATGCTCGCCGCCCTGGCCGACGACCTCCTCGCCGACGTCGACACGGCCGCGGATCTGTCCTGGGACGACGGTCTGCGCGCGACGGCCGTCGGCATGAGGGCGGCGCTGCTCGCCGTCCCCGACAGCGCCGAAGTGGTCTCGTCGGCCTGGGCCTCCGGGCTCGCCGAGAACGACCTCGCCGGACGCCTCTCCGCCCGTGCGCTCGACGGCGGTCTCTCCCCCGCCGCCGCCCGCGGGGTCGCCACCGGGATCTGTCAGCTGACCATCGGCCTCACCATCGAGGAGCAGACGCGCTCGCAGATGGAACGCCTCGGGGTGATCGGGCCGTCGGGCCGTGATTTCGAGGCCGAGTTCACCGAGGCGCTCGAGGTGATCCTCGACGGTGCCCGCGCCGCGCGCCGGGCACACGACGTCGGAGCGCCCTGACGCCGAAAGCACACGGACCCGGGGTCGGCGGCATCGGGAGCGATAGAATCTCCCGGTGAGCACCACGCCGATCGAGCCGATCGCGACCTATCGAGTCCAGCTGACACCGGACTTCGCGTTCGCCGAAGTGGTCGGGATCCTCGATCACCTGATCGAACTCGGGATCTCACACCTCTATCTCTCGCCGATCCTCGCCGCCATGCCCGGATCGACGCACGGATACGACTGGGCGCCGCCGCCGCGGATCTCCCCCGAACTCGGCGGCCTGGACGGGTACCGCCTGCTGCGGGCGCATGCGCAGGCCGTCGGCATCGGGATCATCGTCGACATCGTCCCGAATCACGTCGGCGTCGCCGCGCCCCTGGCCAATCCGTGGTGGACCGACGTCCTCCGCCACGGCATGGACTCGCCGTACGCCGAGTACTTCGACATGCATCCCGTGACGGTCGACGACGGTCGGCGGCTCATCACCCTGCCCTACCTCGGCGCCGCCGACGACCTCGACGAACTCCGGCTCGACGACGACAACCTCCGCCTGCACGAATGGGTGCTCCCGACGGCTCCGGGCACCGCCGCCCCCGGCGACGATCCGCTCGAGGTGCACGACCGCCAGCACTACCGCCTGGTCTCCGCCGCCGGCGGTCCCCTCTCGTACCGGCGTTTCCTCGACGTCAGCGAACTCGCCTGCCTCCGGGTGGAGGACCCCGAGGTGTTCGAGGCGACCCACCGCTGGCTCCGTGAGATGGTCGCCGAGGATCTGCTCGACGGAGTCCGCGTCGACCATCTCGACGGGCTGCGCGATCCGATCGGCTACGTCGAACGGCTGCGCGCGCTGATCGGTCCCGAACGCCTGCTCTACGTCGAGAAGGGGCTGGTGATCGGCGAGCAGCTGGATCCGGCGATGCCGGCCGACGGCACCACCGGATACGACCAGCTCCAGCTGATCGAGTCGGTCTTCACCGCCGCCCCCGGGATCATCGAACTCGACGAGATCTACCGCTGGATCACCGGCGTGCACGGCGACGGCGACCAACTCGTCCAGCTCGCCCGGAAGGTGCGCGAGGAGACGCTGCGCAGCAAGTTCACCACCCGGCTGCGCTGGGCCAGCGCCGCGGTCTCCGAGGCGACGCCGTCGATCCCGCTGTACACGGTGGAACAGGCCGTCGCGACCTTCGTGATCTGGTCGTATCTCAGTCGTCCCGACTATCCGTCGCTGCTGCCTCGGGTCCTGGACATCATCGAGGACGCCCGCGCCCACGCCCCCAGCGCCGGGGCCGGCTTCGATTCCCTCGCCGAGGTCTTCCTCGCCGCCGACGAGTACCCGGACGCGGTGTTCCGGGTCAGCGAACTCTGCGCGGTGGTGAGCGCCAAGGCCATCGAGGACATCGGATTCCACCGCACCGCACGGCTGGTCTCCACCCAGGAGGTCGGCTGCAACCCCCGCGAACCGTCCGTGAGCCGACCGGTGTTCCACGAGCGCAATCGGCTGCGGGCGCAGGAGTGGCCGCGGGCCCTCACCGCCTCCTCCACCCACGACACCAAACGCAGCGGCGACGTCCGGGCCCGCATCGCGATCATCGCGCAGGTCCCCCAGCGCTGGAACCTCCTCGTGCACCGGATCTGGGAGCTGTGCCCGCCGCCCCACCAGCGCACCGCCTACCTGCTGCTCCAGAACGTCGTCGGCATCTGGCCCGAATCGGGGCTGCCCGACGCCGAACTCCACGCCCGGCTCTCGACCTACACGGCGAAAGCGATGCGCGACGCGGCGCTGATCACCTCGTGGGCCCGGCACAACGAGGATGCCGAACGCGAGACGCAGGAGTGGCTGGCCGGTCTGCTCACCGGCGTCCCCGCCGCCATCATCTCCGAGTTCGTGGCGCTCATCGCCCCCGCCGGCCGCGACGAGGGACTCGCCCGGACCGCGGTCGCCCTCCTCGGCCCGGGTGTCGCCGACGTCTACCAGGGGTCGCAGTGGTGGGACGACTCCCTCACCGATCCGGACAACCGCAGGCCGGTGGACTATCGGCGCCCCCTCGATCACCCGAAGTTCGTGCTGACCGCCGAGGCCCTCGCCGTCCGGAGGCGCCATGCCGCAGCGTTCGGGCGCGACGGCGAATACCACGAGGTGACGGCTCGTGGAGCACGCGCACGCCACGTCATCGCCTTCGCCCGCGGCCGCCGCGGCGCCGCACCGGACGTCGTCGTCGTCGCCATCCGCATGACCCAGACCTTCCGCCCCGGTCTCGACCGCGAGGAGGCCGAGGTGAATCTGCCGGACGGCCGCTGGCGCGACATCCGCACCGAGGTCGTCCACTGCGGTCGGACCCGTGCCGACCGTCTCCTCGGCGAACGGTCCGTCGGCATCCTCGAACGTCTCGACGACGAGGACGGAAGCAGCCGGTGAACGACTGATCCGGCGAACGACTGATCCCGCGAACGACGGGGGCCGGACCGACATCGCGTCGGTCCGGCCCTCGTCACTTCTTCCGTACGGCGTGCGGCCGGCGGGCTAGCCGGTCGGCTGAGGCGCCTGGGTCAGCTGCGGCGACCCCGACTGCTGTCCGCTCGTCGCCGCCGAGACACCCTGCACCGGGGTCATCTGGCCGACGAGCCACTCGCCGTCCTTCTTCTCCAGGTGCAGTTCGAACAGCAGCATGTCCTTGCCGCCCTCGGGTGCGACGGCGCTGGTGCCCTCCAGCTCTCCGGTCAGGACCGTGGTCGCCTTCGACGACGAGAAGGACTCCACCGTCACGATGCCGATGTCCACCTTGACGTTGGCCATCTTCGCCTGCTTCACCAGCTCGACACTGGACTTGGCCTCCTGGTCGAGCCGTTCGCGCGCCTCCCCGGTGCTCAGCGGAAGCATGACGTCCTTGATCTCCTTCTCGGAGGCGCCCGGCTTCATCATGGTCTCGAAGTAGGTCTTCACATAGTGCGACGACGCCGACTTCGACTCCTCGAAGGCCGAGAGCTGCCGAGACTTCGCGAAGTACTGCCAGCTCAGCAGACCGACGACGACGACCGCCGCCACCGCCAGGAGAGCCACACCCGCCCGCACCAGCATCGCGGTGGTGACGGTGAACTCACCGGATCGCTTCGCCGCGGATGCCGAATCGTCCTTCTCGGCCGAGGCCTTCGCGGCGGCGGGCTTCTTCGCCGCGTTCCCCTTCGCGGCCGGCTTCTTGGCCGACGTCTTCTTCGCGGCGGGCTTCGGGTCGGCGGCCTTCGCCGTCGACACCTCCTCCGTCGCGTCGACGTCCACCGCGTCGGTGTCGTTCTCGGTGACCGCATCGGCCGACTGCGCGTCGGCCGTCGGCTCTTCCTGGTCTCGTGAAGTCGAGTCGGAGCTCATAGGTCCTTCATCATCGTTGTCGTGGGGCCACCGCGCCACTGCCGACCGGAGCAGAGGCCCCGGCCGGCAGTGGCACTGGCGGTTTCGCTTGCGGCGTCGAGCCTACTTCAGCGGCACGGTGCGGCTGTTCGGATCGAATCCGGCGGGCGGCTTGGCGGTATCGTCGCCCTTCGGTCGCGGAGCGTTCACCGAACCGCGGATCTGCTGCTTCGGATCGTTCGTGGTGCAGTACAGATTCTTCGGGACCGAGGACTCGAGGATCTGCGTGGGCCGCGTCGAGGTGACCGGGTACTCGCAGTACGGCCGGATCCACAGCGAGGCCATCGCCCACCAGGCGTTGTCGTGGAACATCTTCTGCGCCTGGGCCGAACCGTCACGGATCGACGGCAGCAGCACCGCGAGCGTCGGCGCGCGCAGCGCACCCTGCTCGGCGACGTCCAGGAACTGTCCGAGGGCATCGCTCACCGGGTCGGTGATCGTGTCCAGCGAACCGGTCAGGCTGGTGACCTGCCCCGGGCCGGTACCCAGCAGGGTACGCAGTTCCTTGTCCGACTTGACCGCGGCGTTGATCAGGTCCGAGCCGCCGTCGATCAGTCGTCCCAGATCCGGCTGCACGTTCGCCGAGGTCTCCAGAATGGTGCCGATGTTCTGGATCATGTTGGTGGTCTCCGGCAGCACCTTGTAGAGCTTCGCGAAGATCGTGCCCGACGAATTGAAGATCGACTTCAGCTCGTTCGGCTTGTCGCTGTTCAGCGCCACCGTCAACTCGCCGAGCGCATCGCTCAGCTTCTCCGCATCGACCTGACCGATCAGGTCCAGACCCGATTCCAGCAGCTTCGGGAACGGCACCGTGACCTCGGTCTGCGCCGGCTGGACCACGTCCTTGTCCTTGAGGAAGGGGCCGTCGTTGGTCTCGGGCACGATGTCGACGTACTGCTCACCGGCGGCCGACAGACCCAGCGCGTAGAACTTGGAGTTCTTGTTGATCTTGTACTTCGACTGCAGGAGCATGGTCACGTCGACGGTCTTCGGCGTCACCTGGATCTTGTCGACCTCACCGATCTCCACGCCGCGCAGAGCCACCTTGGAGGTGTCCTGCAGACCGCCCGAGATCGGGAACTTGACCGTCACCTCGTAGCGGCTCTGCCAGGGACGCAGGTTCAGCGCCGCCAGAGCCAGATAGGCCAGGCCCACGAGCATGACCAGGACCAGCGCGACGTTACCGAGCATGTTCGAGTGCTTACGCAGAAAATCCATGCTAGTTCGCCCCGTTTCGTCCGGTCAGCCGCGAATTGATCGCTTCCAGCGTCTGCCGCAGGCTGTCCACCGTGTTCGGCAGATCCTTGTCCAGTTCGGGCCAGCGCGACGCCGAGTCGGAGCTGATCCCCGGGAACGTCTCGACGCCCGGAGTCAGGTACCACAGGCGGGCGTTGACCGTCGCCGCACTGCCCAACGTGCTCTTCTTCCACTTCGGCGTCAGCTCGAGCAGTCGCTGGACCAGCGGCTGCAGCTGCGGCGCCGTCTCGTCCAGCGTGGACATCGTCGTCGCCAGGTTGCCGATCAGATCGATCAACGTGTCCTCACGCTTGTTGAGGAAGTCGTTCGTCGCCTGGGTCACCTGGTTCGACTTCGACAACGTGTCCACGATGAGACCGAGGTCGTCGTTGATCGTCGCGATGGCCGGCGGCAGCTTGTTCACCGCGGCGGCGATCTGATCGCGGCCCTTGGCGAGCTGACCGGTGAGCTTGGCGGTGTTCGCCATCGCCCGGTCCACCTCGCTCGAGTTCTTGTTGAACTTCTCGATCGCCTGGGTGAAACCGTTGATGGTGCCCTGCAGCTCCTTGTACTTGCCCTCACCCGAGATCGCGGTGCTCAACTCGGTGAACAGGGTCTGCAGCGACGAGATCGATCCGGAGTCCACCTGCGCGGTGATCGCGACGAGCATGTCCTCGACGGTGGCGGCCGCACCGGTGGTGCCGGTCAGGTTGTCACCGTCCTTCATGAAGCCGTGATCGGTCGACGTCGGCATGTCCAGTGCCACGAACACGTCGCCCAGCGGCGTCGCCTGACGCAGCTCGGCACCGGTACCCACCGGGACCTTGATGGTCTCGGAGATGTTCATGGTGACGACCGCCTGGTAGTTCTCGGCGACGATGTCGGTGACCTCGCCGACGTCGATGCCGCCGAGGCGGACCTTCGCCTGCATGGGCAGGTTCAGCGCGTTGTCGAACCTTCCCGAGATCTGGATCGTGTCGCCGAGGCCGCCCGGAGACGGCAGCGGGATCTGCTCCACGGTGATGCCCGGCAGCGCACCGCATGCGGTGAGGCTGACGGAGGTCACCGCGGCCACGGCGCCCATCGTGATCTTCTTCATCCGGTTCATCGCTTGCTCAGCTCCAACATCGCCGAGACCGCGCCGAGGTCCGGGCCGAAATCCTTCAGCTGTCCCGTGCGGCAGCCGTTCTTCTGCAGGTTGATGGCCTCACAGAACTTGGCCAGCATCTCGTTGTCGACCAGCGACTTGTCCAGCAGGACGCGGGCCCGCCAGGCTCGCTGCTCGGAGGAGACCGAGTTCGCGAGGTTCTGGAACAGCAGCGGCGCCATGTTGATCGAGTCGACCACCTCGCGCGAGTAGTCCGAGAGGTTCGCGGCCAGGGCGGCGAGTCTCGACGTCGACGACGCGATGTTGCCCGAGTTGCCCGACAGGAACGCCTCGGTGTTCTTCAGCGTGGTGTTCACGTTCGCCAGCGTCTCCTCCAGGCCGACGCTCTGCTCCCCGAGCATCTCGCCGACCTGGGTCACCGAGTTCGAGAAGGCCAGCATCTTGGGGTAGTTCGCCACCAGCGTGTTCGAGAGCTCGGTGATCGTCTTGATGATGTCGGCGAGTCCGTCGGCCTCCTTCGAACCCACTCGCGCGGCCTTCTCCAGGCCGGCGAGCGCGTCGCGGAGCCGCTCTCCGTTGCCGTCCGCCACACCCGAGGCGATGTCGACCAGGTCCGCGATCGGCTTCTCACCGCTCTTCTCGTCGCCGCCGAGGTTGTCGACCAGCGAATCGAGCGAATCGAGCAGAGTGCCGATCTCGACCGGCGAGGCGGTCTTGGCCAACGTCCCGCCCGGCTCGAGCTTCGGGCCCTTGCTGTAGACCGGCGAGAGCTCGATGTGGCGAGTCGTGATGATCGAGGTGTTGACGATCGCCGCGGTCGCCTCCTTGGGGACCGCGATGTTCTTGTCGACGGCCAGCTCCACCTTGACGGTGGTCCCGGTCGGAGTGACCTTGGTCACTCGACCGACCGGCATCCCGAGAACCGCGACGTCGTTGCCCTCGTACAGGCCCGCGGCGCTGTCGAAGTACGCCGTGTACGTCTCCCACGACCCCGACGCCGTCTTCCAGCTCGCCGGCACCAGGCTGCAGCCGGTGAGTCCGAGAGCGACCACCGTGCTCACCACGGTGGCGGCCATTACGCGGCGCCAGCGATCATTACGCGTCAGCATCCGTCCACCACCCTTGCCATGCAGAGCCAGTTGTCCGGGAAGATGCCCCACGGGAGGTAGGAGTTCGCGTACGGTCCGTCACCCATGAGGTTGCTGACCGCACGAGCCGTGACGGGAAGCACGTCGAGCAGCTTCCGCAGGTTGTCCCGGTTCTTCTCCAGACCCTGACTGATCGTATTGAGGTTCGCCATCAGAGGGGCGAACTGGCCTTGATTCTGTTCGGCGACCTTCTCGGTCTGCGTCATGAGCTCGGCGAGCCCGTCCAGCAGCCGGGTCACCATCGCCTCGCGCGCCTGGATCTTGCCGGCGAGCTGAGCGCCCTGACCGACGATGATCGACAGCTCCTTCTGGCTGTCGGACACCTGATCGCTGACGGTCTGCGTGTCCTTGATCAGCTGGTTGATCTGATCGGCGCGGTTGTTGACCACCGCGGACATGTCGGTCAGCGCGTCGAGCGTGGGCTCGGCGATCTCCGGCACCCCGGAGAGCTGCCGGTTGAGCCCCTTGAGGCTGTCGGCGAGCTGCTCGTTGTCGATGTCGGCGATGATCGGGACGCCGGCCTCCAGGGTCTTCTGGAGGTCGTAGGGCACCTCGGTGTTCGGGATGATCGAGTCCTTGGCCCGATTGTTCCCGTTGCCGAGGTCGACGGCCACGAAGCGCTGACCCAGCAGGGTCGACAGCTTGATGGTCGCCGTGCCGTTGTCGGTCACCTTCACGTCCTTGTCGACGCGCACCTCGACCTTGACGCGAGTACCCGCCAACTCGGTGGCGCTGACCTCGCCGACGTTGATGCCCGCGACACGGACCTTGTCACCGGGACGGATGCCGCCGGCGTTGGTGAAGTACGCCGTGTAGTTGGTCTTGCCGATGCCCAGTGAGCTCCAGCCCACCACACCGGCCAGGATCGCCACGATCACGACGGTGCCGAGCAGGCCGTACCAGAGCAGGCGATTGTTGGAGAAGATCTTCGTCATCGGCACACCACCGAGTGTTGTTTGCCACCGATCTGAGTCAGCAGCCCGGGCGGAAGGAAGACGCCTCCGAAGGAGATGTCGAGTTCACAAGCGTAGATGTTCAGGTAGGTGCCCTGGCTCATCACCATCGGCAGATGGACCAGGAACTCCGGAAGCGTCACGGCGGCACGATCGAGCGAGCCACCGATGTTGATCAGCTTCGAGGTGGCGCTGCGCGCCTTCAGGCCCGCGGTCTGCAGCGACTGCTCGCTCTTGGCGAGGACGTTGCTGAAGCCGTCCGCGGTACGACCGATCAGCTGGATCGACCGACCGAACGTCGCCGAGTTCTGGTTGAGTCCCTCGACGAGCTTGGCGGTGTTGTCGATCAGCGCCTCCACCTGGTCGCCCTGCTGCGCGAGTTCGCGCATCACCACGGCCAGGTTGTTGATGATCGTGCCGAGCACCTGGTCGCGGTCGGCCATGTCGCCGGCCACCTTGCCGATCTGGCGGACCGTGTTGGTCAGCGAGACGGTGTCACCCTCCTGGAAGGTGTTGATCAGGCTGATCGTCAGATCGTTGACCTGATCCGGCGACAGGGTCTCGAACACCGGCTGGAAGCCGGCGAGCAGCCGGGAGACGTCGAACGAGTCCAGGCCGTCGAGCTTGAGCTCGCTGCCCTTGGAGAGCTGCTTGCCCCGCTCCTCGCCGTAGATCGTGAGCTGCAGGTAACGCTGACCGATCAGGTTCTGATAGCGGATCGCGCCCTGGGTGTTCTCGTAGACCTTCTGATCGTTGACCACGTCGAAACCGACCTGGGCCTTGCCGTCCTTGAGGTCGATCGACTCGACACGTCCGACGCGAACGCCGGCCATGCGCACGTCGTCGCCGACGGCCAGACCCGACGCGTCGTTGAACGACACCCGGTAGTCACTGGCGTCGCCGTCGAGCGTGCGCCCGAGGGTCGACCAGATCAGATAGGTCATGAACAACGCGACCAGGGTGAACGCGGTGAAGCCGATGAGCGGCTTCCGAATACTGGCGACCGGTTGGCTCACTTGTCTCCTCCCTTGTCGTTCGAGACCGGACGCACACCCGAGACCAGCGGTCCGAGCATGAACTGGTCGGCGGCCGAGGGCTTGCGGCCCAGGGCCCGACCGAGGGTCTTCGAATCCTTCTTGGTCGTGACACCCGCGGACTCGATCTTGCGTCCCTGGGCGCCCGTGCCGGTGCCCGTGCTCGGATGGATCGGCAGCGGTCCCGACATCGTCGGCCCGGTTCCGGTCCCCGCGCCCACACAGCCCGGACCACGCAGCTGGCCGTACTCGCCACCGTCGTACACCGGGCAGTTCTGCTGGGTGTACTGGACCAGCGGCGTGAAGCTGATGCCCAGGTTGAGCTGGATCTTGCCGTTGGTGCCGCTGAAGATGGTGAGCACCCGTCCGGCGAGGACGTACAGCTCACGGACCGCCTGCGGCATCGCGGAGGGGTCGCTCATCACGGCGCCGATCGTGCGGTTGAGGTCGCCGACGATCTCGATGCCCGCGTTGCCGTTCTTGGCGAACAGCGACTGGGTCTGATCGAGCACGCCCTGACCCGCCGACAGCAGCGCGGTCAGGTTGCGCTCGTTCTCGACCACCGTCATGGCCGGCTTCACACTGCGGCCCAGCGCATCGAGCAGCTCCGGAGCCGACTTGGAGATGCCGGTGACGGCCCTGTTGAAGTTGTCGAAACCCGAAGGCGCACCCGCCGGGAACTGCGCGTTGATCTCCTTGAAGTAGGTGTCCAGAACCGGGAGGAAGGTCTTGAACGTCGCACCGCCGCCGCGGAACGCCTCGGCGAGCGTGCCCAGCACCATGCCGAGGTCCTCGGCGGGCACCGCGTCGAGCAGCTCCTGGAGGTCGTTCTGCGCATCCTGCAGCCGGATGGTGTCGGCGCTGGTGTCCGCGGGGATCTCCATCCCGTCGTCCAACCGGTTGGCCGCCGGGTTCTCCGGGGTGATCAACTCGACCGAGTTGACGCCGAACAGGTTCGCCGGCACGGTCCGCGCGGTGGTGTTGCGCGGGATGCCGCGGGCCTGATCGGTCTGGAGCTTGATGTGCACGTGCTTGTTCGGACCGCTCTGACCGGAGTTCACCGACTCGACGCTGTCGACGACGCCGACGATGAAGCCGTTGTACCGGACGTCCGAGCCCGGGATCAGGCCGTCACCGACGTCAGTCATCTTGGCCTTGACCTCGACGACGGAGTCGAACTTGCCCTCGTACCGCATGAACAGCAGCGCACCGACGACGGCCACCACCACCATGGTGGCGACACCGCGCCACAGGTATGTACTCGCTGACGGGTCGCGCCCGCCTGTATCTACACGAACCATGTCTTGTTACCCCGAAATCTTGATTCCCGACGTGGTGCCCCAGAACACCAGCGTCATGATCAGGCTGGCAAAGACGATCGCGATGATCGCCATACGGATGGCGTGACCGGCGGCGATACCGACGCCCTCCGGTCCGCCCGAGGCGAAGTAGCCGTAGTAACACTGGATGAAGGTGGTCAGCAGCACGAAGACGGTGACCTTGATGAACGAGAAGATCACGTCGGACGACAGCATGAACTGATGGAAGTAGTGGAGGTACGTTCCGGCACCCTGACCACTGCGGATCTGGAAGATCACCTGCGCCGCGATGTAGTTCGCGGCCAGCGCGATGGCGTACATCGGGATGATCGACAGCACCGCGGCGGCCATGCGGGTGGTCACCAGGTACGGCAGCGGCCGGATGGCGATCGCCTCGAGGGCGTCGATCTCCTCACAGATCCGCATGGAACCCAGCTGCGCGGTGAAGCGGCAGCCGGACTGTGCGGCGAAGCCGGTCGCGGCGAGCAGCGGCGCGATCTCACGCGTGGTCGCGAAGGCCGACAGGGCGCCGGACAGCGGAGTCATGCCGAGCAGGTTCAGGGCCGTGTAGCCCTCGATGCCGACCGTGAGGCCGCCCATGATGCCGAGGATCACCATGACGCCCACGGTGCCGCCGCCGACGACGATCGCACCGTTGCCCCAGGCGACGTCGGCGAGGAGACGCCAGACTTCCTTCTGGTAGTGGCGGAAGGTGATCGGGGCCAGACCGATGGACTTCACCAGGAAGGTGATGAAGTGGCCGATCGAGATCAGTCCGTCACGCGGGACGTCCCACAGTTTCTTGAGGCTCTCGAGAGGTTTGAGAACCGGGGACACATACCGGGATGCAGTCACATCACACCACCTTCGCTGGGACGACGAGCGCGAACAGCTGGGTCATCGCCACGTTGACGGTGAACAGCAGGATCACCGAGTTGACCACCGCGGCGTTCACCGAGTTGGCCACACCGGACGGACCGCCGCTGGTGGTCAGACCGCGGTCGCAGGCGACGATGGCCACGATGACGCCGAAGAGCACGGCCTTCACCAGGGCGAAGATCAGGTCGGGCACACCGGCGAACGACGCGAAGGTGGACGTGTAGGTGCCGGACGTGCCGCCCTGCAGGTACACGTTGAACAGATATCCGGTGATGAAGCCGACGAAGCAGACGAAACCGCAGAGCAGGAAGCTGACGACCATGGTGGCCAGCAGGCGCGGCGAGATCAGCCGCTCCACCGGGTTCACGCCCATCACCTTCATGGCGTCGATCTCTTCACGGATGGTGCGCGAACCGAGGTCGGCCGCGATGGCCGAACCGATCGCGCCCGCCATGATGAGCGCGGTGACCAGCGGTGCGCCCTGTCGGATGATGCCCAGACCGGTCGCGGCGCCGGCGAACGACGTCGCACCGATCTGCCCGGCCACGTTGGACACCTGGACGGAGACGATCACGCCGATCGGGATCGAGACGAGGAGCGTCGGGAACACCGACGTCGACGTCATGAATCCGCACTGGCGGACGAACTCCGCGAACGGGAACCGGCCCTTGGCCAAGTCGGTCACCAGGACCTTGAATACCTCAACGAACATCGCCAGTTGTCGTCCGAAGGTCTCGAACGACTTGGTGATGTGCTCTCGCCACCACTTACCGGGGCCGGTATCCGAAAAACGTCGGCGGCTCCGCGTCTGTGGTGCGCCGGCATCGACAGTGTCTGTGCTCACTCCCCTGCCTTCACATCAGTCACGGGGGCTGCGGCTACCGATTGTGGCCACAACCCGATTGGCGGATCTGCCGAAAGCGCCGACCCGTGGGTAGGAATATACATAGCTGAGAACGAGCTATGTGCCTGGCCTCACGTTTCTCAGCGATTGTGCGGCGTGCGGCACGCCGCTTCGGCCGCCCCCGTCGGAGCCGTCGGAGCCGCCCGTAACCTACTGAACAGTAGTAAGTGCGATTACACCATGGAGTGACGACGTTCTCGCCGACGCGCCGGAGCACCCTGAACTTTGGTCACCCTAACTCTCAACCCTTGGGTGAGAGTTTCCGGCCCGTGGGTGAGAGTTTCCCGGGTCTTAGGTCAGATATTCATAGGCCGGAGTACCCGGTTCCAGGCGTTCGACGTCGAGCCGCGAGTGCGCCATCCTGTCCAGAAGCGCATCGAAGGCCTCACGCGCACCGAGCTCCACCCCGACGAGCGCGGCGCCGGTCTCCCGGTTGTTCCGCTTGACGTACTCGAAGAGGGTGATGTCGTCGTCGGGGCCCAGCACCTCGTCGAGGAAACGGCGCAGCGCACCCGGCTCCTGCGGGAAGTTCACCAGGAAGTAGTGCTTGAGTCCGCGATGGACCAGTGACCGCTCGATGATCTCGCCGTACCGGGAGACGTCGTTGTTGCCGCCGGAGACCAGGGCGACGACCTTCGCTCCGGCGGGCAGGTCCAGTTCGGCCAGTGCCGTCGCCGCGAGCGCGCCCGCGGGCTCGGCGATGATCCCCTCGTTCTGATAGAGCTCGAGCATGGTCGAGCAGATCGCGCCCTCGTCGACGTGTGTGACGACGACGCTTCCCGGGGCCAGATCGATCGCCTCGCGGGCGATCACCGGCACCCGAGGGGTCTCGGTGACCGACGCCAGGACGGGATGGTCGACGACGCGGGCGCCGGCGGCGGCCATCACCCGGTGCCCCAGCCCGCCGATCCGCTTCACGGCGGCGCCGTCGACGAAGGGGTCGATCTCGGGCAGGGTGTACGGCTCGCCCGCCACGAGCGCCGCGGCCATCGAGACGGCCCCGGCGGGCTCCACGCCCACGATCGCGGCATTCGGGCACACCGCCCGCAGATAGGTGACGATGCCCGCCAGACACCCTCCCCCGCCGACCGGGAGGATCACCACGTCCGGATCGTCGCCGAGCTGGGCGACGATCTCCTTGCCGATGGTGCCCTGACCGGAGGCGGTGCGCGGATCGTCGAACGCGTGGATCCAGCTGGCGCCCGTGCGGATCACGTCGGTCTGCGCGGCGGACGCGGCGGCGTCGTAGGTGTCGCCGACGGCGAGCAGTTCGACGTAGTCCTTGCCGTGCCAGGAGATGCGGTCGCGCTTCTGCTTGGGCGTGGTGGTCGGGACGTAGATGCGCCCCTTCACCTTCATGGTGCGGCACGCGTACGCGACGCCCTGCGCGTGGTTTCCCGCGCTCGCGGCGACGACGCCGGCGGCGAGCTCCTCCGGAGTCAGCTGCGCCATGACGTTGTAGGCGCCGCGGATCTTGTACGAACGAACCGTCTGCTGGTCCTCCCGCTTGAGGTACACCTGCGCGCCGGTGGCCTCGGAGAGACGCGGGCACGCTTCCAGCGGGGTGCGGGCGACCACGCCGTCGAGCCGCTCGGCGGCGGCATTCGATACTCGCCGGACTCAGTCCGGGGACGACGGTGGCGTCAGTGGCGGTCGTGCTGTTCGCGGGAGGCGTGGTGGTCACGCCCCCCATCGTCCCACCGGAACGACCGGAAGTCGCGCACGACGCACCGGGATTCACCCCACCAGATACCGAGCAGCACAACGGCACTGACCCACATGGCCGTGACACCCGAACCGCCGGCGATCACGACCACGGCGACCGCCAGCGCCGCCGCGGCCAGCGCGTGCAGCTTGTAGAGCGGCCACTCGACACCGAACACCGAACGCGTGGGAACGGGCGGCCGTACCCGCGTCACGGGTGCGCCGTAGGCGTGATGGAGGGTGGTCATGACTTGACTGTAGCACGACCCGATGAGAAAGATTCGGGTCGCCGAAAACATTGTTCGGCATCCGCCCGACGCATACTCGTTCCGTGCACCCCCGCCAGACCCCCGCGAACCCGGATGCGACGGCACCGGTCGATCCGGATCTCACGCCAGCCGGTGTGCCACCTCGACGATCTCGGCGGCACCGGAGGTGAGCGACATCAGGCGGTCGACGAACGCCGCCTCCCCGTCTCCGGACACCTGCACGGTGTACTCCGCGTACGCGGGCCCGTAATCCACCGCGCCCACCTCGCCGGCCGCGTACAGCGCCTTCTCGACGCGACCGGCGTCCCCGACCGGGAGACGCAGGCGGATCAGGCTGACCGGTTCCGCCCGGCGCAGCGGTGCACGGTCCAGGACGCTCGCGGCGGCGCCGCCGTACGCGCGCACCAGTCCTCCGGCACCGAGTTTGATGCCGCCGAAGTACCGCACGACGACGATCGCGGCGTTCACCACCGCGCGACTGGTCAGCGCGGCGAGGATCGGCGGACCCGAGGTTCCCGAGGGCTCGCCGTCGTCGCTGCACCGCGCGATCTGCTGCGGACCGTTTCCGATCACCGCGCCCCAGCAGGCGTGGTTCGCCGCCGGATCGCGCACGGCGTCGAGCAGTGCGGCCAGCTCCTGCTCGGATGCCACCGGAGCGAGGGTGGCGACGAACCTCGACCTGCGGATCGTCACGGTCTCGACGAGTTCGCCGCAGTCCGCGTCCAGGACGAACGTCGCCGAGCCACTGCCGCGTGCATCGCCACCGCCGACGACCGGCCCGGATTCGACCATCGGGTTTCTCAGCTGAGGCAGCCGGGGCCCAGGAGCGCCTTGAGGTCGCCCATCAGGGCCGACGACGGCGCCACCCGCAGCGCGTCGGCCAGTTGCAGCCGGGTCTGCTTCTTCTCGCTGACCAGGGTCACGTGGACGTCGGACGTGCCGGAGTGCCGCTGCAGCACCTGCTTGAGCGAGGCCACCGTCGACGGCGTGCAGGCGCGCGCCTGGAGCGTGAGGCTGAGCGGCCGCGTGGTGCCGACGGCGGAGAGGTCGGGCACGGCGAGGTCGTTGGCGCTGATCATCATCGAATCGTCGCGCTTGTTGACCCGCGCCTTGACCAGGACGATGTTGTCCACCGTCAGATCCATGCCGTAGACCACGTAGGCGCGCGGGAAGAAGTAGACCTCCACGCCGCCGACCATGTCTTCGACGGTCACCGCGGCCCAGGGCTCGCCCTTCTTGTTGACCCGCCGGGTCACCGACGAGATGATGCCGCCGATGGTGATCTGGGCGCCGTCCTTGACCTGGTCCTCCAGCAGCTGGGTGATCGAGGTGTCGGTCTGCGCGGCGAGGGCGTGCTCCACCCCGGCCAGCGGGTGGCCGGAGACGTAGAGACCGAGCATGTCGCGTTCCAGCGCCAGCTTGTGCTTGGACTCCCACTCCTCGTCGGGCACCTTGACGGCGAACACCTCGCTGAGCGATTCGTCGCCCCCGCCCATGTCGCCGAAGAGGTCGAACTGGCCCATCGCCTCGGCCTTCTTGGCGCCCAGCACCGAGTCGACCGCATCGGCGTGCACCAGGAACAGGCCCTTGCGCGGATGGTCGAGCGAGTCGAACGCGCCGGCCTTCACCAGCGATTCGGTGACCTTCTTATTACAGGCCGTCACGTCGATCTTGGACAGGTAGTCCGAGAAGCCGGTGAACGCGCCCTTCGCCTCGCGGGAGGCGATGATCGACGCCACCACGCCCGCACCGACGTTGCGGATCGCGGCGAGTCCGAACCGGATGTCGTCGCCGACGGCGGCGAAGTCGGCGCGCGAGGCGTTCACGTCGGGCGGGAGCACCGTGATGCCCATCTTGCGGCAGTCCGCCAGATAGATCGCCGACTTGTCCTTGTCGTCGCCGACGGAGGTGAGCAGACCGGCCATGTACTCGGCCGGGTAGTTCGCCTTGAGGTACGCGGTCCAGAACGAGACCAGACCGTAACCCGCGGCGTGCGACTTGTTGAACGCGTACCCGGCGAAGGGCAGCACCGTGTCCCACAGCGCGGTGATCGCGGCCTGGGAGAAGCCGTTCTTCTTCATCCCCTCGGCGAAGCCCCCGTAGGCCTCGTCGAGGATCTCCTTCTTCTTCTTGCCCATCGCGCGGCGCAGCAGATCTGCTTCACCGAGCGAGTACCCGGCGACCTTCCGCGCGATCGCCATGATCTGCTCCTGATAGACGATCAGGCCGTAGGTCTCGGCGAGGATCTCCTTGAGCGGCTCCTCCAACTCCGGATGGATCGGTTTGATCTCCTCGATCCCGTTCTTACGGCGCGCATACGAATGGTGCGCACCGACGTCCATCGGACCCGGCCGGTACAGGGCGAGCACGGCGACGATGTCCTCGAAGCCGGTCGGCTGCATCATCTTCAGCAGTTCGCGCATGCCCGCGCCGTCGAGCTGGAACACGCCGAGGGTGTCGCCGCGCGCCAGCAGCTCGTACGTCTTGGGGTCTTCCAGCGGCAGCTTGTCGAGGTTCAGGTCCTCGCCGCGGTTGGCCTTGATGTTGTCCAGCGCGTCACCGATGACGGTGAGGTTGCGCAGACCCAGGAAGTCCATCTTCAGCAGGCCGATGGCCTCGCACGACGGATAGTCCCAGCCGGTGATGATCGCACCGTCCTGCGCACGCTTCCACACCGGGATCGCATTGGTCAGCGGCTCGGACGACATGATCACCGCGCAGGCGTGCACGCCCGCGTTGCGGATCAGGCCCTCCAGCCCGAGCGCGGTGTCGTAGATCTTCTTGACCTCGGGGTCGGTCTCGATGAGCGTGCGGACCTCGGCGGCCTCGCTGTACCGCTCGTTGCCCGGGTCGGTGATGCCGGCGACCGAGATGTCCTTCGCGGCGATGGGCGGCGGCAGCGCCTTGGTGATCCGGTCGGCGATGGCGAAACCCGGCTGGCCGAACTGGACGCGCGCGGAGTCCTTGATCGCGGCCTTGGTCTTGATGGTGCCGAAGGTGATCACCTGGGCGACCTTGTCGTTGCCCCACTTCTCCGACGCGTAGCGGACCATCTCACCGCGTCGGCGATCGTCGAAGTCGATGTCGATGTCGGGCATCGACACGCGCTCGGGGTTGAGGAACCGCTCGAACAGCAGGCCGTGCGGGATCGGGTCGATGTTGGTGATGCCCAGCGCCCAAGCGACCAGCGAACCGGCCGCGCTGCCACGGCCCGGACCCACCCGGATCCCGACCTCCAGCGCGTGCGCGATCAGGTCGCCGACCACCAGGAAGTAGGCGGGGAAGCCCATCTGGTTGATCACCTGGAGCTCGTAGTCGGCGCGCGTCCGGTACTCGTCGGGCACCGGGTCGCCCTCGAAACGCCGTTTGAGGCCCTCGATCACCTCGCGTTCGAGCCAGGTCTCCTGGGTGTATCCCTCGGGCACCGGGAAGATCGGCATCCGGTCGCGGTGGGTGAACACCTCCTCGTACGACTGGACGCGCTCCCCGATCTCCAGGGTGGAGTCGCAGGCGCCGGGCACCACGTCGTCCCACAGCGTCCGCATCTCCTCCGCGGACTTGAGGTAGTAGCCGTCGCCGTCGAACTTGAAGCGCGTCGGATCCGAGAGGGTCTTGCCGGTCTGGACGCACAGCAGCGCCTCGTGCGCGGAGGCGTGATCGCGCGTCACATAGTGGCAGTCGTTGGTGGCCAGGGGTTTGATCCCGAGTTTGCGCCCCACCTCCAGGAGTCCGTCGCGCACCCGGTTCTCGATCTCCAGGCCGTGCTCCATGAGCTCGAGATAGAAGTTGTCCCGGCCGAAGATGTCCTGCCATTTGGCGGCCGCTTCGAGCGCCTCGGCGTCGTGCCCGAGACGCAGACGGGTCTGCACCTCGCCGGACGGGCAGCCGGTGGTGGCGATGATGCCCTCGGCGTGCTCGGCGATGATCTCGGCGTCCATGCGCGACCACTTGCCGAGCTGGCCCTCGATCGACGCCAGCGACGAGAGCCGGAACAGGTTCCGCAGGCCGGTGGCGTTCTCGGCGACCATCGTCATGTGGGTGTAGGCGCCCGAACCGGAGACGTCGTCGCCCTTCTGGTCCCGGGTGCCCCACAGCACGCGCTTGGTGTTGAAGCGCGACTCGGGCGCGATGTACGCCTCGATGCCGATGATCGGCTTGATGTCGTGCTTCCTCGCGGTGTTGTAGAACTCGCTGGCGCCGAACATGTTGCCGTGGTCGGTCATGCCGATGGCGTTCATCCCGAGCCGTTTGGCCTCGGCGAACAGCGGAGACACCTTCGCCGCACCGTCGAGCATCGAGTACTCGGTGTGATTGTGCAGGTGAACGAACGAACCGGTCACTCGGTGCTCCTGTCGTGCGGGGTCGAGGCCTCGTGCTCGAGGTACCGCTCCACTCTAGGCCGCCCCTCCGACAGGTTCACTCCGCGTCCCTCGCCGATCGAGATCTCCGCCCCGATCGAGACGTCCCTTCTTCGGCGCTCGGGCGGAGTCGAGATCAGGGTTCGCGGAGGACGTCCAGCGCGTGCTGCAGATCCGCCGGATAGGGCGCGGTGAACTCCACCCGCCGTCCGTCCGCGGGGTGGGCGAACGCGAGCTGCCGCGCGTGCAGCCACTGCCGGTCCAGGCCGAGGCGGGCGGCGAGCTTCGGATCGGCCCCGTAGGTCGGATCGCCCACGCAGGGGTGGTGCAGCGCCGAGAAGTGCACGCGGATCTGGTGGGTGCGCCCGGTCTCCAGGTCGATGTCGAGCAGGCTGGCCGCGGCGAACATCTCCACGGTCTCGTAGTGGGTCACCGACTCCTTGCCCTTGGAGGTGACGGCGAACCGCCAGTCCGAGCCGGGATGGCGACCGATCGGGGCGTCGATCGTGCCCACCGGCGGATCCAGGTGCCCCTGCACCACCGCGTGGTAGACCTTGTCGACCGTGCGGTACTTGAACGCGCGTTTGAGCATGGTGTACGCGTGCTCGGAGGCGGCCAGCACCATCACTCCGGACGTGCCGACGTCCAGGCGCGAGACGATGCCCTGCCGTTCGGCCGCCCCCGATGTGGAGATCCGGAAACCGGCGGCCGCGAGCGCCCCGACCACCGTGGGGCCGGTCCAGCCCTGTGACGGATGCGCGGCCACCCCCGGCGGCTTGTCGACGACGATGATGTCCGAATCGTGATAGAGCACCGTCAGGTCCTCCACCGGTGTGGGCTCCACCCGCAACGGCTGCTCCGGCGCGGGCAGGGTCACGTCCAGCCAGCTCCCGGCGCGCAGCTTGTGCGACTTCCCGACCGTCGTGCCGTCGACCGTCACGTCCCCGGCGTCGGCCAATCCGGCGGCCACCGTGCGGGAGAGTCCGAGCAGGCGGGCCAGCCCGGCGTCGATCCGCATGCCGTCGAGCCCGTCGGGCACCGGCATCGCTCGTGACTCACGCATCGCGGTCCTCCTCGGGAGCAGTGGTTCCGGCCTCGCCGTCGGCGACGGCGGGGTCCTCGTCGTTCCGTGCCGCCCAGCCGGAGCGGGTGCCGTCGTAGTCGAAGCCGAGGAGCGTGAGGGCCACCAGCAGGATCGCCCCGCAGACCACGGCGGAGTCGGCGACGTTGAACACCGGCCACCAGCCGACGGAGATGAAATCGACCACGTGGCCGCGCAGCGGTCCGGGTTCGCGGAAGAAACGATCGGTCAGGTTCCCCAGCGCCCCGCCCAGCACCAGCCCCAGGCCGACGGCCCAGCACAGCGACCGCAGCCTGCTGCTGAACCGGATGATGGCGACCACCACGGCCAGCGCGATGATCGTCAGGATCCAGGTGTAGCCGGTCGCCATCGAGAACGCGGCGCCGCTGTTGCGCACCAGACTCAGGGTCACGACGTCGCCGACGATCTCCACCGGCGACGAAGGATCGAGGTGGCGGACGGCGAGCGTCTTGGTCAGCAGATCGGCGGTGTAGACCACCACGGCGAGCGCGGCCAGGCTGACGAGCGGGCTGCGCGAACGCGGAGGCTCGTCGGCGGCGTCCGCGCCGGAGGCACCGAGCGGTGCGACGTCGTTCATGCCGTCGATTCTCCACAATCACCCCGCGTGACGGCCACCCGGCCCGCTCGGAGGCCGGAGAGGGCTCTATTACTGTGGACGTGTGCGCGCTCCCCGATTCTCTCGTGCCGCGGCCGCCGTGCTGCCGCTCTCCCTCGCCACCGCCCTGGCCCTGACCGGCTGTTCGGGTGACGAGGCTCCGGCCGCCGATCCGAACCGCGGATGCGACGAGACCTCCAGCCGGAAGAACGACGGCGTGCGCCCGATCGAGCTGCCGCCCGCCCATCTGACGGTGACCGATCCGGGTGCCGGCGACCGGCGGGTTCCGGTCTCCGCGCCGCGCACCGACGCCCCGCAGCGGGTCACCCTGACCACCGAGTCGCGGGAGACCAGCGTGGTGTCGGGGCGGGAACCGACGTCGACGGTGGAGGCCGTGACGCTGCCGCTCACCGCCCGCGCGGGCTGCCGCGACCCCAAGAACCTCGAGTTCACGGTCACCGGTGCGCCGACCTCGCCGGACGAGGCGCTGCAGCCGGCCCTGGCGGTGTTCGACGGCGCGCACGGCGGCGTGACCTTCACCGGCGGCCTGGCCCCGAACGAACTGCGGATCATGCCGCCGGCGGACGCGACGGATCCCGCGACGCGCGCCGTCGAGCAGTCGCTGGTGACGGCGTTCACCCTCGCCGTCCCGATCCCCACCACTCCGGTCGGCGTCGGCGCCCGCTGGACCGTCACCCGTACCGTGTCGTCGGCCACCACGCTGACCCAGACCCTGAACGCGACCCTGAAGTCGTGGAAGGACGATCGCCTGGTGGTGGACGTCGCCGTCGACGAGACCCCGGTGGACCCGGTCTTCCGGATCCCGGGGAGCGACGCGACGCTGGACCTGACCCGCTACTCCAACAGCGGAACCGGGACGGTCACCGTCGACCTGAAGACGCTGCTCCCGGCCGCCGGCGAACTGAAGTCGAAGGGCGCGCGGGAGCTCATCGGCTCCGACGCCAACCGGCCGATCCTCCAGCACACCACGCTCGATCTGACCTGGACCACGACCGGGTCGTAACCGGTCCGGACACGACGAAGCGCCGCCCCGGTGAACATCTCACCGGGGCGGCGCTTCGTCGGCGTCTTCTTCGGACGTCAGATCTCGCCGAGCAGTCGGCCGTCGATCAGTTGGCCGAGGCCCCCGCGCTGCTGGACGCACCGGCAGCGGTGTCGGCGCACGCCGGGGTCTTCACGTTCTGCGCGCTCAGCAGCGGGCAGACGGTCTGCTTCGACAGCTTCCAGCGACCGTCGTCGTAGACGATCGACGCGTCGATCTTGGTCGGGGGGTTGTCCGGGATACGGACCTCGAACTTCACGCTGGCGCGCTTCGGGCCGTTGCTGATGACCGGCTTCTTGATCTCGTAGTCCACGTCGGGGTTGTCCTGCGCCACCTCGACCAGCTGGTTGAACAGCTTCGGATCGGCCTCGGAGCCCTCCACCAGGACGGTCTTGTCCTCCGGCGAGATCTTCGGGTCCAGCGCCATCTGCAGCATCTCGTTGAGTGCCTCGACGCTCGGCCGCTTGTTCGCGTCGGAGAGCTCGGACTCGAGCTTGTCCTCCGGCGCGGCAGACGCGCTCTCGTCCGCCGCCGCCGTCGTCGACGCCGCGGGCACCGGCGGCAGGCTGTCGTCGTCGCTGCCGCACGCGGCGGTGACGCCGACCAGGCCGGCGATGGCACCGGCCATCAGGAACTTCCGGAACTTCACCGAATCACACCTCCATGATCGTGCTCCGCGGCGTTCGCCTGCCCGGAGCTCGCGGACCACTATGCCAAACATTCCTGAGTCCTCTCACAGACTCGTCCGCGAACCGGTCCGGATCGGCCCCGCGGCCGGGTGATCTGACCGGCGGACACGAGGCGCCCGATAGTGCGAGAATCGGGTCATGAGCCCACGCCAGGTTGTGATGATCACCACCGGAGGCACCGCCGCCTCCCGCACCACGGACGACGGCGCCGTCCCCGTCCTGGGCGCGAACGACCTGGTCCCGCCGCTGCACGACGACGTCGTCGTGCGTCCCGTCGACCTGATGACGGTGGACTCGTCGGCGATGACCGTCCGTGAGCAGTTCGCCGTGGTCGCCGCCGTCGCCGAGGCCCTCGACGATCCGGACGTGGCCGGCGTGGTGGTGACGCACGGCACCGACACTCTGGAGGAGACCGCCTTCCTGGCCGACGTCTTCGCCGCCGATCCCCGGCCGGTGGTGTTCACCGGCGCGCAGTATCCGGTGGATCATCCGCAGTCCGACGGACCCGCCAACATCGCCGCGGCCATCGCGCTGGCCGCCGACGACGACTCCCGCGGACGCGGCGTGCTGGTGGCGCTCGGCAGCCGGGTGCTGGGAGCGCGGGGCGTCTTCAAGGTGTCGACCACCGCGGTGCAGGCCTTCGACACCGTGCACCCGGACCTCCCGCGTCCGGTGATCGAGGCGCCGATCCCGGCCGGAGTGCCCGCCCGCGTCGACCTGCTCGCGCTCTACCCGGGCGTCTCCCCCGGGCTGATCGCCGCCGCCGTGGCCCAGCGCGCGGCGGGCATCGTGCTGTCGGCCACCGGATCGGGCAACACCCATCCCGACATCACCGGCGAGGTGGCCCTCGCCCAGCAGCGGAACGTCCCGATCATCGTCTCGACGCGCGTCCCCTACGGCGCCGTCACCGCGACCTACGGCGGTGGCGGCGGCGGGGTGGATCTGGCCCGCACCGGCGCGATCATCTCGCCGTGGCTGCGGGCCCCGCAGGCGCGGATGGCCATGATCGCCCTGCTCAGCAGTGGTGCGGCGCGCTCGGAGATCGCCGACTTCTTCGCGGCGTCCACGCCCTCCTGACCGTCACTCCGCGTCGTTCCAGGCCAGACTGGCGAGCGGGTCGGCACGACGGAGCGCGTCCAGCGGCCAACGGAAGGTGATCGCGCGCCCCGGCCCGGTCGCCCGCGTCTCGAAGCGCACGGTGACGAATCCGTGTCCGGCGCCCTGCACCCAGCCGTGCCCGAAGTCGGGATGGTGGACGTCGGTGCCCGTCGACCACGGCTCCCCGGGCGGTTCGCGGCGGGGATCGGTCGGCGGCCCCTCCTCGACCCGCGGTGTGGACGCAGGATTCTCCGGCACGGGCTCCTCCGGGGTCGTCGGCTCCCGGAGCGCGGACTCCGCTCCGCTCGCCGCCGCGTCGCCCAGATCCGGGAAGAGACTGTACTGCTCGGTCTCGGTGAGACCCGAGTATCCGACGCCGACCAGCCTGATCGGCCCCACGTCGAGCGGATCGAGGACCACCCGCTGCGCGGCGGCGGCGAGCACGTCGAGATCGGTGCTGGCGGCGGGCATGGTGATCGATCGGGTGAGGATCGACATGTCCGCACGCCGCAGTTTCACCACGACGGTGCGGGCGCCGCGCCCGTCCTCGAGCAGTCGGCGATGCGCATCGGCCGCGGCCCCGGCGACGGCGCGGCGGAGACTCGGCAGGTCGATGATGTCGACGGCGAACGTCGATTCCGCGCTGATCTGCTTGGCCTCGGCGCGTTCGGCGACCGGGCGGTCGTCGATGCCCTGCGCCAGCCGGTGCAGCGCCGGCCCGAGGGTCGCGCCGAGGACGGACACCACCTCGGTCGGCGCCATCGCGGCGAAGTCTCCGATGGTCTCCACCCCGAGGCGAGCCAGTCGGTCCTCCGACACCGGGCCGATCCCCCACAGTCGCCGGACCGGCAGCGCCTGCAGGAACTCGAGTTCACCGCTCGGCGCGATCACCGCGACCCCGTCGGGTTTGGCCTGGCCGGAGGCGATCTTCGCGATCTGCTTGCCCGAACCGAAACCGACCGACGCCGGGAGTCCCACCTCGGTGCGGATCGCCGTACGCAGCCGTTCGGCGAACTCCCGCGCCCGCCCGGCGCTCTCTCCGGCCAGTTCGGCGGGCTCGCCGAAGGCCTCGTCGAACGAGAGGGTCTCGATCACCGGGACGAAGCGTCGGATGATCCCGAAGACCCGTCCGCTGACCTCCCGGTACACCGATCCGCGCGGCGGCAGGACCACGGCGGCGGGGCCGACGAGTCGTCGTGCCTGGTGCATCGGCATGGCCGACCGAGCCCCGTAGGTGCGGGCCGCGTACGACGCGCCCGCCACCACTCCGCGGCCGCCCGCGCCGCCGACCAGGACCGGACGGCCGTCGAGCGTCGGTCTGGTGAGCTGTTCGACGGACGCGAAGAAGGCGTCCATGTCGATGTGCATCACCCAGCGCGCACTGATCTCGGCCGGGTCCTGTTCCACGCCGCCGATGGTAGAGGAGCGATCCCCGGCGGCCACCGGCCTCCTCGGCGGGGTCTCGACTCCCCTCCGCCTGCGGTGACGAACCTCAGGCCGGGTGCACCTCGAAGACCGGGAGCGCATCCCGGTACCGGTGCAGCGTGGCGTCGTCGGCGTCCGGGGTCAGGCCCTCCGGGAGCAGTCGGCCGACCTCCCAGCCCCACTTGGCGAGATACCGCCGGACGACGGCGACGTGCACCTCGTCGTCGCCCGGTTCGGTGAGCACGACGCGGCGGATGCGCCGACCGCGCCGGAGTTCGGCATGCGGGTCGACCCGCGCGTTGCGCACCCAGTCGGTGACGCCTCGCGGCGCGACCAGGTAGGTCCGCCCGTCGAGGACGAGCGGATTCACCGGGATGCGGTGGGGTGCCCCGGAGTGGCGCCCGCGCACCGTCAGGGTCTGTGCTCCGGCCATGTTGACCCCGAGGTCGGTGAGACGCCGGACGGCGTCGTTGAAGACTCGTGTGCCGCGGCCGACGGGGGCGTGTGTGCTGGTCATGACGTTCTCTCCCATTCGTGAGCAGTGCTCTCGTTTCAGTCTGCGCGTCGACGACGGCGATTTCAAGAGCACCGCTCTCGTTTTTCTGGAAGAATCGAGCCGTGACCGGACCGCGAGCGCGACGACGCCAGGAACTCGACCGACGGATCCTCGATGCCGGCCGTGCCCAGCTCGCCGAGGTCGGCGCCGCCGCCCTGTCGGTCCGGGCCATCGCCCGCGAACTCGGGATGGTCTCCTCGGCCGTCTACCGCTATGTGGAGAGCCGTGACGAACTGCTCACCCGCCTCGTCGTCGCGTCGTACGACGACCTCGCCGACCACGTCGAATCCGCCGTCACCGCGGCTCCCGGCTCCGCCGCCGACCGCGTTCGCACGGCACTGCGCGCGTTCCGGGCGTGGGCGGTCGGACACCCGGCCGAGTACGCCCTGCTCTACGGAAGTCCGGTGCCCGGCTACGCCGCGCCGGCCGAACGGACGACGGGACCCGGCACGCGGGTGATCGGCCTGCTTCTGCGCCTGTGCGCCGAGGCCGGAGCCTCCCCCGCCGCACCCGCTCCCCCGCCCGGAGCACCGTTGAACGCCGAGCTCGAGGCGATCGCCGCGGAGTTCGACGTCGAGCTGACGTCCGCGGAACTGGTGACGGCGACCACGCTGTGGACCTGGCTCCTGGGCGCCGTCGGCCAGGAGGTGACCGGCGGCTACGGCCCGGAGACGTTCAGCGACCCGTCGGCGCTGTTCGAGGCGCAGCTGCGGTGGCAGCTGTCGGTCGCCGGGATGTGAACCGGGCGGGGAACGGCGTCAGACCCCGCCGTCGGCGTGTTCGGCGCACCAGCGGCGGACGTCCGGGTCATCGCTGATCAGACGCCCCATCTCCTCGCCTCCGTCACAGGTCGTCAGCGCGATCACGAGGTGTTCGCCGCGGCGACTCAGCACGCGGACCAGCGCACCCGCATCGGTCCAGCGCTGCAAGCGCTCCAGCTCCTCCGACATGAGCGGCTCCTCCTCCGTCGACCCGGCCCCTCCGATCACTCTGCACGACGACGCCCGCTCCGCGCCCGGCGATGCCGAATCGCCGTGACCGCCGGCCGCGTCGACGCCTCCGTCGCCCTCTCCTCCCACTCTGGTCGCCCACGCTCGGACGAGACGAAAGAAGATCTTTCATTCGAACTCTTGTTCTCATATTCAGTGGGATGTACCGTGGTCTCACGGAGGTGATCCGACCGGTGGCCGCACCGGACGATTCACCCCCGCCGACACGGATCGGAGCACTCCGATGCGGTGTGTTGTTTGAGAATTCCATACCCCTACGACACCTTCGGGTGGCCGCGCCCTCCCTTTCCGAACGACAGGCCGGAAAGGTCCGTTCGACGACGTCTCTCCCCTCGACGTCGTCGTCTCCTCCTCGGGCGCGGCCCCCGCGGGGCGACGTCGACCCTTCCGAAGGCCGGAACCGAGCGTTCGTTAGGGCATGGCCTAGGCTCGGATCGTGACCTTCACTCGCTACGTGGCCCTGGGAGACTCGTTCAGCGAAGGCGTCGGCGACGACGCCCCCGACCTGCCCAACGGCGTCCGCGGGTGGGCCGATCGCGTCGCCGCCGCCCTCGAGGCGGCCCACCCCGGTCTCGAGTACGCGAACCTGGCGATCCGCGGTCTCAAGTCGCGCGCCGTCGTCGACCGCCAGGTGGGGCCCGCGCTCGCCATGGCGCCCGATCTGGTCTCGATCCACGCCGGCGGCAACGACGTCCTCCGCCCGACCGTCGACCTGGACGGACTGCTCGCCCACTACGACGACGCGGTCGCCCGGCTCGTCGACTCCGGTGCGACGGTCGTGATCTTCACACCGCACGACCCCGGCGCGGCACCGGTGTTCCGCGCCCTGCGCGGGCGTTTCGCGATCCTCGCCGAGGGCATGCGGGCGATCGCCGACCGACGCGGAGCGGTTCTGGTCGACTACTGGCGGATCCGCGACTACGACGACCCCCGGATGTGGGCCTTCGATCGCCTGCACATGTCCGCCACGGGTCACCAGCGGATGGCGATCGCCGTGCTCGATGCGCTCGGCGTCGAACACGACCTGACGCCGCTCCCCCTGCCCGTCGTACCCGAGCGATCCGCTCTTCGGGCCCGCCTCGCCGACCTCGACTGGGCCCGCGGATTCCTCGCGCCGTGGCTGGGCCGTCGCCTGCGCGGCGTCTCCTCCGGCGACACCCTGTCACCGCGCTACGGGACCCCGGTGCCGGTCGGGGACCTCTAGAAGATCCATCGGAGGCCGGAGGCCTCCCTTCCCGGACAGGCCCCGGTCACTCCGGCCGCACCGTCTCCAGCCTGCGCCACGACCACCAGGCCAGCAGCACCGTCAGCACCGAACCCACCGAGGCGAGCGATTGGGCGGCCAGATACAGGTTCCATTCGGCGATCGACGTCCCCGGCCCCTGCCCGATCCCGGCGCGCCCGACATACGCGCCGAGCAGGCCGACGCCCAGCACGTACAGCGCCGCCACCGTGAGCAACAGGGTGCGCACCGGGGCGAACCGCTGATCGGGGACCCGTCGCACCAGCCCGCTGTGCAGGAGGACCAGTGCGCCGAGCGACGTCGTCGTCAGTGCGATCGCGTCGGCGCCGAGCGTGTCGGACAGCCGGTGCCAGCGAGCGATCACGGTGTAGGCGCCCACGCCGACGGTCCACCCGGTCACCACCAGCATCGCGATGGTCCGCCAGCGCCAGGAGACGACGAGGAGCGTCGCGCACGCCACCGCCATCGCGACGGTCGTGTGACCGCTGGGGAAGCTGTTGTGCAGCCACTGCGACGGACCGCCGGCCAGGTCGGGTCGTGACAACAGGATCCGTTTGAGGATCTCCGTGGTCAGCGTCGCTCCGACGATCACTCCGACCGCGACGGCCGCCAGCCGGACACCGCCGCGCACCCAGCCGATCACCGCCAGGATCACGACGGCCACGCCCAGACTGGTCAGGGTGATGCTCGCCAGCGCGAGATCCGCATCGGTCACCTCGTCGGCGTTCACCTGGTAGGACCCTCGCAGCGCCGCGTTCTCCACCTGCTGACCGGTGTGGGTCCGCACCGCCGCCCAGTAGACGCCGACCAGGGTCGCCGACGACGCGAACGCCAGAACGGCCCAGCGCACAGCGGCGCCGGACCGTTCCCGACTCGTCAGCTCGACGCTCCGGTGCGCCGTCGCCGTGACCACTCAGGCCTTGGCGATGTCGACGGTCACACCGTCGCCCAGCTCGATCGCCCCAGCCGGTTCGGCGGCCACGGTGAAGTCCGTCGCCAGGATCTCGCCGGCGATCAGGTCGGCGTGGGTCTCGGCGATCGGCCGGGTGGCCTCCGGGACCACCAGGCGCACGACGATCCGATCGGAGATGTCCAGGCCGAGGTTCCGGCGGGCGTCCTGGAGTTCGCGGATCCGGTCCTTGGCCCAGCCCTCGGCCTCCAGTTCCGGGGTCACCGCGGTGTCAAGCACCACCAGGCCGCCGCCGTCGGGCAGCTCGCCGGTCGAGTCCGGCGCCACCGCGACGAGCCTGCGGGTGAACTCCTCACCGCGCAGTTCGATGCCGTCGGCGACGACGACCGGCTCCCCGGTCTCCTCGCTCGACGTCAGCTCCCAGTTCCCCGACTTCACGGCCTTGATGGCGCGCTGCACGTCCTTGCCGATGCGCGGACCGGCAGCCCGGGCGTTCACCGCCACCTCCACCCGGCCGTGGGCGTCGACGTCGGTGCTGAGCTCGACGTTCTTCACGTTCATCTCGTCGGCGATGAGACCGGTGAAGGGCGCCAGCGACTCCGCCGCGGGCGAGGCCACGGTCAGCTGCCGCAGCGGCAGGCGCACGCGGAGCTTGTTGGCCTTCCGGACGCTCGAGGCCACCGAGCACACCGACTGCACGGCGTCCATCGCCTCGACCAGTGCGGGGTCCGCGGGCAGGTCGTCGGCCGCGGGCCAGTCGGTGAGGTGCACCGAGCGCTCACCGGTCAGTCCGCGCCACATCGCCTCGGTGGCGAGCGGCAGCAGCGGAGCCGCGAGTCGCCCGGCCACCTCCAGGACCGTGTAGAGCGTGTCGAAGGCGTCCGGATCGGCTTCCTGACCGGCCCAGAAGCGGGCGCGGGACCGTCGCACATACCAGTTGGTCAGCGAATCGCAGAAGGTGCGGAAGCTGTCGCAGGCACCGGCGATGTCGTAGACGTCGAGCGCCGCCGTGATCTCGTCACGGGTGACGGCCAGCTTCGCCAGGATGTAGCGGTCGAGCACGTTCTCCGAGTCGGTCCGCCACGTCGCCGGACGCTCGGCGTACAGCTGCAGGAAGCTGTACGCGTTCCACATCGGCAGGAGCGCCTGCCGTACGCCCTCGCGGATGCCGCGCTCGGTCACCACCAGGTTGCCGCCGCGCAGGATCGGGCTCGCCATCAGGAACCAGCGCATTGCGTCGGAGCCGTCGCGGTCGAAGACCTCGTTGACGTCCGGGTAGTTGCGCTTGGACTTGCTCATCTTCTGGCCGTCGTCGCCCAGGACGATGCCGTGCGCCGCCACCGTCTTGAAGGCCGGCCGGTCGAACAGCGCGGTCGCGAGCACATGCAGGTTGTAGAACCAGCCGCGCGTCTGACCGTTGTATTCGACGATGAAATCGCCCGGATTGTGTGCGACCTCGCCGTTCCCGCCGTCGAACCAGTCGTTGTTCTCGAACGGGTAGTGCACCTGGGCGTACGGCATGGATCCGGACTCGAACCAGCAGTCGAGCACCTCGGACACCCGGCGCATCGTCGAGCGGCCGGTCGGGTCGTCGGGGTTCGGGCGGACCAGTTCGTCGATGTTCGGCCGGTGCAGATCGGTCGGCCGCACGCCGAAGTCGGCCTCGAGTTCGTCGAGGCTGCCGTAGACGTCGATCCTCGGGTGGGCGGGATCGTCGGAGATCCACACCGGGATGGGTGCGCCCCAGTAGCGGTTGCGGCTGATGTTCCAGTCCTTGGCGCCCTCCAGCCACTTGCCGAACTGGCCGTCCTTGATGTGGGCCGGCGACCAGGTGATCTCCTGGTTCAATTCGAGCATCCGGTCCTTGATCCGGGTCACCGCGACGAACCAGGAGGGCACCGCCATGTAGATCAGCGGCTGGCCCGAGCGCCACGAATGCGGGTACGAGTGCTCGATGGTCTCGTGCCGGAGCACCCGGCCTGCGGTCTTGAGGTCCTTGATGATGTTCGGGTTGGCGTCGAAGACCATCTGGCCCTCGTACGGCGGGACCAGCTCGGTGAACCGGCCGCCCGGATCCAGCGGCTGCACCACCTCGATGCCCACGGCGGCACAGGCCTCCATGTCCTCCTCACCGAAGGCGGGCGCCTGATGCACGACGCCGGTGCCGCTGTCGGTGGTGACGTAGTCGGCGGTGATGATCCGGTGCGCGTTCGGATGGCCGGCGAAGAAGTCGAACGGCGGCGTGTACGCCAGACCCGCCAGCTCCTCGCCCCGGTAGGTCGCCACCGTCTCCGACTCGCCCAGCTCCTTCCGGTAGGCCCCGACCAGTGCCGAGGCCAGCAGGTACTCGGTGCCGTCCTCGGCCCGCACCTGCGAGTACTCGACGTCCGGGTGCACGGCGATCGCCAGGTTCGACGGCAGCGTCCACGGCGTGGTGGTCCAGACGAGCGCGTTCACGCCGTCCAGCGGAGAGTCCGGTGCCGACAGCGGCATGGTCACCGTCAGCGCGGGATCCTGGCGCATGCGGTAGGCGTCGTCGAGCTTGGCCTCCTGGTTGCTCAACGGGGTCTGCTCGTACCAGGAGTACGGCAGGACGCGGTACCCCTGATACACCAGGCCCTTGTCGTACAGACGCTTGAACGCCCACATGACCGACTCCATGAAGTCCAGGTCCAGGGTCTTGTAGTCGTTGTCGAAGTCGACCCAGCGCGCCTGGCGGGTCACGTAGTTCCGCCATTCCCCGGTGTAGCGCAGCACCGAGTCACGGCAGTACTCGTTGAACTTGTCGACGCCCATCACCTCGATCTCCGACTTGTCGGTGATCCCCAGCTGGCGCTCGGCCTCGAGTTCGGCGGGCAGTCCGTGGGTGTCCCAGCCGAAGCGGCGCTCGACCTTCTTGCCGCGCATCGTCTGATACCGCGGAACGATGTCCTTGACGTAGCCGGTCAGCAGGTGCCCGTAGTGCGGGAGCCCGTTCGCGAACGGCGGACCGTCGTAGAAGACGAACTCCTCGGCGTCCGCGCGATTGGCGATCGACGCGGCGAAGGTGTCGTCGTCGGCCCAGTACCGGAGAACTCGCTCCTCGACGTCGGGGAACGACGGCGCTCCGCGCCCGGTCCCGTCGGTGAGGTCGACGATCGGGTATGCGCGCGTAGGCGTCCCGGCGTCCGCCGCTCCGGTGTCAGCGGCGCTGCTGTCGAAGGCGTTGGCCTCGGTCATCGGTGTCTGCACTCCTCGTGCCTGCAGGACCGGCGTTCACCGGTTCTTCTCTGGCACGGGGACGCGCACACCGTTCTCGGCGGACGCGCGGTACCACCCCGCTTGCACCGCATGCGGTGCCTCTCACGGAGTCACCCCCGGAGACGGGAGTGCTCACACGGCTGTGTCGGGCCGCACCCGCCCGGTTCTACTGGGGCCGGACACGCGGAGAACCGCACCGACCCGTTCTTCCGGGAGCTCCCCGGTGATGGCCGGATCATCGCTGTACTGCCGAGCAGTCTACTCCCCGCGGTTCTTGAAGGTCATCTTGGGAAGCGGGCCCGTGTGATCGTGCACGATGATCGCGTCACTGCTGGTCACCGCGGACTCGGCCGATCGGTCCGGCGCAGCGTCCTGCGCGGTCCACGCGGTCGGTGCCGGACCGGCCGGCGGGAACGACGTCGACGGCGAGTAGGGGTTCGACGACGACGGCTGCCGTCGAACGCCCTGCGACGACGCCGTGCCCGCGACGGGAGCGGCGGAGATCGGGAACGTGTCCCGGGCGTCCGCCGCGGAGCCCACCGGAGGAAGCGGTCCCGAGACGGTCGGGTCGGCGGAGGTCGGTCGCATCTCGTCGGCGGCGTCTGCGGCGGCGCGACGGCGCCGTCCGACGTACGGCGACGAGGCGACCGGGATCGGCCCGGTGGCCGGGGCGTCCGACGAGACGCCAGGTCGGAGTGTCGACGGAGACTCCGCCGGACGGGTGATCGGCACCGGCGGCTCCGACGTCGGCCACGCGCCGGTCTGCTGACGTTGGACGGGGAACGTTCCGGTCACCGACTTGACGTAGTCGTTCGCGTCACCGGTCGCCACGTCGTCGTGCGGTTCGACCCCGACCGCCGGGACCGGGGGAAGCGGGCCCGACTCCAGGCCGGTCGAGGTGGGCGGTGCCGCAGAGTACGGATCGGCGGAATGAGGGTCGGCGGAGTACGGGTCCGCGGAACCGTAGGGCTCGGCGCCGTAGGCGCCCGCGGAGTACGCGGACGCACCCGTGGAGGGCGCTTCCGGAGCGCCGTAGGGCTCCGCAGAGTACGCCTCCGTGGCGAACGACGCCGACTCCTGGGGGCCGCTCAACGGCCACTCCCCGGAGTCCGCCTGTTCCGCGCGGGCCATCGCCCCGGTGTCGACCACCAGCGAACCGAGCCCGCCGTCGTCCGCGGGGGCCGCGGCGCTGAGGAACGCCCCGGAGTCGTCCGCGGGCGCCTCGGCGTCGTGGTCGTCGTGCAGGGGATCCTGACGATCGTCCGGCCTGCCGTCCCGGATGGTGAACAAGGGCTCGTCGTCCAGACCGGATCCGCCGCGGCGTCCCGACTTCATCGTGTCCACCAGGAGCACGACGAGGCCGGCGACGCAGACGATGATGCATGCCACGGCAAGCCAGAAATTACCGGTGATCAGCGCGACTACGAGCAGACCGAACCCGATCAGCGTCGTCGCCAGTGCCAAGGTCAGCATTGCCCCGAACCCTTCTCGCGTATCCAACCCACCCCCGAAGGCCGATCAGCCCTGAGGGTAGCCGTTCTCGGAGCCGTAGCCGTGCTCGGCCGGCGCGGCGCTGCTGCGCTGCTGCAGCTCTTCGAGCTGCGACTCGAGGTAGGTCTGCAGGCGCGTACGGTATTCGCGCTCGTAGGTCTTGAGCTGCTCGATCCGGCCTTCCAGCACCGTGCGCTGCTGGTTGATGGTCGACATGATCTCCGAGTGCTTCTGCTCGGCGTCACGCTGCAGGAAGTCCGCACGCTCCTGCGCCTGACGCACCTGGGTCTCGGCGCGGGTCTGCGCGTCGGCCAGCAGGGCCTCGGCGCGCTGACGCGACTCGGACAGGGTGGCCTCGGCGGTGGCCTGGGCGTCGCTGACCATCGCATCGCTGCGCTGACGGGCATCGGAGAGCAGCGCCTCGGCCTCGCTGCGGGCGCTGCCGGTGACCCGGTCCGCCGTGTCCTGGGCGAGCGCGAGCACTCGGGCCGCACGACCGCTGGCGTCGTCGTCGTACGACGAGGGCTGCGGTGCGACGGGCACGGGCTCCGGCGTCGGCGGCGCCGCCGCGAAGACCTGAGTCTGATCGCCGCCGGCCGGCGCGCCGGCGCGGGCCGCCGACAGCTCGGACTCCAGATCGGCGACGCGATCGGTCAGTTCGGAGTTCTCTTCGATCAGGCGCGCCAGCTCGGCTTCGACGAAATCGAGGAACTGATCCACCTCGTCCTCGTTGTAACCGCGCTTACCGATCGGCGGTTTGCTGAACGCGACGTTGTGCACATCAGCTGGTGTCAGCCGCATTTCGGTTTCCCCTTTGGTCTACGAGCGTGTCCGTCGAAACACTCTGATTCATGGTCGTTGGCCGGCGACAGGCCGGGCACAGTTCTATTAATACCAGTAGCGCTGCGTCACTAACGCCCCATCTTGTCACAACCGGACCCGATCCCGTCGCCCGGCCGCAGCCTGTTCGCCACCGGATTACGGTCCGGATGCGTCCGGCTCCGCGACGCTCCCCGTCGGGGATGCGCCGTCGTCGTCGCAGCGACCTGCGACGACGGTCAGGTGAGCGCGGCGGCCGCCGCGTTCACCGGTGAGATCTCGTTCGCGAACGCCCACGCGACGCGCCAACCGATGGTCACCACGATCAACACCAGGAACAGCGACAGGTCCAATCGTACCGATCCGACATCGATCGGTTTGATGATCCGCCGCAGCGCCTTCAGCGGCGGATCGGTCACGGTGAAGACGCTCTCGATCAGCACGACGGCGAGACCGCGCGGCCGCCAGTGTCTGGCGAGCGACTGAATGAACTCGATCACCAGCCGAGCTATCAGCAGCATCCAGTAAATGATCAGGATCAGATAGAGAATCCAGAGGAATGTACCCACGTGTCTACAGTGCCACGAAAGGCGCCGGGCGGACCCGGCGCCTCTCCCGCGGCGTTCCTCTCAAGCCTGGTTGTGGAATCCGGACTCGGCGAGTCGACGGCGCTCCTCCGGACTCACGTCCGTCCCGGCCGGCGACAGCAGGAAGACCTTCTTGGCCACCTTGTCGAACGCACCGCGCAGACCGAACGCGAGGCCGGCGGCGAAGTCGACCAGACGCCGGGCATCGTCGTTGCTCAGGTCCGACAGGTCCATGATCACCGGATTGCCGCTGCGGAAGCGCTCACCGATGGTCCGGGCCTCCGAGTAGTCGGCCGGCCGGATCGCGGTGATCTTGCCCGGGGACTCGGCGGGCGCCTCGGAACGGGGCTCGGACGCCGGAGTGCTGACGCGCGACTCGGCGGCCACGGCGGGACGGGACTCGGGAGCCAGTGCGTTGGCACCGCGCACGGCCATCGTTCCGCTGCCGCCGCGCGCCGCGGTCACGTTGCCGCTGTGCGACAGCGGCTCCAGGCGTCCACGGGAGGGCGCCGGAGCAGCCTCGACGCGGACCGCGCGCTCGGCGTACACGCGGTCGTCGCCGCGCGCGGCGTACTCGACCTCCGCGTAACCCGCCTCGTAGGGCTCGTCGTCGTAGTAGCCCTCGCTCTGGCCGCCGCCCGCGGTGCGGTAACGCTCCAGGTACAACCGCTCACGCGAACTCATCGGCTCGTCACCGCGCCCGGCCGGGGCGGGACGCCGCGATGCGGGCTCGGGGTAGCGATCGGCGGGGTCGTACCCGTCGTGCATGGGATCTGCCAGGTAGTCGTCCTCATACTCGGCGGGAGGCACCATGCCGAAATATGCCTTGAACTTCTGCATCGTCGTCATCGACTTGCCTTCCTCGTTAAGCATGTTCACCGGTGAGTCTACTGTGACCAATGTGATTACTGAGAGGTTAGCGGTCGAGACCCCATGATCGCACTTCCGACACGCACACATGTCGATCCGTGGACGATCGCCTGCTCCAGATCGCCGGACATGCCGGCGGAGAGCTCGCCTGCGGACGGATATGCGGATCGGAAGCGCTCGGCGATCGCCGCCGCCTGCGCCGAATGCGCCTCGGCCTCGCCGTGCAACGGTGCGATCACCATCAGCCCGTCCAGGCTCAGCACACCGTCGTGGGCCAGCACGGTGTCGGCCAGCGCCGGAAGCGCCGACTCCACCGCTCCGCCCCGTGCGGGGTCTCCATCCAGACTCACCTGAAGCAGAGTACCCAGTGCACCTGTGCGTTCGCTTACTTCCAGGGAATGTCCCGCCGCCGTCGCGAGCGCCTCGATCAGTTCAAGCGAGTCCACCGACTGGACCCGTCGCGCCCACCGGGCCACCGTCTTGGCCTTCTTACGCTGCAGCGATCCGATCATGTCGACGTCGAAGACCGCGTCCGGACGCGCGCCGCGCACCTCGGCGATCTTCCGTCCGGCCTCGGGTTCCCGGTTCTCGCCGAACTCGTGCTCACCCAGCTCGATCAACCGTGCCAGGTCGTCGGCCGGGAAGTACTTGGTCACCACCATCAGCCGAGCGCTGCCCGGACTCCGGCCCGCCGCGGCCTCGGCGGCCGCGATCCGGGCCCGCACCGCGGCCAGCGCCGATGCCAACTCCCGCATCCGCGGGTCCTCCGATGCGGCGCCGTCTCCGCGCGCATCCGCCCCGTCGTCCACCGTCTACTCCGTCGTGTCCATCCAGATCACCGATGCCAGCCGCCCGGTCGGGGCGCCCCGACGATGGCTGAACAGATCCGGGTCTTCGATCGTGCACCGCGGGTCCACCGCCACGCCGCCGACACCGGCGTCGGTCAACTGGCGGGCGATGCCCGCACGGATGTCCAGTCCCGCCGTGCCCCGGGTCGTCCGGCAGGCGCTGCCCGGCAAATGCTTCTCCACGTCGCGCTGCATCTCCGCGGGCACCTCGTAGCGCTCCCCCGACGCGGCGGGGCCCAGCAGCGCACCGATCCGCTCGGGTCGCGCACCGAGCCGCGTCATCACTTCGAGCACCTCCGGCACGATGCCGATCCGCGCACCCACGCGCCCGGCGTGCACCGCGGCGATCACGCCCGCCTCGTCGTCGCTCAGGAGGATCGGCACGCAGTCGGCGGTGAGCACCGCCAGCGCCAGCCCCGGCGTCGTCGTGACGAGGGCGTCGGTGGTCTCCACCGGACCGTCCACGGGGCCGTCGACCACCGTGACGTTGCGGCTGTGGATCTGTTCCATCCACACCACGTTCGACGGCGCCAGGCCCAGGTCGCGAGCCAGCCGCTCTCGATTGGCGGCGACCGCCGCGGGATCGTCGCCCACGTGGTCGCCGAGATTGAACGAATCGTACGGTGCCCGCGACACCCCGCCGGCGCGGGTCGTCACGACGCGCCGGACCCGCGGCGCGGGAACCGAGTCGCCCATCACTTCATGAAGTCGGGGACGTCGACCTCATCGTCGTCGAACCGCGGGCGCGGGTTCGGCCGCGGAGTCGACTGACCCGCGAACGGGTCGGCTCGACGCACGGTGCTCGAATCGAACAGCGGATCGGGGTTGGGCGGTGCCACCGGAGCCTCCCGGCGCACCGGCTCCGGCTCGCTGTGCCGCGCCGCCGTCGTGGTGGTGGCGGCGGTCGTCTGCTGCGGCTGCTTGATGACCGGCTCGTCGACGCGCTTGCGCGGCGTCCCGCCGTCGAACCCGGCCGCGATCACGGTGACGCGGACCTCGTCGCCGAGATTGTCGTCGATCACCGTGCCGAAGATGATGTTGGCGTCCTCGTGGGCCGCCTCCTGCACCTGGGTCGCGGCGTTGTTGATCTCGAACAGGCCCAGGTCGCTGCCGCCGGCGATCGAGATGAGGACGCCGCGGGCGCCCTCCATCGAGGCCTCCAGCAGCGGCGAGTTGATCGCGGCCTCCGCGGCCTTGCGCGCCCGGTCCTCTCCTCGCGAGGCGCCGATGCCCATCAGAGCGCTGCCCGCATCGCTCATCACGCCCTTGACGTCGGCGAAGTCGACGTTGATCAGGCCCGGGGTGGTGATGAGGTCGGTGATGCCCTGGACGCCGTTGAGGAGCACCTCGTCGGCGCTGCGGAAGGCGTCCATCAGACTCACCTGCGCGTCGCCGAGCTGGAGCAGGCGGTCGTTCGGGATCACGATCAGGGTGTCGCAGGCTTCGCGCAGCGCGGCGATGCCCTCGTCGGCCTGGTTGCCGCGGCGTTTGCCCTCGAACGAGAACGGCCGGGTCACGACGCCGACGGTCAGGGCGCCGAGCTTGCGGGCGATCCCGGCGACGACGGGCGCGCCACCGGTGCCGGTGCCACCGCCCTCACCCGCGGTGACGAAGACCATGTCCGCGCCCTGCAGCAGGTCCTCGATCTCGTCGCGGGCGTCCTCGGCGGCCTTGCGGCCGACCTCCGGATTGGCACCGGCGCCGAGGCCGCGCGTCGACTCGCGGCCGATGTCGAGCTTCACGTCGGCGTCACTGATCAGCAGCGCCTGGGCATCGGTGTTGATCGCGATGAACTCGACCCCTTTGAGGCCCTGCTCGATCATGCGATTCACAGCATTGACGCCGCCGCCGCCGATGCCGACGACCTTGATGACGGCGAGGTAGTTATGAGGGGGCGTCATGGTGCCTTCCTGCTCCGCTTCAAACCCTAAAGCTCAAGCTGAGGGTTATAGTTATGTCAAGTACCGGTCTCGAGGAAAACCGTATCGACCCGCCGCCGGTGAGTCAGGAGGCGCGCCGAGTTTCCGAACACATTTCTACTCCCCGGCCCGCTTCCTCGCTCGGGTCGGGTTCAGCTCACCGCAGGATACTCCGGCGCCGAGACGTTGAATGTACTCCCCGGCAATCTCAGGACATACGCGAGCGCCTCGGCCTTGTCGCCGCCGCGCTCCGCATCCCCCCAGACCACCGTGCGTTCCCTGGTCAACTTCAACCGCAGGTCGGCCGGCGAGGAGGCGGTGATCGACACCACTTCTCCGCGCAGCCAGTCCGGCAGATCCCCGGCCACCACCAGGGCGGCGGCCGTCGTGGGATCGGCCGGTCCCGGGGTGGGGACCTCCACGCGCGGAAGAGTCCGGTAGGCCACTCCGTCGCGACCCGCCTTCCCCATCGCCGCACGCGAATCGAACTCCAGGTAGACCACGCCGAGCCGATCCATCACCCCGAGCTTGCCCTGTGCCGTCGAGACCACTGCACGCGGGGTCCGTTCGACGACCTCGATCGACACCGTCGACGGATAACCGCGTTCCACCTTCACCGACTCGACACCCGGGATCCGCGCGATCCGGTTGGCCACCGCGGCGGTCTCCACCTGGAGCAACGGCAGCCCCGAGGGGACCTCGGCGACCGTGAGGATCTCGTCCCGCGGGACGGCCGAATCACCGGTGACGGTGACGTCGCGCACCGACATCAGCGGCGAGAAGTAGGCCGCCGCGACCAGGCCGCCGACGACGGCGAGCAACGCGAGGGCACCGAGGAGTCGCCACAGCCGGCGGCGCCCCCGGCGGCGCATCTCCGCGTACTCGTCCGGCACCGGATTCCTCGGCGCCGTCGTCCGGCGTCCGATCACGCCCCCAACGCGGCGAGGATGTACGGCCCCTGCATGGTGATGTCGCCGGCGCCGACGGTCAGCACGATGTCGCCCGCCCGCGCCCGGCTCACCACCGCGGCGGGCAGATCGTCCACCGCGGCGACGAAGGCGGCCGGCGCGGTGACCGCGTCGGAGATCAGCTTGCCGGTGACCCCGGGCCGCGGCTCCTCACGGGCGCCGTAGACGTCGGCCACGATCACCTCGTCCGCCAGGCTCAACGCCTCGGCGAACTCGGTCGCGAACTCCTCGGTGCGCGAGTACAGGTGCGGTTGGAAGACGGCGATCACCCGGCCGCCGGTCTCCCCCACCAGATCACGGGCCGCCGACAGCACGGCCCGCACCTCGGTGGGATGGTGCGCGTAGTCGTCGTACACGGAGATCCCGGCGACGGTGCCGCGGAACTCGAATCGGCGATGCACGCCGCCGAAGCCCTCGATGCCGTCGAGCACGGTCGCCGGCTGCGTGTCGGGATCCACCGCGAGGCAGCCCAGCAGCGCCCCCAGCGCGTTGCGGGCCATGTGCACGCCCGGCAACGTGACCCGCATGCCGCGGTTCAGCGGAGCGGGCACCAGCGGCGGCTCGATCTCGACCTGCGTGCTGCTGCCGGTGCCGTGGGCGGCGACGTCGCTGAGCCGTCCCGCCCAGGGCACCGACGGCGCGGCCGCACGACACTCTCCGGTGCCGTAGCCGAGCACCGCGATGCCCCGGTCGCCGAGACGGGCCGCCGAACGCTCGCCGAGCGCCGCCGATCCCGGGTCGTCGAGGCACACCACCAGGGTGCCGCCCGGACGGATCAGGTCGACGAACCGGTCGAAGACCTCGACGTAGGCCTCCTCGGTGCCGAAGAAGTCGAGATGATCGGCTTCGATGTTGGTCACGATCACCACGTCGGGCAGGTATTCGAGCAGCGAGCCGTCGCTCTCGTCGGCCTCGGCGACGAAGACGCCCCCGCTGCCGTGGTGGGCGTTGGTGCCCGACTCGTTGAGTTCGCCGCCGATCGCGAACGAGGGATCCGCACCGCAGTGCTGCAGCGCGACCACCGCCATCGACGTGGTCGAGGTCTTGCCGTGGGTGCCGCAGATCAGCAGCGTGCGGTAGCCCTCCATCAACTGCGCCAGCACATGCGGCCGGTACAGGATCGGGATGCCGCGGCGCCGGGCCTCGACCAGTTCGGGATTGTCCTTCGGGATGGCCGCGTGCGTGGTGACGACGACGGTGGGGCCGCCGTCGAGCAGATCCAGCGCCGCCGGATCGTGACCGATCCGCACGTGCGCACCGCGGGCCCGCAGGGCGACGACGCCGTGGCTCTCCCGCGCATCGGAGCCGGAGACCCGTCCGCCGCGTGCCAGCAGGATGCGGGCCAGACCCGACATGCCCGCCCCGCCGATGCCCACCATGTGGACGCGATGCAGCTGCTCGGGGAGGTCTCCGGGGACGGCGGCCGGGGCGTCGGTCATCGTCGTGCCTCCGCGCCGCGCCGGTGCTCGAAGGCCAGCGCGAGGGCCGTCGAGGCGACGGTGTCCGCCGCCCGGCGGTGGCCGCTCCCCGCGCTCGCCTCCCGCATGGCGTCGAGGCGTCCGGGGTCGCCGAGCAGCGCCGGAACCTCCTGCGCCACGTAGTCGGCGGTCATGTCCGCGTTGTCGACGAGCAGCGCCGCCCCCGCCTCGACCACGGGCAGCGCGTTGAGGCGCTGCTCGCCGTTGCCGTGCGGCAGCGGGACGTAGATCGCGGGCAGCCCCGTCGCGGTGACCTCGGCGACGGTCATCGCGCCCGACCGGCAGATCACCAGGTCGGCCGCGGCGTAGGCGAGATCCATCCGGTCGACGTACGGGAGCGTCACGTACGCCGGCGCCCCGTCCGGGGACTGCGGCGAGACGGTGTTCTTGGCTCCGTGCGCGTGCAGCACGCCCACACCGGCGGCCCCGAGCGCTCCCGCGGCGCCGGCCACGGCCTCGTTGAGCTGCTGCGCCCCCTGCGAACCGCCGAAGACCAGCAGCGTCGGCGCGTCCGGGTCGAGGCCGAAGAACGCGCGGGCCTCGGCCCGCAGCGCGTCACGGTCGAGTTCGGCGATCTGTCTGCGCACCGGGATGCCGACCACTTCGGCGCCGGGCAGACCGCAGTCGGGCACCGCGGCCATCACCTGCTCGGCGAACCGCTGTCCGATCTTGTTGGCGATCCCCGCGCTGGCGTTGGCCTCGTGGATCAGCACCGGCAGACGATGCCGCCGACCGACGTGTCCGCGCGCGGCGAGATACGCCGGAAGCGCGACGTAACCGCCGAAGCCCACGACGACGTCGGCGTCGACCTCGGTCAGCACGCGGCGGGCCGCCGCGACCGACCGGCTGAGCCGGTACGGGGTCATCGCCAGATCCTTGCCGGGTTTGCGCGGCAGCGGGGCGGGCGGGATCAGCTCGAGGTCGAAGCCGCGTCTGGGGACCAGGTCACCCTCCAGGCCCTTGGCCGTCCCGAGCGCGGTGACCCGGGCCGTCGGGTCCAGACGGCGGACCGCATCGGCCACCGCCAGTGCGGGCTCGATGTGCCCGGCGGTGCCGCCGCCGGCCACCACCACGGAGAGACCGGCGGGAGCGGACTGTTGACTACTACTCACCGGCGTCTGTACTCCATTCCTGGCTGGGGGTCGTTTCTGGGCGGAATCGGGGACCGGGTGGTCCGGGCCCGCCGCGGCTCACGAGGCTCCGTGTCGCGGGCCGCGGAGCGCCGGGACTCGGGAGGCACCCGGCCGCCGCGCCTTCCTGCAGGATAGTGGATCTCGTCGCTGCGCTGCGTCACCGCCCGATCCGGACGTCGGGGGGACGCCCCGGATGCGCGACGATCACCGCCGCGGCGCGAGGCCCCGGTCGAACCCGGGACGTCGGCGTGCAGCCGGGTCTCCCCGCCCGGCTCGATGCCTCTCGGCCGGGCGCTCGACGACGGGGGCGGGCGGCGGACGCCGCGCACGACCGCCGTCCGTCCGGTCGCGCCGCGCGGTGCGGCGGGCCGGTTCCGCGCCTGCCCGGGCGCACCCGAAGGCGGCGCCCCCGAGCCCGGCGCACGACGTCGATCGCGTCGGCTGTCGGGCATCCGACCCGCGCTGCGACGACGGTCGGAACGATCCCGCGCCGGATCGGTGACGCGCGGCCGGAAGGCCGCGGGCGGCGGCAGGTGCAGCCACCGAGCGAGCCCCTCGGGACTCCCCCGTTTGCCCGACAGGGCGATCACGGCTTCGGGCTCGTGCCGCGCCGCGCTGGCCAGCATGCCGAGCATCAGCAGCATCGTCAGCATCGAGGTGCCGCCCTGGGACAGCAGCGGGAGCTGGATGCCGGTCACCGGCAGCAGTCCCACCACATAGCCCACGTTGATGAACATCTGCGTCGTGATCAGCACCGTGATCGTCCCGGTGAGCAGCCGTAGGAAGGGGTCGGCCGAGCGCCGCGCGATCCGCATGCCGACGTAACCGAGCATCAGGAACAGCACGACGACGGTCATCCCGCCGATCAGACCGGTCTCCTCGACCAGGATCGCGAAGATGAAGTCGTTGTGCGCGTTCGGCAGATAGCTCCACTTGGCGGTGCTCTGCCCGAGCCCGACGCCGAACACGCCGCCGTTGGCGAGGGCGAACTTGGCCTGCATCGCCTGGTAGCCGCCGTCCAGCGGATCCGCCGATCCGAGGAAGCTGAACACGCGCGCCGCACGGTAGTCCGCGCTGAACGCCGCGATCACCCCGGCGACGGAGAACAGTCCGACGAACGCCGCGAACACCGAACCGGGAAGCCCGGCGAACCAGAGCAGCGCGGCGGTGATGACCAGGATGATCACGGTGGTCGAGAGGTTCGGTTCGGCGATGATCAGGAAGGCCATGAGGATGACGACCGGCACCAGCGGGATCATCAGCTCTCGGACCCACGCACCGGTGGTCCGGCGGCCGGCCAGGACGTGGGCGCCCCACACGCACAGGGCCACCTTGGCGATGTCGGACGGCTGGATCGAGACGCCCGCGATCTGGAACCAGCGGCGGGCGCCGTCCACCTCGACGCCCAGGGAGGGCACCAGGACCAGCGCCAGCAGCACCAGGCTCGCCACGATACCGAAGGTCGCGAACCGCCGGTAGAAGCGGATCTGCACCCGGAGGATCAGGTAGAAACCGGCCCAGCCGAGCACCGCGAACACGGCCTGCGTGCCGAAGGCGCCGTACGCGGACTGCTTCTCGGCGTAGCCCTCCACCGCGGACGCCGACCAGACCATGATCAGACCGAGCACCGTGAGCACCGCGGTGAGGCCCACCACCAGGTGGAACGAGGTCAGCGGGCGTCCCATCAGCGTCTGGGTGCCCTCCACCGCGGTCTGCACCCAGGCCCGGAGGTCCACCTTGGGCATTCTGAAGACCCAGGTGCAGCGGTTTGGCCGGCTGCGCCGTGCGGGCCGGTCTGCGGTTCCGGCCCGGCGCGCGCACCGCTTCGCCGGGCTTGCGACGGCGCCGCCGCGACCGCCCCGCGGTGCTCTTCGCGGAGTCGGCCTCGGCCGGGTCCGCGGGGTCGTCGGCGTCCGCGGAACTCTCGTCGTCGTCCGCCGCCGAGTCGTCCGCCGCCGGATCCCGGTCCGCGCCGTCGTTCACGACGTCGAGGGAGGCGCCCCCGGCGGCCGACCCGCCGCTCTCCGGGTCCTCGCCGGATCCTCGCCGCACGGCACGCGTCGCCCGAGCGCCGTCGGCCTTCCGGGTCGTCGCCTCGGTCCCGGCCGCATCGTCGAGATCGTCGGCCGGGTCGTCGGGCGCCATGTCAGCGCTCCGCGTCGCCGCGTGTCGCGCCGGCCAGCGTCCGCGCCGCGGCGGCGAAGCTGTCGCCGCGCGCGCCGTACGAGGCGAACATGTCCAGCGAGGCGGCCGCCGGCGCCAACAGGACGGCGCCGGTGCCCGGCGCGGCCTGCGCCAGCGACCAGGCCTCCGCGACGGCCTGCGCCATCACGGCGTCGGCCGCCGACGACTGCGGCGCAGCCGGAAGCGAAACGGTGTCGGAGGTGCGATGAGTGATCACCGCACCATCGTCCCCTGTGAATACTGTGACTACTGGGACTTGTGGGGCGTGTCGTGCAATCGCGTCGAGAATCACGGCACGATCCCGGCCGATCGCGACCACTCCGGCGAGCCGATCGGCCGAGCGCGTCACGAGATCGTCCACCGGCGCGCCCTTGAGCAGTCCCCCCGCGATGAGCACCACGCGGTCGTGCGCGTCGATCGCCGCCTGCGCGGCGTGCGGATTGGTCGCCTTGGAGTCGTCGACGAACCGCACCCCGTCCAACTCCGCGACCGTCTGCCCCCGGTGCGCGGCAGGCGAGAATCCGGCGAGTCCGCGCGCGACCGCATCGGCCGACACCCCGATCGCCCGGGTCAACGCCGCGGCGGCGAGCGCATCGGCCACCCCCGACGGCCCGCTCGGCTGCACCCGGTCGGCCCCGACCAGGTCGGCGGGCGCCGCCGCGGCCGGGCGGACCGCACCGTCGTCGTCGAACGCGGCGTCGACCAGGGTTCCGCTCCGGATGCCGTCCCGCACCCCGAGCTCACCCGGTCCCGGCACCGCCAGGGTGAAGCCCACCCGCCGGGATCCGGCGGGCACCGGCAGCGCGGACGCCACCGCGTCGTCGAGCCCGACCACCGCGATCTCGCCGGTCAGCACCCCGGCCTTCGCATCGCGGTAGGCCTCGAACGAGCCGTGCCAGTCCAGGTGGTCGTCGGCCACGTTCAGGACCACCCCGGCGCGCGGCCGGACCGACGGCGCCCAGTGCAACTGGAACGACGAGAGCTCCACCGCCAGCACGTCGGCCCGCGGCTCGGCCCGCAACGCCGCCACCACCGGGAGACCGATGTTCCCGCAGGCGGCCACCGCCAGGCCCGCCGCCTCGCAGATCGCCTCGGTCATCGACGTGGTCGTGGTCTTGCCGTTGGTGCCGGTGATCACCAGCCAGGTCCGCGGGGCGCCGGTCAGACCCGCCGCATCGAGGCGCCAGGCCAGCTCCACATCGCCCCACACCGGCACGCCCGCGGCCTGTGCGGCCACCAGGAACTCGTTGGTCGGCGGGAAACCCGGCGACGTCACCACCAGATCGACGTCGTCGAAGGCCTCCGGCCCGGTCAGGTAGTCGTCGGGGGAACGCTGCTCGTGAGCGCCGGAGGCCGCGGCGGCATCGGCGAAACGACGGTCGACGACGACGCTGCGCGCGCCGAACTCGTCGAGCGCCGCGACGACGGCGGCACCGGTGGTTCCGGCGCCGGCCACCAGGACGTGAGCGCCGACGAGGTCCAGGGGTTCGGTCGAGAAGGACATCTCAGATCAGCCCGCGACCCACTCGCCGTAGAACAGGCCCAGTCCCAGCGCACAGGAGATCGCGGTGAGCAGCCAGAACCGGATGATGACCGTGGTCTGGTCCCATCCCGCGAGCTCGAAGTGGTGGTGGAACGGCGCCATCCGGAACGGCCGCTTGCCGGTGGTCCGGAACGACGCCACCTGGACCACCACCGAGATCATCTCGGCCACGAACAGCGCACCGATGACGATCATCAGCAGCTCGGTGCGGGTCGTGATCGACAGACCGGCCACGACGCCGCCCAGCGCCAGCGAACCGGTGTCGCCCATGAAGATCTTCGCCGGTGCCGCGTTCCACCAGAGGAAGCCGAGACAGGCCGCGGCGGCGACCATCGCGACGACGGCGAGGTCGTGCGCATCGCGGACGTCGTAGCAGGTGGCATCGGAGTTCACATCGCACGAGTAGGTGCTCTGCCACATGGTGATCAGCACGTAGGTGCCCATGACCATGGCCGTGGACCCGGCCGCCAGACCGTCGAGCCCGTCGGTGAAGTTGACCGCGTTCGACCACGCGTACACCACGAGCCAGCAGAAGAACACGAAGCCGACGCCGGTGAGCGTGATCACCTCGATGTCGCGGACGTAGGAGAGGTGGTCGCTGGCCGGGGTGCGGCCCTTGCTGTCCGGGAACTGCAGGAACAGGATCGCGAACACGATCGCGACCACGAGCTGGCCCACCGTCTTCTGCGTCTTGTTCAGCCCCAGGTTCCGGTGGCGCGCCAGCTTGACGAAGTCGTCGAGGAAGCCGACCAGACCCAGGCCGGTCGCCAGACCGAGCACCAGCAGGCCCGAGGCGGACGGCCCGCCGTCGCCCATGGCCCAGCTGAACAGGTACGAACCGAGGTAGCCGGCCCAGATCGCGATGAGGATGGCCACGCCGCCCATGGACGGGGTGCCGGCTTTCGCCTGGTGGCTCGCGGGGCCGTCCTGGCGGATCTCCTGGCCCCAGCGACGCCGGGCGAACTCACGGATCAGCACCGGGGTCAGCAGAATCGCCACGGCCAGCGAGATCGCGCCGGCGATCAGGATCTGAGTCAAAGCATGCGTCCTTCGTCGTCCCCCGTCGCATTCCGCGACGGCCGAATGATGACCCCGGCCGGCCTGCAGGCTACCGCCGGGTATCGGTCCGTAACATTCTGCCGCGCGCGGCCCCGTCGCCCTCTCACCGGGTCCGGACCCGCACGTCGAGCGCCGCGTCGGCGTTCCACAGGTCGAGCAGACCCGGTACCAGTCCGTCGCCGCCGACCACCAGCACCAGGTCGCCGGCGCGCGGTGCGTCCGGAGTCCCGGCCGCCGCGCGGAAGTGCTCGATCAGCTCGTCGGCGGTGGTGAAGAAAGCCGCCTCCTCGCCCCACGAGCCCTCCTGGATCGCGCCCTGATAGAGCGACCGCGCCAGGCGGGTCGCCCCGACGGCGAGCGTCTGGTCGACGGCCAGCCGCACCGCCTGCCGCCCGATCAGATCGTGCTCGATGCAGCGGGCATCGACGTCGGCGGCGGCCTCGTCGGAGGTCAGCTCGCCGAACACCGCCCAGGTGCGACGACCCTCCGCCGGATCCGCGCCGACCCGGCGGTGCGCGCTCCCGATCCCCAGGTCGGCGGCGTCGGAGACCGCGACGCGGAGCAGCGTCCGGGCCCGGGCCACGGTCGCCGTCCCCTCGACGGTGTACACCGTGAGCGGAGCCCCGGACGTCTCTGTTCCGGACGCCTCCGTTCCGGGTGCGCCGGTCGTCTCCGCCGCGTGCGCGGTGATCGCCGCGGCGAGGACCTCGCGGTCGTCGAACGGATGCTTGTGTCCGGCGATCTCCTGGCCGGTCTCGTGCCCCTTGCCCGCGACCAGCACCACGTCCCCGGCCTCGGCCCACGCGACCGCCGCCGCGATCGCCTCGGCGCGGTCGCCGATCTCGGTGATCCGCCGGGCCCGGCGCTCGTCGCCGATCACCCCTTCCGCACCGGCGAGCACCGCGGCGCGGATCACGGCCGGATCCTCGCTGCGCGGATTGTCGTCGGTCACCACGACGAAGTCGGCGCCGCGCGCCGCCGCGGCACCCATCAGGGGCCGCTTCTCGGTGTCCCGATCGCCGCCGGCGCCGAGCACCACCCCGACCCGACCGTTCGTCTGCGCCGCGAGAGTGGCCAGCACCGCCTCCACGGCGGCCGGTTTGTGCGCGTAGTCGACGACGGCGAGGAAGTCCTGCCCTCGCTCGATCTTCTCCAGCCGTCCCGGGACCGACACCAGCGCCAGTCCCCCGACGGCGACGTCCACCGGGACCCCGGCGGCCACCGCGAGCCCGACCGCGAGCAGCGCGTTCGCCACGTTGTACGCGCCCGGCAGCGGCACGACCATCACGTGCTCGGCACCCGCCGCACCCGGCCCGCTCACGGCGCCGGTGTCATCCGACCCGCTCGTTCCGCTCCCGGCGCCGCCCGGAGCCCGGATCACCACGGTCTGCGAGCCCGTCTCCGACGTCTCCAGACGACTCACCACGCTCCAGTCACCGGGGCCGGTGGTCGAGACCCGCGCGGTGGACGCGCCGCCGGACTCCGCGACCCGCGCCATGTCCGCGCCCCAGCGGTCGTCGGTGCAGATCACCGCCGTCTCCGCACGCACCGGCGAACCCGCCCGGAACAGAATGCGCCTTGGCCTGGAAGTACTCGTCCATGGAGTGGTGGAAGTCGAGGTGGTCCTGCGAGAGATTGGTGAACCCGCCCACCGCGAACCGGCTGCCGTCCACCCGCCCCAGCGAGAGCGCGTGACTGGAGACCTCCATCACCACCGTGTCGACGCCCCGCTCCACCATCACCGCGAACAGTCGCTGCAGGTCGGGGGCCTCGGGTGTCGTGAGCGAACTGGGGACGCGCTCGCCGTCGATCCGGATCTCGACGGTGCCGACCAGTCCGACCACCCGGCCCGCGGCCCGCAGCGCGGCCTCGGTCAGGTACGCCGTGGTGGTCTTGCCGGAGGTCCCGGTGATCCCGATCAGGGTGAGCCGCGCCGACGGATCGCCGTAGATGCGCGCCGACGCCCGGCCGAGCACACCGCGCGGATCGTCGTGCACCAGCACCGGGACCGCGGCCATCGCCTCGTCCACGCGGAGCAGCGCGAGCCCGTTCGCATCGGTGAGTACCGCGACGGCGCCGCCGGCGACCGCCTCGGCCGCGAAACGGGCACCGTGCACCCGGCTGCCGGGCAGCGCCGCGAACAGGTCGCCGGGGCCGGCCTCCTGGGCACGCAGGGTCACCCCGTGCAGGGATCTGTCCCCGCCGACCAGTTCGGCGCCGACGAGCTCGGCGAGCTCGGTCAGATCCGCTCCCACGGGACGTTCGGGCCGCACCATCGCAGGGTGCACCCGGTCGCTGTTCTCCGCCACGTCGCTCGCGTCCTCACTTCGATCCGTCGTCTCCTGAGCCGGCAGGCTCGTCGCCGCCCAGACTAAGTCCTGTGGTTCCTCCGGGCGCCGCCCGGCCGCACCGGGAGTGACCGGTCCCGCTCGAGGCCCGTCACCTCGCGGTCACGCCTCCAGCCTCACCCGCGGCGCCTGGCGTGCCGAATGCGGGACCTTGTCGTGCTGCAGGAGCCACGCACCGATCGTGCCGAACAGCGGCGCCGCCGACTGGCCGCCGCTGCCGTCCGAGCTGCGCGTCGGGTTGTCGAGCATGATGCCGATCACGTAGCGCGGATCGTCGGCGGGGGTGATCCCGGCGAACGTGATGTTGTAGCTCGACTTCGAGTAGCAGTTGCACGCCGGATCCACCTGCTGGGCGGTGCCGGTCTTGCCCGAGGTCTGGTAGCCGTCGATCGCGCCCTTGGCTCCGGTGCCGCTCTGCACGCCCGACGGATCGTCCTGCATCACCGCGCGGAACATCTCCCGGACGGTCTTCGCCGTCTGCGGGCTCACCACCCGCACCTTCTTGGGGGAGCTGAAGCCGGCGCCGCGGCCGCCGGTGTCCGCGCGCAGGATCCGCGGCTCGATCCGCAGACCGTCGTTCGCGATGGCCTGGTACATGGCGGTCATCTGCAGCAGCGTCATCGACAGGCCCTGCCCGATCGGCAGGTTCGCGAACGAACCGCCGGACCACTGGCTCAGCGCGGGCACCGCGCCCGCGCTCTCGCCGGGCAGGCCGATCCCGGTGCGTCGGCCGAGACCGAACGCCGACAGCATGTCCGCGAACCGCTTCTCCCCGACCTTCTGCGCCAGCATCAGGGTGCCGACGTTCGACGACTTCCCGAAGATCCCGGTGGTGGTGAACGGCACCACGCCGTGCTCCCACGCATCCTTCACCGTGATCCCGGACATCTGGATCTGGCCGGCCACCCGGTGCACCTCGTCGGGTGTGGTGAGGCCGTATTCGACGGCCGCCGCGGCCACCACCAGCTTGTTCACCGATCCCGGCTCGAACGGCGACATCACCGCACGGTTGCCCAGGTCGGCGTCCTTCTGCTCGTCGAGCGGCCGGGCGGCGTTGAACGTGCTGTCGTTCGCCATCGCCAGCACCTCGCCGGTGCGCGCATCCAGGACCACCGCCGAGGCGTTCTTGGCGCCCGAGTTCTTCTTCGCCTCGTTGACCTGCGTCTGGACGTACCACTGGATGTCCGAGTCGAGGGTCAGCCGCACCGTCTTGCCGTCGATCGCCGGGTGCACGTTGCGTTTGCTGCCCGGGATCACCGCACCGTCGGAACCGCGGTCGAAGGTCTCCGTGCCGTTCATGCCCGCGAGGATCGGATCGAGCGACGACTCCAGGCCGATCGCCCCGTGACCGTCGAAGTTCACGCCGCCGACGACGTTGGCCGCCAGCGAGCCGCCCGGGTACAACCGGATGGCCTGGGGGTCGGCGCCGACCTCCGGGAAGTCGCGCGTGATGCGGTTCGCGGTCTCCACGCTGACCGAGCGGGCCAGATAGACGAACTGCTGGTCGGACATGAGTTTCGCCAGCAGATCCTCCGACGAGATCGATCCGCCCAGCCCGGCCGAGACGCCGTCGGCGATCTGCCGCAGACGCGTGTCGACGTCGGGCAGCTCCGGCCTCTTCTCGTGCTCGGCCGCGATCGACTTGCGCACCGCCTTCGGCAGGAAGGTGAGCGCCCGGGCGTCACCGGTGTACGCCAGCGGTTTGCCGTTGCGGTCGAGGATCGCCCCGCGCTCGGCGTACAGGGTGACGGTGTCCTCGCGCTGCTGCGCGGCCTGCGCCGCCAGCGCCGGGGCCTCGATCACATTGACGTACAGCAGTCGACCGGCCACCGCGAGCGCGAGGATCAGGGCGAGCACCGTCAGGATCCGGGTGCGGCCGACGAAGTGCCGGGTCGCACGGTCACCACCGGTGCGGGAGCGCCGGACCGAGGAGCGTGGAGCGGTCATGGGCGTCGATCCATCCTCTCGTTCGATCAGCGGGCTTCGGGGAGGTCACTGCCCGGGACGGCGGCGTTCTGCGGCAGGACGTTGGGGGTCGGCGTCGGCGTCGTCATCGTCGGCGGAGCGACCTCGGGTGCCGCGGACTCCGGCACCGCAGGCTCGGGCACCGCGGGTTCGGTGGTCGTGGGCTCGGGGGTCGCGGGTTCCTGCGACGTCGCAGGGGCCGGGTTGCCCGCGAGCCCGCCGGAGTCGTCGACCTTGTTCGGGTCGATCTCCGTGACCGGGTCGGGGGTCGGGTTCAGCGAACCGAGCCGGCTGCCGTCGGACGGGGCGAGCCTGCCCTTCAGCCGTGCCTTGCCGTCGGGTCCGACGACGAGCTGCGGACCGGCGGCGCCCGGCGCCCCCGGGACCATGCCCAGCTTGGCCGCCTTGTCGGCCAGCTCGGGCGACGAGTCTCCGGCATCGGCGGCGTGCTGCAGGCTGTCCCGCTTCTCGGTGAGATCACGGTTGGTCTGCCGGATCGACTCCAGCGCGTACGAATCCTGCGCGGCGGTCGTCGACAGGAACAGCGTCAGACCCAGCGCGCCGATCACCAACAACACGATCGGCACGATGAACGGGACGTCGGCCAGACCGGAGAGCACACCGGACGGCTTGACCGCGACCGGCTGCGCGGCGCGGCGCGGCGGCCGACTGCCCGGCGCCCGCGTGGCGCGGACGTCGTCGCGGTTCGACGACGTCCGGGCCGCCCCGGGTCTGCGGGCGGTGCGGGTCGTCGCGCCCTGGGCGCTCCGCCTGGTGGCATGACGCACGGTGGCCCGGCGATCGTCGATCAGCGTCATCACCGGCTCCCTTCGTCGTCCGGAGCGATTCGTTCGATGGCCCGCACCCGGACCGGAGCCGACCGCGGGTTCTCCCGGCGCTGCTGCTCATCGGCCTGTTCGGCGCCGCGGGTCACCAGGGCGAAACGTGCCGCGGTCCCCGGCAGGTCGACGGGCAGGCCCACCGGAGTGGTGTTCCGGACGGCCTGCGCGAAGTCCCGCTTGACGATGCGGTCCTCCAGCGACTGGTAGCTCATCACCGCGAGGCGTCCACCGACATCGAGCAGGTCGAGGGCCGCGGGCACCACCCCGCGCAGCGAGTCGAGTTCCCGGTTCACCTCGATGCGCAACGCCTGGAAGGTGCGTTTGGCGGGGTGCCCGCCGGTGCGGCGGGTCGCGGCCGGGATGGTCGCGTACAGCAGTTCGACGAGGCGTCCGCTGGTGGTGAACGGCTCTTGTTCACGGGCCCGGAGCACCGCGGACGCGATCTTCCCGGCGAACCGCTCCTCGCCGTACTCGCTGAGGACCCGGGCGAGGGACCCGTGGTCGTAGGTGTTGAGGACGTCGGCGGCGGTGAGTGCGTCGTCGGCGTTCATCCGCATGTCCAGCGGGGCGTCGATCGCATACGCGAAACCCCGCTCGGCCTGGTCCAGCTGCATCGACGAGACGCCGAGGTCGAGCAGGACGCCGTCGACGGCGGTGAGCCCGGCGTCGACGGCCACGTCGGCGATCTGGTCGTAGCGGGCGTGGTGCAACACCGCCCGGTCGCCGAACGACGCGAGTCGCGCACCGGCCACGGCCAGGGCGTTCTCGTCGCGGTCGATGCCGTGCACGGTGAGTCCGGGCAGCCGGGTGAGGAAGAGTTCGGTGTGACCGCCCGCCCCCAGCGTGCCGTCGATCAAGACGGCCCCGGAGCCGTCCGGCGCGTGGCGGGTGAGCGCGGGAGCGAGCAGTTCGTACATCCGGTCGGCCATGACCGGGATGTGACCGTGCTCGCCGGACCGGGATTCCGGCTCCGACGGGGATCCGGGCTCACCGGAGGGGGATTCGGGCTGATCGCTCATCACTGCACCCCTCCCCTGTGGTCGACTGCGCACCGTGTCCGGCGCGCGATGCTCCCTGTACTCGCACGGATCGCCGGATCATCCGGCTGAAGAATCGGCGCTGCGGTGAGGCGGGGTCCCCGCCCGAGTCGCACCTGACGCTGGGGAAGTACGCCAGGGTCGGCCGGGCTGAGGCCTCGCCTCACCGCAGCGGTCCAGTTCTTCATATGTGTTCAGAGAATCGCGTCCAACGCGGCCGAGCCGCCGGCCGCGAAGGCCTCCTCGTGGGCTGCCTCGTACGCCGCCCAGCGCGCCGCGTCCCAGATCTCCAGGTGGTCGTACTGCCCGGTGACCACGCACTCCTTCTGCAGTTGGGCCCAACCGCGGAGTCCGACGTTCAGATGCACGCGCCCCTGCCCGTCGAGATTCTGCTCGTCGGCGCCCGCGAGCATCAGTCGGACGAACGCGCGCGCCGCGGGATCGTTGCGCGATGCCGCGTTCACCTTCGCCGCGGTGGCCTCGAACTCCTCCGCGGGGTACACCGACAGGCTGTGATCCAGGCCCTTCGTGACCACGACCCCTCCTGACAGTGCGTTACGAAACTTCGCGGGCAACGTGAGTCGCCCCTTGTCGTCGAGCTTGGGTGAGTACGTGCCGACGAAGCCAGCCACGCCGTCACCTCCTGACCCGGCGCCGACAGGAAGGTACCGGGTCCCTCCCTGTCGATGATCCCCACATTACCCCACTTTCCCCCACTTTCCATCCACTCCACCCCACTCCTGCACCACCAGCCACAAAAGTCACTGGTCACAGGATTCCTGAGAGAACCCGGCACCGGGAGAAACATAGCGTCCACCTCACACCGCCACCGCATCCAGTGTGTCGGAAGCATACGGATGTGACGGGTGAGGCGGGTGATCTCACCGTGGTGGGGAGAAGTGGGTGGTCCGGGTGGGGAACGGTGGGGAACCGCGAGGCCACGACACCGCGTGGTGCGGAGAATGCGAAACGGGGCCGCGGTCTCTGCACGAGACCGCGACCCCGAGTGTCGCTCGCGACCGTCTCCGGTCGCGGTGGATCGGTCAGCGACCGTCCTGGTCGAAACGCTTGTTGAAACGGTCCTCCATGCGCGAGGAGAACGAGTCCCGCGACGGCGCCCCCTGCCCCGCGCCCGTCCCGCGGGCCCCGCCGGACGGCACCGAGCCGCCGTGCGGCGTGAAGATCAGCAGCAGACCGCCGGCGAACATCACGAAGAATCCGACCAGGCTGATGATCGGGAACTCGCCGATCCGCACGTCGACCATGATCCCACCGACCAGCAGCCCCAGTCCGATCAACAGCAGCAGGGCGGCCTGCCACCGACGCCGACCATCCGGGCGGCCTACGCGCTGCTTACTGACGCTGGAGACGAACTTCGGGTCTTCGGCGTAAAGCGCGCTCTCAATCTCATCGAGCATCCGCTGCTCATGCTCCGAAAGCGGCACCGCGCTCCTCCCTTACTGTCCGGTGGTGTGGATCGACGCACACTCGTCGACCGCTGGGTTCCATGATAGAAGCTCGACAGCCTCACGACCACTATTACCCCAAGCATCCGGAAGCTTTCCCGCAGACGCCGAATCGACCCGCTCGAGCACCCCGTCAAGCACCCAGTCTGCGGGCCGCGCGCCCCGCACTTCCGAGCCGCCCCTGTTCGTAGGCGAGCAGGCTGGCGTCGGCGGCGTCCAGGAACTCGGCGGCCCGGCGCTCGACACGCGCGCAGAGCATGTCGTCGACCCGGCGCACCAGACCCGTCTCCACCTTCGAGCGCATCGCCGACAGGCCACCGAAGTACTCGGCGAGTTCGGTGTACTCCGGCGCGACCGCCGTGATGCGACTCCAGGCATCGCGCGCGTTCCGGCGGCGACGCACCGGCCCGGCGGGTTCGTGGAGCGCCAGCACGGCACCGGAGGCCCGGAGGGCGGCCAGATAGAACTGCCGGAACCGCTCGGCGCCGTCGTCGTGCACCCGCGACGCCTCCTCGAAGAGCACCTCGGCGCGCTCGAGCAGGTCACGACTGCGATGCACCACGTGCGGATCGGCGATCATGATCACGCACCCCCTTTCGTCTTCCGTTGAGAGCAAGATCTCACGACCCTCTGACAATTCCGGTCGACGACGGGGCACGGCCCGCTCTCGGCCCCCGCTTCGAGTCCGGCTAATCTCTCGGAACGCGCGATGTGACGCGCATGCCGGCGACGAGAAGGGCGGAATCACGATGTCGATGCGGCTGATCGACCTGCCCGCCGACGACGCCCACCTCTGGCTCGAACCCGCGGTCCACACCTACGTCACCGCGATGCGCTATCCGAAGGGCACCGAGTTCAATCGGATCGGGCTCTGGCGCGATCATCTGCGCCGCCCCGGCTGGCGGGCGGTCGGCGCACTGACGACCGTCTCGGCGATGGATCTGCTGCGGCCCGGCCACGCACGACTGCGGGTGGAGGCGCCGTGGACCCTCGAGCGCGAGGTGCTGGTCGGCGTCGCCTACGGGTACACCGGATATCCGGATCAGTGGTGGAACCGGCAGCTGCGGACCGGACTGGCCGGCCGCGGGTGTTCGCGCGAGCACATCGAGGCGGTCGCCTCCGACTACTTCGAGCTCACCGAGATCCACGTCCATCCGCTCGCCCAGGGCCGAGGTCTCGGGCAGGCGCTGCTCACCACGCTGCTCACCGACCGCCCGGAGTCCCGGGTGCTGCTCTCGACGCCGGAGGTGCCGGGCGAGGAGAACCGCGCGTGGTCGCTGTACCGCAGGCTCGGCTTCGGCGACGTGCTGCGGCACTTCCTCTTCGCCGGAGATCCGCGCCCGTTCGCCTTCCTCGGACGCGATCTGCCGCTGCCGCCGACACCGCTTCCCGCCGACGCGGCGCCGACTCTGGCACGATGACACCGTGCCATCTCTCCTTCGACGCCCGGATCACGGCCACCCGGACCGCCGCCGCGCCCGCCGCCTGCCGGTTCTCGCCGTTGTCGCACTGCTGACGCTCGTCCCCCTGCTCGGCGGCTGCATGACGCGCTCGGAGCACGTCGGCGACCAGTACTCCGGGTACATCATCGTCGCGGCCACCTCGGCCAGCTCCCCCACGCGTCCCACGTTCGACGTGCCCAACTCGATGCTGGGGTCGATCGGCATCACGGACTTCTCCGCCGAGAAGGGCGCCGCCGCCGACTCTCCGTCCGCGGGCAAGGTCGGCAGTCAGCTCACCTACTCGAACCTCAGCGCCGGCCAGTTCGCCCAGCTCGGCGACATCGTCTCCACCGCGCTCGGACACGGGGCGACGGTCGATCTGAGCGCGACCCGCAGCGGCAGCATCGTCCGGCTGCGCGGCGGCGCGTCGTTGACCGAGCTCTCGCCGCGCAACGACTACCTCTCGATCACCGTCGACTTCGGCGGACCGGTGGTGGCCACCAACGGCGAGCGGGCGGGCGAGAACTCGATCAACTGGACTCCCGAGCCCGGGCAGAACGCCGATTTCAACGCCGACGCCGAATATCCCGACCCCGCCACGGCCGCGCTCCCGAGCTGGACCTGGCTCATGGTGCTGTCGTGCCTCGCCGTCTCCGGGCTGGTCGCCGCCGCCGCCTACCGTTCCCGCGACCGCACTCCGCGGTACGTCGATCCCGAGCGCGCGAACGCACCGCAGAGCGCATGGCACCCGCGCAGAATCCTCGAGGCGATCGAGAAGCGCCGGTCCGGGACCGGCGCGAAGAAGAAGACGGACGACGACGCCCCGGAGGCGGAGACCGGAGACGACGACGAGCCCGCATCGGCGGAGAGCGCAACCGCTCAGCGCGACTGATCCGGCGGCGCGGCCGACATCCGGCTCACCGACTCCCGCCGGGGCCGACACCCGTCACGCCGCAGCGAGGGGCGTCCTCACACCGGTGCGAGCGCTCCACGCGTGTCGACGCCGATCCGCTCCAGCACCTCGCTGGTCGCCCGCGCGAAGTTGAGGCTGCAGAAGTGCAGGCACGGAGCGCCCTCGGCGATCAGCCGCTCGGACATCTCGGTGCACAGGTCGATGCCCGACGGCGCGCACGGCCTCGCGGTCCTCCTCGGGGCCGTCGCCCGCCGCCGCGGCCAGCCGTTCGGCCACCGCGGTCGGAAGCACGCTGCCGGAGAGCTGGACCATCCGACGCACGCTCGCGAGCGAGGTGATCGGCATGATCCCGGGGATGATCGGCTTGGCGCCCTGTTCGGGGTCGGCGGCCACCACGCGATCACGCAGCCGCAGGTAGTCCTCGACGTCGAAGAAGATCTGCGTCACCGAGTACTCGGCGCCGGCGCGCAGCTTGCGGACCAGGTTGCCGGTGTCGGCGGCCAGGTTCGGGGCGCGGTGGTGGCCTTCGGGGAACGACGCGACGCCGGTGTGGAAGTCGCCGAGCGAACCGATCAGTTCCACCAGCTGGTTCGCGTACTCCACGCCTCGCGGATGTCTGACCCATTCGCCCAGCGGATCACCGGGCGGATCGCCGCGCAGCGCGAGCAGATTCGTGATCCCCTTGTCCGCGTACGCGCCGATCAGGCCGCGCAGTTCGTCCACGCTGTGGTTCACCGCGGTCAAGTGCGCCACGGTGGTCAGCGTCGTCGACGTCGCGAGTTCGCCCGCGATGCGCACGGTCCGGTCGCGCGTGGACCCGCCCGCCCCGTAGGTCAGCGACACGAATGCGGGGTTCATCCGCTCGAACACCCGTACCGCGTGCCACAGCCGGGACTCCTCCTCCGCCGAACGCGGCGGGAAGAACTCGACGGAGAAGGGCACGGGTCCGCGGTGCGGAGCGGCCAGGCGCTCGACGACGGTCTGCTGCCCGGTGGTATCGGCGGAAGGTGCGGTCACGCGATCATGTTACGGGCGTACCGGTTCGGCGCACGACTCGCCGAACGGGTTTTGCGCAGACCTCGAAGGGGCGTTGACGCACCGCATGTGATCGGGTAGACACCCGTCTCTCACGGCTTCCCGACCACCGGGACCACCCCGGTAGGCTTACCCGCGTGTTGAGTCAGCAGCAGGTCCCCGGCGCCGTCGAATCGGTCCTGCAGGACTTCTTCTCCGCCGCCGCGACGTCCCTCGACCGGATCTCCCCGACCGTCGCCCGGACCGGTGTCGCCCTGGCCGAGTTCGTGCTGAACGGCGGCAAACGGATCCGGCCGCTCTTCGTCCACGCCGGCTGGCGCTGCGCGGTGACCGCCGACCGGGCGCCCGGCGACGCCGCCGACACCGAGGCCCTGATGGTCCGGACCGGCGCGGCGATCGAACTCATCCAGGCATGCGCCCTGGTGCACGACGACATCCTGGACCGCAGCGACACCCGGCGCGGCAACCCCACCGTGCATCGGCGCTTCGAGCGCGTGCACCGCGAACTCGGCTGGGCGGGCGACGCCGCCCACCACGGCTCCTCGACGGCGATCCTGCTCGGCGACCTCGCCCTGGCCTGGGCCGACGATCTGGTCCACGGCTACGTCCCGGTCTCCCCCTCCCCGAGCCCTGCATCCCGCTCCCTGAGCTCCGTCGAAGGGTCCCCCGAGCCCCTGCCCGTCGCGGCCGGACGACTCTGGTCGCTGATGCGCACCGAGGTCCTCGGCGGCCAGCTCCTGGACATCACCAACGAGGTCTCCGGCGACGAGTCCGTCGACGCCGCCTACCGCGTGATGGAGTACAAGACGGCGGCCTACACCGTCGCCCGGCCGTTGGAGATCGGCGCGGCGCTCGGCGGCGCCTCGCCCGACCTGTCGGCGGCGCTGCGCCGCATCGGCACCGGTCTCGGGCTGGCCTTCCAGATGCGCGACGACGTGCTGGGCGCCTTCGGCGATCCGGAGCAGACCGGCAAACCGTCCGGCGACGACCTGATCGCGGGCAAGCGCACCGTCCTCATCGGTTCGGCGCTGGCGAACTCCGCTCCGGCGACCGCCGACGCGCTCCGCGGGCTGCTCGGGCGACCGCTGTCCGACGACGAGCTGACCGCCGCCCGGACGATCCTCACCGAGTCCGGGGCGCTCGCCGACGTCGAAGCCCAGATCGACGCGCACCTGTCGGCGGCGCTGACCGAGATCGACGCGCTGCCGACGGCCGACGAGGCCCGCGACGAGCTCACCGCGCTCGCCCACCGCATCACCCATCGTCACACCTGACCCGACCGCCCGCGGGAACCGACTCCCGGCGGGCTCCGGCGTGCCCGCGGCCGCCCGTCCGACCCGCCCCGCGGCGGATCCACCCGAGCCCCCGACCGCCCCGATCCCGAGACCCCGGAGACACCCATGACTCCTGATCCCCATGTCGTCATCATCGGCGCCGGACTGTCCGGTCTGGCCGCGGCCGCCCGCCTGCGCGGCCGCGGCCACCGGGTGACCGTGGTCGAGTCGGCCGACACCCCCGGCGGACTGGTCCGCACCGAGACCGTCGACGGTCACCGCTTCGACACCGGCGCCACCATCCTCACCATGCCCGAGCTCGTCGTGAACCCGATGGTCGAGCTCGGTCTCGATCCGGCCGAGGCCCTCGCCCGGCTCGCGCTGCGCCCCGTGGACCCCGGCTACGTGATGAACTACGCCGACGGCACCGGCCTGGCGCTCCCCCACGACGCCGCGCAGATCCCGGGCGCCGTCGCCGCGGCGTTCGGACCGGCCGCGGCGCGCGGCACCGAGGAACTGCTCGGCTGGCTGCGCGAGGTGTACGACGCCGAGTTCGACGTCTTCATCGACCGCAACTTCGACGGTCTGTCCGACCTGGGCGATGCCCGCACCCGGAGCGCGGCGGCGCGGCTGGCACAGCTGCACACCCTCGGCGGCCTGACCGGCGCGGTCGCACGGTTCGTCGACGACGAGCGGGTGCAGCGCGCGTTCACCTTCCAGGCGCTCTACGCGGGCGTCCCGCCGCATCGGGCGCGGGCGATCTACGCGATCATCGCCGACATGGACATCGGCCGGGGCCTGTCGGCGCCGGCGGGCGGCATGGGCCGGATCGGCGAGGTCCTGGCGGGAGCGCTCGCCGACGCCGGCGTCGTCTTCCGCTACGGCACGCCCGCCCGCGGACTGACCCGGGACGGCGCGCGGACCGTGTCCGGCGTCGTCGTCGACGGTGAGACGATCCCCGCCGACGCGGTGATCGCGACCGCCGAACGCGATGCCGTCGCCGCACTGCTCGGAGTGCGGCCGCGGCGCAGGCTGCGGTACTCGCCCAGCGCCGTCGTCGCGCACGGACTGCTGCCGGTCGGGGTCACCGACGCCTGGCGATCCGGACACCACACCCTCGACTTCGGGGCGGCGTGGACGCAGACCTTCGCCGAGATCACCGGTCGGCGCGGGAAGCCGATGACCGACGGCTCGTTCCTGATCACCCGCAGCGCGGTGAGCGATCCGGACACCTTCGTCGCCGACGGCCACGAGTCGGTGTCGGTGCTCGCCCCGACCCCGAACCTGGACAGCGCACCGCTGGACTGGGACGTCGTCGCCCGGCCGTACGTCGCCGAGGTGCTGGGCACTCTGGCCGCGCGCGGCTACCCCGGGATCGATGCGATGAAGGTCCTGCGGACCGATCATCCCCGGACGTGGCTGCGGGCCGGGCTGCCGGCGGGCACCCCGTTCTCGGCGGCGCACACCGTCGCCCAGACCGGGCCGTTCCGGACCCGCAACACCTGGCCGGGCACCGACAACCTCTTCCTGGCCGGCAGTGCGACGGTGCCCGGCGTCGGCATCCCGCCGGTGCTGATCTCCGGCGGTCTGGCCGCCGACCGCGTCGACGCGCTGCTCGCCGCCGCGGCCCGCTGACGACTCGGCGCCTGCGAGAATGACCGGCATGGACACGTCGCGCCCCGCGCCCGAGGCCCCCGCCGTCGGCGCCGACCGCCCGACCCGGCCCCGCCCGCACCCGGACGCGGTCCTGGGTCTCCTCGGTTCGCTCATGCTCTCCGTCGGCACCTACGGGCTCGCCGACATCCCCCGCAACGACGCGACACTGGCCGACCTCGGCCTGGCGCCGTTCACCTACGGGCACGGCAAGACCCTCGCCTGGCTGATCTTCTGGGGCGGCGCGCTGGCGATGGTGATCGCCTGGGTGCGGATCGGTCGGGCGCTGAACCTGCACCGCTGCACCCTCGACCTGCGCGCCATGCGCTGGACGGTGGTCGCGTGGGCGGCGCCGATGGTGTTCGCGATCCCGGTGTTCAGCCGCGACGTCTACGCCTACCTGGGGCAGGCGATGGTCCTCGCGCAGGGTTTCGACCCGTATCTCGACGGTCCCGCGCACCATCCCGGGCCGATCGTCGACAGCATGGCCCAGATCTGGGCGCCCACCACCTCGCCGTACACCCCGCTGTTCGTGCTCATCGCGCGCGGCGTGGTCGGGGTCGCCGGGGAGAACGTGTGGCTCGGCGTGTTCCTGATGCGCCTGATCCTGCTGATCGGTCTGGGACTGTGCCTGTGGGCGCTGCCCGCGCTGGCGGCGCGCTTCGGATCATCGTCGCGCACGGCGCTGTGGCTGGTGCTGCTGAACCCGATGCTGCTGGCCCACCTGGTGGCCGGGGCGCATCTGGAACTGCTCATGATGGGGTTCCTCGCCGCGGGCACGGCGGTGGCGGTGTCCGGCAGACCCGTTCCCGGGCTGCTCCTGCTGGGGGTGGCCGCGTCGATCAAGATCACCGCGGCCGTCGCGATCCCGTTCGTCCTGTGGATCTGGCTCGACCGGCTCCGGTCCCGGCGCGCGGTGACCCCGCGCGATCGGGTCGGGGTGTTCGCCGCGACGGCGCTGATCCCGACGGCCGTCTTCGGGCTGTTCACCGTGCTCCTCGGTCTCGGGGTCGGGTGGCTGCACGGGCTCGCCTGGGCGTCGCGCATCATCAACCCGTTCTCCCTCCCGACGCTGATCGGCCACATCGTCGCCTACGTCGCCGCACCGTTCCACGTCTGGAATCTGCAGGAGGTGCTGCCGGTGACGCGCGGCATCGGCTCGGTGGTGCTGGCGGTGCTGCTGGTGTGGCTGTGGTGGCGGTTCCGCGCCGACACCCGCAGCGCCGTCGCCGGAGCCGCGTGGGCGATGCTCGCCGTGCTGCTGCTGGAGCCGTCGACCCTGCCCTGGTACTACGTGTGGACGCTGGTCCTGGCGATCGCGTTCCCGCTCCCGCTGTGGGCGCGGCAGATCGTGGTCTGGGCGAGCGTGCTGTTCCTCATCGTGTTCCAGCCGGACGACTCGATCGTCTTCTACAAGCCGGTCGAGTCGCTGATCGCGCTGTCTCTGGCGGTGCTCGCCGCGCTCTCGCTGCGCCGGGCCGATCCGCTGCGACTCGGGGCCGCCGCCCGGTGGGCCTTCGCCGTCGGGCCTCGGGACGGGTCGACCCCGCAGACTCCGGCCGCCGCCGGCCCGGCCGGGGGCGGTGCCGCCCATGACTGACGACGGGTACGCGCTCGCCCGGGCGCTCACCGCCCGCGCCGGACGCACCTACTATCTGGCTTCGGCGCTGCTGCCGCCCGCGCATCGGCGCGGCGTGTTCGCGCTGTACGGTTTCGCCCGGATGACCGACGACGTCGTCGACGGCACCGAGCACCCCCCGCGGGCCCGGGCCGCCGCGCTCGACGCGATCGAATCCGGACTGCACGCGGCCCTGTCCGACACGCCCCCGGAACCCGGTTCCCCTGCGGAGACCCTCGTCCCGGAGCAGTGGAGCCTGCTGGGCGCGCTCGCCGACACGGTACGACGGTTCGGGATCGACCCCGCCACGTTCGACGCCTTCCTGCACTCGATGCGGATGGACGTGCCCGGGACCCCGGAGTTCCGCCACCGGTACCGGACTCTGGCCGAACTGGCCGAGTACACCCATGGTTCGGCGGCGGTGATCGGACGGCAAATGCTGCCGATCCTGGGCGTGGACGCCACCGCACCCGACCACGCGCGGACCGCCGCCGGCGCCGAACTCCTGGGCGAGGCCTTCCAGTTGACCAACTTCCTGCGCGACGTCGGCGAGGACCTGGACCGCGACCGCATCTATCTGCCGCTGGACGAGCTGGCGGCGTTCGGGGTGGACGAGGTTCTGCTGCGCGCCGACAAGGCGTCCGGGACGACGAGCCGTCCCACTCGGCGGGCGCTGGCCCACCTGATCGCGATCAACCGCGACCAGTATCGGCGGACGCGTCCGGCCGTCGTCGCGCTGCCGCCGAGGACCCGGCCGGCGATCGCCGCGGCGGCGGTGTCGTACGAGGAGATCCTCACCGCGATCGAGGCGTCGGGGTACGAGGTGTTCGCGCGCCGCGCCGTCGTGCCCCGGCGTCGACGACTGCGACACACGGCATGGGCGGCCGCCACCGCGGGCCGACGCCTCTGACCGGCTCTCCGCCCAGCGGAGTCTGGTGACGAACACCGGCCGTTCGACACGCGACCTCGTTCCTCCGCTCGGGATCTCGACTCCGCTCGATCAACGAGGGGTGCTCGATCGACGAGGAATGCTCGATCACCGAGGTGGTGTCGCCCATCGAGAGGCGCCGCCGGTCATGGAGGGATGCCATCGTTCGCGGAGGGGCGATCTCGACTCCGCTCGATCAGCGAGGGGGCTCGATCAGCGAAGTATCTCGCCGGTCGAGCGAAGTCGAGACCATCTTCCGCTGGTCGAGCGAAACATCCCGACGGTCGAGCGAAGTCGAGACCACACAGAGGGCATCCCAGAACGCCCTCTGGCATCGAGTGAGGGGCAGGACGACGATTTCGCGTCGAACGTCTCCGCACGACACGCGCCCTCCTCGATTCGAGTGCACTGTCTCGAGGATGTCGCGTGGCGAGGACCAGTGAGACCGAAGATCGTCGTCCTGCCCCGCCCCACTCAGAGCCAGGCGATCAGAACGCTTGGGCCTGCGCCCGCCGGATCACCTCGCGCGCCGAATGACTGTGCAGCGCCTCGGCCGGGCACAGCCCCAGATCGTCGTGGGTCTCGAAGAACCAGGCCAGGGCCTCGTCGCGGGTGTAGCCGCCGTCGAGCAGGATGGTCACCAGGCCTTCGAAATGCTTGGCCAGTCCGCCGTCGTCGCCGAAGAACAGGGCCGGGATCACGGGTTCGCCGGCGCGGGACGCGGCGAGCAGATTGTGGTCGCGGATCAGCGTGCGCACCCGGTTGGGCGAGACGCGCAGCCGGTTGGCCGCCTGGTCGAGGGACAGCACCTCGGCGTCGTCGGGAAGGATGCCGAGGGACAGCGGAAGGGAACTCACGTCACGGAACCCTATCAGGGTAGATTCGCCTCGTGACCTCCCCCGACGATCCGCTGCTGGGCCGCGTGCTGGAACGGCGCTACCGGATCGACGCGCCGATCGCGCGCGGCGGGATGTCGTCGGTCTTCGTGGGCACCGACCTGCGGCTGGGGCGTCGGGTCGCGGTCAAGGTGATGGACGCGCGGTACGTCGGCGACCCGCAGTTCCTGCGCCGATTCGAGTTCGAGGCGCGCGCCGTCGCGGGCCTCAGCCATCCCGGTCTGGTCTCCGTGTACGACCAGAGCATCGACGGCGACATCGCCTTCCTGGTGATGGAGCTGGTTCGCGGCGGCAGCGTCCGCGATCTGCTGCGTGAGCGCGGTCCGATGCCCCCGCACGCGGTGGCCGCGGTGGGTCTGCCGATGCTGGGCGGGCTCGGCACCGCGCACCGCGCCGGTCTGGTCCACCGCGACGTGAAACCGGAGAACGTGCTGATCTCCGACACTGGCGACGTCAAGGTGGCCGATTTCGGTCTGGTGCGCGCGGTGGCCGAGGCCGGGGTCACCTCCGCCAGCGTGATCCTGGGGACCGCCGCCTATCTCTCGCCCGAACAGGTCAGCTCCACCGAGATCGACGCCCGCAGCGACGTCTACTCCGCGGGCGTCCTCTTCTACGAGCTGCTCACCGGTCGTCAGCCGTTCCACGGCGCCACTCCGCTGGCCCTCGCCTACCAGCGGCTCTCCTACGACGTGCCCGCGCCCGGCGATGTGATCCCCGGTGTTCCGCCGCAGATCGACGAGATCGTGCTCCGCGCCACCGAACGCGATCCGGATCACCGGTACGACGACGGTTTCGCCATGCAGCACGCGCTCCTGGATGCGATCGACGACCTCGCGCTCCCCCCGTTCACCGTCCCCGCACCGCAGCAGGCGTCCGAGCGCGTCACCTCGGCCATCGCCCGCGCGGTCTCTCCGCCCCGCGCGCCGGAGTCGCCCGAGCTCCCCGCCGTCCCGGCACGGTCCGGCGCCGACGACGACCATCGCACCGACGACCACTACGCGGACGAACCGTACGACGACGATCTCTACGCGGACGACCTCTACGACGACGACCCCGAGGTGCTCGCCGACCCGTTGATCGACGACTCGCCCCACCTGGCCAGCACCTTCCGGTTCCTGGTCTGGATGACGATCGTGCTCTCGGTGGCCGGTGCGCTCGCCTCCGGCGGCTGGCTGCTGGGCGCGATGCTGATCTCCTGACCGGCTTCCTCGGCGCCGCCACGACCCCGTCCGAGGATTCCGCCGAGGACGGGGGCGAAGGGTCTCGTCGAGAACGATCGCCTGGCCCCTTCGACGCGCGGCCTCGTTCCTCGGCCGCGGCTCGGGGAGCGAGGAGACACACATCCTCACCGCACTGACCTGCGGGCCGGGGAGCGAGGGGACACCGCTCGCCTGCGGTTCAGAGCGCGACGGCCCGGGTCTCCGAAGAGATCCGGGCCGTCGGCCAGTCGAGGGAGGCGGTCAGCCGCGCAGCATCTCCGCCACGAGGAACGCCAGTTCCAGCGACTGCTGGGTGTTCAGGCGCGGGTCGCACGCGGTCTCGTAGCGGCTCTCCAGATCCAGATCCGAGAGGTCCTGGGCGCCGCCCAGACATTCGGTGACGTCCTCACCGGTCAGCTCGATGTGGATGCCGCCCGGGTGCGAGCCCAGCGCACGGTGCACCTCGAAGAAGCCCTGTACCTCGTCGACGACGCGATCGAAGTGCCGGGTCTTGAAACCGTTCGACGCGGTGTGGGTGTTGCCGTGCATCGGGTCGCACTGCCAGATCACCTTGTGGCCGGTGGCCTCCACCGCCTGCACGATGGCCGGCAGCACGGTGCGCACCTTGTCGTTGCCCATGCGGGCGACCAGGGTGAGGCGGCCCGGACGGTTCGTCGGATCGAGCAGCTTCACGTACTCGACAGCCTGCTCGGGGGTGGTGGTCGGGCCGATCTTGATACCGATCGGGTTGGCGATCATCTTGGCCAGCGCGATGTGGGCGCCGTCGAGCTGCCGGGTGCGCTCGCCGATCCACAGGAAGTGCGCCGACAGGTCGTAGAGCACCGGGTCGTCGCCCTCGGCGCCGTCGGGAGCGTCGGCGAGTCGCAGCATGGCACGCTCGTAGTCCATCACGAGGGCCTCGTGCGAGGCGAAGATCGACGCCGACTCCAGGCTCGAGTCCTGCACGCCGCACGCGTCCATGAAGCGCAGGCCGCGGTCGATCTCGGCGGCGAGGGCCTCGTAGCGGGCACCGGCGGGCGAGGTCCGCACGAACTCCTGATTCCAGTCGTGCACGCGGGCCAGGCGGGCCTCCGAGCCGGTCAGCGCGCGCACCAGGTTCATCGCGGCGGCGGCGTTGGCGTATGCGCGGACCAGACGCGACGGGTCGTGGACGCGGGCGTCCTCGTTCGGGTCGATGCCGTTGACCATGTCACCGCGGTAGCTCAGCAGACCCAGCGAGTCGGTGTCGGACGAGCGCGGCTTGGCGTACTGACCGGCGATCCGCGCCACCTTGACGACGGGGGTGCTGGCACCGTAGGTCAGCACGACGGCCATCTGGAGCAGCGTCCGGATGTTGGCCTTGATGTGCGGCTCGGTGTTGGCGGCGAAGGTCTCGGCGCAGTCGCCGCCCTGCAGCAGGAACGCCCGGCCGTGCGCCACTTCGGCGAGCTGATCGAAGAGGTTCTCCACCTCCGACGGCATGCAGATCGGCGGCACGCTCTTCGAGCACGGTCCGCATCTTGCGGGCCTCCTCGGCGGGCCAGCTCGGCTGCTGCAGCGCCGGCCGGGAGAGCACCTCCTCGAACTCGCCGGCCAGCTTGCCCGGCAGCGGCGGCAGCTCGGGGAGGTCGTCGATCGGTACGTCTACGGTCCAGTTCACCACGGGATACACAGTATCGTGTGCGCGGAGTGCACGAGCACCCCGCGTGAGGTTCCGGCGCGGGCCCGGGTCAGGCGCCGTGCCGGGCGGCCTCGATCGCCTGCCAGCGGGCCAGGTTCTGTCGTGCGTCGACCAGCGCGCTGTGCGCGTCACGACTCGTCGCGGGCAGCGGCGGCGACCCGGCGGCCTCCCAGTGCTGCCGCAGCTCCCGCGTGAAGCGCGGCAGCTCCCGGGGCAGGTCCACCATGGAACCCCACAGCTGACAGACGACGACGTGGTCGTACGCGCCGACCCACGCCCACAGCTCCACCTCGCCGGGACCCGCGGTGAGGAACTCGTACAGTTCGTCGCGGATCGTGCGGCGGCTCTTCCACACCTTGTCCGCGGGCGAGGGCAGTTTGTCGAGCACGTTCTCGCGGACCCAGCGCCCGGCTCGGCCCGGATCGAACTCGGTGGACACCGCGTAGAACTCGCGACCGTCCTCGGCCACCACTCCGAGGGAGATCAGCTCGATCGTCGTTCCGTCTTCGATGAACTCGCAGTCGTAGAAGTAGCGCACGACTGCCGATTATCCACGACCGGCGGCACGGCGACGACAGGGTGATCACGTACCTTTGACGCCATGTCCCCGCATGCCCGACCGACGGCGATCCGTCTGCGCCGCTGGCATCCCGGTGCCGTCGCCCGGGTCGCCGCGGTGCTGGTCTTCGCCGTCTCCACCGGACTGCAGATCGTCGGGGTGCCCGGTACCTCCAGTTTCGGCACCCGTACCCGGTTCGATCTGGACGTGTACCGCATCGGCGGGCAGCTGTGGCACCAGGGGATCAGTCTCTACGCCGAGGGCTCGCTGCCGTTCACCCAGGACGGGATCTGGCTGCCGTTCACCTATCCGCCGTTCGCGGCGCTGGTGTTCACGCCGCTCGGCGCGATTCCGCTGGAGGTCGGCGGGATCGCGCTGTCGATCGTGAGCGCACTGTGCCTGGTGTACGTGACCGTCGTCTTCCTGCGTCTGCTCGGTGCGGGCAACGAGCGCAACCGTCTCACCCTGGCGCTGATCCTCTCGGCGGCGACGGTGTGGTTCAACCCGTTCGGCATGACCCTCAGCTTCGGCCAGGTGAACCTGATCCTGCTGGCGCTGATCGTCGTCGACCTGTTCGTCGTCCGGCGCGGCGAGCCGCTGCACGGGGCGCTGGTGGGCCTCGCCTCGGCGATCAAACTCACCCCGCTGGTGTTCCTCGGCGTCTTCGCCGCGGCCGGCCGCTGGCGGGCCGCGTGGGTCGGGGTCGGCACCTTCGTCGTCGCCGCGCTGATCGGTGCGGTGTGGCTGCCCGCCGACTCCCGCACGTACTGGACGCACACCGTCTTCCACACCACGCGCATCGGCGTTCCCGAGGGCCCGATCAACCAGAACCTCAACGGCGCCTGGCTGCGGCTGCTCGGCGTCGACAATCCGGCGGCTCCGGCGGCCTGGGTGATGTCGGCGCTGCTGGTGACCGCGGTGGCGGCCGCCGCGCTGTGGCGTACGCGTCCGGGCCGGGCGTTCGGGCCCGACGCGGAGCCGCGAGACCAGGTCAACGCGCTGCTGGCGGCCTGCATCGTGGCGCTGTGGGGTCTCGTCGTCGCCCCGACCACGTGGTCGCACCACTGGGTCTGGTCGCTGCCCGCCGTGCTCGCATGCCTCACCGTCGCGATGACGCGCCGCGATCTGCCCGCCCACCTCTACGGACTGCTGGGGCTGATCGGGCTGCCGATCTTCGCGATCGGCCCGTTCCAGCTGATGCCGGAGGACGTGACCACCTGGACGTGGTGGCAGCAGCTCGTCGGGAACGCCTACCTGCTGTGGGCGCTCGCGTTCCTGGTCCTGCTCGCCGTCCAGCCCTTCCGGAACGACGACGCGGCCCGCCCCGCCTGACCCCGCCGCACTCGTCGGCCGCCGCGATCGTCACCCGACGACCGAGTCCCGCCCCGTCATTCCGACGACCGTCCGGCCCCGACGACTGAATCCGGCACCGCCACCCGGCGGCCGAGCCCGGGCGCGCACGGAGTGAGCGCCCGGTGTCGAAGCCTCTCCCCCTGCCCCGACCGTCCGGCGTCGACCCGTCATCCTGAGGAGACGCCGTGGCCCCGAGGAGATGCGAGGAGGGCCGCCCGACTCGGTCGGACGGCCCTCGGCTCAGGGGATGCTCGCCGGGATCAGGCAGCGTCGCCCTTCGGCTTCGGCGCCTCGTCGTCGACGGGCTTGTTCTTCAGGCTCGCCGCGTACACGTCGACGTACTGCTGGCCCGAGAGCCGCATGAGCGCGTACATGATCTCGTCGGTCACGGCCCGCTCGATGAACCGGTTGCCCGCCATCCCCTCGTAACGCGAGAAGTCCAGCGGCTCGCCGAAGCGCAGCGTGATCCGGGTGGGCCGCGGCAGGATGGTCCCGGGCGGGTTGATCTTGTCGGTGTCGATCATCGCGACCGGGATCACCGGGGCGCCGGTCTCCAGCGCCATCCGGGCGAGTCCGGTCTTGCCCTTGTAGAGGCGGCCGTCCGGCGAGCGGGTGCCCTCCGGGTACAGGCAGAGCAGTCCGCCGTCCTCCACGACCCGCTTACCGGCCAGCAGCGCACCGGCCGCGGCGCTGCCGCCGGACCGATCGATCGGGATCTGCCCGGACGAGCTGAAGAACCACTTCTTGAAACGGCCTTTGAAGCCCGGCTCGGTGAAGTACTCGGACTTGGCCAGGAAGAAGATGCGGCGTCGGACGGCTATCGGGAGATAGAAGCTGTCGACCACGGCGAGATGGTTGCTGGCCAGGAGCGCCGGACCGTCGTCGGGGACGTGCTCCAGACCCTCCACCTTCGGCCGTGCCATCAGCCACAGAGCCGGCCCCATCAACACGTATTTGAAGAGGTAATACCACATATCCGTCCCGCTCCCTGCGTCGCTGTGCCCACCCCTGATCACCGGGGGACATGAGGACACTCACTCTACTTCAGCGACCGCCGCCCGACCGCCCGGTGCGGACTCCTCGGCCATCCGCATGCGGGCCACCTGCGCCGCACCGATCACGCCCGCGCTCTCCCCCAGCTGGGTGGACCGGATCCGGGCCAGTTGACGATGCCCCGCGCCGGTGACCATCCGCGCATAGTGTTCGCGGGCCTCGTCCAGGTACAGCCCGGATGCCGTGCCGAGCCCGCCGGCGATCACGATCAGGTCGGGGTCGAAGACGTCGGCGATCATCGCCATGCCCTGCCCCAGCCAGCGCGCGAGGTCGGCGAACGCGGCGACCGCGACGTGGTCGCCGTCCGCGGCCGCCGCGGCGACCCGTCGACCGGTCAGCGAACCCGGATCGGCCATCGACTCCGCGGCCAGCAGCGAATGACTGGCGTCTTCCCGGGCCAGCAGTTCGACGGCGGTGTCGACCAGGCCGGTGCCGCTGCAGTACCGCTCCAGACAACCGCGTTTACCGCAGTCGCACGGCCGACCGTCCGGCACGACGACGAGGTGCCCGAACTCGGGCGCGACCCCGTAGCTGCCGCGGTAGATCTGCCCGCCCATCAGCATGCCCGCGCCGATCCCGGTGCCCAGCGCCATCACCAGGGTGTTGTGGCCGCGTGCGGCGGCGCCGAAGTGCAGTTCGGCGACCGCCGCCGAGTTGGCGTCGTGCTCGGCGAACACCGGCAGACCCACCCGTTCGCTCATCTCCGCCGCCACGGCGGCCTCCCGCCACGCCAGGTGCGGCGCGAAGCGGACCGTCGAGCAGTCCGGCGAGAGGAATCCGGCGATCGCCAGGCCCACCGCCTGCACCGTCCACCGGTCGCGCAGCTCGGCCACCAACCGGTCCAGGCAGTGTTCCAGGGCGGTCGCGGTCGGCGGGGTCGCGGCCCGCAGCGTGTCGAGCATGCCGCCCCGGTTGTCGACGACGGAGGCGCGCACACTGGTGCCGCCGATGTCGATGCCGATGGTCAGGTCGGGTGAATGCGTACTCACGTGGTTCACGATGTCACGGATCGGAGCGGACGGGGGTGATCCGCACGGGAATCGACTGGAACCGCGCGCTCGGCGGCGGGGCGGCGCTAGTCGTCGACCCGAGCATCTCGACGACGGCCTCCATCACCGCGATCAGCGCACTCAGCAGCCGAGCGAGGAGGTCGCCGAGTTCCTCCACCAGGTCGCCGACCTCGCCCAGCAGCTCGCCGACCCGGGCGCCGTGTTCGTTCTCACCCGGGAACGCGGTGCTGCCGATCAACCCGGCGATCTGATCGATCTGCGCCGCGAAACCGAGCAGGAGTGCGGCGACCGGATCGTCCGCGGCCTCCGCCCCAGCATGTTCGGTCATCGCCTCCGCGACCCCCTCGTGTCGTCTCGTTCAGCGGACATCAAAGGTTACCCGCAGGTAATCCATTCGTCACCGCTGGGGCCAGACCGCTTCGTCGGGAACGAAGTCGACGTGAAGCCGTCTGCCGTCCCAGTCGGCCCCGGTCACCACGCAGCGCCGCAGCACCGAGGGCAGCCGCACCGGCTGCCGGAAACCCGACACGGTCACCAGCAGGTCGTCGCCCGAACGTCCCAGCGCCAGACGTTCGGGTTCGGCCAGCCGCTGCCGCCAGGTGAGCCGATAACGCGACCGGAGTCCCTCGCCGTCGAGCCTGACGGCCTTCGCCGCCGCGGCGCCGCGAGCCCGACCGTTCGGCTCGGGCAAGGTCACCGCCAGCCGACGCAGATGCGAGAGACGCGACGGCGCCTCGTCCGCGGCGGCCACCGTCGACACCGACACCGCCGTCCCGGCCTCCTCGGCGAGCGACTCGCGCACGGCGGCCAGCACCGGTTCGGTCGGCAGACCGCCGGGTCCGGCGTCGACCACCACCGACCGCAACGGCAGCCCCGTCACATCGGCGACGGTCAGCAGATCGGGCAGCAGATCCGATCCGCGATCCCCGCCCGGAAGCACCGAGATGCACGGCCGCGGCGTGCGGGTCGCCGATCAGTTCGCTCAGGTCCTCGCAGTCGCGGGCGATCTGCTCCACCGCCTGCGCCAACGGCGCCGTCGCGGGCTTCTCCGCGGCCTCGGCCAACCGCCGATGCCGCGGCCACAACCGGTCGATCGCGGCCGCCAGCACCGTCGGCGCCCGCAGGAACGCGAACGGATCCCCGGCCCCGGACAGGTCGACGACGACGCTCCGCCACCTCCCGGACGTCGCGGCATCCCGGATCGCCCGCAGCAGCAGGAACTCCTCGGCGCCGGGCAGACCGCTCAGCTCGCCGGCGTCGACGGTCGCGACCGTGCCCACCACCGGCAGCGCCGTGCCCACGCCCGCCGCGCTCAGCGCCGCGAGGAAGTCGGTCCAGGCCCGCTCGACCGCCGCCAGCGGCTCCAGCTGCAGCAGATCGAGTTCGGCCGTCACCGGGACCGGCTCGCCCGGCACCCGGAACACCCCGAGCAGACGCGGCAGCGGCGACCTCGGATCGACCGTCACCAGCAGCGTTCCACCGACGCCGTCCGATGACGCCGCCGGACCCGAACGTCGGGCCCGTGCGGCCTCCGCCGCCCCGACCGCCCCGGCCGCGGCCACGACGGACACACCCGAGCCACCGGGCCCGAGCACCAGATGGAGGGGAGCCAGATCGATCAGCCTTCGACCCTCTTCTTCAGATCGTTCAGCGCCGCATCGGTGATGGCCTTCTCGGCCCGGCGCTTCAGCTGGCTGATCATCGGCACCTTCAGATCGACCATCAGGCTGTAGGTCACCTTGGTGGACCCGGGAACCTGCTGGCTGAGCTTGTACGAACCACGCTGATCGCGTTGCAGATCGCTCGACTCCAGCCGCCACGAGACCAGGGTGCCGTCGGGCGCCCACTCGTAGGCGAGCACATAGGTGTCGGTCAGCACACCGGCGTCCAACTCGAAACGGACCTTCGACGCACGACCGTCGGCCCCCGTCTCGAGCACCGTCACCTCGCGCGCGGCGGTGACCCACGACGGATAGTGCGGGAAGTCGGCGATGACGTCCATGATCGCGCCGACGTCGGCGCCGACGACGATGGACTGCTCGGTGTGGTCAGCCACGGCCGGCCTCCCCGCCCGCACCCGTCGCCGGTGCGCCGATCTCACGATCGCCTTCGAGCACGGCCTTCACCTCGAACGACATCTCCTTGCCCGCCACGCGGCGCCGCTTGTTCAGCTCCGCGATCAGCGCCATCGCCTCGGCCGGGTCGTCGGGCAGCGGCCGCGTCGGCTCGCCGTGCAGGTAGTAGTGCAGGACGAAGCCGTCGAGCGCCGGTTCGCACCAGATCTCCATGGTGCCCTCCACCGGTCCGGCCACGCGCCAGCGCACGCCCTGATCGCCGCGGTCCTCCACGACGTCCAGCCGCAGATCGGTGAACCACCGCCGCCAACGCGCACGATCGTTCACCACCTCGCCCGCCGTCGTCGGCGCCGCGGCCACAAAGGTCTCGTCAGCCACCTGAATGGTCGTCACCCCTCCAGCATCACACATCGCCACCGGGCTGCGAAAGGCGGCTGCACCGATTCACCGCCCCGACCGCAGCAGTAACATGGATCCGTTCGCGACGAAACGCGAACGGTCCTACCTCTGCGAACCGAAGGGTCACCAGTCCCATGGCCGAATGCCGCGTGCCCGCCCAGTACTCCATCCCGCCGGAGCGGAACGCCACCGACGTCCTCTTCGACATCGCCGCCGCGACTCCGAGCAGGACCGTCTTCCGGCGGCAGGTGGGCGACGACTGGCTGCCGATCAGTGCACGCGAGGCCGCCGACACCGTGCGAGCACTCGCCAAGGGCCTGATCGCGTCCGGCATCAACCCCGGTGACCGGGTCGGTCTCCTCTCCGCGACCCGCCTGGAGTGGACCCTCCTCGACTTCGCGATCTGGTCGACGGGCGCCACGCCGGTCCCGATCTACGACTCGTCGTCCGCAGCCCAGATCGACTGGATCATGGAGGACTCCGGCGCGGTCGCGATCATCGTCGAGAACGAGGCCAAGCGCGCCGTCCTGGAGGAGGCCGCGCACGTCACCGCGGAGACCGGCGTCTTCGTGATCCAGCACAACCTCGGTCCCGGGATCATCGAACAGCTCACCGAAGCCGGCCGCGACGTCACCGACGACGAGGTGGAGGCGCGTCGTCGTTCCCTGACCGCCGACTCGCCCGCCACCCTCATCTACACCTCCGGAACCACCGGCCGCCCCAAGGGCGTCATGTGCTACCACCGGAACCTGCTCGGCGAGATCGGCGGCATCCTCGACTCCTCGCTCTCCGACCTGCTCGGCGACGACAAGCGGCTGCTCCTGTTCCTCCCGATGGCCCACGTCCTGGCCCGCGCGATCAACCTCGTGGCCCTCGAAGCAGGCGTCGAGGTCGGCTACACGTCCGACATCAAGAACCTGCTGCCCACCTTCGAGGTGTTCCGCCCGTCACTGATCCTGTCGGTGCCGCGCGTGTTCGAGAAGGTCTACAACTCGGCCCGGCAGAAGGCCTACGACGCCAGCCCGGTCCGCGGCAAGATCTTCGACCGCGCCGCAGGCGTCGCCATCGCCTACTCCAAGGCCACCGAGAACGGCTCCGTCGGCACCGTGCTGGAACTGCAGCACAAGCTGTACACCAAACTCGTGTACTCCAAACTCACCGCGGCGCTCGGCGGCCAATGCGAGCTCGCGATCTCCGGCGGCGCACCGCTCGGCGCCCGCCTCGGCCACTTCTTCCGCGGCGTCGGCATCCCGGTCTACGAGGGCTACGGCCTCACCGAGACCACCGCGGCGATCACCGTCAACACTCCGCGCGAGGTGCGGATGGGCACCGTCGGTCGCCCCATCCCCGGCAACTCCGTCCGGATCGCCGAGGACGGCGAGGTGATGCTCAACGGCGCCGTCGTGTTCGGCGGCTACTGGCACAACGACGACGCCACCGCCGAGGCGATCACCGACGGCTGGTTCCACACCGGCGACCTCGGTGCGCTCGACGACGACGGCTACCTCACGATCACCGGCCGCAAGAAGGAGATCATCGTCACCGCGGGCGGCAAGAACGTCTCCCCCGCCCCGCTGGAGGACATCATGCGGGCCCACCCGCTGATCTCCCAGGCCATGGTCGTCGGCGACCAGCGCCCGTTCATCGGAACCCTGATCACCCTCGACCCCGAGGCGACCGCCGACTGGCTGACCCGCAACGAGAAGGACCCGAACACCCCGATGTGGCAGCTGGTCAAAGACCCGGACCTGCACGCCGAGATCCAGGGCGCCGTCGACGAGGCCAACCTCAGCGTCTCGCACGCCGAGGCGATCAAGAAGTTCCGCATCCTCAAGACCGACTTCACCGAGGAGAGCGGCGAGCTGACGCCGACGCTGAAGGTGAAGCGCAAAGTGGTGGCGGAGAAGTTCGCCGGCCAGATCGAGAAGATATATCGAAAGTGATCCGGACGGTTCCGGACGGTTCTCATTTATCCGACCTGACCAGGCGTGATACCGAGAATGGCGACCGGACGTTACCGGACAGTACGCCCCGATTTCGAACCGTTCTTGGCGGGTAAATGGCGGGCTCACAGCGCATACGACGAAGGCCGCCCCACACCAGCGATGGTGTGGGGCGGCCTTTGTTGTCTGGTCAGGCGGGTGCGATGGTCAGTGCGAGTGCGGCCCACGACTGTGCGGCGGGTGCGGTGGCCGTCGCCGCGGCCCCGGTGTCGGAGTCGCCGACCAGCAGCCGCCGATCGGCCAGGGCGCGGACCGTCATCCCGGACGTGGCCGGAGACGCCGCGAAGCTCGACGAGGCATCCGAGGCGGCCACGTACAGGCGCGGCGGTGTCGCCGCGGGGAAGGAGAAAGTGTTTCCTCCCCAGTACGCGAAACCGCTGGTCGACCACGCGTCGGTCAGCGTCGCCGCCCGCGTGGGCCGGTACGCAAGCAGTACGCGTCGGGTCGCCCACGACTGATGTGCGGACGGCGGCGTCGTCCCCGGGCCGGGTGCGGTCCGCCACCGGCACGACAGTGAACACGACGACCGCGACACTTCCTCACTCGCCCAGCCCGCATCCGCGGTCGGCGCTGTGCTGCTGCCGGACGTGAGCTGCCCGACCGCGACGAGGAGATCCCCGGCCTGGTGCGCGGGAAACACGCCGGTGGTGGCGGCGCCGACGAACACCACCGACCACTCCGTCGCCGCCGGCCACACCTTCTCGTCACCGAGGTAGACCGCGTCCACCTCGGCGCCGCCGGGGTAGATCCGATCAGCGCCGTCCGCGCCAAGATGAATCGGCATCGCGTCAGCCCTTCACGACGTAGATGGTCGTGCTGCTCTTCGTCGTGATCGCGTCGTACTGCGACTGCGTCCCCGCCCACAGGGTGAGCCCGGCTCCCTGGACCGCGGTGTCCGCTTTGTCCAGGGACGTCTGCACCCCGGCCGCGAGTTTGCTCTTCTCGATCGTCGGCACCCGCGCCGCGTCCAGCGTCCCCTGGGTGATCTCCTGCGCGTCGTGCTCGTGCGATATCGGCGCCTTGGCAGCGAGCGCGGCGTCGAGGCCGTCGACCTGCCCGAGGGTGTGCCCGTGCGTGGTCGGGGTGCGCGCGTCCGACAGTCGCGGATCACTCTTGTCGACCTTGGTCGCGAGACCGGGGACGGTCGGGACGTCGGACGTCCCGCCGAGGTCCCCGGCCAGCCGGAGGCCGCCCTTGACCGACGACGACGCCGAGGGCATGCCCTGGGAGACCGCGTCAGCGGCGTCGATCGCGGACTGCGCGGCGGCCGCAGCGGACTGGGCGGCCGCGTCGCGCGCGCCCAGGGCGTCGTCGCGTGCGGTCTCGGTCGCGGTGCGATCGGCCGCTGTGCTGGTGGCGTGCCCGGCCGCGAGGTCGCGGGCGGTCTCGGCGGCGACCCGGTCGGTGTGCGCGTCGGCCGCGGACTGGGCCGCTCCCCCCGCCGCCGTCGCAGCGTCGGAGCTCGCGTCCTGGGCGGCCTCGCGCGCGGCCTGGGCGGCGGCCCGGTCCACGGCCGCGTTCTGCGCCGAGCTGCTCGCGTTCGATGCCGACGACGCCGCCGCGGAGGCGTTCGTCGTGGCCGACCCGGCTGCCGAGGAGGCGACTGCGGCCGAGGTCTGCGCGTCGTCGGCGGCCTGGACCGCCGCGGTCTCCGCGTCGACCGCGGCGTCTCTCGCGGTGCTCGCCTCGGTGGCCTTCGTGGTCGCCGTGCTCGCCGCCGACGAGGCCGTGGCGGCGGCTGATGTCGCGGTCTGGGCGGCCGTGGTCGCGTCGGCCAGCGCCGGGACCGTGACTCGCTCGACCGGTCCCGTGGTCATGGTGAACGCGAGCTTGTCGCCATCGGCGTTGATCGCGTCGATACCGCGGCCGGCGGGGCCTTGCGCGTAGAAGGGGGTCGTCATGGGTTACTCCTGGATCTGGTGGGAGGTTTCACGGCTGATGTGGTGGACGGTCAGTCGGGTGTGCGTCGCGCCGCCGAGGACACCGCGGCCGATGGCCATGGTCTTGACGGCGACGACGACGAAATATCCGGCGGCGGGGACCACGACGCTGGTGCTGATCTGCCGAGCCTCGGCCGCCGAGGACGCGAACTGATCGATCTGCTCAGTGAACAAGCTCTGGCCGTCGGGCTTGTAGATCTGGATCGCCCAGACGATGGCCGAGCTCGGGTTCACGGTGTAGTCGAAGAGGGCTCTCGCGGACACGTCCCACAGCCCGGGCTCCAGCAGCCGGATCGAGCCGCTCGGCCCGGGCTCGCACCCGGTCATCGGCCCCACCCTGCCGGTGAAGGGCAGAAATCCCGGCTGAGACATTCCCGAGACCGTGGTGCAGTACAGCGACCCGTAGTCCTGCAGCGGGGACAGCAAATCGGCGCGTTCGGCCAGCTCGTTCTGGCCGTCCTCCAGGACGTCGACGCGCCGCCCCCACCCCAGGAGCCCGGTCAACGCCGAATCTGTGCCGGTGTACGTGCCGGTCAGCGCGGACAGGATCCCGCCGGCCACGCCGCCGATCCGGGATTCGAGGTTCCCCAGGTCCGGGATCAGGCCGGTGATCCACTCCTGCGGGAGAGTCGTCGACGGCAGAGCGAGCGCCATGTCGTCCACCCGCATGGTCCCGGCGACGGTAACCGGTTCGACCGAGAGCACGACCATCGTCGCCGTCGCCGGGACCGTCACCGCGACCGTGCCCGACACCACCGCAGTGGCCCCGTCCAGGATCGGTGAGGACGTGCGCGAGACACGTGTCTGCCCAGCCCAGGCGGTGACCGCCAGACGCGCGGTCCCGCCGCGCACGCTCACCGACGCGGTCACCTGCTGGCCCGGGGACACCGTCACCGGCGGCGAGAAGAACTCGGGCAGCCCCGACGACTGATCGAGGGCGGCGGCCTGGGCAACCCCGTCCCAGTACCAGGTGCCCGACTCGCCGCCCGTGGTGGTCGGTGGGCCGGTGAAGGTTCCGCCGTCGAGGAGACTCATCGACTGGTCGGTCAGCTGACCGATCGGGATCCGCGGCAGCAAATTCAAGTTGAGCAGGCCTGCGGGGTTGAGCAGGATCCGCAGTGGGAGGGTCACCGTCTGGATCGCCTGCAGCACCGGATCGGCCCCGGAGTATTCGCCTTTGAACGCGGCGAGGAGCTCGTCGAACGAGAGCGCACCGAGGGCGAAGTCGGTGAAGTCGTCCAGCCATTCCCCCGGTGCGGTGGCCACCCAGTTCAGGATCGGCCCCGGGGACATCGTCGTCAGCGAGGCGAGGATCGCGTTCACGAAATCCTGGATCGGCCTGACGATGCCGGCGGCGATACCGAGCACGTCGGGTTTGGTCGCCAACCCGCCGGCCCCGGCGAGAAGCGCGACGAGATCGGGGTCGATCGGTAGGCCCGCGTTCCGGGACGGGACCCTCGACAGGTCCGTCGCGATCTGCGGGTCGTCGAAGAACTCGCCGTCGAGACCGGAGGAGTCCGGGGTCGGGTCGTCGTAGAACTCGTCTACCTGGCTCATGTCACAGGTCCGGGATCACCGTCACCGACAGCTGCGCGTCGGCCTTCTCGCACGTCCACCCTCCCGACCCCGCGGCGCGGACCGCGACGACGTACAGGGTCGCGGCCGTGGCCGCCGGCACCCGGCCTGTCGCCGACCCGGGTCCGGCCGCCGAGGCCTGCTTCCCGGTGTCCTGGGACGAGTAGTGCGGGGAGATCGTGCACGGCCCGGCCGTCACCGCCAGGCCCTTGGCGACCTGCTGCCCCGAGGCCGCGTCGCCGAGCCGGACCACGATCGCGGCCTGCGCGGACGACCCGGACTGCTGGCCGACCCGCACATGCCCGTGGACGTCGACGTGGTAGGCGACCGGCTGCGGCGGGATCGACAGCGACGCGATGGTCTGCGAGGCCGCGGTCCCCGCGTAGTCGGTGAACGCCGCCTCAGGCAGGGTGTACCTCAAGGTCCGTGGCAGTGCGGTGGGTGCGGTCGGCCGCCACTTCGTGCCGTCGGCATCCCAGGTCAGCATCGCTCCGGCCGGGCGGGGTGCGGCGGCGTCGAACAGATCCCAGCCGCCGGACGGGCCGACCGGGCCGGGCAGTCCGGGCAACCGGAAATGCAGGTTCGGTGCGGCGGCCGTCCCGGACACCACCACCTCGGCATCCGCTTCGGGTGCCAGGACCTCGGCCGTCGCGGTGATGTCGGGGACCGGGCCGGGCAGTCCCGGACCGAAGCAGTCGACGAAGTACTGCCACACAGTCCCCGTCCAGTACGCGATGTCCGCGGTCCCGGACCCGTCGTTGATCACATACGCCGCCCCCGCATCAGCCGGGGTCAGCGTCGGCAGTTCCCCGGCTGAGGCCAGCTGCGGCTGCTGCCAGTCGAACGGCTTAGCGGGCGCGCCGGGCGGGCCTTCGTCTCCGGGGAGGACGGGGATCGTGAGGGCGGCGTCGTCACCGACGATCGACAGCTGCGCCTGCTGCAGCGGCGGCTCGCCGGGCGGAGTCGTGAGTCCGTACACCTTCGCCCGCAGCAGCACGTCGGCCAGGTGCTTTCCGAGTTCAGCCATCATGGCTCCCGTTCCAGATCGGCGACCCGCTTGGACAGGCCGGTGATGTCTCGTTCGTTGGTGCGGTGCGCGCCGCGGAGCTCGCCGACGTCCGTCCGCAGACCGCGCACGTCCTTGCCGTGCTCGCGAAGCAGGTCGAGGGCGGTGTCGAGCTTGTCCGAGAGCGCGTCGACGTCGTCTCGCAGGTTCGAGTCGTGGCTGTTCTTCACCTGGTCGCAGACCGCCGTCGACACCTCGAGGTTCTGGGCGGCGATCGTGTGGTTCTCCCGGGCCCGGCGCACACCGACCGCGGCCAGATAGGCCGCGACGACGACCACGATCAGGACCCCGAGGTAGTAGACGAACTCGAACCAAGTGTCGATGTTGGCCGGCGCGGGTACGTTCACCGCACGCGCCGTCCGCGTCGGTACTTCCCGCCGTCGTCGGCGAGCAGCGCCGCGGACCGGGGGTCACCGACACCGGAGGAGACCAGCGACGTCAGCAGCGAGGCGAGCACCGCGGTCCCGGTGACCGCCACCGCCTGCGTCCAGTCGATGTCGAGGATCGTCGCGCCGGTGACGAGGAGACCGGCGACCGTCTGCGCACCGGTCTTGATCGCGCGTTCGAGCGCGTCCCGCCAGAACTGTGCCGTCCACATGTCAGGCCCCCTCGTGGTCGGCCAGGAGCGCGACGCATCGCGGTTCGCCCTTGGCCGCTTCCCGGCGGACGAGGTCGAGGGCGTCGGCGTCACCGGCGGCGGCCATCTCGAAGATGTACTCCTCGTGCTGGCGGGCGTCGATGTTCAGGATGAACCCGGCCAGGGTGTCGACCGGGTCGTCGCCGGCCCGGAAGATCGACCGCGACGCGAACCGCTTGGACAGCTCGGTGTCGGTGATGGGCATGGTGGCACCTTTCTTCGGAGGGAGGAGACTCGCGCCGAGGGGTTTGCAGCGGGCCAGGCGGGCGCGACGGTCGTCGAGCCCGTTGAGTCCACCGTTGATCGCGCGCGTGACGCCGGCGAGGTCGTCGGCATCGGCGAGGGCGTTGAGGTCGGGGCGGGCGACGGTCCAGTACCAGGCCGCGGCCAGGAATCCCCAGCGCGGGTTCTCACGCACCTGGCGGGGGTAGTCGAGGAAGTACCGCGGGTGAAGTTGTGGCGGCCGGTCAGCTGGATCGGCCCGGATCCCTTGAAGCGGCGCCCGTCCCCCGGCTGTGTGTTGCCCAGGTCCGTGCGGCCCTCGTAGGCGGCGCCGTCCCGGAGCTCTTCCATAAACCGCAGGCCACCGGACTCGTGGCCGATCTGGGCGCACCAGTGCGCCGCCCGCAACGGGGTCGTGATCTGCGCGGCGGTCATCGCCGCGGTGAAGTGCGGCAGGTACTGCCGGTACGTGCCGATCGGGAGCGCCCCGCCCATCGCGGTCGAGAGCGTCTCGGCGGTCAACCCCGCCGACCGAGACGCCGTCGGCGGCTTCGATGGTGTCGGGGTCTTCTTGTAGATCCCGAGGTGCCCGTCGCGGAGCTTGCGCGCGAACGCCTCGCTGCGGTTGTCGCCTTCGGGGTAGGCCATCTGGAAGTGCATCTCGTCGGGCTTGGACCAGTCCCGCCCCCAGAACACGGTCCCCTCGAACAGCTTGAGTCCTTCGCGGACCTTGGCGACCTGGGCGGCGGGCATCCGGTAGGAGCCCCACGGCAGTCTCGTCGCCCAGATGTCGATCGCGGTCCCCGACAAATGGTTGCTGTCGCGGACGTCGTTCGTCGCCGACCACCCCCACAGCGGGGTGTGGAACTCGGCGACGTTCCGGTCGAGCCAGAACGCGAACGCGCCCAGGATCGTCAGCGGCGCGCCGGTGCGCAGCGGCGCGGTGTCGGTGAGCGACAGTCCCGGGATCTCGATCAGGCCGCACTCGGCGCGATCGCACATGCGCCACCCGTTCTCGGACGTGCGGTTCCCGTACACGGGACGAAACGGCATCAGAACTCCTCGGGGTGGTCGGTGGCGTAGTACGCGGCGAGTTCGGTGCGCAGGTGCTCGCGTTCGTGCGGGGTCATCAGCGACGGATCGGGGGTGCGCATCTCGACCGGGTCCTCGGTGTCGACGGGTACCCAGAGCCCGGAGTTCCCCGGCTGGTGGTGGCCGCGTGGCGGCGGCCACCACTTGACCGCCTGCGGTGCGGTCTTGCGCAGCCCGACCGCTTCGGCGTGGCGGGCGAGCCGGTCCCGCTGCTGGGCGTCGAGATAGATCGCCTGCCCGTCCGGGAGGATCGGGATGTCGCGGAAGAAGTCTGCGAACCGGTGCAACGTCGAGCTGCCAAGTGGCGGGTCGGCGCGCCAGATCCCGTCGACGGGGCCGAGTTGATCCATCATTTCTCCAGGAAGATTTTTCGGGCGACGTCGCGGATGTGGTTGGCCTGCGCCCACAGCTGGGCGATCACGTCCTCGTCGCCGGTGTCGTCACCGATCACGAGCGCGAACCGCAGTTCGGTCTCGCGGTCGAGGCGGTGCTTGATGTTGGTGACCCGATCGACGTAGATCGAGCCGTCGGGCATCTCGAACCAGCACTGCTCGCCCTTGCGGACGTCGCGGTAGATGCGGTGCGGGAAGCCGTCGACGACCTCGACGGTGCGCACCAGCCGCGGCCGGGTGTCGAACCAGCCCTGCCGCAGGGCGATCGCCGTGGCCATCCCGAATCCGGTGCCGCCCTCGGAGCACCACACGTGCCGGCGCGCGAACCGGCCCGCGCGGCGGGCGCGGCGCCGGTCCTCGACCTTCGCGAACGCCAGCAGCGTGTTGTCGAACTGGCCCTGGTACAGGTTCCCCAGGCCGGGAATGGCCATGGCGAATCCGAGGTAGTCCAGGGCGGTCGTGATCGCCAGCGTGATGGCCTGGTTCACCCACTCCGGGGAGCGGCCACCGGTCCAGAACACCGTCCCCATGCTCTTCTTCCGGGAGATCCGGCCGCCGATGATCCCGGAGTACTCCCCGCGCCGGTACCCGGGCCACGGTTTCGCCGGCGCCAGCCCGAGGCGATCGCCGATCGGGTGCTGCGACGGCAACGGCCGCTGGTCGTACGGGTCCAGGACCGGGTGCACGACCTGGGTGACCAGGTCATCGCCGATCTGCACGGCGAGGTTGATGAACCCGTCGAGGAGGGTGCCGGTCATCCCGGGCACCACCGTGTGGTGCTCGATGTCGATGACGACCGTGGGCCGCACCAGCACGACGTGGTCGGGGAAGGGCTGCGGATCCCCGGGCAGCCACTGCCGGGCGACGGGGATGCAGTCCGCGTCGCGCAGCGCGTCGACCATCGCCGGAAGAGCCATGTCGAACCGGAACACCGAGATCTGTGGTTTCGTGCCGTCGCGCATCACGTTCAGCGGGGACACGACCATCGGCCACCGCCGCGGGTCCACCGCTTCGGCGTAGGCCGCCGGGGAGGCCCAGTCGTCGACGAACCGCCACAACGGCGCGTAGGTGACCGCCAACGCGAGCTGCCAGGCCAGCAGGAACGACGACCGGATCGGCCCGATCGCCGGCCAGTACTTGAGCGGCTGCACCTGCGGCGGCAGCATCGGCAACGCCATCAGGATCATCTGGTCCCAGTGCAGCAGGATCGTCTGCCACTCGACCTCCACCCACTCGGAGCCGTCCTCCTCCTCGACCAGGTCCACGGCCACAGCCTTGAACGCCACCCGCGATTCCCAGCCACGCGCCGGATCGTCGGGGTCGACGAGCTCGACCGTCAGGTGCACGTCCTCGTCGGGGTGGATCAGATCCCAGAGGAAGTGTCCTTCCGGGGAGGCGTACGGGAAGCGGGACGCGCCGCCGCCGACCGACCAGCACGGATCCTCGCCCTCGTGGAACTCCAGCGCCCGCACCTCCAGCGCCGTGGCCATATCCCCATCCCACAGTCGGAGCAGGGACGAGGAGAAGTGCCGGTGCCGGTCGAGGCGGTCCCGCTCGGCGAGTTCGTGATAGACGCGATCGAGGTCTTTCGAGGTCACCGGCTCATCCCCACGGGTGCTCGAAGCGCTGTTCCAGACGCAGCTGCACCTGCGCATCCGGGGGTCCGGCGCACTCGACCCCGAACACGAACTCGCCGGGCGCGGTGACCGGTTCGGTGAACCCGCGCTGCAGGAGCCGCCACTTGTCTCGGTCCGTCGTGGACATCAACTGCGTCGACATCGGATGCGCATCGGCCTTCCACTCCTCGCCGCCGGCCATGACCGGCAGCGGATTCCACACCCCGTCCGGGGACTGCTGCAGCACCCACCCGGCCGGACCGCCCGCCCGGCCCGTCCACTTCGGGAACGTCGGACGGTCACCGCGGTTCGCGATCCGCAGATTCCCGCGGCCGGTCCCGGACCGGTTGTCCCACTCGGCGGTGAGGTCCCGGACCCGCCAGTCCGGGTCGTACGCCTTGAGCTGCCAGTCCCACACCTGCGACAACCCGAACGTCGGATCCTCGACGATCTCGCCCTGGTGGACCGCGGCCCGACGCACCCGCACCCACCGCGGACCCCACGGCAGGGTCTGCACCACGAGCACCGAATCGGCGGTGAAGGACAGACAGCGGTGGATCTTGCGGTTCCACCACTGCCACTCCACGCTGTCGCGGCCCTGGATGATCGTCGTCAGATCGATCAGCAGGCACTCAATGCGCACCGTCACCGGGATCGCGCCGGGCAGGCGCGCGGTCTTGATCTCCACGAGCTCGCGCGGCGCCTCCCACAACCCGGTCACCCCTTCGAGGAGCTGCGCGCCGTGATCGCCCTGCCGAGGTCCGGCCAGTTCTATGAACTCGCCGTCGCCGCGCCAGCTGTACAAGCGCACGAGTGTGTCGTCGACCTGCCGCACCGTCATCGTCCCGGCCTGCGCTTCCCGATCCGGGAGATCCCGACACCCGGCTGATCGAGCCGGTCGTGTCGGCGCGCCGCCCGGAAGAACGTGTCCGCCTGCTCCGGCGGGCCGGAGTAGTTGTACGTGCGGGACTGGTCCACCGGGCCCGCCGCGACGGGGTCGCGGTCGATGAGTGCCTGCTGGCCGCCGGCCGCGCGGGCCGCGATCCCGCCATCGGCGTGCATCTGGACCAGCTGGTAGCCGCGGCGGCGCGCCCACTCCGCGCCCAACGCCACGTGCTCGGGGTCGTCGGTGTCAGGGATGTAGAACTCATCGTCGGTCTGGCGGTCACCGATGATCCGCCACGCGTTCGGCGGGACGATCGCGGCCGACCCGCCACGCATCGGGGACAACGCCCGCAGCCCGCCACCGGCATAGCCCTGCGCGGACGGCCACGGCATCTGCCCCGGGTACTGCGCCTTCACGTAGTTCAGGGCGGCGACCCCGTTGGCCAGGACGTGGAACACGTCGTCAGGGAGCTTCGGGTCCTTGTGCGCGGCGAACGTGCCCGGCTTGACCTGCCACACCCCGGACGGGCGGCCGTCGGACGAGTCCGGGCCGAGGGCCTTCGGGTCGCCCTTGGACTCGATGTCGCCCTGCTGGCGCATCGCGTCGGCGTACGTCGAGGCCATGCCCGTGATCCGGAGCGCGGCGGCGATCTCCCGATTCCACTGCTCGGTCGTACGCCCCGGATCGTACGGCGCCGAGTCGACCAGCTTGTACGGGTCCGAGTCCGCGGGCCCCGGCTTCGGTGCGGGCCCAGGCGACGCTGGTGCGGTCGGGGTCTGCGGCGCGCTCGGGGAGGCCTGCGTCTGCGGGGTGCCGGTCGACGGCGACGGTGTTCCCGCGCGGGCCTGATCGTACTTCTGCTTCGCGGCGAGCTGGTCCCGATCGTACTGCTGCTTCAACTCCAGCTGGCGGGCCTTGTTCCCCGCCGCGGCGGCGCGGTCCTGCTCGTACTTCTGCTTCCGCGCGAGCCGATCGTTCTCGTACTTCTGCTTCAACGCGAGCTTGTCCGCCTTGGACAGGCCCTGCTGCTTGGACTTCTTCTCCTCGGGGACCTGGCTCTGTTCCCAGTCGAAGCGCTTCTTGTTCTGCCAGATCTGCAAGGCCTGCCCGGTCGTGGTCTGCCCCGGGTCGGCCAGGATCGAGTTCTCCAACCCGAACGTCTCGAGCAGACCCCGCACCCCGATCCGGCCGGCCTCGGCGCCGACATCCTCCAGCTTCGGGGGTTTGGGCGGCTCGATGTACGACGGCGTGCTCTTCCCGTCCGAATCCGACAGCGCCGTGGTCGGATCGGTCGAGGCCGGGGCGTTCGGGGCCTGCGGCTGATCGGTGGTGATCGGCGGGTTGATCAGGTTCTCCGGCAGGTGGAACCGGTGCGTGAACTGGCCGTCGAAAGGGCTCGCCGCGCCGCGCCCCCACCGCACCTGAGACGGCGACGAGTTGCCGCCGGTCTCGGTGTTGACCAGCCCGCGGTCGGTGCGGACCGCGGCGGTCATGTGCTCGGAGCTCGTGCCGACGATCAGCGCATCGGTCTGGGAGGCGCCAGGTACCAGGCCCGCGGTCTGACCGCCGATCAGCGTGTACGTGGTGAACAGGCGCGCCAGGGGCTCGCCCTTGGCCGCGGCCACCATCCACGACACCCACATCGAACAGTCCCGCGCGCCGGTGATGTAGGGCAGGCCGTCGTTCTGTTTCCCGACCTGCTCGGCGCGCACCAGCCCACCCAACGCCAGCGCCTGCGCCTGCGGGTCGCCGAGCGCGCCCCGCCAGGCGAAGATCGCGTCGTGTCCACCGGCAGCGGCGACCTGATCGGGGAAGATCACGTGCTCGCCGTTGGAGAGCTTCACCGGCCGCATCGCCTGCCCGCCGGCCAGGCTCGCCCGGCCCGCGCCCAACGCCCGCAGGTGCGCGACCACCTCGTCGTGTCCGCCGGCGGCGGCGACCTCGGCGGCGGTCACCACGTGCGATCCGACCGGCAACGCGGTCTGGATCGAATCGGAAGTCCCCGTCCCGGGGCCTCGGATCGCGCCGTCGCGGCCGATGCCGCCGCCGACCGCGTACGGGATCGGTCCACCGGCGGCGCGTTCGACGTTCACCCCGGCGGCGCGGTAGGCCTGCGCGACGTTGTCGACGAACGCGGCCTGTTCCTGGATCGTGCGGACCCGGATGGTTTTTGTTTCCGGTTTCACCAGCGACGCGATCCGTTCCCGAGCCGCCTTGTCCTCGGCATGGATCGCGAACCGGCCGTCAGGCAGCTCCTCCACCTGGATTTTGAGGCCTTCGAGTTTCTGCTTCGCCTCGTCGGAGATGGACTTGACCGTGATCGACTTCGCGTTCGGGGTCCGGTCCAGCTCGTTCTTGATGAGCGAGATCTCGTTGTGCACCAGGCCGGCGTTCTTCGACAGGAACTCCACGACCTTCTCCGGTGGGAGCACACCCATCCGCCGGGCCAGGCCCTCGACGTCGACGCCCGCGGCTTTCGCGCCCGCGGCGGACTTGAGGAACCCGTTGTACAGGTCCCCCGCCGCAGTCGCCGCCGCACGCTGAGCGGCCTGCTCACCGAGCCCGTTGGAGATCGCGTACTCATAGGCGGCCGCGGCGGCCTGGTTCATCGAACCCTTCACCGAGGCGATCTGCCCCGACAGCTGGCGGCCGGCCTCGGTGTTCAGGTTGATCCGGCCGTTTGAGGAGTCGAGGATCTTGTCGAATCCACCGGCGGCGGCCGCGGCCTGGGCGAAGGTCTCCGGGAGTTTCTCGATGCCCTGCAGGGCCGCCGACATCGCCGCGTCGAAGCCCTCGGCGCCGCCGCCGAGCACGTCCAGAGCGGTCTTGAGCGCCGACGACTTCTCCGCCGCCGTCGCGGTCTTGGACCCGAGGGCCTCCATCGCCTCGGCCAGAGTCCGCGCCCGCGGATCGGCCTGCTCCATCGCGCGGGCCTGCTGGTCCTGCTGGCCACCGGCCTCCCGCACCGCTTTCGCCGCCAGGTTCACGTTGTCCCCGAGCTGCGCCGCGGCCTGCCCGGACCCGTCCAACCCCTTGCGGTAGTACTCCAAAGTTACGCCGCCCGGGCCGAGGAGATTGTTCACCTCCTTCTGCGCATCACGATTACCGCGCAGCGCGTCGGTCATCTTGTCCGCGTCGACACCGGCGGCCCGCAGACCCGCGCCTCCCTTGTTCCACTGATCCGACGCTTCGAGAGACTTCTTCACCGCCGCGTCGAGGGTGACGTTCAGATCGTCCAGGGCGCCCTTCTGCCGCGACGCCGCCGCGGTCACCTTCGCCGGCATCGATATCGAGCTTGTCGGCGTACTCGAAGGTGTTGCCCGACCCGTACTTCCCGGACCGCAGATCCGCGGCCATCTGCTCGACACCGGCGCGAGTGAGCGACCCGGTCTGCGCGTCGATCGACCCGACCAGCGCGTCGACCTGCGCCTTGTGCTCGGCGGCGCGTTGGGCGGCTTCCTGCTGCCGCTGGGAGTACATCGACAGCCCGAGGACCGCCGCGCCGATCGCCAGCCCGAACGGGCCGCCCATCGCGCTCATCAACCCCGTGGCGCCGAGCTTGAGGGCCGTCGCTCCCGCGGCCGCGGTGCGGGCCACCGTCCCGAACCGGCCGGCGCCGGCGGCCGCGGAATGGAACGAGGTACCGATCTGGCCCATCGCGCCGCCGCGCTCGGCCATCGTCTGCATGGTCGCGCCGAGACGACTGATCGGCGTGCCCGCGGCGACCGCACCGGCGCGCACCGCGCCGACCTGGTTGGTGAACGAGCGCATCGCCGACACCGACCGCAGGTTCGAGGTCTGGTAGGCGACCTGCGCCGACTGCAGGCGCGTCAGGTTCTGCCCGAATCCGAGGGCGAGGCGCTGCTGCACGCGCATCTCGCCGTTGAACTGGCGCATCGCGTTGATCGGCCCGAGGGTCGCGGTGCGGAATCCCTGCATGACCCGCTGGCCGCGCGTCATCTGATCGTTGCTCATGGCCGCGATCCGTGTCTGGTTCGCCATCGCGGTCGAGAGCTTGGAGCGGGCGAGCGCGAGGGCACCCAACGCCAGCGCCGTGGTCTGGACCGGGCCGGGGATCGCGGCGAACGCGCCGGCGATCCCGGAGACGACAGAAGCGATCGGGCCCAGCGCGGTCAACGCGAGGGACCCGCCTTCCTGGCCCGCCTCCCCGAGCATGTTCAGCGCGCCACCGGCGTCGGTGGCCTTGCGGCCGATCTCCTGCAGGGACTCCCCCGCGTCCTTCATCGACTCCACGATCGGCCGCCACCGGTCCCCGAGACCACTCGTGTCACCCGAGAGCAGCGTCGCCAGTCCGGTGAGCCCGTCGGCGCTGAAGCTGACCAGCTCCGTCAGCGGCCCCCGCACGAGGTCGTACAGCGCGAGCTTGACTGATTCCGAGGCGTTCTCGACCGCGTTCAGGGCGCCGGGGAGACCCTTGGTCTGCTCCTCGCCGAGCTTGGCCGCGCCCCCGGCCTTCCCGACCGCCTCGACCATCTCCAGGTAGCTCTTGGCGCCGTCCTTGGCCGCGACACCGGCCAACCGCATCGCGTCCGACCCGAACAAGGTGCTGGTGGCCTGGTTGTACTGCTCCTCGGTGAGGGTCTTCGACGCCTGCCCGAGCCGGTCCATGATCGTGTCCAGGCCGACGAACTTCCCCTGCGCGTCGTAGACCTCGATCCCGAGGGTCTTCATCGCCGCGACCGCCGGTTTACTGTCGCTCTGCAGCGCTAACAGCGTGGACTTGAGCAGCGTGCCGGCGTCGGAGCCCTTGATACCGTTGTTCGCCAGCAGACCGATCGCGCCGGCGGTCTCGTCGATCGACATCTTGAACTGCGCGGCCACCGACCCCGACGCCTGCATGGCGTACGCGATGTCGGTGACGTCACCAGCGGCGGCGTTAGCGGTGTTGGCCAGCACGTCGGCCACATGCGTGGCGTCGGAGGCCTTCAGCGAGAACGTGTTGATCGCGGTCGCCTGGATCTCCGCCGCCGTGGCCGCGTCGACCTGCGCGGCGGCCGCCAGGAGCAGCGACCCGCGGGAGGCGTCCATCGAGTCCTTCACCGACAGGCCGCCCTTGGACAGCTCCAGCATCGCCGACACCGCCCCGGACGCCGATGCCCCGGTGATCGTGATGTCGTTGCCGAGCTCGCGGGCCTTGTCCGAGACCTGCGCCATCTCCGCCTCGGTCGCCCCCGACACGCCGCGGATCTGATTCAGCACGGTGTCGAACTCGACGCCGGCGGACACCACCTGAGCGGCGAACGCCGCCACCCCGGCGCCACCAGCCAGCCCCGCCACCGCACCACCGATCGCCGAGATCGCGCTGGACGCCGTCTCCCCGGAGGTCTCCATCTCCGCGCCGAGTTCACGGGCCTGCGCCGAGACCGACTCCATCTCCGAAGCCGTCGCCCCCGACACCTCCCGGATCTGGCCCAGCACACCGTCGAACTGCTCCCCGGCGTTGACCACGTCCGTGGTGAACGTCTTCACCCCGGCGCCGCCGAGTTCGGTGCCCAGACGCCCCGCGGTGCTCCTGGCACCCAGGGTCATCCGCGACATCGTCGACTCCATCTGCCGGATCGCCTGCCGGTTGTTCAGCACGACGTCGATCACGACGCGACCAGCCATCAGGGGCCTCCTCTCACGGGGGTCGGGTTCAGCCCGAAACGGGCCATCAACTCACGGGCCGGCAGTTGCCGGCCGTCATTCGGGGTGCTGCCGGGATCCGTCCGGTAGCGGGCGTTCAACTCGTCGTAGCGGGCCCGGGCCGCCGCGTGCGCCGCCGGTGGGCGCCGCGCCACCGGCCGGATCACCGGCAACGGCGGCGCGACCACCGCGCCGGAGGCCTTCGCCCGCGCCGAGGCCCGCCGAGCCTCGGACGGGTCGGTGGTCCATTTGACGTATTCGGCTTCCAGCCAGAACGTCTGCAGATCCACCAGCGTGGCGAGGTTCTCGTCGGTGTCCGACCACTGGTCGGCGTCGACGTCCAGGAGCAGCGCGGCGACGTCCTGCCACGGCGCCGACCCGAGGAGCGCCCGCAGACTCACCCCGAACCGCGCCCGCACGCGAGGGAGGTAGCCGCCCCAATCGGTTCGCCGATCGGCGAACCAGATCAGAGCGGCAGGAGGTTTCCCGCGCGGTCCACCAGCCCCGCGAGGGTGTTCATGTACGTGTAGATCCGCCGCGCCTCCGGGATGGACCGGTCGGCGATGAAGTCCAGGATCTGGTCGACCTTCCCGCTGTCCTCCTCAGCGAGGAGGATCCCGAGGAGTTCCCGGTTCAGGTCGGCGACCTCGGTCGGTTTCATCGTCTCGACGTCACGGCGCTGCAGATCCGACCACGCCCAGATCGTGGTCGACGAGAAGTACCGGCGGATCGAGAACTCGATGCCGCCGAGCGTGCACGGCACCGGCGTCATCTCCGGGTCGCCGACCTGCAGCGAGGCCAGGAGATCGACAGCGGCACCGCCCGTCGCCGCGCCCTCCTCGGACGCGACGGCGGCGGACTTCTTCTTGGTGCTCGACATCCCAGCCCCTCTCAGGCGGCGGTCAGCGACAGTGCGCCACCGGTCAGCGCCGAACCGTTGCCCTGCAGCAGACCGCCCGGGGTCGTGATCAGCCAGCCCGCGCTGTCGGCGACGACATCCCAGTCCGCGGCGCCGTACCCGTCGTCGAGGGCGACCAGCGCGGCCTTCACCGCCGCCGGGGTCGCGTCGTACGGGATCGGCGCGGTCGTGTGGCCGTCGTAGATCAGCACGAACGTGCCGGCGGTCGCCACGCCGACACCGACGAGGAACTTCACCGCGATGTCGCCGAGCGGGTTGAAGTTGCTGATCGGCCGCAGCTCCTCGAGCGCGATGATCTCCATCTCCCAGCCGTCGAGATCCTCACCGGTGAACGAGCGCGGCGGCGGGGTCGCCAGGGTGGCCTTCGGGGTCCAGAACCCGATCCGGTCGACCGCACCGGACGACGGGTCGGCCAGGGTGAACATGAACGCGAACTCCTCGGAGTTCCCGCCGCGCCACTCGAAGGTGTCGCCGACCTTCACGATCGACCCGCCCTGCAGCGCGGTGAGGACCGCGGCCTTGCTGTAGTCCACGGCCCGGAACTTCACGCTGTCCTCGCGGGTGCCGCGGGAGACGGCGTACACGTTCTTGCGCTTGTTGAAGATGTTGTGCTTCTTCAGCTCCTGAGAGCCGTCGTTGGAGAACCCGGCCTGGATGCCGCCGAACGGGTCCCACGCGGTCGGCACACCGGCCAGCAGTCCGGTCAGCGGCGGCTGCGCCCACGGGTCGGTCGGGTACAGGGTGCCCACCGGGGCCCGGAACGCGTCGCCGTCCTGCCAGACGTAGGCCCGGGAATTGTCGGGGGTGGTGCTCATCAGTGAGGTCCTTTCGATATCGCCCACCGCGGTGAGCTCAGGAGGGGGTGCCCGACCCCTTTGCACGCACCGAGCAGACGCGGTCAAGGGGTCGGGCGGGGCGCTTCCCCGGAAGGGCGGCGGGGAAGCGGGTCTACGGGGCGGCGGGCGCGGTGCCCGCCTTCATCACCACTTCGATGATCGAGCGGTACAGCGGGTTGTCCTTCCCGCGCGCGGTGTCCACGAGCGTGGTCGGCCCCATGTCCCAGATACCGCGCCAGGTCATACCGCGATAGGTGAACGAGGCGCCGCGGCCCATCAGCTGACGGCGTGCCAGCACCCGGCCGGCGGCGTCAGCGATGTCCCACGCCAGCTCTTCGGGATCGGTGAGGATCGGCGGCGTCCGGTCGACGAGGATCTCCGGTTTGGGCACCCACACCGAGATCATCAACCGCACCTGCGACTGCCCAGGGTTCTGGCGCCGATTCACCCCGGCGGAGATCGTCACGCACGGCCCGACCAACGGGTCCGGGAGCTCCCGGGTCGTGACCGTGCCACCGGCGAGCATGCCCACGAACTCGTCGTCGGCGAGCAGGAGCTCACGGGCGGCGCCCGGCGCGAACGGCATCCGGGTCACGACCCCGGCCTGGTTCCGTAGTAGTGGCCGTAGCGGGACGCGGCGGTGATCAGCGACGCGTGCGCCGGGGTGTCGCTGGTGCCGTACTCCTTGGGGATCGCCGCGGGATCGTCGTCCACGATCAGCACCTCGTCGCCGTGGGCGACCGCGCCGATCCCGTCCCGGTACGCGCCGGTCAGCACGGGGGCGGCGGTGCGGGCATCGGCGGCCGCCTGCTCGGCGATCTCCCGGCGCGACTCCACCGACGACGCGTGTATCTCCTTCTTGACCTGCCCGCTGTTCAGTCGGGCGCGCACCGTCATGACTGCACGTGGTCCTTGTACGCCTGGCCGTGCCGGGACCCGGTGTGCCGGTTCCCGTCCCGATCGGTCCACGTCACCAGGTCCGAGACGACGGCGGTCTCAGGGGTAGCAGGCTCGGGGGCGGCGGTGTCCACCTCGACCGGATTCGTCGACGGCGACTCGGATGCGACCGCCGCCGCGGCCGAGGGCTCTGCCGCGGCTGCGGCGGCGGCCTTGGCTGCGGTCGCTGCGGCGGCCACGGACTCGAGGGCGGTGTCGTCGTGGTCGGGTTTGGTGTTCTTACGCGGGACCATCAGGACTCCTTGATGTCGGTGGATCTACGGATGATGAGGACGACGTAGCGCGGTGCCCGCGTCCAGCCGGTGCGACGGCGCCGCACCCGGGGGATCCGGACGATCGACCACACCACCCCGCCGGGGTCGATCACCTGGTGCTCGTCGGTGATCGCGAGCGCGGCCGGGGACGGGTCGACCACCAGGATCTGTTCCTCGGCGGCGACGTCGTCGGCGATCTCGGTCTGCATGGTCTGCGGGAACCGCTCGCCGGGTTCGGCGCGGACCTCGAACGGCGTCGGGGCAGGCCCCGGCCGCCGGTTCCCGGTCACCGGATCCTCGGTGACCTGGCGGGGCGCCCGCGCCTTCCAGACCTGCGAGAGCCTGACCATCAGACGTACGGCACCGAGTACATGCCGCCGACGTCGACAGGCGGCGGCATCAGGGCTTTGAGCTGGTCCGGTGTCATCGAGATCAGCATCCGATTCGACTGCGACGTCTGCGACGTCTCGATCTCCGGGTGCCGTTCACCAGTCGACCGGAACCCGAGTTCGAGGGTTTCCAGCGCGGCCAGGACCATGTCCACGGCCACGCCCCGCACCCGCTCCACCGAAAGAGACCCGGCAGCGATCCGCGCGTCCACCGCGGGGGCTTTCGCTCGGATCTCCGCCGCCGCCTGCACACACAGCTCCGCGAGCTGCTTGTACTCGGCGGACGTCTCCTCCGGGACAGGCCGGGTCAGCATGGTGCAGACGTCGGCCGGCGTCACGAGCGGGAGCGGGGCGGTCATGGTCAGGCGTCTTCGACCTTGACCACGGACTGTTCGCCGGTGTCGATGTTGCGTTCGATGTGCGCGACCTTGCGGTCCGGCCGGACGGCGGTGAACGTCTCGATACGAGGCTTGGGCTTGGCCTTACCGCGGGTGCTGCCCCGCGGCTTCGCCGGCGGCGCGGCGGCGGCGTCCTCGACGGTCTCCGGATCGTTGTCCGGCGTGGGCTGGTTCTCGGTCATGATGAGGTGTCCTTCGTGATCAGGCGGCGATGACGCCGCGGAGACGGGCGGCGGCCGTGCCGCCGAACAGCGCGACCCCGCAGTAGAACTCGATGCGGGTACGCAGCGCGGGCTTCTCCTGCAGCTGCCCGAGGTCGTCGACCATCACGCCGCCGTTGGTCAGACCGGTCACGGCCTGGTCGCCGTCCGAGCCGCCGAACCGGACCGCGTAGATCGAACTCGTCGCCGACGACGAGCCGACCGTCTCGGTCTGCGGCAGGATCTGGGTTCCCAGGAGCGAGTCGCCCGGGTCGAGGACCGGGATGCCCTGCCACATCGCGACGCGCTTGCCCGTCATGTCCTCCTTGACGATGTCGACGCCACCGATCCGGCGGCCGGCGGAGATGATCTTCGACCGGACCTGCCGGTTCGCGTAGAACACGTTGACTCCCGGGCACGCCGCGGCGAGTTCGTCCATCTTGTCGAAGAACGCGTGCGTGTCGGTGGTGCCGTTCCCGAGGATCGGCGCGCCGTTGGTGGCGGCGTCGAGGACCTGGTTGCCGACCAGACGCTTCCTCAGGCCGTCGAATCCTTTGGGGTCGACGGCGGTGTCGCCGTTGAAGAAGTGATCGGAGAACTTGAAGCTCATGGCCTTGACCTTGAGCTTGTCCTGCTCGGCGCGCTGGTTGTGCAGGTTCGAGCGGGTCTGCTGGATGAACCGGTCGACGTCGGAGTCGCCACCGAGGATGACCAGTCGTTCGGACGCCTCGTTGAACGCGCCGGTCGACTCGTTGTAGGCCTCGTTGACGCCTCGGAACTCGACGCCGGGCAGGGCCGCTTCGAGGTCGTACGCGTACGCGTTGCCCTCGATCGGCATCAGCGGCAGCCGGTCGAGGATCGGGGACTCCTGCACGAAGATCTCGTGGATGCTCTTGGCGAGCATGTTCGTCGAGAGCTTGGCGGATTCGGCCAGGGTGAGAGCCATGACGGCTGTTCCTTCCTACTGTTGACCCGACGCCCGGCGACGGGTGGTTCTACTTGTTCTGGTTGCTCTGGTTGGCGTAGTACGCGGCGAGCCGTGACTCGCCGGCGGGAGCGGCCGCCACCGGATCGGCCTTATCGCCGGTCGTGCCGGCGCCGTCGGTGCGGTGACCCGCCGAGGCCTGGGCGTCCACGTCCTTCTTCAGCAGTGCGGCGTCGGCGGCGAGCTCCTCCGGGGTGTCCCCGGCGAGCCGCTTGGCCCACGACAGCGGCAGCCCGGCCTTCTCGGCGGCCTCGTACTGGTTCGCCGTCCGGATCGCCTTCGCCGCGGCGTCGGCCTGGACCTGCGCGGCTTCGGTGGCCTTCTGCTCCGTGGTCTTGTTCGCGTCCTCGAAGGCCGCGACCTGAGCCTTGAGGGTCTTCGCCTCCTCCCGGGCCGCTGCGAGGTCGGCCAGGACCGACTGCTTGGAGTGCTCGGACTTGAAGTCGTCGCCCGAGTCCTGGTCACCGGTCCCGCCGCTGGCGGGGTCTCCGCCGGATCCTCCGCCGGCTGGATCGCCGCCGGGTGTTCCTTCGACGAACCGCAGGTGCGGCAGGCGTCCCGCCTTCGCGGCGAGGGGGCGGTCGAGGTCCCACCCGGACGGGGTCGGCAGCGTGGTGCGATACATGGTCAAGGCTCCATCTCGGAATCTGGTGCCGACTCTCTCGGCAGATGCGAAAAGGCCCGCCACCTCCCGTGACGGGCCTTAGAAACGACGAAACCCCCAGCCGATCAAGGCATGGGGGTAACCACCGCCATCAGTATGCCTGTGGATAACTCACGACGCAAGCGCCAGACCGAGCGTCAGACTTCCACCGCGTCAGCGAGTTCCGCGCGCAGTCGATCCCACTCCGGTCCGTTCCTCCATACCGGGACCGCTTCTCCGGTCTCCACCTTGACGAGGACGTGCGGCAGACCTTCGACACCATCTCCGGGATCACGCTCGGCGAAGTGCATCTCCACGTCGAAGTACTCGGTGCCGGCATAGACCCGATCGACCACCGGAGTGCCGACCCACCCGTATTTCTCCTGGTAGAAGGCGACGACAGCCGCGGCGACCTGCTCCCGCGTCACGCTCACGTACCCTCACCCCTCCGGTCTGATCGTCGGATCTACCACGTCGATCACCGCGTCGGTGGGTACTGCGTTGTCCAGGCGCGCGATGATCACATCACTGTCAGCGTAGCTCGACCTGGTCACCAAGTCCCTGTCATCGAACACGCCGGCCTGAGGATCGGAGAACACCGTGCGATCGTCGCGGCGCTCCCACACCATCACATGCCGTTCGTACGACGCTCCACCCTGCCGGTTCACGGAGGCGACCGAGATGATCCCCGCCGCCCCGTTCGGATGCCGGTCGATCCGGCGGAGGGCCTCGGTACGGCTGGTGCGCACCGACCGCACCTGGCCACCGGTGTCCCGCCGCCACGCCGACAACGACTCCTGCGCCGTCGTCTGCCCCGGCTCGGTCCTGACCCGATAGACCCCTTGGCCGGCGATCACGTCGTAGCCGCGGCGTCGCAAGAAGTACGCGTGCACGACGCGAATGCAGTTCTCCCGGGTGTCGAGCTCGGGAATCGCGCGCCCCGGGTTCGTCGCGGCCACGTCCTGGTGGGCGGTCCCGCGCCGGTGCTTCCGAGGCAGGTCCGCCAACGTCTGGACCTCGAGTGCGGACTGCTTGCGGTACAGGCCCCGGATCTTCTGCTCGGACAGGCCCTTCGCTGGGCGACTCGCCTTCGATCCCGACTCGCTCCCCGCCACGTACCCGTGCTGCTTCAGCAGCTCCAGGGCGAGTTCCCGATCGCCGTCCGCGGCCTGGTAGATCGCCTCGGGCATCAGCCGCTGCGGTTTCTTCCCCCGGCCCACGCCCATGTGCTTGCCGGCCAGGCCGCGCTTGGTCATCCCCTCGGTCGTCACCAGACCCGCGCGCGCCTTCCTACCGCCACGCGATCGGCGGATCGCCGCGGCCTCAGCGGAAGTGATCCGGCCCGACGAGAACGACAGGCCGGCGCCGCGGCGGGCGTTGACCACCTGGGCCAGGTCCGCGCCGTCCCGGATCGCCTGGGCACCGGCCTTGGTGAACTTGCGGTCCTGCTCGGCTGGGGACAGCGAGTCGAAGTACGCGCGAGGATCGAGGACCAGCGACGACAACTCCTCGACGCCGCACGGGACGTGTGAGCAGTCGCAGTTCGGATGCCGGTCGAACGGGATCGACGACCGATACCTGCGGCCGGCGAGCACGACGCACCGCGCGCACGAGGACCCGGTCAACGCCCGCACGTAGCCGGAGTCCGGGCGCGTGATCGTCCCCAGACTCGACGCGACCCGCCGCGTGTCGGCGAGCACCGTCTGGGTGTACATGATCACCGCGGCCCGCCCGGCCTCCCACCCGGCGCGCGCCGAGGACCCCGTATCGAGGCCCTGCACGGACTCGGCTTTGCGGGCCTTGACCCGCGCCACGACCACCGCACCGGCCATCAGGGTCTCCAACGCGAGGCCGTCACCGGCGACCCCGACCAGCCCGGAGGGATCCGGTTCGACCTCAGGCTCCCGGTCCAGCCGTTCGGCGGCGAAGTCGAGACTGTGCTCGACGATCGGCTGCTGGGCAGCGGTGATCGCCGCGACCATGAGCGCGACCCGCTCGTCGAGATAGAGCTGCCAGTCCCCCGGCGGAGGTTTCCTCCCCCACAGGTGAGCGACCGCCGCCAACGCCGGTGCCGCGAGGGCGAGCTGCTCTGCGTAATAGCGGTCGACGCCCGGCGGCAACACGACGAGCTACTCGACGTCGACGCCGACGGGTCCGGGCCCGGTGAACGCGGCCAGGAGCGTATCGCTGACCGCCGACTCGCGTTCCCCGTCGTACAGCTTCTTCCAGTGGTCGATCTTCTTCGGCGTCGCGCCGGGCAGCATGTCCCAGGCGGCCTCGTGCGGGAAGTCCGCGCTGACCAGCTTCACCACGGCGTCGACGATCTGGCCGAGGCTCTTCGGGGAGGTGTCGGCCCATTCCACGGTCCGGTTGGCCGGCGTCTGCCCTTGGGCGACGTCGCACAACCGCAGCACGCGCCGGATCCCCGAGTTCGCGCTGCGCTTGAGGTCGGCGACCAGACTGAGCAGCGCGGCCTCGGCGCCGGCGAGCGCGTCCCCGGACAGGTTCGCCATCTTGTCCAACGCGTACTGCGGCGGCACCGACGACTTGGAGAAGAAGTCGGTGAGGAACCGGTTGTAGACCGACATGTAGTTCGCGAGGTTCGACTCGGCCAGGTCGAACACCTTCGTGTCCTTCCCCGGGAACACGAGGAACCGGTCGACGCCCGGGCGCCCGGAGCGGCGCAACTGCGGGACGGGCTGCCCGTCCGGGCCGACGATCACCTCGCCCGCCTCGTTCTTCACGTACACCACGTTCCCCGCGCCGTCACGCAGGACCGGGTCGTAGCCGGTCGCCACGCGCTGCCGGTACGCGCTGAACTGCATCGCCAGCAGCGAGTTGAACCGGATGGTGTTGATCGCGTCCTGCATCGGGATCAGGTCCTGGCTGTGCGAGTGCGGGACGCCGTCGGCGTCGACGTCGAGCGCCATGTCGACGAACGGCAGCGCACCGAGACCGTGCTCGGTGATCCGGACCTGCCGCCACTGCCCGAGCACGGTGTCGGTGTGCTCCTTCTCGAACCGGATGCATTCGCGGTCGTCGTAGACCACCGCGACGTCGACACCGCCGAGACTCACACCGTCCGGCACCCACAGCTGCGTCGGCGGCCGCTGGTTCTCGGTCCACCGCTTCACCGCCCACGCCGGACGGAACGGGTCGTCGGGATCTGGGTGCAGGTACACGCGCCGGCAGTTCTCCACCCGGATCCGCGGACCGGCCCCGGCCTTGGACACCGACATGATCGCGCGCGGGTGCACCATCATCTGGGTGAACAGCGTCTCGGCGCGGTCGTCGAAGTCGTTGTCCTCGAGTAGCTTCCACGCGGTCTTGTCCGCCTCTCCGTCCGGCCCGGAGATCGACTCGAGTTCCATGCGCTGCACCGGTGCCCGCATCGCGACGGCGAACCAGTTCGCGATCGACTGCACCCGGAGCTCCTCGTACTTCGAGGGAGACGCCCTCGGGTGCGTACGGAAGCTTGTGGTCTCCGCGCAGGTACTGCTCACGCCGGGTCCAGTCGGGTTCGGCGGTGTCGAGGGCGGCGACACCGATGTGCAGCCGGTCCAGGGGCGAGAGTGTCACGGGAGATCTCCTCAGTTGAATCCGTACATGACGTGCGAGATCTCCTCGCGGGTCGTTTCGTCCCAGGCGTCGGCGGCGGTCGCGTCGCCGGCCGCTTCGTCGGCGAGGATCGAGGCGATCGCCGGGTCGATCTTGCGGTGGTACTCGCCGTGTGGTTTCCCGAGTCCGTACCGCTGTCCGGGTCGCGGTACCCGGCGCGAGTTTGCGACGGCCTGGGTGGTCAGTGGGCATCCGTCGTGGGTGATCGCTCCGGTGCGCAGGTCGACCTCGAACCGCTTGATCGCCTCGAACATCGCCTTGTCCCGGTTCGTCGGCCACTCGATCACCTTGTCCGCACCGATCTCTTCGGCCCACGTCCCGATCTCGGACCACCACCCGAACGGGTCGTAGTAGCCGCGGGCCACCGACCACCGGTCGTGGACCTCGAGCACGGCCAGGTGCACCTCGCGGCGCGGGACCTGGCCGCCCCATTCGGCGGGATTCCAGATCGTCGGCCGCCGATCGGGGCCGTAGCGGGGCGTGAACTGCCGGCCGGACCGGGTCTGGCCGCGCAGCGCCGTCCAGTCGTCGCTGTCCGAGCCGTCGAACCCGACGACGATCTGCGTTCCGCGTGGCGGGTTCGCGAGCCACTTCATGTCAGGCACCGGCGTACGCCGCTTCCCACAGTCCGTCTTCGAGCCAGGACCCCATGCCGGTCGTCGCCCGGTTCCCGAAGAACCGTTCGGCTTCGGCCGGGTCGGTCTTCATCAGGTCGTCGACCTCGGCCTCGATCGCCGCGAGCGTCACCCAGGGCGACTCGGCGTACACGTACTTGAGGATCTGGCGGCGTTCCTTCCGGTTCCCCCAGCTCAATCCGGCCGGCGGGAGCCGCCAAAACTTGAACACGTCGCGCGCGGATTTCTCGTATTCCTGCTGCGCGTACGAGTTCGCCGACGCGTCGTAGGCGTTCGACGTCGCCAGGGTCCGGCCGTCCATGCCGGCCGCGCCGCGCCGCTGTGTCCGGGCGACCTTCAGGAGCTTGTTCTCCTTCGTGTACAGGCCCGCCTCGTCGTGCAACGCGAAGGAGATCGGGTTGCCGAGTCGGGAGTTCGCCGACGCGGTGACGATGTCGATCCGGTTGTCGTCGCCCGGGAGCCGGATGAAGCCTTCGCGGACGAGCATGATGTCGGAGAGCGGGCCGCGGCGGATCATCGTCGTCAGCGGCCGGTACACGTTGCCGACCTGGTCCTCGCTCGTCGCGGTCAGCTGGATCAGCGGCGTCGGGTGCGGCATCCCCATCGGCTCGCCCGGCTCGTACTCGTGCTCGAACCCGCACCCGCACCCCCAGTCAGCGCAGGCGTACCCGTCGTCGTCGCCCGCCCACCCGGCGAACAGGGACGGGCCGACCGCCTCGACCGCGGTCAACGCCGCCGACCACGGGCCCTTCCCCGACTTCTGCGGCCCGATCACCAGCGACATGCGGTGTGTGAAGGCCTGCGACTTCATCGGCCGGCGCGGCTGCCACTTCGCCGATGCCCGCACCCGGTAGTGGTTCGCGGTGCACCAGAACTGCCAGTCCGACATGACGAACGGCTGCCCGACGTCGAAGCCGTCCGGGACACAGCAGTGCGCCTGGATCCACGGGTCCTGCAGGTCGGCGAGCGTCGGGAAGTCGACGAGGTACCCCTCAGCCATCACACCGACCGCATACGCCGTCCGCCGCCGTTGGTACGGGTCTTCCCCGCTCGTTTCGCCGCAGCCTGCTTGTCGACCTGGTCCGGGTGAACAGCGGAGTCGTCGGCGACGATCAGCCAGCCGTTCTCCCGCAGTCCCGCCGGGGTCATGCCGATCTGGTCGGCCATGCGCTGACTGGCGGTGATCGTCGCGGCCGTCGCCTCGGGATCCTCGGCGCGCACCAGCCACCGGACGTACATCGCGACCGTGCGGTGCCGCCACGACTCGACGGCCCACTGCGAGGCCTGCGGGGTGCGCCAGAGGTCGGCCCACACCTGCCCCTCGCGCTCTGTCGCGTCCGGCAGGAACTCCGACAACGGCGGGAAGTCGCCGCGGTAGCCGCCCACCGGCAGCCTCTTCGCGCGGACGTCGCGGGCGTCCGAACGCGCCGACGTCAACGACGGCGCCGGTCCGGAGCGGTTACGAGCTCCACCATGGCCAGCCATCAGAAGATCACCTCCTCGGGCGTCTCGCCCGGATCAGAAGAACGCCAGCGGCATCACGCCGCCGGCGGAAGAGTTCAGCGCGCCGTCCAGCGCGCCAGTTGGTAGACGTCCCACCGCGGGGAGATCCACCGGAGCAGGTGCAGTGCTGTCGCGATCACGACGCCGTTCAACACCCAGCGGAGGACGAGGTGTTTCTCGCGGCCTCGATCCATCGCGCGACTGAGCAGCTTCTCGGGCTCACCCCGGACAGCGCACCGCCGTTCCCACCACAGGACCCCGCCGACCAGCACCGCCCACGCGTGGCCGCCGTCCACGACGCTCAGTCCTCGCCGGCACACATCGGGTCGACGAGCACCAGACGGCCGTTGTGCTCACGCTGCATCGCCGCGTACGCGGCGAACCCGGCGTACGTCGCCCGCCACGTCCAGGTGCATCCACAGACCAGGCACCGCCACGACGAGGCCGTGCCGCCCATCGTGGTCGTGGTCTTCGCTTCGTCGGTCATCGTCGTCGCTTCCTGGTCGGCTACGTCAGCGGGTCGAGCCCACCGGCTCCCCGACGTCTTGGACCCTCCGCACCATCCGGAGACCTCTTCGGCGGCTGCCTGTGGGGCCTCTCGGGCGCGGGCACCCCCCAGGGGGTCGAACTGGTGTTCGATCCGGGGGTCCATCGAGGCGCCAGCGCCGGCGTCGAGTTGCGGGTGCGGTCGTCGAGGCGGAGCTGCGTGCGCCGCCCCTTGCGCGAGTTGCACGACCGGCACAGCACCGCGAGCGGACCGTCCCACGCACCGCCGTCCTGCTGCTCGCGGACGTGGTCGGCGGTCAGGTCCGTCGCAGGGTGCGGAGCGCGCTCGAACCCGGGACACCAGTCGCCGCGGCGAGCCCGGTGCGCGTCCACCGCCGCGCGCCGGCGAGCGCGATCGCGGTCCTGGTTCCGTTTGGTCGGCGTCGACGCCCTCAGCCGTCGGTCCCGTAGCGCCCTATGCGAAGGGCACAGAGACGCGGCCTGGATCTCGCCGCACCCCGGCTCGCGGCAGACCCGCAGTCTCGTCCTACCCACCGTCAGGCCCCGGAGACGACGGAACCCTCATGCCCGGATCTGGGCATGAGGGAACGACCGAGCCCAGTATGCCCTGTGGATAACCCAGCGGGCAAGCCTTCGACCAGGCACAGCGCACGCTCACCGTCGCCTCCGCTGCGCTCGCGCGACCCGACGCGCCAGCTCCGGGCACTCCGGATGATGTCCTTGCGTGCCTGGATGCCACTCGCAGTCCATGCAGCGCCCGTACGCCCGACGCTCAGCAGGCGTGAAGATCTTCGCCGGCATACTCACGGTTCGCTCCGCCCCGCCTCATCCGGGCCAGAGAGCGCGTCGAGGTAGGCCTGCAACGCGACGTCGACGATGTCGGCGAGCGTGGCCTGTCCCGGGCGGACGTACTTGGCAGCGGCGGCACGCGCCGCCGCTGCCGCCATCGCGTCGGGCTCGCGCTCAGCCATCGGCCGGACTCTTGCCCGCGATCATCAGGGGGAACCACGCTTCGGGGGCGAAGTCGTCGTGGTCGTCCCAGATCTGGGCGATCGCCAGCAGGCCAGCTGCGAGGGGGTTGTCGGTCGGGTCGCCGCCGTAGCACTGGATCGTGGTCGTGATCTGATCCGCGGCCGCGGTGAGCACGTCGATCATGCGCCCGTACCGGTCGGGGTCGATGTGCTGTGCGAGGCCTTGGGGGGTGCGCTGTTCGGCGAGGCGGTCCTCGACGAAATCGATGACGGTGGGCATGTTCAGTTCCTTCTCATTTCGGTGGTGAGGAGCTGGCGGGCGAGCCAGTCCCATTCGCGGATCGGCCACGCCGGCTTGTCACGCCAGCGGGATCCACACGCGTTCGACGGCGGGGTGCAGTCGAGTCCGTGGCAGACGATCAAGGCCTCGGCCGCCGGGCGCCGAGCCGCTTGGTCAGCGGTGCGACCGAGGTCGTCGAGCGTCCTGCCGTGGTCGAGGTCCTGATCGGACGGGTAGTGCACGCGCAGCGTCGGCCGCCCAGTCGTCGCTGTCCGGATCCGGCCCAGGCACCACGGGCAGATCGCGTCGAGCTCCTGCCCGTCACGGACGTCGTGCAGGCTGCGGGCGGTCTTGTCCAGTGCCGGCGCCAGTATGCGTTCGATCCACTCGACGATCGGGTCGTCGTCGGCCGCGGTCGCGGTGTGCGCCTGCGGGAGCAGGCGGGCGGCGAGTGCGAGCCATGGGCGCGGGTCTCGGGCCGCCGAGTGCGGTGGATTCCAGATCTCCGGCCGGTACTGGGGCATCGCGGCCTGGATCTCGCGGACGATCCAGGTCGCTTTCGAGGCGATGTCGGACAGGAGGTCGAGCACGTCGACGTCGGTCGGTGTCGGCCGCGGTGTGCCGCGCAGCCCGTGGTGTTCCAGCCGCTCGGTGATCAGCATTGACTGCTGGCGGGTCTGGGACTGCACCCACCGCTTCCGGGTGCCTCGCTCGCGCAGCGTGACCAGGAACGGCCACGCGCCGGTGAGGTACTCCAGGTCGCGGAGGTCGTCTCGGAGTTTGGCGCCCAGGCGTCGCTGCCTGCCATCGAACGGGTACGGGCTTGCGAACAGGAATCGGTCGCTGAGCGGTTCATATACGGGCATCAGCCGCCGACCGTCACGTCGAGGGATCCCAGGGCGCCGCGGCGGATGTGGGAACGCACGGACTCGTACCTCTCGTAGGCCGCGCGCGCCGCGACCACGCACCGCATCTCGATGTGAGCGTTGACGTAGTCGAGGGCCTCCTGCCACGAATCGAACGTCTGGATCGACACGAAGTCGCGGTGCCGGTATTGGACTTCCCATCGGCCGGACGGGGGCGGGTACTTACGGATTCGGTAACGCGGTGAGGGCATGGCTCGGTTCTCCTTCTAGCGTCGGCCTCGGCCTCGACGTCCACGACGTCGAGGTGATGAATTAGTGAGAGAGGGATCGGACGGTGGAGAGGGAGGGTGAGACGGGCTCGCGACCCTGCCCGACCCGACCCGACCCGACCCGTCCCGACCAGTCTCGATAGGTCCTGGACCCTTCGTATCTGCGGAATCAGCCGGATATCTGTGGATATCTGTGGATCCGTCCGGTGGCGCGTGTGCGCCGGGTTCGTCCTCGTGTTCGGCCTGTCCGGGCGGCCCGACCCCGGTCGGGTCGGGCCGGCCCGGCGGGCCCGCGGTGTGCCCGTTCGGACCGGCGCCTTCGGCTGCCTGGTCCACGGCCTCCCGGTGCACTGGCTGTGCAGGGGCGGGTGACCGTTCAGGGACCGCGCCTTCGGCTGCTGGTCCCCTCGACTCCGGGTTCGCGCTCTGAGCTGCGTCACCCGACCCCGTCTGGCGCGCCTTCGGCTGCGGCACTGTCGGGGAATCTCCCGCTGGCTGCGGGCTCGATTGAGTCGTCGTCCTCGGGTTCGCGCTCTGAGCTGCGTCACCCGACCCCACTGGAGCGCCTACGGCTGCTGCGACTGCTGGGGCATCTCCCGCTGGCTGCGGGCTCGATGAGGACGTGGTGCGCGCTGACTGGCTGCCAGCTACGCGGGCGTATGCGTGGATGGTCTCCGGCGAGGTGGCCGAGGGCACCGGTAGCCCTTGGCTGATGCGCCATCGATTCTCCGTGAGGAACTTGACCGAGTACCGAGAGAAGATCGGTTCGGCCGGCGGATCGAGCAGTCCGGTGGACCCCCGGGGGAGTTCTCCGTCCTGCCGGCTGCTGTTGCAGGACTTGCAGGCCACCACGTAGGTGTCCACCGTGGCCGGTTCTCCCGGCTCCAAGTGGTCGTAGGTGCCTGCGCGTCCGCCCTTGCGGGCGGACCAGTCCACGACGTTCCCGCACCATCGGCATCCGTCACCATCTCGGAGACGGACCGGGATGATCAGGCTGGGGCGGCCGGCGTCAGCTTTACGCTGCCGCTCCCAGTCGATGTCCTTCTTCAACCTCAGGTGGATGAAGTCGGAGTCGCCGTCGAACAGCTTGTACGTCATCACCTCCCCGACAGGGTTCTCCTCCATCAGTCCGGCTCGCACACACGTCTGCAGCAGGACGTCGGCTCGCGTGGGTGCGAGCGCGATCGCGGTGCCGCGGGTGATGACGTAGTCCGTCAGGTGGGCCGCTGACTGCGTGCAGCAGCGGATGAAGAACCCGATCGTCTCGTTCAGGAGACGATCGTCGGCGTCGGGAAGCTCGCCCACGTTGAGGGGCAGCGGGTGCATCGCGAACGTGTCGCCAACACGAGCCCACATGTCGAGGAGATTCCCTTCGGAGGAGATGAAGAACAGAACGCGGACGTACAGGAAGCGGGGCGCGGCGGGGTGGGGCGCGGGGGCGGGGCCGGGTGGTCACCAGAACCAGCCCCCGCAGGCCGCGTCGAGGCAGGTGACGAGCAGGACCACGACGACCGTCAGGCGCCACAGCATCGACCACCACGCCGGCGTGGGGCGGGCTGCGATCACCGGGCGTCCCCGTAGGTCAGCGGCGGCCGATCCTCGATGTCCTCGTCCAGGGAAACCGCGACGATGCTTTCGCGGAACCGCTCCATCGCGCACGGGTCATCGGCCATCGGCGCCAGGAACTTGTCCACCTCGGCGTCGAGTTCGTCGCTGGTCAGCGGGGGCGGGTACAGCGCGCCCAGGACGACCCGGGCGCCCATCCGGAACCCAGTCAGCCACAGGTCCAGCCAGGCCGCGGGGACCTCGTGGGTGGTCGGTGGCCATCGCGTGTCGAGGTCGTGGGCGTCGATGAACTTGGAGACCTCCCACGCCATCCCGGACTGAACGAGGGGGTTGCCGGTCAGCGTGACGAAGAACGGACCGACGTGCGTATCGGCGGCCTCCATGCTCATCTGGTCCGGGCGCTTGCCGATCAGCGTGGTTCGGACGCCGGCGGCCAGTGCCGCCAGGTAGACGTCTCCGGCGAGTTCGATGGTGTCGTCCGAGGTCATCAGGATCGGCCTCCGTTCGGGGCGTGGCAGGCGAACGTGACGTGGTGGCCGGGTGGGAGGGGCCCGACGTCGACACGGTCCCCGGGACTCCACGCGTCGGCCGGGACCTCCCACCAGTGCTCGCCGTCGTCGTCGAGGCGGGTCAGCGTCAACGTCACCGGCACACCGGGAGACAGCAACGTCACCGTGCCGGCGGAGTCGGGGCGGGACGCGTGTACCCCGAACCGGGGTGCGGTGCGGCGCAGGCACCACGTCGGCTGCCCCTCGGGGACGGTCATCGGATCGGCGGGTCGGGTACTGCGGTGACTACGGGCCACCAGCGGGGTGGCCAGCAGAGCGAGTGGTTTCATCGGAAATCCTTCGGAGAGAACGGGAGCGACAGCGGGTCGAGGAGTTCGAGCTGCCCGGGCACCTCGACGGCGACCGGGTCGGGGCCGGCAACCCACCGGAAGATCTGGGCGCGCCGGTCCATGGGCAGCGAATGCCACCACGCATCCGGGTCGTCACGGGCGGTCACGGCAGGGTGTCCTCGCCTCGCGTGGACCAGGTCTGCAGGTAGTGGTCGACCAGTCGGGTTTCCACCGACGACATCTGGTAGCCGACTCTGGCGAGGATGCTCGCGTACAGGATCGCTTCGTCGGCGGCCCAGCTGTTGACCATCGCGAAGCGGGTGAACCAGCGGGCGAGGAAGCGATTCAGGTCGCCGACGGTCGACGTCCACAGCAGTTGATCCAGCGCTGCCCCTGAGATCCACTGCGCCATGGCGTCCTCGTCGGTGTCGGCGTCGATGCCCGCGGCGTCGGGGAACATATCGCGGCGGAATATCGGGCAGAAACTGTTCGCGCGATCCAGGTCGGCGATGATCCCGGCCAGGTGAGGGCGGAACTGGGCAGGTGGCAGGTTCCGCAGGAACGCGAGCCGCACCTCGGCGGCCGCGTCGAGTTCGTCCTGCAACTGCTGGGCGGCGCGCTCTTCCTCGTCCGCCCGGTCCGCGGCCTCCTGGTCTTCCGCGGTCTGGGCACCGCTGGTCCCCGGGCCGGAGTCTGTGTCGTCGGCGGGGTCTTCCGCCGGCGGGAGCGTGTCACCGAGCCGGTACACGATCAGTTTCACCGGCGCGTCGTGGTCTCCGGTGATCGCGTAGACCGCGAAACGGTCGGGGTCGTCTGCGATGGAGGCCGCGAGGTCGGGATCCCAGTCCTTTTCCTCGAGGCCGGTGGTCTTGCGGCCGGTCTCCTCCTCGACTTTCCGGAACCCGCCGTGCCGTGCCGCGTACAGGGCGGACCCGAACCAGTACTCGCCGAACCCGAGTGCCTGAGCCTTCTTGGCCTGCGTGGCAGCGAGTCGGCGGCGGGCGGCGGCGCGCTGGATGCGGACCTTGACGACCTCCCAGTCCGGGGTACCGGCCGCCGCCTGCAGTTCTTCCCGGTCCTCGGGGTCGGCGTCAGCGATCGCGACGGCGTCGGCGATGGTCAGCTGGTGCTGGTGGATCTGGGCGCGCACCTCGGCGTCGAGGCGGGCGATCTTCGCGCGGGCCTTCACCTTCGTCGCGGACCAGCCGACACGACGACTGATGGTCTTCACCGACTCCCCGAGGTCGAGCATGTACTCGACGCCGGCGGCTTCCTCGTCGGCGGTCAGTCCGGCACGGTCACGGTTCTCGGTCAGCATGACCGCGATCTGGTCGGCCTCGTCGGTCAGGTCGTGGCGGATCGTGGCCGGCACCGTGTCCAGGCCCGCCTTCTTCGCGGCGGCGACCCGCCGGTGTCCGGCCAGGATGACGTACTGGCCCGGTTCGGTGGCCGGGGCGACCGTGATCGGGGCCAGGACATCCTTCGCCTTGATCGACGCCGTCAGGGTGGACAGGTCCCCGAGGTCGCGGCGCAGGTTCATCCCGTGCGGGCGCAGGGCGTCGATGGGCAGCCGCAGTTCCGGCGGCATTTGGGTGAGGGTTTCGACAGTGGACATGAGGAAGGCTCGACTTTCAGCGAGAAGAAGGAGAGGGGGTGAGGTGGTCGGGGCGGCGCCCGGACCGGGGACCGCGACGAGCACGACACGTCGTGGCGTGCAGGGTGAACAGCATCTGGCCGTCAGCGTGGGCCGCTGCCAGGTCGAGGCCCTTGAGGCGATCGGCGTACACGCGGTTCCCGGAGACGACCTTGCGGACCGTGCCCGCCTCGTCCGAGGACAGGTCCACACACAGCCACGAACCGCTGTTCAATGACGGCCAGAACGTGATAGGCGCGTCGCAGTCCCGGCAGCGCGGCGGCCGGCGGCTCACCGGTGGCCCCCGTGTTCGGAAGGGTGCAGCCGGATCTGCTGCAGCAGATCCGCGACCGCGGCCATGGACGCCTCCACCGCGGAGAACACCGACGCGTCGATCGGGTCGGTCACCCCGACCACGACCTCGTCGAGGTCGGGGAAGACCGCGGCCGCACGCACCGTCACCTGCGGTACCGGGGGCGGCAGGACCAGGAGCTCGTCGCCATCGACATCACAAACCACGATGTCCAGGCGGGCGCCCCGCCGATCGAGGGTCTCCCGACACAGGTCGATAGCCGCCCGGCACTGTGCGAGCCGATCGAGATGAACCTCGATCACACTCGACCGGGACCTGGACCGCCGCTCCGCCAACGAAACCGGCGGCGTGTTCTTGATGGTCACGCGAACCGCTCCTTCAACCGTCGTGAGGCCTCCTCGACGTCGGCCTGGACTTCGCTGGCGTCCCTGAGGAGGTCGAGTACGTGCGCGTTCTGGACCTGCCGGCCCTCACGAATACGCACCACCTCCCCGCCCCTCGGGGGCCGGTGAGACTCGGCCTCGGTGAGCTGGTCCTCGAGCGCGACGACATCAGCGACCGCAGCCCGCAACGCACACCTGGTCCGATCGAGGTCGACCTCGACCTCGGCGAGCACCGCCTCGACCCGCCGGAGTTCCGTCGAGGCCTCAGCCACCACGGCCCGCACGATCAACACCACCGCGACCAGAGACGCCATGACCGCGAGCACGACCGGAGTGGCCGCCAACAACAGATCGATCACTGGTCGCCCCCGATCCAGTGCGACTTGGATTCTGGACGCCTGAACTGGATGGTCAGCACCACGAGCTCCGGGACTAGGCATAGCCCTTCACGCCGGACGCGTGGACGTACACCGAGCATGACGGTCCTGCGGTGTGTCGGAGCATCGATGTCCTCGACGATCCGATCCGGATCCGCAATTCCGGCGACGTCGAGTTCCACTTCCCCGACCCCGGCAGTGATCCCCGATTCCCGGAGTACTTCACCAGCGAGCATGGTCGCGAGTTCGTGGACTTTCTCGACGGACAACCAGTTCGCGGGCATGGGGCGGTTCACATCAACCAGAACGACACCGGGTTCTCGTAGCAGTACCCACGACACCCGCCGCGGGATCACGACGCGGCTCTTTGCTCGCTTCACGCAGATCTCCACCGACCCCGCATCAAGGCCCATCTCCACCCCGGAAGTCCTGACCACCGTGAACACCCCCGACGTGGCCAGCGGCAAAGAATCGGCGGCCGGCCCCCGGAACATGTAGACCGGACGGCCCTCGTCCGGACCTTCAGCAATCCGAATCCACGGCATCACGCACCCGCCTTCTTCTGAAGGCCAGCACGTCGCACCAGGTCCCTAAGGATCTGGCGCCGAGTCTCGTCAGGCTTCTGGTCGGAGCCCTCGAACGTGAACGACCGCGGGCGGTGCGCAGCGTTCAATGTCTTCAGTTCCGCGAGGACCTGAGCAAGGAGATCCTCAACACGACCAGGCCTACTGGTAGCAGCGTCATGGAAGACCAGCGCGTTCGCCGTCAGTTTCTGCTCAGCAGTGGCCTTCCGCTCTTCCTCACTTGGTCCGTCGTCGACGAAACTGCGGACATCGTCCTCGAGGATGCCGAACATGTGATCCACATTGTCGAGGGCTCGGCGCAGTTCCCGAACCCACTCGCGGAGACGCCCCGCATCGTCAGCGACGACCAGTCGATCGAGTACGCCCACCAACTCCGCGACACTCCGCACAGCCGACTTCGGTCGGCGCGCATACCCGTACTTCGGATTCCCGCTCCGCAGGTACCGCGCGAAGTTCAAGTCCGACGAGCGGCGCGCTTCCATGTCGAGGCGCTCCGTGAGTCCGGCGAGCATGCCGTCCCACGTGATCTTCACCGGATTCTGTTCGGTTGATTCGGTCACGATGCGTCCTCTCCAAGGGATTCGATCCAGGCCGCGACGTCGAGTTCGCGCCACCGCAGGGCCTGGCCGAGGTGGAAGCCGGGCGGGATGTGGCCGGCGGCGTTCATCCGGTACACCTGGCGGGTCGTGCAGTCGAGCAGCGCGGCCATCGAGGTCACGTTGAGGAGCCGCTGCGGCCGCTGCTCGAGGTCGAGGTCGAGGTCGACGATGTCGGTGGCGAGCCGCTGCGCCCGCACCTGGTCAAGGTCGTAGACACCGGTCACGACACCGCTCCCGCCATCTCGCTCAGGCCCGTGTAGTCCTGCGTGGCTTCCATCCGGGCCAACCGCGACCGCTCCGCCCGCGCGAAGTCGGCCGGGAAGACCGAGACCAGCGGGTCCCCCCACACGGCCTGAGCGACGCCGGCGCCCCCGGTAGCCCGCATGTGCTCGGCGCACATCCGGCCGAGCCAGAGCAGGTCCAACCGCTCGTCCTCCACCCGCCGGCACATCCGCTCCGCCGCTGCGGCAAGTACCTCGTGATCGACGACCACGCTGGTGGTCTCCGCGGTGAGCTGATGGCCCTTGTAGAGCCTGGTAATCTTCATGGTTGAACTCCTTCCCGAGTTCTCTTGGCCGTCGTCCTGTTCCAGCAGGCGACGGCCGCTCTTATGTGGTGGCCAGATCGAATGCCGGCACGGGTTCGATCCAAAGGTCGATCCGATAGCCCGTCCCTTGCACCGCCGCGAATTGCAATGCCATATCTGCGCTGATCGGTGCGCCGTGGCGCAGTCGTTCGAGCTGGTCGGCAGTGACTCCGAGCGCGGCAGCAGCCTGCGCGTCCGACTCGAAATTGTGTTCTCGCTTCATGGCGTCGATGACGCCCTCGCGGAATCGGATTCGGTTCATGTTCCCCCTTCCGTGGTGCGCTTCCGTTCGAGGTGTAACGATCATGCACCAGATGGGTCGATCTTGCAACAGTCGGAGCGGACGAGACAGGGGAATCAAGATCATCACCGCAGGTGGTTACACAAAAAACTGAGCGGTGCTAACCTGCACCACATGAACTTTCAAGAATGGTTGGACGCCCTCACTGGAGGGGACAGCCTTCGGACGGTCGCCACGAACACCGGCGTCTCGCACAGCACGATCAGCCGGCAACTGGCGAAGTCGAAGCTCGACCCTGAACTCGTGATCGCACTGGCACGCGCATACCGCCACAACGAAGTCGACGCTCTTGTTGAAACCGGCTACGTCGACTCAGCCTCGGTAGAACTTGCCGGCATCCCGGTTGCGCTCGGGTACGCGACGAACGCTCAGATCCTCGATGAGATCCGTAAACGCACTGATCCCGAGGCCGCACGAATGTTCCGCGACGAAGGCGACCCCAACGTCATCACGCCGAATTTCGGCCACCAGGCTCAACACCAGGTCACCGCTGCGAAGGCACAAGACACTGAGCCGGCGATCCGTGTCGCCTCCAAGCGCGTCAAGGAGATGGCCGAAGACACCAGCAACGTCGGAGAGGAGAACCAGGACTCCGGCGACGACTTCGATCCCGCATGACCGGAGCCCTGAACCCGTGGCGCTGGCTCCGAGACCACCACCCACGCATCGACATCGTCTGGTGCTTCACCGACGACGGTATCGCCGGCGGCTGGGACGGTGACCGGCACATCGTGATGGACCCGCGCCTTCTTCAAGCCGCGCGCCGCTCCGTCCTCGCTCACGAACTCGTCCACGTCGAACGCGGCGTCCTGCCCGAGCAGCCAGTCCTGATCGCCCGTGAAGAACGCACGGTGGACCGGATCGCCGCACGCCTGCTCATCCCCCTCGACGCCCTGATCGACGCGATCCGCTGGTGCCGAGGCGTGGCCGGCATGGAGATGGCCGACGAGGTCTGGACCGACCGACACACCCTCCTCGCCCGCATCGAAACCCTCACCGCCGACGAGCGCGCACACATCGACGGCGCGTTGGCCGACACCGACTGGTGTGCGTGATGGCCGCCGTGTAGGCGTCGACCAACGACACCATGATCAGCGAACAACCAGGCCCCGACGGACCGGAAGCAGAGAATGAGCAACCCCAGATTCAGGCTATGGACGATCGACCGGAGCGCCTGGTGCGATCAGAAAGTCGTCGGCATCACGTGGCGACAGGCGGCGATCGAACGACTGTTCCCGCTGTCGTGGAATCGCAGCGGTGAGGAACTCCGCCTCGACGTCGAGCTCGTACCCGAGCCCGAGAACGAGCACGACAGGAACGCTATCGCCGTGCGCGTCGATGGCACCCTGCTCGGCTACCTTCCCGCCGACGTCGCACGGAAGTGGGTGCGGACGATTCGCAGGATCACGGACTCAGACTGCACCGCAATCACCAGCGGTCGCATATACATGTTCGAGCGCGAGGACTGGTTCTCCGACGTCCCCGAAAAGAAGACGTTGATTCGATTCGAGATCCTGTTGCCGGAAGATCCCGCCAATGCAATCCCCCTCAACAACCCGCCGACCGTGCCGCACACGATGCTCCCACGAGCCGGGATAGTGCAGGTCACCAAGGAAGCAGACTACTTCGACACACTCTTCGAACACGTCCCCGAATCCGGGTACGGCCTGCTCTACGCGACCTTGCACAGAGACGTCGTGAAGAACTCACGGTCATCTCGTGCTGTGGTGGCAGTCCACATCGACGGAGAGAAGATCGGTGAACTGACGCCGACCATGAGCACGAAGTACCTGCCGATGATCGACCACCTCAACGCACGCGGACTGGTACCCGCATGCTGGGCCGACATCACCGGATCCGCGGTCGCCGCCGAAGTCCGTATCGACGCCGTGAAGTACCACGCGATCACAGAATGCCGACCTCGACGGTCCACCGACGGTGCTGCCGGCGATCCTGACCGAGACGATCGCAACCTGGTGGTTCGACATCATGACGCCGAGGCACCATCGCCAGCCAGCACAACCAGTTCACCCCTGATCGGAGTGTGTGATGGGACGTCCGCCCCTGGCAGTCGGCACGTACGGCAACATCGCCACGACCACACTGCCCAACGGGTTCGTGCGCGCGAGCACCTGGGTACGCGACAGCGACGGCCGGCGCCGGCGGGTCGAGCGCCGCGCGAAGACGAAAGCGGCCGCGATCGCCGCGCTCAAGGCAGCGATGGTCGACCGGAAACCGCCACCGGACCCGGGGGCGATCACTCCGGAGACCCGCGTCAAGGCACTCGGGGAGCACTGGCTCAAGCAGGTCGCGGCGACGAAGCGGCCCCAGACCAAGCAGACGTACGAGGCGAACCTGAAGAAGCTGGTGTACCCGACCCTCGGCGGCCTGCAGCTGCGGGAGCTGAGCGCGTCCCGGGTGCAGGGCCTCTACGACAAGCTCGGGAAACGCGCGCCGAACGCCGCGACACCGCTGCGCATGATGCTCGACGTCGCGGTGCGCTGCGACGCGCTGCCGGCCAACCCCGCCCGCCAGGCCGCACCCGCTCCCCGCAGCCAGGACCAAGGCGTCATCCTCACCGCCGCGCAACTCCTCGACCTCCGCAAGAAGATCACCGTGTGGGCGGACGGGGAACTCTCGGACGAGCGAGGGAAGACGAAGCGGCGCGGCGCGGGCCGACGCGCGATGCCCGACTTCTTCGACCTCGCCGTCGCCACCGGCGCGCGCACCGCCGAGCTCCTGGCCGTCCGGTGGGAAGACATCGACCTGTCCGCCGACCCGCCCACCCTCACCGTGACCGGGATCCTGGTCCAGGTCTCCGGCAAGGGCACCATCCGACAGCCGTTCACCAAGTCCGACGCCGGACACCGCCAGCTCGCGCTCCCACCGTTCGCCGCCGTCGCCCTGCGCGACCGGCGGACGCGGCGGCGCCTCGGGGTGATCGACGATGCCGTGTTCCCGGCCGACGACGGCGGCTACATGTCCTCGTCCACGATGCAGGGCGAGTGGCTGTACTTCCGGCGGGCAGCCGGGTATCCAGACGCGGAGCTCCGGTCACTGCGGCGGTCGGTGGCCACGCTGATCGCCGACAACGCGGGTATCGATGCCGCGGCCGCCCAACTCGGTCACGCCGACACCGGGGTGACGTCCCGGCACTACGTCTCGCCGCGCGCGGCGGTCGCGCCGGACCTCACGACGGTGCTGCAGGCGCTCGCATAAGTGGAGGGTAAGTGGAGGATGGGCCCTGATCGGGGAGGTGAATCCTGGCCCCAGCCTGGTCAGAGCCCTGCGCCAGGGAGGTCTGCCAGATCGAGAAGATCTACCGGAAGTGATCCGCTTCCCCGTCCGTGTATGAGGGACGGGGAGGCCGGGATCTTCGATTCTCACTGGTCCTCGCCACCGTTGCCGATCCGGCGACGGCGGCGAGTCCCGTCGATGGCGGCTGCGGAGACGTTCGAACCGAAATCCCGGCCTCCCCTCCTCGCCATCGAGAGGGTCGTCCCAACGCGTCGCCCCAGAGACGCGAACCTTTCCGTGTTCGCCCGGCCGGGCGGCGCCGTCGTCCAGGATCCGGCTCCCCTCGCTGACCGAGCTCCCCTTCGCTGATCGAGCGGAGTCGAGATCACCCCCGACGATCGCCCGCCGGCTGAGCCGCGCGAGGAACGCAGTGACGAGCGGGAGTCGAAGCCTCCCGATCCGAGGCACCCGGTCCGGCGCTCCGTCGACCGCCAGGCCCGTCTCTACCCTTGTGCACGGTCTCCGGGGTGCCGCAGGAGTCGTCGGACACGACCTGGACGGTGCCGATCAGAGCCCCGTTGATCCACCCTGACCGACTACTCGCCGTACCGAAGTCGGGTGAACGGCGATCGCCTACTCGTAGATCGACCCCCGCGGTCCGACCCGAACAACGGTGACCAGCACCGCACCGTCATCGATCTCGTAGATCACCCGGTACTCGCGAATGCGGATCCGGTAACCGTCGCGCCCGACGAGCGGCTTGCATCCGTCCGGTCGGGGATCGTCGACGAGCCTCTCGATCGCTTCCCTGATCTGACCGAAGAGCTTGCGATCGGATCGACCGATGCCAACCAGCGACTTCTTCGCATCACGCAGGTATTCGATCCGATATTTCACGGCGCCAGAATAACATTTGTTTTGTACAAAACGTCATATTGACACATTTTGTTCGGTTTTCTAACCTGGGAACATGTCCACGGCACGTCCCCACCGCACCGTTGCCGTCGCCGACCTGCGTACCGGAATCAGCGACGAGATCGCCCGCACCTTCTACCGGGGAGAGCGCACCATCATCACCAAGCACGGGAAGCCCGCGGCGGCACTCATCTCCGCCGCCGACCTGGAGTACTTCGAACACCTGGAGGACGCGGCCGATGTCCGCGCCTACGACGAGGCCAAGGCCGCCGACGACGGCTCCCGCTTCACCATGGACGACATCCTCACCGACATTGGCGACGACTGACCGACCGTCCGGGACGAACGAGCGGAGCACACTCCATCGTTCATCTCGGAGTCGTTCATCCCGGGTTTCCCCGGTTCACTGACGGCGGCTGCCGCGTCCAAGAGCCGAGTGCCGCGAACACGCCACCGGATGCCGCGCCTACAGCAGCTGTTGCAGGCGCGCGGCCTGCTGCTTCCACTGCCAGTGCTCCACCGTCCAGCGGCGCCCGGCCTCGCCCATCGTGCGGGCCCGCTCCGGGTCGCGCAGCAACGACGACACCGCATTGGCCACCGCGCCGACGTCGCGGCCGTCGACCACCAGACCCGTCTCGCCCTCGCGCACGGTCTCCGGGGCGCCCCCGGAGTCACCGGCGACGACGGGGACTCCGCACGCCGAAGCCTCCAGGAACACGATGCCCAGGCCCTCGACGTCGAGCCCGCCGCCCCGCGTCCGGGTCGGCATGGCGAACACGTCCGCCAGCGCGTAGTGGCCCGGCAACTCCTCCGGCGGCACCGAACCGGTGAACGTCACCCGGTCCTCGACGCCGTTCTCGGCGGCCAGTTCCTTCAGGCGGTCGCCGTAGGGGCCGCCGCCGACGATCATCAGGTGCACGTCGGGCACGTCGTCGATCAGCTGCGGCAGCGCCCGGATCAGCACGTCCTGGCCCTTGCGCGGTACCAGCCGGGACAGGCAGACGACGACGGGCCGCTCCCCCAGGCCGTAGCGCTCGCGCAGCAGGTGCCGGGCCACCGGGTTCGGTGCGAACCGCTCGACGTCCACGCCGCACGGCAGGTACTCCAGCGCACCCCACCGCCCGAACGCCGAGGCGAACCGGCTCCGCGTGTACTTGCTCACGAAGGTGATCACATCGGCGGTGTCGCCGATCACCCGCAGCACCTGCCGCGCGCCCGGGAGCATCGACCAGCCGACCTCGTGGCCGTGCGTGCTCGCGACGATGCGTTCCGCGCCGGCCTGCCGCAGCACCGGACCGAGCACCGCCAGCGGCGCCGCGGCACCGAACCAGACGGTCTGCACGTCGTTCTCGCGCACCAGCCGCACCGCCCGGCGGGCGACGGCCGGCGACGGGAGCATCAGCGTCGTCGGATGACGCACCACCCGGTAGGGCGCGGCGGCGTCGTACTCCTCGCAGCCCGACCAGCGGGGCGCGTACACGATCACCTCGTCCGGCGGCAGGTGGCCGATCAAGTTCTCCAGATACGACTGGATCCCGCCCGGCCGGGGCGGGAAATCGTTGGTGACCAACAGCGTTCGCCGCATCAGCGGACCTCCTTGCGCAACCACCGCTGCCACTGCTCCATCAGCTCTGCCGTCTTCACACCCAGTACCGCTTCCACCGCCAGGTCGGCCTTCCGCGCGCTGTCCGCCCGGGCCGCCTCCCAGTACATCTTCCGCAACCGGTCCTCGTCGAACCGCTCCGCGACGAACCGGGCGAACGTCCACGACGACTGATACGCCGCCCGCGCGCGCTCCGGGTCACCGGTGAAGTCCGTGTCCGCGGGCAGTGCCACAGGCAGGTCGCCCTCGGACACCTGCGCCGCCAGTTCGGGGGCCGCGTCCTTCAGGTCCTGTGCGGTCCCGCGACGTCCGACGTACTCCGCGACCCCTTCGGTGAGCCACATCGGAGCGTTCTCCGCCGTCATCAGCCGGGTCGCGACATGCGTCAGTTCGTGCCGCAGCAGGATCCCGATCCCGGCCGCCGACAGCCCACCGGCCACCGGTGCCAGCACCACCCGCTGTCCCACGACGGTCCGCGTGCCCCGGTCGATCCGCGAGTACACCGCGGCACCGGCGGCGGCCGGTATCAGCGCCGGATCGGTGCGGGTGAACGCCGTGAACTGCTCGTCGGTCCCGGTCGCCGTCACCACGACGCGCCGTGGCCACTCGGTCCCCCAGAAGGCGCTGACCGCTTTCACCGCGGGCGCGAGATGCCGCCGGATCATGGACACCGTGGCCTCGGCCCCCGGATACGACAGGATCGACGACGACCCGCCCGCGGTCGCCACGTCGTCGACCAGCAACCCTTCGAAGGCCCACGGCGGCAGTTCCGGAGAGTTCTCCCGGTCCATCGGGTCGACGGTCGGGTCGGTCGCCACCGAGCCGTCGCCCAGCAGTGTCCAGCGATCGCCGTAGCGCGCGAAGGCGAGGACGTCGGGGACCTCGATCACCGGTTCGTCGGCACCGGGGCGCGCGGTGCCGCCCAGGGCGAAACTCAGCGTCACCGGGGAGACCCAGCGGTCGGTGGCCTTCGCCGCGTCCAACGCCAGCCCGAGCTCGCCCCCGATCGTGCGGTCCGCCCCCTCGTTCCGGGCCACCCGGTAGGCCAGGGTGCGCAGCACCAGGTTCACCCCGCGCGGCGTCGACGCGGTTCGGCCGCCCGGCCGCCCGGGTCTCCCCCGCTCGCCGGCCGAAGGTTCGACGGCGGTCGACTCGTCGAGTTCGGAGACCGACGTCGACGGCACCGGTTCCCCGGACGCCGTCGCACCGGCCGACGGCTCGTCGGGTGCGTCGGAGGAGGTGCTCGCCCGCACCGGAGTGGGCCCGAGCGCGCGTTGCGTCTGGAACCAGCGTTCCCGGAACTCGGGAGTCGCCAGCGGATCGATCAGCAGCGCCAGGTCGTCCCGCTCACCGCTGGTCAGGGCCTGCACGAGCTGCTCGAAGAGAGCGTTCACCCCGTCGACACGCTGCTGCTCGTACACTTCGCGCGGCGTCGTCGACACGGTGGACGACGGTTCGGGGATCGGCGTCTGCGGCTCGGAGCCGCAGGCGCTCAGGCCGATCGTCAGGACGCCGACCAGGCCGAGGGAGCGCAGGCGTACCGCGCCGCCGCCACGGGCGACTCCGGAACGACGCGCCGGCGGAACACTCCGGCCGGTCCGCGACAAGTTCAGTACCGGACCGCGGCCTTGAACGGGCCGCCCTTGTCCACCGGGACCACGCCGACCGGGACGCCGAAGGTCGACGCGTGGATCACATAGCCTTCGCCGACGTACATGCCGACGTGGTGTCCGTCGGGGTAGTAGATGACCAGGTCGCCGGGCATCATGTCCTTGCGTTCGACCGACTTGCCGCCGGCCATCTGCGCCTGACTGGTGCGCGGGATGGTCTTCCCCGCCTGCTTGTAGGACCAGACCATCAGCCCCGAACAGTCGAACTTGTTCGGTCCGGTGGCGCCCCACACGTACGGATCGCCGATGCGGCTCAGCGCGGCGTGGACCGCGACCAGCGCGGGCGAGGTGCCCTTGGGCACGGCACTCGCGTCGAACCGGTATCTCGGGCCGCGCAACGCCGCGAGCTGGCGTCCCGTCATCGACTCGTAGAGCGCGCGCACGCTGATCTCTTCGAGCTTGAGCTTGGCCTGCTTGGTCTTGAGCGCATCGCGTTTGCGAGCGGCCTCCTTCGCGGCGGCCGCGGCGCTGCCGGCGACCCGGTCCGCGTCCTTCTTGGCCGTCGCGGCGTTCTTCGCCGACACGCGGATCGAACGGATGTCGGAGGCCGCCTGTCGGGAGACCACCTCCAGATCGGTCATGTTGTCGAGGAGGTTCTGCGGCGAATCGCTCACCAGCATCGCGTAGAGCCGGTTCACCCGGGCACCGCGGTAGCTGGCGCGCGCGAGCGCGTCGATCTTCCCCTGCGCCGAATCCATGTTCCGCTGCGCGGCGTCGAGGTCTTTCTGCGCGGTCGAGGCCTTCCGGCGCTCCGCACCGACGATCTTGCGCTGCTGGTCGTACTCCGCCTGCGCGTGATTCATCGCCTCTGCGGCCTTCTCCGCCTGGATCGACAGCGCCTTGTAGCGCTTGAGGAGCCCGTCGGCGCTCTGCGCGGGCTCCGCCGGGGAGACGGCGGGCTGCGCGACGGCCACGGTGGCCGCGGCGGCGATCACGACCACGCTCGCGACGGTCCGCCGGGCGGCCCGGCGGAGGAGGTCAGAGGTACGCATCACAGAAAGATCATCCCTACCACTGCCGGAACGAGCCGCACGCCTTCGGCGCACGGCTCGCTCCGGTGTTCACATCTGAAAGGCGGTGCTCAGTACCGGCGGATGCCGGTGAGGTTCCAGGCCTTGACCTTGTCCCGCTTGACCGGAACACCGTAGGTCGAAGCGTGGATGAAGTTGCCGTTGCCTGCGTAGATGCCGGCGTGGCCGCCACCGTTGAAGATCAGGACGTCGCCGGGACGGGCCGCGGCGAGCGAGGCGACCCGACGGCCGCCTCCGAGCTGGCCGTAGCTGTCGCGCGGAATGGTCCGACCGGCCTGCTTGTACGACCAGTGGACCAGGCCCGAGCAGTCGAAGGCGTTCGGGCCGGCGGCGCCGTACGAGTACGGCGAACCGATCTTCGACTCCGCGGCCGCGAGTGCGCGCTGCGCGTGGTTCTTCCCGATGCTCGGTCCGGAGCCGTTGCCCAGTCCACCGACGCCGGGGATGTCGAACGTGCCGACTCCGGGGATGTCCACCGGGGCGGCGTCGGCCGGGCCGGCGGCGAGCGCGAGGGAACCGACGGCGATCGAACCGGCGATCACTGCGGACTTGGCGGCCTTGGCGGCGCCACTGGGCTGTTCCATACGGTGCTTACCCACGGAAAAGTATCTCCTTGTTGTTTCTCCCTGACCGCCGACCGGGTTAGCTGTCGGGTTCGGGCCGGAAGAGATGGCCCTACGCGGTCTCCCGCGATTCACCCCGATCCGACTCGCGGTGGACAGGACCTTACGTCCCTCGCCGCGACCCGGAAGAAGTGGGTCCCCGATACGCGCCCCTGTGCAGGTTTGCGATTAGGCGGTGACCCTCCCGAAACCCCCTGGTGGCAGTCCCGTCTGGGAAGGTCTCGAAAAGATTACGAAACCTTTCCGCCGAATGTCCACCGGCGTCGTCGTCGGGCACGCGAAGGCTCCGTCGTCTCTTCGCGCACAGATGCACGCCTCCGGCGCCCGTCGTACCGCTGTGACCTGCATCGACACCGGTTCCCTTGAGCATTCGCACCGGAGATGCGGCCCATGCTGTGGCAACTGACACATCCGGGCCTCGGATGCGGTCGCGACCGCGGGCGCGATCGCCGCACCAGGGACCGAAGTCCCTGGTGGCGGGGATGAAGAGAAGCGGCGCGAGGCGCACGTAGCACGCCCGATTCCCCGCGGCGAAGACGACGTCGCCGGGCTGGATTGTGATCTATCTCTCATTTTGACCTCGATTCGATACATCACTGTTTTCAGTGGTCGATCGTCGGCGCTCACAGGGCAACACTCGACCCTGGATCGAGGGTGATTCCGCAGCAGACGGGCCCGGCCGGGTCTGTCGGAGGCTCGCGCTAGTCTGCGCAGCATGTCGCAGTTGAGTTTCGCCGACCTGCCCGACGACGAGGAGTTCGCCACCGCCGCCCTGTTCGACACCACCCTGGTGGTCGTCGACCTGGAGACCACCGGCGGCAGTGCCGAACGCGACGCGATCACCGAGATCGGCGCCGTCAAGATCCGCGGCGGCCGGGTGCTGGGCGAGTTCGCCACCCTCGTCGACCCGGGACGGCCCATCCCGCCGCAGATCGTCACGCTCACCGGCATCACCACGGCGATGGTGCACGACGCCCCGCGCATCGACGAGGTGCTGCCCGCCTTCTTCGAGTTCGCCGCCGGCGCGATCCTCGTCGCCCACAACGCCCGGTTCGACGTCGGCTTCCTCAAACGCGCGGCGGCCCGCCGACAGCTCGACTGGCCGTTTCCGGCGTCCCTGTGCACCGTGGTGCTGGCGCGCCGCGTCCTCAGCCGTCAGGAGGCACCCAGCGTCAAGCTCAGCGCCCTCGCCGAGCTGTTCGAGGTCTCGGTCAAACCCACCCACCGTGCGCTCGACGACGCCCGCGCCACCGTCGACGTCTTCCACCGTCTCCTCGAGCGGGTCGGGAACCAGGGGGTCCGCACCTACCGGGACCTGACCCGGTACCTCCCGCGCGCCTCCCCCGCGGTCCGGGCCAAACGCGCACTCGCCGCGGACCTCCCGCACAAGCCCGGCGTGTACCTGTTCCGCGGTCCGGGAGACGAGGTCCTGTACGTCGGGACGGCCGTCGACCTCGCCCGCCGTGTCGGCGGTTACTTCTCCGGCGGCGATCCGCGGCCGCGGATCGCCGAGATGGTGAATCTGGCCCGGCGGGTCGACCACGTCGAATGCGCCCACGGGCTGGAGGCCGGGGTCCGCGAACTGACGCTGCTCGCCACGCACAAGCCGTCGTTCAACCGGCGGTCCCGTAATCCGCAGAAGGGGTGGTGGGTCGTGCTCACCGCCGAACGCTTCCCCCGCCTCAAGGTGTCCCGGACCCCCGGACCGGTGAGCCTCGGACCGATCTCCGGGCGGGGCGAGGCCGCCGAGATCGCCGACGTGATCGCCGGCGCCGCCGGGCTGCGCACCTGCACCCGGTCGACGGCGACCGCCGACCACCACTTCTGTGCGGGCCCCGCGTCGGCCACCACGCTCCCCGATCCGCTCGTCGCCGCGGTACCCGGACTGTGCCGGGCGGCCTCCGAACGGCCGCAGACCCTCCCCGACTACCTTCCCCGCGTCCAGGCCGCCCACGACCTGATCGTCGGGCACGACGACGCCCTGCTCGACCGCCTGAGCGCCCGGCTGGAGCAGTTGGCCGCGACACGCCGCTTCGAGTCCGCCGCGCGGGCACGCGACCGTCTGGCCGCCACCATCGAGGCGCTCGCGCGCTGCCAGCGGCTCTCCGCCCTCGCCTGCGTGCCCGAGCTGGTCCTCGCTCGTCCGGCCGCCGACGGCGGATGGGAGTTCTCCGTGATCCGTCACGGCCGACTCGCCGGCGCCGGTCGCTCGCCCCGCGGAGCCGCACCGATGCCGGTCGTCGACGCGGTGGTCGCCGGGGCGCGCACCGTTCTCCCGCCGGACGAGGCCGCCGGGCCGCTCCGCGGCGCACCGGCCGAGGAGGTCGCGCTCATCGCGCGCTGGATCGACGAGCCCGGGACCCGCCTGGTGTCCATCGACGGTGCACTGGCCTCCCCCGCCGGTTCGGCGCAACGTCGTCTCGACTTCAGCCGGACCGCCCGGGAGGCCCGCGAGGCCCGTGAGCACTCCACGACCGAGGCGCGCTCGTTTAGGCTCGGAGCATGATCACCGCCATCGTCCTCATCGGAGCCGACGTCCACCAGATCCCGGAGACCGCCCAGGCCGTCGCCGACGTCCCCGGCGTCACCGAGGTGTATTCGTGCGCCGGCGACGTCGATCTGATCGCCAAGATCCGGGTGCGCGATCACGAGGAGATCGCCGACGTCGTCACCGGACGGATCAATCGGCTCCCGGGCGTGCGCCACAGTGCCACGCACATCGCGTTCCGCAGCTACGCCAGCGCCGAGGTCGACGGCGGCTTCTCCATCGGCGAGGAGTGACCCCGGGGCTCTGAGAAGGTCGCCGCCCGCGGATCAGTCCGCGAGCGTCGTGCTCAGCTCCGCCCACTGGGCGAGCTTGGCCGCCGCGGCCCCGGAGTCGAGCACCTCGCCCACCCGGGTCATCGCGTCCCGGAGCCGCTCGGCGAGTTCCGGCGTCGTGTAGAGACGGTCCTGTTCGAACGCCACCAGCGCCGCGGCCGCGTTGAGCGTCACCGCGTCCCGCACCGGTCCGGTCGCACCGGCGAACAGGTCGCGCGCCGCCTGCGCGTTCACCTCGGCGTCGCCGCCTTGCAGCGCGGACAGCTCCACCGTCTCGATGCCCAGTTCGGCGGGGTCCACCGTCGACTCGCGCACCTCGCCGTCGAACACCTGCCAGACGGTGGAGGTCGTCGTGGTCGTGAGTTCGTCGAGCCCGTCGTCGCCCCGGACCACCAGCACCCGGTTGCCGCGGTCGGCGAAGGTCCGCGCCAGCACCGGCGCCAGATCGGCGAACGCGCACCCGATCAGGCCGGCCGGCGGCGCCGCCGGATTGGTCAACGGTCCGAGGACGTTGAAGACCGTCGGCACCCCGATCTCCTTGCGGGGCGGGCCGGTGAACCGGAACGCCGGATGGAACACCGGCGCGAAACAGAACCCGATCCCCGCCTCGTCCAGGCAGCGGGCCACCGCCTCGGGTCCGAGGGAGATCGCCACGCCCAGCGCCTCGAGCACGTCCGCGCCGCCGCTCTTGGACGATGCCGCCCGGTTCCCGTGCTTGATCACCGGCACTCCGGCGGCCGCGACGACGATCGACGTCATCGTCGAGATGTTCACGGTGTGCGAGCGGTCGCCGCCGGTGCCGACGATGTCGACGGCCTCCACCGAGGCCTCCACCCGATTGGCGAAGGCGAGCATGGTCTCGGCGAGACCGCGCAGTTCGGTCGGGGCGGCGCCCTTCATCTTCACTCCGACGCCGAAGGCGGCGATCTGCGCGCCGGTCGCCGAATCGGACATGATCTCGCGCATGGCCCACGACGCTTCGTCGGCACTCAGATCCTGACCGTCGGTCACCTTGCCGAGAACAGCGGGCCATGAGAAGGAAGCACTGGGATTGGTCACCCGCCTAGCGTAGCGAACGACGGAGGCCGCCTCGCTGCTGCGAGGCGGCCTCCGTCGTCGTACTCGATCGACCGACTAGTCGATGGCCTTCTAGTCGATGGCCTTGCCACCGCGAGCCTGAAGCTCGACGAGAGCCTCCTTCTCGGCCTCGTGCTGGTCGTGGGCGACCTTGGTGTTGAGCTCCTGCTGCTCGGCCGGGTCCGGCGAGAGCGCCGAACCGGAACCGTGGCTTCCGGCGAAGCCGAGCTTGTTCATCCGCTTCGGCAGCGCGGCGCCCTCGTACGGCAGCGGGATCGGGTGACCGTGGCTGTCGACCGGGCCGAGCGGCTGGTGGATCTCGATGTACTCGCCGACGGCCTCGCGACGGATGATGCCCGTCTCGATGCCGTGCGCCAGGACCTCGCGGTCGCTGCGCTGCAGCGAGATCGCCCAGCGGTAGGCGATGAAGTACACCAGCGGCGGCAGCACGATCAGACCGATCCGGCCCATCCACGTGGTCGCGTTGAGCGACACGTGGAACTTCAGCGCGATGATGTCGTTCATGCAGCTCAGCGTGAGGATCACGTAGAACGTCAGGGCCATCGCGCCGACGGCGGTGCGCACCGGGGTGTCACGCGGACGCTGAAGCAGGTTGTGCTTCTCCTTGTCGCCGGTGAGCGCCGACTCGATCCACGGGTACGAGAACAGCAGCGTGAAGACGACGCCGATCACGGCGACCACCCAGAAGATGGCCGGGATCGTGTAGTTGCCCAGGTAGATCTCCCACGCCGGCATGAGTCGCGCGAAGCCGTCCGTCCACATCATGTAGATGTCGGGCTGCGAGCCCGCCGACACCTGCGCCGGGTTGTACGGGCCGATGTTCCAGACCGCGTTGATCTGGAAGATGCCCGACATCAGGGCGAGGGCGCCGAAGGTGATCGCGAAGAACGCACCGCCCTTGGCCGCGAAGACCGGGAGGATGCGGACGCCGACGACGTTGTTCTCGTTGCGGCCCGGGCCGGGGAACTGCGTGTGCTTCTGGTACCAGACCAGGGCCAGGTGGGCGCCGATCAGGGCCAGGATGATGGCCGGGAAGATCAGCACGTGCAGCACGTACAGGCGCGGGATGATGATGGTGCCCGGGAAGTCGCCGTCGAACAGGGCGAACTGCACCCAGGTGCCGACCATCGGGATACTCAGGACGATACCGCTCATCGCGGCGCGGACGCCGGTGCCCGAGAGGAGGTCGTCCGGCAGCGAGTAGCCGAAGAAGCCCTCGAACATCGCCAGCAGCAGCAGGAAGCAACCGATCACCCAGTTGGCCTCACGCGGCTTGCGGAACGCACCGGTGAAGAAGATGCGCAGCATGTGGACGATGATCGACGCCGCGAACAGCAGCGCCGCCCAGTGGTGGATCTGACGGACGAACAGGCCGCCGCGGACCTCGAACGAGATGTCCAGGGTGGTCTCGTACGCGCGGCTCATGGTGACGCCGTTGAGCGGCTCGTACGCACCGTGGTACGTGACGTGCGCCAGCGACGGATCGAAGAACATCGTCAGGTAGACGCCCGACAGCAACAGGATGACGAAGCTGTAGAGGGCGAGCTCGCCGAGGAGGAACGACCAGTGGGTCGGGAAGACCTTGTTGATCTGGCGGCGCATGCCTGCGGCCATCCGGTACCGGACGTCCGCCTCTTCGGCTTGCGTAGCAAGGCGGTCAGCGACTGTCATGACTTACGCTCCCAGAATGCCGGGCCGACGGGCTCGATGAAGTCGCCCTGGGCGACCATGTACCCCTGATTGTTCACCGTGATCGGCAGCTGAGCCAGGGCGCGGGCGGCCGGACCGAAGACGGCCTTGCCGTACTGCAGCGCGTCGAACTGCGACTGGTGGCACGGGCAGAGAATCCGCTGGGTCTGCTGCTCGTAGAGGGAGGTCGGGCAACCGAGGTGGCTGCAGACCTTGGTGTAGGCGTAGTAATCGCCGTAGTTGAAGCTCTCCTGGCCCTTCCGCTTGACGACCCGCGCGGAGTCGGCCGGGCGGAGGCGGATGAGCATGACCGGGTTGCGGACCGAACGCAGGCTCTTCAGCAGCGCGTGACGGGACTCCTCGGTCTCGCCGTAGCCGTCCGAGACGCGCCACGGGAACACGGTCTCCATGCCGCCGGCGTCGAGATCCTCCGGGCGGACCAGGGCCACCTGGTACGGGTTGCCGGTGTCACGACGCAGGAAGACGGTCTCGTTCGGGGTCGCGTTGTGGATCGGCGACCAGCCGCTCTGCCACAGATCGTCCTTGGGATCGCCCCACGGGTTCTTGACGAAGCCGCCGATCGCGGCGACGCCGCCGGCCAGGGCCAGCGAACCGAGGCCGAACGCGGCCGAACCGAGGATCATCTTGCGGCGCGGGAGCGTCGAGGTCTCCAGCGAGTCGGCGAGCTCGGCGACGATGGTCTTCTGGTCGACCTTCTCCGACGGGCCGTCGTGCCGCTGCTGGACCGAGATCTCCTGCGGGATGAACCGCTTGGTGATCTGGATGACGCCGAAGCCGAAGAACAGGATCGCCAGGCCGAAGGTGACGCCGAGGAGCGGGGTGTAGAACGTGTACGCCCAGTAGCCCTCTTCGTCGGGCATGGCGAACTCCCAGTGGTTCCACACGAAGAGTGCGAAACCGGCCAGGGCGAACAGACCCGAGAGGACGAACCAGAGTGCGACGATGCGCTCGGCGCGCTTCTCCGCCTTGGTGCCCTCGACTGGGAAGCGGGGCTCCCGGTAGATGATGTCGACGTCGTCCAGGTTGGTACCCAGCTTGACGAGCTCGTCGCGTGACATTGCGTCGAGCTGGTCGTCCGAGGGGACGTCTTTACTCGTTGCGCTCAATTTCGTGATCCAATCCACATCGCACCGGCGACGATCGCCGTCACTCCGACAAACCACATGACGATGCCTTCGGAGGCCGGACCGAATCCGCCGAGGCCGTTACCGCCGGAGGTGTTGGCCGAGTCGACGTACCGGATGAAGCCGATGATGTCCTTCTTGTCCTCGACCGACAGCTGGCGGTTGGAGAACTTGGGCATGTTCTGCGGTCCGGTGAGCATCGCGGTGTACAGCTGCTGCTCGTTGACTCCGGACAGGGTCGGCGCGTACTTGCCGCTCGACAGCGCGCCGCCCCGACCGGTGAAGTTGTGGCACGAGGCGCAGTTCAGGCGGAACAGCTCGCTGCCGCGGCCGATGTCGTCGCCCTGGAGCGATCCCATGGCCAGCACCGGCAGACCGGCGTCGTTGCGCTTGATGTCGCCGTTCTTGTCGTGCTCGTACAGCACCCGGGGACCGCCGCCCATCGCCTGGATGTAGGCGCCGAGCTGATCGATCTGGGACTGCGAGAACTTCTCGGTCTTGCGCGCGGCCTGGGCCTCGCCGCGGGCGGCGGGCATGCGGCCGCTGGAGACCTGGAAGTAGACGGACGCGTCACCGACGCCGAGGAGCGTGGGACCGCGGTCCTGGACGCCCTCGAGGTTCTGTCCGTGGCAGGTGACACAGGAGGTCTCGTACAGCTGCTTGCCGGCCTCCACGAGCTGGGCGGCGTTGGCATCGGCGGTCGCGACCTGCGGCTTCGGCGTCAGCAGACCCGCGAGGAGGCCTGCGGCGACGAGGCCGAACAACAGGAAGGCGGTGGCTCCGGCACGACGGCGCAGCTTACGGCGCGACTTGGCGCGGCGCGCATCAGATTTCGCGACGGTGGTGACGCGCTCGTTCGAGGCGTCGTCGCCCAGCGGCTGTGACGAACTCGGTGGAGATGATCTCATCGGTGACTCTCTACTAAGCGGTTGGACTGATCGGCATGCGAGGGTGCCGAGGGGCTACTGGACGAAGTAAATGACGGCGAACAGGGCGATCCAGACGATGTCGACGAAGTGCCAGTAGTACGACACCACGATCGCGGCCGTCGCCTGGGCCGGCGTGAACTTCGCCAGGCGGGTGCGGATCAGGAGCAGCACGAAGGCGACGAGGCCGCCGATCACGTGCAGTCCGTGGAATCCGGTCGCCATGTAGAAGACCGAGCCGTACGACGACGAGGAGAGGGTGACACCCTCCTGGACCAGGGTCCAGTACTCGTAGGCCTGGCCGAGGACGAAGAAGGTACCCATCGCGAGGGTGATGGTGTACCAGCGGCGCAGTCCGAAGACGTCGCCCTTCTCCGCGGCGAAGACACCGAGCTGGCAGGTGACCGAACTGAGCACCAGCACGACGGTCACCGGAATGGCCAGGGCCAGATTCAGGTGCGCCGGCGGCTGCGGCCACTCGGTCGTTGTATTGGCTCGTGCGACGAAATACATCGCAAACAAGCCGGCGAAGAACATCAACTCGCTCGACAACCACACGATGGTGCCGACGCTGACCATGTTGGGTCGGTTCAGCGAATGCACACGCGAGGTGATGGCGGTTCCAGGGGTACCCACGGCGCTAGTCACATGGCAAGTATGACGGTTCGTAGTAAGTCATGCCCACCCGGGTCCCAAATTGGTCCGAAATTGTTCCGTATCGCCTGGTCGGAACCTGTTCGCCGACCGCGGCGCCCGCGTGCTGTCATGTGCACCGGAACGGTCGGTGGCGACACGGCACGCAGTATCGTCACGGGCGGACACGACGAGGCGCACGACGGCGCCGGAGAGGGGTGCACGACCATGGTGCGATGGCGGTGGCGCAGGAGGAGGGCGCCCCGGGATGCGGCGGCGGAACTGCGACGGGCGCGGGTCCTGGTGGAATGCCACGACGAGGCGGCCTCCTCGTCGTCGTTCCTGAACGACGCCGGGTTCACCCGGACCGACGAGGTGCTGCTGCGTCACCTGGTGTTCGTGCCCGACGACGCATCCGAGCGGTTCCTGACCCGGCTGGCCGGTGACGGCTACGTCCCGGCGCCGGCGCTGCCGTCCGATCCGGCGCCGCCGGCCGGACTCGTCGCGGTGGCGGTGGGCCGGGTGCAGCGGGTGGACGGCCAGTCCCTCTCCCGCGAACGGTCGCTGATCGCTTCGATGGCGGCCCGCGGCGCCGGCGTCGTCGGCGGCTGGGCGGTGTTGGAGGCGACCGTCGACGAGGAGTGAGCCCGTCGACACCGGCCGGTCCGACGACGATCTCGAGAGAATCCGCCGTGACGGCCGTCTCCCGGGAGCGAGAAAACGGAGCCGATCACCGCCCTCCCCCGCGACTGTCCGGCTTCCTGAACAGGGCGGGTAGAACATGTCCGGAACCTTGAACATCCACCCGCCGGAATGGGCGACATACTTGTTTCAGCAACAAGGAAGAGCACGGCGGGCCCGTCCCCCGGGGTCCGTACCGGTTCTTTCCGATGTTGCTGAATCGCTCCCGGCGACGACGGATTCCCTCCGCTCGAACCGGTGGCGAGACGAAAGCGCCGGGGGGTGGAGAACCGGACCCTTCCCCACCCCTTCGGCGCTTTTGTCGTCTTCGCAGGACCTCCTCTTCGCAAGACCCCCTTCCCGCGAGGCATCGTTCTCTCCGGAGGGTTCTCTCCCCCACCCGCGCTCTTCGGAAGGCCCTCTTCGGGGTCGCCCGCCCGGTGTTCACCGAGACCGACGATCGTCCAAGAGGTTGAACAGCCACGGCCCCTCGGAGCGGGCAGGATGATGAGTGTCAGCACGAAGGACCGACGTCCGGCCCGTCCCCCGGGGCCCGGCACCGGAACCCTCACGAGTTGCTGAACCGCTCCCGGAGAACACGGACCGTTTCGTCCGTCCGGAAGCCGAACCGAAGCGCCGCGAGGTGGAGAACCGGACCCTCTCCATCCTCGCGGCGCTTCTGTCGTCCCCGGCCCCTGTCGTCCCCGGCATCCACCTTCCCCGGCATCCGCTCCGCACCCGACGTCGACGCCCGTGCGACTCACCCCGGTGCGCTCCGACTCGCCCGGTGCACTCGGCTCGGCGCGAGAACCGACGTCCCCACTGTGAACCCACGACCCCCGCGCACCCGCGAGGAACGCCCGTGGCGGGCCGGAATCACCGATCGGCGGGAGAACGCCGGGCAGGCGGAAGGCCGGCCGCACAGAAACTGAGGAGACTGAGGTCCGAGGAGACCGAGGCCCGAGGAGAAAGCCGGTAGGAGTCCAGCATCCTGAACACTCGACGACGCCGAGAGGCTCCATACTTGATGACAGGCAGGAAGACACCGCCGGAGATCCTCTCCGCGGATCTCCGGACGGTCGTCTCCCTGTCTGCCTCCCGCGAGGTCATGGCCGTCCCCTGACCTCCGGATGGCTCAGCGAAGCGCCGGAGACGGAGTACCGGACCCTTCTCCGTCTCCGGCGCTTTCGCGTATCCGCAGGCCTCTCCGCATCTCTCCCCGTCTCCGGTTCCCCCGTTTCGGTTCTGCCTTCCCGTTTCGGCTCTGGTCGGCCCCCGGTCCCGGAGCCGCCCGCGAGCGCAGCGAGCCTGCGCGTCGAAGGACCTCGCCGAAGGGGACTCCGAGATCCGCTCGTCGTGAGAACCGACTCGACTCGTCACCGCGTTTCCGCCCCGACTCGGGGATCGTGAACTCGGGGATCGCGAGGAGCGCCGTCGTCCGTGGATCGGTTCGGGGAGCCGAGGATGCAATTCGACCGCGCCCGGATGTCCGGGCGCGGTCGAATGTCGGTGTCAGCGGGCGAGAGAGATCAGTGCTTCTCCGGGCCGACGTAGTACTCCATCACCAGGCCGGTGGCCGAGGCGACGATCAGCACGGCGCAACCGATCGCGAACCAGAGGTTGCCGGTGGCGAAGCCGATGGCGAACAGCGAAGCACCGATCGCGACCATGATCGGCCACCAGCTGTGCGGGCTGAAGAAGCCGAGTTCACCGGCTCCGTCCTCCACCTCGGCGTCGTCGTAGTCCTCGGGACGGATCTCCACGCGCCGGGCGACGAACCGGAAGTACGTGCCGGCCAGGAGCGCGAGACAGGCCGAGAAGGTCAGGCCCATGACGCCCGCCCACTCCACACCCGTGCGGTAGAAGCCGGTCGCGACCGCGTACACGATCATCATGATGAGGAAGAAAGCGGCGATGGCCTCAAAGATGCGGGCTTCGATCTTCATTGCGGTCAGTTCTCCTCAGCCTTGGGAAGCGAGCAGTTCGGGAGCGTCGTGTTGCGAGCGTCGCCCAGGTCCTCCGGCACGTCGGTGTCGGCGACACGACGGGTCTCGAACGGAACGGTCGTGACCGACTGCGGCTGCTGGCAGACGGCGGACAGCGCCTCGGCGTTGGTCTTCGTCGGGTTCGCCTGCCGGTAACGGATGTAGGACTCGAAGACCTCCGGCTTCACCGCGCGGACCTCGAAGTTCATCATCGCGTGGTAGGTGCCGCACATCTCCGCGCAGCGACCGACGAAGGCGCCCTCGCGCTCGATCTTCTCGATCTGGAAGCTCGGATCCTGGTGGTTCTGCTTCGGGAACGGCATGACGTCCCGCTTGTAGAGGAACTCCGGAACCCAGAACGAGTGGATCACGTCGGCCGAGGCCAGATCGAACTGGATCCGGGTGTCGGTCGGCAGGACCAGGATCGGGATCTCCGAGGAGGTGCCCAGGGTCTCGATCTTGTCGAAGACGAGGTAGTCGCGGACCTCCTGGTCGCGGCCGCCGGCCGGACCAGGGAGCTCCTTCTCGTGACCGTCGTGCTCGTAGGTGCCGCGCGAGGCCTGCAGGTCGAACGGGCTGCCCTTCTTGGCGTCCTCGGCCTTGACGATCTGGGTGCCGTCGGCGAGCTGCACGGTGTTGTAGCCGAACTTCCAGTTCCACTGGAACGCGGTCACGTCCACGACGACCGGCGGGTTCGGCTCCTTGTTGTCCACGTTGGTCTGCACGATGACGGTGAAGTAGAAGAGCACCGCGATCATGACGAACGGCATGGCCGTGTAGGCCAGCTCCAGCGGCACGTTGTAACCGGTCTGGCGCGGGAACTCCTCATCGGGGTCCACCGGGCCGGACTCGTTCTTGTTGTCCTTGCGGCGATGGAAGGTGATCGCCCAGAAGATCAGGCCCCACACGAAGACACCCATGATCAGCGCGGCGATACACGCCCACTGCCACAGGTGCCGCATCTCCGTCGCCTGCGGGGTCACACCTTCGGGCCACCCGAAGCGCACCGCTTCCGACGGGGAGCAACCGGAGGTGACCACCGCAACGAGCGCCAGGGCGCCCAGCGCACTCAGTCGCTTCACCGTGCGCGACGTACCCGAGATACGCCGGGCCGACGAACGTCCACCGTGAGTCAATTTCACGCCTTCCTGCTGACAGGGAGCTGATCTTGCACGAGATCTCGCCGTCGCGAGCAGCACTCGCTGAGGGTCATTCTCGCACCATGTACTACGCAGCGTAGACCAACGCGGCGAACTGGTCTCGATTGGGGCTCTCCCCCGCGTCCGGATCGGCGCCGAACTGGGAGAAGACGGCGGTCCGACCACCGATCGCCTGCGCCGGGTTCGCCCCGGATGCGTCCGCTACGGCATAGTAGGTGACCGGCGCAGGGCCTTCCTGACGTCCCGCGGACCACCGGTCCCGCGGACCATGACTTGGCAAAGGGGATCCCGACGTGTGCGGTTTGCTCGGAATGCTCACCGGCGACGGTTCGGCGTCGTCGATCGTCGACCTGGTGGCCGAAGCCTCCCACTGCATGCGGCACCGCGGTCCGGACGATGCCCTCACGTGGCACGACGACGACCTGGTTCTCGGCTTCAACCGGCTCTCGATCATCGACATCGAGCACTCGCCGCAGCCGCTGCTGTGGGGACCTCCCGAGCAGCCGGAGCGCTACGCCCTCGCCTTCAACGGCGAGATCTACAACTACGTGGAGCTGCGCGCCGAACTGGAGGAGACCTTCGGTGCGGAGTTCAACACCGGCGGCGACGGTGAGCCGATCGTCGTCGGCTTCCACCACTGGGGCCCGGAGGTCCTGACCAAGCTGCGCGGCATGTTCGCGTTCGCCGTGTGGGACACGGTGGAGAAGTCGCTGTTCATCGCGCGCGACCCGTTCGGCATCAAGCCGATGTACCTCGCGACCGGTCCCGGCGGCACCGCGTTCGGCAGCGAGAAGAAGAGCCTGCTGGAGCTGCTCGATGCCCTGCAGCTGGGCCGGGATCTGGATCCGCGCGCCATCGAGCACTACACGGCGCTGCAGTACGTCCCGGAGCCGGAGTCGCTGCACACCGACGTCCGCCGCCTGGAGTCCGGCACCTACGCCGTCTTCGCCCCCGGCGAGAAGCCCGCCGTCAAGCGGTACTTCACGCCGCGCTTCACCCTCCGGCCCTTCGCGCACGACGCCGAGCAGGCCCGCTACGACGAGATCGCCGACGCGCTGCGCGACTCGGTGGCCAAGCACATGCGCGCGGACGTGACCGTCGGATCCTTCCTCTCCGGCGGCATCGACTCCACCGCGATCGCCGCGCTGGCCATCCAGCACAACCCGGACCTGATCACGTTCACCACCGGTTTCGAACGCGACGGCTACTCGGAGATCGACGTCGCCGTCGAGTCCGCCGAGGCCATCGGCGCCAAGCACGTGGTGAAGGTGGTGAGCCCCGCCGAGTTCATCGAGGCGCTGCCGAAGATCATCTGGTACCTCGACGATCCAGTGGCCGACCCGGCGCTGGTGCCGCTCTACTTCGTGGCGGCCGAGGCCCGCAAGCACGTCAAGGTGGTGCTCTCCGGCGAGGGCGCCGACGAGCTGTTCGGCGGCTATACCATCTATAAGGAGCCGATCTCGCTCCGCGCGTTCGACCGGCTGCCCGGCGCCCTCCGCGCGCTGGCGGGCAAGCTCTCCGATCGGATCCCCGAGGGCACCCGCGGCAAGAGCCTGCTGCACCGCGGCTCGTTGACCCTGGAGGAGCGCTACTACGGCAACGCCCGCAGCTTCGACGACGAGCGCCTGCGCCGGGTGCTGCGGGACTACCGTCCGGAGTGGACGCACACCGACGTCACCGCCCCGATCTACGCGCAGAGCGTCGGGATGGATCCGGTGGCGCGCATGCAGCACCTGGACCTGTTCACGTGGCTGCGGGGCGACATCCTGGTCAAGGCCGACAAGATCACCATGGCCAACTCCCTCGAGCTCCGCGTGCCGTTCCTGGACAAGGAGGTCTTCCGCGTCGCCGAGGGGCTGCCCTTCGACCAGAAGATCGCGAACGGGACCACCAAGTACGCGCTGCGCAAGGCGCTGGAGCAGATCGTGCCGCCGCACGTCCTGCACCGTCGCAAGCTCGGCTTCCCGGTCCCGATCCGGCACTGGCTGGCCGGCCCGGAGATGTACGACTGGGCGCGGCAGCTGATCACCGACTCCGACACGGACGGGATCTTCGACAAGGCCTTCGTCCTGCAGATGCTCGACGAGCACCGCGCGGGCACCGTGGACAACAGCCGCCGGATCTGGACCGTGCTGTGCTTCATGATCTGGTACGGGATCTTCGTGGACGGCTCCATCGACCCGAAGATCGAGGAGCGCGACTACCCCGTCCGCCTCTGAGCCCGGCCGGTCGTCCCCTCCCCCACCGGGGCCGACCGTCCTGTGCCGCCGAGAGATCCGGCCCTTCCGCAGTGAGCTGCGGAAGGGCCGGATTCGTCGTCGGGAGAGCGGCGTTCGGTCTACGGAGACGCCGCGTGCGGTCTTCGGGTCAGAGCACGGCCTTGATGTCGGCGGCCGCGGCGGCCCCGTAGGCCTCGCCGATCCGGGCGAGGGCCTCGGCGGGCTCGCAGACCCAGCCCTGGGTCGACTCGCACTCCAGGACCAGGGTGGCGACCATCGCGCCGAGCTGGGCGGCGCGCTCGTAGCGCAGACCGCGGGACAGACCGGTGAGGAAGCCCGCACGGAAGCCGTCGCCGACGCCCGTCGGATCGAGCGCCTCGCGCACCGGCACCACCGGGACGTGGATCGGCTCGCCGTCGGACGGCACGATGTCGATGCCGTCGGCGCTGCGGGTGGTCACCCGGACCTCGACCATCTCGGCCACCTCGTCGGCGGTCAGGCCGGTCTTCTGCAGCAGCAGACCCCACTCGTACTCGTTGGTGAACAGGAAGCGCGCACCGTCGATCAGACCGCGGACGGTGTCGCCGTCCAGGCGCGCCAGCTGCTGCGACGGATCGGCGGCGAAGGGGATCCGGTGGTCGCGGCACAGTTCGGTGTGGCGGACCATCGCGTCGGGGTCGTCGGGGGCCACCAGGACCAGATCGGGGCGGCCGGTCTCGTCGAACACCTCGGTGATGTCGATCTCGCGGGCCTCGGACATCGCGCCCGGGTAGAAGAACGCCAGCTGAGCCATCGTGGTGTCGGTGGTGCACATGAACCGGGCGGTGTGCCGGGTCCGGGAGATCCGGACGCCGCGGCAGTCGACGCCGTGGTCGTTGAGCCAGTCGCGGTAGTCCCCGAAGTCCTCGCCCGCCGCGCCGATGAGCAGCGGCGAACCGCCGAGCGAGCCGATGGCGAAGGCGATGTTGCCGCCCACCCCGCCCCGGCGCACGATCAGGTCCTCGGTGAGGAAGCTGAGCGAGATGTGTTCCAGCTGGTCGGCGAGCACTTGCTCGGAGAACTTACCGGGGAACTTCATCAGATGATCGGTCGCCAACGACCCGCAAACGGCAATGAACATTAGCCCAGCCTAAACCGCGCATGAACGACGGCGACCGCCCGCCCCGTCCAGGGGCAGGCGGTCGCCGTGGAGTCGAACGTCAGTTGAACGAGTCGCCGCAGGCGCAGCTGCCGGTCGCGTTCGGGTTGTCGATGGTGAAGCCCTGCTTCTCGATCGAGTCGACGAAGTCGATCTTGGCGCCCTTCATGTACGGCGCGCTCATCCGGTCCACGGCCAGCTTCACGCCGCCGAACTCGGTGATGATGTCGCCGTCGAGGGTGCGGTCGTCGAAGTACAGCTGGTAGCGCAGACCCGCACAGCCGCCCGGCTGGACCTCGATGCGCAGGGCCATGTCGTCACGGCCCTCCTGATCGAGGAGCGCCTTCGCCTTCGCGGCGGCGGAATCGGTGAGGACCACACCCGACTGTGCGGTCTCGTTCTGAACGGTCATGGGTGCTCCCTCGTGTCATTCTTGCGCGCGACCGTGTTCCACCGGCCCCGCGCTCGTACTCACTGCGGTGATGTAGTACCTGCAACGGTACCCCGCCGCAGCCTATTCCCCCAGTGTGCCACCTCCCCGTTCCCCGACCTCCGCGGCGGACTCCCCGGGCCCGCCGGACCACCACGTCTCCGGCCGGTCCCGCGCCAGCGCCTCGGTCAGCGACGTCAGCTGCGGCCCGGCCTCGGCCAGGGCCGCCGCCGGCGAACCCGCGTGGTGGACGAGCGTGTGGACGTCGCCGAACTCCGCCTCCTCGGCGGGGGTCAGCGCCGACTGGCCGACCAGCACCAGGACCGGGACTCCCGCGGCGGTCGCCTCGGCGGCCACCGCCGCCACGAGTTTGCCGTGCCGGGTCTGCGCATCGAGGCGTCCCTCCCCGGTGATCACGAGGTCGGCTCCGGCGATCACGGCCGGGCGGTGCGTCCGCGTCGCCACCACGTGCGCCCCGGACTCCCGGCGACCGTCGCACGCGAGCAGGAACGCGCCGAGCCCGCCGGCGGCGCCGGCGCCGGGCAGGTCGCGGACGGCCCGACCGCAGACCCGCTCCAACTCGTCCGCCCACCCGGTCAGTCTCTTCTCCAGCGCGGCGACCACGACGGCGTCCGCCCCCTTCTGCGGCGCGAACACCGCGGCGGCGCCGTCGCGCCCGAGCAGCGGATTGTCGACGTCGGTCGCGACGACGAGGTCCACCCCGGCCAGCAGCCGCCGCGCCGCGGCCAGACCCCCGAGCCGCTCGGCCGCGCCGCGCCCGCCGTCGGAGGTGGCCGATCCGCCCAGTCCCACGACGATCCGGCGGCACCCGGCCAGCAGCGCCGCCGAGAGCAGATCGCCCACGCCCGCGGTGGTCGCGGCCCGGGCGCCGGCGGGGTCCGGCGGACCGGGCAGCCGGGACAGGCCGCACGCCTGGGCCGTCTCGAGGTAGGCGACGGCGTCGTGCAGCAGCCACGAGGCCCGGACCGGGGCGCCGAGCGGGCCGGTCACGGTCTGCGTGCGCACCTCGCCGCCGAAGGCGGTCGCCAGCACGTCGACGAAGCCCGGTCCGCCGTCCGACTGCGGCGCCAGGGTCACCGTGTCGTGCGGGCGCGCCGCATGCCAGCCCGCCCCGATCGCGGCGGCCGCCTCCACGGCGTCGAGCGTGCCCCCGAACGAATCGGGCATCACGACCACCTGCCGGTTCCGCTGCGTGCCGCCGGTCACGGTGTCCGGTTCGCCCTCGGTCATGGAGTCGGACTGTAGCGCCCCGGGACGACCGGGGAGAGGGAACCGCGATAGCCTGGTCGATGTGAAGTTGCCTTTCAAAACCGGCGCCGACAGCTCGGGTGCCGACAGCTCCGCCGCCGCCGAGAAGACCGCCGACACCGCTTCGACGTCGAACGCGGCCGCCGACGACGCGAAGCCGAAGGCAGGTGCGACGACGCCCGGCAAGGGACGCCCCACCCCGAAACGTCGTGAGGCGCAGGCCCGTCGTACCGGCCCCGTCGCACCGCCGCCCACCACGCGGGCCGAGGCGCGGGCCCGGAAGAAGCAGCAGAAGTCGACGCTCACCAAGGAGGAGCGCAAGCAGTTGCGCGCCGAGCGGTCCAAGGCCCGCGCCGAACAGCGCGAGAAGATGATGTCCGGCGACGAGCGCTACATGATCGGCCGGGATCGCGGCCCCGTCCGCGCCTATGTGCGCGACATCGTCGACTCGCGCCGCAACTTCGCCGGACTGTTCATGCCGTTCGCGATCGTCCTGATCGTCGCGATGATGATCCCCCAGCTCGCGTTCTACATCAATCTGGTGATGCTGGTGTTCGTGCTGCTGATGGTGATCGACTCGGTGATCCTGGGCCGCCAGGTGAACAACCGGGTGCGCGAGCGCTTCCCGGACACCGCCGACACCGGTTTCCGGCTCGGCCTGTACGCCTTCACCCGCGCGATGCAGCTGCGGATGATGCGGGCGCCGCGTCCGATGGTGTCCGTCGGCGACAAGGTCTAGCGGGCCCATGCGCACACTGGTCCTGGGCGGGACCCGGTCGGGCAAGTCCGCTCGCGCCGAACGGCTTCTCGGCGATCGTCCGGCGGTGCGCTACCTGGCGACCGGCGCCCCGCCGAACGACGACGATCCGGCCTGGTCCGAACGGGTCCGCGCCCATCGCGCCCGGCGCGACGCCCGATACACGACGGTGGAGACCCGCGCGCCGGCCGCCGAGCTCCGCGCCCACCCGCACGCCGCGACCCTGGTCGACGACCTCGGCAACTGGGTCGCCGCGCTCCTCGACGCCGCGGGCGGCTGGGAGGACTCCTCCGTCGACCTGGCCGAGGAGATCGCCGAGCTGGCCGCCGCCGTCGCCGAGTTCGGCGGCGACCTGGTGATCGTCTCCCCCGAGGTGGGACTGTCGGTGGTCCCCGCCAGTGCGGCGGGCCGCCGGTTCGCCGACGTCCTGGGTGCGGCCAACCTCGCCGTCGCCGCGGCGTGCGAGCACGTCGAGCTGGTGGTCGCCGGACGCGTGCTCCCCCTCCCCGCCGAGACCCCGGCCCCGATCCTGGCGGTCTGCCCGCCCGCCCCCGAGCCGTCCCTCCTCGCGAAGGCCGAGCAGCCCCCTCTCCCCCTCCCGCCGACCGAGCAGACTCCTTTCCCGCCGACCGAGCAGGCTCCTCGCCCGTCGGCTGAGCAGGCTCCCCTCCCGTCGGCTGAGCCGCCGTCGAGCCCCCTGGGGCGAGACGGCGAGTCGAAGCCCGCCCCCGCCGACGCCGTCGTCCCGCTCGACCCCACCGACGCCGAGGTGTTCCCCGTCGTCGACCTCCCCGACGAGGAGGTCGCCGACCGGACCCGAGCCCACCTCCTGGACCTCACCAAGCCGCCGGGATCGCTCGGCCGCCTGGAGGATCTGGGCGTGTGGATCGCGTCGTGTCAGGGCGTCTGCCCGCCGCGGCGCATCACCGCCCCGCAGATCGCGGTGTTCGCGGGCGATCACGGGGTCGCCGCCCACGGCGTGTCCGCGTTCCCGCCGGAGGTCACCGCGCAGATGGTGGCGAACATCGCCGCCGGGGGCGCCGCGATCAACGTGCTCGCGCGGCGGGCCGGCGCGGGTGTCCGGGTCTTCGACATGGCGGTGGACACCGACGACTCCGACCCGCACATCGCGCGGTACAAGGTACGACGCTCCACCGGCGACCTCCGCCGGGGCGAGGCGATGACGCTCGGTGAGGCCCGCCGGGCGCTCGCCGCGGGCCGCCGGGTGGCCGACGACCTGGTCGACTCCGGCGCGGACCTGTTGATCGCCGGCGACATGGGGATCGGCAACACCACCCCGGCCGCGATCCTGACCGGCACGCTCACCGGGAAGGAGCCCGTGGTCGTGGTCGGGCGCGGCACCGGGATCGACGACGACGCCTGGATCCGCAAGACCGCCGCGATCCGGGACGGCATGCGGCACGGCCGCAGGCACCGCAACGATCCGCTGTCCCTGCTGGCGGCGGTGACCGGACCGGACTTCGCCGCGACGGCCGGATTCCTGGCGCAGGCCGCGGTGCGTCGTACCCCCGTGATCCTGGACGGCATGGTCGTCACCTCGGCCGCCCTGGTCGCCGATGCGCCGGCGCCCGGCGCGCGGGCCTGGTGGTGCGCCGGACACCGGTCCACCGAGCCCGCGCACGGGTTCGCGCTGGCCGAGCTCGGTCTGGAACCCGTGCTCGACCTGTCGATGCGGCTCGGCGAGGGATCGGGCGCGGCCACCGCGCTCCCCGTGGTGTGCGATGCGGTGGACGTCCTGCTCGACATGGCGACCTTCTCCGGCGCCGGCGTCTCGCCGGGATGACCCGACAGGACGACGACGCCGTCGTCCCGGCCGGACCGCGTACGGGTGCGCTGCATTTGGCAGCGAGCTGGCTCACCGTCCTCCCGGTCCGGCAGCCGCGGTCGGCACCCGATCGACGCGACGGCGCCCGGGTGATCGCCGCGGTCCCGGTCCTCGGGCTGGGGTTCGGGATCGTCGTCGCGGCCCTGCTCGCGGGCCTGGCCCGGACCGATCTCCCGACGCCGGTCTCGGGCACGCTGGCGGTGGTCTTCCTGGCGTCGATCACTCGCGGCATGCATCTGGACGGGCTGGCCGACACCGCCGACGGCCTGGGCTGTTACGGCGATCCGGAACGGGTGCGCACGGTGATGCGGTCGGGTGACGTCGGCCCGTTCGGGGCCGCCACCCTGGTGCTGGTCCTGCTGCTGCAGGCGCTCTCGTTCGCCGCCCTCGCCGGCGACCACCGCTGGTATGCGCTCGCCTTCGCGGTGTTCCTCGGCCGCGTCGCGGTGGTGCTCGCGTGCCGCACCGGCCTGTCGGCGGGCAACCCCGACGGCTTCGGCGCACTGGTGGCGGGGACGCAGCGAGCCTCGATCGTGCTCTGGCTCCTCGTCGCGACCGCGCTCGCGGCGGCCGCCGGACGGCTCGACGTCCCCGGATCCGGGCCGGCGACGTTCTCGTCGTCGTTCACGGTGCTCCCGGTGGTGCGGGCGCTGATCGCGACGGCGCTCGTCGTGGCGTTCGCGCTGCTGTTCACCCGGCACTGCGCACGACGCACCGGCGGCATCTCCGGTGACGTGCTGGGCGCGACGCTGGAGCTGAGCACCGTCCTCGCGCTGCTCGTGCTCCTGCTCTGAGCCCGCCCGGCTCCCCTGCACCTCTTCCCCCGGCGTGTCGCGTGTCCTCTTCTGTGTCGCGCCGCTCGTGCCCCTCCTCCCGCCCTCGTGTCGCGGCTCCTCTTCCATGTCGAGTGTCATCGATGAGGCGCGACACGGAGAAGGACACGCGACACGCGGCGCTCTCCGGGGAACAGCATGGTCTCGACTCCGCTCGACCAGCGAGAGGACACTCCGACCAGCGAGAGGACACCACCGATCGGCGAGAGAACACCCCGGCCGGTACGGCTCCGGAAACGACACGCGGCGCTCCCCGGAACCGGGGAGCGCCGCGTGGACGTCGTACGTGCGGTGCGGACTACGGGTACAGCGTGGTCATCCAGCCGTGGGTGTCGGCGAACGTGCCGCGCTGCAGACCGGTGAGGGTGTCGCGGAGGGCCTGGGTCACCTCGCCGATGCCGCCGTCGCCGATCGTGTAGTCGTCGGTGTCGCTCTTGACCCGACCGACCGGGGTGATCACCGCGGCGGTGCCGCAGGCGAAGACCTCGGAGATCTCGCCGGAGGCCACGCCGTCGCGCAGTTCGTCGGTCGAGATCCGGCGCTCGGTGACGCGATAGCCCGCGTCGGCGGCGAGGGTGAGCAGCGAATCGCGGGTGATGCCCGGGAGCAGCGAACCGGAGAGCTCGGGGGTGACGATCTCGGCGTCGGAGCCGGTGCCAACGACGAAGAACAGGTTCATGCCGCCCATCTCCTCGATGTAGCGGCGCTCGATCGCGTCGAGCCAGACCACCTGGTCGCAGCCCTGCTCGGCGGCCTGCGCCTGCGCCAGGAGCGAGGCGGCGTAGTTGCCGCCGAACTTGGCCGCGCCGGTGCCGCCCGGCGAGGCGCGCACGTACTCGGTGCACAGGTAGACGCTGACCGGCTTGACGCCTCCGGCGAAGTACGCGCCGGCCGGCGAGGCGATCACCACAAAGCGGTACTGCTTGGACGGCCGCACCCCGAGACTGGGTTCGGTGGCGAACAGGAACGGGCGCAGGTACAGCGACTCCTCGCCGCCTGCGGCCGGAACCCAGCCGTGGTCGACGGCGAGCAGGGCGCGCAGTCCGCCGAGGAAGTCCTCGACGGGGAGTTCCGGCATCGCCAGGCGGCGGGCGGAGTTGTTGAAGCGTTCGGCGTTGGCCTCCGGGCGGAACGCCGCGATGGTGCCGTCGGGCTGCCGGTAGGCCTTGAGGCCTTCGAAGATCTCCTGCGCGTAGTGCAGGACCATCGCCGCCGGGTCCAGCGCGATCGGGCCGTAGGGGGTCACCTTGGCGCGGTGCCAGCCCTGACCTGCGTCGTAGTCCACCGTCACCATGTGGTCGGTGAAGTGATTGCCGAATCCGGGCGACTCGAGGATCTCGGCGCGGCGGCCTTCCGAAACGGGATGGGGGTGATCGGTGCGGGCGAACTCCAGGGTCATCAGCTAAGAATAGCGCCGCCGGTCCGACCGTTTCCCCGGTGGACCGTCCCCGATCGGCCGTTCCCGACCGATCGGGGCGATCGACTCGCGACGATCAGACGTGGCTCTGGACGAACGGCGGATCGACGACGATGCACGGCACCGCGCGCCCGCGGACGTCGACGGTCACCTCGTCGCCGGCCTTCACCCCGGTGAGGGTGTCGATGAACGCCAGCGCGATGCCCACCTTCAGCGTCGGCGAGAAGGTGCCGGAGGTGCACTCGCCGATGGTCTCGCCGCCGGGGCGCAGGTGGACGGTGCAACCGGCGCGCAGCACGCCGCGGCCGGTGGCCTCGAGGCCGGCGAGTCGTCGTGCCGGACCCTGCTCGCGCTCGGCGATCAGCGCCTCGCGGCCGAAGAACTCCGGCTTCTTCCAGCCCACGGCCCAGCCCGAGCGCGCCTGCACCGGGGTGATGTCCTCGCTCAGTTCGTGCCCGTGCAGCGCGTAGCCCATCTCGGTGCGCAGCGTGTCGCGGGCGCCCAGCCCCGCGGGCAGGCCGCCGCGCTCGGTGACCTGCGCGAGCAGCGCGTCCCAGACCGGTCCGGCATCGGCCCAGCGGGGCAGCACCTCGTAGCCGCGTTCGCCGGTGTAGCCGGTCCGGCAGATCCTGACGGGGTAGGTCGCGCCGTCGACGGCCAGTTCGCCGTCGGCGAACGCCATGTACTCCATGTCCGACGGCAGGCCGAGCGCCTCCAGGACCTCGGGCGCCTTCGGCCCCTGCACGGCGAACACGCCGTACTCGCGATGCCGATCGGTCACCTCGACCCCCTCGGGGGCCGCGGCCGCCAGCGCCGCGACGACCGCCGCGGTGTTCGCGGCGTTGGGGACCAGGAACACCTCGTCGTCGCCGACCAGGTAGGCGATGAGGTCGTCGATCACGCCGCCGCGCTCGTTGCAGCACAGCGTGTACTGCGCTTTTCCGGGACGGATCTTGGCCAGGTCGTTCGAGAGCGTGCGGTTCACCAGGTCGGCGGCGCCGGGGCCCGCGACGAGGGCCTTGCCGAGGTGGCTCACGTCGAACAGTCCGACGGTCTCGCGCACCGCCTGGTGCTCGGCGGACGTCCCGGAGTACGAGACGGGCATGTCCCAGCCGCCGAATTCGGCGAAGGAGGCTCCCAGGGCGCGGTGACGGTCGGCGATCGGGCCGGCAAGCAGTTCGGTCATAGCGCTCACCGTAGCGCGCCCGACACCCGATGCGCGGAGGCACCGGGTCCGACGATCCCGGCGCGGCCCCCGCCGGATGTCGGAGGTGAGGATTAGAGTCGATGACCGTGAGCAGCAACGACATCATCGACCGCACGCGCGGCCCCCGCATCGACCTCGTCACCGGACTCGGCGAGGGCGACGACGTCCTGGTCGTCGGCCTGATCGCCCCCGACTCCGCAGCCGGCGACGCCGAGCCCACCCTCCTGATCACCGACGACCTGCTCGACGACGCCGCGGCCACCGCCCTGACCGCGGCGCTGCGCGCGGTCTCGGCGACCGGTGAGCGGGGCCGGGTCGTCACCGTGCCCGCGCCGGCCGGTCTGCCGGTCCGCCTGGTGGCCGCCGTCGGTCTGGGCACCGCCGCCGACTCCGAGTCCCCGGAGAACGTCCGGCAGGCCGCGGGCGCGGTGATCCGGGCGTTGGACGGCGCCGGAACCGTCGTCTCGACGCTGGGGGCCGCCGATCTGCGCGCCGCCGCCGAGGGCGGTTATCTCGGCGCCTACCGCTTCGACGCGTTCCGGTCGGACAGGTCGCGCTCGGCCGAGCAGCCGCCGGCACGGATCTCGCTGCTCGTCTCGGAGGAGTCCGAGGAGGCCGCGGCCGATCTCGCGCACGCCCTGATCGTCGCCGACGCGGTGGCCCTGGCCCGCGACTTCGTCAACACTCCCCCGAGCCACCTGTACCCGGGCGAGTTCGCCGACCGGGCGCGCCGGGTGGCGAGCGCGGCCGGTCTCGACGTGGAGGTCCTCGACGAGCAGGCCCTCGCCGACGGCGGCTACGGCGGCATCGTCGGCGTCGGTCAGGGCAGTTCCCGTCCGCCGCGCCTGGTGCGCCTGACGTACGCACCGTCGAACGCCGCCAAGACGGTGGCCCTGGTCGGCAAGGGCATCACCTTCGACACCGGCGGCATCTCGATCAAGCCGGCCGCGGGCATGGACCACATGACCTCCGACATGGGCGGTGCCGCCGCGGTGATCGCGACGGTCGTCGCCGCCGCGAGGCTCGGGCTCGACGTCGCCGTCACCGCGACCGTGCCGATGGCCGAGAACATGCCGTCGGGCACCGCGCAGCGCCCCGGCGACGTCCTGACCCAGTACGGCGGCACCACCGTCGAGGTCCTCAACACCGACGCCGAGGGTCGCCTGATCCTGGCCGACGCGATCGTGCGGGCCTGCGAGGACCGGCCGGACTACCTGATCGACACCGCCACCCTGACCGGCGCCCAGATGGTGGCCCTGGGCACCCGCACCCCGGGCGTCCTGGGCACCGACGAGTTCCGCGACCGCGTCGCCGCCCTCTCCCGGGAGGTCGGCGAGAACGGCTGGGCCATGCCGATGCCCGCCGAACTGCGCGCCGACCTGAACTCTCGGGTCGCCGATCTGGCGAACGTCACCAACCACCGCTGGGGCGGGATGCTCTCCGCCGCGATGTTCCTGCGGGAGTTCGTGGCCGACGGGATCGGCTGGGCGCACCTCGACGTCGCCGGTCCGGCGTTCAACACCGGAGGCCCCTGGGGCTACACCGGCAAGGGCGGCACGGGGGTTCCGGTGCGGACGCTGATCGCCGTGCTGGAAGACGTCGCCGAGGCGGGCTGATACCCCTACTCACGGGTACTCCGGACTGCCCTGACGGGGGTCCGGGGAAAGGGTAGGGTTTGTTCCAGGCCGGTCGCGGCGATCCCGCGGCCGACACGATTCCACGAGCTGATTTCAAGGAGCACAACGCACATGGCTTTCTCCGTCGAGATGCCCGCACTGGGTGAAAGCGTCACCGAAGGTACGGTCACCCAGTGGCTCAAGAGCGAAGGCGACACCGTCGCCGCCGACGAGCCCCTGCTGGAGGTCTCGACCGACAAGGTCGACACGGAGATACCCGCACCGGCGAGCGGTGTGCTGATCAAGATCATCGCGCAGGAGGACGACGTCGTCGAGGTCGGCGGTCCGTTGGCCCTGATCGGTGAGGCGGGCGAGGCCGCCGGTGACGCTCCGGCCGCGGCACCCGCCGCCGAAGCCGCTCCGGAACCCGAGCCCGCAGCCGCTCCCGAGCCCGCAGCTCCGGCCGCAGCCGCTCCGTCGGCTCCCGCCGCTTCAGGCACTTCGGCTTCGCTCAGCACAGGCACTTCGGCTTCGCTCAGCACAGGCAACGACGTCACCATGCCTGAGCTCGGTGAGTCGGTCACCGAGGGCACCGTCACCAACTGGCTCAAGGCCGTCGGCGACACCGTGGCCGTCGACGAGCCGCTGGTGGAGGTCTCCACCGACAAGGTCGACACCGAGATCCCGTCGCCGTACGCCGGCGTGCTGCTGGAGATCGTCGCCGACACCGACGACATCGTCGCCGTCGGCAGCAAGCTCGCCGTGATCGGTGAGCCGGGTGCCGCCGCGGCCCCCGCCCCGGCCGCACCGGAACCCGAGCCCGCTCCGGAGCCTGCCGCTGCCGCTCCGGCACCCGAGCCCGCCGCTCCGGCACCTGCACCCGCTCCGACGCCTGCCCCGGCTCCCGCCGCTGCCGCCCCGGCTCCGGCGGCCGAGGAGCCGACGGATCTGGTGTCCACGCCGTACGTGACTCCGCTGGTCCGCAAGCTGGCCGCCGAGAACGACATCGACCTGGCCGCCGTCACCGGCACCGGCGTCGGCGGACGCATCCGCAAGCAGGACGTCCTCGCCGCCGCCGAGGCCAAGAAGGCCGCGGCGGAGCAGGCTGCGGCAGAGCAGGCCGCCGCGGAAGCCGCCCAGGCCGCCGCTCCGGCACCCGCGCCCGCCGCGACCCCGGCTCCGGCGGCACCCGCCGCGCCGGCCGCATCCGCTCCGGCGCCGAGCGCCGAGCTGTCGGCGCTCATCGGCACCACGCAGAAGATCAACCGGATCCGTCAGATCACCGCGGCCAAGACCCGCGAGTCGCTGGCCTCCAGCGCGCAGCTCACCCAGGTGCACGAGGCCGACCTCACCCGGGTCGCGCAGCTGCGCAAGCAGGCGAAGGCGTCGTTCCAGGCCGCCGAGGGCGTCAACCTGACCTACCTGCCGTTCTTCGCCAAGGCCGTCGTCGAGGCGCTCAAGGTGCACCCGAACGTCAACGCGTCGATCGACGAGGCCAAGAAGGAGATCACCTACCACCCGCACGTCCACCTGGGCATCGCCGTGGACACCCCGCAGGGTCTGCTCTCCCCGGTCATCAAGAACGCCGAGAACCTGTCGCTGGCCGGTCTCGCCCATGCCATCGCCGACATCGCCGCGCGGGCCCGTTCGGGCGATCTGAAGCCCGACGAGCTCTCCGGCGGCACCTTCACCATCACCAACATCGGCAGCGAGGGCGCCCTGTTCGACACCCCGATCCTGGTGCCGCCGCAGGCCGCCATGCTCGGTACCGGCGCCATCGTCCGACGCCCGGTGGTGCTCACCGCCGCGGACGACACCGAGTCGATCGCCGCGCGCTCGATGGCCTACCTGCCGCTGACCTACGACCACCGTCTCATCGACGGCGCCGATGCCGGACGCTTCCTCACCACGGTGCGTCAGCGTCTGGAGGGCGGCGAGTTCGCCGCCGATCTCGGTCTGTAGTCCGCACCGGAAGCGGGTGACACCCTCCCCATGCGTATCGCCGTCGCCGGCAGCCACGGCCTGATCGGTTCCGCCCTGGTCGAGTCCCTCGGCCGGGCGGGCCATCACGTGGTGCGGCTGGTCCGTCGGCCCGCGACCGCCACCGACGAGGTCCGGTGGGATCCGGAAGGTTTCGGAGTCCCGCCGGGCGCGTTCGACGGCCTCGATGCCGTCGTCGCGCTCGGCGGAGTGGGGCTGGGCACCCGCCGCTGGAGCGGCTGGTTCAAGCAGCAGCTGCGGGATTCCCGGGTCGGGCCGACCACGGTCCTCGCCGAGGCCGTGGCCGCCGCCGGTGTGCCGGTGTTCCTCGGTGCCAGCGCGACCGGGTTCTACGGTGACACCGGCGATCACGCGGTCACCGAGGAGGATCCGGGAGGAACCGGTTTCCTCGCCGATCTGACCGCCGACTGGGAGGCCGCCACCGCCCCGGCCGCCGGCGCCCGCGTGGTGCATCTGCGCACCGCGCCCGTCCTGTCCCGCCGGGGCGGTCTGCTCGGCACGCTGCGCCCGCTGTACCGGCTCGGCATCGGCGGGCCGATCGGCGACGGCCGGCAGTTCTTCTCCTGGATCGCCCTGGACGACGAGGTCGCCGCGATCGGCCACGTCCTCGAGTCCGACTCGATCTCCGGACCGGTCAATCTGGCGGCGCCGCAGCCGGTCCGGTACGGCGATTTCAGCGAGCAGCTGGCCCGACGGCTGCATCGTCGTTCCCTCCTTCGGGTGCCCGCACGCGTCGCGAAGGCGGCCGGCGGCGAACTCGTCGAAGAACTCGTCCTCACCTCGTCCCGCGTCGAACCGAAGGTCCTGCAGAACCGCGGATTCGCCTTCGCCCGTCCGACGCTCCCGGAAGCTCTGGAGTACACCCGTGCGTAACGGTCCCGCCCGCGCCGAGACCGGCCCCCTCGAAGTCCGCTGTCTCGGCGTCGTCGACTACGAGGAGGCCTACAACCTCCAGCATCGCCTCGCCGCCGAACGCGCCTCCGGCGAACTCGACCACGACGTCCTGATCCTTCTCGAGCACCCGTCGGTCTACACCGCGGGCAAGCGCACCGAGGACGCCGACCGGCCCGTCAACGGCGCCCGGGTGATCGACGTCGACCGCGGCGGCCGCATCACCTGGCACGGTCCCGGTCAGCTCGTCGGCTATCCGATCGTCAAACTCGCCGAACCGCTCGACGTGGTCGACTACGTCCGGCGTATCGAGGAGGCCCTGATCCGGTTCTGCGCCACGCAGGGTCTGACCACCACCCGGGTGGCGGGCCGTTCCGGGGTCTGGGTGTGCGACGACCCCGACGTCGTCCGCGCCCCCGGCCTGCAGCGCGAACGCAAGCTGGGCCAGATCGGGATCCGGGTGTCCCGCGGTGTCACGCTGCACGGATTCGCCCTCAACGTGGACCCGGACATGTCGGTGTTCTCCGCGATCGTGCCGTGCGGGATCGCCGACGCCGGCGTCACCTCGGTGGCCGCCGAGATCGGTCGACCGCTGACCGTCGCCGAGACCCTCACGCCGATCGCCGAGCTGGTGCGGGAATGCCTGGACGCCGATCGGGCGTTGATCCCGTCGTGAGCCTCTTCCCGGCAATGCCGCCGAACGACGACGGCCTCGCCCCCAGCACACCCGCCACGCCGAGCGTAGGATCGACACAGTGACTTGCCAGCCTCACTCCACCCCGAAAGCCCCCGGCACCGAAGCCGCCGCCAAGGCGGGTGCTCCCGAGCGGAAGCTGCTGCGCCTGGAGGTCCGCAACGCGCAGACCCCCATCGAACGCAAACCGAAGTGGATCAAGACCAAGGCGACCATGGGGCCGGAGTACTCCGAGCTCAAGGGCCTGGTCCGCAGCGAGGGCCTGCACACGGTGTGCGAGGAGGCCGGCTGCCCGAACATCTACGAGTGCTGGGAGGACCGCGAGGCGACCTTCCTCATCGGCGGCGAGCAGTGCACCCGCCGGTGCGACTTCTGCCAGATCGACACCGGGAAGCCGTCGGCCCTCGATCGTGACGAGCCCCGGCGCGTGGCCGAGTCAGTCCAGGCCATGGGCCTGCGCTATTCGACGATCACCGGCGTCGCCCGCGACGACCTCCCCGACGAGGGTGCGTGGCTGTACGCCGAGACGGTGCGCAAGATCCACGAGTACAACCCCGGCACCGGTGTGGAGAATCTGATCCCGGACTTCCACGCGAAGCCCGATCTGCTCGCCGAGGTGTTCGACGCCCGGCCCGAGGTGCTCGCCCACAACCTGGAGACCGTCCCCCGCATCTTCAAGCGGATCCGCCCCGCGTTCCGGTACGAGCGGTCGCTCGACGTCCTCACGCAGGCGCGTGACTTCGGTCTGGTGACCAAGTCGAACCTGATCCTGGGCATGGGCGAGACCCCGGAGGAGGTGCGGTCCGCCCTGCGCGATCTGCACAGCGCCGGCTGCGACATCGTCACCATCACCCAGTACCTGCGGCCCACCCCGCGCCACCATCCGGTGGAGCGCTGGGTGAAGCCGGAGGAGTTCGTGGAGCATTCCGAGTACGCCACCGAACTCGGTTTCGCCGGGGTGCTGGGCGGTCCGCTGGTCCGGTCGTCGTACCGGGCCGGACGCCTCTACGCGCAGGCGATGGCCCGGCACGGCCGCCCGCTCGATCCGGCGATGGCGCACCTCGCGAACGAGGGCAGCACCGCGCAGGAGGCCTCGTCGGTGATCGCCCGCATGGCCGCCGCCGCGCGCTGACCGGAGCCCCGCACTCGACCACCCGGCGCTCGACGACCACCGCACCCGTGCCCGCCCGCGCCGGTGCCGAACGCCGTGACGCACCGTGTCGAAGACGTCCCCACCACCCCCGATAGACTGGACACCATGGCAAAGCCCAAAGACAACGCGAGCAAAGAGGCGAAGAAGGCCGCTCGAGCCGCCCGAAGGGCCGCTTCCAAGCAGCAGCGCCAGCAGATCTGGCAGGCGTTCAACATGCAGCGCAAGGAAGACAAGGCGCTGATCCCGCTGATGCTGGCGATCCTCATCGGCACCGCGCTCGTCTTCGCCCTGATCGGCCAGTTCGCCTTCGGCGGCCTCTGGTTCATGCTGGTGCTCGGCATCCTCCTCGGTGTGCTGCTGGCCTTCATCTTCTTCGGTCGCCGCGTCTCCAAGACGGTGTACAAGCGGGCCGAGGGGCAGCCCGGGGCCGCCGGCTGGGCGTTGAGCAACATGCGCGGCCAGTGGCGTGTGCAGCAGGCGATCAGCGGCACCAGCCACCTCGACGCCGTGCACCGGGTGATCGGCAGGCCCGGCATCATCCTGATCGGCGAGGGCTCGGCGTCACGCGTCAAGCCGTTGATGGCGCAGGAGAAGAAGAAGGCCGCCCGCGTGGTCGGCGACACCCCGATCTACGAGGTGGTGGTCGGCAACGGCGAAGGCGAGGTGCCGCTGGCCAAGCTGGAGCGCCACCTCAAGAAGCTTCCGGGCAACATCGACCGCAAGCGCATGGAGTCCCTGGACGGCCGGCTGGCCGCGCTCAAGAACAAGGGTGCCGCCGGTCCGGCGATGCCCAAGGGTCCGATGCCGCAGGGCGCCAAGAATGCGCAACGTCGCACGCACCGCCCGCCGCCGGGGCGGCGGCGCCTGACCGGCACTCCCCCGACATACGACGAAGCGCCCCGGCCTGTTCTCCTCGGCCGGGGCGCTTCGTCTATGCGGTGGTTCAGGCGCGGACCGCTACTGTCCGTATCCTCGCGGCGGCTGCTGGCCGAAGCCTTGCGACGGAGGCTGCTGCTGACCGAAGCCCTGTGACGGAGGCTGCTGGCCGTATCCCGGCTGAGGCTGCTGCCCGTAACCCGGTCCGTGACCCGGCTGGCCGTATCCCGGCTGGGGCTGCTGCCCGAAAGCCGGCTGTCCGTAGCCCTGCGGACCGAAGCCCGGCTGGGGCTGCTGCCCGAAGGGCTGCGGCGCACCCGGTCCGCCGACGGGCGGGCCGTACTGCGCGGCGCTCGGCGAGGTGGCCATCGCACAGAGCACGAGCACCACCAGGCCACCGGCCGGGATGAAGTTCAGCAGATACATCCAGCCCGAGTAGCCGGCGTCGTGCAGCCGACGGACGGTGACCGCGATGGACGGGATGATCGTGGCCAGAGTCCACAGCACGAACAGGATCAGGACGGCGATGGCGAAGCCCGACAGTCCGGCTCCCTCGGACGTGGCCTCCACGGACGTGTAACCGTTCTCGTCGACGGTCGTCGTCGCGTTCGCCGCCAACGCGCCGATGAGGGAGGTCATCACCAGGATGCCCAGAACGATGTTGATCAGGTAGATCCCCAGCACCCACCACCAGAACTCGGCGCGGCTCGCGCGACCGTCGAAGGTCGCGTATTTGGCGAAGCCCCGTTTGATCGCGCCGACGAAGCCGATGTCGTAGTCCGGGTGATCGATCGGCGGGGTACCCGTTGATTGAGTCATGCGGCCATTGTGCACCGCGACCTCGTCGACAGCAGGACGACACCCGGGCCGAGTCAGCCCGCCGGAGCACCGATCACCGGCGGCTCACGGCGGGTGCGCGGCCGTGGACGGCGCTCGCCTCGGCGATCAGCGCGACCGCACGACGGCGGTGCCGGTGACCCGGTCGTGCATGGCGCGGCCGTTGTAGTCGTTGATGAGCGCGGGCACCACGAACGGGATCAGGACCTGACGGAACAGCGCCCGCAGGGGACCCACCGCCGCGCGCGGTTCGTCGCCGGCGGCCTCGGCCGCACCGCGCTCGGGGCCGAGGTCGGCGCGCACCACCCTCGTCCCCGCGACGAACTGCCCCGGGGTGAAGCCGAAGAGGGCGACCGCGAGGACGCCGACGACGAACCAGGTCCCGAACTGCCACCACGACATCGCCTGCACGGTCACCTCGAAGGCGCTGAACACATGGCCGGTGGCGGGATCGACATAGCGGTCGCGCGGGCCGACGACGAGGAACGCGATGCCGGCGGCGATGAGCCAGTCGACCAGGAGCGCCACCACGCGCAGCCACCCGCCGGCGATCGCCCCCGGCCCGTCCTTCGGCAGCCCCAGGTCGGCGCCGCGGTATTCGACGTCGTCGTGCGCGATGTACGGACCGGTCAGCCACGAGCCTGCGGCGTCACGCATCGTCGAACCCGACGACGGCGCCGACGACGATGCGCGCCGATCGGCGGAGGGACGATCGCCGGCGGCCGGGCGCTTGCCGGACGGGCCCGATGACGGGCGGGAACGGTCCTTGGAAGCCATGCGCCCATCCTAGTGGCGTGCGTGGATCGTCCCGAATCAGGCGAATCCCGCCGTCACAGAAGTGCGCGAGTTCACGCGATCAACACATCGGGGCGTTCGTGTAACACGGGGGAAACATTTGGTTGATCGCCGGGCAACCTCTCCTCCATACCGTCGAACACAACGATTCACACCTCACTCAAGATAAGAATCGAGTGGTGAGTCTGCGGCCAGAGAGGTTCTGGCCCACCCGAGTTAGGAGAACGGCGACCGTGTACAACACGAACGAAGAACTGCTCGAGGGCATCAAGGCGGAAGGTGTCGAGTACGTCGACATCCGGTTCTGCGATCTCCCCGGCACCATGCAGCACTTCTCGATCCCGGCTTCGGCCTTCGACGAGAGCGTCTTCGAGGACGGCCTGGCCTTCGACGGCTCGTCGGTCCGCGGCTTCCAGTCGATCGACGAGTCCGACATGATGCTGCTCCCCGACCCGTCGACCGCGCGGATCGATCCGTTCCGCAAGGCCAAGACGATGAACCTCAACTTCTTCGTCCACGACCCGTTCACCCGCGAGGCCTACAGCCGCGACCCGCGCAACGTCGCCCGCAAGGCCGAGGAGTACCTGGCCTCGACCGGTATCGCCGACACCTGCTTCTTCGGCGCCGAGGCCGAGTTCTACATCTTCGACTCGGTCTCGTACGGCTCCGAGATGAACAGCACCTTCTACGAGGTCGAGTCGGTCTCGGGTGCCTGGAACACCTCGTCCCCGACCAACCCGGACGGCTCCCCGAACCTCGGCTACAAGGTCCGCGCGAAGGGCGGCTACTTCCCGGTGGCCCCGTACGACCACTACGTCGACCTGCGCGACGAGATGTCGACCAACCTGACCAACGCCGGTTTCACCCTCGAGCGCGGCCACCACGAGGTGGGCACCGGCGGCCAGGCGGAGATCAACTACAAGTTCGACACGCTGCTGCACGCCGCCGACGACGTCCTGCTGTTCAAGTACATCATCAAGAACACCGCATGGCAGAACGGCAAGTCGGTCACCTTCATGCCGAAGCCGCTCTTCGGTGACAACGGCTCGGGCATGCACGCCCACCAGTCGCTGTGGAAGGACGGCAAGCCGCTGTTCCACGACGAGTCGGGCTACGCCGGCCTGTCGGACCTGGCCCGCTACTACATCGGCGGCATCCTGCACCACGCCCCGAGCCTGCTGGCCTTCACCAACCCGACCATCAACTCGTACAAGCGTCTGGTGCCGGGCTACGAGGCCCCGATCAACCTGGTCTACAGCCAGCGCAACCGTTCGGCGTGCGTGCGTATCCCGATCACCGGCAACAACCCGAAGGCCAAGCGCCTCGAGTTCCGTTGCCCGGACAGCTCGGGCAACCCGTACCTGGCGTTCGCGGCGATGATGATGGCCGGCCTGGACGGCATCAAGAACAAGATCGAGCCGCACGAGCCGGTCGACAAGGACCTCTACGAGCTCCCGCCGGAGGAGGCCAAGGGCATTCCGCAGGCCCCGACCTCGCTGGCCGCCGTGATCGACAAGCTGGAGGAGGACCACGAGTACCTCACCGCGGGCAACGTCTTCACCGAGGACCTGATCGACACCTGGATCGCCTACAAGCGCGAGAACGAGATCGAGCCGGTCCAGATCCGCCCGCACCCGTACGAGTTCCAGCTCTACTACGACTGCTGATCCCCGCCGGACGGTTCGTTTCGTCGAACCGATCGCCGATGCACGACGCCCCCGGTCCACGCCGGGGGCGTCGTGCATTGGCGATCCGATCCGGGAATACTCGATGTCTGTGAGCCAAAGACACCGGTCACCCGCACCGAAACCGGAGAGAACGACGTGGGGCGTCCCCGCGCGGTGGCCGGTCCGTGTCTTCCTCGCGGTGGTGTCGGTGCTGCTCATCGTCGTCGCCGCCTCGTCGGCCTGGAAGCAACGTCCCACCGACGTTCCCGCGGCGGCACCGACAACCCAGGCGCGGACGACCGATCCGTCTTCCGAGGCCCCCGGCGTCCGACTCGACGACGACCGGCTCCACGCCGCGTTCGCCCGGCTCCGGTTGAAGACGCCCACCGGAATCGCGCTGGCCCCGGTCGGCGGCGGCACGCCCGTCCTGCTCGGCGACCAGACGATCCGGGACGCCTGGTCGACGATCAAGATCCCGCTCGCCCTGGCCGCCGAACGACGCAACGGCCAGAACCGTTCCGAGACCAAGGCCATCGTCGACTCCGACAACCGTTCCGCCCGGCGCCTCACCCGCTCGCTCGGATCCCCGGGCGAGGCCGTCGACGCGGTCACCTCGGTGCTGCGCGAGGGCGGCGACGCCCGCACTCTCGTCCTGCCCGCCACGGACGACGACGAGTGGCCGCATCTCGGCGAGACCCTGTGGGCGCTCTCCGACTCGGCCCTGTGGACCGCGAAGCTGCCCTGCATGGACGGCAGCGAGCACATCCTGGCGCTCATGGCGCAGGTCGGCCGTACCCAGAACTGGGGGCTGCGCAAGGCGAGCAGCGAGGATGCCGCGGTCAAGGGCGGGTGGGGCGTGGACGAGCGCGACCGCGGCTATCTGGTCCGCCAGATCGGCATCCTCACCCTCGACGACGGCTCCCGCGTCGCGGTCTCGATGAGCGTGCACGCCCCGAAGATGAGTTACGACACCGGCGTCACCGTGATGAACACGCTCGGCCGCTGGCTCGGACGGCACCGCGCGCTCCTGCCCGGCGGTCGGTGCCCGGGGCCGCCCGCGGTGAGCTCCGCTCCGGCGTCGTCGACTCCCGCACCCCCGACTTCCACACCCCCGACTTCCACACCTCAGACTCCCGCGCCCCAGACTCCCGCATCCCCGACCACGAGGTGACCCGTGACTCCCGCACCCCTCCGGCATGACGTCCGGCTCCCCCGCGACTCGCACGAGCTGGGGGCCTGGCATTATCCGCCGACCTCCGAGGTGCTCCGCGACTCGTCCGGTCGGGCGCCCGCCGTGGTCCTCGGGCACGGTTACGGTTTCACCCGGGACAGCGGTCTCGCCCGGTACGCCGAGCGTTTCGCCGCCGCGGGCCTGCACGCGGTGGTGTTCGACTACTCCGGGTTCGGGGACAGCGGCGGCGGCCCGCGCGAGGTGGTCCGCATCGATGCGCAGCGGCGCGACTTCGCCTGCGCGCTCGCCGCGACCCGGGCGCTGCCCGACGTCGATCCGAGCCGGGTCGCCCTGTGGGGCACGTCGTACTCCGGCGGCGTCGTGATCGCCGCGGCCGCCGACGACGGCGCGGTGGCCGCGGTGGTCGCCCAGGTCCCCAATCTCGACAATCTGGCGACCGCCCGCTTCCTGGTCCGGACCACACCGCCGACGATGCTGGCGTGGCTGTCGCTCGTCGTGTCGCACGACGTCGTGCGGGGTCTGCTCCGCCGCGACCCCTACTGCGTTCGAGCCGTCGGGCGGACCGGTGAGCGCGCCGCGTACGTATCCGACGAGTCGTGGGCGCAGGTGGCCCAGCTCGCCGGGCCGTCGTGGCGCAATCGCATCGGGATGCGCGATTTCGCCGCGCTCCCGGTGTTCCGCGCGGTGTCGTTCCTCGACCGGCTGCCCTGCCGCGTCCACCTGACCGCCGCCGACCACGACGATCTGACTCCGGTGCGGCCGACCCTCGATGCGGCGGCCCGCCTGGGCGGGCGAGCCGAACTCCAACGATTCCCCACCGGCCACTTCGGGGTCTACCTGCCGCCGTTCTTCGACGACGTCGTCGCCGGCCAGACCGACTTCCTCCGCCGCGAACTGCACCCCGGCTGATCGGGGGCGGTCGTCAGGCCACGACGATCGGCGGGGTCGCCACCTCGTCGTCCCCGACGGACACGATCCGGTACGTGCCCGGATCGTCCGGGATCCAGGTGATGTCGGCGACGAAGCGGAGCCGCCGGTCCCGGCGCCAGGTGATCGTCGTGTTCGACGACGAGTCGTCCGCCACCGTCTCCCACCGCGGGTCCGCCGCCGCCCGCTCCACCCGCAGATAAGTGGGCCGCAGCACCGCGTTGGGGTGATCGGTGACGAACTCCGCGTGCACCGTCTCACCGGTCCGGGCGTTCGACGGTGCGGCCAGCAGTGCCGCGGGCACCCGGCGGGCCAGGCGCGGCGACCCCGCGGGGAGGGTCCAGCGCAGCCGGCGCGGCGCCGGCGGCGATCCCGGATCCGCCGTCGTCCCGTCCCGCATCCCCTCCGCCAGTTCGACGACGGCCTCGCGCAGCACCGCCAACTCGTGGCGTCCGAAGATCGTCGATCCGCCCTCGTAGAGCTGCTCGTCGTACTCCTCCGGCGTGGTGACGTAGTGCCCGTATCCGTTCGCGTAACCCTGCAGCACGACGTCGTCGACGTCGACGCCCAGTGTGTCGGCGACGGCCTGCCGCAGCCGCAGACCGGCGACGACGGTCACCTCGAAGGGCAGACAGATCAGGTGGAGGCTCCCCCACCGCAGGAGTTGCAGCAGGTAGGTCTCCTGCACCCAGCGAAGGGGACCGACCGGCAGGAACAGGTCTTTGGGCGCCTGCGCGGCGGCCAGTCCGGGGAACGCCCGATAGAGCAGGCGGCTGAACCGGTCGAGCACCGGATTGGTCTTGCCCTCGCCGAACAGCGGGGAGCCGGGGCCGTCGGTGAGCTTGCCCGCGGCGAAGCTCGCACCGAGGATCGCCCGACCGGCACGTCCTTCCCGGGCCCGGCGCCCGGCGACCCTCACCCAGCGGTGCCGCACGTCCAGGTGCGGCGCCAGCGGCTCCCCGGGTTCGACGGCCAGCGCCTGCGCGCGGGCCAGTTGCCGCTCCCCGATGATCCGGGTGTTGGCGCGTTCGTCGTCGGTGGGCCCGGTGCCGGGCCTCAGTGCGAGGTTCGGACTGAGATCACCCGCATTGGTCTGGGCGAACGCGATCACCGCATCGCCGCCCGCCTCCCACTCCCGTGCCGCCCACCCCTTGTTGTCGGCGCTGATCAGCCGGTTGGTGTTGGTCATGGAGGTGTTGTGGACGGCGAACCAGCTGATCGCCCCGACCGGCCCGGTCCCGCGTTCCATCCGCAGCAGCGTCATCCGCGGATCGACGGCGTCGGGGAACAGCGCCCGCGCGTCGGCGGGGTTGCGTTCGAAGGCCGCGCGGGCGCGATTGGCGCTCGCCTCGGTCAGGTCGCCCGCGGTGCGGATCACCGCGGTCGGCGCCAGGTCGGCGTCCGCGCGGGCGATCGCCTCGACGACGCCGTCGACCAGCCGGTCGAAGCCGCGCGGCCGGAACCCGCCGGTGGTGATGTTGTAGAGGACGTCGTGGCCGTGCCCGCCCGGCCCGCAGTGGGTGTGCGTCGCGGTGAGCACGACGTTGGCGGCGGTGTAGCGGTCGCCGAACCGCCGGGCCAGTCGTTCGTGGATCGCCGTGACCGTGGCCTGGAAGAACATCCCGATGTCGGCGACGACGAAGGCCACCCGAGTGCGGCCGTCGTCGAGCACGAACGCCCGCGCGTACTGCCGCGACAGGATCCCGCGGGTGCGCTGGCCCGGCATCCCGTAGCCCATCATCCCCACGCCCCACGGCTCCCCGGTGACGTCGGTGCGCGCCCGGCCCACCCGCCATCCGGACGCGGCCCCGTCTGTCGGCACGTCCCGTGTCCCGGTCTCGCGTTCGTCGTGCATCGGCGCCCCTGTCTCGATGAAGACACGATCGTATCGAAATTCCCGGACATCGTTCCGACGATCCCGGCCCCACCACGATCCCGGAACCCCGGACGGCCACCGGCCCCCGAATCCCACGACGATCCCTGAGCCTGTCGAAGGGGCCTCCCCCGTCCGCCCGGTAACGTTCGTGCCATGAAACGCAACGCCCTGCTTCTCGCTCCCGTCGCCGCCGCGGCCCTCCTGCTGGCCGGATGTTCGAGCGATGCCTCCGACTCCGAGAGCTCCGAGACCACCACCGTGACCGCGCAGCCGACCGAGCCGTTCGCCGCCCCGACGCCCGGCGCCGACGGCTGCCCCACCGCGGCACCCGCCGCCGATGCGAAGGCCCAGTGGACGGTGGAGGGCACCGCGGGCAAGGCCGAGATCCTCGGCCAGTCCGACACCGCCGCTCCCCGCGTGGTCCTGACGGCGCCGTTCACCGTCGACAAGACAGAGGTCAAGACCCTCGTCGAGGGCACCGGCGCCACGGTCACCGAGGCGAGCACCGTGAAGGTCTGCTACATGGGCGTCAACGGCCGGGACGGCACCGTCTTCGACAGCGCCTACGAGCGCGGTGCGGCCGCCGAGTTCGGCGCGGGCGAGGTGATCCCGGGCTTCCGCCAGGCCCTGGTCGGCCAGAAGGTGGGCTCCACCGTCGCCGTCGTGATCCCGTCGGATGACGGCTACCCGCAGGGCACCCCGGACGGCTCCATCGCCGCCGGCGACACCATCATGTTCGCGCTGAAGATCCTCGCCATGAGCTGACCTCCCTCGCATCCGATCGAGCGGAGTCGAGATCTCGACTCCGCTCGATCACCGAGGAACGACTCGATCAGCGGGAAAACTCGACCGCCGAGGAACGACTCGACCACCGAGGAAAGCTCGATCGCCGAGGAAAGCTCGATCGCCTGGGCACGACTCGATCACCGGGGAACGAGACCAGACCGCGGTGATCCGGCTGCTACGCCCCGAACACCTCGGTCACCACGCCCTTGGCCCGGCGGGTCACCCGCAGGTAGTGCTCCAGGAACTCGGCGGCCTCGTCCTGCGGCCAGCCGGCCGCGTACGCGATGGCCCGGAGCTCCCGGCCCGGTGCGGGCAGCTGGTCCACCGGCTTGCCGCGCACCAGCACCAGCGCGTTGCGGGCGCGGGTGGCGGTGAGCCACGCGTCCTTGAGCATGGCCACCTCCTCCGCGGTGAGCAGTTCCGCGTCGCCGATGGCGTCGAGCGTCTCGACGGTCGACGTCCGGTGCAGTTCGGGGTACCTGTGCGCGTGGCGGAGCTGCATCAGCTGGACGGTCCACTCGACGTCGGCCAGGCCGCCGCGGCCGAGTTTGGTGTGCGTCATCGGGTCGGCGCCGCGCGGCAGGCGTTCGGCGTCCACGCGGGCCTTGATCCGGCGGATCTCCTTGACCGCGTCCTTCGAGACGCCGCCCTCGGGGTAGCGGATCTCGTCGATCATGTGCAGGAAGTCCAGGCCCAGATCCGGGTCGCCGGCCACCGCGTGCGCGCGCAGCAGCGCCTGCACCTCCCACGCCTGCGCCCACTGGTGGTAGTACGCCTTGTACGACGCGAGGGTCCGCACGATCGGCCCGTTCTTGCCCTCCGGCCGCAGGCCCACGTCCACCTCCAGCGGCGGATCGGCACTGGGGGTCCCGAGCAGCGAGCGCACGTTGTCGGCGACGGTCTGCGCCCAGCGCAGGGCCGCGGTCTCGTCGGCGTCCTCGACGGGATCGCAGACGAACAGCACGTCGGCGTCCGAACCGTAGCCGAGCTCGCCGCCGCCGAGCCGCCCCATGCCGATCACGGCCATCCGGGCGGGCGCGGGGCCGTCGCCGTGCGGGACGGAGGCCATCATCTTCTCCAACGCGGCGCCCAGCACCGCGGCCCACACCGTCGAGAGGGCGCGGCACACCTCCTGCACGTCCATCAGACCGAGCAGGTCCGCCGAGGCGATCCGGGCCAGTTCGGCCCGCCGATGCGAACGGGCGACGGCGATGGCCTTGCGCGGATCGGAATGCCTGCGCACCGACGCGATCAGACCCTTCACGACGTCGTCCGAGCTCACCTCGCACAGCTTCGGTCCGGCGGCGCCGGTGGTGTAGAGCTGGATCACATCCGGCGAGCGCATCAGCAGGTCGGCGATGTACTCCGAGGTGCCGAGCACGTGCATGAGGTTCTCGGCGACCACGCCGTCGTCCCGCAGCAGTCGCAGGAACCACTCGTTGGTGGTCAGCTCGTCGCACAGCTTGCGGTAGTTGAGCAGGCCCGCGTCCGGGTCCGGGGTGTTGCTGATGTGCTGCAGCAGACCGGGCAGGATCAGCATCTGCACCTGGCCGCGGCGGCCCGGCGTGGAACCGAGGGCCTTGATGTGCGCCAGCGCGCGCTCGGGCATGGCGTAGCCCAGGGCGGCGAGCTGACGTTCGGCCGACTTGTTCTGCAGGTACAGCGAATCGGCGTCGAAGCGGGTCACCGCCTCCAGCAGCGGGCGGTAGAAGAGCTTCTCGTGCAGCTGCCGCACCCGGGAACGCTGGTGCACCAGCTCGCGGCGCAGGACGGTCGCGGCGTCGTTCCCCCGCTCCGGTCGGACGTGCGCGGCCCGCGCGAGCCAGCGCATGGCGACGTCGTCGTCGGGGTCCGGCAGCAGGTGCGTGCGCGAGAGCCGCTGCAGCTGCAGGCGGTGTTCCAGGCCGCGCAGGAACTCGTACGAGGCGTGGAAGTTGGCGCCGTCGTTCCGTCCGACGTAGCAGCCCCGGGTGAGCGCATCGATCGCTTCGAGGGTCGACCGCACGCGCAGCGACTCGTCGACGCGCCCGTGCACCATCTGCATCAGCTGGACGGCGAACTCGACGTCGCGCAGACCGCCCTGCCCGAGCTTGACGTTGCGTTCCTTGTGGTCGTCGGGCACCAGCGACTCGACGCGGCGGCGCATCGCCTGGACGTCGGTCACGAAGTCCTCCCGCTCGCACGCGGTCCACACCAGCGGCCCGGTGGCCGCGATGTAGTCGGCGCCGAGGGCCAGGTCGCCGGTCATCGCACGCGCCTTGAGCAGTGCCTGGAACTCCCAGGTCTTGGCCCAGCGCTGGTAGTACGCGAGATGGGACTCCAGGGTCCGGGTGAGCGCCCCGCGTTTGCCCTCGGGCCGCAGCGCGGCGTCCACCTCGAAGAACGCCATCGACCCAATGCGCATCAGTTCACCGGCGATGCGCGCCGACGTCGTATCGGCGGGTTCGGCGACGAAGACGACGTCGACGTCGGACACGTAGTTCAGTTCCCGGGCGCCGCACTTGCCCATCGCGATCACCGCGAGCCTGCCTTCGAGCGGCTTGTCGCCGAGGACCTGGGCGACGGCCACCGCGAGCGCGGCGGTGAGACCGGCGTCGGCGAGGTCGGCCAGGTGTCCGCCGACCTCCGGGAGGAACAGCACCGGCTCGTCCTCGACGATCGGCGCCAGATCCTGCGCGGCCAGCTGCATCACCAGGTCGCGGTAGGTCACCCGGAGCCGGGCGACGGCCTGCGGTCCGGTGATCCCGGCGCGGTAGAGCAGGTTCTCCCGGGCATCCGGTTCGGGTGTCGCCTCCACCGCGGCGAGCAGGGTGTCCCGGGCCTGCTCCGCACTCGGCAGGTGCGGTTCGAGCAGCAGCCGCCACGACCGTTCCTCGGCCACCAGGTGGTCGCCCAGCGCATCGGAGGCGCCCAGGCAGCCCAGCAGGCGGCCGCGGAAGGTCTTGTCGCTGCGCAGCAGCCGGTCGATCTCGGCCCAGCCGTTCGGTCCGCCCCGGCCCGCGCTCTGCGCGTTCTTCAGCCGGACCAGCGCCTTGAGCGCCAGGTCGGCGTCGGGGGCGCGGGAGAGCGCCCACAACCGATCGACGGCGGCCTCGTCGTTCCAGCCCAACTCGTCCAGATCCTGGCGGGCCGTGGACTCGAGCAATCCGAGTCGGCCCGGGCTCGGAACAGCCGAGCGTCCACCCATCGAAGTCACGTGCTCAGCGTAGTCGGGCCGGGCCGTTGGAGGTTCCTACAGACCGGATTCGGCCCGCCGAAACCGGCGCGGAGGCTTCCGTGACGCGGGGTTACAGCGGCAGGTAGCTCTCCAGCTCGTACGGGGTCACCCGGGCCCGGTACTCCGCCCACTCGGACCACTTGTTGCGCAGGAAGTAGTCGAAGACGTGCTCGCCGAGCGCTTCGGCGACCAGTTCGGAGCGCTCCATCACGTTGAGCGCCTCGGCGAGCGAGTTCGGCAGTTCGCGGTAGCCCATCGCACGACGCTCCCCCGGGGTGAGCGCCCAGACGTTGTCCTCGGCCTCCTCGGGCAGTTCGTAGCCCTCGGCAATGCCCTTGAGGCCGGCGGCCAGCAGCACCGCGAACGAGAGGTAGGGGTTGCACGCGGAGTCCGGGGTGCGGATCTCCACGCGGCGCGACGATGCCTTGTTCGGCGTGTACAGCGGCAGCCGGACCATCGCCGACCGGTTCGCCCGGCCCCAGGTGGCCGCGGTCGGCGCCTCTCCGCCGTGCACCAGTCGCCGGTAGCTGTTGACCCACTGGTTGGTGACGGCGCTGATCTCGTCGGCGTGCGTCAGGATGCCGGCGATGAACTGTTTGCCGGTCTCCGACAGCTGCATGTGGTCGTCGGGGTCGTGGAAGGCGTTGGCCTCCCCCTCGAACAGGCTCATGTGCGTGTGCATCGCCGACCCGGGGTGCTGGGTGAACGGCTTGGGCATGAAGGTCGCGCGCACGCCGTCGCGCATCGCCACCTCCTTGACCAGGTAGCGGAAGGTCATCACGTTGTCGGCCATGCTGAGCGCGTCGGCGTAGCGGAGGTCGATCTCCTGCTGTCCGGGGCCGCCCTCGTGGTGGCTGAACTCCACCGAGATGCCCATCGCCTCGAGCGCCTCGATGGCGTGCCGCCGGAAGTTCGGGGCCGTGTCGTGCACGGCCTGGTCGAAGTAGCCGCCGTTGTCGGCGGGGATCGGCTCGCTGCCGTCGGAGGGCATGTTCTTGAGCAGGTAGAACTCGATCTCGGGGTGCACGTAGCAGCTGAACCCCTGATCGGCGGCCTTGCTCATCTGCCTGCGCAGCACGTGGCGCGGGTCGGCCCAGGCGGGCGTGCCGTCGGGCATGGCGATGTCGCAGAACATCCGTGCCGAGTAGTGCTTGCCCTCGGACTCCCACGGCAGCACCTGGAAGGTGGAGGGGTCGGGTTTGGCGACCATGTCCGCCTCGAAGACCCGCGAGAAGCCCTCGATCGACGACCCGTCGAAGCCGATCCCCTCGGCGAAGGCCCCCTCCAGTTCCGCGGGCGCGATGGCCACGGACTTGAGATAGCCCAGAATGTCGGTGAACCACAGTCGGACGAAGCGGATGTCCCGCTCCTCGAGGGTCCGCAGCACGAATTCCTGTTGGCGATCCATGACCGAACCCTATGCCCCACCTGTTACGCGCGTGTTACACATGCCCGGAACCGTCTCCACCACGCCTCTGACCAGGAGGTACGACGTCGACGGCGCACCGCCCGAGCCCCCGGCGAGACGCCCTCGCTCCGCACCTCCGGCACAGCCGTCTGTGAGCAAGACCACCGGACGGCGACGGGGGCTACTCGCCGGTACGGTGGAAGAATCCTCGCTGTCCACACCAACCCGGGTACCCGCCGCGCGGGACTCGAGGCAGAAATGAGACCAGCCATGACCGACTCCGTCGCCCCGCACGCCCAGTCCGACGCCCCGATCTACGGGTCCGCCGGCTCGGCCGCCCCCGCCGCCCCGCGACGCAGGACCCGGCTCCAGCATCTGGCCGAGTGGAAGGCCGAGTCGCACAAGTGGGCCATGCTCACCGCCTACGACTACTCCACCGCCGCGATCTTCGACGACGCCGAGATCCCCGTGCTCCTGGTCGGCGACTCCGCCGCCAACGTCGTCTACGGCTACGACACCACCGTGCCGGTGAGCAACGACGAACTCATCCCGCTGGTCCGCGCCGTGGTCCGCGGCGCCCCCCACGCCCTGGTGGTGGCCGATCTGCCGTTCGGCAGCTACGAGGTGAGCCCCCAGCAGGCGCTCGAATCGGCCGTCCGCTTCTTCAAGGAGGGCGGCGCGCACGCGGTCAAGATCGAGGGCGGCGAGCGGATCGCCCCGCAGATCGCCGCGCTCACCGCCGCAGGCATCCCGGTGATGGCCCACGTGGGCTTCACCCCGCAGAGCGTCAACACCCTCGGCGGCTACCGCGTCCAGGGCCGCGGCGCCGGCGCCGATCAGCTGATCGCCGACGCGATCGCCGTCCAGGAGGCCGGCGCCTTCGCCGTGGTGATGGAGATGGTCCCCGCCGACCTCGCCGGCCAGATCACCCGCAAGCTCACCATCCCGACCGTGGGCATCGGCGCCGGGAACGAGACCGACGCGCAGGTGTTGGTGTGGCAGGACATGGCGGGCTACACCCACGGCAGGACCGCCAAGTTCGTCAAGCGTTACGCCCACCTCGGCGACGACCTGCGAACCGCCGCACGGACTTACGCCGACGAGGTGGCCCGCGCGCAGTTCCCGGGCGTCGAGCACTCGTACTGACTCGGGCGACTTCGCGCGGGCCCCTCCCCGGCCCGTCTCCGACGGCTAGGCTGGAGTGCATGCGCGGTCTCTACCCGGTCATCGAGCCCTACGCCTCCGGACATCTGGCCGTCGGCGACGATCACGAGATCTACTGGGAGACGTCCGGGAACCCGGACGGCAAGCCGGTGGTCTTCGTCCACGGCGGCCCCGGCGGCGGCACCTCCGGCGAACAGCGCCGCTTCTTCGATCCCGACCGCTACCGGATCGTGCTGTTCGACCAGCGCGGCTGCGGCCGGTCCCGGCCGCACATCCAGGACAGCCTCGAAGCCGGACTGGACCGGCTCCACGCCGATCTCGCGGTCAACGACACCCCGGCGCTGATCGCCGACATGGAGCGGCTCCGCGAGCACCTCGGCATCGAGACCTGGCAGGTCTTCGGCGGCTCCTGGGGGTCGACGCTGGGGCTCGCCTACGCGCAGACCCATCCCGGTCGCGTCACCGAACTGGTCCTGCGCGGCATCTTCCTGCTGCGCCGCAGCGAGATCGACTGGTATTACAACGGCGGCGCCGCCCACCTCTACCCCGACGAGTGGGAGGGCTACCTCGCGCCGATCCCGGAGGACCGGCGCGACGGCGATCTGGTCCTGGAGTACCACCGCCTGCTCACCGGCGCCGACCGCGCGCTCGCTCAGCGGGCCGCGAGCGCCTGGACCCGCTGGGAGAACCACACCAGCTATCTCGTTCCGCGGCGGAGCTCCCGCGAGGGCGACCGCTTCGATCTCGCCTTCGCGACCATCGAGAACCACTACTTCGTGCACGGCGGCTTCCTCGACGAGGGGCAGCTGCTGGCCGACGTCGGCGCCGTCGCCCACATCCCGGCCGTCGTCGTGCAGGGGCGCTACGACGTCGTCTGCCCAATGCGCAGCGCCTGGGATCTGCACCGGGCGTGGCCCGAGGCCGAACTGCACATCGTCGACGATGCCGGTCACGCGTCGTTCGAACCCGGCATCGTCGACCGTCTGGTGACCGCGACCGACCGGTTCGCCTGACTCCGACCGTCCACCCGTCCCGCCCGATCCAGGAAGAGGAGACAAGCAGTTGAGCGCACGTGAATCGATCGAGGTGGAGCTGAAGTTCGACGTCGATGCGGGCCAGCCGGCCCCCGACCTGGCCTCCCTGATCTCCGGTGGGCGGGCCGGCGAGCCGCAGCAGTACGAGCTGGTGGCGACCTATCTGGACACCCCCACGCACGACCTCGCCGCGCGCCGGATCACGCTGCGCCGACGGACCGGGGGCACCGATGCGGGCTGGCATCTCAAACGTCCCGCCGCGGGCACCGACGCCCGCCGGGAACTGGTCGTGGGCTTCGACGACTCCCCCGCCGACGGCGACGTCCCCGACGAGATCCGGCAGGCGATCACGGCCATCGTCCGGAACCGGCAGTTGATCCCGGTCGCCGAGATCGACACCGAGCGCATCGTCACCGTCCTGTACGACGACGACGGCGTCTCCCTCGCGGAGTTCTGCCAGGACCGGGTGCTCTCGCACGCCCACCAGACCCACGTCACCAAGGAGTGGGCCGAGTGGGAGTTCGAGCTCACCGGCGGCGGCGAGAAACTCCTCAAGGCGGCGAACCGGCTGCTGCGCGGTTCGGGCGCGCGCACCGCGTCGAGCATCTCCAAGCTGGCCCGCGCGATCGGATCCGAGCCCCACGTGCACGCCCCCGCCCGGCTCCCGAAGAAGGCCACCGGCCTGGACCTGGTCCTCTACTCGTTGTCGGTGCACCGGGATGCGCTGATCGGCTGGGATCCGGCGGTGCGCGTCAACGCCTGGGACGCCGTCCACCGAATGCGGGTGACGGCCCGTCGTCTCCGCTCCGTGCTCACCTCGTTCCCCACCGTGATCGATCCGGTGACGACCGAGCCGATCGTCGCCGAGCTCGGCGCCCTCGGCGAGGTGCTGGGCGAGGCCCGCGACTGCGAGGTCCAGCTGGAGATCAACGAGAACCTGCTGAGCCGGGAGGCCGACGCACCCGACGACCTGCGCGTCGCCCTGATCGACGACCAGCTCGCACGCCAGGCCCGCGCCCTGCGAAGGGTGCGCTTCGCGCTCTCCACGCCGCGGTACCTGAAGCTGCTCGACGACCTCGACGACCTGATCGCGAATCCGCGGCCGGGCCCCGACGCCGACCGTTCCGCGGCCGAGGTGGCCATGGAGGGCATGGAGTTCGCCGACGCCCGGGTCCGCAAGGCGGAGAAGAAGCTCAAGGGCCTCCAGGCGTGGTCGGACGAGTGGGTGGCCCAGGTGCACCGGATCCGCAAGCGCGCCAAGGCCGTCCGCTACACCGCCGACGCCGCCAAGCCGCTCGGGTTGAAGGAGGCCGCGAAGATCTCGGCGAAGGCCGCGGGCATCCAGACCCACCTCGGCGACTTCAACGACACCGACGTCAACCGCGCCAAGCTGCGGCAGGTCGCCGCCAAGCCGGGACTCTCCCCCGAGGCGCTGTTCGTCCTCGGCCGCCTGGATGCGAGCGAGGAGCAGCGCGGCCGCGCCGCGGTGCAGGCGTACCTCGACGCGCGGTAGCGGTTCTCATCGTTCGCCTCGACCCGTGTCGCGGTTCTCGCCGATCCTCGACGGGAACCGCGACACGGACCGGACCGGGTCAGACCGCGGTGAAGCCCACCGTGCCCGCCTCCGGATCGGCGACGGCCACCTCGGCGGTGCACTCGCTGCCGGCGTCGGGGGCGTCGTCGCACGGCGCGATGATCGCCGGGGAGGCGATGAACACCTGCGCGGGCCTGCGCTCGTTCGCCGCCCGCATCACGGTGGCCGGGAAACGCGCACCGATCTGGTCGGCCAGCACCGTCGCCTCGGCCAGGTCGACGCTGCGGCGCGCCGCCGACGATGCCGTCGAACCGGCGCCGCTCATGATCTTGCCCAGCCCGGGCAGCGCGTCGAGCACCCACGGCTCCGGCGTCGTCCCGGCGCTCAGCGCCAGGGCGATCTCGGTCGCGTACCGGTCGGCGAGACGACGCAGCGGCGCGGTGACGTGCGCGTACAGCCCGCCGACACCCGCGTGGACCAGCTCCGCGTCGGGCACGTCGTCACCGGAGAACACCGCGCGATATCCGGCGCCGCGCATCAGGGAGGCGCCCGCGCTCATCAGGGCCAGGGTCGACGGCGCCGCCGGATCCAGCCCCGCCAGGAACCGGCCGGGCGAGGCGCCCTCGGGCCAGGGGACGCCGAGCCGGTCGGCGACCGCGCGCAGCTCCCCGACCGCCTCGTCGGAGGCGGCGGGCAGCGTCCGGTAGAAGCCGATGCCGCCGGCCCGCATCAGGGTGCCCGCGCACATCCCCACCAGCAGCGACACCTGGGCGTTCCACCGGTCGGCCGGGGTACTCGGGGCCAGGCGCAGCGTCCACGCGCGTCGTCGGCCCGGGTCCTCGTTGCGGACCACCTCCTGATCCGGGAGTTCCAGCGCCACCGCGCCGCGGCCGAGCCCCCACTCCTCGCGGGCCGCGCCGAACCCGGGCAGCCCGGTGATCGACGGGTGCAGCCGGTCTGCGGCGGCGTCGGCGGCCACCTGCGCGTAGTCGAAGCGGGCGCGAGAGCGGACCGTCGCCCGTTCCACCGAGGTCTCGAGCACCTCGCCGTCACCGGCCACCCGGACCGTCCACAGCACGGCGGCCCGGTCGACCTCCGGCAGCAGCGATCCGGCGTTCTCCGAGAGCACCCGCGGGTGCAGCGGCACGTTGCCGTCCGGGAAGTAGATCGTGGCGCCGCGACGGCGGGTCTCGGCGTCGAGCGCTCCGCCGGGCGTCACCAGCGCGGCGACGTCGGCGATCGCGTAGTGGACCAGGTAGCCGTCGTCGTCGCGGCGGACCCGCAGCGCCTGATCGAGGTCGAGCGACGTCGGCGGGTCGATCGTCACCAGTTCCAGATCGCGGCGGTCGGTCCGGCGGTCGGCGTGCCGGTCGGCGGCGGCACCCGCCTCGGCGAGGGCCTCGGGGCCGAATTCCGCGGTGAGTCCGAGTTCGTCGCGCACCCGCGCGAAGTCGAGTTCGGGCGCCCGCAACCAGGGCTGGGTCATCGTCGTACCTCCTGCGTCGTGACGCACCACAGGCTACCGGCGAGGAGCGAACGAGCCGGCGTGTAAGCCGGATCCTGTCCCGGCCGAAGCCGGGGGCGACCATCCATCTGGACACACCGTCGCCGGGTGCCTCGAGCAGCCAACCCGCGAGCTCGGACGAGCCGTCCTCGAACACTCGCGCATCCGCACCGCACGCGGTGCGGACTTCGGCCTTGCTCCGGGTGGGGTTTACCGAGCCGCCGCGATCACTCGCGGCGCTGGTGCGCTCTTACCGCACCGTTTCACCCTTACCCGCCGCCGAGGCGGCGGGCGGTCTGTTCTCTGTGGCACTGTCCCGCGGGTCGCCCCGGGTTGCCGTTAGCAACCACCCTGCTCTGCGGAGTCCGGACTTTCCTCGACACCGGCCTGCGCGGAGTCCCGCGCGGTTCCGACGGCCGCGGCCGCCCGGCCGGCTCGTTCGCGTCCACCAGACTACTGCAGATGCCCGGTGTCGTTCACCAGGCGGACCACCGAGCCGCCGTCCGGGTAGTACTCGGCGATCGAGAGCGACGCCAGGTCCAGGTGCAGACGGAACAGCAGCTCCGGCCCCACCCCGAGCGCATCGCGCAGCAGCGTCTTGATCGGGGTCACGTGGCTCACGGCCAGCACCCGCGCCCCCGGATACGACGCGAGCAGGTCGGCCTTGGTCGCCGCCAGCCGCTCGGCCACCTGCGCGAAGCTCTCCCCGCCCGGCGGCGCGACCTCCGCATCGCCCAGCCACCGCCGATGCAGTTCGGGATCGCGTTCGGCGGCCTCGGCGAAGGTCAGGCCCTCCCACGCGCCGAAATCGGTCTCGATCAGACCCTCGTGCACGACGACGGGCACCCCGATCGCCTCGGCGACGGCCTGCGCGGTGGCGCGCGTGCGGGCCAGCGGCGACGACACGATCACGTCGATCGGCTCGCTCCCGGCCTGCGCGGCGCCCAGCCGGGTCGCCGCACCGGCGGCCTGCGCGCGGCCGAGGTCGGTCAGGTCGGGGTCGCCGTGACCGGAGTAGCGGCGCTCCACCGAGAGCGGCGTCTGGCCGTGCCGCAGCAGCAGCAGCCGGGTGGGTTCGGCGATCTGCCCCTGCCAGCTGGGCGCGCTCACCGCTCGGCGCCGCCCGTCGGCAGTCCCGACTGCTCGGTGCGCACCATGATCGCGCCGCACTCCTCGCAGCGCAGGACCTCGTCCTCGGCGGCCGCGGCGATCCGACTCAGGGTGCGCGGGTCCAGCTCCATCCGGCAGGCGCCGCAGCGCTTCTGGCGCAGCAGTCCGGCGCCGACGCGGCCCTGTTCGCGGAGCCTGTCGTACACGGCCAGCACGTCGGCGGGGATCTCCTCGGCGGTCGCCGCGCGGCGGCTCAGGAACTCGGTCACCTCGTTCTCGGTGGTCGCGGTGGCGTGGTCGCGCGCGGTGACCGCCTCGGTCCGCTTCTCGTTCAGCCGTGTCACCGTGGCCCGGACCCGCTCCAGTTCCATGCCCAGCGCCTCCTGGCGCTCCATGATCTCCAGCAGATCCGATTCGAGCAGGTCACGACGACGTTCCAGGCCCGCCAGCTCGTGCTGCATCTCGGCCATCGCCTTGTGTCCCAGGGCGCCGGCCTCCAGTTGCGCCCGGTCGCGGGCGGCGTGCTCGGTCATCCCGGTGAGTTCGGCGTCGACCCGCTCGTACTCGGTCTCCAGTTCGGCGACGGCGGCCTCGGCGGCGGTCACGTCCTGGGCGGCGGTCTCCAGTTCGGCGTCGACCGCCGCGACCTGTTCGGCCTCGGGGAGGTTCCGCAGGCGGTGTCGGGCGCGGGCGACCTCGGCGTCGAGGTCGGCGATGTCGAGCAGGCGGCGCTGCCCGGCGGGCGAGGCTTTCATCAGGTGTCTCTGTTCTCTCGTCGGATGTCGGGGTGCTGCGGGTCAGGCGTGCAGGGTGAACGGGTCGGTGGGCGGCTCGTAGACGCTCGCCGTGCAGCCGAGCCCGATCAGCAGGTCGGCGGCGCTCGCGCACCACGGGAACTCGGTGGCCCAGTGCCCGGCGTCGATCAGGGCCGGAGCGCCGGCCCGCAGCGCCTCGTCCACCACGTGGTGTCGCAGGTCCGCGGTCAGGTAGACGTCGGCGCCGGCGGCCGTCGCCGCCCCGATCAGGGAGTCTCCGGCGCCGCCGCACACCGCGACGGTCTCGACCACGGCATCCGGGTCGCCCGCGGCCCGGATGCCCCACGGCGCACGCGGCAGCACCCGCCCGGCGTGCGCGACGAACTCGCGCAGCGTCGTGGGCTCGGCGAGCGTCCCGACGCGGCCGAGACCGAGGTCGCCGTCGAGGGCGGCCTGCGCGAAGACGTCGAACGCCGGCTCCTCGTACGGGTGCGCGGCCCGCAGGGCGGCGAGCACCGCGGCACGACGGCCCCGCGACGCCACCAGCTCCACCCGCGCCTCGTCGACGCGGGTCAGCTCGCCGATCGCGCCGACCGCGGGGTTCGCGGCCTCCGACGGCAGGAACTGGCCGGTGCCCACCACGCTCCACAGGCAGTCGCGGTAGTCGCCGAGCGCACCGGCGCCGGCGTCGAACATCGCCTCGGTCACCTGCTCGACGTTGCCCTCGGGGACCATCACGACCCACTTGTCCAGCGGCGACGTCGGTTCGGGTTCCAGCGGGCGGGTGTCGCGGACGCCCAGGACGTCGGCGAGCGCATCGGAGACGCCGCCGCGGACCTTGTCGGCGTTGGTGTGCGCGGAGTACAGCGCGCAGCCGCCCCGGATCAGCCGGTGGATCAGCCGCCCCTTGGGCGTGTTCGCGGCCACCGACTCCACGCCGCGCAGCAGCAGCGGATGGTGGGCGACGATCAGCTGCGCGCCGGTCTCCAGCGCCCGGTCCACCACGTCCTCGGTCACGTCGACGCAGACCAGTGCGGCGGTCGCCTCCTCGTCCGGGTCGCCGCACACCAGGCCGACCGCGTCCCACGCTTCGGCCAGCCGCGGCGGGTAGGCGGCGTCGAGGGCGGCGAGCACCTCGCCGAGGGTGAGTGTCATGAGCGGTCTCCTTCCGTCTCGAGAACATCCTGCACGGCTCGGACCAGCGCCGCGGACCGATCCGGCGAGCGCACGGCCAGCCGCAGGTACTCCGGGCCCAGTCCGGTGAAGTTGGCGCAGCTGCGCACCCCGAAGCCCCGCGTGCGCAGCGCCTCCTTGAGCGCCAGCCCGTCGGGCACCCGGATCAGCACGTACGGCGCACGCGGCTCGGCGGTCACCTCCAGCCCGGCCTCCGCCGGGCCCGCCGCCCGAAGCGACTCGACCAGGTGCGTCCGGTCCTCGGCGATCCGGACGGCCAGGTCGGCGGCGTACCGTTCGCCGACCGGTCCCACGCAGGCGGCGAGCGCGGTCAGCGCCAGCGTGCCCAGCGGCCAGTGCCGTCGCCCGGCGCTCAGCCGCGCGATCGTCTCGGGGGCGGCCAGCAGATAACCCGCGCGCAGCCCGGCCAGGCCGAAGGTCTTGGTGATCGAGCGGATCACGATCACCCCGTCGGGCAGCATCCCGGCCAGCGACTCCGGTTCCCGGACGCCGCTGTCCGGATCGAGCGTCAGATCGGCGAAGGCCTCGTCCACCACCACCAGGCGGCCGGGTCGCCGCAGGGCCAGGATCTCCGCGCGCGGATGCAGGACCGACGTCGGGTTGGTCGGGTTGCCGACGATCACCAGGTCCGCGTCGTCGGGCACCCGCGCCTGCGACACCCGCCACGGCGGCGCGAGCGTCACCGAGGTGCACCGTGCGCCGGCGGCGCGCAGCACCCGCTCGGGTTCGGTGAACGACGGCTCGATCAACGCCACGTGTCGCGGGCGGAGCCGGGCGAGCACCTCGAAACCCTCGGCGGCGCCCTCCAGCAGGAGCACCTCGTCGACGGTGCGGCCGTGGGCGGCGGCCACCGCGGTCAGGGCGCGCCGCTCGTCGTCGTCCGTGGGGTAGGCGGCGAGCCCGTCGATCCGACTGCGCAACGCCTCGGCGACGAACGACGGCGGTCCGGGCTGGACGTTCACCGCGAAGTCGATCAGGCCGGGTTCGGCGTCGCAGTCGCCGTGGCGTCCGGGCGCGAAGAACGCATTGCGGGACACCGTGGACCGACCGACTGACATGTCAGTCGACATTACGTGCACGATGGTGCACGTGACCGTTCAGGATGCCGCTGCCGATGCCCCCGTGCCCGACCCCGCCGATCCGGCGACCGTGCTGCTCGTCGATCTCGACGGGACCGTGACCGACAGCTTCCCGGGCATCGCGGCCTCGTTCGTCCACGCGATGACGACGATGGGGCGGCCCGCACCGTCGGACGAGGAGTTGCGGCACGTCGCCGGACCGCCCCTGCTCGACACCCTGCACGCCTACGGATTCACCGGCGCCGACGCCGACCGCGCGACGGCCGCGTACCGCGAACGCTACGAACGTCTCGGCTGGCGGGAGAACGCCGTCTTCGACGGCATGGCCGCGCTGCTGGCCGACCTGGCCGCCGCCGGCCGGACCCTGGCGATCGCCACCAGCAAGTTCGAGACCACCGCCCGGCGGATCCTGGAGCACTTCGGGCTGGCCGACCACTTCGCGGTGATCGCCGGGTCCACCGCCGACGGCACACGCCGATCCAAGGCGCAAGTGATCGCGCGGGCCCTGCACGTACTAGGGTTGGACCCGAAGACGACCCCCGTCGTCATGATCGGAGACCGCTCCCACGACGTCGACGGAGCCGCGTCCTTCGGCATACCCGCGATCGCTGTGGGCTGGGGTTACGCTCTCCCGGGGGAGGTCGACGAAGCCATGTGGACCGTGGAAACGGTCCCGCAACTGCGCGAGGTACTGGGTGTCTGACAAACCCGAGGTAGGCAAGCTGCACATCTGTTTCGTCTGCAGCGGCAACATCTGTCGTTCCCCGATGGCCGAACGGATCCTGACTCGGGTGATCGCCGAGGCGGGGCTGGCCGACCGGGTGCGGGTCAGCAGCGCCGGGATCGGCGGCTGGCACGTGGGCGAGCCCGCCGACAACCGGGCCCGCACCGAACTGCTGGCCAACGGGTACTCCGACGACCACGTGGCCGCCCAGCTCGGCCCCGGCCACCTCTCCGCCGATCTGCTGATCGCGCTCGACTCCGGTCACGCCCGCGACCTGCAGCGCAAGCGCCTCGGCGAGCGGGTGCGGCTGCTGCGCAGCTTCGATCCGGCCGCCACCACCGCCGACGTCCCCGATCCGTACTACGGCGGACCGGCCGACTTCGTCGTCGTGCGGGAGCAGATCGAGGCCGCGGTGCCCGGCCTCCTCGCCTGGGTGCACGCCGCCCTGGCCGACCGGACGTGAGCCGCACCCGGGCCCGGTAGGGGCGCCCCGACCGGCCGGTAAGCTGGTCGGCGTGCAGTTGCTGCGGACCTTCCTCAAGCCCGGGTGGTTACTCACCACGGTGCTGGTGATCATGTTCGCCGCCGCCTGTTTCCTGGTGCTGGCGCCGTGGCAGCTCGGGAAGAACGCCGACACCGAGCACCGCAACACGCTGATCCGCACCGCCGTCGACACCCCCGCGGTGCCGCTCGACGAGCTGGTGCCGCCGGGCGCGGCGCTGAAGGCCGACGACGAGTGGCGCGAGATCACCGTCACCGGCCGGTATCTGGCCGACAAGCAGGTTCTGCTGCGGCTGCGGTCGGTGGAGGAGCGGCCCGCCGTCCAGGCCCTGACCCCGTTCCAGGTGGCCGGTTCGGACCGGGTGATCCTGATCGATCGCGGTTATTTCCGTCCGGAGGTCGACGGCTCGGTGGTCTCCCCCGGCTCCCCCGCGGAGCAGGTGACGGTCTCGGCCCGGCTGCGCCGCTCGGAGGGGACCAGCCCCGGCAAGGAGCCGCGCGTGGAGGAGGGCCGGCTCACCGCCTACACGATCGACACCGCGCAGCTCTCGACCGCATCGGGTGTCGCGCTGGCCCCGTTCTACGTGCAGCTGGTCGATGGTCAGCCCGGCGTCCTCAGCCCGATGGCGCTGCCCCGCCTGGAGACCGGTCCGTATCTCTCCTACGGCCTGCAGTGGCTGGCGTTCGGGATCATGGCGCCGCTCGGCGTCGCCTATTTCGTGTGGTCCGAGGTGAAGCACCGCCGCGCGCTCAAGGCCGCGGCCGACGGCGAACCCGCCCCGACCGGCCCCGCCGAGAGCGGCCGGAACTCCGAACGCCGGCAGATCCTGGACCGGTTGGCCGCCGCGAGCACCGCGAGTCCGCCCGACGACGAACCCGGCGAACCCCCGCGCACCGCGGACGACGAGCGTTCCCTCGACGACGAGGTGGCCGCCCGCCTGGCGCAGCGCTACGGGCGCTGAACCGCCCCGACGGCTATCTGCCGCGCGCCCATCGGGCGGCCACGGCCAGTCCCGCGCTCGCGATCTGCACCCGCCGGGAGAGCCGGACCGCGGCCCGCAGATCCGCCGCGAGCGGCGCCGGTCCGTCGCCCAGGACGGGTCGGTCCTCGGCACCGTGGGCGTACACCGTCCGGCCGCCGAGCGAGATCCCGAGCGCGCCCGCGAACGCCGCCTCCACCACGCCCGCGTTCGGGCTCGGGTGCGCGGCGGCGTCGCGGCGCACCGCGCGCGCGGTGCGGACGGGGTGGCCGCCGAGCAGTCCGGCGAGGACGGCCGTGACGCGGGCCGGCCCCAGGTTGGCGGCGTCGTCGAGGCGGGCCGCGGCCCAGCCGAAGCGCCGGTAGCGGGGCGAACGGTAGCCGATCATGGCGTCGAGGGTGTTCACCGCGCGATAGCCGGCGATCCCCGCGTCGCCCGCGGCGGCGCCCCACAGGAGGGGGGCGACGGTCGCGTCGGAGGTGTTCTCGGCGATCGATTCGACGGCGGCGCGGCAGATCCCGGCCTCGTCGAGCAGACTCGGATCGCGGCCGACGAGACTGGGCAGGATCGCGCGGGCCGCCTCGACGTCACCGGCGTCGAGGGCGTCGGCGATCCGGTCGCCGATCCGGCACAGCGTGGTGCCGCCCACCGAGGAGAACGTGACGGCCGCGGTGCCGGCGGCGCCCGCACGTCCGGCCGCGGCCCCGGCCAGGGCCGCCGCGACGACCCAGAAGACCGCGAAACCCGCGCCGGCCGGCCGGGTGTCGCGGTAGACGCGTTTCTCCGCGGCGGCCACCGCGCCGCCGAACACCGCCACGGGATGTCCTCGCCGCGGATCGCCGAAGGCCAGGTCGGCCACCGTCCCGGCCGCCATCCCGATCGCCTGCCCCGTCTCCCTGCGCACGCGGTGATCCTAACGACCCGGCTACCATCACCTGCGATGGCACAGGCACCCAGACCCGCAGCGGGCAGTTTCCCGATCTCCACCGGCACGGCCGAACTGACCGGCGACGGCGCCGGCGGCTGGCTGCTCACCGTCAACGGTGCGCAGAGCAGCCACGTCGACCCGTTCGATCCGGAGAACCTCGAGTTCGAGTACATGCGTCAGATGGCCGCGGCCGTCGCCGACGCGCACCCGGATCCGGCGACGCCGCTGCGCGTGCTGCACCTGGGGGCCGCGGCGTGCGCGCTCCCCCGGTATCTGGCGCACCGGTACCCCAGGTCGCGGCACGTGGCCGTCGAGATCGACGCCGAACTCGCCCGCCTGGCCCGCGAATGGTTCGACCTCCCGCGCGCCCCGCGACTGCGGATCCGCGTCGGAGACGCCCGCGAGGTGACCGAATCGCTCACCGAGCACACCCGCGACGTCGTGATCCGCGATGCCTTCGCCGAATCGGTGACCCCGCTGCACCTGAAGACGGTGGAGTTCACCCGCGCCGTGCGGCGCGTCCTGGCGCCCGGCGGACTGTACGTGGTCAACGTCGGCGACCGGCGCGCGCTGCTGTCGGCGCGGATGGAGGCGGCCACCGTCGCCGAGGTGTTCGACCACGTCGAGCTGATCTCCGATCCGGCCATGTTCAAGGGGCGGCGGAGCGGCAACATCGTCGTCGTCGCGAGTGACGGTCCGCTCCCCGACTCGCCGGAGCTTCAGCGCACGCTGCGCAGCGACCCGGAGCCGTCGCGGCTGCTGTCCGGCGACCAGGTGACGGCGTTCATCCGGAACGCCCCGCCCCTGCACGATCCGTAGACCCCGCCCTCCGGGGGCTGCTCCGCCGGCGGGTCAGTCCGACGACACCAGCTTCTGCGAGATCAGCCAGTCGTCGGCGACGTCGGCGGGCTCCTCCCCGTCGATGTCGACGCGCCGGTTCAGTTCGCGGATCGTGTCGTCGTCGAGCCCGGCCGACACCTTCTCCATGAGCCCGCGGATCTCGGGGTGCCGGTCGAGGACCTCCTCGCGGACCACCACGCTGCCGCTGTACGGCAGGAAGAACCTCCGGTCGTCGTCCATGATCTGCAGGTTCAGGTTGGGGATCCGGCCGTCGGTGGAGAAGACCATCCCGAAGTTGCAGGGGCGACCGTGTGCGGTGGAGGTGTAGATGACGCCCGAGTCCATCCGCGTGACGTTGCCCTGCGGCACCCCGTCCGGGGTGTCGTACGGGATCCCGTACGCCTTCAGCATCGGCAGGAACCCGTCCGATCGGCTGAAGAACTCGTCGTCGACGCAGAACGTCCGGTCCGCGACCGGCAGCGCGGCCACGTCGGAGAGCGTCTCGGTGCCCAGGCGTGCCGCGGTCTCCGGCGAGGCCGCGAAGGCGTAGGTGTTGTTGATCCGCGACGGCGGCAGCCACACCAGCCGGTTCCGGTCGAGTTCGACGTCGTGCACCGCCTGCCACAGCCGTTGCGGGTCGCTGATCGACTCGGACCTCTCGTGGTAGATCACCCAGCCGGTGCCGGTGTACTCCCACTGCAGGTCCGTCTCGCCGTCGAGCTGGGCCTGCCGGGACGAGGCCGCGCCCGGCGCCCCCGTCATGTCGGTCACGTCGGCGCCGGCCGCGGCGAGGTAGGTCGCGGCGATCTTGCCGAGGATCACCTGTTCGGTGAACGCCTTCGACGTCACGGTGATCCGCGCGCCGTCCAGCGGCCGCTCCCCGTCGGGCAGTCGGGCGCTGTGGAAGGTCCCCGACGAACTGACCAGACCGCAACCGGCCGACCCCAGGGCGACGACGGCGGTGAGCAGCAGTACGGTGAGCGTTCTTCTCATGTGAGTCCCCTCGGGGTGGCCGCCAGCTCCACCAGCCGGCCGAGCCAGTCGACGATCAGGGCCAGCAATGCGACCAGCACGGCGCCGGCGATGAGCAGATTCGGCCGGAACAGGGTGATGCCGGTGGTGATCAGCGTTCCCAGGCTGGTGGCGCCGATGAAGGTGCTCAGCGTCGCCGTGCCGACCAGGATCACCAGCGCGGTGCGCACCCCGTTCAGGATCACCGGCACCGCCAGCGGCAGCTCCACCTGGAACAGCGTGCGGACACCGGAGAGACCGATGCCGCGGGCGGCCTCCACCACGCGCCCGTCCACCTGCCGCAGTCCGACGATCGTGTTCTGCAGGATCGGCAGCACCGCGTAGACCACCAGGCCGATCACCGCGGTGCGGAATCCGGTGCCGAACGCGAAGGTGAACAGCACCAGGAGTCCGACGGCCGGGGCGGCCTGGCCGATGTTGGCGATGCCCACCGCGACCGGGGTCAACCGTCTCAGCGCCGGCCGTGTCAGCAGCACCCCGAGTGGAACGGCGATCATCAGGACGATCGCCGCGGCGGTCACCGTCAGCTCGATGTGGTCGCCGATGGTCGTGCCCAGCACCGACCATTCGAGCTGGGCCAGTTCGTTGGCGGTGAAGTCGGTCAGCGTGTACCAGGCGGCGAAGACCGCGGCGACCGTGACGATCACGAGCGGCTCGAACCAGACGTCCACCGGCAGGCGCCGGAACCACCGGGCCGCCGGGCTCCCGGATCCGTCCGGCGGCGTCCCGGGCGTGTCCGCGGAGTCCGGACCGCCGTTCAGGATCGGGGCGCTCACCGCTCTCCCCCGGGATCCGCTTCGGCCTCGGCGAACTCGACGTAGCCGGGCTCGTCCGGGTTGGCCGCCTCGAGCTGTCCGCGGATCACCTCCATGATCGTGCCGATGCGCACCCAGCCGAGCAGTCGGCCGCCCGGCACCGCGACCAGCGCACCGCCCTGACTGGCGGCCAGCATCTGGTCGAGGGCATCGTTGAGGGTCGACGACGGCGCCACGACGGGCAGCCGCGGATCGGTGAAGCCGGCGACCTCCCCGGTCGAGGCGATCTCGGCCAGTGACGGCCAGGCGAGAGGCGCATCGTCGTCGTCGATCACGACCACCCAGTCGCTGCCCGCCGCCCGGGCCCGGGCGATGACGCTCCCCGAGGGTTCGCCGACGCGCGCGGTCGTGACGGGCTCGAAGTCGACGTCCTCGACCCTGGTCAGCGAGAGCTGCGCCAGCGTGGCGCCGGAGCCGATGAACTCGGCGACGAAGTCGTTGGCGGGGCTCGCCAGGATCTCGGCGGGGCTCGCGTACTGCTCGACGTGCCCGCCCTCGGACAGGATGAGCACCTTGTCGCCGAGTTTGGTGGCCTCCTCGAAGTCGTGGGTGACGATCACGATCGTCTTGCGCAGTTCCTGGTGGATCGCGATCAGGCTGTCCTGCAACCGGACTCGGGTGAGGGGGTCGACGGCGCCGAAGGGCTCGTCCATCAGGAGGATCGGCGGATCGGCCGCGAGGGCCCGGGCGACGCCGACGCGCTGCTGCTGACCGCCGGACATGTCCTTCGGGAGGCGCCCGCCGAACTCGGCCGGATCCAGTCCGACCAGATCGAGCAGATACTCGGTGCGTTCGGCGATGCGGCGCCGGTCCCAGCCGAGCAGGCGCGGGACGGCGCCGACGTTGCGGTCGACCGTCCAGTGCGGGAACAGGCCGCCGGACTGGATCACGTAGCCGATCGACTGCCGCAGCCTGTCCGGGTCCTCGCCCGTCACGTCGCGGCCGTCGATCAGGATCCGGCCGGAGGTCGGCTCGATCAGCCGATTGATCATCTTCAGGGTGGTCGTCTTGCCGCAGCCGGACGGCCCGACGAAGGCGACCACCTCGCCGGCCTCGATCTGCAGATCGAGTGCGGCGACGGCCGGTTCGGTCTGTCCGCGGAAGTGTTTCTGCACGCCGTGCAGCGTGATGGAGGCGCCGGTGATCTCCGGCGCCGTCTCGGTGGGGTCGGCGGTCATGTGAGTCCTCTCGGAACGGTCAGTCGTCCGAGCAGGACGAGGAGTGCATCGAAGACGAGCGCGATGACGACGATCAGCACGGTTCCGGTGACGGCCATCTCCAGCGCGTTGGCGCCGCCCAGCCGGGCGAGGCCGTGGAAGATCAGCGAGCCCAGACCGGGTCCGAGCACGTAGGCGACGATGGCGGCGACACCGACGATCATCTGCGTCGACACGCGGACGCCGGTGAGGATCACCGGCCACGCCATCGGCAGTTCCACGGTCAGCAGCACCCGCCAGCGCGGCAGTCCGATCCCGCGCGCGGCCTCGACCAGGCTCGGCGGCACCGACCGCAGACCGACGATCGCGTTGCCGATCACCGGCATCGCGGCGAAGAAGGCCAGCATGAGGAACGACGGCACCACGCCCAGCCCGAACGGCACGATCAGCAGGGCCAGCAGCGCCAGCGTCGGGATGGTCAGGGCGACCCGGCTGGAGGTCAGGGTCAGCGCCGCCGCGATCGGAGACCGGTACGCCGCCACCGCGATCACGATCGCGACCAGCGTCCCGACCAGCACCGTCTGGAACGCGAGCGACGCGTGCTGGTACGTCAGGAACGCGAGCATCCGCTCGCGCCCCTCCACATAGTTCCCGAGGTTCACGAGTCGCTCGGACCGAAGGGTTCGGTGCCGCGCAGGGTCACCCGATGCATCACCCGCCGCTGCGGCAGGTAGTCGCGGTTGGCGTAGTGCACCGTGTTCCGGTTGTCCCACAGCACCAGGTCGCCGAGACGCCAGCGGTGCCGGACGATGTGTTCCGGCTTGGTCAGGTGCGCGTAGAAGACGTCGAGCAGGCCGCGGCTCTCCGCGTCGGACACGCCCTCGATGTGCGAGGTGAAACCGGGGTTGACGAAGAGCGCCTTGCGGCCCGACTCCGGATGGATGCGCACCACCGGATGTCGGACCGGGGTCAGTTCGGTCACCCGCTCGCCCTCCCAGAGGTTGCCGACGCCGCCGCGGCGCTGGCGGAGGTAGTAGCCGAACTCGCGGTTGCCGTCGTGGTAGGCGTACAGCTCGTCGGCGAGCCGCCGCAACGGCTCCGACAGCGACTGATACGCCAGTTCGCCGTCGGCCCAGTTGGTGTCGCCGCCGCTGGGCGGGAGCACCAGCGGCCGCAGGATCGACCCTGCGGGCGGACGCGGCATGAAGGTGACGTCGGTGTGCCAGACGTCGGCGAAACCGTTGTCGGCGCTGTCGAGCGCGAACACCTCGTCGGGGACGTCGGCGCCGCTGTCCCAAACCGGATGCCCGACGGTGAGCTCGCCGAGCCGCTGCGCCAGACGGATGTGCGTCTCGTCGTCGATGTGCTGGTCGCGCAGGACGAGCACCTTGTATTCGACGAGCGCTTCGCGCAGCAGAGTCACCTGGCCGTCGTCCGCGGCGGCGACGTCGATCCCGCTGATCTCGGCGCCGAAACGCGGCCCGAGCGGTGTCACGTCGAGTTCCCGTCCTGCGGTGATCTGGCCGGTGACGGGGCGGTTGATGATGGCGGTCATGTGCGGGCGTCCTTTCGGATCCGTGGGCGATCCGGATCGCGCGACCCGGCCCCTCTCTTCTTACGGAGGTCCGGGGCGCGCGGACACCCTTGTGATCGCCGTGATCCGAACGACGCCCGATTCGCCGCCCCTGCTGCTACAGCGGGTATCCGGAGGTGCAGCGCACCGTGTCGGTGCCGCCGGACAGGGTGTTCAGCACCACCCCGCCGACCCAGCTGTCGTAGGGCAGCCCGAGGTGGCCGACGCGGTCGTTCGGGCAACGGTCCTGCACCACCACGTTGCGCACGTTCGGGCGTTTCGGCAGGAATCCGTGCCGGTACGGGGTCGCGACCTCGTCGTGGCGGGTCATGATCATCAGGTAGCGGATGTCGGAGTGGAGCGGACCCCAGTCGTTCTCGCCCGGTGCCCGTGCGGGGAGCCGGTCGGCGATGGACCCGACCTTCGAGATGCCCCGGTTCGACGGCCCCAGCCCGATCAGGTTCCGGACCTGTGCCGCGCGGCCGGGCAGCTGGGTGAAGAGCTGTGCGACGGCGCTGCCCTGGGAGAATCCGATCAGGTCGATCTGCTTCGCGCCGCTGGCGGCGAGCACGTCGTCGACGAACGCCGCGACCTGCCGGGCCGAGGTCTCCCGTTTGCCGAGCCCGCCGACCTGGGCGCTCCAGCTCGCCTGCCCGTAGGTGAGGCTGTGGACGCAGTATCCGCGGTTGGCGAGCGTCGGGGCCAGGTACTGCCACGCCGACATCTGGTTCTGCGCGGTGCCGTGCAGCAGGACGACGGGCGGCGCATCGCTTCGGCAGCCCTGCACGTCGGCGCCCGGCGGCGACGCCTCGGCGGGTGCCAGATCGCCGGTCACACTGGCCGCACCGGCATCGGTGACGACCGGATACGGTTTCGCGTCTGCGACTCCGGTGCCGACGAACACGATGCTCCCGGCCAGGACCGCGGCCCCGGCGAGAACGGTGAGACGACGGAGGAGCGGACGGCGGACCCGGGCGCGGAGCGACGACATGCCTGTAGATCTTCGCGCACTCCCCGGTCACATAGGCGGCCCGGTCACATAGGCGGCGGACCTCCGCCACGGATCGTTCCTCGACCTCGTGCCCCTCGTCGGCCCGTCGCCGCCGGTGCCCGGTTCACTCTCGTCGCCGCCGTCGACGCCTGTGCCCGGTTCGGTCTCGCCACTACCGTCGAATACCCGGTTCGACTTCGTCGCCACCGTCGGCTGAGCCCGGCCGCGAACGAAGTGAGCGTCCGGTGTCGAAGTCTCCACCGCACGGGTGCCGACGATCGGGAATCACTCGTCGGGGACCTCGGTCCCCTCCTCACGCGGGCCCCGCCGTAAGAGTTTGGGACTGGCCCGAGTGACCGGTATCTTTCATGGAGTCGACGCGCGAGCGTCGCGATCCGCGCGTATAGCTCAGCGGTAGAGCACTGGTTTTACACACCAGCGGTCGTAGGTTCGATCCCTACTGCGCGCACTGGAACTGCATAAACACAGATTCTGGGTGAAGAACCGCGGTGTAGGTTCCGGTGAAGACTTCCGATCTCGACGCGGTCGGTCGACCGGTGGGAATGAACCCCCGTCACCGGTCGGCGTCATCACCCAGCGAGTTCGCCACCGCTGCCAGTTTCGGCAGCAGAGTCCGGTCCCATGATCGTTCGATGCCGTTGCGCGCGAACTTCTGATAGCGGTCCTCTACGTCGAATCCGCTCATCCGGAGGAACAGCCGCGTGTTCCGGCCATGCGACTCAAGCCGGTAGTCGATCATCCACCGCATAGGTGGATCTCCACGCAGATCGGTCCAGCTGTAGGCCAGGTGCTCAGGCTCGTCGGCGACGACGACTTGGCATGCCATCTCGGCGGCAGGCTTGTCCTGGACCGGGACCTGAACGATGAAAGTCGTCCCGACCTCGGCCTCGAAGCCGACGGTCGGCGCGAGCCACCGGGTGATGACGTCCGGCTCGGTCAGAGCGCGCCACACGACCCCCGGCGGCTGCTCGACGAACACCGCGAGATCGACGATGGACGGATCGGACTCCTCGAACTCGAACACACCTCGACCCTAGACCCACCGACTCGACTTCACCGTCGGCTGCACCGGCACAGCAGTTCCCGCGCCACCCTCGGCGAATCGCGGTCTGGATCCCTATGGAAACCGCCGGGTCACATCGCGAGGGAGTCGTCCACCCGTGCCGCCCAGGCCTCGGCGGCGTCGGCGACCGGCAGCTTCAGCGCTCCGCAGATCGCGACGACCGTTCCGAAGCTCGGGGTGGAGATCCGACCCGCTTCGATCTTCCGCAAGGTCTCGGGCGAGATGCCCGCCTCGGCGGCCACCGACTCGAGGTCACGACCGGCGCGGGCCTGCCGGAGGAAGACTCCCAGACGGCAGCCGGCGGCGATCTGTTCAGGGGTCAGGGGGACGCGAACCATGACCCCGATGGTACCGGTATTTCTTTACCGGGCAATCGTGTTACCTTCTTGGTATTAAAATACCAAGAAGGGGATTCCTGCCGATGATCGAACTGAAGACACCCTCCGAGATCGACAAGATGGCGGTGACGGGCCGCTTCGTCGCGTCCGTACTGCAGGATCTCTCCGGACGAGCCGAGCCCGGCGTGAATCTCCTGGACCTGGAGCAGCGGGCACGCACGATGATCAGCGAGCGCGGCGCCGTGTCCTGTTACTGGGATTACGCGCCGTCGTTCGGTCGCGGCCCCTTCCGGAACGTCGTCTGCCTGTCGGTGAACGCCGCCGTCCTCCACGGCAAGCCGCACGACTACACCCTCCGCAACGGAGACGTGCTGACCTGTGATTTCGCCGTCACGATCGACGGGTGGGCCGCCGATACGTCGGTCACCGTCCAGGTCGGCGATCAGACGACGGAGGCCGCCGCGTTGATCGACTCCACCGTGCGAGCTCGCGCGGCGGGTATCGCCGCCGCGGTTCCCGGCAACCGGCTCGGCGACCTCTCATCGGCGATCGGCGCCGTCGCACAAGCAGGCGGGTACCGGGTGAACACCGAATACGGCGGCCACGGGATCGGCCGCACCATGCACGAGGACCCGCATCTGCCGAATCGCGGCCGACCGGGCAGGGGCGTGAAGTTGCGTCCGGGCCTGGTGCTCGCGATCGAACCGTGGTGGGGTCTCGGCACGGACCGACTCGTGAAGGACGCGGACGGTTGGACCCTCCGGATGGCCGACGGCCTCCCCGCCGCGCACTCGGAGCACACCGTGGCGGTCACCGACGACGGACCGCGAGTCCTCACCTCCCTCGACAGCTGAACCGTTCTCGACAGCTGAACCGTTTTCGACGACCGAGGCGAGGACGCATCACCGTCTCCGTCGGTCGAGGTCCGATCCGCGGCCGGTCGTCCTGCTCCCCGAGCGAGTTCACGATTTGGACGAGGTACGGCAGGACTGTGCGATCCCAGTTCCTCGAACGCCGCTCCATCGCAGACCGTCGGCCGCGCCGACTGCCCTAGACTCGTCGACGTGCCGGACGTCGTATGGATCCTCCTGACCGTCTCGCCCATCGTGCTGATCGCGGGCGGGTTCGGCTGGGCCGCGTCCCGGGCTCGGCGCCGCGGTCTCGGCGGTTCTCTCGTCGGACCGTTCCAGGACATGTGGGATCCGGCGGCCGGTCGCGCCCAGGTCGCCATCGAAGCCCAGGCGGAGATCGGCGCACCGGCACCGTCTCCCGGAGATCCGCCGACACCGCGAACCGTACGCACGCCTCGATCCGACGGCTGAACCCTCCGAGGAACGAAGCGGCGACGACCCCTTCGAGGCTCCGCGTCGACGACGCAGGCGACTACCGCGGCCGTTCCCTGCCCGTCCACCGACCGAATCGGTCGATCCAGCGCTGCCGGATCCGCTCTCTGTGCTCGGCACCGCGTTCCCGGCGGTGGGATCGAGTAGCACCCGAACCGGGCCGAGGCGTCGTGCAGCCGCGGTCGACGATCCACCGCGTAGGCTCGCGCCATGCTGGTGTGGATCAACGGACCGTTCGGGGCAGGCAAGACGCAGACCGCGTTCGAGATCCACCGGCGTCTTCCCGGTAGCGAGGTGTGCGATCCCGAACTCCCCGGATTCGGCCTGAACCGGATGCTGCCGCCGGATCTGCGTGGTGATTTCCAGGATTTCCCGGCCTGGCGGCAGGGCGTCTACGAAGTCCTCGACCGCGTTCTCCGCGCCCGCGACGGGATCGTCGTCGCACCGATGACGATCACCGATCCGACATACCTCGACGAGACCGTCGGACGACTCCGGAACGACGGCCACGACATCCGCCACGTCACCCTGCTGGCCGAACCGGACACCGTGCGTGCCCGACTCGAGAGCCGAACACTCCCGTTCCAGCCACCGGACGACTTCGCGATCGAGCGGATCGAACCCTGTCTGGAATCCCTGCACGGCCCGGCGTTCGCCGAGCACGTCATCACCGACGGGCTCACCGTGCCGCAGGTCGCCGAGCGCATCGCCGACCTGACCGGAATCCGGCTCGCCCCCGACAGCGCCGGCCCGCTGCGACGCCGCGTCCGGCAGACCCTGGTCTCCCTCCGGCACATCCGGTTCGACTGACCGAGTACAAGCACCTCTCCTCACCCTCTCGACGTATCACCTCCCTCTACGAACGTCTCGTCCGTCTCGACGGCTCGTGGAACACCCGCCCGCAGGCCGCCGTCCGAGCCCGAACGCATTCGAACAGTCGCTCCCCCTATCTCGCGCCCCTTGGACGCTCACTCACGGATCATTCCCCCGAGCAACACTCGCGCCGACGATGACCGCTCCCACCCCGGATTCCTCTGACCTGCGAGGTAAGAGAGGAATTCCCTTCATATCGAACACTTGATCGATTCGCTTCATGAGAGTAGCGTAGATCACACCGGAACCGACCACAAGGGTCCGATCGATCGAACACAGGCACGACGATCCGTTCGCCAGAACACTCGTCGAACCGGGCACAGGAGGTGCACCATGATCCATCGTGACGACGGCGCTTCACCCTGGACTCAGCTCGATCTCACCGGTGTCGGCATGACACCGCCCGATCCCAGGACGAACGAGGAGACCCAGGGCCGAGACTGGCTGCTGTTCGCCGCCGCCGCGCATCGCGGGGAAGCCTTCCTACGCTGGTCGCAACTGACCGCGGTCGCCGAGTTCCTGGAGATCACCCTCGGCCGGCTCGCCGACCTCATCGACGGTGGTGAGGATCAGCGGGATCTGTTCGATCCGTGGACGGTCACCATCGAAGAAGTCGCGATCGTCTTCGCCCTCCCCGCCTTCCAGGCGAAAGCCTTGGCGGGTGAGGCAGTCGCCGCTACCGACCGACTCCCTTCCACCGCCGCCCTGCTGCGGGACGGGGTCATCGACCCGGCGGTGTTCACCACCGTGGTCGACCGCACCGACATCGTCGACGACCGCGAAACACTGCACACCATCGACCACAGCCTCGCCCGATCATTGTCCGAGGCCGGGCACATCTCAGTCACAGCCGCGAGCAGGATCGCCGACCGGATCGTCGAGACTCATGACACCGACGCCGTCAAGCGCCGCTACGAGAAGAAGAACCGCAAGAAGAACGTCACCCACCGTGACTACCCCGACGGCCTCGGTGGGCTGCACGTCACCGCCGATGCCGAGGAGACACGACTGGCCCAAGAAGCGGTGAACGTCCTCGCGGCGGCGTGCTGCCCGAATGATCCCCGCACGATCGGGCAACGGCGTTCGGCCGCCGCGATCGCGCGCCTCCGCCGGCTCCCCTTCACCTGCGCCTGCGCCGCGAAAGAGGCGTGCACTGCTGAACTCGATGAGCAGCAGATCTCCCAACGCCAGGCCGCGATCGTGATTCACGCGGTCTGCCAGAAATCGACGCTGGCCGGCGAGAACGCTCTACCGGCTCACCTGGACGGACACGGCCCGATCCGCGCCGCACACGTGCGGGAGCTGGCGCAGCGTCCCGACGCCATCGTCCGGGACCTGGACCTCGACGACCTCCACACCAGCCTCGACCACACCATCCCAGACTGCGACACCACAGGCCGCACCACCCGCGAGCGCGACACCTCAGCAGGCCGAGATGCCGCGACCGGCAGCCACACCACCAGAGACCACAGCACTGAATACGACAACACCGGGGACGGCAGCACCACCGAGCACACCGACACCGCCGAGGAACATGCCGCCCCCGGCCGGGACAACGCCGTGGGCGACGATCCCCGCCCAACCGTCGGCACCATCCCGGCCGAGGGCCACGGTGCCGACGCCGAAGAAGCCGCCGAAGGAGAACCCGAAGAGGTCGCTACCAGTCCAAGTTCAGCCTCCGGGACCAGCGCGTCGGCCACCGACACCGGCCTCTCGACTCCCCGGCGACACCGCCTATTTCCGGAGCATCCCGCGGCCCCGGAACATCTCACGACTCTGGAACATCTCGCGACTCCGGGACGTCTCATGCGGATCGACAACACCAGCCGGGCCGCCGACCCCTACCGCCCGACCGCAACCCTCGATGCCCTGGTCCGAGCGCTCTTCGGGACCTGCACTCTCCCCGGGTGTGAGCACCCGGCCTGGTCGTGCCACCTCGATCACATCGCCGAGTTCGACCACCGCTGTCCGGCCTCGGGAGGGCCCACCTGCTTGTGCAATCTCGCACCGAAGTGCCTCAAACACCACCTGTTGAAGACCCATCTCGGGGCGACGAATCCGGCGAAAGGATGGGTCGACGACCTGTGGATCGACCCCGACGACGGCACCCCGCGGACCTCGATCACGGTCCACGGCATCACCGTCGACACCCGCGCACCCAACCGGTGGCTCCTCCCACAACTGAAACATCTACGCTGCGGCCACCACCGCATGCCCGAACCCGAGAACAGACGAGAAAGCGGACGGGAGCCGAACCACCCGTCGTCACCGGACGATCCACGACCACCCGCAGGCGGAGGAATCCAGGCCGTCACCGCGTACAAGCACGCCTGGCGGCGGGCCGCGCGGGCTCGCCTCCGCCGCGCACGCGCACACGCAGACCGAGACCTCGGACCACCACCCTTCTGAAGAAGTGATGCCCGATGATCGATCGCCGGTGATCTCCCTCGACACCGCCTCTCTGCCGGTGCCGTGCGCCAAGGGAACAAGCCTTCCGAGCCGTGAGCCGCACACGAGCGCAACGAGCCCGCGTGTCGAGGCGACTCCGCACGACACGCGGTCTCCTCGAATCGTCGTCCTGCCCCGCCTGCACTCCGGGTCGGTCGAGATCAGTCCTCCAGCGCCACCGGTCGGCCGTATCCCGCCACGTATTCGCGCTGCCGCGCCGTCAGCGGCTCGTCGTGCCAGTGCGCCCGGGCGACGAGGTTGTCGTTCCACCAGCGCCAGAAGAACTCGGTGACGTCGTCCGCGCACCGCACCCGGACGACGGGCAGGTCTCCGTAGACCTCGCGGTCCTCGTCGTCGAGTTCGAAACCGGCCGGATAGTCGCCGGCGACCACCGCCGAGGTGCCGTCGTCGCCGAGGAACACCGACCAGTGCAGACACCACTGCTGGTCGGAGATCAGATGCAGCAGCCGACCGCCGGGCACCTCCTCGAGCCGATCCCCCAGGTCGAAGTAGCACGACGTCCCGCTGCCGAGTCGGCTGCGCAGCACGGGTTCGGCGGCGAACGACACCAGATCCGCGGGCAGCCCGTCCGGCACCAGCGCGGTGAGCGCCTCGATGCTCAGTTCGGTCGTCGGCTCGACGTCGCCGACCACCATCGTCGACTCCTCGAACACCGGACCGTCACGCAGCCAGCGCCAATCACGGGCGAGTGCGGGCACCTCGGGGCGCCGATCACCGGGATACATCACGTAGGTCGCGTACTCGTCCGACATCGCCGGAGCACCCGGGATCGCGAACGACATCCATCCGACCGGGAGGTCGTCGATCAGAGTCATACCGCGACGATAGCGGCGTCTCCCCAGCGGGAGCGCCCCTGTGAAGAACTCCCCGTGTCATCGCTCCGTCGGGGTTAGCGTTGAATCACCAGCCCGCACAGGAGGTCACCATGGTCACCCGCGTTCCCAAAGATCCCGTCGTCGACGCCCTCCGCGAGGAGTGGTCGACGCTCGACGCCCTGGTCTCCGGGCTCGACGACGCCCAGTGGTCGGCCGCCTCGACCCTGCCGGGGTGGACGGTCGGCGACATCGTCGCGCACATCGTCGGCACCGAACGCTCCCTGCGCGGCGAGCAGGTCGAGGCGATCCGCGACGTCGCCGCGCTCGACCACGTCAAGAACCCCATCGGCGAGTTGAACGAGCGCTGGCTCGACCACTACCGCGCCCGCTCGCGTGACGAGCTGATGACCGATTTCCGCACGGTGACGCAGGACCGACTCACCGCGCTCGAAGGCATGACCGAACGCGAATGGGATGCCGAGGGGTTCACCCCGGCGGGCCCCGACAGCTACGGGCGATTCATGCGGATCCGGATCTTCGACTGCTGGGTCCACGAGATCGACATCCGCGACTCCCTCGGTCTCGGGGCGCCCGACGACCCGATGCCCGCCACGTCGGCGCGCAAGGAGATGGTGGCCTCGCTGCCGTTCGTCGTCGGCAAGCGGGCCGGTGCGGCCCCGGGGAGCGCGGTGACCGTCGAGTTCACCGGTCTGGCACCCCGCACCGTCCACCTCGCCGTGGAGGATCGGGCCGCCGTGGTCCCCGCGCTGTCCGGACCCGCCGACACCACCCTGACGGTGGATCTGATCGACTACGTCCGCCTCATCGGCGGCCGACCGGCCGCGGACCCGGAGCGAGTCCGGATCAGCGGCGACCGGGAACTCGGCGAGAAGATCGTCACGAGCCTGCACTACATGATCTGACCGGTCTGACCGGGCCGCCACGACGACGCAGGCCGGATCGAACCCGATCCGGCCGTCGTGTGCTGCCCGCCGCCCGATGGTCCACCACGGACCATGCGACCGCAGACGTTCCCCGCCAAACCCGGCTGTGACCGATCCGATGCCCGCCTCACCTTGAACCGATGGGGCAGGTGAGGTGCAATATAACTATTGTGACTACTGAGACGAAACCAGCCGTTCCCGTCCGTTCGCGTCGCGCCCCGAAGCGCCGACTCGCGGCCGCTCTGGTCGCGCTCACCGTCGCCGGATCCGCTGCGTCGTACACCGCCTCGTCCGCCCAGGCCGACCCCGCCACCGAACTGATCACCGTCGCGGGCCAGGTGATCCGGGAACTCGACCTCCCGCCCGAGATCGCCGCCCTGGTCGGGCAGCTCCCCAACATCTTCACGCTGCTCATCCCCGGCTACCAGCCGCCCGAGGCGCCGTCGTCGCCGGACACCGGAGAACGCCGGACCTCGTGCACCTCGGTCGTCCACATCGGCGACTCCACCTCGGTGGGGATCGACGATGCGAGCCGGTTCAACGACCCCGCCGACCGGCTCAGCGCCCAGTACGAGCGCATCGGCGTCCAGACCGTCACGCTCAACGCCGACGGCGCGCGCTCGATCGTCGAGAAGCACGAGGGTCGCCCGAACGCCGTCGAGGCCATCGAGTCGGAGAAGGCCGCGGGCAAGGACGGCTGCTGGGTGATCGCCATGGGCGTCAACGACGCCGCCAACATCGGCGTCGGCAGCACCGTGAACGCCGACCAGCGCATCGACCGGGTGATGGCCGAACTCCCCGGCCGCAAGGTGCTCTGGCCGACCGTCGCCACGCACGACGCCACCGTCACCGGCTACTCCGAGGCGAACATGAAGACGTTCAACGACGCCCTGCGCCGCGCCGCCGCCCGCTATCCGAACCTGCACGTCTACGACTTCGCCGCGGAGGTGCAGCCCGGCTGGTTCACCGACGGGATCCACTACAACACCATCGGGCTCGCCCAGCGCAATCGCCTGTTCGCCACCGGTCTGGCCACCGCGTTCCCGCGCTGAAGCATGTGATGCCCGGTGGCCGGCAGTCGTCCGACGGACGTGATCGGCGGGGCCGGGTCCGGATCCCTTCGTCAGCGGCATCGCCCCGTGTCGGCCGTTGCGAAATAGCGGCCCACGAGGGAGCCATTCCCTTGTGGGCCGCTATTTCGCAACGGCCGACCATCGATCTCTCCGGTGGGAGCTCCGCCCCTCGACGAGTGATCTCCGGCCACCGGTGATCACTCGTCTGGAGCACCGCCCCGGCGTCTCCGAAGTCCGTGAGGGACTCGTGAGACAGGCTCTCCGCACCCGTTCCGCGCGGTGACACGCTTCACGACCGGATCGTCCGATCTGATGACAGGGGGATCGGTTACTCCGCCGTACGATTGATCGTTGCGGCACTGCGCGCCTGGACGGGGCACCCGGGAACGGGACGCCTCCCCGGGCCTCGTGCCGCACCAGCCCGATCGTCGTGACCCGAGGAGGACTCAGGCGGTATGCCACGCCCCACGCATCAGGAAACGTCGTACCTGCCCGCCCTCGACGGACTCCGCGCACTCGCGGTGATCTTCGTCGTGCTGTACCACCTCGACGTGCCCGGTTTCAGCGGCGGTCTCCTCGGCGTCGGCATGTTCTTCACGCTCTCCGGCTTCCTGATCACCTCGCTGCTGATCTTCACCCGGGAGAAGACCGGCGGGCTGGGGCTCAAGACGTTCTGGGTGCGGCGCTTCCGGCGCCTCATGCCCGCCGTGGTGCTGGTGCTGACGGCGACCCTCATCACGGGCGCGATCGCCGTGCCGAAGCAGTTCATGCACTACCTGTGGGAGGCGTTGAGCGCGCTCCTCTATGCGAACAACTGGTACACGATCCTCTCCAACAGCTCGTACTTCGACCGCTTCGAGGGTCCGAGCCCGCTGAGCCACATGTGGTCGCTGTCCATCGAGGAGCAGTTCTACCTGGTCTGGCCGCTGCTGCTGGCCCTGATGTACCTGGTGATCAAGCACCGCGTCGGGATGACGCTCATCACCGTCGGCCTCGCACTCGGCTCGTTCTGGCTCCTCTACGACCTCTCCGCCGCCGCGTTCGACAACACCCGCGCCTACGAGGGCACCGACACCCGCGCCGGCGGCCTGCTCCTGGGTGCCGCGATGGCGTTCTGGTGGCCGGCCCGCAAGAAGCAGCTGAGCCAGCACAAGCGGACCCTGACCGACGTGATCGGCCTGACCGGTCTCGGTGTGATCGTGCTGATGGTGGTGAAGACCGCCGACAACGCCGCGAGCCTCTACTCATGGGGCCTACCGGCCCTCACGCTGGCGACCATGGCGGTCCTGGCCGCCGCGGTGGTCCCCGACACCCTGCTCTCCGGGCTGCTGAGCCTGCAGCCGCTGCGCTGGATCGGCGAGCGGTCGTACGGGATCTACCTCTGGCACATGCCCGTGATCGCGTTCGTGCCGCTGGCGGTCCGCACCGAGTCGCCGTGGCTCGGCGGCGTCCTCACGACGACGATCACCCTGGTGCTCGCCAACCTCTCGTGGAAGCACGTGGAGGACCCGATCCGCCGCCGCGGTTTCGTCGCGGCGATCACCGGACGCACCCGCGGCGAGGACGAGCACGCCTCGCCCGCCACCGCTCCACCCGCCACCGCCCCGGTCGCCGAGAGCATCGGATCCCCGACCACCGCATCCCGGAACCCCGGACCCCGAAGCCCCGAGCTTCAGAACCCCGAAATCCAGAATCCCGAGCTCCGGAACCCCGGATCCCCGATCGCCATGACGGCGACCACCCAGACCGGCACCGGCGCGGCGACCGCCGCGACGGACTCCGGAACCCCGGCCTCACGCCCCCACGACGACGAATCCCCTGACGACGAATCCCCCGACGAGAAGCCCTCGGGCCGAGATCGCCCGATCGTGGAGTATCCGGTCGACCTGACCGGCGTGCTCGGACGGTCGTCCTCCGACGACGCCGAGACGAATGCCGACGACGAGTCTCCCGCCGTCGCAGGTGACGACGCCGTCTCCACCGTCACCGAGGATGCCCCCGCAGCGGACCAGGCGCCCGCGACCCCCGCATCGGACGACTCCACCGCATCGAATCCCCCTGCACCGAACTCCCCTGCTCCGGATTCCTCTGCAGCGGATTCTCCTGCGGCGACCGACTCCCCCACGCCGGCTGAGCCGGTCGAGCCGCTAGGCGAGACCGAGTCGAAGCCCGCCCCCGACACCGAAGACGGCGACACCGAAGACCGCGACGACAAAGACACCGACGACGAAGACGGCGACGCCGAGGACGCCGACACCGCATCGGCCACGACGGAGACCCGATCCCCGGCGCTGCTGGTCCACGCTCCGACCCCCGAGCCCCCAGCCGCCGAGCCCCCGACAGCCGACGTCCAAGACGAAGACGCACCGGCACCGAGCGACGACACCGCCGTGTTCCCGGCCGTCACCCCGGTTCCCGCGCCCCACCGCGCGGGCGACACCCCCACCGACGTCATCCCCGCCCTCCCCTCTGCCGCCCCGACCCGGCCGTTCGCACACCACAGCGACACCACCCACGCGACCACCGCACCGATGGAGGCCGTCCCGAAGGCTCGAGCACGGAAGACCGCGGAACAGAAGGCCGCAGAACGGAAGAGCTCGGGACCGGAGACGGCCGAGCTTCCGACGACCGCGAGCCCCGGCACCCGAGGCGCCGCCCGCCCGTCCGCCGCCACGGCCGCCCGCCGACGCTCCGCCGAGGCCTCCGAGGCCGAGCGCCGGCCGTCGACCGGGCTCGTCCGCGCCGCACTCGGCGTCGTGGCCCTGGCGGTGGTGCTCATGGTCGGGACCACCTTCCTCCGCCCCGAGATGTCGGTGGTCCAGGCCCTCTCCTTCGGGCACGAGGAGGGGGAGATCGAGGATCCCATGGCCGCCGGGCACACCGGGCCGGTCGGCCCCACCCTGCCCGCACAGGAGCGTCGCACCAGCTGCGACACCGTGATCCACGTGGGCGATTCGACGTCGCTCGGCATGAACAACCCCGGGATGCAGCCGAATCCGGCCGTCCGGATCGCCGCCCAGTACCGGCGGGTGGGTGCCCGGACCGTCCACACCGACATCGTCGGCGGCCGCTCGTCCATCGAGCGTATCGACGACGAGCCGAACGTGGTGGAGTCGATCCGGGCCGACCGCGCGCGCGGCTGGGAGGGCTGCTGGATGGTCAACATGGGCATCAACGACACCGCGAACATCGAGGTCGGCGGTGTCGGCCCGATCGACATGCGGATCGATCTGATCCTGGACGAGCTGAAGGATCAGCCGGTGGTGTGGCCGACGATCATCACCAACCGCCTCAACCAGAACCCCGCGTACAACAACCGGGCCATGCAGCGTTTCAACCGCGCACTGATCCGCGCGTGCAAGCGCTACCCGAATCTGCGCGTCTACGACCTCGCCGGGGAGACCCACCAGTCCTGGTTCGACGACGGCGTCCACTTCACCTCGGCGGGCAACGTCCAGCGGGCACGACTGTTGTCGACGGCGATGGCCACCTTCCATCCGGCGAACGACCTGAAGCCGAGGGGCTGCGTGCTGCGCTCGGTCGAGGCCGTCGAACCGCCCGCCGACCAGCAGCGGTAGCCCTCCGGGGTCAGTGCGCCAGATAGCGGATGTAGCTGCCCTCGTCGTCGTGCACCACGCGGGCCCGGACCCCGTAGACCTCGCTGATCAGCGCTTCGGTGAGCACCTCGGCGGGCGGTCCGGCCGCCACCGCGCGCCCGCGGTTCAGCACCACCACCCGATCGCAGTACGCGGCGGCCAGGTTGAGGTCGTGCAGGGCCACCACCACCGTGGTGTTCGACTCCCGCACCAGCCGCAGGATCTCCAGCTGGTGCGCGATGTCGAGGTGGTTCGTCGGCTCGTCGAGCAGCAGGATCGACGGTTCCTGCGCCAGCGCCCGCGCCAACTGCACGCGCTGGCGCTCCCCGCCGGACAGCGTCGCGTACTGCCGGTCCAGATGGTCGACGACGCCGGTGGCCTCGGCCGCCCAGCGCACCGTCTCCGCGTCCCGCGCCGACGCCGGCGACCACGGCCTCCGGTGCGGGATGCGTCCCAGGTCCACCACGTCGGCCACCGTGAAGTCCTGGTCGGTGACGACGGACTGCTCGACGAAGGCCATCCGCCGGGCCACGGTGCGGCGCGCCAGGGAACGCACCTCATCCTCGCCCATCCGCACGTCGCCGTCGTCCGCCGGTCGCAGCCCGGCGATCACCCGCAGCAGCGACGACTTCCCCGACCCGTTGGGGCCGAGCAGCCCGACCACCTGGCCGGGTTCGGCCGTCAGGGACACGCCGTCGACGATCAGCGTCGAGCCCACCGACCAGCTGATCCGGTCCGCTTCCAGTCTCATGTCGCCGACGCCCCCTCCGCGTGACGACGATGCCTGCGCAACAGGATCACCAGGAAGAACGGCACACCGATCATCGCGGTCATCACGCCCACCGGCAGTTCCTCCTTGCCGAACAGCGTGCGCGAGGCGGTGTCGGCCCACACCAGGAAGATCGCGCCGAGCATCGCCGACACGGGCAGCAGCACGAGGTGTTTGACGCCCACCAGCGCGCGGGCCGCGTGCGGCAGCGTGAGCCCCACGAATCCGATCGCCCCCGACGAGCTCACCAGGACGGCCGTGATCATCGCGGTGATGCCGAGCAGCAGGATCCGCATCCGGGCCACGTCGACGCCGAGCGAGGCCGCCGCGTCCTCTCCGAAGGCGAACGCATCCAGGTACGACGCCAGTGCGAGGCACACCAGGCCGCCGAGGATCACGGTCGCCGCGGCGAGCATCACGTCCGGCCAGCTCGACGACGCCAGCGACCCCATCAGCCAGAACATCGCACCCCGGGTCTGGTGCACGTTGGCGAAGGCGAAGATCACGAACGACGTCAGCGCCGCCGCGAGCTGGGTCACGGCCACACCGGTCAGGATCACCACCGTCGTCGCCCCGCCGGCGAACCGCGCGACCGTCATCACCAGCACGAACGCGGCCACACCACCGACGAAGGCGGCGCCGCTGACGCCGAACGAGCCGACGCCGAGACCGAGCACCAGCACGCAGACCGCGCCGAGTCCGGCGCCCGAACTGATGCCGAGCATGTACGGATCGGCGAGCGGGTTCCGCAGCAGCGACTGCAGCACCGCACCGCAGATCGCCAGTCCGGCGCCCACGAACGCGGCGAGCAGCGCCCGCGGCACCCGGCCGTCCCAGATGATCGCCTCGCGGAGAGGCCGCAGACCGGACTCGCCGCCGGTCAGCTCGGCCCAGACCACCCGGGCCACCTCCCACGGCGTCACGTCCGACGGCCCCAGGCTCATCGCCACGGCCAACGACACCGTCAGTGCCGCCAGTCCGATCGTCCAGGCGAGGACGCCCCACCAGCCCCTGTCGCGGACTCGTGTCGGCACGGGCTACTTCTTGCCGTAGCCGAACGAGGCGATCTTCTCCGCGATCGCCTGCAGTTCGGTGATCATCTCGATCGACGGGGTCAACGCGGTGGCCCGCACCAGCACGTACCGCTTGTTCTCGACCGCCTTCATGTGCTTGGTGACCGGGTGCGATTCGAGGAACTTGATCTTGTCGGCCCCCGAGTCGCCGGACTTCATGCCGTCGCGGTCGAGGTCGGGGATCACCAGCACGTCCGGGTTCTTCGCGGCGACGGCCTCCCAGCTCACGTGCGGCCAGTCCTTCCTGGTGTCGTCGAAGGTGTTCTTCAGATTCAGCGTCTCGGCGATGAAACCCGACGCGCCGCAGCATCCGGCCAGGTAGGGCGCTTCCTCATCGGCGTACCAGAACGCCGCGGTGGTTCCGGAGAAGTCGAACTTCCGCGCCTCCTCGACCTGCTTCTTCAGGTCCGCCACCAGCTTGGGACCGCGTGACGGCTGTCCGGCGATCTTCGCCAGATCCTCGATCTCCTCATAGAAGACGTTCACATCGATCAGACCGGTGCGCTCGGACTCGTCGGAGTCGCCGGTGTCGGCCTTGCCGACGCACTCGGTCGGCGAGATGTAGGTCTGGATGCCGAGCTCGTCGAACTGCGCGCGGTCACCCAGGCTGCCCTCATTGTAGGGGCTCCACGAGGCGGCGATCAGGTCGGGTTCCAGGGCCAGCACGGCCTCCTTGGACACCCCGCCGCGTTCGAGGGACTCGATGCCCTCGTTCTTCTCGGCGAGCGACGGGTGAACCTTCTCGTTCCAGCTTCCGGTGGCGACGATCTGTTTCTGCAGGTCCAGCGAGAGCAGGGTCTCGGTCATCTCCTGGTTGTTGGAGAAGATCCGGGTCGCCGGCTGGTCGAAGGTCAGCGTGTGACCGCAGTTCTCGATCGTCAGCGGGAAACCCGAGGCGTCGACCGACACCTCGGCGGAGTCGTCGTCACCGGCGCTGGAACAGCCGGTGACCAGCAGGAGCGCGGCGACGCCCACGGCGACGGGACGGAGGATGCACGCCAGGCGGCGCGACGGGGGACGGCTCGACGGAAGACGGCGCATCGAAGGAACCCTTCGGGTCGGGACCCGAATCGCGCGAGTCCGTGTACGACCTCTCGGCGGTGGCCGGAGGGCCAGCAGGTCTTCGGACTTCGGGGTCGTCGGCGTCACCGGGATCGTCTTCCCGGATCCTGCACGGATCCAGTGACGTCGGTATCCCGCGCCTCGCCCATACCGCTGCGCGTCAGTCCCGGAATCGCACCGGGTTCCCTGCCTCGATCGAGGTCGACTGGCATGGGCACTGTAACCCATGCCACGACCGGTGCCGCGAACCGGACTTATCTCCCGCGGCCGTCACAGAGTCGCGAGCGCCGCTTCCCAGGTCTCCTCGGTGCGCGCCTCGCCCGGTCCGACCATGTCCGAGAACGCCACGATGCCGTCCCGATCGACGACGAAGGTGCCCCGATTGGCGATGCCGCGCGCCTCGTCGAACACCCCGTAGGACTGGGCGACGGCGCCGTGCGGCCAGAAGTCGGCGAGGATCGGGAACAGGAATCCCTGCGCCGACGACCACACCTTGTGGGTCGGCGACGGACCGACCGAGATCGCGACGGTGCTCAGGTGCTCCCCCTCGAAGCGGGGCAGCCGATCGCGGATGTATCCGAGCTCGCCCTCGCAGGTGCCGGTGAACGCCAGCGGGAAGAAGACCACCAGGACGGGCCCCTTCTCCCGCAGCGCCGCCAGGGACACCTGCTGGTTGTTCTGGTCCCGGAGGGCGAACTCCGGGGCCGCCGCGCCGACGTCGAGCGGCGGCATCAGCGCTTGCCGCGCGGACGCGACTCGAGGCGGCTGCCCGACCAGTCGCCCAGGTTCACGACCTTGGTCTGGCTCAGCCCGGCCGTCGGAGCGGCCTCGGCGATCTCGCTCGGATCGACGTATCCGGACTTGCCGGTCTTGGGTGACACCACCCAGATGAATCCGCCCTCGGCCAACGGCCCGATGGCGTCGACCAGCGCGTCGACCAGGTCGCCGTCCCCGTCTCGCCACCACAGCAGGACCGCGTCCATCACCTCGACCGCGTCGTCGTCGAGCATCTCCGCGTCGATCACGTCCTCGATCGCGACGCGGAGTTCGTCGTCGGTGTCGTCGTCCCAGCCCAGTTCCTGGATCACCATTCCGTGCGTGAATCCGAGCTTGCCGACATTGCCCTCGTCCGTGGTGGATACCACCGGGTGAGACCTCCTTGTATCTGATCGACGGGCCCGCTGACCGGAACTCCCTCGAAATATGCGTATTAGACCTTCGACGCTAAGCCTAAAGGGTCGAACACTCAACCGGAGCGGCCTTCCGCGTTCAGCGGCGTGTTCAGGTGGTTCCGGTCGGCATGAATTCGCCGCATGCGTCGATCAATTCGGTCCGTTCGTCTGACCATTCGTCCGCCGTTTTGTTCAGCGCCAGTTTGCGGCGCTTGGCGATCTGCTCGGACAGCTGCTCGGTGGCGGTGAGGAAGCTCTGCACCTTCTGCTCGACGTCCTCGGGCAGGGCCGGGGTCAGCGCCTTGCGGATCTCCTCGGCGCCGGTGTTCAGCGTGTCGCGCGCGTAACGCGCCTCGGTGTTCAACGCGGCGTAGCTGTGCGCCCTGTTCAAGGCGGAGACGAAGACGTTGTAGTCGCGCACCATCACCCCGGCCGAGGTGATCGCCTGGCGACAGACCTTGACCGCGGCGTCGATGCCCTCGCGCGATTCGGTGGTCACCGTGGTGACCCCGATCGACGGGACTCCCGGCGCGGGCCGCTCGCCGCCGCACGAGGCCAACAGCAACGACGTCGTGGCGAACAGACCGACGGTGATCATACGCCGCATGGCCCTCCCCTCCTCGCCGGTGCATCCGTCCTGTCTACATCCTGCCGCACGCTACTCGCGAGTCACTCCGCCCGGTCGGGAAAGACGCCCCCGATCGCCTCTTCACAACCCCTGCCATTCGCGGAAACATAGTGCACGATGGAGGAACGGCGTCCCTTCACCGCGATGCCCCGGGCACCGTACGCACCACCCGCAACGGCCGGTGCCACACCTCGCAGCTCGACCATCCGCCGAGCGCGCACGAACGACACACAGACAGGTGGAAACGTGACAGAACAGGCCGATGTCAACGCAGGCGCCCGGACCGGGGCCAATCGCGTCCAGGTGATCCGGGACGGCGTCGCGTCGTATCTCGCCGATGCCGATCCGAGCGAGACCGACGAGTGGCTCGAATCCTTCGACGCGATGCTGGAGGCCGCGGGCCCCGAACGCGCCCGGTACCTGATGCTGCGCATGCTCGAGCGCGCCGACGACAAACGCGTCCAGCTGCCGTCGCTCACCTCCACCGACTTCGTCAACACCATTCCGACCGACCTCGAACCCGAGTTCCCCGGCGACGAGGACATGGAACGACGTTTCCGCGCGATGATCCGGTGGAACGCCGCGATCATGGTGCATCGCGCGCAGCGGCCCGGGATCGGCGTCGGCGGCCACATCTCCACCTACGCCTCCTCGGCCTCGCTCTACGAGGTCGGCTTCAACCACTTCTTCCGCGGCCTCGACCACCCCGGCGGCGGCGACCAGATCTTCATCCAGGGCCACGCCTCCCCCGGCATCTACGCGCGCGCCTTCCTCGAGGGCCGCATCGACGAGCACCGGATGGACGGCTTCCGGCAGGAGCACAGCCACGCCGGACTGGGCGGCGGCCTGCCGTCGTACCCGCATCCCCGCCTGATGCCAGAGTTCTGGCAGTTCCCCACGGTGTCGATGGGCCTCGGCCCGATGAACGCCGTCTACCAGGCGCGCATCAACCGGTATCTGCACAACAACGGCATCACCGACACCTCCGACCAGCACGTCTGGGCCTTCCTGGGCGACGGCGAGATGGACGAGCCCGAATCGCGCGGTCTGGCGCAGGTGGCCGCCAACGACCACCTGGACAACCTCACCTTCGTGGTGAACTGCAATCTGCAGCGTCTGGACGGCCCGGTGCGCGGCAACGGCAAGATCATCCAGGAGCTCGAGTCGTTCTTCCGCGGCGCGGGCTGGAACGTGATCAAGGTGATCTGGGGTCGCGAGTGGGACGCCCTGCTGCACGCCGACCAGGACGGCGCACTGGTCAACCTGATGAACAAGACGTCCGACGGCGACTACCAGACCTACCGCGCCAACGACGGCGGCTTCATCCGCGAGCACTTCTTCGGCCGCGACCCGCGCTGCAAGGAACTGGTCGAGGACTACTCCGACGCCGACATCTGGCGCCTCAAGCGCGGCGGTCACGACTACCGCAAGATCTACGCCGCCTACAAGGCCGCGCTGGCGCACAAGGGCCAGCCGACCGTCATCCTGGCGCACACCATCAAGGGCTACACGCTCGGCGAGCACTTCGAGGGTCGCAACGCGACCCACCAGATGAAGAAGATGACGCTCGACGATCTCAAGGCGTTCCGCGACACCAACCGGATCCCGATCACCGACGAACAGCTCGAGGCCGATCCGTATCTGCCGCCGTACTACCACCCCGGCGCCGACTCCCCGGAGATCCGGTACCTCCTGGAACGACGCCGCGCGCTCGGCGGTTTCCTGCCGAACCGGCATCTGACGCCCAAGCCGATGGAGGCCGACACCAGCGGCGCCCTCAAGGCCGTGGCCGGCGGCTCCGGCAAACAGCAGGTGGCCACGACGATGGCGCTGGTCCGCATCTTCAAGGAGCTGATGCGGTCCAAGGTGATCGGCAAGCGGATCGTGCCGATCATCCCCGACGAGGCCCGCACCTTCGGCATGGACTCGTGGTTCCCGACGCTCAAGATCTACAACCCGAACGGCCAGCACTACCGCTCGGTGGACGCCGAGCTGATGCTCGCCTACAAGGAGGCCGAGGGCGGGCGCATCCTGCACGAGGGCATCAACGAGGCCGGTTCCACCGCGGCCTTCACCGCCGTGGGGACGTCGTACGCCACGCACGGCGAGCCGATGATCCCGCTCTACATCTTCTACTCGATGTTCGGTTTCCAGCGGACCGGCGACGGCCTGTGGGCGGCCGCCGACCAGATGGCGCACGGCTTCGTGATCGGCGCGACGGCCGGGCGCACCACCCTGACCGGCGAGGGGCTGCAGCACGCCGACGGCCACTCGCCGCTGCTGGCGGCGACCAACCCGGGCGTGGTGTCCTACGACCCGGCCTTCGCCTACGAGCTCGCCCACATCGTCGTCGACGGCCTGCGGCGCATGTACGGGGCCGATCCGGAGAAGATCTACTACTACATCACCGTCTACAACGAGCCGATCCATCAGCCCGCGCAGCCCGCCGACCTCGATCTGGAGGGCCTGCTCAAGGGCATCTACCTGTATCGGCCCGCGACGGTGAAGAAGCCGAAGCTCTCGGCGGGCATCCTGGCCTCGGGGGTCACCATGGGCGATGCGCTCGAAGCCCAGCGGCTGCTCGCCGACGACTGGGGCGTGGCGGCCGACGTCTACTCGGTCACCTCGTGGACCGAGCTGGCCCGCGAGGGCATCGCGTGCGACCGGGAGGAGCTCCGCGGCGGCGCCGCCCGCACCCCGTACGTCACCGAGGTGCTCGGTCGACGGTCCGGCCCGTTCGTCGCGGCCTCGGACTACCAGCGCGGTGTGCAGGAGCAGATCCGCGCCTACGTCCCGGGCACGTACCTGACGCTCGGCGCCGACGGCTTCGGTTTCTCCGACACCCGGCCCGCCGCCCGGCGGGTCTTCAACATCGACGCGGCGTCGATCGCCGTCGGGGTGCTCACCGCCCTGGCCCGTGACGGCGAGATCGCCCGTGACGTGGCGCAGGAGGCCGCGGACCGGTACCGGATCACCGAGGTGAGCGCGGCGCCGACGTCCTACTCCGATCCCGGTTCGGCGTAGGAGTTCGCTCCGGGCGGTTCCGGGGCCTAGATTCGGCGTATGACGTCGGGACCGGGTTCACCGCTGCCGGAGGGCTGGAGCACCGTCCCCGAACGGCCGTCGCCCGCGCCCCCGCCGCGGCGACCGGAACCGCCGCGGGGGCCGCGCGGGAGCACCGTGTCGATCGTGATCGGCGTCGTCGTCCTGCTGATCGTCGGCGGGCTGACGACCTTCTTCGTCGTCCGCGGTCCGGCTCGGGGGCCGGCGCCGACGCCGCACGACCAGGCGCGCGGGCCGGTCTCCTACCTCGACGTCGGCGACCTGACGACCTGCGCCGTCGCCGACGGCGTCGGTTACTGCTGGGGGAACAACGATCACGGTCAGGTCGGTGATCGGACCGACGTCGAACGCACCTCGCCGGCGCGCATCGACGGTCTGTCCGAGGTCCGGGCCGTCGAGTCCGGGGGCCGGGCCTCGTGCGCGATCAGCGCGGGAGCCGTGTACTGCTGGGGCGAGAACGACTACGGCCAGCTCGGCGACGGCACCGTGAACGATGCCGCCGCCCCCGTCCGGGTTCCCGGCCTGGCCGGGGTCACGGTGGTGACCACCAACGACGACAGCAGTTGCGCCGTCGCCGACGGCGACCTCTACTGCTGGGGCGACAACGACCACGGCCAGCTCGGGGACGGCACCACCGTCCGCCGAGCGGCGCCGACGCGCGTCCCCGGCCTGCACGACGTCACCGCGGTGACCATCAACTCGGGGACCGCCTGCGCGGTCGCCGGGGGTGCCGCGTACTGCTGGGGTCGCAACCATCTGGGTCAGGTCGGCGACGGCACCACCGAGCGGAGACCGGCGCCGACCCGGGTGACCGGCCTCGGCCACGGGGTCACCTCCGTCTCCAACAGCACGCACACCTCGTGCGCCGTGGCGCGCGGCGCCGCGTACTGCTGGGGCAGCAATCGACGCACCGCGATCGGTCCGTTCGGCGACGGCACCGCCGACCACCGCACCACACCCGCCCGGATCCCTCTCGAACGCGTCACCTCTGTCAGCACCGGGATCTCGACGACCTGCGCGGTGGCCGCCGGTCGCGTGTACTGCTGGGGCCGCAACGACGTCGGCCAGCTCGGCGACGGCACCACCGTCGACGGCGCCCTCCCCACCGAGGTCGACGGCATCGATCGGGCCGACGTCGTCTCGACGGCCGGTCGGACCACCTGCGCGGTGGCCCGCGGCCACCTGTACTGCTGGGGCGACAACGCGAACGGCCAGGTCGGTGCGGGCGCCGCCGGCGTGGTCCGCCGCACCCCGGTCCGGGTCGAGTTCTAACCGATCCGAGCCCCCGCCGATCGCCGAACCGAGACGTCTCCGGCCGCGCTTGCCGAGTCCGGCGGCGACCGGCGCCTAGCCTGAAGGGCGTGCCAGACACCACCGAACCGATCCGACCGGAGAACGTCGTCGGGGCGCTGGGCGCCCACGTCCCGACCTCCTCGTCGGTGCACGACGCCCTGCCCGAGACCCTGCTGCGCCGCGTGAAGCAGTACAGCGGCCGCCTGGCCACCGAGGCGGTGCATTCGATGTCGGACCAGTTGCCGTACTTCGGCACCCTCGACGCGGCCCAGCGCGCCAGCGTGCAGCTCGTGGTGCAGACGGCGGTGGTGAACTTCGTCGAGTGGATCCAGGACCCCGAGGGGAACGTCAAGTTCACCGTGCAGGCGTTCCAGGTGGTGCCGCAGGACCTGGCCCGGCGCATCACGCTGCTGCAGACGGTCGAGATGGTCCGGGTGGCCATGGAGTTCTTCGAGAAGTGGCTGCCGCTGCTGGCCCGCGACGACGCGCAGCTGCGCGCCCTCACCGAGGCCGTCCTGCGGTACGGCCGCGAGATCGGTTTCGCGGCCGCGGCGATCTATGCGGCCGCCGCCGAGTCCCGCGGCGCCTGGGACTCCCGGCTCGAGGCCCTCGTCGTCGACGGTGTGGTGCGCGGGGACACCGGACCCCAGCTCCTCTCCCGCGCAGCCGCTCTCAACTGGGATTCGGATGCGCCGGCCACGGTGATCATCGGGTCCCCGCCGCCGGAGCAGAACATCTCGGTGCCGCTCGCGATCCACAACACGGCCAAGCAGTACGACCGCGCGGCCCTCTCGGCGGTGCAGGGACGACGACTCGTCGCCATCGTCAGCGGCACGATCGATCCGGCCGAACGCTTCCTCACCGATCTGCTCGACCACTTCGCCGACGGGCCCGTGGTGATCGGTCCGTCCACCCCGAATCTGACGAGCGCCCACGCCAGCGCCACCGAGGCGATCGCCGGCATCGATGCCGTCCCCGGGTGGCCGGGCGCCCCGCGGCCCACGCACGCATCGGATCTGCTCCCCGAGCGCGCGCTCAACGGCGACCGGACCGCCGTGCGAACCCTCATCGACTCGATCGTCGTCCCGCTGGACGACGGTTCGGGGTCTCTCTCGGCCACCTTGGACGCCTTCCTGGACGCCGGATGCTCGATCGAATCGTGCGCCCGAGCGTTGTACGTTCATCCCAACACGGTCCGATACCGGTTGAAAAAGGTCTCAGATGCCACCGGACGTGACCCATCTAACCCTCGTGACGCGTATATCTTGCGCGTCGCGGCCACCGTTGGCCGTTTGACACGAAACAGCCAAGAACCATTAACATCCGCCCCATAAGTCACTTCCGTAACACCCCGTGTCCACCATTTGTGCAGGCAGAAGCGTTTTTACAACGATCCGGTAACGGAATGGAATCCCTTGACGATGCCGGTGTGCGACGGAGATCACTTCCGTCACATTTGTGGGAACCCTACAAAATCTGGCCGAAAGGTTCGGACACCTCAACACCGCGTGAGACCCCTCCGAGGGTGTTCTCTAATCACGTGCTTTCGTTGCTTGCGCCCGGACAGGGCTCTCAGACCCCCGGCATGTTGACCGACTGGTTGACCGACCCGGAGGCCGCCGCTCGCGTCGCCGCGTGGTCCGACGCGACCGGACTGGACCTCACGGCGCTCGGTACCACCGCGACGGCCGATGAGATCACCGACACCGCGGTGACTCAGCCGCTCGTCGTCGCCGCCGCACTCCTCTCCTATGCGGAGTTGCGCCGACGCCACGGCGACCTGCCCTCCGACACCGTCGTGGCCGGCCATTCGGTCGGCGAGCTGGCCGCCGCCGCCGTCGCGGGCGTCATCACCGACGACGAGGCCGTACGCCTCGCCGCGATCCGCGGTGCGGAGATGGCCAAGGCCTGCGCGCTGGTCCCCACCACCATGGCGGCCGTGCTCGGCGGCGACGAGGCCGAGGTCCTCGCCCGCCTGGCCGAGTGCGAGCTGATCCCGGCCAACCGCAACGCCACCGGCCAGATCGTCGCCGCGGGCAGCGTCGACGGCGTCGAGAAGCTCCTCGAGAACGCCCCGACCCGGGCCCGCATCCGCAAGCTCGCGGTGGCCGGAGCCTTCCACACCAACTTCATGGCACCTGCGCAGGAGGCCGTCGCCGCGGCCGCCGCCCGGATCGTCCCGAACGACCCGGAGTTCACCCTGCTGTCCAACGCGGACGGCCTGCCGGTGACCTCGGGCGCCGACGCGCTGGCCAAACTCGTCGACCAGGTCACCAGCCCGGTGCGCTGGGACCTCTGCTCGCAGTACATGCGCGAGAACCAGACCGCCGCGATCATCGAGCTCGCGCCGGGCGGCACGCTCGCCGGAATCGCCAAGCGCGAACTCAAAGGTGTTCCGTCGCGGGCCGTCAAGGTCCCGACCGATCTGGAAGACCTGCCCCTCCCAGTACTTGGATAGCGGTCGACTCCGTTCGACCCCCGGAAAGCCGCGGCGACGCGGCGAGTCCAATGCGGCCTGTGACCGAACAGGCGCACACCGCACTCCGGATGTTCATCACACGAAACCCCCAATACGAAGGGAGCGCCACGATGGCTGCTACTCAGGAACAACTCATCGCCGGTATCGCCGAGATCATCGAAGAGGTCACCGGCATCGAGCCGTCCGAGGTGACCATGGAGAAGTCCTTCGTCGACGACCTGGACATCGACTCGCTGTCGATGGTCGAGATCGCCGTCCAGGTGGAGGACAAGTACGGCGTCAAGGTGCCGGACGAGGACCTCGCCGGCCTGCGCACCGTCGGTGACACCGTCGCCTACATCCAGAAGCTGGAGGCCGAGAACCCCGAGGCCGCCGCCGCCATCGCCGCCCAGATCGAGGCTGACCAGAACTGATGACCGAACTGCGAGACTTCTCCACCAGGGGTGGAGACTTCCCCAGCGTGGTGGTGACCTCCATGGTCGCCACCACCTCCCTGGGTGTCGACCTCGACTCCACCTGGGAGAAGCTCGTGGCCGGCGAGTCCGGCATCCGCGAGCTCACCGACGACTTCGTCACCCAGTACGGCGAGCTGCCGTGCCGCATTGGCGGTCAGATGATCGAGGATCCGGCCGACGAGGTCTCCCGTATCGAGGCGCGCCGCATGTCGTACGTCGAGCGCGTGTCGCATGTGATGAGCAAGCGGCTCTGGGCGCAGGCGGGCGAGCCCGAGGTCGACCCCGAGCGCCTGGCCGTGGTGATCGGCACCGGTCAGGGCGGCGGCGACGCGATGGTCGACGCCGTCAAGGCGATCGAGAACTCCGGCAACTACCGCAAGGTGTCGCCGCTGGCCGTCTCGATGGCCATGCCGAACGGCCCCGCGGCCGTGGCCGGCCTGAACGTGGGTGCGCGCGCCGGCGTCATCACCCCGGTCTCGGCGTGCTCGTCGGGCGCGGAGGCGATCGCCCACGCGTGGCGGCACATCGTCATGGGCGACGCCGACATGGTGGTCACCGGTGGCGTCGAGGGCTACATCGACGCCATCCCGATCGCGGCGTTCTCGATGATGCGCGCCATGAGCACCCGGAACGACGATCCCGCGGCGGCTTCGCGTCCGTTCGACAAGGATCGCGACGGCTTCGTCTTCGGTGAGGCGGCCGCCATGCTGGTCATCGAGCGCGAGGACCACGCCAAGGCGCGCGGTGCGCACATCCACGCCCGGATCATGGGCGCGGGCATCACCTCCGACGGTTTCCACCTGGTGGCGCCGGACCCCTCGGGTCAGGGCAACACCCGCGCCATGAAGCGCGCGATGCAGACCGCGGGCCTGTCCCAGGCGGACGTCACGCACGTCAACGCACACGCCACCTCGACCCCGATCGGCGACACCGCCGAGGCCGCGGGCATCCGCGCCGCGGTCGGCGAGCACGCGGCGATCTACGCGCCGAAGTCCGCGCTGGGCCACTCGATCGGCGCCGTGGGCGCCCTCGAAGCGGTGCTGACGGTCAAGTCCGTGGAAGAGGGAGTGATCCCGCCGACGCTGAACCTGGAGAACCTCGATCCCGAGTGCGGCGACATCGACGTCGTGCACGGCGAGGCACGCCGGGGGCAGATCGACTACGCCCTCAGCAACTCGTTCGGTTTCGGCGGCCACAACGTCGCACTGGCCTTCGGTCGGTACTGACACCCGCTGCACGTTCGACGCCCATGGCGCCCCCGAGTCCGCTCGGGGGCGCCATGCGCATCTCCGGGCCGCCTCGCCGAAGTCGAGCAGAAACCCCTCGGCCCCTTAACCCCTCAGCCCCCTTTTGTCACATGCGCAACATGAGAAACTTCGGTATCACCCCTCGGTGCGATTCTCGTCGCGACACGCCGAGAGGCGCCGAAAAGGACTGGCGCAACACGCGCCTCTCAAGGCATACTTCTTCCCAGTAGATGTGTTATCCGGACTGACGCGGCGTTGGGGAAGACGTTCCTCGTCGATCCGGAGGTGAATGAAGTGCGCAACCTTGACCAGTTTGCGGACCTGACGAGCGGCGTGGTGTACATCCATGCCGCTCCCGTCGCGCTGCGCCCGCATGTGGAGTGGGCTCTGTCGTCGACGCTGAATGCACGTGCCGACCTGAAATGGTCCGCACAGGACGCCGAGCCCGGCCGCATGCGTGCGACCGTGGACTGGGTGGGCCCGGTGGGCACCGGGGCACGACTGACCGACGCGCTGCGCGAATGGTCGGGACTGCTCTTCGAGGTCACCGAGAACGCCAGCGAGGGCGTGGACGGCGAGCGTTTCGCCTATGTCCCCGAACTCGGCCTGTGGCACGGCTCGACCAGCGCCAACGGCGACGTGATCCTCGGCGAGATGCAGTTGCGGGCCATGATGGACGCCCAGCGCGGCGGCACCGACCTGGCCGACCGGCTGGAGACCGCTCTCGGTTCCGCGTGGGACGAGGCCCTGGAGATCTACCGCATGGGCGGCGCCGACGCGGAAGTGACCTGGCTGCGCCAGCGCGCCGTCTGATCGGCGTCGTGACGCCGGTCGGTGCGAGGTCGGCGTCGGCCGGTTCCCGCATCCGGCCGGTGTCACGCACCCGGCGTCGTCAGCCGTCGAGTTCGGCCAGGACCGCCTGGTTGAAGTCGCTCCACAGCGGTTTGGCCCACGGGCCGAAGGGACGATCGGTGAGCACCACCGCGGCCGCTCCGCGGACCGGGTCCACCCAGCAGAACGTGCCGGCCTGCCCGAAGTGCCCGAAGGTCTGCGGCGAGTGCCCGGGTGCGGTCCAGTGCCGCTGCTTGGCGCCCTTGATCTCCGGACCCAGCCCCCAGTCGTTCGGCCGGAACCGACCGTAGCCGGGCACGAAGCCGTCGAGCCCGGGGAATCGCACGCTCCGCTGCGCCGCCGCCGTCTGCGGCGAGATCAGCCGCGGCGACAGCAGTTCCACGGCGAAGCGCGCCAGGTCGTCGACGTTCGACGACGCGGCGTGCCCGGCGGGACCGAGCAGCGCCGTCCGCGTCATGCCCAGCGGCTCGGCGACGGCTTCGGCCAGATATTCCGGAAAGGCGATCCCGGTGGCGTCCGCGACGGTCTCGGCGAGCACCTCGTAACCGGCCGACGAGTAGATCCGCTGCGTCCCCGGTGCGGCCTCCACCCGCTGTGCGTCGTCGAACGAGAGCCCGGAGGCGTGCGCCAGCAGATGTTCCACCGTGGCCCCGGGCGGCCCCGCGGGGGTGTCGAGTTCGACGGCCCCCTCCTCCACCGCCACCAGGACCGCGTGCGCCACCAGGAGTTTGGTCACCGACGCCAGCGGGAACACCCGAGAGGTGTCTCCGAACGCGGCGTTCACCGACCTCTCGGGTGCCGTCACCGCGGCGGCGACGTCGTCGACCGGCCAGTCCGCGAGTTGCTGCAGTGCTTCCACGCACCGCACCCTACTCGCGTCGGGCGCGTCAGCGAGTCGACGTCGCGGGGCTCGGCGTCGTGGTCACGGGGCTCGGCGTCGTCGTGACCGAGGCGGCCGGAGCCTCGTCGTCGAGCTCGCCGAGCTCGTCCTCGTCGATCCGGGTCGACGGGTTGGCCGCCAGACCTCGGTCCACGCGCGCGATGTCGTCCTCGCCGAAGCCGCAGACCCGCGCCTCGGACTTCCACTGCTTGGTCAGACGGCTCTTGCCCGCCTCCTGGGCGGCGGCGGTGGTGCCGTTGTAGATGGTGCCGTCGGTCGACTCCTGGTTCACCGCGGGCACCTTGTCGCAGACGTGGTACACCTTGCCGGACTTGGTCCAGACCACCTCGGCGTTCGGATCGTTGTGCAGCAGCGTGATGATGTTGTCGTCCTCGGTGTACTTCTCCACCGACGGGTTCTCGGTGTCCACGCCGGCCCAGAGCGCACCGGCCAGGACCACCGCGACGATGCCGCCGAGGATGCCCTTCTGTTTCCCGCTCAGATTGCCGTCGGCGAGGACGAAGATCAGCAGCGGTAGGAACGCGACGACCGCGACGATCGCGCCGAGCTGATTCTGGACGAAGAAGCGGACCCCGTCCTTCTCCGAGGCCGGGTCCAGACGGTTCGACCGCTTCCAGAGGAACGAGCCGGTGATCGACAGGATGCCGATCACCACGACCAGACCGATCACGATCCAGAGCTTCCCGGTGTCGAACTCCTTGTCGCCGGCCAGCGCCCAGACGATGGTGAAGATCTCCAGGCCGATCGCGATCACCCAGAGCACACCGGCGATGATGCGCAGTTTGAGCGCCTGCGCTTTGGCTTCGGGGGTGGCCTCCCAGGTCTGCGGGGCCGCCGTGCCGTCGTCGTTCTTCTTCCGTGCGGGCGCCTTCGCCTCGACTCGGACCTTCTTCTTCTCTGCCATCGTTCCTCCAGGTCGACTCGGCGCTCAGCGTATCGCCTGCCGAGTCCCGGTTCAGCGCGCCAGGCCCGCGTCCGCGCTGCCGAACTCCTCCCGCAGCCGCGGTTTCACGACCTTGCCGCCGGCGTTGCGCGGCAGCACGTCGACGACGACGAGGTGCTTCGGATGCTCGAAACGCGCCAGTCGTTCGTCGAGATACGGTTCCAGCTCCGCTAGGGTCGGCGGTTCGACGCCCTCGGCCGGGACGACGACGGCCACCGGCACCTCGCCCCACTTCTCGTCCGCGCGGCCGATGATCGCCGCCTCCCGGATCTTCGGATGCGCGAACAGGACGTTCTCCACCTCCGCGCAGTAGATGTTCTCGCCGCCGGAGATGATCATGTCCTTGGCGCGGTCGACCACGTAGAGGAAGCCTTCGTCGTCCTGCCGCACCAGGTCGCCGGAGTGGAACCATCCGCCGTGGAACGCCTCCCGCGTCCCCTCGGGGTTCTGCCAGTAGCCGGCCATCAGGTTGGGGCCGCGGTAGACGATCTCGCCCACCTCGCCGCGCGGGACGTCGTCCATCGCGGGGTCGACGATCCGGGCCGTCACCGCGGGCACCACCTTGCCGATGGAGCCGACCTTTCTCAGCGCGTCCTTCCCGTCCATCACGCAGGTCAGCGGGCTCATCTCGGTCTGTCCGAAGACCGCGATGTTCATCGCCTCCGGGAAGGTCTCGTTCATCGCGTTCAGGACGGTGTCCGAGGCCGGGGCCGCACCCCACGAGATCACCCGGAGGTTCAGGTCGCGCGGGCGGGCCCGCTGGGCGGCGCAGACCAGCTGCCACTGCGCCGGGACCAGGAAGAGCGTGGTGGTGCGCTCGGCCTCCAGGACGTCGAGCAGCACGTCGGGGTCGAATTCGCCGAGCGGGTGGATCACCGTCGGGATGCCGACGTAGAACGCCGGTGCCATGGCCCCGAGTCCGGCGATGTGGAACAGCGGCGCCGCCACCGAGACCACGTCGTCGGCGGCGGTGTGGAACGCCTGCATGGCGATCACCGTCTGCGCCTGCATGTTCTGGTGGGTCAGTATCGCGCCCTTGGGCTTCCCGGTGGTGCCCGAGGTGTACATGATGAGGGCGACGGACTCCTCGGGGACGTCGACGGCGGGGAGGTCGGACTCCTCGGCCACGAGGTCGTCGTACTTCAGCCCGCCGCCGTCCTCGGCAGCCCTGTCGTCCTCTGCAGCGCCGTCGTCCTCTGCTCCGACGACGATCAGGGTGCCGACGGTGCCGGTGAGGTCCGCGACGGCGTCGGCGAGCGGTGCCAGGAGCGTCTCGGTGACGATCACCTCCGCGCCCGAGTCCCGCACCAGGAACGCGATCTCCGGCGGTGCCATCCGGATGTTGACCGGGACCGCGATCGCGCCGAGCAGGTTCGCGGCGAACACCGTCTCGACGTATTCGGTCCGGTTGAGCATCAGCACCAGGATCCGGTCGCCGAAACCCACTCCGCGACGATGCAGGGCCGCGGCGAGTCGATGCGTCCGGTCGTCGAGTTGCGCCCAGGTGGTCTCCCGATCACCGGATCTCAGCGCGACCTCGTCGGGTCTCATCCGTGCGTGCCGTCGTACCTGGTTGTTCCAGTGGTTGCGGCGGGACCGGATCGGTTCGGAATCGAGGGTCATGCCGAGGGGGTTCGTCACGGGGCGGCTCCTGGGTCGGGGACGGTGGACCGCCGTCGGCCGTCGGCCGGTGCGGCGAGTCCGGGGTGCGGGCGGGCGTTCAGTGCCGAGCGGCGAACGCGGCGATCGCGGCCTGGAACTGCGGTGACTGCAGCAGTTCGGTCTGGCCTTCGATCTCGCGGGCGATCGCGTCGTCGTATCGGTCGAGGGTCGCGCCGTCGAGGGCGGCCTTGGTCAGGCGCAGCGCCGCGGGCGACGACGCGATCAGCCGTTGCGCGGCACGTTCGACGACGACGCCGAGCTCCTCCGGCCGGTCCGTCACGCCGTTGATCAGGCCGCCGTCGTAGGCCTCCCGGGCTCCGAGCTTCTCGCCGAGCAGCGCCATCGCGTTGGCGCGCGCCCGGCCGAGCGAGGCGGCGAACGTCGCGTTCGCCCCGCCGTCGGGCATCAGGCCGATCCGGACGAAGGCGAGCAGGAAGTAGCTGCGGGCGCTGGCGTAGATCAGGTCCGCGGCCACCGCGAGCGAGGCCCCGATGCCCACCGCGGGACCGTCGACGGCGGCGATCACCGGCACGGGCAGGGCCCGGACCGCGCCGATCAGCCGGGAGCCGTTCTCGATGACGGCGCGGGCGGCGGCCTCGTCGTACCCGCCCGCGGCTCCGGCGAGCATGCCGGTGACGTCGGCGCCGGAGCAGAACGCTCCCCCGCGCCCGGACAGGACGACCACACGGACGCGCTCGTCGTCGGCCCAGGTCGTGCAGAGTTCGATGATCCGCGCGGACGAGCCGCCGCCGAGCGCGTTGCGCTGCTCCGGCCGGTCGATCTCGAGGCGGGCGATTCCGCGCTCGTCGATCCCGCTCCAGATCCCGTCCACGCACTCTGGCCGCACCGTCGAACCCCGCTTCTCCAGACTGTGTTGCGAGTCACGCTAACACCGGGGTGATCGGGGTACGAACGTTTCCAGATTCTTGCGGGAAGCACCCCGATGCCGTGCCCGGAGAGCACGACGCCCCCGCTCGCACGGGACGAGGCGGGGGCGCGGCGGGAAACGGCTCAGAGGGTGAGGAGTTCGTCCACCAGCCAGCGGTCGCCGTCACGCTCCAGGGTGATCTTCACGCGAGTCTGATACTCCAGACCCTCCTCTCCCGCCGACGGCAGTTCCGGGGAGGTGACCTTCTGATCGAGCGCCACCAGCACCACGGCTCTGGTCTCGGTGAGCGACTCCAGGCCGGCCGTGACGGCCGTGCCGACCGACGACGCCTTGGCCACGTCGTTGCCGCGACGCGCCTCCTGCGACGCCTTGATGTACTTGTCGGCGAAATCCTTGGTGGAGACCTCGCGGATCTTCTTGTCGAGCGCCGCGTACTTCTCCGGCGAGTAGGTCACGATCTGCGCCGAATACTTCTTCGCATCGCTCAGAGCCGAGCGGCCCAGCTCCGAGTCCGGGCCGAGACCGTCCGACGACGAGGCGTACAGGTACCCGAGCACGCCGGTCGCGATCGCGAGGACCGCCGCGAGCGCGGCGAGCCCGATCACGAGGGTCCGCTGGTCGCGCCCGCCGGGCTTGCGGCGGGCGCGAGGTTTGGCCGCCACCTTGCCCGGCACGCGAGAGGGATCGATCTCCTCCTCGGCGTCGTCCCCCTCCGCGGTCTCGTCGTCTTCGTCGAGATCGTCGTCCTCGCCGTCGCGGGCGGCGCGCTTGGCGGCCTCCTCCTCCCGCACCCGGCGGTTCTCGACGAGGATCGCATCGCGTTCCTCCTGGGTCAGGGACTTGGTCGGCACGATCTTGGTCCGCCGCACCGCCGCGGCCGCGGCATTGGCCGGTTCGACGGTCTCGTCCGCGGCGTCCTCGTCTCCGGCCTCGTCGGGTTCCCCGGACTCGGGCGCATTGGACTCGATCGCGTCGTTCTCGGTCGCCTCGACCGTGTCGTCGGCCGCGGTGGTCTCGGCGGGATCGGCATCGCCAGAACTGGTGGACATGGCGACCAATCTAACGCGCCGAGCTGAGGACGAGCCCACTCGCTCCCGCGCACCGGATCTCCCGAAACACTCCGCAGGGATTTCCTATCACATATATGTGATAGGAATCATCTCATCGATCCGGGAGCCACCATGGTCGCCTTCACCCCCGAACAGTCCGCCTTCGCCCAGGCCGTCAGCGACTTCTGCAAGCGCGAGGCGGGTACCCGCGCCCAGCGCGACGCCTGGACGGACGACGGTCGGGAACCCCACTCGCAGGAGCTGTACCGCAAGATGGCCGCCTTCGGCTGGGCCGGCATCAACGTCGCCGAGGAGTACGGCGGCGCGGGCGCGGGCAATGTGGAGCTGTGCATCTTCCTGGAGGAGGCCATGCGCGGGCAGGCCCCGATCGGCGGGATCGGCCCCACCCTGATCACCGCCGCCGCCTACGAGAAGTTCGCCCCCGAGGAGATGAAGCGCGCGGTGCTGGCCGGGGTCGTCGCCGGCGATGCGCTCTCGATCTCGATGTCCGAGCCCGAGGCCGGCTCCGACGTGGGCGCCCTCACCTGCCGCGCCGACAAGGTGGACGGCGGCTGGCTGATCAACGGCCAGAAGACGTGGTGCTCGTGCGCGCACTACGCGTCGTCGATCCTGTTGATCGCGCGCACCGACCGCTCCGGCGCCAAACACGAGGGGCTCACCCAGTTCCACATCCCGGCCGGTATCGAGGGTCTCCGCGTCAACCCGATCGACACCCTGGGCGGCAGCGAGGTGAACGACCTGTACTTCACCGACTGCTTCGTGCCCGACGAGAACGTGGTCGGACGGGTCGGTGACGGGTGGACCCAGTTGATGGCCGGATTGAACACCGAACGTCTGATCCTGGCCGCCATGCAGTTGGGGGTGGCCGAGCGGTCGTTCGGCGACACCCTGAAGTTCATCAGGGAGCGCAAGCAGTTCGGTCGACCGGTCGGCACGTTCCAGGCGCTGCGGCATTGGATGGCCGACCACGCCACCGAGATCGCCGCGACCAAGGAGCTGATCTACTCCCTCGCCAAGGTCTCCGACGAGAACCCGGGCCAGATGATGCCACGCGAGGCGTCGATGGTGAAGCTCAAGGCCACCGAGGTGAGCAAGGCGATGACGATCGACGGCATGCAGATGATGGGCGGCTACGGTTACGCCAAGGAGTTCGACGCCGAGCGGCTCATGCGCGGCGCGATCATCTCCACCGTCTTCGGCGGCACCAACGAGATCCAACGCGACATCATCGGGAAGACCTATGGCCTCTGACTCCCCCGCCCCCGGTGGTCCGCTCCGCCTGGGGCGTCGTCCGCAGCTGTCCGAGGAGGTCGCCGCGATCCTGCGGCACAAGATCATGACGGCCGAGTTCGCCCCCGGCGACCCGATCCGCATGGACGAGACCGCCGTCGACCTCGGGGTGAGCGTGACCCCGGTCCGCGAGGCGCTCCTCACCCTGCGCGGCGAGGGCATGGTGAGCAGCGCCCCGCACCGCGGGTACGTGGTCTCCGACCTCTCGCGAACCGACGTCGAGGACGTCTTCTGGCTGCAGGGCCAGGCCGCCGCCCGGATCGCGCGACGCACGGCGCAGATGATCGACGACGATCACCTCGCCGCCCTCGCCGAGGCGAACCGTGTGCTGCGCGACGCCGTGGCGGCCGCCGATCCGGCGGCGATCGCCGCGGCGGAGTACGAGTTCCACCGCACGCACAATCGGATCAGCGGCAGCGGAAAACTCGCCTGGTTCCTGCAGTCGGCGACCCGCTACACGCCGCACCGGATGTACGCGACCGACCCGGAATGGGCCCGGGTCGCGCTCGCCAGTCACGAACAGCTGATCGCCGCCTACGCCGCGCGGGATCCGGAAGCGGCGGCCGCGGCGATCGGTCTTCAGTTCACCGACGGCGCCGCGCGTCTGATCGCCCACCTGCAGACCACGGACATCTGGAAAAATGCCCCTGACCACCCGTTTTGTTACTGACGAGAGTATGCGCTAGAGTTTCATCTCGGTTCGGAAAGAACAAAAACAAAACATTCCCCCATAGCTCAATTGGCAGAGCAGCCGACTGTTAATCGGCAGGTTATTGGTTCGAGTCCAATTGGGGGAGCATAGTTCAAGCAGTTCAGCCCCGGTTTTCACCGGGGCTGACCTGTTTTTCGAGCACCGTGTTTTCTGCGGAACTCCTCTCCCATCGACTCTCGTTCCCTCCCCACCAGTCGAGCCCCGTCGCCTTCTCGCCGATAGATTGCCTTCTCACCGAGAGAGCGCCCCCTCGCTGGTCGAGCGAAGTCGAGACCACACTCCTCGCCACACCGAGCCGCCCGGTTTCGACCACCCGGCCCCGTCGTCATGCGCTAGCCTCCCAGTACACCGCACATTCGCGGATGTCACAGGAGGTCGCCCACGATGACCCTCTCCCCTCGCGGACTCGCCACCGCGGCGATCGCCGTCGTCACCGTCGCCGCCGCCCTGACCGGCACCGATGTCGCCGCGGGCGAAGCCTCCGCGAAGATCGACAGCGGGAAGTATCGCTGGCACACCGTGGGCGAACCCCGATCCAAGGACGTCACCGTCCGGATCCGGGGCAAGAACTTCGTCGTGCGTTTCGGCCCCGGCGGCCGGGAACGGACCCTGTGCCGGATCCGGCACACCAGGACCGGCGGCCGGGTGGCCTGCCCGACGATCTTCGGGAAGCCCAACGTCATCCCGTTCGTCAAGAGGGGCGATCGGTACGTCGCCACCGACAAGAGCACCGGCATGACGGTGAGCTACCTGTACCCGTCGCGCCGACGTCGCTGACCCCGCCGCGGTACCCCTGCGGTACCTCCGTCGTCGTGGGCCCTCCGTGGGCCCTACCGAACGGAAACCCCCCGACGATCAGACCGGCACCGCCTCGAATACGTTTTCGTATTCTTGTCACCGCCCGCTGTTAGCCTCACCGCATGAATCCTCGAGACATTCCCGACGACGCGATCGTGATCTCCCGACGAGACCTGGACCAGGGCGGTCCCGTAGACCTCTTCTCGTCGCTCCACGACGTCGTTCGGCGCCTCCGCTCAGCGCTGATCCACGACGACGAGATCAGCCCCGTCGTGTTCGAGTACACGGACGTGTACGTCTACACGATCATGGTCATGGACGACGGCGGTCACAGCGACTACGCCGGTAACTACCTGCACGGTGCCGACGAGTGCGGCGTCACGGGTCATGCCGTGCGCGAATGCGCGCGGGTCAGGGCCGGGATCGAAGCCCTCGGCAGACCCGCCGCGCTCGAGGTGTGGGATCGTTTCGTGGCCGTCGAGAACGGGCCGAACGACGAATACCGCCTACGAAACGACAGATTCACCGAGCTCGACGACCAGTTCGACTGGGACCTGCAGAAAGCGAACGTCGAGCGCCTGCTCGCCCACCCGAAACTCGTCGTCCTCGACAATGACCAGATCGACGAGTACGTCGCCGCCCGCAAGGAACGCTCGAACTACGAAGCACGCCGCCGGAACGCTTTCGCCGCCCTGCCCTCGGACCTGCTCGAGGAGATGACCCGGTTCGAGAAGAGAGCAGACCTCGTTTGGGCGACGGGGTCGAAAACCGTTGACGGCACCCCGGTGAAGACGTACCACCTCCGCACGCAGGACCCGAGCAGGCCCACCGGCGGCGCACTCCTCGAATTCCCCGACGGCACGTTCCGGTACGAACCGCCGCAGTGGTGAGTCCCGACCGGACCCACCGAGACCAGAGACCCCGCGAACATCGGGGTTCGCGGGGTCTCGTCGGCGCTCGGCTCGGAAGGCCTACCTCTTCTCGGCTTCGCCCTTCGTGCCGTCACCGTTCGCCATGGAGTCGAGGTTCCCGGTCATGCCGGTGAGCACGCCGCCCAGGTCGATGCCGGTGGCCTCCTTGAGTGCGGGCAGCAGCTGGGAGACCCCGCCGACGACGGATTCGGTCACCGCGGAGGTGTCCTTGCCGACCAGCGTGATCGACGCACCCGAGAGCGGTTCGGCCGCCGCCCCGACGATCGCCGGGAGACCGTTGACGACCAGTTCGAGCTGACCGACCTCGTCGAGCTTGGCCAGCGCCTCGGCCCGTTCCTCGATGGCCTGGGCCTCGGCGGCGCCCTTGACGCGGATGGACTCGGCCTCGGCCGCGCCGCGCAACTTGATGGTCTCCGCGTCGGCGGTGCCGCGCACGCGGATCGATTCCGCTTCGGCCTGCGAGGCGGCGATGCGGGCGGCCTTGTCGGCCTCACCGCGCAGCTGCACGGTGCGGGCCTCGGCCTCGGCGCGGGCGATCTGCTCCACCTTGGCGGCCTCGGCGCGCTCGGCGGCGGCCTGCCGTTCGGCCTGCGCCGGGCGGATCACCTCGGCGTCGAGCTGCGTCTGCCGCAGTTCGGCCTGCCGGGCGGCGACCTCGTTGTCCTTCTCGGTCTGGATCAGCCGGCGCTCGGCCTCGGCCAGCGGCTTGGCGGCGTCCGCCTCGGCCGCGGCCCGCTCGGTGATCTTGCGGGCCTCCTGACGTTCGACGTCGAGCTGTCGCTGCTGCTCGATGACGGCCTGGTCGTTGGCGATCTGCGCCTGCTTGGCGATGCGGTCCTGCTCCGCGGCGACGCGATCGCTGTCGGCCTTGGCGACCGACCGCGCATTGGCGGCGATCTTCGCCTGTTCGGCGCGCTCGGGGGCGGCCAGGTCGGCGAAGTACTTGCCGTCGGCGTCCTCGACTTCGAGGATGTTGAAGGCGTCGAGCACCAGTCCCTGCACGCGGAGGTTCTCGGCGACCTGGCCGCGGACCTGCGCGGTCAGCTTCTCGCGGTTGGTGAGCACCTCTTTGGCGGTCATGGTGCCCACGATCGAGCGCAGTTCGCCGGAGAGCTGGTCGATGGCCTGGTCCTCGATCTTGTCGAGGTCGTCGGTGAAACGCGGGCCGGCGCGCAGGATGTCCTCCGGCTCATCGCCGACCTTGACCAGGGCCATCGCCTGGATGTTGAGCTTGATGCCGTCCTGAGCCGGCGTCTGGGTGCGCAGGTCGGCCTTCACCGACGACAGCGAGACGCGGGTGGCCTTCTGCACGACGGGCAGCACGAAGGTTCCGGTGCCCTTGTAGACCTTGCCGCGGGCGCCCTTACCGGTGCCGGTGACGATGAACGCCTCCTCCGCGCCGGGGACGCGGTACCGCGACACCAGGCCGAGGACGGCGGCGACGATCACGACCACCACCAGGGCGATGACGATGACGAGTGAACTGCTCAAACGATTCCCTTTCTCTCGTGACAGGGTCCAGCGGTTCTATGAGGTCTAGATTCTGCGAGGTCTCGGGGTCAGGGCCGGTCGAAGACCGCGACCTCCCACGCGGTGGGCGCGGCCGGGTCGGCCGTGTCCGGCGCGGGGCCGATGACGTAGGCGTCGGCTCCCGGGGCGAGTGCGTCGTCGCGGGTCACGACGGTGAGGTCGACGGTGCCATTGGGCGTGGTCGCCGTCGCGACGCCGAGCCCACCGGGACGGACCGGTTCGACGATGCGGACCCGGGTTCCGGCGCCGATGACCGTCTGCACGGATTCCCGTCCGCTGCGGTGCAGCCAGCGCAGGACCGGCCACAGGATCGCCGCCAGAAGGACTCCGGCCCCGAGGGCCAGAGCGGTCGCCGCCCCGGCTCCGCCGCCCGTGGCGAGGACGATGCCGGCCGCTCCGGTCGAGACCGCGACGACGGGCAGCAGAAGCGCCAGCAGACCCACGCCGTCGTCGAGTTCGACGTCCAGCCCCAGATCGACACCGACCGACGACAGAATCGTCGGAATCAGACATGTTCCCGCGATGACGAGCAGGATGAGCGGTGCGATCTCGGCCCCCTTCTCTATAAATATTCAGTTAGAAGTATAACATACGTCGCTTTCGGGGGATTTCCGGCTATCGCCCGCGACACCGCTTCGGCCCGGACGGCCCGCTTCGCCCACCGACAGGCCCGGCGACCTCAGCGGAGATTCACATCTGGGCGAGGAGCACGAAACCCCGCCCGACACGCCTCTCACCAGCGGAATGACGAACCCGGCCGCCACCGATGCGACCCGGCGCCCCAGGCGGATTCGCATGTTCCTGTTTCCAATTCGGCGCCGGTGTGGAAGAGTGGTGTCCGCAGGTGACGATCACGTCCCTGCGTTCCAGATACACAGAATGGTAGTAACAAGCGTGGCACAAGGCACCGTCAAATGGTTCAACGGCGAAAAGGGCTTCGGCTTCATCGCCCCCGACGGTGGAAGCGAAGACATCTTCGTCCACTTCACCTCGATCAACGGTAGCGGCTTCCGCAACCTCGAAGAGGCACAGCGCGTCGAGTTCGACGTCGAGCAGGGCGCCAAGGGCCCGCAGGCGACGAACGTCACCGCTCTCTGAGCTAGACCTCAACACGAACGCCCCGGCATTCCGCCGGGGCGTTCGTGCATCCGCGGGGGCCGTTCAGGCCGCCCGCCCCGCACTCGGGACGGTCGGCCCGCTTTCCCAGCGACCCCTACTTCCCGACGAACGCCTCCGCGATCGTCGGAGTCCCCTCCGGCCGTTCCACGACCTCGACCGCATCCCCGGACGACACCGTGCCGCGCCGCACCACGCGCAGATACGCGCCCGGCCTCCCCGCCGCGGTGAACCGCTTCACCCAGCCGCGCTCATCGTCGCCGCCGACTCGTCGCGCGAACGTCTGGCACGGGATCCGCGGCTTGGTCACCTCCACGACCAGCTTCTCGCCGATCCGCCACCGCTCCCCGATCCGCGCGCCGGACACGTCGACGCCGACCGTCCGCAGGTTCTCGCCGTACCAGCCGGGCGGCGTCTCCCGGCCGAGCTCGCCGACCCAGTGCTCGGCGTCCTCCTCGGCGTACACGTACAGGGCCTGTTCCAGGCCGCCGTGGTGCTGCCGGTCGGCCTGCACGTCGGCGTACAGCCCGTAGTCGCCGACCTTCACCGGACCGTCGACCACGCGTTTGTCGATCGCGGTCACGCCGGCCTTCCCACCCGGATCGGGCAGCAGCTGATGGACGACGCACACTCCGAGCACTCGTGCAGACATGGCCCCCAGCCTACGTCGGCACGACGACCCCTTGCCGAAATACTTACACCAGTGCAATAATGCACTAATGCAAGATTGTGACGGCGTGCGCGACCGGAAACGCGCGGACACCTCCCGGCGGATCCACGAGGCCGCCGTCGAACTCGCCCTCCGCGACGGACTCACCGCCGCCACCGTGAGCGACATCGCCGAACGCGCGGACATCTCCCGCCGCACCTTCTTCAACTACTACCCCTCCAAAGAAGACGCGGTCCTGGGCATCCAGGAGCCCAAGATCCCCCGGCAGGCGCTCGAGACGTTCCTCCGCCCACCGGCCCCGGACGACGAGGCCCGCCGCGACCGCGTCCTCCAGGCGGTCCACCTGACCATGGCGACGATGGCCTCCGTCGGACCCCGGACCAGCCCGCAGGTGCGCCGCATCGTCACCGCCCACCCCGAACTGGTCGACCGCGTCCGGGCGCATCGGATGGCGACGCAGGACGTCCTGATGTCCGTCCTGTCCGAGCGGCTGGCCGACCAGGACGCCACGCCCACCGCGGCCGACAGCGCCCGCGCGCTGGTCCTCCTGTCGACGGCGGTCCTCCGATTCGCCTTCGACGACGAACCTCCCCTGTTCGACGACCCCGATCCCGGCGTCATCGAGAAGGCCCTCACCGCATTCCGCACAGCTCTGAAAGAAGTCCGATGACCGAATCCCCCGCCTCGGCGACGCCGCCGTCCGACGCATCCGTCGCGACGACACCGGAGAAGACCTCCGGCGATCGCCAGATCCTCTTCCTGTTCATCGGTCTGATGATCACGATGCTCCTGGCCTCGCTGAACCAGACCGTGCTGTCCACGGCCCTGCCGACCATGGTCGGCGAACTCAAGGGCGTCGACCTGATGACCTGGGTGATCGCCGGCTACCTGCTGGCGACCACCATCGTGATGCCGATCTACGGCCGGATCGGCGACCTGTTCGGTCGCAAACCGGTGATCCTCGCCGCGATCGTGATCTTCATCGGCGGCTCGATCCTCGGTGCGCTCGCGCAGAACATCGACGTGCTGATCGCGGCGCGCGTGATCCAGGGCCTCGGCGGCGGCGGCCTGATGGTGCTGTCCCAGGCGGCGATCGCCGACGTCGTTCCGGCGCGTGACCGCGGTCGCTACATGGGCATGATCGGCGCCGTGTTCGCCGTCTCGTCGGTCGCCGGACCGCTGCTCGGCGGCTGGCTCACCGAGGGCCCGGGCTGGCGCTGGGCGTTCTGGATGAACATCCCGCTGGGCATCGTCGCGATCGCCGCCTGCACCGTCTTCCTCAAGCTCCCCACGCGCACGCACGACGAGCGGCCGCCGCTCGACTACCTGGGCATGATCCTGCTCGGCGCGGCGACCACCACCCTGGTGCTCATCACCACCTGGGGCGGCACCACGTACGCGTGGGGATCGTCGACGATCCTCGGCCTGGCCGCGGCCACCGTGGTGCTCGCCGTCGCGTTCTGCTGGGCCGAGACCCGCGCGGTGCACCCGATCATCCCGCTCGCGCTGTTCAAGGACCGAAACTTCAGCCTGGCGACGCTCGCCGCCCTGATGATCGGCATCGCGATGTTCGGCGCCCTCGGCTACATGCCGACCTACATCCAGATGGCCCTCGGGGTCAGCGCGACCGTCGCGGGCCTGCTGATGATCCCGATGATGGGCGGACTGCTGGTCGCGTCGATCTCGTCGGGCCGCGTGGTCAGCCGGACCGGCCGCTACAAGATCTTCCCGATCGTCGGATCGGTGGTCATCGGTGTCGGGCTGGCGCTGCTGTCGACCCTGCACATCGAGAGCCCCACCTGGCTGATGTGCCTCTACCTGGGCATCACCGGCATCGGCATCGGCCTGGCCCTGCAGATCCTCACCCTCATCGTGCAGAACTCGTTCCCGGGCGGCCGGATCGTCGGCACCGCCACCGCGGCCACCAACTACTTCCGCCAGGTCGGATCCACGCTCGGCGCGTCGATCGTCGGCGCGATCTTCGCCAGCCGCCTGATCAGCCGCCTCGAAGAGAAGCTCGGCGCCATGTCGTCGAGCGGTGAGGTGGCCGAGGAGAGCAAGCATCTGACCCCGGGGATGATCAACCACCTCCCCGGCCCGATGCGCGACCTGGTGATCCACGCCTACAACGAGGCCCTGCTGCCGATCTTCCTGTTCCTGGTCCCGGTCGCCGTGATCGCCCTGATCGCGCTGCTCTTCGTCGACGAGCGGCCGCTGGCCACCCGGGTGCAGGACGACGTCCCCGCCGAGTCCCTCGCCGAAGGCCAGCTGCTGGAGTCGTCGGAGCCGCCGACCGTGACGGCGGGAACGAACGCTACTTCGGGAAGTCGGCGATGACGATCTTCTTCATCGCCAGCATCGCGCCGTAGGCCTCCGGGCTCGCCATCAGCGAGCCCATCTCCTCCGGCACGATCTGCCAACTGAGGCCGAACTCGTCGGCGCACCAGCCGCACTGTTCGGCCTCGGGGACGGCGGAGAGGGCTTCCCAGCAGCGGTCGATCTCGGCCTGATCGGCACAGTTCACCTGGAGGCTCACCCCGCAGGTGAACGAGAAGTCCCGGGGTTCGGGGGAGTCGACGGCGGTGAACCACTGCCCGGCGAGCCGGAAGTCGCCGAACATCACCGAATCGGCGCGCACCGCTCCGGTCGCCGTCGAATAGTCGACGATCATGCCGACGCCGGAGTCGTCGAACAGCGACGTGTACGCGGCGATCGCGGCCTTGGCCCGGTTCTGCGCGGCCCCGCAGAACAGCAGCGACGGTATGACGAACGGCCGCGGCTCACCGTCGGGATGAGTGAGGATCAGCTGCCAGGTGACGCCGTACCGGTCGCGGATCCAGCCGTAGCGGGGGCTGAAGGGGTACTCGTCGAGTTCGGCGAGGACCTCGCCTCCGTCGCCGAGTCCGGCCCAGACCGCCTCGAGGGTCGCGGCCGCGTCGGGGTCGCGCGACGGATCGAAGTTCAGCATGAAGCTGATCGACTCGTTCGGGGCGAACTCCGGGCCGGCGTTGATCAGGACGATCCGGCAGCCCCCGTCCTCCGCCGACTCGCCGACGACGATCTCCGCGGTGAGCGGCTGCCCCGCCAGGGCCTTCTGGAAGTCGGGAAGACCCTCCTCCGGATACCGCATGAGGACCCGACCGGAGGTGTCCGGCAGCACCCGCGCATAGTGTTCGGCGGCCTCGGCCGCGGTTCCGTCGAACCAGATGTTCGGCACGATCTTCTGCATTTCGGGTTCCTCCGATGAGCCTGGACGTGGCATATGTCTCCATTCTGGCCCTCGGATACGACAGATTTCCCGATCGTGTCAATCAACGTTGTACCGTTTAGGCATGAGCAACGTGGCTGAGAAGGGTAAAGGTCGACTGTCGTCGGTGGCGGGTCAGGCGACTTCGCTGGTGACGCGTGCTGCGGGAGCCGCCACCCAGGCGGCCTCGCTCCCCGCGGGCAAGGCGATCGACGCCGCGCGATCACTCAACCCGGTCCAGAGCGCCCCCACCCCCGTCGACGGTGTCGGCGCCGCCAACAAGCTGCTGCGGCAGCTCGGCATCAGCGCCTTCACGCCGAGCCTCGGCCTGAGCACCGACCTCACGCTCCCGGTCGGCGTCGGCGGCGCCGTCGCCGGACCGTACACCCCGGGCATCGGCAATCTGAACATCGCGGGCATCAGCGTCAACGCCGTCCGGCGCGGCGAGATCCTGTGCGGTTTCGTGCCGGTCGGGGTCTTCGCCGACTTCGGCGACAAGTCCGGCCTGCACGTGGCGTGGTTCAACCTGAACACCCTGCAGGGCGGGCTCGACGCGCCGCTCGGCGGCATGATCGACACCGTGCTCGACGCCGTCAAGAGCCACATCAAGGCCGCGCCGATCCCCGCCGCCACCTACAACACCCCGATCAACACGCTCAAGCGTGCGCTCTCGATCGTGCCGTCCAACGGTGTGCGCGGCGGCGTCGTCCAGACCGGCCCCGGCCTGGTGCTGTGTGCGGTGTACGGCACCGTCAAACGCGGCAACGCCACCTACTTCTTCTTCCCGTCCATCGGGATCACCGAGGCGCGCTGAGTCCGTCGCCGCTCCGGCGTCGACCCCGACCACGATCGGGCCCGCCTCCCGCACATCGCGCGAGGCGGGCCCGATCCGTCTCCGGAGAACTCCGGGTTCAGCCCTTCACCAGACCGCCGTCGACGATGAGGTTCTGCCCCGTGACACCCCGCGCCCACGGAGAAGCGAAGAAGAGCACCGCGTCGGCGAGCTGTTCCGGCGCGGTGACCGCGCGCAGCGGCGTCCCCGCGGCGATCGCATCGAACACCGCCTCCGGAGTGGCCGCCGAGGCGTCGGTGGTACGCAGCAGCCCGCCGGAGACCATGTTGACCGTGATCCCCTCCGGCCCGAGGTCGTCGGCGAAGGTCCTGGTGAGCGAGAGCAGCGCGGCCTTCGAGGCGGTGTAGTCGTGGTAGGGCACCACCGGGTACTGGAACAGGTTGGTGCCGATGTTGATCACGCGGCCGAAGCCGGCCTCGGCCATGGCCGGGCGGGCCGCCTGGATCACGTTGAGCGGGCCCTGGACGGACCCGGCGAACTGGGCGGCGAAGTCGTCGTATCCGATCTCGGCCGCCTTCGGCCGACCGTCCCCGTCGAACGCGAAGTCGACCAGGGCGTTGTTGACGACGGTGGTGACCGGTCCGCCGAAGTGCGCGGCGGCCGTGGCCAGCAGGGCCTCCACCCGAGCGCGGTCGCGCACGTCGGCCTGCACCGCCAGCGCACGATCGGGGTGTTCGGCGGCGAGCGCTTCGGCCGCCTCCTGCGAGGAGCGGTAGTCGATCACCACGCGGGCGCCCGCGTTCAGGAAGGCGCGGGAGATCGCGGCGCCGAGGCCGCGGGCGCCGCCGGTCACGACGACGATCTGCTCTGCGAGCGGGAGGACGGGGTTCGGCATGGGGGTGGGAGCCTCTCGGGAAGAGGCGAAGGCAAGCCTGAATGGACGTCGGACATTCCCTTCGCCAGTGCTAACTGGATCAGGTTCGACGGGTGTGTTCTCAGCCGTCCGCACCGGTCGTCCGGTCACGGGCGGCACCCCGTGTCACGACGTCCATCCCACCACGGCCGACACCCGCGCACAACAGCGCCTTCGGATCTGTGAGACGTTCGGCTGCTCCGTCAACGCGCACCGACTGCCGCCCGCGTATCACCGCGGCACCCGGGCTTCCCGCATCGCGCACCCGTCGTATCCCGGGCCGAGGAGGAACGCCGTGGCGAGTCGCCTCTAAGGGGAGCGGAGAGCCGTCGACCCGGTCAGCGCAGACCGGCGGCGAAGGCTCGGGCGGCGGCGAGGTCGTCGTCGTTCGGCCTGGCCCGGCCAATGCCGCCGACCAGCTTGAACGGCCCCCACGTGTCGAGGCCGCGGCACAGGAAGGTTCCGGCGACGTCGTACCCCTTGGCCGCCAGTCGGTCGGCGAACCGGCGGGTGTACCGGGCGAAAGGCGGCTCGGGCGTGCCGCTGGTGCCGAACACGAACGCCCGGCCGCGCTCGGCGACGGGCAGCGAGTCCACGAGGGCGTTCAGATCGGGGTGGAAGGCGAAGTCGTAGACGCCGGAACCGAACCCGACGAGGTCGTACCCGTCGAGTCCGGGGGCGGCGATCTGTGCGGGTTCGACGACGAGACAGCCCAGTTCAGCGGCCATCTCGTCGGCGACCCGCCGGGTGTTTCCATGCGCGACGGACGAACAGACGAGGAGCGCTTTCATGCCCTCCTGCCTACCAGGTCCGTCGACGACGTGCCGGAGTCCTCACTCCCCCGCCCCGATCCCGAGGCCGGGCCCGCGCTGCGGTCAGTCCTCGGTGCCGAAGAACTTCAGCGCCTGGAATCCGTGCGTCAGTCCGCCGCCCGCGCGGAGAGCGGTCGCGATCATGATCGCCTCGGTGACCTCCTGCTCGGTGGCCCCCGCCTTCGCCGCGGCCTTGCTGTGCGCCTCGATGCAGTAGGGGCACTGCGTCGTCAGGGCGACGGCGATCGCGATCAACTCGCGGTACTTGGCCGGCAGGACGTTGTCCTCGCCGCGCAGGGCCGCCTCGTCGAACGCGAGGAACGCCTTGAGCGAGTCCGGCGCGTTCTTGCCGACGGTCTTGGCGTAGGCCCAGTCCTCGGGGTCGTGGTAGTGCGACATGAGATTCCTTACGTCGGGAACGGTGTGCCCCGCGATCGTCTCGGGCCGTGCCCGGCGGAAGGGTGGTAACCGCCGGTAACTCTCCGATCGGGCAGGTCACAGACCATCGCCGTCCTTCGCCCGCAGGCGGCCGGTGTCCGGCAGTGGACGGACCCGAGAGCGCAGTCGTCGCCCCCGGGGACGAGGCGCCGCCCGGCGGTCGCAGCGTCTCTCCGGCTTCCAGCGACACCGGGCAGACAGGCTTCGAGGAGCTCATCCGATCCGGCCGTCCGCACGATGTCCGCGCCCTACGATGTGATCGACAGCACTCTCTGATCCAGAAGGGTTCACCATGGCCACTCGAACCCACCGGCCGGATCCCCCTCGCAGCCGTCGACGACGCGCCTCCCCGGACGTCGACGGCCGCCGATCGCGCCACCCGGTTCCCCCTCGACGACAGGAAGCCTTCACATGATCAACGACAAGGGCATTCAAGCGGGCCTCTCGGCGGCCGGAACCCTCGGCGCCGTCGGCACGGTGGCGTACAAACCCGTGCTGCTCGGATTCTGGACCGCGTGCGCAGGACTCTCCGCCGTCGCGGTCCTCACCGCGAAACGCCGACACGCACACGGGTGAGTCGACGCGCTGCCCTCTCCTCGAGCAGACGCCCATCTCGTCGAGCAGACACCGCACAGTGCAATCGGCCCGGGTCCACAGTGCCGAAGCGCTGTGAACCCGGGCCGATACGGTGGGGCCACCGGGGCTCGAACCCGGGACCAGCGGATTATGAGTCCGCGGCTCTAACCAACTGAGCTATAGCCCCCGAATGCCGGAACACACGAAGCATACCGGCAGTGATCGACGAAGATCAGTCCTGCAACTCGAACCCGGCGGCATCCCAATGCCACGAGGTGCCCGGTTTGGAGACCAGGATCAGGATGCCCTCGATAAGGCCCCAGATCGCGGAGACGAACGAGAACACACCGAACGAGAGCAGCGAGATCAGCAACTGCGCGATCGCCTTGCCCGTGTAGCCGAGGTAGAAGTTGTGCACCCCGAAGGCACCGAGCAGGATACCCAGGATACCGGCCACGATCTTCGACTTCTGCCCCACCTGCGCGGGCTGCCCGTAACCGGCGGGCACGGCTCCGTAGGGCTGCCCGTACGGCGCGGCGCCGGGCTGCCCCGCATACGACGGCCCCGCGTACGACGGCTGTCCGGGATGGGGTTGCTGTCCGGCGAACGGGTCCGGTGCCGGATACGACTGCTGCTGACCCGCCCACGGATCCTGTCCGGGGTACGGCTGACCGGCGGGCTGCTCGCCGACCGGTTCCCCGCTGACCGGTTCCCCGCTGATCGGTTCCCCGCCGGCGGGCTCCTGGTCGGCGGCGGGCTTCCTGAGATCCGGACCCTCAGGATTCGGCGGTGTGGTCATGGGACCCCTTCGTCGCGGTGGAGCATTCGGACGCGCCAAGCCTAGCGCAGTGCACCGACGGCGCCGCGCACCCGAATCGTCGAACGCCTACTCCGGTGCCGCCGCCGGCGGGCCGTCGTACGGCGCCGACGCCGTCTTGCGCACGGTGCGGTAGAGCCAGACGACGGCGCCGAGGAACACCGCGACCCCGATCACCTGCGCCCACGTGGCGTAACCCTCGCCGAGGAACGGGAGCGCCAGCGGCTCCTCCTTCCCCGAACCGGCGATGACGCCGGCGAACACGACGCCGTAGAGGCTCTCGCCCACGATCAGGCCGGTCGCCATCAGCACGCCGAGCCGCTTCTTGCGGTCCGCGTCGTCCGGATCGCGGTCGGCCCACTTCTCGTACGCACGGCCGATGAACGCGCCGAGCGGGATGATCAGCGTCAACGCCATCGGCAGGTACATGCCCATGCCGACGGCGAGCGGCGGCAGCCGGAAGCCGGTGGTCCGTTTCAGGACCTCGTCGACGACGATCACGACCGCACCGATCCCCACGCCGAGCCAGATCAGCCCCCAGTCCAGGCTGCTGCCGAAGACCCCCTCGGCGAGCGACGACATCAACGCCGCCTGCGGCGCGGCGAGCGCGTCGTCCTTGGCGTCGGGCGCCCCCTGGAAGCCGAACGCGGTGTTCATCAGGCCGAGCACCGGCGGGATCACCACGGCGCCGAAGCCGACGCCGATGATCAGCGCGACCTGCTGCTTCCACGGTGTCGCGCCGACCAGTTGACCGGTCTTGAGGTCCTGCAGGTTGTCGTTGGAGATGGTCGCGATGCCGAAGACCACCGCGGCGGTGAACAGCGTGTACGCGGTCATCGCGAGCGCCTCGTCCTCGCCGTCGGCTCCGTGCGTGGCCTTCAGCAGGACCGCCGCCAGCAGCACCACCAGGATGCCGACGCCGGAGATCGGGCTGTTCGACGACCCGATGAGTCCGGCCATGTATCCGCACACCGCGGCCACGATCAGGCCGATGAGCAGCACGAACACGATGCTGATCACGATCATGCCGCCCGAGTTCTCGGCGATCTCCGAGCCCTTGAGGAAGTCCCACAGCAGCCAGCCGATCGGGACCATCGCCAGCAGCACGGCGCCGCCGACGTACTGGATGGGGATGTCGCGCTCGGTGATGTCCACCAGCTGTCCGTCGCGCCGGGCCCGAGCGCTCCGGATCGATTCGACGATCCCGCGCACGATCGGCAGGATCAGCGTCAGCAGCGTCCAGACCGCCGCGACCGCGATGGCGCCCGCGCCGATGAACCGGACGTCGCCGGTGAAGATCGTGCTCACCTGGTCGAGCAGGTCGCCGTCTTTCAGCTCGCCCCAGGAGTGGACCGGCAACAGCACGAAGTACGAGATCACCAGGCCGACCAGCATCGCGACGCCGACCGACACGCCCACCAGATGTCCGACGCCGATGAGCGCCATGGACAGGCTCGCGCCCCACATCGTCGCACCGCTGCCGATCTTGACCGCTCCGGACACCGATCCGGCGATCGCCTTGAGCGAGACCAGCAGCGAGAGCGCCGCCGCAGTGAGCGCACCGGTCACGATCATTCTCATGCCGCCGCGGTTCTGCTCGGCGCCGACCTCGCTGTCGCCGACCTTGAGCACCTCCGCGGCCGCCACGCCCTCGGGATACGGGAGCTCGGAACCGGTCACCAGGACCCGCCGCAGCGGGATGGAGTACATGACGCCGAGGATGCCGCCGATCGCGCAGATCGCGACCGTCTCCCAGTACGGGAACCCGGTCCACCAGCCGATCATGATCAGGCCCGGCAGCACGAAGATGATCGCCGAGAGCGTGCCGGCCGCCGAGGCGATGGTCTGCACGATGTTGTTCTCGACGAGGGAGTGGTTCGCGAAGTACCGCAGCACCGACATCGAGATCACCGCCGCCGGGATGGCGGTGGCGAAGGTGAGGCCCACCTTCAGGCCGAGATACACGTTGGCCGCGGTGAAGACGAGGGTGATCAGGCCACCCAGGATCACACCCCGGAACGTGAGTTCCCGCAACGTCGAACTGCGTGCCGCACTGGTCATCCGCTCACCTTAGAACCGGCTGAGCGATCCCGTCCCGACACCCCCGGGAACGAAACGGAGAAATGCCGCGAGCAGGCTACCCGCTCTCTTCGAAGGCCTGCTCCAGCAGGCTCCGCCGATACGATTCGAGAGCGACGAGGTCGCCGAAGAGCGCGTTGTAGGCGTCCGGGTCGTTGCCCGGCGACATCCGCCGCAGCTTCGACTTCAGGTCCGCGATCTGCGCGCCGACCCACACCTCCTGCAGCCGCGCGAGCACGCTGTTGATGTAGCGCGGGATCTTGTCCTCGTCCACCGGGATGTCCTCGACCGCGAGCTCGGTCACCAACGGGGTCAGCGCGGGATCGTCGACGCCCTGGTTGATCGCGTCCACCCACGACGCCCCCGACAGCCCCGCCGCAGTACCGCCGATGTTCGCGATCGTCTGCCGCACCAGCGCGTACGCGGGTTCGCTGAAGCAGTCGGCGGGCAGCGAGTCGAAGACGCTGCCGGAGATCCCCGGATACTGGATCGCCGCCTTGAGGGCCTCCCGCTGCGGCCACAACCGCGGATCGTTCGGCAGCGGCCGCGCGCTCGGCGGCGGCAATGCGGCCTCCGGCGGGACGACACGCCCGGGCCGACGACCCCGGTCGTTCTGCCGACCGCCGCGCCCTCGCTTGGCCATGCCGCGCACCCGCGCGAGCACCTGACCGACGTCGTCCCAGCCGACCCAGCCGGCGAGCTGCCGCGCGTACTCGTCCCGCAGAGCGACGTCCCGGATCCGGGAGACCACCGGCACCGCATCGCGCAGCGCACCGACCCGGCCCTCGGCGCTGTCGAGGTCGTAACCGGAGAGGATCGCCTTGATCGCGAACTCGAACATCGGGATGCGGGTGGCGATCAGGTCGCGCACGGCGGCATCGCCGGAGCGCTGGCGCAGTTCACACGGATCCATCCCGTCCGGCGCGACGGCCACGAAGGTCTGTCCGGCGATCGACTGCTCCCCCTCGAAGGCCTTGAGCGCCGCCGCCCGGCCGGCCTCGTCGCCGTCGAACGTGTAGATCACCTCGCCGCGGAAGTACGAGTCGTCCATCATCAGCCGCCGGATCAGCGCGAGATGGTCCTCGCCGAACGCCGTGCCGCACGAGGCGACGGCGGTGGTGACCCCGGCCGTGTGCATGGCCATCACGTCGGTGTAGCCCTCGACGACCACCACCTGGTGGCTCTTGGCGATCTCGCGTTTGGCGAGGTCGAGCCCGAACAGCACCTGCGACTTCTTGTAGAGCATGGTCTCGGGCGTGTTCATGTACTTGCCGAGGTTGTCGTCGTCGTACAGCTTCCGGGCGCCGAAGCCGATCACGTCGCCCGCCAGATTCCGGATCGGCCAGAGGAGCCGCCGGTGGAACCGGTCGATCGGGCCCTTGCGCCCCTGTTTGCTCAGACCGGCCGCTTCGAGTTCGGCGAAGGCGAACCCCTGGGAGAGCAGGTTCTTGGTCATCGTGTCCCAGCCGGCCGGAGCGTAGCCGCAGCCGAACCGTTCGGCGGCGGCCTGGTCGAAACCGCGGTCGGTGAGGAAGTCGCGTGCCGTCGCCGCATCCGCGGTGCGCAGCTGCTCGGCGTAGTAGCGCTGAGCCGCCGCGTTGGCCGCGACCAGCCGGGCGCGGGTCCCGCGGTCGCGGACGATCGCGGTGCCGCCGCCCTCGTAGTCGATCCGGTACCCGATCCGATCGGCGAGCTGTTCGACGGCCTCGACGAAGCTGATGTGCTCCTGCTTCTGCAGGAAGGTGAAGACGTCGCCGCCCTCACCGCAGCCGAAGCAGTGGAAGTGCCCGTGATTGGGGCGGACGTGGAACGACGGCGTCTTCTCGTCGTGAAAGGGACACAGACCCTTCATGGAGTCGGCGCCGGCGCGGCGCAGGGCCACGTAGTCGCCGACGATGTCCTCGATCCGAGTCTGTTCACGGATGGCCGTGATGTCACGATCGGGGATTCTGCCTGCCACCGGACCAGTCTAGCCCCGAGGTGTGACAGGTGTTCGACGCCGCCGTCCGCCCCTCCGCCGGTCGAGTTCCCTCCTCGCTGGTCGAGCGGAGTCGAGACCACCCGCCCGCCACTCGAGATCTCGACTTCGCTCGATCGACGAAGACTTCGCTCGACCAACGAATAGAGTCCGACCTTTCGACAGTCGAACTCCTCTCCGCCGGTCGAGCCCCTCCTCGCTGGTCGAGCGGAGTCGAGACCGCGTTCCCGGCGTCAGCTGCCCCGGTAGGTCGAGTAGGCGAACGGCGAGAGCAGCAGCGGCAGGTGCACCTTGCCCGGCTTGAGGTTCATCGTGATCGAGACCACCGGGTACAGCCCGTCCGGGAAGTACTCGCCGGTGCCGAACACCGCGGTGTAGCGCCCGGACGGGACCGTCGCGAAGCCGGGGATCCGGCCGTCGCCGTTGGTCACCCCCGAGGCCACCTTGCCCTCGTGGCCGTACAGGTCCACGGCGATGCCGGCCGCCGGCCGCCCCGTCGTGGTGTCGAGCACATGCGTGGAGATCGAGGTGAGGTAGCCCCCGGACTGTTTGGCCGTCGCGGGCTCGCCGCCGAGGAGACTCGCCGTCCGGCGCGCGTTGATCTCGCCCAGCTCCGCGCGCAGCACCTCCATCTCCTGTTCGGGAGTGTTGCTCAGACGCGACACCAGGATGTCGTAGAGCTCCTCGGGGGCACGGCCCGCCGCGGCGACCAGGTACACGTGGCCGAACACCTCCTCGTACTCGCGGTTGGCGGCACGCATGCGGGCCAGGAACTCGTCACCGGACTCCAGCACGGCCGCCTGCTCCGACGACGATGCGGGCCCCTCCGACCGCTCCCCGATCCGCGGATGACCGTCGAGCGCCGCGAAGATCTCCGGCTCGGGCAGGTCGGCGACCAGTTCCCGCGCCAGTGAGGCCGCCCCTTCGGGACGGGCGAAAGGTCGTGCCGCGAGCATTCTGTCCGGCCCATTCCGGCGACGCGCACACACCCAGCAGCGCGGTGCGCGCATCGTCGTCGTTCAGGTCGTTGAATGCGGTCAACTCCGCGGGATTCTCCATACCCGACACTCTCCTTCGTCCGGCCTTCCTCAGCCGCCGTCCGCGGCTACAAAAACCGCTCGTGAATTTCTCGACAATCTTGGAAGATCACACCATGAAACATGAGTAACCGCAGTTCACGACACCTGACGACGAAGAAATCACGTCCTCTGAGCAGGCCGGTTAACGATGTCGCAACACGAAAGGAACGCAGAATTGAAAAGCCGATCCTAGCTTTTCCGCCATGAAGGTCATCATCATCGGAGCAGGAATCGGCGGAACCAGTGCGGGAATCGCCCTCAAACGTCTCGGCCACGAGGTCGTGATCTACGACCAGATGAAAGAGAACAAGCCCGTCGGGGCGGCCCTGTCGCTGTGGTCCAACGGCGTCAAGGTGCTCAACTGGCTCGGCCTGGCCGACGAGGTGGCCGCGCTCGGCGGCGACATGGCCTACATGTCGTACGCCGACGGCCACACCGGCGAGGAGCTCTGCCGCTTCTCGCTGAGCCCGGTCACCGAGCAGACCGGCCAGAAGCCGTACCCGGTGGCCCGCGCCGACCTCCAAGCCCTCCTGATGGAACGTTTCGGACTCGACGACGTGAAGCTCGGCATGCGCATGGAGGGCATCGACGACGACGGGGAGACGGTGACGGTCACCTTCGCCGACGGCTCGACCGACACCTGCGACATGCTCATCGGCGCCGACGGCGCCCGCTCGATCACCCGCGAGTACGTGACGCCCGACGGCGAGACGGCCCCGGAACGCGAATACTCCGGCTACACCAACTTCAACGGCCTCATCCCGGTGAACGAGGCGATCGGCCCCGCGGACCAGTGGACCAGCTACGTCGCCGAGGGCAAACGCGCATGCGTCATGCCGGTGGCCGGCGACCGCTTCTACTTCTGGTTCGACGTCCCGCAGGAGTCCGGGATCCCCTACGACCGCGCCGAGGGCGTCGCACCGCTCAAACAGGCCTTCGACGGGTGGGCGCCCGGCACACAGGCGCTGATCGACGCGATCGATCCCGACGTCTCGCTCAACCGGGTGGAGATCTGGGACATCACGCCGTTCACGTCGTGGGCCAAGGGCCGGGTCGCGATCCTCGGCGACGCCGCCCACAACACCGCGCCGGACATCGGCCAGGGCGCGTGCTCGGCCTTGGAGGACAGCTTCGCGCTCGGGATCGCCGTGGCCACCAACACCGTCAGCGTCGAGGACACCCTCAAGCGATACGAGAAGATCCGCGCCGAGCGCGCCGGCGAACTGGTGCTGCGGGCCCGCAGACGCGGCGAGGAGACCCACATGTACGACGCCGAGGCGACCACCTCCTGGTACTCCTCGCTCAAGGGCTCCGACGGCACCGGGATCATCAAGGGGATCGTCTCCAACATCGTCGACAGCCCGATCAACCTCGGCGCCTGACGACGATCGACGGGCCGGTCGCCCCGAGGGAGCCCCGCGCTCCCGCCGGAACGACCGCACCCGGATGGTCGGCACCCCGAAACACCCACGTCGGCCGAGCCGGGCCGCGCACGAAGTGAGCAGACCGAGTCGAATCCACGACCCTCCCCACCAGCGGTGACACCCGCCGCCCTCAGAATTGTCGGACCCCTTCCGTACAGTACGTCGCGTATCGAACACATGATCGATACGCGCCCGAGTGGCGGATGACGGAGGGAGACGACGATGTGTGAACACGACCCGCGCTGCACCGGCGCGGACGATCTGGTGGGGAACGCCTTCGCGCAGATCGCGGACGGCCGATGGTCGGTGACCGGCGTGTACGGCGACGACACTGCACCCGCGGTCGCCTACACCACCGGGCTCACCGAACATCGGCGTCCCGAACTGCTGGTCACCGGTCTCGATCCGGATTTGGCCTGCCGGATCCTCGATCGGGCGGCGGAGCTGGCCGTCGCCGACCGCGACCTGCTCGGCTCCCGTTTCCTCGACGGGGTGGTGAGTCCACCGCATCGCCTGGCGCTTCTCCCGGCGATCGACACCGTCCAGATGCATGTGACCCGCCTGCTGTACGGTCCGGATTTCCTGGCGGTCCAACTGATCTGGCCGGACGCGCACAACCGGTTCCCCTGGGAGAGCGGATACGCCCACCCCGCATCGGCGCAGCCGTTGACGGGGATCCCGCCGCTGGCCGCGTAGGCGAGGCGATGGCAGTCTTCTTCCGGACATCCGGCGAGGCCCACCGACGACGTCACACCGCGGGAAAACAGTTGGCGTCCGGCCGCCGCACTCGGGCAAGCTCGACGGGTGACCTCCACCGCCTCCACCCTTCCCCGGGTCCTTCGCCCGTTCGCGCTGCGCCGGTACCGGTGGCTCGCCGCCGGGCTCGCGCTGGCGCTGTTCGGCGACGGCATCCGGATGGTCGCCCTGGTCTGGCAGGTGATCGGACTCGGCGGCGGCCCCGGCCAGGTCTCGCTGGTCTCGGGCACCGCCGCGGTCGGCATGGTGGTCTCCACGCTCTTCGGCGGCGTGCTCGCCGACCGGGTGTCCCAACGCAAGATCATCGTCGGCCTCGAGACGGTCAAACTGGTCGCATTCGGCAGCGTCGGGTTCGCCTCCGTGCTCGGGGCCCTCACCGTCCCCCACCTGGTGGCGGCCGCCCTGCTCGGCGGAGTGACCACCGGCATGTACTACCCCGCCTACTCGGCCCTGCTCCCCCGGATCGTCGGCGCCGCCGAACTCCAGGCCGCCAACGGGGTGGAGGGTTTCATGCGCCCGGTCCTGTTCCAGGCCGCGGGGCCGATGATCGCGGGCGCGATCATCGGGACGTGGTCGCCCGGCACCGCCATCGTGGTGGGCGCGATCGCCTGCATCCTGTCGGCGGCCTGCTACCTGGCCATGGGCCCGGTCGACGACGAGGTACCCACCCTGTCCGCCGAGCGCGCGGCCCGGCATCCGGTGCGCGGTGTGCTCGCCGACCTCGGCGAGGGCTTCGGGTACATGAAGCGCACACCGTGGCTCTGGGCGTCGTTGCTGTTCGTGTCGTTCGCCGTCCTGATGGCGATGGGTCCGATCGAGGTCCTCGTCCCGTTCGCGCTGCGCGACCGCGCCGGCGGCGACGCCACCAGCCACGCCCTGGTCCTGGCCGCCTTCGGTGCGGGCGCCGCGCTCGGCGCGTTCTTCTTCGCCTCCATCCCCATGCCGCGCCGCTATCTGACGGTGATGTTCACGCTCTGGGCGGTCTGCACGGTGCCGATGGCGATCATGGGTTTCGCATATCACACCGCGTGGTTCGTGGTGGCCGGCTTCCTGATCGGCCTGATGCTCGACGGCCCCATGGTCCTGTGGGGAACCCTGCTGCAGCGCCGCGTGCCCACCGAGCTCCTCGGCCGGATCTCCGCCCTCGACTTCTTCGTCTCCGCATCCCTGATGCCGGTGTCGATGGCACTGGCCGCGCCGGTCGCGCAGACGATCGGCATCGGCTGGACCTTCGTGCTCGGCGGGATCCTGCCGATCCCGGTCGCGATCTTCTTCTTCGTGGTCGCCCGCCTGTGGCACGACGAGATCGAGAACCCGCTCCGGATCCCCGAGACCGAACTGCCCCTGGAACCTACCAGCAAGTAGGGTTCTTCTCGTCGCTTACCAGAGGGGAAGTACCGGGTCCATGGAGCAGTATTCACACGCAGGATTCACCTTCGACGTCGTCGATACGCCGCCGACCGATCCGGATCGGAGCAGGGGCACCGTCGTCCTGCTGCACGGCTTCCCCCAGGGCGCCTACACCTGGGACGCGCTGACCCCGATGCTCAACGCCCGGGGCTTCCGCACGGTGTGCCCCGATCAGCGAGGATACTCCCCGGGTGCGCGTCCGAAGGGCCGGATCAACTACCGGACCGGGCTGCTCGTCGACGACGCGGCCGCCCTGATCGAGCAGCTCGGCGACGGTCCCGTGCACGTGGTCGGCCACGACTGGGGTGCGGTGGTCGCGTGGCGGCTCGCCGCGAGTCGGCCCGATCTGGTCCGGACGCTCACCGCCGTCTCCGTCCCGCATTCCGCCGCCTACGTCCGCTCGCTGCTGACCAGCGATCAGGCGGTGCGGTCCTGGTACATCTACCTCTTCCAGCCGCCGTTCCTCGCCGAACAGCTGGCCAAGCGATTCCCCGCGGCGGCCGACAAGGTGCTCCGCAGCACCGGCATGGACGACGAGCTGCTCGCCGCCACCCGGGAGAAGTTCTTCGACAGGGGTTCGCTGCCGGGTTCGCTCAACTGGTACCGGGCCATGATGTTGAACGCCCCGCACGACATGACCCGACACGTCGCGGTGCCGACGACCCACGTGTGGAGTACGAACGACGTCGCCCTGGCCCGCAAGGGCGCCCAGATCACCGGCGAGTACGTGGACGCCGACTTCGACCTGCGAGTGATCGAGGGCGCCGACCACTGGCTGCCCGAGCACCGCACCGGCGAACTCGCCGAGATCGTCCTCGACCGGATCGACCCGCAGCCGGAGTCGGCCTCGCAGGACTGATCCGGTGCCGCGCAGACGGCGGACTCGGGTGGCCCGACCCGACACGAGTCCGCCGTCTGCGCGGGAACCCTTCCTCGGCGACCCCGTGCGGCATAGTGAGGGGCGAACCCGACGAATGGAGCACGCCGCATGTCCGACACCCCGCAGACCGCAGGCGAGAGCCTCCCCCTGGCCGTCTTCGGCGTCCCGGTGGGCGGTCTCGTCCAGGTCTGGACCGACGAACCGACCCTGTGGCAGCTGACCGACGCCGACGGATTCGGCGAACTCGTGGCGACCGGTTCGATCGCCCGCGCCGAGATCGGCCCGGGCAGTTACCGTGAGATCGCGCGTTTCGACGCCGCGACCGGCGCCCTCACCCTGGAGACCCTGACCGCGACCGAGGGCGCGGAGAACCCGGAATCGGTGACCTCCCGCGTCTTCACCTCGCAGGCTCCGCAGGAGGTGACCGGCGATCCGTGGGAAGACCTCGGTCGGACGATCTTCCGCGCCACGGCCGCCGCCTTCAGCCGCGGCGAGCTGATCGTCGTCGAACCCGGCGGTCGGGAATCCATGGGCGACCGGTACTGCCTGATCGCCGGGATCCACGAGGACGGCACCGACCGGATCCTGCTGGAGACCAAACCCGCCCCGACCGGGAGCGAGGTGTGGCCGCCCAGCGACGACCCCGAGGGGCAGACCATCGCCGCACCGGCCTCCGAGGAGGCCCTGAACGGCGCCGTCTCCCTCGCCCTCGATGCGATCAACCGGTGGGAGATCGCCCCCTGGGACGTCGCACTCACCTACGTCGTCCCGGCCGAGGCCTTCCGCGAGGAGTGATCCGCCGACCGTGCTCGACCGCCTGCGTCGAGCACGGTGCCTCCGGCCCCGGGTGGACGTCGGCATCGTCGACCCCGCCGCCGGAGCGGGCTCCGCTGCTACGGTCGGCTCATGGACGACGACTGGGATCTCGCGTACGACACCGCGTTCACCATCCTCCGGGAGGCCGGTCCGCTGAGCGACGAGGACTGGGTCGACCGGATCGTCGAGGCCGGGTTCGACGACGACACGGCCGCCGCCGTCGTCTACGACAACGACGATCCGTTCCACGTCCTCACCGGCGACGGCGAGAACGTGCACGTCCGCGCGCACGTCGAGCAGGGTGCCTTCCCGCATCGGCTCGGCGCCGCGGAGATCGCCGCCGACGTCGTCGTCGACACGCCCGACCTGTATCCGCTCACCGCGACCGGTGCCGTGGACACGCTCACGCCGGGCATCGATGCCGCCGACCGGGCCGAGGCGACCGCGCGCGGCGTCGAAGACCTCGCACCGATCATGATCGCGCTGCCCCGCGGCACCCTCGCGGGTTTCGCACCGGGCGACCTCGTCACCGTCCGGTCGGTCTCGATCGACGACGGCACCGTGGCCGTCGCCGCAGCCGGTGAACCCGTCGAACTCGACCTCGCCCCGCTGCTGGCCGACCTGATCGACGACGACCCCGACGACGTCTTCGGGCACGCCGTCACCTACATGGATCCCCTGTGGGACACCGTCCTCGACCACGGCTACGGCACCGTGCCCACGCTGCCGTTCACCGAGCTCGTCACCCGGGCCGGCTATGTGATCGACGACGATCTCCTCGCCCCCGAGGGCTTCGACTTCGACGGTTACCGCGCCGAACTCGGAGCGATCACGTCCGCCGATGCGCTCGGGCTCGGCTCCGTCGAGGCGGCCGCCGTGGACACGTTCTTCCTGGTGTCGCTGGGCAGCAGCGATCCCGCTCGCTCGGTGGCCGAGGTCCTCGCCGAGCATCCGACGGTGTTCGACGTCTTCGACACCCCGCGGGTCCTGTTCGCCGTCGTCGACGAGATGCACATCCGGGTGCTGTCGGGGGTGAGCCCGGAGATCGACCCCGAGACGGCGCAGACCCTGATCAACGCCGGCTACGACTTCTGCGGTGCGGCGGCGGCCGCGATCGCCCGACACGCACCGACGGTCGCCCGGCCCGGTGCGCTCTACGTGCTCGCCTCGGCGGCGCTCGGGACGGGCCGGCTCGACCGCGCCGAGATGGCCTGGCACGACATCCTCAAGCTGGATCGGACGTGGTGGCCCGCGCTGCGTGCCCTGTCGATCGTCGCCCTGCTGCGCGGCGACCACGCGCGTGCGCTGAGCCTGGTCCGCGAGGTGCCCGACAGCCCCGCGGGTCTGATCGACGACCTGCAGACCATCGTGCGGGGCGCCGGCCCCGAACCCGGCCGCAACGAACCCTGCCCGTGCGGTTCGGGCCGCAAGTTCAAGGTGTGCCACCGCGGGAGGCCGCAGGTCCCGCCGGAGATCCGGAACCGGCTGCTGGTCGTGAACGCCCTGGATTTCGCCGGTCTCTCGTCGGGTGCGGTGATGCTCGACATGTTCCACGAGCACTACCTGCAGTACGCCGACGAGGAGACCGCCGAGCGCTTCGCCGGCAGTCCGCTGCCGGACGACGTCGCACTCGTCGAAGGCGGGCTGTTCGAGGTCCAGCTCGCCGTGGCCGGGCTCGTGATGCCCGAGGAGGACCGCGCGACCGTCGAACGGTGGATCCGTGACGGCCGGTCCGTGTACGAGGTCGATGCGGTCCGCCCCGGCGAGGGCATGACCCTGCGCGACCTGCGTTCCGGCGAGCGCGTCGACGTCAGCGAGGTCCTCGGCAGCCGAACGGTTCCCGAGGGGGTCCGGCTCTGCAGCCGCGTCGTCGTCGAGGGCGACGTCCACGTGCTGTACGGCGGTATCGAGCCCGTGGAACCCGACGACTGCCCCGAGCTGATCGAGATCCTCGAGGCCGGTGACCCGATCGCCCTGCTCGACCGTTTCGCCCGCCGACTCGGCCCCGAATAGCAGATCTGCGGCGGATCCGCCCGACCGTGCCGAACCCGCCGGGCGGATTAGAATCCGAGGGAGCGTCTCGCATCCAGCGGGACCGGGAAGGGGCCTGACGATCATGGACGACGATCACGACGATTTCGTCGGGTGCGACACGTGGGACGAGATGACCGCCTGGCTCGGCGAGTCGCTCCCCGACATCCCTGCGGGAGTGACCATCGACTTCGGTCCGAAAGACCTGCACATCGGTGATGAACCGCTCGACGACGAGTTCGACGACACCGACCCGATCGAGGCGCTGTGCGCGCAGATCGTGGTCTTGAAGCACGGGCGTTATCTGGTGCGCCGCTCGCACGTCGTGATGGAGGCGACCAACTACCTCGATCACGACGCGTCCAGCGCCACCCCGAACCTCTGGTTCGACGACGACCCCACCGGCGACTGCACGGCGGGCTCGATCTACGTCGACGATGCGGGGCTGGCCGCCGAGATCTGCGTCACCTGGCTGCGCGCCGAATCCGGTCTCCCCGACCCCACCGAGTTCGGTTTCGACATCAGCGAGGCGACGCACCTCCCCGGCCTGCCCGGCACCGACGCGGGCTGGAGCCTGGACGACTTCCTGCGGCGCCTGGGCCACTGACCGTCCTGCTGCTGGTACCGGTGGCCTTCCTCGCGGCCTGAATCGACCGCGCCCGACGCCCCCACGCCACCTGAACCGACCACGAGTCCGGCGGATCCCACGCCGCCTGAGCCGATCGAGCCGTTAGGCGAGATCGTGTCGAAGGCTCCGTGTCCCCGGAACCGCAGACGACGACGCGGAGCCCTCGACGCGATGCCGGGAGTTCACAGTCGTCTCCCAGCCCGCTGTCACGGACACCCCAGTCCCGCCCGCCACAGTGGTTCTCAGAAGGTCATCCGACCGGAGAGGAGAACCGCCGTGAACCGCAGTCCCGTATCCGGCCGGCCCCCGAGGGGCCTGGTCTTCGAGAGCCGACTGCTCACCCGTCCCGACGACGAGGTGGACGATCAGGGCGCCGACCTCGGACGCCGGGAATACGCTCGCGCCCTCGCGGGTTGTCTTCTCACAGAAGAGGTACGACGCGATCCAGCGGAGTTCCCCGACGGTCGAGACCTCGACTCCGCTCGATCCGAGTCTCCGTCGAGTCGGGTCTCCGCCGAGAGCCCGTCTCCCACGGACTGACCGGCAGCCCCTCGACAGTCCGCCGTCCCCCATGGTCGGCCGCCCCCCAATGCTCGAACATCCTCTTCGACCGTCGCGCATCCCCGATGGTCGAACGTCCCCTCCGATGGTCGAGACCTCGGCTCTGTTCGATCCGGGTCTCCGTCGAGACCACCCCGGCGGTCGAACCCACCCGCACCCCACTACCCGAGGAGAATCCCCATGCCACACGAACTCACCGGCTGGCACGCCCTCGTCGCCCTCGCCGCGGTCCTGCTGATCTTCGGCTCCACCAGGCGGGCCGAGCTCGCCGACGGTGTCGGCCGAGTGCTGCGAGCCCTCAAGGACGAGGTCGACACCTCGGCGACCGACCTGCCGAGCACCGTCGTCACCCACGACGACGACACCGTCCGCCCGGTGTACGACGAGAACGAGCCCGAATCCGAACGCTCTGCGGCCGAACGCATCGCCGCCTGACCACCGTGCGGCGAAGAAGGTCTGCGCCATGTCGATCCCGACGTACGGCCGAACGACCAGATCGAGTGTCATCGCCGCTTGACCGCTCCGTCATCGCCGGGAAACACGGACCGGCCAGCATGAGAGCCATGAACTCTTCGACCGCGCCGATGCCCCGCCCGGCATCGCAGGGCCACCTCACCGGGTGGGTCCGCGGTCAGATCGCGCACGGCGCACGGGGCTGACAGAACCCCGCGCCACCCCTGTACGCACTGATCGAAGAGGACCTCTGTCATGCCCGAAACCGGGACCCCCTCGCCCGTTCCCACCTTCCAGCCCGACGTCTCCGGCGTGGTCGGCACCGGATCCACCCGGGTGCGGTCGGCGCTCGCCCGGAGCAGCCGCCCCCAGAGCGGCGCCGACGACTACTCTCCCCGCCCCGGTGACCTCCCCCTGCCCGCCAAACTCACCTTCGACCCCGCGGACTGGCAGATCATCGCCCGGTTCTGGTACCCCGTCGCCTACAGCAGCGAGGTGACCGAAGGTCCGCTCGGCGTCGTGCTTCTGGACAAGCAGCTGGTCGTCTACCGGGTCGACGGCGAGGTGACCGTCGCCGACAACCTCTGCACGCACCGCGGGATGATGCTCAGCCTCGGCGAGGACCAGAAGGACGGTCGGGGCATCAAATGCCCGTACCACGGGCTGCGTTTCGGCGCGGGCGGCCGCTGCACCACCATCCCCGCACATCCCAGCGCCAAGATCCCCGAGCGGATGCATCTGCCGTCGTACGGCGTCGTCGAACGGTACGGCCTGGTGTGGGCCAATCTGTCGGCGAAGCCGGGTGACGTCCCCGGCGTCGACACCCCCACCGGAATCCCGCCCGTGCCGCATTGGGACGAGGAGGGTTTCCAGCGGATCAACTGCCCCGGAATCGACGTGGAGGCGTTCGCCGGCCGGCAGGTCGAAGGATTCCTCGACGTCGCACATTTCGCTTTCGTCCACCACCGGTCGTTCGCTCCGGAAGACGATCAGGAGGTCCCCGACTATCGTCCGGAACGCACCGACGACGGTTTCGTGACCGACTACTGGTCGTCCGTGCCGAACATCCCGCACGGTGCCTCCCCGGAGGTCTGGGATGCGGTGCCCGAGGGTTTCCGCTGGCTGCGACGGTTCCGTCTGCACGTTCCCTTCACCGCGACGCTCGACGTCCATTTCCCCGACGGCAGACATCTGGCGATGATGAACGCCGCATCGCCGGTCTCGGCGACCAAGACCCGATTGTTCGACGCCCGCGTCCGCAATTTCGACACCGACCAGCCCGTGCAGGACGTCTACGACTTCAATCTGCAGGTGTTCGAGGAGGACCGCGCCATGGTCGAGGCGCAGAAGCCGGAGAATCTGCCGCTCGATCCGTCGCTGGAGGTCCACATCCCCGCCGACAGGTCGTCGATCGCCTACCGTCGTGCCCTGCGCGAGCTCGGCCTGTCTCAGTTCTTCACGGCGTGAGGAGGGACCGAGTCGATGATGCAGAAACCTGCCACCCGTCTGGCCGTCGTCCATGCGATGACCCGCGCCGGACGCGACGTGCTGCTGATCGAACTCCGGCCCGCGCTGCCGGGTGCGGTCTTCCCGCCGTTCTCCGCGGGCTCCCACATCGACGTGCATCTCGGACCGGTACGACGCCAGTACTCCCTCCTCGGCGACCCGTCGTCGGACGACTCGGCCCTCCGGTGGTTCATCGGCGTCAAACGCGACGACGCCGGTCGCGGCGGATCGCTCGTGATCCACGAGCAACTGCGGGTCGGCCATACGCTCGAGGTGACCGGACCGCGGAACCACTTCCCCCTGCACGACGACGAGGGGCGTGCCGTCCTGCTCGCCGGCGGCATCGGGATCACGCCGCTCGCCGCGATGGCCGCCGAGTGCACGGCACGGAACCGGCCGTGGGTGCTGCACGCGTACGCAGCCACCGCCGCGGATCTGCCGCTGTGCGAGGTGTTCGACGGTCCGATCGTCGAGCATTTCAGCAGTGCCGGGGACTCTCTCCGGACGGCTTCCCGGCTGCCGGAGGAGTATCGGTCGGGTGATCGTCTCTACATCTGCGGCCCCGCGGGGTTCATCGATCGCGCGGTGACACTCGCCGCCGCGGACGGGTGGCCCGCGGAGTCGGTGCACGTCGAACGGTTCGCGCCGTCCGAGCCGGTCGCGGTCACCGGTGCGTCGTTCGACGTGCGGCTCGCCTCGTCCGGCACGACGTTCACCGTGCCGGAGGATCGATCGATCGCGGACGTGCTGGTGGAGAACGGGGTGGACGTGGACCTCTCGTGCGAGGCCGGGATGTGCGGCGCGTGCCTGACCGGTGTGGTCGACGGCGTCCCCGACCACCGGGACGACGTGCAGTCCCCGGCCGAGCACGCCGCGAACGCGCAGATCACACTGTGCTGCTCGCGGTCGCAGACGCCGGTGCTGACACTCGATCTGTAAGCGATTCCCGGGGTGTATCGCGGGCGTGGCGAACACCGGCCGTCAGAGCACTGCCGAGGGCACATCGTCGTCCTCGGCCGTCTCCATCACCTCGGCGACCTCGATCTCCGAGGCCGGCCGCAGACCCCACGCTTCGAGGGACACGCACACCGAGCGGGCCGCGGATCGTCGTACCTCGGAGTGGGTGTGCCCGTGGATCAGCCACTGCCCGCGGTCGGTGAGCTGGTATTGGAGGAACTCGTCGCGTTCGTGCCGGTCGGGCGTGCCCGCGTACGGGAAGTGGCTGAGGAGCGCGCCGACCCCGCCGACCTTCACCCGCGCGAACGGCTGGATCGAGGCGAAGACCGCCGCGTTCGCCGCGAAGAACCGCTGCGCTCCGCGACGCATGGGGTGCACCGGATCGTGGTTGCCGGTGACCAGGTGCATGCGGACCGGCAGGCCGGACAACTGTGCGAGCGCGGACTCCATGCTCGCCACGCCGCCGGAGCAGATGTCGCCGAGGACCCAGAGTTCGTCGTCGGCGGTGAGTGCGCCGAATGCGTCGATCACCGCCGCGTCGTGGTCGGGCACCGAATCGAATCCGCGCAGCTCGGCCAGCTTCGGGTGCTGCAGGTGGAGGTCGGCCGTGAAGTAGCGCATGGTCCGAGTCTCCCCTACCGAGGCGGCGGTGAGCGACCGAGATTCGGCTGACTCTGTTCTGTATCTCCAGCACAGAGTCAGCCGGTCAGTACAACCACCTGGCAACACCGTTGTGACCGGAACACGCGCCCCGACCGGTCCGACTGTCGACATGACCGTCGTTGCACAATGCACCGGTTCGCCCGTTCGAGCCCTGGTTCTGCGTCTGCGTCGTTCGCGGAGGGGTGTACGTGGTTCGCGGCGCGGTGTACGTCGGTGTGTAGGTCTCCGTGGGTCTGTACGTCGGGATACGAGTCGTGGTTCGCGGACGGACCTGACGAGGCACGGAATCCCGGGCGGGTGTGCGGTATCGAGTCGTGGTCCTCGCCCGGCTCGTGGACACCGTCGACGTCGGAGCCACGCTCGGCGTCGACGATGACGGAATGCTCGACGTCGTGGGCACACTCGTCGACGTCACTGCGCTGGTCGACGATGCCACACTGCTGGTGGCCTGAGGTACGAGCGGCGTCGGCGTGGACTGGGCGGCTTCCGCCGGCGGAAGCATCGCACCGCCGGCGAGCATGCCGACCGCGGCGCCGGGGCCGATCACCTTCCACGTGATGAACTTCCAGATCATCTGCGCACCGATCACAGCGATCGCGGCACCGATAAGAAGACCGCCGAGTTTCGCACCGATCCCGTCTCCGCCGAAGCTGCCGAGCATGGTCAGCGCCCCGAGGACCAAGAGCACCCAACCCACGATGACGACGATCTTGTTCCGCGCAGGCGGTTCTTCCCGGCCTGTCGGCCCGGTCGGCCCACCGCCGATCCCGTCGGGGGTGGCAGGCGGCCAAGCAACATCGCCACCCCACTGTTGTGTCGGCGAGACGGGCCGAGTCGCACCCTGCCCCGGCACGAACGGGTTTCGGGGGTCGGGCGGAGGAGGGAAAGACGTAGTCACAGGTGTGATTCTGGCACCGTTCATCGAGCGCGCCATTCCGTCATCCGTTCGACCGACAGCGATCTGACGACCGCAGCCCGTCGAACGATGAGGTGGACCACCGCCAGAAGGCGAGCGGTACCGTCGTCTCCGTGGCTTTGGGTTTCAGCGTCGGTGTTCCAGGAATGCGTGTACGGGTGTCGACCCGAGGGGTCCGCGCTTCGGCGGGGCCGAGGATCGCGCGTGTCTCCGTCGGGACCGGGCGTGCGCGGGTGTCCTCGGGGATCGGCCCCTTCTCGGTGTCCGCGCCGCTCACCCCGGGACGTCGTCGAACGGTACGGCGGTCGTCACGATCGGTTCGCCCGTCACCGACCCAACTCGCGGCAGCTCAGCGAGCTGCCGAACGCGCCCGGCACGAGGCCGAACGTGACGCCGCGATCGGTGAACTGACACGTATGCGGCAAGAGACCACCACGGCGCATTTGGAACGGTTTCCGGCTGCGGTCGTACCTGTTGTGCCGCCGCCTCGACCGGTGGCTCCCGCCGTGGCTCTGGCTCAGGCGGAAGCGCACTTCACTGCGGGTGTCAGCCGGTTCGCCCGCGCCACACGAGCCCAGGCGCGCACTCACGCCCAGACCGCGGCCGCGGCGTATGTCAGCGCGGAGAATCAGCGTCTCGCGTCGATCCATCGCTCTCTACAGGACGAGGCGGCGCAGTGGTGGCGTGCGTTGACCGGCAACGACGGAGAAGTCGTGTGCGACGCTGTGAACTCCGCGTTCTCCGACAATCCGGCGGCGGGCTGCGCGGTCGGAGTGAGCGGCTCGACACTGTCGATCGTCATGCGACTGCCCGACCTCGACTCGCTTCCCACTCAGCAACCCGGCACCACGCCCGCCGGGCGACCCACCCTCAAGGCACTCCCCAAACGTGACCGCATGCGGTGGTGGCTGCACATGCTGGCCTCGAATCTCGCGGCCGCAGTGCTCGAAGCATTCGCGACGGCGCCGGCGATCACCGAAGTGGCCGCCGCCGTCATCACCCGGATGCCGGATACGCAACGGCTCGGCGTCGTCGCCTACGGGTCGTGGTCGCGCGCGGCCGTCGAAGGCAGCACGTGGCGTACCGCGGACGATGCGTGGCGGATCTTCGACATCGGCACCGATGTCCAGTGCAGCATCCGCAGCACCGCGTCAGGCAACATCTCCAGTGTCGTGAAGCCGCTGCAGGTCGACGACGTCCCCGCGCTCGCCTCACTCCTGGACGACTGCGTGGACGAGCCCGACACCGTTCTCGGGCAGGTGGACTCCGGGTTCGACGACGCCGATTCCCCGATCGACGGACCCGCCGATCTGTACGCACCGATACCGTTCGTCGAATGGCTCGCCCGGCAGCACCAGCAGGCTTCGCCTGCACCTATTCCTCCGGTTCCACCGATGGCTCCGACGGTGCGGACCGTCGCACCACAGAGGCCTCCGATTCCTGCTCCCGCCATTCCGGTCGCCGCCGTCCCGCCGGTAGCCGGAATCGAGTTGCAACGCGGTCAGAACGTCGCGTTGCCGGATCCCGCGCAGTCCGAGCTGCACGTGGAGTTCCGTTTCTCCGACGCCGATGCCGATCTCGCGATCTTGCTGGTCGACGGGGCCGGTCACGTCCTGAGTGACGACGATTTCCTCTTCTACAACAATCCCGTCGCCCGCGACGGCACCGTGCGACTGCTCGGCAAGACCGGTGGTCCCGATGGAGTCGTCGAATCAGCGGTGATCTACCCGCGCGCCTCACAGCCCGAGGTCCGGCGGATCGTCGTCGCGGCCAGTATGGACGTCGCCGCCGGTCTCACCTTCGCTGCGATCCGACGACCGGTGCTCACGGTGCGCGGTCCGACCGGCGACACCTGGTCGTTCGTTCCGCCGGCCGAACCCACGGTCCGAGCGTTCGTGCTGTTGGAGGTCTACCTGCGCGAACTCCCGGATGGCGGAACACAATGGAAGCTCCGTGCCGTGGGCCAGGGCTGGGATGAGGGCCTGGCCGCCCTGGCCCGCGCGTTCGGAGTCGACGTCGACGACTGACCTCCTCAATCACCTGTTCGAGAGCTGATCGCTACCAGAGCAGGCCGAGCCCCACGCGTGCGGCGAAGGACTCCACCGCTGCCCGGAGCCCCATGTGGTCGAGCGGCATGTTCAGCGTCGGCCGCGTCGGGAACGCATCGGCCCCTCTCTCCCACAGTGCGATCGATCTCGACAGCGGCCGGTTCGACGTCGCATAGAACACTCCGTCCACGTCGTCGTAACGGTCGTAGACGGCACGAGCCCATTGCCGGGCGGCTTCACGCGGACCGCTCGTGATCGCGGCGTTCGCCCCGGCGACGGTGACCCATTCGCTGTCCGACAGGTCGAGCAACCGGAGCCGCCGTACCGGTGTGAACAGCGCGAAGTACGGCCGATCGGTCGACACGTCGACGATTCCGCGGTCCCGGAAGCATTCGAGCAACGCGGTCTCCACGGACGACATCCGATCCCCGCGCGCATCGTTCATCGACGGCGCCAGGTACAGCACGCCACGGACCGGATCCAGTGCGGCCGGCGGTTCCTGATGGTCGAAGCGTGACGTCGTCGGACCGAAATACCGGAAACCGTTCCAGGTCGCGGGGTATTCGCCGTCGGCGAAGTAGATCCGCCCGAGGGGTACGTCGACGTCGATCTCCCGAACGTACTCGTCATTCAGGGGCGGGAACCTCGACGGATCCGGGCCGGCCAGATGTTCGCTCACCGCGGATGACGGTGGAACGCGTATGCGGCGAGTTCGATGAGCGCTGCGGGGTCGTGTCCTTCGGCGAGCCAATCGACCGGAGAGACCGACTCGCCGTCGACGACGAGATCGACGTTCGGCCGCGTCATGAACACCTCGATCGCGACCGGCCGTGCGTCTTCGGGGAAGACCGGTGCGACACGGTCCCATCCGGGCAGTTCATGACCGGCGTCGTCGAACTGGAAACGCGGAAACAGCAGGGTCCGTCCCGATCTCAGGGCGAACAGCGTGCGGGCGGCGGCGCGCTGACGTACGCGCGACTCCCCGACACCGAGGAGTCGCGCGACGTCGGACGTCGGAAGGCTCGACTCTCGGATCGCCCGGGAACGCAACACCGTGGCGGTCGACGCGCGTTCGGTCAGCGGGGGCATCCGTTCGACGAACGACCCCGCCTCCCGTAGCGCCGACTCCTCTGCTTCCGACATCAGCGTCTCGGGCGGGCTCGTGGGAGTCTTCAGAACTGCTGCCACCAGGTCTTCGAGCAGGCTCGCGGCGTCCGCCCCGCCTGACTCCTCCAGGATGCGGAGGCTTCGGGTGATAGAGGCCAGTTCCTCCTCGGCTTCTGATCGCAGGGGCACCACCTCGTGCGACGACGCCGTGGCCTTCTTTCGACTGGTCAACGCGGCGAGCCGCGAGAGGCCCGCACTCCAGGCGCCGTCCTCTCTTCTCGGCAGGTTCACGCTCATCGAAGGCCTCCTACTATCGCTTATTAACGATGATAGTCATCGATAGTGAACATGTCGAGGGTCGGACTTCACCGCATGACTCCGCCGGACATATTCCGTGGTCGCGACCGGATCCACGGATCATCGGACCCTTGCGGCAGGAATCACCCGACACGACCCCGGGTACGATGTCGAAGCTCGCCCCGACGCCGGAACATGACATGATCCGGACATGAACGCTGACGACGAACCGATCGCGCCGCCGCCGCGCATGTCGGGTACCGAACCCGTTCACGCAGGCGGCGAGCCGGTCGGTCCGAGACTCAGCGACTTCTGGTCGTGGGCGTATTCCGATCTCCTCGGCAACGCGCTTCGCGGCGTGCTCGCGGAGTTCCTCGTCGGTACAGTGCTCGGGTGTATCCCGGACGACGAGACACGCCTCGAATGGGACGCCTACGACCTCCGGACCAGAGACGGTATCCGTGTCGAGGTGAAGTCGACGGCGCACCTGCAGTCGTGGGGCACGACGAAGCGCAGTTCGCTGAGGTTCGGCATCAATCCGACGCTGGCGTGGGACGCGAAGTCGAACACCTACGACACCGAGGTCAAACGTCAGGCCGACGTCTACGTCTTCTGCGAGCACCACGAGAGGAACAGGATCGATGCCGATCCACTCGACGTCGATCAGTGGACTTTCTACGTTCTCTCGGCCGACGTCCTGGACCGGCTGTTTCCCGGCCAGAAATCCATCGCGCTGCCCGTGGTCCAGCAGCATGCCGACCGCTGCGATTACCGTTCGCTGAAACGATCGGTCGAGCGCCTTGTGCCGAATAGCGAGCGAGACGGCCGCTGATGGCCGCGTCATCGTGTTCGCTTTCCGAACACGATGACGCGGTCGGCTGGTGGTCACCGGTGGGCGTCGTAGGTCTCCCAGAACACTTCGCGGAGCGAGTACCGCACCGACTCGGAGATGTCGTCGACGTCGAACACATCGGAGGCATTGATGAGCAGTGCGCGGTCGATGTCTCTGGGAATCGACGGGCGTGAGGCCAGGAGGTCTCTAAGGTCCTCCGGTGACGCGGCATTCGAGGAATGAACTGAGCACACGCTCACAGATGGCTTCGATGTTCTCGAGTTCGTCGTCGGTGTCGAAGTCGTAGCCCGGCATCACCTGGCCCTCCTGGCCGGTGGCCGAACTGTACGCGAGTGTCGCGGACGGCTGCGGGATCGGTGAGGGTTTGGGTCCGGGCTTCGGGATCGAACCCGGAGTCGGCCGGGGTGCCGGACCCGGCTTGGGGCCCGAGGTAGCAGGACCTGGTTTCGGCGGGCCCGGCCGGGCTGCGACTTCCGCAGGTGTGACGGTGGTCCGGGGGCCTGTTTCCTCGTCTTCGGTCTCCGGTGTCTTCCGCTCGACCTTGGTCACGGAGCCGTCGATCTTGACGCCGTCGACGATGTGCATCTCGTCGACCGCACGCAGCAGGTGCCGGCTGATTCCGTGGGCTCGACCCGCTGCATTCGGGATCGCCAACACCACCACCTGGACGCCGTGGATCTGTGCTTCTTCCACCGCCTCGGTGAGGTCGTCATCGCCGGAGACCAGGAAGATGACGTCGGCCGCCCCGTTCCGCGCCGAATTCACCAGGTCCAGGCCGATACGGAGGTCGACGCCCTTCTGCTCACCGCCGTAACCGAAGCGGCCGAGCCGCAGCTTCACCTTCGGCAGTTCACCGATCCGTTCCTGGCGCTGGTCCGGGACGCCGTTGTGCGCGGAGTCGTACCAGTGCACACGTAGGAGCGGGAGTCCGGAGAGCTCGGTCGCCATGTCCGCGAGCGTCTGGATCAGAGACGGATACTCGACGACGATGCCGCTCCGCAACGACGTCCCGGTAATCCTCGTGGCAGCTGCAGCGAGTAGATACCCGGCATCGATGTAGACGCAGGCGGTGGAGCGCATGGAAAGGACCTCTTCCAAAAGACCAAATCAGAATACGTTGAGGCTTATTCAGCGGAGAGGATCCCGAAATCTTAGATCTCTCCATATAGCGATAGTAAAGGGGCGGCGAACTCTCATATAGAATCGTTTCGCCAAAAACTGTCCCATAAAGATCAACGCCATCATACATACTACCACGAGAATGAACTGCCGCGATCTGGTAGAGATCGCCGCACTCGTCCATGAATCAGCGGTGAAAGCGGAGGAAAAACTGAGATACTCGATTCGCTGAGCTTGTTTACCGCACTGCAGATCGCGATCGTCTATCTGCGCCGGAATACTCGCCAGCTCGAGTTGGCCGAGCACTTCGGCTGTTCCCAACCGACGGTCTCCCGGGCGATCACGTTGACTCCGTGGACCGAGCGCGCCCCAGTCCGAGTACGTGCCGACCACCGAGGACCTCCCGGCCGGGGAGCACGTCATCGTCGATGTGACGCTACTCCCGTGCTAGTCCTAGGCTAATCACCGGGACTCGTATTCTGAGAAGCACAAGACTACAGGGATCAATGTGCAGGTCATCAGCGACCTGCACGGCCGACTCCAGTGGGTATCCGATCCAGTCCCGGGGTCCTGACACGACAGTTACGCCTCAAAGACAGTGGCGTCCTGGACGGGCTCGATCCCGCGACCCGGATGGGCGATAAATGCTATATCGGAAACGAGATGATCATCCCGGAACACAAACCCGCCGGCGAAAACCTGTACAACGACATCGAAGCGTGGAACAACCAGTATCAACGACATTCACTACATGATCGAACGAACCATCGCGAACCTGAAGACTTGGCGAATCTTCCACACCGACTACCGGCGCCCATTCGATACGATGAAAACCACGATCCCGGCAGTGCCGGAAATCAGCTTCTACCTGCAATTATGACCCCACTGAATAATCCTCACTATCTAGGAATAATAGTCGACCATAGAGAATGAGGATCAAGACCCTTCAAGTATCCAATGCATTCAATTCCAAGTCCACCTTCAGAGAAAGGCGAGTAGATACTAATCGTGTTTTTTCTATTTGCATCTGGAATGCGAATATCGGAAACACCCGCAGATCCAGCACCAAGAACTACAACGCGGGAATTGTAATTATTTTTTCGCGGCCCGCCTCGATCACACTCAGCGATACGGCCCACTTCCCCAATAAAAGGAAGGTGCTGGTGACCGTGCATAAAAGCTTCAACCCCATATCGTTGAGCTAATGACACCAACTGCCCAGCATTGATAGTCAAACTAATCGGCCTACCACCTTCTGGCGTATCTACCGTAGGGCCAGGAAGAACATGATGATGCAGAGTCACCGCAGACCAGACTCTCCCACGAACTGTCTTAGATCTCTCCCGGATTGTCTGGAACACAGGCTCACTTCGATCTGCCCCCACATATCCATAGTCCATAGTCTCGCGATGTCGTGGCCGCGAAGAGTTCACTGTTCCGATCAAGTAGTGATGCCCTTCACTGTCTCGCACATCATGCACACGCTCCAAAGGCACGTCTTTGGATGTGCCATAGATAAGCTTGAGTGATCTCCTAAATAGTGCCTCATTTCCGAAATCCTTAGGTTGCCCATCATCAAGACGGATATCATGATTTCCAGGAATTACAATTACAGCATTACTATTTAATTCTAGCTCACTTGACAACTTCTCCAGAAATAACTCTGCAGCAGCAAAACCCTCCTCTTCTCCTCTGGTTGTTAAATCTCCAGACACCACAAGACAGGCAGGACGTCGATCACCGAGTGCATTAATTATCGTCGGCAGCAACTCATTCGGAGGATATATGTCCTTCGGATTCGAAGGAAAATATCCATGGTCTGTACCAAAGTGCAAATCAGAAATATGAAGCACCCCAGACTGACCCGGTCTCGCATCTGCACTAAACACCGGAACCGCGGAATCTTCTAAAGTTCGGATGCCAGCTTTAACGAGAGTTGGCTCACCCGCCGGAACTGGGCCGAATTTCGATTCCCAGCGACTACGGTCAGTAGGCACGATTTGAGAGAATCGAAACCAGGCAACAAATGATTCACCCTTATAGTACGGAGGAACACCCGTTCTATCATCTGGCTCAACCAAAGGAATCGAACCAGATTCGTCTGGAATTGAGTAAATCACCCTGTCGCACTTCGCAATAGAGTATTCTTCATCACTGCGACATACCAACCCGATATCAACAGGACCTAGTTCTAGGCCACTTTCCAATCCCTGCAAAAGGTCCAATCGATAATCCTCGTGAGCTTTTTTCCACCAGGCCCACCAGACGTGACCATAACGATCAACTAAATCACTGTGAGCTTGCCGAGTATCATCTTTCTTAAAGTTTCCATAACGCAACACAATCACAATCACGACACCTCAATAAACTCGTCGTACAATTCTTTTATACGGCATTCAACTTCCGACCCATCATCAGATTTACGGGTAAGCAAGCTATGTAAAATATTCGAATTTGAAGATCTGGCAATCACATTTCTACTACTCCATATATTGGATTTTGCAACACGCGGATGTCGACGGCTAACCGAATCGACAGTCTCAATCCCGAAAATTTCTAGATCCTCACTCTCAAATTCTCCAACGAGGCCAGAGCGAACACCAATGAAATCATCGCGAATTCTGTACGTCCGCCAGCCATTCACGGACTCGCTGAATCCTGGACATCTCAATTTATTATTGTTTTTAACAATCAAAATGTCAGCAATTCGCCAGTTCGAACAAACCGAAGAAGACCCCACATCTAATGCGCACGCTTCAAACCGGGGGACAGAATACTCTACAGCACCGCGAAGGATTGAATAAGGACCAACTTCCGAAGCTAGTCTCTCCATGTTCCTGCGAAAATAAGGGGCATCAGGTCTAGTTAAATTACCCATCAAAGGAACAAGGATAGTCCCGCCCAGGGAAACCACCGAACTTGCATAGGAAAACCACTCTTGAACAGCACTCTCATACCACGGTGGATCTACCATCGCTGAATCAAATTCTCCCTCTAGATTAGCCTCATCGATAGGAGAGTTAATAAAATTAAGGTCATCATTAAGAGAAAACCGATCCTTCACCCATCTACTAGAGTCAACCAAGGTCCCCTCTTTTATGAATTCACCAACACTAGGAACCCCTAGCAACAACGGGCTCCTGCCCAGCATTTCTGCGCAATCTCTTGCAGACAACCTGGTAAAGTACCACTCCCCGTGAGCAGGTGACGGGAATGGCTTACGTAGATCATAGATGCTAGTCGCTACCGTAGGAAATAAGCTTGAAAAGTTTGAAATTAAACCAGGGAACGCCCCATCACACCGAGTGCAGAGATCTTCGAATGACGACACCCCGTCAGACTCGACTTCATAAACTCGTCGACGAACCCGATCAACAAATTCTGGAGGATTCCATAAATCCCGACGAATCTGATCCAACGACGCCAATTGCACCTTCCAGCCTTCCACATATATTAATTGACAACATAAATGAATAATACTACCCCAGATGCGCCTGCATTTCCGCACTTTTTTTATCAAAAGTTTCAAGACACCCCTCCGTCATCGACGCGATCTGATCGATCACCACCCGCATATGCTCCTGATCATTCTCCGCCGAATCCCACTCCGGAACCAGCAAAGGATCCAATCCACCCGGAGCCGTGTTCATCAACAACGTCGACACCCGAAAGATCCGGTCCCGCTGCCGATCCTGCTTCGCCCGATGCGGTCGATTCGAAAAGATGTACCGAAGCGCCACCGTCTTGAGAATAGCCACCTCCGACCCGATCTCCGGCGGAACAGAAAGATCGGCGTCGTAACGACGTAACGGCCGATTTCCCTCGGCAGCACGTGTCGCGGTGATCGCGGCGGAAGCGAAACGCCCGATCAACTCCGACGTCAACCGCTTGAGTGTCACCGACGAATCCAACGACCCGTCGAAGTCCCCCAACGCCCGGAAGATCTCCATCTCCGATAACCGCTGCGCGGCGTCGATCATCGCGTCGGCGTCGATCCCGTCGAAATACCGGACGGCGATCTCGGCGAGTTCGGTCCGATCAGCGGGAGACTCCAGCTGACGCAGATCGATGCGGCCGCTCACGACGCCGTCTTCGAGATCGTGTACCGAATAGGCGATGTCGTCGGACCAGTCCATCACCTGAGCTTCGAGACATCGTCGTCCCTCCGGCGCCCCCTCGCGGATCCATGCCAGCGCCGGCTCGTCCTCCACGTACGCGCCGTACTTGCTTCCCGGAGCTTTCCTGCTCCACGGGTACTTCATCGTCGCATCGAGCGACGCCCGGGTCAGGTTCAGACCGGCGCTCCGGCCGTCGGGGCCGATGATCTTCGGCTCCAGAAAAGTCAGGATCCGCAGATTCTGGGCGTTGCCCTCGAAACCGCCAGCCTCGCGCATCACCTCTTCCAGGGCGCGCTCACCGTTGTGCCCGTACGGAGGATGACCGATGTCGTGGGCGAGGCCGGCGAGCTCCACCAGATCCGGATCGCAGCCGAGGCCGATCGCGATACCGCGACCGATCTGGCCGACCTCCAATGAATGCGTCAACCGCGTGCGAGGAGTGTCGCCCTCGCGGGGACCGACGACCTGGGTCTTGTCGGCGAGTCGTCGTAGAGCGGCACTGTGCAACACGCGGGCACGGTCACGAGCGAACGCGCTCCGATGATCCGTCGTCGGGCTCGACCGCTCGACCTGTTTGGGCGCCTCACCGACCATGCGCGCGAGGTCATGGTCGTCGTACGTCGCGAGTGGTGGCTGGAGGTCTGTCGACACGTGACTCGCTTCTACTCGGGTGGGCGGCAATGAACACCACTGCGTTTCACCAGGCCTCGTCACGGAGTTCCTCGGCGAATCGACGAGCGACATTCACGCGCGTATTCGTTACATACTTTCCTACCCTGTTTTCACAGCGCCGACATGTCGAACCGCCTGTGCCACTTCGACGATTCATCCATACCGGGGAACGACGGAAGCCGCCGACAGGCAGCGCCCGTCGACGGCTTCCGAGGAAGTCAAGCCGATATGGATCAGTTGTTCCAGCCGCGGCTCGCGGCGAGATCCATCAGCTTGTTGCGGATCGAAGTGATCTGACGTGCGGTGATGTCCGGCGACGCGTCGATCAGGAGCTCGGTGAACTCGTTGAACAGCGGAGTGCCGGCATGCGGGGAACGACGCGGTCCGCGATCGCGGTCACGGTCGTCACGGCGGTCGAAGCCGCCCCGGCGATCATCGCGACGATCGAACCCACCGCGACGGTCATCGCGGCCACCCCGCCGGTCGTCACGACGATCGAAGCCGCCCCGGTTGTCGTCGCGACGCTGCGCGCGCTCGACGGCCGGCGACTCGCCCGCGGGAGCCTCCTCGGTCACCTTCAGGTTCGTGGCCTTGGCACCACGATCGGTCTCCTCGACGTCGAACTCGACCTTCGCACCCGGGCGCAGCTGGCCCTCGTCGATGCCCTGGACGTCGTTGACGTGCAGGAAGACGTCGTCCCCACCACTCTCACGCGAAAGGAAACCGAACCCCTTGTTCGGATCGAAATGCACGACCTTGCCGCTGACACTCACCACAGACTCACTCTCTCGCACCGTCGACCGACACGGACCCCTTGCCCGCGCGACGAAGAACGCTTGTGATCACTATGCCCTATTCTGCCTGTTCATAGGTAGTTCTCGACGCCCTCATCCGTGTTTTCCGTCAGAACACCGCGAACCAGACCGCGTCGACGGCGCCCGAACCGCCCCGATCCGCAGCCGGAGCGGGTCCGTGAGCGCGTCCCGCCGCGCATCGACCAGATCCACGACCTGCGACGGCGGATCGTCGGCCTCCGGTCCCCTGTCACCGGGGCTGAGCAGGGCTACCAGCGTCGGAAGAAGCGGGTGGCCTTCGCCCACCCCTCGGTCGACCCCGGACCTTCCTCGGATCCGGACGTCCTCGGGAAGACGATCGAGGAGATCAATCACGACGACGCTGCCCCGGTCCCGTGCGCGATCCGGATCAGTTCCTCGCCATCGGGGACACGGATCCCGTCATCACGCGGGTGGTGCCGTGGACACCGAACGTCCGCACGCCTTCGATTCCGCAGCAACCGTTCGACGTTCACCTGCCGCCGCTCGAACACCCGACACGGCTCGCGGTCGGCCTCTCCCCGGTACATCTGAACCGGACGACCGAGATCACGGCCGTCGGATTCGAACACTGCGGTGAAGTCGGATCGGACGGCGCCGAACCGCGATTGTCAGACCCCGGTGATCTACTGTCGGCACGCACCACAGGGTGTCCGCTCATCGATCGGGGGATCAACGATGACACGTCCGCCGCCGCGCTTCCAGCGGCTTCCACACAGCCTTCCGGCATGGCGTCCAACGACGTCGACAACCTTCATGACCTGCGGTTCTCCCGTACAATCGAACCAGATCTACCGGAAGGATCCGCACTCATGGCGACCGACCTCGAAACCACCTACGCGGACCTCCTCGACACGCTGCCGACCGACACCCGCCGCATTCTGCTCGGCTCGATCGGAAACGCGGTTCTCGAAGGATGGGAACCCACGCGGGAGGACATCGAACTTCAGGTGTTGGATGCCCGCGGCGAACTCAGCGACGAAGAGTTCGACCGACGAGCACGGGCCCTCGCGCAGCAGAAGAGCAGGCACCGGTCGCAAACCGCCAGTTGAGTCGGCACACGACCCGACTTCTCACATTCGGTACACATCACCGAACCGATTCAGGCCGTCCGCTTCCGGGGCTGGGAGGTGAATGATGGCCGACTCCGATTGGGAATCGACCTTCATTCCCGGCACGACGATCCTGGCCAACCGGCAAGGTTTCACCGACCCGGTCGAACTCCGTGAATACGAATACGCGTTGACAGCCCGGAAGCAACGGCACATCGAGCAGGGCCGGATCCGGATCTCACGAACCTACGGTCCCGCCCATCTCCGCTCGATCCACCGAGCACTGTTCGGCGACCTCTACGACTGGGCCGGCGAGATCCGGACCTACCCGATGAACAAGGGCATGACGTGGTTCGCCTCCCCGCGGGAGATCGGCGACTACCTCGATGCCGCCCGGCGCCTGGTTTACGGCACCGAATGGGAGGTCCTCGACCACGACGACTTCGCCGTCGCACTCGCCCGCATCTACGCGTACCTGAACACCGCTCACCCGTTCCGGGAGGGCAACGGCCGCGCGGCGAAGCTGTTCGTGAAACAGCTCGCCGACGACCACGCCCGCGACATCGACTACCTCCGTGTCGACGCCGAGCAGTGGAACAACGCCTCCGCCTACTCCGGGCCGGACCGAGGATCGTTCGAACCGGTCCCGGACACGCTGTTCCCCGTGTTCAGGCGGATCCTGGTACCGCTCGCCGACGACGACCGGCCGCCATGACGCCGGAACTCCTGACGGCAGTCACTCCCGCGACCGGGCCCCGCCACCAGACGACGCCGAGGCGCTACACCTTCCGTTGCCGGTACAGCCAGAACGCGAGGATCGCCAGCCACAGCGGCAGCACCACGGAGAGCATCTTCCACTGCTGCTCCGCCACCATCATGTAAGCGGCGATGAGCATCAGCGCACCGCTGAAGACCAGCACGAACTTGGGATTCAGCACCGGTGCTCCTGCGTTCAGACGGATACGACGATCAGGCGCCGACGAGTTTGCCCGCGAGGTACTCCACGACGCCGGACAGCGGGATGCGCTCCTGGCTCATGGTGTCACGCTCGCGGATGGTGACGGCGTCGTCGTCGAGCGTGTCGAAATCGACGGTCACGCAGAACGGCGTGCCGATCTCGTCCTGGCGGCGGTAACGCTTGCCGATGCCCTGGGCGTCGTCGAAGTCGATGGTCCAGTACTTGCGCAGTTCCTCGGCCAGGCCGCGGGCCTTCGGCGAGAGCTTCTCGTTACGCGAGAGCGGGAGCACGGCGACCTTGATCGGCGCGAGACGACGGTCCAGCTTGAGCACGGTGCGGGTGTCGGTGCCGCCCTTGGCGTTGGGCACCTGCTCCTCGGTGTACGCGTCGCAGAGGAACGCCATCATCGAGCGGCCGAGGCCGGCCGCGGGCTCGATCACGTAGGGGGTGTACTTCTCGCCGGAGGCCTGCTCGAAGTACACGAGGTCCTCGCCGGAGGCCTTGCTGTGCGTGGAGAGGTCGTAGTCGGTGCGGTTCGCGATGCCTTCGAGCTCGCCCCACGGGTTGCCGGAGAAACCGAACTTGTACTCGATGTCGGTGGTGCCCTTGGAGTAGTGCGAGAGCTTCTCCTGCGGGTGCACGAACAGGCGCAGGTTCTCCGGGTCGATGCCCAGATCGGTGTACCAGTCCTTGCGGGTGTTGATCCAGTACTCGTGCCACTGGTCGTCGTCGCCCGGCTTGACGAAGAACTCCATCTCCATCTGCTCGAACTCGCGGGTGCGGAAGATGAAGTTGCCCGGCGTGATCTCGTTGCGGAAGCTCTTGCCGATCTGCGCGATGCCGAACGGCGGCTTCTTGCGGGCGGTGGTCATCACGTTCTTGAAGTTGATGAAGATGCCCTGGGCGGTCTCCGGGCGCAGGTAGTGCAGGCCCTCGTCGTCGGCGACGGGGCCGAGGAAGGTCTTGAGCAGTCCGGAGAACTCACGCGGCTCGGTCCACTGCCCGCGGGCGCCGCAGTCCGGGCACACGACCTCGCTCATCGGCACGTCGTCCGGGTCGTCGAGGCCCTTCTTCTCCGCGTACGCCTCCTGCAGGTGATCCTGGCGGTGACGCTTGTGGCAGTTGGTGCATTCGACCAGCGGATCGCTGAACACCTCGACGTGTCCGGAGGCCTCCCACACCGCACGCGGCAGGATCACCGACGAGTCCAGGCCCACGACGTCGTCGCGCGAGGTGACCATGGCCCGCCACCACTGGTCCTTGATGTTGTTCTTCAACTCGACGCCGAGCGGTCCGTAATCCCACGCGGACCGCGTACCGCCGTAGATCTCACCGCACGGAAAAACCAGGCCCCGCCGCTTGGCGAGGTTGACGACGGCTTCGACTTTGGACTGCACGGCCACGGCTGACTGATCTCCAGGTTGAGAGGATGGGACTCACGATGACATGCACATATATGCGACGTGCCACGTGTCTTCCTACAGGGTATCCCCTCACGTTCGACGCCCCGCTGCCGCATCGACCCGCCCGCCGCCGGGACCGGGTCGACCGGGGACCCCGGCGCGTTCCCGTCCCTCGGTTGCCGTAGCCGATCGATACCGTCGCCCCACTCGACCCCACCACCTGATCCGGAGGAACCCATGGGATTCATGGACGGAATGATCGGCAACGCCGGCCGCATCGACCCGCAGAAGGCGCACCAGGAGAACGCGCGACTGCTCGGCCAGGGCGAACAGATCCACATCGCCTACCAGCTGGTTCGCGACCAGTTCCTGTTCACCAACCGTCGCCTCCTGCTGATCGACAAGCAGGGGTTCAGCGGCAAGAAGGTCGAGTACCACTCGATCCCCTACAAGTCGATCTCCCACTACGCGGTCGAGACCGCAGGCACCTTCGATCTCGATGCCGAATTGAAGATCTGGATCTCCGGCAACCCCGCGCCGATCGAGAAGCGGTTCAACAAACAGGTCGACATCTACGAGCTCCAGGCGGTTCTCACGCAGTTCATCACCGCCTGACACCGTCACACTCATGCGTGAATAGCCAAATGGCAACCAGTGCCGATAAGATCGGGGCGTCCCTTCCGAAAGGAATCCCCCGATGCCCCACGCCGACATCGCCGCCCCGCGTCCCGACGCCGCCGACACCACCGCCGCCAGCGACCTCCTCCGCGCCCTCGCCGCACCCGCGCGCGTCGCCATCGTGCTGTCACTCAAGGAACGCGCGATGTGCGTCCACGAACTCGTCGACGCGCTCCACCTCAACCAGCCGCAGGTCAGCCAGCACCTCAAAGTGCTCAAGAACTCCGGTGTCGTCGCGGGCAACCGCCGCGGCCGCGAGGTGGAGTACACCCTGGTCGACGACCACATCGCGCACATCGTCACCGACGCCCTGACACACGCGACGGAAGGGCGCCACGAATGACCCGCACCAAGCCGGTCACCGGCCAGCGCACCACCCGGCAGCGCTCCGCGATCGCCCAGATGCTCACCGAGACCGACGACTTCCTCTCGGCGCAGCAGCTCCACGAACAGCTCGTCGCCCGCGGCGACTCCATCGGCCTCACCACCGTCTACCGGAATCTGCAGGCGCTGGTCGACGCCGGCCAGGTCGACGCCATCTGGGACGGCTCCGGCGAGACCCGCTACCGCCACTGCTCCGACGGCCACCACCACCATCTGGTCTGCCGCGACTGCGGGACCACGGTGGAGATCCAGGCCGATCCCGTCGAGAAGTGGGCCGCGAAGGTCGCCGACGCGCACGGTTTCCGGGACATCGCGCACACGGTCGAGATCTTCGGCACCTGCGGCGCCTGCACATCGTCAACTCAGGGTTGACGAAATTCCATGCGTCAACCTAGGGTTGACGCATGGAAGAGAACACTCCCCTCACCCCGTCCGTCCGCCTCGACGACCTCATCAACGCCATCGAGAAGGTGCACGACGACCCCCTCCAGCAGCTCACCGACGCCATGCTGGCGGCCGACCACCTCGGCGACATCGCCGACCATCTGATCGGGCACTTCGTCGACAACGCACGACGCACCGGCGCGTCGTGGACCGAGATCGGCGCCAGCATGGGCGTCACCAAGCAGGCCGCGCAGAAACGCTTCACCCCGAAGGACCCCGGCACCGCGGGTGATCTCGACTCCATGCAGAGCTTCCGCTCCTTCACTCCCCGCGCCCGGAACGTCGTGACGGCCGCGCACAACGCCGCCAAGGCCGCGGACAACGACACCGTGACCCCCGCGCACATCGCCCTCGGGCTGCTCGACGACCCCGAATCCCTCGCCGTCGTGCTCCTCAAGGAGAGCGGCACGGATCTCACCGCGCTTCGGGACCGGTTGCTGTCGGGTCTGGCGGCGCCCGCCGCCGAGGCGCCCGAACTGATCCCGTACGACGCCGCCGCCCGCAAGGCGCTCGAGTTGACCTTCCGGCAGGCCCTCCGGCTGGGACACGACTACATCGGCACCGAGCACATCCTGCTCGCGCTGCTCGACGCCGAAGCCGGTTCCGGGCCGCTCGCCGACTCCGGAGTCGACGGCGCCGAGTTCGAGTCCGCTCTGGTCCGGCTCCTCGCGAGCATGCAGCCGACTCCTCAGGACGACTGACGCGCCGCGGTCACGACGACCGTGAAGCGGAGCGATCCGATTCCGCCGTTCACACCGGTCATCGTGACCTCGGTGGTGCCGGGGGCGACGGCCGTGACCCCGGGATCGAACTGCGCACCGCCCTCGTCCCGACCGGGCGTGAACGTCGCCACCCGTGGATCGGCGACCTCACCGCGATAGCTCGTGACCGGCAGATCCCCGGTGTCGATGTCGAGGACCCGACCCGCGGTGAGTTCCACGGTGGCGCCCTGCAGCGTGTTCGCCGTGACCGTGACGGGCCCGATCACCCCGAGACCGGGCGTGATCACCGTGCGTCCGCTCACCGCCGAGGTGTGCGGCGAGGACTCGTCGGCTCCGCCGCACGCGGTCAGGCCCGAGACGACGATCCCGGCGAGGATCCCGGACACCGTCCACCGGCACCGTCTCATCGCGGGCTCCTCATCGTGGTCGGACCGTCGTGACGTCCGGCGGCCGGGGCCGCACCGATCACCCGTACCGACCCGGTGACGGGCTGTCGTCGATCAGGTTACTCGCCGCGTTCGGCTGCCGCCTCGCGCTGCATCTCCGCCTCGGTCGCCGCCGCACGCAGACTGTCGGCGAGTGCGGTCCGTGCCCGCATGCTCCGCGCACGGTGCCGACCTTTATCGGTGATCGCCTTGATGTCCTGCAGCACCTCGTCCCATCCGTAGAGGACGTCGTCGTAGGTGAGCCGGAGTGTGATCCAGCCGCCGACCGCCGACTTGCGGTCTCGCGTGCGGTCCCGCTGGTAGGCCGCCGGGTCGGTGTGGTGCTGCATGCTGTCGCATTCGATCAGCAGCATCCCGATCCGAAGGTCCACGTGACCGACCCCGGCGATCACCGGCTGCGAGATCACGGCGAAACCGCGTGCTTTGAGGCGCACCCGCACGATGCTCTCCGTACCCGATTGCGACCTCGGGTCCGTCATCGCGAGCAGCCTCTTCAGCCTGCCGTCACCGCCGTGTCCCAGCAACGCGAGGAACTGGTCGGCGGTGATGCCGGCGGCGTTGAGGTAGCTGTCGCAGGTGGCGACCCAGTCCTCGGTCGACATGCACCTCGCCGCACAGGCCAGTGCCAACGGGATCGGGTCCACCGGGCCGTTCAGAGGATACGGACCTCCGACAGCCGAACACGACCGCTTGCCCGCGCCCTTGCGCCGGGTCCTCCGGACATGAGTTCCCGGGTAACCCGGCGGAACCCGGAGACCGTGCCATCGGAGTGCGGAGACACATGCCGCCGATCCACCGGACCGCACCGCGGCGGCGATGTCGGCGTCATGCGTGCGGAGAGCGAACCATCCGTTTCGCAACCGGATCAGATCTCCGCATGCGACGCTCTTCCGAATCTGTGCCGTGTCGTAGCCGAGGCTGAGAAGTCGTGCGCGGGGGTAGATGCCCGAATCCTTCGTCACCTCGTTTAGACGTGACGGCGCCCGGTCCGGTTCCACGACACGCCGGGCGATCACGACGGCCGGGGAACGGGCCTCGACCCGCCCGCCATCGCCGCGTTCCCCGGGTCGGCCCGGCCGACAGCGAGGAAGCGGTCAGGATGTACAGGAGAACAGGGGTGTCGCCGACTGTTCGTCGGCGAGACCCCCGGATCCGTGTACATCCTGACGAGCCCCCGAACGCATGCCCTCCGGCGGACCCCGTCTCCTGCGGCTTCCCGCGCGAACGGTCAGCCGACCCGCAGATCCTTCTCGAAGAAGTGGGTGGCGTACCCGTTGTCGTTGTAACGCTCCACCGGACGGTAACCGGCACCGCTGTACAGCGCGATCGCTTCGGTCAGCTCGCCGTTGGTGTCGAGGCGGACCCGCGTGTGGCCCATCTCCGCGGCCAACGCCTCCAGGTCTCGCAGCAGGCGGGCGCCCAAGCCCTGGCCGCGCCAGGAGCTGTGGACCCACATGCGCTTGATCTCGCCGACGCCGTCGCCGATCGTGTGCACGCCGCCGCATCCGACGGCCTCCCCCTCCGGACCGGAGGCCAGCAGGAACGCTCCGGCGGGAGACCGGAAGTCGTCTCCGTCCGCGGGGTTCGTCCCGTCGAAACCGGCCGGGAACCGCCGCGCCAGCTCACCGTAGTACTCGCTCACCGCGTACTGCGCGTCCGGCGATCCCGGATCGACCACTTCGACGATGATCGACTCGTCCTGCATCGGGACCTCGGCGGGTCTCCAGTCCATTGATTTCTCCTTCGTACTCGGTGATCTCGACTCCGCCCGACCGGTCGGACACCGGCGGGCGACGCAGCCGTCAGGCGCTTCCGAACCTGCGATCGCGCTTGGCGTACTCCAAACACGCGGCCCACAGGTCACGGCGATCGAAATCGGGGAACAGTTTCTCCTGGTAGACCATCTCGGCGTACGCGGACTGCCACAGCAGGAAGTTCGAGATGCGTTGTTCGCCGGACGGCCGCAGGAACAGGTCCACATCCGGCATGTCCGGCTCGTCCAGGTAGCGGGCGAAGCTCTCCTCGGTGATGCGATCCGGATCGATCTCGCCTGCGGCGGCCCGGCGCGCGAGGGCGCGTGCCGCGTCGGCGATCTCCGCACGACCGCCGTAGTTGACGCACATCACCAGGGTCATCACGTCGTTGTCCTTGGTGAGCTCCTCGGCCACTTCGAGCTCTTTGATCACGCTGCGCCACAGCCGGGGGCGTCGTCCGGCCCAGCGGACCCGCACGCCCATCTCGTTCATCTCGTCACGCCGGCGCCGGATCACATCCCGGTTGAAGCCCATCAGGAACTTCACCTCCTCGGGACTGCGCGACCAGTTCTCGGTGGAGAACGCGTACGCCGACAACCATTTGACGCCGATCTCGATGGACCCGCACACCGCATCCATCAGCACGGCTTCCCCGCGCTTGTGTCCTTCGGTGCGCGGCAGGCCGCGGTCCTGCGCCCACCGGCCGTTGCCGTCCATCACCAGTGCCACGTGGTTCGGCACGAACTCCGGCGGGATCGACGGCGGCACCGCACCGGACGGATGCGGATCCGGCGGGCGGATCGAGGTCGGCGTCGCGGCCGCAGGCTGCTGGCGGCGGGTGAGTCGTGCCATCGGGTCTGGCCTGGCCTTTCCTCAGATCTGCTACCGCGCGCCGTCATCGACGCCCTGGTGGTTCGAGTCTCCGGCGACTCCGGTTCTTCCTCACCAGACTAGGCGGCGACGCCGGGCGACCGGCGACGGCCCGCCCGCTACGCCGTCGTCACGGAGCGTTCGACGCCGGTCTCGACCCCCGTATCCGGTGTCGGATCGCCGGGAATCCGTGCCCCGAACAGGGGTGATCCCACCGCGGCCCCTGCGGGTATCCGCCGCTCGATCAGCGGCAGGGTGCGGAGCCGACGCTCCAGATGCCATTGCAGGTGCGCGGCGATCAAGCCGGTCGCGTGCTGCTGCTGCGACGCGGTCGTCTCGCCGACCGCGTCCCACCGCCCCTGCACCAGTGCCTCCATCAGTTCCGTCACCCCGGCGGGAGGGGTGGCCGATCCGGCCGGACGGCACAGCGTGCAGACCGCGCCTCCGGCGGCCGGGCTGAAGGCCTTGTGCGGTCCCGGTTCGGCGCAGCGGGCGCAGAGGTCGAGCGCGGGCATCCAGCCGGCCGACCCCATGGCGCGGAGCAGGAACGCGTCCAGGATCAACTGCGTGGCACGACGATCCTCCGCCAGTGCGGTGAGCGCGCCGACGGTCAGGCGATACAGCTGCCGCGCGGGCACGCGTTCCTCGCCGGCGAGCCGTTCGGCGGTCTCCAGCACGGCGCACGCGGTGGTGTAGCGCGCATAGTCCTGCGCCATCGCCTCGCTGAAGGCGTGGATCGTGTGGACCTGGGTGACGGTGTCGAGATCGCGGCCGAGGTAGAAGTTCACGTGGACGTGCGCGAACGGTTCCAGGCGCGCGCCGAACTTCGACCGGGTGCGCCGGATCCCCTTGGCCACGCCGCGGACCAGACCGTGTTCGGCGGTGAGGAAGGTGATGATGCGGTCGGCCTCGCCGAGCTTGTGCTGGCGGATCACCACCGCCTCGTCCTGGTAATTCCTCACGGCGACATCCTCTCATCGGGGTGTGACACGGGGGCTTCGACACGGATGCTCACTTCGTTCGCGTCCGGCTCAGCCGGCGGTGAAGAGTCGCCCACCTGACGATCAGGGATCACCGGCGGTGAAGAGTCGACCCACCCGACGGCCCGGGATCACCGGCGGTGAAAAGTGGCCCATCCGACGACCGGGGATCACCTGCGGTGAAGAGTCGCTCCACCCCGACGATCGGGGATCAGAAGCCCAGCCGGCCCAGCTGTTTCGGATCGCGCTGCCAGTCCTTGGCCACCTTCACCCGCAGGTCGAGGTACACCCTGCAGCCGAGCAACCGCTCGATCTGGCCGCGGGCGACGGTGCCGACCTCTTTCAGCCGCGCACCCTTCTTCCCGATGACGATGCCCTTCTGGCTGTCGCGTTCGACGAACAGGTGCGCGTAGACGTCGACGATGGGCGGCTCCGTGCCCTCGCGCGGGATCACCTCTTCGATGGTCACCGCGAGCGAGTGCGGCAGTTCGTCGCGCACGCCCTCCAGTGCGGCCTCCCGGATGAACTCGGCCATCAGCACCTGCTCGGGCTCGTCGGTCAGCTCGCCCTCGGGATAGAAGGCCGGGCCCGGCTCGCACAGCGACACCAGCAGGTCGCTGAGCACGTCGAGCTGCTTGCCGCTCTTGGCCGACACCGGGATCACCTCGGCGTCGGGCCCGAGTTCACCGGAGAGCTTGATGAGCTGTTCGCCGACCTTCTCCGGGGTCACCTTGTCGAGTTTGGTCACGATCCCGACCACCCGGGTCCGCTTGGCCAGCGGCTTGATCTGCTCGATGATCCAGCGGTCGCCCGGGCCGATCGACTCGTCGGCGGGGATGCACAGGCAGATGACGTCCACCTCGGAGAGCGTGTCGAGCACCAGGTCGTTGAGCCGTTTGCCCAGCAGGGTGCGCGGCTTGTGCAGACCGGGGGTGTCGACCAGCACCAGTTGCGCGTCGGAGAGGTTCACGATGCCGCGGATCGCGTGCCGGGTGGTCTGCGGACGGTTCGACGTGATGGCGATCTTGTCGCCCACCAGCGCATTGGTCAACGTCGACTTGCCGGTGTTCGGCCGACCCACGAAACAGATGAATCCCGATCGGAACTCGGTCATTGCGTCTCTCCCCTCGCTTCGGCCGCCTCGCGTCTGGCCTTCTTGGCTTCTTTCTTGGCGTCCTTGGCCGCCTTGTCCTTGCCTGCCCGGTCCTTGGCCGCTCGGTCCTTCGCGGCCTTGTCCTTGGCGGGTCGGTCCCGCCCGGACCGGTCCTTGGTCTCGGACTCGCCGGAGCGCTCGTCGACGACACGCTCCTCCGGCCGCACCAGCACCGAGGTGATGCGCTGCCGGCCCACCCGGTTGGGCCCGCCCTCGGCGGTGAGCAGCAGCCCGTCGATCTTCACCCGCGCCCCCGGCAGCGGCACGCGGCCGAGCTTCCAGGCGAGCAGGCCGCCGACGGTCTCGACGTCGTCGTCGGTCAGGTCGACGTCGTACAGTTCGCTCAGGTCCTCCACCGGCAGTCGCGACGAGACGCGGTGGACGCCGTCGCCGAGTTCGACGACGGGCGCGACCTCGTCGGTGTCGTACTCGTCGGCGATCTCGCCGACGATCTCCTCGAGCACGTCCTCGATGGTCACCAGGCCCGCGATGCCGCCGTACTCGTCGACCAGCAGCGCCATGTGGTTGTGCTGCGCCTGCATGTCTTCGAGCAGGTCGTCGAGCCGCTTGGAGTCGGGCACGAACCAGGCTTCGCGCATCACGTCCGCGACGGTCAGATCGGTCTGGATCCGCCCCTGCGGGAGCATGCGTTCGACGACGTCCTTGAGGTACACCACGCCGAGGACGTCGTCGGGGTTCTCCCCGATCACCGGGATGCGCGAATGACCGGATTTCACGGCCAGGCTCATCGCCTGCGTCGCGGACTTCTCGGCCTCGATCCAGACCATCTCCGGGCGCGGCACCATCACCTCGCGGGCGTTGGTCTCGTCGAGCTCGAACACGGACTGGATCATGCGGCGCTCGTCGTCGTCGACCACGCCCTGCGACTGCGCGAGGTCGACGATCTCGCGGACCTCCACCTCTGTCGCGAACGGCCCGTTGCGGAAGCCGCGGCCGGGGGTGAGCGCGTTGCCCAGGACGATCAGGATCCGCGTGACCGGTCGCAGCAGGACCCCGATCGCGGTGAGCAGCGGTGCCGCGAACAGCGATATGGAGTAGGCGTGCTGGCGGCCGACCGTGCGGGGGCCGACGCCCACCGCCACGAACGAGACCACCGTCATCGCGGCGATCGACGTGACGATCCCCCAGGTCAGGCCCAGATGTTCGACGACGATGATCGAGACCGACACGGTCGAGGCGGTCTCGAAGCCGATCCGCAGGAGCACGGTGAGGCCCATGTAGGCGGGCCGCTGTTCGACGACGCGGGCCAGGCGCTGCGCACCGAACCGTTCGTCTTTCACCAGGTCTTCGACCCGGGCGACGGAGACCGTCGCGAGCGCCGAGTCGACGGCGGCGAACACCCCGGCGATCACCGTGAGCAGGACGGCGGCGCCCAGGAAGACGAGGTCGTGCACCGCGGCTCAGCCCCTGCCGGATTCGGTGCCGGGGCGGCCGTCGAAGCCGACGTCGCGCAGCAGCCGGCCGTCCTTCTCCGCCTGGCGCCGCTCGTCGGCGCGTTCGGCGCGGGCGTCGTACCAGTCGGCCAGGATCTGGTTCTGCAGCCCGAACATCTCCTTCTCCTCCTCCGGTTCGGCGTGGTCGAAGCCGAGGAGGTGGAGGACGCCGTGCACGGTGAGGACGGCGAGTTCGTGTTCGTAGCTGTGGCGCTGCTTCTTGGCCTGGTCGGCGGCGAACGCGGGGCACAGCACGATGTCACCGAGCATGGCCGGGCCCGGGTCGGCGGCGTCCGGGCGGCCGCCCGGCGTCAGCTCGTCCATCGGGAAGCTCATCACGTCGGTGGGGCCGGGCAGGTCCATCCACTGCACGTGCAGGTCGGCCATGGCGTCGAGGTCGACCAGCTGGATCGACAGTTCGGCGGCCTGGTGCACGTCCATCGCGCCCATCGCGAACCGCGCGACCTCGATGATCTGCTCCTCCGGCGCGTCCTGGCCGGACTCGTTGAACAGTTCGATGCTCATCGGCGGTGTCCTCCCTGCAGCGAGGAACGACGTTCCGCGCGGTTCCCGGACGAACGCGCACCGCGCCCGGTCAGTGTGCCGTTCTCCTCGGCGCGGCCGTAGGCGTCGACGATGTCGGCCACCAGCCGGTGACGGACGACGTCGGCGCTGGTCAGCTCCGCGAAGTGGATGTCGTCGATGCCGTCGAGGATGCGTGCGGCGATCCGCAGACCGCTCGCGGCGCCGCCCGGCAGATCCACCTGGGTGATGTCGCCGGTGACGACCATCTTGGCGCCGAAGCCGAGGCGGGTGAGGAACATCTTCATCTGCTCGCCGGTGGTGTTCTGCGCCTCGTCGAGGATGATGAACGCGTCATTGAGCGTCCGGCCGCGCATGTACGCCAGCGGCGCGACCTCGATCACGCCCGCCTCCATGAGTTTCGGGATCGCCTCGGGGTCCATCATGTCGTGCAGGGCGTCGTACAGCGGCCGCAGATACGGGTCGATCTTCTCGCTCAGCGAGCCGGGCAGGAAGCCGAGCCGTTCGCCTGCCTCCACCGCGGGACGCGTCAGGATGATGCGGCTGACCTCCTTGCGATGCAGCGCCTGCACGGCCTTGGCCATCGCCAGATAGGTCTTGCCGGTGCCGGCCGGACCGAGCCCGAACACGATGGTGTTCTCATCGATCGCGTCGACGTACCGCTTCTGGTTGAGCGTCTTGGGCCGGATGGCCTTGCCGCGCCGGGAGATGATGTCCAGGCTCAGCACCTGCGCGGGCGACTCGGAGTTCCCCTCGTCGGCGAGGATCGTCATCGATTCGCGGACCAGGTCCGGGGTGAGCGGGGTGCCGGTGCGCACCAGCGAGATCAGTTCGGAGATCACCCGCTCGGATGCGGCGATGTCGGCGGGCCGACCGGTCAGCGTGAGCCTGTTGCCCCGCACGTGCACGTCGGCCGGGAGTTGCGATTCCAGCGTCCGCAGGTTGACATCGGCCGCCCCCAGCAGCCCGACCACCAGCTCGTGCGGGATCTCCATGCTCGAGGTCGCCACGCGGGGTGCGTCGTCGTCGTTGGTCACTAAGGGTTTCACTCCTGAAAATCGCCGATGGTTTAGGTCGATTCTATCCCGGCGGGGCATCCGGACGCCTCCCGGTTTCCCTCGGGTCCGTCTTCCGGGGCTTCTCCGCGGCCCGGGCAGAGGCTCGGGAGAGCCGACTTCAGAGGCCGAGGGCCCGCAGGGTGGCGCGGTGGGCGGGCGTCTTCGGATTCACGAAGCACGCGTGCTCGCCCGGGACCTCGGTCAGCATCGCCGACTGGCCGCGCTCGGTCATCACGGCCACGTAGTGCTCGCTCATGGCGAGCGGCACCGCCCGATCGTCGGTGGTGTGCACGACGTGCAGGCGCGCATCGGTCACCGGCGCGTGCGCGGGCGAGGCCTCGGTGTACCGTCGCGGCGCCTGCCGGTACGACGCGCCCAGGAACGCCGTCACGGACTCCTTGTCACGAGCGCCGTCGACGGTGAGGTCGAGCACCGCGGACTGCGGCACGACGGTGGTGATCCGATGGCCGTCGGTCCGTGCGCCGAGCTGCGCGACGGCCCAGGTCGCGAGCTGACCGCCCGCCGAGTGCCCGACGACGGACACGTGCTGCCGGTCCACGGCGATCCCGGCCACCGCGAGTTCCCCGGCGACCGGGCCGTCGAGGGCGCGCAGCGCGGCGACGACGTCGCGCCCGGTCTGCGGCCACCCGCCGCCGGGAACGGAGTGAGCGGGGCTGACGTCACCGCCGCCGGGAACGGAGTGAGCGGGGCCGTCGCCGCCGGTTCCGCCGTCACCGAGACGGCGGTATTCGACGTTCCAGACCACCGCGCCCCGGGCGACCAGATCGCGTGCCACCGCCGAGTACACGACCAGCGCGAACTCGGCCGACCACGAGCCCCCGTGGACCAGCACCACCAGCGGCGCACGACCGCTCGCCCGCTCCCGGTCCGGGAGATAGAGGTGTCCGTACTGCGAGGGGTGCTCGCCGTAGGCGATCTTCCGGCGTTTCATCCGTCTCCGCTCACCGGTCCCAGCGATCGGTCACCGCGCCGAGCGCGCCGAGCGCCACCGCCCCGGCCGCGGCGGTCCGCAGCACCTGCGGACCGAGCACCACCGAGCGGCCGCCGAGCGCGGTCAGGTCGGACACCTCCTGGTCGGTCAGTCCGCCTTCGGGCCCGATGACGAACACCACCTCGGGCGCGCCGGTGAAGTCGACCGACCGGAACGGCGTCGACCCGGCCTCGTGCAGCAACGCCACGACGCCGCCCTCGGCGTGGACCCGGCCGCAGAGGTCGCGGACGGCGATGGTCGCCGAGAGGTCGTGCACCTCGGGGATCCAGGCACGACGCGCCTGTTTGGCCGCCGTCGCCGCGGTCGCCCGCCACTTGTCGACGCCCTTGGCCGCCTTGGCCCCGGACCAGCGCGCGATGCTCCGCGCCGACTGCCACGGCACGATCGCGTCGACCCCGGCCTCGGTCATCAGGTCCACCGCGAGTTCCGAGCGCTCGGCCTTCGGGAGGGCCTGCACGATGGTGACCAGCGGGGATCGTCGTTCGACGAAGTCGACGCGGTCGGCGCGCACGGTCATCCGGTCCTTGCCGGAGACCTCGGTCACCGTGCACTCGGCGCGGGTGCCGCGGCCGTCGCCGAGCACCACCGGTTCGCCGTCCCGGATCCGGGTCACGGTCACGGCGTGACGGCCTTCCGGGCCGGTCACCACGGCCGTCTCACCGGCGCGCGGGACGTCGTCGACCCAGAAGACCGGCGGGGTCATCGGCCTGCGAACGCGTTGCGCAGGCGGGAGAAGAGCCCGTCCTTGGCGCCGGCCTTGGACGACGCGGTCACCAGTTCGACGCCGTCGTTCCCGGCGGCGCGCAGCTGCGTGAGCAGATCGCGCTGGACGCCGTCGACCCTGGTCGGCACGACCACTTCGAGGTGTGCGTGCAGGTTGCCGCGCAGCCCCGTGTTCAGGTGCGGCAGGCCCTGGCCCTTGACGGTCACGACGGTGCCGGGCTGCGTGCCGGGTTCGATGTCGATCCGGGCGGTGCCGCCCAGGACGGTGCCGATCTCGAGTTCGGAGCCGAGTGCGGCGTCGACCATCGGGACCTGCAGGGTGCAGTGCAGATCGTCCTTGTCGCGCACGAAGACGTCGTCGGGCTTCTCGCTGATCTCCACGTACAGGTCGCCGGCCGGGCCGCCGCCGGGGCCCACCTCGCCCTTGCCCGCGAGGCGCACCCGCATGCCCTGCTCCACGCCGGCCGGGATCTTGACGGTCAGGTTCCGGCGCGAACGGACGCGGCCGTCGCCGCCGCACTTGCCGCACGGATCGGGGATCACCTCGCCGGCGCCGTGGCATTCGGGGCATTCGCGCACCGACATCACCTGGCCGAGGAACGAGCGCTGCACGGTCTGGATCTCCCCCTGGCCCCGGCAGGTGACGCAGGTGACCGGCTTGGAGTTGCCGCTGGTGCCCGCACCGTCGCACGAGTCGCAGAGGATCGCGGTGTCGACGGTGATCTCGCGTTCGGCGCCGGCGGCGATCTCCTCGAGATCGAGGGTCAGGCCGACCAGCGCGGGTTCACCGGGGCGGACGCGACCACGCGGGCCGCGACCGCCGCCCCCGAAGCCACCGCCGCCGCCACCGAAAAAAGTGTTGAAGATGTCCCCCAGGCCGCCGAAGTCGCCGCCGCCGGCGAAACCGCCCGCGCTGCGATCCAGCGGGTCGCCGCCGGCGTCGACGATCCGGCGCCGTTCGGGGTCGGAGAGCACCTCGTAGGCGGTGGTGACCTCCTTGAACCGCTCCTCTTCCATCGGGTTCACATCTGGGTGCAACTCCCGCGCCAGGCGGCGGTACGCGCGCTTGAGTTCCTGTGCGGAGGCGTCTCGGGACACCCCGAGGATTCCGTAGTAATCACGAGCCACGTGAAATGCGTCCTTACTTGGTTTCCATCATCGGCCGGCGAGTACTTCGCCGACATAGCGGGCCACCGCGGCGACGGCCGCCATGGTGCCCGGGTAGTCCATCCGGGTCGGGCCGACCACGCCGACCCCACCGAAGAAGGTGCCCGAAGCACCGTACCCGGTCGACACCACCGACGTGCTGCGCAGGTTCTCGGCGGCGTTCTCCTCACCGATCTGCACCATCACCGCGTCGTTCTCGCGCGTGTGCGCGAGCAGTCGCAGGATCACGACCTGCTCTTCCAACGCATCGAGGACCGTGTCCATTCCCCCGAGCGCGGGCGTGAAGTCCCCCGCGCTCCGAGCCAGGTTCGACGTCCCGCCGAGCACCAGCCGGTCTTCGCCGCGTTCCACCAGGGTCTCGATCAGCACCGTCGCGATCTCCAGGACGGGTCGCTGCAGGCCGGGCGGGCAGTCGTCGACCAGCTGCGAGACGGCGGCCGACGCCTCCTCCAGGCGTTTGCCGTCGAGGGCGGTGCCGAAGAGGGTGCGCACCCGGGCCAGGTCGTCGTCGTTCAGCGGTTCCCGGAGGGTGACCATCCGCTGTTCCACCCGCCCGGTGTCGGTGATGACGACGAGCAGCAGTCGCTGCGGCGTCAGCGCGACCACTTCGAGGTGCCGGACGCGGGACGTCGACAGCACCGGGTACTGGATCACCGCGACCTGGTGGGTCAGTTCGGCGAGGAGTCGCACCGAGCGGCGCAGGACGTCGTCGAGGTCGACGGCGGTGTCGAGGAAGGTGAGGATGGCGCGTCGTTCGGCCACCGAGAGCGGTTTGACCTCGTTGATGCGGTCGACGAAGACCCGGTAGCCCTTGTCGGTGGGCACCCGGCCGGAACTGGTGTGCGGCTGGGTGATGAGGCCCTCCGCCTCCAGGACCGCCATGTCGTTGCGGACCGTGGCGCTGGAGACCCCGAGATTGTGCCGGTCCACCAGGGCCTTCGAGGCGATCGGTTCCTGGGTGGCGACGAAGTCGGTGACGATCGCACGCAGGATCTCGAAGCGTCGGTCGTCTGTGCTCGACACTCTTCCCCCTCTCTGAGCGCGTTGTTGCTTACAGTAGTCTGAGACCGACGGCCGCCGGTCTTACACAATTCTAGTTAATCGACTCAGGGGACCGAGCACGATGATCTTCAAGGGCGTCTTCGAAGGCAGGCCGTATCCCGAGTTCAAGCTCTCCCCGCGCGAGTGGGCGCAGATCCCGCCGCGCCAGATCCGGCTGGACCAGGTGAACACGATCACCACGGTGCTCGCGCTGGACAAGCTGCTGTCCGAGGACTCCACCTTCTACGGAGACCTCTTCGCCCACGTGGTGCACTACCGCGGCGAGCTGTACCTGGAGGACGGGCTGCACCGCGCCGTGCGCTCGGCCCTGCGGAACAGGACCGTGGTGCACGCCCGACTGCTCGACCTGGACGAGATGATCGCCGCGGGCACCTTCGTCCCGGCCGGCACGGATGCCGCCCCGGGACCGAATCCCGGCGCTGCGAACCCCGGCCCCCAGTTCGGCACCTCGCCGAACGCCGCTCCGGCTCCCGGTTCCGGCGGGCAGTTCGGGACGCACCGCGCCCCGCACACGCCGCCTCCGCCCGGCACCCCCGTCCCGCCGCACCCCGTCGACGAGGCCCCGCCGGCCCGCACTCTGCCGCCCAACCCCCGGCGCGCCCGCCACGCCTCGCGCCACAGCCTGGACTGACCCCGTCTCGACGGGCATCCGGCACGACGACGCCGCACACCGAGCCGAAGGGCTGCGGAGAACGATCACCGGGGTCTCGACTCCGCTCGACCAGCGAGGAGAGCTCACTGCGCTCGCGGGCGGCCCGTGTCGGCGTGCACCGTCGCCGACCCCCGGTGGGAGAGCTCACTGCGCTCGCGGGCGGCCCGGGGAACCGGGTGCCGGATCCGGAACGATGACGATGATGCGCAGCGGCGACCTACCCGGGAGCTGCGCGACCGCGAGAGCGGCGTTCGAGGGGGTTCGCCCGGATCGGCAGGACGGCGCCGGTCCGCCAGAGCACCGCGGCCGCCGACCGCGGCCGACGTTCCGCCTCCACCCGCAGCGCCGCGGTGAAGACCGGAACGAATCCGGTACGCGGATGACGGTCTTCGACGACGTCGACCAGCCCCGGATCGAGGTCGTGGAGCCGACGACCGACGACGTCCAGGTTCACCGCGCTGTGCAGGACCCGGGCCACGGGGTCCTCCGGCGTCCACGGCGCGAAGTGCCCGGCGATCGCCCGCCGCACGGTCTCCGCGTCCTCCGCTCCCCGATGGGCGGCGACGAGTCCGCCCGCCCGCGCACCGCTCAGCGACGCGAAGCACCCGTGATCGGGGTGGTCCGGAGCGCCCAGTTCGAGGTCGTGGAGCACGGCGGCGACGAACGTCAGCTCCCGATCCGGGGCCAGCCGATCGACGTCGGCGAACGCGACGGACCACTGCCAGCAGCGATACGCATGCGCCAGCACCTCCGGGGAGAGTTCGTCCGCGGCCCGCTCGGCCGCTTCCCTGGCGAGCCGCGAATCGGGCGGGACGGCCGGGGTCGCACCGCCGGCGGCCCGGCGCGGCGCGCGCAGCCGCCCGGGCAGGTCACCGGTCGCGCCCGTCAGACCGAGGACCGCGCACCGCACCCTGTCGGCTCGACCGAGCTCCCCCTGCCTCACCGGCCCCTGCCTCACGACGCGGTTCCCGGGCGCAGATCGTCGAGCAGTCGGGTGTACTCCGCCTCGTCGACGAACCCCTGACTCCGCAGTCCGAGCAGACCGTTGACGGTCGCCCACATCAGGACGACCTCCCGTCGGACGGTCCCCGACTCGACGCCGGACGTCGCGACCACCTCGTCCACGAGTCCGGTGAGCCGGTCGGTGATCCGTCTGCGCGCCGGGCCGTACAGGTCGGTGTCCGAGGGCTCGATGTCGACCAGTCCCAGCAACCGGAAGGCCAGCGGGTGCTCCCGGTGGTAGCGGCGGTACTCGTCGAACACCGCCGCCGTGAACTCGTCCGGAGCCACGTCGGCGAGCGCGGCGCGCATGGCGTCCACGTGCTCGTCCGCCGACCGGCAGGCCAGCACCGCGTAGACGTCGGCCTTCCCGCCGGGAAAGTTCGCGTAGATCGAGCTGAGCGCGACGTCCGCGGTCTCGGCGAGCTGTTCGACGCCGGTCCGGCGGAATCCGTTCTCGGTGAACAGCTCGGCCGCCGCGTCCAGGATCGCGGCTCTGGTCCGTCGACGACGCCGGTCGGCGGGTTCTTCGAATGCCTGATTCATGGCGCCGACTCTAACCTAGTGACATTTCGTTTTCATAGTGTCACTATGTTTTCGAAGTGTAACTTCGATTACTGAGGAGATCTCATGTCCGACACCGTCCCGACGACCGGCTCGCAGGCGATGCGCGCCTTCTTCCCGCAGTCACCGTTCATCGACACCCTCGGCGTCCGGCTCATCGAGATCGACGAAGGCCGCGCACACCTCCGGCTGCCGTTCACCGAGGCCAACACCACGGTGGGCCCGATGGTCCACGGCGGCGCGATCAGCGCGTGCGTCGACCTCGGGATCATGGCCGCCGCATGGGGCGGCGACACCCTGCCGGAGAACATGCGCGGCGTCACCGTGTCGATGTCGGTGAACTTCATCGCCCCCGCCATGAACGACGACCTCGAGATCCACGGGACGCGGCTGCGCAGGGGACGCAAGCTGTCGCACTGCCACGTCGAGATCCGCTCCCGAGCCTCCGGCGCACTCGTGGCGACCGGAGCGGGTGTCTACCAGGTCGGCTGACGCCCGGCCGGGGCCCGATCAGTCGACCAGGATGTCCCGGATCACGCCGTCGGCGAGCAGTCGGCCCGGATCGGTGAGCACGTAGACGCCGTCGTCGATCCGGAGCAGTCCGTCGGCCACCGCGCGCTCGGCCCGCCGCATCTCGTCCGGCGCGAGTTCGGTCGTCGGCAGACCCGAGCGCATCCGGAGGCGGAGCATCACCTGTTCGGTGTGGACGTCGTCGTCGGACAGGATCTCGAAGCCGCCCACCGGGAGCGAACCGGCGTCGAGGGAGGCCGAGTAGGTGGCGGGGTGCTTCTGGTTCCACCACCGCACCCCGTTGACGTGCGAGTGCGCACCGGGCCCGATCCCCCACCAGTCGTCGCTGCGCCAGTACGCCTCGTTGTGCCGGCAGACCGACCGCGGGGCGGGGCGGGGGGAGGCTTCGACACGGGCTCCTGCGTCGCCCGGCTCAGCCGGCGGGGAAGTAGAAGACGACGCGGGGAACCGCACGTCCCCCTCGGCCCGCGCCCAGTTCGACACCTCGTACCAGGTCAGGCCGGCCTCGGACAGCCGCGCGTTGATCTGCTCGTACCGGGCGGCGAGCACGTCGTCGTCGGGCATCGGGACCTCGCCGCGGCGCACCTTCCGGGCGAACGCGGTGCCGTCCTCGACGATCAGCGCGTACGCCGACACGTGGTCCACCGGCACCGAGAGCACCGCATCGAGGGAGGCGGCGAGGTCGTCGTCGGTCTCCCCCGGGGTGCCGTAGATCAGATCCAGGTTCAGGTGCTCGAAACCCGCGGCGGCGGCCTCGCGCGCCGCCGCCAGGGCCCGGCCGGGGGTGTGCCGTCGTTCCAAGATCTGCAATACGTGCGGCGCCGCGGACTGCATGCCGAGCGAGATCCGGGTGTATCCCGCCTCTCGCAGTCCGGCGAAGAACTCCGGCGAGGTGGACTCCGGATTGGATTCGGTGGTCACCTCGGCGCCGGGGGCGAGGTCGAAGGATCGTCGTACGGCACCGAGCAGATCCGCCAGACCGTCGGCCCCTAGCAGCGACGGCGTGCCGCCGCCGACGAAGATCGTCTCCACCGGGCGCTCGGGGCGCAGCAGTTCCGCAGCCCGGTCGAGTTCGCGTCGTACCGCCTCGGCCCAGGCCGCCGGCGACGTCGACGACCCCAACTCGCCCGCCGTGTAGGTGTTGAAATCGCAGTATCCGCACCGGGTCGCGCAAAAAGGCACGTGCAGGTACAGCCCGAAGGGCCGCACCTGCACTGACCTGAGGCGATCGGTCGCCGCCTCGGGCAGCGGGATCGCGGGGGCGCGGAGAGACATCCGTCCATCATGAACCACGACCAGCACAAACAGTTAAAATCATCGTGCGGGAAAATAAGCCCAAGTAGACGACGCGGCCGAAGTCGTGGCACCATGGTCGACGTGACTACTTCGGGCGTGCGCCTCATCGCGAGGCGCCACATCGACCTCATGCGCTGCGACAGCGCATCCTGTCTGCCCTAGAGCACTTTCGGCCTCGAACAGTCCTCCTCCACCGGTCACCGAACCCGGAAGCAGCCCTTCCGCGGAACCGGCCCCAGGATGCCCGAATCCTCACCCTTGGTACAGCCCCCATTGTCGTGCCGCCGCGTGCGGTGCGCGAGGAGAATCGATGACGCTCACCACCCCCGAGTCGACCGGCGACACCCCCGCCTCCCCCTCGACCGAACCGGCCCGCGAGCGCCCCGCCCGCCCGGCGCGCACCGAACGCCCGGCACGGGCGGAGCGACCGGCCCGCGGTGACCGCCCGGCCCGCACCCCGCGTGCCGCGGCCGGTGCCGACGGCGCCGCTCCGCGCAAGCGGACCCGCCCGGTCAAGAAGCGCGCCGAGGGCCAGTGGGCCCTGGGCTACCGCGAGCCGCTGAACCCGAACGAGCAGTCCAAGAAGGACGACAACCCGCTCAACGTCAAGGGCCGGATCGTCGACATCTACTCCAAGGTCGGCTTCGAGGGCATCGACAAGGCCGATCTGCGCGGCCGTTTCCGCTGGTGGGGCCTGTACACCCAGCGCACCGAGGGCTACGACGGCACCTTCACCGGCGACGAGAACATCGACCTGCTCGAGGCCCCGTACTTCATGATGCGCGTCCGGTGCGACGCCGGGGCGCTCTCGGCGAAGCAGCTCCGCACGCTCGGCGAGCTCTCCACCGAGTACGGCCGCAACACCGCCGACCTCTCCGACCGCGAGAACGTCCAGTTCCACTGGATCCGCGTCGAGGACGTCCCCGCCATCTGGGATCGCCTGGAGTCGGTCGGACTCAAGACCACCGAGGCCTGCGGCGACTGCCCGCGCGTCGTCCTCGGTTCGCCGATGGCCGGCGAGTCCGTCGACGAGGTGCTCGATCCGACGTCGGCGATCGACGAGATCGTCAAGCGCTACATCGGCGACCCCAAGTACTCGAACCTGCCGCGCAAGTTCAAGACCGCCATCTCCGGTCTGCAGGACGTCGCCCACGAGATCAACGACGTCGCCTTCATCGGCGTGAACCACCCCGAGCACGGCCCCGGCCTGGACCTGTGGGTCGGCGGCGGCCTCTCCACCAACCCGATGCTCGCCCAGCGCGTCGGCGTCTGGATCCCGCTCGACGAGGTGCCCGACGTCTGGGAGGGCGTCGTCTCGATCTTCCGCGACTACGGCTACCGCCGACTGCGGTCCAAGGCGCGCCTGAAGTTCCTCGTCAAGGACTGGGGCATCGAGAAGTTCCGCGAGGTCCTGGAGACCGAGTACCTCAAGCGGAAGCTGATCGACGGCCCCGCCCCCGAGGCGCTGGCCCACCCGATCGACCACGTCGGCGTCACCAGGCAGAAGAACGGCCTCAACGCCGTCGGCTTCTCGCCGATCGCCGGCCGCGTCTCGGGCACCATCCTGCAGTCGGTCGCCGACGCCGCCGAACTGGTCGGCTCGGACCGGATCCGGTTCACCCCGTACCAGAAGCTCATCGTGCTCGACGTCCCCGACGACCAGGTCGACGGCCTGATCGCCGAACTCGGCAAGCACGGGCTGCAGGGCCGCCCGTCCAACTGGCGCCGGAACCTGATGGCGTGCAGCGGCATCGAGTTCTGCAAGCTCAGCTTCGTCGAGACCCGCAAGCGCTCGCAGGACCTGGTCCCCGAGCTGGAGCAACGGCTCGCCGACGTCAACGACGCACTCGACGTGCCCATCACCGTCAACATCAACGGCTGCCCCAACTCGTGCGCCCGCTCGCAGGTCGCCGACATCGGTTTCAAGGGTCAGCTGATCGAGGACGAGGACGGCAACCCCGCCGAGGGCTTCCAGGTCCACCTGGGCGGCAGCCTCGGACTGGACTCCGGTTTCGGTCGCAAACTGCGCCAGCACAAGGTGGCCAGCACCGAACTCGGCGACTACATCGACCGGGTGACCCGCAACTTCGTCGAGCATCGCACCGACGGCGAGCGGTTCGCCCAGTGGGCCGTCCGGGCGGAGGAGGAATGGCTGCGATGACCGCCAGCACCTTCAACACCAAGCACCTCCGGGAGATCGCCGAGGAGGGCGCCGCGCTGCTCGGCCCCGACGCCGCCGCCGAGGAGCTCGTGCGGTGGACCGTCAAGACCTTCGGGAGCGACTTCATCGTCGCGGCGAACATGCAGGACGCCGTGCTCATCGATGTCGCCAAGAACGCCATCGATCCGGCCGACATGAACGACGAGAAGCTCAAGGTCCTCTTCCTGGACACCGGCTACCACTTCGTCGAGACCCTCGGCACGCGGGACGCCGTCGTCGACGTCTACGACCTCGACCTGGTCAACGTCGAACCGGAACACAGCGTGGCCGAGCAGGACTCCCTGCTCGGCAAGGACCTCTTCGCCCGCGACGCCGCCGAATGCTGCCGCCTGCGCAAGGTGGTCCCGCTGAAGGCCTCGCTGGCGCCGTACCGCGCCTGGATCACCGGAATCCGCCGGGTGGAGGCCCCCACCCGGGCCAACGCGCCGCTGATCTCGTTCGACGAGGGCTTCGGCCTGGTCAAGATCAATCCGCTCGCCGCCTGGAGCGACGAGCAGTTCCAGGACTACATCGACACCCACGGGGTCCTGGTCAATCCGCTGGTCGACGACGGTTACCCGTCGATCGGGTGCGCACCGTGCACCAAGAAGCCGGCACCGGGAGCAGATCCGCGCAGCGGCCGTTGGGCCGGCAGCGCCAAGACAGAATGCGGGTTGCACGTCTCATGAGCATCACCTCCGACACCTCCACCGACCTCTCCACGTTCAAGCAGGCCGACCGTCCCGACGGCGACTTCTCCACCCTGGATGCGCTCGAGTCCGAGTCGATCCACATCTTCCGCGAGGTGGCCGGCGAGTTCGAGCGCCCGGTGATCCTGTTCTCCGGCGGCAAGGACTCCACGCTGCTGCTGCACCTGGCGCTCAAGGCCTTCTGGCCGGCGCCGCTGCCGTTCGCGCTGCTGCACGTGGACACCGGCCACAACCTGCCGGAGATCATCAAGTTCCGCGACGAGATCGTCGAACGCCACAACCTGCGGCTGCACGTGGCCAAGGTGGAGGACTACCTGGCCGACGGCCGCCTCACCGAGCGTCCCGACGGCATCCGCAACCCGCTGCAGACCATCCCGCTGCTCGACGGCATCACCGAGAACCGGTTCGACGCCGTGTTCGGCGGCGCCCGCCGCGACGAGGAGCGGGCCCGCGCCAAGGAGCGCATCTTCTCGCTGCGCAACGCCTTCGGCCAGTGGGATCCGAAGCGTCAGCGTCCCGAACTGTGGAACCTGTACAACGGTCGCCACGCCCCGGGCGAGCACGTCCGCGTGTTCCCGCTGAGCAACTGGACCGAGCTGGACGTGTGGCGCTACATCGCCCGCGAGCAGGTGCTGCTGGCGCCGCTGTACTACGCGCACGAGCGCGAGGTGTACCAGCGCGACGGCATGTGGATGACCTCCGGCCCGTGGGGCGGACCGCGTGAGGGCGAGGTCGTCGAGACCCGCACCGTGCGCTACCGCACCGTGGGCGACGGCTCCACCACCGGCGCCGTCCTCTCCGAGGCCGCCGACAACGAGGCCGTCCTGGCCGAGGTCGCCGCCTCCCGACTGACCGAACGCGGTGCGACCCGCGGCGACGACCGCGTGTCCGAGGCCGCCATGGAAGACCGCAAGCGCGAAGGATACTTCTGATGAGCACCCCCACCCTGGAAGACGGCGGCGACCTGCTGCGGATCGCCACCGCCGGCTCCGTCGACGACGGCAAGTCGACCCTCGTCGGCCGCCTGCTGTTCGACACCAAGTCGGTCCTGGCCGACCAGATCGACGCCGTCACCAAGGCCTCGGTCGACCGCGGCATGGACACCCCCGACCTGTCGCTGCTGGTCGACGGCCTGCGCGCCGAACGCGAGCAGGGCATCACCATCGACGTCGCCTACCGCTACTTCGCGACCCCGGCGCGCAGCTTCGTGCTCGCCGACACCCCGGGCCACGTGCAGTACACCCGCAACACGGTGTCCGGCGCGTCCACCGCGCAGCTGGTGATCCTGCTGGTCGACGCCCGCAACGGCGTCGTCTCCCAGACCCGCCGTCATGCCGCCGTGATGGCGCTGCTGGGCGTGCCGCGCCTGGTGCTGGCCGTGAACAAGATCGACCTCGTCGACGACCCCGCCGAGGTGTTCGCCGAGATCTCCGCCGAGTTCAACGAGATCACCCGGTCGCTGGGCTACGGCGCCGAGCAGGTCGTGGAGATCCCGGTGTCGGCGCTGCACGGCGACAACGTCGCGATCCGCAGCGAGAACACCCCGTGGTACGACGGCCCGACGCTCATCGAGCACCTGGAGACCGTGCCGAACGAGCCGGACCGGCGCGACGTCGGTTTCCGTTTCCCGGTGCAGTACGTGATCCGTCCGCGCACCGCCGAGTACCCCGACTACCGCGGTTACGCGGGTCAGGTCGCGGCCGGCACCGTGCACGTGGGCGACGAGGTGGTGGTGCAGCCGTCCGGACAGCGGTCGCGCATCGCGAAGATCGACACGCCCGACGGCGAGCTGGCCGCTGCCCACACCGGCCGCAGCGTGACCCTCCTGCTCGAGGACGACATCGACATCTCGCGCGGCGACCTGCTCGCCGCCGTGACCGACGCCCCCGAGCCCGCGCAGCAGTTCACCGCGACCGTGTGCTGGCTCGGCGACAAGGCCCTGCGCCCCGGCGCCCGCCTGCTGCTGAAGCACGGCACCAAGACCACCCCGGTGATCATCGGCGGCCTCGACGTCCTGTTCGACGAGCAGCATCTGGCCCTGATCGACACCCCGGAGACGGTGGAGCTGAACCAGATCGGCCGCATCTCACTGATGACCGCCGAACCGATCGCCGCCGACGACTACCAGGTGAACCGCGAGACCGGCAGCTTCCTGCTGATCGATCCGCAGGGCGGCAACACCCTGGGCGCGGGCCTGATCGGCGACGCGCTGGAGGGCCTGCACCTCTCGTCGTCCGCCCTGGTCTGATGACGTCCCCTCGCCGGTGGTGGTCTCGACTCCGCTCGACCAGCGTGAGGGCCCCCTCGCGTCGGTCGAGCAGCCCTCTCGGGTCGAGGGTCCCCCGCCTGGCGAGCCTCCCTCGTCGATCGAACAGCCCTCGCTGGTCGAGCAGCCCTCGCTGGCCGAGCAGCCCTCGCTGGCCGAGCAGTCCTCGTCGATCGAACAGCCCTCGCTGGTCGAGCAGCTCTCGCTGGTCGAGCGAAGTCGAGACCCCCGTCCTGCTCCTCGCGGCGCACGGCAGTCGTGACGTGCGGTTCGCCGCCACGGCCCGCCGTGTCGCCGCGGCGGCGGCCGCCGCACTCCCCGGCGTCCGCGTCGAGCTGGCCTACCTCGACCTGAACGAGCCGCTGATCGACGATGCGCTCAATGCCCTCGCGCACGAGGCCGGCGACGGGCTCGACGTGGTCGTCGTACCGCTGTTGTTCGGGGACGGTTTCCACTCGAAGAAGGATCTCCCGGAGATCCTGTCCGGCGCGCGGGCCCGCAACCCGGGGCTGCGCACCGTGCAGACCCCCGTGATCGGGCGCTGTTCCCCGGTTCCCGCCCTGGTCGACCGCCTCGCCGAGGCAGGCTTCCCCCGCTCGCCCCGTCCCGGAGACGGCTCTGCGTTCCCCTGCTCATTCCAGCCCGAGGACGCGACCGCCCTCCCCCGCTCCCCGAGCCGGGCGGGGAACGAACCCGAGTCGAAGGGACCCGGCGTCCTCCTCTACGCCGTCGGCTCCTCCGATCCCGGCTCCGACGCGTCCATCCGCGAACGCGGCCGTGAACTCTCCGGTGTCCTCGGGGTCCCCGTGGAGACGGTCTTCGCGACGCGACTGGGCCCGGAGGGCGCTGCGATCCGCCGGGCCGTCGAACGGCTGCGGGCGGCGGGGGCGACGCGGATCGCCGCGTCTCCCCTCTTCCTGTCCGCGGGGCTGCTGACCGACCGCACCGAGCGCGTCCTCGACGAGGTCGTGCCGGGGGCTCTCGTGGCCGGTCCGATCGGCGCCCACCCGGTCCTCGTCGACGCGATCGCCCGTCTCTATCACTCGACCGTCGCCGCCCCCGTCGGCTGAGGCTTCACCGCCAGATCACTGACGCATGGCGGCAGTATCCTGGCTGTGAAGCCGCGGGGTGGGCCTTTGGCCGAACGTATTCTAGCCAGGCCGGTCCCCGCTCGAAACTCGTCATCCACAACGGAGAACGTTGTCCACAGACCGGCGACTCGCCCCCCTTCTCGAAACCGTCGGGGAGCGCCACACTGTGTCGATGACGGCCGACAGTCCCGCGAGAAAGATCTCACCGCAGCCTCCGCAGTGGGCCGCGATCGCGACCCTGATGCTCGACCAGGACGACGTGATCTCCCGAAGACAGGCGCGCGAACTGGGGTGTACCGATTCGCACCTTCGTTCCAAGTTGCGCCGCCGGGAGTGGAGCCCGATCCACCCCGGCATCTACGTCGGCCATACGGGTCCGCTCACGTGGCGGCAACGCGCATGGGCCGCCGTCCTCGATGCGTACCCGGCCGCGCTCGGCGGCATCACCGTGTTGAACATGGGTTCCGGACCGATTCACGTCGTCGTCGACGCCGATCGCAGCCTCCACCAGAGGAAGGTTCACCCCCGCCGGGGCCACACTCTCCAGCGGCGGACCCGCCTGCACGAGAGCGTGCTGTGGAATCAGTCGCCTCCACGACTGCGACCCGAGGAGGCCGCCCTCGACGTGGCCAATGCGGCGGACTCCGAGCGAACGGCGATCGCCACCCTGTCGTCGATCGTCGGCCGTAAGAAGACGACGGTGGATCGACTGCTCTCCGCGATGGAGAAGCGCCCCCGGATGCATCGCCGGCCATTTCTCAGATCGATCCTCACCGACATCCGTGACGGCACGCATTCGGTGCTCGAGCACCGATACCTGACTCACGTCGAACGAGCCCACGGCCTTCCGTGCCCGACGAGGCAGGCCCGCACGACCGCGGGGCGCCACGGATATCGGGACGGCGTGTACGACGACTACGGCCTGGTCGTGGAACTCGACGGCGAGTCGTTCCACGGTGACGCCGCCTCGCGTGACCTGGATCGCGAGCGAGACCTCGAATGCGGCGCTCGACGCCGATCTGTTCACCATCCGACTGGGGTGCTCCCAGGTGTTCGACAATGCCTGCGCCACCGCGGGAAAAGTGGCTCGGCTCCTGACGGACCGCGGATGGATCGGATGCCTGCGCGCCTGTCCGTCGTGTCCGCCCGGCGGTCCACCGCTCCCCGATCCACCACACCCCGACCACCGGATCGCTGACGTATGGCGACAGCGATCCGGCGGCGAACCCGCTGAATCGCTGTCGCCATATGTCAGGATCCGCGCATGAACTCCGACCGCGGGGCCGGGACCCTGCTCGGGCTCGGTCTCCTGCTCTGGCTGGTCGCCATGGTGCACTCGTACGCGCGGACGAGCCTGTGGGTCCTCGATCTCGCGGTGGTCTCGCTGATGTGGCTCTGCGCTGTCGCCGGCCTGGTCTGCCTCGTGGTCGGGGCGGTGCGGCTGGGCCGACGCTCCAGAGGTCGGACCGCCGCGGCAGCGGCGCTGATCGCCGTCGTGCTCCTGATCACGACCGTGGTCGGCGCCTGGTGGCCGCTCTCCCCGCGCACCTGGTTCGCCACCCACCGCGCGCTGTACCGGCAGGCCCTGAGCACCGATCCCGGCCACGACTACTACGGCGCACCCCTCCCGGCGCATCTGCGGTTCCTCTCCGCGGGCGGCCGGGTGTCGGGGGACCGCGACAGCGCCCGCTTCTTCCCCCAGTGGATCGGCGTGCCCGACGACGCGGGCGGCTACTGGCACAGTCCGGCGGGCTCACCCGCCGGCTACGACATGTACGGTCTGCGGTGTCGCGACCCGATCGCGCTGGGCGACGACTGGTGGATGTGCGGCCTCGCCGACCGCTGACCGTCCCCCGCGGGAGCCGTCCCTATCCCGCGCGCAGCCGCCGCATGCGCACCAGGATCGCGCTGACGTGCGCGGTCGCGGCCCGTTCGGCGGCGTCGGCGTCGCCGCTCTCGATCGCGTCGACGATGCGCCGATGCTCGACGACGGCGAGTTCCCGCGCCCGCCGATCCGACCACAGTCCCGAGTTGTGCAGGTGCGCCCGGATGTCGAGCTGGTGCAGGAAGTCGCTGAGGACGGCGTTCCCGGCGATGTCGCGCACCGCGGTGTGGAACTCCAGGTCCAGCCGCGCCTCGGTCAACGCGTCCGGGGGGCCGGCGAGTCGCCGTTCCTGTTCGGACAGCAGGGTGAACAGGGCGGCGACGTCGGCGGAGGTGGCGCGCTCGGTCGCATCGCGGGCGGCGACGCCGTCGAGCGCCCGGCGCACCGACAGCACCTCTTCGACGGCGCGATCGTCGATCTTGGCGACCTTGGCGCCCGCGTGGGGCACGTGCACGGCGAGCCCGCCGGCCACCAGCCGCTGCACCGCATCGCGCACCGGACTGCGGCTCACGTCGAGTTCGGCGGCGATCGCGGGCACGCTCAGCGCCGCCCCCGGGCCGAGCGTGCCGACGAAGATCCGCTCGGTGAGATCGCGGTAGACCGAGTCGGCCAGCAGCGATTCGGCGGTGGCCCCTGTCATCGACGTCCCCTCCCCGTCCCCGGCCCGTTCACATCGCGGGCTTGCCGTAATTGGCGGCGACTCGCTGTCGAATGTAGTCCGCGGCGCTGATCGGCGGATAGGTCCCCCGCGGCGGATCGATCATCACGGTCCGGTTGGCCTGCGCGAAGAACGGGATCGAGTAGCGCGGCCCGGTGTACTCGCCGGGTCGCGGCATCCGGACGCGATGGAAGTTCGACGACAGCTCGTCGTCGCTCCAGCGCATCAGCATGTCACCGATGTTGCAGGTGATCACGTCGTCGGCCGGTTCCACCGACGTCCACTCCCGGTTCTCGGCCTCGCTGCCCGGGCACACCTGCAGGCCGCCCTGACCGGTGCGCTGGAAGAGCAGGGTGAGGCAGTCGAAGTCGGTGTGCGCTCCGGCACGCCACATGCTCGGGTCGATCGGCTCGTCGTCGGGCCGGCCGTAGTAGTGGATGAGGCGCAGGGTCGACTGGTAGTCGTCGGCCGCGGGGTCGTGCGCCTTCGCGAAGAAGTCGCGCTCGAATCCGAGCCGGTCGGCGAAGCACGAGAGCACCCACATCGCGACCTCCCAGCACTGCGCTTCGAAGCCCAGCATCCGTTCCCGGAAGCCGGGGAGCTGCTCCTCCGCGGGCCACAGACCGGCCATGTGCGGCCGGGTGATCTGGTACGACTCCTTCTGATCGGGGGTGCCGGTCGACGGCCGCACCTGGCTGGAGTACTCCCAGCCGACGTTGTTCGGCTTGTCGAGGGGAAGCGCCGCCTTCGCCTCCTGCGGCAGCGCGAAGAAGTCCCGCGCGGTCGCGAACGCATCGTCGACGACGTCCTGGCCGATCCCGTGGTTCACCAGCTGGAAGAAGCCGATCTCCGTCGCCGCGTCCCACAGCTGCCGGGTGATCTCCTCCCGCCGGTTCTCCCGATCGGTCAGGTCGATGCGCGGCACGGACCGGTCGGTCTCGACGCCGTAGCCGCCCATCTGGGATTCCCGGTCGAGTTCTGTCATCGAATAGGTGTCTGCGGACAAGGGGTGCCTCCTGGCGTGGTGGTGAGAGCGGTGGTGGAAACGGACGGTGTTCGGTACGGGTTCAGCCCGCGTTGAGGACGCGGGCGGCTTCTCGCGCGGCGTCGGCGGGGGCCACGCCGCGCTTCATGCCGGCGATCTTGGCGTCGAGGTGCTCGCCGACCGTGATCGGCGGATACGGCTCGGCGCCGTCGGCGAGCGTGCCGGGCAGCGGTTCGATGACGGCGTCGTGGTTGCCGTCGAAGAAGAAGGCCGCCGAGCGTCGTCGTTCGATCCGGCCGTCGATGACGGGCGGGTTGACTCGGTGGAGCGTGGACTTCCAGCGGTCGCTGGTCCAGCGGGCGAACGCGTCGCCCAGGTTGATCAGGAGGGCTCCGTCGGCGGGCATCACCGGGTGCCACACGCCGTCGTCGCCGAGGACCTCCAGGCCCGCCACCCGGTCGGCCCAGAGCAGCGTGAGGATGCCGAAGTCGGTGTGGGCGCCCATGCCGGTCAGGTCGCCGTCGAGTTCGACGGCGCCGGGCGGCAGCGCGTAGTTGTTCATCTTCATCGCGTCGATCGAGTGGTCGGTGAGCGGTTCGAAGTGGTCCGGCGCCAGGCCGAGGGCTTCGGCGCACGCGCGCAGCATGACCCGGGACACCGCGGTCACCTCGTCCCAGTACGCCTGCACGGCGGGCCGGAAACCGGGCGCGGCGTCCGGCCAGGTGTTGTCCGGGTAGCTGTCGACGGGCAGGTCGACGCCCGGGTAGGTCGAGGCGTGGGTGCCGATCGTGAACGACTCGTAGAAGTCGTTCATCATGTTGGCGTTGGCGACGCCCAGGCTCATGCTGAGCGACTCCGACTTCGGCGGCGCGTAACCCCGGTTCTCGCCGATCCTGCGGTACTGCGACTTGGTCTCCGGCGGGAGGCCGAAGAACTCGTCGATCGCTCCGGCGAGGCCGGCGATCGCATCGTCGGACAGGCCGTGGCCGACGATCTGCATGAACCCGACGGTGCGGCAGGCCTCGTCGATCGCCCGGGCCGCCGCCGCGCAGTCCTCGTCGGTCGCCGCGGACGCCCCGGGCGTCAGGTACGGGCCGATGTCGATGGTGGGGATGGAGAACTCGGTCATGGTGGATTCCTTCTCTTCCGGAACGGAGGTCATTGCTGGTGCCGGCGGCCGACGGCCAGTTTGGCGGCGACGGAGGTGGCCGCGAACACCGCGATGCCGAAGAGCGCCGCGAGCAGGATGGCCGCGATGAGGTCGTGGGAGCGCAGCTGCGCCCGGTAGGTGTCCATGAGCGTCCCGATGCCGGGAGCGCCCTGGGCGAAGAACATGTCGCCGATGATCGCGCCGACCACCACCTGGGTGGCGCCGATCCGCATGCCGGTCAGGATCGACGGCATCGCCGACGGCAGCTCCAGCCGCACGAGGGTGCGCATCCGCGAGGCGTGGCCGAGGGCGAACAGTTCGCGGAGCCCCTTGTCGACCGAGGCGAACCCGAAGTGGGTGTTGGTGATGATGGGGAACAGCGCGATCAGGACGCACACGGCGACGCGGGAGGAGAAGCTGTAGCCGAACCAGAGCCCCAGGAGCGGGGTGATCGCGAGGATCGGGACCACCTGCAACGCGACGGCGTACGGGAAGATCGACCGTTCCAGCCACCACGCCTGACTCATCAGGGCGCCGAGGGCGACGCCGACGACCATCGCCAGGACGAAGCCGATCACGGCCACGAGCGCGGTGACACCGAGCGCCGACAGCATCGGCTCGAAGGTGACCGGGCACCGCCAGCGATTCGGTCACCACCTCGTGCGGCGGCGGCAGCAGGAAGCGGCGCCGGGGCGAGAGCACCAGGTACGAGACGGCGTACCAGACGACCACGCCCGCGGCGAGGGCGATCGCGGACACCAGGAGCGGCGCGGCGCGGCCGCGGAGGAGGCGGATCCGGCGGGTCTTCTCCGCCTCGGTCTTCTCCGTTGCAGTCTTCTCCGTTGCGGTCTTCGCCACCCCGGTCTTCGCCGGCGCGGCCGGGTCGGTGCGCCCGGCGCCCGTCGTCTTCAGTGCCAGGCTCATCGCACACCCGCCAGCAGGCCGGCGACGTGTTCGGCCGCGTCGGTGTATTCGGGGGCGAAGCGCATGTCCGCGGTCCGCGGACGCGGAAGGTCGACGTCGACGACGGCCGCGATCCGGCCCGGTCGTGCCGACATCACCACCACCCGGTCGGCCAGGAGCACCGCCTCGAACACCGAGTGGGTGATGAAGAGGGCGGTGAATCCGGCGCGGTCGTACAGGTTCAGCAGTTGCATCTGCATGTCCTGCCGGGTGAGGTCGTCGAGGGCGCCGAACGGCTCGTCGAGCAGCATCACCTCGGGTTCGACGGCGAGCGCCCGCGCCAGCGAGACGCGCATCCGCATGCCGCCGGACAGGGCCTGCGGCAGTTGATCGGCGAAACCGGCGAGGCCCACCGCGTCGAGGGCGGCGTCGACCCGACGCTGTTTCTCGGCGGCCGGCATCTTCGCGAGGTCGACCAGCAGCGAGGCGTTCCTGCGGACCGTCTCCCACGGCATGAGGGTGGGCTCCTGGAAGATGAAGGCCCGGGACGGGGTGTCGACGGCCACCGAACCGGAGGTCGGGCTCTCGAGTCCGGCGGCCAGCCGCAGCAGGGTGGACTTGCCGCAGCCGGACGGTCCGACGACGGCGACGAACTCGCCGTCGGCCACCGTCAGCGAGACGTCGTCGAGGGCGACGGTGCCGGTGTCGTACACCATGGACACGTCGTGGAAGGACACCATCGTGCCCTGGGTCAAGTGGCTCGCGTCGACGTCCTGCATGGTGTCGACGACCTGGGTGGGTGGCATGGCTGGTACCTCCGGATCTCGGCGGGGTCGTGCCCCCGATCGACATCCAGAATGTCGATTGCATGTAATCAACACCCATTCGCTTGTGTAAATAAACCGTTACATGCACCTCCCCGGGTTGCGCCGCAGCGCGGGCCTCGGTGACGGTGGAGTCACCCAGCCGACGACACGACATCGCGACGACGCGGTCGTCTCCGTCGATTCCGGCTGACCACCAGGCACACACCAGGAGACTCCATGACCACCCGTTCCACCCGCACCGCCGGCGGACGCCGCCGCTCGCGCACCCTCCGGACCGGACTCGCCGGCCTCACCGGCCTGCTGGCCGCCGGATCCCTGGTTGCATGCAATTCGTCGACCACCGGCGCCGACGTCCACTACGACCCCGCACCGGCCGCCCAGCAACTCGCCGACGTCTGCCCGGCCACCCTCGTCGTGCAGTTGCAGTGGCAGCCGCAGGCCGACATGGGCGGCGTGTTCGAGCTGCTCGGCGACGACTACACCGTCGACACCGACAAGAAGTCGGTCACCGGCACCCTCGTCGCCGGCGGCAAGGACACCGGGATCTCGCTGGAGCTGCGCGCCGGCGGCCCCGCCATCGGCTTCCAGTCCGTCGCCTCCCGCATGTACGTCGACGACGCGACGCACCTCGGGCTGGTGCACGGCGAGCAGATCATCACCGCGAGCGGCAGCCAGAAGGTCGTCGGCGTCACCCCGCTCCTGACGCACAATCCGGCGATCGTCATGTGGGATCCGGCGGCGCATCCCGGCCTCACCCTCAAGACCCTCAAGGACTCCGACACCACGGTCGTCGTCTCCAAGGAGCAGATCTTCCCGAAGTGGCTCGTCGCCAAGGGCATGGTGAAGGAGTCGCAGCTCGATCCCGGCTACGACGGCAACCCGGCCCGCTTCGTCGCCGACTCGAAGATCGCCCAGCAGGGCTACGTCACGTCCGAGCCGTACACCTACGAACACGACACGCCGTCGTGGAACAAGCCGGTCGGCTACGGGATGCTCGCCGACGTCGGCTTCGACCCGTACGCGGCGAACGTGTCGGTGCGCGCCGACAAGCTCGCGGAGATGACGCCGTGCCTGAAGAAGCTGGTGCCGATCATCCAGCGGGCCGGCGCCGACTACATCACCTCTCCCGGAGCCACCAATCGGCGGATCGTCGACGTCGTCGCCAAGGACGCCGGCAACAGCCCGTACACGCTCGGCGAGGCCGAATACGCCGCTGCGACGATGAAGGAGAAGGGCCTGATCTCGAACGAGAACGGCTCGGTCGGCACCTACGACGTCGCGCGGGTGGCCGCCTTCGTCGCCGACATCGCCCCCATCGCCGCGCAGGACGGCTCCGGGGTGGATCCGAAGGTCGACCCGGCCACGCTGTTCGACCCGCAGTTCGGCGACCCGTCGATCGCCGTCGAGTAGTCCGACCGCCTGGACGAGTGATCCCGGAGACCACCGGGATCACTCGTCCGCGACGACCCCCGCACCTCGCACCCCGCACTCAGACCCTCAGGACGGAATCCATGACCGCCACACAGACCCTCGCCGACGTCACCGTGTTCACCGCCGGCGAATGGCTCCCCCACCGGGACGTCCACATCGTCGACGGCATCGTCGCCGACATCACGCCCGCCGCCGCACCGGGAGAAGCGGTCCGCCATGTGATCCCCGGTTTCGTCAACACCCACACCCACCTGCAGCAGTCCCTGATGCGCGGCATGGCCGAGAACACCGGGCTCATCGAATGGCTTCAGCTGATCGGCCGCGAGACGGTGCGGATCACCCCCGAGCGCGCCTACCTCGCCACCGTGTCCGCGACCCTCGAACTGCTGCGGTCGGGGACCACCACGGTCGTCGAGCACATGTGGCCGTCGCCGTCGACGGAGATCCATCAGGCCGTCGTCCGCGGCCTGACCGACACCGGCATCCGCACGGTCTTCGGCGTCGGCATCGCCGACCGCGCGGATGCGACACGACGCTGGGGCTTCGAACCCGCCCTGATGGCGCCGATGGACGAGGTCCTGGCCATGGTCGACGACCTGCGACGCCGGACCGCAGGCTCGGCCATCTCCCTGGCGCTGGCGGTGCCCAACCTCCGATCGCTGACGGTCGAGGGCATGGCCGTCGTCCGCCGATACGCCGAGGAGAACGACGTTCCGGTGATGATCCACCTCCTCGAGACCGACGTCGACGACGTGACCGCACGCGAGCACACCGGCATGGGCGCCGTCGAATACCTGGACTCGGCCGGTTTCCTGTGGCCGGGTCTCCTCGCGGTGCACTGCGTGGAGCTCGACGACGTCGCCCAGAAGGTCCTCGCCGAACGCGGCGTCTCGGTCGCCTACAATCCGGTCTGCAACATGCGGCTCGGCAGCGGCGTGGCGCCCGTCCCGTCGATGCTCGATCACGGGATCCCGGTGGGCCTGGGCGTCGACGGCGCCGCCAGCAACGACACCCAGGACATGTTCCAGGCCTTCCGGCTCGGCGCCTACCTGCAGCGCGTCACCCACACCGATCCCGACCTGCTCGGCTTCCCCGAGGAGTGCTCGACATCGCGTGCGGCGGGGCGAACCGGACCCTGCAGATCCCCGAGGTGGTCGGCGGGGTCACCGTCGGCGCGCCGGCCGACCTCACCGTGATCCGGTTCGACCGCGACTACGCGACCCTGCCGGTCCGCGATCCGGGGGCGATGATCCTGACCGCGGGCAGCGCGGCCGTCGTCGACTCCGTGCTGGTCGGCGGCGTCCCGGTGATGTCCGACGGGCACAGCACCCGGGTCGACGAGGCCGACCTGATCGCGCAGCTCGCGCAGCTGCCCGTCTGATCCGGGCGCGGCGGCGGCACGCGCCTCCCGGCCGGGCTCAGCCCCGGATCCGGGTGCGGGTGTCGCCCCAGGCCGCGTCGCGGAGTTCGTTCTTGCGGGTCTTGCCGGTCGAGGTCTTCGGGAGCACGTCCAGGAACTCCACCTCGCGCGGCGCCTTGTATGAGGCGATCGCGCTCTTCACGTGCGCGATGATCTCGGCTTCGGTGGCCGCGGCGCCCTCGGCGAGCTGCACGTAGGCCTTCGGGCGTTCGCCCCACTTCTCGTCGGGCACGCCGATCACCGCGACGTCGAGCACCGCCGGATGACTCACCACGGCCTGCTCCACCTCGATGGTGGAGATGTTCTCGCCGCCGGAGATCACCACGTCCTTGGCGCGGTCGAGCAGCTGCACGTAGCCGTCCGGATGCATCACCCCGAGGTCGCCGGAGTGGAACCAGCCGCCGGCGAACGCCTCGGCCGTCTGGTCGGGGGCGTCGAGGTAACCCTTCATCACCACGTTGCCGGTCATCACGATCTCGCCCATCTCGACGCCGTCGGACGCCACGTCGACCAGTGCGCCGTCGACGGTCTCGGTGCGGACCACGCGCAGCCGCTCGGCCGTCAGCATGCCGACGCCCTGGCGTGCCATCAGCACCGCGAGCTCGTCGCCGGAGTAGGCCGACCAACTCGGGTCCGGCTCGCACACCGCGTACGGCCCGTAGGTCTCGGTGAGCCCGTAGACGTGGATGATCTCGATGCCCAGGTTCCGGATCGCCTTGATGACGGTGGGGCTGGGCGGGGCGCCCGCCGCGGCGATCGCCATCGGGGTGGTCATCGGGTGCGCCTCGGGCGCGGTGGCCAGCGTGGTGAGCACCGTGGGGGCGCCCGACATCCGGTTGATGCCCTCGGTGTCGATCAGACGCCACATGTCGTCGCCGCGGACCGCCCGCAGGCACACGTGGGTGGCCGCGACCGCGGTGAGACCCCACGGGCCGCACCAGCCGTTGCAGTGGAACATCGGCAGCGTCCACAGGTAGTTGGTGTCGATGGTGAAACCCTGGGTCGTCACGTTGCCGAGCGAGGCGAGGTAGGCGCCGCGATGGGTGTACATCACGCCCTTGGGCTTGCCGGTGGTCCCGGAGGTGTAGTTGACGGAGATGACGGCGTCCTCGTCGTCGACGCTCCAGGAGAACGACGCGTCCGCGGCGCCGCGGGCCGTCAGCTCGTCGTAGCGCAGCGCACCGCCGGGGCCGGTGTACTCGCCGTCCCGGCTCGGCACCTCGATCGTCTCCCGCACGGTCGCGAACTCCACGCCGGCCAGCCCGGCGAGCAGCGGTCCGTCGCCGAGCAGCAGCACCGATCGGGAGTGATCGCAGATGTAGCGCACCTCCTCGGCGGCCAGCCGGGTGTTCACCGCGACCAGCACCCCGCCGGCCAGCGGCACCGCGAAGTGCGCGGCCAGCAGTTCGACGGAGTTGGTGCCGAGGAACGCCACCGCGTCGCCGGGCTTCACCCCGGATGCCTGAAGCGCACCGGCCAGCCGCATCGTGTCCGCGGCCAGTTCGGCGTAGGTGAGGCGCCGTCCGCCGTCGATCACCGCGAGCTTGTTCGGGTGCACCTGAGCGGCGCGCTCCAGGAATCGCAGCGGTGTGAGCGCGGTATCGAGTCCGGACCGGGTCATGGGATCTCCCCCTCATTCATACGACGACGTGTCAGAGATCACCCTATCCTTTACGGCACCGCGTGCCATTACTATCGCCCTTTCCGGTGCGACGAACAGCTCTCCCCCTGCGACGAACGGCGGCATCGGCGTATGCCCGGTCGACCCGTCGAGCAGCGCGGAAGAGGAGACCGCGGCGAACCCGCACCATCCGTCGAGCATCACCGGGCACCGCACCCGGCACCGGCGCCGTGGCATCCGCACCTGCGGTCTTCACCCGCCGCCCGGGCGAACGCGTCGTGCTCGCGGTCTCCCGCTGACCGTCACGCGGCACCCGAACGATCAGAATGTGCAGAAATCCGGGGGTGCCTCCGACATATCGCCGTCGGCACCCCCGGATTTCTGCACATCTCGACCGCACCGGCCGGGCGACCCCCTACTCCGCCCGGAGCTGCGGCACCGCCGTCGCCCGCGCGTACACCGTCTGGCCCGCGGCCAACTCCAGCGCGTTCTGGTCGCCGCGGGTGATCTGCGCGATGAACTCCTCCCCGGTGGTGGCCGCGGTGAGCTCCACGCGGGTCTCGAAACCGAGGTTCACCACACGGTTGACCGTCGCCCGCACCACCCCGGTGTCCAGGTCGGCGTCGGCGGGCGGGAACGTCATCTCCGGGGTGCGGCCGATCCGGATGTCGTGCGGGCGCACCAGCTGCCCGTTGAGCCGCGACACCGACCCGAGGAACGACGCCACGAACACGTTCTCCGGACGGTCGTAGAGGTCGTCCGGGGTGCCGATCTGCTCGATCCGGCCCTTGTTGAGCACCGCGATCCGGTCGGAGACGTCCAGGGCCTCCTGCTGGTCGTGCGTCACCAGCACGGTGGTCACGTGGACCTCCTCGTGCAGCTGCCGCAGCCAGCGGCGCAGGTCGTCGCGCACCTTGGCGTCCAGGGCGCCGAACGGCTCGTCGAGCAGCAGCACCTGCGGGTCGACGGCGAGCGCGCGGGCCAGCGCCATGCGCTGCCGCTGACCGCCGGACAGCTGCGAGGGATACCGCTTCTGGAACACCTCCAGGCCGACGATCTCCAGCAGCTCGTTCACCTTCTTGTCGATCTCCGCCTTGGGCCGCTTGCGGATCTTGAGGCCGAAGGCGATGTTCTCCCGCACCGTCATGTGCTTGAACGCCGCGTAGTGCTGGAACACGAATCCGATGTCGCGGTTCTGCGGCGACGCCTTCGACACGTCGCGGCCGTTGATCACGACGGTGCCGGAGTCGAGGGTGTCCAGGCCGGCGATCGCCCGGAGCAGCGTCGACTTGCCCGAGCCCGACGGCCCGAGCAGCGAGGTGAGCGACCCCTCCGGGATGTCGATGGAGACGTCGTCGAGGGCGGCGAAGTCGCCGTAGCGCTTGTTGGCGCCGATGACTGAGATGGACACGGTTACTTCTCCTCGGCGGGCGAGTGGGATTCGGACGGAGCGGCGGCGACGCGCTCGTCGGCGGGCCGCGCGGGCTCGGACGCCGTGACAATGCTCGCGTCGGCCACCTTGCCGCGGGCGCGGCGTTCGATCAGGGTCATGGCGACCAGCACGGCGACGGCCACCAGCATGAGCAGGGTGGCGGCCGCGTAGGCGCCGTACTCGTTGTAGTCGTCGGTGTAGCGCGAGTGGACCAGCAGCGTCAGCGTCTGCGAGACGCCCGGCATGTTCGACGACACCATGGTCACCGCGCCGTACTCGCCGAGCGACCGCGCGACGGTCAGCACGATGCCGTAGGTCAGACCCCACCGGATGGCCGGGAGGGTGATCTTCCAGAACGTCTGCCAGGCGCTGGCGCCCAGGGTGGCCGCGGCCTCCTCCTGCTCGGTGCCGATCTCGTGCAGCACCGGCTCCACCTCGCGCACCACGAACGGCAGCGTCACGAAGATCGTGGCCAGCACCATGCCGGGCACCCCGAAGATCACCCGGAAGCCGAGCGACTCGACGCCGCCGAACCAGCCGTGGCTGCCCCACAGCGCGATCAGCGCGACGCCGGCGACCACCGGCGACACCGCGAACGGCAGGTCCACGACGGCCTGCATCAGGCCCCGGCCGCGGAACCGGCCGCGGGCCAGCGCCAGCGCGGTGAGCACGCCGAACACCACGTTCAACGGCACCACGATCACCACGATGAGCAGCGACAGCTGCAGCGCGGAGACGGCCGCCGGGGTGGTGATCCACTCCCAGAACTGTCCCAGACCGGGTTCCAGCGCGCGGTAGAAGATCAGCCCGACCGGCACCACCAGCAGGATGAACAGATAGACCAGGGCGACGGTCCGCAGTCCGTACCTGGCTCCCTTCGAGACGATCATGCCGAAGCCTCCTCACGGCGCTGCTGGTAGCGGCCGGCGACGCGCAGCACCAGGAGCACGACGAAGGCGATCACCAGCAGGACCACGGAGACGGCCGAGGCGTCGACCGGCTCGTCGATCTCGATCTGCTGCTGGATGTACTGCGAGGCGACCTGGGTGTGCCCCGGGATGTTGCCGCCGATCAGCACGACGGAGCCGAACTCGCCGATCGCCCGGGTGAAGGCCAGGCCCGCACCGGTGAGGATCGACGGGATCAGGGCCGGCAGCACGATCCGCAGGAAGATGGTCGAGTTGCGCGCGCCGAGCACCGACGCGGCCTCCTCGACGTCGCGGTCGAGCTCCATCAGCACCGGCTGCACCTGCCGCACCACGAAGGGCAGCGTGACGAAGGTCAGTGCCATGATGACGCCCGGCTCGGTCGCGGCCAGGTGCACGTCGATCGGGCTGTTGGGGCCGTAGAGGGCCAGCAGCACCAGTGAGGCGACGATGGTCGGCAGCGCGAACGGCAGGTCGATGATCGCGTTGACGACGCCCTTGCCCGGGAAGTCGTCGCGCACCAGGACCCAGGCGATCACGGTGCCGAAGACGACGTTGATCACCGCGACCACCAGCGACATGACCACCGTGATCCGCAGGGTGTCGAGGGCGCCGGAGGCGGTGATCGCGCCCCAGAAGCCGGACCACCCGTCGTCGAACGCGGACGAGGTGATCGCCGCGAGCGGCAGCAGCACGATCACGGTGAGCCACAGCGCGGCCACGCCCAGGGTCAGCGGGTTGTCGGCGCGCCAGCGCCGTCCGCTCTCGGGGGGAGCCTGGTCGACGGTCGTCACTTGCCCGCCTCCTCGTCGTAGATCGCGGTGATCGCACCGGACTTGCCGAACAGTTCCTTGTCGACCGTGTCCCAGCCGCCGAGGTCGTCGACGGTCCACAGCCGGTCGATCCGGCCCGGGAACAGGTCCGCCGTCGCGGCGGCGACCTCCGGCAGCACCGGCCGGAACCCGGACTCGGCCCACAGTCGCTGCGCCGGCGGGGTGAACAGGTAGTCCACGAAGCTCTTCGCCGCGGACCTGTCCTCACTCGTGTTCACGATCGCGACCGGGTTCTCGATCTTGAAGGTCTGCGCGGGCACGACGTAGTCGACGCGCTGGTTGGCCCGTGCGGTGTCGTTGTGGCGCTCGAGCATGATCGCCTCGTTCTCGTAGCTGATCAGCACGTCGCCCTGCCCCTGTTCGAAGGCGGAGGTGGCCTCGCGCCCGGACTTCGGAAGCACCCGCACGTGATCGCGCACCAGCTTCCGCACATAGGCCAGACCGGCCTCGGGATCCTTGCCGCCGGCGCTCTCGGCCGCATACGGCGCGAGCAGGTTCCACTTCGCCGAACCCGAGCTGCCGGGGTTCGGGGTCACCACGGTGATCCCGGGTTTGAGCAGGTCGGCCCAGGTCCGGATGTTCTTCGGGTTGCCCTCGCGCACCACGAAGGCCACCACCGAGCCGAACGGCACCGACCGGTTCGGGGCCTGCGACTCCCAGTCGTCGTCGACCACCCCGGCCTTCACCAGGCGGGTGACGTCCGGGGCGACGGAGAAGTTCACGACGTCGGTGGGCAGCCCGCGGGCCACCTTGCGGGACTGGTCGCCCGACGCGCCGTACGACTGCGAGAAGCCGATCCCCCGACCCTCCGGGGTGTCCCGGAACGCGGGGATCAGGACGTCGTAACCGGGTTTCGGCACGGCGTACGCCACGAGGTTCAGTCGCCGGTCGCCCGAGGAGATGTCACGGCCGCCGGGTTCGTCGGTCGAGCCGCCCCCGCAGGCGGTGACCAGTGCGAGCACCGCCGTGAGCGTCAGTGCCAGCAGGCCGCGCCGGGCGGCTGCGGGACGGAGAGGTCGGTTCGGTTGCACGTGAGAAAGCTAGCAACGCCGCGACGGCCCGCTCAACGCTCGCAGTGCCCGTCGCCGCGACGGTTCTCCACGCCCGCCGCGGTGTGCTAGCGGGTCACCAGCCAGGCGACCAGCACGAGGATGAGGAGCGCGATCAGCGCCCAGGTCACTTTCGAACGGAACATGCCTCAGATCCCTACTCCGTGATCGTCGCCGACCTCCCGGCGATCGAACAGCGAGAAAACCCACCCGACCAGGAAGTTCACCACCCAGGCGACACCCGTGGCGAGGGGTACGAGCACCACCAGGGTCACCAGCAGCTGCGGTACGAAGGGCAGTGCGGTGAGCCACTCCTCCACGGAGTCCCACCACGACAGAATCCCGCCCATCGGCACCTCCCGGTCCGGCGATCACTTATTCTCACGCTGACTTTTACCTGATAGGACCCGCTCGCCGTGTTCCCGGCGTCTCATCGACACCGGACCCGCTCACCGACTCCCCGGCGTCTGATCGACACCGGACCCGCTCGCCTGCTCCCGGCGTCCGACTGCCAGGCTACCCCTCGGTCACGACGAGCCCGCGCCGACGCAGCAGCGGAGTGATCTCCGCCGCGCGACCCAGCATCTCCGCGTGCGCGGCCACCGGATCGACGCTGTCACCGCGGGAGAGCACCGCGTCGGCGAACGCCTGCCCCAGGTCGCGCCGCAGACCGCCGCCGCGCAGGAACCACTGCTCGGTCTCCGCGTCGAGGATCTCCGACCAGATGTACGAGTAGTACGCCGACGAGTAGCCGCCGCCGAACACATGGTTGAAGTAGGTGCTCCGGTAGCGCGGCGGGATCAGCGGATGCGCCAGCCCCGCAGCGGTGAGCGCCGCCGACTCGAAGGCGAGCACGTCGTCCGGGATCGTCTCCGGGGTGAGCCGATGCCACGCCAGATCCAGGGCCGCCGCGGCCAGGTATTCGACGGTGCCGTGCGCCGACTCGACGTCATCGGCCTCCCGCACCGCGGCGATCAGCTCGGCGGGCGCCGGCTCCCCCGTCTTCCAGTGCCGGGCGTACCGGAGGACGACGTCGGGGTGCAACGCCCACATCTCGTTCACCTGGGAGGGGAACTCGACGAAGTCGCGCGGCACCGACGTGCCCGACTGCGACCCGAACTCCACCGTCGACAGCAGCCCGTGCAGCGCGTGCCCGAACTCGTGGAAGAGCGTGGTCAGCTGGTCCCGCGAGAGCAGACACGGTGCGCCCGGCTCCGGCTCGGTCAGGTTCAGCACGTTCACGATCACCGGCCGGGTGCCCAGCTGCGACGACTGGTCGACGACGTTGTTCATCCACGCGCCGCCCCGCTTGGACGGGCGCGCGTAGAAGTCGCCGAGGAACAGCCCGATCCCCCGGCCCGTCTCCTGCCCGCCGACGGCGCTCTCTCCGCCGAAGGCACCCGCGCCCTCGGCCGTGTCCCCTCCGCCGGCTGAGCCGGGCGACGCAGGAGCCCGTGTCGAAGCCACCTCCCACACCCGCACGTCCGAGTGGTATCCCCGCAGGTCCGGGCGTTCGGTGAAGGTGAGTCCGTACAGTTCGGCGGCGGCGGCGAACACGCCGTCGCGCAGGACGGTGTCGAGTTCGCAGTACTGCTCGAACTCCTCCAGCGGGGAGCGGTCTCGGCTCGGCTCGACCGGCTTCTCCGGCGAGACCGCCCCGCCGGCCGACAGGCTCCCGCCGGCCGACGCGTACGTCACGTCCCACGGTTCCAGCGGTCCGCCGAAAGTCTCCGCCGAACGCGCCAGCTCGACCTCCACCGCGGCCATCGCCGCGGCCCCCAGCTCGCGGAGCAGCGCATCCACCGCGGCCGGGTCCGGCGCGGTCTCCTCGGCGATCACGTACTCGGCGTGGTCGGCGTATCCGAGCAGCCGGGCGCGACGGGCCCGGAGTTCGACGATCTCCAGGATCATCGCCCGGGTGTCGGCGTCGCCGCCGCGCGCACCGGTTCACCGACGCCTCGAAGACCCGTCGTCGCACCGCGCGATCGGTCAGCTTGGCCACCGACGACTGGCTGGTCGGCAGCTCCAGCGCGATCAGGTGGCCCTCGCGGCCGTCGTCCTCGGCCGCGCGCCGGGCCGCCGCGATCTCGCCGTCGGACAGTCCGTCGAGTTCGGCGACGTCGAGCACGGGCACCGCGGAGGCGTTGGTGTCGTCGAGCAGGAACTGGGAGAACTCGGTGGTGAGCGTCGCCAGGCGCGCGGAGATCTCCCGCATCTGCGCCTGACCGGCGTCGTCGAGCCCGGCTCCGGCGCGCACCGCACTCCGGTATCGCTGCTGCAGGAGCCGGCGCTGCGGCCGGGTGAGCCCGAGTTCGTCGATCCGGTCGTGCAGGTCGGCGATCCGCGCGAACAGTCGCGGGTTCATGCCGATGGAGTTCGCGTGCTCGGTCAGCCGCACGGCCAGTTCCTGGGCGATCTCGGCGCGCCGCGGAGTGCTGTCGGCGCCTTCCAGATTGAAGAAGACGCCGTTCGCCCTGGCCAGCGCCCGCCCGGACGCCTCCAGCGCCGCGACGGTGTTGGCGAAGGTCGGCGGCTCCGGATTCGAGGCGATCGCCTCCACTTCGGCGAGGTGCTCGGGCAGGGCGACGTCGTACGCGGGCAGGAAATCGTCGTCGGAGATCGCGGCGAAATCCGGGAGCCCGTACGGGAGTCCGGAATCGGCCAGGACGGGGTTCATGTTCTCAGCGCTCATCGCCGTCCACTGTGCCACGGCATCCGAGCCGATGCCGTGCCGCCACGAACCCCATGGCGACAGTCGAATGGATCGGGACCCGATCCCCGAAGGCGCTACTTCGCCCAGGAGGGCTTGTCGACGACGCCCGGTACCGCCTTGGCGTTGAACGTGCCGTCGTCGCCGGTCGCGGTGACGGTGACGAGCTGCCATTCGCTGGCGCCTTCGAGTGCGCATTCCTGCGTGGCGCCCTCCTCCGCCTTCAGGTCGCCCTTGCACTGCACCGTGATCGGCAGGCTGAACTGGGGCTGCAACGCCTTCTGCGTCTGGGTCTCCAGTTCGGCCTTGTCGATCGACTTACCGAAACTGCAGCCGGTGAGAGCGGTGAGAGTCAATGCCGCAGCGGCGATTCCACCGGCGATCCTGGTACGCATTCCGTGCTCCTTGTCCTTCTGCGACACGGGTCCGGCCGCAACGATCTGACGTCAGCTTAGACGCTGGACCGTGCCATGAGAGCCTCTTCGCCCGCCTCGCGCAGCACCTCCGCGAGGATCGCCAGACCGCGGTCCGCGGCGACGGAATCCGCGTGACTGAAGTTGAGTCGGAGCGTGCCCCGCTCGGGCTCGTTCGGATAGAACTCCTCGCCCGGCATGAAGGCGACGCCGCGGGCGATCGCCTCGTCGAGCAGCGTCCGGGTGTCGACGGCCCGGTGCAGTCGGAGCCAGTGGAAGAGCCCGCCGCTCGGGGTCTGCCAGGAGGCGAGGTCGCCCAGGTGGCGATGCAGCAGCACCTCGAAGGCGTCCCGGCGCTCGCGGTAGAACGACGCCAGCCCCGACAGCCGGGCATCCCATCCGGGCGCGCTCGCCTCGTCGTAGACGATGCGCTGGGACAGCCGGGAACTGTGCAGGTCGACGGCCTGCTTGAGCATCATCAGCGAGCCGAACAGACTCTCCGACGCGGCGAGGAAGCCGATCCGCAGTCCCGGTGCGAAGGTCTTCGAGAACGAACCCTGATACACCCAGTCGCCGCCAGCCGTCCGGGCGGCGATCGGGGTGCGGTCCACGTCGTCGTAGGCGAGTTCCCGATACGGATCGTCTTCGAAGAGGATCGAGCCGGAGGCCAGGCAGGCCGCGGCGAGCTCGTCCCGCCGCCCGGTGTCCAGGCAGGCGCCGGTGGGGTTGGCGAAGGTCGGGACCACGTAGGTCAGCGCCGCGTCGGCCGCCACATCGAGCGGGACGAAGCGCGCCCCGTAGAAGCGGAAGACCTGCAGTGCGGCCAGATAGGTCGGGGACTCGACGGCGACCCTCGTGCCGGGGTCGACGACGAGTTTGGTCACCAGGTCGATCCCCTGCTAGCTGCCGCTGAGGATCATCACCCGCTCGGTCGGCGCGTCGATCCCCAGCGCCCGCAGCCGATCGGACACCAGCGCCCGCAGCGCGGGCTCGCCCTCGCTCGGGCCGTACTGCATCTGCTCGGCGTCGACCGACCCCGACCACTCCGGCAGCAGCGCGGTGGCGGGCAGTCCACCGGCGAACGACACCATGCCGGGCCGGTCGACGACGCCCAGAACGGCTCTGATGGGAGACGGCCGAAGCCCGTCGATACGCTGGGAGAACATGCACACACCTCAGATAGGTCAATAATATTGACCCTTAGCGTGGCCGACATCGAGAGGTAGGTCAACATGATTGACCAAGATCGCCGGGATCTGCTGCGCGGAGCGATCGAGGACCTGTACTTCGGCTATCGCACCTTCACCGCGCTGCCCGACCGGCTGCTCTCCGAACTGGGCCTCGGCCGCACCCACCACCGCATCCTGCATTTCGTCGGCCGCGACCCCGGCCTGTCCGTGGGCGAGCTGCTGGGCGTCCTCGAAGTGAGCAAACAGGCGGTTCACCGCCCCCTCAAAGACCTCGACGAGCGGGGCCTGATCGCCCTCACCCACGACGCCGCCGACCGCCGCGTCCGCCGCCTGACCCTCACCCCCGCCGGCCACGCTCTCGAAGCACGCCTGACCTCGGTCCAGATGGACCTGCTCTCCACCGCCTTCGACGGCCTGACCGAGACCGAGATCGCCACCTGGCAACAGGTGATGCGCCGCCTGGCCCGAGGCGAGTGACTCCCCGCTCCGGCGTACCGCAAGCGCCCGCTCCGACGATGTGAGGGCGGTCCGGACGCCATCGAGGAGGAGCCCTCCGCAGATTCTCGCGACCGGCGCGCTCTCTTCGGACGTGCCGAGGACTGCCGACGACCGATGGCGTCCGGACCGCCCGCTCACACCCGCGGAGGCACGCCGTCCCCGCGGAGGCGCGACCTACTTCTTGGGCTTGTCTCCGACCGCGTCGTTGGAGAGCGCCGCGACGAAGGCCTCCTGCGGGACGTCGACCCGACCGATCGTCTTCATCCGCTTCTTGCCCTCCTTCTGCTTCTCCAGCAGTTTGCGCTTACGGCTGATGTCGCCGCCGTAGCACTTGGCGAGCACGTCCTTGCGGATGGCGCGGATGTTCTCGCGGGCGATCACCTTGGAGCCGATGGCGGCCTGGATGGGCACCTCGAACTGCTGACGCGGGATCAGGTCCTTGAGTTTGAGCGCCATCCGGTTGCCGTAGGCGTAGGCGGAGTCCTTGTGCACGATGGCGCTGAACGCGTCGACGGCCTCGCCCTGCAGCAGGATGTCGACCTTCACCAGATCGGCCTCCTGCTCGCCGGCCTCCTCGTAGTCGAGGGAGGCGTAGCCGCGGGTGCGCGACTTGAGGGCGTCGAAGAAGTCGAAGATGATCTCGGCCATCGGCAGCGTGTACCGCATCTCGACGCGCGTCTCGGACAGGTAGTCCATGCCGCCCATCTCGCCGCGCCGCGACTGGCACAGTTCCATGATGGCGCCGATGAACTCGCTGGGCGCGATGATCGTGGTCTTCACGATCGGCTCGTAGATGTTCTTGGTCTTGCCCTCGGGCCAGTCCGACGGGTTGGTGACGACGTGTTCGGCGCCGTCGTCCATCACCACGCGGTAGACCACGTTGGGGGCGGTGGAGATCAGGTCGAGGCCGAATTCGCGTTCCAGCCGCTCGCGGGTGATCTCCATGTGGAGCAGGCCGAGGAAGCCGCAGCGGAAGCCGAAGCCGAGGGCCACGGAGGTCTCCGGCTCGTAGGTCAGGGCGGCGTCGTTGAGCTGCAGTTTCTCCAGGGCTTCGCGGAGCACCGGGTAGTCGGAGCCGTCGACCGGGTACAGGCCCGAGTAGACCATGGGCCGCGGTTCCCGGTAGCCGGTGAGCGCCTCGGAGGCGCCGCCCTTCGCCGTGGTGACGGTGTCGCCGACCTTCGACTGGCGGACGTCCTTCACCCCGGTGATGAGGTAGCCCACCTCGCCGACGCCGAGGCCCTTGCTGGCCTTCGGTTCCGGCGAGACGATGCCCACTTCGAGGAGTTCGTGGGTGGCGCCGGTCGACATCATGGCGATCTTCTCGCGCGGCACGATCCTGCCGTCGACCACGCGGACGTAGGTCACGACGCCGCGGTAGGTGTCGTAGACGGAGTCGAAGATCATCGCGCGGGCGGGGGCGTCGGGGTCGCCGACGGGGGCCGGGATCTGGCGGATGGCCTCGTCGAGCAGCGCGGGCACGCCCTCGCCGGTCTTGCCGGACACGCGCAGCACGTCCTCGGGTTCGCAGCCGATGATGTGTGCGATCTCGGCGGCGTACCGGTCCGGGTCGGCGGCGGGCAGGTCGATCTTGTTGAGCACCGGGATGATGGTGAGGTCGTTGTCCATCGCCAGGTACAGGTTCGCCAGGGTCTGCGCCTCGATGCCCTGGGCGGCGTCGACCAGCAGGATCGCACCCTCACAGGCCTCCAGGGCCCGGGACACCTCGTAGGTGAAGTCGACGTGGCCGGGCGTGTCGATCAGGTGGATCACATAGTCCTGCTCCACCCCGTCGTCGTCCTTCAGCTTCCACGGCAGCCGCACGTTCTGGGCCTTGATGGTGATGCCGCGTTCGCGCTCGATGTCCATCCGGTCGAGGTACTGCGCCCGCATGTCCCGTTCGGCGACGACGCCGGTGATCTGCAGCATCCGGTCGGCCAACGTCGACTTGCCGTGGTCGATGTGCGCGATGATGCAGAAGTTCCGGATCCGCTGCGGGTCGGTGAAGGTGGTGTCGGCGAACGATGAAATGGCTACTGCTCCTTGCAAGGTGCGCCGGGGTCGGCGACACAGGTCGGCATCCAGTTTGTCACGAGTCGACGTGCGACGACCATTCGCCGTGCGCGTCGTCTCAGTCCACTTCGACGATGTAGACCGAGGGATCGGCCGGGTCGTAGCGGACCCCGATCGTCGTGCCGACCGCGGGCGCGTTGCGCGGCACGGAGCGGTAGCCGTGTACGAAACGGCGTTTCCGGCCGGTCTCCGGATCGGTGTGGATCGCCAGCAGCTCCCAGCCCCGACTGGTCCGCGTGACCCGATCCACCGTCGCGACCAGTCGTGTCCCGTTCCGCCGCACCGACTCGTGCGGATCCTCCGGGACGTCCGGTTCGGTCGTGTCGCGCAGCATCGACGCGCCGAAGCGCACCGTCTGGATCAGGAATCCCACGCCCACCAGGAGGAAGGCTCCGGGCAGGAGCCAGTCGCCGTCGTTCCGCACGGTGTCCAGCGCGGCGAGAACGCCGCCCGCGAGGAATCCGACGCTGATCGCGAGAAACAGTCCGAGGGCCCCGTAGACCACCGCTTGCGCCGACCTCATGGCGTCCTCCCCTCGACCGCATCGTCGCCGAACTCGCATCATCATGCACGACGACGACCCGACCCGCGCAGCCCGATGATCCGGGTCACGCCGGCCCGGAACACCCGGCTTCGCTCACTCCGACCGGGTTCTCCGCCCCTGCTCTCCGCACCGGAACGACGCGGGTGGACACGGTGGCGGGCCCCGTCTCGGCCCGAGTCGTCTCAGTACACCTCGACGACGTGGATCGACGGATCGGCCGGGTCGTAGAGGACGTCGATCGGCGAACCGACCGCGGGCGGATTCGTCGGCTCGAAACCGTAGCGGTGGACGAAGTGCGCCTCCCGGCCGGTCGCCGGATCGGTGTGGATCGCCAGCAGCTCCCAGCCCCGGCTGGTCTGGGCGACCCGGTCGACGGTCGCGACCACCCGCGTGCCGTACAGCCGCACCTGTTCGAGCGCCCGCTCCCGGGCCGCGGTCTCCTTCTCCCCGCGCAGGAAGGGGAGGAGGCCGAAGCGCACACTCTGCACCGTGAAACCCAGGCCGAACAGCGTCAGGACCACCGGCCCCATCCAGTCGCCGCCGTTCTCGGCGGTGTGCATCACCCAGACGACACCGCCGATGAGAAGACCGAGACCGATAGTGAGGAACAGTCCCAGGACTCCGTAGACGATCGCCTTCACCGATTTCATGATGTGACTCCCCTCGACCCTGCGGTCGCCGCTCCCACGAACACACGTGACGACCAGGCTGCCATATCTCGCATCGGCCGCTTGCGATCAGAGCTCGCCGAAGGCGACGCCCCGCCGTCCTCGACCGTGCGCGGGGGCGGTCTGCGGCAGGGGTCCTCGAGGTCGTCGACGTCGGACGACGCCTTCGACGCGGGCCGGCTCGGATCGCGGCGCGCCCCGAGGGGGACGGGTGATGCGGTTCGCACCGTTCTCTACGCCGACAGAAGATCGAAGACGTAGTGCGCGGCGTCGTCCGGATCGACGAACACCGTGATCGGCGCCCCGATTTCGGGCGGTGTCGTCGGCACCACCGCGAACCGGTGTTCATACCGGTCGACGGTCCGGGTCGACGGATCGTCGTGCTCGGCCGTCAGAACGCCGACGAGCCCGTAACCGCCCGCCGGCCGACTCTCCGCGTAGTCCGTGACGACGGCCTGCACCCGCAGACCGGTCCGCCGAAGCGCGTCGGACCGCCGCTGCTCCTCGACCAGCCGCGATCGACGAGAGCGGTCGCTTCGACGGACCAGTGCGAAGACGCCGAAGAAGACGAAGGCGAACACCGCCAGAATCAGCGGAGTGACCCAGCGGGTCGCATTCCTCGATCTCGGCGTCGGAGGGGTCGTCCGCAGAGTAGTGGACGAGGACGGATTCGCCCCGCTCCGGCGCCGGAGACTGCGAACCGGACGGCGTGAGCAGGTAGTCCCTGCCGTCGACGGTGTAGACGACGGTGATCGCATAGGTGGTGCCGGAGTCGTCGGAGTCGATCACCGGTTCACGCGTCACCACGTACCCCTGCACCTTCTCGGAGTTGAGCAGAGCGACACCGTTCACCCCCGCCCACACCAGCCCGACCACGGTGAGCGCACCGGTGACCCACGACGCGACGGTGATTCCGCGACTGCGCGATGCCGTATCTCCGGCAGCGTCCATCGGCCCGTCTCCCCTCGTCTCGTTCGACGTCGTCCTCCCGATGGCCGACACCGCATCGGGTTCGCCGCGGAGCGTACCCTCGCGCACGCCCCGCCGACGGCCCCCGATACCGCCGTCGGCGACCTCGATCGGTGTCGGCCGTTGCGAAATGACGGGCCACGAGGGAGATACGCCCTCGTGAGCCGGTATTTCGCAACGGCCGACCACGGCGAGGTGATCACGGCCCGGGAGAAGAGCAGCCGGGCGTCGGAAAGCGCTCCTCTAGGCTCGGATCCATGACCGAGACCGTGCGTACCGAAGGCGTCGTCGCCGACGTCGACCGTCCCGACGGCGACTCGGCGGGCCTGGTGATCCTGGCCCACGGCGCGGGCAGCGACCGCGCATCGCTGCTGCTGCGCACCCTGTCGGCGGCGCTCACCGCGCGCGGCCTCACCGTCGCCCGGATCGACCTCCCCTACCGGCAGCAACGCCCGAAGGGGCCGCCGTCGCCGTCGAAGGCGGCCGCCGACCGGGACGGGATCCGGGCCGCGATCGCCGCGCTCCGGCCGCTGGCACCGGAGGGGCCGCTGATCGTGGGCGGGCAGTCGTACGGCGGGCGGCAGGCATCGATGGTGGCGGCCGAGGCCCCTTCGACAGGCTCAGGGATCGGGGACAGGCCAGGGATCGGGAACGATTCACGGAACGGGAGCGGGGACGGGCCTGCGATCGACGGACTGCTGTTGACGTCGTACCCGCTCCACCCGCCCGGGAAGCCCGAGAGACTGCGCACCGAACACCTGCCGGACGTCACCGTGCCGACGGTGATCGTGCACGGCCGCAGCGACGCCTTCGGCACCTCCGCGGAGATCGCCGCCGCCGCGGCGCTCTTCGCCGGACCGGTCCGCGTGGTGGAGGTCGACAAGGCCGATCACGGGCTCAAACCCGAGCGCAGCGGCGTCGGCGAACTCACCGCGGACGCCGTCCGGCATCATCTCGTCGACCGTCACCTCACCGAAGGAGCCCCATGACCGAACAGGATCGTCGTCGACACCCGGCGCGGACCCGGCCGAGCGCCGACTACGCCCGCACCGTCGCCTACGCCCCCGACCTCGACGGCTCCGCCGACCCCGGTGAAGTGGTGTGGACGTGGGTGCCCTTCGAAGACGACCCGGGCCAGGGCAAGGACCGCCCCGTCCTCGTCGTGGGTCGGCAGGGCTCCGAACTGGTGGGGCTGATGCTCTTCGAGCAAGGACCGCCACCGGGACGACGACGACTGGCTCCCCCTCGGTTCCGGCGCGTGGGACCGCGACCAGCGGCCGAGCTTCGTGCGGCTCGACCGCGTCCTCGTCGTCGACGAACACGGCATCCGGCGGGAGGGCTCGATCCTGCGGCGCGACACCTTCGACGTCGTCGCCGGTGAGCTCCGCGACCGCTACGGATGGCGGTGATCCCCGCCGGCCGCGGCACCGTGTGATGCCGCGTCAGCCCTTCACGCGGTCGCGCAGACCGATCGCGCGACGCTTCACCCGGCGGGCCACGTCCTTGGCCCTGGTCGCCGCGGATCGCTCGTCCTTCGGCTCCGGCATCGTCCGGATCCAGTAGGCCAGGGCGTCCAGACCCGCATCGACGACCGCCTGCTCGGTGGGGTCCGGGGTCTCGGAGACGTCGACGCCCAGGTCCACGCGCAGATCGTCGAGCGTGCCGGTCACCTCGCAGCCGGCCGCGGTGATCGCGTCGATCATCTGCGACGACACCTTCGCCGCCCACTCGCGCTGCTCGGCGTTCAGGCCCAGCGGTCTGCCCTCGCCGGTGTTGTCCAGAGCGATGCCGATGAAGCGGCGTTTGACGATGTTCTCGTACCGCACCCACGAGATCGCGTCCGGCTGGATCCTGGTGTTGAGCCGCCGCAGGAACTCGACCTGCGCGGCCGACAGCGACCGGTTGTGCCGCTCCCCCTCCTTCCGAAGGGGCGCCGGATCCACGTCGAGCACGGCCAGGAAACGGTCCCACAGCGTGTCGCCCGCCGAGGCGGTGCCCGGCGCCGGGACCGTCACCAGGTGGATCCGCTCCGGCGGCACCAGTCGGGACCACTTCTCCACCACTGCGGTGTAGTCCTGGAACTCCCAGAACGGCTCCTCGTGCAGTTCGCCGGTGCCGTCGCCGCCGGGCGCGTGATCGGCGACCGAGGCCAGGAACGTCCCGAAATCCACCGGGCGCTGGTTCTTGACGTTCTCCTGGTAGACCGAGGGCAGCTGACGCGCCAGATCACGCACGGTCAGGATCACGTGCACCTCGTCGGCGAAGGACAGGTCGTCCAGCAGGCGATGCAGGTGGTCGAGGCTCGCGTTCGCGAACAACTCGTGCGAGACGACCGACTTCCCGGGCCAGGCCTTCATCTGCGCGACCATCCGCGGCCAGGCGCCCGCGTGCTCGGGCAGCGCCCAGTCGAGGTAGCGCTCCGGCTGCAGGTGAGCGGCCGCATGGAAGTGGTCTTCGATACGGACACCCGGATAGAGCAGGTCCGCGTGCTCCAGCGCCAGGTCTCGGTTCACCCAGAGACGCTCCTGGACATGGGTGGTCCCGGTTTTCGGAAGTCCGACGTGGACGTAGACGATCGACATGATGGACATCAGCATAGGTGCCGTCCGACGACGCGTTTCACCCACTCGCCGAGACCGGTGCCCGACCCCGTGCACCGGCCGATTTGGGACACCGGCGCCGACGCTGGTAATCTTGACTGCTGTTGCGAATCACGCTGGTCGCCAGTCGATCGCGAACCGCACTACCGAAACGAAACACCAGGTCGCTGCCTGCGGCCGCACCAACGATGTAAGGAATTACGCGTGGCGAACATCAAGTCGCAGATCAAGCGGAACAAGACCAACGAGCGTCGTCGTCAGCGGAACCAGTCGCTCCGCAGCGCGCTCCGGACCGCTCTCCGCAACTTCCGCGAGACCGTTGCCGCCGGCGACAAGGAGAAGGCCGCCGAGCTGCTCTCGAGCACCAGCCGCCAGCTCGACAAGGCCGTCACCAAGGGTGTCATCCACAAGAACCAGGCCGCCAACAAGAAGTCGGCCATGGCGACCGCGGTCAACAAGCTCTGACGCCTGCGCGGCTCCGGCCGCCTCCGGACCGCATTGTAGGTCCCACCCCTTTCACAGCTGTACCGTTCACCCCGACGATAACCACGCGGTCGTCGGGGTTTTCGGCATCGCCGATCGCCGGTCGTGTTCACCTTCTCGGCTCTCCGCTTCTCCGCCGAGAGAGGCCGGTATCGTCGTCCGTCTCGATCCGGTCGTGAGGCCGACGGCTCGGGCCCGCTACGATTCGGCGGGTGGACGTCGAGATTCCCGAACCGATCCGAGCCGAACTCACCCGACGGTGGGATGAGCCGCATCGCCGCCATCACGACCTCCGGCATCTGCGCGAGGTCCTCGCCGCGCTGGACGCCCTGCACGTCGCGGGCCTGACGTTCTCCGAACGCCCGACCGTGCTGGCCGCCTGGTTCCACGACGCCGTCTACCAGCCGCTCAGCAGCGCGAACGAGGCCGAGTCCGCCGACCTCGCCCGGCGCATGCTGCACGACGACCCCGACCGCGACGAGGTGGCGCGCCTCGTCGAGTCGACGCTCACCCACGATCCGGCCGCCGACGACGCCAACGGGATCGCTCTCTCCGACGCCGACCTGTCCGTGCTCGGAGCCGACGCCGCCCGCTACGACGAGTACGCCGCAAACGTGCGTCAGGAGTATCACCGGGTGCCCGATCCCCTGTTCCGCCGCAAGCGACGTGAACTGCTCGCCGAGTTCCTCAGCCGGGAACACCTGTTCGTCTCCCTCCCCGCGCGTGCGCTCTGGGAGTCCGCGGCCCGCGCGAATCTGGCGCGCGAGATCGAGCACTTGAGCTGAGCGGAACCGTTCCGCTCTCCGTCACCGACGGCGGCGCGGACGCAGCTGCGCGACCGTCGACACCGCGTGTTCCAGCGCGTAGTCGGCGTCGGCCGCCTGCCCCTTCACCGCACCGTTGAGTTCGGCGACGACGAGCACCGCCTGTCCGATCGACGCCGCATCCCACGCACGCGCCTGCGACTGGATCTTGCCCACCCGGCCCGGCGGCATGCCCAGCTCGGAGGCGATCGAATACTTGTCGGCCGGTCCCATCGACCGGACCCGCGCGATCGCGTGCACCGCCTCGGCCAGCGCATCGGCCAGCAGCACCCGGGCGGTGCCGTGATGCTGCGCCCAGCCGAGCGACCCCAGCGCGCCCGCGAGATCCCCGGTGACGGCCTTGTCGGCCACTTCGAAGCCGGTCACCTCCGGACGTCCCACGTAGTAGGTGCGCACCGCCGCCTCGTCGACCTTGCCGCCGGTGTCGGACACCAGTTGATGACACGCCGCCGACAGCTCCCGCAGATCGGCGCCGACCAGCTCGGTGACCAGTTCCACCACGTCCGCGCCGACCCGGACCTTCAGATCCCGGAACTCTCTGCGGACGAAGTCGACCCGGTCCGAATGCCATTTGGGGGTGGCACACTCGAACTCCGCGGCACCGGCCTTGCGCAACGCGCCCACCATCGACTTCTGCCGGCCGCCGCCGGTGTGGATCACCATCATCGTGATGCCCTCGGGCAGCGACGACGCCGTGGCCGTGATCAGGGCGGCCGGTTCCTTACCCGCCTCGGCCGCGGCCTCGATCACCACGATGCGTTCCTCGGCGAACAGCGACGGACTCAGCAGCTCGGCGAGCTCGGGGCCGGTCACCTCGCCGCAGCGGGCCCGGGTGATCGGGACGTCCTCGCCGGCCTCCCGCGACCGTTCCTGCGCGACCTGTTTGACGACGCGTCCGGTCAGGAAGTCGTCGTCGCCCAACAACAGGAATAGCCGATCACTCACAGCGACCATGGTGCCATGGGCCTACGACGATCCCGGGACGCGTGGTGCCCCGCGCCGAGCCGGAGGTCCGGTGACCGGTCGAGACCGGCGACGACGGACTGCCCGGGCGACGACGGTCTCACCGTCGTCCAGGTCGTAGAGCCGCTCGACCGGATCTCCGGTCCCACACTCCCCGATCCGCGGCGCCGCAGCGCGCCCGCCACACCGCCCAGCCGAAGGCACCGGCCAGGGCCGACACCACCGCAGCCTGCCAGCCGGGCACCTCGGGAGCCGACCACCGCCTGCCGCCGAGCACGTCCGCACAGGTGACGAGCCACCACGTCTCGGGTCCGCATGCGCGCACCAGCAGTTCGGCGCCCAGCGCCCCGGGACCGTCGGACGGGCCGAGCACGCCGACCACCGCCGCCAGGGTGCCCCCCAGCGCGATCAGCCCGACGACCGGTGCCACCAGCAGGTTCGCCGGCAGCGACACCAGGCTGAGCCGGTCGGAGATCGCGATCACCAGCGGTGTGGTGAGGATCTGTGCGGCGAGCGTCATCGCGAGCACCACCGCGATCGCCTCGGGCACGCCGCGACGGACCAGGCCCTGCCGGATCGGCGACGCCCACAACACCAGCCCGAGCGTCGCGAACACCGAGAGGGCGAACCCCGGCGCCAACGCCATCTGCGGCCAGCACAGCAACACGATGACGACCGCGGCCCCCAGCGCGGGCAGCGCCGATGCACGACGGGCCGCGAGCACCCCGGCCAGACCGATCCCGCCCATCACCGCGGCCCGCAACACGCTGTCGGACGGGCGCACCAGGATCACGAAACCGAGCATCGTCAGCAGCCCCGACGCCACCGTCACCCGCGTCGACGCGCCCAGCATGCGGACGGCCAGCACCACGGCACCGCACACGATCGAGAAGTTGCTGCCCGACACGGGCGAATAACCCTATGAGTATGGTCGCGTCGCAGTCGGCGACCGTACAGGTGGTCCCGGTACGTCGTGGCCGTCTCCGCTCGACTCCGGTAGCATCGGACGTACGGCGAGCGATCTTCGCAGCCGATGAGGTCCGGATCGCACGACTCCCGTCCGGAACGAAGCCGCCGACACACTCCTCGCGGAGGATCTCCCCTGCGAGGAATTCTCCCGTGGCCGCTCCGGCACCCCTCATCGACCCGACCGACCCCCTCCGCCGCTTCTCCGAGTGCGCCGAACTCGGCTACCCCAGCGCCTTCACCCTGCGCCGACGTCGCAAGGACGGCAGCCTCCCCGCCGTCTGGTGCGGGAATCATTGGAAGTGTCGGCTCTCCGACGTCGAACGCCTCTACCCGCGTCAGGACTCCGCCGACGACGCCGACCTCGACGAGCTGCGCGCGTGGGCTCGGCGCCAGGCCGCTACCGCACCGCCGATCCCGTCGCCGGCGGCAGCGCGGATGGTCGTCGAGATCCTGCGCCGGGGCACGAGCCGCGCGTCGTAGGTCCACCCCGAGCAGACGACGTCGACCGCGGTCTTCAGGGCCACGGTCGACGTCATCGTGCAGGGACACGCCCGGTGCATCCGGTGCGGTCGCGTCCTCTCCCCCGCTCCGTCGGCGAAGCCGCCGGCGAGTCTCTCCCTCGACCGACCCGTCGATCGAGGGAGAGACCATGACCACCACGACCATCGCCGAGCCCCGTGCCTGGATCGGCTGTCTGGCCTGCTACAACTCCGGCCGTCTCGTGGGCCGCTGGTACCCCGTCACCGACTGCGACGAGGTCGACCTCGCCTCCGTCCACCGCGGCTCCGGCGTGCACTGGAAGCGCGCCGGTTGCGAGGAGCTGTGGGTCATGGACACCGACGGCCTGCCGGTCGACACCGAGATGTCGCCCCACGACGCCGCGGCCTGGGGCGAGGTGTTCACCGAGGCCGGCGAGCAGTGGCCGGCCGTGGCCGCCTGGGTGCGCAGCGGCGCCTACGTGGCCGAGGGGAACAGCGACCTGCCGAGCCTGAGCGATTTCGAGGACCGGTACAAGGGGGCGTGGCCGAGCTTCCGGGACTACGCCGTCGAACTCGCCGAGGACCTCTGCCTCTTCGAGGGCCTGTCCGAGGACTCTGACCTGGTCACATACTTCGACTGGGACTCGTGGATCCGAGACCTGGGGCTGGGCTACACAGTGGTCGACGCACCGGAATACGCGGTCTACGTCTTCTCGGACAACTGATGAGCGGCCACGACCTGCTCGATGCCGCCATCGACTTCGTTCCCGAGGCGTGGCACGACGAGATCGCCGCCGACGCCGCAGGTCAGGGGTACGACGTCACCTACACCGAGGCCCCAGGCGGCCTACACACCGACGTCGTCCGACGGGTCCTCGACCACGTCGCCGCCCACGACGATCAGCCCCTCGGCGACCAGCTCGATGGACTCTTCCCCGGGTACCACGGCATCGGATCCGGCGAGCTCCTCGACGAGCTCGGTCTCCGCGCCGTCTACACCGAGAGGAGCACCTGATGGACTCTGAGAACTACGCGCCCGACTTCGCCGTGGTGCCGGCATCGGCCATCCGCACCGACGACGAGCTGCTCGACGTGCCGACCACGTGCCGCGTCATCTTCGTCGAACCCGAGGTCGACGGCCGGCTCGGCCTCGGCGTCGACGTCGGCTACGGCGGTCTGCACATCGGCAAGGCCGCCGTCGTCGTCGACCCGCACAGCCTCCGGGTGATCGCCGCACGCCGGCTCGACTGAGCACCACCGAACCCCGCACCGGACGAGTCCCGGTGCGGGGTTCGATCTTCCCCCGCGTCCACCGAGCAGGTGTACTGAAGACCATGAGCGACCACGACGACGATGCCCAGTTCGCCCGCACCCAGCACATCGGCGACATGGTCGGCGCCCTCGCCGAGGCCGAGCTGATCGTCGCGGCCGTCGACACCCCCGACGAGGAGACCCGAGTCCGTCTGGACCGGCTCGTCGACCACTGGCGGCACTGACCCCCGCCGGCGAAGCCGACGCCGAACACCTCCTCGACCGACCCGTCGATCGAGGAGGAACCATGTCCGACCACCCCGCCATCACCGACCCGCAGCGACTCGCCCGCGCCGTCCTGTCCACCGACGCCGAACCCGTCCCCGAGCACTTCACCGTCGAGCTCACCGACGGCGACGACACCGGCCGGTACGGCGCGACCCTCCGCGTGAATCCCGGCCAGATCGAGAGCGGCTGCGAGCAGCACCGCCTCGCGACGGGTGAAGCGGTCGACTCCGACGCCCTGATCAGCGACTTGCCGTGGTCGCCGCCCTGGGACTGAGGCCCCCGGCCGCGTCAGGCCCGATCCGACGAGAGCACACCGATCGCCGGTACTGGTACCGATACCAGTACCGGCGATCGCATTGGATCCGTGGCATCATCGATACATGCGGTACCAGTACCAGTACTGGTACCCGACACGAGAGAGGTACGACTCATGCTCGTCGAGAACACCCCAGACGCCCCCGAGACCGCCGACGACCGCGCCGCGGCCCTGGAGGCGGCCTGGCAGGAGCTCGTCGACGAGGGCTCCGAGCCCACGAACGCCCGGCTGCGCGCGGCCACCGGCTACGGTCAGACCACCGTGGCCGGCTGGGCCCGCGCCAAGCGTCGCGAGGTCGCCGCGGCAGCGCGCGGTGCCGCGCCCATGCCCGAGGGGCTGGTCGACGACCTGCGGCCACTGTGGGAGAGGGCCCTCGACATCGCCCGCGGTCAGCTCGCGGCCGAGCATCAGGCTCAGCTCACCGCGGCCGACGCCGAGGCCGACCGCGCGCTCGCCGCTCAGGAGATGGCCGAGACCCAGCTCACCACCACCACGGCCGAGCTGGGCGAGCTGCGGGTCGCGCTCGATGCCGCCGAGCGCGCCGCCGAGGACCTGCGCCGAGCCGCCGGCACCCACGAGGCGGCGATGTCCGCCGCCGAGGCCGCCCGCACCAAGGCCGAGAAGGCGGCCCGTGCGGCCGAGATCGCCCACGCCGAGATCGGCGGTGAGATCCGGGCCGTGCGCCTGGAGCTGGCCGCCGAGCAGACCGCCCGAGCCGAGCTGGCCGAGCGGCTGTCCGTCGTCACCACCGCCCGGGACGACGCTGCCGAGAACCTGCGGACCGCGCGGGCCGAGGTCGCCGACCTGACGCGGCGGCTCACCGAGGCCGACACCGAGCTGACCGCCGAGCGCCAGGCCGCGACCGAGGCCGGCGAACGCGCACGCTCAGCCGAGCTGGCCACCGAGCGCGCCGAGACCGAGGCGGCGACCCTGCGCGAGGTGCTCGCCGCGCTCCGGCCGGCCGGCGGCGACGAGAACGCCGAATAGAGAGAGCCCGCACCGGTGGGTACCGGTGCGGGTTCTTTCCCTGCTCGGATCAGGCTGCTCCCGGGCACCGGGAGCCCCCTGACGAAAACGCTCCACACACCCGTCCGCGCAGCTCATCCGGCAGGCCGGGTCCTTCGCGTACGACGCGCGCAACCCCTAGTGCTTGCGTCTGGTCAGGTCCCCCTTACCCTTGTCAATGTCGGCCTAGGCCGACATTCATCCGGCCACTATCCGAGGGGAGACATGCAGTCCGACTGCGACTCCGACTGCGACTCCGGCTGCGACTCCGGCTGCGACTCCGGCTGCGACTCCGGCTGCGACTCCGGCTGCGACTCCGGCTGCGACTCCGGCTGCGACTCCGGCTGCGACTCCGGCTGCGACTCCGGCTGCGACTCCGGCTGCGACTCCGGCTGCGACTCCGGCTGCGACTCCGGCTGCGACTCCGGCTGCGACTCCGGCTGCGACTCCGGCTGCGACTCCGGCGTAGGCGTTCCACTCATAGACAGATTCTGAACCATCCCGGCGGTCGAGCCTGTCAGCCACACGAACGGCACACTCCACCCCGCCGTCCGTAAGCCGTCCGTAAGCCGACCGTCCAGCGAGACAGTGTCGGCACCGCCCCTCGACCGCCGTCCGCCCAGCTCACCGAGTCTCATAAGACCCGTACGCCAGCGTGTCGCACTCGCGCCCGCTCTACGACGCGTCCTCCAGTACCCGGTAGATCGTCTGCCGACTCGCCTTGTGCAGCCGGGCCAGCCCGGCGATGCTCTCGCCGTTGGCGTGCGCCCGGCGGATCGCCGCGGCGGCCTCGGCGTCGAACCGGCGCGGCCGGCCGCCCAGGTTGCCGCCGCGCTTGCGCAGCAGCGCCCGCTTGACCTCGGCGCGCTCCTGCTTCAGCTCCAGCTCGTACTCGGCCATTGACGCCAGCACGCCCATCACCATCCGGCCGGCCGGAGTCGCGCTGTTCACCCCGTCGGTCAGCGCCAGCACCGACACCTCGCGGTCACGCAGGTCCTTCACCGTCGTCAGCACCTGCGCGGTGTCGCGGCCGAGCCGGTCGAGCTTCCACACGACCAGCGTGTCGCCAGGGCCCACGTCGGCCAGCGCCCGCGCCAGCTCCGGCCGGTCGTTCCGCTTACCGCTCATCTTCTCGCTGTAGATCGGGTCGCAGCCGGCCTTGCGCAGTGCCTCGATCTGCTGCTCGGTCGTCTGCCTCTTCGTCGACACCCGCGCGTACCCGATCAACCGTCCGGCGGCCTGATTCTCGCCGTTCTCGTCCATATAGTTATGGTACATAGTTTCTAGACAGTGCGACCAGGCGAAACGCACCTGTTTTCACGCCGTCTCGAAACGTAAGGGTTCCGGTGCATTTCGGTTGATGGGTGCCGGGTAGCTTCAGCCCATGAGCATCACGAACTCCCGGTCGGACACCAGCACTGTCGAGCGAGCCGGCGGACCAGCATGACCAAGAGAGGCATGCCCGACTGTAGTCCCCTATTCACCGAGCAGATGCGCAAGCCGGTAGCCGAAGCGGTCGCTCGCATACGAATGATCAACAAGCAGAACGACCAGATCAACGAATCCCTCGCAGCAGTACTCTCCGACCAACGCCGTGCAGGGCGCGATGGTCGCATGCGCGTTCCTTCGCTGCATCGACGAGGAGAGCCTGGCCAAGGAGAAGAAGGCGTCCTGATCGGGTGGCCAAGAGTCAGCGCAAGAACTCGCCGAGATCCGGTGGCGGCCCGGAGGGGTCGCCTGACCTCGCTGCCTGGCCCAGCCAACGCTCCAGCGCGCGCAGCGCATCGCCCGCAGCACGGTCGTCCCACCACGGCTTGTAGGTCCGCTGGAGGATCTGCTGGGCCCGGTACAGCACAAGCACGTCCGCTCGCAGCTGCTCGCGGCGCTGGTTGCTCAACGCCTTGGCGGCCTCATCTCGCAGCTTGAGCTGCCGGTCGCGCACCTTACCCGGCTGGCGCTCGAAGGATCCTCGAAGGCGTCGCCGCCGGCGAGCGCACCGAGCGGTCGCTGATCCTGGACCTGGCACTCGCGCCGGCCGAGGACCGGCACCGCGACATCAGCAGCAAGCCCAAGTCCGGATTGGAGGCCGCGCCGTCTCGCACGCGATCGTCACCGAGCGAGAGCCGTCTCCGGGCCCGTCGCGACCGCGACGAGTCGATCCGTCAGATCGCCGCCGGGGTCGGGGTGTCGGTGGGCACGGTCCACAAGGTGCTCCCAGCCAAGGCCGAGGGTGCCGCTTCGTAACGGGTCCGATCGTACCCCCGGTCACCCGCTTCGTGAGAAAACCTCACTGCCGCTGCGGGCGGAGGTTAGTCTGGACGCTATCGGCCACCTCGACGTCCATGTCGGCGACCACTTCGAGCGCACCATGACCGATCGACCGGTCTTCTTACAGCACCGTGTGCCGGTCGCAGGCTGACCACCGAATTTATATGAGAAGAGAACATGACCGAGATCGACTCGAATGCACCCGTCCTCGTCACCGGTGGTAGCGGCTACCTGGCCAGCTGGATCGTCCGCTATCTGCTCGAAGACGGCCGGACGGTGCGCGCTACGGTCCGCAACCCGCGTAAGCCCAAGGGACTCGAGCACCTGCACGTGCTGGCCGAGGAACATCCCGGCCGGCTGACCCTGCACGCGGCGGACCTGCTGGCCGAGGGCAGTTTCACCGAGGCCATGGACGGGTGTGAACTGGTGATCCACACGGCCTCGCCGTTCCTCATGGGTAAGCTCGACGATCCGCAGGAGCAGTTGATCCGGCCTGCTCTGGAGGGCACCCGGAACGTGTTGAACAGTGTGAACGCCATTGATTCGGTCAAGCGTGTGGTCCTGACCAGTAGCGTGGCGGCGATCCATGGCGACAACATCGACATGCGGGGCAAGGACTGCTTCACCGACGCCGACTGGAACACCACCAGCAGCGCGTCGCACCAGGAGTACAGCTATTCCAAGACCGTCGCGGAGAAGGAGGCGTGGCGGATGTGCGAGGCCCAGGACCGCTGGGATCTGGTCACGGTGCACCCGGGCCTGGTGCTCGGGCCGTCGCTGACCACCAGCAGCGCCTCCGGCAGCATGACCACCATCGGCCACTTCACCGACGGTTCGATGATCCTGGGCGCACCGGCTCTGGAGATAGGTTTGGTCGACGTCCGGGACGCCGCCCGCACGCATATCGTCGCCGGGTTCACCCCTGCCGCGCACGGCCGCTACATCGCGAACGCCGAGACGGTGAGCCTGCTCGACATCGGCACCACGCTCCGCGGAGCGTTCGGTAAACGATGGACCTTTCCCACTCGCGAACTGCCCAAGCCTCTGATCAAGATCGGCGCGCCGATCGGTGGGCTGACCCGCAAGTTCGTCGACCTCAACGTCGGCTGGCCGCTGTGCTTCGACAACTCGCGTACACGCCGGGAACTCGGTATGGAGTTCCGAGACACGAAGACCACGATCGTCGACCACTTCCAGCAGATGATCGACGACGGAATCGTCACCTAGACCCGCGGTCCCGAACCCGCGACGGCGAGATCCCGAGGACATCGGCTCCTGAGATCTCGCCGTCGTGCATCCGGTTCGGAGGAGTCACCGCCCCCCGGATGCTCAGTACGACTTCGGCAGACCGAGGCTGGTCTGGGCGACGAAGTTCAAGATCATCTCACGGCTGACCGGGGCGATCCGCAGGATGCGCACCAGACCGAGCATGGGAGCGATGCCGTACTCACTGGTCAAACCGTTGCCGCCCAGAGTGTGCACGGCCTGATCGACCGCCTTCACCGCGGTCTCGGCAGCCAGGTACTTGCCCATGTTGGCCGGTTCGGCAGCACCCCAGTCATCACCGGCAGGGCTTGCCGCTCTCGGCGACGACACGTTCACCGGAGTCGTGCACACGGCCGACTGCTCCGGCAGTCCGAAACAATCGCCGGCTCCGGCCCGCTGTACTGCTCGCCTCAGGCGAGGCGGGGGGTGCTGTCACCGGGTGTGACGGCATTGCGTTGTTCGAACCGCTGCAGTACCGGCAGGACCAACCGCATGATCGTGTCGATGCTGTCGTCGAACGAGCTGGTCGGCATGATCGCATGGCTGATCATGGCGCGGAGGTACATGTCGACGTAGGCATGCAGATCGTCCGGGTCGATACCGATGTACGCCTCGTCGACGAGTTCGGAGAGTTCGTCGGCCGCACGGCGGAGCAGCCGGGGACCGTGCTGCGTCACCAGCGGCAACACAGTGGCGGCGATGTCGTCGCTTGCGAGGATCGCCCGCATCAGCGGACTCTCACTGAGCGAGGAGAGCATGGTCGCTGTCGCCTCACGCAGAGCCGACTCCGGATCGTCCGGATTACGGTCGCGGGCCTCGAGGCCGAGTCGGAAGATCCGGTCGACCTCGGCGTCGACGTAGGCGTGCGCGAGCTGATCCTTGGTGCCGAAGTACTTGTAGAGCGTCGGTTTGCTGATGCCCGTCCGCGCGGCGATGTCGGACATCCGGGTGCGCGCCCAGCCGCTCGTGCGCACCAGCTCGATCGTCGCCTGCATGGCGACGTCGTGCAGCAGCGCCCTGGTCTTGCCCGAGAAGGTCGCACGACAACCCGCCGACGACTTCATATCCGCCACTGGAACACTCCTGAATCGGTGTTCGAGTCGTGTCGTTCCACCCGGAGAACCGGATGGAACGACACGAACTCGAGACTGTGGATGCCTTGCGAGGTCAGCGAGCACCGATGAAGTGCTCGGACCCCTCCAGGCCCTCGTTGCTCGAGACCGCGCCGAGACCGAACACCCGCTCCTCCTGCATCTTCCGGAAGTCCAGGTGCGCCTGCGACGGACCGCACGCGCCGCGTGGAGTCACGATCGTCTCGCGCTCGGCCGGGACGCCGACCGCACGCTCACATCGCGCCGATGTGCTCCTGCGATTCGACGAGTCCTTCCTCGCTCGGCGCCTGACCGTCGTCGAACACCCGCTGATACTGCTTGGCGCGGAAACCCAGGTGCGCCTCCCGCGGAACGTCGTAGCCGTACCTGGCCTGTGCCTCCCGCGGAGTCGTCGTGACCGGCTTCTCCGCTTCGACACCGAGGACCGCGGGGATCGCCGACGGAAGCGCCTGCGGGGAGAGGACGCTCATCAGGAAATACTTCAGCACGAACGACCGTTCGATCACCTGATGGACAGCCCAGGTGGCGGGGATCGCGACGGCATTGACCAACGGCCCCTGCCGGATCGCCAGGAGATCGCGCATGTACTTCGGGTAGGTGGCGATGACACCCTTGGAGAGGATGAACGTCAACGGCAGGAACGGAGCCCGCTGCCACCTCGACATCGTCGGCGGCAACGCGACGTGCAACGCCAGGATGAACTTCACCATGTCGACCGCCGCCTCCGAGGACGCCAGATGCGGGCGCTTCTCCTCGAAGTAGGCCACGACCTCCGCCCGACTGCGCGGCACCCGATCCGGATCGATCGTCTGCAGTTCGGCGGCGCGAGCGCACTCGTCCCAATACCGCAGCTCCTCAGCCGGCGCGAGTTTCCCGCCGCCGAACTTCTCATAGCAGTACAGGATCGAATGCCACGCCGTCACATGGATCCACAACTGCGACTCCGGGTCGTTCGCATCGTAGCGGCCACCGGTCACCGGGTCGGTGCCGATCGCCTTGGAATGGACCTTGACCAGCACATCGGCGGCCTTCGCCGTCGGCCGTGAGGCGCCGAAGGTCACCTGACTGAAGTACGCCATCGTCCGCCCGTACCGGGTGTGCGTCCGATACTTGACCCCACCGGACTGGACCACCGCGGCGGTCAGGTTCGGGTCCAGATGCTCGATGGTCACCGAACGCACGAAACCCAAGATCAACGACGAGGAGTGGGACCAGACCTTCCACGACACCGAATCCGGGCCGAAGAACCCGTAGTCCTCGGCCCGACCGTACTTCTCGGCCACCTTCCGGCGGGTGTCGATCAGCGGCACCCGCGGCCACTTGTACGAGGGGTCCTTCGTCGACGACGCCTTCGTCAGTGCGCCGGGCACCTTCGCCAGGGTCTCGATCGGTGAAAACATCTCTCTCTTCTTTCCGCGGACAGCTCCGCACCGAGCACTGAGTGGGCTGGTTCGCCACCCGATTCCACGATCACGAGAGATACTGGAAACCCATGAACGTCATCATCGTTAACGAACTTGAGGAAACCGTAAACCAACCAACGGCCGGTGGCAAGGTTTCCGGCAAACCCGGAGCAACGAGTTCGTCGACATACACCTGAACCCGCTGCAGGAAGGAACCGCATGAGCCGCCCCCACCGCGGATCACTCATCACCGCCAGGATGGCCGTCGAGTTCAGCGACGGCGACATCGAGATGCCCATGTTCAGCGAGATCGCCGAGGGGATCTGGCAGGCAGGATGCCCACAAGATGAGTTTCCGCTGCCCAGACGCTTCTCCCACGTCGTCAATCTGGCCGGCGCCATCGGCTACCGGACTCAGCGCGTCCTGGCGACCAACACCATCGTCGATATGGCCGACTCCAGCACTGCGAGCATGGCGCTGGTCGATCCGCTGGCCCGTCTGGTGGCCGCCCTCGCCGAGACCGACATGGTCCTGGTGCACTGCCAGGCAGGTCTCAATCGCAGCGGCGTCGTGGTGGCCCGCGCCCTCATGCACCGCGGCATGACCGCCGACGAGGCCATCACGACCGTCCGCGCCGGCAGGCACCCGAAAGCCCTCTACAACGAACACTTCGTCGCCTGGCTCCACGAGAATCCGATCGACCGATGACCGAAGAACAACCGACGACCCGGCACAGGGAGGACCACCTCGTGGAGCCGTCGCGGATCTGGATCATCCCCGACGTCCACGGAGTATCCGACAGCACGGATGCCGGATAGCGCCCAGGCGAAGACCCCGTGACCTGCGCGCGGTCACGGGGTCTTCGCATCCTCCTCGTCGTCTACTTCTCGGCCTCGTCCGGGACGTGCTCGACGACCGCCTTGGCGAGCTTGTCGCCGATCAGCGCGTACACCGTCCCCTCATCGGTGGCCGACGGCTTCAGCATCAGCACCTCGACCGGCTTCTCCTCCGATCCACTCTCGCCGACGACCCGGTACGGGCCGCCGGCGATCGTGTCGCAGGCGCCGCGCATATCGCGATCGCGCCCGTCGCCGTACGTCTCCCCGAGCGTCGCAAATCCACCGGTGATCGCGACCGTGGTCTTCCACCAGACGGCGTCGCCATTCGACTGCGCATTCGCGGTGCTGGCCACGTAGACCCCGAGCTGCTCGTCGCTGAGCTGCAGCATCGCGAGCTTGGCCTTCTGTCCCTCCTCCTCCGCATCGATGCGCCGCTTCGAAAATCCGTGCCCCATCGGGATCACGTCCGTCGTACGAAGCTGCGTCGTCGGCGTCGCCCCCTCCTCCGGCCACGCCGCGCCGGCGATCGCCTTACCGTCGCAGACCGCCCCGGTCACCCGGCGGGCGGTGGCCTTGGCCGCGCTCGCCTTCGCCGAGGCCGAACTCATCGCCGGCGCCGCCGCGCTGCTCACCGCGCTCTTCACGTCCCCGGCGGTGTTGCGGTCCCCGATCTGGCTCATGGCGTAGGCCAGGCCGCCCCCGAGGCCCAGGACGACCACCGCCGCACCGGCGATCAGCGCCTTCGGGATCCGCACCCCGCCGCCCGGCACCTCTGCCAGCGTGGCCGCCTCGGTGGTCGACGCGGCGGTCGGCGCCGGCGGGGCCGGCTGTTCGACGGCCTCGAAGTCCTCCAGCTCGGACGGGTCGATCGGGTCGCCGTTCTCATCGACGTACTTCATGGTCAGTCCTCCTTGGTCTTGCGGCGCATGACGACGACCGCTTCAGTGGTTTCGGGTACCGGCGCCGCCACGGGTGCGGCCGCCGGTCGCGGTGCCGGCGGCTCGGCGGGAGCCGGCTGCCGGAGCGCGTCGGGATTGAGCACACCGCGGCGCTTCAGCGGATCGGCGTAGGTCCGCAGCAGGTTCGGCGCGACGATGAACGCGCCCACGATGGCTCCGCAGGCGCCCGCGATGAAGACGTTCTGGAAGACGGTCAGCGCGGTGGTCACGCCCGCCCGCAGCACCAGGAAGGCGATCGCGTAGGCGAACGCCAGCAGCACCATCCGCAGCACCGACGAGCGGCCCATCCACTCCCGGTACTCCCCTGCCACGCGAGTCAGCAGGCTCTTGGTCTCGGTGAAGCTCTCCTGGTTACCGCCCTTCGGCGTCGTGATGACCCCCTTGCTCCACAGCATCCGGATGATCTGCACGAACATCACGCTCAGTCCGGTGCCGGCCAGCTCGGCGTACCCGCCGTCGGCCACGGCCCAGGCCAGGCAGCCCACGCCGCCGAAGAACAAGATCGTCGCCACCAGTCGGACGATCTCGGTCGCCCCGCTGGAGATGTGCACCTCGATCGGCTGAGTCATGCCGACCCCTCCTTCTTCTCTGTCTCGATGTCGACGTCGTCGAGGTCGGTCAGGGCGACCAGCTCGGCGAGGTCCTCCTCATCCGGCAGGTTCGGCGTCATGAAGCACGTGAGGTCGTCCTCGTCCTCGTCGTCGGCCGCCAGCTTCACGACCGGCTCCGGCGTCGGGGCGGCGGCCGGTGCGACCTCGGCGACCGGCTCGCCGGCCAGCGGGTCGAGCTTCACCCGCTCGGCGTCCGGGGTCTCCCGCCAGCTCCCGTCCGAGTTCTTCTCCGGCGGTGCCACCGCGTCGGCCGGTACCGCGCCCCAGGCCCACGCCCACAGCAGCCAGGCGACCGTGACCAGGGCGAACACCGCCTGCCACAGCAGCCACGCCCACCAGGGGCCGAGGTCGATCAGGGTCAACGGGAACCGGCGATCCAACCGCACCGCCACCCCCAGCGGCACCCCGCAGGCCGCCAGCACCGCGGCCAGGGCGCCGGCCGCGGTCCCCCAGGCCCGCCAGCCCCGCCGGCCCACCCGCGGGGCCCGCTGCCAGAGCAGCCGGTAGACCCCGCGCCCGGCCGCCACGCCGGGGCCGGCCACCACCGCGCCGACGACCAGGCCCGCGCCGAGGGCGACCTTGCGCCCGGTACGGCGTTCGCCGTCGTCGTTCGTGGTCCACCGGCGCCACCACCACGGCGTGATCTCGTCGACCAGCTGGCTCTGCGCCACGCCCGTGTCGGCGCGCGCGGCCCGGCGGGCGTCGCGGGCGAGGATCTCCGCCCGCCGCCGGCGTCCGGTGCCGGCGCGCGAGCCCTCCAGCAGAGCCGCCGCGCGCTCGCGCTCCCAGCGGTAGGCCGGCCCGGTCACCGGACGCCGCCCAGGCACCGATCCAGGGCCGCCTCGTCGGCGATCGGCAGGCACGCGCGGATCTGCTCGCGGTGGTCGTCCACCCGCGCCCCGCCGGTGATCCCGCCGCCGACGAACCCGCCCAGTACGAAGATCGCCAGTGCCGCGAGCGCGTAGCCGGCCCGGCGGCCGGTGAGCAGACCCGGCTTCGAATTCTTGCTCATCAGGTCTCCTTTCTCTCGAACTCTCGTACGCCTCTTTCACGCTGGTCAATACGGTACCCCGGTAGGGTATCGTTGTAAACATGCAGTTCAGACAGCATTTCGACGACAGGACGTGAGGAATTATCGTGAAGAAACTCGACGCGAAGCAGGTCGTGCCGCTGACCAGCGACGAAGCGGCCGAATTGCGTACCGCGGCGAAAACCCGGTCGCTCACTCAGGGCCTGTTCGCCCGGACCCTGGTCGTCGACGGGCTGGCCCGCCTGGCCGCCGGCGACGCCGGGCTCGACGCGGCGATCGAGGCCGAGAAGACCGCCGCGGCGGCGCGGATCTCCGCCGGCGCCCGCGCCGCGGTGGCCCGGCGATGGGAGCGGTGATGGACGCCCCCTACGCCGGCCTCGTCGACGGACGGCCGGTCGACCACGGCCAGCCACACGTGCTCGTGTCCGGTCGAACGGGCTCGGGAAAGAGCCGTACCGTCTTGGCCCCCAACATCGTCATGTGGGGCCGCCGCCCGGTGGTCTGCGTCAGCTCGAAAGGCGACTTGGCGGAACTGACCGCGCCGAAGCGGTCGACCCGCGGCCCCTGCTACCTCATGGACCTGTCCGGCGAGGTCCGCGACGACGAGCTCGGCGGCGCCCCGGTCACCCGCGTCGCCTCCGACCCCACGGCGCTGATCACCGACGACGACTCCGCCCTGGAGCTCGCCGCGCTCCTGCTGGAAGTCGGCTCCCTCGGCGGCGGCGACAAGGGCGGCGGCGACAGCTTCTGGCAGGCCCTGGCAATGCGGCCCCTCGCGGCGATCCTGCAGGCCGCCGCCGGCTACCTCGACCCCGACACCGGCGACCCCGTCCCCGGCGGCGGCGTCCGGTGGGCGCTGGCCGCCTGCGAGAACCCCGGCGGCGCGGGCGACGACGACGAGGAGACCGACGTCGTCGACCTGACGACCGCGAGCTGGGACGTCGCGATCCTGCGGTGCGCGAGCATCGACTCCCACCACGGCGACTCCCTGCTCGCGGCGAAGATGCTCGACCCGAAGCAGCGGGACTCGATCGGCATCAACGCGCGCGTGGCCCTGGGCGCCTGGGCGCTGCGCGCCGTGGCCGGCCGCGGCGAGCTGGCGCCGTTCCGACCCGAGATGCTCGAAGCGCCCGGCGCGACGCTCTACATCGTCTCGCCGCTGGCCGGGGCCGCCGCGCCGGCGGCCAGCGCCGCGCTGACCTCGATGGTCAACCACTGGCGCAAGAGGGTCGGGAGGCTGTCACCGCTGCTCATGGTCATCGACGAGCTTCCCAACACCTCGCCGCTGCCCCGCCTGGCCGCGTGGATCGGCGAGGCCCGCGGCCTGGGCATCCGCATCGTCGCCGCGGTGCAGGCGTCCTCGCAGTTCGAGCCCCGGTGGGGCTCGGCCGGGCTGAAGGTGTTGCGCGACATCTTCCCGGCGGCGCTCATCCTCCCCGGCGCCCCCGAGCGCGAGCTCCTGGAGCAGGCGGCGTGGAGCGTCCCGGCGGCCGAGCGGGTCACGGGCTCGCTCGGTGCCGACGGACGGGCCTCCCAGTCCCGCGACAAGGTGACCGCGATCGAGGCCGCCGAGCTGCTCCCGCGCGAGAAGGGCGAGGGCCGGCTGCTCCTCGGCGGCACGCCCGGCCACCTCGTGAAACTGGTCGACATCGCCAAGACCGACCTGCTCCAGTATCCCTGACAGACGACGACCGGCGGCACTCGACGAGTGCCGCCGGTCCTCTCGTGCAATGCCGCTACATCGACGCCGCCCGCTCCTGCTCGGCGGACCGCGCGCGGACCTGCGAGCTCCGGTTCGCCTCGGCCACCCGCGAGCGGGCGGCGTCGACCCGCTCGCGGACCTGTTCACCGCGCTGCGCCGGCGCCGTGGCCGCCGGGGTCTTCGCCGTCACCGAGGCGGCCTCGGCCCGGCGCTGCTGCTCGGTCTGGTCGTCGGCCCTGGCCCGCCGCGCCCGCTCGGCCGCGGCCCGCTCGTCGCGACCGCGCGCCTCGGCCACGGCGACCGCGTCCTCGCGGGCCGCCTTCTGATGCGCCCGGCTGCGCTGGAGCTGGGTCTGAGCCTGCCGGTACTCGTCGCTGCCGAGCGCGGCCTCGCCGAAGCGCTGCTTGATCAGCTCCTCGCCGCCGGGCTGCGCGAGCAGGCGGCGCATCGTCGTGAGCCGGTCCGAATCCAGCGCGGTCGTCTCGGTCATGGTCTATCCCTTCCCGCCGGCGCGAGCCAGCGTGCGGTATGTCTGTGCCTGCTCGCGGAGTGCGCGAGCCTGCTTCTTGTAGTCGTCCGCGGTGTCGAGGCTCTTCACGAAGGCGTACGATCCGCCGCCGTACCACCTCGCAGCCCGGTCGTATCTGTCGTCGGCCTGCGCCTCCAGCAACGCCGCCCGCTGGTCGAGAAGGTCGGCCTCGGCCGCCCACCCGAGGAAGTCGGTCATCATCAGTCCTGTCCGTAGCCCTGATCGTTCTGCGGTCCAGTCTGCCGCTGATTGACCTGACGGACCTGACCCTTCGTCCCGAGTACGCGCGCGTGGACCTCCTGGCGCCGCTGCGCACCCTCCAGGAGTTGCTTCCGGACGCCCAGAGACTCCGCCTCGACCAGGATGTACTTCAGCTCCCCCTCCACGTCCGGCTCCCACACCGGCATCTGCAGTTTCCGCGTCTTCTCGTACTCCGCGAGCCGGACGTCGGCGGCCTCGCGCCCGGCGGCCTCGTACTCCTCGACCCGCTCAGCGGCCTCGGCGAGGGTCCGTGCGGCCTCGGCGTCCGCCTGCCGGCGTGTGTTCGCGGCCTCGCGTCGATCCGCCGCCGCAGCGTCGACGTCCGTCTTCATCTCCGTGCGCACCGCACTCTCGACCTCAGCGCGCACCCGGCGGCGCAAGGCAGGCTCGGTTTCCATCGCCCACACGGTCTCGGCATCGGACCGCCCCGCGGCGAGCCCCTCGGCGCGGCCGGCGGCGAGGGCCGCGGCCCGCTCCGTCGCGATCGCCGCCGCGCGCTCGTCGAGCCCCTTCGCGCGGGCGACCAGAGCGTCCAGGTCCGCGAGCATCCGCTCCCGGTCCCGATCGAGATCGGCCGAGGACGCCTCGACCTGACCCGCGTACGCCGCCAGCTCCGTCGTCGCGGTCTCGATCAGGGCCTCGCGGGCTTCCAGGCGCTCCATCTCCGCGGCGACGAAAGCGACCTTCTGTTCCATCTCGGCGCGCTCGGCGTCCAGCGCCTGCTTCTCGTTGGCGACCTCCAGCCGTTCGGTCTCGCTGGCGCCGAACGCCTGCTTGTCCAGACTCGTACCCCGAGGATTCACCTCCAGCTCGATGTCGAAGCCCGCCTCGATGAGCCGCTCGCGATACCGCTCCTGGTACCGGCGCATCTTCGTCGCACCGGTGATCTGGACCTGCTTCTCCTTCCCGTCGACGACCCGGGTCTCGGTCACCTCCCGACTCTGCCCCCACATCTGCTGAGCCTCGACCCGCAGATCCTCGCTCGCCCGCACCGGCTCGCCGGTGGTCCGCCGCAGCCGCGCACCGTCGGCGTCGGTCAGATAGCCGTAGCCGTCGATGCCGGCGACCTGACCGGCGGCGATCTCCGGCGCCGCGACCAGACGCCCGTCGTCGTCGAGCGCGACGATCTTGTCCAGGGTGAGCTGTCGCTTGTACTTGACGATCGGCTCGCCGTCGGTGTCGAGCATCACCCCGTCGGCACCGACCAACAACTCTTTGTGGATCGGCGCGAGGGTGTCGCACATCCAGTGGACGTGCACGGCGGATTCGTCGAAATTCCACACCACACCGTGCACCGCATCGTGACCGCCGGTGAGCACCTCTCCGGTCAGATGCGCGTGAGTCTCCTCGAACCACCGCTGCACCTCGGCCCGTCCGGCCTCGTCGTCCGGCATGACCCAGCGGCTGCGTCGGCCGACTTCCTTGCCATCCTTGAGGACGGGATAGAAGCCCGGAACCTCCACCAGAAGGCTCTTCGGCACCCACGAGACGATGGTCGTGGTCTCGAACGCTTGTTCGTGCCATTTTCGCTTCACCGCGTCGATGCGGGCATCGCCGTAGTCGAGCACCGGCTCGACGCCGTCGTCCGGGGTCAGCTCCCGGAAACCGCCGTCGCCGTCGTTGACGAAGGCCCGATTCAGAATGCGTGTCCGCGGCGACAATGCTGGGATTGCGCGCGGCCTGCCGCGCGGCGTCCGACGCCTCCAGCGCCCGCATCGCCTCCCGCAGGAGCCGGCCGCGCTCACCGCGCGTGCACGAGGACGCCGGCTCTCCCGCGCCGGCCGAGCCGTGGCGCAGATGCGCGACGTTGAAGCCGCCGCGGCTCTCCGCACTCACGGTCGTCTCCTCCCTCGCCGCACGGCCCGGGGCCGCCTGACGGCGTCCGCCGCTCGCCGTCGCCGCGGGGCCCTGGCGATCGCTTCGCTCCGCCCGCCCACGACGCCGACGAGCGGCAGCTGACTTCGGGTACGGCGGGGCCCCGCGGCGACGGCGAGCGGCCCGGCTCCGCCGTCCGTCACACCGCTGCTCCCCACCGTACCCGAAGTCAGCTTTTAGCTCCCTAAAGTCAATCTCTCCGCTGCGCTCCGACATTGACTTTCACGGTCGCCCTCCGGGGGAGCACGGCGGCGCTGGCGCGCCGGGAAGGGCCGGTGCCGCTGACACGGCGATGAGCGCGGCTGACGCCGCGAGAGACGACGCGGGTCGCCCCGCGGAGAAGACCGCCCCGGCCGCGTCCGCTGGAGCTCGACCCGAGCCCGCCGGCGGACGACGGCCGACGGACACGGCCTACGAGGTCGCCGAAACGGAGGGTGCACCACTCGCCCTTATTCCATATTTTTCCCCGGAGCTACAGTCTGAGAGCCCACTGAGATTCACACCGCGAATACGCATAAGCGCAGGTCAGAACCCGCGTCATGACCCCCTCTCCACCCTCGCGGGTACCGCTCACCCCCACCTGCGATGTGGCTCGCACATATCTGACGACAGATGTATTCACACAGGTCACAGCACTGGCCGCTGCGAGGGGTGGGTACGGCGACGTGACTCAGCCTCCGCAGGGTCCGGATACCTGCGAGAAGGGCTAATTCAGGCTTCGGCGACTCCCGCGGGGATCCACCGGCGCGGATGCGACGAGTCCCCGGCGACCGATCGTCGCCGGGGACTCGATTCCCTCCGAATCAGAGCTACTCAGTAGCCGTAGACGTGGTCGACCGGCCGGTCGCTCATCCGCATCTCCTCCTCCTACTCGGTGCCGACGACGACCAGTTGCGGTGTGCCGGTGAGCGCGGCCGCATAGACCGGATCCAGATCCGCGGCGGTCTCGACCCAGCGTCGCGCCGTGTTGTGCGAGCCGACGCCGATCCGCCGGGCGACCTCGCGCCAGCCCACGCCCTCCTGCCGCAGCCGCAGTGCGATGCGCAGCCCCTCGGCCACGGCATCGGTCTCCAGGTCGATGCCCTTCGCCTCGCGCAACCGCTCGGCCAGCGCCAGGAAGTCCGGCTCACGGACCGGTCCGTGGTCAGCGGTCAACGAAGCCTGGTCCGTCTGGTCCACGGTCGACGGGCTCTCGATCAGCTGGTCCACGTACTCACTCTCCCCGGCCACCGAGACCTGGTCCACCTGCTCCGCGGACCAGTGGTCCGCGTACTCGTCGACCACCGTCCGGTCCGTGGTCCACGGGTCCGCGAGACCCCGGTCCACGGCCGTCCGGTCCGCGGTCACCGCGTGGTCCACCGAGCCGGTGACCACCGGCGCGGACCGGTCCACCGACTCGGCGGTCACCCCCTGACCGGGGTGGTCCGTCTCCCCGTGGACCACCTCCTGCGGCTGGCCCGCGACGACGCGGTCCACCGGGACGGCCACCTGGTCACCGGCGCTGACCTGCACGGACACAGGATGGTCCGCGTGGTCCACCCGGTCCATGACCGTCGACGGACCACCCGGGTCCGCCCGGTCCAGGACGTCGATGACCGCGGCCGGTGGACCGCTGACCACGGACCGGTCAGCGTGGTCCGCCGGGTGGTCCACCGGATCTGTCGCGGTGGTCACCGAGGCCGGACCACGGCGGGCCGCGGCCTCCTCGCGGTCCAGTCGCATCTCCGACTCCGCGATGACCACCGCCAGCGTCGCCGCCAGGATCACCGCGTCGATGATCAGCGGGACCAGCCACGCCAGCCGCTCGGACATCTCGCCGTAGGCCACCGCCATGTCCTTCAACGCCGCGAACGACAGGACGAACGCGATCACGGCGATGATCGCGAACACCCCGGCCACGATGCCGCGCAACCGCACCAGCCAGACGCGGCGATGACCCCAGTCCTGGATGAGCCCCACGAGCAGGTGCGTCGACAGCAGCAGCGACAGCGGAGCCATCACCGCCATCAACGCGATGGCGAACCTCGCCCAGTCGCCACCGTCACGGCTCATCGTCAACACCGCGTGAGTCCCGTTCAGCAGGATCGAGACCCCGGTGAACAACAGCACCAGCGCCCACGCCAGGGTCCGGTGATAGGTGTAGGGCGAGTCGCGGGCGTCCGTCATGCCGACACCCGCTCCCCGACGTCGGCCAGCGCCCGGATCCTCTCCGGCCGGAACCCCGACCAGTGCTCGGCACCGGCCACCACGACCGGGGCCGCACTGTAGCCGAGCGCCCGCACCGCGGCCCTGGCGGTCTCGTCGATGCTGAGATCGACGACGACGTACTCGATGCCGGCGCGGTCCAGGCCCCGCTTGGTGGCCTGGCACGGCCCGCACCCCGGCTGGGAGTAGAGGACGACGCTCATTCCGGATCACCGCCCCGAGTACGCCCACGGAGGATCTCGATGCCGTCCGGATGCGGCCGCGCGGCCGCGACGCCGGCCGTCCGGGTGTAGTCACCCCAGAACGCCCTCACGCTCGGATCCACGTCCGGGTCGCCGGCCGGCATCCGGCGCATCTGCTGCTCGAACGCGGCGCGGCTCATCGGAGCGGCGCCCCGGCGGCTCCTGCGCTGTTTGCGATTCATGTCAGTTCTCCTACTTGTTCGTCGTCTCGGTGCGATGCCAGGTGCAACCGGGGTCATCGCAGGTAGTCGTCTCGCGATGAGCACGGGCGACCTCGGGCCAGCCCCTCTTCTCGCTTCTGTAGCAATCGGCCCAGTCCCGACCGACATCGCCGGCCTCGGCGAGAATCGGTACAGGGATGTTGTTCGGCAGCGCGACCCCTTCCGGGAACTGCAGGGCATCCAGCACAGCCTCACGCCCCTCGTCGATACGGTCGGCGGGTATCGAGAACACCAGCTCGTCGTGGACTACCGCACGCAGGCACGGCAGCAGCCACTCGGGCAATGCGAGAACACCCTGCATCATCAGGTCGCGGGCGATGCCCTGCCCCATGAACGCCGGCCCCTGCGTGTACTCCTTGCCCGGCTGGATACGTACCCGCCGCCCGTGGATCGTGGTCAACACCTGGCTGCGGGCCTGCTCACGGATCCAGTCCTTCCAGGCGGCGAGCCGCGGGAACTTCGCCGCCAGCGTCGCCAACTGCTGCTTCGCCTCGTCTTCACCGATCCCGGCGTAGACGCTCAATCCAGCGGCGCCCATGCCGTAGTTCGTCGCATGACTGACGGCCTTGGCCTCCCCGCGACGGGGGTGATGCTCTCCCAATGCCCGGTCCCAGCCGTCCTCACCGAAGACGGCCGCAGCCATCTCGTCGTGGAGGTCCTTACCGGGAGCGAACATCGCGATGTAGTCAGGATCCTGGCAGTGCATGCCCACCGCCCGACCGTCGATCGTCGACAGGTCGACGCAGAGCAGACGGTGGCCCTCGTCGGGGAGAAGCAGCGCGCGCTCACAGATGTTCGCCCGATCCCGCTTACCCATCACCGTCAGACCCGGACGGGTCAAACTGATCCGTCCGGTAGCCTGGCGGGCGTCCACACTCGGGTGGACACGGCCGTCGGGACCGGTGTGATCCAGGATCGTCTGCGGCACACTTCGCTCGCCGTTGAGAGCCAGCAGAGTCCGACACAGCTCGATGAGCGCGGTGTTGTCCAGGTGCGCGTCGATCAGCTCGGCGAGCACGCCCTTACCGGTCGCCAGGTTCCCCTTGGCCGTCCGGGGCGGCTCGACGCCGCAATCGGCGAACGCCCTCTCCAACGCCTTGATGCCGGCCGTGCTCCGCTGCGGAGCTTTGCCCTCCAGCGGCAGACCGTATCTCTCGTGCAGGTCACGCTTGCGCGCCTCGACGCGTACGGTCTGCTCGGCGATCCACCGCCGCGCCAGGTCGACGTCGACACGAAAGCCGTGCTCGGAAATCCGGTTCAACCAATGCAGCACCCGGTGCTCGCGCATGACGTAGCGATCGACGACGAGGACCTCGGACAGAGCCCGCACCAGCTCGACGTCCTGGACGAGGTACCGGACGTAGTCCGGGTGATCGACCGGGATCTTGTCGTAGCCGCCGTACTCGGCTGCCATGGCCTCGAGCACTGAACCACCGTCGCCGGAGACCTTGCCCTCGCCGAGGACTCGCTTGGAGAGGGCATCCAGTCCGTAACGACCCAGATCACGGCCGTCGACCCTTCCGTCCGCATTGCTGCTCAGCGGAGGATCGACCTGACGAGCGACCAACAGCGTGTCGATCACCCGATCCCGGGCGACCATCGCGTCCAAGTCCAGGCCGTAGCACCGCGCGAGAGCGGGTAGATCGAAGCTCAGGATGTTGTGACCCACGGCGATCACATCGGGCTCACTCAAGAGCGCCACCAGCGACTCGATGTCAGTGGTGGTGACCACCGGACCGTCGTCGACGGCATAGCCGGCCAGCCGGATGTCCTCGCGCTCGAAGAAGTAGAGCCTGTCCGCATCGGCGGTCTCCAAGTCCAGGAAAACGAGTCTCATGACCGGTCACCGCCGATCAGACCCATCTCCGCGATGGTCAGACCCGCGGCGATCGACGGCATGGCCCGCGCGACGGTCTGAGCGGCCCCTCTACGGTCGGTGTAGGTGATGGTCTCGCCCGCAGCGGCCCCGACGGCCGGGCGCGGACCCGGCGTCGGGGCATAGGGGCCGGCCGGTGGTGCGGTGGACGACGGCGCCGACTTCGGCGCGAGACGCTCGATCCGCCAACCCTTGATGTTGCCGTGGAGCTTTCCGTCTTCGACGATCCTGAGGCCGCCGAACCAGGCGCCCGACATCCGCTTCCACACGGCGCCGAGCGACCGGCTGTTGAGATCGTCGAAGTCGTGACCGTAGGGCGCCTCACGATCCGGATCCGCCGCGGCACAGGACATCACGTACTTCGCGCTGAACCGCGGGGCGCACGGCGACGTCGCCGCGACCTTCTCCAGCCACTCCAGATGAGAGAGATTGTCCTCGATCTTGCTGTCGCCGGCCTTCCGGTCCTCGACGATCGTGGAGAGAAATCCTTCGATCCCGGCCAGATGCAGAATGCCGCCGATCACATGCTGCCAACGGGTGAAGCTGACGAAGCCGAGCGGCCGCGGCGCCTCGGGCTGACCCCGGTCGAACCAGGCCCTGACCAGCGTCAACGCGGCGGCGAGCAGCTCTGCCCGGTGCTCGGGCACCCACGTCTCCAGATCGTGCCGGAAATTGTCCCGATTCTCCAGATCCGGCCTGTCGCTGGAGAGTCTGATCCAGACGAGGCGACGGGCGATGTCACCGGGGACCGCGATGTTGTTGCCGGTGGCGACCCACACCGCCTGCTGGACCAGGTCCAGACTCTGGGTCTTACCCAGGAGACGACCTGCGAATTTTCCCGCGGTCAGCACGCTGTGGAGGGAACGCAAATCCAGCAGGCACCGTCCCTCCTCGTCCACGACCTCATCGAGGAGGATGAAGCTCTTCGCCGCGAACAACTCGGACGCGATCCGCTTCTCCACCTCCTCATCCGAATTTCGCATCGATTGGACCGACGGCTCCGTGCCGTAGGCGATCCGGTGCACGACCGCGGCGAGCTCGCCCTTACCCACACCGCGCTGGACCCCATTGAGCAGGATCATGGGCACGACGTCGAACATCGACCTCAACAGCATCGTCAGCAGGAACGCGACCGCGTGGGTGCGGTCGGCCTCCCGAGCGAAGACCCACCCGTCGTATCCGCAGGCCTCGTCCCGCTCGAACAGCACGTCACGGAGCAGGTGTTTCGCGTCAGCGATCTCGGCATCGGTCGGATGCTCCGGCACCCGCAGACCCTCGATGTCCGGGGACAGATTCACCAGAACCTTCGTGGCCTCGTCGTAGCAGCTCGTGGCGATGATCGTGCCGTCCGGGCGCACGACGGGGGCCTGAGAGATACGTGCGACCTGGGGCAGCCGCTCAGTGAGCCGCCCCTTCAGGATGCCCAGAAAGTCCTGTTTGAAGCCTGCCAGCACCTCCGGGCCTTCCTCGGTCACGCACAGCGGACGCACCGCCGAGAGCGCCTGCCTGTGGAGACCGTCGCGATCCAGCTCCAAGAGCGTCCACTGGCCAGCGTCATCGAACGCCAGTTCAACGGATCGACCTCCCCGGCGGAACAACGTCCGTTTGCCGAGAGTCGCGGCCACCCGATCGGCGACCGCGATGCAGTCGACGTGATAGTCACCCTGCATCACCAGCTCGACACGCCCCGGGGTCGCCGTCTGAGCGAGCCGGGTGAGGCGGCGCTTCTCCTTGTCCTTGCGGAGGCGGGCGTCGCGCATCTTCTTCTGCTGCGTCTTGGACAGGTCGGCCGGAGTCGCCTTCGCGTCGGCGACCCAGCCCACCAGGGACGAGCGCCGCTCGTCGTCGCTCGGCAGAGCGGCGAGCACGTCGTCGACGCCCTGCTTGCGCTTGCCGGGGATCCGCACGAACTTCACCGAGGTCGCGCCGACGGTCGTCGCTGCCTCACCCAGCTCGACCAGGCCGTCGAAGACCCTGATATTCGTCGTGGCGTCCGCGTCTCCGAGGATCACCACCGACTGACCGGCGACGACCTGGGCCAGATACGGCGTCGGGACACCGGGCTCGCCGTCGCCGGCGGAGACCTTCCAGCCGTAGACGCCGGTGATGCGGTAGATCGCCCAGTCGGCCGGAGCCCAGGCCAGCGCGGCGAGCGCCTGTTTGCACCCCTCGACGATGAGCACGACGCGGGGCGTGGCGACGGCACGCACGACGGCCAGCTGGGGCGCGCCACCCGACCGCCTACTCGGACCGAGGTACTTGGCTCCGTCGATCGGCGTCGCGGGCTTCACCTGCCCCGTCGGGCTGCCGTCGACCTCGCGCATCGGATACACCAGCGCGGGCAGCGCACCCGGCCGGTCCGCGATCCACCGAGCCCACGAGGGAAGTTCGGCAGCGGTGTACGCGGCGTGGACGCCGGCGGCGGTCGCCACCTCGGCGGGGATCGCGGACTCGGCGAGCTCGGCGCAATGCTGCGGCGACAGGGTCACACCCGCGGAAACCGGCTCGAGGTGTGAGCCCAGCGCCGGTGGCGATACACGATCGCCCTCACCCGCTACTGGATCATCCAGAGGGTGGGTAGTAGAATGGTCCACAACAAGTCCTTTCCAAGACCTTGTTCCCGAAACCCTCGCCCTGGCCGGCGGGGGTTTCTTCTTTTCTCAGCCGGCCTGCTGCTCGAAGGCCGCATCGACGAGTCGCTGCACATCGCGGCGGCGGACGTATCGCACGCCACCCAGGACGACGTACGGCAACTGCCCGTCCCTCATCGCCCGATACCAGACATCTCGACCAAAGCCACTCTCCGCCATCAAGGTGAGATGCGGCTCGGCGTCCTCGGGGAGAAAAGGTGACCGACTGGGCAGGGTCGAGGTCGGCATGGAGGCCTCCTATCAGCAGTGACGACTTTCGCCGACCCAGTATGACCCAATCAACAGTAACTAGCAAGATAATGCGTCAGAACGTTACTGATAGTGTCATTCACTAGAAGGATTCAGTGCAGCGAAGGAAGACTGTCGGCACGCCTCGCTACGATCACCCCTATGGACGAGGAGCAGGCCGAACCGGCGCGGACCAGGCACATCAATGGCGCGGGGCCGGTAGGGGCCACGGTTCAGCAGAATGTCTCGCTGTGGAGGATCCGGCGGAAGCTGTCCCAGACCCAGTTGGCGGACCGCGTCACCGCCTGCGGCCGGCGGATGACGCGTCAGGCCCTCAGCGACATCGAGACGGGACGGCGACGTGTCGACGTCGACGATCTGGTCGCGCTGGCGTTGGCGTTGGACGTCTCTCCCGCCACCCTGATGATGCCCGACGTCCGCCGGGCCTACACCGAGGTCGAGCTCACCGAGGCGCCGACGGTCCGTCCAGAGCGCATCGCCGCCGCCTCCGCCTGGGCATGGTTCACCGCGCGGGGCCCGGCGTGGGACGACCGCACCGAGACCGACGTCGAGGAGTTCCAGGAGGATGCCGAGCCCTACTGGGCGGAGGACGCTCGCCTGCATCCCGAGACGGCGCACCGGGGGGTCGAACCGGGCGAGCCCGCGGTCTGAACCCGACGACGGATTCGCACGAGACGCCCGGGGGGATCGAAACGGACCCGGGGGGATCGAAACGGGAGATCCCCCCGGGCGTCTCCGCAGGTCAGAGCCCTGTCGGGGGGATCGGGGGGATCGAAACCGACCCCGGCCGCCTATCGCGTAGACGCGACGGATGCGTGAGACGGTGGCTGCGTACACGCGTAGGGTCCGTTTTGATCCCCCCAGTCCCCCCGATCCCCCCACCGGCGCCTCTACCAGCGGAAACACCGGGGGGACCTGACGGGGGGACCTGACTTCCACCTGCGTCAGGTCCCCCCCGTCAGGTCCCGGAGACGATTCCGACGCCGTCGCGGACGCCCCGTTCCGGCCGGTCCGCGACGGCGTCGATGCTCGCGGCCGGGGTCTCCGAGAGCCTCAGCGCCAGCCGGGCTCGACGCGCTCGGGGTGCAGCCCTCGTTCGCCCCTCCGGGCCGCCCTGCCCAGGTGCGGGACGGCGAGGGCACTGATGATCCGCCGCTTGTCGACGACGTCGAGCCGGCCCCACCGCGTGCGGACCTCGCCGCTGCTCGCCAGCTCGATCACCGCGGGGTCCACCTGCGCCAGCGCCTCCACGCGCCTCTGCGCGGCGTCGATCAGCGGCTGGATGCGCTCCTGCTGGTCGAACAGCAGGTTCAGGTCGTGCGTCTCGGCGGCGCGCTCCTTCACCGTCTCCAAGTACCGCTGATGCCCCGCGATCTCGTCCAGGAGGGCGCGGCGCTCGTCGTCGGTGCCGTCGGAGCGCTGGTTGACCAGGGTGAGAAAGTCGGGTTGTTCCAGCCGCGCAATGGTCATCTCGTCGATGATGGAGTCGAGGTGCTCGACCCGCATCGCGACGTGGAAGCCGGGATCGCCGCCGGGCCGGGCCAGGCCCGAACAGGTGTAGGTGCGGTAGTGCCACGGGCACCGGTCGGCGCCCTGGGTACCGTCGTCGTCCGGCCCCTCGGTGCAGACGCACTCCTCGCGTCGGCGTCGCTTGTACTCCTCGCGCTCGGCCACGGCCGCGCGGAACTCCTTCTTCGTGACCGTGTCCTCGTCGGGCAACTTCGGCGCCGCGCCCTTGTTCTGCTTGCCCACCCGCAGCCGGGCACCGCAGATCGCGCAGACGACCACGCCGGTGCACATGTACCGGACGGTCCACTGGTTCGGATTACGGCGCCGACCCGGCCGGAACAGAAGGCTCTGGATCTTCTGCCACTGCTCGTACTCGATCAGCGCCGGCCAGACCGCGTCGGCGACGATCTCGCCGTTGTGCGCCCGCTTGCCGGCGTAGGCAGGCATGGAGAGCATCTGTTTAATCGCTCCCCCGGTCCACCCGAAGTGCTTACGGCGCCCGTCCTTCGCGTGGCTGGGCCGTCGCGGCGGGATGCCCCGGGCGTTGTAGTCCTTGGCGATCGCGTAGTAGGACTCGCCGTCCAGCACCCGGCGGGCCGCCTCGGTGACGACAGGCGCCTGCTCGGGGTCCGGCTCGATGCGGTCGATCTTGGCCCCGGTCGGCGTGTGCCTGTAGTGGCGTCGATACCCGTAGATGTTCTTGCCGTGGACCCGTCCGGCCTTGGCCGCGGCCGCGGCATCGCGTTTGATTCGCTCGCGCGTCTTGTCGCTCTCGTAGGCCGCATCGACGGCGTCCTCCAGAAGGGTGCGCCTGTCGCGAGAGTTGTCCGGGTCGTACAGGCGGTTGTGCGTGGTGACCCAGATCCGCACACCGCGCAGCTGACACAGGTCGATCAGGTCGACCCACTCGCCCACCCGGCGCGACCCGCGGCTGGACTCCCAGAGCACCAGGACGCCGGCGTCGAACGAATCCGCTTCCAGGTCGTCGATCAGTTGCTTGAAGCCCTCGCGCTCCCTGCGGGCGTACCGCGACGCGCTGCGGTCGTCGTCCTTGTACGGACCCGGATGCGCGTCCCAGCCCTGCGCCGCGATCGCCGAGGCGTTCTCGTCATGCTGCTGAGTGACGCTCTTCCCTGAGCCGTCCGAATCCCGCGAGACCCGCAGGTATTCGCGTGCTACCAGCGGTTTTGACGCGACCATGACTCATACCTCCATTTCGTAGTCTAGCCGCTGACCGCGGTCAGATGCGTCAACCCCGCCGACCGGAAGTTCTCGCGGAGCTCCTCGTCGAGGTCACCGGTGTCGCCGAGGACCAGACCCGGGAAGAGCCCGGCGGCCCGCGGCGGCAGGGCCCGCGCGGCGACGTCTCGCAGTCGTGCACGGACCGCGCCGGCCCACCGTTGCCAGATCGGGGCCCGCCCCACCGCGGTCGGCTCACCGACCGCGGTGAGCCGCGCCGCGATCAAACGGTTCACGACCTCACCCGGAGGCGGCCTGGCGCGCACCCGCATCCGCAGGCGCTGACCGGGCACCACGTCGCCCACCGCGGCAGACGGGGCAATCAGCGATGCCGCCACGGGGCGCTGCGGCCGTCGGTCCAGTTGGAGCACCCGCACCGGGACCCGGACCTCACCGCGCTGCCGCAGAGCGACCGGATCACCGTCCACCTCGACCAGCACCACCGGAAGACCTCTCGCCGCCCGGATCGGTGCGCCCTCGGTGGCCGAGATCCGCAGTGCGCACGCGATCCCCGCGACGGCGGCGATACCGAACGTCGCCGCGAGAGTCGCCGCCACCGCGGGTCGTGCGGCACGTGCGCCGAACCACGCCACCGCGGCGGCGGCACCGCCGGCCAGCGCCACCGCGACGGCGACTCTCGAGGGCAGCAGCAATGCGAGCACCGTCATGATCCAGCACGCCGCCGCGGGGGCGGCCAGACGCAGGTCGACGGTCATCGGCCCACCGTCACCGCGTCGCGCAGTTTCGCCAGCCGGGCGGGTCCGATCCCGTCGACCTCCGACAGCTGGTCGACCGAGGAGAATCCGCCGTTGCGTTCGCGCCACGCGATGATCGACTGCGCGGTCACCGGCCCGACCCCGGGCAAGGCGTCGAGTTCGGCTTCGGTGGCCGTGTTCAGGTCCACTTTCCCGGTGTTCTGCCCACTCCCGGTCGCCGATCCCGTACCTGTTCCGGACCCGGATCCCGGTGTCGTCCCCTGGGCGGACGACACCACCGCGCTGCGCACGGCTCCCGCCCCGGTGTCGCGCGTGCCGACCAGGATCTGGTCGCCGTCGTGCAGGACCTGAGCGAGGTTCAGGCTCAGCAGGTCCGCTCTCTCGCGGGCACCGCCCGCCTTGTCGAGCGCCTCGGCGACCCGGGAGCCGGGGACCAGCCGCACCAGACCGGGGCGACGCACCAGGCCGGCGACGCTCACCACGATCACGCTCGGAGCCTCGACCGCGGTGGACGGGCCGGCCGACACCGCGAGGCTCGACGGTCCCGCCGACGCCGGGAGATCCACCAGCGGCGCCACCGGCTCCACGCTCCGCAACAGCGAGAACCCGGCGATGACGCATGCGATCACCCCCACTCCGATGAGTCCGATCGCCGCAGGCGGGAGCATCGTGAGGCGCCGCCGCGGCGGGTCGTTCCAGTCGTCGGTCCACTCGTCGGAATCGTCGCCGACGTCGTCGGGGAAGGACTCGACGGCGGAGTCGCGCCGAGCCGCGGGGTACTCCGTCTCTCCGAAGGGTCCGGACTCGCGGGAGTACCCGTCGGCGGCGAAGGCCTCGTCTCCGGGGCCGTATCGATCGTCGGACCACCCCGGACCGACCTCGCGGTCCGGCCCGGCATCGTCCGGTCTGCCGTCCTCGGCGCCGCCACGATCGAGTGCCGACGTGTCCGCCGTCGGAACGTCGAGCGCGAAGACTGTGCTCACCGGAGTGTCGAGCACCGGGTCCTCGCCCGGGCGGTCGCCGAACCCCGCCGTATCGAGCGCAGGATCGTCCGGCTCTCCGCCCTCGCGCACACGACCGTCCCCCACACCCCACCCGTGGTCGTCCGGGGGCACGTCCGGGTCCACCGCAGCGAGGCGCGTCCGGTTCTCCTCGTCGGCGTCACCGAGCGGGGTCTCGGCCCCGGCCCAGGCGCGGCGTCCGGCGGCGGTGTCGAGCCAGGCCGGGATCGTCGTCGCGCCCCAGTCGTCGCCCGGCCCCGACGTGCCCTCCGCCCACCGCTCACCGGCCGGGCCCGGACGTCGGGCGTTCTTCGGCGGAGCCGGGCGGCCCGCCTCCGACGGCCCGGGCCGACCACGGGCCCGGGAGGCGCCGGGACCGCCCACGGACGACGCCGGTCGCCCTCGTTCCGGAGCACCCGGACGCGCCGGGACCGAAGAGGGCGGTGCGTTCCGCTGCCGAGCCTCCGTGGGACGACGCGGCACGAGCCGATCGAGCCCGTTACGCGCGGTGCTCTGTGTTCTCCTGGCCATGGCGCGACGGTAGGAGTCTCGCCGGAGTCGTCGCCACCACCGGCTGCGGCGGCCTGTGGACAACCGGAGTCGTCCACAGATGTCAGTCCAGGGGTTCCAATCCGCGGCCGAGTGCGATACCGACCGCGCCTCGGCCGACATGCACACCGAGGACCTTTCCGAGGTCCACCACCAGCGACGAGGTGACCCGCGGCAGCTTCGCGCAGAGCTTCTCGTGCACCTCGATCGCCAGGCCTGGGGCCTGACAGTGCTGTACCGCCACGGTCACCGCGTCGGTGCCCGCCTGCTCCACGGCGGCCTCGATCATCCGGGCGATCGCCTTGGTGGTGGTGCGCTGTCGTTCCTTGAGCACCAGGATCCCGTCCTCCACGTGCAGGATCGGTTTGATCGAGAGCGCCGACCCCAGCAGGTGGCTCGCCGCGCTGATCCGGCCGCTGTTGCGAAGGTTCTCCAGCGTCTGCACGCACAGCAGGGAGTCGGCGGTCGCGGCCGCCCGGACGGCGGCCTCGTAGACATGGTCTCGGTCGGCGCCACCGGCCGCCGCCTGCGCCGCCGCCAGCACCGTGAGTCCCACCGAGGCGCCCGCCGCCCGCGAATCGACGATGCGCAGGCCGTCACCGAGTTCCTCGGCCACGAGCCGGGCGGCCGCCCATGTCCCCGACAGCCGCCGGGACATGTGCACGGCCACCACGCCGTCACCGTCGCTTCGCTCCAACGCCTCCCCGTAGACCTCGATCAGATCTTGCGGATTGGCTCCGGACGTCGTGACACCCGGCACGGAGATCACATCGGCCGGTATCGGATCGACACCTTCGAGGTAATCCGAACCGTCAGGCATCGTGACGTGCAGCGGAACCTGGGTGATCCCATAGCGATCCGTGAGTGACGCGGACAACCGCGACGACGAATCGGTGACGACGATGACAGGCACCCCTACAACTTAGCGGCAAGCGTCACCTCTCCACGCGCCGGTTCGGGTCGCCGCTTTCGCCGGATTCGTCGAAGAGCCGGCACCCGGCGTCGCTCCGGGTCGGCGGAGGGTGCCGCGGAGTGGTTCACGCGTGCCTCTGCTCCGCCCGCTTCTTCTCCGCGCCGTCGTCCCGACCGGCGTGTCGAGGGAACCGGACGGGCCTCCGCTGCGTCTAAAGACCATGAACGACGACATCTCGGCCTTCCGGGACCGCATGCGACGGATCGGCGACGCGGCGCGGGGAGCGCTCCGGCGCGCCTCGTCCACCACCGTGCCGACCGTGTTGTCGACCGTCCTCGCAGCCGCGGCGACGGTCATGCCGCCGGCCGCCGTACCGATTCCGCCGCCGACCGCCCCGCCGCTGCAGCGAGCGGCCGTCTCGCCGAACACCCGACCGAATCTCCGCGGTCACCACGACGACGATGCCGGACGCCGGGCCGAGCACCCCGGATCCTCACACCGTCCCCCGACGTCTTCAGGAGTCGCGCAGCACGTCCTCGACCACGGGAGTCACCAGATCGGCGATCGCCCGGTGCGTGGGCATTCCCCAGTGGATTCCGTCGGGGTTCATCGTCTCCGGCGCGGTGGCGAAGTCCGCGACCGTGACCGGAAAGAAGTCCACGATCGGCAGACCGTGCATGTCGGCCCAGCGTTCGATCGCCGCGCTCGTCCGCACCCGGCCGGGATGCGCGTGACCGTAGTAGGCGCTCGCGTGCGTGGGCGGGAGCGTCACCACGATCGGCAGCTCGGGGCGGAGCTTCCCGATCGCGTCTCGGACCTTCTCGAAGTATTCGACCGACACTCGCGGCGGGAGCGCCATCGGCCACCCCGCACCCGCCAGCCGGGGCTGAAGCCACCCGTACGCGGCCCGGATCCGTCCGCGCACGGCGGCCGGTCGGATGTAGCGGATCTGTTCACGCAACGCGGTCGGCAGAGGGGACGGCAGCGAGTCCATCCCCCCGTAGGCCAGCACCACCACGTCGGCTCGGGGCAGGGCCGCCCAGATCCGGGGGTCCTGCGTGATCGCCCACCAGACGTCCCGGCTGGTCCACCCGATCCGAGCGAACAACTCCACGGGCCGCTGCACGGCGGCGCCGACCAGATTGGGCCAGATCCCGGGATCGTCGGAGGGCAGTCCTCCGCCGGGCCCGTAATACGACAGCGAATCGCCCAGTACCAGGACGTTCCCCGGACGTGTCGTCTCGGCAGACATCGACGCTACTGGACTCCGGTGTCCGCGGATTCGCTCGAGGCGTTCCAGATGTCGAGTCGCCAGGTCGGCTGCTCACCCGGCAGGCTGTGGCCGGACAGCTGCACCCAGCTGGTGTTCGCCAGACCTCCGAGGATCGGCCAGTTGGCCACCGGCAGACCCAGCAGTCCCGCGGTGAGCGCGGCGATCACCCCGCCGTGCGCCACCAGCACCACCGGGTGTTCGGCGCCGTCGCCCTGTCCCCAGTCGTCGAGTTCGGCGACCAGTTCGGTCACCACCGGCACCGACCGGTTGGCGACGTCCACGCGGCTCTCGCCGCCCGGCGGGGTCCAGGTGGCGTCGTCGCGCCAGATCCGCCGGGCGCCCGGCATGGCGGCATCGACCTCGGCGTGCGTGAGCCCCTGCCAGTCTCCGAGGTGCGTCTCGCGCAGCCGCGGGTCGGTCACCACGTCGAGCCCGGTGACCGCGGCCAAGGCCAGCGCGGTGTCGTGCGCGCGACGCAGGTCCGACGAGCGGATCAACCGCGGCGACTTCGCACCGATCACCTTCGCGGCCTCGGCGGCCTGGGCCACCCCTGTCGCGGAGAGCTCGGTGTCCAGGTGCCCCTGCATGCGACGTGCCGCGTTGAAGTCGGTCTGCCCGTGCCGCAGCAGCACCAGACGGCGGGCCACCGGCGTGAGGCGCTCGACGCTGGTGTCGCCCTGGTCCGGCTCGAAGGTCATTCGGCGCCCGCAGCGTCGTCAACCGGTTCCAGGCCCTCGATCTCCACGGTCGGGCAGTCCTTCCACAGCCGCTCCAGGCCGTAGAAGTCACGCTCGTCGGTGTGCTGGACGTGCACGACGACGTCGCCGTAATCGAGCAGCGCCCACCGCCCCTCGCGGACCCCCTCGCGACGCAGCGGCTGGTGGCCGGCCTCGCGAAGCTTGTCTTCGATCTCCTCGGTGATCGCGTTGACCTGCCGCTCGTTGTCGGCGGAGGCGATCACGAACAGATCGGTGATGACCAGCGGTTCCGAGACGTCCAGGACGATGATGTTCTCGGCTTTGCGGTCCGCCGCGGCCAGGGCGGCGATCGTCGCGGCCTCGCGCGCTTCTGCGGTGGCGGTCACGTGTTTTCCTTTCGATACAGGCCGTGTTTGCTGATGTACTGGACCACTCCGTCGGGCACCAGATACCAGACCGGGCGTCCGTCCTCGGCGCGTTTGCGGCAGTCGGTCGACGAGATCGCCAGTGCGGGGATCTCCATCATCTGCAGCGCATGCGCCGGTTTGGTCGCCAGGTGTTCGGCCAAGTGGGTGGCATCGAGCGCGTACCCCGGGCGTGAGACGCCGATGAAGTTCGCCAGCTCGAACAGCTCCTCCCAATTCTGCCAGGTCAGAATGGATTCGAGCGCATCGGCTCCGGTGATGAAGTAGAGCTCGTCATCGGGGTACACACACCGGAGGTCGCGCAGCGTGTCGACGGTGTAGGTCACGCTGTCGCGGTCGATGTCGACTCGGCTCACCGTGAAACTCGGATTCGACGCCGTCGCGATCACCGTCATCAGATAGCGATGCTCGGCCGGGGTCACGTTCCGAGCCGACGGCCCGGCCTCCGGACCCTCCTTCTGCCAGGGCCGTCCGGTGGGGACGAAGACCACCTCGTCCAGGCCGAACCGGTGGGCCACCTCGCTGCCGGCCACCAGGTGACCGTTGTGGATCGGATCGAAGGTGCCGCCCATGACGCCGATCCGGCGCCCGGTGCGGCACGCGGGATGCGGGGCGTCGGACATGTATAGCGACTCTACGCAGATGCGCTTCGGGAACACACGCGTGCTCCCGCCCGCACCGGATGCCTCACACCGGCAGCAGGTTCCCGATCACCGCACCGAGTTGCTCGGCGTTGCGGCACTCGAACATGTCGATCACCTCGCCGTAGCGCCCGGCGATCGAGTCGCCGGTGTCCCAGTTCTCGCGGCGTTCGGGATTGAGCCAGTAGGCGTTGCGCACCCGCTCGCGGAGCTTCTCCAGCGCGTCGACGCTGGAGAGCGCATAGTTGTTGCGCGCGTCGCCGAGGATCAGCAGAGCCCCGCGGTGCGTCAGCGAATCGAGGTGGTTCTCGGCGAATCCGCGAAGCATGTGCCCGTAGTCCGAGTGACCGTCGCGGGTGCTGATCCGGGCTTCCCGCAGCATGGTCGCCATCCGCTCGCCGAACTGGTCCTCGGCCCCGGACCGGTCGAAGTAGTCGGTCACCTCGTCGACGGTGTCGATGAACGCGAACACCCGCACGTGCGAGAACTGCTGCCGCAGCGCGTACACCAGTTGCAGGGTGAACGCGCTGAACCCGGCGACCGAACCGGAGACGTCGCAGATCACGACCAGTTCCGGCTTGCCCGGCCGCGGCTTGCGGTGCCGTAGTTCGATGGGCACGCCGCCGGTCGACATCGAGGCACGCAGCGTCGACCGGATGTCGACCGCACCGCGATGGTTGCGCCGTCGCCGGAACTCCAGTTTCGATGCGAGCAGTCGGGCGATCGGGTCCACCGTCTTGCGCAGTTTGGCCATGTCCTGCGGGTTGGCCGAGAAGAAGTCGATCTGTTCGGCGAGTTTGGGCACCGCGTAGGCGCCCACCTCCTCGCGACCGCGCAACGCGGCCATCCGCCGCTGCACCTCGGTCTCGACGGCGGCGCGCAGTCGCACGGTCGCGTCCCGCGCGGCACGACGGTTGAGCTCGTCGTCGCCTGCGCGTCGTCCCTCGTCCCGGGGGATCCCGGCGGCCATCGAGGCCGCGATCCGTGCGATGAGCGTCTGCGGCGAGATCTGCGACATCGCCTGGTACACCGAATAGCTCTCGCCGCGCGCCGACTCGTACCGGCCGACGGTGGCGACGATCGCGGCGACCAGCTGGTCGAACCTGCCGTCGGCCATCGCCTCCTCGTCGGCGAGGACGTCCGCGGTCAGTTGCCGCAACGCCTGGACGTCGGGCTCGCCGTCGGCGTCGAGCGGCACCGCGATCGCCCCGGCCCGGGCGGTGTTGCCGAGCGGGAACCACAGTTCGAAGCACAGGTCGAAGGTGTCCCGGTGCAGCGGGTCCGAGAGCAGCGTCGCGGCGAGCCCTTCCCGCAGACTGCCCCGGTCGAGCAGGTCCAGGACTTCCATCGCGCGGGCCGCGTCGATCAGGTTCGACGGCCCCACGACGATCCCCCGCCGACGCAGATCCTCCACGAACCCGGTGAGGGTGTCGATCAGTTCCTGTATCGGCGGCACCGCCGGATCGGGCGGGGTGGTGACCACGTCAGTCCAGCTTCAGTTCGCGGACGGCGGTGAGCACGTCGGCGCGATGCTTCAGGACGACGCCGAGGGTGCGCTTGAGCATCGAATCGGAGACGCGACCGTCGTGCTCCTCGGGGGTCTCGGCGTTGACCATCGCCAGGAGGGTGTTGCCCCAGTCGATGGTCTCGGCGACCGACGGCTTCTTGCGGATGTCCAGATTGCGCAGCACCCCGACGATGCGGACCACCTCGGCGGCGAGGTTCTCCGGCAGATCCGGTACTCGGGAGGCGAGGATCTCCTTCTCCAGGTCGGCGCCGGGGAAGTCGATGTACAGGTACAGGCAGCGGCGTTTGAGCGCCTCGGACAGTTCGCGGTTCGCGTTGGAGGTGAGCAGCACGATCGGTCGACGCTGCGCCTGCACGGTGCCCATCTCCGGGATGGTGATCGCGAAATCCGAGAGGATCTCCAGCAGGAGGCCCTCCATGTCGACGTCGGCCTTGTCGATCTCGTCGATCAGCAGCACCGTCGGCTCGGTGCGGGAGATCGCGGTGAGCAGCGGCCGCGCGAGCAGGAACTCCTCGGAGAAGATGTCGTCCTTGGTCTGATCCCAGTCGCGCTGCCCCGCCGCCTGGATCGCGAGGATCTGCTTGGCGTGGTTCCACTCGTAGAGCGCCCGGGCCTCGTCGATGCCCTCGTAGCACTGCAGACGCACCAGGTCGGCGCCGGTCGCGCCGGCGATCGCCCGGGCGAGTTCGGTCTTGCCCACGCCTGCCGGCCCCTCGACCAGCAGCGGCTTCCCCAGCCGGTCGGCGAGGTAGGTCGCGGTGGCGGTGGCCTCGTCGGCCAGGTATCCCGTGGTCCGGAGCCGGGCGGCGACGTCGTCGGTGCTCGCGAAGGCCGGCTGGATCGTCTCCGCCGGTCGCGTCTGTCGAGACCCGCTCATGCCGGACGCACCTGACCGTCGCCCCACACGATCCACTTGGTGGAGGTGAGCTCGGGCAGTCCCATCGGGCCGCGCGCGTGCAGCTTCTGCGTGGAGATCCCGATCTCGGCGCCGAAACCGAACTGCTCGCCGTCGGTGAACGCGGTGGAGGCGTTCACCATCACCGCGGCGGCGTCGACGCGCGAGGTGAACTCGCGGGCGGCCGCGGACTCCCCGGTGATGATCGCCTCGGTGTGCCCGGTGCCGTAGGCGTCGATGTGCTCGACGGCGGCGTCGAGGTCGTCGACCACCTTGAGCGCGATGTCCAACGACAGGTACTCACGGTGCCAGTCGTCCTCGGTGGCCGGGACCATGCCGGGCTCGTCGCCGTGGACGGTGACGCCCTGCGACCGCAGCGCCGAGGTGATCGGCTCCAGCGCGGAGTCGGCGATCGCGCGGTCGATGAGCACGGTCTCGACGGTGTTGCAGACGCTCGGACGGCGGGTCTTGGCGTTGAGGATCACCCGGGTCGCGGTGTCGACGTCGGCGCCCGAATGCACGTAGATGTGGCAGTTGCCGGTGCCGGTCTCGATGGTCGGGACCTTAGCGTTCTCCACGACGGTGGAGATCAGGCCCGCACCGCCGCGCGGGATCACCACGTCGACCAGGCCGCGCGCCTGGATCAGGGCGGTGACGCTGGAGCGGTCGTCGCTGGGCAGCAGGGCCACCGCGTCGGGGTTCACCTTGTTCTCGGCGAGCACGTCGCGCAGCACCGCCACCAGTGCGGCGTTGGAGCTCGCGGCCGACGACGACCCGCGCAGCAGCACCGCGTTCCCCGACTTGAACGAGATCCCGAAGCCGTCGACGGTGACGTTCGGGCGCGCCTCGTACACGAAGCCCACCACCCCCAGCGGCACCTGGACCTGGCGCAGTTCCAGGCCGTTCGGGAGGGTCTTGCCCTGCACCACCACGCCGATCGGGTCGGGCAGCGCCGCCACCTGGCGCAGACCGCCGGTGATCCCGGCGATGCGTTCAGGGGTGAGCCGCAGCCGGTCGATCAGCGACGCCTCGGTGCCGCCGGCCTCCGCACGCGCGACGTCCTCGGCGTTCGCCGCCAGCACGGTGTCGGCGGCGTCGTCGATCGCCCGGGCGGCGGCCAGGAGCACGTCGTTCTTCTCCGCGGTGGTCATCGTGGCCAGCGTGCGGGACGCCTGTTTCGCGGCGCGTGCCTGCGCTTCGACGACGGCCCGCACGTCGGCGGCCGCGTCGGTGGTCTGCGTGGTGGGAGCACTCATGCGACCAGATTAGACCGTGCCTGTGACAGACCCGAGACCGTCACCGTCACGCTGTTCATCGCTTCGGTGCTTCGGCATTAGCCGGCGCTGTCCGTCGTTCGGAGGAATCCTCCGCCGAATCAGCGGATCGCTTTCAACAAAGCTTCCGGCGACCTGGTACGGCGCATAGAGTCTCGCCTACCTGTACGAACGAAAGGTCGGCCGCATGTCCGAGCCCCTTCTGCCTCCGCCACTGATACCTCCCGATCCCCGGGCGGTCTCGCCCACTGAGGCACATCACCCGGTCGGCCCCGAGGAATCTGCGACGACCGTGTTCCGTCCGCCGAACCCATCCCCGCACGCTTCAGCGGAGGATGTGAGCACCACAGCACTTCCAGAACCGGCTCCGGCCATTCCTCCACCGCCTGTCCAGGTACCCGGTGTCCCCTCCGGAACACCTCCTCCTATCGTGCCGCCACCCGTCATGCCGCCGACCGGCCCGGGTCTTCACGGTCCTGGTCCCAGCGCCTTCGGTCCTCCGTTCGCCCTACCTCAGCAGGCCCCGTCTCTGCCGCCACCTCCGAAAGCAGTATTCGACGATCTACAGAAGACGTTCGGCGAGATCGCCAAGCGCATCATCGCCAATTGGCAGATTTGGGCCGCAATCGTCATCGGCCCGATCGTCGTCGTAGGCCTACTCATGGAACTCTTCAACAACACCGCATTCGATGAGTTCCGCGCCGCATTCTTCTCTTTCCTGATAATTTCATTCGGCACACCCATCTGTGGCCAATTAGCCGTCCGACAAGCCGATGAGTCTGTGCCGACGAAGACACCTAGGCCAGCCACGATCAGAGCTTCACTTCTAGTCACCGCAGCAGCCTTCACCATCGGCATAATGATGTATTTTATCACCAGCCCGATTCTGCTCGAAGAATACTGGGAGAGAAGCGCTTTCGAAGCCTTCTTCGTCGCACTGCTGACCGCGTTCGTCGCATTTGCCGTCTACGCCGGGCTCCGGATGGCACCGCTTCTAGTTCAAGAGTTCGGCCTGCCGATCCAGTTCGCGATCACCGAGAGCATCCGCCTCGCCAGGATAGACCTCCGGAACACCGCAATCACTCAGTTCACCCCGGTCTTCGCAATCGCTTTCCCACTTTTCTGGGTGAGCATCCCAAGAGCCTTTGACGAATGGATGATGCTCACGGCCATCGCGCTCCTCTGTCTGGCGATGCCGTTCGTAGCGGGAACTGAAGCAGTTCGGTTCCGCCGAGCATTCGGCCGGTTCGGGATACCACCAGATATCGTCATGCCGAAGCCGACGATTCGGATACCACACGGATTCTTCTGGGTGACGGCCGCGATCCTCGTCTATCCGACTGCGGGAACCGCTGCGGTGTACTTCACCACCAAGCCACAGCGGCAGAGCGGTATCGAAAGCATCCTCAATCCGCCGACGCAGGACGTCATTCTCCAGAACATGGCGATCACTTTGGGATTGGGTCTCCTCCAGTACGCGGTGATCGTGACAGCGGTGGTCAAAGGGCGACGACGTGACATCCCGACACCCACCGGATGGATCAAGACCTGCGCCTTTCTGGCACCGATCGGCGAGATCGTCGGAGTCTGCGTCAACACGCGGAGGACCGGCACCCTCTACGCGCAGGACGTCCTCCCCGTATTCGGAGTGGGAGTATCCGCCACCGCAGCCATGATCATGGCTGCTTGGCTTCTTGGACGCCGCCGGGTGTCCACCGCGATCGGTGTCTCGATTCCGTTCGGTATCGGTGTGGGTCGGACGATCTACGATCTCAACCGCAACGCCGGCGGCATCCAGTCGCTTCTCAACACCGCGGCCGTCGACCGTTACTTCGACGACTGGGTATTCAAAGTCGCCACCCATCTCATCGGTATCGCCCTCGCCGCCGCCGTCGCCGCATGGCTGGCATACGGCCTCGACAGGCTGGTGGACCATCTCATGCGAGCGAACCGCATCCCCGGGCCCGTCATGGGAGTTCCCCCGGTTCTTCCCGGCTATCCGATGCAGTCACCGGTCCCCGGCTTCACCGGGTACGGGCCGACTGCTGGCGCTCTGCCACCCGGCGGCGTTCCGGCACAACCTCACCCCTCTGCACATCCGGGACAGTCGACTCCTCCCGGACCGCTTCCACAGCCCGGTCCGCCCACGTTCCCTCCGCCCCCGCACCAGAACTGACGACGCCGCGGTCACTCCGTACACAGGACGGTCCGACTCGACGCACCAGGGCCGCAGGACCAGGCGCCGAAGCGAGAGGCTTCGACTCGCTGCATTCACTCCGTTCGTGGAGCGGCTCGGTCCGCGAACGATGCGGACGACACGGTGCGGAGACAGGAGCGCTCGACCAACCGCATACCGGGGACCACGCCTCTGGCCGACGGCCGCCGAACAGGCCAAGATTGACGGATGAAGACCGCAGGCAAGTGGCTCACCTTCACCGGACTGGCGATCGGGATCATCAGCCTGATCGTGGGAATCGTCACGACAGTGTCCGGATTCGGGAAGTTGGCCGAACTCGTGGACGACACCTTCGTCGTCTCGGGCCCGACCGCGTACACCGCCGCCGCAGGCGAGACGCTGGTGCTCTACCGCGAGGGTTACGGCGTCGGGTCGACGCCGTCGTGCACGTTCGACGGTCCCGCCCAGCCGAAGACCACCTCACCGGGATCCGCGGAGTACACCTACAACGACGTCACCCTCCGGCCGTTCCTGAACGTGACGTTCACCCAGTCGGGCAGCTACACCATCACGTGCAGCCTGTCGGGGGTGGTCGCCGGACCGGAGATCAGCGTCGGCGGGATCGCGAGCGGTGTCGGCGGGATCTTCCTTCTCTTCTTCGGCGTCGGTCTGGGCTCCCTGATGCTCATCATCGGCATCGTTCTGTGGATCATCGGCGCCAACCGGACCAAGAACCCGCCGCCACCGCCGCCCCACCCGGGGCAGTCGTACCCCGGGCAGCCGTACCCGCCGCAGCCCGGGCAGGGGTATCCGACGTATCCGCCGCGGTGACGTCGTCCCCCGTGCCGCCCGGTCAGGGACCGGCGCGCGGACAGTCCTCGAGCGCCTCGGACAGGACTGCCCGGGACCGCACGTCCACCGGGAGCGCATAGGCGGCCGACACCGTCACGAAGGCGATCGCGTACTGGCACCAGAACCCGCGCAGTTCCGGCATCCAGCGTCCCGGTTCCAGATCCGACTTGGTCTGATTGCTCGCCGCGTCCACAGCGACCAGATTGGCCGGGTCGTTCGCGAACGCCAGCCGCACCGGCGGCGACCACGCCGAGGCGCCCATGTCCCACGCGTACGACAGCGGCACGATGTGGTCGATGTGCACCGCCGTGGACCCGCGACCGCGGGTGAACACGATCTCCCGGCCCGTGTACGGGCTGCGGAACCGTCCGCTCGCGACGGCCGCGGAGCAGGTCGCCGCGGTCGTCGACTTCACGACCGCCAGATCTCGGGCGAGGACGTCGTTGCGGGTGTCGCAGCCGTTGCCCGCCTCCCCCACCCCGGCCGCGTCCGACCACGCCGGACCGAACGCCTCCCGCCGATACTCGACACTCCGCGGCAGCCGATGTTCGACGACGACCAGCGCCCCCAGCGCGGCCCGCGCCGCCGTCACGCGCGCCAGGTCGATCGACGGCGGCGCCGTGTCGCGCCACCCGATCCCGGCCGCGGTGATCACCGCGGTCGCGGCGAAACCGAGCAACGCCGACCAGTGTCGCCCGGTGAGCCGGATCCGGCCGTCCGGCCGCGTGTGCCGCACGGTCCGGATCCGCAGTTCGATCTCGCGTCGTAATCCCATGTGTCCCCCACAGGATTAGACGCAGCGGGTGGGCATCCGGTTCCCTCGGTGAGGAAGCGGCACTCGGCGATCGAGCACCCCGCGGTGATCGAGCTCCTTCGGTGATCGAGCGGAGTCGAGATCGAGCGGAGTCGAGATCGCCTCGGTGGTCCGACGGTGGTCTCGACTCCGCTCGACCAACGAAGAGAACTCGACCAACGAAGAGAACCGCTTGACCGGCGAAGAGAACCCGACCGCTGAAGAGAACCACTCGACCGGCGAAGAGAACCCGATCGGGGAGAGAACCACTCGACCAGCGAGGAGGACTCGACCGGGGAGAGAACCCGACCGACGAGGGGCGCTGTCCGAGCGGCGAGGAGAGCCGGTCGCCCGACTCCGTCGGCGGAGAGACGCCGAAACCGAGTCAGGTCTTCTCCAGGTATCCGAGCTTCGACGGGAGCAGGATCGAATCGACCAGTTCCGCGAGTTCGGGATGCCGGTCCAGCGGGAGATCCTCCTCCACGATCTCGGTGGCCAGCTCCCGCGCGTCGGTGATGATGTCGGCGTCGTCGAGCAGGCTCAGAAAGTGCAGCGACGACTTGCCGCCCGACTGCAGCGATCCGAGCACGTCGCCCTCACGACGGGCCTCCAGGTCGATCCGCGCCAGTTCGAAGCCGTCGTTCGAGGCGGCGACGGCATCCAGCCGCGCCCGCGAACCGGTCCCCTCCTTGGCCTTGGTCATCAGCAGGCACAGTCCGGCGTGCCGCCCGCGACCGACACGACCGCGCAGCTGATGCAGCTGGCTCACCCCGAACCGTTCGGCGTTCACGATCACCATCGTCGTGGCGTTGGGGACGTCCACGCCCACCTCGATCACCGTGGTGGACACCAGGACGTCCACCTCACCGCGGGTGAACCGGTCCATGACGTCGTTCTTCTCCTCGGCCGGCATCCGCCCGTGCAGGTACTCGATCGAGCGGTCCACCAGCGGTCCCCGCGTGGTCAGATGCTTCCACTGGTCCAGCACCGAGACCTCCTCAGCCGCGATGTTCGACTTCTCGTCGCCGATCCGCGTGCACACCACGTACACCTGCCGGCCCTGCGCGATCTCCTCTTCGGCGCGCTCCCACACCCGGTCGACCCAGTTCAATTTCTCCATCGGCACCACCGTGGTGGTGATCGGCTGCCGACCGCGCGGGAGTTCGGTCATCGTCGACGTCTCCAGGTCGCCGAAGGTGATCATCGCGACGGTCCGCGGGATCGGCGTCGCCGTCATCACCAGGAAGTGCGGCCGATGGATCCGTCCCTTCGCGCGCAGCGTGTCACGCTGTTCGACGCCGAAGCGGTGCTGCTCGTCCACCACGACCATGCCCAGATCGAAGAATTCGACGTGGTCTTCGAGGAGCGCGTGGGTGCCGATCACGATCCCGGCCTGGCCGGTCACGATGTCGAGCAGGTTCCGCTTCCGTTCGGCGGTCTTCTGCGAACCGGTCAGCAGCGCCACCTGCGTCGCGCCGTCGGCGGCGCCGAGTTCGCCGCCGCGGGCCAGGTCGCCGAGCATGGTCAGCACGGTCCGGTGGTGCTGCGCGGCGAGCACCTCGGTCGGCGCCAGGATGGCGCACTGGTGCCCGTTGTCCACCACGCGCAGCATCGTCAGCAGCGAGACCAGCGTCTTGCCGGAACCGACCTCTCCCTGCAGGAGCCGGTTCATCGGGTGGGCCCGGGCGACGTCGTCGCCGATCTCGGCCACCACCGCCCGCTGGCCGTCGGTCAGTTCGAAGGGCAGCGTCGCCAGCAGCCGGTCCTCCAGCCCCCCGGGCACGTGCGGGCACTCGTGCGCCGACTCGGTCCCGGCGGCGACCCGGCTCTGGGCCAGCACCGTCTGCACGGCCAGGGCCTCGTCGAACTTCAGCCGTTCCTTCGCCTCGAGGATGTCGTTCTGGGTCTCGGGCAGGTGGATCTTGTGGATCGCCTCGTCACTCGTCATCAGTCCCCGCGCGGTCCGCTGCCGTTCGGTGAGCGCGTCGGCGACGGGCATCAGATCGGCGAGGACCGTGCGGATCGCGCGCCAGATCTCCCAGGTCTGGACGTCCTTGGTGGCCGGGTACATCGGGACGATGTCGCGGGAGAAGTGGTCCATGTCCTCGGCCGAGGCGACGTGCTCGGCGTCCCGATCGGCGGGGTCCCGACCCGCCGGATCCTGTTCGATCTGCTCGGAGTACATCTCGGCGAGCATCGAGGTGCCCAGTATGTGGTCGTCGGTGGCCTCGGGGAGGATCAGCCACTCCGGGTGCGAGAGCTGGATCTGGTTGCGGAAGTACTTCACCGTGCCGGCCAGTGCCAGACGGGTCCCCGGCAGCAGCCGTTTCTTCATCCAGCGCGCGTTGAAGAAGCTCACCTCGTAGGTGCGCCTGCCGTCGTTCACGACCACTTTCAGGAAGCTGCCGGGCTTGCGTTTCATCGGGATCATCTCGGCCCGCGTGACATGTCCCACGACGTTCACCCAGCTCCCGGCCTCGGGCAGTTCGTGGTCGGCGGTGTCACCGCGGGCCAGGTACCGCCGCGGCGCGTACCGCAGCAGTTCGCCGACGGTCACCAGTTCCAGGTCGGCGAGTTTCGCGACCAGTTTCGGGTCGATCGAGGTCGCGGCGAGCTCGGTCGCCATGCCCGGTTCCTGCGGCGCGTCGTCATTCGTCATGGGGTCGTCCGTCATGGGTCACTCGACGCCGATCTGCAGCAGCTGGCCGGTGTGCCCGGCGTCGTACATCGCCAGCTCGATGCCCGGGTGTTCGCGATGCACGTGTTCTTCGATGCGGGTCCGTGCGGCGTCGTCGAGATCGCGTCCCACCAGGATCGTCACCAGTTCGCCGCCGGTGCCGAGCATCAGGTCGATCAACCGGGTCGCGGCCTCGCCATGGCCGCCGGCGATCACCAGGACGTCCGAGCCGATCAGACCGAGGGTGTCGCCGACCTCGCACGTGCCGACCAGCGTCATCATCTTCGTCGTCGACCGTTGCAGCGAACCCCAGCGCGTGGCGGCCGCCGCCTCGGCCATCGCGAAGGCGTCGACGTCCGGCGATTCGGCGGGCTCGTGCACCGCCAGCGCCGCCAGGCACTGCACCATCGAGAGCGTCGGGATGAACACCAGCGAACGCTTGGCCGACCGCGCGTCCGCGCCCACCGAGACCAGGTCGGCCGACGCGATCTGCCCGTTGCCCATCACGACGGTGTGGGCGCTGTCGGCGGCGACGATCGCCGCGGCCACCGTCGCCGGATCGATGCCCGCGTCGGTCCGGACCACCGAGGCGCCGGCGTCGGCGAACAGCTGCTCGGCGCCGTCGCCCTGCGCCAGCACCAGGACCGCGCGCCGGTGCCGCGGCGGCGGCTCGTTGGCGCCGGGGTTCCTGCGTGCCTCGTCGAGCAGGAAGCAGCTGATCCGGATGTCGCGCACCTCGCCGAGGCGCAGCCCGGCCTCCACCGCCTCGCCCGGCACGTCGGTGTGCACGTGGACCGAGAACTGTTCGGCCGCGGTCGAGCTGTCGCCGACGATCACCACCGAGTCGCCGAGCTCCCCCAGTTCCTCGCGCAGCGCACCGATCCGGGTGCCGTCGGCCACCAGCAGGTACATCACCTCGAATGCGGTGTCGCCGGATCCCGAGCACTCTCCGCCGAGGTGCCCGGTGTCGGTCATCGATCCGCGATAGGTACGACGGCGATTGGCCACCCCCGTCACCACGAACACCATCGCGTCGAGCATCACCAGGAAACCGCGGGCCCCGGCGTCGACGACGCCCGCGTTCGCCAACTCGATCATCTGCTCGGTGGTGGCCTCCAGGGCCACGGCGGCCTCGTCCGCGGTGGCCCGCACCATGTCGGCCGGCGAGCCGCCGACCTCGCGCGCGGCGGTGTCCGCGGCCACCCGGAGCACGGTCAGCACCGTGCCCTCGCGGGGGATGCTCACCGCGCGCTGCGCCGACAGCGAGGCCAGCCGCAACCCGTTCGCGGCGAGCCTGTTGAAACCGAGGTCGTCGTCGGCCGCGGCCAGATCGGCGGCATCGGCCAGACCCACCAGGATCTGCGACAGGATGATCCCGGAGTTGCCGCGCGCGTTGGCCACCGCGGCATCGGCCAGGGTGCGCGTCACCAGCGGCAGCGCCGCGTCGTCGGGCAGGGCGTCGAGCGCCTCTGCGGCCCCGGCCATGGTGAAGGCCATGTTGCTGCCGGTGTCGGCATCCGGGATCGGGAAGACGTTGAGGTCGTTGATCTCGCCGCGCTGCTCCGCCAGGCCCCGGGCGCACGCGTGCGCCCAGTCCCGGATCAGTCCGGGACTGACCGGTGCACTCGCCCCGGACGACTGTGCCGCGTCCGGCCGCGCCCCGCTCGCCTCCACTTCCGACGACCCCCTTCTGCCCCGACCGCCCTGGTGCGCGGCTGCTCGAGAGCCGTCGTGCCGCTCTCTCGGATATCGAGTCCGAGATTACGCGGACCCACCGACAATCCGGGTCCGGTGCCCACAGGTCGACACGATTTGTCAGCCGGGGCGGGATCCGGTTAATCTGTTCGGGTTGCCTGCCCGTGTGCGCATATCCCTATGCCACTCGCCCGGCAGGTGAGTAATCCATCATCTTCAACCAAAGGGAGTTCGACATGGCTGCCGTTTGTGACCTCTGCGGCAAGGGCCCCGGCTTCGGCAAGTCGGTTTCGCACTCGCACCGTCGCACCAACCGTCGCTGGAACCCGAACATTCAGTCGGTTCGCGTCGAGGTGGCCCCGGGCAACCGCAAGCGCAAGAACGTGTGCACCTCGTGCTTGAAGGCAGGCAAGACCACCCTGGTCTGAGCCGAAACGCTCTTCCGCAAGACGAGTACGAGAAGTCGCTCGACCGTTCCGGTCGAGCGACTTCTCGTCGTCTTCCCACCGGTTCGCTCCCGTCGGCGACGATGCGCGGCCGGGATCCCGGCCCCTCTCCGAAGCCGCGATCGGGCCCCTAAGCTGGGCTCCATGATCAATGAACTCACCGTCCTCCACGACGACGGCGTCCTGGAAGTCCCCGTCTCCCTCGCCGGTGCGGGAAACGCCCTCGACCGCGATGCCGTGCTCGCCGGCCGCGAGGCCTTGCAGGCGGTGCTGCGTGGACGCCTCCGGGCCGGCGCCGTCCTGCTCACCGGCCGGGGCGACAACTTCTGCGCGGGCGGCAACGTGAAGAGCTTCCATTCCGCCGACGACCGCAAGGCGTATCTCCGCGGCCTCGCCCACGACCTCCACGGGCTGCTCTCGGACCTCTACGCCACCCGGCTGCCGACCGTCGCCGCGGTCCGGGGCTGGGCGGCGGGCGCGGGCATGTCCGTCGCCCTGCACGCCGACTTCTCCGTCGGCGGACCCTCCACCAGGATGCGGTCCGCCTACCCGGGCATCGGGCTCTCCCCGGACGGCGGCATGTCGTGGATCCTCCCGAGGATCGTCGGCCTCGGCCGGGCCCGCACCATCCTGATGGGCGACGAGGTGCTCGACGCCGACACCGCGCTCCGGCTGTCGCTGCTGAGCGAACTGGTCGACGACGACCGGGTCGAGTCCCGTGCACGGGAGATCGCCGTCGACCTGGCCGCGGGCCCGCACGGCTCCTACGCCGCGATCCGGCGACTGCTCTTCGACTCGTGGTCGAACCCGCTGCACGACCAGTTGCACATCGAGGCCGAGAGCATCTCCACGCTGGCGGCGAGCCCGGAAGGCATCGAGGGCGTGAACGCGTTCGTCGAGAAGCGCACCCCGGACTTCCGCGCCGCCCGCGGCTGACTCGGGCGCCCCGAATCGATCAGGGCAGGCGCCAGTCCACCGGGTCGCCGCCGAGGTCGAGCAGTTCCTCGTTGGCCCGGGAGAACGGCCGGGAGCCGAAGAAGCCGCGCGAGGCCGAGAGCGGCGAGGGATGCGCCGACTCGATGGTCGGCACGTCCGGCAGCCACTGCGCGGACCTGCGGGCGTCGTTGCCCCAGAGGATCGCGACCATCGGCTCGTCCCGGTCGGCGAGCGCCCGGATCGCGCACTCGGTGACGATCTCCCACCCCTTGCCTCGGTGCGAGGCGGGTTCGCCGGGCTGCACGGTGAGCACCTTGTTGAGCAGGAGCACGCCCTGCTGCGCCCACGGCGTCAGATCCCCGTTCGACGGACGCGGGTACCCGAGGTCTTCGCAGTACTCCTGATAGATGTTCTGGAGCGACCGCGGGATCGGCGACACCTCCGGCGCCACCGAGAAGCTCAGGCCCACGGCGTGCCCGGGTGTCGGATACGGGTCCTGTCCGACGATCAGCACGCGCACGTCGTCGAAGGGCTGGGTGAACGCGCGCAGGACGTTCTTCCCCGCCGGGAGGTAGCCGCGGCCCGCGGCGTTCTCGGCGCGGAGGAAGTCGCCCATCGCGGCGATCTGCTCCTCCACCGGAGCCAGCACCCGCGCCCATCCGGGATCGATCAGTTCGGCGAGCGGTCGTGCCATCAGTCGATCCTCCTCAGGTTCTCCGCGTAGAAGCGGCCGTTCTGGAAGTACAGCTCGGTGTTGCCGTCGAGGTGTCCCTCGGGCACCTCGACGCCCTCACGCACCTTCGCCGGCACGCCCACCGCCATCGACCGGGGCGGGATCGTCGACTTGTACGGCACCACCGCCCCCGCGCCGACCACCGAGCCGGCACCGATCGTCGAGCCGTTGAGCACCACCGAACCGGAGGCGATCAGGCAGTCGTCGCCGATCTCCGCGCCCTCGATGTGCGCGTTGTGCCCCACCACGCAGCCCGCGCCGAGCACCGTCGGCTCGGTGAACGTGCAGTGGATCACCGTGCCGTCCTGGATGTTGGTGCGCGCGCCGACGGTGATGGTGCCGTAGTCGCCGCGGAGCACCGCGCCGGGCCACACCGAGACGCCGTCGCCCAGGGTGACCGCTCCGATCACCGTCGCGTCGGGATGGATGTACACGTCCTCGCCGAGGGTCGGCTCACGATCGCCGAGTGCATAGACCGCCATGGATCGATCTAACCATCGACGACCCTTCGACAGGCTCAGGGATCGGCATCGCGGGCTCGAGAATCGGCATCGCGGAGTCGGAGGTCGGCATCGCGGGGTCGGGGATCGACGGCACGGGGTCGGGAATCGGCAGCACGGGATCGGCGGAGCGGTACGACCCGAAGGTCACGACGCTCAGCGGCCGCCGAAGTCCAGCGGCGCCGACGGCAGGTCCGCCGCGAGATCGGAGACGTCCGTCAGCGGCGCGTTGCCCGCCTCGGCGGGCACCCACATCGCGAGGTACGGACGACGGTCCACCAGCACGTACGCCTGTCCCCGCGTCTCGTCGGTGTCGGTGATGAACCACTGCACCGCGTTGACCACCTGCAACGAGCTGGTGGGTGCCAGCCCCTCCGGCCGGGCGACGCCGCAGCGCAGTTCCAGCGGCTCGTTCGACGACGCGTCCGGGAAGGTCCACCGGACCAGGTTCCCGTCCACCTCCTTGTCCCGGTAGTCGCCGAACGACGCGGGCAGCTTCTCGATGAACGCCGCGCACCGATCGGTCTCGGCCTTCTCCGACGAGGCCGGGTAGCTCCGGATCGGCGACTCGGGCACCCGGTTGTTCTTGAGCACGGCGAACACGAGGAAAGCGGTGAGCACCATGACCGGAACGGTCACGAGCGTCGCGATCAACGCGGGGCTGAGTCCGGTCCGGCCGCGGGAGGCCGGGCCGGTGGCGTCGTCGGTCTTCCCTGGTTCGTCGCCGCCCGGCGCGCTCTCGTCGGTCATGGCTCCAGCGTAGTGTCGGCGGCGTGCAGCAGGTTCGCAGGCCCCAGCCCGTATCGGTCGACGAGCGCACCGTCGGTGACGTCGGCGAACGCGCCCTGATCGCCATGTTCACCGCCGCCGCGCACCGCAGGACGCCCGCGGACCGGACGCCCCTCGGGGACGGAACGCACGACGCCGCCTCCCGGGAGGTGGTGATCGGCTCGGGCGACGACGCCGCCGTGGTGGCCGGCGACGGCGCGGTGGTGGTCAGCACCGACACCGCCGTCGACGGGCGGCATTTCCGGTTCGACTGGTCCACGCCCGAGCAGATCGGGGCGCGCGCGGTGGTGCAGAGCGCCGCCGACATCGCGGCGATGGGCGGTGTCCTGGACGGCGTGGTCGTCTCGCTGGGCTGTCCGCCGCACACCCCGGTCGACCGGCTCCTCGCCCTCGACGAGGGGATCGTCGAGCAGACGCATCGACTCGGCGGCCGCGTGCTCGGCGGCGATCTGGTCTCGTCGCCGACGGTGATCCTGACGGTCACCTCGCTCGGATCGCTCGGCGGCCGCGCGCCGGTCACGCTCGCCGGGGCCCGGGACGGCGACGTCCTGGCCGTGAGCGGGCCGCTGGGCGGTGCCGCCGCCGGGCTCGCCGTGCTCTGCGCCGTCGAGGACGGCGCCGACCCCGCGCTGACGGAACGCTTCGCGGACCTCGTCGCGGACTACCGGCTGCCCCGGCCCGACCTGAGCCAGGGGCCGCGCGCCGCCGAGGCGGGCGCCCACGCGATGACCGACGTCTCCGACGGCCTGGTCGAGGAGATCATCACCATGGCGGGCGCCTCCGGGCTCGTCGTCGACGTCGTCTCGGAGGCGGTGCCGCGGCCCCCGCTGCTCGACGACGCCGCGCGCGTGCTCGGTGTCGATCCGATCCGCTGGGCGCTCACCGGAGGCGAGGACCACCAGTTGCTGGGAGCGTTCCCGCCGGGCCGGGTTCCCGACGGCTGGATCGAGATCGGCACATGTCTCAAGCCCGGCTTCATGTCGCCCTCGTCGGAGGCCTCGCGACACGCCGTGTCTCAGACGACACACCGAGCCGAACTGAGATTCTCCGAAGAAATTGGTCACAGAACGATAGACGACGCGTCGAAGCAGACTTACGGCGCGGGTCACGCCACCGTCGACGGCACCCCCGCCGGAGCGCTCCGTGGCTGGCAGTCGTTCAGCGAGAACGGATTTCGCGAGATCTGACCTCTCGCCGCGGCACGACGTCGACCGATACGACGACCACGTCCGCCCCTCCGCCGTCGACCGGAATCCCCTGCACTCTATGCCCGATTCGGGAAACACGAACGGGGGTGCGGGAAGGCGGATTCGGGCCGGAGCCGCTAGAGTACGGCCGGAATCATCTATGGGTGCCACGGCACCCGCGCTTTCGGTGGAGTCGGCGACCACACAGTGGCCGATCGACCGAGTGCACGACACCTGAGGGGCGAAATGAAGAAGATCATGACCAGGGCGGCGTCCATGGCCGCATCCGCCGGAATCGTCGCGGCAGGCCTGACCACCATGGCCGCCGGTACCGCCGAGGCGGCTCCGGGCGACCTGCGCGTCACCGTCGATGCCAAGTGCGTCGTCAGCCACGACCGGCCCGCCACCGACCGCATCATCTACGTGACGAACGTCGGCGGTGCGACGGTCCGCAACATCCGTATCGCCGAGGTCGACGGCCCCCAGCACGGCATCCCGCGTCTGCGCCCCGACCAGGAGACCCGTCCGAGCACCGTCGGCGGCATGCGCTACTACTCGCACACCGGTGTGCGCACCGCCAACGCGCTGCGTCCGGGCGAGATGGTGAAGACCTGGCACGTGGTCCCCGGCTGCAACGGCCCGTGGTCGATCGCCGGCTACGCGACCGGTAACCCGGGCGACAACCTCATCAACAACGGCGACGTCCGCTGGGATTCGAAGAAGCCCCGCAACGAGCGCCCCAGCCGCTGACGCCACGGAGCGCTGAGCCGATCCGGCTCTGACGATCCCGCAGCAGATGCCGCAGCCCCGGTGAGATCACGGTCTCACCGGGGCTGCGGCGTCCAGCCGTCCGCGGAGCGGTGTTCCCGGGCGGTCCGGGTACCGGCGGCGGCCGGTCAGCGCGCCGGATCGGTCTGGTCGGCCTCGACGGCGCCGTAGACCTCCGGTTTGGTGGTGCGGCCCAGCAGCATGCCCACCATGTCGCCGACCGCCATGCCCTCGTGACACACCTGGTAGACCGCCTCGGTGAGCGGCATCTCGACACCGTACCGATGGGCGAGCGCACGGACCGAACGGCAGCTCTTGACCCCCTCGGCCACCTGGCCGTTGGTCGCGGCCTGCGCCTCCTCCAGGCTCTTGCCCTCGCCGAGCCGGGCCCCGAACGTGCGGTTGCGGGAGAGCGGCGACGAGCAGGTGGCGACCAGGTCGCCGATCCCGGCCAGACCCGCGAGCGTCGTGATGTCCGCGCCCAGCGCCATGCCCAGCCGGATGGTCTCGGCCAGACCGCGCGTGATCAGGGTCGCCAGGGTGTTCTCGCCGAAGCCCAGGCCCGCGGCCATGCCGCACGCCAGCGCGATGACGTTCTTGGCCGCGCCGCCGATCTCGGTGCCGACCACGTCGGTGTTGGTGTACGGCCGGAAGTATCCCGCGGCGAACGCCGCCTGGATCCGGGTGGCGACCTCCTCGTCGCTGCACGCGATCACGGTGGCCGCGGGCTGCTCCTCGGCGATCTCCCGGGCCAGGTTGGGGCCCGAGAGCACCGCGATCTGCGCCTCCGGGAAACCGGTGACCTCCTTGATCACCTGACTCATCCGCTCCCCCGTGGTCACCTCGACGCCCTTGGCGAGCGACAGCAGCACGGCGTCGGCGGGCAGGTGCTCACGCCACTGCTCCAGGTTCGCGCGCAGCGACTGCGACGGCACGGCGCACACGACGAGTTCGGCGCCGGCGAGCGCCTCCGGCACCGACGAGACCGCCTTCAGCGCATCGGGCAGCCGGATCCCGGCGAGATAGTCGGAGTTCTCGTGAGCGGTGGTGATCTGCTCGGCGAGTTCGGGTCTGCGCGCCCACATCGTCACGTCGTTGCCCGCGTCGACCAGGATCTTGGCGACCGCCGTCCCCCACGAACCCGATCCCATCACTACTGCCCGCACTGAAGACCACTCCCTCTCCACGACCGTCGATCACCTGACCTCTCAGACTAGTGGCCCGTCGTCGCCGCGCGGCCCGAATCGGGCCCCGCCACCACCGTGCGCGGACGGCCGTGCACCATGGTCGGTATGTCCGACGAGGTGACGGTGGTGCTCGCGCTCAAGGAGCTGCACCGCGCCAAGAGCCGACTCGCCCCGCGGTTCCCCTCCTCCGATGCCCGCGCCGCCCTCGTCGAAGCCATGTTCGCCGACACCGTCCGGGCGGTGCAGGCGGCCGGGGCGCACCGCATCGTCGTCGTGAGTCCCGATCCCCTGGTCCGGCGGCGCGCCGAGGCGCTGGCCCGGCCCCGGCGGCCGGTGCTCGCCCTCGACGAGCGGCCCGACACCCGCGGCCTCAACGCCGCCTTCCGGCTGGGTGCCGCCGCGGCCCCGCCGGACCACCGCATCGTCTACCTGCAGGCCGATCTGCCCGCACTGACCCCGGACTCGTTCGCCGACGCCGTGCACCGGGCCGGTCGCCACCGGGCCGCCTTCGTCGCCGACCGGCACGGCACCGGCACCGCGTTGCTCTCGACGTCGTCGAGCCGCGGGTTCGCGCCCGCCTTCGGGCCCGACTCGGCCGCCGCGCACCGGGCCGCCGGGGCCGTCGAACTCGATCCCGCCGGGCACCGCTGGCCGGACCTGCAATGCGACGTCGATACCCCCGATGACCTGCGCGAAGCCGTCGCGCTGGGGTCCGGACCGGAGACCGCCGTCCGCGCCGCCGCGCGGACCTGAAGGGTCGGCCCGCGCGAACCCCGACGATAGGGAACAATGGTGTCGTGACCGCCACGGACGAGACCACCGAAGACGGCAGCACGGCGCTGCCACACGCCCTGCCCGCCGAAACCGTCGTCCCTGATGAATCGGCCGACCTCCCCGCCGAACGCTATTTCAACCGTGAGCTGAGCTGGCTCGATTTCAACTCGCGTGTCCTGGCGCTGGCCGAGGACACCTCGGCGCCGCTGCTGGAACGCGCGAAGTTCCTCGCGATCTTCGCCTCGAACCTCGACGAGTTCTTCATGGTGCGGGTGGCCGGACTCAAGCGCCGCGACGAGACCGGTCTGTCGGTCCGGTCGGCCGACGGCCGCTCCCCGCGCGAACAGCTGCAGATGATCGCCGCGCGCACCCAGAAGATCGCCGACCGGCACGCCCGGGTGTTCCTCGACTCGGTGAACCCCGAACTGGCCGCGGCCAACGTCCGGGTCTGCGACTGGCGCAACCTCACCCCGCGCCAGCACACCCGGCTGCGCGAGTACTTCCACAACGAGCTGTTCCCGATCCTCACCCCGCTGGCGGTGGACCCGGCGCATCCGTTCCCGTACATCAGCGGCCTCTCGCTGAATCTCGCGGTGACCGTGCGGGACGAGAGCGAGGGCGAGCACTTCGCCCGCGTGAAGGTCCCGAACAACATCCCGCGCTTCATCCGGGTGGACAAGCTGATCCCCGACGACGAGCCCGCGGGTCCCGACGGCCACCGCCCGGCGATCTTCCTCCCGCTGGAGAAGCTGATCGCGGCCAACCTGGAGTTCCTGTTCCCGGGGATGCACGTGGTGGAGCACCACGTGTTCCGCGTGACCCGCAACGCCGACTTCGAGGTCGACGAGGACCGCGACGAGGACCTGCTGCAGGCCCTCGAACGCGAACTCGCCCGACGCCGCTTCGGTCCGCCGGTCCGCCTCGAGGTGGCCGACGACATGAGCGAGCACATGCTGGAGCTGCTGCTCCGCGAACTCGACGTGCATCCGGCCGACGTGATCCAGGTGCCCGGCCTGCTGGACCTGACCGCGCTGTTCGAGGTGTACGGCGTCGACCGGCCCGGCCTCAAGGAGCGCCCGTTCGTCCCGAAGACCCATCCGGCGTTCGGCGAACGCGAGACCCCCCGGAACATCTTCCAGGCCCTGCAAGAGGGCGACGTGCTGGTCCAGCACCCGTACGACTCGTTCTCCACCAGCGTCCAGCGTTTCATCGAGCAGGCCGCGGCCGACCCCAAGGTGCTGGCCATCAAGCAGACGCTGTACCGCACCTCCGGCGACTCCGGCGACTCGCCGATCGTCAACGCGCTGATCGATGCGGCCGCCGCCGGCAAGCAGGTGGTGGCCCTGGTGGAGCTCAAGGCCCGGTTCGACGAGCAGGCCAACATCCGTTGGGCCCGCAAGCTCGAGAAGGCGGGCGTGCACGTGGTGTACGGCCTGGTCGGCCTCAAGACGCACTGCAAGACGTGCCTGGTGGTCCGCCGCGAGGGTTCGACGATCCGCCGCTACTGCCACATCGGCACCGGCAACTACAATCCGAAGACCGCGCGCCTGTACGAGGACGTGGGCCTGTTCACCGCGGCACCGGAGATCGGCGCCGACCTGACCGACCTCTTCAACACCCTGACCGGCTACTCCCGCAAGAAGGACTACCGGAACCTGCTGGTGGCGCCGCACGGCATCCGCACCGGGATCATCGAGCGGATCCAGGCCGAGGTCGCGGCGCGGCGGGCCGGGGACACCTCGGCTCGGGTGCAGCTCAAGGCCAACTCCCTGGTCGACGAGCAGATCATCGACGCCCTCTACCGTGCCTCGCAGGCCGGTGTCCCGGTGGACGTCTTCGTCCGCGGCATCTGCGCGCTGCGGCCGGGGGTGCCGGGTCTGAGCGAGAACATCACCGTGCGGTCGATCCTGGGGCAGTTCCTGGAGCACTCCCGGATCCTGGTCTTCGGTGCCGCCGAGGAGTACTGGATCGGCAGCGCGGACATGATGCACCGCAATCTGGACCGGCGCGTCGAGGCGATGGTGCAGGTACGTGATCGTCGGCTGGCGGCCGATCTGCAGGACATCTTCGACTCGGCCTTCGACCCGCGGACCCGCTGCTGGGAACTGCAGTCCGACGGCGCCTGGAACGCGCTGCCCGCGGCCGGGGAGCAGGTCCGGGACCACCAGCGTCAGATGATGATCCACCGGCGTCGTTATTCCGACGGATCGACGGCATGAGTGGCGGTTCCCGCACGGTGTGGGCCGCGGGCGGAGTGCTGTGGCGTCTCTCCGCCGGCGGCAAGGTCGAGGTGGCCGTCGTGCATCGGCCGCGGTACGGGGACTGGTCGCTGCCCAAGGGCAAGGCGCACGACGGCGAGCTGCTGGTGGCCACCGCCTACCGCGAGGTGCTGGAGGAGACCGGCTACTCGTCGGTCGTCGGACGCCATCTGAAGACGGTGGAGTACCGGCTGAAGAACGGCGCGCAGAAGAAGGTCGCGTACTGGTCGATGCGGATGACCACCGGCCGGTTCGCCGCGAATCGGGAGACCGACGACCTGCCAGTGGCTCACGCCCAAGGGCGCCTACCGGACCGTCTCCTACCCGGCCGACCGAGAGGTGCTGGAGGAGTTTCTCGCACACCCGGCCACCGATCTGCACCAGTTGGTCGTCGTCCGGCACGCGAAGGCCGGACGACGTGGCCGGTTCACCGGCGACGACGCCGATCGCCCGCTGGACGAGGAGGGCAGGCGGCAGGCGGAGGCGCTGGTCCCGCTGCTCGATCTGTACGGCGTGCACCGGCTGTCCGCCGCCGATCGGGTCCGCTGCCTGCAGACCTTCGAGCCGCTCGCCCAGCGGCTGCACACCGAGATCCAGCTCGAGAAGCTGCTCACCGAGGAGGCCTACGACGCCGATCCGGGGACGTCCTATGCGCGGCTGCTGGAGCTCGCCGCACCGTCGTCCGACGGCGTCCGCGCGGTGTGCAGCCAGGGCAAGGCGATCGCCCCGCTGCTGGAGCGCTGGGCCGACGACGACGGGGTGTCCCTGCCCTCGTCCCGCTACCGCAAGGGCAGCGTCTGGATCCTGACGCTCGACGGCCACCGACTGATCCAGGCCGATCACATCCCGAGCCCGCTCCCCGGCGGCCCCGACGACTGACCCGGCTCTCGCCGACGGCGCTTCGATCGCCGCCCGCCCCGCTTCTACGGACGACGCTTCGACCACCGCCCCCTGCACGTTCCACCGGTGACGGTTCGACCGCCGCTCCCCGCGCGTTCTGCCGCTGACGGTTCGACCTCCGCTCCCTGAGCCGGGGAGGAACGCAGTGACGATCCGAGTCGAAGGGTCTCACCGGGAACGACCGCCGAGGCCTCGACTCCGCTCGGCCGATGAGCAGGGCTCGCGGCCCTCGCCTGCGGTGCGGGGAGCGGTGCAGACGCGCAGGATCCCGAACCCGGCGGGCGGGTGCGGGATCCTGCGCTCTCCGGGCGTCTCGACGGAGACGCCCGACTATTCGGAGTCGGTCGCGGCAGCGGCCTCCGTCGCCTTCTCGCTCGCGGCTGCGGTCTTTCGCGCCGCCGCCTTGCGTGCTTCGGTCTTTCGCGCTTCGGTCTTCGTGGACCCGTTCTTCTTCGCCGCGGCCTTCCTGGCCGCGGTCTTCCCTGCCCCGCTCTTGCCTGCCCCGCTCTTGCCCGCCCCGCTCTTGCCCGCCCCGGTCTTCGTCGACCCGGTCTTCTTGGTCGCCGCCTTCTTGTCCCCGGTGGTCTTCTTCACCGTGCTCTTCTCCGGCGCAGACAACTCAGCCGCGGACGACTCAACGGCGGACGACTCGGTCGCAGACTGCTCGACCGCAGACGACTCGGCGGCGGGCTGCTCCGCGGCGATCGTCTCCGTCGCCGCCGGGGCCTCGACCTCGCCGGCACTCGCGGCGGTCTCCTCCACCGGCGCCGAACTTCTGCTGCTCGCGCGTTTGACCGCGGGTTCTCCCGCCTTCAACTCGCGCCGCCCCGCGATGATCTCCTTGAACTGCGCTCCCGGCCGGAACGCCGGCACCGAGGTCTCGTCCACCCGGACGGTCTCGCCGGTGCGTGGATTGCGGGCCACCCGAGGCGCGCGACGCCGCTTCTCGAACACCCCGAAACCGGTGATCGTGACGCTCTCCCCCTTGCTCACGGCGCGGACGATCGTGTCGACGATCGTCTCCACCGCGTCGGTGGCGGTCTTCCTGTCGGCACCGAGACGCTTGGTGAGCTCCTCGATGAGTTGAGCCTTGTTCATTGTTCCTCCGCGGATAGGTCAGCTGCCGGACCAGCTGGATCTCACGGTAAACGCGATTTCGCGAAAACGTGGGAGCAACAAGCGGATTCGTCTCAACGGGGGACGGCCGGACCTCCGTGGAACGGAGATCCGGCCGTCGTCGTCGAAGAACTCAGGGCAGGGTGCGCGGTTTGAACGCCGGGCGCCTCTTCTCGAACTCGGTGATCGCGTCGACCTCGCGGAGGGTCAGACCGATGTCGTCGAGCCCCTCCATCAGGCGCCAGCGGGTGTAGTCGTCGATCTGCAGCGGCACCACGAGGTCGCCTGCGGTGACGGTGCGCGTGGCCAGGTCCACGGTGAGCTCCAGGCCGGGTTCGGCCTCCAACCGCTTCCAGATCAGCTCGATGTCGCTCTGCTCCACCTGCGCCGCGACGAGCCCGGCCTTACCGGAGTTGCCGCGGAAGATGTCGGCGAACCGCGACGACAGCACCACGCGGAACCCGAAGTCCATGAGCGCCCAGACCGCGTGCTCACGCGACGAGCCGGTGCCGAAGTCGGGGCCGGCGACCAGCACGGACCCGTTGCTCCACGGCTCGTTGTTGAGGATGAAGTCGGGGTCGCCGCGCCACGACGCGAACAGTCCGTCCTCGAATCCGGTCCGGGTGACCCGCTTGAGATAGACGGCCGGGATGATCTGGTCGGTGTCGACGTTGCTGCGCTGCAGCGGAACGCCGATTCCGGTGTGCTTGACGATGGCTTCCATGATCGCTCTTTTCGGGTCGTCGGGTCAGGCCAGGTCGGCCGGGGAGGAGAGGCGGCCGCGGACCGCGGAGGCGGCGGCGACGGCCGGCGACACCAGGTGGGTGCGGCCGCCCTTGCCCTGGCGCCCCTCGAAGTTGCGGTTCGACGTCGACGCGCACCGGTCGCCCGGCGCGAGCTGGTCCGGGTTCATGCCCAGGCACATCGAGCAGCCCGCCATCCGCCATTCGGCGCCCGCGGCGGTGAAGATCTCACCCAGGCCCTCGTCCTCGGCCTGCGCGCGCACCTTCATCGACCCCGGCACCACGAGCATGCGGACGCCGTCGGCCACCTGACGGCCCTTCAGGACGTCGGCGACGGCCCGCAGGTCCTCGATCCGGCCGTTGGTGCACGATCCGACGAAGACGGTGTTGACCTCGACGTCGCGCAGCGGGGTGCCCGGCTTCAGGTCCATGTACTCCAGGGCGCGTTCGGCGGCCCGGGCCTCGGTCTCGTCCAGGATCTCGGCGGGGTCGGGCACGCTGGCGCCCAGCGGCAGGCCCTGTCCCGGGTTGGTGCCCCAGGTGACGAACGGGGTCAGTGCGGAGCCGTCGATGTAGACCTCGCGGTCGAAGACGGCGCCCTCGTCGGTGCGCAGACCGTCCCAGTACTCCACGGCGGCATCCCAGTCGGCGCCGGTCGGGGCGTGCGGGCGGCCCTTGAGGTAGTCGTAGGTCACCTGGTCCGGGGCCACCATGCCGGCGCGGGCCCCGGCCTCGATCGACATGTTGCACATGGTCATGCGCGCCTCCATCGAGAGCTTCTCGATGGCCGGGCCGCGGTACTCCAGCACGTGGCCCTGGCCGCCGCCGGTGCCGATCTCGGCGATGATCGCCAGGATCAGGTCCTTGCCGGTGACGCCCGGGGGCAGCTCGCCGTCGACGTTGATCGCCATGGTCTTGAAGGGCTTCAGCGAGAGCGTCTGGGTGGCCATCACGTGCTCCACCTCGGAGGTGCCGATGCCCATCGCGATGGAGCCGAAGGCGCCGTGGGTGGAGGTGTGGCTGTCGCCGCAGACCACCGTCATGCCCGGCTGGGTGAGCCCCAGCTGCGGGCCGACGACGTGCACGATGCCGTTGCCGTCGTCGCCCATCGGGTGCAGTTTGACGCCGAACTCCGCGCAGTTGCGCCGCAGCGTCTCCACCTGGAGCGCGGACACCTGGTCGGCGATCGGACTGAAGATGTCGACGGTGGGGACGTTGTGGTCCTCGGTGCCGAGCATCAGGTCGGGCCGCCGCAGCGACCGTCCGGCCACGCGGAGGCCGTCGAACGCCTGCGGGCTGGTGACCTCGTGGATCAGGTGCAGATCGATGTAGATCAGATCCGGACCGGCCTCGCCGTTCTCGTCGACCTTGCCCGGAACCACCACGTGGTCGTCCCAGACCTTCTCGGCCAGCGTGCGCGGCCGGCGGGTTGCGTTCAACTCAGTCATGAGCACACTCGACTTCCCCTTCGCCTGTTCGGATGGCTTCGGGGCTGTCGCCGATCCGGACTGGCAATCTCAATATGTGGACAGCTAATATCGCTGCATGGGAAATTCTAGCGGAATCGGCGTCTTAGACAAATCGGTGCTGGTCCTGCAGACGGTCGCCGAGCAGCCGTGCAACCTGGCCGAACTCACCGAGGGCACCGGACTCCCCCGCGCCACCGCGCACCGGCTCGCCGTCGGACTCGAAACGCACCGACTCCTCACCCGCGACGTGAACGGCCGGTGGATCCCCGGCCCCATGCTGTCTCGGCTGGCCGCGTCCGCGCACGACACCGCCCGCGATGCGGCCCTGGCCGTGCTGCCCGCACTCCAGGAGGTGACCGGCGAATCGGTGCAGCTGTACCGGCGGGAGGGCGCCGAACGCGTCTGCGTGGCCGCCGTCGAACCGCCCACCGGACTCCGCGACACCGTCCCGGTGGGCATGCGGCTGCCGATGACCGCGGGCTCGGCGGCCCGGGTGCTCGCCGCCTACTCCGATCCGGACACCCGTACGGGCCTGCTCGCCGACGCGGTCTTCACCGAGCGGTCCCTGGCCGAGGTGCGCAAGCGCGGCTGGGCGCAGAGCGCGGGCGAACGCGCCGACGGCGTCGCCAGTGTCTCGGCCCCGGTCCACGACCCGACCGGCCGGGTGATCGCCGCGGTGTCGGTGTCCGGGCCGATCGACCGGATGGGACGACGCCCCGGGGAACGCTGGGCCGCCGATCTGCTGGCCGCGGCGCAGCGGATCAGCGCCCGCCTGTAGACCCGGCGACGAGAGCCCCGCCCCGCACCGCCGCATCCCGCAGAGGGACGTGCGTCACACCGACCGGTCGCAGTCGGATACGTTGACGCACATGGGTAACAACCAACGCGACCAGATCGTCATGTCCGACGACGAGATCACCGACTTCCTGCACCGCAGCCGGACCGCCACCCTGGCCACGATCGGCCGCGACGGCCGACCGCACCTGGTGGCCATGTGGTACGGCGTCGTCGAGTCCGCAGCGGGACCGGTCCCGGAGATCTGGTTCGAGACCAAGTCCAAGTCGCAGAAGGCGGTCAATCTGCGCCGCGATCCGCGCGTGACCGTCCTCGTCGAGGACGGCCTCACCTACGACGAGCTCCGCGGCGTCTCGATCGAGGGCGACGCCGTCGTCTACGACGACGCCGAGCACTGCCTGGCGGCCGGGATCAACGTCTGGGAACGCTACAACGGCCCCTACAGCGAAGAACTCCGCCCGGCCGTCGAAGCCATGATGCACAAGCGTGTCGCCGTCCGCGTGGTGCCGCGGCGCGTCCGGTCGTGGGACCACCGCAAGCTGAACCTGCCGGACATGCCGCTCACCGGTTCCACCGCCGAATACCACGCCTGAGACGCCCTGACGCGGTCCGGGCCGTCGGCGCTCCGCCCGGACCGGCGCCGGCGGTCTCGATCCCGCCGCCGCGGCCGCGGGGTCACCGGCCCGGTGGAGCAGACGATCGACCGCGGTGGACTCCTCGGACACCGAGCCTCCCGGGACGCCGAGCCTCCCGAGACGAGGACGAGCGGATCGAGCCGCTCCGACTACTCGCGAGTGTCCGGAGCGGAGGGGGCGTCGTCGTCGGGGGCGACGGCGCTGCGCTGCTCGAACCGCCGCAGCACCGGCAGGACCAACCGCATGATCGTGTCGACGCTGTCGTCGAACGAGCCGGTCGGCATGATCGCATGGCTGATCGTGGCCCGGAGATACATGTCGACGTAGGCGCGCAGGTCCGCCGGATCGATGCCGACGTACACCTCGTCGACCAGTTCGGAGAGTTCGTCGGTCGCCCGCCGGAGCAACCGGGGACCGTGCTGCGTCACCAGCGGCAACACGGTGGCGGAGGCATCGTTGTTCGCGAGGATCGCCAGGATCAGCGGGCTCTCGCTCAACGACGAGAGGATCGTCGCGGTGGCTTCGCGCAGCGCCACCTCCGGATCGTCCGGATTGCGGTCACGGGCCTCCAGGCCGAGTTGGAAGATCCGATCGACTTCGGCGTCGACGTAGGCGTGCGCGAGCTGGTCCTTGGTGCCGAAGTACTTGTAGAGCGTCGGTTTGCTGATGCCGGTCCGCGCGGCGATGTCGGACATCCGGGTGCGCGCCCAGCCGCTCGTGCGCACCAGTTCGATCGTCGCCTGCATGGCGACGTCGTGCAGCAGCGCCCTGGTCTTGTCCGAGAAGGAGGTGTCGTGACGACCGGCCCTCGACCCGACATCGGTCACGCGCGCTCCTTGATCGTCGAAGACGGACAGTCGTCGTGCGGCCCCTCCCGACGGGATCGGGTGAGACCGCACGACCAGACTACCGAAGGACGTCGTCAGCGAGCACCGATGAGCTGCTCGGACTCCTCGAGACCCTCGTTGCTCGGGGCCTCGCCGAAGCCGAACACCCGCTCCTCCTGCATCTTCCGGAAGTCCAGGTGCGCCTGCGACGGATCGTCGAAGCCGTACTTGCGCTGAGCCTCCCGGGGAGTCATGGCGGTCTCGCTCTCGGCGGGGACGCCGATGATCGCGTGTCCGGCGACCTCCACCGACGACGGCACGACGATGCGGCCGAGAGCGAAGTACAGGCTCTTGTTGCGATCGATCGTGGTGAGGACGGTCTTCATGATCTGCCGGGACACCAGATCCATGACCGGGCTCTGCTTCTGGTCGAGCATGTTGCGGATGTAGTGCGGGTAGGTCGAGATGATCGAGCTGCGGATGAGGTACTTCACCACCGGGAGCACCGCCTCGAACCAGAACGGCAGGTCCTCGGGGAACACCGCGCCGCCCTCCAGGATGTGCGCGGTGATGGTCTGGGCGTTCTCCGACGCGGCCAGGCGGGGACGCCAGTCCTCGAAGTAGGCCGCGACGGCCTCCCGGGTCCGCGGAACCGCATCGGGATCGGCGGTGGTCAGCTCGGCCGCACGCGCACACTCCGCCCAGTACTGCAGCTCCTCGGCCTCGCTCAGGCGCCCTGGGCCGAAGACCTCGTAGCAGTACAGGATCGAGTGCCACGCCGTCATGTGGATCCACAGCTGCGACTCGGGCTTGTTGGCGTCGTAACGTCCGCCGGTCACCGGATCGACGCCGATCGCCTTGGAGTGCACGCGGACCAGGACGTCGGCGGCCTTGGCGGCCGGGTAGGTGGCGCCGAAGGCGGCGAGCGAGAAGTACCGCATGGTGCGCTCGTACCGCGTGCGGGTCCGCGAACGGACGTCACCGGTGCCCTCGACCGCGGCGTTCAGATTCGGATCGAGCTGCTCGATGGTGACCGACCGGGCGAAGCCGGCGATGATCGAACTCGGGTACGACCACACCTTCCAGCTCACGCTGCCGGGACCGAAGAAACCGTTGTCGGCGGCGGCCGGTATGGCGCCGGCCAGTTTGGCGCGCGACTCCTCGATGTCCTCGGGCAGGAACAGGCGCAGAGTCGACGGCACCTTCGCCAGCGCGCCGGGCACCTTCGTCAGGGTCTCGATCGGTGAAAACATCTCTCTACTTCTTTCCGCGGACGGCAAAGATCCGCACTGATCGCTGAGGGGGCTGGTCCGCCGCGCGGATGCACGACCACGAGGGATACTAGAATCCCGTGAACGTCATCGTTGTTAACGAACTTGGAGAAACCGTAAACGAATCAATCATCGATGGCAAGGTTTCCGGAGGATCGTGGTCGGCAGGCCCCCGTCCCGGAGGGAAGAAGAACGCTCCCCTCCGACGAGAAGAGACCCCCTCACCAGAGGTGAGAGGGTCTCTTCATCGGTATCGGCCCGGTCGCGGCCATCGGGGTCCGCGGAGTGCCGGACGTCGTCGTGCGGCTCCGATCACCGGGAGCGAGGCAGGGGCGCCCCGGCGGGCACGGGTCAGCGGGCGCCGATGAGCTGCTCGGACTCCTCGAGTCCTTCGTTGCTCGGAGCCTGGCCCAGACCGAAGACGCGTTCGGCCTGCATCCGGCGGAAGTCCTCGTGCGCCTCCGACGGATCGTCGAATCCGTACTTGCGCTGCGCCTCGCGCGGAGTCATGGTGACCTGCTCCTCGGCGGGCAGACCGATCAGCGCGTGACCGGCGACCTCCATCGTGGTCGGCACCATGACGTCGCCGAGGGCCACGTACAGGTTGATGTTGTCGTTCACCATCTGCAGGACGGCCTTCATCACCCGACGGACGACGACGTCGGTCACCCCGCTCTGCTTCTGGTCGAGCATGTTGCGGATGTAGTGCGGGTAGGTCGAGACGATCGCCGCACGGATCAGCTGGACGAGCGCCGGCTGCACGAAGGCGAACCAGCCCGGAACGTCGTCGGGGAAGATGCAGCCGCTGCGCAGGATGTGGTCGGTGATGGTCTGCGCGTTCTCCGACGCGGCCAGCCGCGGCCGCCACTCCTCGAAGTAGGCGATGACGTCCTCCCGCGTCCGCGGCACCTCGGCCGGGTCCACGGTGGTGAGCTCGGCGGCGCGGGCGCACTCCGCCCAGTACTGCAGCTCCTCGGCCTCGCTCAGACGTCCCGGCCCGAAGACCTCGTAGCAGTACAGGATCGAGTGCCACGCGGTCATGTGGATCCACAGCTGCGAGTACGGGTTGTTGGCGTCGTAGTGGCCGCCGGTCACCGGGTCGACGCCGATCGCCTTGGAGTGCACGCGGACCAGCACGTCGGCGGCCTTGGCCGCCGGGTAGCTGGCCCCGAAGGCGGCCAGAGCGAAGTACCGCATGGTGCGCTCGTACCGGGTGCGCGTGCGGGCGCGGACGTCACCGGTGCCCTCGACGGCCGCGTTCAGGTTCGGGTCGAGCTGCTCGATGGTCACCGCGCGGGCGAAGCCCACCACGATGGAACTCGGGTACGACCACACCTTCCAGGTGACGCTGCCCGGGCCGAAGAATCCGTCGTCGAGGGCCGGCGGGATGTCCACGCTCAGGTTCTCCCGTGCGGCCTCGCCGTCGGTCGGCAGCAGCATACGCAGGACCGACGGCGCCTTCGTCAGCGCGCCAGAGACCCGGGTGATCACACCCGGCAGTTCGGTGACCGCATTGGAGATCCCGACCAGTGCATCGGGGACGTCGGCGAGGATCTTCATCGGTGAAAACATCGTTCTCTCTTCTCTACGCGGAAGTGACGGGGCCGATCCGCCCGACCAGAACGAGACACTTGGCAAATGATGCTTCAAGGTCATCCAGCTTGACGGATTACTAAGCAATGTAAACCGTGCCACCAGTCGTTGACAAGCTCCGTGGAGAGGGCCGCTCCGAACAGGCGCCCCACCTGCGACGACATGCCGTTCACGCCCCTGTGCATCCGGCGCTCCGCGACCCCCTCAGGCGGCGCCTCCCCACCCTTCACGGCCGCCCTCAGACGAGGCCCCTCCGATCCCCGAGCCGGAGCGGAACGCAGTGACGAGCCGAGTCGAAGGGGTCTCACCGAGAACGATCGCTTCAGACCCTTCGACACGCAGGCTCGCTGCGCTCGCGTGCGGCTCAGGGGGCGGAGGAATCACTCGGCGGGAACGGGTGAAGCGAGTACCGATGACGAGCGCTCACCGAACCGAGGACGACGACCGGATCCGGGGCTCCCGACGGGACTCCGTCGCTTCACACGACGACGGGTATCCGTCCTCTACTCCACCCGACCGAGGACGACCACCGGATCCGGGGCTCCCGACGGGACTCCGTCGCTTCGCTCCTCCTCAAATCGCCCTGCAGGAAGTGAGTACCGATGAAGAGACCCCCTCCCCTCAACGAGAAGAGACCCCCTCACAAGAAAGTGAGGGGGTCTCTTCATCGGTACTCCCGACGGGATTTGAACCCGCGCTACCGCCTTGAGAGGGCGGCGTCCTAGGCCGCTAGACGACGGGAGCCTAAGAGATTCAGTTATCTCACGAACAGTCGTGGTAGCCCCGACGGGATTTGAACCCGCGCTACCGCCTTGAGAGGGCGGCGTCCTAGGCCGCTAGACGACGGGGCCCTAGAACAACTGTTCAGTTAAAGCGGATCACCGAGGTGAACGCTTTGCTGGGGTACCAGGACTCGAACCTAGAATGGCTGAACCAGAATCAGCTGTGTTGCCAATTACACCATACCCCATCGGCATGCCCAGGCGATTCACATCTCTGCGTCCCGCTCGGGCCGAAGAGAACATTAACCACTCACCGACCGGAAGCGCAAATCGGCTGGTCAGGACGGTGTCGAGCGAGTGAAGACCGCGGGATCGATGCCCTCGTTCACGACATCGATCCCGCAGCCCCCGACCAGGCCGCGCCGCGACGAGCTACTCCGCGGCGGCCGCGACCTCACGGGCCTGCGCGAGACGGCGCAGCGTCTTCTCCCGGCCCAGGATCTCCATCGACTCGAACAGCGGAGGGCTCACCGCCGCGCCCGTCACGCCCACGCGCACCGGACCGTAGGCCTTGCGCGGTTTGAGCTCCAGACCGTCGATCAGCGCCGCCTTGAGCGCCTCCTCGATCGCCGGGGTGGTCCACTCGCCGACGCCTTCGCAGGCGGCGATCGTGGCGTCCAGGACCGCCACGGCGTCGCTCTTGAGGTTCTTGGCGGCCGACTTCTCGTCGAACGTGAAATCGTCGTCGGAGACGTAGGCGAACCGGATCAGGTCCCAGGCGTCGCCGAGCACCTGGACGCGCGTCTGCACCAGGTCGGCGAGCGGACGGAAGACCGCGTCGTCGATCGGTTCGGCCAGCCTGCCGTGCTCGATCAGGTACGACCGCAGGCGACCGGCGAAGTCCTCCGGGGTCAGCCGTCGCAGGTGTTCGGCGTTGATCGCGTCGGCCTTGCGCTGATCGAATCGGGCCGGATTCGAGTTCACGTTGCGCACGTCGAAGGCGGCGATCATCTCGTCGAGGGTGAAGACGTCCTCGTCGCCGGACAGGCCCCAGCCCAGCAGCGCCAGGTAGTTGAGCAGGCCCTCGGGGATGAAACCGCGGTCCCGATGATGGAACAGGTTGCTCTCCGGATCGCGCTTGGAGAGCTTCTTGTTGCCCTCCCCCATCACGAACGGAAGATGACCGAACTCGGGCACCCGCTCGGCCACGCCCAACTCGATCAGCGCCCGGTACAGGGCGATCTGTCGCGGCGTGGAGGCGAGGAGATCCTCACCGCGCAGCACGTGTGTGATATTCATCATGGCGTCGTCCACCGGATTCACCAGCGTGTAGAGCGGGTCGCCGTTGCCGCGGGTGAGTGCGAAATCGGGCACCGTGCCGGCCTTGATGGTGGTCTCGCCGCGGACCAGGTCGGTCCAGGTGATGTCCTCGTCGGGCATCCGCAGCCGGATCACCGGTCTGCGCCCCTCGGCGACGTGCGCGGCGCGCTCCTCGTCGGTCAGGTCGCGGTCGTGGTTGTCGTAACCGAGCTTCGGGTCGCGGCCGGCGGCCCGATGGCGGGCCTCCACCTCCTCCGGCGTCGAGTAGGCCTCGTAGGCGAAGCCCGCCTCGACGAGGCGGTCGACGACGTCCAGGTGCAGCTGCTTGCGCTCGGACTGGCGGTACGGCCCGTGGGGTCCGCCCACCTCGGGCCCCTCGTCCCAGTCCAGGCCGAGCCAGCGGAGCGCGTCGAGGATGGCCGCGTAGCTCTCCTCGGAGTCGCGGGCGGCGTCGGTGTCCTCGATGCGGAAGACGAAGACGCCCCCGTCGTGGCGGGCCTGAGCGAAGTTGAACAGTGCGGTCCGGGCGAGGCCGACGTGCGGGGTTCCGGTGGGCGATGGACAGAAGCGAACACGGACAGTCATGCAGGTCAGCGTAGTGGAAGCGACCGGTCGCCCCGGCATCCGGGCAGGCCTCGACCACCGCCGAAAGTTTACATAGTTGTTCTAGATGAAATAGATTTATCTCATGCTGTTTCGTCTCCGCCCGGACAGCGCGGGCCCGATCTTCGCCCAGCTCGCCGACGCGGTGCGCGCCGAACTGTGCGCGGGCCGCCTGCACCCCGGCGACAAGCTGCCGCCGGCCCGCGAGGTGGCGGCCGGTCTGCACGTCAACGTGCACACCGTGCTGCGCGCCTACCAGGACCTCCGCGACGAGGGACTGCTGGAGCTCCGGCGCGGCCGCGGCGCCGTGATCACCGAGGCCGGCGAGCATCTGCGCTCCCTGAACGACGACGTCCGCGCGCTCACCGCGAAGGCGGCCGCCCTGCACATCGGTCCCGAAACCCTGTCCGCACTCGTGAAAGAGGCCTCGCATGACTTCCGATAGACCGGAGAATCCCACCCCGATGTCCGACGACGAGGTGGCTCGCCGCCGCCCGGTGACGGCATTCGTCGCGGTCGCCGTGGTGCTCCCCGTCGTGATCGTCGCCGTCGCCGTCGCCGTGCAGATCTCGCTGCTGGGTTCGCTGCCCGACGCCGTCGCCGTCCACTGGACCGCCGCGGGCGATCCCGACCGTTTCCTGCCCGCCTGGAGCTCGCCGCTGCTCACCGCGGTCCTCGGCCTGGCCGCGATCGCGCTGTCCGCCGGCCCCGCCGTGGCGCCGGTGCTCCGGGGCGACGCCGGAGCGGTCTACCGCCTGCTGGGCGGCACCTCGCTCGGCACCGCGATCCTGATCGCGATCGCCTTCACCGGGGGCGCCTGGTACCAGGCGGGCCCCGACGCGGACGCCGCGTCCGTGCCGATCGTCTCCGTCGTCGCCGTCGCCCTGCTCTCGGCCGTCGTGATCGGCGGCATCGCCGGGGCGCTGCTGCCTCGACCGCCGCGGTCTCCGCGCCCGGAGATCGTCGCCCCGCTGCCGCTCGACGACGACGAACAGGCCGTCTGGATCCGCACCACGACCGCCTCCCCCGGCGTGCTGGCGCTGTCCGTCGCCGGTTTCGCGATGGCGCTGGCGACCGTCTTCTACGCCTGGGCCGCCGGCGAGGGCACCGGCACGGTGCTCGGCGCGGCCGTGATCGCCGCGGTGATCGTGCTCGCCGCGGCGACGACCACGGCGTTCCGGATCACGGTCTCCCGAGACGGCCTGGAGGCGCGGTCGCTCGCCGGATTCCCGCGTCTGCGGGTGCCGCTGGACGAGATCGTCGAGGTCCGGGTCGATCCCGCGATCCGGCCGATGAACGACTTCGGCGGCGTGGGTCTGCGGCAGAGCCGTCGACGCACCGGCGTGGTGCCGCGCGCGGGCGAGGGCATCCTGATCGACCGCACCGGCGACCGGGTGTTCGGCGTCGTCGTCGACGATGCGGTGATCGGCGGCGCCCTACTGGCCGCGCTGGTCGACCGCGCCCGTGCCGACCGAGCGAAGGAAGTCGAGCAGTAGCCCGTTGACCGCGTCCGGCCGCTCCAGGTAACCGAAGTGGCCGGCGCGCTCGACCTCCTCGTAACGCGCCCCCGGGATCGCCTCGGCCACCTCGCGCGCGAGGTGCACCGGCAGCGTCCGGTCGTCGGCGAATCCGACGACCATGGCGGGCACGGTGATCCCCCGGTAGGCGGCGAGCCGGTCCTCCTCGCGCTCGTGCAGGCCCAGCTGCGCCCGGATCCCGGGGCTGCGCGACTGTCCGCCGAAGCCGATGATGTCGAGCCAGTCGCGGGCATCACGATCGTTCGCCAGGGTGTGCGGCGAGAGGTTCATGTGCGCGGTGACGGCGGCGTAGTACTCGGTGGGCAGTTCAATGCCGCGGTCGTAGAGTGCGCGCTCGCCGACCGAGAAGGCCTCGAGCATGGGCGTGGACCGACCGTAGGTGCCCAGCATCGCGACGCCGCGCACCAGATCCGGGCGGGCCAGCGCCAGTTCCTGCGTGATCCGCGCGCCCAGGGAGGTCCCGACCACCAGTGCGGGCCCGGCGCCGAGATGCTCGATCAGGGCCGCGGTGTCGGCCACCATGTCGGCCAGGGCGAAGCCCTCGGCGCACTCGCTCGACGGCGCGACCCCGCGGTTGTCGAAGGTCACCACCCGGAAACCGGCCTTGAGCAGCGCGGGCTGCTGGTTGGCGTGCCAGACCCGGCCCGGGCTGCCGGTGCCCATCACCATCACCACGAGCGGAGCCGAGGCGCCCGCGGCGGGCCGGGCGTCGGTGTAGGAGATCGTGATGCCGTTCAGCTGCGCCGTCGTCGGACGCGCGGGCGTCGGGCGGCTCACTTGTCCACCACCGGGTTGGTCAGCGTGCCGATGCCCTCGACGGTCACCGACACGGTCTGGCCCGCCGTCATCGGGCCGATGCCCGCCGGGGTGCCGGTGAGGATCACATCGCCCGGGAGCAGCGTCATCACCCGCGAGATCCACTCCACGATCTCGCCGACGTCGTGCAGCATCCGCGAGGTGCGCGACGACTGCCGGGTCTCCCCGTCGAGCACGGTGTCGATCGCCAGGTCGCTCGGATCCAGCGAGGTCTCGATCCACGGCCCCAGCGGGCAGAAGGTGTCGTAGCCCTTGGCGCGGGTCCACTGGCCGTCGAGGGCCTGCTGATCCCGCGCGGTGACGTCGTTGGCCACGGTGTAGCCCAGGATCGCGCTCGCCGCCGCGGCCGCCCGGACGTCCTTGCAGGGCCGGCCGATCACGATCGCGAGCTCGCCCTCGTAATCGACCCGGTCCGACGACGGCGGGCGCACGATCGGCACACCCGGCCCGACGATCGACGTGTTGGGCTTGAGGAAGATGATCGGATCCTCGGGCGCCCGGCCACCCATCTCCTCGGCGTGGTCGGCGTAGTTCTTGCCGATGCAGATCACCTTGGACGCCAGGATCGGCGCGAGCAGCCGCGTCTGACTCAGCTGCCAGGTGCGGCCGGTGAACGTCGGCTGCCCGAAGGGATGCTCGGCGATCTCCCGCGCCACCTCGGCGCCCTCGTCACCCTCGATGGCGACGAAGGCCACCCCGTCCGTACTCGCGACACGCCCCAGTCTCATGCGGCCAGGTTAGCGCAGCCCTCCGCCGGACCGCCGACCGCCGGGTGTTCTATAATGTGAAACAGCAATCTCACTATTTGATATTCACTGTGTGGGCGGGACCGGGACGTCACCGCCTCGCCCACCGGAAGGAGGCCGCCGTGCGCACCACGGAGAACACCGTCGACGCCTCGGCGCTCTCGGCCCGCCGTCGCTGGTCCATCCTGGTCTGCGCCCTGATCGCGGCGATGACGGCGACCGCGGCGACCAGCGGATTCGCCTACGTGATCCCCGCGCTGCACGACGACGGGATGTCGCTGAGCACCGCGGCGACCCTGGCCGCCGTGCCGACGATCGGCATCACCGCGGCGATCATCGCGTGGGGATGGGCGCTCGACAGGTTCGGCGAACGCCGGATCCTGCTGCTGTCGATGGCGATCACCCTCGCAGGCACCGTCGGCGCGGCGGTCGCGGTGCACGCCGACGCCGGATACCGGGTGCTCGGTGCCGCGCTGCTGCTCGGCGGCATCGGCTCCGGCGCCGCGAACGGCGCGAGCGGACGGATCGTCGTCGGCTTCTTCCCGGCGGATCAGCGCGGCACCGCGATGGGCATCCGGCAGACGGCCCAGCCGCTGGGGATCGGCGTGCTGGCCCTGACCATGCCGATCCTGGCCTCCACCGCGGGCATCACCGCGGCGCTGTCCGTCCCGGCGGCGGTCACCGCCGTCGGACTGGCGGCCGTGTACTTCGGCGTCGTCGATCCGGAGCTGCCGCCGTCGTCGCTCGCCGCCGAGACGGGCAATCCCTACCGGTCGAGCGGATACCTGTGGCGGATCCACGCGTTCAGCGTGCTGCTGGTGATCGGGCAGTCGTTCCTGTGGACGTTCGTGCCCGCGTGGCTGATCATCGCCCTGGGGTGGTCGCCGTTCGGCGCCGGGATGCTGGTGACGGTCACCCAGGTCCTGGGCGCCGTGGGCCGGACGGCGGCCGGCCGCGTCTCGGACCTGTGGGGCTCGCGCATGCGGCCGATCCGGGTGATCGCGGCGGCGGCGGCGCTGAGCCTGGCCCTGCTCGCGCTGGCCGACCGGTTCGACAGCCCGACCGCACCGATCCTCATGCTGATCGCGTCGATCTTCACCGTGGCCGACAACGGTCTGGCGTTCACCGCCATCGCCGAGTCGGCCGGACCGTCGTGGAGCGGCCGGGCGCTGGGCGTGCAGAACACCGCCCAGTTCCTGGCGATCGCGGCGATCACCCCGGTCCTGGGCGCCGCGGTGGAACGGTTCGGCTACCCGACGGTGTTCGGGGCGGCGGCCGTCGCCCCGATCCTGGCGCTCCCGCTGATCCCCGGCGATCCGACGCCGCGCGAGGAACCGGTCCCCCGACGATGAACGCCCGGCGGGCACCCCGTCGGCCCCGGCGACGCCGCGTCAGCGGTCCAGCACGCCGCGCAGATCCGCCGACAGCCCGACGGCGGCCTCGATCTCCGTACGTCGGCTGGACACGCTCTCCACGTTGAGCGCGACGGGCACGCCGATCCGCCGACAGTAGGCGACGACGTCGGCGGCGACCTCCACGGCGCTCCGCCGCGACGTGTCCAGGGTGTTCTCGGCGCGCCGCAGGTCACGCTGCAACCAGGCGGGCACCGCCACCCCCAGCCAGGCCAGGAAGTCGAGGGTCCTGGCCGAACCGCACACCGACAGCGTGAAGACGATCGGCCGGGGCCGCAGCCGCTGCGCCTCGCACTCGTCGACGTAGGCGGCGGCGAGGTTCTTGGCGGCGTTGACGTCGTAGAGGATCTGGCTGACGAAGAACGACGCCCCGGCGCGCTGCTTGCCCACCATGCGGAGGTGTTCGTCGCCGCGCGCCGCATGCCGTTCGGGGATCACGACGGCCCCGGCCAGCAGATCCGGATTCGTCTCGCGGCGCAGTGCGTAGGCGCGGTCCAGCGTGGTCGCGACCGCGTCCCCGCTCGACGACGCCCCGACCAGCACCGTCGCGACCCGGTCCGGCGGCTGCGCCGCCAGCCAACCGCCCAGTTCGGCCTCGGTGTACTTGCCGACCGCGCGGTAGACGACGGCGGGCCTGTCCCAGTCCCCGAGATGCCCGTCGAGGTAGACGCCGGGGTCGAGGGTCGGCAGGAACGGGAACGGCCGCTCGTCGTCGGTGCGGCCGGGCTCGTCGGCGATGTCGTACAGCACCAGGGCGTCCGGGTCGGCGGCGGCGAACCGCTCCCGGTTCACCGCCGAGATCCGATCGAGGTCGTCGCCGGTCGCCGAGGCCTTCGGCGGGGTGATCCCGAACAGCAGGAAGTCGCCGGAACCGTTCCGGAGACGGTCGATCACATCCACGCGTCGCTCTCCGCTCGTGGTCTCCGCGGTCGCCCACCGCTGTGGTCTCACACCGGCTCCGCGGGACGATCGCGGCCGGTCAGGTCGTCGAGTTTATCGATCGCCAGTGCGGCGAGCAGCGCCGCCCCGTCGGGGAGCACGGCGTCGTCGAACACCGCCCTCGGATCGTGGTTCGACGGCGCCGTCGCCGGATCCCGACCCTCCGGGCAGGCCCCGAGGAAGAACATCGCACCGGGCACCCGCTGCAGGATCCGGGAGAAGTCCTCGGCGGCGACGCTGGGACACGGCATCTCCTCGTACCCGTCCGGTCCGAGCATCGACGTCACGACGCGCCGGATCCGGTCGGTCTCGGCCGCGTCGTTCACCGTGACCGGGTACCCCGGCGTCACGTCGACGTCGACCCGTACCCCGTGCGCCCGGGCGATGCCGGTCACCGTCTCGGTGATCAGCTCCGGCACGCGGCTCTGGTTCGCGGCGGAGAAGGTCCGGACGGTTCCGGAGAACGTCGCCGTCTCCGGGATGATGTTCGCTCGCGTGCCCGCCCGGACCACGCCGACGGTCAGGACGACCGGGTCGAAGGCGTCGAAGCGGCGGGTGACCGCGGTCTGCAGAGCACCGATCATCTCCGCCGTCGCGGGCACCGGATCGCGTCCCAGATGCGGGGTGGCCGCGTGCGTGCCCGATCCCACGACCCGCACGTCGAAGCCGGTCGACGCCGACAGGAACGGTCCCGGCCGGCAGGCCACCCGGTGCGCCGGCAGCCGGTCGGCGCTCACGTGCAGCGCGTAAGCGGCATCGACCTGCCTGCCGGAGGCGGTGAGCACGCCCTCGTCGAGCATCGCGGCCGCGCCGTTCCACTCCTCCTCCCCGGGCTGGAACATCAGGACCACGTCGCCGGGCAGCGCGTCGCGGCGGGCCGCGAGGAGTCGGGCGGCGCCGACCAGGCAGGCGACGTGCAGGTCGTGGCCGCAGGCGTGCATGTCGTCGGTGCGGGAGGCGAAGTCGACGGCGGACTGCTCCCGGATCGGCAGGGCGTCCATGTCCGCGCGCAGCAGCACCGCCGGGCGGGGGCGCCCCGGATCCGCCGCACCGCCGCGCAGGACCCCCACCACCGACGACAGCTCCTTCCCGACGGTGATCTCGCAGCCGAGACCGTCGAGCGCGTCGAGGATCCTCCGCTGCGTCCGCGGCAGCTGCAGTCCCACCTCGGGGTCGGCGTGGATCGCACGCCGCAGCCCGACGAGGCCGTCACTCAACTCTCGCGCATCCCGCAGCAGGCCCATGCGACTCCGCCCTCCGAACTCAGAGTCCGGCGGTGCCGGGACCGGGGTCCGGGATCGGCGCCGACTCCCGGGACTCCAGCGCCGCCTCGGCTTCGGCGAGCCGTCGGCCGCGACGGTGGTACCGCCACAGGAAGTAGCAGACGACGAGACCGATCACCCCGCCGAGGATCACGCCCCAGAGGGTCGACGCCCGGAAGGCCGGGGCCTCGACGTCGAAGATCCGTTGTCCCGCATGCGCCGCGTGCCCGGTGCCGACCACCACCGACAGGGTCAGCAGGTTCGGGATCGAGACCACCAGGGCGCCCGCCGCGGCGAGGATCGCGCCGACACGACGGTGTTTGAGCAGGGCGAACGCGGCGGCACCGAACAAGGACAGCGTGAACGCCGTGCAGACGCCGCCGAGCAGCAGGCCCGCGAACGTCCCCCGCACGAACGAGTCGCCGACGAACTCGCCGACGCGGCCCGCCCACCACCGCGGCAGGAAGGCCGACAGGATGAAGTAGAGCGCGACCAGCACGCCCGCCGCGATCCCCCACAGGATCAGCACGCGCATGCGGTCGCGGGCCCGGTCGGCGAGCGTCGGTTTCGGGTCCGTCGTCGGCACGGTCACGTCGTCGTTCATCGCCACCGGGGTGTCCTTCCTGACTGGCCGCCGCACGGAGATACGGGGCTCGTGGCGCCGCTGCGCCGAGTGAGGTCGAGGGTATCGGATCGGTCGTCGCCGGTCAGCGGTGCGCACGGAGCGCGTTGATCGCCCCCGCCGCGGCCCGGGCATCGTCGACGACGGCGATCTCCCGCGCCTGCGAGCCGGGCCCGCCCGCATCGGTGTGCACCACCAGGACCGCCTCGCCCCGGCGTCCGACGAAGCCCTTCACCCCGCGGAACCGTCCGAACGCACCGATCCGGTAGCCCCAGCCGCCGAAGTCGGCGAAGGGGTCCACCCGCACGACCTCCGCGCGCACCACCTTCTCCAGCGGGATCCGGATCCGGATCAGACCGCCCAGACCGCGGAACTCGACGGTCTCGCGATCCAGCCGCAGCCGCACCCCCCTGCCGTGCCAGTCCACGGGCGGCACCGGGACCTCGGCGGCCGTCGGCACCTCGCCGATCGGGTCGTGGACGCGACCCGACGGCCGACTCGGCACCGCCCAGCCGGCCGCACCGGCGGCCAGGGAGGCCGCGACCAGCGCCGGAAGGATCACCCAGAATCGCAGCGGCGCCTCCGCCGCGTCGACCAGTCCGCGCTGCGCGCCGATCACCGGGGTCATCAGGACGACGACGAACACCGCCGTCCAGCACGCGATGCCCGCGGTGAGCCGCTGAGCGAGCGACGGCACCGCCCGGATCAAGGTGATCAGGCACACCGCGACGCCGAGCCCGGTGACCACCGCGAGGATCGTGACCACGCCGTCGACGGAGTCGAAGCCGTCCGGGGTGCGGCCGCTCCAGTGGGTGGCCACCGGGTCGGGCAGGTCGGCGCGCCAGGTGCGGATGCACGCGATCCCGGCGCCGCCGACCGCGAGGGTCAGCAGCGCCGGGATCAGGAGGCGGAGGCGATCGATGGTCTCAGACCAGCGCCAGGATGCGGTCGCCGACCTCGGTCGTCGAACCGCGCTGATCGCCGCGACCGGCCACGTCCTGCGCCACGGCCGCCTCGATGCGCTCGGCACCGGCGTCGTCGCCCAGGTGACGGAGCAGCAGCGCGACGGACAGGATCGCCGCCGTCGGATCCGCCAGGTTCTGGCCGGCGATGTCGGGCGCGCTGCCGTGCACCGGCTCGAACATCGACGGGTTCGCGCGGGTGGCGTCGATGTTGCCCGACGCCGCGAGCCCGATGCCGCCGGTCACCGCGGCCGCCAGGTCGGTGATGATGTCGCCGAACAGGTTGTCGGTGACGATCACGTCGAAGCGGCTCGGATCGGTCACCAGATAGATGGTGGCCGCGTCGATGTGGCAGTAGTCCACCGCGACCTCGGGGAACTCGGTGCCGACCTCGTCGACGGTCCGCGCCCACATGGAGCCGGCGAAGGTGAGCACGTTGGTCTTGTGGACCAGCGTCAGCTTCTTGCCGCGGGCCTGCGCGCGGGCGAACGCATCGCGGACCACGCGCTCGATGCCGAAGCGGGTGTTGACGCTCACCTCGGTGGCCACCTCGTGCGGGGTGCCGACGCGGATCGCGCCGCCGTTGCCGGTGTAGGGCCCCTCGGTGCCCTCGCGGACCACGACGAAGTCGATCTCCTGTTCGCCGGCGAGCGGCGAGGCCACCCCGTCGAACAGCACCGACGGACGCAGGTTCACGTGGTGGTCCAGGATGAACCGCATCTTCAGCAGGAAACCGCGCTCGAGGATGCCCGGCGGCACCGACGGATCGCCGATGGCGCCGAGCAGGATGGCGTCGTGCTCGCGGAGCGAGGCCACGTCGTCGTCGGTGAGCAGGTCGCCGGTCGCGTGGTAGCGGCGGGCGCCGAAGTCGTATTCGGTGGTCTCGACCTCCGGGTGCAGCTCGGTCAGGATGCGCAGCGCCTGCGCGGTGACCTCCGGGCCGATCCCGTCGCCGGGGATGACTGCGAGTTTCACGAGAAGTCCACCTGCTTGATCAGGGTCGCCGAGACGGCCGCGCCGACGGCGGCCAGGACGTCCTCGTCGACGGTGCGGTCGACGCGCAGGATCGTGGTGGCGCCGGGGCCCTCCAGATCCTGGGCCAGACCGGCGGCGACGATGTCGACGCCGGCGTCGCCCAGCAGGGTGCCGATCTTGCCCAGGGTGCCCGGCTGATCGGCGTAGCTGATGACGAGGTTCTTGCCCTCGGCGCGCAGATCGAAGTTGCGACCGTTGACGTTCACGATCTTCTCCACCTCGCGCGGCTCGGTGAGCGTGCCGGCGACGTTCACCTGGTTGCCGTCGGCGAACACCGCGCGGACGTCGATCATGCTGCGGTGGTTGGGGCTCTCGGTGGCCGTGACCACCTCGTAGCTCACCCCGCGCTCCTCGGCGACGGTCGGCGCGTTGACGAAGGTGACCGGCTCGTCGACGACGGCCGAGAACAGGCCGCGCACCGCCGAGAGACCGAGGACGTCCACCGGGCGGGCGGCGAGCTCACCGCGGATCTCGACGGTCACCGCGGTCGGCTGGCCTTCGGCGACGACGCCGACCAGCTGGCCGAGCTTGCGCGAGAGGTCGAGCCACGGGGCCACCTCGTCGTCGACCGGGCCGCCGGTGATGTTCACCGCATCCGGGACGAACTGGCCCGACAGCGCCAGCTGGACGCTCTTGGCGACGTCGGTGCCCGCGCGGTCCTGCGCCTCGGCGGTGGAGGCGCCCAGGTGCGGGGTCACCACGACCTGGTCCAGGTCGAACAGCGGCGAGTCGGTGCACGGCTCGGTGGCGAAGACGTCCAGGCCGGCGGCGCGCACGTGACCGGACTTGATCGACTCGGCCAGCGCAGCCTCGTCGATCAGGCCGCCGCGGGCGGCGTTGACGATGATGACGCCCGCCTTGGTGCGGGCGAGCTGCTCGGCACCGATGAGACCGGCGGTCTCCTTGGTCTTGGGCAGGTGCACGGTGACGAAGTCGGCGCGCTCGAGGAGCTCGTCCAGGCTCACCAGCTCGATGCCCGAGCTGGGCGGCGCGGGCCGCCGAGACATAGGGGTCGTAGGCGATGATGTGCGTCTCGAAGGCCGCGAGGCGGGTCGCGACCAGCTGGCCGATACGGCCCAGGCCCACCACGCCGACGGTCTTGTCGAAGAGCTCGACGCCGGAGAACGACGACCGCTTCCAGGTCTTCTCCTTCAGCGTGACGTCGGCGGCCGGCACCTGACGGGCGGCGGACATCAGCAGCGCGATGGCGTGCTCGGCGGCGGAGTGGATGTTCGACGTCGGGGCGTTCACGACCATCACACCGCGTTCGGTGGCGGCCGGCACGTCGACGTTGTCCAGGCCGACGCCTGCGCGAGCGATGATCTTCAGGTTCTTGCCCGCGTCCAGCACCTCGGCGTCGACGGTGGTGGCCGACCGCACCAGGATGGCGTCGGCGTCGACGACGGCCTCCAGGAGCTTGGGACGGTCCGGGCCGTCGACCCAGCGGACCTCGACGTCGCCGCCGAGTGCCTCGACGGTGGAAGGAGCGAGCTTGTCGGCGATCAGAACAACAGGACGGCCGGATGCGGTCACTATGGTTTCTCCAGATTCATCGGTTCGCGCATGCACGCACCGGCGCACGCGTCTGACCCGACTACTTTAGGCGTCCGAACATGATGACGGACACCCACCCGCCTGCCCGTGTGGTGCGCAACACGCGGAACGGGTACATTCTCAGCGATGTCTCATTTCAGTCACGGCTGGGTTCGGCTGTGACCTTCGTCTGCTGACGCCCCCGGGCGTCCGCTTAGAGTGAGACACTACCTACGTCCCGGTGACCCGGGATTGCAACGAGCGGAGTACCTACATGAAGAAGACCGCAGTGGTCTTCGCGGCGATCATCGCCGCGATCCTCGGCCTGACGGGTATCGGCACCGGTGCCGCACAGGCGGCCCCGACGTCGGCAATCGGCGGCGGCACACCCATCATGATCCTGAAGGGCGGCAATTCGGCTGCCGCCTGCACGGTCACCACCGTCGGCCGCAGCAACGGCCGCCTGCTCGCACTGACCGCCGGTCACTGCGGCACCGTCGGCCAGCGCGTGCTCCTGGAGAAGAACCAGCGTCGCGGCATCATCGGCACGATCGCTCGCGTCGACAACAACCTCGACATCGCCGTGATCAGCCTGGATGCGTCCAAGGTCCGCGGCACCAGCACCGTCGGCAAGGTCACCATCCGCCGGATCAGCACCCAGCCGCCGTCGTTCCCGGCCACCGTCTGCAAGCAGGGCCGGACCACCGGTCACACCTGTGGCGTCGTGTGGGGCTCGGATCACCGTGACCACTACTCGCAGATGTGCGTGATCGAGGGCGACTCGGGCGCTCCGGTCGTGCAGGGCACCACCCTGGTGGGCATGGTCAACGCGTACTTCTTCGTCTCCTGCGCCGGCCCGGAGACCGGGACCAACATGGCCTCGATCGTCCGTCGCCTGGGCAGCTGGGGCTACGGCGGCTTCCGAGTCGTCTGATCGGCTCCACCGGCTGACATGGACCAGAGCGGCGGTCCGGGATCTGAATCCCGGGCCGCCGCTCTTCTCGTCTCCTCATCCTGCGCCGCCGGACACCGCCGGGTCCGCGGCACGCGCTGTTCGACCGGACGTGCCTCCCCGGAAACGATGCGTTCAGACCCGGGTGCTTGCATGACCACCATGACGACTGTTGCTCAGCACGACGCTCCCGCCGCTCCCGACTCGCTCCCGGCGCGGCCCCCACTGGTCGCCCTGGACATGGCGGGCACCACGATCGCCGACGACGGCGCCGTGATCGCCGCGTTCGAGGCGGCCGCCCGCGCCCTCGGCCTGCAGCCCGGCACCGTCGAATGGGACGACGCGATCCGGTACGTCGTCGACACCATGGGCCAGTCCAAGATCGTCGTGTTCCGGCACGTCTTCGGCAGCGAGTCCCGCGCCCGGGAGGCCAACGACGCCTTCGAGCGTTCGTACGCCGAGGCGATCACCGAGATCGGCGTCACCCCGATCCCGGGTGCGGCGGACGCGATCGAGACCCTGCGCACCGCGGGCACGCGCGTGGTGCTGACCACCGGATTCTCCGCCGAGACCCAGCGGAAGATCATCGACGCCGTCGGCTGGGCCGACGTCGTCGACGCCGTGTACTGCCCCGCCGATGCCGGAGGTCGCGGCCGGCCCTTCCCGGACATGATCCTGCGGGCGGCACTGGACTCCGCGGTCGACGACGTGCGCGAGATCGTGGTGCTCGGCGACACCGCCAGCGACATGCTCTCGGGTCTGCGTTCGGGGGCGCGCCGCGTGCTCGGTGTGCGCACCGGCGCCCACGACGAGAAGCAGCTCCTCGAGGCGGGTGCGTCCGCGGTCCTCGATTCGGTCGCCCAGCTCCCCGGTTGGCTCGCCGACGGCGGCGCCCGCTCGTGAGCTACGACCTCGTCGTTGTCGGCGCCGGGATCGTCGGCCTCGGGCACGCCTTCCACGCGCTCGAACGCGGGAAGTCGGTGTGCGTCGTCGAACGCGCCGATCGGCCCGTCGGCGCCTCGATCCGGAACTTCGGCCACGCCTCCGTCTCCGCGCAGTCCGGTGAGGCGCTCGAGTACGGACGCGCCGGACGCGCGGTGTGGACGGCGCTCGCGGAGCAGGCCGGCTTCTGGCTCCGGGAGACGGGCACCTACTGCGCCGCCCGGACCGACGCCGAACTCGCGGTGCTCACGGAGTTCGCGCGGGGCGAGGTGCTCGACCCCGACGAGTTCGCCCGGCGCTCCGGGATCCGCACCTCGCACGGCGGCGCCTGGTTCGCCGGCGACGTGCAGGTGGATCCGCGGGAGGCCGCGCCCGCGATCGCCCGTCACCTGGCCGCGCGCGGCGCCGAGTTCCGCTGGGGCGTCCAGGCCTTCGGCGCCCGCTCCGGCGTCCTGGACACCTCGCACGGGCCGATCGAGGCCGATTCGATCGTGTACGCGGTGAATCACGACGTCACCCGGGTGCTGCCCGCGGCCGTCGCCGGTGTGACGGTGCGCGACTGCGCGCTCCACATGATGCGTGTGCAGGCGCCCGTCACCCTGGCCGGTCCCCTGCTGACCGGCTGGTCGATGCTCCGCTACTCGGGGCTCGCGGATCTTCCGGGCGTCTCCCGGGTCCGCGCCGAGCTGGCCGAGCGGTCACCGACCGGACTCGACCTGGACCTGCACGTCATGGCGACCCCGCAGCGCGACGGCACCGTCCTGCTCGGCGACACCCATCTCCGCGAGGAGTTCGCGGCGCCGTTCCAGGAGGAGGCGGGCTTCGATCTGCTGCTCGCGGAGTTCGCCGCGCTGATCGGGACCGCCGACATCACGGTGCGCGAACGCTGGCAGGGCGTGTACGCTTCGTCGCCGGGCCGCGAGTTCCTGTGCACCGAGCCGGAACCGGGGGTCTTCGCCACCATCGTGACGACCGGTATCGGCATGACCACGGCCTTCGGTTTCACCGGGGCGCTCGCCGACCGGTTCTGAGACCTCGACGCGCAGCGAGGAGTTCTGACTCACCGGTGTCCTCGTCGACCGATCCGCCGACCCCGGGTGCGGCGATGCCGCAGGATTCCGACATGACTCCCTCCACCGTCTCGGCCGTCGACTATCACACCGGCGGCGAACCGTTCCGCATCGTCGTCGACGTCCCAGAGATCGTCGGCACCACCGTCGCCGCCCGACGGATCACGGCGATCGACGATCCGGCCGTGGACGGCCTGCGCAGGCTCCTGTGCTTCGAGCCGCGCGGGCACGCCGACATGTACGGCGGTTTCCTGGTGCCGCCGGACGACGACGGCGCCCATTTCGGCGTCCTGTTCTGGCACAAGGACGGGTTCTCGACGGCCTGCGGGCACGGCACCATCGCGCTCGGTGCGTGGGCCGTCTCGACCGGTCGGGTGCCCGCCGATCCGTCCGGGGTCACCGACGTGGTGATCGACGTGCCGTCGGGCCGGGTGACCGCCCGGGTGCATTCCGACGCCGGTCGGGTGAGCGCCGTGGAGTTCGTCAACGTGCCGTCGTACGTGCTGCACCGCGACGTCCCGGTGGACACCTCCCGCGGACCGGTCGAAGCCGACGTGACCTACGGCGGTGCGCTCTACGCGCAGGTCGATGCCCGAACGCTGGGGCTGGAGGTGGTCCCGGGCGACCTGGACGCCCTCATCGCCCTCGGCCGGGAGGTCAAGGCCGCGCTCACCGGCACACGGTACGCCGAGCACCCCTCCGACCGGCGGCTCAGCGGCATCTACGGCACCGTCTTCTACACCGACGACGGGTTCGGCGACGACGGGAACCCCCGCCAGCGGAACGTGACGATCTTCGCCGACGGCCAGGTGGACCGCTCCCCCTGCGGTTCGGGGACCAGTGCCCGCGTGGCGACCCTCGCCGCGCGCGGGGCCCTCGACGCCGACCACGAACTGATCCACCGGTCGATCGTCGACTCGGTGTTCCGCGCCCGGATCGCCGAGGCGGGCACCACCGAGGGGCATCCATCGGTGACCCCGGTCGTCGTGGGCACCGCGTACCAGACCGGTGAGCACGTCTTCACCGTCGACCCGGACGACGATCTGGTCCCCGGGTTCGTGCTGCGCTGAGCGTCCCGCACCGAACGTCGACGAACACCGGCCTCCTGCGTGGGAAGAACGGCGACATACCCTCGGCGGTGCGCTGACGGCCGGTGTCCGTCACCGGATCGACGGCTCGGCGAGTCACATTCCCGGCCCCTGAGCCGGACCGAGGCGTGAGCCGGGGATCGGTCCTTTCCGAGAAAGATCGCCGAGCCCCTTCGACTCGATCCGCTCACTGCGTTCGCGGAACGGCTCAGGGGACGGGAGAAAAGCCGCTCGAGAAACGGAGAGAAGACCGGTTCCTGGGGCGGAAGAAAACCGTTCGAGAAACAGAGAGGGGCCGGCTCAGGAAGCGGAAGAGCGGCTCAGAGTTCGCCGGAGAACAGCCCGAAGGTCGCAGGAAGACGATGTGGGGTCACGTGTTCGGCGGCGCCGTCGCGGTCGACGTCATGCGTCGGATCTCCTCCTCGATGGCCGCCAGAGCCGTCGCCACCGTCGCCCGTTCACGGGCCCCCATCCGGGTGAGACTCGATACGCTGCGGACGGGTTTCGCCCGACCGCGCAACGGCACCCGGACCACGGCCCAGTCCGAGTGAATGCGCGTCGTGCGCGGGATGAGGGTGATGCCCAGCCCCGCGGAGACCAGCGCGAGCCCGGTGTCCCACTCGTCGGCGTAGTGCGCGACGTTCGGCGCGAAACCCGCGGTCAGGCAGGCCGACACCATCAACGGGTGGTAGGGGCTGTCCGGGCGGCTGACGATCCAGGGCTCTCCGGCGGCGTCGGCGAGGGCGGTCTTGCGGCGACCCGCCAGCGGGTGGTCCGTCGGCACCACCAGATCGAGCGGGTCGTCGAAGAGGTGTCGCTGGTCGAAGCGATGATCCGTGGTCGCCGGAAGGTCCGCGGTGGCGGCGACCAGAGCCAGATCCGCCTCCCCCGTGAGCAGCAGGTCCAGGCAGCGCGCCGGTTCGGATTCGATCACCCGGATACCGAGCTGCGGGAAGGCGCCGCGCACCGCCGCGGCCGCCGCGGGCAGGAGGTTGGCGGCCGCGGTGGAGAAGCCGCAGAGCGTGAAGGTGCCGCTCGTCGTGTCGGCGGCCAGATCGGCGTAGGCGCGCTCCGCCTGCGCGAAGAGGATCTCGGCGTGCCGCAGCACGATCCGGGCCTGCTCGGTCAACCGGACGCCCCGCCCCGAAGGTTCGAGCAGCGGGACGCCGAGATCGTCGGCGAGCTGCCGCAGCTGATGCGAGACGGCCGACGGCGAGTAGCTCAGCGATTCGGCGGCAGCGGTGACCGTGCCCCGGTGGGCGACGACCTGCAGCACTCTCAAACGCGGATCGATCATGCGAGAAAATTACACGGTATCGCCGCATATCATTCGCTTCTCTTCAGCATAATTCGGCTTCACACTGATTCGGTGACCCTCATCGATCGACTCTCGCCGCGCATCTCGTCCACCGCGCCCTCACCGTCCCCGGCGGATGCCGGAGAGATCCGCAGCGCCGTCGCACTCCTGCTCCTGGCCACCGTGGCCTGCTACGTGCCGACGACCCTGTATCCGGCCTATCAGGACCTGTTCGGGTTCGACGACCTCGTGCTGATGGTGATCTACGCGGCCATGTCGATCTGCGCGGCACCCGCGCTGCTGCTGTTCGGCCAGGCCGCGGACGCCCTGGGACGACGACTCGTCATCCTGTCGGGTATCGCCCTCGTGGCGCTCGGCACCGCGTGCTTCCTGGTCGCCACCGGCCCGGCGTGGCTGATCGCGGGCCGCATCGTCCAGGGCATCGCGCTCGCCGCGGTCACCGCCGGGGGCACCGCGCTGATCATCGAGCGGACGCCTCCGGAACGACGCGCCCGGGCCTCGTTCGTCGTCACCGCGGCCTTCGTCGGCGGCAGTGTCGCGGGCAACCTCGTCTCCGGTCTCGTGGCCGAGTACATCCCGCGGCCGCGACACACCGCGTTCGTTCTGCTGCTGGCGCTGCTCACCGTTCTCTGGTTCCGGGCCCGGCGGATCCGGCCGACTCCGGCGATGGGGCTGCGCGAATGGCGACCGGTACGGCCGGAGGTCCCCCGCGAGATCCGCACCCGCTTCGCCCTGGCCGTCGCCTCCGCCTCGACCGCGTGGCTCGCCGTGACCCTCTTCCTCTCGGTGATCCCGGCCCTGCTGGCCCGGTCCGCGGGGGTCACCGGTGCCGCCGTCATCGGTCTCGTCCTCGCCGCGATGCTCGCCTGCTCCCTGGTGACGCAGCCGTTCGTCCTCCGCGTCTCGACCGAGCGTCTCCAGCGGGTCGGCCTGCCGCTCCTCGCGGTCGCCCTGATCGGACTCGCGATCGACCGCGGTGAGTCGTCGGCGATCACTCTCGCCTGCGCGGTGGTCGCGGGCCTCGGACACGGCGTGGCCTACGGCGGCGCCACCGCGTCGATCGACGAGGTCACGACCGAACGGAACCGGGGTTCGGTGAACGCGGCGTTCTATCTGTTCGCGTATCTGGCGACCGGGACCCCGGCGGTCCTGGTCGGGCTGCTGTCGACCCGGATACCGCTCGACGCGGCGCTGGCGACGATCGCCTGGTGCGGGGTCGCGGCGGCGGTGCTCACGATCTCCGGGTTCGCCGTGGTCGGCGGGCGCGCGCGTCTCGCGCGCCTTGCGTTCGACGGTCGGCCGGACGCGGGCGGGTCGTAGCGAGCGGGGGCTTCGACACGTACTCGTCACTTCGTTCCTCGCACGGCTCAGTCGGCGGCAAGGAAAACGACCCGACGGGCGGAAAAGGAGCTCGTCCCGTAGGAAAGACCTCCTTCGGCGGAGGCAGACTCCCCCGATGCACCGAACACCGGCCGTATGCGTACGACCGGTGTTCGGTGTGGCTTCGACGGAGCTCAGCCGGCGGGAGTCGGTGTTCAGCCCAGGAGGGTCTTCTCCGCGGCGATCGTGGTGTCGGCGCCGTGACCGGTGTGCACCACCGTGTCGGCGGGCAGGTCGTACAGACGCGCCCGGATCGAGTCCTCCAGGACCTCGCGGCTGGAGAACGACCGTCCCGTCGCCCCCGGACCACCACAGAACAGGGTGTCACCGGTGAACACACACCCCAACTCCGGCGCATACAGACACACCCCACCCGGCGCGTGACCGGGCGTGTGCAACACCCTCAACACCGTCCCGCCCACCGTGATCTGTTGACCATCGGCCAGGTCCGCATCCCACCTGCGCCCCGGATGCGTCAGCTCCCACAGCGGGGCGTCGTCGGGGTGCAACCAGATCGGCGCCCCCGTGGCCTCGGCCAACTCCGGCGCGTACCGGACATGATCATCATGAGCGTGCGTACACACGATCGCTTTCACTTCCCGGCCGCCGACGACGTCCAGGATCGCTTCGACCGAGTGGGGGGCGTCGAGCACGACGCACTCGGTGTCGTCACCGATCACCCACACGTTGTTGTCCACGTCGAAGGTCTCCCCGTCCAGACTGAACGTCCCGGAAGTGACCGCGTGATCGACCCGCACCCCCATCACAACACCACCACGCTGCGCAGCACCTGGCCGTGGTGCATCTTCTCGAACGACGCCTCCACCTCGTCGATCCCGACCTCCTCGGTCACGAACGCATCCAGATCCAACTGACCATTGCGATACAAGTCCACCAGCATCGGGAAATCCTTCTCCGGCAGACAATCCCCATACCACGACGACTTCAACGCGCCGCCGCGTCCGAACACGTCCACCAGGGGGATCTCCGGGACCCTCATCTCCGGGTTCGGGACCCCGACCAGCACCACGGTGCCGGCCAGGTCCCGGGCGTAGAACGCCTGCTTCCACGTCTCCGGACGGCCCACGGCCTCGACCACCACATCGGCCCCCTCCGCACCCGGATAATACTGGTCGCAGATTTCGGCGACCGCAGTGACGGGATCGACCTGCGAGGAGTCGATGACGTGGGTGGCACCCATCTCCCGGGCCTTCTCTAGTTTCTTGGCGTCGATGTCGATCGCGATGATCGGCAACGCCCCGGCCAACTTCCCGCCCGCGATCGCCGCGACGCCGACGCCGCCGCACCCGATCACGGCCAGGGACTTGCCGCGGCCGGCCTGGCCGGTGTTGATGGCCGCGCCCAGGCCGGCCATCACCCCGCAGCCGAGGAGTCCGACCGCGGCCGGCCGCGCTCCCGGATCGACCTTGGTGCACTGTCCCGCGGCGACCAGGGTCTTCTCGGCGAACGCCCCGATCCCCAACGCCGGACTCAACTCCACACCCGCGTCCTCGCCGTCGGCGATGGTCATCTTCTGCGTCGCGTTATGGGTGTTGAAACAGTATTTGAGGTCGCCGCGTTTGCAGGCGCGGCACTGCCCGCACACCGCACGCCAGTTCAAGATCACGAAATCACCCGGGGCCACCGAGGTCACCCCCTCACCGACGGATTCGACGATCCCGGCGGCCTCGTGACCCAACAGGAACGGGAACTCGTCGTTGATCCCGCCCTCCCGGTAATGCAGATCGGTGTGACACACCCCGCACGACTGCACCTGCACCACCGCCTCCCCGGGTCCCGGATCCGGGATGACGATGTCCACCGTCTCCACCGGCGCCCCCTTCACCCGAGCGATGACTCCCTTGACGACCTGACTCATGAAGAACTCCTCTTGTTTCTTTTCAGTGACTGTTGTTTCTTACCAAGAGACTAACTCTCGGTGCGAGCTTCCGCTCGGTTCCTCCCCCCGAGACAGACCGCCTGCGGGCCTGCGGCCCGGGAACACCCGCGGGGTCTCAGCGTTTGGGGGCCCGCCGGGCACCCGGCCGGCGGACCCGGTCCACCGGCTGCCCCTGTTCGACGAGGTCCTTGCCGGAGACCATGTGCGCCACCCGACTCATCCGCCGTTGCACCGCCGCGATCTCTCGGACCGTCTGCTCGATGACGCTGCGTTCGATGGGCGAGAGCTCGTCGAGGTCGATCAGATCGTCCGGCGGACGACCCGCCTCGTACTGGCGCAGCTGGTGCTCCAGGCGCAGCAGCTGGAGCTCGTCGAAGGCCTCGATCAGGCGCCGCGCCGAACGCTCGGGCAGCACCTGCGAACCCGCGGCCACCTCCAACCGCCTCGTCGTGTGCAGTTCCGTCGAGCCCACGCTGAGCGCGCCCCACCGCGCGATGTTGACGATCGGCAGCAGCCCGCGCGCCTTGATGTCGAACTGCTCGCCGCGGCCGATGATCCGGTCGCGCATCGACATGAGTCGGGCGCGTCGCGAGAGCGAATCGGTCAGCAGGATGCCCACCGTCGCGGGATGCCGGTTGAAGTCGCCGAACACCCGGGCGGGTTCGGGCAGGCTCGGATCGCCGAAGATCGGCCGCGCATCCACCAGGAGCGAGGCCATGATGGTGCCCTGGTTCTGCTGCGGGTTCGCCAGCCAGCCCTGCGCGGCCTCCCGCCACTGCGAATCGGTGCGCGAGAAGCCCTTGTGCGACGGGAACGCGTGGTTGGCGTCGACGCTGATGCCGCACCGGTTCAGGACGTCGCCGACCTCCTCGAAGACCTCCCGGTACCGCGGGATCTGGTCCTCGTACTCGTCGGCGAAGGTCACCGCGGCGTCGACGTCCGAGGACAGCACCGCCTCGCGGCGGCCGTTGCTGCCGAGCGAGAGCCAGGTGAAGGCCTCGATCGACAGATCCTCGTGCCGCTCGAACACCAGGAAGATGGCGCGGCGGGTGATCGAGTCGACGATCGCCGAATGCACCGAGATCACCCGGTCCGCGGACAGGCCGCGGCGGATCAGGTCGGCCAGCAGCGCAGGCACCCGGCGCGCGTGCCGGGCCAGCGAGTCGACCGAGCGGGCCTGGCGTATCTGCTCGTTGATGCCCACGCCCGCGGTGGTCGGCGCCAGCATGAAGTCGCGTTCGCCGACGGCGCCCTCCAGGTGCCCCTCGTCGCCCTCGACCAGCAGGAACTCGACGTCGTGGTCGAGCATCTGGATGAGCGCGTCGCCGGCGGACATGTTCCGCCAGACGGTCACCGCCGGGTAGGCCATCACCTCGGCGACCGCGGTCTGCCGCGACAGGCCCTCGGCCAGCACCCGCCGGCGCAGCGCCTCGTCGGTCACCAGCCCGAATCCCCCGGCCTCGGCGTCCACGGCGGCGTACGACAGGCCGCGCTCGGTCATCCGCCGGGCCAGCTCGGTCACCGTGATGTCCTGCGCGACCACCAGCGGCTGCCGCTGGATGAGGTCGGCGACCAGGGTGTACATCGGCTGCGCGGACTTGAGCCCGCGCACGTGCGAGATGTGCTCGGCGAGGAACCGGGCGCCCTCGCGCGAGGTGAACGCGCCGATCGCCCGGTCGGCGGGGAACCGCACCACCCGCGCCCGGGTGTCGGCGACCGCGCGCGGTCCCGTCGGCTGCCCGGCGAGCACCGCGGTGAAACCCAGGGTCGCTCCGCGCCGGAAGCGGTCGGCGGGACCCTCGGCGACCCGGTCGGCGTCGTACCAGAGGTTCACCTCGCCCGACAGGATCACCAGCAGGTCGTCGGGGGTGGCGGCGAAGGCGTCGACGATCAGTGCGCCGGCGCCGAATTCGACGATCTCGCCGACGGCGGCGAGCGCCGAGCGCTCGTCCGGGCTCAGCGCATCGAACGGCTGATAGCTGGCGAGCAGTTCGGTGATCTCCTGATCCACGCTCTCGACTGACATGGGCGGCTCTTCTCGGAGAAGGGGCGATGGATTACGCGACACGGGGCGGAGTCGAGGTCGTGACGACGAAGGAGCTCCACTGCGTCGTGGCGACGGCGAGATGACCGGGATCGATACCGATGATCCTACCGCCGTCGAGCCGGGTCTCCTCGTGGTGACGGACCGGGTCGTAGACGGTCAGCGGGTCCTCGGACTCCCCGTGCGAGCCGCTGTGCCCGTGGATCTGGCTGAACGGAAGCGTCCGGCCGAGCCAGCCCGGGACCAGCTCGTCGGCGCGGTCGGCCCAGAGCGGGCCGACCATCGGATTGGGGCCGCCGCCGAGCATGGCGCCGCCGCCGTAGAGCGTCTCGCAGCCGGTGCGGGCGAAGGCGTTGATCCGCATCGCCGCGCTGCGCGCCGACGACGGCGCGTCCAGGTGTCTGCGCCAGAACGACTCGGTGACCCCGGCGTGCGAGACCAGGAACTGCTCGTCGTCGCCTTCGACGGCGACGGCGGTGTGCAGCACCCCGGTGCGCCACCAGCGTTTCAGCGTGCGCCGGGAGCCGTAGCTGATCTTCTCCGCCCACCGGAACTGCGGCGTCCGCAGATAGTTGACCTCGTGGTTGCCGATGAGCTGGATCCACTGGTGCGGCTGCGTGGTGAGGTAGTGATCGACGAGTCGGACGACACCGTTGGAGTCCGGTCCCCGATGGACCAGATCGCCGACCTGCACGACGACCAGGTCGTCGGGAAGTCTCCCGGCCCGGTCGGCGCCGAGCTCACCGAGTTCCCGGCGCAGTTCGTCCAGATGTCCGCCCACGTCACCGATCACCGCCACGCGCAGTCGCATTCCGATGTCCTTCTCCCGATCGATCGTTCTCATTCTGCCGTCCGACGCCGGAGGGGACGGACGGTGGACGGCCCCTCCGGCCACGGACGAGGACGGACTTGCTCATCCGTCCTCGTCCGCGGCCGGATCCGGCCGATCCGACTCAGTGACTCACGTCGCCGGCGAGCTCGGACAGGCTCTTTCCGCTGGTCTCCGGTGCCAGAATCTGCGACACCAGAGCACCGACGACGCCGACGAAGGCCCAGACGAGCAGCGTCGGTCCCAAGCCCAGGACCTTGATCGCCTCCGGAGTCAGGAACAATCCCGCGGCCGCACCCATCCGGCTGATGGCGGCGGCGAAGCCGGTGCCGATCGCTCGGACCTCGGTCGGGAACACCTCGGCCGGGTACACGGTGGTCATGGTGTTGTAGATCGCGCTCAGGAACGCATAGGCCAGGAACAGGACCAGCAGCAGCCACTGGTTGGCGTCGGTCCAGAACCAGATCAGCAGCGCGGCGACGGCCAGGATGACGCTGGCGATCCACTGGGTCGGAACGGTCAGCTTACGCCGAGAGAACTTGTCGATCACCATCGTCGTGACGATGGTGCCGACCCAGCCCGCCACGGAGAAGATGACCCCCTTGAGCAGGCCGGTGAGCCCGACTTCACCCATGATCCGGTCCGCGAACGTACCGATGGCGAAGAACGGGGCGACCGCGCACATCCAGAAGACCGACATGAACACCGTGGACCGCCAGACCGCGGGCGAGAACAGCATCTTGAAGGTGCCCCGGACGCCGTCGCTGGCCGCTTTGGCCATGTCGGTCCGGTACTCGGTGTCGAGGTATTCGGTGACGATCGCGTGCGCCTCCTCGGTTCTGCCCTGCGACCACAGCCAGCGCGGCGACTCGGGCAGTCCGATTCGGCCGAGGAGCAGCACGAACGCGATCAGCGTGCTGGTACCCAGGATGTACTGCCAGCGGATGTCTGCGGCGTCCATGTAGTAGCCGATGAAGAAGGCCACCATGAAACCGCCGTACCAGGCGACCAGCGTGTAGCACAGGTACCGGCCGCGCTTCGCGGTCGGCGCGAACTCGGCGAGCATCGGCCAGCCGACCGCGTATTCGATGCCGACGGCGAGGCCCATCAGCAGACGCACGACGAACAGCACCCAGGGGACGTCGGACGGGACGAAGAACTGCAGCGCCGAGAACACGGTGAACAGTGCGAGATCCCAGAACAGGATCGGCTTGCGGCCGAACTTGTCGGCGAGCCAGCCGCCGATCGGGGAACCGATCAGGATGCCGATCATCGCCGAGGCGGCCTCCAGGCCGATCCACAGGGCGGTGAAGCTCGGATCCTCTTCGATGGAGTGGGCGACCGGGCCGATGATGCCCAGGATGTACCCGTCGAGGAACATGCCGCCGACCAGGACGGTCACCATGCGGAGCATGAACCGCTGCTTCTTGGCGAACGTGGTCGGATCGTCGGGGTCGGCCGTCATGGCGTCTATCGCAGACATAATGCATGCTCCTCGGGTTTCGGGCTGAAAGACATCGGTACTCCTTCGGTCGAGCGATCTTCCCTGTGGAAGCTGTGGGGGCCCAGCGTCGTCGGTGGGCGGAACGGCGGTTTCAGGCGGCGCTGCTTCAGAGGGCGCTGCAGAGCCGCAGCGAGTCGAAGATCGCCGCGGGGATGTTGCGGCCGGCCACCGCGTCGCCGACGCGGTAGACGGCGTAGGAGCCCTGCGGGTTCGCCGTACCGGGCTGCGGTGCGCGGGCCAGGAGTTCGGGGACGGCGATCATCCCCGCATTGGTCGACGACGGCACCAGAGCGTCGAACAGCTCCCGGTCCGGGACGGTCCCGTGTTCGACGACGACGGCGTCGACGATCCTCTCCCGGACGGTCTTGGCGTCCTCGGTCTTCAGGTGCACCGCGAGTCGGCCGGCGCGGCGCTCGATGCCGACCAGGTGCTGCAGCACCGTCGAACGCACGTCGTGTTCGGCCATCATCGCGAAGTAGCCGGTGGCCGGCGAGGCGCCGACGTCCGGGGCGACGCTCCGTTCGGGCGTCACGTACTCGATGGCGCCGGTGGTACGGGTCAGCGTGTCGATCGCGTCGAGGGCCTGGTGGCCGCCGTGATCGTCGTAGACCATCACCTCGCCGGTGATCTTCCGCGCGCCGCTGATCACGTCCCAGGTGTCGATCGCGAGTTCGTCGCCGGGGACCCCGACCGCGGCGGTCGGGGCGCCGCCGGTCGCGAGGATCACCACGTCGACGTCGGCGAACACCGTCTCCACCTCGTCGGGGTCCACGTAGTGGTTCCGGCGGAGGGTCACGCCGAGTCGACGGCATTCGGCGACGCGCCAGTCGATGATCCCGATCAGGTCCCGGCGGCGCTCGTTGATCGCGGCCAGCGCCACCTGACCGCCGAACGCATCGCTCGCCTCGTACAGCGTCACCGTGTGGCCGCGTTCGGCGAGGACCCGCGCCGCCTCGAGTCCGGCGGGACCGCCGCCGACCACGACGCAGGTCTTGCGCTCCTCCGGCGCGACCGGGGCGATCCGCTGCGGCACCTCGTCCTCCCGGCCGGTCGCCGGGTTGTGGATGCAGTTCGCGCGGCCGCTCGTGTAGATCCCGTCGATGCACAGGCTCGCCCCGACGCACGGCCGGATCTCGTCGGATCGGCCCTGCTGCGCCTTGATCGGCAGATCGGGGTCGGCCATCAGGGCGCGCACCATGCCGACCATGTCGAGCAGGCCCTCGGCGATCGCGAACCGCGCGGTGGCGACGTCGGCGATCCGCCCGGCGTGCATCACCGGGGTGTTCAGCTGTTTCTTCACCCAGCCGGAGAACTCCAGGTGCGGCGCCGAGGGCGTGTACATCGGCGGGATCATCTTGGTCAGCGCCGCGTCGGTGTCGACGTTGCCGCGGGTGATGGAGAAGAAGTCCGCCCCGGCGGCCTCGAACATGCGGCACATCTGCACGCCCTCGTCCGCGGTGATGCCCGCGTCGTCGTCGCGCAGTTCGTCGATCGAGAGCCGCCAGCCGACGACGTAGTCGTCGCCGACCGCCGCGCGGACCGCGGCCATCACCTCCAGCGGGAACCGCATCCGGTTCTCCAGGCTGCCGCCGTACTCGTCGGTGCGGTGGTTGTGGAACGGGGAGAGGAACTCGGCCAGCAGGTGGCCGCTGTACGCCGAGAGCTCCACGCCGTCCAGGCCGCCGGCCCGGCAGCGCTGAGCCGTCTCGGCGAACTCCCGGGCGATCCGACGCAGATCCGCGGGCTCGGCGATGCGGGAGAAGGACCGGTGCGCGGGCTCGCGGGTCCCGGATGCGGACAGCGCCGGAATCCAGTTGCCGGTGTACTCGGTGAGGCGGTGCCCCATGTGGGTCAGCTGCGTCATCACCGCGGCGCCCTGCTCGTGGACGTCGTCGGACAGGGCCTTCAGGTACGGCACCGCCTCGTCGCGGTAGAGCTCCAGGTTCCCGAACGGCGGCGCGCAGTCGGGGCTGACGATCGCGCTGCCGCCGATCATCGTCAGGGCCACGCCGCCCCGCGCCTTCTCCCGGTGGTAGGCGCGGTAGCGGTCCTTCGGCAGTCCGTCGTCGCTGTAGGCGGGCTCGTGCGAGGTGCTCACGATGCGGTTCCGCAACGTGAGGTCTTTGATCGTGAACGGAGTGAAGAGCGGATCGGACATGGCGGCCTCCTCTCGGGGGGCTGGTACTGGAATCGGTCCGGACCTGCGACGCTGCGGGTGACCGGCCGGGGACTGGAGTCGCTTGTCAGCATGAGTCCTGCCTGTGATCGGCGTCGCACATAGACTCGACAGCGATCCGAGTGAGTCAAAAGAAGGTGTAGTGACGGTGTCATGACCGAGAACAGCAGACCGCTGAGCGATGACGAACGAGCTCTGCTGGAACGCACCGCCCGCTCACGAACAGCGACCCACGGCCTCGTGACCAGGGCGAAGATCGTGCTCGACTGCGCCGATGCGGGGGTCGGCGAGGCCGCCCGACGCTCCGCGGTGAGTCCGGTGACGGCGACCAAATGGTGGACGCGTTTCCTCGAGTCCGGGCTCGACGGCCTGGCCGACAGCCCGCGGCGCGGGCGGCCCGGCGCCTCCGACGCCGACGTCGCCGAGATCTTGCGGCATGCGCTGATCGTTCCGCCGGACGGAGCCCGCCGCTGGTCCACGCGCACCGTCGCCGCGGACACCGGACTGAGTCAGGCCACGGTGAGCCGGGTGCGGCGCCGCCACTTCCCCCAGCCCGAACCCGGAACCCGGGTGCTCTCCGACACGACGACGTCGATCCTGAACTACGTCGACGTGTCCGAGCACGGCTGCGCCCTCGGGTTCGTGCGCACCACCAATGCGCCCATCGCGGGGACGCCGTCACCGGCCCTGGTCGATGCCGTCGAGACGATCGCCTGTGCGGCGCTGCTGCGGCGTCCGCACGACGGCTATCCGGCCGCCTCCGCCGCGGCCCCGTCGTCCGCACCGGGCCCCTCGGATTCTCCGACCCCGCCGCCCCGGGCCCTGCCGCTGCTGCGCCGGACCGCACGGCACCTGACGCCGGTCCCCCCGGTGACACTGCTGATCGACGTCCCGCTCGACGACGCCGCCCACCGCTGGCTCACCGACCATCCGGGTCTCACCGTCCGGGTGCTCACCCCCGGCGAATGGCTCGCCGCCGTCCACCGGATCGCCGAGACCCTCGACAGCAGGCAGCTCACCGAGCTCAAGACGGTGCAGCACCGGATCCGGGAGGCCTACCGGGCGGGCGAATCCGGTTTCTGCTGGGTGCGCGACACCGCCTCCCCGGACCCGTCCGGCACGGGTGACGCCGCGGGCACCGCGGCACCGGCACCCGGCACGACGACGTCGTCGTCGATCCACGATCCGATCGACGAGGAGCTGACCAGGACCGTCGTCGCCGTGTGCGCGGCCATCGACGACGGCGAGCTCTGGCCGGGCGACGAGATCCCCGTCCGCACCGTGACCCGGCGCTCCGGGCTGTCCGCGGGACGGGTCGGCGATGCGCTCGGGCGGCTCGCCGCCGAAGCGCTGATCGAACGGTGCGGCGGCCGCTTCCTGGTGCCGCGGCCGGTGCCCCGCGACGTGGTGGAGACCTACACCGCCCGCGGACTGCTCGGCACGGCCGTCGCGCGGCGGCTGGCCTCGATGCAGCGGGAGCTGCCGCCGTCGATCGACGCGTATCTCGAACGGCTCGACGTGTGCGACCGGATGGGGCTGACCCACGAGGCCGCGATGATCGACCTCGACTTCCAGAACGAGCTGGCCCGGGCCTCGGAGATGCCGCGGATCGGATGGATGTTCGTGCAGCTGTCGCTGCAGTTGCGCCTGTTCGTGACGATCATCGGCCTGGATTACCGCTACCCCACCGAGGAGATCGCGGGCGACGGCCGACGCCTGGTCGACGCGTGCCGCGCCCAGGACCCCGAGGCCGCGGTGGCGGCCTGGCGGGCCAAGACCGACAACTGCGCGCGGTTCATGCTGGAGTATCTGGAGACCAGCACCGCCCGCAGACAGGATCGCGGATAGCTCAGGATCGCGGATAGACGGGGCCGGGAGTGAGCGTCCGCCGCGTCTACGGCATGGCCCAGCGGCCCCGGGTCTGGCTGATGTGCGCCCGCATCAGCGTCTCCACCCGGTCCGCGTCGCGCGCCTGGAGCGCGTCGACGAGAGCGTGGTGCTCGCGGGCGGACTCGACCAGCAGACCCGCCTCGGACAGGTTCGCCAGCCCGTAGAGCCGGGTGTTGGCCCGCAGATCAGAGACGATCGCGGCGGCCCGACCGTTCCCGGTGTAGCCGAGGATCCGCAGGTGGAACGCCCGGTCGGCCTCGGTGTAGGCCACCAGGTCGCCGGCGGCGGCCTCGTCGACGATCGCCTGCGCCAACTCGCGCAGCTCGGGCAGATCACCGGCCGGGATCAGCGCGGTGGCCTTCGCGGTGAGCGGCGGCTCGATCAGCATCCGCACCTCGGTGATGTCGTCGAGTTCGGCCTCGTCCATCTCGGTGACCCGGTACCCCTTGTTGGGCACCGTGGTGACCAGGTTCTCGCGCACCAGGTCGAGCATCGCCTCGCGCACCGGCGTCGCCGAGACGCCGAACCGCTCCCCGAGCACGGGCGCCGAGTACACTTCGCCGGGCTCCAGTTCGCCGGCCACGATCGCCGCCCGCAGCGCGCGGGTCACCTGTTCGCGCAGACTCGTCTTGTCGAACTGACGGAGGTTGGTGATGCTCACCGGACACCTTCCTCGGCCGCGTCGCCGGTCGCCTCGATCCGATCGTAGTCGTCGGCCAGTTCGCCCAGGGTGATCGGCGCGGCGAGGGTGCGCTTGGCGACGGGCGCGAGATCGGCCGTCGTGGGCCGCGCGCACGGCGAGGTCAGGGATGCGGTGGCGAAACCGCAGACCCGACCCTGGCACCAGCCCATCCCCGGCCGCGCGACCAATTTCGCCAGTCGGGCGTCGTCGGCGCCCAGGTCGTCGCGGGCCGCGGTCAGGTCGCCGTAGCTCGTCTCCTCGCAGCGGCACACCGTGGTGTCCGGCCGCAGCCAGTCCCGCCAGTGCTCGGGCACCGGATGGGCGAGATGCATGGCTCGGGCGAATCTCCGGCCGCGCGCGATCGCCCCGGTGAGACGACGCAGCCGCCGGGGCTCCAGCGGCTGTGCTCGGCGATCGTCGGCCACCGTGAGCCCGGCGAGTTCGCCCTCGGCGAGGGCGAGGGCGGCGCCGCCCACTCCGGTGGCCTCCCCGGCGACGTACACCCGGGGCACCGTCGTGCGCTGCCCGCCGTCGACCACCGCCACCAGCGAACCGTCGACGTCGACCCGGGTCTGCGCACCGGTGGCGGTGACCAGTTCCAGCGAGGGGGTGAAACCCCAGCCGAAGGCGACCAGGTCCGCGTCGATCCGCTCGCCCGTCCCGGGCAGGAGCCGGCCGTCGGATCCGAGGCGGCCGGTCCGCACCCCCGACACCCGATCGTCGCCGAGCACCTCGGCGACCACCGTCCGGGTGCGGTACGGGATCCGGTGCCGGGCCAGGTGATAGGCGTACTCGACGCCCTCGAACGCCTTGGTCGGCACGCTCGCGGCGTCGAGCGGATGCCGCGACCAGCCCCGGACGAAGGCGGCCGCCTCGCACACGGCGACGACCTGCGCACCGGCCCGAGCCAGGCCCGCGGCCACCGGCAGCAGGAACGGGCCGGTGCCCGCCACCACCGCGCGCCGGCCGGCGACGCTCCGGTGCGCCTTCAGCAGCGCCTGCACCCCGCCGGCCGCCATCGCTCCGGGCAGATCCCAGCCCGGCACCGGCAACTGCCGGTCGTAGCCGCCCGGACACAGGATCAGGGTGCGCGACCGCACCGCACGGGGACCGTCGGCGGCGGCGCCGACGACGGCGGTCAGGTACAGGGTGAACGCGGTGCCCGCGCCGTCGGGCATCTCCAGGAACCACACCTGACGCGAGTACACCGGCACCACCGTTCCGCGCGCGACGAGTCGGCGCAGACGGTCGCGCAGGTCGGTGAACCGTCCCCACAGGTGCTGGCCGCGGCCCTCGTCGGGCAGCGGGCGGCTCTCGTCGGGATGCCGCCAGAACTGGCCGCCGGGCTGGGCGCCGGCGTCGACCAGGACCACCGTGAGCCCGGATTCGGCGGCGGTCACCGCCGCGGCGAGGCCGGCGGGTCCGGCGCCGACGACGGCGGCGTCGTACACCGCCGGTTGCGACCGAGTCTCAGTCACGCGCATCCACCTCCACGATGCCGCCGCTCTCGCACACCATCCCGGGGCGGGCCGTGACGAGGCAGGCGCGTTGATTAGGCCGACCGTCCACGGTCAGCAGGCAGTCGAAACGAATGCCGATCCCGCAGAACAGGCCGCGGGGACGGTCGTGGACGCGTGTCGTCCGCCAGGAGCGGACGCCCGCGTCGGTCAGCGCCGCGCCGACGCTCTGCCCGGGGCGGGCGTGCACGGTCACGTCGTCGAAGGTGAACCGGATCTCGCCGGTCTCGGGCTCAGGCACTGCACACCTCCTGCAGGGTCGGGCGGTCGACGGCGAACGGGTCCAGCGAGAGATCGGTGTCGGCCCCGGTGAGGGCCTGCACGAGCAGTTTCGCGGTGCCCACCGAGAGGCCGATCCCGGCGCCCTCGTGCCCGGCCGCGTGCCACAGACCGGGCACCCGCGAATCCGGACCGATCACCGGCAGATGGTCGGGACAGTAGGGCCGGAAACCGAGGTAGCTGCGCATCACCGACACCTCCCGCAGCGACGGGTACAGGCGGAGCGCCTTGGCGGCGATCTCCCGGATCGCCGGCAGCGACGGGGTCCGGTCGAATCCGACGCGCTCGCGCGACGAGCCGATCAGGACGGTGCCGCCCTCGGTGCCCTCGATCACCGTGGACGTCTGCAGTCCCGCGTCGGAGCTCTGCGTGCTGGCCACGTACTCGCCGGCGTAGACCTTGTGGAAGACCGTCGGCGGCAGCGGTTCGGTGACCAGCACGAAGCCGCGCCGCGGGAGCACCGGCAGAGCGACCCCGGCCAGCGCCGCCACGTCGCCGGACCACGCGCCCGCCGCGTTCACCACCACCGGCGCGGCGACCGATCCGGCCGAGGTCTGCACCCCGGTCAGCCGGCCCGAGGAGGTGGTGAAGCCGGTGACCTCGGTCCGGGTCAGCACCGTGGCGCCGCCCTCGCGCGCCATGCGCAGCAGGTGCGCGGCGAGCAGCACCGGCTGCACCTGGCAGTCCTGCGGGTAGTGGGCCGCACCGGCGATGTCCCGGGTGAGGTGCGGTTCCAGCGCGGGCACCTCGTCGAGCGGGACGTCGTCGACCCGCACGCCCGCGGCCCGCTGCCGGACCGCGAGCTCGGCGAGCCCGTCGCGCCCGGCCTCGGTGGAGGCGACGACGAGCCCGCCCTTGAAGTCGAACTCCCACAGGTCCCGGTACTCGCGGAGCTCACCGGACCACAGGTCGTGCGAGTACAGCGCGAGGTCGAGCTCGGGTCCGGCCTCCTTGTCCGACACCAGCAGGTTGCCCTCGCACGCGCTGGAACTGCCCGAGACCAGCGTGCCGCGCTCGATCACCGTCACCGACAGGCCGGCCCGGGTGGCGTACCACGCGATCGCGGCGCCGATCGCGCCGGAGCCGACCACCACCACGTCGGCGGTTCTCACAGGTCGAATCCCGTCGGGAACGGATCGGTGGGGTCGAGCATGTACTGCGCAGTGCCGGTGACCCACGCGCGCCCGGTGATCATCGGGACCACCGCGTCGTAGCCGCCGACGCGAGCGGTGTCGACGAGGCGGCCGGTGAACCGGCTGCCGATGTACGACTCGTTGACGAAGTCGGTGTGCAGCGGCAGTTCGCCGCGGGCGTGCAGCTGCGCCATCCGCGCGCTGGTGCCGGTGCCGCACGGCGAGCGGTCGAACCAGCCGGGGTGGATGGCCATCGCGTGCCGCGAGTGCTTCGCGTCCGACCCCGGCGCCTTCAGATAGACGTGATGGCACCCGGTGATGTCGGGCCGCTCCGGATGGACGGGGAGGTCCTGGACGTTGATCGCCTCCATCACCGCGAGCCCGGCGTCGAGCAGCCGTTGCTTCGCCTTCCGCTCGAACGGGAGACCCAGCTCGTCCAGGTCGACGACGGCGTAGAAGTTGCCGCCGAAGGCGATGTCGTAGCGCACCGGCCCGTAGCCGGGGACCTCGACGACGCGATCGAGCCCGAGCGCGAACGACGGCACGTTGCAGAGGGTGACCGATTCGGCGTGCCCGTCGCGCACCGCGACCTCGGCGACCACGAGCCCGGCCGGGGTGTCCAGCCGGATCGTGGTGACCGGCTCGGTCACCTCCACCATCCCGGTCTCCACCAGCACCGTCGCGGTGCCGATGGTGCCGTGCCCGCACATCGGGAGCAGTCCGGAGACCTCGATGAAGAGCACGCCGAAGTCGGCGTCGGGGCGGGTCGGCGGCTGCAGGATGGTGCCGCTCATCGCCGAGTGCCCGCGGGGCTCGCGCATCAGCAGCAGGCGCAGATCGTCGTTGTTCGCCATGAACCACGTGCGCCGTTCCGCCATCGTCGCCCCGGGGAACACCCCGACGCCGCCGGTGATCACCCGGGTCGGCATGCCCTCGGTGTGCGAGTCGACCGCGTGGTAGACGTGGGTGGTCCTCACTCCCGGCTCCCCGCCTCGAGGTGGCCGTCGACGCGGCGCGGCGCGGGCAGCGTCTGGTCGTCGCGCAGTTCGCCGGGCAGCAGATGCTGCGGGAAGCCCTGCCAGGCCACCGGGCGGACGAACCGGTTCAGCGCCGCGGTGCCGACCGAGGTGGTGCCCGAGGCGGTGCTGGCCGGGTACGGGCCGCCGTGCTGCTGGGCGTAGGTCACCGAGACGCCCGTGGGCCACTGGTTCCAGAGCAGCCGGCCGGCCTTGCGGGTGAGGATCGTCGCGAGCGGACCGACGATCGCGTCGTCGTCCTCGGCGATCAGGGTGGCCGTGAGCTGGCCGTCGAGGGCCCGGGCGACGTCGAGCAGCTGCGCCTCGTCGCGGTAGACGACGACCAGTGCGGTGGGTCCGAAGCATTCGACGAAGAGTTCGTCGAAGTGCGCCACGAGCGTGTCGACATCGGTGGAGAGGAGGGTGGCGAGGGGCGGGTCCACCTCTCCTCCCCCGCCGGCGAGCACGCTCACGTCGGCTCGGCCGGCCAGCTCTTCCCGCACCTGGTGGTGCCCCTGGGCGATGCCCGGGTTGAGCAGCCGATGCCCGGCCGGCAGTGCGGCCGCGCGGAGAAGGTCTGTGAACGACGAGGCCGCGGGCACCAGCAGGAGCCCCGGCTTGGTGCAGAACTGGCCCTGCCCCAGGGTGAACGAGCCGATGAAGGCGTCGACGATCTCCTGCGCCCGCCCGGCCGCGGCCGCCTCGGTGACGAAGACCGGGTTGACGCTGCCGAGTTCGCCGTAGAACGGGATCGGCTCGGGTCGCGACTGCGCCAGGTCGAAGAGTGCGCGCCCGCCGGGGATGCCTCCGGTGAAGGCGCCGGCCTTGACGTCCGGATGCGCGAGCGCCGCCCGCCCCTCGGCCTGGCTGCTCACCGTCGCGAACAGTCCGTCGGGCGCGCCGTGCGCCGCGAGCGCCGCCGTGACGGTCTCGGCGGTCGCGGCGGAGAGCTCCGGATGGCCGCGGTGGGACTTGTAGATCACCGGGCAGCCGGCGGCCAGCGCGGCCGCCGTGTCGCCGCCGGCCACGCTGAACGCGAACGGGAAGTTGGAGGCGCCGAACACCACGACCGGGCCGAGCGGAACGCTGGTGCGGCGCAGATCCGGCCGCGGCGCGCCCATCGGCCAGTCGGTGTCGGGGTGGTCGACGCGCACGTCGAGGTGGTCGCCGGCCGCGGCGACCCGGGCGAGCAGCCGCAGTTGGAACGCGGTGCGCTTGAGTTCGCCGCGCAGCCGCGGTTCGGCCAGGTTGGTCTCCTGCCGGGCGATCGGGATCAGCCGGTCGGCGTCGGCTTCCAGGGCGTCGGCGACGGCGACGACGATCCGCTCGCGCTCGGCCGGATCGGTCGCGGCCCAGCGGTCGCCCGCGGCGACCGCCGCGGCGACCAGCGTGTCGATGTGCGCGTCCGTCTCGATCGGGGCCGCGGTGGAGGTTTCGGTCATGGCGGGTGACTCCTGGCTTGTCAGTGCGCGTCCGAGGCGGACGCGGAATCGGTGGATGAGGAACGGTGGAGGTGGTGGACGGCGCCGGCGACCACCAGGTCTTCCCACGACATGCCGACGCCGGAGAACACGGCGGGGACGCCGGGGCGACGGCGGAAGCGGCCGGTAACCAGGTCGGCGAGGTTGGCCGGCGGGCGCTGCGCCCACTCCTGTGCGCTGCGGGCCTGCAGCAGGTTGCCTGCTTCGCGCATCGCCGAACCGCGGCCCTCCACCACGATGTCGGCGCGGCGGATCAACTCGGGCGGCAGTTCCGCGTGCTCCGGGCCGTGCGCGCCCATCGCCGCGACCACGGTGTCCGGGCCGATCAGGTCGTCGTCGAGCACCGGGGTCGGCGAACTGGTCGCCGTCAGGACGACGTCCGCCCCGCGCACGTCGTCGGGCGAGCCGCCGCGGACGACGAGCCCGTCCGCGGCGGCCTGCGCGACGAACGCGTCGACGGCCTCGGGTCGACGCCCGAGCACCGCCGCGTCGATCGGGCCGAGCACCGTGCGCATCACCTGCAGGTGGCGCAGGGCCTGCGGGCCGGTGCCGTAGACCGCGACGCGCAGGGTGGAGCCGTCGGGCTCGGGTCCGGCCTCCAGCAGTTCGCGGACGGCCAGCACGGTGACGGCCGGGGTCCGCAGCAGGGTCAGTTCCGGCCCGTCCAGCAGGAGGCGCGGTGCGAGGTCGTCGCTGTCGAACAGGACGTAGACACCCTGGATCTTCGGCTTGCCGCGCGCGGGGTTCCCCAGTGCGACGGTGATCAGCTTGACGCCCGAGTGGTCGGCGGCGCGACCGGGCATGAGCAGGAACTCACCGTCGGGCGCCGGGGAGAACAGGCGCGGATCGTCGTTCTCGGGATCGACCCGCCCGGAGACGAGCGCGTCGTAGAGGAAGTCGACGGCGTCGGCCTCGGTGACGAGCGCCTTGAGGTCGTCGGCGGTGAGGAAGTCCAGGGTGCCCATCGTCGTCAGTTGTATCCGGCGGAGACGGCGTGCTCGGTCGCCTCGGTCACCTGGGCGGCGATGTCGGCGGGCAGCGCGGTGCGCGGCGGGCGGCAAATGCCGCCCTTGCGGCCGACGATGTCCATCGACAGCTTGATGGCCTGGACGAACTCGGTCTTGGAGTCCCAGCGCAGCAGCGGGTGCAGATCCCGGTACAGCGGGAGCGCGGCCTCGATGTCGGCGACGTCGCCGGAGGTGGCGAGGTCGTAGAGCCTACGGCAGGCGTTGGGGAAGGCGTTGGTGTAGCCGGAGACCCAGCCGACCGCGCCGGCGACGCCCAGTTCGAGCAGCACGTCGTCGGTGCCGATCAGGATGTCCAGCTCGGGGGCCAGCTCCTTGATCTCGTAGATGCGGCGCACGTCGCCGGTGAACTCCTTGACGCCCTTGATGTAGCCCCGGCCGTGCAGCTCGGCCAGCAGGTCGGGCTTCATGTCGACCTTGGTGTCGAGCGGGTTGTTGTAGCCGACGATCGGCAGGCCCACCTCGGCGACGCGGCGGAAGTGGTCGATCACCGCGGCGCGGTCGGCGCGGTAGGTGTTCGGGGGCAGCAGCATGATCGACTGCGCACCGGCCTCGGCGGCCTGCTCGGCGGCGCGGACCGATTCGAGGGCGCCGTAGGCGCCGCAGCCGGCCATCACGCGGAAGCCCTCGGGGGCGGCGTCGACGGCGATGCTGACGACCTTGTAACGCTCCTCGTCGGTGAGGGTCTGGTACTCGCCGAGCGAACCGTTCGGGGTGACGCCGTCCATGCCGTTCTCGGCGAGCCACGTCACCTCTTCGGCCCAGGCGTCGTAGTCGATCGACAGGTCGTCGTTGAAGGGCAGGGCGGTGGCGACGTGGATTCCGCGCCAGGGCTGCTGGGTCATGGGGGCCTCCTGGGCTCGACGGTCATGTTGTCACCATGTGACATTGCACCATCTGTGATCTGGGCACTCGCTGATCGAGTACGCGCTCACGCTAACAGTGCCATGGCACTGTCACGACGAGAACCGGTGAGGATTCGGCGGGTGAGTCACTGTCTCGTCGAGAACGACGACGGCGGCGATCCGGGGTGTCTCCCCTGATCGCCGCCGGATCGACGGGCGCGGTCGCCGTCGTGCGGATTTCACGAACCTCTGACTCACGGAGTCGACGGACGTCTGCCCCTCTCCTCCGCGTGAAGCATCAGCCCTCGGTCTTCTCCCGCACGACCTTCTCGGTGTGCTTGACCGCCTGGTCGGCGAACGGTCCGATGATCGGCGAGAGGATCTTGCCGACCAGGCCGCCGGGCAGCGAGTACTCGAAGGTCACGTCGAGCTTGGTGGTCCCCTCGTCGTCGCCGTCGCCGAATCGCCAGGCGGTCGCCGAGCTCAGCCCGGAGATCGACTTCAAGCTGATGACCTCGTCCTGCACCCACTCGACGCACTGCATCTGCGACTTCATGTCCTTCGGCCCGATCTTGATGACGGAGTCGAAGGTCGCGCCGACGCCCTCGGTCTGGTCGGTGGCCGGATCGAACTTGCTGACACCGAAGAAGTAGTCGGGGACGTTCGTGTAGTCGTTCACGTACGCGAACACCTTCGCGCGCGGGGCGTTGACGACTGCGGAATGACGGACTTCGGCCACGGGGACTCCTTCGCTCGATCCTCGCTCGGCGAGCGAGGTCTACCGGCGACCATCGTAACCGGCATCACAGGCCGCGGGGCGTACCGACCCGGAACGCTTCAGTCCTGGGAGGCTGCGGCCCGCAGGTCAGGAGAACTCGACGGTCGCCGACTTGTCGTTCATCACCACGACCGGAGTCACCGTCGAGTAGCCGGCGGCCTCGATCACCGCGAGGTCGACGTTCAGGAGCGGTCGGCCCGCGACGACCCGATCGCCCTTGACCACCAGCGGTTCGAACCCCCGTCCCTTCAGCTTCACCGTGTCCAGTCCGACGTGGATGAGCACCTGGGTGCCGTCCGCCAGCTCCAGACCGATCGCGTGACCGGTCGGGAACACGGCGACCACGGTGGCGTCGGCGGGGGCGACGACCGTCCCGGCACTCGGCTCGATCGCCAGGCCGGGACCCATCATCCCGCCGGCGAAGGTCTTGTCCGGGACCCGGTCCAGGCCGATCACCGTGCCCGGCATCGGCTGCCGCAGCGTCACCGTCGTCGGCGCCGGGGCGGTGACGACCGCGGTGTCCGCCGCGACGTCGGCGGCAGGCGGGACCGCGTCGGCGGCAGGCGCCTCGACCTCGCCCGACATGATCTGCTCCATCGCCGACTTCACGAACTGCACGTTGAGGCCGTAGATCACCTGCACCGACTTCCCGCCGGGTTTGATCGTCCCCGCGGCGCCGGCCCGTTTGAGGGCCTGCTCGTCGATCTTGGACTTGTCGGCGATCTCCATCCGCAGTCGCGTGGCGCAGTTGTCGAGTTCGAGGATGTTGTCCGCGCCGCCGAGCGCCTCCAGGAAGCGGGTGGCCACCGGGAGGTAGTCGCCGTCGACGGTGCCGCCTCCGGCGTCGTCCGGGTCGTCGTCCTCCCGGCCCGGGGTCTTGAGGTCGAATCGGAGGATGATCCAGCGGAACACGAAGAAGTAGATGCCGAACCAGATCGGTCCCATGACGAGGATGATCCACGGATTCTCGGCCATCGGGTTCTGCCAGTTGAGCACCATGTCGACGAACCCGGCGGAGAAGCCGAAGCCCATCCGGACGGGCAGCAGCTGGGCGATCGCCATCGAGATCCCGGTGAAGACCGCGTGCACCAGGTACAGGACCGGCGCCAGGAACATGAACGCGAACTCCAGCGGCTCGGTGACGCCCACGAAGAACGACGCGACCGCGGCCGACAGCAGGATGCCGTAGGTGACCTTCTTGCGCCTGCTCTTGGCCGTGACGTACATCGCGAGCGCGGCGCCGGGCAGACCGAACATCATGATCGGGAAGAAACCGGTCATGTACTGGCCGGTGACACCGCGCTCGCCCTCGCCGGTGAGGAAGTTCGTGAGGTCGTCGATCCCGGCGACGTCGAACCAGAACACCGAGTTCAGCGCGTGATGCAGGCCGAACGGGATCAGGATCCGGTTGCCGAAGCCGTAGAGTCCGGTGCCGACGGCGCCGAGTCCGACGATCCACTCGCCGAAGGCCACCAGCCCGCTGTACAGCAGCGGCCACAGGAACAGCAGGATCAGCGCGACGACCATCGACACCGCGGCGGTGATGATCGCGACCGAGCGGCGGCCGGAGAAGAACGACAGCGCATCCGGCAGCTTGATGTCCTTGAACCGGTTGTAGCAGACCGCGCCGATGATGCCGCACAGGATGCCGATGAACGCGTTCTGGAAGGCGCCCGGGGCGAAGGCCTCGTTGATGTCGGGCGTCTGGACGGAGAGCACGCCGCCCTCGTTGACCACCTGCCAGTAGTCCTTGGTCCCCGTCGAGCCCTCGTCGACCGGCACCGCGGTCCAGCTCCGATCGAGCAGGTTCATCACCGACGACGGCGCCAGCAGGCTGGTCATGATGAGCCACGAGACCAGACCGGCCAGCGCGGAGGTGCCGTCGGACTTGTTGGCCATGCCGATCGACACGCCCACCGCGAAGAGCAGCGCGAGGTTGCTCAGGATCGCCAGGCCGGCGGTCAGCAGGAAGGCGGTCACCACGTTCGGACCGTCGGACACGCCGATGATCCAGTTGGCGATGCCGACCAGAATCGCGGCCACCGGTAAGACGGCGACCGGCAACATCAGCGATTTGCCGAGATTCTGGAGGAACTTCATCATGACGGCGACTCCCCTGCCCGAGTTGATCTCTCGCGAAACGCTAACAACCCGGTCGTCGGCACGGACGGATTTCCGCCCAGTCCGGTGTCGTGGCGGCCCGGACCGCGGTCAGGAGCGCTCCGGTGCGGCGGCGTCGACCCGCCGGGCGCGTCGACGGACCTCGCCGACCCGGCCGTCGCGGATCACGACCCAGTCCGCGCGTCGGCCCGGGACCAGATCGCCCACCTCGGTCAGGCCGAGGGCGCGCGCCGGGGTGGTCGAGGTCATCGCCGAGGCGGCGGCCAGGACGTCGTCGTCGCCGCCCGGCAGTCCCGCGAGCGCCCGCTCGAAGAGCACCGACATCGTCGCGGTGCTGCCGGCGATCGCCCCGGTCGCCCGGACTCGCGCGACCCCGTCGGTCACCTCGACGTCCAGCGCGCCCAGGCGGTAGGCGCCGTCGGCCATGCCCGCGGCGGCCATCGCGTCGGTGACCAGCGCGACGCGCCCGGCACCGACGTCGGCGACGACGTGGGTCAGCAGCCGCTCGTGGACGTGCACACCGTCGCCGACCAGTTCGACGGTCACCCGCTCGTCCTCCAGCAGAGCCAGGACCGGACCCGGTTCGCGATGGTGCAGCGGCCGCATTGCGTTGAACAGATGCGTGCCCACCCGCGCGCCGGCGTCGATCGCCGCCCGCGTCTGCGTGTAGGTCGCCTCGGTGTGGCCCACCGCGACCACGACTCCGCCCGCGACGAACTCGGCGATCGCCGCCGGCGCGCCGTCGAGTTCCGGGGCGATCGTGACCATGACGATCGCGCCGCCGCCGGCGTCGAGCAGCCGCGCGATCTCCTCGGGGTCGGGATCGCGCAGCGCACCGGGGTCGTGGGCGCCGCACCGGCTGTGGCTGATCCACGGTCCTTCGAGGTGGATCCCGGCGATCACGTCGGCGGCGGCGAGCCCGGCGAGCGTGCGCACCTGCCGGAGCAGCGTGCCGGGCTGTGCGCTGACGAGGCTGGCGACGGTCGTGGTGGTGCCGTGTCGCCGGTGGAAGCCGACCGCACGCCGGACCTCCTCGACCCCGTCCGTGTACGCGCCCCCGCCGCCGCCGTGCACGTGGACGTCGACGAACCCCGGCACGATCGCCGCGTCGCCGACGTCGATGTCGGGTGTTCGCGGCGGCGCACCGCGGGCGACGTCGACGATGCGTCCCCCGCGGCAGCGGAACCATCCGGGACGCAGCACGTCGCCGCCGCTGACGACCGCCGCGGCGGCGACCAGGAGGTCGCGCTCCCCCGCGGGCTCCTCGGAGACGGACTCTGCGGGCACGGACTCTGCGGATCCGACCATGATCGACGCCTACAGCGTCTCGGTCACCTTGCGCAGCCCGCGCGGACTGTCCGGGTCGCCGCCGCGTGCGACGGCCAGGTGCAACGCCAACTGCTGCAGCGGGATGATCTCGAGCAGCGGGGACAGCGGCTCCGGCGCCCCGCCGGGCAGCGCGATGCCGCCCGCGAGCCCCGCGATGCGCTCGGGTGCGCCGACCCCGAAGACGTCGGCGTCACGCTCGGCGAGCCGCTCCAGCACCGGCGCCATCGCGGCCCCGCCCGCCCCGTCGGGGACCACCGCCAGGACCGGGACCTGCGGATCGACCGTGGCCAGCGGGCCGTGCAGCAGATCGGCGCCGGAGAACGCCTGCGCCGAGAGATACGAGGTCTCCATCAGTTTCAGCGCGGCCTCGCGGGCGGTCGGATACGCGTAGCCGCGCCCGGTGGTCACCAGCCGCTGAGCGAACCGGTACCGCTGGGCCACCTCGCGCACGTGTCCGTCCGATTCGAGCACCCGATCGCCGAGTTCCGGCAGCGCCGCGGCGGCGGCGCGGCCTGCGCCTCCGGCGATGCCGTCGATCAGCAGATACAGCGCCAGCAGTTCGGCCGTGTACGACTTGGTCGCGGCCACCGACCGCTCCGGTCCGGCGAGGACGTCGACGTGCAGTTCCGCGGCCTCCGAGAGCGGTGACCGCGCACTGTTGGTCACCGCCACCGTCAGGGCGCCGCCGTCCCGCGCGACCTCGACCGATCGCACCAGATCCGGCGACCCGCCCGACTGACTCACCGCGACGAACAGCACGTCGCTCAGGTCCGGTCGTGCACCGTAGACGGTCATCGTCGACGGCGAGACCAGCCCCGCCGGGAGCTGCAGGAACACCTCGACGAGATATTTCGCGTACAGCGCGGCGTGGTCGCTGGTGCCGCGGGCCACGAACTGGACGAAACGCGGTCGCCGCGCCGCGATCTGCGCGGCCACCCCGGCGATGTGGTCCGCTCCGTCGTCGAGGAGCCGTCGCCAGCAGTCCGGCTGCTCGGCGATCTCGGCGGCCATCAGCGCCCCGACACCGTCGTTCGAGGTGACACCGTTGTTCGGGTTTCCGGTCACGCGCCTTCTCCTACCTGTCCGTTCGGCTGCTTTCGCGAATCTAACACCGGTGATGCGATCGGTCGGGCGTTCCGGCGCGGACGGGCGGCCAGAGCGCGGGAACCCGTTCGAGCACGCCCCCGGCGAAGACGTCGTACAGCGGCAGCGTCTCCAGGTGCACGTAACCGATGTGGCAGTCGCACACGGTGTTCGGGCACGCGCGCGGCCGGAGCGCGGAACGATAGGTGCCGTCGTAGAGGTTCCCGAGCCGGACCGGGACGAAGTGGCAGCGTCGGACGTCGCCCGTGCCGTCGACGGTGATCGCCGATTCGCCGGTCCGGCACGGCAGGCCCGCCGACGGGTGCGGGTGCACGCTGTAGCCGAAGTGGGGATCGATGCGCGTCCAGTCGGCGATCTCGGTGTCCCGGTAGTCGTACCCCTCGGCGGCGTTGACCCAGACGTACACCTCCGGCGGGAGCGCGTCCCGGACGGCCCGGGCCTCGTCGAGGTGCTCGGGCAGACCCACCACGCCCACCGACAGCCGGATGCCGAGTGCGCGCACCTCGCCGCACCGGGCCAGGAACCGCTCCCGGGGCACCTCGCCGGGATGGTAGGTGGCCCACAGTCCCACCCCGTCCCGGTCGGCGTCGGCCAGCCACCCCGTCCGGCACGACAGGTTGGTCTGCACGGCCACCTTCGTCACGTGCGGCATCCGGGACAGTTCGACGACGGCGCGCCGGTACCAGCTGCGGGTCAGCGCCTCGCCCCACGGGGTGAACAGCACCGAGAGCCGCTCGTGGTGCGCGGGCGCATCGCGCGCCCACGCGACGAACCGCTCCACCTGCGCGCGGTCGCGGCGCAGCACCTCCGGCCGGTCGATCCGTTTGGCGAACGGACAGTACGGGCAGTCGTAGTTGCAGCTGGAGAGGTCGCCCCGGTAGAGCACCGTCAGTTCGGCGGTCTTCGCGGGTCCGGCCGGCCGTGCGGGGCCGGTCGCCTGTGCGGGACTGATCGGCTGTGCGGGGCCGATCGTCATCGGGAGGTCGGTGATCATCGGGCGACCGCCGCGTCCATGCGGGCGCGCACCGCGTCGGACACCAGCCACGGCCCGATCACGTCGGAGCGTTCCAGGCCCGCGGCGGTGAGCCGGACCGCGGCGTCGTCGACCTCGGCCCACCCGCGCTCGACCAGTTCGGTGAGCGAGTCGAGGTCGTCGAGCACGTCGGTGCCGAAGCGCGCCCGGTAATCACCGCGCGGGATCCCGTCGACGCGCAGCAGCGTCTTGATGCACCAGCGCCGTCGCTGTTCGGAGGAGTCCAGCACCGTGCCGTGGACGGCGCGGCGGAAGTCGGCGGTGTCGACGTACTCCTCGAGGATCTCGCGGACCGCCCCCACCCCGACGGCGTAGTCGAACGAGTAGTGCAGCGACGACGTGTACGACCGCGCCCCGCAGCCGAGCCCCACCATGCCGTCCTCCTGACAGCAGTAGTCCCCTTCCGGTTCGACGACGTCGGCCCGCCGGAACTGCCGCATGGACAGCCGCCGGTATCCGGCCGCGGTGAGTTCGTCGACGGCGATCCGGTACAGCTCCAGCCGGTGCCGGCCCCATTCCGGGTCGACGTGCCCGGCGGCGTCCAGGCGTCGGCGCAGTCCGGTCAGCGGCCGCACGTACAGCGGATACAGGTAGATCTCCTCGGGGGCGCGGGCGATCGTCTCGCCGAGGGAGTACCGCCAGGTCCGCGGGGTCTGGCCGTCGATCCCGTAGATCAGGTCGAGGTTCACCACGCCGAAGCGGCCCTCGCCCAGCAGGTCGAGGGCGGCGTCCACCTCGGTGCGCCGCTGCGGCCGGCCCGCCGCCCGGGCCTCGGCGTCCAGGAAGCTCTGAATCCCCATGCTGACCCGGTGCACGCCGCGGTCGGCGAGGACGCCGAGCCGGTCCGCGGTGGCGGTGGCCGGGGAGGTCTCCACGCCGATGGGCAGTCGCGGCAGCTCCGGCGCGAACCGGGTGAGCACGTCGAAGAGCCGGTCCAGTTCGCCGGCGTCGAGGTAGGTCGGGGTGCCGCCGCCGATCGCCGCGGTGGCGAAGCGCGGCTCCCGGCCGGTCGCGGCGAGCTCGTCGCGGACCTGGCTCGCCTGCCGCCCGAGCGCGTCGAGGTAGGCGGTCACCTGCTCGGCCGGCGGCCGCGAGCGGGTGAACAGGTTGCAGAATCCGCAGCGCATCTCGCAGAACGGGATGTGCGCGTACAGGAACAGCGAGGCGACGTCCTCCCCCGCCCAGACCTCGCGCAGCGCGGGCGCGGGCGTCAACGGCCGGTACGCCGTCTTGTGCGGATAGGCGTAGAGGTAGCCCTGGTAGGGCGAGGCATCCAGATCGGTCGCGGGCAGGTCGGTCACGGCTTCTCCAGTGTGAACTGGGCGTACGGCACTGTCCAGACCACCTCGTGGCCGAGCCGGTGACCGGAGTGGCCGTCGTCGCCGTAGGCGGTGCCGTGGTCGGAGCAGAGGATCGTGAACACCGGCCGGGGCCCGGAGGTCAGGACGTCGACCAGGGCGGGCAGATGCGCGTCGACGTGCCGGAGCGCGGCGGCGTGGCTGGCGAGGGTGTCGGGCGGCCGGGTCTCCGGGGTGCTCGCCACCCCGTCGAGGTGGAAGTGGTTGGGCTGGTGCAGCGTCGGGACGTCGACGAAGACGAAGCGCGGGCGCGGATCGTCGCCGGCGAGACGCTCGGCCAGCACCGCGATCTGATTCGCGAACGCATCCGGATCGGTCACCCCGGTCTCCGGCGCCCAGTGGCTCTCCTCGAACAGCCCCGGCAGCACCCGGCCGAGCGCGGTCTGCTTGTTGAAGAAGCCGACCCCGCCGACGCAGAGCGTGCGGTGACCCCGGGCGGCCAGCGCCTCGACCACGGTCGCCTCGGGAAACACCCAGGTGTCCTCGCCCGCGGTGGCGGCCCCGGGGAAGTCCGCGGCGAACAGGCGCGGGTGACGACCCGGTTCGGCGGGGGTCGGGAGGAAACCGGCGAACATGGCGTGATGACTCGGGTAGGTGAACGACGCCGGTGCGTGACGCCGCTCCCAGCGTCCGCCGGGCAGCAGTGCGGCCAGGTTCGGGGTGCGGCCCGCGGCGAGTTCGGTCGCGGCGACGTCGTAGCGCAGCGTGTCGAGCACGACGAACGCGAGGTCGTGCGTGGCGAGGAGATCGGCGAACCTCATGCGGCCGCCCGTGCGGCGAGCACCGCGACCTGTTCGGCGTAGGTGTCCCGGTGCGGCGCGTGCAGCGCCGGCACCCGCGGCAGCAGGTCGCCGAAGGCGTTGGCCTCGGCGACGGCGATCGTCCCGTCGGCGCCGAGCATCACGTCCACCCCCACCTGCAGGCAGGAGTCGAAGACCCCGGCCGCGGCGCCGGCGACGTCGAGTGCGCGGTCGACGGTCTCGGCGCCCAGCAGGCCCCGGACCCGTGCCAGGTCACCGCGGGCGTTGCCCAGGTGCAGGTTGGTGATCGGCCCGTACGAGGTGCGGACGACGACGTGCGTCGGCCGCCCGGCGATCACCAGCACCCGCAGGTCGAAGGTCCGCCCATCGGGCAGGTGCGCCTTGGGGAACCAGCGCTCCACGTGCAGCCGCTGCGGGCCGAGCGCGTCGATCAGCCGGGCCGCATCGACGTCCCGGTAGCGATGCGGGCGCAGGTCGGCGACCGGGCGACCGTCGACCAGCGCGACGTGGGCCGTGGCCGCGACCCGGCCGCGCCCGTCGAGGGTCAGCGCCACCACCCCGGCGGCCGACGATCCGCGGACCGGTTTGGCGAACACCCGCCGCCAGCCGCGGTCGGCGACGGCCTCGGCGAGTTCGTCCCACGACTCCACCGGTGCGCTCAACGCCGGCGGCACGGGCGCGCCCGCGGCGGCCAGTCGACGATGCGTCGCAGCCTTGTCGAAGAGCACCGCGACGTCGTCGGCCCGGAGCGTCGTGCGAGTTCCGGCGTCGGACGCGGCGTGCTCGATCCGTCGTACCGCCTGCACGAAACCGGTATGCCAGGCCGCTTTGTCGCCGAACTCGCCCGTCGCCAGCACCGGCCCGCCGCGCAGCCGCGCGTCCACCGCCGGGTCCTCGCCCGGCGAATCGATCCGCACGGCCGCGCAACCGGCCAGGCGTGCTCGCCACACGCCGTTCTCGGGGTCGTCGAGCACCTCCGTCCAGGTGATCGGCCGGGCCCGCACCCCCGCGTCGTCGCACGCCCGGACGAACATGTCGACCCGGCGGTTGCGGTTGCCGACCACGGCGATCGTCGTCTCGTTCATCCGCGCTACTCGGTCACCTCGGGGTACCGCCATTCGTCGACGTCGTCCCCCGACTCGGCGGCCCGGGCCTCGTAACCGTCGGCGGCCGAGATCGCGATGTCCGGGTGCGCGGCGACCAGCCGGGCGACGGCCTCGGCCGTGCCGTAGTGGCGGTCCAGATGCAGTTCGGCGACGGCACCGAGATCGGCGCCCGCGAGGGCGTCGAGACCGGTGTCGCTCAGCGTGCCCTTGGACAGGTCGAGCCGGGTGATGCGGGTCAGCACCGGACTCCCCGGCAGTGCGGCGGCGATCTCGTCGGAGACCGCGGAGTTCCGCAGCCCCAGCCGGGTGACGGTCGGGAAGACCCGCCCGGACAGCAGCGGCTCCAGCGGTGCGACGTCGGCGATCCCCTGATACTCGTCGGCGCCCAGCCACAGTTCCAACGCCCGCAGTCTCGGCAGGTCGCTGCTCAGCAGTGCCGCGAGGCTGTCGGCCCGGAAGCCGCCCGACTCCACGATCAACTCGGTGAGTTCGGGCAGGTCGAAGCCGCCGCTCAACGGCTCGTCCTCCGACCCGCCGCGCAGTTTGAGCGTGACGAGTCCACGGAGACGGTTCACCGATGCGACGAGGTCGGCGTCCCACTGGATCCACGAGCACTCGCATTCCTCGAAGGTCATGTCGCCGACGAAGAAATGCGTCAGCGCCGGCAGCCGATCGGCCGCCGCGGCGAGGTCGGCGAGCCGGAACGTCGACTCGTAGGGGTCCTCCCCGGTCATGCCGAGGGTCAGTGCGATGACCCGGTCGACCCACGGTTCGTCGAGGAACCGCTGCAGGCCCTCGGCGTAGTCGTCGAGGGCGGACTCGGAGTTCCAGTTGTTCCGCCGAAGACGCCAGGCGTATCGGGCCGGGTCGTCGACCGTCGTGCCCGGACGGTAGTCCCGGATCGGCAGGCCGCCGAACTCGGTGGTCGTGGTGCTGAACGTCATCGGTGTGCTCCCTCCGATCGAGCCGTGTGCCGATCTGTCACCACACTAGAACCGACCACCGACAAGACGGCGACGGTCCCGCATCACCGAGGTGATGCGGGACCGTCGTGTGCCCTTCGACAGGCTCAGGGAGCGAGCAGAGTCGGCTCAGAGAGCGAGCTGCGTCGACTCAGGAAGCGAGTCGCGTCGGCTCGGGAAGCGAGCCTCCTCGGGGCGGAAGGTGATCGGAGACCGTGCTCAGGCGGTCTCGGTGATCGGGCGGTCGACCCAGCTCATCAGGTCGCGCAGCTGCTGACCGGTGACCTCGATCGGGTGCTCGGCGTTCTCCTTGCGCAGACGCTCGAGGTCGGCGTTGCCGCCCTCGACGTTGGCGACGAGCTTCTTGACGAAGGTGCCGTCCTGGATATCGGCCAGGATCGCCTTCATGCGCTCCTTGGTGTCGGCGTCGATGACGCGCGGGCCCGACAGGTAGCCGCCGTACTCCGCGGTGTCGGACACCGAGTAGTTCATGCGCGCGATGCCGCCCTCGTACATGAGGTCGACGATCAGCTTGAGCTCGTGCAGGCACTCGAAGTAGGCCATCTCCGGCTCGTAGCCGGCCTCGACCAGAACCTCGAAACCGGTCTTGACCAGTTCCTCGGTGCCGCCGCACAGCACGGCCTGCTCGCCGAACAGGTCGGTCTCGGTCTCTTCCTTGAAGTCGGTCTTCAGGACGCCCGCGCGGGTGCCGCCGATGCCCTTGGCGTAGCTGAGCGCCAGCGCCTGGCCCTCGCCGGTCGGATCCTGGTGGACCGCGATCAGGGCCGGGACGCCCTTGCCGTCGACGAACTGGCGGCGGACCAGGTGGCCCGGGCCCTTCGGTGCGACCATCGCGACGGTCACGTTGGCCGGCGGCTTGATCAGGCCGAAGTGGATGTTCAGGCCGTGACCGAAGAACAGGGCGTCGCCCTCGTTCAGGTTCGGCTCGATGTCCTCGGTGAAGATCTTGGCCTGGCTGGTGTCCGGGGCCAGCAGCATGATCACGTCGGCCCAGGCGGAGGCCTCGGCGGGGGTGAGGACCTTGAGGCCCTGCTCCTCGGCCTTGGCGGCCGACTTGGAGCCCTCGCGCAGGCCGATCACGACCTCGACGCCCGAATCGCGCAGCGACAGCGAGTGCGCGTGGCCCTGGCTGCCGTAGCCGATCACGGCGACCTTCTTGCCCTGGATGATCGACAGATCTGCATCGTCGTCGTAGAACTTCTCGACTGCCACAGTGAATTCCCTTCGGTGTGCCCCACCGGTGCGGTGCGGCGTGCTGTTGTGTGGTTGGTTACTGATTCTGACGTCAGCGATTCGCCGACATGCTCTTGGGTCCCCGTCCGAGCGTGACACCGCCCGACTGGGCGATCTCCCGGATACCGTACGGGTCGAGCATGCGCAGCAGCGCTTCGAGCTTGTCCGACGTTCCGGTGGCCTCGACGGTCACCGACTCCGGCGCGACGTCGATCACCTTGGCCCGGAACAGGTTCACGACGTCGACGATCTCCGACCGGTTGGTCGCATCCGAGCGGACCTTGATCGGCATCAGCTCGCGGGACACCGAATGCCCCGGATCCTGCTCGACGATCTTGATCACGTTGACCAGCTTGTTCAGCTGCTTGGTGACCTGCTCCAGCGGGAAGTCCTCGACCGAGACCATGATGGTCATCCGGGAGAGGCCCTTCAGCTCTGTGGGGCCGACGGCCAGCGACTCGATGTTGAAGCCGCGCCGGGAGAACAGGCTCGCCACGCGCGCGAGCACACCCGGACGGTCCTCCACCAGAACGCTCAGCGTATGGGTACTCACTTGTCGCTCCCTTCCACAGCCGCGTCGGAGACTTTCCCCGTCGCTTCGCTCGCCCCCGGACGCTCCATGGCCTCGTGGATGACGGCCGTCTCTTCGCCGGCCGACTCGTCGTCGTCGAACAGCGGCCGGATATCCCGGGCCGCCATGATCTCGTCGTTGCCGCAGCCCGCGGCGACCATCGGCCACACCTGGGCGTCCTTGCCGACGATGAAGTCGATCAGGACCGGTCGGTCGTTGATCTCGCGCGCCTTGGCGATGGCCTCGGCGACGTCCTCTTCCCGGTCGACGCGCATGGCGACGCAGCCGAGGGCCTCACCGAGCTTCACGAAGTCCGGGATCATCCGGGAGTGCGTGGCCAGGTCGGTGTTGGAGTAGCGCTCGTCGTAGAACAGGGTCTGCCACTGGCGGACCATGCCCAGGTTGCCGTTGTTGATCAGCGCGACCTTGATGGGGATGCCCTCGATCGCGCAGGTGGCCAGCTCCTGATTGGTCATCTGGAAGCAGCCGTCGCCGTCGATCGCCCAGACCTCCTTCTCCGGTGCGGCGGCCTTGGCGCCCATCGCGGCGGGGATGGAGTAGCCCATGGTGCCCAGACCACCGGAGTTGAGCCAGGTGCGCGGCTTCTCGTACTTGACGAACTGCGCGGCCCACATCTGGTGCTGACCGACGCCGGCGACGTAGACGGCGTCCGGTCCGGCGGCCTTGCCGAGCTCGGAGATGACGAACTCCGGCGACAGCGAGCCGTCGGACTGCTTGTCGTAGCTCAGCGGGTAGGTGTCGCGGATCCCGTTCAGGTAGCTCCACCACTCCGCCAGATCCTGGCGGCGGCCGCCGGCGGCCTCGTCGTTCCGCAGCTCCTCGATCAGGTCGACGATCACGTTGCGGACGTCGCCGACGATCGGGACGTCGACCGGACGGTTCTTGCCGATCTCGGCCGGGTCGATGTCGGCGTGGATCACCTTCGCGTCGGGGGCGAACGAGTCCAGGCGGCCGGTGACGCGGTCGTCGAAGCGGGCGCCGAGGGTGATCAGCAGGTCGCTGCGCTGCAGCGCGGCGACCGCGCCGACCGAGCCGTGCATGCCGGGCATGCCCATGTGCAGCTCGTGGCTGTCAGGGAACGCGCCGCGCGCCATCAGGGTGGTGACGACGGGGATCCCGGCCAGTTCGGCCAGCTCACGGAGTTCCGCCGCGGCGTCGGCCTTGATCACGCCGCCGCCGACGTACAGCACCGGCGCCTTGGCCTGGGAGATCAGGCGGGCGGCCTCGCGGACCTGCTTGCCGTGCGGCTTGGTGACCGGACGGTAGCCGGGCAGGTCGATCTGCGGGGGCCACGAGAACGTGGTCTGCGCCTGCAGGATGTCCTTCGGGATGTCGACGAGCACGGCGCCGGGGCGGCCGGACTCGGCGATGTAGAAGGCCTCGGCGATGATGCGCGGGATGTCCGCGGCGGTGCTCACCAGGAAGTTGTGCTTGGTGATCGGCATGGTGATGCCGGAGATGTCGGCCTCCTGGAAGGCATCGGTGCCGATCAGCGCGCGGCCGACCTGACCGGTGATCGCGACCACCGGGACCGAGTCCATCTGTGCGTCGGCCAGCGGCGTCACCAGGTTGGTGGCGCCCGGGCCCGACGTGGCCATCATGACGCCGGCCTTGCCCGCGACCTGCGCGTAACCGGTCGCCGCGTGTCCGGCGCCCTGCTCGTGCCGGACCAGGACGTGCCGGACCTTCTGCGAGTCGAGCAGCGGGTCGTAGACGGGGAGCACAGCGCCGCCCGGAATACCGAAGACGGTCTCGACGCCGAGCTCTTCGAGAGTCCGGACGACGGACTGAGCGCCGGTGACTCGCTCAGGGGCGACGGTGTGCCCCGAGCGCAGAGATTCGGTCGACGGCGACTGCGGCCGTGCCGACCCGCGGGCGGATGTTGGAGTGCTCACTGCACATTCCTCATCTTCTTAGTCCTGACAAGAAAAAACCCCCGACAGCCTGGGCTGTGCGAGGGGCGCGTCGATGAAGTTCGAAGGGTCTACGAGGTGACCGATCAGGCGTTGACGCGCCGACCGATTACTACGAGGAGGTTCGTGTTCATCACCGTCACAAGGTAAGGCAGCGGTCCGAGCCGAGTCAAATCCCGGATCGATGACAGAATGGGGGCGTGTCCGATTCCGCTGCATCCGACTCCTCCGCACCCGATTCCGTCGTGTCCGATTCCGGCTCCGGACCCGATCGGCCGACCGTCGCCTTCACCATCTCCCGGCTGGCCTACCTGACCGTCCTGTCGACCGTGCTCGCGGTCCTGGTGATGATGGCCGTCTCCCCCTGGTTCGGCATCCTGTTCCTGACGCTGATCCCGCAGATCTGGTGGATCCGCCGGGTCCGGACGGAGGTCGACGCCGCCGGGATCACCGCGGTGCACTCCTTCGGGGAGACCCGGATCCCCTGGGACGACGTCGACGGCCTGGGCTTCCCCCGCTGGTCCGCGGTGCGCGCGGTCCGCAAGGACGGCTCCCTGGTGCGTCTCCCCGCGGTCTCGTTCGACGACCTGCCGGTCCTGGCGGAGGTCTCCGGCGGCCGCGTCCCCGACCCCTTCGCCGCCGAGTACGAAGCACGTCTCGCCGCACAGGACTGAATCGCCGGCGGCTTTCGAGGTCCGTACCGCGCGACATCCGCGCACCTCTGCGACACAATCGGCGTCATGACCGCAGCAACGACGCTCCGTTCACTCGACGACGCGCTGCGCGAGCGTGATCTCGCCGCGGCGTCGTCGATCCTGACTCCCCTGGCTCCCCAGGATGCCGCCGCCCTGCTCGAACAGCTCTCGCCGCGCCGACTCACCATCGGTTTCCGTCTCCTCCACAAAGACGAGGCCCTGGAGGTGTTCGACGAGTTCGACGCCGACACGCAGGCCGCGGTGATCCACGAGTTGGGCACCGCCGAGGTCGCCGTCGCCTTCGACCGTCTCGAACCCGAGGACCGCGCCGAACTGCTCGACGAGCTGCCCGCGTCGATCGCCAAGGAACTGGTCCGCAAGCTCTCCCCCACCGAACGCGATCTGACGGCGGTGGTGCTGGGCTTCCCTCGTGCTTCGGTGGGGCGGCGGATGAGCCCGGAGTTCATCCACGCCTTCGCCGACGACACCGCCGCCGTGGTGCTCGACCGCGTCAAGGCGCGCGGCCACCGGGTGCAGTCGATCTACATCGTGCCCGTCGTCGACCGTTCGCGGCGGCTCGTCGGGGTGGTGAGCCTGCGCGACCTGCTGCTGGCCGGACCGGACCGGCCGATCGGCGACTTCGCCAAGACCCCGATCTTCGCGCATGCGCACGACGACGCCGAGGCCACCGCCGACCGCTGCGTCGACCGCGGCATCTCGGCGATGCCGGTGGTCGACGGCGAGGACCGCCTGGTCGGGATCCTCACGCTCGACGACGCGATCGAGATCGTCGACGCCGCACGCGACGAGGACGAGGCCCGCGCCGGCGCCCGCGAACCCCTGCGCGAGTCGTATCTGCTCGCGTCGGTCTTCGCGATCACCCGCTCCCGCGTGGTGTGGCTGTTCGTGCTGGCCGTCTCGGCGATCCTGACCGTCAACGTGCTGGAGATCTTCGAGGGCACGCTGGAGCAGAAGGTGGCGCTGGCGCTGTTCATCCCGCTGCTCACCGGAATCGGCGGCAACACCGGCTCGCAGGCCGCCACCACGGTGACCCGCGCGCTGGCCACCGGCGAGGTGTCCCCGCGCGATGCCGGCCTGGTCGCGTTCAAGGAGATCCGCGTCGGTCTCACCATGGGGGTCGCGCTGGGCACGGTGGGCTTCGCCGTCGCCACCGGCGTCTACGACCTCGGGATCGGCTCGGTGATCGGTCTGACCATCGTCTCGGTGTGCACGCTGGCGGCGACCGTCGGCGGCCTGATGCCCCTGGTGGCCAAGACGATCCGGGTGGATCCGGCGGTGTTCTCCACCCCGTTCATCTCCACCTTCTGCGATGCCACCGGCCTGATCGTCTACTTCATGATCGCCAAGACGGTCCTCGGTATCTGAACTCGCCGACGCCGACGACGACGGGCGTTCCGCGGGCGCTGAAGTCCGGTTATGCGGATTCCTTAACGTGCAGGGCAGGAGGTGTCGTCGTCGGACATTGCTGAGAAACCTCTGAGAAACGTGCCGTTCCTAGCGTGGGCTCAACCGCCACCGCAGGGGTGGCCGGGTCGGAGCAGAGGAAGTTCCCATGACGAACGCGGAGATCCAAGAGATTCCCATACCGGAGTTGGCCAAACACGCCGCCGGTGAGAGCGTGATCAAACCCGAGTACGACTCGTCGCTGACCAACGAAGACCTCGCGCCGCTCAAAGAACAGAAGTGGACCTGGTACAACATCTTCGCCTTCTGGATGTCGGACATCCACAGCGTCGGCGGCTACGTGTTCGCCGGCAGCCTGTTCGCCCTGGGCATCGCCGCGTGGCAGGTCCTGGTGGTGCTGGTCTTGGGCATCGTCGCCGTCTACTACCTCTGCAACCTGGTCGCCAAGCCGTCGCAGCAGGCCGGGGTGCCCTACCCGGTGACCACCCGGATCTGTTTCGGCGTGAAGGGCGCGAACGTCCCGGCCATCATCCGCGGCCTGATCGCGGTGGTCTGGTACGGCATCCAGACCTACCTGGCCTCGGTGGCCTTCGGCCTGCTGGCCATCAAGTTCTGGCCGTCGCTCGCCGAGTACGGCGACTCCGGCACCCACGCGTTCCTCGGTCTCTCGCCGCTGGGCTGGGCCGGTTTCGCCATCATGTGGGTCCTGCAGGCGATCGTCTTCTGGAACGGCATGGAGGCCATCCGCAAGTTCATCGACTTCTGCGGCCCCGCCGTCTACGTCGTGATGGTGCTGCTGGCCGGCTACCTGATCTTCGAGGCCGGCTGGGACAACGTGCACTTCGACCTGTCCGAGGGCCCGGAGCTGAGCGGCTGGTCGTCGATCACCATGATGATCTCCGCCTTCGCGCTGGTGGTCTCGTACTTCTCCGGCCCGATGCTGAACTTCGGCGACTTCTCGCGCTACGGCAAGTCGTTCTCCGAGGTGAAGAAGGGCAACTTCTGGGGTCTGCCGGTCAACTTCCTGTTCTTCTCGATCCTCGTGGTCGCGACCGTGTCCGCCGGCGCCACCGTGATCGGCAAGGACGCCGACGGCAACATCATCACCGACCCGGTGCACATCGTCGACAAGATCGACAACACCACCGCGGCGGTCCTGGGCGTGCTCACCTTCGCCATCGCCACCATCGGCATCAACATCGTCGCGAACTTCGTCTCGCCCGCCTTCGACTTCTCCAACGTGGCGCCGACCAAGGTCAGCTGGCGCGCCGGCGGCATGATCGCCGCCGTGGGCTCGGTGCTGATCACCCCGTGGAACCTGTTCAACAACCCGACCGCGATCCACTACACGATGGACACGCTCGGCGCCGTGATCGGACCGTTGTTCGGCATCCTGCTCGCCGACTACTACCTGGTGAAGAAGCAGAAGATCGTCGTCGACGACCTGTTCACCACCAAGCCCGAGGGCCGATACGCCTACCGCAACGGCTGGAACCCGGTCGCCGTGGTCTCGGTGATCGTCGCGTCGATCCCGCCGATCGCCGTGGTGATCTGGGGCACCGCGTACGCCGCCAGCTTCACCTGGTTCATCGGTGCCGCGCTCGGCTTCGTCGTGTACCGCCTGGGCATGAAGTACACGCCGAAGGAGTACCTCTACAGCGACTACGCCGAGGGCGCCGGGCACCACGCCGACGACGCCGAAGAGAAGGTGGCAGTGACCGCATGAGGTTGACGGTGGTGAACGGGAACACCACCGCAGCGATGACCGCGGTGATCTCCGAGTCCGCACGCGCCGTGGCGCGGCCGGATGCCGAGATCACCGCGGTCACGCCGCGGACGGGCCCCGTGTCGATCGAGAGTCACTACGACGAGGCCCTGGCCGTCCCCGGCATCCTCGACGCCGTCGCCGCCGATCCGGACGCCGACGGCTACCTGATCGCCTGCTTCGGGGATCCGGGGATCGACGCCGCGCGGGAGATCGCCCGCGCCCCCGTCCTGGGGATCGCCGAGGCCGCGATGCACGTGGCCGCCACGCTGGGCCGCGGTTTCTCGGTGGTGACGACGCTGGGCCGCAGCATCGGCCGGACGCGCGATCTGGTGGCGCACTACGGCTTCTCCGCACGCTGCCTGGGCATCCACGCCTGCGAGATCGCCGTCCTCGACCTGGAGAGCGACCCGAACACGTCGTCGATCCTGGCCGCGGCCTGCCGGAAGGCCCTGGCCGAGGACGGTTCGGATGCGATCGTGCTGGGCTGCGCCGGGATGGCCGATCTGGCGCGGTCGCTGTCCGACGAGCTCGGGGTCCCGGTGATCGACGGGGTGGCCGCCGGGATCGGCCTGCTCTCGGGCATGGCGGCGATGGGTCTGCACACCGGGACCGCGTCGGGCGAGTTCGCTCCCCCGCTGCCCAAGGAGGTCACCGGCTCGCTCGCGGAGTTCGCGCGCCGGAGCTGAGCCACCGCGGTCGGACGGACCGAGAGTCCTGGGTCGCCCGGTCGGCGCCGTTCGGCGGCACCGACCGGGCGGTGCGGCGTCCGGGGCCGGGAGCACCCGGATCGGTCGACGTCGTCAGGCGCGTAAACTCAGACCGGTACAGGTCAAGGGTCCAGCCCGACCCCGACCCCGACTGAAGAAACATCGAGGAACCATGCCAGCCCTGCGGTCCCGTACCACCACCGTCGGCCGGGAGGCCGCCGGTGCCCGCGCTCTGTGGCGCGCCACCGGAATGACCGACGACGACTTCGGCAAGCCGATCGTCGCGATCGCGAACTCGTACACCCAGTTCGTCCCCGGTCACGTGCACCTGAAGAACGTCGGCGACATCGTCGCCGAGGCCGTCACGAAGGCGGGCGGCGTGGCGCGCGAGTTCCACACCATCGCCGTGGACGACGGCATCGCGATGGGCCACGGCGGCATGCTCTACTCGCTCCCGAGCCGCGAGATCATCGCCGACTCGGTCGAGTACATGGTGAACGCGCACACCGCCGACGCCCTGGTCTGCATCTCCAACTGCGACAAGATCACCCCGGGCATGCTCAACGCCGCCCTGCGCCTGAACATCCCCACGGTGTTCGTCTCCGGCGGTCCGATGGAGGCGGGCACCTCGGTGGTCGTCAACGGCGTCGTGCACCCGGGCCTGGACCTGGTCGATGCGATCACCGCCTCCGCCGACAGCAACGTCGGCGAATCCGATCTGCTCGAGGTGGAGCGGTCGGCGTGCCCGACGTGCGGCTCGTGCTCGGGCATGTTCACCGCCAACTCGATGAACTGCCTCACCGAGGCGCTGGGCCTCTCGCTGCCCGGCAACGGCTCCACCCTGGCCACCCAGGTCGCCCGCCGCGACCTGTTCACCCGGGCCGGTGAGCTGATCGTCGACATCGCCACCCGGTGGTACCGGGACGACGACGCCTCGGTGCTCCCCCGCAACGTCGCCACCCGCGAGGCCTTCGAGAACGCGATGGCGCTCGACGTCGCCATGGGCGGCTCCACCAACACGGTGCTGCACATCCTGGCCGCCGCGCAGGAGGCCGAGGTCGACTTCACCCTGCACGACATCGACCGGATCTCCCGGAGCGTGCCGTGTCTGGCGAAGGTGGCGCCGAACTCGCCGAAGTACTACATGGAGCACGTGCACCGGGCCGGCGGCATCCCCGCCATCCTCGGTGAGCTGAACCGGGCCGGTCTGCTGAACACGAACGTCCACCCGGTCCACGCGCCGTCGCTCGAGCAGTACCTGGCCGACTGGGACATCCGCAGCGGCACCGCGACGGAGCAGGCGATCGAGCTGTTCCACGCCGCCCCGGGCGGGGTCCGCACCGTGGAGCCGTTCTCGACGTCGAACCGCTGGAAGTCGCTGGACACCGACGCCGAGGACGGATGCATCCGGTCCAAGGAGCACGCGTACACGGTCGAGGGCGGCCTGTGCGTGCTGCGCGGCAACATCGCCGAGGACGGCGCGATCCTGAAGACCGCGGGCGTCGACGAGTCGCTGTGGCACTTCCAGGGCCCGGCCCGCGTCGTGGAGAGCCAGGAGGACGCCGTGCACGCGATCCTCTCGAAGCAGCTCCAGAAGGGCGAGGTGCTGGTGATCCGCTACGAGGGTCCCGCGGGCGGCCCCGGCATGCAGGAGATGCTGCACCCGACGGCCTTCATGAAGGGCACCGGCATGGGCAAGTTCTGCGGTCTGGTGACCGACGGCCGCTTCTCCGGCGGATCGTCGGGCCTGGTGATCGGCCACGCCTCCCCGGAGGCCGCCGCCGGCGGCGTCATCGGCCTGGTGGAGGACGGCGACGAGATCCTGATCGACGTCCACTCCCGCACCCTGAAGGTGCTGGTCGACGACGAGACGCTCGCCGACCGCCGCGCCAAGATGGAGGCCTCCGAGCATCCGTGGCAGCCGAAGGACCGGCAGCGCCCGGTCTCCAAGGCTCTGCGCGCCTACGCCAAGCTGGCGACCTCCGCCGACAAGGGCGCCGTCCGCGTCGTCGATTAGCGGCGGTCCCGCGGGGTCGGTGACCGTCGTGCCGGGGCGTCAGTACAGGTTCCACTCGGACTGCGCGTAGCGCAGGATCCGCGGGTTCATCAGCGTCGACGGCGGCATGTCCAGCGGCGGCCGGTCCCGCGGGAAGACCCGGGCGGCGGCCAGTTCGCCGTCGGAGAGGAAGCGCAGCGGACCCGGGGCCGCCAGGTGCGGCTCCGGTTCCCCGTGCGCGGCCAGGAAGAAGCCCCAGTCGCCGAACGACGGCACGTCGACGTGGTAGCCGACCCGCTGCAGGCCCGCGTCGGCGAGCGTGGCCCCGATGCACCAGTACGACTGCGGCGCGAAGTACGGGGAACCGGACTGGACGGTGAGGACGCCGTCGTCGGTCAGGTGCGCGGCGACGAGCGCGTAGAACTCCGTCGAATAGAGTTTGGCGGTCGCCGTCTCGTCCGGGTCGGGCATGTCGACGATGATCGCGTCGTATCTCTCGTCGGTCGAGCGCAGCCAGCTGAACGCGTCCGCGGCGACGATCCGGGCCCGCGGGTCGTTCATCGAACCCCGGTTCAACGCGACGAGCCGCGGGTCGGTGCGGGCGAGCCGGATCATCTCCGGATCGAGTTCGACGAGTGTGACCGAGGCGGTCGGATAGGTCAGGACCTCGCGCAGCGCGAGGCCGTCGCCGGCGCCGAGGATCAGCACCCGTTCCGGGTGGCCCGCCATCGCGGGATGCACCAGCGCCTCATGGTAGCGGTATTCGTCGGCGGAGGCGAACTGCAGGTCGCCGTTGAGGAACAGCCGGAAGTCGTCGCCGCCGCGTCGTGCCGTCATCACGATGTCCTGGTAGGGGGTCTGCACCGACAGCACTACCGGATCGCGGTAGAGGGCCTGCCGCGCGGTCACCTCGAAGGTCGTCGAGTACTGGTATCCGGCGGCGAGAGCCGTGACCACCGCGATCGTCGCGGCCCCGAGCGACAGCGCCGCCCGCCGGGACAGGTCGCGGCGGAAGAGCACGAACACCAGCAGCGTTCCGGCCGCCGCGTTGACCAGCCCGACGACGATCGCGCCCCGCAGCTGGCCGAACACCGGCAGCAGCAGGAAGGGGAAGGCCAGTCCGCCGAGCAGGGCGCCGACGTAGTCGGCGGCGAACAGGTCCGCGACCGCCGAGCCGGCGTCCTGCCGCCGGATCCGCTGCAGCAGGACCATCAGGAGCGGGATCTCCGCGCCGATGAGCAGCCCCAGCACGAAGGCGACGGCGACGAGCGCCTCGGTGTACATCGACAGGTAGGCGAAGGCGCCGTAGAGCGCCGTCACCGACAGGCCGCCGAGCAGCGCGAGCAGCAGTTCGATCGCGGCGAACGCCGCCACCGAACGCCGCTGCAGGGGTTTCGCGGCGAGCGAGCCGACCCCCATCGCGAACACCATCACCGCGAGCACGATCGACGCCTGCGTGGCCGTGTTCCCGATCAGGTACGACCCGAGAGTGATCAGCGCGAGTTCGTAGACCAGTCCGCAGGCCGCGCAGACGAAGACGACTGCGAGCAACGCGGACCGGGCCGCACGTCGTCGCGGCGGGGTCGGTCCGGTCGGTTCCGCGGCGGACGTCTGCGGGCGGGCCGCTTCCGGCCCGTCGCCTTCGGTCTCGGCGGCCTTCGGGGCGGCGCTCACCCGATCAGAGGACGGAGGCGGCGACGATGCCGGCGACCGCCAGCTGCAGGACGGCGTTCACCCGGACCGCCGGATTGTGCTCGGTCTCCAGCAGCACCTCGCCGAGTTTCCCGGGGGTCACCAGGTCGACGACGAAGAACACGACCGTCATCGCGACGATGCCGACGGCGGAGTACGCCGCGGTGTAGAGCAGCCCGCGGGCCAGGCCGCCTTCGCCGGCGAAGATCGCGGCGATGACGATGATCGCGAGACCGGCGAGCTTGGACCCGACCAGGAGCGCCGCGTTCGGATTGCGCTCACCCCAGACCTGGGTGCGGAGGTGCCCCGGCGTGAGGACGTCGAGGACGACGAACCCGACGGCCATCACCGCGATGCCGACGGCGGAGTACGCCGCGGCCGCCAGGATGTTCTCGAAGAAGTCGGTCATGATGTCCTTCCGGATCAAGGGGATCTGAGGCTACTTGCCGCCGCTGCCGCCGCCCCCGCGGTAGTCGCTCCCGCGACCGGAGTAGGCGGGTGTCGGCACCCAGAATCCGCCGACGTAGTGGTGGTAGTGGTGGTACCCGCTGGTGTAGTCCGAGCTCGAGCATCACCCGGGTTCCGGTGGGGCCGTTCGGGAACAGTCCCACCAGGTAGTCGGAGTACTGCAGGAATCGGGTGCCGACGATGTTCCCGGCCTGGGTGTCACCGGATCGTGCGTCGATCGGCTCCTCGGCGCCGGTGATCGCGGCGGCGACGGCCCACACCGACTCGTCGGCGACGTAGGCGCGCACCGACGGCTCGTCCAGGCCCGGGGACCGCTGATAGTTGGCCTCGATGTAACTCTTCGCGCTCTGTCCGAGCAGGCCGCTCCGGGCGACGTCGACCGCACAGCTGCCGACGAGGGCGAGCAGGGTGAGCACGCCGATGACCGCGAGGAGGACGTTCCGCAGCCTGCGCAGGTTCCGGGCGGGATCCGGATGCGACGTCATCTCCGATCGCCGCCGGACGTCGTCGACCACACCGATGCGGTGAACACGACCTCACCGACCTGCGGATACGTATGCCACGTCTCCCAGCGCAGCGTCCCGGCGGTGTCGCCGGGCACGGCGCGGAGCGCGGTGAAGGCCAGGTCCCGGCCGGGGTACGAGCCGATCAGATGCAGCCCGGCTGCGGCGGACCCGCGCTCGGCGGTCCGGAACTCCGCGGTGAGCCGGTCCCGCAGCGCCCGGATCTCGTTCTCGTCGGCGCCGGTGATCGACGAGGCGAACGCGTAGCCGCCGGACGTCCTGGTCGCGGGGAGGAACGGTTCGGCGTCCGGCAGGCAGGCCAACGTCTCCCGGAGTCGGCGCCGGTGCCGGGTCGCCGTCACCTGATGACTGGCACCGAGCAGACGGAGTTCGACGTCGACGTCGTTCACCGTGCCGCTCCGGATCGCGAGCGCGGGCCGGGGCCCGGCGTCGAGGGTCAACGTCAGATCCGCCGAACGGGTGTCGACGAAGGCCCCGCCGAGTTCGTGCAGCACGGTCATCGGGGGCCTTCGGGCGTCGGAGTGGACGGGTAGATGCGGAACTCCCCGCGGTGCAGCCGTTCCCCGCGCGAGGCCTCCCAGCCGGAGCCGAAGTCCTCGAAGGACAGCCGGTCGTCGCCCGCCCGGTAGTCGTGGTAGCGCATGTTCCCGGTGGCCGAGACCCCGGTGGTCGCGATGGAGGTGAACCGCGCCGCGCCGCTCTCCTCCGAGTCGTACCGCCGACCCTCGACGTCGACGGTCGGCGGTCCCGGCACGGTGGTGACCCCGTCCAGTTCCGTCCACAGCACGACCTCCAGGTCCGGGTCCTCCTCGACGGAGAGCCAGCCCCGACGGCCGGTTCCGGTGTCCAGGTGCGCCTCGATCCAGCTGTATCCGGACTGGGTGAGCCGGATGATGCCGCGCACGGCGAACGTCGTGCCGCGGATCTCGACGAGGTCGGCCGGTGTGAGCTGCCGCGGGTCGCCGTACACGGCGTCGTCGTCGGCGGAGGAGAACGGATCACCCGGCCGGTAGGCGCGGTCCCGCAGGGCCTGCGCCTTCCGTGCCGCACGCGCCTCGAGGAAGTTGAACACCACCACGACGGCGATGACGAGCAACAGCGCGACGATCACGATGACGGCGTACTTCACACCGGCCACGCTACCAATTCGAACTCCTCCGGTCCGCTGCCACGAGACACCCGTCCCCCTCCCCTACGACGATCCATCGCGTTTCTCGCCGACCCCGCCACCCACGTCGCGGTTCTCGCCGCCCTCCGGCAAGAACCGCGACGCGCAATCAGGCGAACCGACCGAGTGAAAGCGCGGTCGTACGGCTCCCCCGATTCCAGAGAGTGCGCGGGAGGAATCGTTCCAGCCCTCCAGATCAGGCGAACCGACCGAGTGGATGACGCGGTCGTACAGCTCCCGACTCCGGAGAGTGCGTGCGGGAGGAGTCGTTCTGAGCCCTCTAGATCAGGCGAACCAACCGAGTGAGAGACGCGGTCGTGTGGCTCTCTCAGCTCCAGAGAGTGGGGATGGGGAGCTTTGTTCCGAATTCTCCGCAGCACACCGGCAGGCGCGCGATCGTGAATCGTGGCAAGGCGAGGACTATGAGGAATGAAGCTCCCCATCCCCACGCCCTGAAAAAGACCAGACTACAGAGCCGCGAAAGGGTTGGACCCGTTGAACACCACCCACCCCGCGACAGCCGCCGCGATCGCGATGATCACCCATGCCGCCGACCCCCAGGCGGGGCGGCGCGCCCATCCCCAACGACGATCGAGCGAATAGGTGCCCGGTCCGCACAGGGTGAGCGCGAGGACGGCGGCGGTCAGGGTGAGCTCGAATTCCAGGCCGGGGCCGTGCTGTTCGGTGGTGAAGAACCAGAATCCTCCGGCGAGGGTGATCCGGTAGAGGACGGCCACGAGGATCACTCCGACCAGGCTCGCTCCGGCGACGGGGGCGAGCAGACCGAGGATCAGCAGCGTGCCGCCGATGGTCTCGGTGAGCCCGGTGACGAGGGCGAGGGTGCGGTCGAGGTCGGGGTCGAAGCCGAGCGTCGGATCGCCGCCGGACCCGTTCTGGGCCAGGAACGTCGCGAAACCGTCGAGGCCGGGGCCGCCCCACCATCCGAGGAGTTTCTGCAGTCCGTGGCCGACGAAGACGAGTCCGACCGTCACGCGCAGGATCAGCAGGCCGAGGTCGATGGTGCCGCGGCGGGCGGCGGGCTCGGTGGCGCCCCGGTCGGTGACCGGGTCGTCGTCGATCGGGTCGGGGTCGGCGTAGTCGGTCCCGGCGGCCGCGAACACCTCGTCGTCGTCGAGTTCGATCTCGGCCGTCGGCTGCGGCTCGATGTACGGCAGCGGGTCCTCGGTGAGGTGTTCGGCGGTGCTGCGCTGGATCACGGGTCTCCCCTCGGGGTCGGTGTCGTCGTTGTCGACGAACGGTTCGGTCACGACGGTGTCCGACGCCGAGCGCACGTCGATGCGGGTGGCCCCGGTCCGTTCGGGCGTCGGGGGGATCGGCGGCAGTCCGTAGGCGAGCGGCGCGGTCCGCGCCTCGTCCGACGGCGGTCCGGTCGGTTTGCCGGGGCCTGCGGTCACGATGCCGTGTCCGACGGTCGCCGCATCCGCTGCGGCCCGGTCTGCTGCGGCCTTCTCGGCTGCGCGCATCGCGTCGATCTCCTTCATGATGTCGGGGTTCACCGCGATCACCTCGGTCTCGGCTTTCGCCCCGCGCTCCGGTGCAGGCTCGTGCACGGGTTCCGGCACGGGCACGGGAGCCGTCGCGGGTTCGGGGGTCGCCGCGGGTTCGGGTTCCGGCACGACGACGTCGTCGGCGTCGCCTGCGGTACCGGACTTCTCGGCCCCGCCGTCCGCGGAGCCGTGGTCGCTGTCGGTGTCCCCGGCGTCGCCCGCCGCCTCAGGGGCCTTCTCCGTGTCCGCCGACTCGGTGTCCTCCGACTCGGTGTTCGCCGCCTCGTCTGCGCCGCCGCGGACGGCCGCGACACCGACGGCGGCCCCTACTGCACCCGCGGCGGCCGCACCCGCGACAGCCGTGGCGGCACCGCCGGTCTTCGCATCGGTGTCGACCTTCGTGTCGGGCTCGTCGGCATCGACCGCCGCAGTCGGCGCCGGCTCCGCCGCGGCCGGGGTCTCCGCCCGAGCCACCGGGGCCTCGGCTCTGCCCGCACTGCGCCCGGCGAAGGTGTATTCGACCGTCGGCAGCGACTCGTCCACCTCGCCCGGCATGATCACCGCCTCCGGGATCTCGTCACCGCTGTCCTCCACCACGGTCCGCGCGGGGGACCTGCGCGCATACTTCTCGTAGAAGGAGTCCCGGTCGGGCTGCGGCCGGCGCGGCGGACGGGATGCGCTTGAACTACTCACACTCCCGACTGTAGGGCCGTTCCGCCGCTGGTCCGGCCACCGCCACCCGACGATTTGATAACGATCGCATAGTGTTGTGACATGCTCCTGCCGATCCCGACCGGCGCCGCGCGCCGCGCGCTGACCGCCATCGCGGTCAGCGTCACCGTCGTGCTCACCGCGAGTGGTTGCGCGGACTTCAGCGAACAGGACCGGAACCGGGACGCGGGTGCCTTCAGTTCGGTTCCCGAGAACCAGGGGCCGCGCCAGCGGCCGAGTGCTCCGTCGTCCCCGGAGGAGCCCCAGGAACCGCCGAAAGGCCCCTGCGTCGACCCGAATCCGGCCGTGATCGCGACCTGTCTGAGCACGACGTCCGGGGTGCGCCCCGCCGACCCCTCCGGTCAGACCACCTACGTCGCCGAACGCACCACGGGCCAGATCATCATCTCCAAGCGGTACGGCCCGCAGCGGGTGATCGCGACCGTGCCGGTCGAGTCCGGCGGCGACGGCGGCCTGATCGATTTCGAGCTCTCCCCCGGCTATCAGCAGGACCGCCTGATCTTCGCGCTGATCACCACCGGCTCGGACAACCGCGTCGTGCGGATCGCACCCGACGGGGTGGTGACCCCCGTGCTCACCGGGATCCCGAAGGGGCCGACCGGGAACATGGGGTCGATCAGCTTCTCCTCGACCGGCATCCTGCGGGTGGCGACCGGGAACGCGGGCGACGCCGGTGCGGCACGCGACCGGGGGTCGCTGGCCGGGAAGCTCCTCGAGATCAACACGAACGCCGACTCACCCCGGCCGAAGATCCTCGCCTCCGGATTCGGCGCCTCCGTCGCACTGTGCCCGGACCCCGAGAACGGACGCATCTACGTCGCCGACAGCGGCCCCGCGGGCGACCGGCTGCAGATGCTGGAGCCGTCGGGGCTGCGCCGGTTGTGGTCGTGGGCCGACCGGCCGGGCGTGACCGGATGCGCGGTGGCCGGCGGCCAGATCGCCGTGAGCATCGCCAAGAAGTTCCGGATCGACGTCCTCGCCGCGCCCTCCAACGCCAGCCCGTCGGTGGGCAAGCCGACCAAGCAGGACGTCAAGGAGCAGTTCGGCGCGGTCGGACGGATGACGACGTTCGGCGCCGCCATGCAGCTGGCGACGATCAACAAGTCGGTGCCGGGCGCCTCCGTGCAGACCGACGACCGCGTGGCGATCTACGCCCCCGCCGGCGGAACCGCCGACGACAAGCGCTGACCGGTCCCGCCGGGATCTCGACTCCGCTCGATCATCGGGCAGGCTCGACCACCGAGCAGGCTCGACCACCGAGGAAGCTCGATCGCCGAGCAGGGCAGGCTCGATCATCGAAGAGGCTCGATCACCGGAGATGAACTCTCCCACCGGGAGCCGCCCCGGTAGGCGAGACGGAGCGCCCGCCGGCTTCGAGTGAGGGTGGGGCGCCGAGGGTCGTCGCAGCGCCCCCACACGACTCGATTCCAGCGCGCCGTCTCGAAGATCGTCGCGTGGCGGAGGACGAGCAAGACGATCCTCGGCGCCCCGCCCGCCCCACACGGAGCCAGGCGCCCCGACACCTACTGGCAGGCCGCCAGAACCAGTTCCTTCACCCGGGCCGGGTCGGCCTGACCGCGCGTCGCCTTCATGACGTCGCCGACGATCTTGCCCGCGGCCTGCACCTTGCCGCTGCGGATCTTGTCGGCGATGTCCGGGTTGGCGGCGAGCGCCTCGTCGACGGCTTTCTGCAGCGCGGAGTCGTCGCGCACCACTTCGAGTCCGCGATCGGCGACGATCTGGGCGGGTTCGCCCTCGCCGTCGAGCACGGCGACGACCACCTGCTGCGCCAGCTTGTTGGTGAGCTTGCCCTCGTCGACCAGCCCGATCACCTCGGCGACCTGCGCCGGCGTGATGTCCAGTTCGGCGAGTTCGACGGCGCGCGAGTTCGCCTGCTGCGCCAGGAACGAGACCCACCAGCTGCGGGCGGCCTCCGGCTTGGCCCCGGCCTCCGCGGTGGCGATGATCAGGTCGACGGCGCCCACGTTCACCAGGTCGCGCATCACCTCGTCGGAGACGCCCCACTCGGCCTGGATGCGCGCCCGGCGCACCCACGGGAGCTCCGGCAGGGTGCCGCGCAGTTCTTCGACCCAGTCCGGCTCGCAGATCACCGGCGGCATGTCGGGCTCGGGGAAGTAGCGGTAGTCCTCCGCGGTCTCCTTGCGCCGGCCGGCCGAGGTGGTGCCGTCGGACTCGTGGAAGTGCCGGGTCTCCTGGATCACCTCGCCGCCCGCGGCGAGCACCGCGCCCTGGCGCCGCATCTCGTAGGTCACCGCGGCCGCGACGCTCTTGAGCGAGTTGACGTTCTTGGTCTCGGTGCGGGTGCCGAACTCGGTGGCGTCCTTGGCCATCAGCGACAGGTTGACGTCGCACCGCATCGAACCCTGGTCCATGCGGACGTCGGAGACGTCGAGCGAACGCAGCAGATCGCGCAGGGCGGTCACGTAGGCGCGGGCGACCTCGGGGGCGCGCTCCCCCGCCCCGACGATGGGCTTGGAGACGATCTCGACCAGCGGCACGCCGGCGCGGTTGTAGTCGAGCAGGGAGTGGCTGGCTCCGTGGATGCGTCCGGTGCTGCCGCCGACGTGCAGCGACTTGCCGGTGTCCTCCTCGATGTGGGCGCGCTCGATCTCCACGCGCCACTGCGTACCGTCGTCGAGCGCGACGTCGAGGTGACCCTCGTAGCAGGTCGGCTCGTCGTACTGGCTGATCTGGTAGTTCTTCGGCTGATCCGGGTAGAAGTAGTTCTTCCGGGCGAAGACGCTCGACTCGCGGATCGAGCAGTTCAGCGCGAGCCCGATGCGGACGGCCGACTCGACGGCCTTGGCGTTGGCCACCGGCAGCGAACCGGGCAGCCCGAGGCAGGCCGGGCAGACCTGCGTGTTCGGGTCGCCGCCGAAGGTCGTGGGGCAGCCGCAGAACATCTTGGTCTCGGTGCCCAGTTCGACGTGCACCTCCATTCCCATCACGGGATCGAATCGCTCGAGGACGTCGTCGAAGTCCATCAGGTCGTCGGTAGCCACACTCATGCGTCCCATGGTATCCAGCATGATCATCAGGGCCGATCTCGGGGATTATCCCGATGGCACGCGCCGCGCCGCGCCGTAGATTCGGTGGTGAACAGAGTCCGCCGAACAGCGGCGGAACACCTGCCGAGGAGGACGCCATGACCGCTCCCGAAGAACCCCGCAACGCCGAGATCCCCGCTCCCGCCGCCCTCGCGGAGGAGCCCCCGTTCGCCGCGGCACCGGCCGTGCCGGCGCCGGTGCCCGCACCGAAACGACTGACCCGCTCGCGGAACGACAAGATGCTCGGCGGCGTCTGCGGCGGCCTGGCCGAATACTTCGGCGTCGACCCGACCTGGGTCCGGATCGCGTTCGTGGTGTCGGTGGTGTTCCCCGGTCCGCAGCTGCTGATCTATCTGCTGCTGTGGCTGGTGATCCCGCAGGACTGACGCCCGTGCCGTTTCCCACCGTCCGGTACCCCGCGGCGCGGACCGATAGGCTGGCTCCCATGGCCGCCGACGACGAGATCCGCATCGGAAACCCGGAACGCGAACGTGCCGTCCGCCTGCTGAACGACGCCTTCGCCGCCGGTTACCTGGAGATGGACGAGTTCGAGGAGCGCGCAGGCGCGGTGTACGTCGCCCGTACGCGTGGCGAACTCGCTCCGCTGCTGGCCGATCTGCCGAACGGGCACGCCCTGTTCGGCGGCCCTGCGCCGAACCCGGGGCCGGGGCACGTCACCGTGCCGCCCGAAGCGGTCGACATCGACTGGGCGACGGTCAAACGCAGGGGCAGCTGGCGGGTGCCCGCGGCGATGTCGGTGACCGGTTCCATGGGCACCCTGGTGCTCGACTTCACCGCCGCCCGCTTCACGTCCACCGGACTGGAGGTGTCGTTCCAGGTCTCGGTGAGCACCGTCAAGATCACGCTGGGCCCGGACCACGAGATCTGCTACTCCGCCCTCGGGAGGACCGGCTGGTCGTCGATCAAGGACAAGGCCGGCGAGCCGGTCCGGGCGGGCGGCCCGGTGATCACGCTGACCGGCGCGGTGACCGGGGCGTCGAGCGTGATCGTCAAGCGCGCCTCCTGAGGGCGTCTCAGCCGAAGAGCGCGCGGGCGCCGTTGTAGAAGTCCAGCGGCACGTTCTTGGTGTGCCCGACCGCGTCGGAGAACGGCACCCGCACGATCTCGGTGCCGTGCAGCGCCACCATCTTGCCCCAGTCGCCGTCGGCCAGGACGTCGCTGATCGCCTGCCCGAACCGGGTGGCGAGCACCCGGTCCGACGACGTCGGCACGCCGCCGCGCTGGATGTGGCCGAGGGTCGTCGCCCGCGTGGTGATCCCGGTCCGCTTCTCGATCAGCGGCGCCAGGATGTCGCCGATGCCGCCGAGTCGCGGACGGTTGAACTCGTCGAGGCCGCGATCGGAGTAGGCCTCGTCCATCTCCGGGAGCGTGAAGCCCTCGGCGACCACCACCAGCGGCGCCCGACGACGATCCTTCACCGCCAGGATCCAGTCGCAGATCTGGTCGAGCGTCTCGGGCGCCTCCGGGATCAGGCTGACGTGCGCCCCCGAGGCGATCCCGGTGTAGATCGCGATCCAGCCGGCGTGCCGGCCCATCACCTCGAGCACCATGCAGCGCATGTGCGAGTCGCCGGTGGTGCGGAGCCGGTCGGCGGCCTCGGTGGCGATCTCGACGGCGGTGTCGAAACCGAACGTGTAGTCGGTGGCCTTCAGATCGTTGTCGATGGTCTTGGGCACGCCGACCATCGGCACGCCGTCGCCGAACAGCCGGTTCGCGGCGGCCATGGTGCCGTCGCCGCCGATCGCGACCACACCGTCCACCTCCAGCTCCTCGAGCACCTTCTTGATGGCGTCCGAGCCGCCGTCGGGCTGCTGGTACGGGCCGAACCGGCTGGTCCCGATGATGGTGCCGCCGTTGCGGGAGATGCCGCGCACCGCGGACCGGGTGAGCAGTTTGACGTCGCCGTGGACCAGGCCCTTGTAGCCGTCGCGGAACCCGACGAACTCCTGGTCGTGCACCGTGGTGCCCTGCAGCACCGCGCCGCGGATCACCGCGTTCAGGCCTGGGCAGTCGCCGCCCGAAGTCAGAATTCCGTACCGTGCCATCGCCCGTCGCCATCCCTCACGTCGCGGTCGGCCCTCGTCCTCGAAGGCTTCGTGGCTCCATTCGATCAGATCGGATGCTCCTCGGCCACCGGAGCGACGCAGGCGTGTCCCGACCGGCCCTATTTGAGCCCGTTCTCGTAGGCGAAGACGACGGCCTGCGCCCGATCCCGCAGACCGAGTTTGCCCAGGACCCGGCTCACATGGGTCTTGACGGTCTCCTCGGAGACGAACAGTTCGGCGGCGATCTCGGCGTTGGTCTTGCCGTCGGCCACCACGCCGAGCACCTCCCGTTCGCGCGGCGTCAGCACGTCGACGGCGGCGCCGGGCGTCCGGCTCCGGCGAGCGGTCACCTCGGCGATGAGCCGCTTGGTGACCGACGGCGCGAGCAGCGCGTCCCCGGCCGCGACCACCCGGACCGCCCGCACCAGTTCGTCGGCCGGCGCGTCCTTGAGGAGGAAACCGGATGCGCCGATCGACAGTGCGGTGTACACGTAGTCGTCGATGTCGAAGGTGGTGAGCATCAGCACCTTCGTCGGCAGTCCGGCCTCGATGATCCGCCGGGCCGCCCACAGTCCGTCGCGCTTCGGCATGCGCACATCCATCAGCACCACGTCGGGGCGCAGCCGGGAGACGATCTCCACCGCGGCCTCGCCGTCGGCCGCATCGCCGAGCACGGAGATGTCGCCGCTCGCGTTCAGCAGCGCCGCGAAACCGGCCCGGACCATCGCCTGGTCGTCGACGATCACCACGGTTGTCGGCACGACGTCGACCCTAGACCTTCGCCGCGGCCGACGGCACCACCGCGACCACCTCGAAACCGCCGGCCCCGGTCGGCACCGCCGTCAGGCTCCCGCCCAGCGCCGCCGCCCGCTCGCGCATGCCGCGGACGCCGAGTCCCCGGCCGCCCGAACCGGTCGCCGGCTCGATGCGGGCGGGCTGTTTCACCAGCGGCCCCGCCGGCGGCGCCTCGTTGACGACGGTCACCGTCAGAGCGGTGCCATCCGGGTCGGGCTCCACGCGGACCCGCACCGGCGCGCCGGGCGCGTGGCGGACGGCGTTGCTCAGCGACTCCTGGACGATGCGGTAGACCACCAGTCCGGGCGCGTCGCCGACGGCGGAGTGGTCGGAGGCGTCGTCGAACTCGATCGGCACTCCGGCGCTCCGGACGTCGTCGATCAGGGCCGCGAGTCCGTCGATCCCGGGAGCCGGGGGCTCGGCGGCGCCGTCGGGCGCACCGGTCTCGTCGGTCCGCAGCACGCCGAGCAGGGTGCGTACCTCGTCGAGGGATTCGCGGGCGGCCCCGGCGATCGCCTCGAACTCGGCCGCGACCGCGGGCGAGATCTCCTCGGGCTCGTCCGCCTGCGCCAGCCGGTACCGCGCCGTCTGCGACATCACCACCACCATCGACATCCGATGCGCGACGACGTCGTGCAGCTCCCGCGCGATCCGCGATCGCTCGGCCAGGACCTCCTCGCGGGCCCGGTGCACCTCGGTCTGCTCGGTCTGCTCGGCGATCTCCCGGCGCGAACTGCGCCAGTAGCGGAGGAAGGCGACCCCGATCGTGATCACGGTCAACGCGAAGACCCACCCGTCGACGGCGTTCCGGCCGACGCAGATCAACAGCACGATCACCGTCACCAGCCAGAGTCCGAAGAGCCGGACCAGCGGCACCGTCACGAGGGCCGCCAGCGTCATCGCGAGGAGGATCAGGAACTGCGGGACGGCGATCCGCAGGTCGTCGTGCCCGGGACTCTTCGGGAGCGGCGCGGTGATCAGACATGCGACGACGATCCCGATCCAGCCCGCCCAGGCCGGTCCCGAGCCCGCGGCGATCCCGAGCAGCGGCAGCACGGAGACCAGCGCGAGCACCGGCAGCACGTACGCCGGGACGTCGAGCGTCTCGCCCAGCACCGGCCAGGTGATCGCCATCATCGTCACCGCCGCGAGCATGGCCAGCCAGTTCCCGCGGCGGTCGAGGTAGGCCCGCACGGCCGGGTCGCTGACCTGCTCGGTCGACAGCAGATTCCGGATCGAGGCGGCGAGACGTCGGAGGGGTTTCACCCTTCCCACGGTAGGGCCGGCCCGGGCCGTGCGCGTCCCCCCGCAGAGGGATTCCGGTCTCCCCGGCGCGGGTGATCCGGACCGTCGTCACGGCTCCGGCGAGCCGCACGAGATTCCCTCTTCCACGGGATCCGCGCAGGTGGGAATGCTTCCTAGCGTCGAAGTCATGCCCCGATCGCTCCTGTTGCGCCGACTCGCCGCCACCGTTCTCCTGCTCGCCGCCGCCGCTGCGGTGCTCCTCACCGGGTACGCCTCGGCCGTGTCCCCTCCGGCCGGTCCGGACCGGACCGCGGCCGCCGCCGCTCTCCCCGTCCCCGCCGATTTCGAGGACCGCCTCGGCTATCGCCCGGTCGTCGAGGACGGTCGGCGGGTGAATCCGTCCGGGTCGTGTTCGTCGCCGATCCCGCTGCCGTCGTCGTTCGAGCCGGCCTGCCGCGCCCACGACTACGGCTACGACCTGCTGCGCTACGCCGCGGCCACCGGAACGACGCCGCCGCCCGGCACCCGTGCGGAACTGGACTCCGCGCTCGTCACCGACATGCACCGGCGGTGCGCCGACCCGCTGTGCCACCTGGCCGCCGAGGCCGCCCGCGCGGGGCTGGCCGTGAACACCTGGCGTCAGCGCGGCGGTGCGCCCGAACCGGAGAGCGGACTGCAGATCGCGTCGAGCCTGGTGTCGCGCATAGCCCGGACCGTGGCGGAGCGGGCGTGATCCCCCGGGACCGGGACGCGGCGCTCACCGGAGCGCTCCTCGGCTGGTCGGCCGCCCAGACCCCGGGTGCGCTGCCGCGCGACGCCGCGCTCTCGGCCGCCGCGGGACTGATCGCGGCCTGCCTCGGACTCGGGATCGGGCTGCTGGTCGAGCGCGGTCGCACCGCGCTCGGCGACCGGCCCGGCGGAGGACACCGCGCGGAACGACGGTTCGGACCGAAGACCGCGGCGACGGTGGCCGCCGCCGCGCTGGCCCTCACCGTCTGCTGGCAGTCGGCGCTGCGCGGCGCGATGGGCATGGCGCCGATCGGCCCGGAGTGGTGGGCGGCGACGGTCGCCGTCCCGGCGGGCGCCGTCGCGGCACTGATGTGGGTGCGCCCGCGTCGCGGAACGATCGTCGCCCTCGCCGTGCTCCTCGTCGCCGGCGGCGCGGGCACGCTGCCCGGAACCGTCCCGGCGGCGCGCGCCGAGGCGTCGTCACACCTGCTCCTCTACGCGCCGCTCGCCGGTCCGCCCCCGTCCGGCATCGACATGCACGACGACGACCCGCCCGACATCGACCCGTACGACGATGCCCGCGCGGCACGTCTCGTCGACCGGTGGATCCGGGAGGGCGGTCTGCGGGAGCGCGCCGTGGTGATCGCGGTCCCCACCGGCTCCGGCTGGATCGACGCCGCCGCGCTCGACGGATTCCGCCGCAGGTTCGACGGGTCGGTGCGGGTGCTCGCCCTGCAGTACAGCGCGGTCCCGTCGTGGCAGGCCTACCTGCGCTCACCGGACCGGGCCGGACGCAGCGCCACCGCCCTCACGATGCGGGTGCTCGACGCCCTCGCCGCGGTGCCCGCACCGGGGCGGCCCCGGGTCCACCTCTACGGGCAGAGCCTGGGCGCGGTCGGAGCGGAGGTCGCCCGCCGCCGCGTCGTCGCACGCGGGACGACTCCGGCGAGCACCGTGCTCGTCGGCATGCCCGGAGGGGCTCCGCGCACCGCCCCGGCGACGGTCGTCGTCGAGAATCCGAGCGACCCCGTCGTCGTACTCCGTCCGTCGCTGGTGTGGCGCCCGCCGACCCGACGGGGCTCACCGCATCGCTTCGCGCACCGGGAGGCGCCGACGCCGCCGTGGCTGCCCGGGCTCTCGGCCCTGGCCACCGTGATCGACGCCGCCGGCTCACTCGACGTCCCGGTCGGGTACGGGCACCGCTACGGGCCCGAGCAGGGGCTGGTTCAGCCCTCGATCGGTCCGCGCGCGGCCTCGTAGGCGGCGCCGACGCGGTACAGGCGGTCGTCGGCCAGGGCCGGCGCCATGATCTGCAGACCGATCGGCAGACCGTCGCCGTCGAGCCCGGAGGGCACCGACATCGCGGCGTTGCCCGCCAGGTTCACCGGCAGGGTGCACAGGTCGAACAGGTACATCGACAGCGGATCGTCGACCTTCTCCCCCAGCTTGAACGCCGTGGTCGGGGTGGTCGGCGAGATCAGCACGTCGACGTCCGCGTAGGCCGCGGCGAAGTCGCGCGCGATCAGCGTGCGGACCTTCTGCGCCTGGCCGTAGTAGGCGTCGTAGTAGCCCGAGCTGAGCGCGTACGTGCCGATCATGATGCGGCGCTTCACCTCGGGGCCGAAACCGGCGTCGCGGGTGAGGGCCATGACCTCTTCGGCGCTGTGCGAGCCGTCGTCGCCCACGCGCAGTCCGTAGCGCATGGCGTCGAAGCGGGCGAGGTTGCTGGACACCTCCGACGGGAGGATCAGGTAGTAGGCGCCGAGGGCGTACTCGAAGTGCGGGCAGTCGACCTCGACGATGGTCGCGCCCTGCGCGCGCAGGGTGTCGCAGGCCTGTTCGAACGAGGCCAGCACGTCCGCCTGGTAGCCCTCGCCCTGCAGCTGCTTCACGACGCCGATGCGTACTCCGGTCAGGTCGCCGGAGGCGCCTTCGCGGGCCGCGGCGACCACGTCGGGCACCGGGGCGTCGATCGACGTGGAGTCGCGCGGATCGTGACCGGCGATCACCTCGTGCAGGAGCGCGGTGTCGAGCACGGTGCGCCCGCAGGGGCCGCCCTGGTCCAGCGACGACGCGCACGCCACCAGGCCGTACCGCGAGACGGTGCCGTAGGTGGGCTTGACGCCCACGGTCGCGGTGACCGCGGCCGGCTGTCGGATGGATCCGCCGGTGTCGGTGCCGATGGCCAGCGGCGCCTGGTACGACGCCAGCGCCGCCGCGCTGCCGCCGCCCGAACCGCCCGGGATGCGCGTGGTGTCCCACGGGTTGCGGGTCACCTGGTAGGCGGAGTTCTCGGTCGAGGAGCCCATGGCGAACTCGTCCATGTTGGTCTTGCCGAGGATCGGGATCCCGGCGGCGCGCAGCCTGCCGGTGAGCGTCGCGTCGTACGGCGAGACCCAGCCTTCGAGGATCTTGGAGCCGCAGGTGGTCGGCGCGTCGACGGTGGTGAACACGTCCTTGAGCGCGATCGGCACACCGGCCAGCTTCGACGGCGCCTCGCCCGCGGCGATCGCCTCGTCGGCGGCCTTCGCGGCGGTCAGGGCCTCGTCGGCGCCCACGTGCAGGAACGCGCCCAACTCGCCGTCGATCTCGGCGATGCGGTCCAGGTGCGCCTGCGTGACCTCGACCGACGACAGTTCGCGGGCGGCGATCTTGCCCGCCAGTTCGGCCGCGGTGAGGCCGGTGACCTCGTTCGCGGTACGACTGCTCACTGATTTCTCACTCACAGGGTTCTCACTCACAGGGTCATTCCTCCCCGAGGATCTGCGGAACGGCGAAACGGTCCTGTTCGACGGCGGGCGCACCGGACAGCGCCTGCTCGGCGGTGAGACCGGGGGTGACGACGTCGTCGCGCACCACGTGGCGGACGTCGAGCGGGTGGGCCGTCGGCGGAACGTCCTCGGCAGCCACCTCGGCCACCTGGGCGACGTGGCCCAGGATCGAATCGAGTTGGGCGGCGTACTGGTCGAGTTCGTCGTCGGTCAGCGCCAGGCGCGACAGACGCGCCAGATGGGCGACCTCGGCACGGCTGATCGCCGGCTCGGACTGCGGAGACATCTCCAGAATTCCTCTCGTACACGTGCGGTGCCATCCAGACTAGGCCCTGGTGCCGACGGTGATCGCACGGGCGTCCGCTCGACCCGAGGCAACCGCGGTGTAACCGGTCGGCAATACGACCCGGAATAATGGGGTGCGTGTCGTACCTACTGCGCGTGACCCTGACCGACCGCCCCGGCAGCCTCGGCCTCCTCGCCGTCCAGCTCGGCGCGGTGGGCGCCGACATCCGGTCTCTCGAGGTGGTCGAACGCGGCGAGGGTTACGCGGTCGACGACATCGTCGTCGACATCCCCACCGGGGCCCTCCCCGACACCCTGATCACCGCGGCGGAGAAGGTCGACGGCGTGTACGTCGACTCACTGCGACCCTTCGTCGACAAACTCGACATCCACCAGGAACTCGAACTGATCGACGCCGTGGCCGGCGCCCGCACCGATCGTCTTCAGGTGCTGTCCGATCTCGCACCGCGCACCCTGAACGTGTCGTGGGCGATGGTGGTGACCGGGGGCCCCGACGTCGCCGTCCGCCTCGCCGCCAGCGGCAGCGCCCCGGAGACACCGCTGGAACGTGCGGACTGGCTGCCGCTGGACGCCGCGGCCCGCTTCGATCCGCATGCCGCCTGGGTGCCCGCCGGATGGCAGGAGCACGACACCGCCCTGGTCGCCGCGCCTCTCGGCGACGGCAGCAAGGCGCTGCTCGTCGGGCGTGTCGGAGGCCCCGATTTCCGGCCGAGCGAGGTGGCCCGGCTGGGGCACCTGACCGGGATCATCTCCGGACTCGTCCACCACTGATCCGGTCGATCTCCCCGTCTCGTCGATCTCACCGTGCGGTGACGCCGAGCCCCTTCGACACCCGGGCTCGCTGCGCTCGCTCGGGGCTCAGGGAGCGGTGGAGAGGACACCCGAGCGGTGCGTGCCCCGACCGCCGAACCGGCGGCTGAGCCGGGCCGCGAACGACGTGAGCGTCCCGTGTCGAAGCCCGCCCTCTCGTCGGTCGGGATCTCGGTGTGGTCTCGACTCCGCTCGACCAGCGAAGGGGACTCGACCGGCGAAGGGTGCCCGACCGATGAGAGGTACTCGACCGGTCAGAGGTGCTCTGGCGACGAGAGACACTCGATCACCGACGAGCCACCCCGCGCGGACATCCGGGAGCACCCTCCGGCTTCGGGGAGGACGAGCAACTCCAACGCGGGCATCCGGGAGCACCCTCCGGCTTCGGGTGAGGGGCAGGACGACGATGTCGCGTCGAACGTCTCCGCACGACACGCGCCCTCCTCGAGTCGAGCGCACGATCTCGGCACAAGTCGCGTGGCGAGGACAAGTGAGACCGACATCGTCGTCCTGCCCCGCCGACACACAGATCCGGGCGCGACTACACCTCGCCGGTCTCCAACAGCCTCTTGAACGCCTCCTCGTCGAGGATCGGGACGCCCAGCTGCTCGGCTTTGGCGGCTTTGCTGCCCGGTGAGTCGCCGATCACCACGTAGTCGGTCTTCTTCGACACCGAGCCCGAGGCCTTGCCGCCGCGCGCGATGATGGCCTCCTTGGCGCCGTCCCGGGTGAAGTCGGCCAGCGATCCGGTCACCACCAGGGTCTTGCCCTCCAGGGTGCGGGCGATGGACTCGTCGACCTCGTCGGCCGTCGACACCCCGGCGGCCCGCCACTTGTCGACGATCTCGCGGTGCCAGTCGACGTCGAACCAGTCGCGGATGCTGGCGGCGAGGGTGCCGCCGACGCCGTCGACCTGCGCGAGGTCGTCGGCGGTCGCGGCCTCGATCGCCTCGAGCGAACCGAAGGCGGTGGCCAGCGCCCGCGCGGCCGTCGGGCCCACGTGCCGGATGGAGAGCGCCACGAGCACGCGCCAGAGCGGAACGTCCTTCGCCTTCTCCAGGTGCTGGAGGAACCGTTTGCCGTTGGCGGAGAGCTCGCCGGTGTTGTTGGTGTAGAACGACGTCCGGGCCAGGTCGTCGGCGGTGAGCGTGAACAGGTCGCCCTCGTCGGCGATCACGTCGCCGCTCAGCAGGGCCGTCGCGCCCTCGTAGCCGAGCGCGTCGATGTCGAAGGCGCCGCGACCGGCGAGGTGGAAGAGCCGTTCGCGGAGCTGCGCCGGACACCGTTGCGCGTTGGGGCATCGGATGTCGACGTCGCTCTCCTTCTCCGGGCGCAGGTCGGCTCCGCATTCCGGGCACTGCGTGGGCATCACGAACGCGCGTTCGGTGCCGTCGCGCAGATCCACCACCGGCCCGAGCACTTCGGGGATCACGTCGCCGGCTTTGCGGATGGTGATGGTGTCGCCGATCAACACGCCCTTGCGCTGCACCTCCGACGCGTTGTGCAGGGTGGCGCGCGCGACCGTCGAACCGGCCACCTTGACCGGCACCATGTCGGCCCACGGCGTGACCCGCCCGGTCCGGCCGACGCCGACCTTGATGTCGAGCAGTTCGGTGGTGACCTCTTCCGGCGGATACTTGTACGCGATGGCCCAGCGCGGCGCGCGCGAGGTGGCGCCGAGCCTGCGCTGCAGCGCGGCGCCGTCGACCTTCACCACCAGACCGTCGATCTCGTGCTCCACCGAGTGCCGGTTCTCACCCCAGTACGCGACCGTCTCGACGATGGCGTCGGCGCCGACGACCTTGCGGGTGTGCGTCGACACCGGCAGGCCCCACGCGCCCAGCGCGAGGTACACCTCGTGCAGCGACTCCGGCCGCCAGCCGTCGATGCGGCCGACGCCGTGGCAGATCATGTGCAGGCTGCGCTGCGCGGTGATCTGCGGGTTCTTCTGCCGCAGCGACCCGGCCGCGGAGTTGCGGGGGTTGGCGAAGGGCGGTTTGCCGTCCTCCACCAGGGAGGCGTTGAGCTTCTCGAAGTCTTCGAGCCGGAAGTAGACCTCGCCGCGGACCTCCAGCAGTTCGGGGATCGGGTACTCGTCGGACGGCGTCAGGGTGTGCGGGACGCCCTTGATGGTGCGCGCGTTGAGGGTCACGTCCTCGCCGGTCCGGCCGTCGCCGCGGGTCACGCCGCGCACCAGGGTGCCGTTCTCGTAGGTCAGCGCGAGGGCGACGCCGTCGATCTTGAGTTCGCACAGGAACTCGATCCGGTCGCCGCCCTGCGCGGCGAGGTCGGTCGGCGTCTCCGGATCGGCGGGGTCGACGACGACGGATTCGGCGCCCTCCTCCGGCTCGACGCTCTCGGCCGTCTCGGCGGCGTCGGAGACCGCGGCCTCGTCGAGCGTCGGCGTCTCCTCCGGCGCCTCGACCGCATCGTCCTCTGCCGCGGGCGCCGCCGGCGCGCTCACCACGACCCCGGCGTCGACCTCGGTGCGCGCGATCCACGCGCGGAGCTCGGCCTCGTCGAACACGTTGTCCAGCGACATCATCCGTTCGAGATGGTCGACCGGGGTGAAGTCCGTGGAGAAGCCGCCGCCGACGCGTCTGGTCGGCGAGTCCGGGACGGCGAGCTCCGGGTGCTCGTCTTCGAGCGCCTGGAGACGCCGCAGAAGCTCGTCGAACTCGGCGTCGGAGATGATCGGCGCGTCGTTGACGTAGTAGCGGAACTGGTGGTCGCGGATCTCGTCGGCCAGCTCGGCCCATTGCTGCTGCGGTGACGTCACGGGGAGAATCCTAATCCCCGCATACGACATCGCCGGACCGCTCCGCCACCGGCGGCTCCGCCCGCGGCGCATGTCTCCGGCCTACCCTGAACCCCATGCCGCACCCGATCATGTTCGACGACGACGATCCCGTCCTGGCCCGGCTCCGCACGCTGGCGCTGGCGCTGCCCGAGGCCGTCGAGAAGGTCTCCCACGGGCGGCCGAACTTCCGCTGCGGCAAGGTGTTCGCGGTGTACGGCGGCGGCCCGAAGGGTTCGAAGACGCGGCACGACACCGCGCTGCTGTTCATCCCGGATCCCGGTGAGAAGGCCGCACTGGAGCAGGACGACCGTTTCTGGGTGCCCGCCTACTACGGCCCGGCGGGCTGGCTCGCGACGGATCTGTCGCCCGACTCCGACTGGGCGGAGGTCGCCGAACTGCTCGATGCGAGCTTTCGGCAGATCGCGCCGAAACGGGCCGTCGCCCGGCTGTCCACCGAGTTCACCGACTGACCGCCGGACTCATCGACCGACGCGCCGCCGGGCCGCCCGCACCGCGAACACCAGCACCGCCGCCGCGACCACCGCCGTGAGCACCTCGAGATCCGAGAACCGTCCGGCCCACCGGGACAGCGTCCCCTGCCAGCGCAGTTGCGTGTCCGCGCCGACGGCGGCGCCGAGCGAGGCGGTGCCGTCGGTGGCCCAGAGGAAGATTCCGACCGCGATCAGGGCCAGGCCGGAGATCAGCGACGTCGTGTGGAACGCGAACCGTCCCACCGAGAGTTCGCGGCCGCGCAGCACGCCGCGCATCCGCGGCCCGATGCGGTCCCAGCACAGCGCCAGGATCAGCAGCGGCAGCGTCATGCCCGCGGCGTACGCGGTCATCACCAGTGCGCCGTACCAGGGGTCGCCGCTCACCACGCCCACGGTGAGCACGGCCCCCAGCAGCGGCCCCGAACAGAAACCGGCGAACCCGTACACCGCGCCGAGCAGCACCGTGGAGAGCGGTCCGGTCACCGTCACGCGGTCGGCCAGTCCGGACAGCGGTCCGAAGCCGAAGCCGCTCCCGAACACCATGACCAGGCCGAACACGACGATCACCGCCGCACCGATCGTCGTGACCGTCTCGCGGTGCACGGTGAACAGCGACCCGAACGCGCCGACGCCCGCGCCGACCGGCGCGAGCACCGCGATCAGGCCGAGGAAGAACAGTCCGGTCCGGGCCGCCAGATCGCCGAAACCGGTGTAGGCGAAGGCGAAGAACGACGGCAGCAGCAGTGCCGCGCACGGACTCAGCAGCGCCAGCAGCCCGCCGAGGAAGGCTCCCAGGAGACCGATCTGTCCGGCCATCGTCGTCAGCTCGCGCCGAGGCGCCGGTCGATCACGGTCTCGTAGACGTCCACCGGGTGCGCCCCCACGATCGGTTCGCCGTCGATCACGAACGCGGGCACGCCGACGATCCCGAACCGTTCGGCGGCCTCGACGTCCCCGGCGATCGCATCGTCGTAGGTGCTGTCGAGCGTCTCGCGGCGGAAGCGGTCGAGGTCGGCCACGCCGGCGTCTTCGGCGTGCTTCACCAGCGTCTCGATGGGCAGATCCGGGTGCTTGGACGCCGGAGCGTCCCGGTACACCGACTCCGTGAACCGCCAGAACCGGCCCTGCGCGGCCGCCGCCCATCCGGCGCGGGCCGCCAGTTCCGACTGCTCGCCGAAGAGCGGGTGGTCGCGCCACTCGATGCGGAGCCTGCCGGTGTCGACGTACTCGCTCACCAGCTTCGGCTCGACGTCCCGCGTGAACGCCGCGCAGAACGGGCAGCGGAAGTCGGAGTACATCACCATCACCACGGGGGCGTCGACGTCGCCTTTGGCCCGACGGTCCTTCGGGTCCCGGCGCGAGAGGTCTCCCAGCGGACCGAGCTCCGCGGGCGTCGACGCCCCGGCCGACGGCCGCGCCGGGGCGTCGTCGGATCCGGTGCGCCCGACGATCACCGCGACCACCAGACCGACCAGGACCAGGACGAGCACGCCCAACACCACCAGGTCACGCCTGCCGCGCGAGGTCTTCTCGTCGTTCACGACGCCGCCTTTCCGAATGCTCCACGACGGTGCGCGACGCCGAGCACCGGGAGCAGCAGCAGGGCGATCACCGCTCCCCCGTACCCGACCATACTGAAACCGGCTCCGGCCATGACCAGTCCGGCGAGCGCTCCCGCGGCGGCCGCCGCCAGCGCGATGAGCACGTCCACCGAACCCTGTGTCTTCGGTCGGTCGATCGCCGGGGTGGCGTCGATGACCAGGGCGGTGCCCGAGATCAGCCCGAAGTTCCAGCCGAGGCCGAGCAGGATCAGTGCCAGGGACAGCAGTCCGACGGAGTCGGCGGGCGCGAGCACCGCCAGCACCCCGGCAGCGGCCAGCAGGAACGACGACCCGAGCGCCATCCGGAGGCGGCCGACCCGGTCGACCAGCGGACCGGTGGCCAGCGACGGCAGGTACATCGCGGCGATGTGCAGACCGATCACGACGCCGACGGCGCCCAGTCCGTGGTGGTGGCCGGTCATGTGCACCGGGGTCATCGTCATGACGCCCGCCATCACGACCTGCGCGACGATCATCACCGCGGCGCCGACGTAGAGCGCGGTGCGCGGGAGGGTCGCGGCCCCGACGGCCTTCGCGGCGGCGGCCGCCTCCGCGGACGGGTGCGGATCGTCGTCGTGCCGTTCGGCGATGCGGCGGGCCAGCAGGAACGGGTCGGGCCGCAGCAGGATCGCGAACGAGAGGCCCGCGGCGCCGTAGGCGACGGCCGCCAGCAGGAACGGTCCGGCCAGGCTCGGCACGCCGATGTGCTCGGCGAACGAGCCCATCGGGGCGATCAGGTTGGGTCCGGCGACGGCGCCGAGCGTGGTGGCCGCGAGGGAGATGCTCACCGCGGTGCCGCGTCGCCGGGGTTCGGCGAGGTCGGTGCCGGCGTATCGCGCCTGCAGGTTGGTGGCCGTGCCGGATCCGTAGACCAGCAGGGCGGCGAACAGCAGCGGGATGTTCTCGGCGGTCGCCGCGATCACGATCCCGACCGCGCCGAGCGCTCCGGCGCCGAAACCGAGGGCGAGGCCGGTACGACGACCCCGCCGCTGCGCGATCCGCCCGACGACGAACGCCGCGAATGCGGAGCCGAGGGTGAACAGCGCCGCCGGGAGGCCGGTGAGGGCGTCCGAGTCGAGCATGTCCTCGGCCAGCAGCGCCCCCACCGAGACGCCCGCGGACAGCCCCGCGCCGCCGAGCACCTGGCTCACCACCACCACGATCAGCGTCCGGCGCTGCACCCGGGCCACGCGTTCGGGACCGAGGGGATCCAGCGGTGTTCGTCGCTCACTCATGCCGCTAGGATCCTAGTTGGATCCCAGATTCGCAAGTCCTTTTCCACTCCGTGGATAAGCTTCCCGGAGAGTCGTCGCTTCCCGCGATCGGCCGACCCCGTCCCGAGAGGAGCGCACCGTGAGCACCGCCGGTCCCGACTCCGCCGCCGATCGCGCCCTGCGACACATCCGCCGTGCACTCCTGACCGGCACGTATCCACCCGGCACCATGCTCAGCGAATCCGCGCTGGCCGCCGACCTCGGACTCAGCCGCACCCCCGTCCGGGCGGCCCTGCGCCGGTTGCAGGACGAGGGTCTGCTCACCATCTACCCCAAACGCGGCGCCCTGGTCCGGGAGCTCAGTGCCGACGAGGTCCGCGCATCGGCCCAGGCCAGGCACGCCCTGGAGACCGCCGGCGTGCGTTTCGCCGAAGCGGCCGCCCGCACCGCTCTGCGCGCCGAGCTCGCCCCGAACCTCGCCGAACAGGAACGGGCCCTGGACGGCGGCGACTTCCCCGCCTTCGCGCGCGCCGCCATGGCCTTCCACCGCAGCTTCGTGACGCTGGCGGGCAACGCGGTGATGCTCGACCTCTACGACCGCCTCCAGGACCGGCAGATGCTCTCGATCCTGCGCTCCACGCCGTCGATCACCGATCAGCCCTGCCAGGTGCTCGACGCGCACCGCGCCCTGCTCGACGACGCCGAGGCCGGCGACTGGGTCTCCTTCGCCGACCGCCTGACCACCCATCAGGAGGACAGCCACGCCCTCCCCTGACCGCGCCCGCCCGGCGGCGACGGCTCGGGCTCGGGCTCGGGAGAACTCGATCCGCGCCGTCCTCGTCCCCGCTCCGGCCGACTCCCCGCGCCGAGTCCGAGACGCCCGGAAAGCTCGCCGCTACTGGAGTGCCGACTCCACCTCGCGGGCGGCCTGCAGTCCCGCCCGGACAGCACCTTCAAGGTGCCCCGCATACGCCTGCGCCGTCTCCGTGGACGCCAACCGGAGACGTCCGCTGTGCGACGGACGGGACAACACCGGATCCCCGAAACCGCCGGTCGACGCCGACGGCGATCGACGAACGGGCGTGGTGTACTTCTCATTCGCCCAGTTCACGACGACGACCTCCCTCGGTTCGGCAGCCATGGCACCGAACAGAGTGCGCAGCTGCGTGAGGAACATCCGACCGATCCGGGAATCAGAACGGCCGACGACACTCGCCGACTGGGCGAATCCGAAGATCGCCCCCGGGGTCTCCTCCGGGCCGCTGTGATCGTGGAACTCCCGGAACGGCCCGACATGACTCATCGCTGAACCGGCGAGACCCTGCGCCCTCCAGAACGGGTCATCGTAGACGGCGACCGCCTTGACCATGTCACCCATCCACACCGAGGTTCCTTCCGCGGCCACTCGCACCCGATCCGGGATGTCCGGTTCGAACAAGATCGACTCGACGGCGAGCGCCGGCGGGAGCGCGACGATCACCTGCTCCGCGACGACCGTACCGGTGAGTGTCATGACGATGACACGCCCACCGTCGTCATGGATCGACCTGACCGGAGTCCCGGTCTGCAGTACTCCTTCTGCGAGACCGCCTGCCAAGGCGTCGGCCAACGACCGCACGCCGTCGGTGAAACGGCAAGCCGGGCCGTCGATCGGGTTCCCGCCGAAACGTTCAACTCGTCCGCGGGAGAACTCGAACACGGCGTCGCCCCGCGTGTACTGATCGAAGGAGGTCCTGGCATACCGGTCCAGCAGAGCACGGACGAGTGGCTCGTTGTGCCAGAACCAGGTCGCACCGAGGTCCACCGGCAATCCGCCGACATCGACGGATTCCACCCGGCCGCCGACCCGATCACGTGCCTCCAGGCAGCGTACGCTCAGCCCGGCGCGGCCGAGTACATCCGCAGCGACCAGACCGGTGATTCCTGCGCCGACCACCACGACGTCGCAGGTCACGACATCGTCGTTCATCAGAATGCCCTCGACGTCGAGCACGATTCGGAAGCGGGCTCGACCGGCGGCCACCCGGGTGACGGCCTCGCTCGCCTCGCCCAGCGGGCGTCGTTCGATCACCGGCCGGATCCCGTGCCGTACAGCGAAAGCCATGGTCTCCTCGATGTCCTGCGGACTTCCCGTCAGATGTCCGGTGACGATCTGAGACTTCATGACCAACGCGGCGGCAGGCACGGCGACGTCTCCACCGTCGACACCGATCAATGTGAGTCGGCCGCGCAACGCGAGTCCGGGCAGCAGATCGGCGACCGGTGCGGAGGTCGGCACGGTCGACAGGAGTAGATCGGCACCGCCGAGCACAGCAAGAGCCCGAGCGGCGTCTTCGGCCGTGCAGTCGATGTAATGATCGGCACCGAGGTCGTGAGCCGCCGCGGCACGGTCGGAACCACGGGCGATGACGATCACCCGATGACCCAGCGCCGACGCGAACTGGACCGCGAGATGCCCCAGTCCGCCCAGACCGAAGACCGCCACCGTTCCACCGGCCGGAACCCCCGCGTGCCGGATCGCATTGAATGTGGTCACGCCGGCGCAACCCATGGGTGCAGCGTCGAAGAAGTCCATGCCGTCGGGGATCGCCGCGAGCGCATCGGCCGGGACGGTCACCGTCTGGGCCCAGCCACCGGGATACGACGTCCCCGGTGTCATCCGCTCCGCACAGTGCACCACGTCACCGGACCGGCAGAGCGTGCACCGACCGCAGCTCCCGCCGAACCAGCCGACGGCCACCCGGTCTCCCACCCGCCGGCGGTCGACGTCGTCGCCCACCTCCGCGATCACTCCGGAGATCTCGTGGCCCGGTGTCACCGGGAAACTCGTACCAGCGCCGACGGCAGCCGTGGTGCCGATGTCGGCGTGGCATACACCCGACGCACGCACCGCGATCCGCACCCACCCCCTCGACGGAGCGGACACCTCGGCGACCGCCGCCACCAGCGGTCCACCGGCCTCGAACACCCGCATCGCCGTGAGGGGAGTGCTCTCACTCATCAGACTCACCGTTCTCTCGACGACGTGATGCCGCTGTTCCTCATCGGGTCCAGCGCTGACCGGCCGAACTCTACGTACTCCCCAGGCAACGCAGTAGGTCCGCGAACGGCATGAGTCGATAGCATGCGGCTATGGATGATCGGCTCAGCCTCGACGGACTGCGTTACGCACGGACCGTCGCACGCCTCGGCTCGTTCACCGGCGCCGCCCGCGCTTCCGGAGTCACCCAACCGTCGCTGTCCAATGGGATCGCCCGGCTCGAGAAACGTCTGGGTGCGAGCCTCTTCCATCGGAGTACAAGGGGCGTCACACCCACCGAGTTCGGTACGCATCTCCTGCCCCTCATCGACCGGGTCCTCACCGAACTCGATTCCCTGACCGCCGAAGCACGACGCCTCACCTCCCCGGACCGCTCCGACATCCGTATCGGACTGTCTCCGCTGATCGATCCCCGCATCGTCGCCCGCACCCATTCCGCGGTCCAGGAGTTCGCCGGACGGCGCGAACTGATGCTTCGTGAAGCAGACATGCGCGATCTGCGGGAGAGCCTGGCCACCGGGGATCTCGACATCGTGCTCGTCCCCGCCGTCGAGCAGTCTCCAGGTTTCCGACACCAGATCATCGACTCCGAGCCAGTAGTGGTGATCGACTCGAGGTCGATGACGACAGAGCCCGTCGACCTCGATGACGTCGCGATCAGCAAGCTGATTCTGGTACCCGACTCGTGCGGTCTCACCACGTTCACCATCGGTCTCTTCACCGGTCGGAATACCGAAGTGGACACTTATCCGGGCGAGCCCGCCAGCTACCGCATGCTGGAGCAGTGGGCGACACTCGGCCTGGGCACCGCGATCCTTCCGTCGTCCAAGCTCAGTACCCCGGACATCACGCACAGACCGCTGTTCGACGACGGCCTGGAAGTCGAGATCTTCTACGAAGCGATCTGGCACGAGAACTCGGTCCTGGCCCCAGACCTCGAACTCCTCGCCGAGACGCTGGCACGGCTCGCTGCACACCATCGATGAACTGTTCACTCAGGATGTCGTCGACGAACGTCGAACGCGATGGCGAACGGCGGCCTCCGACGAGGGCTTCGACACCGAGCCCCTCACCGATCGTGATCTCGATGGCGACCTGAACCGAGCGGAGTCGAGACCGCACGGCGCCGGTCGTCGACGTCGTGACGCCGAGGCCCTTCGACACCCGGGCTCGCTGCGCTCGCACGGGGCTCAGGGATCGAATGGCAGGAATCGGTGAGGTGTGCGGTCAGGAGGTCGTGACGCCGTCGGCGACGGTCGTCGCGAGCGCCAGCGCCGTGCGCGCCCACGACGGCGGCGCACCGGCCAGCCCGCACACGGGCGTCACCAGGAACTGCTCGGCGAACACCGTGCGCGGCAGGCCGATCCGGTCGATCAGCCCGGTCAGCCGGGCCACCAGATCGTCGGCGACCTGATTCGACGACAGTCCCGGGTCCGTCGCGGGCACCACCCCGGCCGCCACGACGCGCCCCGCGTCGAGCGTCTCGCCGAGCGGGTCGTAGTCGCTCTCGCGCAGCTGCGTGAAGTCCAGCGACACCCCGTACGACGGCACCCGCCGCAGCAGTTCCCAGCGCGGCGCCGCGCACGAGTGCAGCAGCAGCGGCCGCCCCAGCCGGGCCGCGAAGGTCTCCAGGATCTCCGCGACGTCTGGAACGGGAATCGGCGGAATGGGGTCGAGCCTGGTCAGCGGGGTCACCGTCCCGTCGATCACCGATCCGATCGACGGCTCGTCCAGTTGCACCACGGTGCGCACCCCGAGACGGCGTTCCAACTCGGCCGCCTGCTCCCCCAGTCCGGCGGCGAGCGATTCGGCGACGTCGTGCAGCGCCCCGCGGTCGCGCACCAGCTTGTGTCCGCCGCGCAGTTCGACGTGGGCGGCGAAGGTGAACGGTCCGCACGCCTGCACCTTGAGCACCTCGGTCCGGCCGCGCAGGCCGCGCGTCTCCCAGAGCTCCTCGACGGCGTCCAGATCCCAGCGGAGATGATCGCGGGCCCGCCGCGTCTCCGCGGTCGGCGAGGCCGCCAGCCGGTAGGTCCGGTGCACGTAGTCGACCGGGATCCCCACCAGCAGGCCCGCAGTGCGCCCGAGCAGGTCGGCGCCCACGCCCCGAGCGGGGAGTTCGGGCAGATACGGCAGCCCCACCTCACCGACGACGACGTCGACGGCCGCCCGCGGATCGGTTCCCGGCATGGATCCGATCCCGGTGGCGACACCGGTCGGCACGGCCGCCGCGGACTGCGGTGTCACGGTGCGGTGGCGGCGATCCGGCCGGAGCCCAGCACCAGGTCGCCGCGCTCGGCGTCGGGCAGATAGAGCACCGCGGCCTGGCCGCGGGCCACGCCGCGCAACGGGGTCCGCAGCGCGATCTCGATGCCCGGCCCGTCGTCGCCGTCGACCGGGGTGGCGACCGCTTCGGCGAGGCCGCCGTGGGCACGGACCTGCACGGTGCACTCCACCGGACCGTCCGGGACGATGCCGGACGTCCAGATCGCCTTGGTCGCGACGACGGTGCGCACCTCCAGGTCTTCGGCGGTCCCCACCGTCACGGTGCCCGACGCGGGATCGATCCCGGTCACGTACCGCGGTGCGCCGTCGGCGGCCGGCCCCGAGATGCCCAGGCCCTTGCGCTGACCGATGGTGAACCCGTGCACGCCCTCGTGCTCGGCGAGCTTCTCGCCGGACGCGGCGTCGACCACCGCACCCGGGCGCACCCCGATGCGCGCCCCCAGGAAGGCCCGGGTGTCGCCGCTCGGGATGAAGCAGATGTCGTGGGAGTCGGGTTTGTTCGCCACCAGCAGCCCGCGCCGCTCCGCCTCGTCGCGGATCTGCGGCTTCGAGGTGTCGCCGATCGGGAACATCGCCCGCGACAGCTGTTCGTCGGTGAGCACGGCCAGCACGTACGACTGGTCCTTGTCGACGTCCACCGCCCGCCGCAGCTCGCCGTCGGCCAGCCGCGCGTAGTGCCCGGTGGCCAGCGCATCGAAGCCCAGGGCCAGCGCCCGCTCGGCGAGCGCCGCGAACTTGATCTTCTCGTTGCAGCTCAGGCAGGGGTTCGGGGTCTCCCCCGCGGCGTACGCGGCGACGAACTCGTCGATCACGTCGTCCTTGAACTGGTCGGCGAAGTCCCACACGTAGAACGGGATGCCGAGCATGTCGGCGACGCGCCGCGCATCGTCGGCGTCCTCGCGCGAGCAGCAGCCCCGCGAACCGGTGCGCAGGGCGCCCGGCGCCGACGAGAGCGCGAGATGCACGCCGACCACGTCGTGTCCGGCCTCCACCGCGCGCGCCGCGGCCACCGAGGAGTCGACGCCGCCGCTCATGGCCACCAGTACTCTCATCGGACCCCCGTCAGTCCGGCCGCCTGGGCCCGGTCGCAGACCTCGTCGAGGATGGAGGCCAGATAGTCGATCTCGGCGACGGTGTTGGCCGGTCCGAGTGAGAAGCGCAGCGAGCCGCGGGCCGCCGAACGCCCGAGTCCCATGGCCAGCAGCACGTGGCTGGCCGAGGCCACGCCGGACGTGCACGCCGACCCGGTCGAGCACTCCACGCCCTTGGCGTCGAGCAGCATCAGCAGCGAGTCGCCCTGGCAGCCCGCGAAGCTCACGTGCACGATGCCGGGCACGCCGTCGGTGCTCGAGTTCACCGTCGTGCCGTCAACCCGCGCGAGCGCGGCGAGCAGCCGGTCGCGCACCGCGATCACGGCGGCGGTGTCCTCCTCGAGCCGGTCGACGGCCAGTCTCAGTGCGGCCGCCATGCCCGCGGCGCCCGCCACGTCCTGGGTGCCGGCCCGCAGGTCGCGCTCGTGACCGCCGCCGTGCTGCAGCGGTGCGACGGCGACGTCGCGGCCGAGGACCAGCGCTCCGGTCCCCTGCGGTCCGCCGAACTTGTGGGCGGCCAGGCTGAGCGCGGAGAGCCGGCTCGCGGTGAAGTCGACCGGGACGTGGCCGACGGCGGCGATCGCGTCGGAGTGCATTGGCACCCCGAACTCCCGCGCCGTCGCCGCCAGTTCGGCGATCGGCTGCAGGGCGCCCACCTCGTTGTTCGCCCACATCACCGAGATCAGCGCCACCTCGTCGGCGTGCGCCTCCAGCTCGGCCCGCAGGTCCGCCGGATTCACCCGGCCCGCGCGGTCCACCGGCAGGATCACCAGTTCCGCGCCGCTCCCGGCCACCAGCGACTCGGCCGGATCGAGCACCGCGTGGTGCTCCACGGCGGAGATCACGATCCGGCGGCGTCGTCGGTCCTGTGCGTGCCGGGCCGCGTAGATGCCCTTGAGGGCGAGGTTGTCCGATTCGGTGCCGCCCGCGGTGAACAGCACCTCCGACGGTCGGGCGCCCACCGAGCGCGCGATCGACTCGCGCGACTCCTCCAGGGTGCGGCGGGCCTGCCGGCCCGCTCCGTGCAGGGACATCGGGTTGCCGGGCTGCGCCCAGGCAGCGGTCATCGCCGCGACGGCAGCGGGGACGATCGCGGTGGAGGCGGCGTTGTCGAGATAGACGGACATGATCGGGGTCCAGGATAACCGCGCCCGGCGCCTCGGCCCAAAGAGAGCGTCCCGAGGTCGGTGACGGCGGGCGCGGGCCGGATCAACCGCTCACAGTGCGCGGCGAGTCGCTTCCGGTCCCCGACCGGCAGTTGGAGCGGATGCACGACGACGCGCACCCGCAGCGAACGGGCCCGCAGCACCCGGCGCAGCGTGTCTCCGAGCTCGTCGTCGCCGACGAATCCCGCTTCGGTCGCCGTCCGCCCGCCCTCGCGGTAGCTGATCCTGATCGGCAGCACCGGCACCCCGGTGTCCAGGGCGGCCTGGAAGAACGCCGGCCGGAACCGGCCGCCCGCCACCCCGCACCACGTGGTGCCCTCGGGGAACACCACCACCGGGCGACCGCGGTCCAGGATCGTCCGCACCCGTTCGAGGATCGGCGGCAGCCCCCGCAGATCGCCGCGGACGTGCGGCAGCACGCCGAAGCAGCGCAGCACCGGTCCCACCGCCATCGAGACCACCTCCCGTTTGGCGACGAACCGGGCCGGCGTCACCGCCGCCACCGCGAGCACGTCGAAGAACGAGATGTGGTTGGCCACCACCAGCGCCCCGCGCAGGTGTCGCGCGCCGCGCGGACGATGATCGACCACGTCCACCCGCAGCCCCACCGCCACCAGGCTGCACCGCGCGGTGAACCGCCAGTAGCGCACCCGGGCCCGGCGCGGCACCGCCAGGGTCAGGGTGCCCGCGGGCACCAGCGTGCACAGCAGCACGGCCACCGCCAGCAGGCGCAGCACGACCCGTATCCGGCCCACCGTCCCGTGCTCGGCGCACCGGCACGAGGGCCCGCACGTGCTGACCGGGACCCACGGGTTCACCGCGGACGGGCCGTCTCGTCGGCCGGGGCCAGCCGGGCGAGGGCCCCGCGCAGGCGGGCCAGGTAGCGCGCGTCGCCCTGTTCGCGGTCCAGGACGGTCAGGAAGTCGCCGACGTCGAAGATCCGGTCGAAGGCCGGCTCGCCGCAGACGCGTGCGCCCAGCCGGATGTAGCCGCGCAGCAGCGCGGGCAGCACGGCCTTCTCCACCGGTGGCAGGGCGTCGAGCGGGGCCCCGTCCACCTCCACCGTGCGGTACGGCCGGACCGTCCAGGTGGCGGCGTAGCGACTCAACGCCAGGTCGCGGATCCCGCGCAGTTCGCGGCCGCGACCGAGGTCGGATTCGAGGGGGACCGACACGCAGCCCATCAGGTAGCGGTAGCCGCCGTCCTCCAGGTAGCCCAGGACCGCGGTCCACAGCAGTCCGGTCACGGCGCCGCTGCGGTGCTCGGGGTCCACCACCGCGCGGCCCATCTCCACGGTCTGCGGGCCGATGGCGTCGATCTCGGCGAGGTCGAACTCGCTCGCCGAGTACCAGCCGCCCGCGGCGATGGCCCGGGTCGGCGGCAGCACCCGCGCGCAGCCGGCGAGGCGGCCGGTGGGCAGGTGGCGGATCAGGAGGTGGTCGCAGAAGTCGTCGAAGCGGTCGGCGTCCAGTCCGGTGCCGGAGTCGCCGATGGCGTCGGAGTAGCCGGGTTCGGAGCGGAAGACCTCGAAGCGGAGCCGCTGGGCGGCGCGGACGTCGGCGGGGTGCGTGCTGACCACCACGTCGTAGTCACCGGCGTTCAGCAGGACCCGACGGGCCGGGGAGAGAGCGAGCGGGGCATGGATCGGAGTTACCGTCATGCCCCGAATGGAAGTCGGCCGGAGCGACGGCCCGGTCGCCCGCGGGTGAATCGTCGCGGCAGAGACGGTGAACAGATGCCGATCGCCCCGCGACTCGGCGACGAGTCACGGGGCGATCGGTGAGCGATCAGCGCATCACTTGCGCTTGTTGATCTCCTCGGTCAGCTGCGGGGCTACGTCGAACAGGTCGCCGACCACACCGAAGTCGGTGATCTCGAAGATCGGGGCCTCTTCGTCCTTGTTGACGGCCACGATGGTCTTCGAGGTCTGCATGCCGGCGCGGTGCTGGATGGCGCCGGAGATGCCCAGCGCGATGTACAGCTGCGGCGACACGGTCTTGCCGGTCTGACCGACCTGAAACTGGCCCGGGTAGTAACCCGAGTCGACGGCGGCGCGCGAAGCGCCGACGGCGGCACCGAGCGAGTCGGCCAGCGCCTCGACGACGGCGAACTTCTCGGCCGAGCCGACGCCGCGGCCGCCGGAGACGACGATCGACGCCTCGGTGAGCTCCGGACGGTCGCCACCCACGTTCGGGGCGAAACCGGTCACTTTGACGGCGTTCTCGGCCTGCTCCGGCACGGCGACGTCGACGCGGGTGCCCGCACCGGCGGCCGGGGCGGCCTCGATCGAGCCCGGACGGACGGTGATGACGGCGCCCTCACCGGCGACCGCATCGACGGTGAACGCGCCACCGCGGACCGACTGGACGGCGGTGCCGCCCTCGCCGACCTCGATGACGTCGACCAGCAGACCGCCGCCGGTGCGCACCGACACGCGGCCGGCGATCTCCTTGCCCTCGGCGTTCGCAGCGATGAGGACGGCGGCGACGCCGTTCTCCTCGGCCAGCGAGGCCAGGACGTCCACCTTCGGGGTGACGAGGTAGTTGGCGACGTCGTCCGACTCGGCGACGTAGACCTTCTCGGCGCCGGCCTCGGCGAGGGCGCCCAGGACGCCGTCGGCCTTGCCCGGGGCCGCGATCACGACGGCGGACGGCTCGCCCAGCGCGCGGGCGGCGGTGATCAGTTCGTTGGTGACCTTCTTCAGCCCACCCTCGGCGTCCTGCTCGACGAGCACGAGTACTTCAGCCATGATTTATCTCCTGAATGTCTTTGGTGTCTCGGGGTGGGGCGATCAGATGATCTTCTGGCCGGCCAGGTACTCGACGACCTTCACGCCGCCGTCGCCCTCGTCGACGATCCGCTCGCCCGCGGCACGCGGGGGCTTCGGGGTGACACCGGTGACGCGGCTGCCCGCGCTCTCCAGACCCATGTCGTCCGCCACCTCGAGCTCGGCGGCGGTGAGGACCTCGGGGGTCTTCTTCTTGGCGGCCATGATGCCCTTGAACGACGGGAAACGCGGCTCGTTGATCTTCTCGTTGACCGAGACGATGGCCGGCAGGGTGCCCTCGACGGTGAAGATGCCCTCGTCGGTCTCGCGCTCGCCGCGGAGGGTCTCGCCGTCGACCTCGAGCTTGCGCAGCAGGGTCAGGTGCGGCAGCTCCAGGAACTCGGCGATCATGGCGGGCACGGCACCGGCGCGGCCGTCCGAGGACTCGTTGCCGGCGATGACCAGTTCGACGCCCTCGACGGTGCCCAGCGCGCTGGCCAGCAGGTAAGCGGTCTGCTTGGCGTCGCTGCCGTGGACGGCATCGTCCTGGATGTGGATCGCCTTGTCGGCACCCATCGACAGCGCCTTGCGGATGGCATCGGCGGCCTGGGCCGGACCGGCGCAGAGCACGGTCACCTCGCCGCCGTTGGCCTCCTTGATCTGAAGCGCCTCCTCGACGGCGCGCTCGTTGATCTCGTCGATGATGCCGTCGACGGCACCGCGATCGAGCGTGAAGTCGTCCTCGGAGAGCTGCCACTCGGCCGTGTAGTCCGGCACGTGCTTGATCAGAACAACAACGTTCGTCATGGGTCTTGGAGACCTCCTGAATCGGTTTCGGCCGGTACCAGCCGGTACGGGCCATGGGTCATCGAACACTTTAACCGTTACCGGCGTCACCGCGAACAGCGCCCCGAAGACAATAGGGTTGCCTTACTCACACTGGTCACGTCGGCGCGGGACGGGGACGAGCGCCCCCGCCGTCGAACCGACCAGTAGGGTCGTGAGAATGAGCGAATCGCAGTCGGCCGGCGGGCCGTCGCTGGATCTGGAGACGCAGCTGGCGCTGACCGGTGAGCGCACGGTCCCCGGGATCCCCGCGGAGAACTACTGGTTCCGCAGGCACGAGGTGGCCTACGAGTTCATCGAGGAGCGCTGCGCGGGCCGCGACCTGCTGGAGGCCGGTTCCGGCGAGGGCTACGGCGCCGCGCTGCTGGCTCGCCGGGCGCGCTCGGTGGTCTGCGTCGACTACGACGAGCAGGCCGTCGAGCACACCCGCCGCCGCTACCCCGAGGTGACGATCCACCGCGGCAACCTGATCGATCTGCCGCTGGAGTCCGCGGCGGTCGACACCGTGGTGAACTTCCAGGTGATCGAGCACCTGTGGGACCAGCCCGCGTTCGTCCGCGAATGCCGCCGGGTGCTGCGGGCGTCCGGCGAGCTGCTGATGAGCACGCCGAACCGGATCACCTTCACCCCCGGCAGCGACACCCCGCTCAATCCGTTCCACACGCGCGAGTTGAACGCCGCCGAACTCACCGAACTGCTCACCGACGACGGTTTCGAGCTCGTCACCATGTACGGCGTCTTCCACGGTCCCCGGCTGCGCGCCCTGGACGAGAAGTGGGGCGGTTCGCTGATCGACGCGCAGATCCGGCGCGCCCTGGCCGGAGAGCCGTGGCCGGACGAGCTGGTGGCCGACGTCGCCGCGATCACCGCCGCCGACTTCGAGATCGTCGCCGCCGCCGACCGCGACATCGACGCCAGCCTGGACCTCCTCGCCGTCACCCGGTGCGCGCCGTGACCGGTGGCGCCGGCGCCACGCCCCGCGGAGCACGGTCCCGCGCGTCGTCGTCCGAGCGCGTTCCGGGCCGGTTCACGCTGGTCCTGCACAGTCATCTCCCCTGGCTCCTCAACCACGGCCGCTGGCCGGTCGGCGAGGAATGGCTCTACCAGTCGTGGGCGCACTGCTATCAACCGGTCTTCGGCGTGCTGCGCCGGCTCGCCGACGACGGTTTCACCGATCAGCTGTCCCTCGGGATCACCCCCGTCCTGGCCGCCCAGCTCGACGACCCCGCCGCCACCTCCGCGATGCACGAATGGCTCGCCTCCTGGCAGCTGCGGGCGATGGAGGCGGCGATGGACGACGACGCCGACCGCCGCGCGAGCGGGCACCGCGAGTTCCGGGCCGCCGCCGCCGCGCTGGCCGATTTCGAGACCCACTGGCGGCACGGCGGCAGCCCGCAGATCCGGTCGCTGCTGGCCACCGGGGTCGTCGAACTGCTCGGCGGACCGCTGGCCCACCCGTTCCAGCCGCTGCTCGACGACCGGCTCCGCCGTCTCTCCCTCCGCGAGGGACTGGCCGACGCGCGCCTGCGCTGGGGATCGACGCCGACCGGGATCTGGGCGCCGGAATGCGCCTACACGCCCGGGATGGAACGCGAGTACGCCGCCGCGGGCGTCGGGCACTTCATGGTCGACGGTCCGACGCTGCACGGCGACACCGCGCTCGGCCGCCCGGTGGCCGGCGGCGACGTCGTCGCCTTCGGCCGGGACCTGACGGTGAGCTACCGGGTGTGGTCGCCGAAGGCCGGCTACCCCGGCCACGCCGCCTACCGCGACTTCCACACCTACGACCACGAGACCGGGTTCAAGCCGTACCGGGTGACCGGCAGGAACGTCCCCGGCGACGCCAAGAAGCCGTACGACCCGTCGCTGGTGGACCCGGTGCTCGACAGGCACGTCGACGACTTCGTCGACTCGATCCGGGCCCGGCTGATCGGCGAGTCCGAGCGCATCGGACGACCCGCCCTGGTGGTGGCCGCGTTCGACACCGAGCTCTACGGCCACTGGTGGCACGAGGGGCCGGTCTTCCTGGAACGACTCCTCCGGCGGCTCCCCGAGGCCGGCGTCGACGTCGGGACCCTGGCCACCGCGCGGCGCGACGGATTCGTCGGCGCACCGGTGGAACTCGGCGACTCGTCGTGGGGTTCGGGCAAGGACTGGCGCGTCTGGGAGGGCCCGCAGGTGCACCACCTGGTCCAGTTGAACACCGAGGTGACCGCGACCGCGCTCGACTCGATCGACAAGAGACTCGACGGCGCCGCCGCCCGCGACACGACGGCCGACCAGATCCTCCGGGAGACGTTGATGACCGTGCAGTCGGACTGGCCGTTCATGGTGTCCAAGGACACCGCGGCCGGGTACGCCCAGGACCGCGCCTACAAGCACGCCCACGCCACCCGGGAGATCTGCGCCGCCGCCGACGCCGGCCGCGACGAGCAGGCCGCGCGCCTGGCCCGGGGCTGGCGCCGGGCCGACGGCGCCTTCGGGGCCCTCGACGCGAGACGCCTGCCGACCCGAGACGGGAGCGTCCGATGAAGGTCCTGATGGTCTCCTGGGAGTATCCGCCGGTGGTCGTCGGCGGCCTCGGCAGGCACGTCCACCACCTCGCCGAGGCGCTGGCCGCGGCCGGCGTCGACGTGACGGTGCTGACCCGCCGTCCGTCCGGCACCGACGCGTCGACCCACCCCACCGACGACACCGTCGTGAACGGGGTGCGGGTGATCGCCGCCGCCGAGGACCCCACGCACTTCGACTTCGGCGTCGACATGATGGCGTGGACCCTGTCGATGGGGCATTCGTTCATCCGCGCGGCGATCGCCCGCCTCCGCGACGACGAGCGACCCGACGTCGTGCACGCCCACGACTGGCTGGTGGCCCATCCCGCCATCGCGCTGTCGGACTTCTTCGACGTCCCCCTCGTCGCCACCCTGCACGCCACCGAGGCCGGCCGTCACTCCGGCTGGGTCTCCGGGCACGTGAACCGCCAGGTGCATTCGGTGGAGTGGTGGCTGGCGAACTCCGCGGACGCGCTGATCACCTGTTCGTCGTCGATGCGCGACGAGGTGACCGAGCTCTTCGGCGGCGGCGCCGACGGCTCCTCCGAGCTCGCACCCGTCACGGTGATCCACAACGGGATCGACCTGACCGCCTGGTCGTTCGCCGAACGCCCCGTCGACGCCGGCCCCGCCGAACTGCTCTTCGCCGGCCGCCTCGAATACGAGAAGGGGATCCAGGATCTGCTGGCCGCGCTCCCCGCGATCCGGCGGTCGCACCCCGGCACCACGCTGACCGTCGCCGGCGAGGGCACCCAGCTCGACTGGCTCACCGGGCTCACCGTGAAACACCGGGTGAAGGGCGCCGTGCGCTTCGCCGGCCGACAGGACCACGACGGCCTCGTGACACTGATGCACCGGTGTGCGGCGATCGTCCTGCCCAGCCGCTACGAACCGTTCGGCATCATCGCGCTCGAAGCCGCGGCCACCGGGATCCCGCTGGTCACCTCCACCGCGGGCGGACTCGGCGAGGCCGTGATCGACGGCGAGACCGGGACCACGTTCCCGCCCGCCGACGTCGCCGCGCTCACCGCCGCCGTGCGGACCACGCTCGACGACCCCGCCGCCGCGGCCGCTCGTGCCCGACGCGCCCGCGCCGTCCTCACCGAGGAGTTCACCTGGCCGGTGATCGCCGACCGCACCGCCGCCGTCTACGGTTCGGCCACGCGCCGCACCCCTCGACCGCTGGCGCGGCCGGTGATCCCCGAACGCCCGCTCCCCGACCGCGATCCCGGCGTGTGAGACGCCCCGGTCGGTAGCCTGGAAGACACGGCATCCCGGCCGTGTCCACGACCTGCGGAGGAACATCGATGCGCAGCACCCTGTTCGACCAGAGCAACCAGGAGAAGGAACTCGACCAGCGCTGGGTGGTCCAGAACGATCGCATGCTGCGCGTCGGATTCGGGCCGGACGCACTCGCCGCCAAGGGGGCGATGGTCGCCTATCAGGGGCAGTTCGAGTTCAAACACGAGGGCGCGGGCTCGGTCGGCAACTTTCTCAAGCGGGCCGTGACCAACGAGGGCGGCCAGCTGATGCGCGTACGCGGCCAGGGCGAGGTGTTCTTCGCCCGCCGCGCCGAACACGTCTTCACCATCCAGCTCGAGGGCCCGCAGGAGTCGATCATCGTCAACACGTCGAGCCTTCTCGCGTTCGACGACACCCTCGACTGGAAGATCACCTCGATCGGCAACGCGGGCATCATGGCCGGCGGCCTGTTCAACCTGACCCTCGGCGGCCAGGGCGTCATCGGCGTCACCAGCGACGGCCCGCCGCTGATCCTGGACTGCTCGCGCCAGCCCACCTTCGTCGACCCGCAGGCCGCCGTGTGCTGGTCCGCCAACCTGACGCCCACCCTCAAGAACGACCTCAAGATCGGTGCACTCATCGGCCGCGGCTCGGGCGAGTCGTTCCAGCTCGGCTTCCACGGACCCGGCTTCGTCGTCGTCCAGCCCAGCGAGGGCGCACCGCCGATCCCCTCCTGAGCGGGCGGCGCGGTCTCGACTCCGCTCGACCGGCGAGGAGAGGCACCCCTTCGGCGGTCGAAGAGACGCCACTTCACCGATCGAGCGAAGGCGCCATCTCGCTGGTCGAGCGGAGTCGAGACCCTGAGATCCCTCGGACCGGCGCGGGGAGCGGAGGGAGACCACCCGCCTGCCGAGCCGATCGAGCCGCTGGGCGCAGATCGTGTCGAAGCCCGCCGACGGGCCGGAGGTCACTCCTCCGATTCGGTGGAGAAGTAGTAGATCTCGCCGAGGTTGGTGGCCACGGCCACGTCGCCCGCGGCGGAGATCGCGACGCCGGTCGCGAAACCGGTGGCATCGGGGAGGTCGAACGAGCGTTTGGTGGCGCCGTCGACCGTGGACACCTCGGTGAGCACCAGTCTCTGCTCGCGGCCGGTGCGGACGACGGTCCAGGCGGTGTCGCCGCCGGCGAGCGTCGACAGGCTCACCGTCTGCAGGTCGTCGCGCTCGGCCACCACGCGCACCTTCGTGCCCTCGTCCTCGAGGACGGTCAGCGGCGCGCCGACGCTCCCGGCCGGGATCAACAGACCGTCCGCGGAGACCGAGAGGGTGGCGAAACCGAAGCCGCCGAGGTCGTGGCTCCAACGGAGTTCTCCGTCGCCCGCGTCGTACGCGTAGAGCTTGCCGTCCCGGCCGAAGGCGTAGACGGTCTCCCCGTCCGCCGACAGCGTGGCCGGACCCGCCATGCCGCCCGGCGGCGTCGCCTCCCACACCCCGGTGATCTCCCGCTCCCCGGCCTTCTCCGCATAGCTCATCGCGGTGAGCTTGGAGGCCGCGGCGCCGTCGGCCCGGAAGTTCAGGTAGAAGCGCTCACGTTTCTCGTCGACCGCGGGCGGAGCGGTGACGGCGCACTGCGGGCCGCCGGTGAGGCAGTCGCCCAGGCCGAACGTCGGCTCGCCTTCGGGAGCCTTCGGACGCAGCCGCACCTCGGGGGCCTCGAACTCGCCGCGCTGGGCGTCGAGCAGCAGGATCTGTCCCTGCGTGGTGACCGACAGGACCCGTCCCGGTCCCGCGAACTTGGCCGAGAGAGACGATCCGATCAGAGGCATCCGCCAGCGGATCGCCCCGCCGCCGTTGAACGACAGCAGCATCCCGGCCTCGCCCAGATAGGGCTGGCCGTGCTGATCGAAGGTCATCGCGTTGAACTGCGTGCCCTCGACCATCCGCTTGCAGAAGTTCTTCCGTCCCCCGGTGTGCGCGAACAGGAAGGTGTTGCAGCCGGTCGCGGTCTTGGCGGTGATGCCGACGTCGCCGTACTGGTTCAGGCTGATCGGTGCCGTGATCGGGCCGCCGGTGGGCCGCCGCCACGCCAGTTCGATCCCGTCGGGCACCGTCACGGGCGTGGCGTTGGCGTTGCCGCCGCCCGGACCGCCGTACGTCGGCCAGCCCGGCGCCCCGTACGCCCGGACCTCCTCCTGGCCGTCCGAGCACGAGGAGACGCCCAGCGCCAGCGCTGCGGCCAGCGCGACCGTCGTGAACGCCCGAAAGCGGCGCCTGCGGCCGCGTCCCGTCTGCTGCATCGGTTGGTTCCGGTCCCCTTCTGTGCTCGCCGCGCCCCGGTCGGCGACGGCGATCGTGTCCGGCAAGACTCTATCGTGTCGGGCCGTTCCCCCGGCCGCGTGCCGTACCGCGCGGTTCCCGACGTCGATTAGGGTTTGTCCTCATGACCACCATGTGGAATGCGTCGTACCGTTCGCGCTGGCGGGCCGGCCTGCGTCGTCGTGACCCCGAGCAGGCCCGGTTCCTGACCGTGGACTCGCTGCGCTGGATCAAGCGGAACAAGGCCTGGACCCCCTGGTACCTGGTCCGTTACTACCGGCTGGCCCGGTTCCGGCTGGCCAACCCGCACATCGTCCTGCGCGGGATGGTGTTCCTCGGGAAGGACGTCGAGATCCACGCGACGCCGGAACTGGCGCGCATGGAGATCGGGCGCTGGGTGCACATCGGCGACGGCAACTCGATCCGCTGCCACGAGGGCAGCCTGCGTATCGGCGACAAGACGGTCTTCGGCTGCAACAACGTCGTCAACGCCTACCTGGACATCGAGATCGGCGGTTCGACGCTGATCGCCGACTGGTGCTACATCTGCGACTTCGACCACGTCACCGAGCACATCGGCGTCCCGATCAAGGACCAGGGCATCGTCAAGGGCCCGGTCCGGATCGGCCCGGACACCTGGGTGGCCACCAAGGTGACGGTGCTGCGCAACACCATCGTCGGACGGGGCTGCGTGCTCGGTGCGCACGCGGTGACCCGCGGCGTGATCGAGGACTACGGCATCGCCGTCGGCTCCCCGGCGCGCGTGGTGAAGAACCGGCTCACCGCGTGGGAGGAGGGCGCCGAGCAGCGCGCCGAACTGGAGCGCGCGCTGGCCGACATCGAGCGGAAGAAGGCCCAGGCCGAGGCGAACGCCCGGCCCGCCGAGAACTGACGGCCGCCGGGACCGGAGTCCCCCGAACCGAGTTCGGGGTGCCGGGCACCCTCCGCCTCCGTCCGGCACCCTCGACCGAGGGTGCCGGGTCGAGCCGAGGATGCCCGGCACCCCTGTCTCAGACGCCCCGGTGCTCGACGTTTCCCCGCTGTACACCACGACGCCGGCCGCCGGACGAGAATCACCGGCGCCACGGAGATCTGTGGACGAGTCGCCTCGCCGCGGACGAGCCTGTGGACAGACGCTCGACAGCCGGAGTGGAATGCCGTTTCGTCGAGACATGACGATTCAGATCACCGACGTCCCCCTCGACCGCCACGGACTCCTGCACCGCACCGCCGCCCGGAAGGTCGGAGTCTCCGACGACCGGCTCACCTCCGCGGTGAAACACGGAGAACTGATCCGGCTCGCCTCCGGGGTGTTCATGCCTCCCCTCGATCCGGCGTTCGCCGCCACCGAGAAGGGGAAGGACGAGCTCTATCGGCAGACCTGCCTCGCCGGCGCCCGCAGGACGCGCGTGGGCACCGCGCCGTTGAGCCACCAGTCCGCTGCCGCCGTGCATCGACTGCCGATGCTGCGGCCCGACCGCGACCTGATCCACGTGATCCGCGGCGGCCCCGGCGGGAGCGCCCGGCGCGGCGGCCGGTTCCGGCACTCCGGCACGGTGCCCGACGACGACATCGTGGTCGTCGACGGAATCCACGTGACCAGTCTGAGACGGACCGCCGTCGACGTGGCCGCCGCCGGGGACTTCGCACAGGCGCTCACCGTGATCGACGCGGCGATCCGCCGCGGTGTGACACGCGACGGGCTGACCGCGGCACTCGCCGGACGACGTCCCGAAGGCCACCGGATCGTCAGACGTGCGATCGCGCACGGCGACGGCCGGTCGGAATCGCCCGGCGAGTCGTGGAGCCGCGCGCAGATGCTCGACGCCGACCTTCCGCTCCCGGTTCTCCAGCGGAAGCACGTCCTCGAAGGGCACGTCCAGTACCCCGACTTCGACTGGTCCGGCCGCGTGGTCGGTGAGTTCGACGGCCTGGTGAAGTATCAGGGGACGCTGAATCCGGACGAGGATCCCCGCGACGCGCTGGTCCGGGAGAAGGAACGGGAGGACCGCTTCCGTCGGGCCGGCATCCACGTCGTGCGGTGGACCTGGTCCATGCTCGGGCGAGGAAGAATGATCCCGATGCTGATCGACTGGCTGCGTCGTGCCGGCGTCATGGCCTGAGATGAGGGACCGAGGCAGGGGTGCCCGGCACCCTCCGCCGCCGTCCGGCACCCTCGACCGAGGGTGCCTGGTCGAGCCGAGGATGCCCGGCACCCTCGTCTCGACATGCCACGTCGCCGTCCACGGACGACGCTCAGGCCCGCACGCCCGGTTCGCACAGGAACGCGACACCCGAGCGTCCGATCCGGGTGACGATCAGCGCGTACGGCGTGTCGCCCTTGAGCTTGAGCCGCTTGCGGAGCCGGTCGGGCTCCACCTCGACCCCGCGCACCAGGATCTCCAGGCTGCCGCAGCCGCGGGCCGCGAGCGCGCCGCGCAGCGTCTTCTCGTGCACGGGCAGCCGCTCGATCACCCGGAAACCCCGCTCCCCCGCGGGCACGGCGTCACCGGTGAGGTAGGCGATCTGCGGGTCGAGCTGCCGCAGCCCGTGCCGGTGCGCGTACTGGCGCACCAGACCGGCGCGCACGACGGCGCCGTCCGGGTCGACGATCCACTCCCCGACACCGGGATCGTCGAGCTCGTCGGGGTCGTCGGAGGTCACCTCGTAGAGCCGGGTACGACCGTCCGGCATGGTGCGCAGCACGCTCGCCCGGTTCTCCGGGGTCCCCTGGCACTCGGTCCACAGGCAGGCTTCGCGGACGCCGCCGTCGAGCGAGACGATCTGCACCTGTCCCTCGAAGCCGAAACGGGTCCGCAGGTTCCGGTAGTCGATCCCCGGAGCGCACTTGACCACCATCGCGCGGCCCGCGTACACGGCCAGCAGTTCGAGCAGCGGCGGATCGAGCCGGTCGATGCCGAACACCCGGCGGCCGCCGCTGCGACGTCCGGGATCGGCGATGATCACGTCCGCGGTCGACGTCGGGGTGAGCGCATCCGCGCGCAGCAGAAGCGGCGGCCGCCTGCCGCCGACCCCGATCTCCAGGTTGTGCCGGGCCATCGCCAGGCGCACCGGATCGACGTCGGAGCCGAGCACCCCGGAGACCCCGGGTTCGGCCGCCAGCGCGAGCAGTTCACCGCCGATGGAGCAGGTGACGTCGTGCACGACGGCGCCGGGATGTCTGCCGACGATGTCGGCGGCGCGCAGGGCGGCGACCGGTGCCGCGGTGGCCTGCTGCACGGCCGTCTCGTCGGCCAGCAGGTCGTCGGCGTGACGGAGCCTGCCCGCCGCCCGCCGCCGCGCCCGCACCGTCTCGGCGAGCGCGGCGGCGTACTCGGGGTACCGGGTGCGCAGCACTCCCAGATCCCCGAGCAGCGACGACGGGGTCAACTCCAGTTCCGACGCCGTCTCCAGCGCCTTGGCGCCGTAACGCGAGCGCAGGAAGGCGACGTCGTCCAGCGTGAGGTCGTAGGACACGGTGACCGGGCCTAGTCCTCCGACGCCGAGTCCGCCCCGGCCCCGTCCGAGCCCGGCTTCACGCCGGTGATGAGGACGTTGTAGAAGAACTGCGGCGGCATGAACTTCTTCAGGATGTTCTCGTCCAGCCAGGTCATCCGCTTGTAGCCACCGTAGGCGAAGCCCGCCCAGCCCCAGCCCAGCTTCTCCTTGGGCACGGCGGCCTCGAAGGTGCGGACCGGCCAGCCGAGCAGTGCGGCGGCCAGTTCCTCGCTGGCGGTCTCGACGTCGACGGCGCCGGCGGAGGTCGCCAGTCGCTCCAGGTCGGCGGGCGAGAAGGTGTGGATGTCGACGACGGCTTCCAGGGCCGCGGCGCGCGAGGACTCGTCGAGCTCCTCCTGCGGGCGCCGCCACGCCTTGAGCGGGCCGAACCGGGTGACGTTGGTGGTGGCCCACCAGGTCGCCTGGCTCACGCGGCGCGCGTAGAAGTCGCCGATGGTCGACGGCTCGCCGGCGAACACGAACCGGCCGCCCGGCTTGAGGACGCGGAGCACCTCGCGCAGCGACTGCTCCACGTCCGGGATGTGGTGCAGGACGGCGTGGCCGACCACCAGGTCGAAGGTGTCGTCCTCGTACGGGATCTTCTCGGCGTCGGCGACGCGGCCGTCGACGTCCAGACCCAGGTTCTCCGCGTTGCGCAACGCGACCTTCACCATGCCCGGCGACAGGTCGGTGACCGAGCCCTTCTTCGCCACGCCCGCCTGCATCAGGTTGAGCAGGAAGAAGCCGGTGCCGCAGCCCAGCTCCATCGCGCGCCCGTAGGGCAGGTCGGCGTTCGGGACGATCTTGTCGAAACGCTCCTTGGCGAAGTCGACGATGCGCTGGTCGAAGGAGATCGACCACTTCTCGTCGTAGGTCTCCGCCTCCCAGTCGTGGTAGAGCACCTGGGCGAGCTTGGTGTCCTTGTACGCGGCCGCCACCTGTTCGGCGGTGGCGTGCGGGTTCGGGGCGGGATCGACGGGGGTCTCGTCGGCCGGTGCGGCCGCGGACTGCTGGGAGTCGTCGAGGGAGGTCATCGTCAGGCCTACTTTCCGGTGAACTCGGCCTTGCCGGGGCCGTTCTCGATGAACGACGCCATGCCGGTCGCACGGTCGTCGGTGGCGAAGAGCGACGCGAACAGGTGCGCCTCGAGCTTCAGCCCGGTCTCCAGGTCGGTGTCCAGACCCTGGTCGACGGCGGCCTTGGCGGCGGCGATCGCCACCGACGCGGCGCCGTGGAAACGGCCCGCCCACTTCAGTGCGGCGGCGTACACCTCGTCCGGGGCCACGACCTCGTCGACCAGACCGATCTTCAGGGCCTCCTCGGCGTCGACGAAGCGGCCGGTGAAGATCATGTCCTTGGCGCGGGCCGGGCCGACCAGGCGGGCCAGCCGCTGCGTGCCGCCGCCGCCGGGGATCACGCCGAGGGTCACCTCGGGGACGCCGAGCTTGGCGTTGTCGCCGGCGATACGACGGTCGGCGCCCAGCGCCACCTCCAGGCCGCCGCCCAGCGCGTAACCGGTGATCGCGGCGACCGTCGGCTTGCTGATCTCGGAGATCGCGCCGAGCCCGCGCTGCAGTCGGCGACCGACCTTGACCATCTCCTGGAACGACATGTCGTTCATCTCTTTGATGTCGGCGCCGGCCGCGAACACCTTCGGTCCGCCGTACACGACGACGGCCGCGATGTCGTCGCGGTCGTTCGCCTCCGCCGCCGCGGCGAGGAGTTCGTCCTGCACCTGACGGTTCAGCGCGTTCATCGGCGGCCGGTGCAGCATGATGGTGCCGACGCCGGGATGGTCCTGCGAGGTCTCGAGAGTCACGAACTCAGCCATACCGGCAGGCTACCGGGTGCAGGCCGCCGCAGCCCAACCGCGGGCGCCCGGAGGGTACCCGCGAGTAGGACGCCTCCGTCCGACGTCGACCGTCACCGCTCCTCGAGGCGATCGAGCCGGCCGTCGCGCAACGCCGCCAGATAGCTCTCGGCGCCGTCGAACCCGATCCCCAGGATGCCCCGACCGTCGGCCACCGACGGCTCGATCGGCACGACGGTCCGCGGGGCGGCCACCGCCTCGGCGACGGTGTCGAACCGGGCGAGGTCGCGGAGCTGGGTCCAGGTCGGCGGCAGCAGGAAACGACGGCCGGTCTCCCAGTCGTCCAGCGCCTCCGCGGCGGTCTGCCAGCCGGTCTCGGCGGCCTCCGTCGTCGCCCCGTCGGCGGTCTGCCCCGCCGGGAGGGCGGCGAGGAAGAACCGCGTGTCGTAGCGGCGCGGCTCGAACCTCGGGGTGATCCAGTGCGCCATCGGGGCCAGCAGGTCGGCGCGCAGGGCGAGGCCGACCTCGCTCAGGAACCGGGCGAACGAGAGCTCCTTGGCCACCAGCCGTTCCCGCTGCGCCGCGTAGACCGAGGGGTCGGGCACCACCGCGCCCGCATCGCCGGCGAGCAGCACGCCGCACTCCTCGAAGGTCTCGCGGACCGCGGCGGCGACCAGGGCGCGGGCGGTCTCGACGTCGGTGGACAGCCGCTCGCCCCACCAGGCCGCATCGGGTCCGATCCACCGGATCTCCGCGTCCCGGTCGCGGTCGTCGACGCCGCCGCCGGGGAAGACCGTCATCCCGCCGGCGAACGCCATCTGCTTCACCCGGTGCTGGAGGAACACCTCGAGCCCGCCGTCGCCGTCGCGGATCAGGACCACCGTCGACGCATCGCGGAGCGGGGAGACCTGCATCGGGGTGTCGGGCGTGGTCATCGGTGGCTCCTCCTGCTGGTGCGCCGCTGGGGCGGCGTGCGACGTCGAACTTGTTCGATGCCGACTGTAACCGGGGTTACTCCGGTGCGCGGCGATGCCCGCCCGCGCGCCGGGCCCGCCGGGCGAAGTAGCGGTCGCCGTCGCGGGCCAGCGCGATGTTCTGCCGGAACGCCCGGGTGAGGTTCTCCGGGGTCAGCTTCTCGGTGAGCGGCCCCTGGGTGATCACCTCGCCCTCGGAGAGCATCAGCAGGTTGGTGAAGCCCGGCGGGACCTCCTCCACGTGGTGGGTGATGAGCACCATCGCCGGGGCGTCCGGATCGGCGGCCAGGGCCCCCAGCCGGGCCACCAGCTCCTCGCGCCCGCCCAGATCCAGGCCGGCGGCCGGCTCGTCGAGCAGCAGCAGCTCCGGATCGGTCATCAGGCCGCGCGCGATCAGCACCCGCTTGCGCTCGCCCTCCGACAGCGTGCCGAACGTCCGGTCCATCAGGTGCTCGGCGCCCATCGACTCCAGGACGTTCGCGGCCCGGTCGCGATCGAAGTCGTCGTACCGTTCGCGCCAGCGCCCGAGCACCGAGTAACCGGCGGAGACGACGAGGTCGGACACCACCTCGTGCGCCGGGACCCGGGCCGCGAGCGCCGAACTGACCAGACCGATCCGCGTCGTCAGATCCCGGAGGTCGGTGCGCCCGAGCTGCTCGCCGAGCACGAAGGCGGTGCCCGAGGTCGGGTGCTCCATCGCCGCCGCCATCCGCAGGAGCGACGTCTTGCCCGCGCCGTTCGGTCCGATGATCACCCAGCGCTCGTCGAGCTCCACCTGCCAGGTGACCGGGCCGACGAGCTTCGTGCCCCCGCGATACAGGGAGACGTCGTGGAAGTCGAGGATCAGATCGGGATCGGTCAGCGCGTCAGTCACTCCCCCATGATGCACGGCACGGGCCGGGCCGTCGGGAATACCGCACCGGTGCGGCGGACTTGAATCCGTTCGTGAGTCAGATCAACGTTCCGGTATCGCTTCTCGACCTCGCCCAGGTGGGCCCCGGCGAGACCGTCCGCGAAGCCCTCGCGCACTCCCTCGCGCTGGCCGAGTTCGCCGACGGCACCGTCGCCGCGGCCCGGTCCGACGATTCGGGGTCCGGCGGTTCGGGGCCCGGTGCCGCCGCGACCGGCGGATATCGCAGGCTCTGGTACGCCGAACACCACAACATGTCGGCGATCGCCTCCGCCGCGCCCGCGGTGCTGGTGGCCCGGATGGGCGCCGCCACCCGGCGCATCCGGCTCGGCGCGGGCGGGGTGATGCTGCCCAATCATTCGCCGCTGGCGATCGCCGAACAGTACGGCACGCTCGCCGAGCTGTACCCGGATCGGATCGATCTCGGTCTCGGCCGCGCCCCGGGCGGCGACCGGGCCACCTTCGCCGCGCTGCGCCGCGACCCGGCCGACGCCGAGAAGTTCCCGCACGACGTCGTGGAACTGCAGGGGTACCTGCGGGGCACGCCCCAGCAGTCCGGGGTCGTCGCGACCCCCGGCGCGGGCACCGACGTCCCGCTGTACATCCTCGGGTCGTCGCTCTTCGGCGCGCAGCTCGCGGCCTACCTCGGCCTCCCCTACGCCTTCGCCTCGCATTTCGCGCCCGCCGCACTGGAACAGGCCGTCGCGCTGTACCGCAGCGAGTTCCGGCCCGCGCAGACGCTCGACGGCGGCGTCACCGAGCCGTACGTGATCGCCGCGACGACGGTCATCGCGCACGACGACGCCGAGCTCGTCGCCCGGCAGCTCCACGAGTCCAGACGGCAGCGCGCCAAGCTCCTCTTCGCCCGCGACCTGACCATGTCCGACGAGCAGGCCGACGCCCTGCTCGCCGGGCCCGCCGGGCGGCAGGTGGACGAGATGCTGCGCTACGCCGCGACGGGCACGCCCGACGAGGTCCGCACCGCGCTCAACGCCTTCGCCGAACACGCGCAGGCCGACGAGCTGATGCTGGCCTCCCTCGCCCCGGACCGGGACGTGTGGTTCGGCACCGTCGAGGCCCTCGCGCCCCGGAGCTGATCCGCGGCGGGAGGGCGCGCGGCGACCCTTCGACACGGGTGCTCGTTCCTCGCTCCCGGCTCAGGGATCGACGGGGTGGACTCGGTCTCCGGCGCCCCGTCGTCTTCAACCGAACGACGCGATCACGGTGCACGATCCCGGGGCCACCTCGGTGTAACCGGCGTCCCGCACCGCGACGGCGCGCCCGGCCGCCTCCTCGGCGAGCAGCGCCGCCCAGCGGGACGCATCGGCCCGGCGCACCGACAGCGGGCACCCGTCCGCGTACCACGGCTCGAGGCGGTCCGACGGGATCAGCGGCGCCCCGAGCATCGACGCGTGCGACACCTGCGCGGCGAGCTTGCCGACGGTCATCGGCGGCTGCGGCGCCACCCACAGGACCAGGCCGCCCGGCTCGTCGTCGGCCAACTCCCCCGCCACCTCGGTGCCCCCGATCTGGAGCCGGGTGAGTCTGCGGTCGACGGCGCCGACCGGTCCCGGCACGAACGCCCGCGCCTGCGCCCCCGCGCACTCCACGGTGACCCCGGGCAGTTCCTCGACGGCCCGCCACTGCGCGCCTCGGGCCCGCCGGGCGATCTTCCGGATCCGGCCGGCGCACCAGGCGTCGAAGGCCTCCGCCCACTCCCCGCCCGGTGCCGCCCGCGGATCCAGACAGGCCAGGACCGTCGCGCGGGCCGCCGCCTCCAGCAGCGGCCCCTTCGCCGGCGGCGCGGTCTTCTCGATCCGCAGGACGAGGGGCATGGCGAGGACCCGCCCCGGGTCGTCGGGATCCGGAGATGTCGGACGATACCGGGCGAAACGGTCGAGATTGCTGTCGAGTCCCATCGGAACCGAGGATAGTCTCGGTCGAGGGCGACCGCGGCACGGCGCTGAGCACCGGGAATCCGTCCGGTTCCTGGGTAAGCTGACCGGAGAATTCGGTTGTAGGGGTCGATTTCGGCCGTAGGGGACAGAGGTAATAATGGCGGCAGATGACCGGAGGCTGCGATTCGGTCTCTATTCGGGGGCACTGGTGATCGCGTTGGTGATCGCACTCGTCGTGGCGACGTGCGGTCCCCAGGAGATCGAGGGCCAGGCCACCACTCCTGCGCCGTCGAGCACCGCCACCACCTCGGTACCGGAGAAACCCCGGCGACTGGCCTCGAACGTCCCGATGAGGAAGCTGGCCCCGGGTGAGAAGCCACCGCAGTTCATCCTCTTCTCGTTCGACGGCGTGGGGGTCGGCCCGAACTGGGATCTGTTCCTGAAGACCGCCGAGGAGACCGATTCGCGTTTCACCGCGCTCATGACCGGCCTCTACTTCCTCACCGATTCCGCGCGGAAGAAGTACCGCGGTCCCCGCTACAAGCCGGGCGAGTCGTCGATCGCGTTCGGCGGCACCAGACCCGAGGTCCTCGAAGAGATCCGGTACCTCAACCGCACCTGGTTCGCCGGTCACGAGATGGGCACCCATTTCGTCGGCCATTTCTGCGCGGGCACCAAGCATCCGGGCAAGGACTGGACCGCCCGCGACTGGAACCACGAACTCGACCAGTTCTTCTCGCTGATGACGAACTGGCGGAAGAACACCGGGATCACCACCGGCCCCGACCTGGCGTTCGGCCCCGAGGTGGTCAAGGGCGGCCGCACCCAGTGCCTGGAGGGCTCCCCCCGGACGCTGTTCCCCGCGCTGAGGAAGCACGACATGACCTGGGACTCGTCGTTCCCGGCCCCCGATCCGGGTGTGCGCTGGCCGTACAAGCAACGCGGGATCTGGGAGTTCCACGTGCCCGTCACCTGGTCGCCGCCCCTCCGGCGCCGCCAGATGGCGCTGGACTACAACTACTGGTTCAGCGCGAACGGCGCGAAGGACCGTCCCCGGGACGCCCCGCGGATCCGACGCATCGTGAAACGGAGCTACGACTACATCTACAAGCGCGCCTACAGCGGCAACCGCGCCCCGATCGTCATCGCCAACCACTTCAACGAGTGGAGCGGCAACGCCTTCAATCCGGCCACCGCGGACTTCATGCGCGAGACGTGCGTGAAGCCCGAGACCATCTGCGCCACCTATCAGGACGTGATCGCGTGGATGGATCTGCAGGACCCGGCGGTCCTCAAGGAACTGCAGGACCGTCCGCCGTCGGCGGTGGACGCGCGGAACTGACCTCAGCCGAGCGGGACGCGCTGCACGCCCAGATCGCCCGCGTCGGCGGCCTCCACCTCGTCGCGGGTCACGCCGAGCATGTACAGCACGGCGTCCAGGTAGGGGTGGTCGAGCGTGGCATCGGCCACCTCGCGGAGCGCCGGCTTGGCGTTGAACGCGATGCCCATCCCCGCCGCGGAGAGCATGTCGATGTCGTTGGCGCCGTCGCCGACGGCGACGGTCTGCTCCATCGGCACGTGCATCTTGGCGGCGAACTCGGCGAGACAGCGGGCCTTGCCCGCACGGTCGACCACCTCGCCCACCACCTTGCCGGTGAGCCTGCCGTCGACGATCTCCAGCGTGTTGGCCTGCACGTAGTCCAGTTCGAGTTCGGCGGCCAGCGGATCGATCACCTGGCGGAAACCGCCGGAGACCACGCCGCAGTGGTAGCCGAGACGGTTCAGGGTGCGGATGGTGGTGCGCGCGCCCGGCGTGAGCTGGATGCTCTGGGCGACCCGGTCGATCACCTCGGCGTCCAGGCCCTCGAGCGCGCGGACCCGCTCGTGCAACGACTGCGCGAAGTCCAGTTCACCGCGCATGGCGGCCTCGGTGACCGCGGCGACCTCCGCCTCTCGGCCGGCTTCGGCGGCGAGCATCTCGATCACCTCGCCCTGGATCAGGGTGGAGTCGACGTCGAACACGATGACGCGCTTGGCGCGCCGGGACAGCCCGCCGCGCTCGATCGCGATGTCGACCGGGTAGCGGGCCGACACCGCGCCCAGGCTCTGGCGCAGGGCCGCGTTCGCGTCGTCGCCCGGCGCCACCGTCACCATCAGTTCCAGACCGGTCAGCGGGTAGTCGGCGACACCGCGGATGGAGTCGATGTTGCCGCCCTGGGCGGCCAGTTCGGTGGCCACCGCGGCGAAGGCCTCCGCGGAGATCGGACTGCCCAGGATCACCACGGCATGGGTGGACGAGGCCTGACCGGTCTCCTCGTCGTCGTCCTCGGCGAAGGCCACGTCCATGCCGCGTTCGGCCATCGGGACGGTCACCGCCGCGGACAGCTCCGACACCGGCGACTCCGTGGACACCAGGACGCCGAGCGTCAGGTGATCGTGGATCACGACCTGTTCCACGTCCAGCAGGTCCACCCCGCGCTCGGCCAGGATCGCCATCAGCGTCGAGGTGACGCCGGGCTTGTCCGGCCCGCTCACGGTGAGGAGGATCGACTGCTTCGCTTCGTTATCGGCCACCCCTGAATTATGAAGGGCCCCCGCCCGAGACCGAAAATCCGGCCCGCCTCGCTCCCCGCCGATCCCTCCCCCGCACGCCGAAGAGGCCCCGCGCCACCCCGCCGATCCGTCTCCCCGCACCTCGACAAGGCCCCGCGTCACACCGCCGATCCCTGAGCCGCGGCCGAGGAACGAGGCCGCGTGTCGAAGGGTCTCGGAGATCTGCTCGCCGGAGACCCTTCGACACGGTCCTCGGCTGGCGCCTCGGACCGGCTCAGGGATCGGGTCACAGTCGGTGTCTCAGATCGGGTCGGCCGGAGATGCACCGGGCCCGTCCGAGCGGACTCGGACGGGCCTGGTGATCGATCAGGTGGTCGACCCACCGGTGCGACGATCAGTGATCGGCGCCCGGCTGGTGCTTGGCGCTGCCCCAGCCCACGTGGGCCTCGGCGCGCATCCGGTCGACCATGTGCGGGTAGTGCAGCTCGAACGCCGGACGCTCCGAACGGATCCGGGGCAGCTCGGTGAAGTTGTGCCGCGGCGGCGGGCAGCTGGTGGCCCACTCGAGCGAGTTGCCGAAGCCCCAGGGGTCATCGACCGTGACGACCTCGCCGTAACGGTAGCTCTTGAAGACGTTCCACAGGAACGGGAACATCGACAGGCCGAGGATGAACGCACCGACGGTCGAGACCATGTTCAGCGTGGTGAAACCGTCGCTGGGCAGGTAGTCGGCGTAGCGGCGCGGCATGCCCTCGTTGCCCAGCCAGTGCTGCACCAGGAAGGTCATGTGGAAGCCGGTGAAGGTGAGCCAGAAGTGCCACTTGCCCAGGCCCTCGTCGAGCATGCGCCCGGTCATCTTCGGGAACCACAGGTAATGCCGGCGTAGGTCGCGAACACGATGGTGCCGAAGAGCACGTAGTGGAAGTGGGCGACGACGAAGTACGAGTCGGACACGTGGAAGTCCATCGGCGGGGCGGCCAGCAGGACGCCGGTCAGACCGCCGAAGAGGAAGGTCACGATGAAGCCGATGGAGAACAGCATCGGCGTCTCGAAGGTGATCCGCCCCTTCCACATCGTGAGGATCCAGTTGAAGAACTTCACGCCGGTGGGCACCGCGATCAGGAACGTCATGAACGAGAAGAACGGCAGCAGGATGGCGCCGGTGACGTACATGTGGTGCGCCCAGACGGCCACCGAGAGGGCGGCGATCGCCAGGGTGGCGTAGACCAGGCCCGAGTAACCGAAGATCGGCTTGCGCGAGAAGATCGGGAAGACCTCGGAGACGATGCCGAAGAACGGCAGGGCGATGACGTACACCTCAGGGTGACCGAAGAACCAGAAGAGATGCTGCCACAGGATGACGCCGCCGTTGGCGGGGTCGTACAGGTGCGCGCCGAACTGGCGGTCGACCTCCAGGCCCAGCAGGGCGGCGGTCAGCAGCGGGAAGATCAGCAGGATCAGGACGCTGGTCACCAGGATGTTCCAGGTGAAGATCGGCATGCGGAACATGGTCATGCCCGGGGCACGCAGACACACGACGGTGGTGATCATGTTGACCGCACCGAGGATGGTGCCCAGACCGGCGACGCCCAGACCCATGATCCACAGGTCGGCGCCGATGCCCGGCGCGTGGATGGCGTCGTTCAGCGGGCTGTACGCGGTCCAGCCGAAGTCGGCGGCGCCGCCCGGGCTGAGGAAGCCGCCCAGGGCCACGAGGTTGCCGAAGAGGAAGAGCCAGAAGCCCATCGAGTTCAGGCGCGGGAACGCGACGTCGGGCGAACCGATCTGCAGCGGCAGCACGAAGTTCGCGAAGCCGACCACGATCGGGGTCGCGTACATCAGCAGCATGACGGTGCCGTGCATGGTGAAAAGCTGGTTGAACTGCTCGTTCGAGAGGAACTGCAGTCCCGGGTGGGTCAACTCGGCTCGCATGAGGAGGGCCATCAGGCCGCCCACCAGGAAGAAGCCGAACGAGGCCACCATGTACATCTGACCGATCAGCTTGTGATCGGTCGTGGTGATCATCTTGTAGAAGAACGACCCCTTGGGCGCATAGCGCTCGGGATACGGACGTACCGGAGTCACCTCGGTCGTCGGCTGGTCTACCGCGGTCACAGATCCTCCTCCTGGGCGCGATTGACGCCTGGACTCTAACCAATGTCGGCGCTGGCAATGCCCGGAAGGCACCTGCGCTGTCCATTGATCGTAAACCAGAGCCGGGCCGCGTACCGACCGGGTCCTACGATCTGTCGTATTAAACCCCGATCTCCCCCGATATCCCCAGGTGGAACGGCATCCCGGGGCCGACGCTCCGGCGCCGGAACGGCCTCGGGGTTCTGCTAGCGTAGGCGCGTGCTCGCGAACTCTCCGATCCGTTCCCTTGCGACCGTCGCCCTCGCCGGGGTCCTGGCCGCCGGGCTGACGGCCTGCGGCAGCGACGACGGCCTCCTGCGCACGCCGTCCGGCAGCATCATCTCGACGGTCACCTCGCGCATGGCGCAGGCCGACGTGGTGAACGCCGAACGCGATTACACCCAAACCTGCTTGGCTCCCACCGCGCCCGACCCCGGGCTGAGCGACGTGACCCGGGTGGTGGTGACCGATCCGGTGCTGCTCGATGCCGGTGTGCGCCCTGGGGGCGGGCGCGAAGGTCCGCGGGGTGACCGCCGCGGCCGGCGCCGTCCCCGCCTACCTGGGTCCCCAGCTCGGCGCCGTCCCCGCCCTCGGTGAGCTCCCCGACCGCGCCGCCGTCGCCGAGGCCGCCCCGCAGCTGGTCCTGGCCACCCCGGGCACCGCGAAGTCGGTGAAGGCCCTGCGCGACAGCGGCGCACTCGGCGCGGCCCGGGTGGTCACGGTGCAGGCGGACGACCCGACGGAACACCGGTACTACCGGAACTGGCGCACCGTCTTCACCGAGGTCGCCGAGGCCCTGAACCGGACCGCGGCCGGCGCCGAACGACTCCAGGAGTTCGACGCCGAGGCGGCCCGCGCCGGACGCCGGATGGATGCGAGCCACAACCAGGTGTCCCTGGTCCGGTTCACCACCGTCTCCGGAATCGACGCCGAGGACCTGCAGGGGACCGACAACTTCGGCGCCTCGATCATGGGGCTGGTCGGCGTGCAGCGCCCCGCATCGCAGCGCCGCACCGGACCGGTGAGCATCGACGACGCGACCTTCGCCGACGCGGACGGCGACCTCATCCTGGTCAGCGCCGCGGACCGCCGGGCCCTCGAGCACGCCGAGTCCGTGCTCGAGAGCGACGAGTGGCTCGATCTCGGCGCTCCGTCGTGGGGCCGGGTGTTCTGGATCGACGACGAGATCTGGTACCGGTCGTCGGGCCTGGCCGCGGCGTGGCTGGTGCTGAACGATCTCAAGAGCTCGGTGTAGCCCGCTCCCTGTCCCCACCGTGACGTAGATTCTTCCGAACCGTCGACCTCTCGCCCGAACTCCCCGGTGAACCGGGGCGGCGCGCCGAGGACGAGGACGAGGACGGACGAGCGAGCGGAGACCGACATGACCGTGCCAATGCACCGTGGCACACGGGTGCTTCCGCTGCGCGCCCTCTGGCGTCCGGGACTCGGTCTGCTGCTCTGGCCCGACGGCGCACCGTGCGACGCCGGGGAGACCCGCCCCCTCGGGGAGGTGGTCGCGCTTCCCGAGTCGGTGGCCGACCTGCTGGCCCGGCGACGCCTGCGGCACACCGTCGATCACACCGGCCCCGACGGCTCCCGCGCACTGCGCCGCGCGGTGGCCCTGGGGATCCCGACCGCCGTCGAACTGCTGGACCGCTGCGAACACCTGACCGTCGGCGGCGACCTCGCGTTCTACCGGTACCTCCTCGCCGGAGCCCGGGCCCTGCGCGATGCCGGCGCGGTGGTCCCGACCGTCCGGCAGACCGACGACGAGGCCGCGGTCGGATGGTGCCCGCTGCCCGGCGCCGCCTGGCGGAGCTGGCAGACCGTGGTGGCCGCGAGCGCTCCGCAGGCGCTGGCGGTGCACGGCGGCACGGCGGCGCTCACCGACTTCGTCGTCGAGGTGCTCGATGCGGAGTGCCGCCGCGCGCTGGCCGTCGAACGCGGCCGCTCGCGGGTCCCGCTGATCGACGGGCTCACCGCACCGGCGCCGGAGACGCTGCCGACCGGGGGCGCGAGCGCCGCGGCGGCGTGGCTGTCCTGGCTCGACACCGGGCGGCCGGAGGGCCCCACGCTGGTCCTGCGGCTGCATCAACCCGACGACGATCCCCCCGCCGAGGACTCCACCGGCTTCGACGCCGCACCCGGCACGGTCCATCCGCCCGAGCAGGAACGCTGGCGCCTGCAGGTGTGCCGTCGGCTCCCCGACGGCACCGTCGAACCGGTGGTGCCGCACCGCCTCGGCCCGCACGACCTCGATGCGCTGACCAGTGAACTGGCCGAGGCCGTCGGCGCGTTCGGCGAGCTCTCCCGGGCCGAGGCCGATCCGCACGACCTCGACTTCCTGCTGACCACCGCCCAGGTCGCCGACTTCTTCGCCGTCGGCGCGGCGGCCGTGACCGCGGCCGGCATCACCGTGCTCCTGCCCTCCGCGGTGGCCACGGTGACCCCGTCCCTGACCCTGCGCGGCGGCGCGGTCCCCGGCGGCGGCGCCCGACCCGGCCTGGTCGGACTCGACGAGATCTCCGATTTCGAATGGCGGTTGGCGCTCGGCGACGGCTCGGCCCCGCTCAGCCAGGACGACCTGGACGAGCTGGCCCGCCAGCACGGCGACCTGGTCCGGATCCGCGGACGGTGGGTGCGCGCCGAGGGCTCCGCGCTCTCCCGGGCCGCCGCCTTCCTCTCCGCCCGGCAGACCGCCCGCCGCACCGGCGGCGACGGCACCGCGCTCGATCTGGCCGAACTGATGAGCCTGATCACCGCCGCCGACGAACGACTCCCGGTGCCGGTGACCGGCGTCGAGGGACTCGGCTGGCTCGACGACGTCGCCGCGGGCGGGGTGATCCGGCCCGAACCGGTGGAGCCGCCGCCCGGGCTCACCGCCGTGCTGCGGCCCTACCAGCAGCGCGGCCTGGAATGGCTGCACGCCCTGAGCCGGATCGGCGCCGGCGGCGTGCTGGCCGACGACATGGGTCTGGGCAAGACCGTCCAGGTGATCGCCCTGATCGCCCGGCGGCGCGCCGACGATCCCGCCGCGCCGCCCGCGCTGGTCGTCTGCCCGATGTCGGTGATCGGCAACTGGCACCGCGAGCTGGCGCGGTTCGCACCGGGGCTCGGCGTCGTCGTGCATCACGGGCCGAAGCGCGATGCGGCGCGGTGGGCGTCGTCGTCGACCGACGTGGTGGTGACGACCTTCGCCACGCTCACCCGCGACCGCACACGGTTCGCCGACCACGGGTGGGACCTGCTGGTGGTCGACGAGGCCCAGCACGTGAAGAACGTCCGGACCGCCGCCGCCCGGGCTCTGCGGGCCCTGGACGTACGACGCCGGGTCGCGCTCACCGGCACGCCGGTGGAGAACCGGCTCGAAGACCTCCGGGCGGTGATCGACCTGGTGAATCCGGGGCTGCTCGGGACGGCATCGTCGTTCCGAGCCCGGTTCGCCGAGCCGATCGAACGCGAACGCGATCCGCGGGCCCTGGCGAAGCTGAACGCGCTGACCCGGCCGTTCGTCCTGAGACGGTTGAAGACCGACCCGGCGGTGGCCGCGGATCTGCCGGAGAAGTCCGAGCTCACGGTCCGGACCAATCTGACCGCCGAGCAGGCCGGACTCTACCAGGCGATCCTCGACGACCTGCACAAGGCGCTGGCGGATCCACGGCACGCGAGTCAGCGGCGCCGCACCGTGCTGGCCGCACTCACCCGGCTCAAACAGGTCTGCAACCACCCGGCCCACTACCTGGGCGACGGGTCTCCCATGCTGCGCCGCGGCAAGCATCGCTCGGGCAAGGTGGAACTGCTGGCCGACGTCACCACGACGCTGGTCGACGAGGGCGATCGCGCGCTCGTCTTCACCCAGTTCGCGGCGTTCGCCGCGCTGCTGAGCGAGTGGCTGGGCCCCGTGCTCGGCCGTGACGTCCCGGTGCTGCACGGCGGGCTCTCCCGGACCGAACGCGACGAGACGGTGACCGGTTTCGCCGCCGGTGACGGTCCGCCGGTCCTGATCGCGACGCTCAAGGCGGGCGGCACCGGGTTGAACATGGTCGCGGCCAATCACGTGATCCACGCCGATCGCTGGTGGAATCCGGCCGTCGAGGAGCAGGCCACCGACCGCGCCCACCGGATCGGCCAGACCCGGTCGGTCCAGGTCCGCAAGTTCGTGTGCGTGGGCACGCTGGAGGAGCGGATCGACGAGTTGATCGCGTCGAAGCGCGAACTGTCGTCCCTGACGGTGAGCACCGGTGAGAGCTGGCTCTCCGACCTCGGCGACGACGCCCTGTTCGACCTGCTCGCCCTCCGCGATGAGGCGGTGGGCGAATGATCCGGGGACGGCGATGACGGCGCGGCGCGGCCGCGCGCCGGTGCGCGGCTACGGCATCACCCCGTGGGGTCGGGCGTTCGTCGGCGTCGTCGAGGCCGGCGCCGACCATCGGCACGTGACGGGCGCACGACGCTACTTCCGCGACCACCACGTCGACGGTCCGACGATCGCGCCCGGGCAGATCACCTCCTCGGTCCGGGGCAGCCAGCTCGATCCGTTCGAGGTGATCCTGACGCCGCGGGTCGTGGATCCGGTCACCGTCGTCGAACTGCTGCGGGCGAGCGGCGAGGTCGAGTCGCTGCTCGCCCTGGCCCGCGGGGAGCAGCCGGCGGCGCTGGGCGAGCTGATCGCGCCGACGGAGTCGGCCGACGTGGCGTCGTCGTGCACCTGCCCCGACGAGGCTCCACGGTGCATCCATGTGCTGGCCACGGCGTTCGAGGTGGCGGCGCAGATCGACAGGCTGCCGGTCACGCTGCTGCGGGTGATGGGCACCGACCTGCCCGATCTGCTCGCACTCGCCCGGGACCGCTCCGCCGAGTCGTCACCCCGCTCCCCGAACCGGACGGCGGACCAGGACGACCCCCGCCTCCGCCCCCTGAGCCGGGCGACGGAGGAGCCCGAGTCGAAGGGTCCCCCGCCCGCCGTCTACTACGGCGACCACGCTCCCCTGCCGCCGCTCCCGGCCTTCTCCCCCGTCGACGCCCTGACCGCACTCGACACGACCGCCCTCCGCGCCGCGCTGCGGGCGTCCGGGGTGGGCGCCACGCAGCTGGCCGAAGCCCTCGACGACCTCGCCGAGCTGTACGCGGTCCTGCGCGACCGCGGCCGCTGACCTCCGGGCCCGACCGGGTTCCGTCGGCCCCGTGTCGCCGGAGCCCTCGACGATGCCATCAATCAATGGTTACATTGGTCATTGTAATAACGGCTTCTCCGCAGCCGGACGTCGACACGAAGGACCCTCCCGCGATGACCGTGACCGAGACCGACCGAACCGCCCTCGCGAAAGAGAACAGGGAGGCGCGACTGGGCGTGGCCCGCCGTCTCCTCAAGGGCTCGGCGAGCCGCTCCTACGACCCCGTCGTCGACATCGACTGGGAGGCCCCGCTCGTCGACGGCAAGTACTTCCTCCCGCCGCACGTCGTGTCCCTCTACGGCACCGATCTGTGGGAGGCGATGACCGAGGAGCAGCGGATCGAGTTGTCTCGCCAGGAGATGGCGAACATCATGTCCGTCGGCATCTGGTTCGAGAACCTGCTGAACCGGGCGCTCTTGATCAACCTGATGAAGGAGGATCCCGCCGCGGCCACCACGCACTACTCGCTCACCGAGATGGGCGACGAATGCCGGCACATGACGATGTTCGGCAAGGCGATCGAACGCACCGGCGCCCGCGCCTACGCCCTGCGCCGCTGGCAGCGCCGCACCATGCACCTGATCCCGGTCGTGATGCGCGGCACCTCGCTGTGGGTGATCACCCTGGTCGGCGAGGAACTGTTCGACGCCCTGCAGCGCGAGATCAAGGACGATCCCGAACTCCAGCCGATGGTCTCGCGCGTGATGCAGATCCACGTCACCGAGGAGTCCCGGCACATCGGCTTCGCGCGTGACGGCGTCATGCGCCGGATGCCGCTCCGGTCGAGGTTCGAGACCTTCGTCGCCGCCACGATCCACGGCCTCGCCGCACCGATCTTCCGGACGCTGTTCACCAACCCGGAGATGTACCGGAGGGCGGGCCTGGCCGACCCCGGGGAGGCCGCGAGGATCGCTCGGGCGAATCCGCACTTCCACGCGGCCCAGATCCTGTCGTTCGAACCGCTGTCCACCTTCCTGCGCCAGGCCGGACTGATGAACCGCTTCAGCGAGTACATGTGGAAGCGCGCGGGGTTCCTCCGGTGACCGTCATCGCGCTCCGGGGGACGTCGGCGGCGATCGAATCGGTTCGCCGCAGACTCGGCGACTCCCCGCTCCCCTTCGCTCTGGTCGCCGATCCGAGCACCGCCGACCTGGTGGTCACCGACGCACCGGCTCCGGAACCGAACCATCTGGGAGTCGCCTCGACCGAGGCGCCGAACACGTTCTTCGTCCAGGACGCGTCGGTCGACTACGTGGTGGCCGCGCTGACCGAGGCGCACCTGATCGACGCACACGGCGTCGCCGTCCGGCGCCCCGTCCAGTCCGGCATCTCGGTCTACCAGCAGAAACCGCGACGCCGGCGATTCCGTCGGACCAGGCCGGCCCGGTTCGACCCGATCGACTACGACTGGACCACCGACGAATCGGTCGAGACCGAGGTGTTCGACGACGACGTGGTGGTGACCGTCGGCGCCGAGGAGTTCACCGCGCGGCTGCGCGCCCGCGGGCACCTCGACGGCAGCGACGGACACTTCCACTGGGCGGGCACGCTGTACGGCGAGCAGGCGCACCGTCTCAAATCCGCCGGCAAGTCGCGCGCCGGAGTGGCCCTGCCGGGCGGTGATCCGGTGGCCGCCAAGATGACCGAGATCACCCAGTGGGGCACGGTCCGGATGACCGGCGTGGGCGTCCCCCCGTGGTCCGCGGTCCCCTCCACCGCGTGAGGTGAGCGATTCCCGGCGGCCGAGCCTCCCTCACTCGAACCTCCCTCTCAGGTCGAACCCTCCCTCACAGGTCGAACCTCTCGCGCAGGTCAAGCCTCCCTCGCAAGTCGAACCTCCCTCGAAGGTCGAGCCTCCCTCGATCATCGAGCCTCCTTCGATGATCGAGCGGAGTCGAGATCCCCCCTCGGCGCTCAGAAGGTGGTCTCGACTCCGCTCGACCGGCGAGACGCGTGCGGCTCGGGGGGATACGGGAGGTTCCGGCGCGGACCGCCATCTGGATGCCCTTCCCCCCCCGGGACGTCTGAGAATCGCGGTTCAGCGTCGGCCGCGCACCCGCCGGATGTGCAGGATCCGCGTCAGGAGGTCCTGGGCGTCGTCGACGGCCAGGTCCCGCGCGATCACCTGTGCCGGACCCGCGACCACCGCGATGTGCACGTTCGCCAGGCCGAGGGCGCGCTGCACCGGCCCCTGCGTCATCCAGACGCCCTGGACGTGGCGCCACGGCACCACCGCGTCCTTCTCGCTCCACCGGCCCCAGCTCGCCGTGATCACCGCCGCGGACAGCGCCACGTCCTGCCGTCGCCAGTCGATCGGGGACACCCACCGCGCCTGGTCCGGCGAACGCCAGCGGGCGACCGGGGTGCGGTCCCCCGTCGCGATCCGGTCCAGGATCGCCGCGGAGGTGTCGACGACGGCGGCGGCGGCGTCGACCGCGACCAGGGTGGTCTCACCGGCCTGATCGTCGCCCCCGCCGTACCCGGCGATGGACGAGCTCAGCTCGGCCCACGTCCTCCCGCGCCAGAGGAACGGCCTGCGCACCCGCAGCGCGTGGATGCGACGCAGCGGGATCGTCTGCTTCCGGGTCGACGCCAATCCGGCGGTCACCGTCAGCCGCGCGTCGTGATCGTCGAGCGTGAGCGTCTGCCGCCAGAACCGGTCGAGCGGAACCCACAGCAGTGCGACGGCACCGCCCAGCGCGACGATCCCGCCGAACAGTCCGCCGCTGATCCCGGCCAGCACCGCGCCGCCCAGGACGCCGAGCGCCCCCACCGCGAAGGAACGCACGATCATCTCGATCAGCGTCCCGGTCGGGATCGGACCGTTGAGCACCGGGTCGGGTGCGGGCGGTCGCGGGCGCCGGGTCTCACCCGCGACGCCGCCGAGCATCGCGGGGTCGGGGATGCCCGGCGTGGACGGCATCGGACTTCCCGGTGCTCGCGTCTCCGCCGCGGGGCCGCCCGGCGTCCGCTGCGGTCCCGCACCCGGGTGCGGGGTCCGGGTGGCGGCCAGGATCTCCGCGCGCACCCGCTCCAGGGCCGGGACGTCGAGGTAGCCGATCACCAGCGCCGAGTCGGCGCCGCCCGCGGTCTCGACGGTCAGTTCGCCCAGGCGGAAGAGTCGCGCGATCAGCGGTCGCCGGATGTCGACCGACTGCACGCGGTCGTACCGGGCCGAGCGCCGCTGCCGGGCCACGATGCCGTGACCGATCCGGATCTCCTCGTCGTCGAGTTCGAAGAACCTGGCGCGCCAGCTCCACGCCGCGAGCGCGCCGACCAGCACGACCGTGCCGACCACGATCAGCGCCGTCACCGCACCGGCCGCCACGGTGACACCGCCCATCGCGGAACCGATCTCCGAGATCAGCGCCGTCAGCCCGGCACCGGCCTGGACCACCAGCACGACGGCCAGGGCGATCACGGCCTTCCATGCGCGCAGCAGCGGGGTCAGCGGATGCACTCGCAGACGACCGGCCCCGATGTACCGCGCCGGTGCGGTCACAGTCCTTCCATCCGGACGCGGGCCGCCTCGGACAGGCGGGCGCGGAGGGCTTGGGCGTCGTCGCGGGTGAGTCCGTGGATCTGTGCGTCGGACGTCGCGCTGGCGGTGTGCAGCTTCAGCGTCGCCAACCCGAACAGGCGCAGGAACGGACCCTCCTCGAGGTCGACGAACTGGATGCGGCCGTAGGGCACCACCGTGACGCCGCGCCACAGGATGCCCCGCGCGACCACCAGGTCGTCGCCGAGTTCGGCGTAGCGATGCGCATCGGCGCGACGCGTCGCGATCCACAGCACGACGACCAACGCCACCGCCAGGGCCGCGACGACGAGCCACATCCACCAGCCGACGAACAGCGCGGCGATCACCGCGCCGACCAGCGGGAGTCCGGCCCACCCGAGCGCGGACACCTGCTCAGCGGTCCGGTAGCGGGGCGACATCGGCGTCAGCGCCGACGAACGCGGATCGAGGTAATCGACGGGTGCGGTCATGCCATGAGTTTAAAGACAGCGGCCCCGCACCGGTCCTCTCCGCCGCACCGGCAGGTCGACGACGCGACGCCTCCGCGCTCCGAGAACGGACACCGGCCGCCAGAGCGAAGGAAAGGGCATATCACCCTCCTTGTCACGCTGGCGGCCGGTGTCCGTCGGCCCCTCGCCGGTCGGCCTCCCCTCACCGGTCGGTCTCCCCCCGCCGGTCGGTCTCCCCTCGCTGGTCGAGCGGAGTCGAGACCACAGATCTCGATCGCCGAGAGGAACTCCATGCACCAGAAACTCGGCTAAGCGCCGTCGACCGGCACCCCGTACGACCGGAACGCCGCGGCGACCTCCTCGATTTCCGGCGACACATCGCTGTCCCACGGAATCGAATGCTGGGCGGCCTCTTTCGGGATACCGAACTTCTTGGCGATGAGTGCGGCCATGAAACGGAATCGGCCGGGCACCGGCGAATCGATCAAGAGCCAGTGGTTGTCGGCGCCCCGACCCCGTTCGACGCGGTAGTAGACCCCGCGGACCTGCTCCCAAGAGAGATCGAGACTGCCGCGGCCGTTGCGGACTCCCGCCTCGTCGATGATCAGCGGTACCGCGTCGCGCCGCTTCATGATCAGGGCCCCGACCGGGAGCACCCCGAAGAGGAGGAGACCGATCACACCGAACAGCACTTCCCCGCCCATGATCAGCAGGACCGAGAAGATCGCGAAGACCGCCGGCACCACCATCAACAGGAAGACGTTCCGGGCGGTGCCGAGACGTCGTCGTGCCTCGAGCCGCACCGGCCGCCCGGCCGCACCCATCGGATTCTCCTGGTTCATGACTGCTGTTCCTCCCGTTCGCGGTTCATGACCCTGAGAAATATGCCCGGATTACCCCCCCCCCCCGTCAAATCTCGGGTTCGTCGTGCGATGAGACGGGTGGTTCCCGGTGGCCGACCGGGGAACGACGAACCACCGCCTGTTCGTCGCGTGTCTCCGTTCGATCATCGAAGACTCGGCTCATCGCCGTCGACCGGATCCCGTCGCTCTCCGCCGGCTGAGCCCGGGCGCGAACGAAGTGAGCGCCCGGTGTCGAAGCCCCCGCTCTCGATTCGAGCACACTCGACCAGTGGATCGTGCCGGAGGTTTCGACACGGCTCGTCACTGCGTTCCTCCCCGGTCCCGGGAGCGGAGGGGACCCCGTCGTCCGCCCCGACCCCGCATATCCGTGCAGGTCGGGAAGGATCACCAGGAATCACTCATCGCGGGGGTCACGACGAACTCAGCACCTCGGAGAATCCCGCGCCCTCGGTCAACGACACGACGGCATCGCAGTGATCGACGACCCACCGGACGTGACTCGCGACCAGCACGCTCGCCCCCGACTCGGCGAGGGCACGCAGCGAGCGCACCACCATCTCGGAGTTGCCGCGATCCAGGGCCGCGGTGGGTTCGTCGGCCAGCACCACCGTGGGGCGCCTGGCGAGAACCCGGGCGAGCGCGACTCGTTGTTGCTGACCGCCGCTGAGTCGATGCACCTTGTCACCCCCGCGCCCCTCCAGGCCGACTCGAGTGAGCATCTCGTCGGCGAGCGCCCGGAACGTCTTCCGACTCACGCGGCCGCGGACACCGATTCTGATGTTCTCGTAGACCGATTCGTTCTCGATCAACGCGAAATCTTGAAACAGGTAGCCGATGCTGTTCGCCCGCACCCTCCGGAGACCTCGCGCACCGAGTCCGGTCACCGCTGTTCCGTCGACCACGATGGTGCCGGAGTCCACCGAATCGATGCACCCGATGCAGTTCATCAGCGTCGATTTCCCGCTGCCGGACTCACCGATCAGTGCGACCATCGATCCGGAGGGAACGGAGAAGGAGACCTCGTCCCAGATGGTACGACCGGAGATGGATTTGCGAACATTGTCAACAGTGATCAATGGATGTTCTTCCGAGAGTAGGGGCCGCACCCGGCGGGTACGAATTCGAAGATGCCTGTTCGACGACTACGTCGATCGGGGAATTCGGGCCGATCCGGTGGCCGCGCTCAACGCCACGACCGTCCCCGCGAGGAGGACCACCGCGATCAGACTCACCGATTGCGGAGTGATTTCCGTGAGCTCGAGTTCTGGCGAAAACCTCCTGACGGGATCGTCCCGCTGCCGCTTCTCGACAATCATTCGATCGACCACCCACCAGGAGACGCCGGCCGGAATCAAGAGCTGCCACACCCACAGCCGACGGAACCGCCGCAACCACGTCTCACCGTGTACGAACTCCACCCACAACCGCTCCCGGTGACGCACCACGCCGACCGCAGCGAGTGCCACGGCCATGAACATCGCGAGAAGAGCCGACAACGTCAGCGCGGCGACCCGCAGCACCAGATCGTTCTTCGCCGCCCGACTGACCGAACGCCACTCGGCCGCAATCGTGTGCGAGGATCCGATGAAGCTCGCATCGATGAACCGATCGATCGACTCGGGCGTCGTGAACATGATCGTATTCACCGATGCGGCCGCGGCGATCTCCGAGTCCGACTGATTCAGCAGGAGCGAATCGGGCACCACGACCAGGAGTGCACGGGAGATCCATAGACGCTGATCGGCGAGCGGCGACCAGGTGAACACCTCGGTGTCCATGCGGCGCGACACGCAGGGAGTCGCGCATCGCCCGTCCTGGGGATGCTCCGGCTGAGCATGTGCGGTGAACGTATCGAGCGCCGTCCCGCGGTGGGTGGAGTCGATCGCGACGGTGGCGTTCTTCGGCGCCGCGGCGATCTCCCGCCGAACGGCCCGGTTGACCGATCTCATGGCGGCGGCCCGGTTCATGACCACCACCGGGAAATCGATGTCGGCGAGAGCGTACACCCACGCCGGATTGACATTCGACCAGAGGATTCGCCCGGCGGCCGCCGCATCCCGAATCGAGGCCGCCAAACGCGGATCGTCCACTTCGCTCGCCGCCTCATCCCGGGCTCCGATCAGATAGAGGCCGGAAACGTCTTCCCGTCCGCTCCAGCCGTCGGCCTCGGCGCTGCGTGCCGCGACCGCCGACGCGCTGTCGACGACCACGGGCACCGACGTCACGAAGACCGCGGCGACAGCCGCGTACAGGAGCACCGCCGAAGGCATGATCCATCCCGACATCACTTTGCCCTTGATGGTGGCGACGATCGGCGTCGACCGGACGAGGACCGTTCCGGCGACGGCCGACAGCAGAACGGCGACACCGAGGATCGCCGCGACGATGAGCCAGTAGCGCACGAACCCCGAGGCCGTGTACCGCTTGGCGATCACTATGCCGATACCGATGAGCACCGTCGTCGCACCGACGTATCCCGCCCAGGAGCACATCACCAGCCGAAGATCTCGACGCAGCGTGCGGAGCAGCCCGGCACCGTGCAGCGACTGAATCGCCGATGCCCGACTGTTCAGCACCGACGAATAGAACATCAACGCCGTGCTGATCGCCAGTACGCACAGCAGCCCGGAGGCGAACGCACTGCTGAGCAGTACCTGAACCTCCAGCGACCCCAACGATCGCCCGGCGTATCCAGATCGATCGACGAGTTCCACGAAGGCGTTCCTGGTCTCCGAGTCCTCGAATCGATACGTCTGGCGATAGTCTCCGCTCGGCAGCGCCGACAGCGGGTACACGTCGATCCGCAGTCCGGGAGTCAGCGTGTCGTATCCGTGTGCCAACCATCGGCCGCCGACCCCGCCGGGGGCCGCATAGACCGAACGCCGCCCGTGCTCGATGAGCTCGACAGCGACCAGCGAATCGCGCTCGACCGACAGCTTCTCCACCGATCTCACGAACTCCCGCTCGGCGATCCCTCCGACGGTGTTCGTCACCTGATACACGTCGAGCGATGCGGCGATTTCCGCGGATTCCCGGTCCAGCGCAGCATAGATCCCCAGCAGCAGAGAGGCGACCGCGGCGATCGACACCGCCAGCCGAGCCGGAATCGATGGGCTCGCCCGCATAGCTCTCTCCCCTACCCGAGAACGGAAGACCCGCCGGGGGCCGCAGCATCCAGAACTGCCGCCCTCGGCGAATCTCGATCAAGACGTCAGCACTTCCGGTGATACGACTCGTCGCCGGTCCGTTTCTTCGGCATGAGCCGCCCCCGCACTCGAGACACCGATCGCCGACGCGACCATCTCCACCGCGATCTTCTTCACTTCTCTCTCGATTCCCCGACGGATCGAGCCCGTCGATCGACATGCCGTAATCGAAATCACTGAACGATGTTCAGCAGGTGAACAGTAACCCACCTCATTCGATCTCGACTATGCGATGAATCACATCTCCGGGATTGAAAAGAATTCTCTCTAATGCCTCATGCTCACATCCGGAAATAGCCCCCTACGGACATCCATAAAAGACACACACATGCATATTCATTTCACCGAAAACCGCCCCGGAACATCTCATGAAACACATCCGAGGAAATGTCGTAGAACCTCACGAAACGATGAGTGCGATATGCGTCGACGGCGAACGGCATCACCGGTCGGCGTCCCCTCGCCGGTCAGCGCCCCTCGCCGGTCGAGCGGAGTCGAGACCACCGCCCGCGTACCGAATGATCTCGACTCCGCTCGATCACCGAAGAACGCGAATCGGTCGCCGAAGAAGCCGATCCCCGACGGGATCGGCTAAGCGCCGTCGACCGGCACCCCGTACGACCGGAACGCCGCGGCGACCTCCTCGATCCCCGGCGACACGTCGGCGTCCCACGGAATCGCGTGCTGGGCGGCGTCCTGCGGGATGCCGACCAGCCGGGCGCTCAGACCCGACAGCACCCGGAACCTCCCGGGCACCGGCGAATCGATCGCGAGCCAACGATGATCGAGGCGGCCGGCACGCTGCACCCGGAAGTGGACGCCGCGGATCTGGTCCCACGAGAGGTCGAGGGTGCCGCGCCCGTTGCGGACGCCCGCCTCGTCGAGGATCAGCGGCACCGCGTCGCGGCGCTTGATCACCAGGGCGGTCACGGCGCCGCCGCCGAAGAAGACGACGGCGGGCGCGCCTCGCAGCACATCACCGGTCGCGATCAGAGCGACCCCGATGACGACGAAGACCAGCGGGATCACCATCAGCAGAAGGACGTCGCGGGCGACGAGTCGTCGTCGCGCCTCGATCCGGACCGGTGCACCGGCCGCACCGGTCGGATACTCCTGATTCACGATTCCTCTTCCTCGGCGTGCGCAGCCGTGCCGAGCACGTCGGCTGCGCCCTCCTCCGATCCCCGAGCCGGAGAGGAACGCAGCGACGAGCCGAGTCGAAGGGTCTTGCGGGGAACGCTCGGACGAGACTAGAAGTCCCAGTCCTCGTCTTCGGTGTTGACGGCCTTGCCGATCACGTACGAGCTGCCCGAGCCGGAGAAGAAGTCGTGGTTCTCGTCCGCGTTCGGCGAGAGCGCCGACAGGATCGCCGGGTTCACGTCGGTCTCGTCCTTCGGGAACAGCGCCTCGTAGCCCAGGTTCATCAGGGCCTTGTTGGCGTTGTACTTGCAGAAACTTCTTGACGTCCTCGGTGAGCCCGACCTCGTCGTACAGGGCCTCGGTGTAGTCCGACTCGTTCTCGTAGAGGTCGTACAGCAGCTCGAAGGTGTAGCTCTTGAGCTCCTCGCGGCGTTCCGGGGTCTCGGTCTCGAGGCCGCGCTGGTACTTGTAGCCGATGTAGTAGCCGTGCACGGCCTCGTCGCGGATGATGAGGCGGATCAGGTCGGCGGTGTTGGTGAGCTTGGCGCGGCTGGACCAGTACATCGGCAGGTAGAAGCCCGAGTAGAACAGGAACGACTCCAGCAGCGTCGAGGCCACCTTGCGCTTGAGCGGGTCGTCACCGCGGTAGTAGTCCATGACGATGTGCGCCTTGCGCTGGAGGAACTCGTTCTCCTCCGACCAGCGGAAGGCCTCGTCGATCTCCTTGGTGGAGCACAGTGTGGAGAAGATGGAGCTGTAGCTCTTGGCGTGCACCGACTCCATGAACGCGATGTTGGTGAGCACCGCCTCCTCGTGCGGGGTGGTGGCGTCCGGGATCAGCGAGACCGCGCCGACCGTGCCCTGGATGGTGTCGAGCAGCGTCAGACCGGTGAACACGCGCATGGTGAGCTGCTTCTCGTGTTCGGTGAGCGTGCCCCACGACGGGATGTCGTTGGACACCGGCACCTTCTCCGGGAGCCAGAAGTTACCGGTGAGCCGATCCCAGACCTCGGAGTCCTTCTCATCGGGAACGCGGTTCCAGTTGATCGCGCTGACGCGGTCGACGAGCTTGATGGGTGCGCCTTCGGCGGGACTGTGCGACATGACACCTCAGGTTCGACGAGGCCGCCCGGAGACGGCCGTTGACATACGAAAACCACAGTACGACATGCGGCCCGAACCCCATCTATTGCGTCACGACGATCCCTCGACCCCAAGATGGTGTGTCCCGACACCTTTTCGGCGAGGCACGGCCCGGACCCCGTCCCGGATCCGTCCGGGCCGGATAAACTCCCAGTTCACGTCGACTCGTTCACATCGTCGACGGCAGAGCCGACGACCGAGGGGTGACATGCGCGACACCGCGTTCAGCACGGCGGGCGCCCGCCTCGTCCGGCGCCGCGTCCGCTACTACTACCTGCTGATCGCGCTCATCACGGTCATGTTCGGCGCCGAGATGGTCATGCACTTCACCCAGGCGTTCTCGCCGCCGTCGCGCTGGATCGTCGCCGGCACCGCGGTGACCGCCACCGGCCTGGCCATGGGATCGGGGCTCACGGTGCGCGACCTCGGCCTGGCCCGGGACACGGTGCGGCGCGGCCTGATCTGGTCGGCGGTGATCGTCGGCGTCGTGGTGCTGGTGATCGGCGCGGGGCTGGCGATCCCGTGGACGCGCGAGTTCTTCCACAACGACTCGTATCGCGATCTCCGCAAAGCGCTCGTCTCGGCCTTCGTCCTGATCCCCCTGCTCACCGCGATCCCCGAGGAGCTGCTGTTCCGCGGGGTCCTGCTCGGCGCCCTCCTGAGACGGCACTCGGCGCGGGTCGCCGTCGGCGTCCAGGCGTTGCTGTTCGGTCTCTGGCACGTGGTGTCCTCGACCCGGCTCGCCGCCGACAACCAGGGCATCGGCGACACCGTCGGCAGCGGCGCGGCGGGGGTCGCGCTCGGTATCCTGGGAGCCGTCGCGTTCACCGGGATCGCCGGCGTGATCTTCGGCCGGCTCCGCGTCCGCACCGGAAGCCTGATCCCCTGCGTCGCACTGCACTGCGTGGTCAACGGCACCGGCGCGGTGGCCGCGGCCCTCGCCTGGCAGATCGGCTGACGACAATGCGCACCCCGGGACCCGGTGACCGGATGCGGCGCCCGGCACCGCGGAACGACGACGCCGACCCCGTTCCGGGACCGCTCGCCCCGACCGTCCTCGCCCCCGCCGCCCTCGTCGCGACGATGTTCGGCGCCCAGGCGGTGACGCACCGCACCGACGCGCCCTGGTCGCCGTGGCTGATCGCCGCGGTGGCGGCGGCCGCCACCGCGGCGGCCGTCGAATCCGGCCTGTCCACCGAGGAACTCGGCCTCGACCCGCACGCGCTCGGCCGCGGACTCGGCTGGTCGGCCGGGGTCGCCGCGACCACCGCCGCCGGGATCGCCGCGGGTCTGGCGATCCCCCGGGTCCGCGGGCTCTTCCGCAACGAGGACTACCCCGATCTTCCCGGCGCCCTCCGCGCCGCGCTCGCCGAGATCCCCCTGCGGACCGTGCTCCCGGAGGAGATGCTGTTCCGCGGGGTGCTGCTCGGTCTGCTCCTGCGCACGTACCCCGCCCAGACGGCGGTGCCCGTCCAGGCCGCGCTGTTCGGGCTCTGGCACGTGGCCGGATCACTCGATCTGGCCGCCGCGAGCCCCGGGATCGGTGACGCCGTGGGCCGCGGCCGGGCGGGCCGGGCGCTCGGTGCGGCCGGCGCCGTCGTCTTCACCGGTGCGGCCGGAATCGTCTTCGGGCGGCTCCGCGTCGGCACCGGCGGTCTGGCACCCGCCGTCGCACTGCACTGGGCGGCGAACGGGGCCGGTGCCGTCGCCTCCGCCCTCGCCTGGCGTCGGCACGCCGCCACGCGGCACCCCGGGTAGGACGCGCCGCCGACCGGTACGCGATCCTCGGCGCACCGACACCTCACCGCACCGACACCCCGTCGGCCGCGGCGCATCACGCGCCGTTCACCTCGGGCGGTCAGCCTGAGCGGGTCCCCGTCCAGGCCGACCGAAACGAGACGTCGTCCCATGCCCGATTCCGCCCGCGCCGCCGGCCCCGCCGCCGTGTTCTTCGACATGGACGGCACCCTCGTCGACACCGAACGGCACTGGCACACCGCGGCGAACGAGGTGGCCGCGGCTCTCGGCCGGCCGCTGACCGACGACGACGAGCCCCACGTGACCGGCAGACCGACCCGCTACATGGCCGAGTACCTGGCCGGACCGCAGCCGGAGCGGGGCGCCGTGCAGAGCATCTCCGATCGGCTCATCGCACGTTTCACCGAGCTGGTCCGAGCCGATTCGACCGCGCTGCCGGGGGTCCCGGAGCTGCTGCGGTCGCTGGCCGAGCACCGGGTGCCCGCCATGATCGTCTCCGCCTCTCCCCGCTCGGTGATCGAGATCGTCCGCGACGGGCTCGGCGCCGCGTACTTCGTCGACGTGATCGGCGAGGAGGACACCGCCGAGTCCAAGCCCGCACCCGATCCGTATCTGGCGGCGGCGGCGCTCCTCGGCGTCGACCCCGCCCGGTGCGTCGCGGTGGAGGACAGCCGGGTCGGCACGGCCTCGGCCCTGGCGGCCGGCTGCCGGACCGTCGTCGTGACCGCCGATCCGACCGTCGTCGAAGGCCCCGGTCTCCTGGTCCGGACGTCGATGTCCGACGTCGACCTGCCGCTGCTGACTGCACACGCGGCCGCCGGACGTCGCTGACCACGACAGTTCCAGCAATATATACCGATCGTTCGGTCGGCGGAACGGGCGGCGTCACCCGGGATCGGAATCGTGAGGCGGAGAGAGCGAACCGCGCTCTGCCCGCCTCCAAGGAAAGATCGATGACTTCTCCGACCTCTCCCGGCGCGTCGCCGCACGCGCCGACCCTGAATCCAGAACCCTCTCAGTCATGGCTGATGACCCGCCTCGAACGCGCGAGCACCCTGGCGTTCGTCGTGTTCGGCGGGCTCACGGCGTTCTGCGTGTACTTCTCGATGTACGCCTTCCGCAAGCCGTACGCCGCGTCGAAGTACGAAGACGCCACCCTGCTCGGCTGGGACATCGACTTCGGCTTCAAAGAGACCCTCGTCATCGCCCAGATCCTCGGCTACGCGCTGTCGAAGGTGATCGGCATCAAGGTGATCTCCGAGATGCAGCCGAGCCGCCGCGCCCCGGCGATCCTCGGTCTGATCGGCATCTCGCTGCTGGGTCTGATCCTGTTCGCGGTGCTGCCGATGGACCTCAAGTTCCTCGCGCTGTTCGTCAACGGCCTCCCGCTCGGCCTCATCTGGGGCCTGGTCTTCGGTTTCCTGGAGGGACGCCGCACCACCGAGATCCTCGGCGCCATGCTGAGCGCGAGCTTCATCGTGTCGTCGGGCATCGTGAAGTCGGTCGCCGTGTGGCTCATGAACTCGGGGGTCTCCGAGTTCTGGATGCCCGCCGCCACCGGCGCGCTCTTCCTCCCGGTGCTGTTCATCAGCGTCTACGCGCTGTCCCAGCTGCCCCCGCCGACCGTCGACGACATCGCGGCCCGCACCCAGCGCCTGCCGATGGACGGCGCCCAGCGCAAGGCCTTCCTCGGCAGGTACTTCCCCGGTCTGGCCCTGCTCGTCGGCGGATACATCCTGCTCACGGTGTTCCGCGACTTCCGTGACGACTTCGCGGTGGAGATCTGGGCCGATCTGGGCAAGGAGGGCGATCCCACGGTGCTCACCCAGAGCGAGATCCCGGTCGCGATCATCACCCTGATCGCGTTCGGCTGTCTCGTCATGATCCGGAACAACCGGCTCGCATTCCTCACCATCCAGGGCATGAGCCTGCTCGGCGCGGTCCTCATGGGCGTCACCGCACTCGGCTACGTCGCCGGCGTGGTGTCCCCGCTCTGGCTGATGATCGGCACCGGCGCCGGCCTCTACATCGGTTACATGCCGTTCGGCGCCATGCTCTTCGAGCGGATGATCGCGGCCACCAAGACCGTCGCCAACGCCGGATTCCTGATCTACGTCGCCGACGCGTCGGGGTATCTCGGCACCGTCTCCCTGCTGGTGTACAAGAACTTCTTCGCCGCCGACGTCCCCTGGCTCACGGTGTTCCTCACCGGCGCCTTCGTCACCAGCGCCGTCTGCATCGTGTTCTTCATCCTGGCCATGGGCTACTTCCGCAAGAAGGTCGACGACGACGAGACGCCGGCGGCCGTGTCGGCTCCCGCACCCGATCCCCGGCCCGCCGGGATCCCGGTCGGCGCCCGCTGACACCGTTCGACGACGGGCCGACCGATCCTGCGGGATCGGTCGGCCCTCGTCGTTCCCGAACGGTCGCGGAACGTCGTACGTCCGGAGGACAACGGCGTGGCTGAGCCACCCGATGTCACCGGTCCGGCATACGATGACCACCGTCGTACAGGAGGAGATGGCACATGGCGGATCAGCAGTCGAACAGGGTCGGTGAGACGTTCGGCCCGTACCGGCTCGAAGTCTCTCCTGGGCAAGGGCGGCATGGGCGAGGTGTACCGCGCCCACGACACCGGGCGCGACCGGACCGTCGCCCTGAAGCTGTTGCCGCCGCACCTGGCCGAGGACCCGACCTTCCAGGAGCGGTTCCGCCGAGAATGCCGCACCCTGGCGCGGCTCGACGAGCCGCACGTGATCCCGATCCACGATTTCGGCGAGATCGACGGGCAGCTGTACCTGGACATGCGGCTGGTGAAAGGCGGGGATCTGCGCGGGGTGATGCGCGACCGCGGCGCCCTGGAACCGGCCGAGGCCGTCGCCCTGATCGAGCAGATGGCCGCCGCCCTCGACGCCGCACATCAGGCCGGTCTGGTCCATCGCGACGTGAAACCGGAGAACGTCCTGATCACCGGCGCGGACTTCGCCTACCTGGTCGACTTCGGCGTCGCCCACGCCGACACCGACACCCATCTCACCCGGACCGGGACCGCGGTCGGTTCGGTGGCCTACATGGCGCCGGAGCAGTTCGAGGACGGCTCCGTGACCGCGGCCGCGGACGTCTACGCGCTGGCCGCCGTGCTGTTCGAGCTCCTGACCGCACGGAAGCCGTACCCGGGCGAATCCATCTCCACCATCACCAAGGGCCTGCTCTTCGACCCGATCCCGGTCGCGAGCCGGATCAACCCGGCCATCACCCCGGCGATGGACGCGGTCCTCGCGTGGGGCCTCGACAAGGATCCCGCCCGGCGCTGCCCCTCGGCGCTCGGACTCGCCGAGGCCGCCCGCGCCGCACTGTCCGGTGAGCGCCCGCCCACCGTCGGCGAGTCCGAGACGGGACTGATCGGCGGCGCCGACAGCGGCGCGACCGCCATGGTGGGCAACAGCGGTCTGACCGCCGCGGCCCCGCAGACCCCCGCCGCCGACCGCTCGTACTCCGGGCCCACCGTCGCCGGTCCGGGAGCGATCGACCTCTCGAAGTCGAATCCGGCGAACCCCGTCGTCTCCGAGCACTCGAACCCGGCCGTCGCCGTACACCCGTCGAGCCCGTCGAATCCGGCGTACCAACCGACGACGGCGGCCCACCTGCCGCCGACGGCCCCGCCGACAGGGCCGATGATGGGGCAGCCGGGGCCGATGGGGCAGCCGTACGGGTACTACGCACCGCCGCCTCCGCCCCCGCAGCGCACCAGCACCACCAACATCCTGCTGATCGCCGTCATCGTGCTGATCCTCGGCGCCCTCATCGGCATCGGCGCCTGGGTGATCGCCGACAAGTCGGGTTCGAACGACGATGCCGTCGCGGCGACGGCGCCCGGCGACGCCACCACGACGGTGACCACCGTCGACGGGACGACGACCACCTACACCACCACCCAGACGCCCACCCAGACCTGGACTCCGAGCTCCCCGCCGTCGGACAACCAGCCGTGCTCCGGTTACACCGGAGTCGGTACCGGCTACCCGCAGTGGACCGGCTGCGAGTTCGCGGCCAACGTGCGCGACGCGTACGTCCGCAGCGGCGAGATGGGCGGATCGCGCACGGTCAACGGCTGGGCGCCGCAGCAGCAGCGCAACTACGTGATGACCTGCGGCCCCTACCAGGGCGTCATCGCCTGCCGCGGCGGCAACCAGGCCGTGGTCTACATCTACTGAACCGGAGACGTTGTGACCGATCCCGTACCGGCGCGCGTCGTCGCGCCCGCTTCCCCGCGACGACGCCCCCGCCTCGCCCGCCTGACGGCGCTGCTCGTCGCCGCGGGCCTGACCGTCGCGCTCACCGCGTGCTCGGAGACCGAAGGCGATCCGGCGAGCACCTCCGCCGCGCGCCCGGAGCCGACGGCACCCGGCACGTCCACGGTGTCGGCGCCGACGGATCCGTCGGCGAAGCAGACCGCCGCGGGCGGCGCCGAACTGGAGGACTCGTTCGCCGCCGAAGGCTTCGGCGAGGGGGTGGGCGTGGCCGTCGCACCCGTCGGCGGCGGGCCGGCGCTCACCTTCGGCGACCAGTCCGTCCGGGTCGCGTGGTCGACGATCAAGGTGCCGTTGGCGCTGGCCGCGATCCGGAACGGCAAGGCTGAGGACTCCGTGGTCCAGAACGCCATCGTCGACTCCGACAACGACGCCGCCCTGGCGCTGCGGAAGTCGCTCGGCACCGAGGACCAGGCCAGGAAGAAGGTCACCGCCGTCCTACGGGCGGGTGGTGACAAGACCGTCGAGGCCGTCAAGATCCAGGATCCGACCGAGACCTTCGGGCTCACCCCGTGGTCGTTGGCGAGCGCCGCCGGGTTCGCCGCGAAGCTCCCCTGCCTGCAGGACTCCACCGAGATCCTCACCTACATGGGCGAGGTGGCCGCCAACCAGCAGTGGGGTCTGGAGTCGATCCGATCCAAGAAGGTCACCACCGCGGTGAAGGGCGGTTGGGGACCCGCCGACGACGGCAGCTACGAGGTGCGCCAGCTCGGCCTGATCACGTGGCAGGACGGCACCCAGGCCGCGGTCACCATGCAGAGCTGGCAGCCCGGCGCGGAGATGGGTGTCGGAACCGCCAACCTGGACAAGATCGCCAAATGGCTGCAGCGGAACCTGAAGCACCTCCCGCACGGCCGGTGCTGACCGCTCCGGCCTGAACACCACCGGGCGGAGATCACACGCCGATCGCGCCGTTCCCGTCCCGCCACACCGCCACCACCGACGGGCGCGGCTGCGCGGTGCCGCCGTCGGGCCAGTGCGAGAGCGGCTTCTCGACGGTGGCGTCGTCGTCCTCGCCGGGGTGCTGGACGCACACCACCACGCGCTTGTCGGTGATGATCGGCCCGCACGTCTCCGCCCCGCGCGGGACGGAGAGGAACTGCTTGGTCTCACCGCGTCGGGGCCCGTCGAGCGCGACCGCGAACAGGCCGTCGTTGCTCTCGAGCGCGTTGCCGTCGGTGGAGATCCACAGGTTGCCGTGCGGATCGAAGGCCACGTTGTCCGGGCACGAGATCGGGCTGACCTCGTTCTTGTCGAAGCCGCCGTAGTAGGTGTCGGCGGCCTTCGGGTCGCCGCACACCAGCAGCAGATCCCAGGTCAGGTCTTCGCCGGTGTGGTCGTCGGTGATCTCCAGGACCTGCCCGTTCTTGTTCTCGTTGCGCGGATTGGCGGCATCGATGCCCGCCTTGCCCGCGGTGCCGCGCTTGTCGTTGTTGGTCAACGCGCAGTACACCTTGCCGGTGGTCGGGTGCGGTTCGATGTCCTCGGGGCGGTCCATCTTGGTGGCGCCCGCCTTGTCCGCGGCGAGCCGGGTGAACACCGCCACCTCGGCCGGCGTCATCCCGGCCACGTGCGACGTCGCTGCGCCGTCGGCGTCGACGGTCATCAGCTTGTGCCAGTGCCCGGTGCCCGCGGCATCGGTCACGGTCGGCGGCTTCTCGCCGGAGAACGACGCCACGTACAGCGTGCCCTCGGACAGGATCCGCATGTTGTGCCGCCGGTCCTCGGGCGAGTCGCCGTCGCGCATCTTCCGGCTGGAGACGAACTTGTAGATGTACTCGAAGCGTTCGTCGTCGCCGGTGTAGGCCACCACCGTCCCGGCGTCCGGGCCGTCGGGCACGACGTAGACGTTCGCCGACTCGTGCTTGAGCCGACCCAACGCGGAGTGTTTGAGCGGCACGGACTTCGGATCGTGCGGGTCCACCTCCACGATGTACCCGAACCGGTTGGCCTCATTGGGTTCCTGCGCCAGATCGAAGCGCTTCTCGTAGCGACCCCACCGGTGGTGGTCGGCGTCGTCTTCGAAGCCGTACCGGGCCAGGCGCTGCACGGCGGGCGAATCCTTCACCGCGCTCGCGTTCATGAAGTAGCCGTTGACGTTCTCCTCGCCCGACAGCACGGTCCCCCAGGGCGTCACGCCGCCCGAGCAGTTGGCGAACGTCCCCAGGATCGTCCGGCCGGACGGGTCAGCGGACGTGCGCACGGCCTCGCTTCCGGCGGCGGGCCCGGTCAGCCGGAACGGCGTCGACGCGGTGATCCTGCGGTTGCGCGGCCCGACGATCGGGGTGAGCGCCCCGTCCTCGTCGTTGGACTCCACCTCCACGACGGTCATCCCGTGCGCGGCCATGGAGATCCGGGCCTGCTCCTCCGTCGGCTCCTTCTCCTTGTAGCCGCGGAACATCAGTTCCTCGGTGGTGTACTCCTGGTTGCACACCAGGTAGTGGCGGCGGCTCTCCCCGGCGACCGGGATCAGCCCGGCGAAATCGTTGTTGAACCCGAACTGCATGGCCTGCGCCTGCGGGGTCTGCTTCTCGAAGTCGAACTCCGGGGCGCCCGGCAGCACCGGGTCACCCCACCGGATCACGACCTTCTGCCGGTACCCCTTCGGGATCCGCACCGCGTCGTCGGTGTTCGGCGGCACGACGTCGAAGCGCATGCCCGCCGGCGGCCCCGCCGATCCGGGAGCGCCGGCGGGTGCGTCGTCGCCGCACGCGGTGAGCACCGATCCGGCGCCGACGGCGACCGCCGCGGCCAGCGACCCCTTGAGCACCGTCCGCCGGGAGAGCGCGGCCTGCGCGACGTCGCGGAAGTACTCGTTGTCGCTGGTGTTGCCGGGCTCGTGCCAGCACGCCTCGCCGCACTTGTAGCGGCAGGTCATCCGCGCCCGCGCCGACCGGCCCGCCTCGGTGCCGACGGAGTTGAACAATTGCAGGGGGATGCGCACGGTGTGACCTCCGGATGATTCGCGTGCCCGGGCTGTGGGCGGGATATGCGAGTCACGCTAGGGAGACCGGCTCAACCGACGTCGACGTCGTCGTGAACGACGATTGAACGCCCGCCGATCCCGCGATGTCGTCCGATCGGAGGACACCGCCCGCCGGTCGTCGCGGTTCTTGTCGCCGGGCGGCAAGAACCGCGACGCGGGATCCGTATCCCGACAGGATCCGCGACGTCGTCGCCGCTGTTCAGTCGTTGCGCTTTCGCTATCACGAGTGAACACCCGTCGACATGCTCACCGCATGGCTGCCCGAGCTTCTCACACACCTCGACGAGAGCCGGTGACGCGGGGGCCCTTCGACCAGGGCTCCTTCGTCGCCCTGCGCAGGGAACGGCGGGGTGACGCGGGCCCTTGGATGCGACGGCGGGACCGGCGCACTCGCCGATCCCGCCGTCGTCACCCGTCTTCGCAGATCAGAGCGTCACAACATGCAGCTGACGCAGTTGTCCACCTCGGTCCCGGCAAGGGCCATCTGGCGCAGCCGGATGTAGTAGAGCGTCTTGATGCCCTTGCGCCACGCGTAGATCTGCGCCTTGTTGACGTCGCGCGTGGTGGCGGTGTCCTTGAAGAACAGCGTCAACGAGAGCCCCTGGTCGACGTGCTGCGTCGCCGCGGCGTAGGTGTCGATGATCTTCTCGTAGCCGATCTCGTACGCGTCCTGGTAGTACTCCAGGTTGTCGTTGGTCAGGTACGGCGCCGGGTAGTAGACGCGGCCGATCTTGCCTTCCTTGCGGATCTCGATCTTCGCCGCGACCGGGTGGATCGAGCTGGTCGAGTGGTTGATGTAGCTGATCGAGCCGGTCGGCGGCACCGCCTGCAGGTTCTGGTTGTAGATGCCGTACTTGCGCACCGACTCCTTCAGCTCACGCCAGTCGTCGGGCGTCGGGATCGCGATCCCGTTGGACGAGAACAGGCTGCCGTCGTAGCTGCCGGCGTCGGCGAACAGTTCCCGCACGCGCGGGGTGGCCGGCTCCCACACCTGATCGATGTACTTGTCGAAGAACTCGCCCGTCGCGTACGTGCTGTTCTCGAACCCGGCGAACGGACGGCCCTTCTCCTTGGCGAGCTTGTTCGACGCCCGGAGCGCGTGGAACAGCACCGTGTAGAAGTACATGTTCGTGAAGTCGATGCCCTCTTCGCTGCCGTAGAAGATGCGTTCCCGGGCCAGGTACCCGTGCAGGTTCATCTGCCCCAGCCCGATCGCGTGACCTTCGTCGTTGGCGCGACGGATGGACGGCACCGAATCGATCGACGTCTGGTCGGCGACGGCGGTGAGCCCGCGGATCGCGGTCTCGATGGTCAGCCCCAGATCCGGCGAGTCCATCGCCTTGGCGATGTTCATCGAGCCGAGGTTGCACGAGATGTCCTTGCCGACGTGCGAGTACGAGAGGTCGTCGTTGAACGTCGACGGCGTCGAGACCTGCAGGATCTCCGAGCACAGGTTGGAGTGGGTGATCTTGCCGTCGATCGGGTTGGCCCGGTTCACCGTGTCCTCGAACATGATGTACGGGTAGCCCGACTCGAACTGCAGCTCGGCGAGGGTCTGGAAGAACTCGCGCGCCTTGATCTTGGACTTGCGGATCCGCTTGTCCTCGACCATCTCCTGGTACAGCTCGGTCACGTTCACGTCGGCGAACGGCTTGCCGTAGATGCGCTCGACGTCGTACGGGCTGAACAGGTACATGTCGTCGTTGTTCTTGGCCAGCTGGAAGGTGATGTCCGGGATCACGACGCCGAGGCTGAGCGTCTTGATGCGGATCTTCTCGTCGGCGTTCTCGCGCTTGGTGTCGAGGAAGCGGTAGATGTCGGGGTGGTGCGCGTGCAGGTACACCGCGCCCGCGCCTTGGCGGGCGCCGAGCTGGTTGGCGTAGCTGAACGAGTCCTCGAGCAGCTTCATGATCGGGATGACGCCCGAGGACTGGTTCTCGATCTTCTTGATCGGCGCGCCGTGCTCGCGGACGTTGCTCAGCAGCAGCGCCACGCCGCCGCCGCGCTTGGAGAGTTGCAGCGCCGAGTTGATCGAACGGCCGATCGACTCCATGTTGTCCTCGATACGCAGGAGGAAGCAGGAGACGGGCTCGCCGCGCTGTTTCTTTCCCGAGTTCAGGAAGGTCGGGGTGGCGGGCTGGAAACGGCCGGCCATGATCTCGTCGACCAGGTTCCGGGCCAGCGCGGTGTCGCCGGCGGCCAGGGTCAGCGCCACCATGCAGACGCGGTCCTCGAAACGCTCCAGATAGCGCTTTCCGTCGAACGTCTTGAGGGTGTAGCTGGTGTAGTACTTGAAGGCGCCGAGGAACGTCGGGAAACGGAACTTCTTGCCGTAGGCGTGACCGAACAGCAGCTTGACGAACTCGCGGTCGTACTTGTCCAGCACCTCGCCTTCGTAATAGTTCTCCTTGACCAGGTAGTTCAGCTTCTCGTCCAGATCGTGGAAGAACACGGTGTTCTGATTCACGTGCTGGAGGAAGTACTGTCGCGCGGCCTCGCGATCCTTGTCGAACTGGATCTGCCCGTTCGCGTCGTACAGATTCAGCATCGCGTTGAGCGCGTGGTAGTCGAGCTCGGCGGGCTCGTGCCCGGCCGGTCCGGCGTGCACGCCGGACACACTGGCCGAGAAGGTACCGGTGGAAGCGTCTTCGGACACGGGGACTGCGGTGGGCGACAAGGGAATTCTCTCCTGCGGGTCTGGCTGTGAAAAAACGAGAAAACGTGAAATCTGCGGACCGGACGACGCCGGAGCGCACTCGGTCACGAGAAATCGGCGGCTGGACGTCGACGGTGACGTGTCAGCGCTGGAACACCGGGCCCGCGGCGAACTCGGTGAGGCCGGAACGGACGCGGTCGACGTCGTCGACGGTGCCCATCAACTCGAAGCGATACAGGTAGGGCACCCGGCATTTGCGCGCGATGATCTCCCCCGCCGCGGCGAACTCGGCGCCGAAGTTGGTGTTCCCCGCGGCGATCACCCCGCGGATCAGGCCGCGGTTGTGCTCGTCGTTGAGGAAACGGATCACCTGTTTGGGCACGTGGCCGCCGCCGGCGTGCGCCTCCGGCTTCCCGTCGTCGCCGAGCTTCCCGCCCCCGTAGGTGGGGGTGATCAGGACGTACGGCTCGTCCACCCGGAAGTCGCCGGTGCGGCCGGTCAGCGGGATCCGTCGCGTCGGGGCGCCCAGCTTCTGCACGAAGCGGTGCGTGTTCTCCGAGACGGACGAGAAGTAGACGATCAGCGGGAGGCCCGCGGCGGCGGACCCGTCCGAGGAACCCGGGAGTTCCGTCGACGGGACACCGGTCCGGGTCACGACTGCCACGATCGGGCGGCCGACGTCAGGCGGCGCTGCCCGCGACGGCCTTGATGCGCTCGGGGCGGAAACCCGACCAGTGCTCGTCACCGGCGACGACGACGGGCGCCTGCTGGTAACCCATGCCCATGACGTATTCGCGGGCCTGCTCGTCGGTGCTGATGTCCACGACGTCGTACTCGAGGCCCAGCTTGTCCAGAGCCCTGTAGGTCATGTTGCACTGCACGCAGGACGGCTTGGTGTAGACGGTGATAGCCATTGGCGGACTCCTCAGTGACGCGTTCGAAGGTTCTGGCGATCGGCGTCCGACGGCTTCCCAGTCGAGAACATCGGCCGTCGTGTGACCCGGGCCGCACGGCCCCGATCCCCGTTCCGGGATGTCCTCCCGTCGGACCCCATGAACACTACACCTTGTGTCCGACATGTCGAATCACCACAAGAACTTGTTGAAAGTCCCAGGTCGCGGGGTGACTCACCTCGCACGCCGACCGCGCATCCCGGCCGCTCGACGTGTCGCCCACAGGCGTCCCCAGCCCGTCCCCAGCCTTATCCCCAGGCCGGTCCCCGACCCGCTCTCCGGAGCGGTCGGCGGACGTCGATCAGCGCGCCGCCGCGACGGCGGGCAGCAGCGCCGAGACCGTCGCGGCGAGGTTCCGGGCGAGCTCGTCGGAGTCCTCGTCGAACTCCCCGGTGCGGATGCCCAGATCCGCCTCCTCGACCACCGTGCCCCCGGCGATGCCGAGCGCCTTGCGCGCCTCCGCCCGCGCCCAGACCCCGGCGTGCCGGCTCAGCGCGGCACCGATCACCCCGACGGGGAGTCCCGTGAACGCCCCCGCGCCGTACGGGCGCGACAGCCAGTCGATCGCGTTCTTGAGGACCGCGGGCAGCCCGCCGTTGTACTCCGGAGTCACCAGGAGGACGGCCTGGGCCGCCCCGACCCGCCCCCGGAGCTCCTCGACCGCCGCACCGCGATCCGTATCGGTGTCGAGGTCCTCGTTGTAGAACGGGAGCCGATCCAGATCGTCGACGACGTCGACGTCCACCCCGTCGGGGGCGTGCCGCGCGATCAGCCGCGCCAGTCTGCGGTTGACCGAATCCCGGCGGAGACTCCCCACCAGGACGACGACGGTGCGAGGCTCGGACGGGGTGGACGACGTCGGCGTGACGAACGATGCGATGGACATGCCCGCCAGCATGCCGTCCGGGGCCGGCGGCGTCACCCCTTCGGCGCACGCTGAGCAGGTCGCTGGACCGGTTCCGACCCGGCGCGCGATATTCTTCACTCATGTCATCTCCTTCCGGGCACGGGGTCGGCCTGCCGCTCCTCCCCGACGGCGCCTGCGGGGAACGCGCCGACGCCGCCCGGAACCGTCAGCTCCTCCTCGCCGCCGCCAAATCGCTGATCGACGATCACGGCGCCGCCGCGGTCACCATGGATGCCGTCGCCCGCTCCGCGGGAGTGGGCAAGGGCACCGTGTTCCGCCGGTTCGGGAACCGCAACGGCCTGATGATGGCCCTGCTCGACCACTCCGAGCGTGAACTGCAGCAGAGCCTGCTGTCGGGTCCGCCGCCGCTCGGTCCCGGCGCCGACCCGCTCGACCGGTTGATCGCCTACGGGCGCGCCCGGCTGAAGATGACCGTCGCCCACCTCGACATCCTGCTCGAAGCCAGTTCCGACGATCCCGACCGGCTCAGTCACCCGGTCTGGGCGATGTCGACGCGTCACGTGCACCATCTGCTCACCGAGCTCGGCTATCGCGGTCGGCTCGCGACGGCGGCGGTCGCGATCCAGGCGCCGCTGGAGGCCGTCGCGGTGCGCCATCAGCTCGACGTCGTGGGCCTCGATGCCGCCGAGATCGCCGACGACTGGGAGCAGATGATCCGCGTCCTCGCCGCCGGAATCGGCTGACCCCGGACCGCGATCACCACCGGATCGGGCGGCGTCACCGGCCCCGGCGGTGACCGCCGGATCCGGTCGGGGTGCGGGTCAGCGGGGCAGGTCCCGCGCCACCAGCGCGGGTTCCCGGGCCAGCGCGGGCCCCTCGGGCAACAGCGACAGCACCGACCAGGGCGCCGCCCGCGGGGCGCCCAGTCCGAGGACCCGGCCGGTCTCGGCGTCGGCGATCCGGAAGCGGACCCCGGCGTCGCTCACGTAGAAGTCGCCGCCGGGCACCCTCAGGTGCTCGCCGGTCCCCGGGCGCAGGTACACCCCGTCGAGGCCGGGGCCGACGCCGTCGGCCGCGCTGAGCGACACCGCCCGGGCGCCGTCGGGCAACGGCAAATGCGCACTCGTGCGCATCGTCTCCCGGGGCGTCTCGGTCCCCGTTCGCGACCACGACCAGCACAGCACCGCGGTGGTGTCGACCAACTCGGGGACGCGGTCGGGGAAGGCGTCCACCGGGAGCCGACGCACCACCGGCACCTCGGTCAGCGCCCCCGGAGACACCTGGCGGATCGCCCCGGCGTCGTCGGTGTCGACGCCGCGCAGGGCCTGCGCGGCGATCGGCGTCAACGGCTGGATGCCGTCGGCCAGCACCGCGAAGTACGACGGCGCATCGTCCACGCCGAGCGACCGGATCACGGTGCCGACGGCGACGTCCCGCAGCCGGCCCGGTCCGGGGCCGCCGCGCCCGGGCACCGGCGGCACCGCGAGTTCGGGCTGCACGGCGAAGGCGTTGAGGAGCGCTTCGCTGACCGGTCGCGGGACGACGCCGTCGAGGCCGAGGGCCCGCCGGACGGCCACCGCGTCGGCGCCGATCCGGGCGCGGACCGGCCGCGAGCCGCTCCGGGTGTCGAGTCGGTACAGCAGCCACTGCGTCTCGCCCGCGCGCACCAGCGCGCCCGTGGCGGCCGGGGCGGGCGCCCCGGTCGGCGCACCGGCCAGCACCGCGGTGCCCGCGGCGGGATCGTCGCACACCGTCCACACCGAGCGGTCGCCGTCGGCGGGCCCCGGCAGCGCCGCGGGGGCGCCCGCGATTCCGAGGGCGGGGCCGCGCGGGTACGAACTCATCGACCGCGTCGACACCGACCTGACCGGCAGCGCCACGCCCGCGACCAGTCGTGCGGAGGCCAGATTCGGCACCGGGTGCAGTGTTCCCTCGACGAGCACGAACAGTCCCCCGCCGTCGGCGGCGACGATCGTGGCATCGCCGACCGACGGCGCCGGACGCACCAGCCCGTAAATGCCCGCTCCCGCCAGCAGCAGCACCGCGACCACCAGTCCGCCGAGAAGCGCCCGGGACTGGGCGCGCATCGGATCGGCGAGCATGCGGGCGTCCCGCCGGATCAACGCGTGTTCCGCACGCGTCAGCACGAACCGGTAGCCGCTCACCTGTGCGCGCGTCGTCAACTGTCTCGACACTCGATCCCCCCGATCAAATCCCGTGTGGACACCGTAGTCCCGCGGTACGGTGGCGCCGGGCACTTTCGCCGAAAGTGCTTGGGGCGCTTCGGGGGGAGCCGGGATGGGAATGCGTGGCAGCGGCGTCACGGGACGTCGTACCGGACGCGACGCACGACGCCGTCGCCCGCCCGCGCCTGCCCCGTTCGACGTGCCCTGCGGCCCGGATCTCGTCGGCGTCCGGTACACCGGTCCGCACCTGACGACCACCCTCGCCGTACGCCCCGGCCCGGTCCGGCCGCGGCGCCTGGACGGCTCGTGGTTCGACGCCGCCGCGCCCGGCCTGCCGCTGGCCGGTCTGCTGGACTGGCTCGCCCGACCCGACGCCGCGGCCACCTCGCTGACCCTCCTCACCCGTGGATCCTGCTGTCTCGGCGACGGCCCGGCGTCGTCGTCCTACCGGACCCTGCTGGGCCCGCTGCCGCTCGCCGCGCGACGCGACGTCCGACTGCAGATCCGGACCGACCCGTTCGCGCACCCGGAGCTGACGGCCCGGTACGGCACCGGACCGTCCGCGGCACTGCGCGCCTGCCTGTCGGCGACCCGGCGGGCCGGCGCCCTGCTGCGGGAGGCCGGTCTCGGCGCCGTCCCGCTCACCGCCGCCGAGCTCACCGCCGCCGACGACTGGGCGCTCGACGGCGGGGCTCGCCCGGCGGGCGGCTCCCCCGAACCGCCGCACGCCTACCGGATCGCCGCACCCGATGCCGCGGCACTCGCCGCGACGCTGGAGTCGGTCTGGACCCGCACCGGCGGCACCGCGCTGACCGCGCTCGATCTGCGTCCCGCGCGTTCCGCACCGCGGGTCCGCGCACTGCTCCGGCTCGACGACGCTCTCCGTACCCCGGCACCGGTGACCTGGCAGCCGTTCCCCAATGCCCCCGACGTGCCTCTTCCCGACGGGACGGCGCAGGACCTGCGCGGCGCCGTCTGCCCGGTCGACGGCGACGGCATCGTGCTCGGCGCCGATGCGCACGGCCGCCCGGTCGGGCTGCGACCGACCGGACCCGACATCGCCCGCACCCGGATCACCGGCCGACTGTCCCTGGTGCAGCAGACGGTGGTGCGGCTGGTGGCGACCGGCGTCTCGGCGGCGGTCTTCACCGATCGGCCGGAACGGTGGGCCGGACTGCTCGACGCGGTGGCCGACCGGACGCTGCTGCACGCCGCGTCCGCCGGCGGCGCCGACGTCCTGGTCGACGACCGCCCGGGTGCCCGGCTCGGACCGCTCGACGGCCACACCGTCCTGTGCGTGAACGACGACGCCCGCACCGCCGACCCCGGCGGCGGTCCGAGCCTGTGCCAGGACCCGGACGATCCGGCGTTCGCGGAGGTGTGCGGCGGCGACCGGCGGATCCGGGTGCGGCTGGTCGCCACGCCCGCGGAGAACGCGCTGCTGGGCGCGTGAACCTCCGGGAACGCGGTCGGGGTCGCGGCGCGGGTGGACGCTACCGGTCGCGGGAGCCGGAGCGCACGGAACTCACAGGGGGACGCGCGCGCGGAAGAAGACCGCCTGCGACGACGCCGCCCGCACGATCACGTCCGGGTCGGAGTCGGCGAGCCACACCGCGTCGCCGCACTCGACGGTCCGGCTCTCGCCGCCCGGTGCGAAGACCTCGATGCGGCCCCGGACGACGGTCAGGATCTGCGGCCCCGGCATGTCGAAGCTGATGCTCGAGGCCCGCTGCAGACCCGTGCCGTCCAGTTCCACGCGCGAGAGCCGGAACTCCGGGGCCGGGGTCAGGTAGATCCGTTCGGCGCCGAGCGCCTCCACCGCAGGCATCAGCGCGGCCCGGGAGACCGGCGTGAAGTCGAGTACGCGGAGCAGTTCGGGGACGTCGATGTGTTTGGGGGTCAGTCCGCCGCGCAGCACGTTGTCGGAGTTGGCCATCGCCTCCACCGCGGTCCCCCGCAGGTAGGCGTGCAGGTTGCCGGCCGGCAGGTAGATCGCCTCGCCCGGCTGCAGTCGCACGAAGTTCAGCAGCAGCGCCGCGAGCACCCCGGGATCGTCCGGGTAGGCCTCGCCGAGTTCCAGGACCGCACGGAGTTCTCCGGCGAACCGGGCCTCCCCGTTCTCCAATGCGCGCACCGCTCCGGCCAGCACCTCCGGCACCAGCTCGGCGATCATCGGCTCGGGCAGCGTGAGCCACGTGGTGAACACCGTCCGCAGACCGACCCCGTCGGGGGCGTCGGCGAGCATGCCGAGCGTCGAGTCCAGCCCCGGGACCTGCAGACAGCGCAGCAGGTCCACCGTCTCGAGGGGATCGCGGAAACCGGCCAGCGCCTCGAACTCGCTGAGCGCGACCACGATCTCCGGCTTGTGCCACGAATCCCGGTAGTTGCGGCGCGGATCGTCGGGGGCCAGACCGGCCCGGTTCTCCGCCGCGAACCCGATCCGGGCCTGGTCGGCGCTCGGATGCGCCTGCAGGGACAGCGGCTCCTCGGCCGCGAGCACCTTCACCAGGAACGGCAGCCGCTGCTCGAAGGCCTGCGCGACCGGCGCCCCGAGGACGGCGACCGGATCCTCGTCGACCACCGAGAGCAGGTCGGCCGAGGAGTCGGCGATCTTCGCCGGCGACGCCGGGTGCGCGCCGAACCAGAGTTCGGCCTCCGGATGCGGCGACGGCGAGGGCCGCCCCTGCAGTTCGGCCAGCGCGGTCCGGGAACCCCAGGCGTAGGGGCGCACCACGCCCTTGAGTAGCTTCATCTGCCGCGCACCTCTGCTCGCCCGCTTCCGTCCGTCATCGTGCTCCCCAGCTCCGGGTCTCGCCGAACCCGCCGCCCCGGTCCGGTTCCGCCGCGGCCAGGGCGAGATAGGCCGCCGCCGACTGCACCCGCACCACCACGACCAGAAGACCGGCCAGGTCGGCGGGGGTGTCGGCCAGCGCCTCCAGCGCTCCGGGCGCGGACGGGAACGATCCCTGCGGTTCCCCGCCGGGCCGGCGGGCCGGATCGTCGCCGGAGTCCTCGGTGACCAGATCCACGTCGCGCGCACCGAGCCGCTGCCGGGTGAGCGGAGCGCGGGCGGCGGTGCTCACCAGGAACAACCGCATCGGGTCGGCGGCCGGGGGGCCGTCGAACTCGGGGTCGTAGAAGATCGAGTCGACCGCGGCCCCGGTGGTCGTCGGACCGCCGTGGTCGGCGAACACGGCCAGGGCCCGGCCCTCGTTCGCGTGCGCGGCCGGTCGGCCGGCGATCTCGAAGAACGCCGCGCAGGCGCGCCGGGCCACGGCGCTCGCGGCCGCGGTGTCACCGGCCCACACCCCGCGGTGCCCGGCGACGCGCGCGGCGAGCATCTTGGCCTGATTGTGAAAGGTCTCCCGACCGGGATGATCGGCCGCCGCCTCGGCGTCGAGCAGATCGGCGACGTCGTGCAGCGCGGGCGGCGCCGGAGTCAGGCGCACCGCGGTGAGGGCGGTGAGGACCGCCACCAGCCCGGCGACCAGACCGGTGAAGCCGAAACGCGGGTCGACGTTCAGCCGCGGCGAGAGGTCGATCACCGGGACCGCGCCGCGGCGGCCGATGCCCGCCGCCTCCCGCAGCGGCCCCTCCAGCGGAGCCAGCACCACCACGTCGGCCCGGCGGCGCGCGGCCCGCGTGAGCGCATTGGACAGCAGCGGATCCCCCGCATCCGACCCGGCCACCACCACCACGTCGAGCGGCCCGATCCAGCCCGGCAGCGACGGCACGACGACGACGGGCACGTCGATCCGGGCCGCGCACGTGGCGACGACGAGGTCGGCGGCACCGGTCGTCGGCAGGTCTCCTCCGGTGACGATCACCACCGCGCGGGGGCGCAGGTCGCCGAGTGCGGCGAGGACGCCCTCCGACTGGGCTTCGGCGACCGCCCGCACCTGGGCGCCGGCGAGTGCGGCGCTGTGCAGCAGACCGTCGCGATCAGCCGAATGCAGCGCCTCGATGTCGTCGAGGTCGTCGATGAGGACGGGCATGGCTTTACGATGCGCGAGCCGCGGGGCTCAGTCAACCGGATCGGGCAGCACCCGCAGGTGACCTCGCCGACCCGGACGCGGAGTGGCGATCGGACCGGATCCGGAGGCCGACGTCTCGCGACGATGACGTCCGGGATTGAGATCCTCGAGTTCGGGGCGAGCGCTGAAGCTCGGCAGCGGCGGCAGACCCGATCGGGACGAGCCGCCGACTCCGGCCTCGCGGACGACGTCCGCCAGCGCGGTCAGCTCCTGGTCCTCCGACGACTGCAGGAAGTCGCGTTCGCTGCGCAGCAGCTCCCAGCCGCGCGGCACCGTGATGCGGCCGGCGTGCTCGGCGCACAGATCCCACGAATGCGGCTCGTCGACGCCGACGATCGGGCCGATCACCGCGGTCGATTCGGCGTAAACGAAAGTCAGGGTCGCCACGGCGAGGCGCGAGCACCCGGGACGGCAGCACTGACGGGGAGAGTTCACGACGAACAGCTTATCGCGCCTGCCCCTCGGTGAACACATCGACACGCTCACCGGGTCGTTCACGGCACCGTCGATCCCGCCCGGCGGACCACCCGGCCGGGCCGGTCGCCGACGGCCGCGGCCGTCCTCTCCGCCGTCCGCCTCGTAGACTTCGGGCATGCGTTTCCGTCCCGCCACCGGCCGTGAACTCCTGACTCCGGCACGCCGTACACGTGATCGCCGGGGCCGCGGTCTGCGCAGTCCGGTGCTGCCGCCGATCCTGCCCGCGCACCGCAGCCGCTCGGATCTGTTCGACAAGGCCGCGGTCACCGCGTTCGCCGAGATCGACGCCGCCTGGCACGACCAGCTGACCGGTCTCGATCTCGCCGTCGACGACATCCCGCGCATCCTGCCGCGGGATCTGGAGACGGTGCAGTGGCCCGAGGAGGTGACGGCCGACGGGCCGGTCCCGCTGGCCCGGCTGATCCCGGCCGGGATCGACGCCCGCGGTCGGCCCACGCGCGCCCAGCTCATCCTGTTCCGTCGGCCGATCGAGTTGCGGTCACGCGACGACGAGGAGCTGCCGGAGATCCTCCGGGAGATCCTGATCCAGCAGGTCGCGACCTACCTCGGGGTGGACGAGGAGACCATCGAGTCGGGCCCGCAGAACTGACCGTCGACCCCGGGCGCGAATCGTCTCGGACCCGCACCCCGCATCGAGAGCCGCAGGATCGGTGAAGACGATCGGCGGCGAGACGAAAACCGGCCCCGCGGAAGACGGCGGGGCCGGTGAAGACTTATCGGAGATAGTGAGACGGCAGGAGCGGGTCGCCCGTCCGCACACGCGTGAGATCAGATGATTCCGCGTTTGAGACGGCGTCGTTCCCGTTCGGAGAGGCCGCCCCAGATACCGAAACGCTCATCGTTGCCCAGCGCGTATTCGAGGCATTCGGCCTTCACCTCGCAGCCGTGGCAGATACGCTTCGCCTCGCGGGTCGAACCGCCCTTCTCCGGAAAGAACGCCTCGGGGTCGGTCTGCGCACACAGGGCGCGCTCCTGCCACTGATCTTCGGTCTCGTCGTACAGGGCTTCGAAACCCGCGGGAACCACCGAGAGATGACTGCCGCAGCCGGATGAGCTGGATACCTCCGGAACCGGACCGCTTTCGCCGGATTCCTCCCCACCACCAGCAAACGTCATCGTCGCCCCCTCCCTGTCGATCGAACCCTGGCACTACGCGTGAACCCCTGAACCAACAAGACCGGGACGAGGCCGCACCCTCGAAGAATCACACCCCTGTGATTAGACACGGCTCCGACACCGTGGGTCAAGTGGACGGCGAAGTTCCAGCATTATCACCAGAAAGCGTGAGATAGCTTGCGCCACGCGGAGAATCGTGCGAGAGAATCGGCACAATCATGCCGTTCTCGGGGCCTCCGACCGGCGATCGCGGGCCCCGTCGGCAGGCGGTGGAGGTCCTCCCCGAGCACTGTCGCACGGGCTCTCGTAGGGTGATCTCTGTGAAGGTGACGGTACTGGTCGGGGGCGTCGGCGGCGCCCGGTTCCTGCAGGGTGTCCGCGAGGTCTTCGGAACGACGCCGTTCCCCGACACCGGCGAGGAGCCCGCGGGGCCGCACACGGTCACCGCCGTGGTGAACGTCGGCGACGACGCGTGGATGCACGGTGTCCGGATCTGTCCGGACCTGGACACCTGCATGTACACCCTCGGCGGCGGCATCGACACCGAACGCGGCTGGGGCAGACAGGACGAGACCTGGCACGCCAAGGAGGAGCTGGCCGCCTACGGCGCCGACCCCGACTGGTTCGGACTCGGCGACCGCGATCTCGCGACCCATCTCATCCGGACCCGGATGCTCGACGCCGGTTTCCGGCTCTCCGACATCACCGCCGCGCTGAGCCGCCGCTGGCAGCCCGGGGTCCGTCTCCTCCCGGTGACCGACGACCGGCACGAGACGCACGTGCTGATCGACAAGCCCGACGGCGAACCCGGCGAACGGCTGGCCATCCACTTCCAGGAGTGGTGGGTCCGGCATCGCGCACAGGTGCCCACGCACGGATTCGCCCAGGTCGACGGCCAGGCCAAGCCCGCCCCGGGCGTCCTGGAGGCCGTCGCCGAGGCCGACGTGGTGCTGATCGCGCCCAGCAACCCGGTGGTCTCGGTCGGCGCGATCACCAGCGTGCCGGGCATCCGGTCGGCGCTGCGCACCACCGCGGCCCCGGTGGTCGGGATCAGCCCGGTGATCGACGACCGGCCGCTGCGCGGCATGGCCGACGAATGCCTCGCGGTGATCGGGGTGGAGACCACCGCCCGGGCGATCGCCGAGCACTACGGTGCCCGCAGCGGGACCGGTCTGCTCGACGGCTGGCTGGTGGCCCCCGGCGACGCCGCGGCCGCCGACCCGGTGCCGGGCATCGCGACCGCGGAGGCCCCCCTGCTGATGACCGATCCGGCCGCCACCGCCGAGATGGTGCGGGCCGCGTGCGGCCTGGTCGGGGTCGCGGTGTGACCGAGCCCGCCCCGCACGACCACGCGGCGCCCGGCGGGCTCTCGATCCTCCCGGTGACCGGGCTGGGCGAGTTCGGTCCGGACAGCGATCCGGCCGCCGAGATCCTCGCCGCGGCTCCCTGGATCGTCGACGACGACGTGCTGGTGGTCACCAGCAAGGTGTTCTCCAAGATCGAGGGCCGCACCGTTCCCGCGCCGGACGACGCCGAGGCGCGCGAGGCGCTGCGGCGGACCCTGGTGGAGCGGGAGGCGGTGCGCATCGTCGCGCGCCGGGACCGGCTGCTCATCACCGAGAACCGCAACGGACTGGTGCAGGCCGCCGCGGGCGTCGACGGCTCCAATCTCCCGTCCGACCGCCTCGCGCTTCTCCCCGAGGACCCCGACGCCAGCGCCGAACGCCTGCGGGCCGACTTCGCCGCGGCCGGGCGCCGGGTCGCCGTCGTGGTGACCGACACCATGGGCCGCGCGTGGCGGTCCGGGCAGACCGACGTCGCGATCGGGGCGGCCGGGATCGCCGTCCGGCACGGATACGACGGCCGGGTCGATGCCTACGGCAACCCGCTGGTGGTGACCGACATCGCGATCGCCGACGAGCTCGCCGCCGCCGCGGATCTGGTGAAGGGCAAGCTCGGCGGGGTCCCGGTGGCCGTCGTGCGCGGTCTGATCCCGGTCGACGACGGCAGTCGCGCCCGCGACCTGGTCCGGGATCGGGAGGCCGATCTGTTCCGGCTCGGCACCGACGACGCCCTGGCGCAGGGGCGTCGCGAAGCGCTCCTGACCCGGCGCTCGGTCCGCGCCTTCGCCCCCGGACCGGTGGAGCCCGAACTGATGCGGGCGGCCTTCGCCGAGGCCCTCACCGCCCCGGCCCCGCACCACACCCGTCCGGTGCGCTTCGTGTGGGTCCGCGACCCGGAACGACGCCGGGCGCTCCTGGACGCGATGGCCGCCGACTGGCGGGCCGACCTCGCCGCCGACGCCAAGTCCGCCGAGTCGATCGAGAAGCGTGTCGCCCGCGGACGGATCCTGTACGACGCCCCCGAACTCGTGGTCCCGGTGCTGACCGGGGAGGGCCTGCACGACTATCCCGACGAGCGGCGCAACCGCTGCGAGGACACCATGTTCACCGTCGCGGCCGGCGCGGCCGTCGGCTATCTGCTGGTGGCGCTCTCGGCCCGCGGGATCGGCAGCTGCTGGGTGGGGTCGACGATCTTCGCCGCCGACACGGTCCGGCGCGCGCTCGCGCTGGACGAGTCGTGGCGGCCGCTCGGCGCGGTCGCGATCGGCCGACCGGCCGAGCCCGCGGAGCTCCGTTCGCCCGCGGCGACCGACGGCCTCATACTCGAACGGTGACGACGAACACCGCCCTGACCGAGTCCGCGCGCACAGTACTGGCCGAGTGGACCGCTCCGGATCCCGAGCAGGATGCCCTCCGGCACGCCTACCTGGCCTTCGTGGACGCGGTCCCCAACCCGTGCGAGCGAGCGTGCGTCCCGGGCCACCTGACCGGCTCGGCGATCGTGTTCGACGCCTCCGGCGAGCAGGTCCTGCTCACTCTGCACCCGCGGGTGGGGAGATGGGTTCAGCTCGGCGGGCACTGCGAACCCGGCGACGCCGGGATCGCCGAGGCCGCGTTCCGCGAGGCGACCGAGGAGTCCGGGCTCGACGGGCTGACGCTCGGCGCCGCCCCGGTGCACCTGCACACCCACCCGATCACCTGTTCCCTGGGTCTGCCGACCCGGCACCTGGACGTGCGCTACGCGGCGGTCGCACCGGCCGGCGACGACGGCGCCCCGCCCGCACCGGTGCGCAGCAGCGAGTCGGTGGATCTGGCCTGGTGGCCGGTCGACGCGCTGCCGGAGGACGTGGACGCCGAGACCGTCCCGGCGCTGATCGCCTACGGCCGCGCGGCCCTGCGCGCCGAGGGACTGCTGCTGTAGGTCCCGTCGGGAGTCTGCCGTCAGGCGGTCGGCGAGTTCGGCAGAGGGCTGAGCCACCGCGAACGACGTGATTCCGGGGACGATCGGGGTGGTTCGTAAGAAGGAAGCAGGAGCCTGGAAACAGACCTGTCGGCGTAGTCGCCCGCGTCGCGATTCTTGCCCCGCTCCCGACAAGAACCACGACACCGAGTCTCCGTTCTCGACAAGAACCACGACAAAGGTCGTCCAGATCTCGACGAGGTGTCCCGGCGGCCGGATACCCCTGCTATTCGGGATGAATCTCCTCGCGACTCCGCACACGAGTGCCGCGAGCCCTTCTCGTTGGTCGAGCGGAGTCGAGACCCCTTTCGTGATCTTTCTCGGTGGGCCGCCCCTTCGACTCGTCACTGCGCTCCTCCTCGGTTCAGGGAACCGAGGAAACACTGTCGTCGGTGATTCGATGCGAGGACTTGGCGGGGAGTCCGCTGCCCGACGAGGCCCCCGTGTATCCGCGCCGGTCATGCAGGACCACCAGGGATCACTCGTTCTAAACCAACTCGCGGCCGAGGACGCACACTTGAACCGGGGCGTCGAGGACCTGCCGCTCCGCGCCGACCTCATCCGGCGACCGCACCGGGTGCATGAGAAGAAGAGGAAGAAGTGATGCGTCATGGACACGACGACCGAGACGAACTCGCCGATCAGCTCGAACCTGACGCTCCAGTCACTCCCGAACAAGCGGCGCCAGTCGGCACCGAGAGAGGGCAACGACAGCCCGCCTCCATGCCCCTCGGACGTGTCGACATCTCAGAGTAGAAGCACGGCGACTCTACAAGCGCTGAACAAGGAGACTCTGGACCACCTTGCCGATGGGGTGGGCGGCCGAGTGCAGCACCGCGTGGCTCATTCCGACGCCGTCGCCGCCTATCGAGCTTTCGGCTTCGATGCCGTACCAAGGTCCGAGGGGAGGTTCGTAAAGGTGGACGGTCGTCTCGGTGTTCAAGAAGGCGAAGCGTGCCGGGTCCAGGCGCGCGCCCACACCGTTCGCGCTGTCGGCGACGGCGACGAGGCGTTCCAGTTCGGTGGGCGGTTCTCCTTCTACCAATCCGGCGCGGAGGTCGGTCCAGGCCATCGTGGGTTCGCCGGCCCGGCCGCCGAAGGACTCGATCCGCCAATCGATGTTGCCGATGAACCCGCCCGAGGACCACGCCCCGGGTGTGGTGAACTCCTCGAGTCGGGGATCGTCGGCTGTCGGCAGGGTCCGGACCCGGTCTGCGTGACGGGCGACGTCGTCTGTCGGCTGGGTGGACAGCCGCCACGCCGACGCGAGGGCGCAGGGCCGCCACGCGCCGTCGTCGCTCTGGGCTTCGAGTGTGGCTTCGAGCAAGGCGATTCGCCGACCCGGGCGACGGACTCGGGCGGTGACCCTGACCTCGGCCGGGGGCACCGGTCCGAGGATCTCGATGGTGATCCGCGAGATCCGGGTGTCGGCGGTCGGCTCGCAGTTGTCGATCGCACGGGCCAGAAGCGCGCCGATCGGCCCTCCGTGCTGGATCGGACCCCACGGGCTGCCGACCGCCTCGGGGCTGGTCGGGAGGAAGAACTCTGCGGCACCGTCTGTTCGGGTTCGTCGATACAGGCTCTCGGCCGGTTCCGTCATCATCGTTGCTTCCTGGAGTTCGATTCTCGGAGTGAGACGGCGGGAAGTGGTTCTCTGTGGAGCACGACCTTTGTGGTGTGAGCCTGATACGCCTGGGGAGCGTCGTCCCAGTCCGCGTGAAGGGACGTGACCTTTTCGGCTTCGAATCCGGTTTCGGCGATGAAATCGAGGAGGGCCGGGAGGTGCGGCCGGACGTGCGAGACGCCGACGTTCAGGGTGGCGCTGGTGGCGTACATGTCCATCACCGGCAGCTTCGTCCCGGTGTCGACGTAGTAGCCGGTTCCGGTGCATGTTCCGCCGGGGCGCAGTGCGCGCAGGGCGTCACGCAACCCCTGCGGTTTCGACGAAGCCTCGACGACGACGTCGTAGCGGTCTGGGATCGAGTCGAGCAGCGATCGTCTCCTGTTCTTGGAGACCTTGTGCACGGTCGCACCGAAGTCCGCCGCTACGCCGAGCCGTTCGTCACGGTCGTCGAGGTAGTCGACTCGTGAGGCGCCGTTGGCGACGGCCAGTCCGGCCGCGTAGAGACCGATGCTCTGCCCTCCGCCGCCGATCACGAGGACCTTGCCTTCGGGGCGCTGCGTCAGGGGCGGGACGACCGAGCGCCATGCGTCGGTGAGGTTGTCGCTGGCTGCGGCGACTCGTAGCGGATCGACGCCGTCCGGGACCCTGACGAGGTTGAAGTCGGCGAACGGAATGCGCAGCGAGTCCGTGATCATGCCGCCCCAGGTGCCGCACTCGGGGCCGAAGCCGTAGGCCGAGAGAGTCTTGCCAGGGGATGTCGTTCCCAGGGTCGAGCATTTCGCTGTCAGACCGAGCCGACATTCGTAGCAGGTGCCGCACGCCATCGCCCAGGGCACGACCACCACATCGCCGACTGAGATCCCGGTGACGTCGTCGCCGATCGCGGTCACCTGGGCCACCGCCTCGTGACCGATGCCCCAGGGCCCTTGAAAGGGGACCTCGCCGACGATCGAGCTGACGACCGGATCGATCCTGCCGAGTTTCACCCCCGCCTGCATCGGGCGGGACACGTGCGAGTGGAGCGGCAGGGTGTCGCCGTCGCACCGGCTTGCGATGAAGGGGCGCACCAGGGCGTCGCCAGGCGAGGTGATCGTCGGTTCGGGACGATCTCGCCACTCGAGTCGCCCCGTTTTGATGAAGGTCAGCTCACGCATGTTCGATCCTTACTATGGTATGCTGCATGGCATATTAGGGAGGTTGTCGATGGGTGTCAAGACCGATACGCGAGAGCGGATGGTGGCCGGTGCGGCGCTGGTCATGCGGGAAGAAGGTGTCGCCGGTACCACTGTCGCCGCAGTGCTGCGGCGCAGCGGTGCGCCGAGAGGGTCGGTCGGCTTCCACTTCCCGGGAGGACGCAACGAATTGCTGGGTGATGCGCTGCGCCTGGCCGGTGACTCGGTGAGCTCCTTGCTGCGGGCGGCGGTCGACGCCGGGGCTCCCCCTGACGCGCTGATCCGTGGGATCGGTGAGTATTACAAGCAGCAGTTGGTGAAGTCCGAATTCCGTGCCGGGTGCCCCGTGGGCGCCGCAGCGCTGGAGGCGTACGACGATGTCGACCTCGGCCCGGTCGTCGCCGAGGTGCTCGACGACTGGACCGACCTCCTGGCGCAGGCGCTGGTCAAGTCGGGAGTCGAGCGATCAGCAGCCGACGACACCGCACTCGCGGCGATCAGCGCGATCGAGGGTGCGATCATGATCGCCCGCGTGAAGCGCTCCACCGATCCGATCGACCTCGCGCTGGGGCTGGTGCTCCCGACCCTGGCGAGTCACAAGAACTAGCCGAGTCGGCGTTTTCGCTGGGTACGGAACCATGAGAACACCGAGTTCTCGTGTCCCTACAGCGTCCCGACGAAGAGAGCCGTACCGAGGCTCACTCCCGGACGACGAACACCACGACGGACTGTTCGGCCACCGGATAGCGCTCCGACCACTCCGCGGGCCGCGCCCGCGCGGTGTCGACGGCCACCGCCCACTCGTGGCCGTCGGCGCCGGGCACCGTGAACTCCACGTCGCCGCCGGCGTTGACGATCACGCACACCGGGGCGTCGAGCCGCTCGGCGACCGGATCGCCCGCGGCCCCGCGCAGCGTCAGCGCGATCGTCCGCTGCCGCGGGTCGTGCCAGTCGCCGGGGCCGGGTTCGGTGCCGTCGGCGCACGACCACACCGCGTCGCGCCGCCCGTCGGCCCGCTCGCGGCCGTGCACGAACGTCCGCTGCCGCAGCACCGGCTGGGCGCGCCGAACCGCGATCAGCGTGCGCACCAGCGCGCACAGGTCGGTGTCCGGCGCGGACCAGTCGACCCAGCCGACCGGGTCGTCCTGCGCGTAGGCGTTGTTGTTGCCGCCCTGTCCGTTGCCGATCTCGTCCCCGGCCAGCAGCATCGGCACCCCCTGGGACACGAGCAGGGTGGCGAGCAGGCCGCGGACCCGTCGGGCGCGGGCGGCCCGGATCGCCGGATCGTCGGTCGGCCCCTCCACGCCGAGGTTGTCCGAGTGGTTGTGCGCGTGGCCGTCGCGGTTGTCCTCGCCGTTGGCCTCGTTGTGTCTTTCGGCGTACGACACCAGATCGGCCAGGGTGAAGCCGTCGTGCGCGGTGACGAAGTTGACCGACGACGTCGCCGGCCGCCCCGAGTGGTCGAACCGGTTCGCCGAGCCGAGCAGCCGGGAGCCGAGGTGCGCCGCGCCCGGCGTCGTGTCGCCGCGCCAGAGCCGCCGGAGGTCGTCGCGGAACTCGTCGTTCCACTCCCCGAACGGCACCGGGAAGTGGCCGAGCTGATATCCGCCGGGGCCGATGTCCCACGGTTCGGCGATCAGCTTGACCCCGGCCAGCACCGGGTCCTGCAGCAGCGCGGTGAAGAACGGCCCGCCGGGCCGGAAGCCCTCCGCGCCGCGGCCGAGCGTCGCGCCGAGGTCGAATCGGAATCCGTCGACGCCGAACTCGACGACCCAGTGGCGCAGCGCGTCGAGCACCAGTCGCAGCACCGGCAGCCGGTCGGCCGCCAGGGTGTTCCCGGTGCCGGTGTCGTCGAGGTGGTGCCGTCCGCCGTCCTGCAGCCGGTAGTAGGTGCCGTTGTCGAGTCCGCGCAGCGAGAGCGTCGGGCCGAACTCGTCGCCCTCCCCGGTGTGGTTGAAGACGACGTCGCACAGCACCTCGATGCCGTGGTCGTGCAGGGTGTGGACCAGGGAGCGGAACTCGGCGACGGCATCGGCGCGCGCATACCGCGGTTCCGGGGCGAACCACGCGATCGGCTGATACCCCCAGTAGTTGGTCAGACCCTTCGCCACCAGTCCGCGGTCGTCGAGGAACGCCTGCACGGGCAGCAGTTCGACGGCGTTCACCCCCAGCGACACCAGGTGTTCGACGATCACCGGGTGCGCCGCCCCCGCGTAGGTGCCGCGCAGTTCCGGCGGCACCCCGGGGTGTGCGGCGGTGAGTCCCTTCACGTGCGCCTCGTAGATCACCAAGTCGGCGGTCGCGTGCCCCGGCCGGTTCGCCGCCGGGTCCGGTCCGGGTCCGGTGCTCGACGGCGGGACCACCACGGCCTTGGGCACGACGGATGCGCTGTCGCGGAGGTCGGGCAGCAGGTCGTCGTCGCCGATGCAGCCCGCCATCAGCGGATCCCAGCGGAGGACGCCGTCGAGGGCGCGCGCGTACGGGTCGATCAGCAGTTTGGCCGGGTTGTGCCGCAGGCCCTGCGCCGGGCGGTGCGGGCCGTGTGCGCGCAGTCCGTAGCGGGCCCCGGCCGTCACCCCGTCCAGATGCGCGTGGTGCACGCACCCGGTCCGGAACGCCAGCGGGTACGCCTCCTCGCGGTCGGCCCCGTCGTCGTCCGGAGCGAACAAGCAGAAGTCGATGCGCTCGGCGGTGGACGACCACACCGCGACGTTCACCCCGGTCTCGTCGAGCGTCACCCCGAGCGGCCAGGGCCGTCCCTCCGAGACCGGCGGCCGCGTCACGGGACGTCCCCCGCCGTCACGCGACCAGGGCGTCGAACAGGCGCGCGTACTCCTGCGCCGACGAGTGCCAGTCCACCGGCGTCGCCATGCCCCGGGCCCGCACCCGCTCCCACGCCGGCCGGTCGGCGTACAACTCCAGCGCCCGCGCGAACGCCCCGGCCAGGCCGTCGGCGCTGATGTCGTCGAAGGTGAAGCCGGTGGCGGTCCCGGCGTGCCGGTTCTCCGCCGAGGCGTCGGTCACCGTGTCGCGCAGACCGCCGGTCGCGGCGACCAGCGGCAGCGTGCCGTACCGCAGCCCGTAGAGCTGGGTCAGCCCGCACGGCTCGAACCGGGAGGGCACCGCGACCAGGTCGCCGCCGGCGTAGATCCGGTGACTCAGCGCCTCGTCGTAGCCGATCCGCACCCCGACCGCCCCCGGATACCGGTCGGCGAGCCGCGTCAGATCGTGCTCGTATCGCGGGTCGCCGGTGCCGAGCACGATCGCCGCCCCGCCGGCTTCGAGGAACCCCGGCAGCGCGTCGATCAGCAGATCGATGCCCTTCTGGTGGGTGAGCCGACTGACGACGACGGCCAGCGGGCCGCGCGGTTCGGTCAGACCGAACTCCTCGAGCAGCGTCTTGCGGTCCACCTCCTTCCCGGCCGTCGACGACGCCGAGTACCCGACGATGTGCGGATCGTCCTCCGGGTTCCACACCGCCGTGTCGATCCCGTTGACGATGCCGCTCAGGTCGCCGCGCCCGGCGCGGTCGGCGGCCACCCCCGCCAGGCCGAAACCGACCTCCGGGGTGGTCAGCTGCCGGGCGTAGGTGGCGCTCACCGTGGTCACCTTCCAGGCGTGCGCCATCCCGGCCTTCAGCGAGCTGACCAGCCCGTGGTATTCCAGCGACTCCGGGGTGAAGTCCCAGGTGGGCAACCGCACCGCGTCGAGCTGATCGGCGCCGAACACTCCTTGGAAGGCGGCGTTGTGGATGGTGAGCACCGTCGGCACCGGGCTCCCCGCGTAGCGCAGGTACGACGGCGCCAGCCCCGCCTGCCAGTCGTGGGCGTGGACCACGTCCGGCCGCCACCCGTCGCCCGTGCCGTCGATCGCGAGGCGGGCGCCGACCCACGAGAGCGCCGCGAACCGCACGTGGTTGTCGGGGTGGTCGTGGCCGTCGAGGCTGTACGGTCCGCCGGGCCGGTCGAACAGGTGGGGGGCGTCGAGCATCAGCATGTCCAGGCCGTCGTGCCGGCCGGCGAGCACCGTGCCCCGCCCGCCGAACAGGTCGTCGTGCTCCCACACCGGGTGCAGCGAGTCGAACCGGGTGAGGAGGTCTCGGTAGGCGGGCAGCAGCACCCGCGTGTGCCTGCCCAGCGCTTCGAGCGCCTGCGGCAGCGAGCCGACGACATCGGCCAGTCCCCCGGTCTTGACCAGCGGGAAGCACTCGGAGGCGACGGAGAGGATGCGGTGACTAGTCATGGGCGGTCGTGTCCTCGAGGAAGTAGAGAGCGGAGAGCGGAGGCAGGGTCAGCAGCGCCGACTGCGCTTCGCGCTGCGCGGGAACGGGTTCGGTCTCGGCGGCGCCGGCGTTGCCGCGGTCGCCGCCGTGGTAGAGGGCCGAGTCGGTGTTGAGCACTTCGATCCACCGGCCCGGCATCGGGAATCCGAGGCGGAATCCGGTCCGCTCGACGGGCGCCAGGTTCACCACGACGACGACGTGCGCCTCCCCCGGGTCGCCGCGCCGCACCCACGCGAAGACCTGCTCGGCCGCCGCGTCCACCAGCAGCCAGCTGAAGCCGCGCGGATCGGCGTCGTACCGGTGCAGCGCGGGCAGGCTCCGGTAGAGGCGGTTGAGGTCGCGGACCACGCCGCGCACCCCGGCGTGGCCGGGGTCGTCGAGCACCGCCCAGTCGAGTGCGGCGTCGTGATCCCATTCGGCCGGCTGCCCGAACTCCTGCCCCATGAACAGCAGTTTCTTCCCCGGATACCCCCACATGTAGCCGTAGAACGCCTTGAGGTTGCCGAGCTTGTCGGCGTGGCTTCCGGGCATCCGGCCGTACATCGAGCCCTTGCCGTGGACCACCTCGTCGTGGCTGATCGGCAGCACGAAGTTCTCGGTGAACGCGTAGGTGATGCCGAAGGTGAGCGCATTGTGGTGATGGCGGCGGTGGATCGGATCGGTGCCGAAGTACCTCAGCGAGTCGTTCATCCAGCCCAGGTTCCATTTGAAACCGAAACCGAGACCGCCGTCGTCGACCCGGCCGGTCACTCGCGGGAAGGTGGTCGACTCCTCGGCGATCATCATCGTGCCGGGGTGGGCGGCGTAGGCGACGGTGTTGGCCTCCTGCAGGAAGGCGATGGCCTCGTAGTTCTCCCGGCCGCCGTCCTCGTTGGGCACCCACTCCCCCGGGGCGCGCGAGTAGTCGCGGTAGAGCATCGACGCCACGGCGTCCACGCGCAGCCCGTCGAGGTGGTATTCGCCGAGCCAGTGGAGCGCGTTGGCGATCAGGTAGTTCGCCACCTCGGGTCGGCCGTAGTTGAAGATCAGCGTGTTCCAGTCGGGGTGGAAGCCCTCCTGCGGGTTCTCGTGCTCGTAGAGCGCGGTGCCGTCGAACCGGCCGAGTCCGTGCCGGTCGGTGGGAAAGTGCCCGGGGACCCAGTCCGCGAGCACGCCGATCCCGCGCGCGTGGGCGGCGTCGACCAGGGCCGCGAACTCCGCGGCGGTCCCGTAGCGGCCGGTGGGCGCGAACAGGCCGATCGGCTGATAGCCCCACGACCCGTCGAACGGGTGCTCGGCGATCGGCAGCACCTCGATGTGGGTGAAACCCAAGTCGGCGACGTACTCGATCAGGTCGACGGCCAGTTCGCGGTAGGTCGGCGGGCGCCCGGGCGCGGGCCCGGTCTCCGGGTCCGCCGCGTCGGTCCGGTCGTCCGTGGTCAAGTCTCGACTCCGCTCGACCACCGAGGGGGACTCGACCACCGAGGGGGACTCAGCCGGCGAGGGGGACTCGACCCGCGAGGGGCTCGACCGGCGAGAGGTTCGATCCGCACCGGTCCGGTCGTCTTCCGTCCGGTCGTCCTCCGCGTCGACGATCCGCCGCCACGACCCGAGGTGGACCTCGTAGATGCTGATCGGGGCATCGACGGTGTTGCGTCGGTCGCGGACGGCGAGCCACTCGTCGTCGTGCCAGACGTGCCCGCCGGGCCGACGGACCACCGAACCGGTGTGCGGCGGCCGCTGCGCGGCGAGCCCGACCGGATCGGCCTTGCGCGGCAGCGGGCGTCCGCCCTCGGCGACGAGGTCGTACTGGTACACGGTCCCCTCGTCGAGTCCGGGGACGAACAGCTCCCACACCCCGGTCGCCCCGCGCGGCCGCATTGGATGCGCGGTGGGGTCCCAGCGGTTGAACTCGCCGACGACGCTCACCCGCTCGGCGTTCGGCGCCCACACCGCGAAGTGCACGCCGTCGACGAGTTCGTGCGTCATCGGGTGCGCCCCGAGCACCTCCCACAGCCGGCGGTGGGTGCCCTCCCCGATCAGGTGTTCGTCGACGGCGCCGAGCACCGGACCGAACCGGTACGGGTCGTGCCGCTGCTCTTCGGTGCCGTCGGGCCAGGCGATCCGCAGCCGGTAGAACGGCAGCGCGGGCCCCACGAACACCCCGCCGGTCCCGGCCGGGCACGCCGGTGCCTCGTCGGTGTCGTTGACGATCCACACCCGCTCCGCGCCGGGCATGTGCACGACGACGCGGCGTCCGTCGGCGGTGGGCCCGAGCACCGCGAAGGGATCGTCGTGCCGCCCGGTCTCGATGCGCCGCACCGCGGCGGCGTCGAGCACCCGATCGAGCGCACCCATCCCGGTCATCGCGGTCCCTCGCCATCGTGCTCGACCTGCTCGTCCACCTCGATCCAAGCACCGCCGCGCCGAGTCCGCGCGCCGAGAACGACCCCCGCGCCGGACGTTCATCCAACGATGATCCGGCGGTAACCGGACCGACGTCCAGACGCGGAGAGCGAGCCGCCGCACCGCGCGCCGGAGCCCCTTCGACTCGCCCGCTCACTGCGTTCGCGATCGGCTCAGGGAGCGGTGGTGCCTCGCTCCCTGAGCCGGGAGCGAGGCACGAGCACCCGTGTCGAAGGGGCTCGGCGCCGCTACAGCGCCGACTCGATGTCCCAGATCTCGCTCATGTACTGCCGGACCGCCCGGTCCGAGCTGAAGTAACCCATCCGCGCGATGTTGTGGACGGCCATCGTCTGCCACCGCTCGTAGTCGCGGTAGGCCCGTTCCACCTCGGTCTGCGCGGCGTCGTAGGCGTCGAAGTCGGCGGTGACCAGGAAGTAGTCGCTGTTCCAGAGCATGTCGAGGATCGCGCCGTAGCGGTGTTCCTCGCGGGGGCTGAAGACGCCCTCGGCGATCGCCTGGAGCACGTCGCGCAACGGCTCGCTCGCCTCGATCGCGGCGCGCGCGTGCCCGGGTTCGCCGCGGCGCCGCGCCACCTCGTCGGCGGTGAGGCCGAACAGGAAGAAGTCGTCCGGGCCCACCTGCTCGCGGATCTCCACGTTGGCGCCGTCGAGCGTGCCGATCGTCAGGGCCCCGTTGAGCGCGAACTTCATGTTGCCGGTGCCCGAGGCCTCCATGCCCGCGGTGGAGATCTGCTCGGAGAGGTCGGCCGCCGGGATCAGCTTCTCGGCCATCGACACGTTGTAGTTCGGCGGGTACACCACCCGCAGCAGGTGGCGGGTCTGCGGATCGTCGTTCAGCACGGTGCCGACGTCGTTGATGAGCGCGATGACGTCCTTGGCCATCGTGTAGCTGGGGGCGGCCTTGCCGCCGAAGATCTTCACGCGCGGCACCCAGCCGGCGCCGGGGTCGGCCTTGATCCGCTGCCAGTGCGCGACGGTCCACAGGATGTTGAGGAGCTGCCGCTTGTACTCGTGGATGCGCTTCACCTGGACGTCGTAGAGCGCGTCGACGCCGAGATCGATGCCGTGGTGCTCGGCGAGCCACCCGGTGAAGCGTTCCTTGGCCAGACGTTTGGTGGCCCCGAAGCTCTCCCGGAACTCCGGGTCCTCGGCCAGCGCATCCAGTTCGCGCAGCCGATCCAGATCGGTCTCCCAGCCCGGACCGATGCGTTCGGTGACGAGGTCCGCCAGCGGCGGATTGGCCAGTTTGAGCCAACGCCGCGGCGTGACCCCGTTGGTCACGTTGACGATCCGGCCGCCGTGCCGCGCGTCGAGTTCCGGGAACAGGTTCTCGCGGACCAGATCGGTGTGCAGGGCCGAGACGCCGTTCACCTTGTGGCTGGTCACGAAGGCCAGTTCGCCCATCTTCACGTCGCCGTCGGCGATCAGGCCGATGCCGTCGGGCCGCGGCCCGCGCAGTTCGACGTCCCGTTCGTCGAGGCGGGCGATGATCTGCAGATGCCGCGGCAGCACCTTGCCCAGGAGCCCCACGGACCAGCGTTCGAGCGCTTCCGGGAGCAGCGTGTGGTTGGTGTAGCCGAGCACCTTCGTCACCGTGTCGACGGCGGCGTCGAAGCCGAAGCCGTGCTCGTCGAGGAGGATCCGGATCAGTTCGGGTCCGGCGATCGCCGGGTGCGTGTCGTTCATCTGGATCGCGACGAACTCCGGCAGTCGGCGCAGGTCGTCGTGGTCCTTCAGGTAGCGGCGCACGATATCCTGGACCGAGGCGGAGGTGAGGAAGTACTCCTGCGACAGCCGCAGTTCCTTGCCCCGTTCGGTGGTGTCGTCGGGGTACAGGACGCGGCTGAGGGTGCGGACCCAGGCCTCCGGTTCGGCGGCGGCCGCGTAGTCGCCCGCGTTGAACCGGGCGAGGTCGAACTGTTCGGCGCCGGGTTTGGCCGCCCACAGTCGCAGCGTGTTGGCCCACCGGCCGCCCCACCCGACGACGGGGGTGTCGTGCGCCTCGGCGGTCACCCGCAGCCGCGGCGTCCAGATCGTCCGCCCGTCGTGCTCGGTCACCTCGCCGCGCAGTCCCACCGGATAGGCCGCCTCCGGCCGGGTGAACTGCCACGCGTTGTCGGTGACGAGCCAGTCCTCGGGCTCCTCGATCTGTCTGCCGCCGGCGAAATGCTGCCGGAACAGGCCGTGTTCGTACCGCAGGCCGTAACCGTAGGCCGGGCAGGCCAGGGTGGCCATCGATTCCAGGTAGCAGGCCGCCAGCCGGCCGAGGCCGCCGTTGCCGAGCGCCGCGTCGGGTTCGTCGTCGGCGATCTCGGCGAAGTCGAGGCCGAGCTGCGCCAGCGCCTCGGCGGCCACGTCGCGCAGCCCCAGGTTGATCGCGGCGTCCTCCAGGAGCCGGCCGATCAGGAACTCCATCGACAGGTAGTGGATCCGCTTGCGCTGCTCGTTCCAGGTGCGCCGGGTGGCCTCGAACCACGGTTCCATCGCGTGATCGCGGACGGTGTAGCTGAGCGCCATCCGCCACGCGAACGTCGACGCGTGTGCGGGATCGGTACCCATCGCGTATCGGAGGTGTCGCAGCAGCGACGCCCGGAACTCCTCGACCGTCGGCGCGGAGAGCGGCCGGTCGTCGGGGTCGGCGGGGTGGACTTCCAAGGACTCGGACATGAGGCTCCCTCAGGCGGCCGGGCCGCCGTTGCGGTCGTTCGACGGACCGATCGTAGCCCCGGAATCCCGCCCCCGCTGGGCGAGGAGAACCGGCTCCCGGCCGGCTCCCCGCCCCCAATGCGGAGGACGGACACCGGCCGCCTGCGTGCCGAGGACGGCGATACGCCCTCGGCGGCGCTCCGGCGGCCGGTGTCCGTCGCGTCCCGACGCGGGACGGGATGTCTAGACGACGGTGTTCTTCGCCACGGCGACCACGCCGCCGGTGCTGACGGTGTACTTCTCCCGGTCGCCGTCGAGGTCGACGCCGATCTGGCCGCCCTCGCTCACCTTGACGTTCTTGTCCAGGATCGCGTTGCGCACCACCGCGTTCCGGCCGATGCGCACGCCCGGCATCAGGATGCTGCCCTGCACCACGGCGCCCTCGGCGATCACCACGTCGGTGGCGAGCACCGAGCCGTGCACCATCGCGCCCTCGACGATGCAGCCCGCGCCGACCATCGAGTCGTTGGCGCTGCCGCCGCCGATGAACTTGGCGGGCGGGAGATGCGAGGTCTCGCCGCGGATCGGCCAGCGCTGGTTGTAGAGGTTGAACGCGGGCTTGGCCGAGACCAGGTCCATGTGGGCGTCGTAGAACGCGTCGATGGTGCCGACGTCGCGCCAGTAGCCCTTGTCCTCGGGGGTCTCCCCCGGAATCTGGTTGTCGGCGAAGTCGTAGACGTAGGCCTCGTCCTTGGCGACGAACGCCGGGATGATGTCGCCGCCCATGTCGTGGTCGGAGTCCGGGTCGGCGGCGTCCTTGCGCAGCATCTCCACCAGCGCCTCGGTGGTGAAGACGTAGTTGCCCATCGAGGCGAAGGTGACGTCCGGGTCGTCCGGGGTCCCGGGCGGATCGGACGGCTTCTCCAGGAACCGGGTGATCCGGCCGTCGGAGTCGGAGTCGATGCAGCCGAACGCGACGGCCTCGGTGCGCGGCACCCGGATCCCGGCGACCGTCACCGAGGCACCGCTGGCGATGTGCTGCTCCACCATCTGGGACGGGTCCATCCGGTACACGTGGTCGGCGCCGAAGACCACGATGTACTCGGGGTTCTCGTCGAAGATCAGGTTCATCGACTGGTAGATCGCGTCCGCGCTGCCGGTGTACCAGCGCGGCCCGAGCCGCTGCTGCGCCGGGACCGGAGTGATGAACTCCCCGTGGAAGCCCGACGACCACCAGGTCTGCGAGATGTGGCGGTCGAGCGAATGCGACTTGTACTGCGTCAGCACGCAGATGCGTTCGTATCCGGCGTTGACCAGGTTGGAGAGGACGAAGTCGATCAGTCGGTACGAACTGCCGAAGGGGACCGCGGGCTTGGCGCGGTCCTTGGTCAGGGGGAAGAGTCGCTTGCCTTCGCCGCCTGCGAGAACGATTCCGAGCACGTGCGGTTGAGATCTCACGCGTCCAACATATCCGCTTCTCCGCGCGCGCGTCCGGTGGGCACCGTGAGTTCGGGTACTCGGTCCCGGATGAGGCCCGGGTCAGGACCGATCGTGCGGTCGGTCCACGTGTGCGACGGTGAGCGTCACGTCGAGGGTCACCGGGTGCTCCCCCGCGGCGCCGGCCACGTGTGCGGCCGCCGCGGCCAGTTCCGACTCGGTGCGATGGTGCCCGGCCGGTCCCATCCCGGCGAGATCGGCGAGCCGCGCGGCGGTCAGCACGACGGTCGAGACCACCGGGACCGCCGCATTGACGACGAACCCGCCGCCCGCCAGATCGCGGTGCAGCCGCTCCAGTTTCTCCGCGCCGATCCGGAGCATGCCCAGTTCCTCCCGCACCTGATGCAGGTGCCCGGGGTTCGGGGTGACGATCAGCCAGCGGCCGCCGGGGGCCAGGATGCGCGCCGTCTCGGCGAGGTTGCGCGGGGCGAACACCGACAGCACCGCGTCGGCCGTCCCGGATCGGACCGGGAGGCCCTCCCACAGGTCGGCGACCACCGAGATCGCCCGCTCCGAGGCTCGGGCGCAGGCCCGCGCACAGTACTTCGAGAGGTCGATGCCGATGCCGTGGGCCTCGGGGGCGGCGTCGAGGACCGACGCCAGGTAGTGACCGGTGCCGGCCCCCGCATCGACGATCGACGACGACGCCGGATCCGTGTGCGCCGCGAGCTCCCGCTGCACCGCGGCGAACACCCCGGCGTCGAGGATCCGCCTGCGGGCGGCCACCATCGGCGCGGTGTCGCTGCGATGTGCACGACCGCGCCCGCTCAGGAGCGGGGCGTAACCCTGCCGGGCCAGGTCGAAACGATGGCCCAGCGGACAGATCAGCGTGCGGCCGTCGACGGCGAGCCGATCGCGGCACACCGGACAGCACAGCAGTCCGGCACAGGTGTGCCAGAGCTGCGGCGGGCCTGGATTCAGGCCACGACCTCGCGCAGGGCCTCCCCGAGCGCCGAGGCCTCTGCGTCGTTCAGTTCGACGACCAGACGGCCGCCGCCGTCGATCGGAATGCGCACCACGATGCCGCGCCCCTCCTTGACCGCCTCCAACGGACCGTCACCCATACGGGGCTTCATCGCCGCCATTCTCGCGCTCCCTTCACCGACAGACACTGCGCGCTGCGAGCAGCACGGGTTCCATCCTACGTGGTGGGCATCTCCTCACCGCGGCCGGGACGGATCGGCCACCTCGATCGTGGCGGTGTCGGCCGGTGCGGCGCTCTCGGCGTCGCGCACCGACAGGTCGTGCACCACCGCACGCAGGTCGTCGATCTCGCGGGCCAGCTTCTCCAGCGCCCAGTCGACCTCCTCGGTGTCGTACCCGCGGAAGGTCTGCTGGAACACCAGGCCCCGGACGTCGTCGCCCCCGATGCCCACCCGCGGCAGCCGGGTGAGCGTGGTCCGCTTGGGCACCGGCGGCAGTTCTTCGCCGCGGCCGAATCCGAACCAGACGACGACGAACACGAGCGCCACGACGGCGAGCATCCCGAGGATGTAGAGGGCGATGGTCAGCACGGCTTCAGGGTAGCGATCGGCGGACGGTCGGCGACGGTCAGCGGCGCCGGATGCGGTGTGAAGGTGCCGTCGGCGGCGGGGACGAACCGGGTCAGCCCCACCCCGGAGTCCTCGATCCCGCAGCGGGAGAGGGCCGTGGCCAGGATCTGCCTGCTCATCACCGCGAGCTCGTGCAGGGGACGGTTCCGGTGCACCCGGACCCCGAGGTTCACCTGTCCGATGCCGGCGAGCCCGTAGCGGTCGTAGGTGTCGATCAGCAGGCCGATCTCGACGCCGTATCCCGCGGCGAAGGGCACCGACGAGAGCAGTTCCCGGGTCCCGGCGTATTCGCCGCCGAGCGGCTGGATCACCTCGCCCAGCTCCGGTTTCAGCGCGGTGAGGAGGGGGCGGGCGAGCAGTTCGGTCACGCGTCCGCCGCCGTCGGCCACCTCGGCGCCCCCGGCCAGCAGCGGCCGGCGGTAGTAGCCCTTCACCAGGTGCACCTCGGGGTCGAGCAGGAGCGGACCGAGCAGCCGGGGGACGAACATCGGGTCGGGATCGATCAGGTCGGCGTCGACGAAGGCGATCAGGTCGCCGGTGGTGGCCGCGATCGACCGCCACAGCGCCTCCCCCTTGCCGGGGCGCGGATCCAGGTCGGGGAACACCTCGTCGCGGGCCACCACGCGAGCGCCCGCGGCCCGAGCCACCTCGGCGGTGGCGTCGGTGGATCCGGAGTCGAGCACCACCAACTCGTCCACCAGCCCGCCGACCAGCGGCCGGATGGAGGCGACGACCCCGGCCACCGCGGCCTCCTCGTTCAGCGCGGGCAGCACCACCGAGACGGTGCGGCCGGCCTTGGCCGCGGTGAGTTCGTCGACGGTCCACTCCGGCCGGTCCCACGCGTGCGTGCGGGCCGGGCTCGTCGTCTCACTCATGCCAGTTCACTCATGCCAATCCTCGAACCGTCCGGGCAGGCGGTCGCGTGCCGGCGATGGAGGCGACCATGTCCACCACCCGGCGGGTGTCGGCGACTTCGTGCACGCGGAAGACGCGGGCCCCGGCGGCGGCGGCCAAAGCCGTCGCGGCCAGCGTACCGGCCACCCGCTGATGCAGTTCCACCCCCAGGGTCTCGCCGATGAAGTCCTTGTTGCTCAACGCCATCAGCACCGGCCAGCCGGTGCCGGTCAGCGCGTCGAGGCGCCGCAGCAGGGCCAGCCCGTGATGGGTGTTCTTCCCGAAGTCGTGCGTCGGATCGATCAGGATCCCGTCGCGCCGCACCCCGGCGGCGGCCGCGCGTTCGGCGGCCGCGGTGAGCTCGTCGGCCACCTCGGCCACCACGTCGTCGTACCGGACGCGATGCGGCCGGGTCCGTACGACGGCCCCGCCGGTGTGCGAGCAGACCAGTCCGGCACCGGTCTCGGCGGCCACCGCGACCAGCTCGGGGTCGGCGCCGGCCCAGGTGTCGTTGATCAGGTCGGCGCCGGCCGCGCACGCGGCGACGGCCACCTCGCTGCGCCAGGTGTCGACGCTGATCACCAGGTCGGGATGACGTTCCCGGATCCAGGCGATCAGCGGGACCACGCGGTCGGCCTCGGTGGCCGCATCGACCCGTTCGCCGGGTCCGGCCTTCACCCCGCCGATGTCGACGACGTCGGCGCCCTCGGCCACCACCTGATCGATCCGCCGCTGGGCGGCCTCGTCGGAGAAGGTGGCCCCGCGGTCGTAGAAGGAGTCCGGCGTGCGGTTGACGATCGCCATCACGAGCGCGCGATCAGCCGCCACCGGGCGCCCGCAGAGGGTCGCGGGCGCCGGTGCGTCCGGGGCCGGTCCGTTCAGTTCGATGCCTTCACGCCGGCGACCTCGTCGGTGAATCCGTCGTAGATCGGCACGTAGCCCTCGGCCCGCGAGGCGAGGACCAGCACCCGGTCGTCGCCGGTGTCGGTGTAGGCCTCGTCGCGCAGTTCCACCTTCCGGTTCTTGAAGGTGGTGGTGGCCTCCAGCTGCGGGACCAGACGCAGGAACAGCGGCACGGCGTAGGTCGGGAGAGCCTCGTAGAGGTGCGCCGCCAGCGCCTTGCCGTCGAGTTCGGCGCCCTGCGCCAGCGTCAGCGCGGCCATGCCGGCGCGGCCGTCGCAGCCGGGCACCTCGACGCCGTAGACGGCGGCCTGCTCGACGGCGTCGAACGTGCCCAGCGCGCTCTCCACCTCGGTGGTCGCCACGTTCTCGCCCTTCCAGCGGAAGGTGTCGCCGAGCCGGTCGACGAAGGCGATGTGCAGGAAGCCCTGCTGGCGGACCAGGTCACCGGAGTTGAAGTAGGCGTCGCCGTCCTTGAACGCGTCGCGGATGATCTTCTTCTCGGTCTCGGTGTCGTCGGTGTAGCCGTCGAGCGGGACCCGCTCGCTGATCTCGGCGATCAGCAGGCCCGGCTCGCCCTTGCGAACCGTGCGCAGTCGGCCGTTCGCGTCGCGCTTGGGGCTGCCGTCGGCCTCGTACTCCACCACCTTGAACGGCAGCGGGCAGAAGCCCGCGGTGCGACTGACGTTGAACGCGTTGACGAAGGCCAGGTTGAGCTCGCTGGCACCGTAGAACTCGACGATCCGACCGACCCCGAAACGCTCGGAGAACTCCTCCCAGATCTCCGGCCGCATGCCGTTGCCGACGATCACCCGCACGGCGTGCCCGCGGTCGGTCGGCTTCTCCGGCTGGGCCAGCAGGTAACGGCAGAGCTCACCGATGTAGCAGAACGCCGTCGCGCGGTTGGCGATCACGTCGTCCCAGAACCGACTGGCGGAGAACTTGCGGGCCACGGCGATGCACGCGCCGCCGGCCAGGACGGCGCCGAGCGATACCGAGAGCGCGTTGTTGTGGTACATCGGCAGCGCCACGTACATGGTGTCGCTGGGGCGCAGTCGTGCCGCGAGCCCGCCGATGCCGTCGTAGTTGGCCATCCAGCGGTTGTGGCTCATCATGCTGGCCTTGGGCAGGCCGGTGGTGCCCGAGGTGAAGATGTAGAACGCGGTGGTCGACGCGGGCAGCTGCGCGGTGACGGCCGGATCGGCGTCCGGCTTGCCCTCGGCGGCGGCGTCCAGCTCGGCGAAGTCGAGCACGTGCTCGGGCTTGGCGTCCGGGCTCATCGTCTCCCAGGCCTCGACGCATTGCGGATCGCGGACCAGGACCTTGGCGTTCAGCAGTCCCATGCTGTGGTCGATCACGTGGCCGTGCTGGTTGTAGTTCAGCATGCCGGCCACCGCACCCAGTTTGAGCGCCGCCAGGATCACCAGCAGGTCGGTGGCGCTGTTCTCGGCCAGCACGCCGACCACGTCGCCCGTGGTCACACCGCGCTCGGCGAGCACCGCGGAGTAGCGGTTGACGATGCGGTTGGCCTCGCCGTAGGTGATCGTCTCCCCCTCGAACCGGACGAACGGCCGATCCGGGTGCTTGTGCGCGAGCTTCTGGAAGATGAGGCCGATCGTCCGCTTCTGGGCGGGCGACTTGATGAGGAAGCCCGGAGCGTGCCGTACCATCGACAGCGCGTCCGGTGCCATCTGCGCGACGCCCTTGAGGAGGTCGGTGACACCGACCGTGCTCCGTGTCGGCGCTGCGTTCTGGCTATCGGTGGATACCATGCTCGGGCTCACTCCATTCTCGACCGGGTGTGTCGGGGATTACCTTACCGATGAGTCAGTTATCGCCAGCGCGGCCCCCGGATCCGATACCACCCGCAGGCGGTCCAGCGCCGAGCGCGCGACGAACCCGCGGGTCGCCAGATCGGCGAGCCAGGTGATCATCGGGTCGTAGAAGCCGTCGTGATTCAGCAGGGCGATCGGCTTGTCGTGCACGCCGAGGAAACCGCCGGTCCAGGTCTCGAACAGCTCCTCGAGGGTGCCGATCCCGCCCGGCAGGGTGATGAACGCATCCGACAGCTCGTCCATCAGACGTTTGCGCTCGCGCATGGTGTCGGTGACGATCAACTCGTCCGAGTCGGTGTCGGCCACCTCGGCCTTCATCAGATGCTCGGGGACGATGCCGACGGTGTAGCCGCCGGCCGCCCGCGCCCCGCGGACCACCGCGCCCATCATGCCGACCCGGCCGCCGCCGGTCACCAGCGTGTGCCCGGCCTCGGCGATCGCCGCACCGGTCCGCTCGGCCAGATCCAGGTACTCCCGGTCGACCGGCCCGGACGCGCAGTAGACGCAGATCGCGCTCATCCGGCGACCGCGGCCCGAACGACGTCGACGGCCTCCTCCGGGGTCTCGACCAACGTCAGCAGGTCGACGTCGCCGGGGCTGATCATGCCCTCGGCCAGCAGCGTGTCCCGCAGCCAGCCCACCAGCGGCCCCCAGTAGTCGCGGCCGATCAGCACGATCGGGAACCTCTTCACCTTCCCGGTCTGGACCAGGGTGAGGGCCTCGAAGAGCTCGTCGAGGGTGCCGATGCCGCCCGGCAGGCAGACGAAGGCCTGCGCGTACTTCACGAACATCGTCTTGCGGACGAAGAAGTACCGGAAGTTCGTCGCGATCGTCAGATACGGGTTCAGGTGCTGCTCGAACGGGAGCTCGATGTTGAGGCCGATCGACTGCCCGCCGGCCTCGAACGCCCCCTTGTTGGCCGCCTCCATCGCCCCGGGGCCGCCTCCGGTGATCACCGCGTACCCCGCCTGCGCGAGCAGCCGACCCAGTTCGACGCCGGTCGCGTACTCCTCGCCGTCCGGCGCGACCCGCGCCGAGCCGAACACCGTCACCGCCTCGGCGACGTTCTCCAGGGCGTCGAAACCGGCGACGAACTCGGACTGGATGCGCAGCACCCGCCAGGCGTCGCGCGCGGTGCGCGCCACCGCGCGGCCCTCGTCGGCCGGATCGACCCAGGCCAGCAGTTTCTCGTCGCTGGTGACGTAACCCTCGCCCTCGCTCACCCGGATCCGAGCGGCGCCGGCGTACCGGAGGGTGTCGTCGACGGGCACGTCGTCGTCGAGCGGTTCGCGTGTCATGGAGCACACGCTAGCAACCCGGCCCGGCTCATGCGGTGAGGTAGGCGCGCAACAGTTCGGTCACCTCGCGGATCTGGGCCACCGGGACCCGTTCGTCGGCACGATGGGCCAGGCTCGGATCGCCGGGGCCCAGGTTCACCGCGGGCACCCCCAGCGACGAGAACCGGGCGACGTCGGTCCAGCCGAACTTGGCCCGGAACCGCCCGTTCGCGGCCTCGACCAATCCCGCGGCCGCGGGATTGCCCAGTCCCGGCAGCGCGCCGGGCGCCGAGTCGGTGACCTCGGCGACCAGCGTCCCGTCGGCCAGGCTCTCGGCGAACACCTCGCGGACGTGCTCGAAGGCCTGCTCCGGCGTCCGGTCCGGGGCGAACCGGAAGTTCACGTCCAGGTACGCCTCGTCGGGGACGACGTTCCCGGCCACCCCGCCCGAGATCGCCACGGCCGACAGCCCCTCGCGGTACTCGCATCCGTCGATGTCGACGCGGCGCGGCGCGTAACGCTGGAGCGCCGTCAGCGCCTGCGCCAGCTTGTGCACGGCGTTCTCGCCCATCCACGACCGCGCCGAATGCGCCCGGACGCCGCTCGCGGTGAGCCGGACCCGCAGCGTGCCCTGACAGCCGGCCTCGATCAGCCCGCCGGTCGGCTCGCCCAGGATCGCGACGTCCCCGGCCAGCCACTCGGGCTTCTCGCGTTCGATGAAACCGAGACCGTTGTGCTGCGCGGCGATCTCCTCGCAGTCGTAGGCGATCAGCGTGAGGTCGTGCGCCGGATCGTCGAGCGTGGCGATCAGGTGCAGGAACACCGCGAGCCCGGACTTCATGTCGACCGTGCCGCACCCGTGGAGCACGTCCCCCTCCTCCGGGGTGTCGGTGCGCCACGAGGGGACGTTGTCGGCGATCGGGACGGTGTCCAGGTGCCCTGCGAGCACCACGCGCGTCGGCCTGCCCCGATGGGTGCGGGCCAGCACGCGGTTGCCGAAACGGGAGATCTCGAAGCCGCGGGTCTGCGCCCGCAGCGCCGCCTCCACCGCGTCGGCGATCAGCGATTCGTCACGACTCACGCTGCGCATGTCCACCAGCGCCGCGGTCAGGTCGACGGGATCGGCACGCAGGTTCAGGTCTGGAACGGTCACTCCTCCACTGTAGTGAGGCCCCGCGCCGGAGCGAGGACTCGGTTCCGCGGCATCGCCGCGCCCGGCGGCGAGGAGTCGTCGAACGGTGCCGAACCCCCGCGCGAATCCGACATATCGGATACGACGGAGATCTCTCCCGCGGGCGGGAAAACCGAATCCATCACACCCCGAGTGTCACAGGTGCGAAAATTGTGACTGCAGGGAATGATGCAACGCATGGCCCACGACGACGACCCCGCTCCCGACCGCGCGAACTCGTCGTACCCGGATCCGGCATCCCGCCCCCTCTCCCTGCCCTCCGCGTTCCATCGGAGCGCCACCGGAGCGATGCGCGCCGCCGACACCGAACGGCTGAACCGGTCCGGCGACACCGCCGAGAGCACGAACGGACAGCGCACCCGGAAGCTGATCATCAGCGCCCTCGTCCTGCTCCTCGCCCTCGTCGCGGTGGTCGGCGTGATCGCCTACACCGCCGGAGGCGCCAACCGGCCGCCGGACTCGGCCGCCGAGCCGCCCCTCGCCACACCCACCAAACCCGCGAACTGCACCGACGGCAACGCCGGGCAGCCGATGTCGAGCAACGGCATCGACGTCGGCACGGCCTCGGTGCCGGGGAACGTGCTCCCCGAAGGGTGGAAGACCAGCACCGAAGCACTCCCGATGGCCTCCCGCGCACAGCTGACGGCCGCCCCCGTGAACCGACGGCGCACCACCCCGATCGTCCAACCCGCGTCGCACAGCACCCCCGCCCCCGGCACCACCCCGCTGTTCGGGCTGGTCACCGTTCCCGGCCAGTCACGCGGTTACCTGCGCGACACCGGCGAGGCCTTCCTGCGCTGCCTGATCTACCTGCCGCGCTACCGCGGGATGTCGCCGCTGCCCCCGGTGATCACCCGCAGCCAGGACGGTGTCAGCGACCACGGCGTCGAATACGTGTACCTCGCGGCCCGCCTCGCCACCGACGCCGACTCCACGAACGCGACCCGCGGCGGCGACGCGGTCTTCCTCGTCGTGCTCGGCACCGGCCCGGTCACCATCGCCGTCGGCATCGCCCCGCTCGGCGACATCCCCCTGCAGAACCGGCTCCACGAGACCCTGACCACCGTGCAGATCCACGACCCGAGGACCTGACCGGAGTCGATAGACTGGCCGGCGTGACTACTCAAGGTGCTGTTGCCATCGGAATCGCCACGCTCACCGACGACGACGTCGTCCTCGACACGTGGTACCCCGCCCCCGAACTGAGCTCTGCCGCCGGCGCCGCCGGCACCACCGTCCTCAGCGACGTCGACACCCCCCGCGAACTGCTCGACCTGGTGGGCGTCGACGGCGCCCGCGGCGTCAAGACCGTCGCCGTCAAGACCGTGATCGCCGACCTGAACGACGCCCCCGCCGACGCCCACGACGTCTACCTGCGCCTGCACCTGCTCTCGCACCGTCTGGTGAAGCCGCACGGCCAGAACCTCGACGGGATCTTCGGCCTGCTCACCAACGTCGTGTGGACCAACTTCGGCCCGTGCGCCGTCGAGGGCTTCGAAGCCACCCGCACCCGGCTGCGCGCCCGCGGCCACGTGACCGTGTACTCGATCGACAAGTTCCCGCGCATGGTCGACTACGTCTCCCCCACCGGCGTCCGCATCGGCGACGCCGACCGCGTCCGCCTCGGCGCCCACCTCGCCTCCGGCACCACCGTGATGCACGAGGGCTTCGTCAACTTCAACGCCGGCACCCTCGGCAACTCCATGGTCGAGGGCCGGATCTCCGCCGGCGTCGTGATCGGCGACGGCTCCGACATCGGCGGCGGCGCCTCCACCATGGGCACCCTGTCCGGCGGCGGCAAGGAGATCATCTCCATCGGCCGCCGCTGCCTCCTCGGCGCCAACGCCGGCTGCGGCATCCCGCTCGGCGACGACTGCATCATCGAAGCCGGGCTCTACATCACCGCGGGTACCAAGGTGACCGGCCCCGACGGCAAGGTCGTGAAGGCCCGCGAGCTCGCCGGCCGGAACAACCTGCTGTTCCGTCGCAACTCCGAGACCGGGACCGTGGAGGTGCGGGCCTCGTCGGGCGACGGGATCGCGCTCAACGAGGCTTTGCACGCCAACGACTGATCTCGTTTTCTGGGCGGCTGGGCCGCCCGGTTCGCTTCTTCGGCAGTCCTCGGCCCGTCTCGAGACTGTGCGCTCGTTCCGAGAATCTGCGGAGGGCTCAGAAGCGAACCGGGCGACCCAGCCTCTCTGGCATTCGAGGTCAGTCGTGGGCGTGGACAGCACTCTTTTCCTGCGCTCAAGGCATGGTCTCGAGACCGCTTCGTGGATCACGACCGTCGAGAGAGTTCCCCTCGTGGATCGAGACGTGCCCCTCGTCGATCGAGCGGAGTCGAGATCCACACACCACCGTCGACCGCCCGTAAACACCGTGCGGGGGCGTGTCGAAGCCGGGGTGCGCTCCGTTCCGCCCGTCGGTGGTCTCGACTCCGCTCGACCAGCGAGGGAACGACTCCACCAGCGAGGGAGCGACTCCACCGACGGGAGGACGACCACCCCGACGAGGGGGCGGCGACGGCGGTTACTCGACCGCGGAGAGGCGGGCGACGGCGGCGTCGATCCGCTCGTCGGTGGCTGTCAGGGCCACGCGCACGTGCTGCTCGCCCTGCGGGCCGTAGAAGTCGCCCGGGGCCACCAGGATGCCGCGCTCGGCGAACCAGTCGAGGGTCTCGCGGCTGTCGACGCCCCGCGTCGACCACAGGTACAGCCCGGCCTCGGAGTGGTCGACGGTGAGACCCGCCCCCTCCAGCGCGGCCTTCAACCTGGTCCGGCGAGCACGATAGCGCTCGCGCTGGGCGTCGACGTGCGCGTCGTCGTTCAGTGCGGCGACCATCGCGCCCTGGATCGGGAACGGCAGGATCATGCCGGAGTGCTTGCGCACCGCGAGCAGTTCGGCGATCAGCGCCCGGTCGCCGGCGAGGAATCCCGCCCGGTACGACGCCAGGTTCGAGACCTTCGACAGCGAGTGCACCGCGATCAGGCCGGTGTGGTCGCCGTCGCACACCCGGGGATCCAGGATCGACGGCGCGTGATCGGGGCGCTCCGCGCTCCCGGTGTCCATCGGCTCCCAGGCCAGACCCAGGTAGCACTCGTCCGAGACCACGACCACGTCGCGCTCGCGAGCCCACGCCACCACCTTGCGCAGGTGGTCCACGGGCAGCACCTTGCCGGTCGGGTTCGACGGCGAGTTCAGGAACAGCAGCGCCGGATTCTCCGGCCCGATCGCCACCGTGGAGTCCGCGCGCAGCACCCGCGCGCCGGCCAGGAGCGCGCCCACCTCGTACGTCGGGTAGGCGACCTCCGGGATCACCACCAGGTCGCCGGACCGGACGCCGAGCTGACTCGGCAGACCCGCGATGGCCTCCTTGGTCCCGATCACCGGGAGGATCGACCCCTCGTCGACCCCCTCGATGCCGAACCGGCGGGTCAGCGCCCCGCACGCCGCCTCCCGCAGCGCGGGCGTGCCCACCGTCGTCGGATAGCCGGGAAAGCTCGACGACGCGGCCAGCGCCTCCCGGATCACCCCGTCCACCGGATCCACCGGCGTGCCGACCGACAGGTCCACGATCCCGTCCGGGTGGGCGTTCGCCCGGGCCTTCGCCTCGGCGATGGTGTCCCAGGGGAAGTCGGGAAGCGTGGCACTGACCGGCCGGAGACGGCCGAACGCGGGGCGGGGAGAAGTCATGGAAGCGATTATTCCTCTTCGCCCATCGGAGGCAGTTCCTTGACGAACGGCGGGTCGTAGTCGGTCCTGCCGACCTTGCTGGCGCCGCCGGGCGAGCCGAGATCGTCGAAGAAGTCGACGTTCGCACTGACGTACGGCTCCCACTCGTCGGGCACGTCGTCCTCGTAGAAGATCGCCTCGACGGGGCAGACCGGCTCGCACGCACCGCAGTCGACGCACTCGTCCGGCTGGATGTACAGACTGCGGCCGCCCTCGTAGATGCAGTCGACCGGACACTCCTCGACGCAGGCCTTGTCCATCACGTCCACGCAGGGCTCGGCGATGATGTAGGTCACGACACCTCTCCTTCACACGTCAGGTCTCCGGGGCGAGGGCTGATCGCACCGGGATGAGTAGCTGACAGACCTGTACAGCCTATCCGTCGGCCGTCGGCGACGACGAACCCGCCGACCCCGGCCGGGACACCGCACCCCTCCGACCGGGGCGGAATTTGACGCACGGTGAAGCAAAACCCTCCTCGGCCGCGAAGACTTGCCCTCCCATATACCCCTGGGGGTATAGTTCCGGGCGAGGAGGCAATCATGCGAATTGTTGTGGTCGGCGGAGTCGCCGGCGGGATGAGCGCGGCGGCGCGGGCGCGACGCCTGGACGAGACCGCGGAGATCATCGTGTTCGAGCGCGGGGATCACCCGTCGTTCGCCAACTGCGGTCTGCCCTACTACGTGAGCGGGGAGATCGCCGATCGGGACGATCTCCTGGTGCAGACCCCCGAGTCGCTGCACGCGGCGCTCGATCTGGACGTGCGCGTGCGGCACGACGTGATCGGCGTGGACCCGAAGGCCAAGACCGTCGAGGTCCGCCACGCGGACGGCGTCGAGACCGTCGCCTACGACGCCCTGGTCCTCTCCCCCGGCGCGAGCGCGATCCGCCCGCCGATCCCCGGCCTGGACTCGCCGCGCGTGCAGACCCTGCGGACCGTCGGCGATGCCGTGGCGCTCGCGGAGACCGTGCGCGCGGGGGCGAGACGCGCCGTGGTCCTCGGCGCGGGTTTCATCGGCCTCGAAGCCGCCGAGGGCCTGCGCATGCGGGGACTGCTGGTCGACGTCGTCGAGCTGGCGCCGCATGTGCTGCCCCCGCTGGAGGACGAGACGGCCTCGCTGATCCGCGACGAGCTGACCCGCCTGGGCATCACGGTGCACGACGGCGTGGCCGCGACCGAGATCGTGCCCGGCGCCGGGAGCGAAGCGAGCGGGCCGAACGAGACCGGCGCCGGGAGCGAAGCGGGCGGGCCGAAGACCGACGCCGACGGAGACGGGGACGTCGTGGTCCTCGGCGACGGCACCCGGATCGACGCCGACGTGATCGTGCTGTCGGCGGGGGTGACCCCCGACACGAAGACGTTCGCCGACGCGGGCGTGGAGGTCGACCGGGGCGCGATCGTCGTCGACGAGCACGGTCGGACCAGTCTGGACTCGATCTGGGCGGTCGGCGATGCCACCGTCGGCATCGATGCGGTGACCGGGCTGCGGCGCCCGGTGCCGCTGGCCGGTCCGGCCAACCGGGCGGGCCGCCTGGTGGCCGATCACCTCGTCCGCCCGGAGACGGCTCGCCCGATCCCGCATCCGGTGGGCACCGCGATCGTCCGCGTGGGCGAGCTGACGGCGGCGCTGACCGGCGCGAATCGCCGCTCGCTGGACGAGGCGGGCATCGAGTACCACACGGTGCACCTGCATCCGGGCAGTCATGCGGGTTACTTCCCGGGGGCGGAACAGATCCACCTGCTGGTGCACCTGCGCGCCGGGGACGGCCTGATCCTGGGTGCGCAGGCGGTGGGCCGCGACGGCGTCGACAAGCGGATCGACGTGCTGGCGACGGCGATCCGCAACCAGATGACCGGCCCGGATCTGATCGATCTGGATCTGGCCTACGCCCCGCCGTTCGGTTCGGCCAAGGACCCGGTGAACCTGGCGGGCATGATCGCCGAGAACGTCCTCGACGGCTCGTTGAAGCTCTGGTACGCCGATCAGCTGGAGGAGGAGGGCTTCTTCCTCCTCGACGTCCGCAGCCGGGAAGAATACGACCGCGACCATCTGGACGGCGCCTACCCGGTGCCGCACACGCAGGTGCGTGAGCGGCTCGAGGAGATCCGTGAGGCGGCGGCGGGCCGGCCGATCCGCGTGCACTGCCAGAGCGGTATGCGCAGCTATCTGGCCTATCGCGTGCTGTCCGCGGCCGGGCTGGACGTCGCGAACCTGTCGGGCGGCCTGCTCACCCTGCGCGCCGCGCTGCCCCGGAAGAACTGATCGGACGACTTCTCGGCGGTCGAGCGCTCCCGCGGTGATCGAGTCCCCCCTCGGCGGTCGAGTACCCCCCCTCGGTGATCGAACGTCGCTTCGGTGATCGAGTACCCCCTCGGTGATCGAGCGGAGTCGAGATCTCAGTGTGGTCTCGACTCCGCTCGACCAGCGAAAAAGGATCGACCAGCGAAAAGGACCGCTCAACTGGCGAAAAGGGCTACCCGACCAGCGAGAAAGACCGCCCGAACAGCGGAAAGGGCTGCCCGATCGGCGAAAAGGACCGCCCGACCGGCGAGGAGTCGGCGCTCACCGACCAGCGAATCAGCCCTCGATGACGAGCAGTTCGGTCCGTGCGGAGACCGGCGCCTCGACGCGGCCGTACTCGGTGGTCCGCTGCCGCGGGGTGCGGCCGATGCCCTCCACGATCTCGTGGAGTTCGGCCACCGTCTTCTCCGAACCGTGCTGGGAGCCGGCCATCCGGGAGATGGTCTCCTCCATCAGGGTGCCGCCGAGGTCGTCGGCGCCGCCGCGGAGCATGGCGCGGGTGCCCTCCACACCGAGTTTCACCCAGCTGGTCTGGATGTGGTCGATCCGGCCGTGCAGCATGATCCGCGCCAGCGCGTGCACCGCGCGGTTGTCGCGCTGCGTCGGGCCGGGCCGGGCGGCGCCGGCCAGGTACAGCGGCGAGGACTGGTGCACGAACGGCAGCGGCACGAACTCGGTGAAACCGCCGGTCCGGTCCTGGATGCCGCGCAGCACGTTCAGGTGCCCCACCCAGTGTTTCGGCGAGTCGACGTGCCCGTACATCATCGTCGACGACGACCGCAGCCCCACCTCGTGCGCGGTGGTGATCACCTCGATCCACGACGCGGTGGGCAGCTTGCCCTTGGTGAGCACCCAGCGGACCTCGTCGTCGAGGATCTCCGCGGCGGTGCCCGGGATGGTGTCCAGTCCGGCCTCGCGCAGGGAGATCAGCCAGTCACGGATCGACCCGCCGGAGCGGGCGGCACCGTTGACCACCTCCATCGGGCTGAACGCGTGGACGTGCATCGACGGCACCCGGCTCTTCACGGCACGCACGATGTCGGCGTAACCGGTGACCGGCAGCTCGGGGTCGATGCCGCCCTGCATGCACACCTCGGTGGCCCCGGCCAGGTGCGCCTCCCAGGCGCGGTCGCCGACCTCGTCGGTGGAGAGGGTGAACGCGTCCTCGTCGCCCTTGCGCTGGGCGAACGCGCAGAACCGGCAGCCGGTGTAGCAGATGTTGGTGAAGTTGATGTTCCGGTTCACCACGTAGGTGACGTCGTCGCCGACCACGTCGGCCCGGATCGCATCCGCCAGGGCGGTGAGTGCTTCGAGGCCGTCGCCGTCGGCGGTGGCCAGGGTCAGGTACTCGTCGTCGGACAGGCCCGCCGGGTCGTTCTCGGCGTGCGCCAGCGCGGCGCGCACCTCCGAGTCGAGGCGGCGCGGCGACGACGCGTCGTTCAACGCGAGCACCTGTTCGCGGATGGTGTCCCAGTCGCCGAAGGCGCTGCCGAGGTCGCTGCGGGTCTCGGTGTTGCGCCCGTCGACGTCGATCCCGGTGTTCAGGTCGATCCGGCCGGACGACGACCACTCCTCGTCCGGCTCCTGCCACGGCAGGCCCTCCGGGGTCACGTCGCGCGCCAGTCCGGTCCGCGGGTCGGCCAGCGCCGCCACGTGCCGGGCGATGCGCGGATCGATCCACGGTGAGCCGGCGAGCACGAACCGCGGCTGCGCGGCGACCCGTTCGGTGAGCGTGTACCCGGTCGAGGCGGTGATCTCGGCCAGCAGGTCCAGGTTCGGCCACGGCCGCTCCGGGTTCACGTGGTCGGGGGTGAGCGGCGAGACGCCGCCCCAGTCGTCGATTCCGGCGGCGATCAGGGCTCGGCACTCGTTCTCCGACACCAGGTTCGGCGGCGCCTGGATGCGCATGCCCGGCCCGAGCAGCAGCCGGGCGACGGCGACGGTGGCCAGGAATTCGCTCATCTCCGCGTCCGGGGCGCCCCGCATGGCGGTGTCCGGTTTGGCGCGGAAGTTCTGCACGATCACCTCTTGGAGGTGTCCGAAGGCCTTGTGGACCTTGCGCAGTTCCAGGATCGAGTCGGCCCGCTCGGCGCGGTTCTCCCCGATCCCCACCAGGATGCCGGTGGTGAACGGCACCGAGAGCCGTCCGGCGTCGACCAGGACCCGTTTGCGGACCTCGGGGTCCTTGTCCGGGCTGCCGTAGTGGCATTCGCCCTTGTCGGTGAACAGCCGCCGGGCCGTGGTCTCGAGCATCATCCCCATCGACGGCGCGACCGGCTTGAGGCGGTTGATCTCCTCCCAGCTCATCACGCCGGGGTTCAGGTGCGGCAGCAGTCCGGTCTCTTCGAGCACCCGGATCGCGGCGGCCCGCACGTAGTCCAGGGTGGAGTCGTAGCCGCGTTCGTCGAGCCACCGTCCGGCCTGCGGCCAGCGGTCCTCGGGGCGGTCGCCGAGCGTGAACAGCGCCTCCTTGCAGCCGAGTTCGGCGCCGCGGCGGGCGATCTCGACCACCTCGTCGAGCTCCAGGAAGGCGCCGTGGCCGTCCCGGGCGAGTTTGCCGGGCACCGTGACGAAGGTGCAGTAGTGGCAGCGGTCGCGGCACAGTCGGGTCAGCGGGATGAAGACCTTGCGGGAGTAGCTGACCTGGCCGGCGCGGCCCTCCGCCGCCAGCCCGGCGTCGCGCACCCGTGCGGCGGCCTCGCACAGCCGCGTCAGGTCGTCGCCGCGGGCGGCCATGAGCACCGCGGCCTCGTCGACGTTGAGGGTGACGCCGTCGCTCGCCCGGCGCAGGGCGCGGCGGATCGCCGCCGGTGTCGGCTGCGCGTGTTCAATCACGTCAGCCACTGTAGGCCTTCGACGGGGCGCGTGCCTCCGCCCGGTTCAGGGCAGGCCGGCGAAGAGGTCGGTCTCGAACTCGGGATCGGCGACGTCGACGCGGACGAAGTACTCGGTCGGCAGGGACGGCTGCACGATCATGTTGCTCAAGGCGAACTCGGTGCGGTCCGGTGCGACGACGATCTGTGTCGCATGCGCGATCAGCGCGTCGATCTTGGCCTCGAAGAACTCGGTGACGTCGACCGCGGCGGTCACCAGCTCGTCGGGGCAGCTCGCCAGCTCGCCCGGCTCGGGGTGCCGCCAACCGTCCGGGATCTCACCGATCGCGAGTTGTCCGACGGCGAGCGCGCTCGCCGGGGTGGCCGTCTCGTACACCTTGATCGGATGTCCGAGGCGTGCGGTGGCGATCGGAAGCGCCCGATGAGAGATCTCGTGGACGCGGATGTGGTCGGGGTGGCCGTAGGTGCCGTCGGCGTCGTAGGTGACGACGACCTGCGGATCGAAGGCCGTGATCTCGTCGACCAGCGCCGCCGTCAGCTCCTCCGCCGACGCCTGGACCAGCGCCCGCGGATTCTCCGCCGACGGCGTGCCCGCCATGCCGGAGTCGCGCCAGCGGCCCGCGCCGCCCAGGAAACGGGGCGTCAGAAGGTCGCGTCCCCGCACGGAGAGCGCCGTCAGGGCCGCGGACAGCTCGGCGATGCGGTAGCCGCCGAGCTGGTCGGCCTCGTCGGCCACCAGGTGCGCCCACCGGTCGCCGATCACCTCGCCCTCCTCACCGAGGGTGAAGGTGAGCACGCGGACGTCGACGCCCTCGGCCAGGTATCGGGCGATCACGCCGCCGGTCTGGATCGACTCGTCGTCGGGGTGGGCGTGCAGGAGCAGCAGGCGGCGGCCCGGCCGCGGTTCGGTGATTCCGTTCATGACTGGTCCCATCGTGCGGCGTCTCCGAAGATCCCGATCTGGATCGGGCCGGCCAGCGGCACCCCGGTCACCTTGTCGGTCACCGCGACGAACACCGTGTCCTGGTAGAGCGGCAGGTACACCGCCTGCGCGGCGAGCAGCGGCTCGACCTCGATCAGGGTCTGCTCGGGGTCTTCCTGCGACATCGCCTGGTCGGCGAGCGCGATCAGCGTCGGATCGCACAGCCCCGAGGTGTTGCCGATGTAGCTGTTGTCCGCGGACGGCTTCTCCGGGCTCGCACTCGGCGTGGTCGGCTGTCCCCTGGTGCCCGTCGGCGTGGGCAGCACGCTGTGGTCCACGTTCGGATCCGCTTCGGGCTCCACGGTGTGCGCACCGGCCTCGGTGCCCTTCGGGGGCGCCTGGCACCCGACCCGGGAGGCCAGCGCGGTGGCCGGATCGACGGCCGCCGAATCCCAGCCGACCACCAGGTCCACCTCCGAACCCGACAACGCCTGGCCGTAGAGCTCGGTGTTGGTCATCCCGCGGACCATGGCTCGCACCCCCTGCCCGCGCAGCTGGTCGGCGATGTTCTCGGCCGCCGACATCGCGCGCTGGTCGGTGTTGGTCGCACCGATCCGCACCACCAGCGGCGCATCGTCCTTGAGCAGCGGCGCCACACCGTAGGGCAGTTCGGGCACCTCTTTCACCTCGACGGTGCTCGGCGCGGGCGGCGGCGTCTCGGACGCCGACGGTTCCTGCGCCGACGGTTCCTGCGACGGCGGCGCCGACGGCTCCTGCGAGGGGGAGGCGGACGGGACGGGCGACGGCACCGGTGACGCCGTGCGCTCCCGCGGAACGCCCCGCGTGTACCCCGCCCCCTCCAGCCACGACTGGATCTGGTTCTGCGACGTCCGCGGCCGGTTCACCGGGAAGAAGGCCTCGTCCGACGGCGTGTACACGGTGTTCGCGAAGCGGTTCACCACGTCGTCGCCCGCGGCCGCCGCCGTGACCACGTCGGTGTTCAGCATCGCCATCAGGGCCTGCCGGACCGGCAGCGGCTTCATCACCTCCGAACGCGTGTTCAGGGTGACGGCGAGCGCCCTGGTCGCCGCGCTCCGGGCGCTGCGGACGCCCGGGATCGCCGACACCTCGGCGGCCGCGGCCTCACCCGCGGTGAGCGCGACCAGGCCGGAGTCGCCGTTGCGAACGGTCTGCGCCATCTGCGGCGCGGTCCCGGCCCGGCGCAGCACCACCTGGTCGAGCAGCGGCGGCGTCCGCCAGTACCGGTCGTTGCGGATCAGCCGCACCTCGTCCCGGGCCCGGTCGATCGAATAGATCGCGAACGGTCCGGCGGTCACCGGCTTGCCCCGATCCATGCCGGTCTGGAAACCGGTGGGGTCCGAGCGCAGTTTGTGACTGGGCAGCAGATTGGTGAACAGCTCGCGCCACGCCGGGTACTCGTTCTCGAAGACGACGGTCACCACCTTGCCGCCGCCGGAGGTCTGCACGTTCTTGATCGCCCGGTAGCCGGCCTGCCCGACCACGTTGGGCTGGCGCGCCATCTGCTGCCAGAGGTAGGTGAAGTCGTCGCCGGTCACCGGGAGGCCGTCGGACCACTGGGCGTCGTTCTCGAGCTTGTAGACCACGGTGAACGGTGCGGTGGAGGTCACCTCGGCGGAGGTGAGGAGCGCGTCGTTCTGCCGCCACTCGTCGCCCTCCGGGGTGCGGACCGGGACGAAGGCGCTGGGCAGCGTCATCGCGGCGATGGCGGTGGTGACCGAGCTCTGGTCGGCGCCCAGGTGCGGGTTGAACCCGGCCCCGATCGAATCGGTGGCCAGGTACACCGTGCGCTCGTCGGGGTACTCGTTGGGCGTGGGGGTCGGCAGCGTCTCCCGCACCGGCGGCGGCGGATCGGCCATGCAGGCCGTCGCCGTCACCGCGAGGGCTCCGGCCCACACGACCGCTGCCATCCGGCGACCGAACCGGTTCCGCACCATCACACTCCTGTTTCCGGGGCAATCCTGTCAACGCGGCCCGGTCTCGCCTCCGCTCGACCGGCGGACCGTGCTCGATGGACGGCCGAGACCCGACCGACCCCGAATCGGGTGCGCCGGGTCTCGACCGTCGATCGTGCTCAGGCGTTCGCGTCGCGGGCCTTCGCGCGCGAACGCTCGCGGGCGCGCGTCGTGCTGTCCAGATTGACCTTACGCACACGGCAGACCTCGGGAGTCACCTCGACGCACTCGTCGGCGGCGCAGAACTCCATCGCGCCTTCCAGATCGAGCTGCATCGGCTTGGCGAGGGTCTCCATGACGTCGGCCGACGACTGCCGCATGTTGGTGAGCTTCTTCTCGCGGGTGACGTTGATGTCCAGGTCCTCCGCGCGCGGGTTGATGCCCACCACGTGGCCCTCGTAGGTGTCGTCGCCCGGATCGACGAAGAAGGTGCCGCGGTCGGCCAGCTGGATCATCGCGAACGGGGTCACGCTGCCCTGGCGGTCGGAGACCAGCGAACCGGTGTGGCGGGCGCGGATCTCACCGGCCCACGGCGCGTACTCGGCGAACACCGCGTTGGCGATGCCGGTGCCGCGGGTCTCGGTCATGAAGTCGGTGCGGAAACCGATCAGACCGCGCGAGGGCACGGTGAACTCCATGCGGACCCAGCCGGTGCCGTGGTTGTTCATCTGGTCCATGCGGCCCTTGCGGGCGGCCAGCAGCTGGGTGACGGCACCCAGGTACTCCTCGGGGACGTCGACGGTGAGGTGCTCGAAGGGCTCGTGCACCTTGCCGTCGACCTTGCGGGTCACCACCTGCGGCTTGCCGACGGTCAGCTCGAAGCCCTCGCGGCGCATCTGCTCGACGAGGATGGCCAGCGCCAGCTCGCCGCGGCCCTGCACCTCCCAGGCGTCCGGGCGGCCGATGTCCTGGACGCGCAGCGAGACGTTGCCGATCAGCTCCGACTCCAGGCGGTCCTTGACCATGCGGGCGGTCAGCTTGTGGCCCTTCACCTTGCCGGCCAGCGGCGAGGTGTTGGTGCCGATGGTGACCGAGATGGCCGGCTCGTCGACGGTGATGCGCGGCAGCGGGACCGGGTTCTCGGCGGCGGCGAGGGTGTCACCGATCATGATCTCCGGCATGCCCGCGACGGCCACGATGTCGCCGGCGACGGCGGACTCGGCGGGCGCGCGGTCGACGCCGATGGTGGCCAGGAGCTCGGTGATCTTGGCCTTCTCGACGACGGGCTCGCCGTCCACCTCGCGGCACCAGCTGACGGTCTGGCCCTTGCTCAGGGTGCCGTTGTGGATGCGGACCAGGCCGAGGCGGCCCAGGAACGGCGAGGCGTCGAGGTTGGTGACGTGGGCCTGCAGGGGGGCCTCGGTGTCGCCCTTCGGCGCGGGGATGTTGTCGATGAGGACGTCGAACAGCGGGTCGAGGTTCTCGCCCGGGGGGACCTCGCCGTTGGCCGGCATCTCGGTGCTGGCGATGCCGGCGCGGCCCGAGGCGAACAGCACCGGGAGCTCCAGGGCCAGTTCGGCGGCTTCGGCGGCCTCGTCGTCGAGGTCGGAGGCCAGATCGAGCAGCAGGTCCTGCGACTCGGTGACGATCTCCTCGATGCGGGCGTCGGGACGGTCGGTCTTGTTGACCACCAGGATCACCGGCAGCGACGCGGCGAGCGCCTTGCGCAGCACGAAGCGGGTCTGCGGCAGCGGACCCTCGGAGGAGTCGACGAGGAGCACGACGCCGTCGACCATCGACAGGCCGCGCTCCACCTCGCCGCCGAAGTCGGCGTGGCCGGGGGTGTCGATCACGTTGATCACGTATTCGGTGCCGTCGGGCTGACGGCGGTGCACGGCGGTGTTCTTGGCGAGAATGGTGATGCCCTTCTCGCGCTCGAGGTCGCCGGAGTCCATCACGCGGTCGACGAGCTCGGCGCGCTCGCCGAACACACCGGACTGGCGCAGCATCGCGTCGACCAGCGTGGTCTTACCGTGGTCGACGTGCGCCACGATCGCGACGTTGCGGAAGTTGGTGACAGGGCTCACTGAGGTCTCTCTCGTTCTCTCTCGGATCCGCCTGCGCACGGTCCGAGGCGGACCGGGGGCGAAAATGAACCTCATAAGGGTAGCGGCAACCACGGGCATCGCGCGATCACCGGTCATTCGGCCAGGTCGGACGGGCGTACCCTGGAGGGTATGGGCGAGAAGAAACCGGACCCGGCGAAGGTCGCACACCTGAAGCCGAAGAGGAAGTGCTGCAAGAAGCGCGTCCGGTGCCTCAAGTGCCCCGTCGTGGTGCACAAGATGAAGCGACTCGACCTCGATTCGATGTCGAAGAAGGACGCCCGCAAGGCCCTGGAGAACGCCCGCGTCAATCCCGGCCGACGGGGGCGATGACCAGCCGTTACCGCCTCCACCTCCGACTCCCGCTGCCGTATCCGGCACCGCCCGGACGGTGCCGTGCGGTCCGACGCTCCGGTACCGCGTCCCGGTTCCGATCCGCCCCTCGCGGGCCCGGGCGGCGTTCGACGTCGAGCTCGCCGCGGACCGTCGTGCCGGGGCGTCGCCGTCCGCGGGGCGGCCGTGGGACGACGCCGTGCCGGGGTACGACGAATCTCACAGCCCGCGGCGCCCCGCCCGGCGCACGGAGCCCCGTCGACCCGGCTCGCCGCTGCGCCCCTCCTCGACGCGGTGATCGGCGGAGGTCTCAGGCGTACCGGTCCACATAGCGCTGCCCGGAGAGGACCGTGATCCGATCGAGCAGCAGGTCGGTGGCGGCGCGCACCCCGACCTCGTCGACGTCGACGTCGAGCGGCCGCCCGATCACCACCTCCACCCGGCCGGGCCGCAGGAGGCGTGATCCCGGTGGATTCACCGCGGCCGTACCGCGGATCCCGACGGGGATCACCGGCGCCCCGGTCCGCTGTGCGACGCGCATCGTCCCGGTCCTCCCCCGGTGCGCGGAGCCGTCCCGGGAACGGGTCCCCTCCGGGTGGACCGCCCAGACCCCGCCGACCTCGAGCAGGCGGCACGCGGTGTCCAGCGCGGCGCCCGCGGCGTCGGAGTCGGTCCGGTCGATCGGGATCTGTCCGGCCGCGGTGAAGAACCATCGCTGCAGTAGGCCCACCGGTCCCGGTCGTTCGAAGTACTCGCTCTTGGCCACGAATCCGAGGCGGCGCGGCAGCACCAGGCACAGGATCAGCGAGTCGATCATCGCCAGGTGATTGGCCGCGACGATCACCGGCCCGGACCCCGGGACGTGTTCGAGGCCCACCGTGCGCGGCCGGACGAACACCCGGAGCAGCGGTCCGACCAGCACGTACTTGAAGATCCGGTACCACATCGCGCATTCCTTCCACACCGTCCGGCAACGTAGTAGACATTGTCTACTCGATTCATGTTAGACACTGTCTACATGGCTGCCGCAACCGATTCCGTCGACACCCGAGAACGCCTGATCCGAGCCGGGGTCGAGTTGATCGACGAAGACTCCGGAGATCTGGGACTGCGGGCGATCGCCCGGCGGGCCGGCGTCTCCCACGGCGCGCCGCGCCGCTACTTCCCCACCCACCGCAGCCTGCTGGCGGCGATCGCCGCATTGGGGCTGTCCGACCTGGCCGTCGCCGTCCGGCGGCCGCTCCACGATCGAGGGCTCCCCGCCGGCGATCGGCTCGTCGAGGCCTCCGTCGTCTACGTCGACTTCGCGTCGCGACGGCGGGCGATGTTCGCGCTGATGTTCCGGCACGACCTGCTCGACGGCGCCGGAGCGAACCTGCGCGCCACCACGCTGCCCCTCCTGTCCGACCTGCACGAGGTGGTCGCCGAGTTCCGCCAAGAGCCTTCCCGACCTGCGACGATCTCCCTGTGGACGGCGGTCCACGGGATCGCCGTGCTGTCCGGGAACCGGGCGCTGGAACTGCTCGGCGACGACGCTCCCGCACCGCGAGACCTCGTCGTCGCCGCGGTCGACGCCGCACTGCGCCGCTGACCCGTCCGCGCGCGGATCCCCTTCGACTCGACTCGTCGCTGCGCTCCTCCCCGGCTCAGGGATCGGAACGGACGGCCCCCACCGATCCCCGAGTCCCCGGCTCGGGGATCGGAAGAGGCGACCCCACCGCTCCCCGAGCCGTCCCTTCCGATCCCTGAGCGGGGCGACGAAGGAGCCCTGGTCGAAGGGTCTCGCGTCTCGAAGGGTCTCGCGTCACCGGCTCTCGTCGAGGTGCGCGAGGAGTTCGGGGAGCCACGCGGTGTCGGCCGGAACCAGCGTCCCGTGCGCGGCTCGCACCCGGAGGGCGTCGGCGTCGACCCAGGCGAGCGCCTGATGTTCGACGGCGCGCGGCTCCCCCTCCGTCGGCGCCGCCCACAGGGCCACCATCGTGAGATCGGCGCGGAGAGCCACCCGCTCGGTCAGCCGCTCCCCCACCGTCACGACCACGTCGAGCTCCTCCTGCAACTCGCGGACCAGCGCGTCGGCCGGGGACTCGCCGTCGTCGACCTTCCCGCCGGGCAGCTCCCACAGGCCCGCCACCTCCGGCGGACGTCTCCGCTGCGCCAGCAGCAGTTCCCGTCGGCCGTCCGGCGCGGACCGGACGACGGCCCCGGCCACCACGAACCTCATCGCGCCCCCGCTCCGACCACCGCGACGTGCGCCGGGTTCAGGCTCAGGGACACCGCATCGCCCGCCGACAGCGGCGTCGCCGACATCGCATCGACCTCGCCCGCCGCCGCGGTCGCGACCCGCAGCCGGGTGCCCGCGGGCAACACCGCCGCGTGGGTGACGACCCCGTCGGCCCCGCCTCGACTCGCGGGCGCCGCCGACAGCGACTCCGGTCGCAGCGCCAGGCGGCACGGCCCCCGCGGCGGCAGACCGTCCACCGCGTCGGCGGGCACGGCGCCGAACGGCGTGCGCAGGACCGGACGCCCGCTCGCGGCGGTATCGACCTCGGCGTCGATGATCAGCGTGGCCCCAAGGAAGGCGGCCACCCAGTCGTCGGCGGGTCGACGCCACAGTTCGCCGGGCGGCGCGGTCTGGACCAGCGCACCCCGGCGCATCACCGACACCTCGTCGCCGAGCACGGCGGCCTCGGCACGGTCGTGCGTCACGACGACGGTCGGCGTCGCCGCGGCCCGCACGATGTCGCCGATCGCGAAGGCCAGCTCCTCCCGCAACCGGGCGTCGAGCGCGGCGAGCGGTTCGTCGAGCAGCAGCAGTCGCGGCCGCGGCGCCAACGCCCGGGCCAGCGCGACCCGCTGCGCCTGCCCGCCGGAGAGCGCGCCGACCCGGCGATCCCCGGCACCCGGCAGTTGCACCAGGTCCAGCATCTCCTCGACCCGCGCGGCGATCTCCGCGCGCGGCCGTCTGCGCAGCCGCAGGCCGTAGGCGATGTTCTGGGCGACCGTCTTCCCGGAGAACAACTGCCCGTCCTGGAAGACGAACCCGAAGTCGCGCCGGTGCACCGGGGTCCGGGAGAGGTCCTCGCCGTCCCACCGGATGCTTCCGGCGGTCAGCGGCTCCAGGCCGGCGATCGCCCGCAGCAGCGTCGACTTGCCGCAGCCCGACGGGCCCAGCAGCACGCTCACCGGGCTGTCGGCCACGCCGACCGCCCAGTCGAGGCCGTCGATCACCGTCGTCGTTCCGTAGCCGACGGTGACGCCGGTCAGTTCCAGTACAGCCATCAACCACTCCTCCGGTCAGTCCGTCGACGGAGTGATCTCGACTCCGCTCGATCAGCGAGGACACGCCCACTCCGGGCATCGAGGTCGGGTCCGGGCCCCGCACGGTCGGCGGAGTCGGACTCCGGTCGATCGTCGCGGCGGCGGCCGGGCTCGGCGAGCTCCACCAGGAAGATCACCACGGCGCTCACCAGCACCAGCAGCACGGAGGCCGCCATCGCCGCGGCGAGGTTGTCGGCGCCCGGCCGGCCCATCAGCGAACCGATCAGCACCGGCAGCGTGGTGGTGTTCGGCTGCGCCAGGAAGGTGGTGGCGCCGAACTCGCCGATCGCCATCACGAACGCGAATCCGGCCGCGGCGCACAGCGACCGGGCGATCATCGGCAGGTCGACGGTCCAGAAGACGCGCAGCGGGCCCGCGCCGAGCACCGCGGCCGCGTCCCGGCGGCGGGCCGGGACCTCGGCGAGCGCGGGCACGATCATCCCGATCACCACCGGGATCGCGATCAGCGCCTGCACCGACGGGATGAGCAGCGGCGACGTGCCGACCTCGCGCGGCAACCAGGTCATCAGCACCACGTAGCCGAAGCCGAGGGTCACCGCGCTGATCCCCAGCGGCAGCACCGCCAGCGCGGCACCGACCCGGGACACCAGGTCGCGACGGCGCATCGTCGCCGTCGCCGCGAGCAGACCCACCGCCACCGCGATCACCATGGCCGCCAGCGCACCGGTCACCGAGTAGCGCAGCGAGGCGACCACGTCGACGCCGGCGTCCGCTCCGGAGAACAGCAGGCGGTAGCCGTCGAACGACCAGCGTCCGGCCGGCCGCAGCGAACGCAGCACCAGCGAACCGATCGGCACCACCAGCCACCACACCGCCCAGCCGACGACGCCCACCACCGGGATCCACTCCGCGCCGCGGGGGCGACGCCGCCGACCGCCGCGATCACCGACCGCCGGGGGCGTGCCCCGCCCCAGGAGCCGGGCCAGGATCAGCGCCGCGACCACCAGCAGCACCTGCAGGAACGAGAGCGCGACGGCCTCGGGGATCCGGAAGTAGCCGACGCCCTGCTGATAGATCTCCGTCTCCAGCGTGCGCACCCGGCCGTCGCCGAGGATCACGATCACCCCGAAACTGGTGGAACAGAACAGGAAGACCAGCGCCGCGGCGGCGGCCGCCGCGGGCAGCAGCCGGGGCAGGACGACGTCGGCGAAGGCCCGGCCCGGCGAGGCGCCGAGCGTCCGGGCGGCGGCCACCGCGCTCGGATCGATCTGCTGCCAGACCGCCGAGACCACCCGCACCACCACGGCGACGTTGAGGAAGACGTGCGCCATGAGCACCGCGCCGAGTCCGGACTCCAGGCCCAGACCGTCGTACAGCCCGGAGCCGAGCGCCCGGAACGCCACGCCGACGACGACGGTGGGCAGCACGAACGGCAGGGTCACGATCACCCGCAGCACCCGCATGCCGGGGACGTCGACGGTCGACACCAGCCACACGATCGGTGCCGCGACCAGCACCGCGAGGACCGCCGAGGCCGCAGCCTGCCCGACGGTGATCCCGAGCAGCTCCAGCGCCCCGGTGCGGCGCCACGCCTCCAGCGGTGCGACGGCGTCGGCGTCGGCGTACGCCCGGACCACCAGGGCCGCGAGCGGTGCGACGAACAGCGCCCCGGTGAAGAGCAGCGGGATCAGCGCGGGCAGCGCCCCCGCGCGGCGCGGGATCACCGACGCACGGTGTCGCGCCATTCCTTCAGCCATGCCTCACGATTCTCGTTGATGTACTTCGGCGACATGGTGACCCGGTACTCGGGCGCGGGGGCCCGGCGCTTCCAGTCCTGCGGCAGCGGGGTGCCCTCCTGCACCGGGTAGACGAACATCGACGTCGGCAGCGCCCGCTGGACCGCCGGGCCGAGCATCCAGTCGATCACCTTCTTCGCCCCCGCCGTGTTCGACGCCCCGCGCAGGATCCCGATGTACTCGATCTGGGCGAAGCAGCCGGAGAGAAGCGCGCTGGTGCCCGGCGTCGCCGCGGGCGAGCTGGCGTAGGAGACGACGATCGGCTTGGATCCGTGGCCCTCCCCCGCGCTGAACAGCTGGTTGTAGCCGACTTCCCAGCCGGAGACCACCTGGGCGCCGTTGTCGATCAGCGCCCGCCAGTAGTCGGGGGCCTTGTCCTTGTAGGTGCCGATGGTGGCGAGCAGGAAGCTCATGCCGGGCGACGACGTCGCCGGGTCGAGCAGCACCGCCTGATTCCGGTAGCGCGGGTCGCGCAGGTCGTCCAGGCCGGTGGGTTCCGGGATGTTCTCGCGGTCGTACCAGGCTCCGTCGACGTTGATGCAGACGTCGCCGCGGTCGACGGCGGTGAGCTCGTTCTTCGATTCGGGCACCGCGAAGCGCGCGGCGCCCTCGGCGGCCAGCGGCGACAGGTACGGCTCGAGGGCCCCGGCCTCGATCGGGCGGGCCGCGAAGGTGTTGTCGATCCCGAAGACGGCGTCGCCCTTCGGCTTGCCCGCGCTGAGCGAGACCACCGACGAGAGCTGTCCCGCATCACCGGACTTGACGAAGCTCACAGTGATCCCGGTCTCGGCCCGGAAATCGTCGATCAGGTTCTGGGGCAACGTGAACGAGTCGTGCGTGAGGACCGTGACGGTCTTCTCCGGCGAGGTCTCGCCTGCGCATGCGGCGAGTGTCGCGGCGACGGCACCCGCGGTGAGCAGCGCAAGCGCCCGACGGCGGAAAGCGGTGAGGAACACGTGGACACTCCCAGAGAGGATCGGATCAATCGGGAGAAATCTAACCCACGTGCGAAGAACCGCGTGGAACGCTTCGGTTCCCGGTGAACCGTTCGGGTCTCCGGGAACGGCGATCGCCTCTCCCGGCTCGGTTCTTTCATGAGAATCGGGTTAGACTGCCCCGCAGACGACTGTCCTCGACCGTTAGGAATCTGCTGTGCGAATTGCACGCACCCAGCGCACGCGCGCCGCCGTCGCCGCTGTCTCGCTCGCCGCCGCACTCGCGGTCGCAGCACCGGCCGCACCGATGGCGCACGCCGAGCCGGCCGCCCCGGCGGCTCAGCAGGCCCCGGGCTTCCCGCTGCCCGAGCAGCGCCGCGAGGTGGACAAGCGCGTCCTCGAGTCGCTCGGCGCCTTCGCCCCCGCCCTGATCGGTTCGGTCGCCACCCGCGACGACGAGGGCAACATGAACGCCAAGCTCCTCTCGGACGCCCGCGAGATGGCCAACAAGGCGGCGCTGCCGAAGGAGGTCTCCGACACCTGGCGGCAGCTGATCGACTTCATCGCGGCACCGAACGCCGCGGCCGCCGCCGAGGTCCAGGTGGCCTACGCCCCCAAGAACGACGCGGCCAAGAAGACCAAGAAGAAGGCCTACGAGATCCCCCGGGGCCCGAAGGCTCCGAAGATCCAGCAGTTCCTGTACCCGACCGCGGGCTTCGGCTGCACCAAGGGCGGCCTCTTCCACGTCGGCATGGCACTGACCACCGCGGGCCCGCAGGACGCTCCGGCGCCCGGCCCGAAGCGCGGTGAAGCCGGCTTCGTGTTCACCTCGCTGGGCACCGGCGCCGCGCTGAACAACCGGGCCGCGCCGCTGGTGGCCTCGTGGATCAACATCGACAACGGCCGCCAGGGCACCACCACGCTCAAGCGCAACGACAAGATCAACGTGACCGCGGAGGGCCCGGGCACCTTCACCGGTATCGCCAAGACCGGCAAGGGCCGGATCCTGGTGACCATCCACGGAACCGTCACCACCGCGAACAAGACCGGCAAGGGCGCCACCAGCTGCGGAATCGCTCCGACGATCGGTACCGCGATCATCTGATCGACGCACTTCACGAACTCGGCCACGAGGGCCCCGCACCACTCGGTGCGGGGCCCTCGTGCATCTCCGGTGCCGCGAACTCCGGTACGACGCACACCGGCGCACCCTCTTAGCACAAGGCCGTGGGCGCAGGACGGAAGTCACGAGTCCGACTCGACGACTTGCACAAATGCCCCAACGATGTTGTCCTTTAACTTGGACACCTTTCGTCACACGAGTAACAGCCGTCGCGGCCGGAACACTGTGTCGGAAACGTCCCCACCGCAGTACCGCTCTCGTTCAGGAGGTCGCCCGTGACCGCTCGCTCTCGATTCGCCACCCGCACCGGTCTGGTCGCCCTCGCGGTCGCCGTCGCCGTGTCTCTGACCGGTCCCGTGCCCGCGCACGCCGAGCCGGTGACCCCGACCGTCCCCGACCTGAGCAAGCTCTCCCTCGGCATCATCCCGGTCGAGTCCGACCTGACCGAGGCCCTGCGCACCCTGCAGTCGGGCCGCGGCGACGAGGCGGCCAGGCAGGCCCTCGAAGCGATCCTCGGCGCCGAGGGTCGTCCCGACCTGAGCACGCTCGGCGGCCTCTTCGGCTCGTCGACCCCGGAGAAGAGCGATCCGACGACGCCCAGCTCACCCACGACGCCCAGTTCGCCGACGACGTCCAGTTCGCCGAACAAGCGCTCGGCGCCGACCACGTCCTCGACGCCGAGCGAATCCGCCGAGCCGAGCGAGTCGGCCGAACCCTCGGCGTCGACCGAACCGGCCGCCCCCGTCACCGCTGCGCCGTCCACCTCCGCTCCGGCCACCTCGACGCCCGCCACCTCCGCGCCGGCCACGTCCGCTCCCGCCACGTCCACCTCCGCACCGGCCGTGAGCGACGCCCCCGCGACGACCCCGACCCCCGTCCGCGCGGTCCCGACGCCGACGCCCGCCGCGGCCACCCCCGTCGCCGAGCCCGACCCCGCCCAGACGGCCCTGCAGAGATTCCAGGAACTCACCGGCGCCACCGTCCTCACCCCGGCGTTCTCCCCGTTCTGCGCCACGCCGTCGAACAACAATCCGCTGGGCCTGGTCGCCGCACCGGCGTTCGGGTTCCCCGGACCGTTCCCCGCGCTCGGCCCGAACGGCCAGACCGCGCCCGCGGCCCTGAAGTCGTTCCTGAACGCCATCGGCATCACGCTTCTCGACGACATGCTCGACAGCGATCAGGTGACCGACGCCGCCACCGTGCTGCGCGCCGACCAGACCGCCTTCGCGCTGGTGCCGCCGGCCACCCACAAGAACGACAAGTTCCAGGTGGCCTGGTTCAACGTCGCCACCATGCGCGGCGGGCTCGTCGACCTGACCACGCTGGACAAGACGAATTCGCCGATCCTGCGCGCGCTGGGCAAGAGCGTGCCGCTGCGGCTGGCGCGCGTCGACACCGCGCAGGGCTCGATCCTCACCGCGGTCTTCGGCACCACGGAGAACCAGGGCCGCACCTGCTACTTCCTGCCCGCCGTCGGCGTCGTCGAGAACCCGGGCCGGTAGCGCGAACCGGCCCCCGGGTCGGTCCCCGCCCGTCGAGTCGATCCACCCTCAAGCGAACAGAGAACACCGATGATGAACCGGCATCCTCGACTCCGTCAGTCCCTCGCCGTGGTCGCCGCCGCGGCCGCCCTGGTCGCGGGCGGGGTCACCGCCGCGGCGGCCGTCGCCGATCCCACCGACTCCCCCACGGTCGGCACCGCCCCCGGCCAGACCCCCGGCACCGTCTACACCAACCGGGTGCTCTCCGGCGACCAGCTGCCGCCGGGCGCCGCGGCCGGTCAGCGGTACAGCTACTGGACCACCGGTGTCGACGACGCCCTCCACCTGGCGATCGCGACCCTCGTCCAGCCGCCCGGCAAGGCACCGGCCCGCGGCTGGCCCGTGGTGGTCAACGCTCCGGCGGGCTACGGCGTCGCCGAACCCTGCAACGCCTCGGTGAACAGCGATGCGGCGGGCACCGACACGATCACCGCGCTGCTGCGCCGCGGCTTCGCCGTGATCACGCCCGACTACGGCGCCATCGGCGTGCCCACCGGGCCGCAGTACATCGACCACGGGACCACCGCGGGCAACATGTTCGACGCGGTGCTGGCCGGCGTCGTCGTCGACGATTCGCTCTCGTCGCGCTGGGCGATCCTGGGCGACGCCCAGGGGGCGGGCGCCGCGATCCGGCTGGCCCGCGAGGCCACCCGGCGCAAGGAGAAGAACATCGACTTCCGCGGCGCCGTGGCCACCAGCATCCCGGCCGGACGGGATGCCCTGATCAGCGGATCTGCAGCCGAACTCCGGAGCGGTGAACGAGCCGGTGACCGCCGACGTCGTCTTCGCTCTGGCCTCGATCGACACCGAGGAGATCGACCCGATCCTGACGCCGAAGGGCCGCAAACTGGTGGACCTGGCCGAGCGGACCGCGTGCGCACCGGACATGCGCAAGCCCGTGCGCGGCACGGCCCTGGGCGAGCTGGTGAACAAGCCGATCTCGTCGAACCCGGAGCTGGCCCGGACGCTGCGGACCGGACTCGAACTGCCCCGCACCGGATTCAGTCGGCCGCTGATGCTCAGCCAGACGCTGCAGGACGACTCGACCGTTCTCCACGAGTCGCTGCGCTATCTGGCCGAAGCCCAGCTCTCCAGCAATCGGGTCACCGCGACCAGCTACCTCACCGGTGACCGTGCCACCGCCGAGCGCCAGGAGCTCGACGCCGTCCTGAAATTCCTCACCGGCCTGTTCTGACCGCGCCCGGGCCTCTCCCGGCCACCCGAACCACTCGCCCAGAAGAGTGATAGGTCCGGTTACGGCGCAGGTGAGAGGCCTCGCCGGGTGACGCTGCCATCCGGTGGCGGTATCATCCCCGCGTATGAGTGACTCTCAACTGCAACCGCGCGATGCGGTCAAGCTTCCGGTCCGGCTCGGCTTCGCCGCCGTCGGCATCGCACTCGGCACCGTCGAATCCGCCATCAACGTGGCCCGGGTCGCGGTGGCCGGGGTGGAGACCGAGGTGAACTCGGCTCTGGGGCTCTCCGGCGGCAGCGAGGTCTCCGCGATCGGCGCGCCGATGCAGATCCTCACGCAGGTGGCGAGCCTCCTGGCCCCGGATCGGCCCATCGGCCGCCTGATCTCCACCGGCGGACCGCTCGACCGGCTGAGTCGGCGCGACGGCGTGATCGACCGGCTCACCGCGTCCGACGGACTGCTGGAGAAGCTGACCGAACGCGGCGGACTGCTGGACATGATGACCGACGAGAACGGCGCCCTGATGCGGATCGCCGCCAAGGACGGCCCCCTCGACCGGCTCACCCGCCCGGGCGGCGTCGTGGACCAGATCACCGAGAACGACGGCATCCTGGACCGCCTCACCACGCGCGGCGGCGTGGTGGACAAGCTCACCGCCCCGGACGGCGTCCTGGAGAAGCTGGCCCAGCCCGGCGGCGTCCTGGACCGGGCGGCCTCCGACGACGGCCTGCTCGATCAGCTGGTCGGCGAGGGCGGTGCGCTGGAGCAGCTCATCGCCCCGGGCGGCCCGCTGGACAAGTTCTCCGAACTGTCCGAGACCCTCGCCGCGCTCCCCCCGAACCTGGCCGAGATGCAGGAGACCGTCGACCATCTCAACGAGGTGGTCGAGCTCCTCAACCGCTCGGTCGCCCCGATCGGCGGCCTGGCCGACCGGCTGCCGAAGCGGCTCACCCGCGGCAACCCCCGCCAGGTGGGCGCCGCACCGATCGACAACATCCTCGAGTAACCGTTCGACGACCCCTTCACACCGATCGGGCGGAGCCGGGATTCCGGCTCCGCCCGATCGCTGTGTGCACCGCTATTTCGCCGTGCGCGGTCTGCCGATCCGGCGCAGTCGCAGATTGGCGAACTCGCCGAGCCCCCACGGGCCCAGTTCCCGCCCGTACCCGGACGCCTTGACTCCGCCGAACGGCAGCCCGGGCAGCGTCACCCCGTGCTCGTTCACCAACGCCATCCCGACCTCGAGTCGATCGGCGATCCGGGTCGCGCGCTCGGTGTCCTCGCTCCACACCGAGCCGGAGAGCCCGTATTCGACGTCGTTCGCGAGCGCGACGGCCTCCTCGTCGTCGTCCACCCGGTACACGACGGCGACCGGCCCGAAGATCTCCTCGTGGTACGCCTCCATCTCCGGGGTCACGCCGGTGAGGACGGCGGGCGCCATGAACGCGCCCGGCCGGTCGAGCGGCTCGCCGCCGGTGTGCAGCGTCGCCCCCTGCTCCACCGCGCGGCGCACCTGCGCCACCACCCGATCCCGGGCGGCGACCGAGGAGAGCGGCCCCACCCGGGTCGCCGGATCGACGGGATCGCCGACCGTGCTCGCCGCGAACGCCGCGGTCAGGCGCTCCACGAACTCGTCGTACAGGTCGCTGTGCACGATGAACCGTTTCGGTGCGTTGCACGCCTGACCGCAGTTCCGCAGCCGGCCCGCGACGGCCGCCTTCACGGTGGCGGCGAGGTCGGGCGCGTCGAGCACGATGAACGCATCGCTGCCGCCGAGCTCCAGGACCGACTTCTTCAGGTTCCGCGCCGCGACCTGCGCCACCGCCGCCCCCGCCCGACCGCTCCCGGTGAGCGAGACGCCCTGGATCCGCGGGTCGGCGAGCATGTCGGCGACCTGCTCGTCGGTCGCGTACACGTGGCAGAACGCATCGTCGGGGACGCCCGCGGCGTGCGCGATCTGCGCCATCACCGCCGACGACGCCGCACAGATCGGCGCGTGCTTGAGCACGACGGTGTTGCCCAGCAGCAGGTTCGGGGCCACGAATCGGGCCACCTGGTAGTAGGGGAAGTTCCACGGCATGATCCCCAGGATCGGGCCGATCGGTGCGCGGGTGACCACCGACGACGACGCTCCCTGCGGGGCGAGTTCCTCGGTCTCCAGCAGCGCCGGACCGTGCTCGGCGTACCAGTCGTAGATCATCGCGGTGAGCTCCACCTCGCCGGCCCCCTGCGAGAGCGGTTTGCCCATCTCCGTCGCGATCAGCGCGGCCAGCTCGTCGGCGCGCTCCCGGTAGGCCGCCGCGGTGGCGCGCAGCATGCGCACCCGTTCGTCGATCGCCGTCTCGCGCCAGGCCCGATAGGCCCCGTCGGCCCGCGCGAGGACGTCCTGGACGCCCTCCTCGGTCAGGGTCTCGAAGGTGCGTTCGACGACGCCGGTCGCCGGATTCTCAGTGACGTAGCTCATGTCCGGGCACTCTACGGGGCCGTGGCGGCCGTCAGCAGGCCGACCAGACGATCGGCGTCGGCCACCGCCTCCGGGTCCGTCGTGAGCGAGACGGTGACGGCGTCCCCGAGCCCGTGCAGACCGATCGTCGTCGCGTGCGCGGCCGACAGCGCCGGGAATCCTGCGGTGAACAGCACGGAGCCGTCGGCCAGCCGCAGGTCCGCCGCACCCCGGTGCACCGACGACACCACGGTCGCCCCGGCGACCTCCTCCGGTGTCGGGGCGCCGGCGGCGAGCCGGGCGGCCGTCGCGCGCAGCACCGGGGGCGTGACCGCGGCGGCCCACCGGCCCGCCCGCCCGGCCGGGGCGGCGGTCCGCGCCGCGGCGATCTGGGCGGCGATCGCCGCCGTCCGCTCCGCGCGGTCGAGTCCGGGGTGCAGGGCCACGGCGACGGTCCGGAAGTCGTTGCGGGCGCCGCCGGGCGCCGCGGCCTCCCCGGACCGCGGGATTCCGACGGTGAGCTCGACGGCGAGCCGGTCGAGCGGCGTCGCCGGGAGCGCCTCGGCCAGGACTTCGGCGAGCAGGGTCAGGAAGGCCGCGGTCACCGACGGCCGGACCGCGCCGTCTGCCGGGCCGCCGACTGCCGGGCCGCCGACCGCCGCGGCCCGCAGGGCGGCCGTCTCCAGGACCAGGACGTCGATCCGGCGCCGCGCCCCCGCGGCCTGGTTGAACACGGAGGCCGGCATGGTGCGGGGTGCGGTCCGCTCCGGTTCCCGCTGCCAGGCCAGCAGTCCGAGGCCGAGTCCCGCGGCGAGCCGCACCGGGATCTGGGCGGCGCCGAGCAGGGCGGCCGTCGGGCCCGGCGGCCGGGACGGCGCGGGATCGTCCGGGAACGACGCCGCGGCCTCCCCCGTCCGATCCCGGAACAACGCCCGGGCGAGCGCGGCGGCGCGTCGCCCGTCGGCCAACGTGTGGGACACCTGGAACACGACGATCCACGCCGGACCGTCGGCGCGCGGCGCCCCGGAGACCGGACCGAACAGGTGCAGCCGCCACGGCAGCACGGTGGCGTCCACGCCGCGGGTGAGCAGTGCGGCCACCGCCGCTCGGCAGCGGTCCCAGGTCTCGATGCCCGGATGGAGGACGACGGCGTCGTCGTCGATCACGGCGGGGCACCACCGCGGGAAGGCCAGGTCCGCCGGCGCGGGGGCCACCCGCAGATGCAGGTCGGCGACGCCCTCGGCGCGCTGCCGCAGTTCGTCGAGCACCGGCTCCGCCCGGGCCCGGGCACCGCGCTCGGCGGCGAAGCCGTAGAGCAGGAACTGATCGTTGACGGCGATCCGCGACCGCCAGAACATGTCGGCGTCGGCCGGTGCGAGAACTCCCACGCGTCTCCTCACGATTCCCACGATCGCCATCTGACTCAAGGGTAAGGTGCGGGACACTCTCGTGCGAAGGAGCCCGCGCATGCTCGATCGGCCCGTCTCGATCACCGACCTCGACCCGACCACGCCGGTGCTCGTCGGGGTCGGACAGGCCGCCGAACGCCTGACCGACCCCGACTACGCCGCCCTCGGCGAAGCCGACCTCGCCGCGCGGGCCGTCACCGCCGCGTTCGACGACGCCGGGCTGCCCGCCGACGGGCCGAGACCGGACGTCGACGTGGTCGCGGCGGTCCGCTCGTTCGAGAGGTCCACCCCCGTCGCGGTCTCGCCCTGCGGCCGCCCGGACAACATGCCGCGCGCCGTCGCCGCCCGCGTCGGGATCGATCCGCGCCGCGCCGTCGAAGAGGTCGCCGGCGGGCAGAGCCCGCAGCATCTGGTGACCGAGTTCGCCGGCGAGATCGCCGCGGGCCGCGCCGACACGGTGGTCCTGCTGGGCGCCGAGGTGATGTCGACCGTGCGCCGCCCGCGGGCCGAGGGCGAGCCGCGGCCCGACTTCACCGAACACGTCGGCGGCCGGCTGGAGGACCGCGGATTCGGGATCGCGGGCCTCACCTCCGTCGACGAGGTGAAACACGGACTGGTGCTGCCCACCAACCAGTACGCGCTGCTGGAGAACGCCCGCCGACACCGGCTGGGTCTCGGGCGCGCCGAGTACGCGCAGCGGATGGGTGAGCTGTTCGCCCCGATGACGCGGGTCGCCGCCCGGAATCCGTTCGCCGCCGCACCGCGCGAGCGCACCGCCGCCGAACTGGTCGAACCGTCCGAGTCCAACCGGATGGTCTCGCTGCCGTACCCGCGCCGCCTCATCGCCCGGGACCAGGTGAACCAGGCCGCCGCGGTGGTCCTGATGTCGGTCCGGGCCGCCGCCGCGGCCGGTATCGCGCCCGAGAGGTGGGTGTTCCTGCACGGGCACGCCGATGCCGTCGAACAGCCGATGCCGGTGCGCCCGGACCTGTCGCGGAGCCCCGCCGCGGTGGCCGCGCTGCGCGAAGCCCTCGCGATGGCCGGCACCGACATCGACGGGATCGACCACCTCGACCTCTACAGCTGCTTCCCCGTCGCGGTCTTCACCGTCGCCGACGAGTTCGGGCTGCGCCCCGACGATCCCCGGGGTCTCACCGCCACCGGCGGCCTCCCCTACTTCGGCGGGCCGGGCAACAACTATTCGATGCACGGCATCGCCGAGATCGTGCAGCGAGTGCGCCGCGATCCCGGTGCGTTCGGCCTGGTCACCGCCAACGGCGGTGTGCTGAGCAAGCTCTCGGTGGGCATCTACTCCACCGCGCCCGCGCCGTGGCGACCGTCGACGTCGCCGGAGATGCAGGCCGCCCTCGATCGGGCCGAACGGGTCCGGCTGTGCCGCTACGCCGACGGCCCGGCGGTGATCGAGACCTTCACCGTCGCCGACCCGGACCGTGACTCCCGCAACGGCCTGGTGGTCGGCCGTCTGCCGGACGGCGAGCGTTTCCTGGCGACCGTCGTCCGCGGCGACGACGCCCTGTTCGCGCGGCTGTGCGGCGACGACGATCCCGTCGGCACCGAGGTCTTCGCGCGGTCGTCGGCCGGGGGCAACCTGGTGGCCGTCGACCGGGCGACCATGGATCGTCTGCGACCGGTGCGGCCGACCGGCTTCCGCGACTCGTACAGCGACGTGGCGATCCGCCGCGACGGACGTGTCCTGGAGATCACGATCAACCGGCCCGAGGCCCGCAACGCGCTGCGCGCCGAGACCAACGCCGAACTCGACGAGATCTTCGACGCCTACTTCGCCGACCCCGACCTGTGGGTGGCGATCCTGACCGGCGCGGGCGACAAGGCCTTCTCCGCCGGCAACGACCTGGCCGCGAGCGGCGGGGTCGGCGCGCTGGCGGTGCCGGCGAACGGGTTCGCCGGACTCACCTCGCGCCGGGAGCTGCCCAAACCGATCGTCGCGGCGGTCAACGGGTTCGCGATGGGCGGCGGGCTGGAGACCGCGCTGGCCTGCCACCTGATCGTCGCCGACGAGAAGGCCTCCTTCGCGCTCCCCGAGGTCCGCGTGGGACTGGTCGCCGCGGCGGGCGGACTCGTCCGGCTGCCGCGGACGATCCCGACGGCCGTCGCCCGGGACATGCTGCTGACCGGCCGGCGGCTCGACGCCGACGAGGCGCTGCGGTACGGGCTGGTCTCCCGGGTCGCCCCGCACGGGACGGTGCTCGAGCTCGCCCGGGAGGCGGCCGCCGAGATCCTCGCGGCGTCGCCGACCTCGGTGCGGGCCACGATCGCCGCGGCGGCCGCCGCCGACGTCGAACCCGACACGGTCACCGCGGTGCGGGAGAGCGTCTCGATCCTCGACCGGGTGATCGTCAGCCAGGACACGATCGAGGGGATCACCGCCTTCGTGCAGAAACGCGAGCCGCGCTGGACCGGGCGCTGACCGGCCGCGCGGACGGGGTCGGGCACCGGCGCGTCAGCTCACCAGTTTCAGGCCGATCACACCGCCGACGATCGCGAGGATGCACGCGATCCGGGCCGTGCTGACCGCTTCGGCGCCGGTCGCCATCGCGTAGACGACGGTGAGCACGGCCCCGATCCCGACCCAGACCGCGTACGCGGTGCCGGTCGGGAGTTCCCGCATCGCGTAGCCCAACCCGGCCATGGAGGCGAGCAGTGCGACGGCGAAGACGATCGTCGGCCCGGGTCGGCTCAGCCCCTCGGCTCTGCCGAGCGCGGTGGCCCAGACGGCTTCGAGGACTCCGGAGCAGACCAGAACGATCCACGACATGACTGATCTCCTTCACCACCGTCTTGTCGCGGACCGGGTACGGCGGGCTCGTCCGGAGCGCCGGAGGAGGGCGCCTGCGCCGAGGATATCGGTACCGTGGAGGTCGGTACTCGCACGGACCGGGAGGAATCCAACCATGGCCGAGAAAGACCCCTTCGGACCCGCCGACGACGATTTCGACACCTTCGCCCGCGAGGTGGGCGAAGGTCTCAAAGACATGGTCGGCAAGTTCCTGGCCGGTCAGGGCGGTCAGGCCGCGTGGTCCAAGCTGACCGACGCCGCCGCCCGGCCGCGCCGACCCGAGCCCGCACCGGCCGAGCCCGCCGCTCCTGCACGTTCGGCTCCCGAGTCCGCCGCGCCGCGACCCGAGCCGGCGGGCGGAGTGTGGGCGATCCTCCTCGTCGACGACGCCGGACCCCGTGTGGAGCAGGTGTTCGCCACCGAGATCGAGGCCCTGCGCGCGAACCAGCACAACACCGATGCGGGCCGCCGGGTGCGTTTCCTGCCCTACGGCATCGCGGTGGACGCACTCGACGGCGAACGGCCCTCCGCCGGCTGAATTCGGCGCGACGGCGGAGGTCTCGACTCCGCTCGACCAGCGAGGAGCACCCCGCACGATCGAGCTCCTTCCCTCGTAGGTCGAGCGCCGTTCCTCGCAGGTCGAGCACCGCCCCTCGCGGGTCGAGCGCCCTTCCTCGCAGGTCGAGCGGAGTCGAGACCACGCTCGAATCTCTTCGCCGGTCGAGGACTCAGGAGCGCAGCGCGGCCAGGGCCTTGTCGGCGTGCACGTTCATGTTGACCTCGGACGAGATCACCTCGGCGACGGTGCCGTCGGCGTGGATCGCGAAGGTGGTGCGCTTGGTCGGCATCCCGGCCAGTTTGAGCAGGCCGCCGCGCCCGACGTCGTACGCCTGGGCCACCGCGCCGTCGACGTCGGCCAGCAGGGGGTAGTCGAGCCCGTGCTGCTCGGTCCAGCGGCCCTGCTTCTCCGCGGCGTCGCGGCTGATGCCGATCCGCTGCACCCCGGCGGCGGCGAACTCCGCGCCCAGGTCGCGGAAGTAGCAGGCCTCCTTGGTGCACCCCGGGGTGAACGCCGCGGGATAGAAGAAGAGCGCGACCGGGCCGTCGGCGAGGAATTCGGCGAGGGTCCGGACGGTGCCGGTCTGGTCGGGCAGGGCGAAGTCGGGGGCGGTGTCACCGGGTTTCATACGATCCAGTCTGCCGCGTGCGCGGGGTCGCGGCCACACCGCCGGGTGTTCGAGAATCCGGACGGGGGCGTCAGCGGTCCGACCAGACCGGATCCCGCTTCTCCAGGAACGCGGTGATCCCCTCCTGCGCATCGCAGGTCACGGCGTTGGTCGCCATCGTCTCGGTCATCAGCCGGTAGGCGTCGGGCTCGGAGACGTCGATCTGCTCGTAGAAGGCGCGCTTGCCGATCGCCAGGGTCGCGCTGCTCGACGCCGCGATGCGTTCGGCCAGGGCCTGCACGGTCGCATCGAGGTCGGCGCCCGGCACCACCTGGTTGAGCAGTCCCCAGTCGAGGGCGGTGGTCGCGTCGATCAGGTCGCCGGTCAACAGCATCTGCATGGCCCGTCTACGGCCGACGACCCGGGTCAGCGGGACCATCGGCGTCGAACAGAACAGCCCGATCTTGACGCCGGGGGTGCCGAACCGGACGTCGTCGGCGGCGACCGCGAGATCACAGGCGGCCACCAGCTGACAGCCCGCCGCGAGCGCCGTGCCCTGCACCTTCGCGATCACCGGCTGCGGGACGTCGTGCACGGCGGCCATCAGTTCGCCGCACGCATCGAAGACGATCCGCTCCTCCTCGACGGTCCGGCCCGCGAGCTGGGTGAGGTCGTGCCCGGCGGAGAAGGCGGGGCCCTCCGCCGCGATCACGATCACCCGCACCCGCGGATCCGCGGCGAGGTCGCGCAGGCCGGCGGTGGCCGCACGCATGGTCTCCAGGGACAGCGGGTTCCGGCGCCGGGGTTCGGACAGGGTCAGGGTGCCGATCGGCCCGGCGATGCGCACGGTCACGGCGGTCGTCTCACTCATGGCTCCATCGTGACGTGAGCGCACTTACGGCGCAGCGGAATCGATCAGGTCCCGCCCGGGCCGTCGCGGGGCCGTCGTCGCGGGACTGTTCCGAGTCGGCCGCGAGTCGTAGAGTCGGCCCATGCGCACCGAGAACCGTTCACCGGCGTCGCGCCTCCGCGATCCCGACCTCTACCTGCCGGCCGCTGCCGGGCAGGCCGCCGACGCGATCGCGTGCCTCAAGCCGATCCCCTACATCGGACGCCGTCTCGACGCGGCGACGTCGTTGCCGATGTTCTACGGTGCGCTCGCGGTGACCGGTCCCCCGGTGGTGGACGACGCCGACGGGACGGGCCGCTGAACACTCCGTCTCCGGCGCCCGTCCGATCCCGGTTCCGCTGGTTGTGGTGGGTGCTCGCGTACTTCTCCCTCGGGGTGGGGCTGATCGGGATCGTGCTCCCGGTGCTGCCGACGGTGCCGTTCGTCCTGCTCTCGGCGTTCGCCGCCGCCCGCGGCTCGGACCGCCTGCACGCGCGTCTGCTCAGCGATCCCCGCACCGGGCCGATGATCCGCGACTGGCAGCAGCACGGGGCCGTCGCGCGCAGGGCGAAGTGGCTGGCCACCGGCACCATGGCGGTCTGTGCCGCGGTGCTGTTCGCGGTGACGCCGATCGTCTGGGTGGCGGTGGGGGCCACCGTGTTCATGACGGGGATGTGCACCTGGATCTGGCTGCGCCCCGAACCGCCGGCCTGAGCCCGTCCCGGGAACGGGGACCCGCGGCGGAGGGGCTCCGCGCCGCCCCGCCTCACAGCGCGCGCTTGAGTCCCACGTGCTCGGTGGAGTACCCGTTGCGCGCGTAGAAGGCACGCGCCCGCTCCCGGACCTCGTCGGTGGTCACCTGGCAGAGTTCCGCACCGTGCGCGCGCCCGTGCTCGTGCGCCCAGTCGAGCATCGCGGTGCCCAGCCCCTGCCCGCGCTCGGCGGAAGCGACCCGCAGACCCTCGATCTGCAGACGTGTGGCCCCGCCCCGGCTGAGTCCGGGCAGCACGGTCAGCTGCATGGTGCCCACCGCGGCACCGGTCTCGTCCCGGACCACCGCCATGAAGTGCGAGAGATCGCGGGCGACGACGTCGAACGCGGCCTCGTACGGGCCGTACTCGCCGAGTTCGCGGGTGCGCCCGATCTCGTCGTCGCACAGCAGCGCCACGATGTCGGGGACGTCGGCCCGACCGGCCCGCTCGACCCGGAACTCCCGCTCGCCCAGCCGGATCCGGCTGCGCACCGACGAGCGGGCGCTCTGCTGCATGCGTTCGACGAGGAGGTCGAGCCAGGAGCCGACGTTGGTGCGCGCCTGTTCGGTGTCCGGGTAGCGGCACCGCAGGTGCAGGCCGGTGCCGTCGAGGATGAACCAGAGCATCACGCCGTTGGTGCGGATGCTGGCGCCGACGTACTGCGCCTCCAGGCTGGTCGCGTCGACCCGGACCGGGAGCCTGCGCAGGTCCAGCCAGGAGATCGCGAACATGCCGGGCGCGTCGGGCATGCCGCCCCACGGCTCCAGCACGTCCTCCAGCGGCCACGACCCCAGGTTCACCGCCTCGCGCACCGCGTCGGCCGCGGCCTTCGGTTCGGCGACGGTGCACTCGATCACCGAGTTGGTGATGAACCAGCCCACCGAGTCGTGCCAGCGTTCGTCGTACCGGCTGTGCACGGGGAACACCGCGCGCAACGGGTTCGCGGCGAGCTCGTCGGTCACCTGCGTCATCGTCGCCACGGTCAGCGCGAGCGTCGACACCCCTTCGGCCCGGGCCTGCGCGGAGAAGCCGGCGGCGTCGTCGACGTCGAACACGTCCCGGACCTCGACGCGTTCGGCGGCGTTCTCGGGGGCGCCGAGCGGCAGCGGGAAGCGCGGCATCACGTCGCCGCTGTCGGCGAGGATCTCGGCCCAGCGGCTCCGAACCTCGGCGGGGGCGGTGGGACGGTCGCGCAGGGCGCGGGTGTGTTCGGCGAACGGCGGCACCGGCGGGAGCGACGGCGGCCTGCCCTGCGCGGCGTCGGCGAGCGCGGCGAGGAAGTCGCGCAGGATCACCAGCATGGACCACATGTCGACGTGCGAGTGGTCGGCGGCGATCACCACGGTCGGACCGGACGCGGTCTCCAGGACGCACAGCCGGTGCGCGGGCTGCGAATACGGCGAGCACTCCCGGTCGAGCACGTCGCGCAGCGCGGTGTCGACCGCCTCGCCCGGCCCGATCGGATGCTCCACCCAGGCTCCCGAACGGATCGCGACCTCGTGCAGCTGCGGTCCGTCCGGGCCCGGCGAGAACGCGGTCCGCAGGGTGCCGTGCCGGGCGATCACGGCCAGCCACGCGTCGGCGAGCTGATCGCGCGGAACCGGTTGCGGCAGATGGAACGACAACGCCATCCACGATCCGGGGCGTTCCCCGGCGCCGACATGGCGGCGCTGATCGAACGAGACCGGGAGTTCACGGCCCGGCGGGGACACGACGACGTCGTATCCCATCAGCCGACCGAACGGGAGACGCAGGTGAGCGACGTTGGTGAGGCGCATGGCGGTAACGTAGCGATGCTGGATTGCCGGATCGGCGCCGTCTGATTTCCGGGCCGTTACGACTGTTACGAGGAGGAGTCACGTGACACTGTTCGACGTTCCCGGTGCACGGCTGAGCACCGTACTCAGCGACGAGGGCGGGCAGGCGGTGGTGCAGCTGCACGGGCTCACCTCCAGCCGGGCCCGCGATCACGTGCTCGACCTGAATCTGGGTGTCGGCCTGTCCGGGACCCGGCTGCTCCGGTACGACGCGCGCGGCCACGGCTTCTCCACCGGGCGCGCCGTGCCCGACGACTACCGCTGGGAGAACCTCGCGACCGATCTGCTGAGCCTGCTCGAACATCGTTTCCCCGGTGAGAAGGTGTACGGCGTCGGCACCTCGATGGGGTGCGGGACGCTCCTGCACGCGGCGGTCCGGGAACCGGAGCGGTTCGCCGGTCTGACGGTGCTGTTGCCGCCCACCGCGTGGGAGACGCGGGTGGGGCACGCCGCCGGTTATCTGGAGACGGCGACGCTGATCGAGACCGAGGGCATCGAGGCGTTCATCGCCCGCACCCGCGAGGCGCCGGAGCCGCCGGCGACCGTCGGCCGGCCGGAGACCCTGCCCGAGGTGGCCGAGGCGATCCTGCCGTCGGTGTTCCGCGGCGCGGCCGCGTCCGACCTCCCCGATCCGGACCGGCTCGCGCGGATCGACGTCCCGGTCCGGGTGCTGGCCTGGATCGACGACGCCTCGCACCCGATGTCGACGGCCGAGCGCCTGATCGAGCTGCTCCCGCAGGCGCAGCTGACCGTCGCCGCCACCCCCGACGACGTCCGCGCCTGGCCCGCGCTGTTCCACGACGACGTCCTGCGGATCACCCGGTGAGCGTCCCCGAACCGGGCCGTCCGGCGGTGACCATCGAGTTCTGCACGCAGTGCAACTGGATGCTGCGCGCCTCCTGGATGGCGAGCGAACTGCTCTCGACGTTCGGCACCGAACTGGGGTCGGTCACCCTGGTGCCGGGCACCGGCGGGGTGTTCCGGATCGACGTCGACGGCCACCGGATCTGGGAACGTGCCGCCGACGGCGGCTTCCCGGACGCGGCCGAACTCAAGCGCCGGATCCGGGACCGGGCCTTCCCCGAGCGGGGTCTGGGCCATGCCGAGGCCGGCCGCTCCACCTCCTGAATCTCGCTCACCGGAGCGCTCCCCTCGCTCACCGGAGCTCTTCCCTCGCTCACCGAAGCTCTTCCCTCGCTCACCGAGGCGCTCCCCTCGCTCACCGAAGCTCTTCCCTCGCTCACCGAGGCGCTCCCCTCGTTCGTCGGAGCTCTCCTCTCGTTGGTCGAGCGGAGTCGAGACCACTGTCCGAGCGCCGAGGGGATCTCGACTCCGCTCGATCACCGAGGGATGCTCGACCACCGAAGACAGCTCGACCGCCGAAAACGACTCGACCACCGAGGGATGCTCGACCACTGAAGAAGGCTCGATCGTCGGGAAGCACCCCGATGCGAACCGGCCGCCGCGATCGGTGATCGCGGCGGCCGGCGTCGTCGTACCGGGTGAGGACTACGCGTCGGCGAGGATCGCGTTCAGCGTGGCGCTCGGGCACATCGCGGCGTGCAGCTTGCCCGCCTCGGGCTCGTAGTAGCCGCCGAGGTCGACGGGACCGCCCTGGACCGCGGACAGCTCCTCGAGGATGACGTCCTTCTGGGCGTCGAGCTTCTCGGCCAGCGGCGCGAACCGGGCGGCGAGCTCGGCGTCGTCGGTCTGCGCCGCCAGTTCCTGCGCCCAGTAGAGCGCGAGCCAGAACTGGCTGCCGCGGTTGTCGAGCTCACCGGTCTTGCGCGACGGCGACTTGTTGGTCTCCAGCAGCTTGCCGGTGGCCGCGTCGAGCGCCTGGGCCAGCAGCGAGGCGCGCTCGTTGTCGTACTTGCGGCCCAGGTCCTCCAGGCTGGCCGCCAGCGCCAGGAACTCGCCGAGCGAGTCCCACCGCAGGTGGTTCTCCTCGACGAGCTGCTTGACGTGCTTCGGCGCGCTGCCGCCGGCCCCGGTCTCGTACAGTCCGCCGCCGGCCATCAGCGGCACGATCGACAGCATCTTGGCGCTGGTGCCCAGCTCCAGGATCGGGAACAGGTCGGTCAGGTAGTCGCGCAGGATGTTGCCGGTCACCGAGATGGTGTCCAGTCCGCGCCACGCACGCTCCAGCGAGTACCGCATGGCGCGGACCTGCGACATGATCTGGATGTCCAGGCCCTCGGTGTCGTGGTCCTGGAGGTACTTGCGCACCAGCGTGATCAGGTTGTTCTCGTGCGGACGGTACGGGTCGAGCCAGAAGACCGCGGGCATGCCCGACGCCCGGGCCCGGTCGACGGCGAGCTTCACCCAGTCGCGGATCGGCGCATCCTTGACAATGCACATGCGCCAGATGTCGCCCTCCTCGACGTTCTGGGAGAGCAGCACCTCACCGGTGCCCGCGTCGACGATGTTGGCGACGCCGTCCTCCGGGATCTCGAAGGTCTTGTCGTGGGAGCCGTACTCCTCGGCCTTCTGCGCCATCAGGCCGACGTTCGGGACGGTGCCCATGGTGGTCGGGTCGAAGGCGCCGTTGGTCTTGCAGAAGTTGATGATCTCCTGGTAGATCCGCGCGAAGGTGGACTCCGGCATGACGGCCTTGGTGTCCTTCTTGCGGCCGTCGGCGCCGTACATCTTGCCGCCGATGCGGATCATGGCGGGCATGGAGGCGTCGACGATGACGTCGCTGGGCGAGTGGAAGTTCGAGATGCCGCGCGCGGAGTCGACCATCGCCAGCTCCGGACGGTCCTCGTGACACCGGTGCATGTCGGCGACGATCTCCTCGCGCTGCGACGCCGGGAGCGCGTCGATCTTGTCGTAGAGGTCGACCAGACCGTTGTTCACGTTCACGCCGAGCTCGTCGAACAGCTCACCGTGCTTGGCGAAGGCGTCCTTGTAGAAGACCTTCACCGCGTGGCCGAAGACGATCGGATGCGAGACCTTCATCATGGTGGCCTTGACGTGCAGGGACAGCATGACGCCGGTGTCCTTGGCGTCCTGGAACTGCTCCTCGTAGAACTCCAGGAGCGCCTTCTTGCTCATGTACATGGAGTCGATGACGTCGCCGGCGTCGAGCGGGACGGTCTTCATCACCTTGGTCTCGCCGCTCGCGGTGACCAGTTCCATGCGCGCCTCGCAGGCGTGGTCGAGGATCATCGACTTCTCGCCGGCGTAGAAGTCGCCGTGGGTCATGTGGGCGACGTGGCTCTGCGAGGCCATCGACCACTTGCCCATGCTGTGCGGGTTCTTGCGGGCGTACTCCTTGACGGCCTTGGGGGCGCGGCGATCCGAGTTGCCCATGCGCAGCACGGGGTTCACCGCGCTGCCCAGGCACGACGAGTAGCGTTCGCGGATCTCCTCCTCCTCGGGGGTCTTCGGGGACTGCGGGAAGTCCGGGATCGCGAAGCCCTTCTCCTGCAGTTCGGCGATGGCCGCGTTCAGCTGCGGCACCGAGGCGCTGATGTTGGGGAGCTTGATGATGTTGGTGTCCGGGAACTGGGTCAGGCGACCGAGTTCGGCGAGATTGTCGGGGACCTTCTGCTCGTCGGTCAGATGGTCCGGGAAGGCCGCCAGGATACGGGCGGCGACCGAGATGTCGCTGGTCTCGACGTCGATGCCCGCGGGCTCGGCGAAGGTGCGCACGATCGGAAGGAACGCCTCCGTCGCCAGTCGCGGCGCCTCGTCGGTGAGGGTGTAGATGATCTTCTGCTTATCCGAGGTCATAGGGTGTGTCGCCTCTTTCCGGTCGATGAGGATCTGTGGGTTCTTGTGGAACTCTCTTCGATTAACTTGTCGGTGACATTCTCCCCCGAGATGTGAGGTCGTGCGACCAGAGCCCGAATTTGCGAGACAACGCACAGGCCGAAAAGCCACTGAACAGCGATGCTTGCTGTAAGTAGCATCCCCGGCGTGTCGTCGCGGGGAGCCGATCAGCCCTTCCGGGCGACCCGGAGCAGTGTTTCGACGGCTCCGACGACCGTCTCGATCACGGCCGCCGCGGCGATCGGCGCCGTCGCGCTGAGCCCTTCCGGCTCCCCGCCGGACTCGTCGGTGCGCAGCATGATCGACGACTCCACCAGCAGGTGCGGGAGCAGCCGCCGGTCGTCGTCCCGGTCGCCGAGGACCTCGACGGCGAGTTCCTCGTAGACGCCCGCGAGCGCGCGCCGGGCGGCCCGGAAGTCGGCGAACCGCGGTTCGCGGACCTCGGGCAGCAGGTAGAGCGCCCCCAGGTTCCACTCCGCCTCGACGAGCTGGGCGACGTCGAACCGCGCCAGTCGCAGCAGCCGGTCCAGCGGGTCGCCCGGTTGCGCCAGCAGTTCCCGGGCGCGTTCGAGCGACGGTGCGACGGTGGTCTTCAGCAGGGCGTCGAGGATGTCGTCCTTGTTCTCGAAGTGGTGGTAGATCGAGGCCTGCCGGATCCCGACCGCCTCGGCGATCATCCGGGTGGAGGTCTTGGTGTAGCCGTTCTTGATGAACAGTTCGGCGCACGCCTCGAGGATCTCGTCGCGGGCGCTGCGGCCGGGCGATCGGGACTCCACCAGCCGCGGTCGGCCCGGTTGCCGACGACCCGCGGGCCGGGCGCCCGGAGCCGGGGATTCACTCATCGCGTCCGGACCCCTTCCCTCGCCGTCCTGCTGTCGTGTCGTCGTGCTGTCGTGTCGTCGTGCCGTGAAACCTGATCCTAACGCCGAGTAGCCGCACCGAAACATATCTGTCACTCGACAGAAAAAGCCCGAGGGTTATCTGTCAAGTGACAGATAAAAGCTCGACGGCGAGCCCGCACCCAAGGGACAGACCTCATGACCTCCACCCTCACGCCCCCGACCACGGGCCTGCCGAAGCCGCCGGACTCCGACGGCCACGACCTCTCCGAGTTCGGCTACGACCAGCAGCTCCACCGTTCGCTCGGCAAGTTCGCCTCGTTCGCGGCCGGCTTCTCCTTCGTCTCCATCCTCACCACGATCTTCCAGCTGTTCGGCCTCGGCTTCGGTTTCGGCGGACCGGCCTTCTTCTGGACCTGGCCGGTCGTCTACGCGGGCCAGTTCCTGGTGGCGCTCTGCTTCGCCGAGATCGCCGCCCGCTACCCCATCTCCGGGGCGATCTACCAGTGGTCGCGCCGCATGGGCGGCGAGGTGATCGGCTGGTTCGGCGGCTGGTTCATGATGATCGCCCAGGTCGTCACCGCCTCGGCCGCGGCGATCGCCCTGCAGGTGGTGCTGCCGACCGTCTGGTCCGGCTTCCAGATCATCGGCGACGACCCCACCCTCACCAGCCGCAGCGGCGCCGCCAACGCGGTGCTCCTGGGCTCGGTGCTGATCGTCGTCGTGACCACGATCAACTGCGTCGGCGTGCACTGGATGAGCCGCGTCAACAACATCGGCGTGATCTGCGAGCTGGTGGGCGTCGTCGCCGTGATCGGCGCGCTGTTCACCCACGCCCGGCGCGGCCCCCAGGTGGTCCTGGAGACCGGCCTGCCCGGACAGCAGCCCGGCTACATCTGGGCGTTCATCGTCTCCGGTCTGATGGCCGCCTACGTGATGGTCGGCTTCGGCTCGGCCGGCGAGCTCGCCGAGGAGACCCGCAACCCGCGCCGGGTGGCCCCGCGCACCATCCGGATGGCGCTCACCGTCTCCGCGATCGGCGGCGGCCTCATGCTCCTGGGCGCCCTGATGGCCGCCCCGACGCTCGGCGAGGAACTCGCCGCGGGCGGCCTGCCCTACGTGCTCGACTCGGTGCTCGGCAGCTTCTGGGGCAAGGTCCTGCTGTGCGACGTCGCGATCGCCATCCTGATCTGCACGCTGGCCATCCAGACCGCCTGCTCCCGCCTGATGTTCTCGATGGCCCGCGACAACCGGCTGCCGTTCTCCGAGCAGCTGTCCCGCGTCAACGGCCGCACCGGCACCCCGATCGCCCCGGCGATCCTGATCGGCGCCCTCTGCATCGCGGTCCTGCTGGTGAACGTCGGCAACTCGGCGATCTTCGCCACCCTCGCCAGCGTCTGCATTATCCTGATCTACCTCGCCTACCTGGCCGTGACCGGCCCGATGCTGATCAACCGGCTGCGCGGCCGGCTCTACTCCGAGGCCACGCTGCCCACCGTCGACGCCGACGGCCGCAAACTCTTCTCGCTCGGCCGGTGGGGCGTCTGGGTGAACCTCGCCGCGGTGGTCTACGGCGGTCTCATGGTGGTCAACCTCGCCTGGCCGCGCAAGGAGGTGTTCGACCCGGAGGGCGCCATGCCGATCCTGCAGTGGGCCGGACCGATCTGCATCGCGATCACCGTCGTCGTGGGGATCGCCTGCTACCCCCGCACGCGGCCGCACCGCTACCCCCTCGCCAACGCCCTCGACTGACCCCTTCCCGATCGAATCCAAGGACGGCACCGATGACCTCGACACTGAACACCCCGACGACCCCGACCCCGGAGAGCACCGCCACGACCGCGGGCGCCAAGGCCCACGCCCGGAGCCTCGCCGGCACCCCCACCGACTCCATGCCGGTGGTGCCCGCCACCGACTGGCCCACCCCGCCGTCCGACGTCGACGCGGCCGCCCTGACCTGGGCGGAGACCGTTCCCGGGGGCCGCTACACCACCAAGGTCCTGGCCCGCGGCACCCGGCTGCGGCTCCGCGATCTCACCGGAACCGCCTGCGCGCACCTGCTGCTCTGGCGGGCCGGGGCGACGTGGGAGCGCCTCAACGTCGCCGACACCGTCAAGGTGCCGTGGCAGGCGTACCTCACCGCCGGCCACCCGCTGCTCAGCGATCAGGGACGGGTGCTGGCCACCGTCGTCGCCGACACCTCCGCCCGGCACGACGCCCTCCTCGGCACCACCACGCTGGCGCAGAACACCGCCAGGTACGGCGCGGGCGAGGTCCACTCCGCCAGCCCCGCGGGCCGGGAGCTGCTGAAGCTGGCCGCGGCCAAGAACGGCCTCACCCCCACCGACGTGGCCCCCTCCGTCTCGTTCTTCGAGGGCGTGCGGGTCGACGACACCGGCGGTTTCGACTACCTCGGCTCGGCCGGACCGGACACCGCCGTCGACCTGCTCCTGCACCTGGACTGCGTCGTCGCGATCGCGAACACCGCCCATCCGCTCGACCCGAAGCCCGCGTTCGACGTCGGCTCGCTGGAGGTCCTGGCCTGGCGGGCCGAGGAGGATCTCGCCGACCTGCTCGCCCGGGCCGGCGACCGCGACCCCGAGTACGCCCGCGCCGTCGCCAACAGCGAAGACGCCCACCGCGCCGCGCACTGACCGCCCGCCCCGCCACCCCGCAAGGAGCCCTCTCATGACCGTCACCGCCCCCGCCGACCCGATCACCGCCGCCGAACCGCCCGCCGATCCGGCCGCTCTCCGCACCGCCCCCGCCGCCGACCTCGCCCTGGTCCCCGGGGAGGTGATCTACGACGGCCTCGTCGGCGACCGCGCACCGTGGTCCGGCGTCGTCGCCGCGGGCGACGTCCTCACCATCGTCGACCTCTACGGCAACCAGGCCGTGGACACCCTGTTCTACGGCGGCCGCGACCACTCGATCCGCTACTCCGCCCAGGCCACCATCGCCGCCCAGGGGAACATCTTCCTCACCACCGGCACGGTGATCCGCGACCAGGAGTCGGCGCCGATGATGACGATCGTCGCCGACGAGGTGGGCAATCACGACACCCTCGGCGGCGCCTGCTCGCAGGAGTCCAACACCCTCCGCTACGGCCACCACACCAAGCACCAGCACGCGTGCGTCGAGAACTTCCTGATCGGCGGCGCCCGGCACGGCCTGGGCAAACGCGACCTGGTGGGCAACGTGAACTTCTTCATGAACGTGCCGGTGGACCCCGACGGCGCGCTCGGGATCGTCGACGGGCTGTCCGCCCCGGGCAAGCGCCTGGCGCTGCGCGCCGAGACCGACACCCTGGTGCTGATCTCCAACTGCCCGCAGATCAACAACCCCTGCAACGGCTTCGACCCCACCGCGGTGCGGATCGTCGTGACCCGCCCGGCGCGCTGACCCGCCGCCCCCTCGAGACCAGGAGATCCCCATGACGACGACGCTCACCGTGCTCCGCGCGGGCCCGATGACCACGGTCCAGGACTGGCCCGGCCGCCTCGGCTACTGGAAGGTCGGGGTGCCCCCGTCGGGCCCGATCGACGACCTCTCGTTCCGGCTCGCCAACCGCGTCGTGGGCAACGACGAGGGCGCGGCCGGACTGGAGGTGACGCTCGCCGGTCCGGCGCTGCGGTTCGACGCCCCCGCCGTCGTCGCCGTGACGGGGGCTCCGCTGCCGGTCACGCTGGCCGGGAAGGCCGTCCCGCAGTGGGTGCCGCTGCACGTGCGGGCCGGGGACGTCCTGGACGTCGGCGCGGTCGGCGCCCTGGGCATGCGCGCCTACGTCGCCGTCGCCGGCGGCCTGGACGCGGAGGAGTACCTGGGCAGCCGGTCCACCTTCACCCTCGGTCGTTTCGGCGGGCTCGACGGGCGCTCCCTGAACGACGGCGACCTCCTCACCGTCTCCGGGACCGCGCCGGAGGCGCCCCGTCGTGCGTTGTTCGACGAGCAGCCGGCGTTCACCGATCACTGGCAGCTGGCGGTGACGATGGGGCCGCACGGGGCCCCGGAGTTCTTCACCCCCGAGGACGTCGACGACATCCTGGGCACCGACTACGAGGTGCACTTCAACTCCGACCGCACCGGGATCCGGCTGGTCGGCCCGCAGCCGCGGTGGGCGCGGTCCGACGGCGGCGAGGCGGGCCTGCACCCGTCGAACATCCACGACAACGCCTACTCGGTCGGCGCCCTCGACTTCACCGGCGACACCCCGATCCTGCTGGGCCCGGACGGGCCGAGCCTGGGCGGTTTCGTCTGCCCGGTCACGGTGGTCACCGCCCAACGCTGGAAGCTCGGGCAGCTCAAGCCCGGCGACACGGTCCGGTTCGTCGCGGTGCGGTCGGATCGCACCGCCTCGCCGACCGCCGTGGGCATGGGTCGGCGCGCGTATCTGGTCGACGTGCTCTCCTCCGGCGGCGACACCGACTCCGGGGTGCTCGCCCGCTCGGTCACCGCCGACGGCGAGACGTCGGTGACCTACCGGCGCAGCGGCGACGACAACATCCTGGTGGAGTACGGCGACATGACGCTCGACCTGGCCCTGCGGGCGCGGGTGCACGCGCTGGCCGAGCGGATCGCCGCCGAGGCGCCGCACGGATTGATCGACGTGACGCCCGGGATCCGGTCGCTGCAGGTCAAGGCCGACCCCGACCGGTGGTCGCAGCGGTCGATGCTCACCTGGCTGCGGGAGTGCGAGAGCCAACTGCCGTCGGCGGACGACCTCGTGGTGCCGAGCCGCACCGTCGAGCTCCCGCTGTCGTGGGACGATCCGTCCACCCGCGAGGCCATCGAACGGTACATGCTCGGCGTCCGCTCGGATGCGCCGTGGTGCCCGTGGAACATCGAGTTCATCCGCCGCATGAACGGCCTGGACTCGGTCGACGACGTGTACCGCACCGTGTTCGACGCCGACTACCTCGTGCTGGGCCTGGGCGACGTGTACCTCGGCGCACCGGTCGCGGTGCCGCTGGATCCGCGGCACCGGCTGGTGACCACCAAGTACAACCCGGCGCGCACCTGGACGCCGGAGAACGCCGTCGGCATTGGCGGGGCGTACCTGTGCATCTACGGCATGGAGGGCCCCGGCGGCTACCAGTTCGTCGGCCGCACCACGCAGGTCTGGAACCACCGGCATCCGCTGACCTCACCGGGATTCGAACCCGAGCACCCGTGGCTGCTGCGGTTCTTCGACCGGATCAAGTGGTATCCGGTGAGCGCCGACGAACTGCTCGACATGCGGGCCGACGTCGCCGCGGGCCGCGGGACCAGTACCCGGATCACCGAGGGCGAGTTCTCGCTCGCCGCACACCGGCGCTTCCTGGAGAGCAACGCCGACGACATCGCCGCCACCCGGACCGCGATGGAACTCGCGCGCGCCGAGGAACGACGACGCTGGGCCGCGCAGGGCGAGTTCGCCCTCGCCGGAGCCGACCGGGCCGCCACCGAACTCGAAGGAAAGATCGCATGAGCCGAGTCACCGAACTCTTCGCCCGGATCGCCGAGGTCGACCGCCCCGAGATCTTCCTCGCGCTGCGCACGCCGGACGAGATCGAGGCCGACCTCGACGCCTCCCTCGCCGCGGGCGGACCGCTCGCCGGACGTCTGCTGGCGGTGAAGGACAACGTCGACGTCGTCGGTCTGCCGACCACCGCCGCCTGCCCGGAGTACTCGTCTCTGCCCGACGACGATGCGGCCTGCGTCGCGGCGCTGCGCGCGGCCGGAGCGGTGGTGGTGGGCAAGACCAACCTCGACCAGTTCGCCACCGGGCTGGTCGGCACCCGCAGCCCGTACGGCGCGGTCCGGGACGCCCGGGATCCGGCGCGGATCTCGGGCGGCTCCAGCTCCGGGTCGGCGGTCGCCGTCGCACTCGGACTGGTCGACCTCGCGATCGGCACCGACACCGCCGGATCGGGCCGGATCCCGGCCGCCCTGCAGGGCATCGTCGGGGTGAAACCCACGGTCGGCGTCGTCTCCACCGACGGCGTGGTGCCCGCCTGCGCGAGCTACGACACCGTCACGATCTTCGCCGCCGACCTCGATCTCGCCGACCGGGCGACGGCGGCGCTGGCCGCGGCCGCCGGCGACCGGCCGTTCGGCGCGGCGCCGCTGGCCGCCCCCGGTCGGCCGGTGCTCGCCGTCCCCGCGGAGCTGCCCGAGCTGGACGACGCCTGGCGCGCGGCGTTCACCGCCGCCGTCGGCCGCGCGGAGGCGGCCGGCATGCAGATCAAGACCGTCGACCCGTCGTCGTTCCTCGCCGCCGCCAGGCTCCTGTACGACGACGCCCTGGTGAGCGAACGGTACGACGCCGTCGGCGCGTTCCTCGACGAGGCGAACGCCCGCGGCGCCGCGGGCCTGGATCCGACGGTGACCGCGATCGTCTCGGCCGCCGCCTCCTACGACGCCGTCGACCTGCTGCGGGCCCGCCGCAAGCTGGCCGACCTGCGACGCGAGGCGATGGCGCAGCTCGACGGCGTCGACGCGCTGCTGGTGCCGACGGCCCCGTGCCACCCGACCCTGGCCGAGGTGGCCGCCGACCCGGTCGGCGTGAACGCCCGGATGGGCACCTACACCAACTTCTGCAATCTCTTCGACCTGTGCGGGGTTGCGGTGCCGGCCGGCTCGGTCGCCGCCGATCCCGCCGCGGGTCCGGCGCCGTTCTTCGGAGTCACCTTCCTGGCCCTCGCCCACCGCGATGCGGTCGTGATGGATCTGGCCCGCCGGTTCGCCGGGACCCCCGACTCCGGGCCGACGTGGCCCGAGAGCGCCGGGGCGCCGGCCGTGGAGCTGGCGGTGTTCGGCGCGCACATGCGCGGCGGTCCGCTGACCCACGAGCTGAGCGACCGCGGGGCGCGCTGGTCCGGGGAGGTGGTCACCGCGCCGTCGTACCGGCTCGTCGCCCTCGACACGGTGCCGCCCAAACCCGGCCTGATCCGCGATCCGAGCCGCGGCCGGGCGATCCGAGGCGAGACCTGGTCGGTGCCGCCCGCCGCGCTCGGCGAGTTCCTCGCCGCGTTGCCGGCGCCGATGATGCTCGGCAAGGTGGAGCTCGACGACGGCCGCCAGGTGGTCGGCTTCGGGTGCGCCGCCGACGCCGGCGACACCGGAACGCCGCTGGACCGTGACCGCTGGTAGGGGCTCTCCGCGCCCGCCCGCGAGACCCTTCGACTCGACTCGTCACTGCGTTCCTCCTCGGCTCAGGGATCGGCGGGAACCCCTCGTGCCTCCCCACCGCCCCCGAACCGACGAGCCTCCCCGCCGATCCCTGAGCCGCACGCGAGCGCAGCGAGCCTGCGAGTCGAAGGGTCTCGGCGATCGGTGGAAGGTCGGCGTCCACGGGCCGACGGGACCTCGCAGAGCATCACCCCGTCGACCGCCCGGCCGAGCACCGGGACGAAGCCCAGCGACGTGTACAGGGCCCGGGCCGCGGTGTTCTCGGCCTCCGCCGACAGACTCAGGCGACCGATTCCGCGGCGGCCGGCCTCGTCGATCAACGCTCCGGTCACCGCCCGTCCGACACCCCGACGACGGGTCCGCTCGGCCACCCACACGCTGATCTCCGGGGTGGCGTCGTCGACGAAGCCGTAGCCGGGGTCGTCGGCCCCCAGAAACAGCGCCCACGCCAGCCCCAACACCCGTTCCCCGTCCACGGCGACCACCCCGAAGTCGCCGCGGTCGGGGAGGACGTCGGCGTAATGCCGGAATTCGATCGTCTGCACCATGTCGTGCCAGGTGAAGCGCTCTCCGCACCAGTTGAGGTTGTCGAGGGTCGCGCCGACGAGGAGTTCGCGGTCGTCTGCGGTGAGGGGGCGGAGGCGCATCGCGGGTTCGGTCATCTCACGGCCGATCAGATCGGCGAGATCGAGCGGCGCTTCCCAGGGACCCGCGGCGCACGACGCGGCCGCACGCGGCCGAGCGCCTCGACCAGCAGACCGCGGGTGGCCGACGGCAGCACGACGTCGTCGATCCCGAAACCGTCCGCGGCGAGCAGCGGATCGACGTTGGCGTGGAACAGCGTGATCAGGTCTTCTCGCGCCTTCACCGGATCCTCCGCGCTCTGGTACTGGGAGCGGAAGGCCAGGTCGACGGCGGATTCGACGGGGATGGCGCAGATCTCGGCCGTCGGCCAGGCCAGGGAGAGGTCGGCCTCGATGCTGCGGCCGCCGCCCATCACGATGTAGGCCGCGCCGTACGCCTTCCGGGTCACGACGACGAAGCGCGGCACCGTCGCGTTGCCGAGCTCGTATCCGAGGCGGGCGCTGCGGCGGACCAGCCCGGACTCCTCCGCACCGGCGCCCACCAGGAACCCTGGGAGATCGATCAGGACCAGCAGCGGCAGCCCGAAGGCGTCGCACACGGCCACGAAGTGCGCGGCCTTCTCGCAGGCCGCGGCGTCGAGCGCCCCGGCGGAGTGCCGCGGCTGATTGGCCACCACGCCCATCGGACGGCCGCCGACCCGCACCAACGCGGTGACGATATTGGGGGCGTGCGCCTGCTTGATCTCGAAGACGGTGTCGACGTCGGCCAGCCCCTCGATCACCTCGAGGACGTCGTAGGCGGTGCGCGAGGCGGGCGGGATCAGGTGGTCGAGCCCCTCCGCGGCGTCCCCCGGCGTGTGCGGTCCGGGTGCGAGGATCGGCGTCTCGTCGGCGCTGGCGGGCAGGTACGAGAGGTACGCGCGGATCGAGTCGAGCACCTCGGTCTCGTCGTCGCCGACGAAGTCGACCACCCCGCGTTCGGCCTGGACGTCGGCGCCGCCGATCTCGTCGTTCGTCATGTCCTCGCCGGTGGCCGCCTTGACCAGCGGCGCCGACGACATGCCGATGGTGCCGATCCCCCGCACGATGGTCACGAAATCGCAGCAGCCCGCGATGTTGGCCGGGGCGCCGAAACCGGGTCCCATCATGGCGGCGACCAGCGGCACCTGCCCGGACAGGTCCGTCAGCCGGAGCATGAAACGCGATCCGGGGGCCGCCAGCCGCGAGTCGAGCGCCTCCTGCATGCGGTGGCCGCCGCCGTCCATCAGCATCACCAGCGGGATGCCGTCGTGCAGGGCGCGTTCGGCGCACCGGTCGAGTTTGGCCATGCCGGTGGCGCCGTTGCTGCCGCCGAGCACGGTGAAGTCGAAGGCGGCGATCACCGCGGGCCGCCCGTCGACGTAGCCGACGCCGGTCACGACGCCGTCGCCGGGCGCCACCAGCGGTTCGGCGCCCTGCTGCGCCGGGCCGGGCCCGGCGAGGGCGCCGAACTCGTAGAATCCGCCGGGCGCGAGTTCGGCGATCCGCTCGCGGGCGGTCATCTTGCCGCGGGCGTGCTGTCTGGCGACCTTCTCGGCGCGGGCGGAATCGGTGAGCGCGGCGTAGGCCGCGGTCACGTGGTCGACGAGGGCGGCCGGATCGATGGCAGTCATGACCGCGGAGCCTAGGGACCCCTCAGCCGTCCGTGTGCGACTGCAGGGTGCCGCCCAGCCGACGGCTCTTCTCGTCGTCCCAGCCCTCGGGCTGCAGGATCGCGTCCCACGCGTACGGGATCGCCTCGATGTAGACGTGGCCGTGCCCGTCGGAGACGTTGCCCGCCACCGCGAGGTCGGCCGCGACCTGCAGGAAGCTCACGATCGGGATCCAGCGCATCGCCGGGAGCACGTCCGGGCCGCGTTCCCCCTTGAGCCAGTCCGGCTTCTGGAACAGCAGCTTCGGCGAGAACCAGGTGACCGGATCGGACGGGTGCTGGACGTACACCACCCGCGAACTGTGCCACGGCTCCTGCACCCTCCGAAGATCCGCCGGGCCGGCACCGAAGCGCACGTGCTCGCCCTTCCGGTAGACCGGCCGCCACATCGGGGAACCCGCGTCCCGGTTCTCCACCAGGTCGCCCCAGATGGTGTTGCCGAAGGTGGGCCCGGCGAAGAGCGCGCCGTCGGTGCGGGAGACCATCGAGCCGATCGACCCGAACGCGGCCTCACCGCCGAAGGTGCCCAGCGACTCGCCGAACACCACGACCTTCGGGCGTTCCTCCGGCGGCAGCGCGTTGATCCGCCGGTCGACCGCCTCGAACAACGCCAGACCGGCCCGCCGCGCACGATCCTGGTCGAGCAGGAAGGACAGGAAGCTGGGCAGCGTCGAGTACTGCAGGGAGACCATCGCGGTGTCGCCGTTGTACATGTAGTCCAGCGAGCTCATGGTGACCTCGTTGACCCAGCCTCGGCCGGTGGAGGTGCCCACGCCGACCACTTTGCGCTTGAGTCCGCCGAGGCGTTCCAGTTCGGCGGCGGCGACCTCCGCGTTCTCCTCGATGTCCGGCGCGGAGTACAGGCCCGCGTAGGCGCGGATCGGTTCCGTCGCCGGTGCCCCGTTGAACTCCGTCAGCTTCTCGACGGTCGGCGCGTAGGCGACGAAGTTGCGCCCGTACATGCCCAGATCGGACCAGGTGACCTGCGAGTTCGGTCCGCCGGAGCGGAACGCCGACGGCGTCGCGGCCTCGGTCGGCTCGTACTCGTCGTTGATGTTCTCGAACGCCGAACGCACCGTCCCCATCAGCCGGTCGAAGACGACGCCGTTGATCGCCATGATCGTGATCGTCACGACGAGCAGACCGCCCAGTCCCGCCGCGATCCGGCGCGGCAGCCAACGGCTGAACCAGCGGCTGAGCATCCGGACCAGCGCGCCCCAGCCCTGGCCGAACGCCATGAACAGCGCGAAGAAGGCCAGTTCCAGGAGGAACATCATCGGGTACGCCGACGGCGGCAGCTGCTCGACGCCCATCATGCCGCGCAGGTCGCGCTGCCAGAAGGCGAAGCCGATGGTCATGCCGGCGAGCGCCGCGATGTCGACCACGGCCAGCGTCGTCCACCAGCTGCGCGGACGGTGCGGCCACGGCTCGGTCCGGCTCACCATGAAACGGGCGAACCACATCAGGAAGACGCCGACGCCGTAGCCGAGCGCGGCGGACCCGCCGGTGACGATGCCCTGGAACAACGGTCCGCGCGGCAGCAGCGACGGCGACAGCGACAGCGCGCCGAGCGCCGCGGCGACCACCATGCCGGTGAACGAGAACCGCGCCCCGTAGGCCTGCGCCCATCCGGCCGCCCGAGCGCCGAGTCCCGGCTTCTCCTCGGTGGAGTCGGATCCGGACGAATCCGCTCCTGCCTGGTCCGCGGGGTCTTCCTCGCGGGCGGATTCCTCGCTTGCCGGGATCGTCATGGACACAAATTACACGCGGAGGTTCCAAAGCCGTGCGGTTCGACCGGCGCCGCCCGCACCGCCGCCGGTCGTCGCGTACCGGCGGGTACGACGTCGACGCGGCTATCCGGCCTCGCGCACGACGCCGAAGTGCCGCACGGTCCCGGAGTGCCCGGGCAGTTCCCGGCGCGGCGACCAGGTCTGCATGCCGTCGGCGCTGTCGGAGTAGAAGTACCGCTTCTCCCGGTAGGCGTCGAAGTAGAGACGCCAGTGGTCGTTCGGCAGCCGGACGAGCGCCGGCCCCTCCACGTAGGTGCCCCAGTCCCCCGGCGCGACGAAGGAGTACGGCCCGCCGACGGCGTCGGCCACCGCGTGTTCGAGGACCTTCTTGTGCTCGTTCTTGACGAACGCGTGGTACCGGCCGTCGGCCTCGACGATGGTCGTGTCGATCCGGTCGGCGGGCAGTCCGGCCACCGGCACCGGCCGGGTCCACGCGGTGAGCGAGCGGTTCAGCGCGGTCATGAGGTACGGGACGAAGCCGCCGCCGGTCGACATCGAGAAGACCACGTGGACCCGGCCGTCGTCGTCGACGACCCAGTCCGGCGCCCACGCCTTGGTGGTGAACGGTGACAGCGACGGGCCGTCCCGGAAACCCGCCGAACCGTTGATCCCGAGCGGGTTCACCGGGCCCCGGCCGTCGCCGGTGCCGGGCAGGAAGGCGCAGCAGAACGGGACCGGGTGGTTCCGCAGGTGGGTCCAGACCAGGCGGTCCGGGCTGCTCGCGAAGCCGATGTTCGTGCCCTCCCCGGTGGTGTAGGCGATGTAGTACCGGCCGTCGACGTGCGCGAGGAGGCTCGGATCGCGGACCGCGCCGGTCGGCGGCCGGTACGCCGACGCCTTCACCAGGGTGTAGTCGGTGCCGTCGTTGGATTCGTAGACGTCCATGTTCTGGGCGCTGACGTTGCTGAACCCCACCATCGTGTAGCGCCACCGCTCCGGCGCGGCCGCGCTCGGGCTCGTTCCGGAGAACACCAGACCGACGACGACGGCGAGTCCTGCGGCGGGCACGAGGGGGACGCGAAGGAGGGAGCTGCGGAGACGACGCACCCGACAAGTATCACCCGACACATCTGCACCAACAGAATCACCAGTCACATCGCATCCGAATCGTGACCACCCGAACACCCCAGAACAGAGGAATCCCCCTGTCGCACAGCGCATTCGACGCCCTAGCATTCGGGATCGAGATCACATCGACCGATGAAACATGCTCCTGTTCAACAGATTCGAGGAATCCGCCATGCCCCTCCGTCGATCATGGGCCGCCGTCTCGGCCGTCTGCGCCGCCGTCGCACTCACCGCCTGCTCGACGACGGCGCCCGACGACCCGACGGCCGCCGCCTCGTCGCACGCCGCCTCCTCGTCCGGCACCGCCGGGACCGCGGCCCCCGAGGTGGTCTCCGCCGCCGAGTTCTGCGGCACGCTCGACGCCGACGCGCTGAGTCGGGCGGTGGGATCCCCCGTCCTGATCCAGGAGGCGATGGAGGGCCGGTGCGGCGTCGCCCTGACCGGCGGCGCGCACGTGTACGGCTCCGCGTCGACCGAGGAGACCTCGGCGACGCCCGCCGACCTCGCCGAGACCTTCGGCACCGGATCGGGGCCGCGCCAGGGGGTCGGCGGGCTCCCCGGCGCCCTGTCCGGGGCCGCCGAGAGCGGCTGGTTCGTGGCGCTGCCGGTCCGCCACGGACTCCTCTCGGTGCTCCTGATGGGCGAGAACGCCGATCAGCAGACCACCGAGGCCCTGACCAAAGCGATCTTCGCGCAGGTCAAGCGCTGAGCGGAACGCACCCGGACCGAACCGGTCTCGGCGGACGTCGAGCACCGCACGTCCTACTCTGGTGCCGTGACCATCAGAATGGGCAACGTCGGGATCGCCGTGCGGGACCTCGACCAGGCGATCGCGTTCTTCACCGACCTCGGCCTCACCGTCGCCGGTCGCGCCGAGGTGAGCGGCGAGTGGGCCGACACCGCGGTCGGACTCGACGGCAACCACGCCCGGATCGCGGTCCTGAACACGCCGGACGGGCACGGGCAGCTGGAGTTCTTCGAATACCTGCACCCCGACGCGATCGAGACCGAGCCTGCGCTCCCCCACGAGATCGGCATGCATCGCGTCTCGTTCGTCGTCGACGACATCGACGCCGCTCTCGCGATCGCCGCGAGGCACGACTGCCACCCGCTGCGGGGTGTGGCGACCTACGAGGACGTCTACAAGCTCACCTACCTGCGCGGACCGAGCGGCATCCTGGTCATGTTCGCGCAGGAACTGCGCTGACCGGGCCCCTCCGGCTGACACGCGCCGACGCCATCGGACCCGCCTCCCGAGAAGCGCCGTCTCCGGGCCGCCGCTACCGCAGACGGACGAAGCGGGTGCCGCGGGCCAGGTGGTCGTCGACGGCGGCGAGGAGACCGGCGGCGGTGCCGCCGCCCGGGTGGTTCATGTGCGCCAGGACGATGTCGCCGGGGCCCGCGGCCGCGACGTTGGCGCGCACGAGCGCGGAACCGGCGGTGGCGCCGTTGTCGGCGTTCACCGAGAACCCGGCGACCCGTTCACCGAGGTCGCCGACGATGGCGACGGCGACCTCGTCGTAGTGGGCGGTGCCGGCTCGGAAGAAGCGCGGGGCACGGCCGGTGAGCCGCTGGATGCGCCGGTGGTTGCCGTAGACCTCGTCGGCGGCCTCCCGCGCGGACCGGGTGCCGGCGAGCCCGTAGGCGCTGCGGCCGGTCACCGACAGCGGTTTGTGCGCGGTGCCGTGGTTCCCGATCTCGAACAGCGGATCGCCGGCCAGGGTGCGGGCGAGCACCGGGTTGGCGTCGATCCAGCGCTGGTTGAGGAAGAGGGTGGCCGGGACCTTGCGGGACACGAGACCGTCGATGAGCGCGCGGTCGTAACCTTTTCCGCCGACGCTGCCGCACGCGTCGAGGGTGAGCGCGATGCCGCCCCCGCCGGTCCGGCGCAGGACGCCGGTGACGTCGGTGCCCCACTGGCTCGGGACGGCCGAGGCGTGCCGCGCGGCCACCGCGGCGGGGTCACGGGGCGCCGCCGACGCAGGCGCCGCTCCCCGTGTCGCGACCGCGACCGCGGAAGCCGCTCCGACAGCGAACAGACGACGACGCGACAGATTCACTCGATACCTCGAATCGTGGGGTGAGACCGGGCATCCACCCTCTCAGATCGGATCACCGCGGGCGAATCCGGGCGGTCGAGGTACTTCGTCAGCACCTCGTCGGGAAGGTGGCAGGAGTCGTCGGGGAATCGCGCGAGCCGATCCTGATGTTCCTCGGCGCTGCGCACGTAGTTCACCAGCGGCAGCACTTCGACGACGATGCGGTCGGCGTCGTCGCGCGCGGAGAGGAAGGCCCGCGCCCGCGCCAGATGCGCCGGATCCGCCGAGTACACGCCGGTGCGGTACTTCTCGCCCACGTCCGGCCCCTGCGCGTTCACGCTGTACGGGTCGATGATCTCGAAGAGGTGGCCCATCAGCCGTTCGACGCTCGTCACCGACGGATCGAAGCGGGTGCGCACGCATTCGACGTAGCCGTCGTAGTCGCCGTCGAGCGTGCCGCCGGCGCCGTTGGCGCGGCCGGCCTCGGTGGACGTCACGCCCGGCAACGTCGAGACGAACGCCTGCACTCCCCAGAGGCAGCCGCCCGCGAGGTAGAGCTCTTCCGTCTCGCGCTCCGCATCCACGGGTCGATGGTACGGGTCGGGTCGTGGCGACCGGATCGATGCGGGCTCCCCGTCTAGTCTGGTCGCCACGACACGGAAGGCGGCAGACCCCATGGTGTTCCTGGCCGCCGGCCGACGGCACTCGGTCGCGCGTCGGCACGACGGGACCGTGCTCGCCTGCGGACACGACGGCGCCGGCGAGTGCTACACCGCTGCGTGGACGGGCGTGACGGCCATCGCGGCCGGATCGGCTCACACCCTCGGGCTCCTCGCCGACGGCACCGTCGTCGCGGCCGGCTGCGCCGACGACGGTCGGTGCGCCGTCGAGGCGTGGAACCTGCATCGGTGACGGAACGCATCCGCGGCGGCAGGCACCGAGCGGACCCCTCCGGCTACGCTTGCCGTGATGTCAGACGGTGCCGGAGATCGACGTTCGACCGTGATCGGCCTGCTCGGTCCGGTCACCGTCGACGGCGTCGCCGTGCCCGGTGTCCGGGCCAGACGGCTGCTGGCCTCTCTCGCCCTGGCCGGCGGGCGCGTGTGCTCGGCCGACCGGCTCATCGCCGACGTCTGGGGCGAGCATCCGCCCGGGTCGCCGGGCCCGGCGCTGCACACCCAGATATCGCGTCTCCGCCGTCACCTCGGCGGCGCCGACATCAGCGGCGTCGCCGGCGGTTACCGTCTCGACGGCGCCGAGACCGACCTCGACGTCGTCGACCGGCTCACGGCGGCGGGCGCCCCCGGATGGGCCGAGGAGGTCGACGACCTGTGGCGGGGAACGCCCGGCGACGACCTCGGTGACGACGACACCCGGCTCGCCGACGAGATCGCCCGCCGGGCCCGGGTCCTCCGCACCCGGATCGACCGGCGGCGTACCCGGGAGGCCCTCGCCGCGGGCGATCACACGACGGTCCGGGAACTGGCCGAACGACGCTGCGCCGCCGATCCGCTCGACGAGGATGCTCATCTCCAGTGGATGACCGCTCTCGCGGCGCAGGGCCGACGAGCCGAAGCCCTCGCCGTGTTCTCCGCCCTCCGCCGACGTCTCTCCCGGGACCTCGGCATCGACCCGGGCGCCGAGATCACCGCCCTGCACACCCGACTGCTCGCCGACGAGCCGAGCCCCGGACCCGGACCCGGACCCGGACGACGATCCGTCGCCGTCGGACTGCGCGCCGAGGCCACCCCGCTCATCGGCCGCGACGACGACGTCGCCGCCCTCGCCCGGCTGCTCGAGGACCACCGCGTCGTGACGGTCCTGGGTCCCGGCGGCATCGGCAAGACCCGTGTCGCCAACGCCGTCGGACTGGCCGCGGCCGCATCGTCGAGCGGGCCGGGTCCGGCCGTCTACTTCGTGCCGCTGGCCTCGGTCCGCAACGACGACGACGTGGCCGCGGCCGTCGCCGCGACGCTCGGCGTCGGCGAGACCGACCTGTCCGGTTCCGGCCGGCTGCGCACCACCATCAGCGAGGTCACCGCGATCCTGGCCGAGGCCGTCGCCGGTCGGCCGACACTGATCGTCCTGGACAACTGCGAACAGGTGATCGACGGCGTCGCCCGCCTCGTCGACGATCTGGTGGCCGCCGCCTCCACGCTGACCGTCCTGACCACCAGTCGGGCGCCTCTCCAGATCCCCGCCGAGCAGATCCATCCGCTGCCGGTGCTGGCCAGCGACGGCGCGGCCCCCGCCGTCGAACTGTTCCTGCAGCGGGCCCGGGCGGTCCGGCCGACGGCCTCGCTGGACCGCGCCCGCGTCGCCGAACTGTGCGGATACCTGGACGGGCTTCCGCTCGCGATCGAGTTGGCCGCCGCCCGGGTGCGGACCATGAGCGTCACCGAGATCACCGAGCGCCTCGCCGAACGCTTCACCCTGCTGCGTTCCACCGACCGCACCGTCCCGGACCGGCATCGCACCCTGCACGCGGTGATCGAGTGGAGTTGGGAGCTGCTCACCCCCGAGGCGCGACGCCTGCTCACCAGACTGTGCCGGTTCCCCAGCGGGTTCGGCGCCCGGGCCGCCGTCCGCGTCGGCGGGCTGGCCGGAGTCGACCTCGACGACGCCCTCACCGCCCTGGTCAATCAGTCGCTGCTGCAGGTGATCGACGACGGCGACCACGTCCGCTACCGGATGATGGAGATGGTCCGGGAGTTCGGCGAGGAGTCGCTGACGGCCGATCCCGACGACGCCGGCTCGGTGGACGCCGCGATGGCGGCCTGGGCCCGCGAACTGACCGCGGATCTACGACGCCGGTTCGACGAGTCGGTGGATCGCGGCATGGTCGAGTCCGTGGCCGCCGACGTCGAGAACCTGGTCTGGGTGCTGCGCCGCGCGATGGAGGCGGACCCGGTGGACGCCGACACCGTCGTCCACGTGTTCCCGATCCTGGCGGCGTTCTGGTCGGTGCGCGGCCTGCACGCCGAGATCGCGGCCTGGGGCGACCGGATCCTGGACGTGCTCCGCGCTCCCCCGGATCGTCTCGACGAGGACGCGCGGGAGCGGTGGCAGTTGACGGTGATCGCCGCGGGCGCCCCGCTGCTGGCGCAGCAGGCGCCGCGGGGCCTGGCCCGGGCGAGGGCGCTGCTGCGCAGACTGCACCGCCCGGATCTGGCGCTGTCGCAGCCCGGCGACTTCCTCAGCGCTCTCGCCGTCGCACGCACCGGCGTGCAGCGGGTCCGGATCCTGGAACTGGCGCCCGACCGCGCCGCACCCGACGTCCGCGACCTGGCGCTCGGCCTGCGCACCAATGTGCGTGAGAACAGCGGCAACCTGATCGGCGCCATGCGCGACAGCACCCGGCTGGCCGCCGCCGACGTCCGCGATCCGTGGGTGGCGGCGATGAACGCGCTGTCCACCGGCAGTCTCCTCGGCCAGCAGGGGCGATGGCGGGAAGCCGTCGAGCACTATCGGGTCGCCGCCGACGGCCTGGACCGGATGGGGGCCACCGACGATGCCGTCCAGGCCCGGTACTTCCTCGCCGTCGTGCTCATCACCGTCGGCGACCTCGCCGAGGCCGAGCAGATCCTGACGTCGTCGTCGGAGATCGATCCGGACCGGCCGCTGCCCGAGCAGGGCGACCCGGAGGCCGTCGCCGCCCAGGCCATGTGCTGGGCGGCGTTGCGCAGCGCCCAGGGCCGGGACGGCACCGAACTGTACGCCGGTGCCGCCCGCACGCTGCTGCGGGAGCTGGTGCCCGACCGGGCCGATCCCGGGGCGAACGTCATCCTGGCCAGCGCCGTGTGCGGTGTGGTGCTGGGCGGGCGCGCGGATCTGGCCGTGCCCTGGACCGACGACATCGCGCGGGCCCTGCACGCGTCACTGATCAATCCGCTGTGGCGCGACATCCCGCAGCTGGGATCGTCGGCGCTGGCCGTCGGACTGCTGCTGTCGTGCGATCCGGCCTCCGACGCCGCCGACCGCGAAGACGGGGCCGTCCTGCTGGCGACCGCCGCCCGACTCGGCGTCCGGCAGGACTATCCGGCCGTGCACGAGGCGTTGCGGCGCCGGGGCGAGTTCGTCGCCGTCGACGCCGCCACCGGGACGGCCGTCGCGCGGCGCACGGAACTCTCGTCCCGCCGCCGCGCGATGGATGCCGCCGCCGGACTGCTGGCCCGGCGCCTCGAGGCCGGTCAGCGCGCCTCGCGGATGTAGGCGGCCACGGCCAGCGGTGCGAAGACCACGGCGATCACCGCGGCGCCCACCAGGGCCCACACGACGTCCATGCCGACGTGGCCGGTGGAGCACAGTTCGCGCACCGCGGACACGATGTGGCTGATCGGATTCACCTTCACGAAGGCCTGCAGCCAGCCCGGCATGGTGTCGACCGGGACGAAGGCGTTCGAGACGAAGGTCAGCGGGAACATGATCAGCATCGAGATGCCCTGCACCGCCGACGACTTCTTGATCAGGCAGCCCATCAGAGCGAAGATCCACGACACCGCGAACGCGCACACGCCCACCAGCAGGATGCTCGCGACGGCGCCCAGGAAGTGCGGGCGCCAGCCCATCGCGAAGCCGACGCCGAACGTGATGATCGAGGCCACCAGGTAGCGGATCACGTCGGCGAGCAGCGCCCCGGCGAGCGGGCTGATGCGGGCGATCGGCAACGACCGGAAGCGGTCGAAGACGCCCTTCTCCATGTCCTCCCGCAGCTGGGTGCCGGTGACGACGGACGACATGACCACCGTCTGCACCAGGATGCCGGGGATGATCGTGGGCAGATAGCTCTTCACGTCGCCGCTGACCGCGCCGCCGAAGATGTAGGTGAACATCACCGTGAACAGGATCGGCATGAAGGTGACGTCGAACAGCTGCTCCGGGTTGTGCCGGAGCTTGAGGACGCCGCGCCGGCCCATGCTCAGGGACTGCCGGACGGTGGCGCCCAATCCGATCGACCGGGTGGCCTCGGTGCGCACGTCGGTGACCGACACCGAGGTGCGGGGAGCGGGATCGCGGGGTGTGTCGACGAGGGTGGTCATCGTCAGACCTCCTTTCGGGTGTCCGTGGACTCGGTCGAGTCTCCGGAGGGCGGTTCGTCGCCGGTGAGGGTGAGGAAGACCTCGTCGAGGGTCGGTTTCTGGACGTTGAACTCGGTGAGGGAGATACCGGTCTCGCGCAACGCGATGAGGACGTCGGGCACGAGGTCGGGGTGGTGCAGCGCGACGGTGACGCGGCCGGCCTCGGGTGAGGGGACGGCCGGGTCGCCGAGGACCCGTTCGGCGATCCGGGCCGTCTCCGGGACCCGGGTGCGGTCGGCCGGGGTCAGCTGCAGGGTGCTCGCTCCGACCGAGCGTTTGAGGTCGTCGGAGGTGCCTTCGGCGATCACCACGCCGCGGTCGATCACGGCGATCCGGTCGGCCAGCTGGTCGGCCTCGTCGAGATACTGCGTGGTGAGCAGGACCGTCGAACCGCCGTCGACCAGCTTGCGGATGGTCGCCCACATCTGGGCGCGGGTCCGCGGATCGAGTCCGGTGGTGGGTTCGTCGAGGAACAGCAGCGGCGGGGTGTCGACGAGGCTGGCGGCCAGGTCGAGGCGCCGTCGCATGCCGCCGGAGAACTCCTTGAGGGGCCGGTCGGCGGCCTCCTCCAGTCCGAAGTCGCCCAGCAGTTCTTCGGCCCGGGACTTGGCCCGGCCGCGGGAGAAGCCGAGCAGGCTCCCGAACAGCTGCAGGTTCTGCTTCGCGGTCAGGTCCTCGTCGACGGACGCGTACTGGCCGGTGACGCCGATGAGGGACCGGACGGCGACGGCGTCGCGGACGACGTCGTAGCCGAAGATCGTCGCCCGGCCGGCGTCCGGCCGCAGCAGGGTCGCGAGCATGCTGATGGTGGTGGTCTTGCCTGCGCCGTTGGGTCCGAGGACGCCGTAGACGCTGCCGGCGGAGACCGCGAGGTCGACGCCGTTGACGGCCTTGGTGTCGCCGAAGTGCTTCACCAGGCCGCGGGCGTCGATCGCGAGCTCCGTCGCTGTCGTGTCTCCCCGGCCGTCGAGGCCGAGGTCGGTTGTCTGTGTCATGCCGACGATCGTGCGCCCGGGCGCTGTCGTCGCGCTGTCGTCGGCTTGCAGCCGATGACGCGGGCTCACCTCTCCCGACGGATCACGGTCCTCGACCGTGCGCCCCGCCGTCCGGCGCGCCCGCGCTCCTCCTGCCCGGGGGCGCGCCGTCGGCGGTGTCCGACTCCGGAGACGTCAGTCCGTCCCGGATCGTGTGGGCGCATACGAAGCGCAGGCCTTGACGGCCTTCTTCCACGTGTCCGCATCCACCCCGGGAGGCGCCTGCTCGGTGCCGCCGGCCGGTGCTCCGGTCGGCGCTCCCGACGGGGCCACACCCGACGGCGGTTCACCGCCCGACGGCGCACCGGAAGGAGCACCGCCCCCGGCCGGCGGCGATCCGGCCTGCCCGCGGTCGGGCATGGTGACGCCGTTGTCGCTCATGCACTTCTCGAACTGTGCCGACTTCGTGGCGTCGGTCCGGCTCGAATCCGTGGTCTCCGCCGAGGAGTCCGCCGCCGACACGGTGGGCACCGCCGTGTTCTGTGCACTCGCGTCACCCGAATCGTTCGACGAGCATCCTCCCAGCAGCATGATCGTCGCGGTCAAAGCGCACGCCGTTCCCGCGAACGTCGTCGCTCGATGTCGCAGTCGCATCGTTGTCGTCTCCTGTCACTCAAGGCCGTGTCGCCTTCGGCCATCCTCGGACGGGAACCTGGACGGCGGCTGGCAGTCCCCTGCCGGGTCCCCGTCAGTCCCCCCGGCTCCGCGCGGTCCCCGGCAGGCGCGGCGCTCGTCTTCTACGGTGGGCACATGAACGATGTGGACTCCCCGACCGGAACCGTCGTCACCCTCGCCGACGGCGCAGTGCGTGCGACGATCGCGACGGTGGGGGCGTCGCTGCGCGGACTCGTCGTCGACGGGGTGCAGGCGGTGCCGTCGTATCCGATCGGCGTCCCGGCGCCGAGTTGCAGCGGCGTCGTCCTGGTGCCGTGGCCGAACCGGATCCGGGACGGCCGGTGGGGCGATCAGCAGCTGGCGATCACCGAGCCCGCCAAAGGCAACGCCACCCACGGACTGCTGCGGTACACCGACTACCGGCAGGTCGAGCGCGACTCGTCGTCCCTCGTGCTGACCGCCGACGTGCATCCGCAGCCGGGCTATCCGTTCTGGTTGCGCACGCGGGTCGCCTACGCCCTGTCGTCGGACGGCATCGAGGTGACGCAGGAGGTGGCGAACCTGAATGATCGGCCCGCGCCGTTCGGGGTGGGCGCCCACCCGTATCTGACCCTGGTCGACCCCGCCGCGCCGGTGACCTCGGCCGATCTCACCGTGACCGTCCCGGCCGCGGAGTACTACCTCGTCGACGGCCGGTCGATCCCCGTCGGCCGGGAACCGGTGACGCCCGAGTTCGATCTGCGGGGCGGTCGGCGACTGTCCGAGCTGCAGCTGGACACCGGTTACACCGCGCTCGCCCGCGACACGACCGGCTCCGTGCGCACGACTCTCGCCGCCCCCGACGGACGCACCGTCACCCTGTGGCAGGGCGAGGGCCTGGACTACGTGCAGGTGTTCACCAAACCCGAGTATCCGGGCGCCGACGGCCCGGTGGCGGCGATCGCCGTCGAACCGCAGTCGTGCGCGACCGACGCCTTCAACAGCGGCGACGGTCTGCGTCTGCTGGCCCCCGGCGAGAACGCCGCGTTCCGGTGGGGCGTGTCGTTCACCCGGTGACGTGACCGGCGACGGGCCTGGTCTTCGCCGGGCCCGGCCAGCACAATGGACCGCATGCCGACTCTTGCGATCGACGACGTCCAGCTGCACTACAACGATGCGGGGAACGGCGATCCGATCGTCCTGATCTCCGGGCTCGGTTCGAGTTCTTCCGCGTGGACGGCGGTGGAACCGCTGTTGAGCGATCGTCGGGTCATCACCGTCGACAACCGCGGTACCGGCCGAACCGTCGTCGGCGACTACTCGTGGACGGTCGACGACATGGCCGACGACGTCGTCGCGCTCATCGAGCATCTGGGGATCGGCCCGTGCGACATCGTGGGCTGGTCGATGGGCGGTTCCATTCTGCAGTCGATCCTGATCCGCCACCCCGGCGTGGCCCGGAAGGCGATCCTGCTGGCGACGTTCGCCCGGTATTCGCCGACGCACCACCTGTGGCTGGATTCGATCCTGGCGGCCGCGACGACGGACGCCGCCCCGGAGGCGCTGGCGATCTCCGGCATGCCGTGGCTGTTCACCGCCCGGACGCTCGCCGACCACCACAGGCTCGCCGAACTGGCCCGCATGTCGGCGTCGGATCCGTATCCGACGCCCCCGGAGGGTTTCGCCGCGCAGGCCGCCTGCCTGCGGATCTACGACACCCGCGAGGGCCTGCCGACGGTGACCGACCCGGTGCTGGTGCTGGTGGGCGGCGAGGACGTCCTGACCCCGCCGGCGCAGTCCATCGAGGTCGCCGAACTGATCCCGACCGCACACCTGCAGATCCTGCCGCGCGGCGGCCACGCGATCACCGCGGAATATCCGGAAGATCTGGTCGCCGCGATCAAGGGCTACCTGAACGACTGAATCGTCTCACCGGCCCGTGTCGGATCGGCGTCGCGATTCCTGTCGGTGAGCGATGAGAATCGCGACAGCACCGCGTCGATGCGGCCGAAACGACCGCTGTGCCGGCGATAACCTGGCGTGGTGACCCGTTCCGCCGACACCGAGCATCGATACCGGCGACTCGGCCCGATGGCGCCTCCCGAGGGGTTTCCCGAATTCGTCGATGCGAGTGTCGGCCCCGACGGCCGTGCCGTCGCACTCTGGTCCACGACCGCCGATCACGACGACCTCGTCGCCCGCGCCGAACTCGACGACGGCGCCCCCTCTCCGACGAGCCGGACGTCGACCGCACCGCCGATCGCCCTCGGCGTGTACACACCCTCGGTCTCTCGACCGGAGGACATCGTCGTCGTCCCGAATCCACCGGTGCCACGTCCCCTGGTGCAGCCGCTGGTCGACGGCGAGTTCATTCTCGTCGGCGCCCGCTGCCGATGGCCCTCCACCGGACCGGAACACAATGCCGTGGTCGTCGACGCGTCCGGGGCGATCGTGCGGACCGGCACTCTGGGCGACGGGATCGAGCACCTGCTCGCTGATGGCGAAGGCTCTCTCTGGGTCGGATACTCCGACGAAGGGATCTTCGGAAACCCCGACTGGTGGGGTCCGGGACGACGTCCGCTGGGCGCGGCTGGAATCGTGAAATGGTCGGCGACCTTCGACGTCCTCTGGGAGTACTCTCCTCCGCGCACCGACCCGAAGAACCGGCACCGAGGTGAGGACGCCGACGGCTATCGGCCCGCCGACTGCTACACACTCAACGTCTCCACTCGTGAGAACGGCACGACGCGGGTCCGTGCCTGCACCTACGAGCGGTTTCCGCTGATCACCATCACCGACCGGGCGGGATCGACGACGGTCACCGTCGAACCGACGACCGGCCCGCGAGGCCCGAGCAGCGTTCTCGCCTCCGACGAGCACGTCGCGTTCCTCGGGAGTCATCGGGATCACGAATCACTGCTGATCGGACGACTCGACGCCCTCACCACGTTCTCCGCTGCACGGCTTCGGCTCCCCGGCGACGGAACTCACGGCACCATCCGTCGAGTCTGCCGAGGCGGGACGGCACATCTTTTCCTCCACAACGATTGGTACGTCCTGGATCTGGCCGAGCCCCGGCATCACCGTGGGTGCTGAACTCCGGGCCTCCATGAACGGCGGCACATCCTCATCCGAACGGCACGTCAGAGCAGGTTCGCGATCGGCGGCAAGTCCGACGGCTTGCGGGCTACGAAGACGTCAGGTGCCGAACCAGCGTTGAGCGTCTCCATGATCACCGGCAGGCTCCGGCGGCGATAGCCGAAGACCCATGTCCAGAACTCTCGGTTCTCCGGCCCTCTTCGCAGCGCGCGCCACACACAACGCCACAAGGCGAAGTTCAAGATGACGACGGCTTCAGCGGCGGAAAGCCGGTCGTTCAGTGCTGTGTCATACGGACCCAGATCGCCGTCGATGACCCATTCGTGCTGGTCGATCAGCTCAGTCTGAACGGCGACCCACTCGTCCGGCGGAGTGGCCGTCGGCCCCGGCTTCCAGAAGAACTGGTCGAGTTCTATGAGCGGCAAGTCGTTCTCTCGCGCCAGTCGGGCGGCGAAGGTCGATTTTCCCGCACCGCCACGACCGAGCACCGCGATCCGCTTGACTCCGCTCACCGCCCGATCGTCCCAGACGGCAGCGCGTCGAACTACGGCCGCCTAGTCCAGACAGAACTCGTTGCCCTCGGGGTCTGCCATCACCAGATGTCCGGCAGCCATCGGCGGCGCCGGATCATGCCTGGCGAGCCGACGTGCACCGCGTACGACAAGCCGCTCGGCTTCGGCTTCGAGCGCTGCCATCCGCTCCTCGCCTGCCAGCCCCGGAGCGGCGCGGACATCGAGGTGTACGCGGTTCTTCACGGACTTCCCCTCGGGAACTCGTTGGAAGAAGACGCGTGGTCCATCCCCATCCGGGTCCTCGATCGTCTCACGCAGCCGAACGCGGAGGTCGGCGATGAGCTCATCGAGTCCGTTCTCGATCCTGTAGGAGCGTGGGATGGTTCGGAGGACTGCGATGGCCTTCTCCAGGAAATGGCCCTCGATCATTACGCCCGCCTGCGGGTCCTCCTGAATGCAGGAATCGGCTTCCGCGATGTAGATCTGCGCAACGCGCTCGGTCGCAGCGTTCTCCACCGCCGCGTTCGAACCACCAAGCCATGTGAACGCCTCACGCTCGAGTTGGCGCGACAGGCGAGAGGCTACCGGCGACGCCTGTGCTGCGAGCGCGATCAGCGCTTCGCGCAGATCAGCACGCCCGGGACTGTCAACCCGACCGTGCTGGCGTAACATTTCCGCGAACCCCACTATCTTATAGTTGTCTGCCACCTAGCCTGCCAAGACCTGAGCCTTCAGCGCGTCTGACATTTCCTGCACCCGGGGCTGGCCGTCCACGCCGCGAACGCGAAAGCCCAAATCCACGCGTCCTTACCCACCCTGAACCACGCATCACCCGTCAGCGGCGCGGCCCGGTAGGCGTCGATTGCTCGGTCCAACATTGCGGTGTCCGACCGGTCCCCGTAGACCCAAGCGACATCAGCGATCCGAGCCCGCAGATCATCACGTTCGACCAGTGGGGCGATACGCGCAAGCAGCACCACCTGGTCAGTATCCAAGTCCGCCGGTACCACCGTCCGCTTGCCACCGAACTGCATCGCGGGTATGAATGGCTCCAACCAGTCCTCAGCGTTCAACATCGACGACGACACCATTGTCAACACCTGCAGCGCTAGTTCGTGAAGCCCCTCGACAGCTGGCCCGCTCGAGACTTGTTGACAACAGCTCTGGCGGCTCATAGGGAGCGTCAAGCGACCCCGCCGTCAGTACATCATCTCACCACGACGGGTTGATTGCGTCGCTCACCGGATCCATGTCCGCTTCTCCGCCTTCGCTTCATCTCTGCGCCGTATCCGCGTCGCCAAGTGCACAAATTCTACATTCGTCTACGATGCTGGTGTGCATGGTGCTGCGTCTGAGTTCCTGAACGTGCGTGAGACTGCCAGGCAACTGGCCGCGTACGAGAACACCGTGCGGGCGTACGCCAAGCAGGGATTACTCCCGAGATGCGCGGGTGCCGGGACGGCGTTCTACAGGTTCCGTGAGAGCGACGTACAGCGTCTCAAAGCGCAGCGCGGAGCGTGCGCTTTGAGTCTCGCGGCCGAACGACGAACTGCCAGCCCCGAGTACGCGACTGCAAGCCAGCTCGCGCTGTGGCCCCAGACCAACGCTCGTGAAGCTCAGGATCGGCTTCCAGAGTTGGTGCGTAGGCTATTGTTCGAAACCCCCGGGGCTGGCCGGATCTCAATTCGGACGGGCGATGGGGTCGCCCTGGCAGGCAAGGACGGCGTAGCGACCCTCGAGAGACAGACGAAATTGCTGCCGGCCGGAACGATCTGGTTCGAGTTCGGCACCGACAAGGAATCCAAGCGCAAAGCCACCAAGGACTACGACGGACGCAAGACCGAGGCATCGCATGACGTCACCTTCGTCTTCGTGACAGTCCGTCGATGGCAAGGCAAAGACACATGGGTGGCCGAGAGACGCGCCGAGCGGCTCTTCAAGGACGTCCTCGTCCTTGATGCGGACGACCTCGAAGCTTGGCTGCAGGTCGCGCCCGCCGCGCACCTGTGGATCTCGGAAACTCTAGGTCTTCGACCCCGGGACGCGCTAACTCTGGAAACATGGTGGGACCGCTCTTCCGCTGCGACCAAACCGACTCTTCCACTGAAGCTCTTCATCGCCGGACGGGCGAAGGAGGCGCAGCGACTGCGCTCTCTGCTTGATGAGGAGCCAAGGGTTACATCGATCCAGACCGAGTGGGTCGATGACGCCTTGGGGTTTCTGTATGCGTCCCTTGTGCCCGACGACGAAACCTCAAGTGAACCCGGCGCCGTCACAATTGTCCGGTCGACGGGGGTGTGGGATCGCATAGTGGCACTCCCAGGGCCTGGGATTTTGGTGCCCGACTTCGAAAATGCAGACGTATCCCGCGCCCTCGCTGGCGGCAGGCACGTCGTCGCTATCATCGATAGCGACTCTGCAATGCGCCGTAGCGTCGATATTCGTCTGCCGAGGGTTGGCCGAAACGAGGCGGCCGAGGCATTCAGAGCGGGCGACGTCGAATGGCGCCAAGCCGATCGCCTCGCGGTACTGGCTCGTCGGAGCATGCCCGCATTGGCGCGGCGGCTTTCGCGCTCACCTCGCGTGCAGCAGCCCACGTGGTCTCGTCCGCCGCTGGCCGACTCGCTCGCCGCACTGATGCTGGCCAGTCGTTGGACCGATCGACCCGAGGACCTGCACGTCCTGAGTGAACTGGCCGCTGTCCCCTCAGTCGACCTGCAAGGCGCTATCGCCGACGCCAGTCGCGGGTCGGATCCGGCGATCCGGAGCGTACGGAATGTCTTCGTATTCACCTCACTGGAGGAGGCGTTCCTCAGAGTTTGGCAACCGGGTGTCATCAGCTCTGGCTGCGCGATGGGCAGGGATCGCAACCAGCGTTCTCCTAGATCCAAATCCCTATGAAGGCCTCAGTTCACACGAGCGGATCGCCGCTCAGATGAAGGGACAGCGGAGAACGTACTCGCCTGCCCTCAGGCGCGGTATCGCCGAGAGTCTTGCCCTGGCAGGAGCGATCGAATCAGTCCCTGGTAGCACCAATCACGCTTCCTCAGTTACCGAACGGGTTGTGCGCGACGTGCTCCGTCAGGTCACTGCCGGCTCCGAGGGGCACACTTGGGGTGCAATTGCCGACGTGCTTCCACTTCTTGCCGAGGCCGCTCCAGACACCTTCCTCTCGGCACTGGAGGATGACCTTACAACCAGCGAGCCGACCGTCGGCCGCATGTTCAATGCCATTGACGATCCGCTAGCACTGGGACCTTCGGGACAACAGCATCACCTGCTGTGGGCCTTGGAAGTACTCTGCTGGTCGCCCGACCACCTCGTTCGCGCAACACAGATTCTGACCGAACTCTGCCGCTACGACCTACCGAAGAACTCGGGCAACAACCCCCTCGCAAGCATGTCTACCGTCCTTTGCGGATGGATTCAGAACACTGGCGCAGATCTTGCGACCCGACTCCAAGCTCTCAATGCCTGCCGGATCGTGAGCGAGACGGCAGGTTGGGCCCTGCTCAAGGCTCTGTGGCCCGACAGCAATGCCTGGGTCTCACCGCCCAGTGAGCCACGATATCAACTCTGGAAGCCCCCCAGCGACCGAATGCCAACCAGCGAACGGTTTGCTTTCGCGACGAGCCTGGTCGACCGAGCACTCGCATGGGTCACGGTAGATCGCACTGCCCTACCATGGTTTGTGGAAGCGCTGTCCACGGTTAGCCCGGGCGAAGCGAATCGGATCATCAAGCTCCTCGAGGACGAAGCATCGCGCGGCGACTTGGATGTAGACACGCAACTAGCCCTGTTCGAACAGGTCCGAAAGACCGCAGTGCAGCACGAGCGTTTCCAGGACGCGGACTGGGCGATGCCGGCGGAGCGACGCGCCCGCTTACACAACCTAGCCGAATCGCTCCAACCTACTGATGACCCACGTCGGCTCGCATATCTCTTTAACTGGCACCCCGACTTGTCGGGTGCGGACCTGAACGACTACGAACACTACCGGACAGCGCTGGAAGCCAAGCGGCGCGAAGCACTTGACATTCTGTTTGCCCGCCCCGACGCATGGGAACAGCTCAGCGCGGTAGCGGCCCGTGCTGAGGCTCCGACACAGGTCGGTTGGGCTCTGTCAACCTACGAGCCGATTGATGCTCTCGACACCATGCTGGAATGGCTGGCATCCGACAGCACAGCGCTCCAGGAAGCCGCGGCAACGTGGGTCCGTGGCCGCCTCGCCGTCGACGGGCCAGCGGATCTCAGGCGAGCGCTCGAACGGGGTGGCGTTGTGAGTGAGGCCCTGAGAAGGTTCGTGCTCAACGTTCCGACGGAGAGCCGATTCTGGGAGATTCTCCGCGATTTCCCAATCGCTGAAAACCTCTTCTGGTCCGAGGCACCTTTCGAGGTCGTTCCCCATGAAGATCTCACCAGAGCTATCGAACTGCTCCTTGAGCGAACACGAGCTTGGTCGGCGATTGCGATCGCGAGCAACGGCACTTTCAACCCGACCGGAGACCCGAAGAAGCATCTCCCGAGTGCAATGCTGGTCCAATCTGTCTTGCGCTCGGCGATCACCCAGGACCCGGGGCAAGCGGGAATATCGCAAATGACCGGCCACCACGTCGGGACATTGCTGGACTACCTAGCCGCAGCCGATGTGCCAGTTGCCGACCTGGTAGCTCTGGAGTTCGCCTATTTCAGGCTCCTCCAGCATAACCGCGAGCCACACGCCCTTAACCGGGCTCTCGCCTCGGACCCTGCTCTGTTCGTTGATCTCGTTCAGCGCGCTTTCCGGGGTGCAAACAAATCTCGTCGTCAGAGCAAGAGCGCAGATCTGCTAGCCAAGCACGCTTGGCGGGTTCTTCATGATTGGCACGGCTTCGCGGGACGACAGGAGGACGGCACACTTGATCAAGTTGCGATGCAGAAGTGGGTCAAGCAGGCTCGTCTGCAACTGTCCGATCTCGATCGAGCAGACATCGGTGACGAACTGATTGGCCAAACATTTGCGCACGCGCCGGTCGACGCCGACGGAATCTGGCCACCCGTTCCAGTTCGAGATCTCATCGAGTCAATCGGGAGTCGTAGCCTAGAGAACGGTGTAATCATCGGCAGACTGAACAGCCGCGGTGTAACCTTGCGTGGTGTCTACGACGGCGGCGGCCACGAGAGAACGCTGGCTGAGCAGTATAAGCAATGGAGTCTGGGCGTCCAGGTGCATTGGCCCCGAACTGCACGGATATTGCGCGCCATTGCGGAATCCTACGAACGGGACTCCGTCCGTGAAGACGAACAAGCCCAACTGGACCAAGATCTAGACTGATACCGCTGGCAGCTCTAGCGATGAGAGCCATGGCGCTCGCGACTTTCGTCGCCATTTCAGGCACGCCCACACCCGAGTTCCGATTCTGCCATGAACTGCTCCGGACCTGGACACACCGGCAGCGAGATCTAGCTCACGCACGGGACTCTAGCAGCACTCGGGTCCGGAGACGGCCTTGGGAACAGCCAGACCGAACCCATCACGCTAGATTTCTTGCAGTCTCTGCGCGGACTGGCAGGGAGTAAAACCCATTCTGAACTGTTCAAGAGCACCAATCCACACGCTAAACCGGAACTCCACGACATTCCGAAACCGAAACACATCCGATCAGGATCGAGCTTGCGAGTGCCTTTCGAAGTCCAGGAAGAGTTTGGCGGCAGGTGGGCAACTAACCGGCTGACACAAGCCGGAACCCGCCGTCCCACTCGGTGCACGTTCGCAAGTCGCCGTCCCTCATGTCCTACGTCCCGTCGGCGAGATCAGTCCGTAACCGCTCGAGAAGTGATCACGACAGGCTGGACGTTGTGCAGCAGCGCTGTAGTCGCTCTGCGGCTTACGAAACTGAGACACGATTACGGAAGGCGCACCCCAAGATTACGAATTGTACAAGCAAATCGGGTAGAGACTGACTTTCATGCGGCTACTCGTCCTTCTGCTTCACGAGCAGGTCGATCCGGCCCAACACCTGGCCGCCTGCGTCAACAACAACCGACCAGAGCCCCAAGTCATCCGAACCGACCGTCGCAGAAAGGGTGACACCAACGGGAGCACGTACCAGCGTTCCCAGTTGTTCGACCTCAACTTCGACCCATTTCCGCGCACGCCGCTCACCGTTAGGCGCGCGCAGTTCAACCGATACCAGATAGAGACCACGCTCCATCTGCCCGGCTTCAATCACGCACAGCACCGGCGCATCTAGTACACCAGGGATCTGACTCACCGACCAGTTCTCCCACGCACCGTGAATCATGTGCACAAGGCCGCGCTCGGTCACGATATAGTTGGCGAACATCAGCACTGATAGCCGAAGGGCCTCAGAGTCCATGTGCTTCCCCGGAACGCCCTCGCCAACATCGTCGAAAGCGCATGCATATCCAATCCCTTCAGCCACTGGGGCAGAGGTTGGTGCCGTATTGAACATCACACCACCACCTCCACCACCGCCGCCCGGCCATCGCCCTGGCTGGCCGTCGAGAATGATCGTCGGCGCACTGCCCCCTGGCGCGGCGAAACCACCACCGATTACGCCTCCGCCACCACCCCCACCCAACGGGCCGCCGCCCATGCCGCCCACGTAGATCGTGTCGGCGGTGACGTTGACAGCTATGGCTTCTGACTTCGCAACGACCTCTTGTGCCTCCTGCTCCGACAGGCGCCAGCCCGCATCCCTGCGCCTTGCCGTGACCGCAGCATCGTACTCGGCAAGCTGCGCCATCTTCCACTCGCGCAGTAGCGCTACCGGATAATTGCTCTCTTGGTCCACCTTGTCGATGAGGTCCGCATGAAACAGACACAACAACAACAGGTTGTCGACGCCCGAATTCCTCGCGGGGCCCATTCCAGGGTCCCAGCGCGGCCCATTCTCAGACCTCGCGCAGATGTGCGAAATCCGTGAGTTCAGCACCCGATTCCCATTTGGGGCGATTCGGTATAAGGGCTGATCGCAGCTAGGTTCCGCACAGGAAATCGCGCTCGCATAGAGCGCCTTCGCTGTGCCGGGCGTGACTTCTGGATGCTGTCTAGGCAAGCGGTTTAGCCTTTGGATTTCGACGCCGCCCCGAAGCGGAACTCCACGACGTCGCCATCGGCCATCACGTAGTCCTTGCCCTCCATGCGCACCTTGCCCGCGGCCTTGGCGTCGTTCATGGAGCCGGCGGTGTCGAGGTCGTCGAACGAGACGATCTCGGCCTTGATGAAGCCCTTCTCGAAGTCCGTGTGGATCACGCCGGCGGCCTTCGGCGCGGTGTCGCCCCGATGGATGGTCCAGGCGCGCGCCTCCTTCGGCCCCGCGGTCAAGTAGGTCTGCAGGCCGAGGGTGTGGAAACCGGCGCGGGCCAGGCTGCGCAGGCCGGGCTCGTCTTGGCCGATGGAGTCGAGGAGTTCCTGCGCGTCCTCCTCGTCGAGTTCGAGCAGTTCGCTCTCCACCTTGGCGTCGAGGAAGACGCAGTCGGCGGGTGCGACGGCGTCGCGCAGCTCCTGCTTCTTGGCGTCGTCGGTGAGCACCGACTCGTCGGCGTTGAACACGTACAGGAACGGCTTGGCGGTCAGCAGGTGCAGCTCGCGGACGCTGGACAGGTCGAACGAGTCCTTCTGCGAGAACAGGGTCTTACCCGAGTCGAGGATCTCCTGCGCCTTCTTCGCGGCGTTCGCGGTCTCGACGAGGTCCTTGTTCTTCTTGGCGTCCTTCTCCAGCCGCGGCAGCGCCTTCTCCAGGGTCTGGATGTCGGCGAGGATCAGCTCGGTCTCGATCACCTCGATGTCGGCCCTCGGGTCGACGCGGCCGTCGACGTGCACCACGTCGTCGTCGGCGAAGACGCGCACCACCTGGCAGATCGCGTCGGCCTCGCGGATGTTGGCGAGGAACTGGTTGCCCATGCCCTCGCCCACCGACGCGCCCTTGACGATGCCGGCGATGTCGACGAAGGAGACCACGGCGGGCAGGATCCGCTCGCTGCCGAAGATCTCGGCCAGGCGGTTCAGCCGGGTGTCGGGCAGCTCCACCACGCCGATGTTCGGCTCGATCGTCGCGAACGGGTAGTTCGCGGCGAGCACGTCGTTGCGGGTCAGGGCGTTGAAGAGGGTGGACTTGCCGACGTTGGGCAGCCCGACGATTCCGAGGGTAAGACTCACGGGTGACCAGTGTATCCGGCCGTCACTCGGCGGAGGGTTCGCCCCGACCGTCGGACCTGCGCCAGGCGAACAGGCTCCTCTTCTCCCCCGGACCGGAATCGTCGCCGGACGCCTCGTCCTCCTCCTGGATCTGCTCGCCCGCGGCCCGTCCGATCTGTTCGAGGACGTAGCGCAGCAGCACCGTGAGGCACGCGGTCGTCGGGACCGCCAGGAAGGCGCCGATGATGCCGAACAGGCTGCCGCCCAGCAGCACCGCGAGCAGCACGATCGCGGCGTGCAACTCCATCGCCTTGGCCTGCAGCCACGGCTGCAGCACGTTGCCTTCGAGCTGCTGCACCAGCAGGATGATGCCGAAGACGATCAGCGCCGTGGTGAGACTGTTGGCCACCAGCGCGATCAGCACGGCCAGCGCGCCTGCGACGAACGCACCCAGGATCGGGATGAAGCCGCCGACGAAGGTGACGATGGTGAGCACGCCCCACAGCGGCACGTTGAGGACGTACAGGCCGATGCCGATCAGCACCGCGTCGACGGCGCTGACGATCGCCTGCGTACGGATGAACCCGCCGAGGGTGTTCCACATCCGCACCAGCACCTCGGCGATGTGCGAACCCGCCGAGGAACCGGCGGTGCGGTTGAGCCACGGAATGAACTTCGGCCCGTCTTTGAGGAAGAAGAACACCAGCACGAAGGCGGTGAACCCCGTCATCAGCACCGAGGTGGCCGCCCCGACCCCGGTGTAGACCCCGGACGCGATGGCCAATGCACTGGACTGCACACGCTGGATGATGGTCTCCACGTACCCGGACAGCTGCGAGTCGTCGACGCTCAGCGGCGGCCCCTGCACCCACTCCTGCACGTGCTTGACGCCCTCGATGGTGCGGTCGCGCAGTTCCGGCACCTGGTCGATCACCGACGGCACCACCACGGCGAGGATCCCGGCGATGATGGCCGCCAACCCCAGCAGCGAGAGCAGCGACGCCAACGCCGCGGGGACCCCGAACCTGAGCATGAATCGCACCGGCGGCCACAGCACCGTCGCGACGATGATCGCCAGCACCACCGGCAGCACGATGGTCCAGAACTTTCCGACGACCCAGATCAGGACCCACAGGAACGCGAGCACGATCAGCGCCTGCAGGCACACCGTCGCCGAGGCGCGCAGACCGGCGAGGAACACGCGTGACCGGCTCGGATACTCACCGTCGTCCGGCGTCTCGGGGGCGGTCGGCGCGGCCGCGCCGGCCGGTGCCCCGGCGTCGTCGATCGGCGCGTCGTCCGGCTCGCGCCCCTCGGAGGGTCGCTCGTGTTCGGGAGGTCCACCCGCGCGGTCATCGCTCACGAGAACATCGTCACACACGACACCGACACCCGGCCACGACTGCGCTCGGTGTCCACGGATCGGACGACGTCGACCGCTGTGTCCGAAATCCGCTAGCCGAACCTCCGGCGAGGCGGGCAGGATCGGTCCTGTGCCACCCGATCCCGCACCGGACGACCCCGCGGTCCCGGCCGACGCCGCCGACGACTTCGACCTCCGCTACCGTGCGCTCGCCGCCCGCGACGCCCGGTTCGACGGCCAGTTCTTCACGATCGTGCACTCCACCGGGATCTACTGCCGACCGTCGTGCCCGGCCCGCACCCCGCGCCGCGAGAACGTCGATTTCGTGCCCACCGCCGCGGCCGCCGTCGCCCGCAGTTTCCGGGCGTGCCGCCGCTGTCTGCCCGACGCCTCCCCCGGGTCCCCGCGCTGGAACACCGGCGCCGACCTCGCCGGCCGCGCCATGCGCCTGATCGCCGACGGTCTGGTCGACCGTGCGGGAGTCGAGGGTCTGGCGTCCGCGCTCGGCTACACCCCGCGGCACCTGAACCGGGTTCTCGCCGCCGAGCTCGGCGCCGGCCCGCTAGCCCTGGCCCGAGCCCATCGCACGACCACCGCGCGGATTCTGCTGACCGGTACCTCGTTGCCAATCTCCGACGTCGCGTTCGCCGCCGGATTCGCGAGTATCCGCCAGTTCAACGACACCCTGCGCGCGACCTTCTCGATGACGCCGACCGAACTGCGCACCCGCTACTCCGGCGGTTCCGCCCCGACCGGACCGCTGACGCTGCGACTCCCGTTCCGCCCGCCGTACGACGTCGACGGGACCCTCCGCCGTCTCGCCGCGCACGCGATCCCCGGGCTCGAAGCGTGCGACGGCACCGTCTTCCGTCGCACGCTCGCTCTCCCGCACGGGCCCGCTCTCGTCGGTTTGACCCTGCACGACGACCACGCGTCCGCCCGTTTCGAGCACCTGGATCTGCGCGACCTCACCGTCGCCGTGAACCGGCTGCGTCGACTGGCCGATCTGGACGCTGACCCGTACGCGGTCGACTCCGCACTGTCCGCGGACCCGCGCCTGGCGCCGCTGATCGAGGCGGTGCCCGGGATCCGGCTCCCCGGAAGCGTCGACGCGCACGAGACCCTGATCCGCACCATGGCGGGCCAGCAGATCAGCGTCGCGGCCGCCCGCACCCGGCTCGGCGCGCTGGTCGCCGCCCTCGGCGAGCCCGCGCCGTGGCACGACCCGGACCGGCCCGAGCTCCCCGGCCTCCTGTTCCCCACACCGGCGCGGACGGCGTCCGACGGCGAGGCCGCGTTCCGCGGTCCCCGACGACTCGCCCGCGCGGTCGCGGGAGCCTCGGCGGCGATCGCCGCCGGAGAGACGGCACCGCATCCGGGATCTGCCGCATCCGAATTGCGGACGGAGCTGCTCGCGCTGGCCGGGGTCGGGCCCTGGACCGCCGATCAGGTGGTCCTCCGGGTGACCGGCGACCCCGATGTGCTGCCGCACGGTGATCTGGTGATCGGCAGAGCCGCGGCAGACCTGGGCATCGACCTGTCCCGCACGCAGAGCTGGCGACCGTGGCGTTCGTACGCCGCCGTGCACCTGCTGCGCCACGCCACCCCGTCCACCGACCACACCACGACCGGATCTTTCGAGTGAGGACCACCATGAACCGCCCCGACGCACCCGCCGCCCCGACCTCAGGTCCGCCGCCGACACTCGGCTGGACCGTCGTCACCACCTCCGACGGCCCGTTCACCGTCCTGTTCGACGACGACGGCGTCGTCCACGCCTCCGGGTGGACCGACGATCCCACCTACTTTCTCCCCCTCATCCACCCCGGACTCCGGCCCGCCGGTCTGGACGAGCGTCCCGGCGGCCCGGTCGCCGACGCCGTCCTCGCGTACTACGCGGGGGATCTGCACGCGCCCTCCCGGGTCGAGGTGCGGCAGCGGTCCGGCCCGTTCCTCCAGTCGGCCTGGGCCGCCCTGCGCGAGGTGCCGCCCGGGCCTCCGATCACCTACAGCGCGCTCGCCGAGCGGGCGGGCAACGCCGCCGCCGTCCGCGCCGCCGCGGCGTGCTGCGCACGGAACGCCGCCGCCCTCTTCGTGCCCTGCCATCGGGTCGTCCGCAACAACGGCGCCCTCGGCGGCTTCCGTTACGGACTGGAGATCAAGGAATCGCTCATCGCCCGTGAGACGAAACACTGAACGACTCCCAATGCCGGGAGAGTCCGCGGGAGCATCTACCGTAAAAGGACATTCCGGTGCGATCCGTGTCACGAAGCGACGGACATTCGCCACGCCGCGCGCACTGTGCTGACGTCAGACACGACGCACCCGGTACCGTTGTTCCGTGGCTTCCGACAATTCTCGTCGCGCGGCTCGCTTCGGCCGTCTCTCGACTGACGCGCCCGTGCCCGCCGACCAGCAGAGCGTGATCCCCGGCATCCCGGGGGTCCCGTGGTGGGGAGCCGTCTCGATCGCCGTGGTGTTCACCCTCGTCGGCGCCGTGATCGACGCGCTGGCCACCTCCTCGCTCGGCGTGACCTACAACGTCTTCTATCTCCTCGGCTGTGTCCTGGCGGCCCTCGCGGTGCGCCGTCGCGCGCTGTTCACCGCCGCCGTGCAACCACCGCTGGTGACCCTGTTCATCGGACTGACCGCCCTGTACACGATGTTGCTGAGCAGCGGATCGGACAGCAGCCTGCGGAAGGTCGCCACCAACGTCGTCCTTCCGTTCTCCAATCTGTTCCCCTGGATCGCAGGCGTCTTCCTGCTGACCCTGATCGTGGTGCTGGTCCGCTGGTTCCTCACCCGCGATCGGCAGACCACGGGCAAGGCGGGCGCCGCCGGACGCGGCACCGGAACCCCGAAGGGCCGGAACTCCAAGACCCCGGCCGCCAGGAGCGCCGTCGCCAAGGGCGGCGCCAGGCCCAAGAACGGTTCGGGAGCCAAGGGCGGCACCGGGACCAAGCGCGGCTCCGGGGCCAAGGGTTCTGGGGCCAAGGGTTCTGGGGCCAAGGGCGCAGCCACCAGGGCCACGGCCGCCAAGAATCCCGGGTCCAAGGGTGCCGCGGCGAAGAGCGCCGCCAAGAGGTCCGGCGCCAAGAGCACCGCGGGAAGCGGCCAGACCTCGCGCAGCGGGGGCCGTCCCGCAGACCGCACCGCGGCCGCGAAGAAGTCGTCGAAGGGACGCGACACCGGCACGACGTCGTCGGGTGCCGCCACCCGCGCGACCACCGGGGCCGCCGCATCGAAGAGCGAGAACAAGCGCCCCCCGGCCCGGCCCGCCGCCGCGGAATCGGCCGCCGAGGCGGTCGGCCGCGGACGCGACCCGCGCCGCAGCGGTCGTGAGACCGAACGCGGACGTCCGCAGAACCGTGAGAACATCCGCTCGCGCCCGACGGAGCGACCCGCCGAACGCCCCGCACCCGAGCGTCCGGCTCCGGGCCCCGCCCAGGACCGTCCGGCACCCGAGCGCCCGAGCGCCGCAGAACGCCCGGCGACACCCGAGCGCCCGACGGCCCACGATCGCCAGGATCCCGAGCGTCCGGCCGCGGAGCGCCCGCGTGCCGAACGTCCCCAGGCCGATCTCCCGCAGACGCCGCGTCGTCCGGCCGCCCAGCCCCCGCGTCCGGAGCCTGCGGCCCCCGTCGAACCCCGCGAGCAGAGTCCGGCGAGCGAGACCGCCTCGGCACCGTCACGTCAGACCTCCGGCCGGCGTTCGGTCCGCAAGGCGCCGACCGTCGTCGGGCAGGCTCAGGAACGACCGGTCCGCCGGGCGACTCCGCAGACGATTCCGCCGCGGAGCGCCGCCGGGGATCGCGGGCGTCGCACCGCCGGGCAGAGCCTGCGCGATCAGGGCGCCGTCGAAGACCTCACCCTCGGCGCCGACGACTGACCGACGCCCCCGACAGACACGGTTCACCGCCCATGTACGACGACGTCCTGGTGGTCTCGGCCACCCGCGCCGAGGCCGCCCACGTGCCCGCCGGCGCCCGGCTCCTGATCACCGGTCTGGGCAAGGTCCGGTCCGCCACCGCCCTCGCCCGCGAGCTGACGGCCGAACCCGACCGCTACCGCCGCGTGATCAACATCGGCACCGCGGGCGCCCTGCATCGCCGCCACGGCGGCCTGTACCTGCCGTCCCGGGTCGTCGAACACGACATCTCCGCCGAGGCGCTGCGCGCCCTCGGCTACCCGGTCCAGGACGTCTGGGAGATCCCGGGAGGGGACGGTTCGGTGCTCGCCACCGGGGACACCTTCGTCAACGACGAGGCCGAGCGCGACCGGTTGGCCGCCCGCGCCGATCTGGTCGACATGGAGGCCGCGGCCCTGGTCCACGTGTGCGGCGAGTTCGGGGTGCCGATCCGACCGGTGAAGGTGGTCAGCGATCACGCCGACGATGCGGCGATGGACTGGCCCGCGGCGATCGATGCCGCCGCCCGCGACCTCGCGGCCTGGCTGGCCGACACCGCCTTCGGCGAACGCTGAGACGCCGAACCCGCCGCAGGCCGCGGGCCGATCCTCAGTCGCGGGTCGCCGACGAGGACTTCGTCGAATCGGCTCCGGCCGCCGAGGTCACGGCGCTGAGCCGGGAGAGCTGGTCGAACCGGTTGTTGGCAATGCGCATCACGATCTCGTACGGTAGCGCGAACTTGCGCGCCCACCAGTATCCGAAACGGGTGTCGAACGAGGTGTAGACCATGTACTTGTTGCGGACGACGCCCTGGCAGATCGACTTCGCGGCCGACTCCGGGGTCACCGCGATCCGGTGGAATCCGCCGACCTGCTTCTCGACCACCGGATTCTCCCGGTCGAGGCCGACGATCTGGACCGTGTCGACCAGCGGGGTGGCGACGGCGCCCGGGCACACCAGGCTCACGCCAATGCCGTGGCGGCGCAGGTCGTAGCGCAGCACCTCGGACACCCCGCGGAGCCCGAACTTGCTGGCGCTGTAGGCCGCGTGCCAGGGCAGGGCCAGGAGTCCGGCCGCCGACGAGACGTTGACCAGTTGGCCGCCCCGTCCACGGCGCACCATCTGCGGCACGAAGCACTCGATGATGTGGATCGGCCCCATCAGGTTCACCTCGACCATGGCCCGCCAGGTCTTGTGCTCGAGGTTCTCCACGGTCCCCCAGGCGGAGATCCCGGCGACGTTCATCACCACGTCCATCACGCCGACCTCGGCCTCGACGTCGCGTGCGAAGGCGGCCACCCACTCGTAGTCGGACACGTCGCCCGCGCGGTGGTACAGCACGGTGCCCCCGGCGTCGAGGATCTCGGCGACCACCTGGTCCAGCGGCCCCACCTGCACGTCGGTGAGGACCAGTTCACCGCCCCGGGAGGCCGCTTCGAACGCGGTGGCCCGGCCGATCCCGCTGGCCGCTCCGGTGATCAGCACCTTGCGGCCGCGGAAGCTCGGCACCGGGGTCGGGACGTGGAACAGTTCGCGAACGGTCTTCAGACTCGGCAGTTTCAGGGCCATGGAGTCAGCCTAGTGACCCGGAGCCAGACCGTGCCACGGACACAGGACCCGAACACCCGGTGCGCCGGGTCCTGTGTCCGTGGCGACCGTCAGATCGGCAGTTTGCCGCCGAAGACGCTGTACACCACCGAGAGCATCGCCTTGAGCACCTGCGCGGAGACGTCCGAGCCCTGCGTCAGCAGGATCTGGGCGGCCTCCTCGGCGCTCTCGGCACCGGCGAGCTGGTTGATCAGCGGGCCCACCGCGAGGAGCGAGGCGAGGTCGTCGCCGTCGTCGTCGTCGGGCAGCGGTGCGGGGGCCGCCTCGCCGGGCGCCAGCGGTTGCGGCGCCGGGGCGGGGGCGGTACCCAGGTACGACTTGATCCCGTTGGTGATCGCCAGCGCGTACCGCGCCGAACCGGTGGCCGACGAGAGCTGCTCGGCGTCGTCGGGGTTCGAGAGGTTGCCCATCTCGATGAACACCGCGGGCACCTTGGTCAGGTTCACCGCCGCGATGTCCGGCCGGGTCTGGATCCCGTTCTCCACGCCGGCGTAGTTGGCGGGGGCGAAACCGCTGCTGCGGAACGCATCGCGCATGGCCTCCGAGGCCTGCCGCCCGTTGGATGCCTGGACCGAGCTGACCACCGGGTCCGGCACCGGCAGGGTCGGGACGATCATGTGGAACCCGGACTTGGTCGGGTCGGCCTTGGTGCTGGTGGAGTCCGCGTGCAGGCTCACCGCCACGTCGGCGCCCGAGGCGTTCGCCGCGGCGGCGCGCTCGTCGACGCAGCCGCCCCAGCCCTTGTCGTCGGCGCGGCTCAGGACCACCTTGGCCCCCTCCGCTTCGAGGGCGGCCTTCACCATCTGGGCGACGTCCCAGTTGATGGCGTGCTCCGTCTTGCCGGTCACCGCCGTGGCACCGGTGGTCTGGCAGTCCTTCTTGCCGCCGCGACCGTCCGGCACCTGCTTCTTGAGGTCGTGTCCGGCGGCCGAGCCCTGGTGGCCCGGGTCGAGGAAGACGGTGCGTCCGTTCAGCGAGGTCGCCGTCGGCTCCGCCGGGTCGGCGGCCGCCGGTGCGGTGCCGACGGCTCCCAGCGCGAGCACTCCGGCCGCCGCGACGGCCGCCCATCGAACGGAACGACGACGCGCAGACACAACAGACATCACAACACTCCCTCGACTACCAGCGGTCACACTGGCCACTTCATTAACAAGTGAACCAAGGTTCGACGATGCGAGGCAACCCGGGACCCGACCGCGGCCGCAGAGCCCGGCGATCCCTCACTCCTCCGCGACCGCGCCCGCCTGCGGAAGGTGCCTGGTGAGGTGCAGGATCCCGTGCTCGTCGGACGCCTCGGCCGGGGTCAGCACCGCCTCGAGCGCCTCCTGCGCCGCGACGGGATCCAGGCCGGCCCCGATCACCACGAGCGACGTCTCCGGCCGCCCGTCCGGCCAGGGACGCGTCGACACCCGGACGAAGCCGCCGACGGCGTGCACCTCGTACGCGTGCTCACGATGCCCGGGCAGATCGACGAAGGCGAGCCCCTTGCAGCGATACGCGCCGACCGGCGGGCGTTCCAGCAGCCCGGCCAGCAGACGCGGGTTCACCGGCTCCGGGGTCTGCAGGGACACCGACTCGAAATCGTCGTGCAGATGCCGGTGCGCGTGCTCGTGCGGCTCCAACAGCTCGCCGATGGTGAGTTGCCGCGGCTCGTCCTCCGCCGCCCCGCCGGTCCCCTCGGTCAGCAGCCCCGGGTCGACGGCCCCGCCGCACACCGGCAGCACCGGCGCGGTGGCGTTCACCTCGCGGACCCGCGCGAGGACGTCGTCGAGCCCGGCCGCCGAGACCAGGTCCCGCTTGTTCACCACCACCAGATCGGCGACGGCCAGGTGCCCGCCGACCGAGGGATGCCGGGCCAGCGTCTGCTCGACGTTCGCGGCATCGACCACGTAGACCAGTCCCCCGTAGGCCACCCGCTCGTCGCGGGCGGCCAGGACCAGCCGGATCAGGGCCCGCGGCTCGGCGATGCCGCTCGCCTCGATCACGATCGCGTCGACGCCCGACCGCGCGAGTCCGGCCAGCGCCTCCCCCAGCCCCTCGGCGTCGGTGGTGCAGCAGATGCAGCCGTTCGCGAGGTTCAGGGTGCCCGCCGACCACCCGGACACCAGCAGCGCGTCGACGTTCACCGCGCCGAAATCGTTCACGAGCACACCGAATCGGCGCCCGCCGGAGTTCCGCAGAAGATGATTGAGCACCGTCGTCTTGCCCGCGCCGAGGAATCCGGCCAGAACGACGACGGGCACCGCCCGTGCCGACATCTACGATTCCGGCCGGCAGGCGAGGCAGAGCACCGCCAACTCCCGACCGAGTTCGTCGGGATGGTTCGCGATCCGATTGGTCGGCGCACCGCATTCGGAGCATCGGCCGATCACCCGGGCGTGATCGGAGAAGTCCACCGTCATCCGCTTGTCGAATACGTACAGCGAACCCTCCCAAAGACCGTCGTCGCCGAAGCGCTCCCCGTAGCGGACGATTCCGCCGTCGAGCTGATAGACCTCCTCGAAGCCCCTATTCCGCAACAGTGCGCTGAGCACCTCGCATCGCACACCGCCCGTGCAGTAGGTCACCAGCGGGCGGTCTTTCAAATGATCCAGGGCACCGCTTTCGATCAACGGCACGAAATCACGCGTGGTCGCCACCGGCGGAATCACCGCACCGGCGAATCGGCCGATCTCGGCTTCGACGGCATTGCGCCCGTCGAAGAACACCACGTCGTCGCCCCGTTCCTCGACCAGTCGATGGACCTCGTCCGGCGACAACCGCACGCCGCCGCCGACGACTCCGTCCGCGGTGACGGTGATCTCGGTCGGCGTGCCGAAGGTGACGATCTCCGGCCGCACCTTGACGCTGAGTCGGGGGAAATCATCACCCCGCCCCGGCGACCATTTGATGTCGGCATCCCGGAAAGCCGGATATCCGCGGGTCGCCCGGACATATCGTTTGACGGCGGGGAGATCCCCGCCGACCGTCGCGTTGATCCCGTGGGGTGAGACGATGATCCGGCCGCGCAAGCCGAGGGATTCGCAGACCGCGGATTGCCACAGGCGGATCGCGTCCGGGTCGGGCAGCGGCGTGAACACGTAGAAGAGCACGATCTTAGGAGTGGCCACAGTGCAAGGGTACGGAGCACATCGGCGACGACGAACCGCAGGCCCGAGCCGAGTGGCCGTGCTCACCGCAGTCGCCGCCGCACTGTTCACGACGTCCGGGTGCGGCCTCGCAGAAGAGCGGAACACGTCCCGGCCGATCGTGATTCCGAGCACCAATGCGCTGGTCACCGAATCGTCGACGCCCACCGTCGTACCGAGCGAGACCCGCAGCACGACGACGGAGACCACCGCGGCCGACGACAGTTACGAGGCGCTGATCGCCGCCGCACCGCACGGTCGGCTCGCCGATTTCCGGCAGGGTTCGACCTCCGCGACGAGTGAGCGCCTGCAGAACCTCTCGGGCATCCATTTCTCCACCCCCGACCGGTCGATCCGCTGTTCGACGGGAAACAGCGGCGCCGACGCCCTGGTCTGCGTCTCCGCACTGGCCGACACGCCGTCGACGCCGCCGCAGGATGCGCCCGCGGACTGCACCTGGGCCACCGACATGGTGACGTTGAACTCCACCGGATACTCGGCGGGCGCCTGCGCCGACCGCTATCCGGTCCTGCACCGCTCCCAGATCCTGGAATACGGCCGATCCCTGACGGTGGGCCGATACTCCTGCTTGAGCGAGGTGGAAGGCCTGTTCTGCCTCGTCACCGACGCCGAAGAAGGATTCGCACTCACCCGCGACGGAGTCGAGAAGATCAGTGCCGGAGAGCCCGCACCGGCGCGTTTGCGCGGCGTCCCGGAGAACGATTCCGCGACATCGACGACCGCTCCGTCGAACTGAATTCGGGGTTTATTCGATTATCGGCGAGAATTTTGTAGACTCTTCGACAAGAGCTACCGACACGCTCAACTTTTCGCTGACACGAAGGGCCCACGAAGAATGGCGAAACGCACCAAGATCCAGATCGTCGACGACATCGACGGTGCCGAACTCGACGATTACGAGACCGTCCGGTGGAGTCTGGACGGCAAGAACCTCGAATTCGACACCTCGCCCGAACACGCCGCCGAGTTCCGCGAGGCGGTCGCCGCCTATCTCGCCGCGTCGCGCGTCATCGGCCGTAACACCGGCGGACGTCGCCCCGCCGCCGCTGCGACCAAGACCGACACCCGCGCCATCCGCGCCTGGGCGAACGAGAACGGTCACACCGTGAGCGATCGCGGTCGTATCCCGGCCGACATCATCGCCGCTTATGAGGCCGCGAACTGATTCACGCCTCTCAGCCCCCGAATGCCCCGGTCTCCGCCGGGGCATTCGGCATCTCCGGCGCTGATCGACGGCTCTCGACCGGCCGGTCACCGCTCCGGCCGGACGACCCGGTCGGCGGCACGGCACCACCGCGGCGCGGGCGCCACCCATTCCACTCGCCGTGGTTTTAATTCCGTCCTCGCCCGATCCTGCCGATAGGGTGACCTTCCATGTCCCCGCAATCGTTCCGCCGCCGACTGTCGGCCCTGATCCTCGCGGCCTTCTGCGTGCTCGTCCTCGCCTCGTGCGGATCGTCGTCGAACGACGGCGACGACGGCCTCTGCGCCCCGCCCGGAATCAAGAGCGCCACCGCGGCACCGGAGAACCTGAACACCTCCGAGCAGGCCGTCGACACCTACACCACGCCCACCACGGTGCCGTTGGATCGGATCGACGTGAACCGGCTCGGGCTGATCCAGCCCGGTGTCCTGACCGTCGGCACCCTCTCCGACGCGCCGCCGAGCATATGCCTCGACAGCGCCGGGAACTACACCGGATTCGACAACGAGCTCCTCAAGGCCGTCGCCGCGAAGCTCGGCCTCGAGATCAAGTTCGTCGGCACCGAGTTCGCGGGCCTGCTGGCGCAGGTCTCCAACAAGCGGTTCGACGTCGCGTCGTCGTCGATCACCACCACCGCCGAGCGCCGCGAGAACGTCGCGTTCACCAACGGTTACGACTTCGGCTACTTCTCGCTGGTCGGCGCTCAGGGCGGGCCGATCCGCGGCTTCGCCGATATGACCCGCGACAACCGGATCGGCGTGGTGCAGGGCACCGTGCAGGACGACTTCGTCAGCAACACGCTGAAGCTGGACCCGGTCAAGTTCCCCGATTACGCCACCGCCTACGCGAACCTCAAGAGCGGCCAGATCGACGCCTGGGTGGCCCCGAGCCAGCAGGCCGAGGGCGCCATCGAGTCCGGTGACGGCATGGCGATCCTGGAGGACACCTTCAGCGTCAACAACTTCGTCGGCTGGGCCGCCCCGATCGGCAACCAGCGCCTGGTCGACGCGCTCAACAGCGGCCTGGACGCGGTGATCGCCGACGGCACGTGGGCCTCGCTGTACACCGACTGGGTCCCGCGCGAACTGCCCGCGGGCTGGAAGCCCGGCTCCAAGTCGGCCCCCGCCCCCGAACTGCCCGACTTCCGCGCCGTCGCCGCCGACAACGCCGCCGATCCGAACACCGCGGAGGTGGCGGACAAGGGCGCGCTCGCCCAGCTGCGCGACACCTTCTTCGACTGGGAGCTCTACAAGAAGGCGTTCCCCGAACTGCTCAAGACCGGTCTGCCCAACACGATCGTCCTGGCGCTCGCCTCGGGCATCATCGGCACCCTGGTCGGCATGCTCCTGGCCGTCGCCGGGATCTCCCGATCACGCTGGCTGCGCTGGCCCGCCCGGATCTACACCGACGTGTTCCGCGGGCTGCCCGCCGTCGTGGTGATCCTGATCATCGGCCTGGGCATCGGTCCGCTGGTGAAGGACCTGACCGGCGGCAACCCGTACTGGCTGGGCGCGGTGGCCCTGGCGCTGCTCGCGGCCGCCTACATCGGCGAGATCTTCCGCTCGGGCATCCAGAGCGTGGAGCCCGGCCAGATGGAGGCGGCCCGGGCGCTCGGTCTCTCGTACCGGCGGTCGATGGCCCAGGTCGTGGTGCCCCAGGGCGTGCGCCGCGTGCTGCCGGCGCTGATGAACCAGTTCATCGTGCTGATCAAGGATTCGTCCCTGATCTACTTCCTGGGACTGCTGGCCACCCAGCGCGAACTCTTCGCCGTCGGACGCGACCTCAACGCCCAGACCGGCAACCTCTCTCCGCTGGTGGCCGCCGGACTCGTCTACCTGATCCTGACGGTGCCGCTGACTCACCTGGTGAACCACATCGACAAGCGTCTGCGCACCGGAAAGGCCTCCTGATGAGCACTCCCAAGACCGCCCTGGCCACCCCCGCCCCGGTCTCGCTGACCGGCCGGGACCTGCACCTCTCGTTCGGCGACAACGACGTCCTGCGCGGCGTCGACATCCACGTGGAGGCGGGCACGACGACGACGGTGATCGGCCCGTCCGGGTCGGGCAAGTCGACCCTGCTGCGCGTGCTGAACCGCCTGTACGAACCCCGGTCCGGGGACATCCTGGTGGACGGCCGGTCGGTGCTGAACGACGACCCCGACGAGTTGCGCCGCCGCATCGGCATGGTGTTCCAGCAGTTCAACCTGTTCCCGCACATGTCGGTCGCCGACAACATCGCCTTCGCGCCGCGCAAGGTGCGCAAACTGGGCAAGGACGAGGCCCGCGAACTCGCGCTCGCGCAACTCGATCTGGTCGGGCTCAAGGCGAAGGCCGACGTCCGGCCGTCGACGCTGTCCGGCGGTCAACAGCAGCGTGTCGCCATCGCCCGGGCGCTGGCGATGGAACCGGAGATCATGTTCTTCGACGAGGCGACCAGCGCGCTGGACCCGGAGCTGGTCAAGGGGGTGCTGGCGCTGATGACGGAGTTGTCCCGCGAGGGCATGACGATGGTCGTGGTGACCCACGAGATGGGGTACGCCCGGAACGTCTCGGACGATCTGCTGTTCATGGACGCCGGCGTCGTCGTGGAGACCGGTCCCCCGGAGAAGCTCTTCGAGGACCCGTCCAGCGAACGCCTGCGGAACTTCCTGTCCGAGGTGCTGTAGCGCAGGGGCGCCGCGCGCCGTCAGGAGAGGCCGAGGGCCGCGAACTCCGGGGAGGCGAAGAACGGCGCGAGCCTCCTGCGCAGGACGTGCTCCAGATAACCCTGCCGGTCCAGGCGCTCGATCACCACCGGGCCGAAGCGCAGCGCCTCCTCGCGGAGGTCCGCGGCGTCGATGCCCAGGTCCTCGATCACGTCGGCGAGCGGGGTGGCGCCGTAGGTGTCGAAGACCTCGTCGATGCCCGCGTCGAGCAGCGTCCGGAAGTACTCCGACTGACGGAAGTCGCGCCAGAACTCGAACGCGATCACCACCATGTCCTCCACATCGGATTCGGAGACCGTGTCGCGGAAGCCGTCCACCGACCGGTCCGCGCGGCCGCGCCAGAAGTCGCGGACCGCGTCGAGCAGCAGTTCGTCGGAGTCGTCGCGCGCCGAGTCGACCACCATCTTGGTGCCGCTGCGCGTGAGACGCTCCACCCACCGCGACAGGCGGCGGCCGACGCGACGACCGAACCGGTCCTCCACCGCCCGCTGCACCACCTCGACCACGGTGTCCTCGGTCGCGGGACTGTCCAGGACCTGGTCGATCGCGCGCCGTGACAGCCGCAGGTCGACGGCGGCCGAGGCCAGCTCGTCGAAGCGCCGCGTCTCGATCACGTCGGACGGGCTGGTGGCCTCGTGCACCTCGTGCCGATACAGGCGCGCGGCCACCTGACCCGCCAGTTCCGGGATCGCGCCCTCCACCGGGAACTGCATCGCGTACTTGTGCGCCACCTGCTTGATCAGGTCGCGCGGCATCACGTCCTCCAGCGGCATGGTGCCCGACTCGTCGAAGAAGGCGTCGATCTCCTCCTCCACGAGCGCCTGGAACTCCGCTTCGTCCGTCAGCTGGCGCAGGGCGAAGGCCACCTGGGCATCGAGGAGACGGGCGGCGAGGGCATCGTCGGAATCCGGCATGGTCACCAGGGTAGGCCGGACGCTACCGATCCGTACGCCGCGGGCCCGGACGATGCACGACGATCTCCCGGCGCGACCGCCGCGCCCGCACACCGAACACCCCGCGCCGTCGACGATCGGCCGCCACGATCACCGTCAGCATCGCGAGCAGCCCGGCGATCGGCCACAGCGCTCCGCCCAGTCCCAGCCGATGCAGCATGACGGCGCCGACGATGCCGCCCACCAGCAACGCCGCCCACAGGGAGAGGTGCCGCGCCCAGAGCGTGCGCGGCCCGCCGTGGAAGGCGTCCACCAGCCGCTGCCCCGCCTTGACCAGGGCGCCGGTCATGTAGGTGAGGCCGATGCTGGTCTCGCCGTCGTTCAGGAAGGTCGCGTTCACCACGCCCATCGCCGTCGGGAGCAGCAGCGCGACCGGGACGGTGGAGCCGGAGAGGCCGCCGAGCAGCGCGGTGAGACCGACCAGCAGCGCGGTGACCGCCAGGACCGTCGTGCGTCCGTCGCCCAGCCGCGCCAGGATCGCGCCCAGCACCACGCCCGCGAAGAACATCCCGAGCAGCGTGCCGGCCAGTCCGACCGCCCCCGCGTCACCGTGGGCGAGGCTGCTGGCGAGTTCGGTGGTGTTGCCGCTCATGAACGAGACGAAGAATCCGCCGAGATACACGTAGCCGACCGCATCGAGGTAGCCGGCCGCCGCCGACAGGACCACCGCCAGCGCCACTTCCCTCCGCGCGATCATCTTCACGGGACCATCGTCCCATTTCCGGACACTTTCCCGACTTGCCCCTGCCCGATGCCGGCATCGGCCATATCCTCAGAAGCGCATAGCCGCATACATCACCACCGAAGGGTTCCCCATGCGCGCAGTGAAACTCAGCAGCCCCAGCACCGTGACCCTCGAAGAGGTTCCCGTCCCCGAACCCGGCCCCGGCGAGGTCCGGGTGAAGGTGGCCGGAGCAGGCCTCTGCCACTCCGATCTGCATCTGATCGAGATGGGCGACGCCTGGCCCGCCTTCGGTCTCACCCTCGGCCACGAGGGCGCCGGCCACATCGACGCGCTCGGCTCGGGTGTCAGCGGCCACGCGGTCGGCGATCCGGTGATCGTGAACCTGGTCTGGAGCTGCGGCGACTGCCGGGCCTGCGTCGAGGGCCGCGACAACGCCTGCGAGGTGACCGGTGGCCGCGACAGCTTCCCGTCCGCCCCCGGGCTCACGAACGACGGCGCGATGGCCGACTACCTGATCGCGCCGGCCCGGCAGTGCCTGCCGCTGGGCGAGATCGACCCGGTCGCCGCCGGACCGCTCACCGATGCGGGTCTGACCCCGATGCGGGCCATCAACTCGGTCAAGGAGCGCCTCACCCCCGGTGCGACCGTGGTGATCCTGGGCATCGGCGGCCTCGGCCACGTCGGCCTGCAGATCGTCAAGGCCATCTCGTCGTCGCGCGTGATCGCCATCGACAACGACGAGAAGAAGCTCGAACACGCCAGCGAGCTCGGCGCGGACATCGTCCTGCAGCCCGGGCCCGACACCGCCGCCCGGATCCTGGAGCTGACCGGCGGCTACGGCGTCGACGTGGTGCTCGACTTCGTCGGCGTGCAGCCGACCGTCGACACCGCCGCCGCGGTGATCGCCCCCGAGGGCCTGGTCCGCCTGGTCGGGCTGGGCGGCGGCTCGTTCCCGATGAACGCCGCCATCGAGACCCCGTGGGGCATCAACGTCCAGCGTTCCTACGGCGGCACCCGGTCGGATCTGCTCCAGGTGCTGGCGCTGGCCGCGGCGGGCAAGATCCGCATCGACTACACCACCTACCCGCTGGACGACTTCCAGCGCGCCATCGCGGACCTGCACGACGGCAAGGTGGTCGGTCGCGCGATCCTCGTGCCGTGAGCCGAGGATCCGCGGATCCGTCCTGACCACGATTCCCGCGGCCCGGCGCGTCCGTCGTCATCGGAGTGTCCTCCGATCGACGGATTGCGCCGGGCCGCGCGCATCGGTTTGCATCGCCGAGTGCGATCGAGAAGACTCCTCCGCGTCCTGACGCTGACCACCGCGGCCCTGCTCGCGGTCACCTCGTGCGGGAACGACGACGCACCGACCGCATCGTCGTCGGACGTGTCGTCGTCGACCGCCGCCTCCGGTCCGAGCGCCTCCCCGGCGTCGTCGACGGCCGCGAAGGCGTCCGGCACCCTGGTGCTGAGCTGGGCGGGCGACAACATCCTCGGCACCGACGAGAAGTTCGGCGGCCTCACCCTGCCCGCCGCGTGGGCGCAGAGCGGGAAGGACCCGGACTACTTCTTCCAGAACGTGAAGAAGTACTTCGCCGCCGACGACCTGACGATCGCGAACTTCGAGGTGGCGCTCACCTCCTCGCGGAAGAAGCGCGACAAGGGCGGCGGCGAGGTCTACCACTTCTACGGTGAGCCCGCCGTCGCGAAGACCCTGACGGCCGGCGGCATCGAGGTGGTGACGATCGCGAACAACCACACCTGGGATTACGGCCGCAAGGGCTTCACCGACACCGTCGAAGCGCTCGACGAAGCAGGTGTGCAGTACGTGGGCGCGGGCAACCCCGGCTACGACGGCTCCGACTTCGACCACCCGCTGATCCGGGACGTCAAGGGCGTCGGGATCGGGCTGCTGAGCTATCAGACCTGGGAGGACACCCCGGCGATCCGCAAGCAGGTGCGCGGCGACATCAAGAAGCTGCGCGCGCAGGGCGCGGACGTGGTGATCCCCTACTTCCACTGGGGCATCGAGGCCGTCCACGAGCCGTACGAGGTGCAGCGCGCCCTGGCCCGGGTGGCGATCGACGCGGGCGCGGATGCGGTGATCGGCACGCACCCGCACGTGTTGCAGTCGATGGACGTCTACAAGGGCCGGCTGATCGCCTATTCGCTCGGCAACTTCTCGTTCGGCGGCAACACGAATCCGAGCGACAAGCGGACCATGATCCTGCAGACGCGCCTGACCGTGAAGGACGGGAAGGTCGACGGCGTGGACTATCGGATCATCCCGACCCGGCTCTCCCGGACCGAGGCGTACAACGACTACGTCCCGACCCCGTACGGCAGGGCCGAGGCCCGGCAGGTGGTCGCGTTCATGAACCAGATCTCGCCGAGCCTGGACGGCACCGTCTCCCAGCGGTTCACCCCGGTCCCGCAGAGGTGACCCGCCGTCCGCACCGCCTTCCTCGATGGTCGAGCGGCGTCGAGACCACCCGGATCTCGACTACGCTCGATCGCCGAGGCGGACCTGCCCGCCGAGCAATTCGGTCAGCACCGTGATCACGCCCTGGTCGGCGTTGGCCGGGGCCTGGTACCGGGCGCGTTCCCGGACCTGCGGGTGCGCGTCGGCCATCGCGAACGACCAGTCGGCGGCGTCGAGCATCTCCAGATCGTTCAGGTAGTCGCCGAAGACGACGGTCTGCGCCGGGGTCACGCCCAGCTCGGCCTGCAATGCACGGACCCCGATCCCCTTGTCGACGCCGGGCGCCATCAGATCGATCCAGTTCGGCCCGGACACCACCGTCCGGCAGCGATCGGCGAACGCGTCGAACTCCTGTCGCGCGGCGGCGGCCGCATCGTCGAAGTCGTAGATCGCGAGTTTGAGGACGTCGTCGTCGACGGCGAGCAGATCGTCCACGAGGTCCAGGCGCGCGTAGTACTTCGCGCACTCGGCGAGGAACGGATCGTCGTCCCGTTCCACGACCGCGCCCCGAGTGCCGCAGACGACGATGCCGAGATTCCGCGCAGAAGCCCGCACGGCGGCGATCACGTCGTGGACGAGGGCGGCCTCGACGGTGGTCGAGGCGCGGAACCGGCCGTCGTGCACCACGAGGTTCCCGTTCTCGGCGATGTAGGAGATCCCCTCCGGCGCCCGCGCGAACAGCTTCTCCAGCGTGTAGTACTGCCGTCCGCTGGCCGGCACGAACCGGATGCCCCGGTTCCGCATGGTCTCCAGCAGCGGCCAGAACGCGGCGGGCACCGCGCCCTCCGGGGTGAGCAGTGTGCCGTCCATGTCGGAGACGACGAGTCGGACGTCGGGGCGGGCGGCGGGCGGGTTCGGTGCGGTCACCCTCCCATCGTCGCACCCGGTCACCGCTCGGTGACGAGCCCGTCCTCGACGTGCCAGCGGCGGTCCACCCGGACCGCTTCGAGCATGCGCCGGTCGTGGGTCACCAGGAGCAGGGCGCCGTCGTAGGAGTCCAGGGCCTGTTCGAGCTGCTCGATCGCGGGCAGGTCGAGGTGGTTGGTGGGTTCGTCGAGCACCAGGACGTTGGTGCCGCGGGCCTGCAGCAGCGCGAGCGCCGCGCGGGTGCGCTCGCCGGGCGAGAGTCCGGACACCGGCCGCGCGACGTGGTCGGCGCGCAGCCCGAACTTGGCGAGCAGCGTGCGGACGTCGGCGGTGCTCATCTCCGGCATCAGCTCCTCGAACCGTTCGGCCAGCGGCACGGGTCCGGTGAACAGCCCGCGGGACTGGTCGATCTCCCCGATCGCCACCGACGACCCCAGGTACGCGGTGCCGTCGTCGGGGGCCAGATCACCCAGGAGCAGCCGCAGCAGCGTCGACTTGCCGGCCCCGTTGGGTCCGGTGATCCCGATGCGGTCGCCGCCGTCGATCTGCAGCGACACCGGGCCGAGCGTGAAGTCGCCCCGGCGCACGACGGCCTCGTTCAGCGTCGCCACCACCGACGACGACCGCGGCGCCTTCCCGATGCTGAACTCCAGCACCCACTCCTTGCGGGGCTCGGCCACCTCCTCCAGGCGCGCGATCCGGCTCTCCATCTGCCGGACCTTCTGCGCCTGCTTCTCGCTCGACTCCGTGGCGGCCCGACGCCGGATCTTGTCGTTGTCGGGGGCCTTCCGCATCGCGTTGCGCACCCCCTGACTGGACCATTCGCGCTGCGTCCGGGCCCGGGAGACCAGGTCCGCCTTCTTCGCGGCGAACTCCTCGTACTCCTCGCGACGGTGCCTGCGGGCCACCTCCCGCTCTTCCAGGTAACTCTCGTAGCCGCCGCCGAACACCGTGTTGGTGTGCTGCGCGAGATCGAGTTCGAGCACCCGGTTCACGCTGCGCGCCAGGAACTCGCGGTCGTGGCTGACCAGCACCACGCCCCCGCGCATGCCGTGCACCACCTCCTCCAGCCGGGCCAGACCGTCCAGGTCGAGGTCGTTGGTGGGTTCGTCGAGCAGGGCGACGTCGAACCGCGAGCACAGCAGCGCCGCCAGTCCCACGCGGGCGGCCTGTCCGCCGGACAGCCCCGTCATCGGCGCCGACGCCGGTGCGACGGTCGCCAGGCCGAGGTCGGCGAGCACCCCCGGCAGTCGTTCGGCCAGATCGGCCGCACCGGTGGCGAGCCAGTGGTCCAGCGCCGCCGCGTAGAGGTCGGCCGGGTCGTCGTTCCCGGTGTGCCGGTCCGGGTCGGCGAGGAGTTCGGCGGCGGCGTCCATCGCCGTCGTCGCGGCGGCGCAGCCGGTCCGCCGGGCGACGTATTCCGCGACCGTCTCGCCGGGGACGCGGGCGTGCTCCTGCGGCAGCCACCCGACGAAGGCGTCCGGCGGCGTCCGCGACACCGTGCCCGCCAGCGGCGCCAGGTCGCCGGCGAGCACCCGCAGCAGCGTCGTCTTGCCCGCGCCGTTGGCGCCCACCACGCCCACGACGTCCCCGGGCGCGACGGTCAGGTCCAGGTGCTCGAACAGGACGCGGTGGGCGTGGCCGCCGGCGAGGTCCTTGGCGACGAGAGTGGCAGTCATCGGTCCATCGTCGCACCCGCCGCACCGCGTCAGACGGGCTCCTCCACCGAATGCGAGTCCGTCAGGGTCAGGGCTCCGCCCGCGGCCACCAGTCCGACCACCGCGGCGAGGACCAGGTAGACGATCCGCTCCCCGTGGAAGAACGACGACACCAGTTCCCCGCTCCACGTGCCGTCCGGCAGCACCCGGGTGACCAGGACCGCGAGCGCGGTGCCCACGACCGCGGTGCCCACACCGCTGCCGACCTCCTGCGCGGTGTCGTTGAGGGCGGTGCCGATCGAGGTCTTGTTCTCCGGCATCGCGCCGACCAGCGCCACCGCGCAGATCGTCATGATCGTCCGGAGCCCGAGCGTCAGCGCCACCATGGAGAGCGCGATCGCGAGGTACCCGTGCTCCACGCCCCACGCCATCCCGACGAGCGAACCGGAGAGCAGGACCGCGCCGATCAGGCAGGCGATCCGGTGTCCGAAGGTCTTCCCCAGCCACTCGGACACCGGCGTGCCGACGATCATCGTGAGGATCAGCGGCAGATTCGCCAGACCCGCCTTCACCGGACTCCATCCATAAGCGTACTGGAAGTGCAGGATCAGTCCGAACATGACGCCCGACATGGCGATCGAGGTGCCGATCTGGGCGATCGCGGCGCCCCGCACGGTCCCGTCGGCGAAGATCCGGAGGTCGAGCATCGGGTGGTCGGTGTGCCGTTCCCGCCAGACGAACGCGACGGCGGCCAGGAGTGCGCCGAGCAGCACGCCGCCCGTCGCCCACGACGCCCAGCCGTATTCGACCCCCGCGGTGAGGGTGTAGCAGGCCAGCCCCATCGCCAGGACGGACAGGACCGCGCCGGGCAGGTCGAACCGCTCGCCGGTCAGGTCGCCGGGCCGGTCGGGGGCGACCCCCGCGCGGACGCCGAGCCAGGCGATCAGCGCGATCGGCGCGTTGACCAGGAGCAGCCATTCCCAACGGATGTGCGCCAGCGCGCTGCCGCCGATCAGCGGGCCGAGGATGAACCCGCTCATGCCGACGACGATCATCAGCGTCATCGCCCGCATCCGCAGCTGCTCGGTGTCGAACAGTCGGAAGACCAGGGAGTTGGTCACCGGCGCCATCGCGGCGGCGGCCACGCCGAGCGCCGCGCGCAGGACGATCAGCGCACCGGCCGAGTCGACCCAGATCACGCCGAGGCTGATCGTCCCGAAGGCAGCCAGTCCCCACAGCAGGACCCGACGCCTGCCGATGCGGTCGGCCGCCGATCCGGCGGTGAGCAGCAGGCCGCCGAAGGTGAGCGAGTAGGCGCCGGTGATCCATTGCAGGGCGACGGTGCCGCCGCCCAGATCGCGGCCGATCGTGGGCAGCGCGATGGTGAGCAGCGTGTTGTCGACCATCTCGACGAAGAAGGCGAGACAGAGTGCGGTGAGCGGAATCCAGGCGGATCGCAGGGACGAGTGGGTACGAGAGGGTACGGCTGCATCGAGGGAGACCACGGGGACACCTCCTTATCAATCGAACGACGTTCGGTAATGGAACAACGTTCGATACTCTAGAACAGCGTTCGATCCGAGCGCAAGAGCGGAATCGCCACGGGGGATGATGGACACATGACCGAGCCCCCCGCACCCGCCGCTCGCCGCACCCGCCGACGCGCCACCCACTCGATGGAGTCGGTGGTCTCCGAGGCCGTCGCCCTGCTCGACGAGGCGGGCGAGTCCGCCCTCACCTTCCGCGCCCTCGCCGCCCGCCTCGGCGGCGGCGTGGCCAGCATCTACTGGTACGTCTCGAACAAGGAGGAACTCCTCGACAAGGCCACCGACCACGTCCTGCGGGGCGTCGTCGAGAAGGCGCGGGACCTCCGCCACGCCGACGATCCGGTCGACGACATCCGCGCCATCGCCCAGACCCTGTTCGACGCGGTCGTCGACCGCCCCTGGCTCGGCACCTACCTCATGCGCGACACCGACGCCCAGACCAGCGGCATGCAGCTCTACGAGCTCATCGGACAGCAGATCCTGCGGCTGGGGCTCACTCCGTGGGAGAGCTTCGGCGCGGTCTCGGCCGTGACCGGCTTCGTCATCGGCACGGCCACCGACCTCGGCCAGTCCCCGCCCCCCGAACTCCTCGCCGGGGAGACCGACCGCACCGAGTTCATCCACGACGCCGCCGACAGATGGCGGGCCCTGGATCCGGCCGAGTACCCGTTCATCCACTACATCGTCGACGAGTTCGCCGAGCACGACGACACCGAGCAGTTCCGCGCCGGCCTGGATCTGCTGCTCGCCGGGCTGCGCCTGCAGGCCGAGAAGAGCCGGGACCGGGCCGCGCGGGCGACCCCCGAGGACCGTCGGCCGGCCCGTGAGTAGGATGACTCCGACGATGTGATGTCCGCCACTCCCGAACGGCTGCCGGGCACACGTCGGACCCCGACGGAAAGGACGGATTCCTCGATGGACCTCGCCTTCGATCCGATCGCGACCGGCTCGGCGACCCTCTCCTTCGCCGGACGGCAGCTCGGCCGCCTGGTCCCGCGCCTGCGGCGCGGCGACCTGGACGACCGCGACCCCGACGCGATCCGCGAACTCCTCCCCGGTCTGTGGCTGCTGGTGAGCACCTGGTTCCGGCCGGACGTGCGCGGCCTGCACCACATCCCCGACGACGGTCCCGCACTGATCGTGGGCAACCACACCGGCGGGATCATGTCGCCGGAGGTGCTGATCAGCCAGCTGGCCGTCACCTCGTACTGCGGGGTGGAGCGGCCCTTCTACCAGCTCGCCCACCGGATGGTGCTGAACTCGCCGCTGGCCCCGATCCTGCGCCGCTTCGGCACCGTCGAGGCCGACCCCGACAACGGGCACATCGTGCTGTCCGAGGGCGGCCTGCTGCAGGTGTTCCCCGGCGGCGACTACGAGGTGTACCGGCCCAGCAACCAGTCCGCGCTGATCGACTTCGGCGGCCGCAAGGGCTTTCTCCGGCTGGCGCTGAAACACGACGTCCCGATCGTCCCGCAGGTCACCATCGGCGGACAGGAGACGGCGCTGTTCCTCACCCGCGGCGACCGGATCGCCCAGCTGCTGCACCTGGATCGGCTGTTCCGGCTCAAGGTGCTGCCGGTGGTGATCTCGGCGCCGTTCGGGCTGACGCTTCCGTTCGCCCCGTTCCTGCCGCTGCCGGCCAAGATCACCATCGCCTATCTGCCGCCGATCGACCTGCGCGCCCGATACGGCGACGACCCCGACCTCGACCGGGTCTACGCCGACCTGGTCGCCGCCATGCAGGACGTGCTCACCGCCCTGCAGTCCGAGCGCAGACTGCCGGTGATCGGATGAAGATCGAACACAGCGACGTGATCGCCGCCCCCGTCGAGGAGGTCTGGGCGGCCTGCGCCGATCCGGTCGCCTTCTCCCGGTTCGCCAGCCCCACCATCACCGTCACGGCGCTCGACCCCACCGCGCGGCCCGCGGTGGACGCCCGCTACCGGGTGATCGTGATGATGGGCGGCGCGATGGTCGGCGGCGACGCCATCGTCACCGAGTACGCGGCCCCGCGCGAGATGGCGTGGACGTCGTTCACCGGCGTCTCGCATCGGATACGCCTGCGGCTGCGCCCGGCGCCCGGCGGCACCCGGATGACCCTGCGGCTCTCCTACGACGCCCCCGGCATCTTCGGCGGCGTGGCCGACTTCGTCGCGTATCCGGCCATGCGCTCCCTGATGCGCACCGTCCTGGACCGGATGAAGGCAGACGTGGAGGGCGCCCGGGACGCGGCGGAGGCGCCGCCCCTCCCGCTGCGGATGGCCGACGAGGCCGGGCACCTGGCGGTGCTCGCCCGCGCCGGGATCGTGGCGCCGATGCGCCCCGACCGGGCGCTCCGGATCGCGCTGGCCGCCCGCAGCTGGGGTCTGAGCCCCGGCGCCCTGATCGCGGTGGGCGCCGCCCGCGACCCCGAACGCCAGGCGCTGACCGACGACGACGGCGTCCTCGTCTACGCCGAGGCCGACCGGAGGTCGTCGCAGATCGGTGCGGGGCTGCGCGCCCTCGGGGTCGCCGAAGGCGATGCCGTCGCGCTCCTGGCCCGCAACAGCCGGGAGTTCCTGCTCGCCGCCGGAGCGATCGCCAAGGTCGGGTGCGACGTGCTGCTGCTGAACACCGGTTTCTCCGGCCCGCAGATCGCCGACGTGTGCCGCCGCGAGAGCGCGGCGGCGATCGTCCACGACCCCGAGTTCGCCGAGCTGGTGGCCGAAGCCGCCGAGAACCGTCACGCGGTCCTCACCACCGATCCGGGCACCGGCGAGGACGTCCCGACCCTGGCGAGCCTGGCGGCCGACCACGGCGAGGACGCGCTGCCCTCGCCGAGTCGGGCGGGCAAGGTGATCATCCTGACCTCGGGCACCACCGGCACCCCCAAGGGGGCCAGCCGCGGCGCCGCCTCCGGCGGTGCCCTCCCGACCCTGGAGGCACCGGCCGCCCTGCTGGACCGGATCCCGCTGCGGGCGGGCATGCGCATCGGTCTCGCCGCGCCCGCGTTCCACGCGTGGGGTCTCTCGAATCTCCTGCTGTCGCTGGGTCTCGGCGCCCGGATCGTGTGCCGCCGACGCTTCGACCCCGAGGCCTGGCTGGCCGCGGTGGAGCGGCACCGCATCGAGGCGCTGGTGGTGGTGCCGGTGATGCTCGCCCGCATCCTGGAACTGCCCGCCGCGACCCGCGCCCGGTACGACCTCTCGTCCCTGCAGATCGTCGCCGCCTCCGGGTCGGCTCTGCCCGCCGGGCTGGCCGAGCGCTGGATGAACGAGTACGGCGACAACCTCTACAACCTGTACGGATCCACCGAGGTGGCGAACGCGACCATCGCCACCCCCGCCGACCTGCGGACCGCCCCCGGCACCGCGGGCCGACCGACCCGCGGGACCACCGTCCGCCTCTACGACGAGCACGGCGCCGAGGTCCCGCAGGGCGAGGTGGGCCGGATCTTCGTCGGCAACTCGCAGCTCTTCGAGGGCTACACCGGCGGCGAGGACAAGGAGCGCCTGCACGGCCTGATGGCCACCGGCGACGTCGGCCGGTTCGACGCCGCGGGCCGACTCTTCGTGGAGGGCCGCGACGACGACATGATCGTCTCCGGCGGCGAGAACGTGTTCCCGCAGGAGGTGGAGAACGCCATCGTCGTGCACCCGGCGGTCGCCGAGGTGGCCTGCGTCGGTGTGCCGGACGAGCGGTTCGGTCAGCGGCTGCGGGCGTTCGTGAGCCTGCACGACGGCGCATCGGTCACCGGCGAGGAGTTGATCGGCCTCGTCAAGAGCGACCTGGCCGGCTACAAGGCGCCGCGCGAGGTGGTCTTCGTCGACGCCCTGCCCCGCAATGCGACGGGCAAGGTGCTGCGCCGCGAACTCGTCGACCGGCCGGTCGACTGAGGCCGGGGCTGCGGTCAGACGGGCCGGATCTCGTCGAGGGAGGTGACCAGTCCGACGTCGAGGTCGCCCGCGAAATCCGGTCCGAAACGCGCATCGGCGTCGACCAGATACACCCGGTGACCGTCGGCGCACAGCCGTTCCAGCGTCTGCCGCAGCATGAGATGTGCGGCCTCGCCGAGCGTGTACACCCGGCTCACGTCGACGGCCACCCGGCGACACGGCGGCGTCCGCAGCACGATCTCGCGCGTCACGCGCTCCCCGCCTGCGAACCGGATGCTGCCCTGCAGGGTCATCACGTACAGCGGCCGACCGCCGTGGTCGATCACCCCGGTGGACCGGATCACCGACAGCGGCGCCGAGTTCGCCTCCATGATGTGCAGGTTCATCTCTTCGGCGAAACGCTGGAACAGCTCCGTTCCACGGACGCTGTTGCCGTGCGCGTCCAGGCGAGGTGAGAACGTCGCGATGCCGAGCTGTCCCGGCAGCGCCGCGATCAGCCCGCCGGACACCCCGCTCTTGGCGGGCACCCCGACGCGTGTCATCCAGTCGCCCGCGCCGTCGTACATGCCGCAGGTCGACATCACGCTGAGCGTCTGCCGGACCACTCGCGCCGACACCACCTCCTCGCCGGTGAGCGGGTTGACGCCCTTGTTCGCCAGCGTCGCCGCCATCATCGCCAGGTCACGGGTGTTCACCAGCACCGCGCACTGCCGGGTGTAGCCGGCCACCGTGATCAGCGGATCCTCGGCGACGACGTCGTTGGCCCGCAGCATGTTCGCCAGCGCCCGGTTGCGGAACGAGTGCGCCAGCTCGGATTCGAAGACGGCCTCGTCCACGTGCAGTCGGCGCCCCGCGAAGGCGCTGAGACCGTCCAGGAGCCGGGCCGTCCGCGTGCCCGGACCCGCCCCCGGCGCGCCGACCAGGGTGTGCACGGTGAGGGCTCCGGCGTTGATCATCGGATTGCGCGGGCGACCGGTCACCGGTTCCAGGGAGATCTCGTTGAACGCATCGCCGGTCGGCTCCACGCCGACCCTGTCGAGCACGTCGTCGAAACCCCGATCGGCCAGCGCGAGTGCGTAGACGAACGGTTTGGAGATCGACTGGATGCTGAACTCGACATCGGTGTCCCCGGCCTCGTACAGGTAGCCGTCGGTCATCGCGACGGCCACCGCCAGCCGATCCGGATCGGCCTTCGCCAGTTCCGGGATGTAGTCGGCGACGGCGCCGGAGTCGTCGTCGCGCACATCGCTCAGCGTGGACGCGAGGTAATCGGGGATCGGAGAGCGCACGGATGTCAGCGTAAGTCGCCACACGTCCCGACACGCCGCGGACCACGGTCCGGTTATCGGAATGCGCGCGACGCCAATGCGCTTGAATACAACCATGAACGAGATCGAATTCGGCCTGGACACCTTCGGCGGCGTGACGCACGACGAGCAGGGACGCCCCACCCCGCACCCGCAGGTGATCCGCGACCTGGTGGGGGATGCCGTGGTCGCCGACGACCTCGGCCTGGACTTCTTCGCCGTCGGCGAGCATCACCGGCCGGACTTCGCCGTCTCCAGCCCGGAGATGGTCCTGGCCGCCGTCGCGGCCGCCACCGAGCGGATCCGGCTCGGTTCGGCGGTGACGGTCCTCAGCTCCGACGACCCGGTCCGCGTCTACCAGCGCTTCGCCACCCTCGACGCCGTCTCCCGGGGACGCGCGGAGATCGTCGCGGGCCGCGGCTCGTTCGTCGAGTCTTTCCCGCTCTTCGGATACGAGCTCGGCGACTACGAGCTGCTGTTCGAGGAGAAGCTGGCCCTGCTGGCCGAACTGGTCTCCGGCGACCCCGTCACCTGGAGCGGCACCGTCCGCGCCGCGCTGACCGAGCAGCGCGTGTTCCCCACCACCGCCGACCGGATGCCCGTCTGGGTGGGCGTCGGCGGCACCCCCGAATCGGTGGTGCGCACCGCGAAGTACGGGTTCGGGCTGTTCCTGGCGATCATCGGCGGGGATCCGGCGCGCTTCGTGCCGTACATCGACCTGTTCGAGCGCGCCCAGGACCGGTTCGAGGTGCCGCGGAACCGGGTCGCCGTGCACTCCCCCGGACTGATCGCCGAGACCGACGAGCAGGCCCGCGAACTCGCCTACGACGGCTGGCTGGCCTTCCGCACCAAGCTCGGCCGGGAACGCGGCTGGGGTCCGGCGGGCCCGCGCGAGTTCGAGAACGAGATCGAGCACGGCTCCCTGTACCTCGGCTCGCCCGAGACGGTGGCGACCAAGATCGCCCGCACCCTGACGACGCTGAAGGTGGACCGGTTCGACCTCAAATACGACCAGCCCGTCCCGCACGCCGTGCAGCGCCGGTCGATCGAGCTGTACGGCGAGCAGGTGGTGCCGATGGTCAAGGACATGCTGGCCTGACGGCACGACGACGTCGGGTATCTTCCGGAGAACGACCAGCGCGCACGGAGGAGAGCATCATGACGAACCCGGAGACCGCACCGGCCGGACCTCCGCCCGGCGGCCCGCGACCGGCCGTGGTGTACCCGGCGATCGTCGGACTGTTCGTCCTCGCCGCGGCCTTCGTCATCGGGCTGACCGGCCCCGTCCTCGTCGAGTACGACTCGGCGACGGACTACCGTCCGGCACGGATCGAGTGCGGCAGAGCCTGGGGCGGCGCTCCGCACGGGATCTCGGACGAGAGCCAGGCGGACTGCGCACCGATCCGATCCGAACGCTTCTCCTGGTCGATCACCCTGGCGTTCCTCGGTGCGGGCCTGCTGATCGGGTCCGTCGTCGTCTCGAGCGGATCGGGTCCGGGTCCGCACGCTCGGGGCACGGATGCCGCAACACCCGCCGCGAACCCGAACGCGGGCGAATCGCTCCGCGACCGCTTCCGGCGAGAGGCCGCAGCCGGAGTTCCGGTCGCCACGATCGCCGAGCGGTCCGGACTGTCCGAGGCGCACGTCCGCCGGATCCTGGACGGTCCGTCGAGCGACGGCTGACGACGCTCGACGGCGACCCGAACCGGGCAAGGACCGCCCGCCCGACCCGCCTCACTCCGGGTCGTCGAGCGCCGACCGTCGTCCGTGTTCTCGCAGGTACCGGCCGGTGATGCTCTCCGGGTTCGCGGCGACGGACGCCGGCGTCCCGGTCGCCACGATCCGACCGCCGTCGGTCCCGCCGCCCGGGCCCAGGTCGATCACGTGGTCGGCCTCGGCGATCAGGTCGAGGTCGTGTTCGATCACCACGACGGTCCCGCCGCGCCGGACCAGCCGGTCGAGCACGCCCAGCAGGACCCGGACGTCGAGCGGGTGCAGACCGACGGTGGGCTCGTCGAACACGTACAGGCTCGCGTCCTGCCGTCGGCCGAGCTCGGCCACCAGGGTGAGTCGTTGCGCCTCCCCGCCGGACAGCGCCGGGGTCGACTCCCCGAGAGTGAGGTAGCCGAGCCCGACGTCGCGCAGGCCGATGAGCCTCCTGCGGACCGACGGCAGGTCGTCGACGTGCGGCAACGCCTCGTCGACGGTCATCGCGAGCAGTTCCGGGAGCGAGACTCCCCCGCGCCGGTACCCGTCGGCCTCCGGCCGGTAGCGGCGGCCCGCGCAGTCGGTGCAGTCGACGTCCACGTCGGGCAGGAACTGGACGTCGAGCGAGATCCGACCGGTGCCCTCGCACCGCGGGCAGCGCAGCGCGCCGGTGTTGTAGGAGAAGTCCGACGCCGTGCGGCCGTCGTTCCGGGCCTCCTCTCCGCGGGCGTAGGCGCGCCGCAGTTCGTCCAGCGCACCGGAGTAGGTGGCCACCGTCGACCGCACATTGACGCCGATCGGGGTGGCATCGACCACGGTCACCTTCTCGATGCCCGCGGCGTCGAACTCGACGACGTGCGCGGGCGGGCTCCCCCGCAGGGCAGGCACCAGACTGTCGAGGACGAGCGTCGTCTTACCCGAGCCGGAGACGCCGGTGACCGCCGTCAACCGGCCGCGCGGAATCGTCGCGTCGAGGGCGTGGACGGTGTGCACCGGGGCGGTGCGCAGGCGGAGGGCACCGTGCGCGAACAGCTCCCCCGCCGGCACCCGGTCCCGGACGGCGACGGTCGCGTCCCCGGAGAGGAATCCGCCGATCCGCGACCCGGGATCGGCGGCGACCTCGGCCACGGTCCCCTGCGCGATCACCCGGCCGCCGTCGCGGCCCGCGCCCGGACCGATCTCGACGAGGTGGTCGGCGTGCCGGAGGACCTGCGGATCGTGGTCGACCATCACCACCGAGTTTCCGTCGGCCACCAGGTCGTCGAGCACGCCCCGCAGACCCGCGAGATTCGCCGGGTGCAGGCCGATCGACGGTTCGTCGAGCACGTACAGGATGCCGGTGGTCCGGTTCCGCACCGCGCGGGCCAGTTGCCCGCGCTGTCGTTCCCCGGTCGAGAGGGTGGCCCCGGCCCGGTCCAGCGTCAGATAGCCCAGGCCGAGGTCGAGGAGTCGGCGCGCCATCTGCTCCAGGGTGTCGACCAGGACCCGCGCCATCGGCCCGAACTCCTCGGGAAGGGTCCCCGGCACCGATCGCGCCCACTCGACGACGTCGTGCAGCGGTCGCCCGGTGACCTCGGCGAGCCCGGCTCCGTCGATCCGCGGAGCACGCGCCGCCTCCGACAGCCGGGTGCCGCGGCACGACGGGCACGTCCGCTCGGTGAGGAACCGGCCGACGCGGGCGAGCCGTTTCTCGGTGTCGGCGCGTTTCAGCTCCTCGGTGACGGTGAGGCGGGCGTTGCGGAAGGTGAAGTCGAGTTCGTGCACGCCTTTGGTGGAGGTGACCGCGATGTGCTTCTTCTCGGCGGGACCGTCGAGCACGATCCGCCGTTCGGCGTCGGTGAGGTCGCGCCACGGGACGTCGGTCCGGACGCCGAACTCGCGGGCGATCTGCGGTTGCACGTGGAACCCGAACATCTGCCACGGGAGCACCGCGCCCTCGTCGAGCGACAGTCCCGGATCTGCGATCAGGGCGTCGTCGTCGACGTCGCGGACGGTGCCGAGGCCCTCGCACGCCGGACACGCTCCACCGGAGTTGAAGGCGAGCGCTTCGGCGCCCGGCGGCGAGAAGCTCACCCCGCAGTCCGGGCAGACCACGGGGATCTCGGCGGCGACGTTCAACGTCGGCGCCTGGCGGTGCCCGTTCGGGCACACGTGGCTCGCCAGCCGGGAGAACATCAGCCGCAGGACGTTGAGCAGTTCGGTGGACGTGCCGAACGTCGAACGCGGGCCGGGCACCGCGGGACGCTGCCGCAGCGCCAGGGCCGCGGGCACGTGAGAGACCGAGTCGACCTCGGCGCGCGGCGCCTGCCCGATCCGGCGTCGGGTGTAGGTCGAGAGCGCCTCGAGGTAGCGGCGCGACCCCTCCGCGTAGAGCACGTCCATCGCCAGCGACGACTTCCCCGAACCGGACACGCCGGCGACAGCCACCAGTCTCCCCAGCGGGACGTCGACGTCGATCCCCCGCAGATTGTGCACGCGCGCCCCGCGCACCTCGATGCACGACGGCGCGGACCGGTCCGGAGAAACACTCATGCGGCCACGGTAATCATGCGGGCGGGGCGAGGCGGTCGGCCCAGTCCCTCAGTCGTGCCGCGAACTCCGGCGGCTCGGCACCGAGCACCCGACACCCGGAGAAACCGACCACCGTCACCGCCCAGTCCAGCGAGTCGGTGTCGATCTCCACCCGGCAGCGTCCCGCGGCGACCTCGGTGACGACGGCCCAGGTCCGCAGGGTCTCGCGGACCTCGGCGGCGACGCCGGCGACCTCCGCGACGGCACCGGTCCGCGGACCCGACGCCACCGAACGACGCACGTACTCGGCGGCGTCCCCGCCGGGGACGGCGCGGCGGGCGAACGCGGCACCGGTGGTGCGCACCCGCGCCGTCCGGTCCACGCGGAACGAGCGCCAGTCGGACCGGTCGAGGTCGTAGGCGACCAGATACCAGCGCCGTCCCAACGTGACCAGCCGATGCGGTTCGACGTGCCGCGTGGTCTCGGCGCCGTCGGCCGCGGTGTAGCCGAAGGTGATCCGTTCGCCGTCCCGGCACGCCCGGGCCGTCGCGACCAGCGTCTCGGAGTCCATCCGCGTCCCCGACCACGACGACTCCGCGCTCACCGTCACCGACCGCAGCGCCTCCATCCGCCTGCGCAGGCGCGCCGGCATCACGGGGATCACCTTGGCCAGCGCCCGCGCGGAGGTCTCGGCGATGTCCGTGATCGGCGACTGCGCGCCGGTCAGGAGTCCGACCGCCACGGCGACGGCCTCGTCGTCGTCGAGCACCAGCGGCGGCAGCGACGCCCCGTGCGCCAGCTGGTAGCCGCCGCCGACCCCGCGGTCGGCGTCCACCGGATAACCGATCTCCCGCAGCCTCTCGACGTCGCGGCGCAGCGTCCGCAGGGAGACGCCCAGTTCGTCGGCGAGGTCGGAGCCGAGCCAGAACCGGCGCGTCTGCAGCAGGGAGAGGAGCCGGAGCCTGCGCGATCCGGTGTCGCCCATCGTCGTCCTCCGTCTCATGACCTCGCCGGTCGGCCCCCGCCGATCGATAGGTGACAGAAACTGTCCGCTATCGCTCTTAGCGTAGCGGGTGCACGCCGATCAACGAGAGAGACGAGAACATCATGGGCACCACCGCCGTCACCGAGACCACCGACACCGTTCCGGAGCTCACCGGCGAACGCGCCGACCTGCTGGCCGAACTCAGGCAGGCCCGGTTCTTCCTCCGATACACCGCGCGCGACCTCACCACCGAGCAGGCATCGCAGCGGACCACGGCCAGCGCGCTGACCCTCGGCGGGCTGATCAAACACGTCGCCCTCACCGAAGCCGGATGGGCCGAGTTCTTCGAGAAGGGCGCGGAGGCGTTGAGCGTCGGCGGCAAGGACTTCGCCGACCTCACCGAGGAGGACTACGCCGAGCGGGACAGGGAGTTCGCGCTGCAGCCGGGTGAGACGCTCGACGCCGTGCTGGCCCGGTACGCCGAGATCGCGGCCCGAACCGACGAGGCGATCCGGACCACGCCGTCACTCGACGTGCGCCACGCGCTGCCGGATGCCCCGTGGTTCACCGAGTCCGAGTGGTCGATCCGGCGCGTCGTGACGCACCTGATCGCCGAGACCGCCCAGCACGCGGGCCACGCCGACATCATCCGGGAATCGCTCGACGGCGCACAGACCATGGCTTGAGACACCGGCGCTACTCTCTATCCGACCCACCATGGAAAGAGAGTCGAACAAATGGTCGATCCGAGTAGTGCAGAAAAGGCTATGAGCGGGTTCAGCAAAGCCTTCGACGGCTTCAGCAGGTTCACCCGAAGCACCTCGACCCAACTGGTCGAACAGTCCAGTCAACTGGCTGATCAACTATCCGAGCAGGCCGGTCAACTGGCCGAACAGTTCTCCGAGCAGGCCGGCGAATTGAAGGAGGCGGCGACCGACGCCGTAGAGAAACTGACCGCCAAGGAACCGGACCCTTACGAGGCGGCAATCGTCGAGTACAACTCCGCCTTCACCTCGATGAACGACAAGGGCGTCACGCTCCTGAGGCAACGTGAGCGTTCAGCCGACTTGATCTCCTTCGTCGAACTTCTGGTGAACAGCATCGCCAACACTCCGAAGTCGTTCACAACAGATTTCGAGAGCATTCACTTCCTCCGGGCGGAATTCCTCGAATCCGAGGAATTCGCACGCAAGGATCTCGAGGCCGCACGGCGATCGGCAACGAGTGTCGGAGTGGGATTCACCGCAGGAGCCGCTGTCGCGAGCATGGCGCCGACGGCGGCCATGTGGGTGGCCACCACCTTCGGCACCGCGTCGACCGGCACTGCGATCTCGACGCTTTCCGGAGCTGTCGCCAGTAATGCTGCACTGGCCTGGCTCGGCGGTGGCGCGGTCGCCGCGGGCGGTGGAGGAACCGCTGCCGGAAGCGCCCTGCTCGCACTCGCCGGCCCCATCGGCTGGACCGTCGCCGGTGCCACACTTCTCACTTCCATCGCCTTGTTCACGAAGAAGAAGTTCGAGCTCAGAGAAGCAAAAGAGGAAGCATTGACCGCGTTGAAGACCAACATCGCGGAAACCCGGAACGTGGATGCGAAGATCGGAGATCTACTCGACCGAACCATGTCCCTCCGCGAGAATCTTGCGACGAGCTACGGCGACGCTCTAAAGTTCTTCGGATCGGATTTCACTTCGTTGTCCGAATCTCAACGCCGCGAACTCGGAACCCTGGTGAACAATACGAAATCATGCGCAGTCCTACTCAACACTCATATCTCACAGGAGCCCTGAGTGCCCAGGAACTGGACCGGCCTCGCGAAGAGTAACCAAGAACAAGCCGTCGCCGCATGGATAAATCACCTCAATGAAAATCGATTGAATCAACTACTGAGCACGTTTCGAGATCAAGACAAAAATATACATGAATCACTGAAAAGCATCACCGACGCGATACGCACGATCGATCTCGAAGTGGTCACCACCAATCGTGGTGGCCGCAAAGGCATGCACGGATTCATCGCCGAAGTCGCTGAAGTAGGCATCGGCAACGCCCGGAAACAGATCCTCGGCGAGCAGCCGGAATACCATTGGATCGACGACAACGGACCGGTGGATCTGTTGCGCGGAGGCATCGCGATTCAGCAGAAGTTCGTCGCCGCCGGTGGACGCTTCGGCCTGGGCGCAGTGGCGGAGCACCTCCAGAAGTACCCGGACTTCATCAGTGGCGGCGGAAGATACCAGATCCCCCGTGACCATTACGAACTGGTCAAGAGGCTGCATGACATGTCGCCGGAACAGGCGAATCGGGTACTGAAGAACAGCGGGGACGGCCCGTCGTTGCGGGATTGGCAGCGGGTCCAGGAGTTCTTCCGTACCGGTTCCGTCGGGATCGACTCACTCGAAGCCCTCAACACTGGAGTACAGCGAGGTTCAGCGCGGAACATACCGCGCCACACTGGAGTCCGAGAAGGAATCTCTCCGGGACACCGATCAGGCACAACGAGACGCTGCTTACCAGAAGAGCCGACCGTCAATGCGAGAGGGAGCGAAAGCCACGGTCACCGCCTCGGCGATCGAGGGCGGCACCGTCTTCGTCCAGGCTGTCGTCAAGAAACGACGCGAAGGCAAGAAGCTCTCCGAATTCACGAATGCCGACTGGATCGGGATCGCTGAAGAGACCGGTCTGGGCGCAGCCAAGGGCGGAGTCCGAGGCTTCAGCATCCATGTGCTCAAGAACTTCACCGCCACGCCGGCTGCGGTTGCCAGTTCGATCGTCACCGCGGCGTTCGGGGTCGCCGAGCAGGCGAACCGACTCCGCCGTGGCGAGATCGACGAGACGGAATTCATCGAGAACGCCGAACTCGTCGCACTCGAGACCGCGGTCAGCGCGCTGTCCTCCTTCCTCGGACAGGCACTCATCCCGATCCCGGTCCTCGGCGCAGTCATCGGCAACACCATCGGCACCATCATGTACCGGACCGCCTCATCATCGTTGTCCGAGCGCGAGAACGCCTTGATCGCGCACTATCTCAGTGAACAGAACGCCCTCGACGAGCGTCTCTCCACCGAATATCGAGAACTCATCGAAGTACTCGACCGAGGTATGACCGTCTACCTCGATGTCCTCGACCGAGCGTTCTCTCCTGATGTCGGAGTCGCGTTTCTCGGGTCGGTAGAACTCGCTCTAGAACTCGGCGTGGCACCTGAGGAGGTCCTCGACACCGAAGAGAAGATCCACGACTACTTCCTCGATTGAGACGACCGTCGCAGTCTCATTCGGTTTCCGTGCGGCTACGTAGAGCCGCTACTGCGGAGTCGACCCCGGCGGTCGATTGTCGTACGGTCCGGTGTTCGGCTGCTGCCCGACGTTCGGCTGCGGCGGGATTCCGGGCTGCGGCGGTCCCTGCTGCGGGAGCGGCGTGTTCAGCGCCGTCTGGTCGTTCGACGGCTGCGGACCGGGCTGTCCCGGGCTGCTGTCGAAGGGCTGCTGGGGCGCACCGTACGGCTGCCCCGGCACCGGCTGACCGGGATACTGCTGCCCCGGCGCCGGCTGGCCAGGCATCTGCTGGCCAGGCATTCTGCTGACCGGGGTACTGCTGTGCGAGGAAGGGCTGACTCGGGAACTGTTGGCCCGGGAGCTGCTGATTCGGCATCCAGCCGGGCTGCGGGGCGCCCGCACCCGACTGCGCGCGGCGCTTGCGACGACCGCGCACCACGAACCACACGATCCCGCCGATCACCAGAAGCGCGACGACGCCGATCACCGGACCGAGCCAGACCCAGATCGACAGCGGCTTCTTCTCCGGCTCCGGTTCCGCGAACGTCACGCCCTTGGACGCGAGCCAGCCGTACAGGCGTGCCCCGTCGACCGCGGTGGTGCTCTCGCTGTACGGCAGCAGGCCGACCACCACGCCGTCGGCGTCGACCAGCGGCGCACCGAGCTCCTGCGGCTTCGACTCTCCCGTGAGCTTGAGTTCGGGATGACCGTTGTCGACCGGGATCGACGCGATCTCCGACTCGCGGAGGACCGGCTTCGGCGCCGGGCCGTCGAACCTGTTGCTCCCCGGGGCGGCGACGAACACCGTGGATCCGAGTGCCGACTGCTCCTCGGCGAAGATCGCAGGCTTGATGCCTCCGATCTCGGTGCCGGCCTTCAGCAGTGCGACCGGACCGGACAGCTGATCGGTGGCGAAGGTCGACGCCTCCATGGTCGCGGTGGTCACCGAACTCTGTTCACCGAGTCCCCGTACCGAGATCGCCACCTGTGCGGGCTGGTCGGGCTTCTCGGCGGAGGCGACGACGTCCCATTTCTGACCGGCGCCGATGTTGCTCACCATCTCGGCGACCGACGGGGTCCGGCCGTCCCGGATCAGGATCTCCTCGGTCGCCTTCTTCCGGAACTCCGAGGCGATCGCGAACGACTTCGGGTCAGTGCAGCTCGCCGAGGTGACGATGCGGTCCTTCTCGACCGCGACCCCGGTGCACAGGAACTCCTTGGTGATCGGGCTGCTCCAGCCGTAGACGGTGCCCGGCTCGTCGAACTTGACGTAGACCGCGCCGGTGACGACGGTCTTGATCTGCACCAGGGCTCCGGAGATCTCGTCGGTGGGCGCGGACGCCTTCGCCGACGGCTCGGCATGCGCCGCAGCCGGCGCGACGAGCCCGAGTGCGACGACGACGGCCGCCGCCGATCCTGCGCGGAGCAACTTGAACACGGCAACCCTTTCGAGGGAACTGGGCGACACGTCTGGTCGAGATGCGCCGAATCTACCCGATTCACTCGAACGGGTGAGCACCGGCCGCCGTCGCCGTGCACACATTCTGGCCGTCGACCCTCAGCCGCCCTCGCCGGGGATGATCACCGAGACAGAGAGAAGCGGCGGTTCAGAGAAATTCTCTGAACCGCCGCTTCTCGAGTGGAGCTAAGGGGACTCGAACCCCTGACCCCCACACTGCCAGTGTGGTGCGCTACCAGCTGCGCCATAGCCCCGTGTTCTGTTTTTCGCTCCCTGCCGGGTGCGCTGATTAAGTTACCCCACTGCGTGCACAGCAACCAAATCGCCTGGTGGGACGCATGATCGAGCCCTCACGAGGGCAGCATCGAACGGCGCTGACGCACACCGTTGAACATCGCGACAACGTTCGACGATCCCGCCGACCGCCGACCTTCTACGACACCCCGAAGTCGGCACCCAGAACACACCCCTTCGGGCGAGGAATATTCGAACATCTCGGCGCCAGATCCCCGCCTGACCCCACCTCACCCCCGCCTCCTCGCAGCGAAGACAGGCGGTGGCAGCCTTCCGGAAACCTCTGGAAAACACCCGACACCAGCAATTATGATGAGCCTACTTCGCCTGATCGAACACTTGATCTAATTCCCCTTGGCGAGTATCGTAGATCACATCAACCTCGATCGGTGAGCTTCGATCAAACATGCACACGACGATGCGTCCGCCAGGACACTCGTCGGAACGGGCGCAGGGGGTGCACCGTGATTCACCGCGATGACGGCGCTTCGCCCTGGGCGCGGCTCGATCTCACCGGTGTCGGCATGACGCCGCCCGATCCTGGGACGGACGAGCGAACGCAGGGTCAGGGTTGGTTGTTGTTCGCCGCCGCGGCGCATCGCGGGGAGGCGTTCCTGCGCTGGTCGCAACTGACCGCGGTCGCCGAGTTCCTGGAGATCACCCTCGGACGGCTCGCCGACCTCATCGAGGGCGGTGAGGATCAGCGGGATCTGTTCGATCCGTGGACGGTCACCATCGAAGAAGTCGCGATCGTCTTCGCCCTCCCCATCGCCCAGGCGAAAGCTCTGGTGAGCGAGGCCGTCGCCGCTACCGACCGACTCCCTTCCACCGCCGCCCTGCTGCGGGACGGGATCATCGACCCGGCGGTGTTCACCACCGTGGTCGACCGCACCGACATCGTCGACGAGCGGGCACCACTGACGGCCGTCGACCACGACCTCGCCGAAGCACTCGCCGAGGCCGGGCACCTCTCGGCCAAGGCCGCGAGCAAGACCGCCGACCGGATCGTCGAGATCCACGACACCGACGCCGTCAAACGCCGCTACGAGAAGAAGAACCGCAAGAAGAACGTCACCCACCGCGACTACCCCGACGGCCTCGGCGGGCTGCACATCACCGCTGACGCCGAGGAGACACGGTTGGCCCAGGAAGCGGTGAACGTGTTGGCGGCGGCGTGCTGCCCGAATGATCCGCGCACGATCGGGCAACGACGTTCGGCCGCCGCGATCGCCTGCCTGCGCCGGCTCCCCTTCACCTGCGCCTGCGCCGCGAAAGAGGCGTGCACCGCTGAACTCGATGAGCAGCAGGTCTCCCAGCGGCAGGCTGCGATCGTGATTCACGCGGTCTGCCAGAAGTCGACGCTGGACGGCGAGAACGATCTACCGGCTCACCTGGACGGGCACGGTCCGATCAGCGCCGCACACGTGCGAGAGCTGGCCCAGCGTCCCGACGCCATCGTCCGAGACCTGGACCTCGACGCCCTCCGCGACACTGAAAGCATCCGAGACACCGATATCGCCGAACTCTCGGGTCCTCCTGAACCTCTCGTGCGGATCGAGAACACCAGCAGGCCCGGAGATCGGTATCGACCGACCGCGGCCCTCGACACCCTGGCCCGCGCGGTCTTCGGGACCTGCACACTCCCCGGCTGCGAACACCCGGCCTGGTCGTGCCACCTCGACCACGTCACCGAGTTCGACCACCGCTACCCGGCCTCGGGAGGGCCCACCTGCCTCTGCAATCTCGCACCGAAATGTCTCAAACATCACCTGTTGAAGACCCATCTCGGCGCGACGAATCCGACGAAAGGATGGGTCGACGACCTCTGGATCGACCCCGCCGACGGCACCCCGTGGACCTCGATCACCGTCCACGGCATCACCGTCGACACCCGCGCACCCAACCAGTGGCTCCTCCCACAACTGGAGAACCTGCGATGCCGCCACCAGACACTCGCTCCACCGGGATTCAAACCCGAATCCATCCCGAATCTCTCACCACCGCCGAATGATCCACGACCACCCGCAGGAGGAGGAATCCACGCCGTCACCGCGTACAAGCACGCCTGGCGCCGGGCCGCGCGGGCTCGCCTCCGCCGCGCACGCGAACGTGTCGACCGAGACCTCGGCCCACCGCCCTTCTGAATCTCCGCGTTGAGAGCCGGGCGTTCAGTCTCCGAACGTCGCCGCGTCGATCACGTAGCGGTACCGCACCTTCGAGGCCACGACGTCGTCGTACGCCTCGTTGATGCGGTCGGCGGAGATGGTCTCGACGATCGGACCGATTCCCCGCTCCGCGCAGAAGTCGATCATCTCCTGCGTCTCGCGGATCCCGCCGATGTTGGATCCGGCGAGCACCCGCGACCGCGCGGTGAGCGGACCGAGGTGCAGATCCGACGAGCCCTCCGGAAGCCCCAGGTTCACCACCACTCCGTGCGCCTTGACGAGCCCGAGCAGGGTGTCGAGCGACATGCCGTCGGAGAGGGTCGAGACGACCAGATCGAACGACCCGCGGAGTTCGCGCATGCGCTCGGGGTCCGAGGTGGCGACGTAGTCGACGGCGCCGAGGGCGATACCGTCGTCGCGCTTGGACAGGGTCCGACCGAAGGCGGTGGTCTCGGCACCGAGTGCGGCGGAGAACTGGACGGCCATGTGGCCGAGGCCGCCCAGACCGATCACGCCGACCTTCTTCCCCGGGCCCGCGCCCCACCTCTTCAGCGGACTGTAGGTGGTGATCCCCGCGCACATCAGCGGTGCGGCATGCTCCAGGGGCACCGCGTCGGGGATCCGGACCAGATAGTCCTGTTCGACGGTGATGCCCTGCGAGTAGCCGCCCGCGGTGGGCTCGCCGTCACGCCCGATGCTGTTGTAGGTGAACACCGTCCCGGGCGAGCCGGTGCAGAACTGCTCCTCGCCGGCCCGGCACTCGTCGCACGACCGGCACGAATCCACGAAACAGCCGACGCCGACCCGGTCCCCGATCTAGAAATCGGTCACCTCCGAACCCACCCGGCTGACGACACCGGCGATCTCGTGTCCGGCGACGAGCGGGTACAGCACCTCGCCCCATTCGCCGCGCGCGGTGTGGATGTCCGAGTGGCAGATGCCCGCGTAGGCGATGTCGAAGTACACCTCGGTGGGCCCCGGTTCACGCCGGGTGATGACGGTCTTCTCGTACCGTCCGGTGGGTGAATCGATGGCGTAGGCGACGACTTCGGGCATGGGACTCCTCGACGGGGGGACGATCACCGTCCACGCTACCCGCGATCCATGCGTCGTTCGTTCCCTATCGTGCGGGGTCGGGGCGAACGGCCGCCTCTCAGTTGGAGGCGCCGCCGGTGATCAGCTTGTGCACCCACGCGTCGTCGTCGACGATCCCCTCGATCTGTCGGCCGCCGACGAGCACGGTCGGCGTCGCCACCCTGCCCTTGTTCGAGTTGGCCAGCTGGGTCCGCGACTGATCGGCCATCGCCGTCGCCCGATCCACCCCGGCGCCGGCGGCGATGCACTCGCGGGTCTCGTCCTTCGCCCCGGACCGCCCGGCGATCTCCGCCATCTCCGTATCCGTCGGATCGGCGTCGGAGTCGGGCCCGGGAGCCTGCGCGAACAGTTCGGCGTGCAGGCCGTGGAACACCGCGGCGTCGCCGGTCCGTGCGACGCACAGGACGGCACCGGCCGCCCGGGACGAGTAGCTGCCCGACGGCGACTTGTCGTCCATGAAGGTCAGCAGGTGGTAGCGCACCCGGAGCTTCCCGGTTTTCGCGGCCCAGGCCAGCGCCGGACCCGACTTCGACTCGAACTGTTTGCAGCTCGGGCAGGAGAAGTCCTCGAACACGTCCACCGTGGTCGGCGCGGTGCGTTCGCCGACGATGAACGACGCGTTCTCGGCGAGCACCTCGTCGTCGACCGGCGGAAAGCTCTTGTTCGCGTTCCACACGACGCCGCCGACGATCAGGGCCGCGACGACGACGCCGATCCCGATCAGCAGGTAGGTCGACCGGCTCGAGGTGGCCCTCGGCTCGTAGTCCGGGTTCTCGGTGGGCGCAGGCGAGTTCTTCTTGCTCACCCGCACGACTGTACCGACCGTCAGACCAGAACCGAGTCGACCAACCGCTGCGCCTCCGCCTGCACCTGCGCCAGATGTTCGGCGCCCAGGAAGCTCTCCGCGTAGATCTTGTAGACGTCCTCGGTGCCCGACGGACGCGCGGCGAACCAGGCGTTCTCGGTGGTCACCTTGAGTCCGCCGATGGCGGCGCCGTTGCCGGGCGCCTCGGTGAGGATCGCGGTGATCGGCTCGCCGGCGAGTTCGGTCGCGGTGACCTGCTCCGGCGAGAGGGCCGCGAGTCTCGCCTTCTGCTCGCGGTCGGCGGGCGCGTCGATCCGGGCGTAGGCGCTGGTCCCGTACTCGGCGGCGAGTTCGGCGTACCGCTGCGACGGCGTCTTGCCGGTCACCGCGAGGATCTCCGCGGCCAGCAGATCCATGATCAGGCCGTCCTTGTCGGTCGACCAGGGCAGTCCGTCGCGGGTCAGGAACGACGCCCCCGCGCTCTCCTCGCCGCCGAAGCCGACGGAGCCGTCCGCGAGTCCCGCCACGAAGTATTTGAACCCGACGGGCACCTCGATCAGTTCGCGGCCGATCCCGGCGACCACCCGATCGATCAACGACGACGACACCAGCGTCTTCCCGACCGCGGCGCGCTCGCCCCACCCGGGCCGGTGGGTGAACAGGTAGTCGATGGCGACGGCGAGATAGTGGTTCGGGTTCATCAGGCCCGCGTCACCGGTGACGATGCCGTGCCGGTCGGCATCGGCGTCGTTCCCGGTGGCGATCTGGAACCGTTCGCGCTGGGCGATCAGCGAGGCCATGGCATTGGGCGAACTGCAGTCCATCCGGATCCTGCCGTCCGTGTCGAGCGTCATGAACCCGAACGCGGGATCGGTGTCCGGGTTCACCACCGTCATGTTCGTCAGGCCGTAGTGCTCCTTGATCGCCTTCCAGTAGGCCACCGACGCGCCGCCGAGCGGGTCCGCGCCGATCCGGATCCCGGCGTCGCGGATCGCGTCCATGTCGACCACGTCGCGCAGCGCCGCCACGTAGTCGTCGAGGAACGAGTAGTCGCGCACCAGGCCGCTGCCGCGGGCCTCGTCGAACGGGATGCGGGCGACCCCGTCCAGGCCCGCTTCGAGCAGTTCGTTGGCGCGGGCAGCGATCACCGAGGTGATCGACCCGTCGGCGGGCCCGCCGCTGGGCGGGTTGTATTTGAAACCGCCGTCGGCGGGCGGATTGTGCGACGGTGTGACGACGATGCCGTCCGCCTGCCCGGACTCCACCGCGTCCGCGCCTGCGTTGTACGACAGGATGGCGCGGCTCACCGCGGGGGTGGGCGTGAACTCGTCGCCCGCGGCGGTGAGCACCGAGACGCCGTTGGCGACCAGCACCTCCAGGGCGCTCCGCCACGCCGGGACCGACAGCAGGTGCGTGTCGAAACCGATGAACACCGGGCCGGTGATGCCCTCGGCGTTCCGGTAGTCGACGATCGCCTGCGTCATCGCGAGGACGTGGTTCTCGTTGAAGGCGCCGTTCAGGCTGCTCCCCCGGTGCCCGGAGGTGCCGAACACCACGCGCTGGTCGGGGTTCGCCGGGTCCGGCTCCACGGTGTAGTACGCGCGCTCAACGGCGTCGACGTCGATCAGGTCTTCGGTCTGTGCCGGTGTGCCGGCCCGCGGGTGCGCCATGCCTTCAGATTCTGCCACCGTCCGGGCCTCCGCTCAGGGATCGGCGGCGAAGTCGGCGGCGACGATCCGGCACTCGCTCCCTGTTCCGCACTCAATAGAGTGCAGTCATGCCCTCCCCCAAGCTCGCCGTCCTGGTGCTCCCCGGCGGCACCGACTTCAGCTACCGGCCCTTCTCCCGCACCCAGGGTTCGGCGATGCGGATGTATCCGTTCAGCCTGTCGGTTCAGGCGCGTTTCCCGCGGTCGGTCCGCGTCCACCAGGCCGCCTACCGCGTCTACGGCTGGAACGGCGGCCAGGCCAGCCCCATGCCGTACGCCCGGAACTCGCTGGAACAGCTCAAACGGCGCTACCCGGAGACTCCGATCGCGCTCATCGGGCACTCGATGGGCGGCCGGATCGTCGCCCGGCTCGGCGCCGACCCGCAGGTCACCGACATCCTGGCGCTCGCGCCCTGGTGGCAGTTCGCCGACTGGCGCCGCATCCACGACGACGCCCGCGTCCTCGCCATCCACGGTGAGGCCGACACCCTCACCCGGCCACGCCGCACCGAGAAGGGCATCGCCGAACTCGTCGCCCGCGGGGTGGACGCCGAGTTCGTGTCGGTGCCGAACGGCGGCCACGCCATGCTCGACCACGTCGGACTCTGGCACGGCCGGGCCCTGGACTTCATCGGCGACGCCGTCCGCCGCCCCTGAAGTCGGTCCCCCGACGCCGGTCCCCGACCCCCCGTCCCGCCGAGTCTCGACCTCCGTCGCACCCCGGCACGTAACCTCGAGTCGCATGACCCTCGTTGCGACCGGCTTGACCCGATCCTTCGGCAAGCACCCCGCGGTGACCGGCGCCGACCTCACCCTGACGCCCGGCCGGATCACCGGTCTCGTCGGACCGAACGGCGCGGGCAAGACCACCCTGCTGCTGCTCCTCGCCGGGCTCCTCGAACCGTCGTCCGGGACCCGCACGGTCGACGGCGAGGCCGTCGACGAACGCGTCCTGCGCGCCCGGACCGGCTGGATGCCCGACGTCTTCGGCACCTGGGACTCCCTCACCCCGCACGAGATCCTGGTGACCTTCGCCCGGCTCTACGGGATCGGCCGGACCGCGGCCGCCGCCCGCGCCGACGAACTGCTCACCACGGTGCACCTCACCGAGCACGCGACACGACCGGCCAGCGAGCTCTCCCGCGGCCAGAAGCAGCGTCTCGGTCTGGCCCGCGCACTGGTCAACAGCCCGCGCTACCTGCTCCTGGACGAGCCCGCCTCGGGCATGGACCCGCGTTCGCGCGTCGAACTGCGCGACCAGTTGCGCGCGGCCGCCGATGCCGGCGCCGCCGTCCTGGTCTCCAGCCACATCCTCACCGAACTCGAGGAGATGGTCGACGACGTCGTGCTGATGACCGGCGGCCGGACTCAGGTCGCCGGACCGATGTCGGCGGGGTGGCGGCTCCGCCTGGTCGGCCAGCCCGAATCCGAGGCGGCCGTCGTCCACTTCGACGACGACGAGAGCGCCGCACGACATCTGGCGGACGCGGTCGCGGCCGGGCAGCCCGTCGCGGAGTTCACCCGCCTGACCACCGGCCTCGAACAGGCCTACCTGCAGCTGCACGCGGATCGGACCTGACATGACTCGGAACTCCTCCACACCGGAGTCCTCACCGGCCGACGCCTCGCCCGCGTACGCCTCGTGGACGACGGCGGTGCGCGTCGTCACCGTCCTGGAACTGCGCCAGCGCATCCGCTCCACCCGCTGGAAGTGGACCGCGCTGGCACTGTTCCTGCTGATCAGCACAGTGGTCTTCGGGTCGCTCTACCTCGCCACGCTCGACGATTCCGACTCCTACGCCCCCTGGTCGCGGGAACTCCTCGGCATCGTCCTCGCCGTCGTCCTGTTCATCGGCATGATCGGTGCGCCCGCGATCAGCGCGGCCACCGTCAACGGCGACCGCCGCGACGCCACCCTCGCCGTCGTCCAGGCCACGCCGATCACCGGGACGCAGCTGGCCCTGGGCAAGTTCCTCGGCGCCTGGATCGCCTCGCTGCTCTTCCTGCTGATCGCCTCGCCCTACCTCGTCTGGGGTGTGATCGCCGCGGCGAGTTCGGTCGTGTTCTCGCTCCTGGCGATCGCGGTGACCGCGCTCCTGCTCGGCGGCTACTGCGCGGTCGGTCTCGGCTGGTCGTCGCTCTCCAACCGGCCCACCGCGTCGACGATGCTCACCCTGGCCACCGTGCTGCTCCTGCTGCTCGGTCTGCCCGCGGCGTTCGGCCTCGCCCTGCCGTCCGTCGAGCAGAAGCACACCGTGATCGCCGCCGACCATCGGTGGAACGAGGCGAAGGCCGCCGCCGACCCCGACTACGAAGGCGACTGCGTCGACCGGCTGCGGGAACTGCCCTTCACCCACACCGAACGCATCTGGTGGCTGTTCCTCCCGAATCCGGTGCTGATCGTGACCGACACCCTCGCGGCGGGCACCGCACCGAGAGAACACCGGACTCGCGCTCCGCGGCACGTCGTCTACGCCGCGGGCAGTGTTCCGGCGGAACTCGCGCACGAGATCTCCTCGGTCCGCACCGGCCCGGAGATCGTCGCGAGCCGCTGTTCCGCGGCGTACACCGCCACCTACTCCGACCGCTACCTGCACGACGACCGCTACACCGGTCACCTCTGGTACCCGGGTCTGGGCTTCACCCTGCTGCTCGGTCTGGTCGGCTTCGCCGTCGCCGCACGACGACTCCGCGTCCCGGCGGGCAGACTCCCCAAGGGGGTGCGCGTGGCCTGACCCGCGGTGCGAGCGGTCACCTGCCGGGGTAGGCGTACCTCATCCAGCGCGGCGGACGGAACTCCGTCGGCGCCCGGTCGGCGGGCAGCGCCAGCCGATCGGCGACCGCCCACACCGTCGGCAGATTGTGTCCGAAACCGAAGTGGCTGCACAGCACCTCGATGTTGTCGGCCATCGGCCCGGGATCGTCCCGGCACGCCTGCCAGGCGACGATGCCGTCGAGCCGACTGTAGAACGCCGTCGAGAGCATCGGCAGCGGCGGTGCGCCCGCCTCCAGCGGCAGCTCCAGGTCCGTCATGTGGAACCGTTTGAGCAGGTCGAACACGTGTCTGGCGTTGCTCTGCTCGTGCCGCACCATCTTGATGGGGCTGCCGAGGGTGATCACCTGCCGGATCGTCTCCGGGTTCTCCCGCGCCAGCCGACGCGCGTAAATGCCGCCCAGACTCCATCCGATGACCGAGACCGGCGCCCGGTGCCGCTCGTACACCTCGGCCAGCCGGGCCCGCATGCCGTGGACGATCTTCTCGCTGGGTCCGATGTTCACGCCCAGCCGCCAGCCGTAGGTCGGGTAGCCGAGTCGCCGGAGGGTCTGACGCAGCGGCGCGGTGTTGATGTCGCCGGTGCCCAGGCCCGGGAGCACCAGCACCGGCTGCAGGTCGTCGCTCACCGGGGCCGCGAACATGGCGGGCCACGCGCTGAGGTAGGTCGCGAACTCCCACGTCGCCCGCGGCCCGTCGGACGCCCACATCAGCGGACTCGGCGCCTTCACATTGCTGCCGGAGAGCTTGGCCACGCCCGGGGTGTCGTCGGGATCGCTCACGGTTCTCTCCTCGAGGGTGGGGCTCATCGTCGTCTCTCTCCGCCGACCGGTTCGCGGCCGACCTGTTCTCAGCCGACCTGTTCTCAGCCGACCGGTTCTCAGCTGACCAGGGTCCCGCCGTCGACGGGGACGGTGATGCCGGTCATGTAGCTGCTCGCGTCGCTCGCCAGGAAGATCAGCGCGGGCTCCAGTTCGCCGGCCCTGCCGAGTCGGCCGAACAGGGTGCGCGGGATGACGTGCTCGTCCATCGCCTTGTCGGGCATCTCCGCGGTCATCTCCGAGGCGAAGTAGCCCGGGGCCAACGCGTTGACGCGGATCCCCTTGCGCCCGGTCCACTGCTGCGCCAGATCGCGGGTCAGACCGATCACGGCCGACTTGCTGGCGCTGTAGGCCGCCTGCGGGAGCAGCACGCTGGTGATGCCGAGGATGCTGGCGATGTTGACCACGGCCGAGCCCGGTCGCATCACGCGCGCGCACGCCTGCGCCATGTAGTAGGTGCCGTTCAGGTTCACGTCGATCACCTTCTGGAACTCCGCGGGCGATTCGCGCAGCGCGGGCACGGAGGTGCCCAGTCCGGCGTTGTTCACCAGGACGTCCACCCGGCCGAACTCCGCCATCGCCGTCTCGACCACCGCGGTGCACGCATCGGGGTCGGTCACATCGCATTCGACGGCGAGCGCGCGCCTGCCCAGCGCGCGGACCGCCTCCGCGGTCTCGGCGAGCCGATCGGTCCGGCGCGCGGCGAGCACGACGTCGGCGCCCGCCTCGGCGAGCGCCTTGGCGAAACCCACCCCGAGCCCGCTCGACGCGCCCGTCACCACCGCCACCTTGTCGTCCAGCCGAAACGTGTCCAGCACCGTCATCTCTTCAACTCCTCTGCTTCCGGCCGGTCAGGCCAGTTCGTCCGCGATACCCGTGTAGGTCAGCGTGTTCATGACGTCCTGCGCATGGTGTGCCAGGACCAGGAGATCGTGCTTCTGCCCGTCGTCGGTCTCGAGGTGATCGCGGAGCAGCGCCTCGCCGGTGAAACCGAGACGGCTGAACAGGGCGACCGCGCCTTCGGCGTCGGTGGGCAGCTCGATGACGATCTTGGTGACGCCGTCGCCGAACGCCGACCGCATGGCCTCCTTGGCCAGTTCGGCGCCGAGCCCCTGCCCGCGCGCGGCCTCGGCGACCACCAGCCGCAGTTCGCCGACGTGATTCGACCAGCCCGGCAGTCGGCTGATCGTCGCGTATCCGAGCAGTGCGCCGTCCGGTCCCTCGGCGGCCCAGCGGTACCCCGGTGCGCCCAGGATCCGCCGGGCCAGCCCGGGATCGCTCAGGTCTTCGCGGATCAGGGTGAGATCGCGCTCGGACAGGTCGGTCAGCAGCGCCGCGAGCCGCTCCGCATCGGTCTCGGTCAGTTTTCGGACGGTCATTCCATCGCCTCGCTCGTGTTCCGCAGGAATTCGATGATCGGGGGAATGGTGTTCTTGGCCGCGCTGCGGCCGACCACCAGTCCGATGTGGCCGCCGGGCAGGCACAGCTCGGTCTTCTCCGCCGACCCGACCAGGTCCAGGACCGGTCGGGCGGCCTCCGGCGGCACGATGTGGTCCTTGGCGCCCAGGACCGCCAGGAACGGCTCGGTGACGTCTGCCAGGGAGATCCGGTCGCCGCCGAGCACCATCGAGCCCTCGACCAGGGAGTTCTGGAACAGCAGGTCCCGCATCTGCACGGCCACCGCCCCCGGCAACGGCACGTGGTCGCTCGCCCAGCCGTTCATCGCCTGGTAGGCGGCCACGTAGTCGTCGTTCCAGAGCCGGTCGAGCAGGTCGACGTAGCCGGTGACGTTGGCCGTCGGACGGAGGTTCTTGAACGCGCTGAAGACGACGCCGGGCGGGATGTTCCCGTCGTCGCCGAGCATCTCCTCGACGTCGGTGTCCGGGCCGCCGAAGAAGTCGCGCATCGGGAGGTGCTCGAAGTCGACCGGGCAGGCGACGACGGTGTGGCTCCGGATCGGCGACTCCGGGTGGTGCGCGCTGTAGAGCAGGGTGAGCACCCCGCCGAAGCAGTAGCCGAGCAGGTTCACCTCGTCGCTCCCCGAGGAGGCGCGGACCGCGCGGACCGCGGCCGGGATCGCGGCGTCGGCGTAGTACTCGAACCGGTTGCGGGCGTCCCGCTCGTCCGGTTCGCCCCAATCCAGCAGGTAGACGTCGAAGCCCGCACCGAGGAGCTTCTCGATGAAGCTGTTGCCCGGCGAGAGGTCCAGGATGTACGCGCGGCTGACGATCGAGAACACGATCAGCAGCGGGGGACGGTAGCGGACGTCGTCGTTGCGGTACCGGAACAGTCGGGCGCGGCCGTCGCCCCACACCTGGTCCCGGGGCGTCACGCCGGTCGGCGGCGCGGAGGCGCCGACCGCCATCTTGATCCCGTTGCGGGCCCGCAGCGCGTTGCGTTCGATCTCCTCGCGGACCCGGTCGGCCAGTCCGCGCGGATCAGGAATCAGTGCCATCGCCGTCCTCCCGTGCCGCCCGCTCGGCCAGTTCCCTCCGGAGGCTGCGCACCTCGAAATCGAGGTCGCCGATCTGGCGCCGGAGTTTGCGCAGGTCGCTGCCCGCGGGCAGGTTCACCGCGTGCAGGAGGTCGGCGGCGACGCCCTCGACCGTGCGGCCGACGCGTCGGCGAAGATGTGCGACGACTCCGGCGGCCTCCCCGAATCGCGGCGACCGGACCACGTCCTCGATCACCGGCGTCGCCCGCTTCTCCATCGCGTCGTACACGCCGCGCAGTGAGACCACCGTCATTCCCCTCCTGCTCGGGAGACGCCGAGCAGCGCTCCGCATGCCTGTCGGACCTTCATCGGTTCGGGTTCCTCTCCGGTGAGCACCTCGGCGTAGATGAACGACTCGGCGATGCGCAGGAGCACGTACGCGGTGTCCCGCGGAGGCAGCACCGGCGTCAACGTTCCCGCGTCGACCTCCGCCCGCACCCAGTCCTCGATCATCGACACGATCCGGTTCGACACGCCCCCGGCCCGCGTGGTGAACAGGCGCATCGCGCGTTCGGGTTCGCGTCGGACGAAGTCGGCGAACGGCTTCAGGCTCACCACGGAGTCGGCGAAACGACCGAGCGCATCGGCGATCCGCTCGCCGCCGACGCCGTCCGCGCCGGCGTAGGCGGTGTGCAAGGTCGGTTCCGCCAGCCGCCAGATCACCGCGGCGATGAGTGCGTCACGGCCGCCGCAGCGCCGGTACAGCGTGCTCCGGTTGATGCCCGCCGAATCGGCGAGCGCGCCCATGTCCAGGCGGCCGGTGGCGACGAAGGCACGGCCGGCCAGCGCCAGCACATCGTCGTCGATCACGGTGCTCACAATGCCCTCCTCACTCGTCGCCTCGACTCCGCGTCCACACCCGCGTGCAACAGATCCGGGATTTGTCGCACGCAGGTGAGACGATAACCGCTACCGTGGCGTAAATCACCTTGGAGCGCCGATCGGCGCTCATGTCACTGCGAGGAAAGGCTCCGGACACCCATGATCCAGTCGACTATGCAAGAGGGCGCGCTGACCATCACCAGCCTGCTGGAACACAGCCGCAAGTTCTTCCCCGAAGCCACCGTCAGCACCTGGACCGGCTCCGGGCTGCGGACCGCATCGTTCGCCGAGATCGGCGACCAGGCCGCCCGGGTGGCGAACGCACTGGCCCGACTGGGCATCTCGATCGGCGACCGCGTCGCGACGTTCATGTGGAACAACAACGAGCACCAGGCGCTCTACGCGGGCGTGCCGTCGATGGGCGCCGTACTGCACACGCTCAACCTGCGGCTCTCCCCCGAGCAGGCGATCTACATCATGAACCACGCCGAGGACCGGGTGGTGTTCGTCGACGCCAGCGTCGCCCCGCTGCTCCAGAACTACGTGCCGCACGCACCGACGGTGAAGCACGTCGTCGTCGTGAACGGTCCCGCCGAGTCGTTCACCGCCCCCGAGGGCGTCACCGTGCACACCTGGGACGAGCTGCTGGCCGACGAGTCGACGGAGTACGACTGGCCCGAGTTGGACGAGCGGGCCGCCGCCGCCATGTGCTACACCTCCGGCACCACCGGTGATCCGAAGGGCGTCGTCTACTCGCACCGGTCGATCTACCTGCACTCGTTCCAGGTCACCTCGTCCTCGGCCATGGCGCTGGCCAACTCCGACTCCGCGCTGGTGATCGTGCCGATGTTCCACGCGATGAGCTGGGGGATGCCGTACGCGGCCATGATGGCGGGTGCGAGCCTGATCCACCCGGATCGGTTCCTGCAGCCCGAGCCGCTGCTGGAGATCATGCGGGTGACGCGGCCGACCATGGCGGCCGCCGTACCGACGATCTGGTCGGGCGTGGCGGCGGTGCTCGACGCGAACCCCCAGGACATCTCGCATCTGCGCGAGGTGACCGTCGGCGGCGCCGCGGTGCCGCCGGCGATGATGCGCAAGTTCGACGAGTACGGCGCCCCGATCACCCACGCCTGGGGCATGACCGAGACCTCGCCGCTCGGATCGGTGGCCCACGTCCCGTTCGGCATCACCGATCCCGAGGAGGCGTTCTCCTATCGGGTCACCCAGGGCCGCTTCCCCGCCGCGGTCGACGCGCGGATCGTCGACGGCGACGGCACCGTCCTGCCGAACGACGGCGAGACCAGCGGCGAACTGGAGGTCTCCGGTCCGTGGATCACCGGCGCGTACTACTCGCCCGACGGCAACGTGTCCGACCCGGCCAAGTTCCACGACGGCTGGCTGCGCACCGGCGACGTCGCGACCATCACCCCCGACGGCTTCATGACGATCGTCGACCGCACCAAGGACATCATCAAGACCGGCGGCGAGTGGATCTCGTCGGTGGACCTGGAGAACGTGATCGCCGGGCACCCGGACATCCTCGAATGCACCGTGATCGGCGTTCCCGACCCGAAGTGGGACGAGCGCCCCTTCGTGCTGGCCGTCCTCCGGGAGGGCTCCACGCTCGACGTCCCCACCGCCCGCGCCTGGCTGGAGGAGCGCATCCCGCGCTGGCAGGTGCCCGAGCGCTGGTCGTTCGGCGAGGAGGTCCCCAAGACCTCGGTCGGCAAGTTCGACAAGAAGAAGGTGCGCCAGCATTACGCCGACGGGCTGTACGAGGTGATCAACGGCCTCGAGCTGTGAATCCGCTCCCGCGGAAAGCGTGAAACACCCAGCGGCACAACTCATTACCACGAAGAACCGGCGACGACCAGGGTGAGCCGCGACCCTGGCGCCGGGCACTCCTCTCCACCAGACTGTGGTCCGAACGGACGACAGAGAGGAGGGACATCCATGGAGCTTCCGGCCGCGCTTCCGCCGATTCTGGCGGGACTCGTGCTCGGTGTGATCATTGCGGGGCTTCTCGTCTGACCTCCCACCGAATTCTCAGCAAACCCCTAGGCATGACGTCGCACCAGGTCATGGGCGGGCCGGACCCCGATCTCGAATGCGACGTATGGGAAGCATATGACTTCGGTCACCTGCGCTGTCCCCCGAACTGGTTACACTCGACGTGTCCGTACCACTGAACGAGAGGAAGTGAAGAATGTTCGATCAGCAGCTGTGGGCCCTCATCCAGGACCACCCCGACGTACTCGACGCTCTGCTCTTCGTGTTCTCCGGAACCAAGTAAGACGTTCCAGTCGGACGGTCCCCCTTCGGTGCGCGACGCACGGGAGGGGGACCGTTCTCGTCTCCCGGTCTTCGCACCCCTCCCCGGTCTTCGCGGCTCACCACAGGTAGGCCGCCACGACCGTCTCCCCCAGACGCCCCGCCCCCGTGGACAACCGGAGCCCCGGCGTGAGGGGCCGGATCCGGAGTTCGCCGCCGCCGCCGCGCAGCCGGAAGAACACCGAGTGCAGTCCCCCGTCCACGTGGACGGTCCGCTCCGGGCCGTCGCCGAGCACCACCGCGACCTTCCCGTCACGCGTGGCGCAATAGCTCAGTTCGACGGTCCAGTCCCAGCCGATCACCGGCTCCGACAGCGCCGCGGTCACGATGCCGTCGCCCGGGTGCTCGCACGACCCCGCACTCGCGAACACCTGCCGGACCGGACTCACCCCCGCGGGCACCGCGACCCCGTGTTCGTCGAGGACCAGCGGGGCGCGGGCCTCGTCGTCGAACCGGGCGCGGTCGGGGACTCTCGCGAACACCCGCGCCGTCCGGTTGTACGGGTGGGTGAAGGGCAGCAGGACCTCCAGCGGAACCTGCTGGTCGAACACGACCGCACCGCGATTCGCCTGCAGGGAGGCCCGACCCGTCTCGAGGTAGTCCCGGGTCGGTCCCTCCCGCCACGACGCCAGATAGGTGAAGGTGCTGATCAGCGAGGACACCGTGAGCACGACGACCCCGGCGACGAGCGCCCCCGCGGGCACGGCGCGCGCACGCCGAACGGCACCGGCGCGCACGACCCCGCCGAGCCCCGCCGCCGGGACGGGTCCCGCCGCGACCAGGGCGATCGCCACCGTGATCACCAGCGCGGAGTCCGGCAGATACCGCAGGGTCCGGCCGAGGTCGCCCGAGGTCTGCAGCCCCGACCGGAACCACATGACCGGGATCTGGATGAGCACCACGTACGCGGCCGCGAACCCCCAGACCGCCACGGCGCCACGGCGGGCGAGCACGGACCACCCGACGACCGCGACGATCGACAGCCAGCCCGCGACATGCATCCACACCGCCGGATCGGCCATCGGGGGCGACGGGATCCAGCGCTCCCACCACCACGGCCCGCCCGGCAGGATCGGGACGAACGCCTCGAAGAAGGCCTGCCGGACCAGGGTGGCGGTCTGGCTCGCCGAGCGTTCGCCGACGGCCGGCCGGACGAACACCGCCAACAGCACCGCCCACACCGCGAACACGCCGCCCAGCCACCACCACAGCACCCGGACGCCGCCCCTCGACTCCGGACGCCGAGTCGCCGAGAAGCGGGTCGCCAGATACACGGCGACCACCGCGACCGGAACGATGACCAGCGACTTCTCGAAGAAGGCGAGTGCGACGACGAAGGCCGCCACGGCCCCCGCGACCAGTCTCCGGCGTGAGGCCGCCGACCGGTCCGGTTCCCGGGCCAGCAGCACCGCGTTCGCCACCACGATCGCCAGTGCGGCCTGCAGCGGCAACGCGTTGAGGCCGGCCGCCCACCAGAGATAGCTCGCGACGGTCAGCGGGCTGAACAGGTAGAAGGCCAGCGCCGCCGGCGCCCCGACCCGGGACTCCGGCGCGAGGACACCGATCATGCGCCACACCGAGATCGACGCCGCCGCCTGCATCAGCAGCAGGACCAGCGCGGGCAGCCACCACTGCAGCGGTGCGACACTCGTGACGATCCCGGACACCAGGAAGGCCGCGGGCATGAAGTGCCCGTCGTGGCTGTGGGTCAGGTAGTCCCAGCCGAATATCGAGGTCTCCGAGGCACGACCGATCAGGACGAGGTCGTCCCAGTAGAACGAGCCGCGCGCCACCAGCCAACCGCGGACCAGGAGTTGAACGCAGATCAAGACGGCACCGACGACGGCGACGCTGCGCGATGTCCGGCGCACGCTCGGCTCCTTCGCTGTTCTCCTGGCCCCGCGACGATCGCGGGACACAGAACCGGCCCCTCACCTGGTCTGGTGAGGGGCCGGTTCTCCGTGGAGCTGCCGGGAATTGAACCCGGGTCCTCCGTCACTTCGGTAGGGCTTCTCCGTGTGCAGTCCGCTGTGTCTCTACTCGGATCTCCCGGTCTCACGAACAAGCCGGGATGACGATCCCAGTCGCTGTTGGATGTCCCGTCACCACCCGCGACCGGCGGACGACGGTGAGTTCCCTAGCTGATGCCGGCATCCGGGTTCGGGAACGAAAACCCGGGCCGACAGACTAGCCTCGCTGATCAGGCAGCGAGAGCGTAGTCGCGCTGATTGGAATCGGCGCTTAATTGGTTGCTGCGACGCTCACGGTGGTCTCCAGCCTGCACCGACACGCTTCCCCTACCTCGATGTACGTAGTCGAAACCGATCAGCCCCGAGGCGGTGTCCGCCGTGTGAGCGGACTCGTCCATGCTAACGCGTCCGTGACGGGAAAGCATCCTGATTTTCTCCGGCCCGGTGCGCCCCGGCATCGATGCTGTTCACAGCGTCGGACTCGAGGTGTGCGGGAAGATCACCGGAACGAGAGACGATGCGTCGACGGGGCCGACGTGTCAGCCGATGCTCAACAACGCGGTTCCTCCGGGCTCCAGGTCCACCGTGAGGCGGCCGCCGACGGACCGGATCCGTCGTCCCGTCCAGAGCTCAGTCGCCGGGACCGCGTCGTCGCCGGACAGGTTCAGCTCCGCGATCGCCACCGAGACGTCCGACGACGAGGCCTCCCCCGCCCGGTGCAGCGACACCAGCAGCCCGGCCGATCCGACGGCCCGCGAGGAGACCTCCGGGTCACCGCCGACGGGCGCGCCCGGGGCGCGCCGGGCGTCGACCGCCGCCTCGATCACCGCACGGTTGCCGATCAGCGCGAGGTTCGGGGCGGGGATCCGGGCGGGGTCGCCGGCGAACACCAGCGATTCGGCCCGCATCACCCGTCGGGTGATCTGCGCGCACAGCACCGGCTCGGCGGCGTCCGCGGGCATCGTCGACGCCACCCGGCGATCACCGGTCGGCACCCGTTCCACGGTCACCCCCAGCGCCGAGAGCCTCCGTCGCAGCGCGGCGTCGTCCGTCGCGGGCGCCTCGTCGTCGCACGGGACGAACAGGGTGGCGTACCCGGCCTCGCGCAGGCCCGTCCGGACCAGGCCGTCGGCCTGCGCGCGGATCCGCTCGGCGGTGATCCCGCCGGGCCCGGAGCACTCCCCCGCCCGCCCGACCAGGAAACCGAGCACGGGCGGCGGCACCGCGGGTGGGTCGGCGGGTTCGGCGCAGCCGTTCAGCACCAGCACCGCGGCCGTCGCCGCGAGCACCGGGCCGAACCGACGCGGCCTCACAGGCTCTGCCGCATCACATGCCTTTGACGCGGCGTCCGAGTTCGCGCTCGACCTCTCGTTTCGCGGTGCGTTCGGCGATGTCGCGACGCTTGTCGTGCGCCTGCTTGCCCTTCGCCAGCGCCAGCTCCACCTTCGCGTAGCCGTCGCTGAAGTACATCTGCAACGGCACCAGGGTCAGGTTGCCGTCGTGCACCCGGCCCGTCAGCTGGTCGATCTCGCGGCGGTGCAGCAGCAGTTTGCGTTTGCGCCGCACCGGATGATTGGTCCACGAGCCGTGGCCGTACTCGGCGATGTGCAGCGCGTGCAGCCACACCTCACCGAACTCGATCGTCGCGAAGGCGTCGACGAGCGACGCCTTGCCCTGACGCAGCGCCTTGACCTCGGTGCCCTGCAGCACGATCCCGCACTCGTAGGTGTCGAGGACGGTGTAGTTGTGCCGCGCCTTCCGATTGGTGGCGATCACCGACCGGCCCTTCTCCCTGGGCACCTTTTCTCTCCTTAACCAGCTGTGAAAACTTATTCCCGGACGTAGACCCGCAGCGTCGCATAGGCGGTGACGCCGGAGAGGACGATGCCGGTCAGCAGCAACCACGGGGAGACGAACCAGACGTCGGCCGCCGTGATGCGCGCCAAGATGTTCACACCGTAGAGGTCTTCCAGCGCTTTGTCGAAGAAGAATATCTTCCCGAGGAACAGTCCGCCCACGGCCAGCAGCGCGCCGACGATCGACGCGATCACCGCCTCCAGCAGGAACGGCAGCTGCGTGTACCAGCGGGTGGCGCCCACCAGGCGCATGATCGACACCTCGGTGCGCCGGGTGTACGCGGCGATCTGGACGGTGTTCACGATCAGCAGGATGGCGGCGATCGCCAGCACCGCCGCGACCACGAACGCCGCGTCGCGGGCCCCGTCGAGGACGCTGAAGATCCGTTTGACCAGGTCACGCTGGTCCAGCACCCCGTCGATGCCGGGCGCCCGGGCGAACTTGTCGAGCACCGCGCCGAAGCGCTGCGGATCGTCGACCCGCACGCGCAGCGCGGCCTGATACGGATCGGGACGGATGAACTCGGCCAGTTCGGGCGAGCTCTCCTCCCACGCCGCCTTCGCGCGCTCGTACGCCTGCTGTTTGCTGACATAGCTCACCGAGGCGACGCCGGGCTCGTTCTCGATCTTCTTCATCACCTCGGCGCACGGGTCGCCGGTGCAGTTCGGGTCGGCCTTGGTCACGTCGTCGTTGACGAAGAACTGCATCTCGACCCGGTCGAGGAAGATCTTCTGGCTCTTGTCGGCCATCTGGATCACCAGGAGGCCGCCGCCGAACATGCCGAGGGTCACGGCGGTGGTCAGGACCATCGCCAGGGTCATGGTGAGGTTGCGGCGGAAACCGTTGAAGACCTCACTGATGATGAAATTCGCTCGCACGTCTCCGCTTCCCTATCCGTACACGCCGTAGTCGTCGTTGCGCACGAGCTTGCCGTCGGCGAACTCCAGCACGCGGCGGCGCATCGAGTCGACGATGTGCCGGTCGTGGGTGGCCATCACCACGGTGGTGCCGCGCCGGTGCACGCGGTCGAGCACCTCCACGATCTCCTCCGAGGTGTCCGGGTCCAGGTTGCCGGTCGGCTCGTCGGCCAGCACCAGCGCCGGCCGGTTCACGATCGCCCGGGCGATCGCCACGCGCTGCATCTCGCCGCCGGACAGCTCGTTCGGCATCCGGTCGGCCTTACCCGCCAGGCCCACGTACTCCAGCACCTCCGGCACCGACTCGCGGATGGTCGACGCGGGTTTGCCGATCACCTCCAGGGCGAAGGCGACGTTGGCGGCGACCGTCTTCTGCTGCAGCAGCCGGAAGTCCTGGAACACGCAGCCGATCGATTGACGCAGCTTGGGCACCTGCCGGCTCCGCAGCTTGTTCACGTGGAAGTCGTCGACCCACACGTCACCGGACGTCGGCTTGTCTTCCTTCAGCAGCAACCGGAAGAACGTCGACTTGCCCGACCCCGACGGCCCGATGAGGAACGCGAACTCGCCCTTGTCGAGTTCCAGCGACAGATCGGAGAGCGCGGGCCGGGTGGACTTCGGGTACTGCATAGTCACGTCGGACAGCTTGATCACAGCACGAAGTGTAACGACGACGACTGAGAGCAGCCCTCAGGCGCGCGCACCCGGAGCATCCGATCGGACGGTTCAGCGCTCCGGGACGGTCGTGTTCGCGCCCCGCCGGTGCGGCGTCGACGACTGCGTCTCCTCGGTGGTCCGGCCCAGCCCCGGGATGTTGTCCGTCCAGTGCGTCGTGGTCCGGCTCGACGTCGTCGTCTCCGATTCGCTCGTCGACTCGCTCTCCGAGGTCGTCTCGCTGCTGGTCGTCTCCGTCGTCGACGGCGGCACCGTCGTGGACTCGACGGTGGGCTCGGTGGTGCGTGTCACGCGCGGCTGGTCGTCGGTGCTCTCCTGACCGCCCACGCCGTAGTAGTCGGTGGTGAACCCGTACAGCCCGAGTCCGAGGAGGAAGATCAGGGACAGGACCACCGTCGTCGTCCGCACTCTGGTCCCGTAGATGTGCCCGAACCGTCCGAGCGGACCGTGGTCGCTGGACTCCCGCTCCTCGCGCTCCTCCCGCTCCTGGTCCCGCTGCGCGCGTTGACTCAGGGTGAAGGACTGCGTGTGCGACGAGTCGATGTGCCGGGTGCTCGGCGACGGTCGGCGGCGGACCGGTTCGGGGGACGGCTCGTCGGAGAGCGAGAGGTCCGAGAGCGGGAGACCGGGGTCGGGCGACTCCGCCGACGACTGCCACGCTCGACTCGGCTGCACCGGCCAGGGTTCGGGCGGACGCGGCCCGGACGGCCGGGGCGGCGGTGTCGCCTGCGGACCGACCGGAGGCGGACCGGACTGCGGCGGAACAGACTGTGGCGGAGCGACCGGCTGCGGTGGAACGGACGGCGGCGGCTGCACCGGGATCGGACGCACCTGCGCGGCCTCGACCTCCACCCGGTGGTGCCGGCCCGAATCGGTCAGCGGATTCCGCGGATCGGCCGGCGGCCGCTGTCTGTCGGTCATGCGTCGACCTCCTCGTCGGACTCGCTCGTCGGATCCTTCGCCGGCACGGTGATGCCGCTCAGCGCCAGCTGTTCGACGATCTTCGCCCGGAGCGCCCGGCTGACCTCGAACTGCTCGCCCGGCAGGGTCCGGACCACCATGCGCACCGTGACCGAATCGATCTCCATGCTGGTCACGCCCATCGACTCCGGCGCACCGAACAGGCGCTTCTCCCACTTGGGCTTCTGGTAGAAGTCCTGGCCCACCTGGTCGAGCAGATCGATCACCTCGTTGATGTCCGCGGTGATCGGGACCGGGACGTCGACGACGGCCCGCGCCCACTCCCGCGAGAGGTTGTTCACCTTGACGACCTGCCCGTTGGGCACCGTGATCATCTCGCCGTCGCTGGTGCGCAGTCGGGTGACCCGCAGCGTGACGTCTTCGACCGTGCCCTCGGCGCTCGAGCTGCCGACGGTCAGCCGCACCACGTCGCCGTAGCCGTACTGCCGTTCGGCGACGACGAAGAAGCCCGCCAGCACGTCCTGCACGATCCGCTGCGCACCGAAGCCGAGCGCCGCACCGATCACCGCGGACGGTCCCACCAGGCTGCTGAACTTGACGCCGAACTCGGAGAGGATGTGCAGCAGCGCCACCACCAGGACCATCGCCATGAGGGTCCACACCACGACGTCCACGAGCGCCCGCCGATGTTTGCTGTCCTCGGACTGCACGATCGCATCGGAGTTGTCGAAGCGGCGTTTCGTCCGCTCGGCGTAACGGTGGCCGAGCCACCGGAAGAACCGGATCAGCAGCGCCGCGGCGATGATCCAGAGGACGATGTCCAGCCCCGAGGTCGCCAGCCACTCCTCCCACATCCTGGTCCAGGTGGGCAGTCCGAGCCGATCGGTGACGTAGACGACGTCGTCGCGGAGAGCGAGATGCAGATCAGGAGTCATCGTCGTCGTTCATCCGCCAGCGGATGCCCGCCTCGATGAACTCATCGAGGTCGCCGTCGAGCACGGCGGTCGGGTTGTTGCCCTCCACGCCGGTCCGCAGATCCTTGACCATCTGGTACGGGTGCAGCACGTACGACCGCATTCTGGTTGCCCCAGCTGGCGCCGGTGTCGCTCTTGAGCGCATCCAGCTGCGCCCGCTCCTCCTGACGTTTGCGTTCGAGCAGCTTGGCGGCGAGCACGCGCATGGCCGACGCCTTGTTCTGCAGCTGGCTCTTCTCGTTCTGGCAGGTCACGACGATGCCGGTCGGGATGTGCGTCAGACGCACCGCCGAGTCGGTGGTGTTGACCGACTGGCCGCCGGGACCGGAGGACCGGTAGACGTCGACCTTCACCTCGTTCTCGTCGATGTCGATGTGGTCGGTCTGCTCGACGACGGGCAGCACCTCCACCTCGGCGAACGACGTCTGGCGGCGGCCCTGGTTGTCGAACGGGCTGATCCGGACCAGGCGGTGGGTGCCCTGCTCCACCGAGAGCGTGCCGTACATGTACGGGGCGTGGACGACGAAGGTGGCCGACTTGATGCCCGCCTCCTCGGCGTAGCTGGTGTCGTAGACCTCGACGGAGTAGTCGTGCTGCTCGGCCCAGCGGACGTACATGCGCATCAGCATCTGCGCCCAGTCCGCGGCATCGACGCCGCCCGCGCCGGAGCGGATGTTCACCACGGCTTCGCGCGAGTCGTACTCGCCGGCGAGCATCGTGGTGACCTCGAGCGCCTCGATGTCCTTGCGCAGCTGCACCCGTTCGGCGTCGGCGTCGGCCTGCGCCTGCGCCTGGGCCTCGCCCTCCTCCATGTCGACCAGCTCGTACAGGACGGGCAGGTCGTCGAGGCGGCTGCGCAGATCGGTGACGCGGCGGAGCTCGGACTGCGCGCGGGAGAGCCGGCTGGTGACCTGCTGCGCGTGGTCCTGGTCGTTCCACAGCTCCGGATCGGAGGCCTGCATCTCGAGTTCGGAGATCCGGCTGCGGAGTTCATCCGGGTCCACCACCTTCTCGACCGTGGTGAGGGTGATGTTCAGGGCGTCCAGATCAGCGGAGACTTCAGGGTGCACAACTCACCAGGGTACCGACCCGCGCGGGATCAGGCTCCCACGGTGCCGAACCGCCAGGAGCTCTCCACCTTTCCCGGCTTGTAGTGGACCGGGAGCTCCTGGCCGAGGTACGGCCTGTCCCTGCTCGGATTCAGCACCAGGGTGCCGTACACCTCCACCGGGGCCGCGCCGCCGACCGGGATGATGACACCGGACACGGTGACGTACGACTCCCCGTTCTTGTCCTGCGCCCCGACGTCGCCCACCCCGGTGACGGTGAGGGTTCCGCTCTCGTAACCGCTCGCACCGGTCCCGCGCGTCGCGTTCTTGGAGCGCATGAGGAAGAACGACGCGACGGTCCCGCCGATGAGCAGGATGAACACGATCGAGAGCGCGGTTTCCATGAGGTCTACCCTAGTGTTCCGTGACGCACTCCACCAATGCACGCCCCGCCGATCACGACCCCGCCGACCACGAGTTCGCCGCGGATCTGGCGCTGGCGCTGACGCTGGCCGACGCCGCCGACGCCCTGACGACGGCCCGCTTCGGTGCGATCGACCTGCAGATCGACGACAAGCCCGATCTCACCCCCGTCACCGACGCCGACCTGGCCTGCGAGCGCCTGCTCCGCGACCGCCTGGCCGCCGACCGGCCCGACGACGCGGTGCTCGGCGAGGAGTTCGGCGGCGACGCGGTGCTCTCCGGACGCCAGTGGGTCGTCGACCCGATCGACGGCACCAAGAACTTCGTGCGCGGCGTCCCGGTGTGGGCCACGCTGATCGCCCTGCTGGTCGACGGCGTCCCGGTGGTCGGCGTGGTGAGCGCGCCCGCTCTGCACCGCCGCTGGTGGGCGAGCGCGGGCCGGGGCGCCCACGCCGTCGTCGACGGCGGCGAGCCCCGTCGGATCACGGTCTCCCGGGTGGGGTCGCTGGGGTCGTCGTCGCTGGCCTTCTCCAGTCTCTCCGGCTGGGCCGACCGCGGGATCCGCGAACGCTTCGTCTCGCTGACCGACGCGGTGTGGCGGGTGCGCGGCTACGGCGACTTCTGGAACTACTGCCTGGTGGCCGAGGGCGCGGTGGACGTCGCCGCCGAACCCGAGGTGTCCCTGTGGGATCTGGCCCCGCTCGACGTGCTGGTCCGCGAGGCCGGCGGCCGGTTCACCTCGCTCGACGGCACCCCGGGACCCGCCGGGGGCAGCGCCGTCGCCTCCAACGGACTGGTGCACGACGCCGCCCTGACCGCCCTGCGCTGAACGACGTCGCCCCGCGCTCCCGCGGTTCAGAACTCCCGGGACGCGCCCGGCTCGATCACGGTGAACTCGGTGCCCGCCGGCGCCATCTCGGCGATCCGGCCGTTGTGGATCCCGCGGCCGGCATCGGACTGGATCCCCTGGTGGATCGGGAACGCCACCCGCGGGGCCGCCCCGCGCAGATAGTCGACCGACTCGCTGAGCTTCATCCACGGTGCGGCCGCCGGCAGCGCCAGGACGTCGATCTCCTCGAACGGGAGGTAGAGGCTGTCACCGGGGTGCAGGAACGCCGCCCGCCGGTCCGGCGCGTCCAGGAGGTAGGCGGTGTTGTCGACCACCGGGATCTCCGGGTGGATCACCGCGTGCCGCCCGCCCGTACCGCGGACGGTCACCGCACCGAGCGCGAAGCTCTCGCCGGGCGCGAGCACCGACCACTCCCCCGCGCCGCCCGTCTCGTTCAGTTGTGCGGCCGTCGACGGATCGGCGTACCGCACGGCATCGGGGTTGGCCGCGATCAGCGCGGGCAGTCTCGCGACATCGGCGTGATCGGGATGCTGATGGGTGATCAGGACGGCATCGAGCCCGGTCAGCGCCTCGAAACCGGCGGACAGATTCCCCGGGTCGAAGAGGATCCGCGCACCGGCGAGTTCGACGAGGACGCAGGAATGGCCGAACGAGGTGACGATCATGCACCTCAGCGTATCCATCCGCCGCCGACCCGGCGCACCGAACGCACCCCGGGGGCTCGACAGGTTCCTTACCGCAGAGTAAGGTTCTTTCTTACTGCGGAGTAAGAACATTCGGAGACGCTCCGCCCTTTCCGGTTCCACATCGAGAGAATGCAGGCCATGACCGAGAAGACCTCCAGCAAAGACAGCACCTCAGTCGGCGCACAGCAGCACAAGCGCAGCCCCATCGGCACGGCGATGCGCGTGCTCACCGCCGTCACCGGCTCGGAGTTCGCCGAGAAGTACGGGCTGCGCGATCCGCTCAACCGCGTCGCCTACGAAGCCACCAAGACCGGCTTCAAGAGCCTCGGTGCCGCGAACCGCGCCTTCACCCAGAAGTCCGGCGGCGGCGCCCCGCAGCGCCCGGCCGTGACCCCGAAGGGCTACTTCAACCTCAACCCGGACGACGAGCAGGCGATGATCGCCGAGACCGTCCGCGATTTCGCGACCGAGATCCTGCGCCCGGCCGCCTACGACGCCGACAACGCCGCCGCCGCGCCCGAGGAGATCCTGGGCCGCTCCGCCGAGCTCGGCATCACCATGATCAACGTCCCCGAGGCGTTCGACGGCGCCGCCTCCGACCGCGGCGTGGTGACCAACGCGCTGGTCGCCGAGGCGATGGCCTACGGCGACATGGGACTGGCCGTCCCGCTGCTGGCCCCGAGCGGTGTGGCCACCACCCTGACCAACTTCGGCAGCGACGCCCAGCAGCAGACCTACCTGCCCGACTTCGCCGGCGAGTCGGTGCCCGCCTCCGCCGTCGTCGTCGCCGAGCCGTGGCCGCTGTTCGACGCCTTCGATCTGCGCACCAAGGCCACCCGGGTGCCCAGCGGCTACCGCCTGGAGGGCGTCAAGTCGTTCGTCCCGAACGCCGGCTCCGCAGAGCTCTTCCTGGTCGGCGCCATGCTCGACGGCCGCCCCGCGCTGTTCATCGTCGAGTCCGACTCCGAGGGCCTGTCGATCGAGGCCGATCCCGGCATGGGCCTGCGGGCCGCGGGCATGGGCCGCCTGATCCTCGACAAGGTCTCGGTGCCGGCGCACGCGATCCTGGGCGGCGAGGAGGGCGATCCCGCGGTCGCCGCCTACACCGACGTCGTGCGGCTGTCCCGGCTGGGCTGGTCGGCCCTGGCCGCAGGCACCGCCAAGGCCGTGCTCGACTACGTGGTCCCCTACGTCAACGAGCGCGAGGCCTTCGGCGAGCCCATCTCCAACCGTCAGGCGGTGGCCTTCATGGTCGCCACCATCGCCACCGAGGTCGACTCGATCCGCCTGGTGACCCTGCGGGGCGCCTCGCGCGCCGAGCAGGGCCTCTCCTTCGCCCGCGAGGCCGCGCTCGCCCGCAAGCTGACCATCGACAAGGGCCTGCAGATCGGCCTGGACGGCATCCAGCTGCTCGGCGGCCACGGCTTCACCAAGGAGCACCCGGTGGAGCGCTGGTACCGCGATCTGCGCGGTGCGGGCATCGGCGAGGGCGTCGTCGTCCTCTGAGGACGACGACCAGATCTAGAGAGGACTTCCGATGGCAATCAACCTCGAACTCCCCGGCAAGTTCGCCGCCAACATCGACCAGGCCAAGCAGGCCGCGCTGCAGGTGTTCCGGCCGATCTCCCGCAAGTACGACCTCGCCGAGCACGAGTACCCGATCGAGCTCGACACCCTGGCCGCGCTGTACGACGGCCTGGCCGACGCCGGCGCCGCCGGTGCGGGTGCCGCGGGCGGCCGCGGTGACGAGAAGAAGGAACGCCCCGAGGGCTTCGTCGCCAACGGCGGCAACATGTCGGCGATCCTGAACTCGCTCTGGGCGTCGTACGGCGACGTCGGCCTCATGCTCACCATCCCCTACCAGGGCCTGGGCAACTCGGCGATCGCCGCGGTCTCCACCGACGAGCAGCTCGCGCGCTTCGGCAAGGTGTGGGCCGCCATGGCGATCACCGAGCCGAGCTTCGGCTCGGACTCGGCCGCGGTGACCACCACCGCGCAGCTCGACGGCGACGAGTACGTGATCAACGGCGAGAAGATCTTCGTGACCGCCGGTTCGCGGGCCACCCACATCGTGGTGTGGGCATCGGTGGACCGCAGCCTCGGCCGCGCCGCGATCAAGAGCTTCGTGGTGCCTCGCGAGCACCCGGGCGTGACCGTCGAGCGACTCGAGGAGAAGCTCGGCATCCGGGCCAGCGACACCGCGGTGATCCGCTTCGAGAACTGCCGCATCCCCAAGGACAACCTCCTCGGCTCGCCCGAGGTGGACGTCCAGAAGGGCTTCGGCGGCGTGATGCAGACCTTCGACAACACCCGCCCGCTGGTGGCCGCGATGGCCGTCGGCGTCGGCCGGGCCTCGCTGGAGGAGCTGCGGAGCCTGCTCGAAGAGGCCGGTCTGGAGATCGACTACGACCGTCCCGTCGCCGATCAGCCGGCCGCCGTCGCCGAGTTCATCCGCCTCGAGTCGGACTGGGAGGCCGGCTACCTGCACACCCTGCGGGCCGGCTGGATGGCCGACAACAAGATGCCGAACTCGCTCGAAGGCCTCGATGAGCAAGGCCAAGGCCGGACGCACCGGCACCGACGTGACCAACAAGGCCGTCGAACTGGCCGCCACCTACGGCTACTCCGAGCGGTCGCTGTTGGAGAAGTGGGCCCGCGACTCGAAGATCCTGGACATCTTCGAGGGCACCCAGCAGATCCAGCAGCTGATCATCGCGCGCCGCGTGCTCGGCAAGTCCAGCGCCGAGCTCAAGTGATCCGCTGAGCGACGACGACGCCCCGCCCTCTCGCGACGAGAGGGCGGGGCGTCGTGCATCGCCGTCGAGAGCGGTCCGCTCAGAAGCGGCCGCCGGCGTCGACGATCTGCTTGGTGCCGGTCACGTACCTGGCGTCGTCGCTCGCCAGGTACAGCACCGTGTTCGCGATGTCGACCGGTTCGAGCATCGGCACGTCCATCGGCAGCTTCACCAGGGTCTTGGCCGCCTCGTAGAAGTCCTCCCGCGTCGGCGCCTCCGAATGCCTCCAGATCGGGGCGGAACGCGTCGAACGTCGGCTGGTTCAGCAGCAGTTCGGTCTGCACCATCGTCGGGTGCACCGTGTTGACCCGGATGCCGTGCGGCGCGAGTTCGGTGGACAGCGACTGCATGAACCCGACCAGTCCGGCCTTGCACGCGGAGTAGTGCGCGATGTTGCCGTTGCCGATCTCCGAGGCCAGCGAGCTGATGATCACCACCGAGCCGCCGTCGCCGGTCTCGATGATCGCGGGCACCGCGGCCCGGACCGTCTTGAAGACCCCGGTCAGGTTGATGTCGACCGTGGTCTGCCAGACCTCTTCGCTCATCTCCACCACCGGCACCAGCGTGTGGATGCCTGCGTTGGCGACGACGATGTCGAGCCGACCGAGTTCGGCGACGCCGTCGGCCACGGCCGCGGTCAGCGCGGCCAGATCGCGGACGTCGGCCGTCCGGGCGACGATCCGCCGGCCCAGCGCCTCGACCAGGCGGACGGTCTCGGCCATGTCGCCGGGCCGGGCCGTCGGATAGGGCACCGTCTCCACCTGGTCGACGATGTCGACCGCGATGACGTCCGCGCCCTCCTGCGCCAGTCGTACCGCGTGCGCGCGGCCCAGGCCGCGGGCGGCGCCGGTGATGAACGCGACCTTGCCGTCGAGTCTTCCCATCGAATCGTTCCTCTCGTCTTCCCGGCTCAGTGCTCGTGGACGATGACGCCGCGGATGTTCTTGCCCGCGAGGAGGTCGTCGTAGCCCTGATTGACCTCTTCGAGGGTGTACGTGCGGGTGATGAGCTCGTCGAGTATCAGGTCGCCCGCGTCGTACATCCCGAGGAGCCGGTTGATGTCGGTCATCGGGTTGCAGTCGCCGAAGTTGGTGCCCTTGATCGTCTTCTTGTAGAGCGTCATGATCGCGCCGGGCACGTGCACGCTGCGTTCGGCGAGCGTGTTCTGGCCGACGATGACGATGGTCGAGCCCTTGCCGGTGGCGTCGAAGGCCTCGTCGATCAGTTCCTCGGTGACCAGACCGGCGGTCAGGATCGCGTGGTGGGCGCCGTTGCCGTTGGTGTCGGCCTTGGCGACGTCGGCGGCCTCGGCCATCGTCGCGAAGGCGTGGGTGGCGCCCATCTTCTTCGCGAAGTCCCGCTTGTTCTCCAGCGGGTCGACGGCGATGAGGTTCTTGGCGCCGGCCATCCGCGCGCCCTGGACGGCGTTGGAGCCGATGCCGCCGATGCCTGCGACGATCACGGTGTCGCCGGGCCGGACGTTCGCGGCGTTGACCGCCGCACCCCAGCCGGTGGGGACGCCGCACCCGACCAGGACGGCCTTGTCCATCGGCAGGTGCTCGGCGATCTTCACCACGGACTTCTCCGAGACGGTGCCGTACTGGGAGAAGGTGCCGAGCATGCACATGGTGCCGATGTCCTCGCCGCCCTTGCCCTGCAGCGGGAAGCGGCCGTCGGGCAGGTAGCCCTCCAGGATCGTCGCCCCCATGTCGCACATCGGCTGCTGACCGGTGGAACACCAGTGACAGGTGCCGCAGCTGGGGATGAACGAGCACACGATGTGGTCGCCGACGGCCACCCGGGTGACCCCGGGCCCGACCTCTTCGATGACGCCCGCGCCCTCGTGGCCCATGACCATCGGGAGTCGGGCCGGCAGATCGCCGTGCTGGATGTGGACGTCGGAGTGGCACATGCCCGCGTAGAGGAAGCGGACGAGCACCTGACCGGGGCCGGGTGCGACGACCTCGAGCTCCTCGATCTCCATGGGCTTGCCGACCTCGCGGACGACTGCGGCTTTGGTCTTCATGAGATTCTCCTGATGAGTGGGGTGACGGAGCGGTCCGGTCAGAGCTTGACGAAGACCGACTTCTCCTCGGTGAAGTGCTGGTACCAGTCGGGGCCGAACTCGCGGCCGAGACCGGACTCCTTGAATCCGCCGAACGGCATGGTCGGGTCGAGCTGCAGGTAGGTGTTGATCCACACGGTGCCGGCCTGGATCTGCCGGGCGACGGTGTGCGCGCGGGAGATGTCCCGGGTCCAGACCGCCGCCGCCAGCCCGTAGGTGGTGTCGTTGCCCTGCAGCACCGCGTCGTACTCGTCGCTGAACGGGATCACCGAGACCACCGGTCCGAAGATCTCCTCCTGGGCGATCCGCATGGAGTTCTCCACCCCGTCGAACACGGTCGGCTTCACGAAGTAGCCCGGGCGGTCGACGGTCTCGCCGCCGGCCTTGGCGACGGCGCCCTCGCCCTTGCCCACCTCGAAGTAGCTCTGGACGCGGTCGAACTGGGCCTTGTTCGCCAGCGGACCCATCGTGGTCGCCGGATCGAGCGGGTCGCCGACGGTCAGCGACTCGGCGGCGCCGGTGAGGGCCTCGACCACCTCGTCCTTCACGTCGCGCTGGACGAACAGCCGGGTGCCGGCCACGCACACCTGACCGGAGATGGTCGCGAATCCGGCGAGCGAGTTCGCCACGGCGGCGTCCATGTCGGCGTCGGGGAAGATGATGTTCGGCGACTTGCCGCCCAGCTCGAGGGTGACCCGCTTGAGGTTGGTGTTCGCCGCGGCGTGCAGGATCCCCCGACCGGTGCCGACCGACCCGGTGAAGGTGAGCTTGTCGATCCCGTAGTGGTCGGCCATCGGCTGACCCACCTCCGGGCCGAACCCGGTGAGCAGGTTGAACACGCCGGGCGGGAAGCCCGCCTCGGTGATCAGCTCGCCCAGGCGGATCGCGGTGAGCGGGGTGCTCTCGGCGGGTTTGAGGATCATCGTGTTGCCCGCGGCCAGCGCGGGGCCGATCTTCCAGCTCGCCGCGGTGACCGGGGCGTTCCACGGGATGATCGCGCCGACCACGCCCAGCGGCTGACGCAGGATGTAGTTGAAGTTGCCCGGCGCGCTGGGGGCGGTGGATCCGAAGACCTGCTGGACCGCACCGGCGTAGTAGTAGATCGATTCGATCGCCACCTGCATGAACGCCTGCGCGGTGCCGATCGTCATGCCGTTGTCGAGGGTCTCCAGCTCGGCGAGCTCGGCGACGTTCTCCTCCATCAGACCGGCGAGGTTGCGGAGCAGCCGGGCCCGCTCGTTCGGCGCCATCTGCGACCACGGGCCGGACTCGAACGCCGCCCGCGCCGCGGTCACCGCGGCCTCGACGTCCTCGGGACCGGCCTGGGACACCGACGCCAGCACCTGCTCGGTGGTCGGGTTGACGGTGTCGAAGGTCTTCCCGGACTCGGCGGCGACCCATTCGCCGCCGATCAGCAGCGTCTCCGGCTTCCGTGCGTCGAGCCAGGCCTGGACCTTCGGATTGCGCGCCTGGTTCGGCGCGGCGGTCGTGGTGGTCATGGGGTTCTCCTCGGTTCCTTCTGCGCCCGCGGGCGCGGTGGGTACTGCTGGTGGATTCCGGTGATCGACCACCGGAGTGATGAGCGTCACCATTGATGGTATCTAGTATACGAATTATTGGCGAGTGTTTGTCCGAAACTCTTTTCGACGAGCGCTTCCCTCGTCGGTCAGCACACTTCCTTCGTCGGTCAGCACACTTCCTTCGCTGGTCAGCACACTTCCTTCGCTGGTCGGCGCACTTCCTTCGCTGGTCGAGCGGAGTCGAGACCACCGGCCTGAGCACCGAAGAGATCTCGACTCCGCTCGATCACCGAAGAACGCCGAACCATCGAAGAACGCTCGACCATCGAGAACGCTCGATCACCGGGAATCACTCGTCCGGATGCAGGTCAGGCGCCCACGGTGATCTCCTGGCCGGTCAGATTCCGGCTCTCCGACGAGGCGAGGAACAGGATCACGTCGGCCACCTCGTCCGGGCTGCCGTCGCGGGCGAAGCGACGCTTGGCCCGGTAGGAGTCCACGTACTCCGGATCGACGCCGGCGGTCAGCCGCTCGTTCCAGATCAGGCCCGGCAGCACCGCGTTGGCGCGGATCCCGTGCGCGGCCCCCTCCGCGGCGAGCGCATGCGTCAGCCCCAGGACCCCGCCCTTGGCCGACGCGTACGACACCTCGCCGAACGGCGCCGGATCACGGGCCGCCAGCGACGAGATGTTGACGATCGACGGCGCCGACGACTCCAGCAGCAGCGGCCAGGCCTCCCGGGCGTGCAGGAAGTGCGAGGTCAGCGACGCCCCGAGCACCTGCCGCCAGATCTCCGTCGGCGTCTGGGCGAACGGCGCCAGCCGATTCAGACCGACGCTGTTGACCAGCACGTCCAGCGCGCCGAACCGGTCCCGCAGCGACGCGAAGAACCGTCGTACCTGCTCCTCGTCGCCGGCGTCGACCGCCTCGGCCAGGATCCGGTCGGCGCCGTACTCCTCGGACACCTCCGCGGTGAACCGTTCCAGGCGCCGGGCGCTGACGTCGGAGAAGGCCACCGACGCGCCCTCGGCGAGGAGACGACGCACCACCTCCCCGCCGATGCCCGCACCGGCCGCGGCGTTCACGACCGCGATGCGGCCCTCGAATCGTGCACTCATCACGCGTTCACCGTCGCTTCGCTCGTCGAGAACTCGTATTCGGCCGGATCGGCGTCACGGGTCATCCGCCACCAGTCGACCACGCGCCACGGATTGGCCACGAGGACGCGGCCGCGCGAGTTCCGGTAGTAGGTGTCGAAGCCCGGGTGGCGCCAGATCATGTGCTCGTGGGCGGCGTCGACGTCGTCGTTGTACCTCTGTGCGACCTCCGGTCTCACCTCGACCGACGTGGCGCCGCGCGCGAACATCCGGCCGAGCAGGCTCATCGTGTACCGCATCTGGCATTCCAGGTAGTAGATGAGGCTGCCCCCGTGCCCCGCCTGCGTGTTGGGTCCGTAGAGGCAGAACACGTTGGGGAAGTCCGGGACCGTGGTGCCCAGGTACGCGTCGGCGTCGTCGGCGCCCCAGATCTCCTTGAGCGTCCGGCCGGACCGGCCGGTCAGCTCGAACGACGACAGGAAGTTCACGACGTCGAACCCGGTCGCGTAGACGATCACGTCCACCTCGTGGACCCGGCCGTCGGCGGTGACGATGCCCTCCGGCACGATCTCGGTGATCGCCTCGCTCACCAGCTCGACGTCGTCGCGGCGCAGGGTCCGGTACCAGCCGTTGTCGAGCAGGATGCGTTTGCCGAACGGCGGATAGTCCGGGACCACCTTCGCGATCAGATCGTCGCGGCCCGCCAGCTCCGACTCGATGTAGCGGGTGAAGAACCGGCGGTGGCCGTCGTTCGCCGCGTTGATCGAACGGTCCTGGTGCGGCCACTCCGGATCCACCTGCAGCGCCGAGAAGAGGGTGTCGTTGAGGACCCAGGCCAGGCGCTGCCGGTACCAGGCGCGGTACAGCGGCACCTCGCGGAGCAGGAAGCGCACCGGGTCGGGCACCGGGGTGCGGAACTTCTCGAAGGGGGCCACCCAGTGCGCCGAGCGCTGGAACACGGTCAGCGAGACGACCTCCGGTGCGATGGACGGGACGATCTGCATGGCCGAGGCGCCGTTGCCGATCACCGCGACCCGCTTGCCCGCGACGTCGAAGTCGGCGTCCCACAGCGACGTGTGCACGGTCTCGCCGGCGAAGGCGTCCCTCCCCGGGATGTTCGGGAACTTCGGGTTGCCGAACGCGCCGACCGCGCTGATGAGGATGTTCGCCGAGAGCTCCTCCTCCGCCCCGTCCGGACCGACGACGGTCGCGCGCCACAGCTGGGCGGCGGAGTCCCAGCGCGCGGCCCGCACCGTGGTGCCGAAGCGCGTGCACGAGGCGATGTCCCAGTCCTCGCCGACCTTCTGCAGGTAGTCGTGCAGCTCGTCGCGGGTGGCGTAGTAGTACGGCCAGTCCGAGGCGGCCGCCGCGAACTGGTAGAGGTGGCTGGGCACGTCGACGCCGCACCCCGGGTAGCGGTTGTGCCACCAGGTGCCGCCGAGCTGTTCGCCCCGCTCGACGACGACGGTCTCCACCCCCGCCTTGCGCAGGTCGTGCGCGGCCAGCATGCCGGAGATGCCCGCACCGATCACCAGCGCGGAGAACCCCTCGGGCGCCGCGGGCACGGCCTTCAGCCACGCCGGGTCGCCGCCGAGCGCGTTCATGTCGTCGGCGATCATCGGACCGTACTCGTCGGGCACCGGCTCGCCGATCGCCACCTGCAGCATCCGTCGGTAGAGCTCCTCGTCGGGCTCGTCGATCGCGACGGGGGTGCCGGCGTGCCAGGCGATGATCGCGTCCGCCGCGGCGGCGCGCACCTCGTCCTGGATCTCCTCGGGGAGCCCGCCGGTGTCGTTCTCGCTCAGCCCCTTGCCACGGGCGGGCCGGTAGGGCTCCTCCAGCCAGGCCAGGTCGCCGGTGAGCTGCACCAGCACCATCAGCAGCGTCGGGACGTTGGCGTCACCGATCGCATCGCGGACGATCGCGGCGAAGTCCCCGGCCGCGGCACCGGCCCCGGCGATCTTCTCTGTCTCCGTCGTCATGTCTCCCTCTCCCCCGCGCTCAGCCGTTGACCAGGCGGTCGCGGCCCTGCCAGTAGCGCGCCTTGACGTCGCGCCGGACGATCTTGCCGGTGCCGGTCTTCGGCAGCCCGTCGACGAACTCGACGCTGCGCGGACGCTTGTACGGGGCGATCCGGTCCAGGCAGGCCTGCTCGATGTCGGCTTCGGTCACCTCGGCGCCCGGGCGCAGGGAGACCACGGCGTGCACGGTCTCGCCCCAGCGCGCATCGGGGATCCCGACCACGGCCACCTCGTCGACGCCCTCGACGGTGTAGATCGCGTTCTCCACCTCGGTCGGATAGACGTTGAAACCGCCGGAGACGATCATGTCCTTCTTGCGGTCGACGACGTGCAGGAAGCCCTCGCGCAGCACCCCCACGTCGCCGGTGGCGATCCAGCCGCCGGGCAGGACGGTCGCGGCCGTCTCCTCCGGGAGGTTCCAGTAGCCGGACATCGCCGCGTCGCCGCGGACCTGGATCTCGCCGGGTTCGCCGGGCGCCGCGGGACCGTCGTCGCCCATCAGCCGGTACTCGACGAACGGACCGGGCCGACCGGCCGAGGCGAGGCGGCCGGGCTCGGGCCCCTCCGGGTCGAAGACGTGGTCCTGCTTGGTCAGATAGGTGTTGAACGGCATCTCGGTGAGGCCGTACGACTGCAGGAACACCGCGCCCAGCAGACGGTAGGCGCGCGCCAGCCGGTCCGGTGCGATCGGCGAACCGCCGTAGACGACGGTGTGCACGCACGACAGGTCGAGGTCGGACGCCTCCAGCACCGGCAGGATCATGTTGATCATGGTCGGGACCAGCGGCAGCACGGTCGCGCGGTGCTCGGCGACGATCTCCGCGTACCGCTCGGCCTCGAACTCGGTCACCGGGATGTGGCTGGCGCCGCGCAGGAAGTAGGCCATCATCGCGTAGCCGCTGAGGTGGGTGATCGGCGCGACGTGGACCAGGACGTCCGACGTCGAGGCGCCCGGCAGCTCCACCAGCATGTTGCGCAGGACCGAGAGCAGGCTGCGATGGGTGTGCATGACGCCCTTGGGCCGACCGCTGGTGCCGGAGGTGTACGGCAGCCAGACCAGATCCTCCGGGCCGATCTCCACCTCCGGGGCCGGGGCGGCGGCGTAGAGGTCGGCGAACGGGGTCACGCGCGGGTCGTCGTACGCGTCGAACGCGACGACCGGGCCGTCGAATCCACCGAGTTCGGGGATCAGGCCGGCGAGCCGTTCCGCGTCGCCGGCGATCATCCGGGCGCCGCAGTCCTCGGCGATCTGCACGACCTCGCGCGGATGCAGCCGGTAGCTGAGTGCGGCGCGGACGTAGCCGCCCAGGGCGAGAGCGTGATCCAGGATCATGCCCTCGGCCCGGTTGGCGGACAGGACGACGACGCGGTCGCCCTTGGCGAGCCCACGCGCCTGCAGACCGGCGACCAGTCGGTGCGCGCGGTCGCCGAGCTCGTCGTAGGTGATGACGGCGCCGTCGAGCTCGACGATCGCCGGCAGTCCCGCGTACTCCCGGTAGCCCCGCCGAAAGACGCTCGCGACGGTCGGGCCGACGGCGGTGGGACCGGCAGTGGACTCGGTCATGTGCCCTCCAAGTAGTTTTGTATACGATATACAAAACATGAACCTACACCGGAGTGGTCCACGCCACAAGACCTCCGGCGAAACACCGCTCCACGACGGCGTCTCCCCGGTCGACCGGCTACAGTATCCAGATCGACGAAGTGGGGAAATCGACATGCGCCACCAGGTGAATCTGCCCAGCAGCTTGCAACAGGTCGCCGCCGACGAGATCCGCCGCCGGATCTTCGCCCGGGAACTGGCCCCCGGAGCCCGCATCGAACAGGAGTCGCTCGCCGAGGAGATCGGCATGAGCAAGATCCCCGTCCGCGAAGCCATCTCCGCGCTGGTCACCGAGGGCCTGGTGGAGATGTTCCCGCGGCGCGGCGCCTTCGTCGTGGAGATGACCAAACAGGACATCGAGGACCACTACTGGATGCTGGCGCACATCTCCGCGCACGCGGCCGCCCGCGCCGCCGAGACCATCGCCGACGAGACCCTCGACCGGCTCGACGAGAACATCGCGGCCATGGAGGCGGCGACCGACGAGGCCGAACGCAGCCGACTGTCCACCGGATTCCACGCCACCGTCAACCAGGCCGCCGGTTCGCGTCGGATGAACAGCGTCCTGCGAATGCTCGGCAGCCCGGTGCCCCTGGACTTCTACGAGACCCGCACCGAATGCCATGCCGAACAGGATCACCGGGCGATCCTCGACGCGCTCCGGGCGCGCGACCCCGAACGGACCCGCGCCGCGATGGAGAACCACTTCATCGTCGGCGCCGTCGCCGCGATCAAGGCGCTCGAAGACGCCGGCTTCTGGGAGACGACCGAGACCCCGGCCGGGAACCGTCAGAGCCGCCGCAGGTAGCGGACCCGCTCCTCGATCGACCGGCGCGCCGCGGTGACGTCCGGGGCGATCCACTCGTAGGTGTGCGGAACGCCGGAGACCACGCGCAGTTCGCAGGACACCCCGGCGCCGAGCAGTCGTGACGCGTAGGCGATCGCCTCGTCTCGGAAGACGTCGATCTCGCCGACCTCGATGTAGGCCGGCGGCAGATCCGTCATGTCCACGCAGCGACCCGGCGCCGAGGCGGGTGCGACCGCCGCACCCCCGACCCGCTCCCCCAGCAGCGCGCCCCATCCGGTCGCGTTGTCGTCGTACGTCCAGACCGCGTGGCGCCCGAGATGCTCGTCGGGGCCGGTCGTGCGGTCGTCGAGCATGGGATAGATCAGGACCTGCCGGGCGATCGACGGCCCGCCGCGCTCCCGCGCGAGGAGCGTGACGCCCGCCGCGAGTCCACCGCCCGCACTCTCCCCGAGCACGCCGATGCGGCCGGGGTCGATGCCCAGTTCCACCGCCGAGTCGGCCATCGCGACCAGCGCCGCATAGCAGTCCTCCAGCGGGAGGGGATCCGGATTCTCCGGCGCCAGCCGATAGTCGACGGCGAGCACCGGCACCCCGGAGAGCTCGGCGTACAGCGCGATCTCGCGGTCGACGTCGTCCACCGCGCCCAGGATCATCCCGCCGCCGTGCAGGAACAGCACCGCGGGCCCCGCCCCGCCGCCCGATGCGGAAGTCGCCGTCGTCGGCGCCGGGCGATACCAGACCGCGCCGAGTTCGGTGCCGTCCGCGGCGCGCACGGGCCACGGCTCACGCCGCACCCCGGCGCGTTCGGGGAGTTTCCGGTCGAGCCTGCGCATCAGTGCGGTCACGAGTTCCCGCCGGGTCGCCCAGTCGCCGACCGCGAGCGGAGCACTCCGCCCGAGGGCCCGCATCAGGCCGCCCGCGGCGGCGTCGAACTCGGGGTCCAGCGCGAAACCAGTCACGCGCCAGATCGTATACGATCCGCCCCGCAGAGGAGATCTGTGCCGTCTGCCGATCACACTGTGACGTGAATCTCGTAAAACCGCCCGTCAGGAATCAGCAAACGTATACGGTATACCTACGCACCGAGCGCAGAAGATCCCCGAGAGACGACATGGAGACGAGAAGATGACCTGTCAGGCAGTACTGGCGATCACCGCCAAAGAAGGCAAGTACGACGAGCTGCGCGAGTGGCTGGTGAAGATCCTTCCCGACACCCGAGGCTTCCAGGGCTGCGTGTCCGTCGAGTTCTACCGGAACCAGGACGACCCGCAGGACCTGGTGATCCTGGAGAAGTGGAACTCCCGCGCCGACTACGAGGCCTACCTCGCCTGGCGCACCGAGGAGGGCATCCTCGGAGAACTCGGCGAGTTCATCGACGGCGAACTCACCGTCCGCTACTTCGATCCGATGGGCGTCTGACCCGCCCCGAATCCGCCACAGAGGGTCGGCAGCCGATTGTGGCGGCTGCCGACCCTCCGACACGGAAGTGTATCGGCCGTTCCCCGGCCGCAGCACGGTGCCCCGCCGCCCACCCGGGCGGCGGGGCACCGTCGTCGGCGCTCGTCGTCAGCGCGGAGTCATCGGCTCTCGAGCCAGAGCCGGTGGGCCCACCGCGCCGACTGCTCCTGCGCCTCCGCGCCGATCACGTGCCCGTCGAGCGACCGGTGGTAGTCGACCACGGTCCCCGCGGCCCGCACCTGCGCGACGTACAACTCGGTCAACGGACCGAACGCCGTCACGTCGGCCATGCCCTGGTGGATCAGCACCGGTCGGCGCAGCCCCGTCGTCGGCACCACCTGCGCCTCGCGGATCGCCGCCATCAGCGGCCCCTGAGCGAGCGGCGCGGCGAGCACGGAGCCGACGCTCAGCCCCTGGGTCCGGGTGTTCATCTCCCGGTAGCAGTACGACGACACCTCGCGCTGGAGTCGTCTGCCGGTCGGCGTCAGGTACCTCGCCACGTCCAGATCGGGTCGGGAGACCGAGATCCCGCGCAGGACGTACATCAGATAGGTCACGTAGTCGGGCACCGGGATCGGCGGCACCGCCGGGCCGAGCAACGACAGATAGCGGTCGATGTGCACCGGCGGCGCCACCGCGGTGGTCCCCAGCAGTCTCAACTCGGGCGCGTACGACGCCGCCATGGTCCCGGCGGACAACGATGCGTGGCCGCCCTGCGAACCGCCCGACGTCGCATAGCGGGAGTCGATCCGGACGCCGATGCGCGACCCCAGCTGCCGGAGCGCCCGGACCGCGTCGATCATGTTGGCGCCGGCCGCCTTCACGTTCAGATACGGATGCGCGCCGGACTCGCCCAGACCGGCGTACTCGGTCGCGACCAGCGCGAATCCCTGCCGCAGCCAGGGCCCGTAGTACGGCCGGAACGATTCGCCGTCGCTCCGCAACGTCCGGGCGAGGGTGCAACTCCGCCCCACGCCCTGCGTACCGTGCCCGAGCGAGGCCACCGGATGGCCGCTCTTCGGCGCCTCACCCGACGGCAGCCACGCCGTCGCACGCACCGGCGTCGTGCCCGTCGCCCCGCGCGAGAGATAGGTCAGGGAGTAGACGGCCGAGGAGCCCGGCATCGCGAACGACGACGCCGTGACCTTCGCGTAGGAGAGCAGCGTGCCCGCCTTCGAGGCCTGCGCGGCGTGCGCCGCGCCGGGCACCGGGCTCGCCGTCAGCGCCAACAGCCCCGCCATCACCGCGACGCCCAGACGCCACACCCGTCTCTCCATTTAACTCACTCCTCATCAGTCACACCCTTAGGCGAGGCTAACTCATCGGAGAGGAACGGGGAAGGGAGAGTGACTCAGCCCTTCGGACCGAGCTGTTCGGCCAGCACCGCGATCACGGCCGGATCCTCGATGGTCGACGGCACCACGTACTCATCGCCGTCGACGATCTGCCGCATCGTCTTGCGCAGGATCTTGCCCGACCGGGTCTTCGGCAGCGCCTGCACCACGGTCACGTCGCGGAAGGTGGCGACCGCGCCGATCTCGTCGCGCACCCGCTTCACCAGCTCGGCGCGCAGGTCGGCGTCGGCGATCTCCACACCCGCCTTGAGCACCACGTAGCCGCTGGGCCGCTGGCCTTTGAGGTCGTCCTTGATGCCGACCACCGCGCACTCGGCGACGGCCGGATGCCCGGCGATCACGGCCTCGATGCTGCCGGTGGAGAGCCGGTGCCCGGCCACGTTGATCACGTCGTCGGAGCGGCCGAGCACGAAGACGTACCCGTCGTCGTCGACGTACCCCGAATCACCGGTGAGGTAGTAGCCCGGGAACGCGTTCAGATACGACGACCGGTAACGCTCCTCGTTCCGCCACAGTCCGGCGAGCGTGCCGGGCGGCAACGGCAGGCGCACGACGATGTTGCCCTCGGCCCCCGCGGGCACCGCCGCACCCTCGCCGTCGACCACCTCGACGTTGTATCCGGGCACCGGGACCGACGGGGATCCCGCCTTGATCTCCATCGCCTCCAGGCCGCGGAGGTTGGCGACGATCGACCAGCCGGTCTCGGTCTGCCACCAGTGGTCGACGACGGGCACGCCGAGCTTCTCCCCGGCCCAGAAGAAGGTGTCCGGGTCGAGTCGCTCACCGGCGGTGAACAGGGTGGTGAAGCTCGACATGTCGTAGTCGGCCAGCAGCGCCGCCTCCGGGTCCGCCTTGCGGATGGCCCGGATCGCGGTCGGCGCGGTGAACAGCGCCTTGGCGCGATGCTCGGAGATCACCCGCCAGAAGGCTCCCGCATCGGGGGTGCCGACCGGCTTGCCCTCGTACACGATCGTGGTGGCGCCGACCAGCAGCGGGGCGTACACGATGTACGAGTGCCCCACCACCCAGCCGACGTCGGACGCGCTCCACCAGACGTCGCCGGGGTCGATGTCGTAGATGTTCTTCATCGACCAGGTCAGCGCGACGGCGTGGCCGCCGTTGTCGCGCACCACCCCTTTCGGGGTGCCGGTGGTGCCCGAGGTGTAGAGGATGTACAGCGGATCGGTCGCCGCGACCTCGACCGGCGCGGCGGGCTCCGCCTCGGCGACGGCCTCGTCCCAGTCGATCCAACCGTGGTCGGCGGCGCTGCCGGCGACCTGCTCACGATTCTTGACGATGACCGTCGACGGCGCCGACGACGCGAGTTCCAGTGCGGCCGAGACCATCGGCAGGTACTCGACGGTGCGCCCGGGCTCCAGTCCGCCGGAAGCGGTGACGACGGCGACCGGTTCGGCGTCGTCGATGCGGACCGCGAGTTCGGGGGCGGCGAATCCGCCGAACACCACCGAGTGCACCGCACCGATCCGCGCGCAGGCCAGCATCGCGATGGCGGCCTCGGGGATCATCGGCATGTAGACGATCACCCGGTCGCCCTTGGCGACGCCCTGCGCGGCGAGCACCCCGGCGAACGCGGCGACCTCGTCGAGCAGTTGCGCGTAACTGTAGGTGCGCTGCTGCCCGGTCATCGCCGAGTCCCAGATCAGGGCCGGCTGATCGCCGCGCCCGGCCGCGACGTGGCGGTCGAGTGCGTTGACCGAGGTGTTCAGGGTGGCTCCGGGGAACCACCGGTAGATCGGCGGATCGGTGTCGTCCAGGGCCCGGTCCGGTGGTGTGATCCAGTCGACGCCCTCGGCGGCGTCGAGCCAGAAGCCCTCCGGATCGTCGTTGCTCCGCGTGAATTGGTCCTGATATGCGCCCACGGCCTCACGCTAACCCCGGCTGAGAAAGTGTGTGAGGTCACTTTCTCAATGTGGGATACATCACATTTAGCCCTCGAGTTGTAACGGAATGATTACGACGGAATCTCGGTGATGACCTGCTCGAACACCCGGGTACGCCCTCCCACGCCGACGGCGGGTAAGTGATTTGCACCACATTTGACGGCGTGACCTCGGGGTTTCCACCCCGTACCGTCAACGGCGGTCCGAAATCGCCCCGGGATCTTCCGGGCGAGACATAGGAGGAAACGACCAATGAGCATCACCAAGCTCGCCACTCGCGCCGTGATCGTCGGCGCCGCGACGATCGCCCCGATGAGCGCCATGGCCGCGACCGCTTCTGCCGCTCCCGGCCACAACTGGGACGCCGTCGCACAGTGCGAGTCGGGCGGCAACTGGTCCACCAACACCGGCAACGGCTACTACGGCGGTCTGCAGTTCTCGCTGCCGACCTGGCAGGCCAACGGCGGCAGCGGCATGCCGCACCACAACAGCCGCGGTGAGCAGATCCGCGTCGCGGAGAACACCCTCGCCTCGCAGGGCGTCGGCGCATGGCCGAGCTGCGGCGGGCTGCTGTACTCCTGAGTCGTCACACATCGCGCGACATCCGTCGCCGGCGCTCGTGAGGGATGTGCGCCGTCGAGGATCCTGCACGACGGGGCCGGTCATCATGACCGGCCCCGTCGTCGTCTCTCCCCCTGCTCTGCTCTGACTCCTCTGCTCTGACTCTTCTGCGGCCTCCACTAGGGTCGACTTCATGGCCGGACTCACTCTGACCTCATTCGGCGGCGCGGGCACCGTGACCGGTTCCAAGCACCTGCTGCAGTCGCCCGCCCAGACGCTGATGGTCGACTGCGGACTGTTCCAGGGCATCAAGAATCTGCGCGAGGCCAACTGGCGGCCGCTGCCGATCCCCGGTGATCGCGTCGACGCCGTCGTCCTGACGCACGCGCACCTCGATCACACCGGCTATCTTCCGCGTCTGGTCCGCGACGGTTTCTCCGGTGCCGTGCACTGCACGCCCGCGACCCGGGCCGTCGCCGAGATCATCCTCCGCGACAGCGCCCACCTCCAGGAACGCGACGCCGACTTCGTGAACCGGAAGAAGGCCACCCGGCACAGTCCGGCGCTGCCCCTCTACGACGACGGCGACGTCACCCGCGCCCTCGCACGCTTCGAGGTCCACCCGCCGCACACCCCGTTCTCCCCGCTGCCCGGGGTCGAGGCGACCTTCCGGAGCGCCGGCCACATCCTGGGCGCGGCCACCGTGACCGTCGACTGGCACGGCCGGACCGTCGCCTTCACCGGTGATCTGGGCAGGTACGACGACCCCCTGATGTTCGATCCCGAGCCGATCGAGCGCGCCGACGTCCTGGTGACCGAATCCACCTACGGCGACCGGCTGCGCAATGCGACCCCGGCGATCGAGGCGCTGGAACGGGTGGTCACCGAGGGCATCGCCCGCGGCGGCACCGTGTTGATCCCGGCGTTCGCCGTCGGACGCACGCAGCTGATCCTCTACCACCTGTGGCAGCTGCGCCGCGCGGGCCGGATCCCGCGGGTGCCGATCTTCGTCGACTCGCCGATGGCGATCAACGCCGGCGAACTGCTGCGCGATTTCCCCGACGACCACCGGCTGGATCCCGCCCTGACCGACGAGATGTTCGCCGTCGCGAAATACACGCGCGACCCTGCGGAGTCCAAGGAGATCTCGGCCGACCGCTCCCCCAAGATCGTGCTGTCGGCGAGCGGCATGGCCACCGGCGGACGGATCCTGCACCACCTCGCGGCGTTCGCCTCCGATCCGCGCACCACCATCGTGCTGGCCGGCTACCAGTCGGTCGGCACGCGCGGACGTTCCCTGGCCGACGGCGCGCGCTTCCTCAAGCTGTACGGCGAGTGGGTGCCGGTCAACGCCCACGTCGAAGACCTGCACATGTTCTCCGCCCACGCCGACGGCGACGAACTGATCCGCTGGATGTCCGGCTTCACCCGGCCGCCCGAGCACGGTTTCGTCGTGCACGGCGAACCGCAGGCCGCCGAGTCGTTACGGCTGCGGATGCGCCGCGAGTTCGGCTGGGACGCGACCGTGTCGGTGCCGAATCGGGTCTATTCGATCGGCGGATAGCGTCGGGCCACCGGATCAGGAGCCGAGGCCGGTCGCCCGTTCGGCCAGTGCCGTCAGTTCCTCACCGGTGAGTCCCGGGTAGCCGTGCACGACGTCCCGCCACTCGACGGGCACCGCGGCGGCGCCCCAGCGGGCGCCCAGGAGCGCTCCCGCGATCGCCGCGACCGTGTCGGTGTCGTCGCCGATCGCGATGGCCGTCCACAACGCGTCGGCCAGGTGCCGCTCCGGCTGCTCGTCCGGGACCGGGGTCGCGACGATCGCCGCCCACGCCGCCTGGAACGCCGGGACCACGTAGCCGTTCGGCGCGAACCGGCCGGGCGCGGAGTGCTCGGCCTCGTCGATGCGCGCCGACCAGAACCCGGCGGCCTCCTCGTCGAAACGGGTCAGGCCGCTCCGCACGTCGAAGCGCCCGTCCAGGATCGCCGTCCGGATCGCCAGCGACCACAGCACGCACGCCTCCCGTGCCCGGCGGTCGCAGTGTGTCAACGCACCGACCGCGACCGCCGCCTCGGCGACCGCGGACGGAGCGTCCAGATGCGGCAGGGCGACGGCGACGGTCCGCATCAGGGAGCCGTTGCCACCGGTACGCCCGGTCTCCGCGTGCAGCAGCGCGGCCTCGTTCGTCATGGACTCGGCGGTCGGATCGGCGCCGGCGCGCCGGAGGACCAGACCGGTCTGCACCCCGATGTCGTCCGGGCCGGAGTCGAACCAGTCGCGGAAGTGCCGGGCGACCAGGTCGAGCGCCGCGGGAGTCCGCAGATCCCCGAACGTCGCCGCCGCGTCGGCCACGGCCCACGCCATCGTCGTGTCGTCGGTCCACTCTCCCGGCGCGAAACCCCCGAGGCCGCCGCCGATCATCCTCGGCCCCTCCGGTCCGAGCGGCGCGGACCCGAACTCGTAGCCGGCGCCGAGCGCGTCACCGGTCGCCTGGCCCAGGAGTGCGCCCCGGACGCGATCGAGCTGCGGGGCGGTGAGATTCGTCGTCATGCCGTCAGAAGGTAGTCGAGGGTACCGACGGATCTCGCCGGAACACCGGTTCCGCCACCGCCGATCCCGTTATTCCCCACGGTTTCGGAAATTCCCTCCAGGACTGCACAGGGCACCCTCACTTAGGCTAGGATTAGCACATCACCGCAGTTCAGAGCGGGTTTAGGTAAGACATAACTTGCTAGCGCACAGGGAGAAACATGGATAATCTCGTCAGCATGAAGATGAATGAGGAACTCGAAAACGCTTTCAACAAGCAGATCACCCTGGAATTCGAGTCGTCCATGCTGTACCGCCAGCTGGCCATCGAATTCGATCTCAAAGACCTTCCCGGCATCGCCGGCTGGATGAAGAACCACGCCGCCGAGGAGCTCACCCACGCCGATCGCCTGATCGAGCACCTGACCGATCGCGACAACCACCCGGTGATCGGCGACATCCGAATGCCGGCGATCAAGATCAACACCGTCGCGGAGGCCTTCGAGGTCGCGCTCGAGGCCGAGGAGAAGGTCTCGGAGTCGATCCGCAACCTCTACCGCCTCGGCGTGGAGACCGGCGACGTCGACTCCCGGCCGACCATCGACTGGTTCATCGCCGAGCAGATCGAGGAGGAGGCCACCGTGCGCGGCGTCCTCGGTCGTGCGAAGCTGATCAACGAGGACGGCCCCGGACTCCTGCGTCTCGACGACGAGCTGTCCGGCAACGCCTGATCGCACCCGATTCTCTCGCAGCCCTCGAGAGCGAAGGACCCCGGTTCCGTACCGGGGTCCTTCGTGCATCCGAGGGCGACTACGCGTCCTCTGGCGGACACGGCCGAACGACGACGACGCCACCCGCACCAGAACCGAGTGCCGGATCAGACCTGGTCGACGCGGGTGCCGTCCCGCCACGCGGGATCGTCGCCGATCAGCGGTGAGCCGCCGGTCCGCGCCAGATCCTCGTGGAAGGCGCGGTGCACGTCCGCGGCGGCACGCACGGATCCGGCGGAGACGAACCCGGCGAGTTCCCGGTCCAGTCCGAGCGACAGCGGCCAGCGGGCGGCGAAGTACAGCGATCTCTTGGCCTCGGCGATCGCCGACGGCGCGCGGTTCGCCAGACGCGCCGCGGTCTCCTGTGCGGCGGCCAGCACGCCGCCCGGCGGAGTGAGCCGGGTGACGATGCCCAGTTCGTACGCCTCCCGTGCCGAGATCGAGGCGCCTTCGAGGACGTGCTCCATCGCGCGGCCGAAGCCGATGATCGCCGGCAGCCGTTGTGTCCCGCCGCCGCCCGGGATGAGTCCGGCGAGGGTCTCGATCTGCCCCATCCGCACGTGGTCGGCATCCTCGGCGTAGCGCAGGTCGCAGGCCAGCGCGATCTCCTGGCCGCCACCGGTGGTGGGACCGTTGATCGCGGCGAGATAGACCGCACCGGACCGGTTCATGCGCAGGGTCGTCCGCTTCCAGCGGGCGCCCCAGGCCACCGCCGACGTCGTGGGACCGAGCCGTTCCAGCACTCCGATCACGCCGGGGATCCGGTTCAGCCGCGCCTGCACCGCCAGCATCGGCGCGAGCAGCCCGCCCGGAACGTGCGGGAGCCCGGTGATCGGGGCGAGGGCGTCCGGGTCCGCGTGCGTCAGGAAGCTCCGCCCCGTCCCGGTCAGCACCACGGCTCCCACACTCGGATCGCGGTCCACGGCGGCGGTGAGCGCATCCAGATCACGCACCAGCTCGATCGTGACGAAGTGGTGCGGGGGCTGCGCGAACCGCGCGGTGAGCACCCGCCCCTCCTGGGTCGGTGTGAGCGTGGCGAGTTCGGTGTCGACAGCGCGTGTGCGGCCACCCATGTGATCCTCCTGCAGTAGTTGTCCGACGTTCCCGCACCGGCGAGAACTACTCCGTGTCCGGTTCGAGGAGCCCCACCCCGCTCGCGGCGAGTCGGAAGCGCAGCGGCTTCTTCGTCACCGTCTCGACGACCCCGGCATCCACGAGGTGTTGCAATCGCGGGCGGACGAACTGGGTGGAACGACCCACCGCGGCGGCCAGAGTGCCCAGTCTGACGGCGCCGTTCGCATCGAAGTGGTGGGCCTGGCCCAGGGTGAACAGGATCGCGGCGACAGCGGTGCGATCGACCGACGGCGCCGACTCCGCGTCGAGTCCCACGTTCCGGGGAAACCGTTCGTCTTCCACGAGAACACGGATCCGCTCCTTCGAGCATCTCGATCTTCTTCCGAAGACCGGCCAGGTCGACGAACAACCGGTGCTGTGCCTCGGCGATGATCTCCATCATGTCGATCAGGTAGGGAGTCAGATCTCCGCGATTCAACGGGTTCTCCGCGTTCGCGAACGCCCGGTAGTAGCGGTCCTTGTTGTCCGCCACGGTCGCGGACAACGCCAAGCTCGCATACGGGGCCAGCACCTGGCGCAGGTCCAGCGCGAGCAGGTAACGACCGGTCCGGCCGTTGCCGTCGTAGAACGGATGCGTGTACTCGAAGATGAAGTGCGCGACCACCGCCCTGATCAGCCTGGGGATCGAGTCGTCGCGCCCCTGGCTCAGCATGAGAGTCAGTGCGTCGTCGATCGCCGACTCGGGCATCACGCCGGTGTGAACGACCCTCGTCCCCGATTCGATCGACACCGGTCCTCGCCGGAACCGTCGCCCGTCGGGTGAGTCCTCCTCGCCGATCTCGCCCCGAGTCACCGCGTCGTACACGGCTCGCACATCATCGAGCGTCTGCGGACTCTCCGCTTCGTCGTCGCCGATGTCGAGGTAGAGGCGCACCATCTCCGTGAACCGACTGTTCGCCTCGACCCGTTCCGACCGCACCGCCTTGATCGCCTCGCGGATCTCCTTCCTGGTCGAACGGACCTGTTCGATCTCATTCGTCGCCTGAATCTCGTCGATCACCATGCGATTCAGATAGTGGTGGCGGGCGCTGCCGGGCAGTTGCTCCCACTCGGCTCGGATCTTCGGTTCCAGGCTCATGATCCGTTCGATCAAGACTGCGACTTCCGGAGTCATCAGCGCGAACATCGAGTGCTCACCGATCAGCAGATCCCAGTGGACGGCCGCGGGCGACTCTCGCCGACTCCGTTCCTCGGCATCGGCGCCGGCCTGATCTCGCTGGTGGAAGATCGACTTCAACGTCCTGTACGACATCTGATCCGCCCCGCCTCCACATCAAGTATCAGCTTATTTCATCCGATTATTTCATGCAGAAGCGACTACAGATCAAATATCAGCACAGAACAAGAACGTGATTCCGCTCCGGGAACGAGACTCGCCACGATGCAGACCCCACATACGACGAAGGTCCCGCCGGTGAAACCGGCGGGACCTTCGTACCTGGTAGCGGGGGCAGGATTTGAACCTACGACCTCTGGGTTATGAGCCCAGCGAGCTACCGAGCTGCTCCACCCCGCGTTGCAAGAATTAAGTTACACGCAGTGGAACCCTGTGGCAAATCGATTACGGCACAACGTGATCAACGACACTTTTCCGGCGGTTTCCCGAGCCGTGACCAGGGGTTTCGCACGACCCGCCCCCGCCGCACATCCGCCGCCGACGCCTCGATCGCACGCCGCGGGAGCGGGAATCCGCCCTCACACACGCTGTGATCTCCATCACTGCTGCGCTATCCTGGAGATGCTCGACGATCACGGAGGAGGACGACATGGCCAACCATTCGACTCACGAGAAGAGCACCTGGCACCCGATGGCGATGGTCGCCTTCGTCACCCTGATGGCCGGCGGCTGCTTCTCGGCGCTGTGGCTGTACACCCTCGCTCAGCTGCCCGAAGGCAAACCGCTGAACATCACCTACGGCCTCCTCGCGCTGGCGCTGCTCACCATCACCGTGGCCGTCTACACCCGGCTCACCCGGAGCCTGCACCACTCGCCAATGCTGCCCGACCACAGCGAACGCGAGATCAGGCACTACCGGGAGCTTTTCCCGCACTGAGTCGTTCCGCACCGGGGGCGTCGTCGAACACCTGACCGGGGAAGGGACGTCCGACGAGGACCGGGGCCCCACCCACCGCGGCGATCGCGCGCAGAAGAATCGGCCGCAGCGGGTCACGCCCCTGCTGAAGACGGCGCGGGCCCTGATCACATTCGTGACAGGACCCGCGCCGTCGTCGTGCGTGGATCGGGATCCGGGACGGATCGCCGCGAGCGTCAGCTCCCCGAGTTCTCGTAGGCGTCGATGGCCCCGTCCAGTTCCTTCAGAGCGTCGCCGAGCTTGCCGAGATCACCGCTGGACTGCGCCGAACGCACACTCGACAGGGCGTCGCCGAGCCGCTTCACGGCCGCATCGCGGCCGGGAGCGGCCGGCTGCTGATTCGGGGTCGCCCCGTTCGGCTTCGCACCGGCGTCGCCCTTGTTCTCAGCCGGATCGACCCCCTCCATCGGCGTCGCGGCGCCCGGGTTGATGCCGACCTGCTCCAGCGCCGCGGCGACCGTGGTCGCGATGCCGACGGCGGCGCTGTCCTTGTCTGCGGTCGCGATCGCGTTGTAGTAGGTCAACACCCGAGCCAGCTTCGGCATGGACGCATCGCCGGTCTTGGCCTGCGTGTAGATCGGCTGCACGTACAGCAGACCGTTCTCGCCCACCGGCAGCGCCAGCAGGTTGCCGTAGATGTTCTTGGTGTTCTCCAGCAGTTTCAGCTGCTCGGTGACCTTCGGCGCGGCGCGCATCACCTCGCCGCCCTGCGTCGGCCCCACCGTGACCGTGTTGGTCGGCAACGTCTTCAGAGTGAGCTTGCCGTAGCCCTCCGGATCGGAGTTGGCCGTCATGTAGGCCGCCAGGTTCTGCTTCCGCAGGAAGTTCAGCGAGCCGGTCAACTGGAACTGCGCCCGGTTCTGCGCGTTCGGCGCCGACGCCGTGAAGTAGTACGGCGGCTGACGCGGATCACCGGACTTCTCCGGGTCCGGGTCGGCGGGCACCGACCAGAAGTTGTCGGCCTGGTAGAAGGTCGCCGGATCGGTCACGTGGTAACGGGTGAGCAGCGCCCGCTGGATCTTGAACAGGTCCTCCGGGTACCGCATGTGCGACTTCAGATCCTGCTTGGCGTCGAACTCGGCCTTCGTCTTGACCGTGCCGGGGAACACCTTCATCCAGGTCTTGAGCACCGGGTCGGTGTCGTCGGCCTGGTACAGGGTGACCTTGCCGGTGTAGGCATCGACGGTGGCCTTGACCGAGTTGCGGACGTAGGAGACCTCCTCGTTCACCTGGGTGCGCGCGGTGGTGCCGCTGTTCGCCTGCCGGGAGTCGGCGGTCGCGTCCTGCAGCGAGGTGCGCTGCGCGTACGGGTACTTGGCGAGCGTGGTGTAGCCGTCGACGATCCACTTGATGGAACCGTCGGCCATCACCGCCGGATACGTCTTGGCATCGACCGTCAGCCACGGCGCCACCTTCTTGACGCGGTCGCGCGGGTCGCGGTCGTACAGGATCCGCGAGTTCTCGTTCAGCGCGTTGGAGAGCAGGAAGTTCCGTTCGCCGTACTTGACGGCGTACAGCAGTCGGCTGCCCCAGTTGCTCAGCGAGACACCGGAGTCGGCGGTGTAGGTGTAGTTGCTGCCCGCGTCGCCGTCGTACTCCCGGGCGCCCTCGTCGGTCCCGACGATCGCGTAGTCGGGTGTCGAGCTGCCGATGAGCTCACCGAAGTAGATGCGCGGCTGGGTGACGCCGAACGGCGCCTTCCCGTCGGCGGCCTTCGCCGCCCGCACGGTGTTCACGTCGGCGACGATGAACTGCGGCACGCCGCCGCGCTCGGCATCGGAATCGCCGCCGTCGCTGACCACCTTGTTGGCCTGGGCCGCGACGAAGCCGTTGCCGTGCGTGAACACGGTGTGCTTGTTGATCCAGTTGGTCTGGTTCTCGGTCAGCTTGGCCGGATCCAGTTCCCTGGCCGACACCAGGAAGTCCCGCTGCTCGCCGTCCACCCGATAGCGGTCGACGGTGAGCTCGGCCGGGAAGCCGTACACGCTGCGCAGGCCCTGCCGCTGGTTGAACGTGGGCGACAGCACGTTCGGATCGAGGATCCGGATGTTGCTCAGCGTGGCCACGTCGCTGTTCACGCGGGCGGGCTGCGCCGGGGTGCGGCCCCACCCGTCGTCGACCGTGACATCGCGCCCGGGCCGGATCCGGTACGCGTCCCGGGTCGCGGTGATGTTCCGCTGGATGTATTCGCGTTCCTTGTCCGCCGCGCTCGGCTTCACCGCGAACTGCTCCATCGCCGTCGGCCACGCGACGCCGATCACCAGCGACGAGATCAGCAGCAGCACCGCGCTCAGCGCCGGGACCCGCAGATCCCGCAGGAACACCGCGGAGAAGAAGGCCACCGCGCAGACGATCGCGATCACCATCAGGATCAGCTTGGACGGCAGCACGTAGTTGATGTCGGTGAACGTGGCACCGGTGAAGATGTCGCCGCGCCGGTCACCGGTCAGCAGGTCGTACCGGTCGAACCAGTAGGCCACGGCCTTGGCCAGCACGAACAGACCGGCGATCACGGCCAGCTGGATGCGCGCCGGACCGTCGATCATGCCGCGACGGCCGTTGCCGCCCAGCCGGATCCCGCCGAACACGTAATGCGTGAGCAGATTCGCCACGAACGCGACGCCGAACGTGAGGAACGCCAGGTCCAGGATCAGCCGGACGAAGGGCACCGTGAACGCGTGGAAGCCGATGTCCATGCCGAACTGCGGATCCCGCACCCCGAACGACTCGCCGTTGAGGAAGGTCTGCACGGTCGCCCACGACGCCTGCGCCACCAGTCCGGCGAGCAGACCGACCAGGACGGCGGGCAGCAGCGCCGCCAGCCGGGGACGCCGACCGGCGCTCTCCCGGTACTTCACCAGCGGATCGTTGGGATCGGTCAGCGTCAGATGACGCGGCCGGAAACGATACGCCGCGTAGACCGCCCCGAAGACGATCGCGCCGACCGTCACCGCGGTGAGCAGGAAGGTCGCCGACCGGGTCCAGAGCATGGTCGTCACGACCGTCGAGTAGCCCAGATCGGAGTACCACAGCAGGTCCGTCCACAGCGACACGATCCGCGGACCGATCAGCAGCAGCACGAGCAGCACCACGGCCACCGCCACCAGGACTTTTGTTCTACGAGTCAGCGTCGGTCTACCGACCGGACCGCGAGTACCCACCACGTCATTGACTCCAAACGGGGGTTGTGAAGACAGGGATCGCCTCTACCTTACTGATTCGCCCAGAACGGGCACGCGCCACAATGGTGGGGTGAGCTTCTCCCAGGCCGATCTCGGCAACGCCCTCGCCCAATGCGCCGACTACGCGAAAGAGCTCCCGTGGGAGTCTCCGGATCTGCTGTTCGCGCTGATCCCCACGGCGCTGCTCGGCGCCGACCTCGCCGACGGCACCGCGCTCAGCCCGGTGCTCCAGGACCAGGAGGACCCCGACCTGCAGGATCTCCCCGCCGAGGTGGTCGCGGGCCGCGCACTGGTCACCGAGATCACCGTCGTGCCGCCGGACGGCCTCGAGAGCACGGGCAGGCGCGCCCGGCTGATCGCCGGCGTCCTGCGCACCGGGGCGCGGCTGGCGCTGCTCGACGTCGAACCCTCCCCCGACGACGACCCCGCGCAGCAGAATCACCTGCGGACCCACCCGGAGATGGCCGCCGACCTGCTCGACGAGCTCGCGGCCACGTTCGACGGCGACTGACCTCGGCGCGAGCGCGCCGGCCGGGGAGCTCAGCAGTGCGGCCGGGGCCGGCCCGCATCGAGCGCGCCGAGCGCGTCGACCGCCTCGGTCACGCTGCCGACCTTGACCAGTTCCAGCCCGTCCGGCGCGTCGTCGAGCGCTTCCTTGCAGTTGTCCGCCGGGACCAGGAAGGCCTCGGCGCCGGCCTTCTTCGCCGCGCGCAGTTTGTGCTGGATGCCGCCGATGGGCCCCACCTCGCCCGCGGGCACCACGGTGCCGGTGCCGGCGATGAACCTGCCGCCCGACAGGTCGCCGGGGGTCAGGTGGTCGATCACGGCCAGACTCGGCATCAGTCCCGCGGAGGGACCGCCGATGTCGCCGGTGTTGTAGGTGATCCGGATCTTCGGGTCCGCGCTGACCGCCTTCGGAGTCACGCCGAGGTACCCGGCTGCGGCGTCGTCGGGACGTGCGGCCAGCGTCACCTCGACGGCCTTCTCCCCGCCCGCCCGGTTCACCGTGAGGGTCACCTTCTCCCCCGGTTTGCGGGACCGGATCCGATCGTGCACCTGCTGCGCGGTCCCGACGGCGGTGCCGTCGACGGCGACGAGGACGTCGTTCACCTCGAGCCTGCCCTTGGCGGGGCTGTCGTCGGCGATCGAACCGATGCCCACCGCCGTCGGCCGCTTCAGATAGGTCAGCGCTGCGCCCGTGGCGTTGTCGCCCGAGCCCATCATCTGCTGCACGTTCTCCTTGCGGACCTCGTCGTCGGATTTGCCCCGGGGGAAGTACAGTTCGCGCGGCTGCAGCTGGTAGTCGCCCGACACCCACATGCCAATGCCCTGGAAGAGGGTGATCTGGTCGGTCAGCGAGACCGTCGTCAGATTCGAATGCCCCTTGGGGTGATCGTCTTCACCGCCGGTCACGACGACCACCGGCTTGCCGTCGAACTCGCCGAGCGTGTTGACCGTCGGCCCCGGGCTCAATGCGACGTACGGGATCTTCGCGAAGCTGCCGAGCAACACGAACGCGACCACGACGACCACGGCCACGAGCGTCGAGATCAGCAGCCGGCGGGTGTTGTTGCGCTTCATTCCGCTCAGCGTAATCGACACCGCGGCCGGACCGGCGCGGCCCGCGCGCGAGCCCGGTACCGTGGAGGACATGAGTGATCTGCCCTTCGGTTTCTCCTCGTCAGACGGCAAGGACGACGACGACAAGCGGAACCGTTCCGACGGCCCGCAGAATCAGCCGCCGGCCGGCGGTGCGGGCGGCGACCCGTTCGGCGCCGGCGGCCCGTTCGGCGCTGCCGGCTTCGATCCGTCCATGCTCGGCGGCGCCGGTTTCGATCCCTCGATGCTCGGCCAGGTGTTCACCCAGCTGGGCCAGATGTTCAGCGGGATGGGGGCACCCGGCGCGGCCTCGGCCGGTCCGGTCGATTACGACGCCGCGATGCAGACGGCCCGCCGGCAGCTCGGCGACTTCCGGCCGATGCTCGCGAGCGAGGAGAAGGCCGTCACCGATTCGGTGCGCCTCGCCGAGCTCTGGCTCGACGACCAGACCACGCTGCCCGCCGGGATCACCTCCGCGCACGCCTGGACACCGGTCGACTGGCTCGAACAGACCCGGCCGACCTGGAAGGCGCTGTGCGATCCGATCGCCGCCTCGCTCTCGACCACCTGGCAGGACGGCCTGCCCGAGGAGGCCAAGGCGATGGCCGGACCGATGCTCGGCATGATGTCCGGGCTGGGCGGAATGATGTTCGGCACGCAGCTGGGGCAGGGCCTCGGCCACCTCGCCACGGGCGTCCTCACCTCCACCGACATCGGTCTCCCCCTGGCCCCGCAGGGCACCGGCGCGCTGCTGCCGGAGGCCATCGCGAAGTTCGCCGAGGGTCTCGACCTGCCCGGGCAGGAGATCGTCGTCTTCCTCGCCGCCCGCGAGGCGGCCCACCAGCGACTGTTCGCGGGAGTGGGCTGGCTGCGTCAGCGTCTCCTCTCCACCGTCGAGGAGTACGCGCGCGGGATCCGCATGGACGTGGGCGGGCTGGAGCAGCTCGGCGCCGGGATCGACCCGCAGGAGCTCTTCGCCGACCCCGCCAAGATCGAGGCGCTGATGGGCCAGGCCGCCGAGTTCGCGCCGGAGACCAGTCCCGAGCAGCAGGCCGCGCTGAACCGGATGGAGACGCTCCTGGCCCTGATCGAGGGCTGGGTGGAGCACGTGGTGCTGTCCGCGCTGAGCGACCGCATCCCGTCGACGGCGGCCCTCACCGAGACCATGCGACGACGACGCGCCTCCGGCGGCCCCGCCGAGCAGACCTTCGCCACCCTGATCGGCCTCGACCTGCGGCCCCGCAAGCTGCGCGAGGCGGCCGATCTGTGGCGCCTGCTGGGCGAGGCCTCGGATCTGTCGGTCCGCGACGGCGTCTGGGCCCACCCGGATCTGCTCCCCGACTCCGAGGACCTGGATCATCCGGCCGGGTTCATCGACCGGGTGATCGGCGGCGGCACCGACGCGTTCGACGATCCGATCGCCGAACTCGAACGCACCATCGCCGAGGAGCGCAGACAGCGCGGCGACGACGCCTGACCCGCCCCCGCGAAGTTTTCCACAGGCCTGTGGAAAGCGCCCTGGACGTGGCGGGTGCCCGGGTGGCACCGTTCGTCCATGACGAACAGTGACCCGCATCGACCGCTCCCCGTCCTCACCGCGGGCACCCCGGTCCTCGCGCGCGAGGACGGCAGCCTGCACATCGGCTGGGATCCGTCGTCGGCGCTGATCGTGCATCTCGATCCGCCCGCGGTCACCGAGTCCGTCGCACGACTGCTCGACGAGTTGCGACGCCCGATCACCCGCGCCGAACTCGGCGGACGGGTCCGCGCGGCGGGCCTCACCGCGTCGTCGTTCACCGGACTCCTCGATCGCCTGGTGGCGGCGGGGAAGGCCCGCGACCCGGCGTCGGACGACTCGGGACTCCGGGTGCGGATCCACGGCGACGGCGTCCTGGCCCGGCTGCTCGCCGAGGGCCTGTGCACGGCCGGGATCCCGGTGATCGACGATCGGCTCCGCGCCGCGGCGATGTCCCGGCGACTCGACTGCAATCTGATGCTCCTCGCCGACCGGCCGCTGGTCGATCCCGCGGTGCGCCTGGCGCTGATGGCCGCCCGGACCCCGCATCTCCCGGTCGGTCTCGCCGGCGGCGCCGGGGTGATCGGGCCGCTGGTCCTGCCCGGGCTGACCGGTTGCCTGCAGTGCGCGGATCTGCATCGCGCCGAACTCGATCCGGAGTGGCCGGTCCTGGCCGCGCGCCTCAACTCGGCGGCGGGCGGCGCCGATCCGGAGACCACCGCCGTCACCGCCGCCCTCGCCGTTCAGGAGATCCAGAGTCTGGCCGCGCGGCTGGCCGATCCGCGCGGAACCCCACCGCAGATCGTCGATCACCAGCTGCGGGTTCATTCGCACCCGGCGGGCACCTCGCTGCTCGAGGCGCCGCCCCATCCGGGGTGTCCCTGTCGTGGACAGTCACCGCACCCGGGCTTCCTCTATCCTCGGGGCAGGCGAAAGGACTGCGTTGAGCGACATCACACGTGGAGCGGGGCGCCGCAATGCCAAACTGGCGGCGCTGCCGCTCGGCATGGCGGGACGGGCCGCGGCCGGCCTCGGCAAACGACTGGCCGGTAAGAGCAAGGACGAGGTCAGTGCCGAGCTGATGGAGAAGACCGCCGAACAGTTGTTCGCGGTGCTCGGTGAACTCAAGGGCGGCGCGATGAAGGTCGGCCAGGCGCTCTCGATCATGGAGGCCGGGGTTCCCGAGGAGTACGGCGAACCGTTCCGGGCCGCCCTCACCAAACTGCAGGCCGAGGCGCCGCCGATGCCGATCGAGACCGTGCACGCCGTGCTCGATCAGCAGCTCGGCACCCGGTGGCGTGAGCGCTTCGCCGAGTTCGACGACGCCCCCGCCGCCTCGGCCAGCATCGGCCAGGTCCACCGGGCGGTCTGGGCCGACGGCCGGACCGTCGCGGTGAAGGTCCAGTACCCGGGGGCCGATCACGCGCTCAAAGCCGATCTGAAGACGCTGAGCCGGATGTCCGGGCTGATTCAGAAGCTGTCGCCGGGCACCGACGTCAAGACGATGGTCGACGAACTGATCGATCGCACCGAGGACGAGCTCGACTACCTCAGCGAGGCCGACAACCAGCGGGCCTTCGCCGAGGCCTTCGCCGGCGACCCCGACTTCGTGGTGCCCAGGGTGGTCGCGAGCGCACCGAAGGTAGTGGTCTCGGAGTGGATCGAGGGCACCCGGCTGAGCAAGATCATCACCGACGGCACCCGCGAACAGCGAAACGCCGCCGCCACCAAGATGACCACCTTCGAGTTCAGTTCACCGGCCCGCGTCGGCCTGCTGCACGGCGACCCGCACCCCGGCAACTTCTTCGTCCTCGACGACGGACGTTTCGGCGTCCTGGACTTCGGCGCCATCGGACGTTACCCGGACGGTCTGCCGCCGCAGACCGGGCCGATCCTGGCACTGGCCCGCGACCGGAAGTACGACGAACTGCGCGCCATGCTGGTGCAGCACGGCTTCATCCTCCCCCAGTACGCGTCCAAGGTGAGCTCGGACGATCTGGCGAACTATCTGAAACCGTACGTCGACCCGCTCTACTCCGACTCATTCCACTTCACCCGCAAGTGGATGCAGCGGGCGGCGGGCAAGGCCACCGATCTGACCGGCGACGTGTACAAGACGTCGCGGTACATGAACCTGCCGAAGGAGTACGTGATGGTGTTCCGGGTCCTGCTCGGCTGCGTCGGCATCGCCGCTCAGCTCGAATGCCGAGGCCCCCTATCGCGCGATCATGAACGAGTGGGTCCCGGGCGTCGCCGACTGATCACCGACGGGACTTCTGATCACCGGCGGGGCTTCGACACGGTCTCGCCCAGCGGCTCGACCGGCTCAGCCGGCGGGTGGAATCTCCTCCTCGACCGGGATCTCGACTCCGCTCGATCACCGAGGTATCTCTCCCCCGCCGGTCGAGCGGAGTCGAGACCACCGATAGGCGAAGCGGGCCGCCCGCCGGCATCGGGTGAGGGTGGGGTGCCGAGGGTCGTCGCAGCGCCCTCCGCACGACACGCGTCACGCTGACGTGGGGCGTGGCGGGCCGCCCTCTGGCATCGGGTGAGGGGCAGGACGACGATTTCGGTCGAACGTCTCCGCACGACACGCGCCTGACGCGAGTCGAGCGCGCTATCTCGCAGAACGTCGCGTGGCGAGGACGAGTGAGACCGAAATCGTCGTCCTGCCCTGACCCACCCAGAGCCAGGCGGCTACGCATTCTTACGCGGCCGCCCCCGCGGCCTCTTACGCGCGATGACGACGCCGCCGGCGAAGATCTCGCCGCCCCAGACGCCCCAGGGCTCGCCGCGCTCGACGGCTTCGGCGAGGCAGGGGGCCTGCAGCGGGCACTCGCGGCAGAGCGCCTTGGCGTTCTCGAGGTCGGCGGGGGCCTCGGCGAACCAGAGGTCGGCGTCGCCGCTCTGGCAGGGGAGTTCGATGCGGCGCGGCTCGATGCGGCCTATTCGGCCCGTGGTCTGCGGGGCCGGCATCTCGGTGGGGAATCCGACAGTGGTGAATTCGGTGATGGTCATGTGTGGGCTTTCGCGTGAAGTGACTGTGGTCCTTGCGCGATGCCCCGGAAGCCGAAAGGGGGTGAAAAGAAGAACCGGCCCGGGGATTCGCTGTCGCGATTCGCCGTGGCCGGGAAGGTCTCTGGTGTGAGTCCGGGTCTGTCAGATCCCTGATCGAGATCGACAGCCGACGACGGCCACGGGGAATCGCATGCGCGCTCGCGACGCTGCTGCTGCAGGTACGGCGGCGTTTTCCTGATGAGTGGCGTACAGCCAGAATGCTCTTCATGTCGGTGCGATTCCTTTCTCGGTCGATGACGACTCGGATCACAGTACGCCCCTGCCGGGGGGCGCACAATCTTTTTTTGACCTGCGCTTTTACCGTGTCGTGTTCAGCGGCCCGCGGGAGTGCTCCGGTTCCCGGCGATCACCGCGAGCACCTCGGCGCCGAACTCCTCGACGCGTTCGGCGGTCATGCCGCTGATCCGGCGCAGCTCTTCGAGGCTCGTCGGCAGTGATCGCGCGAGTTGTTTCAGCGCGTTGCCGCTGCACACGTTCGACGCGGCGATCCCGTTGTCGGCGGCGTACTCCTCGCGCCAGTCCACGAGTGCCTCGTACACCGCACGATCGGGTCCGGCGGGTCGTCCGCCGACCGGGTCCCCCGTCCCGGGCGAGTCCGTCGGTGCGCCGGGCACCAGTCCGTCGAGGAACCGGGAACGACGACGACTCGCCGCCCGCCCCTCGGACCGGGCCAGGCTCCACGAGAGGTGCAGGTGTTCGCGGGCGCGTGTGACGCCCACGTAGAGGAGTCGTCGTTCCTCCTCCACGCCTTCAGGAGTCTTGCCCGCCCGGCCCAGCGGCATCGAGCCCTCGTGCAGCCCGGTGAGCAGCACCGCGTCCCATTCCAGGCCCTTGGCGGCGTGCATCGACGCCAGGGTCACCCCCCGCCCGCCGTCGCCACCGGTGCGGGCGCGGTCGTGCAGTGCCGCGACGAGGTCGGCGAAGCTCAGTCCCGGCCGGTCGGCCAGCACCTCGTCGGCCAGTTCCACCAGGCGCGTCATCTGCTGCCAGTTGACGCGGGCCTGCGCCCCGCCGGGTTCGGTGTCGGCGTAGCCGAGCGGCGTCAGCGCGCGACGGACCGCCGCCGCCGTCTCCATCGGCGGTGGCGGCTGCTGCGCCAGCGAGGCGAGCCTGCGAAGCGCCGCGGCCACCTGGGGACGTTCGAAGAAGCCGAGGTCGCCGCGGACCCGGTAGTCGATGCCGGCCGCGGACAGCGCCTCCTCGTACGGCTGCGACTGCACGTTGATGCGGTACAGGACGGCGATCTCGTCGGCCGCGACTCCGGCGCGCAGCAGTCTCTTGACGTGCGCCACCACGCCGACCACCTCGGCGGTCTCGTCCGGGTACTCGGCGAAGACCGGTTCGGGCCCGCCCGGTCGCTGCCCGACGAGTTCGAGCCGGGTGCCCGCGGCCCGGCCGCGGGCGCGGCCGATCACCCCGTTCGCCAGCGCCACCACCTGCGGCGTCGACCGGTAGTCGCGTTCCAGGCGCACGAGCGTCGCGTCCGGGTAGGTGCGGGTGAAGTCCAGCAGATACTCCGGGGTGGCGCCGGTGAAGCTGTAGATGGTCTGGTTGGCGTCGCCCACCACGGTCAGATCGTCGCGGCCGCCCAGCCAGGCGTTCAGCAGGTACTGCTGCAGCGGGGTCACGTCCTGGTATTCGTCGACGACGAAGCTGCGGTATCGCGCCCGGAACTCTTCGGCCACCGCGGGCGTGGAGTCGAGGATCCCCCCGGTCAGCAGGATCAGGTCTTCGAAATCGAGCAGCCGGTCGCCGTCGGGTGCGGCCTTGCCCGCCTCGTACGCCTCGAAGACGCCCGCGATGCTCTCCGCCTGCAACGGCAGGTCCCGGCCGCGCGCCGCCTCCGGGTAGGTGTCCGGTGAGGCCAGCGTCGATTTGGCCCATTCGATCTCGGCGGCCAGATCGCGGACGAGTTCCCGGTCCGCGGTGTCGACGCCGGCGTCGCGCATCGCCCGCCGCACCATCGGGAACTTGCTGTCCATCAGCCGCCACTGCGACGAGCCGACGGCGATCGGCCAGAAGTAGCGCAGCTGGCGCAGCGCCGCCGCGTGGAAGGTCAGTGCGGCCACCCGGCTGCCCGGTCCCGAGACGCCGAGCGCGGCGAGTCGCTCGCGCATCTCGGCGGCGGCGCGCGCGGTGAACGTCACCGCCAGCACCTGACTCGGATTCACCTGGCCGCTCTCGATCAGCGCCGCGATGCGCCGGGTGATGGTCCGGGTCTTGCCCGTCCCGGCGCCGGCCAGCACGCAGACGGGGCCGCGCGGTGCGAGCACGGCCTCCGACTGCTGCGGATCGAGCCCGTCCCGGGCCGACGCGGTCGGCCGGTGGACGGGTGCTGCACTCGATCGAACGGTCATGTCCTCACGGTCTCATGCGCCACCGACAGAACCCGCCGGGGCGGCGGGTCCGCTCGGCGGGGTCGGCTCAACGACCGAGCTTCTCCAACACTTCGCCGATGCCCGGGTTGGTCTTGGTGGAACCGTCGTCGAACAGCAGGGTCGGGACCACCCGGTTGCCGCCGTTGACGCTCTCGACGAAGGCCGCGGCCTCCGCGTCGTGGTCGACGTCGATCTCGGTGTACTCGATGTTCTGCCGGTCCAGGCTCCGCTTGAGGCGGACGCAGAACGGGCACCAGGAGGTCGTGTAAACAGTCAGCGAGGCGGCCATACCGGCCATTCTAGGATCCGCTCGCGGGCCGTCGCCCAACCGGTGATCAACGACCGCGCGATCGAGACGCTCGGCGGCAGCAGCAGCTCCGCCTCGGGGGCGTCGGTGCCCCAGTCCTCGTCGCGGTCGAGCGAGGCCCGGACCTGTTCGCGGGTGAACCAGCGCGCGTCGGCGATCTCGCCGTCGGCGAAGCTCAACGGCTGCTCCGGATCGGCGATCGCCTCGAAGCCGAGCATCAGCGAACGCGGGAACGGCCACGGCTGCGAACCGAGGTAGCGCGGCTGCGCCGCGACGATGCCCGACCTCCTCGGCCACCTCCCGGATCACGCACTGTTCGGCGGACTCGCCCGGTTCGACGAAGCCGGCGAGCGTGGTGAACCGGGGGTGCGGCCACTGGTGCTGGCGCCCGAGCAGGATCCGGTCGGCGCCGTCGTGCACCACCATGATCACCGCCGGGTCGGTGCGCGGGTACTCCTCGACGCCGTCGCCGCTGCGCCGCACCCATCCGGCGCGGCCCGCGGTGGTCGGGCTTCCGTCGACCGGGGAGTAGGCGGCCGACCGATGCCAGTTGAGGATCCCGATCGCGGTCGCCAGCAGTCCGGCGTCGTCGGCGCCGAGCAGTTGCGCGCCGAACCGCGGATCGCCGGCCGGCTGCGGCACCTCCGCGGTGCGCACGGCCCACAGGTCGCCGCCCGCGACGCCCAGGAACACCGCGTCCGCGGGCGGCGCGTCGGCCAGTTCGGTCGCGGCCGCCCACCGGAGACCGCCGTCCTCGGCCACCGGGTAGCGCCCGGCGCCGTCGATCAGCAGCACCCGCGCGGTGGTCCAGCCCGCCGCGAGTCGTTCGGGCGCATCGCGCAGGTGGTCGGCACGGTCGAACTCCGCCCGTGACAGCATCGGCGGTTCGGCGAACTCGAAACGCGTCCCGATCCTCCGCGGCATCGCGCCGGTCCTCGACGCCCCTTCTTCTCTCGACACCACGGTCAGCCTCGCTCTCCCTGCCGGACGTACAGCAGTCGGTCGCCCGCCTCGATCGCCTCGACCTCCTTGGCGCCGACGCGATACAGCTCGCCGCCGCGCACCACGCCCAGCACCAGGTCCTTGGTGTGCGCGGGCGACCCGCCGGTCTCCGACGGGTCCACCTCGCGTTCGGCGATCGCGTAGCCCTCCTCCGGGCTGAGCAGGTCCTCGACCACCTCCACCACCGACGGCGTGATGGTGGCGATGCCGAGCAGCCGGCCCGCGGTCTCCGACGAGACCACCACCGAATCGGCGCCGGACTGCCGCATCAGGTGGATGTTCTCCGATTCACGCACCGAGGCGACGATCTTGGCCCGCGGATTGAGTTCACGCGCGGTCAACGTGACCATCACCGCGGTGTCGTCGCGGTTGGCGGCGATCACCAGCGCGGCCGCGTGCTGGACGCCCGCCAGCCGCAGCGTGTCGGACTTGGTGGCGTCGCCGCGCACCGTCACCAGACCGTCGGCGGCGGCGTCGTCGAGCGCGTTCTGCTCGTCGTCCACCACGACGATCTCGTTGGGGCGCACGCCGTCGGCCAGGACGGCCGCCGTCGCGGTCTTGCCCTTGGTGCCGTAGCCGACGACGACCGTGTGATTGCGCACGCGATTCCTCCAGTTCTGGATCTTGATGGCCTGCCGCGACCGTTCGGTGAGCACCTCGAGCGTGGTACCGATCAGCACGATCAGGAAGAGCACGCGCAGCGGCGTGATGAAGACGATGTTGAGGATGCGCGCCGACTCGCTCAGCGGCGTGACGTCGCCGTAGCCGGTGGTCGAGAGGGTGACCGCCGAGTAGTAGAGGCAGTCGATGTAGCTGAGCGGGGTCTCGTCGACGTCGCGGTAGCCGCCGCGGTCCAGGTAGACCACGAACGAGCAGACGAACAGCGCGATCAGCGCCCACAGCACGCGGCGGCCGATGGCCCGCGCCGGGCTGCGCTCCAGTTCCGGGATCTTGACGATGCCCACCAGCGCGTAATCGGGCTTCTCGGGCGCTCCGCTGCGCGCCCGGCGCAGACGTTCGCGCATCGCAGGCCCGACAGGCGATTCTGGTCACATCAGCGAAGGCTACTCGATCCCCGGCGCGGGCGCCGCCAGGAGCCGGGCCAGTTCCGGCGCGTCCGGGAGATTCGTCGGTTCCAGCGTGTAGTCGTGCCGGACGTAGACGAACGCGGCCCGCACGACGTTCACGTCCACGCCGCGCAACCGGGCCCACGCGACCCGGTACGCGGCGAGCTGCAGTTCCAGGGCGGCCCGCTTGGCCGGTTCGGGCACCGCCCCGGTCTTCCAGTCGACGACGAGGAATCCGCCCGACCGCTCGGCGAAGACCGCGTCCATCCGGCCGCGCACCACGGTCTCCCCGATCACCGTCTCGAAACCGACCTCCACCGCCAGCGGGGTCCGGTCGGCCCACGACGAGCGCAGGAACGCGGCGCGCAGCAGGTCGAGCTCGTCGTCGATCGCGGTCTCGTCGGAGGCGCCGGGCAGCTCGTCCATGTCGAGCAGCCGGGTCGCGCCGAACCGCCGCTCCACCCAGGAGTGGAACGCGGTGCCGCGCCGGGCCATCGGGTTGGGCCGGAACGGGACCGGCCGCCGCAGCCGCGCGGCGAAGGCGGCCTCGTCGGTGCCCAGCTCCACCAGCTGGCTCACCGACAGCTGCGCGGGCAGTTCCACGTCGACCGCGTCGGCGTCGGTGCGTCGTCGTTCGTCCAGGAGCGCGGCGACCTCGGCGCGCCACGACGCGATCTCGGGATCGTCGGTGCGGGCGGCCGGCAGCGCGATCAGGCCGCGTTCGGCGCGGGCGGCCTCCACGGCCCGCGCCGCGGCGACCATCCCCGGCCGCCGGTCCCCGAGCCGGTCGACCGGCCATTCGGCGGTCACCGGTTCGGCGGTCATCGGGTTCTCGGCGCCGTCGTCCGGGGCGGGGACGGCGACGTCGACGGTCATGCCGGGGGCGTCGGCCGACTCGACCAGGGCGGCGAGCTCGTCGTAGAAGTCCGAGCCGCCGCGCGGCTTGTCCCCGGACGCCGACCACCAGTGCGCCGACACCAGCAGCGTCTGTTTGGCCCGGGTCAGCGCGACGTAGAGGAGCCGCCGGTCCTCGTCGAGACGACGGTCCTTGATCGCCTCCTTGTGCTCGGCGAGCGCCTCCTCCAGCTCTTTGCGGTCCCCGACCGAGCCCAGCCGCAGCGCCGGATACCCTTCGCCGCCGTCGACGGCGAGGTCGCCGCGCAGTTCGGCGGGCAGTTCCCGCGGCGAACCGAGCCAGCTGGTGTCGGCCTTGGCGCTGGGAAAGATCCCGCGGGCCAGGTGGGGTACGACGACGAGGTCCCACTCCAGTCCCTTGGAGGCGTGCACGGTGAGGATCTGCACCCGTTCGTCGGCGACCTCCACCTGGCCGGCCTCCAGGCCCTTCTCCACCGATTCCGCGGCGTCGAGGAACGAGAGCAGTCCGGGCAGGGTGGCGCCCGGCCGCTCGGCGTAGGCCGTCACGTAGTCGGCGAAGGCGTCCAGGTGTTCGCGGCCGGTGGTGACCCCGCGCATGCGACGAGCACGGATCTGCGCCTCCACCGCGACCCCGATGGTCTGTTCGACGTCGGCGACCAGTTCCGGCAGCGGCTGGCCGATCCGCCGGCGCAGCCGTTCCAGTTCGCGGCCGAACGCGCGGATCCGTTCGTAGCCCGCGGCGGAGTAGCGTTCCCGGTCTCCCGGATCCACCAGCGCGTCGCCGAGGCCGGCGGCGTCGACCGATTCGGCGGGTAGCGCCGAGGCCAGCGCCTCGTCGAGTTCGGCGCGGGTGGCCACCGCGCCGCCGACCGGGGCTCCGGAGTCGGCGGCGAGGTCGCGGGCCCGCCGCCACAGGGCCGCCAGATCGGCGGCGCCGAGTTGCCAGCGCGCACCGGTGAGCAGCCGCGCCGCCGCGGTCCCGGCCATCGGGTCGGCCATCAGGCGCAGGGTGGCGACGATGTCGGTGATCTCCGGGACGTGCAGCAGGCCGCCGATGCCGACCACCTCCACCGGGATGCCTCGTTCGGAGAGTTCGGCGGCCATCGGCGCGGAGTCCTCGTTGCGGCGCACCAGGATCGCCACCGTGGACGTCGGGGCGCCGACGTCGGCGGCCGCGGCGTAGGCCGCCTCGACGTGGTCGGCGATCCACGTCCGTTCGTCGGCCACGGTCTCGGTGAGCGCCAGCCGCACCGTGCCCTCGGGGGCGTCGTCGCGCGGCCGGAGGGTGGAGACCGGGACCCCGCGGGCCCGCAGCTGCGCCGACACCTCGTTGGCCAGGTACAGCGTGCCCCGGCAGTTGCGCCAGCTGGTGAGCAGCTCCCGGTGATGCGCGCCCGAGGCGTCGCCCTTCGGGAAGTCCCGGGCGAAGCGCGGCAGGTTGGCCGCGGAGGCGCCGCGCCAGCCGTAGATGGACTGGATGGGGTCGCCGACCGCGGTGACCGCCAGCGGCGCCCGGCCGGGCCGGTAGCCGCCGAACAGCGCCGACAGCAGGAGTCGCTGGGAGTGCCCGGTGTCCTGGTACTCGTCGAGCAGCACCGCCTTGATCCCGGCGCGTTCGGCGTCGACCACCTCCGGCCGGGTGGTCACCAGTCGTGCGGCCAACGACATCTGGCTGCCGAAGTCGAGGGCGCCCTGGTCGGCCATCCTGGCCCGCAGCGCCTGCACCAGCGGCAGGAGGGCGCGTCGTTCGTCGGTGACCGCCTGGATGTCGCGCAGCTTCTGGTTCGGTCCCCCGCGCTGCCGCGGGCCCTTCGGGAGCGTGTCGATCATCGAGTACAGTTCGCTGCCCGCGGCGGCGAGGGCATCGTCGTCGACCAGGTGCTCGGCCATCTCCGAGTACAGGTTCAGCACGGCCTCGGTCACGCCGGCCGGCGCCTTGGTGGTCTCCAGCCGGTGCGGCCACGTGGTGACCACCGAGAACGCGAGCTGCCACAGCTCGGTCTCGCTGAGCAGGGTCGACGACGGCTCCACCGGCAGCAGCAGCCCGTAGTCGGCGATCAGCCGGCCGGCGTAGGCGTGGTAGGTGCTCACCTCGGCGTCGGCGCTGCGGAGCACGGAGGCGAGTTCCCCGCCCGGGTCCCAGTCGTACAGCGCGGGCGACCCGGCCAGCATGGACAGTCGGCGGCGGATCCGGGCGGCGAGTTCGCTGGCCGCCTTGCGGGTGAAGGTGAGGCCCAGGATCTCGTCGGGGGCGACGAGACGGTTGGCCACCAGCCACACCACCCGCGAGGCCATGGTCTCGGTCTTGCCCGCGCCGGCGCCGGCGACGACGAGCATCGGCTCCCTCGGCGCCTCGATCACCTCGACCTGCTCGTCGGTGGGCGGCGGCAGACCGAGGGCGGCGGCCAGCGAGCGGGCCCCGATCCGGGGCCGTGTCGGGTCAGTCATCGGTCACCGCCTTCCCCCGCAACTGCGCCGGGCAGCTCGATGCGAGCCCGCAGACCCCGCACCACGAGCCCACTTCGGCGACGAAGCGCGGCCCGATGCTGCTTCGGGCGGCGCCGCGCACCACCCCGATCCACTCGTCGACCTGTTCCGGGGTGAGCGGGGCCTGGGTGCGTTCGGCGGCGCCGCTCTTCTTGTTCGCGTTCGCGACGTACACCAGCCGCCCGCCGCCGACGGCGCCGGAGTCGAGCCCCTCGACACCACCGAGGATCAGCGCCAGCTGATACGCCGCGAGCTGCGGGTGTTCGGCGGCCTCCGCGGCGGTGAGCGCGTGCCGACCGGTCTTCACGTCGATCACCACGGGGTGCCCCAGATCGTCGGTCTCCAGTCGGTCGATGCGGCCCACCAGCCGGACCGGGAGGTCGTCGGGCCGGCCCTCGTCGTCGGTCCCGGGAGGGAGCACCGCGGACACGTCCACCTCGATCGCGGCTTCGGTGAGCTCGGCGCGCGAATAGGTCAGCCAGTCCCGGAAGTTGACGAGCATCTGCTCCGCGCGCTGCAGTTCCCGCTCGCTGAACCAGGCCGCGGGGGAGGCGACGCGATCCCAGATCTCGTGCAGGGCCCTGGTCACCTCGGCGTGGTCGAGTTCTCCGGCGACCGCCTGCACCAGCGTGTGCACCAGGGTGCCGGTGACCGCGGCCTCCACGTCGCCGTCACGGCCGCCGTGCCGCTCCAGCATCCATTTGAGCGAGCACTTGGTGAGGGCGTCGACGTTCGACGGCGAGAGCGTCCGCGGACCGGATTCGACGGTCCACAGCGGCGCCTCGCTGCTGGGTTCGAGCAGTCCGTACCACTGCTCCGGAGCGGCGCCCGGGACGTCGTCGGCGGCCAGTTCGGCCAGCAGCTGGGCGGCCGCCTCCCGGCGCTCCGAGGTGGTCTCCGAGTCGGTCAGGGCCGCGCGGAGTTCGGCGACCATCGACGGCAGCGAGAGCAGGCGGCGCACCCCGGCGTCGAGGGGGACCTCGTCCGCGGCCTCGCCGTGCTCGTCGTGGTCGGCGCCGTACCCGCCGAGCGCGTCGGCGATCTCCGGCACGAAGCGCGACGGCGAGGCGTCGCCGGTGCCGTCCTCCACCGCGGTGACCAGCAGACGACGCCGCGCCCGACTGCACGCGACCAGCAGGAGCCGCCGTTCGTCGGCGAGCATCACCGAGTTCCGGGAGACCGTGCCGAGAGCGTCGACGGCCATGCCGTCGAGCAGGTCGACCAGCGCCGGGGTGCCCAGCACGCTGCCGCGGCTGCGCAGCGACGGCCACAGCCCGTCGAGCACGCCCGGGACGGCCACCACCTCCCATTCGCGGCCGGCCGCCGAGTGCGCCGAGAGCAGTTGCACCGCGTCGGCGGAGGCGGTGGGGGTGCGCGACTCCCGCGGGATCTGCAGCTGGCCGAGGTAGTGCAGGAACGAGTCGAGATCGCCGGCCGGCAGGTTGTCGGTGTACGACGCCGCCGCCTCGAACAGGGCGAGCATCGCGTCGAGGTCGCGGTCGGCCTGCTCTCCGGAGCGGTCGCCGCGCAGCGACCGGGCCAGCCAGGTGCGCTCCAGTCCGGATGCCTGCCACGCCCGCCACAGGGTCTCCTCGACGCCCTCCCCGGCGCGGTCGGCGATGCGCGCGGCACGGACCACCTTCAGGGTGCGCACCAGCGGTTCGGCCTCGAACTCGGTGAGGCCCGCCAGATAGGGTTCGGCCCGCGCGGGATCGGCGAGCGCCGCGGCGAGCGCGCTGAGCGAGTCGGGGGTGTCGATCCGGTCCCGATGCCCGGCATCCTCCGACGTCGTCTCCGATCCCGACGCAGACTCCGGTCCCGACGCCGACTCGGGGTCGGGTGTGCCGTCCTCCGGTGCGGGAGGAACCGCATCGCCGGGCGCGTCGACCGGTTCCGTCGGCGCCTCGGGGTCTGCGCCCGCCGTCGGGGCCGCGACCCCGCCCTCTTCGTGCAGGCGCCGTATCCCGCGGCGCAGCCGACGCAGCTGGCCCGGACCGGCCGCCCCGATCGGCCCGGAGAGCAGCGTCACCACGGCGTCGGGTTCCAGCGGGGTCTCCCCCGCCGCGGCCCGCAGCGCCAGCGAGAACGCCTCCACGGCGCGTTGACGATACAGCGGCAGATCACTGGTCGGGGTCGCGACCGGCACCCCCGCCGACGAGAACGCACGGCGCAGCGCGGGCAGGGCCCGCGGGACCGAGCGCACGATCACCGCCATCCGATTCCAGGGGACGTCGTCGAACAGGTGGGCCCGGCGCAGCAGGTCCGCCACCGCGGTGGCCTCCTTGGCGACCGACGAGAACACCCGCACCGAAGCGCTGCCGGGATCGCCCCGATCCGGCGGCGCCGTGTTCGGGTCCGCCTCCCCCGTCGGCGCCGGGGCCGCGGTCGGGGCGGGGAGTTCGGCGGGCGTCGGGTGGGGATGCGCGCGGGCACCCGGGAGCCGCGCGGCCAGCGCCCGGGTGACCACCGCGACCTCGCCCGCGCAGCGATGCCCCTCGGTCAGCACCACGTCCCGCCCGGCCGGGAGTTCGGCGAAGAACCGCGGGCTGGCCCCGCGGAACGAGTAGATCGACTGGTCCGGATCGGCGGCGATCACCGTCAGGTCGGCGCCGGTGCCGATCAGCCGGACCAGTTGCGCGGCCTGCGGGTCGAGGTGTTGCGCGTCGTCGACCAGCAGGTAGCGGATGCGCGAGCGCTGCTCGGCCAGCAGGTGCGGTTCCATCACCAGCGCCGAGAGCGCCGACCCCACCAGTTCGGCGGCGTCGACGGCCTGCGGACCGGCCTCGGGCGCGTCCACGCCGACCGCCCCGCGCAGCAGCATGGTCTGCTCGTACTGGGCGAACGCGGTCCCCGCCGCGACCCATTCCGGCCGGGAGTGCCGGTGCCCCAGTTCCGCCAGGTCTTCGGGCCCCAGGCCGCGTTCGGCCGCACGCATCAGCAGGTCGCGCAGCGCCTGCGCGAAGCCGTCGGTGGCCAATGCGGGACGGAGCGACTCCGGCCAGTAGGCGGCGCCGTCCTCGATGTCGCCGGCCAGCAGTTCACGCAGGATCACGTCCTGCTCGGATCCGGTGATCAGCCGGGGTGACGGATTGCCGTGCGCGGAGGACTGCAGGCGCAGCACCGCGAACGCGTACGAGTGCACGGTCCGGACCAGCGGCTCGCTGAGCGCGGCCTGGCCGCCGCGGTTCCCGCTCGCCGCACCCGGCCCGCCCCGGTCCTCCGACCGGCCCGCAGCCAGCACCCGCCGGGTGATCTCGGTGCGCACCGCCACCGCGGCCCGCCGGTTCGCGGTGAGCACCAGCACCGACTCGGGGTCGGCATCGGCGTCGAGCAGCCGGGAGACGGCGATGTCGACCAGGAGGGAGGTCTTGCCGGTACCGGGTCCGCCGCAGACCCGATACGGGTGCCAGGGCTGCCGGGGATCGGGCCGGTGCCCCGGTGCGAGCAGCGCGGCCGCATCGTCCGGCCACACGCGTGCGGGCAGCTCGAACGACGCCTGAGAGGCGATCAGTCGGGTCCGCGTGGTGGCCATGTGCCCAATGGAATCACGCCCCTGCGACAGTTCCGCGCACGGGCCGTCGAGGCCGACGTAAGGCTTCCGCCGCAGGGCCTACTGTGGACCGCATGACCGCCGCCCTGCACACCCACCTGTTCGGTCCCGAGGACGGGCCGACGATCCTGGCGATCCACGGCCTCACCGGCCACGGGAGACGCTGGGGCCTGCTGGCCGACGGCCACCTGCCCGGCGTCCGCGTCGTCGCCCCCGATCTGCTCGGCCACGGGCGGTCGCCGTGGACTCCCCCGTGGCGGATCGACGACCACGCCGCCGGAGCGGCCGCCGCCGTCGAGACGCACGTGCCCGAGGCCGCGCGGCCGGTGGTCGTCGTCGCGCACTCCTTCGGCAGCGCCGTCGCCCTGCACCTGGCGCACGCCCGGCCCGACCTGGTGCGGGCCCTGATCCTGCTCGATCCGGCGCAGGGGCTGCCGTCCGACCGCGCCCTGGCCATGGCCCGGGGCGCCGCCGCGCACCGCGGCTACCCCACCGCCGACGACGCCCGGAACGCCAAACGCGCCGAGGGCTGGGGTGCGGTGCCCGACGACGTCCTCGATCGGGAGCTCGCCGACCACCTGGTGACCGCCGAGACCGGCGTCGACTGGCGGGTGTGCCTGCCCGCCGCGATCACCGCGTGGAGCGAGATGGCCCGGCCCGCGGTGCTGCCGCCGGTCGGGATGCCGACGCACGTCGTCGTCGCCGATCGGGTGCAGCCGCCGTTCGTCACCCCGGAGTTCCTGGCGCGCTGCGCCGCCGAACGGCGCGACACCGTCACCGTGCACCACGTCGACACCGAGCACATGGTCCCGTATCTGGCGCCGGAGACCGTCGCCGCGCTGATCCGCGACGTCCTGTAGGGGCCTGCTCGCGATGCCGAAGATCACCGACGAGCAGGTGGAACTGGTCCGCGCGCTGATCCGGTCGGTGCCGCCCGGCCGGGTGACGACCTACGGCGACGTCGCCGACGCGGCGGGCCTGACCAACCCGCGGCAGGTCGGGTGGATCCTGCGGACCGACGGCGCCGACCTCCCCTGGCAGCGGGTGGTGCCCGCCTCCGGTCGGCCGAGCGTCGCGAACGCCGGGCGCCAGCTGGAACTGCTGCGCGCCGAGGGCGTGCCGATCGTCGACGGTCGGGTCCGGTTGCGGTCGTGCCGCGCCGACCTCGACGCGCTCATGGACGAGTGACTCCGCCCGTCGTCACGAGTCAGACGAGTCGGCCGACCTGCTCCGCGACGTGCACCAGACCGGGCAGCGAACCCGGCATGGCGCGCGGGTGCAGGGTGTGCACGGCCAGCCGGAACATCGTGGCGCGCACCAGCATCTGCGGCCAGGCCGGCAGGTGCGACCACCGGTCGATCAGACCGTCGTCGGCACCGCCCCAGGCCAGCGCATCCACGACGACGACCGCCGAGGCCCAGGCCGCGGGCCGGTAGTAGGGCACGATCTCGGTGATCGCCGGCGCGGCGGCCCCCGCGAACAGGACGGTGCCGAACAGATCGCCGTGCACCACCTGGGAGGGCAGCGACACCGGGCGACGCAGCCCGGCGAGGTACTTCAGCGCGTCCAGCGCCTGGCGGCCGTCCTCGGTGGTCGACACGGGCATGCCCGCGGCCCGCGCGGCCCGCAGCGGGACCTCTTCCCAGGCGGCGCGGTCGGCGGCGTTGAACACGTCGACGTCGTTGAACGGCGGCGCGGGCAGCTGCAGCAGGATGCGGGGCCGTTCCAGGCGGGCGAGCGCCACGTGCAGACGGTCGGCGACGGCCAGCACCTCGTCGTGCCGCGGCTCGGGACTGCCCGCGACGTAGGTGTCGGCGCGCCAGCCGGACACCACGTACCGGCCGTCGCTGGCCCGCAGCGGACGGGCGATCCTCATGTCCTCGACGTACAGGTGCTCCCGGGCCTTCGCCGACCAGGCTGCACGCGCGTTGTCGGGCACCAGTGACAGCACCACTTCCCCCACGCGCCAGCCGGCCGCACCCGTACCCTCCATCGCGATGGGCGGATGCACCGTCAGCCCGAAGGCCGACAGCACGTGCTGTGGGGGCTCCGGAAAACTGGTCACGTCGGAAACACTACCCACGCGCCGTCCGTTTCCCCCGACCGGCACGCCACTCCGTCGACGGCGAGACCGCACGCGTCACACTCGCCCCACTAGTACAGGGGAAGGTCCGGATCGATCTCCCGCGCCCAGGCCGCGATCCCGCCGTGCAGGTGCCGCACGTGATCCAGGCCCGCCCGGTGCAGCGCGGCCAGCGCCTCCGCGGACCGCACCCCGGTCTTGCAGTAGAGGATCACGTCGCCGTCGTGCGGGATGTCGCCGAGCGCCGCCCCGGAGATCAGCCCGGCCGCGGGGACCGGTCGTGCGCCTTCGAGGTGCACGATCTCCCACTCCACCGGTTCGCGCACGTCGATCAGGACCGGCGGTGCGGCGCCGTCGAGCATCGTCTTCAATCGGACCGGGGTCACCGCCGACCGCCGGGCGGCGGCCAGGACGGCGTCGTCGTCCACCCCGCAGAACTCGTCGTAGTCGATCAGTCCGGTGATCGGAGCCCGGCCGGGGTCCCGTGCGAAACGCACGGTGCGCCACGTCATGTCGAGGGCGTCGTAGAGCATCAGCCGGCCGAGCAGCGGCTCGCCGATGCCGCAGATCAGCTTGATCGCCTCGGTCCCCATCACCGAACCGATCGACGCGCACAGCACGCCGAGCACCCCGCCCTCGGCGCACGACGGCACCAGGCCCGGCGGCGGGGCCTGCGGATACAGGTCGCGGTAGTTGAGTCCGCGGCCGTCCGGAGCGTCCTCCCAGAACACCGAGACCTGGCCGGTGAACCGGAAGATCGAGCCCCACACGTACGGCTTGTGCGCGAGCGCGGCGGCGTCGTTCACCAGGTAGCGGGTGGCGAAGTTGTCGGTGCCGTCGACGATCAGGTCGTACCGGCCGAAGAGCTCGACCGCGTCGTCGGCGGTGAGCGCCGTCTCGTGCCGTTCCACCCGGCAGTCCGGGTCGATCGCGGCGATCGACTCCGCCGCCGAGACCACCTTGGGTCGTCCGACGTCGGCGACGCCGTGGATCACCTGCCGCTGCAGATTCGACTCGTCGACGACGTCGAAGTCGACGATCCCGAGCGTGCCGACCCCGGCGGCCGCCAGGTACAGCAGGACCGGCGAGCCGAGCCCGCCCGCACCGGTCACCAGCACGCGGGCGTTGCGCAGTCGACGCTGACCGGTCGGCCCGACGTCCGGGATGATCAGGTGACGGCTGTATCGAGCGATCTCCGCCCGCGAGAGCTCCGGCCCGGGCTCCACCAACGGCGGCAGCGGGCCGCGCGGCGCCCCGGACGTCATTTGTCGGGGTACGGCCAGGCGTTGGCCCGGCAGGTGAAGGTCCGGTCGGCTTTCATCTCCGGATCGAGCGCCATGATCTCGCTGTTGGCCACACCGAAGGTCTGCTGCATCATCACCGGCGCCAGCGCCCCGTCCTGCTCGCACGGACGATGACTCTCGTACCCGATGCCGTGGCCCACCTCGTGGTTGATCAGGTACTGGCGGTACGTCAGATCGTCGCCCTGGAACGCGACGGCGCCGCGGACCCAGCGCGCCTCGTTGAGCACCACGCGTCCCTCCGGCGGATAGAAGCACGACGCCTCCAGCCGGATCTGGTAGCCGCACAGCTCCCGCGAGGTGTCCGCCGAGGTCAGCGAGACCCGCAGGTCCGGCTCGCCCTTCTCGATACGACGGAAGGCGACCTTGCCGTCCCCGATCCAGCTCTTCGGATTGGCCAGCGTCATGTCCACCAGTTTGCCGAACGCCCGCGCCCCGCCGAAGTGCTGCGGATTCAGCCCCTCCTCGATCTCGACGGTGTACGTGTACACCTCCCGGCCGGTGCCGACCTTGCCGGTGGTGCCGCGGACCAGCGAGAACACCCGCTCGCCCTTCTGGGTGAACGGGCCGCCGGGCGGGAGGGCTCCCGCGGGCAGCGCCTCGTTCGGGATCTGGCTCGCCGGCGCACCGATCGGCGCCGTCTCCTTGGTGATGTCGGTGTTCCGCGACATCGGATCGGCCACCGGCGTCTCGGCGTCCCCCGAACCGTCGTCGACGACGGTCACCACCAGCAGCACGATCGTGAGGACCGCCAGGAGGAAGATCGCGTACGCCCGCCAGCCGTAGGTGCGGATGAAACTCCCGAACGGACCGCCCCGCTGCGGGTCCTCGGATTCGTCGTCGATGATCGGGTCCCAGCGGGCGCGCAGCGGCTGATCTGGCCGCGGGCGCCGGGGCCGGGGAGCCCCGGGCGATGGTGTACCGGTCACGTCACAACTGTCTCATAGATTCGGTCCTGTACCTTGAATCTACCTCGGGAGGCCCGCACGACCCCGGCGGGGAGACGAGTACGCTGCATTCCATGCCGACCGCTGATTCTGTGACTCCCACCGGAGTCGACGCCCATTCGACCAACCGGACCAATACGCGCCTGCCTCGCAGTGCACGACGTCGCCAGTTGCTCGATGCGGCCAGCGAGATCTTCGTCGAACGCGGTTACCACTCGGCGGGCATGGACGAGATCGCCGCGGCCGCCGGGGTCAGCAAGCCGGTGCTCTATCAGCATTTCCCGTCGAAACTCGACCTCTACATCGCCGTCGTCGACAATCACGCCGAGAAGCTGGTGTCCGACGTCAACCGCGCCCTGCTGACCACCACCGACAACAGACAGCGGGTACGCGCGGCGGTCGGCGCGTTCTTCGACTTCATCGACGAGGACAACTCCGGTTATCGGCTCATCTTCTCCTCCGACGCCAAGGACCCCGCCGTGATCCGGCGGGTGGAGGGCGCCACCGAGGCCTGTGTCGACGCCGTGTACGGCCTGGTGATGACCGACTCCGGCCTGGACCCCTACCGTTCGCGCATGCTCGCCGCAGGTCTGGTCGGCGCCAGCCAGGTGAACGCGCGCTACTGGCTCGAGGCCAACCGCCCGATCGCGAAGGCCGAGGCGGTCGAGACCACCGTCGCACTGCTGTGGTCGGGCCTGTCGGGCGTGCCCCGCACCGGATAGTCGTCCCCTCGCCCCGATCCACACGCGAGCGCAGCGAGTCTGCACGTCGAAGGGTCCCGCGCGGGACGACGAAGCAGGTTCGAAGACATGAAGAAGCGGTCCGCCCCGGAGGGCGGACCGCTTCTCGTCGTCGTGACGGTGTCGTGTTCGGAGACTGTCGCTCAGGCGGCGCCGAAGCCGACGCGGCGGCTCTCGGTGGTGCCGACCTCCACGTAGGCGATCTTGGCGGCCGGGACCAGGATCCGGTGGCCCTTCTCGTCGGTCAGCTCCACGACGCCCGCCCCGGAAGCGAGGGCGTCCGCGACCGTCTTGTGGATGGCGTCCGCGTCGTCCTTGGACGTCAGCGACAACTCGCGGGCGGTGTTTTCGATGCCGATCTTGACCTCAACGCTCATGTCTGAAGATCCTACTCGGATCCGGGTGCGTCGGATCTAGGCGAGCGCGAGGTCGGCCATGCGCTGGGCGTGACGCTCGGCCATGTTGTCGAAGAAGACCGCGGCACCGGTCAGCGCACCGGCGCGCGCGAAGAGCAGATCGGTCACCTCCTCGTCCTCGGCGAGCACCCACTGCATGTGCGTGATCGCCTCGCCGAGCAGTCGCCTGCCCCAGAGCGCGAGCGGCGCGGCGATCGCCGGGTCGGCGGCCACCGCGGCCCGGACCTCGTCGCGGGCCCAGTCCGACGACGTGGTGTGCCCCAGCACCTCGTGGAACACCTCGCGGGCCTCCTCCGGAAGCACCTCCACCATCTCGGCGGAGAAGTCGGCCACCATGCCGTCGCCGATGTACAGCTTCACCAGCACCTCGAGCCAGTCGGACGGTTCGGTGACGCGGTGGTACTCGTCGAAGACGGCGAGGTGCTCGTCGACGGCCTTCTCGACCGATCCGCCGGCCGCCTCCACCCGTTCGGCGAGCACCTGGAAGTGGTCGATCTCCGACCCCATCATCGTCATCATCGCCACCCGGTCACGGGTCGTCGGGGCCATCTCCGACTCGTCGATCACCCGGCGCACGGCGGCGTACTCGCCGGCCAGGAAGATCTCATAAAGCTTGGTCACTGCGGAGTTTTCCGGGGCTGCGGAAGTATTCGGCATGAGGGCCAGCCTAGGCGGGCGGGTACACTGTGACCAGACGTAGGCCGCAGCGGGACCGTGATGTCCCCTGTGCCCGTCCCACTTGAGCGCGCACCGACTCACCGCTCACGCCGGCGATCCCGCCGCGCAGACCCTGCGCCGGAGATTCCCGTGGAGCCTGATGTGTGCGTGCACGACGCACACGAGAGGCAACTGAAAAGCATGAGCACCGACAATCCCGTCGACCCGACCCAGGACGAGCGGATCCAGACCACCATCGTCGAAGAGGACCACGTCGCCCCGACCTTCGCCGAGCTCGGCGTGGACGACGCCATCGTCGCGGCGCTGACCGCCGACGGCAAGACCCACACCTTCGCCATCCAGGAGCTGACCCTGCCGCTGGCGCTGGCCGGCAGCGATCTGATCGGCCAGGCCCGCACCGGCATGGGCAAGACCTACGGTTTCGGCATCCCGCTGCTGCACCGCCTGGTGCACGCCGAGGAGCTGGGCCTGCGCCCGCTCGACGGCACCCCGCGCGCCCTGGTCATCGTCCCGACCCGCGAACTGTGCATCCAGGTCTTCGAGGACCTGCAGGTCGCGTCGAAGGGCGTCGAGGTCACCGTGGACGACGCCGCCCGCGACCTCAAGCTGACCGCCATCTACGGCGGCCGCCCCTACGACTCGCAGATCGCCGAGCTGCAGGCCGGCGTCGACGTGGTGGTCGGCACCCCGGGCCGTCTCCTCGATCTCGCCCAGCAGGGCCACCTGGTGCTCGGCAAGGTGCAGGTCCTGGTCCTCGACGAGGCCGACGAGATGCTCGACCTGGGCTTCCTCCCGGACATCGAGCGCATCATGAACGCGCTGCCCACCCCGCGGCAGACCATGCTGTTCTCGGCGACGATGCCGGGCCCGATCGTCACCCTGGCCCGCACCTTCCTCACCCAGCCGACGCACATCCGCGCCGAGCAGGCCAACGACTCCGCCGTGCACGAGCGCACCACCCAGTACGTCTACCGCGCCCACGCCCTCGACAAGGCCGAGCTGGTGGCCCGCATCCTGCAGGCCGACGGCCGGGGCGCGACGATGATCTTCACCCGCACCAAGCGCACCGCGCAGAAGGTCGCCGACGATCTCGGCGAGCGCGGCTTCAAGGTGGGCGCCGTCCACGGCGACCTCGGTCAGGTGGCCCGGGAGAAGGCGCTCGGCCGGTTCCGCGACGGCACCGTCGACGTGCTGGTGGCCACCGACGTGGCCGCCCGCGGCATCGACATCGACGACGTCACGCACGTGATCAACTACCAGTGCCCGGAGGACGACAAGACCTACGTGCACCGGATCGGCCGCACCGGCCGCGCCGGCCGCACCGGCATCGCGATCACCTTCGTCGACTGGGACGAGCTGCACCGCTGGGAGCTGATCGACAAGGCCCTCGGCCTGGGCAAGCCCGAACCCGTCGAGACCTACTCCACCTCCGCGCACCTGGCCGACGACCTGAGCGTCCCGGCCGAGGCGACCGGCCGGATCGGCAAGCCCGCCGGCGGCGACTCCGCCGAGCGCCGCCAGGCCCGTCAGGAGCGCGAGGCCCGCAGCGACCGTCCGAAGCGGACGCGTCGTCGTACCCGGGGCGGCAAGGCCTCCGATGCCCCCGCGACGACCGGCGTGGAGAAGGCCGACGCCGACACGGATCAGCCCGCCGCCGAGCAGACCGCGGATCGGGCCGCAGGCGAGTCCGCCGCGGCCGAGAAGCCCGCCGGCTCGGGCTCCACCCGGCCGCGTCGCCGCCGTCGTCGTCGTTCCGGTGCCGGCTCGGGTGACAAGCCCGCCGCGGCCGCCGCGGGCGAGTCCGCCGCAGCCGCTCCGGCCGCCGACTGACACCCGGCCCCGAATCTCCGTGGCCCGTATCGCTCCGGAACGCCGTACCCGCCTCGATCTGGTGATCACGGCGGTCGTCGTCGTGGCCGTGCTGATCGTCGCCCTGGTGCTGTGGCTGACCAGCCCGGCCCGCAACACCGACCTGTCCACGGCCTCCTCCGACCCGGAGGCGCCGCTGCCCACCGAAAGCCTTCCCGACGCTTTCGTCGAGCTCTGGCGGGCGCCGTCACCGGCCACCGAGGTGCCGTCCGTCGGTCGCGCGACGATCATGACCGGTGACGGCGGGACGGTGCGCGGACTCGATCCGGAGACCGGTGCGGAACTGTGGCATTACCGCCGCGATCTGCCGCTGTGCGCGGCGGTCGCGGCCTGGCCCGGCGGCGAGAACAGCGCCCTGGCGGTGTATCGGACCGGCCGCGGCTGCAGCGACGTGACCGCGCTGGACGCCGACACCGGCCGGCGCCGGGCCAACCGGACCGGCGACGCGGATGCCGAGATCACCCTCTCCTACGACCGCACGTTCGCACTGGCCGCCGGAGAAACCCGGCTGGAGACCTGGGGCACCAACCTGGTCCGCGGCATCGAGTACGGCCGGGTGGACGCACCGGTCAACCCGGGTGTCGCTCCGACGCGCTCCGCCTGCGTGCTGTTCTCCGCGGCGTCCGGCGGCGACCGGGTCGCGGTGATCGAACGCTGCGCCCGCGACGCCGGCTACCGGCTCTCGGTGTTCTCGGCCACGCTCGACAACGACGAGAAGATCCGCGAATGGGGCTCGAAGCTGATCACCGAGTCCACCACCGGGCCGGCGCCCGTCGTCGTCTCGACCACCGGCTCCACCGTCGCCGTGTACGACGGCGGGGCCGACCCCGGCTCGTCGCGCAGGGAGCCGACCATCCGGATCTTCGACACCGGCGCGCAGCAGAGTTCCGTGCACACGGTGGCCGGTGACGTCGGGGCGCCCGCGGGCAGCCGACCGCTCACCAGCAGCAACCTGACCACCTACTGGACCGGGAAGTCGACGGTGGTCCTGGATGCGGTGACCGGTTCCCCGACGGTGCAGATCACCGACACCATCGGCCCGGGAGAGGTGGCGAGCGCGCTCCTGATCCCGGTCGTCGGCGCGATCAGCGTCCGCGATCCGGCGACCGGTCATGAACTGCGGCGGATCCCCGTCGACCGCGGCGGATACACCGGCATGGTCTCCCTGCGGACGCTGGGCCCGTACGTGGTCGAGCAGCGCGGCGACGAGATCGTGGTGCTCGGGCCGCCGCGGGTCGGCTGAGCCGCACGCGGGGCGTCAGACCACCGTCAACTCGAAGGTCCGCAGCGGCTCGCCCTTCCAGTGGTTCCACAGGTTCTCGGCGAGTTCGCGGTAGGCCGTGGCGCCCTTGTTCTTGCGGCCGCGCATCACCGATGCTCCCGACGCCGAGGCCTCGGCGAACCGGACGGTGCGCGGGATCGGCGGGTCCAGCACCGGAAGCCCGTAGCGGTCGGCGACGTCGGAGAGCACGTCCCGACTGTGCGTGGTGCGGGCGTCAAACAGGGTCGCCACCGCGCCGAGCGTCTTCAGCTCCGGATTCGTGATCTGCTGCACCTCGGTGACGGTGCGCAGCAGCTGTCCGAGTCCGCGATGGGCGAGCGTCTCGCACTGCAGCGGCACCACCACCTCGTCGGCGGCGGTGAGCCCGTTGAGGGTGAGCACGCCGAGCGACGGCGGGCAGTCGATCAGGATCACGTCGAAGTCCTCGGCGACCTCGGCCAGCGCCCGCTTGAGCGCGTACTCGCGGCCCGGCCGCATCAGGAGCAGCGCCTCGGCGCCGGCCAGGTCGATGGTCGCCGGCAGCAGGGTCACGCCGTCCTCGGTGGCCAGCAGCACGTCGGCGATGTCCTGGGCGCCCAGCAGGACGTCGTGCACCGACTTGTCGAGGGAGTCGGGGTCGTGCCCCAGCGAGAACGTCAGGCACCCCTGCGGATCCAGGTCGACGACGAGGACCCGGACGTCCTTGTCGGCCAGGGCCGCGCCGAGGGACGCGGTCGAGGTGGTCTTGGCCACCCCGCCCTTCTGATTGGCGATGGCGAGCGTGCGCGTCATGGGCCTCAGCCTAATGCGTCGCCGATGCCGGTCGGCTCAGGCGTCCGGCGGGAGATCGTCGCCCGCCAGATACCGCATGGACCGCGGCGCGAACGTGAGGCCGAGCGTCACCAGGACGACGACCATGAGCGGCGCCCCGATCAGCGGCTGATCGCTGTCGGTGAGCAACGACCACGCGACGGGCAGCAGCAGGATGTTGGCCAGCGCCACGATCGCGCGACCCCATCGTCGTCCCGTGTAGAGCGCGATGCCGCCGGCCAGCACGCCGCCGCCGATCAGCGTGAACCACAGCGCGGTGCCGTATCCGCTGATGTAGGACTCGCGGAACCCGGTCATCGCGTGGATCACCAGGTACACCGCGATGCCCAGGCCGATCAGGCCTTCCAGTGCGGCCAGAGCGCCGGCGCCCCGCAGGGTCGGCGGGATGACGTGGGCGGTCGAGTCGGGTGCTGGGTCACTCACGTCTCCCAGCCTATGGGGCCGGGGTCCGGGAACCGAACCGGGTACTGCCCGGTAAGCTCGGGATCCGTGCGCGTCATGTTGGTCACCAATCCGTTTGCCACCTTCACCACCCCCGCCGGGCGGGACACGTTGGCCAACACGCTCAGTGCGCGGTACGACGTCGACGTGGAGCACACCACCCACCGCGGGCACGCGGGTGAACTCGGCGCCCGGGCTGCGGCGCAGGGGTACGACGCCGTGGTGGTGCACGGCGGCGACGGCACGGTGAACGAGGTGGTGAACGGCATCCTCGGCGCGCCCGACCGCCCCGACTCCGTCGATCCGGCGAGGCTCCCCGCGCTCGGCGTGATCCCCGGCGGCAGCGCGAACGTCTTCGCCCGGGCGCTCGGCATCGACCGCGACCCGATCGTCGCCACCGCCCAGCTGATCGCCCTGCTCGATCAGGGCAGCCGCCGCCCGATCAGTCTCGGCCACACCCTGAACCGCTGGTTCCTGTTCAACGCGGGCATGGGGATGGACGCCATCGTGGTGCGCCGCATGGAGGACAAGCGTCGCCGCGGCAAGAAGGCCACCGCGCAGCGCTACTTCTTCACCACGGTGAGCTCGTTCTTCTCGTCGTCGGTCAATCCGCCGGCCTTCACCGTCTCGGTCCCCGACCACGAGCCGATCGAGGGCGTGCGCTTCGGTTTCGTGAGCAACACCGGGCCGTGGACCTACTTCGGCACCCGTCCGATCTCGACCAATCCGGGCACCGACTTCGACCACGGACTCGGTGTGTTCGCCGCCACCAGCGTGGGTGTGCTCCGCAACATCATGCTCGGATCCCAGCTCCTCACCGGGTCGGACGACCCGAAGGCCGCGCATCTCTTCCGCCGCGACGACGTCGACTGGGTCCGGTTCACCGGATCTGAACCGGCCGATGTTCAGATGGACGGCGACTACCTGGGGAAACATGCGCAGATGGAGTTCGGCTGCCGCCGCGACGTGCTGCACGTCGCCGCCGCGAAGAAGGCTCCGGAAGCCGTCTGACCTGGTACGTCATCCGCCTGTTACCCGCCGGTAGGCACGAATTTCCACACTTGCCAACCCCTTGTGATCTATTCGGCAATCAGGAAATACCCCTAGCCAAAGTCGACGACACAGTAGTACAACGGTTACAGACAGCAAAACTCCCGCCCCCTGCAATGCCCTCAGGGCGCGTGTGCTAGGTCGAGGCACCTGCTGTTAACAGCCCGTAAGTACCCACGAGCTCCACCGTGTCATGCCCGTGACACGCCTGGAGTCATGCCCGAAGGAGATAGTGAAATGGACTGGCGTCACAAGGCCATCTGTCGCGATGAGGATCCGGAACTGTTCTTCCCGGTCGGGACCAGCGGTCCGGCCATCGCCCAGGTCGCCGATGCCAAGCTGGTCTGCCAGCGCTGCCCGGTGACCGCCGAATGCCTGACCTGGGCGCTCGAGACCGGCCAGGACGCAGGCGTCTGGGGCGGCATGAGCGAAGACGAGCGTCGCGCGCTCAAGCGCCGGAACGCCCGCACCCGCGCACGCAGCAGCGTCTAGCACGCACTCCGTCCGGATCGCTCCGGACTCGAAGCCCGGCCGTTCTCTTCACGGCCGGGCTTCTTCGTGTTCCGGGCCCCCACGGAGACGACACCCGAGGGGACGACGTCTTCCGGGGACGACGACCTCAGTGCAGCGGGATCTGCAGTTCCACCACGGTGCCCCCGTCGTCGCCGGGGGTGATGTCGATGGTGCCGCCCAGGTCGTTGTTCACCAGGGTCCGCACGATCTGCAGGCCGAGGCGGTTCGACGCCGCGAGATCGAATCCAGCCGGCACCCCCGCGCCGTTGTCGGTCACACGCACGGTGAGTCCGCGCAGGTCCCGCTCGCCGTCGACGACGATCTGCGCCCCGTCCCGCAGCCGCGTCCGGGAAGCGGTGTCGCCGGGGTCCTCGGCGAATCCGTGCTCGATCGAGTTCTGCACCACCTCGGTGAGCACCTGGACCAGCGGCATCGCGAGGTCCGCGGGCAGCACGCCGAGGCGGCTGCCGCGCCGCACGGAGACCGACTCCGAGCCCTGACCGGGCGCACCGACGTCGACCAGGGTCGGGATCAGGCGGTCGACGACGGCATCCAGATCCACCTCCTCGTCGACGCTGCCCGACAGCATCTCGTGCACCAGCGCGATGGACGAGACCCGGCGCACGGCTTCGGTGAGCGCGGTGATGGTCTCCGGGTTGCCCGAGCGCCGGGCCTGGAGGCGGAGCAGCGCCGAAACGCTCTGCAGATTGTTCTTCACCCGGTGATGGATCTCCCGGATGGTGGCGTCCTTGCTGATCAGCGCCAGATCGCGGCGCTTCACCTCGGTGACGTCGCGGATCAGCAGGACCGCACCGCGGGTCTGCCCGCCGCTGCGCAGCGGCACCACGCGGACCAGCACGCTCGCCCGTTTCGCGTCCAGTTCCATACGGAGCGGCATGTCGGCCGTGGGCAGGCCGTTCTCGCCGATCCGGGACCCCGATCCCGACCGGCCCTCGGTGCCGATGCAGGCCGCGTCCAGCATGGTCGAGACGTCGGCCGCGTCGAACGGGTCGGTCAGCAGTTCCGCGAACGCGTCGGCCAGGCGGGCGTGCCCCAGTTCGGCCTTCCAGCCCATGCGATGCACCGCCGACACCGCGTTCGGGCTGGCGTAGACCACTCGGCCGTCGCCGTCGAGACGGATGAAGCCGTCACCGGCCCGCGGGGTCGACAGCCCGAGCGTGTTGGCCTCGTCGAGCGGGAACGTCCCCTCCAGCACCATCTGACGCAGCGCGCCCGCGGCATCGCGGTACGCCGACTCCAGCGGCGACGGCGGCAGCGTCCCGGTCACGACGCCGGCCAGACCGAGCACGGCGATCACCTCGTCGCCGTACCGGACCGGGACGGCGATCCGCTCGATCAGGACGCCGCCGTGGCGGCGCGGGACGTCGTCGCGCTCGATGCATCCGCGGGTGTACGCCCGCGCCACCAGCGGGTTCCCGCCGTAGGGGGTGGCGGTCGAATCCACCGCGTGCCCCACCTCGTCGTGCTGGAACAGCGTCGAGGTGGTGTTCGGCCGCACCTGCGCCACGTAGACCAGCCGTCCGTCTTCGCCCCGGACCGCCATCACGTAGTCGGCGAACGAGAGGTCGGCGAGCAGCTGCCACTCGGCCACCAGCCGCTGCAGGTGCTGCGCCGCGGCGTCCGACAGGTCGGTGTGCTCGGCCAGCAGGTCGTGAAGGGTCGCCATGCGCTCAGGCTCCGCGGGCCGCGCGAGGAGAGGTCATGGGCTCATCGTATGGCACCGCGATTAACGCCGATCTGCAGGCGCATGCGAGAATGGTCGATGAACTTTTGCCTAGACAACAAGGAGGTCCGTCATGGGTAAGCGCGGACGCAAGAAGCGCGCACGGAAGAAGAACAAGGCGAACCACGGCAAGCGCCCCAACGCCTGAGTTCTTCCCGCGAGAACGCACGAAGGCCCGGCCCCGATCGAATCGGGGCCGGGCCTTCGTCGTCCGCGGTGTCTCCGGCCGGGGCCGGTCAGTCGGGTTCGACCCGGTAGGCGGTCTGCCGCACGACGACGGTGCGCCGGATCTCCACGCGGAGCCGTTCGCGCAGGCCCTGCGGCGCCTCTTCGCAGCACTTGCGGGCCAGCAGCGCCTTGAGCTCCCGCTGCACCGAGTAGTGCTCCAGGCACGACGCGCAGGTCTCCAGGTGTCCTCGCAGCCGGTCGGCGGCGCCGACGTCGCACTCGTCGTCGAGCAGCAGGAAGATGTCGGCGAGCACCGCCGAACAGTCGAGTTCCTCGAAGGTCCCGCGATCGTCGGCCGTCTCGCTCATCGCGCCGCCCCCGTCGTCTTCGACGCCGTCTCGGCGGCGCCGCGGCCGATGCCGCGGTCGCGGGCCACGTCGGCGAGCAGTTCCCGCAGTTGCCGACGGCCGCGGTGCAGGCGCGACATCACCGTGCCGATGGGAGTGTCCATGATCTCGGCGATCTCCTTGTACGGAAGTCCCTCGACGTCGGCGTAGTACACCGCCATCCGGCGATCCTCGGGCAGCTTGCTGAGCGCGTCCTTGATCTCGCTGTCGGGCAGGGCGTCGAGCGCCTCCACCTCCGCCGAACGCAGCCCGGACGAGGTGTGCTCGGCGCTCGCGGCGAGCTGCCAGTCGGTGATCTCGTCGGTCGGATACTGCGCGGGCTGCCGCTGCTTCTTCCGGTACGAGTTGATGTACGTGTTGGTCAGGATGCGGTACATCCAGGCCTTGAGGTTGGTGCCCTCCTTGAACGAGGAGAACGCCGTGAAGGCCTTGACGTAGGTCTCCTGCACCAGGTCCTCGGCGTCGGCGGGGTTGCGCGTCATGCGCAGCGCACCGCCGTAGAGCTGGTCGAGCAGGGGCAGCGCGTCGCGCTCGAAGCGCTCGGTCAACTGTTCCGGGGTCTCCTGTTCCGGAGTCTCCTCAGGAGCGGGCTCCGGGACCGCCTCGGGCGGTGAATCGGCTGTCGGCACCGTGGTCCCTTCGTGAGAATCCGGCCGGTGCGCGGTGGTGTCGTCGAGCTCCGTCGAGGTGCTCCCGCCATCGGCGCGGATATGCTCCACCAAGCATAGCGAGTCACGCAGTGGCTGCTCAGCGGTGGTTCCGGGGGCTGCGGTCACGAGGGTTCCGTCCTTGCCGTCGACGAGTATGACGCCTTCTGCAACACCGCGGCCGGGCGATCTGTTCCGGCCGTATCGTGCGAGAATCGAAGCATGTGCGGACGATATGCGGTGACGACGGATCCGGCGACGCTCGCCGCCGAGATCGGAGCCCGCGACGAGGTCCCCGAATCCGTCGCCCTCGGACCGAATTACAACGTGGCGCCCAGCACGACGGTGATGGTCGTCGTCGACCGGCACGACGACGGTGACCCCGCCCTCCCCCTCGCCCGCCGCGTCCGGGCCGTGCGCTGGGGTCTGATCCCGCCGTGGTCCACCGATCCCGACCGGGGACCGCTGCTGTTCAACGCCCGCGCCGAGACCGCCGCCGAGAAGCCCGCGTTCCGGGCGTCGGCCAGGAACAAGCGCTGCCTGGTCCCGATGGACGGCTGGTACGAGTGGCGCCGCGACCCCGAGGCCGGCACCCCGTCGAAACCCGCCAAGATCCCCTACTACATGTCCCCGAAGGACGGTTCGCGGCTGTATGCGGCCGGACTGTGGTCGGCCTGGCGCCCCGCCGCGGGCGACGACTCCGCCTGGATCTCCTCGGCCGCGATCCTCACCACCGACGCGGTGGGCGGACTCGCTGCGATCCACGACCGCATGCCGCTCATCATGCCCGCCGAGCACTGGCAGGACTGGCTCGATCCGGATCGGCCGGTGGATCCCGGGCTGCTGACCCCGCCGGACGGCGTCCTCGTCGACGCCATCGAGATCCGCGAGGTGGTGCCGCTGGTGAACCGGGTGTCCAACAACGGCCCGGAGCTGTGGGAGGCGGCGTCATGACCGCGCACGACGACGCCGCATCGCCGGCCCTCGCATCGCCCGACCTCGCATCGTCCGACCTCGCATCGCCCGCCGACGGGCCCCGCCCCGGTCCGCTGCACCGGCTCGGTTACCTCCTGGGCCGCCCGCTCCCCGACTCGATGCGCGCCTGGGTGACCCGCGACATCACCGGCCCGGGCAACGTGCGGCGCTACATGCTGCGCGGCTTCGTGCCGTTCGTCCCGATCATGGTGGGTCTCTGCTTCATCCCCGCCCCCTGGTGGGTTCGCATCGGCATGACCCTGCTGCTGGCGATCCCGCTGATCTACTTCCAGATCGCGCTGAAGGACGTCTACCGCAGGCACCTGCTGCGCAACAACGGACTCGACCCGGCGCTCGCCGACAAGGTGAAGGTGGTGCGGCTCTCCGCGGAGAACGCCGCCTACGAGCGACTGCACCGCCCGTCGGCGCCGACGGTCCCGGTCGGCGACGGCGGGGTGCCGGACGCGGCGCCGCGCGAGATCGAGGGCGTCGTCGTCGACCGGCCCGACGAACGGTGACACGAGGCCCCGCCGCCGACTGAGCCGCGTGCGGAACGCAGTGACGAGGCTCCCGCCGGCTGAGCCGCGTGCAGAACGCAGTGACGAGGCCCCCGCCGGCTGAGCCGGTCGAGGAACGCAGTGACGAGAACGTGTCGAAGCCCCGCCGCGCCCCGAACCGGAGTCAGGCGTACGTGTAGTCGTCGAGCGGGAAGCTGTCCATCTCCCGGAGCGTCGTCAGCGTCGACGCCGGGCGCAGCAGAGTGGCCTCGCCGTGCTGGTTGAAGTAGTAGCTGCGTGACGACGCGCAGTCGCCCGCGTAGAACACCGACGAGTCCAGCGCCCTGGTGGCGCGGTCGAGGTAACGCGTGTTGGCGTCCTCGGTCACCTCGAAGGTGTCGGCGCCCCGTCGGCGCAGTTCGCCGAAGAGCCGCGCGATGTGCTTCATCTGCCCCTCGACGGTGGTGAAGTAGCTCAGCCCGCTGTACGAGTAGGGGCTGTTCAGGCTCAGGAAGTTCGGCATCTTCGGCACCGCGACGCCCTCGTACGCCTGGAAACGTCCCTCCCGCCACCACGCGCCGAGGTCCCGCCCCTCGCGCCCGACGATCTGGAACGCCGGGAAGTTGGTGTCCCACAGGTTGAAGCCCGTCGCCAGCACCAGGGTGTCGATCTCGGTCTTGCGGCCGTCCTCGCAGAGGATCCCGTCCGGTTCCACCCGCGTGATCGACGAGGTCTGCAGCGTGACGTTCGGCTGATTGAACACCGGGAAGTAGGCGTTGGAGAAGGTGGGGCGCTTGCACCCGAAGTCGTACGACGGCGTCAGCTTCTTCCGGGTGCCCGCGTCGCGGACCTGGGTGCGCAAATGCGCCTTGCCGAGCAGGGCGGCGAGCTTGTTGCCGGGTTTGGCCTGTTTGAAGTGCAGCACGCCGAACACCATCAGCGCCTCGAGCATCGCGGTGTTGGCCAGGCGCGCGGCCTTCTGGGTCAGCGGCACCGCCGCGAACAGGTCCTGCACCGGCTTCGGGATGGCGAAATCGATCTTGGGCACCACCCAGATCGGCGTGCGCTGGAACACGGTGAGCGCCGTCGCCGTGCGCGCGATCTCCGGGATCAGCTGCACCGCCGTCGCCCCGGTGCCGATCACCGCGACACGCTTGCCGGTGAAGTCGTAGCCGTCCTCCCACGCGGTGGTGTGCAGGATCTTCCCGGCGAACGAGTCCATGCCCTCGAAGTCGGGGGTGTGCGGCTGGGAGAGGAATCCGGTCGCGGTGACCAGATAGCGCGCGGTGCGGCTCCGCCCGTCGGCGGTGTGCACCGTCCAGTGGTGGGCGTCGTCGTCCCATTCGGCCCGTTCCACGAGGACCCCGAACTCCATGTGCCGGCGCAGGTCGTAGGTGTCGGCGACGTGGTCGGCGTACCGCTTCAGTTCCGGTCCCGGCGCGAAGAGCCGCGACCAGTACGGGTTCGGTTCGAAGGAGAACGAGTAGGTGACCGAGGCGATGTCGACGGCCAGCCCCGGATAGTGGTTGACGTACCAGGTGCCGCCGAGGTCGTCCTCGCGTTCCAGGATCGCGATGTTCTCCAGACCCTGCCGCTTGAGTTCGATCGCCGAACCGAGGCCCCCGAAGCCGGCCCCGACGATCACGACGTCGTGATCGAGTGCAGCGTTGTCCATCGTCGTGCCTCCCGTGGGTCCTGAACGATCCGACCCCAGAGTAACCCAGGTCACTCCGCAGGCCTCCCCGGCCGGACTCAGCCGAAGAGCACCCCGGGATTCATCAGGCCCGCCGGGTCCAGGGCGTCCTTCACCGCGCGCATGGCGGCCAGGTCCGTCGCCGACCGCGAGAGCCCCAGCCACGGCACCTTCGCCCGCCCGACCCCGTGCTCGGCGCTGATGCCGCCTCCGAGACCTGCGACGATGTGCAGCACCCGGTCGGTCAGCTCCTCGGCGCGGGCCGGCTCGACGTCGAGCAGGTTCACGTGCAGATTGCCGTCGGCCAGGTGCCCGAACGGGATGTGCCGCGCCCCGAACTCCGCGGCCAGGGGGTCGACGGCGTCGATCAGCGCGCCGAGCCGCGGCAGCGGCATCGAGACGTCGAGCTTGCACACCGGGGCGGTGCTGTCGCGGGCGATGCACTCGGTGTGCGCCTCACGCACCGCCCACAGGTCGCCGGCCGCGCCCTCGTCGAGCACGGCGTCGCCGACGCCCGCCCCGTCCAGCGCGTCGGCCAGGTCGAGTCCGGACGACTCCGTCTCGATCAGCAGCGCGTACGGCGGGGTGTCGGCGAACGGACGACGATGCCCGTACGACGCGATCAGGTCCATGCCGCGCCGCGTCATCAGTTCCGCGGCCCGCACCGTGAGTCCGGACGACTCCACGGCGCCGACCACGTCGAGCGCCGCACCGGGATGCTCGACCGCGGCCACCGCCGTCGCGGTACGACGCGGTGCGGCGACCAGCCGCACCAGGACCCCGGTGATCACCGCGAGCGTGCCCTCGCTGCCGGCGAGGAGACCGGGCAGGTCGTAGCCGACGTTGTCCTTGCGCAACGGGTGCCAGCGCCGCAGCACCTCCCCGGAGGCGAGCACCGCCTCGATCCCGAGCAGTTGGGCCCGCATCGAGCCGTGCCGCACGTAGTGGATGCCGCCGGCGTTGGTGGCGACCATGCCGCCGACGGTCGCGGTGTCCCGCGCGGCCAGGTCCACCCCGAACGCGAGTCCGGCGTCCGCGGCGGCGCGCTGCAGGTCGGCCAGGGTCGTCCCGGCGCCGACACCGGCCAGGCGGCCGGGCGCGTCGACGTCGATCCGGTCGAGCCGGACGGTGGAGAGGACCACCGCGGGCACGTCGCCGGGCGGCACGGAACCCCCGACCAGTCCCGTGTTGCCGCCCTGCGGGCAGAGCGCGATGCCCTCGTCGGCGCACACCCGTACCGTCGCGGCGGTCTCGGCGGTGCTGCCCGGCCGCACCACCGCGAGCGCCCGACCGGTCCAGCGACCTGTCCAGTCGGTGAGGAAACCCGCCGTCGTCGACGGGTCGGTCAGCACGTGCGGTGCGCCGACCGCGCTGCGGAGGCGGTCCAGAATCCGTTCGGTCACAGCGCGGTCGACGCCGGTCTCAGGACTTCGGCTTCTTGATCATGCCGATGATCCACAGCAGGAGACACGCACCGCCGAGCGCGGTGAAGAAACTGAAGATCTTGCCGCCTCCGGCCACGTCGAATCCCAGCTTGTAGAGGATGAACCCGCCGATGAGACCACCGGCGATGCCCGCGCCGATGTTGAGCAGGACTCCCATCGACTCGTCACGTTTCATGATCTTCGACGCGATCCAGCCGGCGAGGCCGCCGATGACGATCCATCCGATCAAACCCAGGCCCAGCGTCATGATGTTCTCCTTCGAGTGTGCGAGACGTCCCCCTCCACGCTAAACCGTTCCGGACGATTCGGACGGACTACTGTGCAGAGCATGGCCCGGAAGATCGTCGCAGCGCAGTACGGAGAGCCCACCGACTCGGTGGAGGTGATCGACGTGCCGGTCCCCGAACCCGACGCCGACCAGGTGGTGGTGCGGGTGCGTTCCGCGGGGGTGAACCCGTTCGACGCGAAGCAGGTGCGCGGTCAGGTCGGCGCCGACCCAGACAAGCTCCCGCTGCCGCTCGGCGGGGAGGCCGCCGGCGTCGTGTCCGCGGCCGGCGCCGACTCCGGATTCGCCGTCGGCGACGAGGTGGTGGTGTACCCGGCGAGCGGCGCCTTCGCCGACTACGTGATCGCACCGTCGTCGAACGTCCACGCCAAGCCGACCGGACTGGACGACGACGCCGCGGCCGCCCTGCTGCTCGCCGGGGTGACCGCCGCGGACGTCCTCGCCACGCTGGGCGTGACCGGCGACGACACCCTCCTGGTGCACGGCGGGGCCGGTGCGGTCGGGTCGATCGTGACCGCGCGGGCCGTCGCCGCCGGGGCCACGGTGATCGCCACCGCCTCGGCGGCCAACCACGACCACCTGCGCGCGCTCGGCGCCGTCCCCGTCTCCTACCGGGGCGATCTGGAGGCGGCCGTCCGGGCGGCGGCCCCGACCCCGGTCACCGCGGTGGCCGACACCGTCGGCACCGATCAGGCGATCGACGTCTCGCTGGCGCTGGTGCCCGCGGAGCGGATCGTCGGCATCGCCGCGTGGGGCCGGACCGACGACGGGATCGTCGTGGTCGGCGGCGGCACCGAGGAGTCCCGGCGGCACCGCCGCGAGGCGGTGCCCGGGCTGCTGGCCGACGCGGCGGCGGGCCGGATCGTCGTCGAGATCGCCGGGGAGTTCCCGCTGGAGCGGGCCGCGGACGCGCTGGTCGCGATCAGCGGCCCGCACCCGCGCGGCAAGTACGTCCTGCACCCGTAGGACGGCCCCGGCCGGCGGTCAACTCTTCGTGAGCGCCTTGAAGACGGTGAACGCGCCGACGATCACCAGACCGACGACGACGATCCAGGCCACCGCCTTGACCAGCGACCATCCGATCGAGACGACGATCAGCACGCCGATGACGATGGCCAGGATCTTCCAGAACGAGGTGCCGGTGGAACCGGTGGTCGGAGTAGTCATGCCTCCACCGTGCCCTACCGGGACCCGCGCGTCATCACCGGAGAACCGATCCCGGGGTGAACATCAGGGTCCTTCCCCATGCCGGTCCCCGCACCTCAGGGTGCCCCGCCGCCCCGAACGCCCCCGGGAATATCCGGGCGCCTCGACGCGCTGAGGGGAACCATGACCACAGTTCCCCAGATCGTCCTCGACGGCGACGTCGCCATCCCGCAGCTCGGCTTCGGGGTCTTCCAGATCAAGCCCGAGGACACCGCGGCCGCGGTGTCCCAGGCGTTGGAAGCCGGCTACCGCCACATCGACACCGCTCAGATGTACGGCAACGAGGCCCAGGTCGGAAAGGCCGTCGCCGAGTCCGGGATCCCCCGCGACGAGATCTTCGTGACCAGCAAACTCAGCAACGCTGCGCACGATCCCGCCGCCGCCAGGGAAGCCACCGAGCGCTCGGTCGACGCCCTCGGCGGACCGATGGACCTGTACCTGATCCACTGGCCGATGCCCGCGGTCGGCGATTTCGTCCAGACCTGGCGCACCATGCAGGAGTTCACCGAGCAGGGCCTGACCCGGGCGATCGGCGTCTCCAACTTCCAGATCCCGCACCTCCGGCGTCTCCTCGACGAGACCGACGTCGTCCCGGCCGTCAACCAGATCGAGGTCCACCCCTACCTGCAGCAGGGTCCGCTGCGCGCGTTCGGCCGCGAGCACGGCATCGTCACCGAGGCCTGGTCGCCGATCGCCCAGGGCGACGTGCTCGACGACCCGGTGCTCCTGGCGCTCGCCGCGGAGACCGGGCGCAGCGTCGCCCAGGTGGTGCTCCGCTGGCACCTCCAGCGCGGTGACGTCGTCTTCCCGAAGAGCGCGGATCCGGCGCGCATGCGCGAGAACTTCGCCCTCTTCGACTTCACACTGAACGATGATCAGACGGCGCGCATCGACGCCCTCGACGCCGGTCGCCGCCGCGGACCCGACCCCGACGAGTTCAACTGGATCCCCGACTGACACCGCTTCCGTACGTCCCCCGGGCCGGTCGGCGAGCGCCGCGAGTCGACCGAGCCGGAGGGTCCCGCCGCACCCCGGGCTCCTAAGATCGCAGGCATGCAGTTCTCCCAGCGTGCGCAGGCCGTGACCCCGTTCTACGCGATGGAATACGGACGACGCGCCGCCGAACTCGAAGCGCGGGGCCACCACGTGGTGAAGATGAACCTCGGCGAACCCGACTTCGGGGCGCCCTCGGCCTTCCTCGACGAGATCCGGCGGATCAGCGACGGCCGCCCGCTCCCCTACACCGGTGGGCTCGGGACCCCCGAGCTCCGGGAGGCGATCGCGCGGTTCAGCGACGACCGTCTCGGCGCCCCGATCCGGCCCGAGCGCGTCGTCGTGACCACCGGCGCGTCCGCCGCCCTGCTCCTGGCCTGCGCCGCCCTGATCGATCCGGGTGACGAGGTGCTCGTCGCCGACCCGTCGTACCCGTGCAACCGCCGTTTCGCCGAGAGCTTCGGTGCGCGGGTCCGGCTCCTCCCCACCGGTCCGGAGCGGCGTTTCCAGCTCGATGCCGAGACCGTCGCCGCCGCCTGGACCGACCGCACGCGCGGCGTCATGATCGCCTCGCCCGCCAACCCGACCGGCACCGGCCTCGCCTACCCGGACCTGCTCGCCCTCACCGCCGCCGTCGCCGACCGCGGCGGATGGCGGATCGTCGACGAGATCTACCTCCCCCTCGCCGATGATGCACCCGACGGACCGCCCAGGAGCATCGCCGCCGACGACCCCGGCGCGATCGTGATCAACAGCTTCTCCAAGTACTTCGGCATGACCGGCTGGCGCCTGGGCTGGATGGTGGTCCCGGACGAGATGATCCCGGTGGCCGAGCGGCTCGCCCAGAACTACTACATCTGTCCGCCGACCCCCGCCCAGATCGCGGCCCTGCAGTGCTTCACCCCGGAGACCCTCGCGGTGGCCGAGGAACGCCGCGCGATCCTGCGGCGCCGCCGGAAGCTGGTGCTCGACGGCCTGAACCGCATCGGCCTGCCGGTCCCGACCGAACCCGACGGCGCGTTCTACGTCTACATCGACGTCTCCGGCACCGGCCTCACCGCCACCGAGTTCTGCGACCGCGCACTCGCCGAGGCGCACGTCGCCCTCACCCCGGGCAAGGATTTCGGCGACGACGACGCCGAACGGTACGTGCGCCTGTCCTACGCCACCGGCGAGGACGACCTGCGCACCGGGATCGAACGCCTGGGCCGGCTGCTGAGCCCGCACCGAACCGACGACGACATCCCTTCCGCGCCCTGAGCCGGGCGAGGAACGAGCCCGAGTCGAAGGGTCTCGCGGGGAACCCTCACGAAAGTGGTCTCGACTCCGCTCGACCAACGGGGAGGGCTCGACCAGTGGGGAGGGCTCAGCCAACGGGGAGGGCTCAGCCAGCGGGGAGGGCTCGGCCAGCGAGGAGGGCTCGCATGCGGAGCGTGGAGCGGCAGGAGACCGACGAACAAGGGGTACGGGAGGAGATTCGTCCGTGAGAACATGGATGCATGACTGACTGGGCCGCCCCGACCGTTGATGCACCCGTGAACGCCACCGTGGAACTGCCCGGATCGAAGTCCATCACCAACCGCGCCCTGATCCTCGCGGCGCTGGCCGACGGCCCGTCCCGGATCACCGGCACCCTCCGCAGCCGGGACACCGACCTGATGCTCGACGGGCTGGCCGCCCTCGGCGTCGGCGTGACCCCGAACCCGGACGACCCGACGGACGTCACCCTGGTCCCGGGCCCGCTCCACGGCGGCCGGATCGACTGCGGACTCGCCGGCACCGTGATGCGCTTCCTCCCCGGCGTCGCCGCGCTGGCCGACGGCGACGTCGAGTTCGACGGCGACGAGCAGGCGCGCAGCCGCCCGCTCGGCACCGTCCTGGACGGGCTGCGTCGGCTCGGCGCCGACATCGACGGCGACGGCCTGCCGTTCGTCGTGCACGGCACCGGATCGGTGACCGGCGGCCCCGTCACCATCGATGCGTCGGCGTCGTCGCAGTTCGTGTCGGGTCTGCTGCTCTCGGCGGCCCGGTTCGACTCGGGGGCGCAGATCACCCACCAGGGTCCGCCGGTGCCGTCGCTGCCGCACATCGAGATGACGGTGGAGATGCTGGCGACCGCCGGGGTCGAGGTGCGCACCGGCCACGGCGACGACGCGGACGAGGTCTCCCCCGACCTCACCGACACGGTGACCCGCTGGGAGGTGTCGCCGGGACCGATCGCCGCGGTCGACCGGGAGATCGAACCGGACCTGTCCAACGCCGCCGCGTTCCTCGCCGCGGCCGCGGTGACCGGGGGTTCGGTGAGCGTCCCCCGCTGGCCGTCGCGCACCACCCAGCCGGGCGCCCAGATCGTCCCGATCCTGCGCAAGATGGGCTGCACGGCCGTCCACGACGACGACGGCCTGCTCACCGTCACCGGCCCCGAACGGCTCCGCGCCGTCGACCTGGACCTGCGTGCCGTCGGCGAGCTGACCCCGACCGTCGCCGCGCTCTGCGCCCTCGCCGAGGGCACCTCGGTCCTGCGCGGCATCGCTCACCTGCGCGGACACGAGACCGACCGCCTCGCGGCCCTGTCCACCGAGATCAACCTCCTCGGCGGCGAATGCACCGAGACGCAGGACGGGCTCATCATCACCGGGACGGCCGCCGAGCGCTGGCATCCGGGCCTGTGGCACACCTACGCCGATCACCGGATGGCGACGGCCGGCTGCGCCGTCGCGCTCGCCGTCCCCGGGGTGGTGATCGAGAACGTCGAGACCACCGCCAAGACGATGCCCGACTTCCCGCAGCGCTGGACGGCCATGCTCGATCGGAACGCCGACCGGTGAGCCGCAACGCCCGTTCTTACGACGAGTCCGACGTCCGGATCCGTCCGGGAAAGGGCACGCGGCCGCGCACCAAGAAACGGCCCGCGCACTCCGATGCCGCGACGGCCATGGTGGTCTCGGTCGATCGCGGCCGCTGGGGCTGCGTGATCGACGGCGACCCCGACCGGCGCGTGGTCGCCATGCGCGCCCGCGAACTGGGCCGCACGCCCGTCGTCGTCGGTGATCGGGTCGGCGTGGTCGGCGACCTCTCCGGGCGGCCCGACACGCTCGCCCGGATCGTCCGGGTCGAAGACCGGACGACGGTCCTGCGCCGCACCGCCGACGACACCGACCCGTACGAGCGGATCGTCGTCGCCAACGCCGATCAGCTGCTGATCGTCACCGCGCTGGCCGATCCCCCGCCGCGCACCGGCTTCGTCGAACGCGCCCTGGCCGCCGCGTACGCCGGAGGCCTGACACCGGTGCTGTGTCTGACGAAGTCGGATCTGGCCGCCCCCGACGAGTTCGCCGCGCACTTCGCCGAACTGGAGCTCCCGGTGATCGTCGCCGGCCGCGACGACGATCTCGACACCCTCGAAGAGACGCTCGCCGGGCGGCTCACCGCGCTCATCGGCCACTCCGGCGTCGGCAAGTCGACGCTGGTCAACCGGCTCGTCCCGGATGCCGACCGGGCCGTGGGCCGAGTCTCCGGCGTCGGCAAGGGACGGCACACCTCCACCCAGTCGGTGGCGCTCCCGGTGCCGTTCGCCCGCGACCGGGACACCGACCGCACCTGGGTGGTCGACACCCCCGGCATCCGTTCGTTCGGGCTGGCGCACGTGACGCCGGACGAGATCGTCGACGCCTTCGACGATCTGCGCGAGGCGATCGGCCGCTGCCCGCGCGGGTGCACCCACCTGGGTCCGCCCGCCGATCCGGAGTGCGCGCTCGACGAGCTGACCGACGGCTCGCACCGTCGCGCCATGGCCGTGCGGGAGCTGTTGGCCGCGGTCCGGGAGACCGGACCGGAGGAACCGGTGGCCGACGCCTCCCCCGACCCCGTCTGAGGGGTTCGCGCCGACGACGTCCGGCGGACCGTCCGGTTCTGTCGGACTATTCGGTCGGGTCGGCGGGCGCAGTCGGAACTCCGCTCGGCACCAGCTTGCTCTGCTGGTCCGGGCAGAACGCGCCGACCGCGGCACCGGTCACGGCGAGCGCCTTCATCTGCTCCTGGCCCTGCTTCTTGCTCGCCTCGTTGAGCAGATCCGACATGCTCTTGCCGCTCTTGAGGCCCTCGCAGGCCTTCTTGCCTTGAGCGACCAGCGCATCCCGGTCACCGGTGTCGATGCGGGCCGTCTCCAGCGCCGTGATGAACCGGGCCTCCGGATCACCGCTCGCCGAGGCCGCCGTCTCCGCCGACGGATCGCTCTCGCCGGCATCGCCGCCGCCGTCCCCACCGCCGCACGCCCCGAGGACCAGTGCGGCGGCCGCGGCGATCGGGATCATCAGCAGTCGTCGACGAGTGGCACGCATGGAGTTCTCCTTGATGAGTTCGGGACCTGCGCCCCGTGGACCGTTCACTTCCATAGAATCTACCGATCCCGCCGACACCGCGGAGCACAGACTCCGCGGACGTGCGCGGAGAGCGTGCACCTGTGTCGGAGCGACGGTGTCGGGCGGCGCGGATCCGCGGAACTCAGCGTCGTCGGCGCGTGGCCTTGGCGATCATCCGGCGCTCCTTCAGCCGTGCGATCGCGCTCTTGAGGCCCGGGGCGCGCGGCGAGAGCGCGTCGAACCGTCGTTCCGACGCCGTCTCCGGCGCGTCGTCGCTGCTGTCGGTCAAGAAGCGGTCCGGGAGGGCCAGCTTGTTGATGGTCCGCAGCGTCCGGAGGTACTGCATGGTGATGGTGTCGGTGTTGTACGGCAGGTCGTACTTCTCGCACAGTTCCCGCACGCTCACCGAGACCTCCGCCAGGCGGTTGCTGGGCAGGTCCGGGAAGACGTGGTGCTCGATCTGGTAGCACAGGTTGCCGCTCAGGAACGCCAGCACGGGACCCGCATCGAAGTTCGCGGTGCCCAGCATCTGCCGCAGATACCACTGTCCCTGGGTCTCGTCCTCGAGGGACTCGACGGTGAACTTCTCGGCGCCGTCGGGGAAGTGCCCGCAGAAGATCACCACGTACGACCACAGGTTCCGGACCAGGTTGGCGGTCAGGTTCGCGGTGAGCGTGTGCTTGAAGTTCGGTCCGGTCAGCGCCGGGAACAGGAGATAGTCCTTACCGGTCTGCTTGGCGATCTTCTTCGCGAACAGCTTCGCACCCGGTTTGGCCTCTTCCCAGGTCTGTTCACCCTTGAGGACGCCGGTCAGGTTCAGGTCGTGCAGGCCGATGCCCCACTCGAATCCGGCGGCCAGCACGAGGTTGGAGACCGGCTGATACAGGAACTTGAGTTTCCACGGCTCGTCGCGGGTCACCCGCAGCAGCTTGTAACCCACGTCGTGATCCATGCCGATCACGTTGGTGTACTTGTGGTGGATGTAGTTGTGCGAGTGCTTCCAGTGCGGAGACGCGCACACCATGTCCCACTCCCACGAGGTGGAGTGCACCTCGGGGTCGTTCATCCAGTCCCACTGCCCGTGCATCACGTTGTGCCCGAGCTCCATGTTCTCGACGATCTTCGCCAGCGAGAGCGCGGCCACACCCGCCAGCCACAACGAACGACGGTGACTGCCGAACAGCGCCAGCCGGCCGGCCACCTCCAGCCCGCGCTGGGCCAGGATGGTGCGCCGCAGGTAGCGGACGTCCCGCTCACCGAGATCGGATTCGATCCGGCGGCGCAGCGCATCCAGTTCGACGCCGAGCGCCTCGACGTCCGCATCCGTGAGATGCGCGTACTCGTTGATGTCAGAGATCGCCATTACGCCCTATTATGCCGCACCCAGCCGCCTCAGGCGAGACGGCCGAGTGCGTTCGTCTCGCGTTCGGATCAGGCCGCCGGACGGTCCCCCTGCGGCACCGGGAGGTGCGCGATGCCGCGTCGACGTTCCCGCAACCGGATCATCGCGGACTTCAGTCCACGGCGACGGCCGGTGCGCGGATCGATCGACGGACGCAGGTGCTCATCGGGATCGGCCTTGAAGCGCAGTTCCGACGCGGTCTCCGGCGCATCGTCGGCGGTGGCCTTGAGGTACTCGTTCGGCAGCGACAGCTTGGCGATGGTGCGCCACGACTTCGCGTACTGCACCGGGAACGAGCCGGTGGTGTACGGCAGGTCGTACTCGTCGCAGATCGCCTGCACGCGGACCGAGATCTCGGCCAGCCGGTTGCTCGGCAGATCCGGGAAGATGTGATGCTCGATCTGGTAGCTCAGGTTGCCGCTCAGGAAGGCCAGCACCGGCCCGGAACGGAAGTTGGCGCTGCCGAGCATCTGGCGCAGGTACCACTGGCCCTGCGTCTCCTCGTCCATGTCGCGCCTGGTGAACTTCTCCGCGCCGTCGGGGAAGTGACCGCAGAAGATCACCGCGTTGGTCCAGATGTTCCGGATCACGTTGCCCGTCAGGTTCGCGGTGAAGGCCTTGCGCCAGCCCTTCCGCGAGCGCGTGGTCGCGCCGACCAGCGCCGGGTACACGAGGTAGTCCTTGGCGGCCTGCTTGCCGATCTTGGTGCCGACGTCGCGCAGGTCCTTCTTGAACTGCAGCCGAGCCTCTTCGGTCTTGCGCTTCTTGCCCAGTTCCAGATGCTGTGCGGCCACACCGTATTCGAAGCCGAGCATCAGGATCGTGTTCCAGACCAGGTTGCCCAGGTAGAAGGGCCGCCAGCGCTGGTCACGGGTCACGCGCAGGACGCCGTAGCCCACGTCGTCGTCCATGCCGAGGACGTTGGTGTACTTGTGGTGGATGAAGTTGTGCGTGTGCTTCCAGTGCGCGCTGGGGCCGGCGTTGTCCCACTCCCAGGAGGTGGAGTGCACCTCGGGGTCGTTCATCCAGTCCCACTGCCCGTGCATCACGTTGTGCCCGAGCTCCATGTTCTCGACGATCTTCGCGATGCCGAGCGCACCGGCACCGGCCCACCACAGCGACCGGCGCTGCGAGCCGAAGATCAGTGCGCGGCCGGTCAGCTCCATGCCGCGCTGGAAGCGGACGGTGTTGCGCAGGTAGCGGGCATCGCGTTCGCCGCGGTCGGCCTCGATGTCGGCGCGGATCTGATCGAGCTTCGCTGCGATCTCCTCGACGTCCTGGTCGGTCAGATGCGCGTACTCGGGGATGTCCTTGATCGCCACGATCTCTCCTCACTTACGTTTCCGTAACTTACGACAGCGTAGGTTACGGAAGCGTAGGTTGTCCACCCTCGATCCGGAAACGGATTCTTCGGCGGGTCCGGGGAGCTACACGTCGAGCGTGCAGTCGCCGGCGGCGGCGCTGACGCACGTCTGGATGCGCTCGCCCTCGACGTGCTCGACGCCGGTGCGCAGATCCCGCACGCAGCCCTTGTCGAGCATCACCACGCAGGTCTGGCAGATGCCCATGCGGCAGCCGTAGGTCATCTGCACCCCGGCCTTCTCCCCCGCTTCGAGCAGGGTGGTGGCGCCGTCGACCTCGATGGACCTGTCCCGCGTCCCGAACGTGACCGTGCCGCCCTGGGCTCCGTGCGCGCCGCGCTCCAGGGCGAAACGCTCGATGTGCAGCGCGTCGCCCCGGCCGGCCGCCTCGTAGGCCTCGGTCAACATGTCCAGGAACCCGCCGGGACCGCAGGCCCACGCCTGCCGCCGCGCCCAGTCCGGACACAGTCGTTCCAGGGCGTCCGGCGAGAGGCGACCGCCGTCACGGGTCAGCCACAGCTTCAACGTCACCACGCCGTCGTCGGCGAGCTCCTGCAGCTCCCGTCGGAAGAGCACGTCCTCCTCCGACGGCGCCGAGTGCACCAGCACGACGTCGCCGCGCCGGTTCCGCCGCCGCATCGTCCGCAGCATCGACATGATCGGGGTGATCCCGCTGCCCGCCGTCACCAGCAGCAGCTTCTCCGGGAGCGGCTCGGGCAGCACGAACTCACCGGCCGGCGCCGCCAGCCGCACCACCGTGCCCGGCGCCAGACCGTTCACCAGGTGCGACGAGAGGAAGCCCTCCGGGAGCGCCTTCACCGTGATCGCCACGGTCTTGTCGCCGCGCGAGGTGTCCGGATCACTGGTCAGCGAGTAGCTGCGCCAGGTCCAGCGCCCGTCGACCGGAACGCCGATGCCGACGTACTGCCCGGCGTGGTAGTCGAACGAGAAGCCCCAGCCGGGCTTGATCACGATGGTCGCCGAGTCCTCGGTCTCCGGTGTCACCGCGACGATCCGGCCGCGCAGCTCCCGCGCCGACCACAGCGGGTTCACCAGGTGCAGGTAGTCGTCCGGCAGCAGCGGCGTGGTCACCCGGGCCGCCGCCGCGCGCAGCCAGGCGGCTCGCTTGCTGTTCGACGACGCCGCATGCGCCGGCGCCTCGAACCGTTCCCGCCACGAGCTCATTCCGCCTCCATCATCGATACTACTTACGGAACCGTAACTTACGGAACCGTAATGTGATGTCGCAACTCCTGGACGGTCGGCGCGGGAACCGCACCCCGAGGCTCACAGCAGATCCAGCAGAAAAGGCAGCTCCTGCGTCGCATACCAGCCGAGATCGTGATCCTCGGCATCGCCCAGGACGAGTTCGGCGTCCTCGTCACCGAGATCGGCGTCGTCGATCACGGCCGCGGCGGCCCGCACCGCGGACTCGGCGTCGGCGCCGTCGACGTGCACGGCCACCACCTGGTCCAGCGCCACCGGACCGGAGATCTTCACCACGGCATCGTCCAGATCCGGCCGCGGCACGGCATCGGCGCGTTCGACGACGACCACCACCCGCCGCACCGGAAGACCGCTCTCGTCGGCGGCGAGCAGCCGCAGACTCGCCCGCGCGGCCTCGCGCTGGGCCACCTCGGCGAGCTCCTCGTCGTCGCCCGCCGTGTACGCCTCGCGCAGGGCGGGCGTCAGAGCGAATCCGGTGCCGCCCAGCGGCATCCAGGCTCCGTCGTCGAGCAGCTGCTGCACTCCGGCGAGTGTCGCGGGCAGGTACACCCTCATGAATCCGGCCCTCCGGCCTCGGTCGTCGGCCCCGGCGCCGGTGGACGCTGGGGAAAGCCTCCGGTGCGGAGTTCCTCGATGGAGTCGAGGACGTATCCGGCCATCGCCGGCAGATCGCCGACCACGTTGCGGTCCGCCAGAAACGCGAACTCCACCCGGTCCCGATACTCGATGACGCTGATCGACAGGGCCCGCTGCCCGCTGAGCGGAGGCACCGTGTAGATCCCGATCACCGGGACTCCGCCGACGAAGCGCGGCGTGATCTGCTGATCGCTCATCCGGATCGGCACGTTGTAGGAACGCTGGAAGAGCCCGTCGATCACCCGCGCCGAGAGATCGACGAACGGCACCACGCTCAGCTCCGGCAGGCTCGCGCGCAGTCCGGGCGCCATCCGGCGCTGCGCCTGCGAATAGCGGTCGGCCAGTCCGGCCACCTGCAGCAGACGCACCGCGGGCGCGTCCTCGCCGATCGGGAGGTCGGTGATGAACTCGGTGCGGCCCTCGCAGATCCAGCCGCCCCCGGGACGGGGGCTCTCGGCGACCCGCTCGCGGACGGCCAGCGGAAGCACCGCGCGCACCGTCTCGCCGTGTGCGAGGGAATCCTTGACCGACAGCGTCCAGCGCCGCATCACGCCGGTGACGATCCCGAGCACCACGTCGTTGAAGGTGCACTCGAAACGCTTCGCCGTGGCGAGGCACTCCTCGCGGGAGACCGACGCGAAGGTGAACAGCCGCGCCGCGGTGGCACCGGCGTTCAGCGGACTGTCCGGGGCGCTGTTCACCAACTGCTGCACGGTGTTGCCGACGAACCGCGCCGAGCGGTCGGCCAGCGTAAGCAGGTCGGCGATCGGACCGCCGCCGGAGAGGAGCGAGTCGACCACTTCGCCCGGTTTCGCCATCGCCTCGGTGAGCGCACCGATCGTCACGCTGCGGCGACCGGGTCTGGCCCCCGGCATCCACAGGTCGGCGGGCAGGCGCGGCGTCTCCGGCGTCTCCTCGGTGATCACCTCGCTGATCTCCAGCCGGTCGCCGGACCCCAGCAGACAGCGATGCGTCTTGGTGAGGATCGCCAGCCGGCCGCCGGACAGCCCCTCGATCAGGTACATCTCCCACAGCGGACGGTCGTGGTCGAACGGCCGTGAGATCACCCGTCCGACCAGGTCCTGCAACTGTTCGTCGGCGCCCGGCTGCGGCAGCGCGGAGAGCCGGATGTGGTAGGTGATGTCGAAGTCCGGGTCGTCGACCCACAGGGGTCGGGCGAGCCCGAGCGACACCTCGGTGACCACCTGCCGGTAGCGCGGCACCCGCTGCAGGCGGTTCTCCACCAGCGAGACCAGGCGCGGATGGTCCAGCGGCTCGCCGTCGGCCGGGGTCTGCGCGGGATCGAGGATCAGCAACGTCCCCGAATGCGCCGTCGTTCCCGACCCATCCAGGTAGTAGTACATCGCTTCGTCCGGCGACAGTCGACTCACCATGGTGAGTTCGATGATAGATCCGACACCGCCCGGCGGCGCACTCCCCTCCGATCCTCGAGCCGGACCGGGGCACCGGCCGCGGACCGAGGCGCAGGACCGCACCGCGAACGGTCACCGGGTCCCCACTCCGCTCGACCGGCGAGAAGGGCTCGCCGCGCTCGCGGGCAGCACGGAGAGCCGCCTCAGAGGACGGCGAACTCGGTGACCACCCAGCGTTCGGCGCACCCCCGCTGCACCGACGGTCGGGCCGGGCGACGCTGCATCCGCCCGGCGAACGCCCGCACCCGACCGGCCCGCTCCAGACTGCCGAAGTACTCGGCGGACTGGACAGAGCGGAGTTGCACGTGCACCCGGTGCAGTCGTGCGCACTCCTGCGCCTCGGCCGCATAACCGTGCTGCAGCAGGGTCGCGACCTGATCCAGCACCGGACCGGCGACGATCCCGGCCAGCTGCGCCCGCGGCCGTCGACCGTCGAGCACCTCCAGCATCCGGGCCAGCGCCGCGACCGCGAATCCGCGGGCCGCCGTCGCGATCTGCAGATCCGGCGGCAGGTCCGGCGGCCGCTCAGCGGGTGCCGGTGCGGTCGTCTGTTGTTCGAGCAGTATCCCCCTCATGAACAATCCGACGCGTCAGGAACCGTTTCGGTTCCATGACACGCCGGATCGCGGGGAAAAAGCTCCGTTCCGTTACCTGCCGCGCCTGCGGTTACGGCGTTCGGCGGCACGGCGCGCCTTGCGCGAGCCGACCACCGGCTCGGGCTGCGGGCTCTCGCCGAGCACCTCCGCCGGGGTGCCGGACGCCAGCTCCTCGACCTGGGAAAGCACCTCGGTGGATCCGTCCTCGGCCGGACCGCTGTAGGTCAGCGGCGCGTCGGCGTCCTCGGGATCGGCGCCCAGACCGCTGCCGGCGAGCATGTCCGACACCGACGTCCCCAACGCCGGGGCGGCGGGCGCGGCCTGCACCTGCGCGTTGAACAGCAGGCTGACGGTCTCCTCCTTCATGCCGTCGAGCATGCCCATGAACATGTCGTAGCCCTCGCGCTGGTACTCCACGACCGGATCGCGCTGCGCCATCGAACGCAGGTGGATGCCCTCGCGCAGGTAGTCCATCTCGTAGAGGTGATCGCGCCACTTGCGGTCGAGCACCGACAGCAGCACCGAACGCTCCAGCTGGCGCATGGCGTCGTCGCCGCCGATGGCCGCGAGATCGGTCTCCCGGCGCTCGTAGGCGGCGAGCGCGTCGGCCACGACCAGTTCGCGCAGTTCGTCCCGCGAGAGGTCCTCGCGCTCGCCGAACTCGTTCTCGCCGAACACGGCCTTCGGGTCGAGGGAGATCGGGAACAGGTTGCGCAGCGCGTCCCACAGCTCGTCGATGTCCCAGTCCTCGGCGTAACCCTCGACCGTCGCACCGTCGACGTACGCGCCCACCACGTCGACGACCATCTGCAGGATCTGCTCGCGGTGGTCCTCGCCCTCGAGGATCTCGCGGCGCTCGGCGTAGATCACCTTGCGCTGCTCGTTCATCACCTCGTCGTACTTGAGGACGTTCTTGCGGATCTCGAAGTTCTGCTCCTCGACCTGCGTCTGCGCACTGCGGATGGCGCGGGTGACCATCTTGGCCTCGATCGGCACGTCCTCGGGCAGGTTGAAACGCGTCATGATCGCGTCCAGGGCCGCCGCGTTGAAGCGCCGCATCAGCTCGTCGCCCAGCGACAGGTAGAAGCGCGACTCGCCCGGATCACCCTGGCGGCCGGAACGACCGCGCAGCTGGTTGTCGATACGACGCGACTCGTGCCGCTCGGTGCCCAGCACGTACAGGCCGCCGGCCTCGCGCACCTCGTCGGCCTCGGCGGCGGCCTGCTCGCGCGCCACCTTGATGGCCTCGTCCCACGCCGCCTCGTACTCCTCGGGCGTGGTGACCGGGTCCAGTCCGGCCTTGCGCAGCCGGGTGTCGGCGATCACCTCGGCGTTGCCGCCGAGCACCACGTCGGTGCCGCGGCCCGCCATGTTGGTGGCCACCGTGATCGCGCCCAGGCGCCCGGCCTCGGCGATGATCTGCGCTTCCTGCTCGTGATACTTCGCGTTCAGCACCGAGTGCTTGATGCCGCGCTGGGACAGCAGCCGCGAGAGGTACTCGGAGCGTTCGACGCTGGTGGTGCCGATCAGCGCCGGCTGGCCCTTCTCGTGCCGCTCGGCGAGGTCGTCGACGACGGCCGCGAACTTGGCCTCTTCGGTCTTGTAGATCAGATCCGACTGGTCCTTGCGGATCATCGGCTTGTTGGTCGGGATCGGCACCACGCCCAGCTTGTAGATCTGCTGGAACTCGGCGGCCTCGGTCTCGGCCGTACCGGTCATGCCGGAGAGCTTCTTGTACAGGCGGAAGTAGTTCTGCAGCGTGATGTTGGCGAGCGTCTGGTTCTCCGCCTTGATCTCCACGCCCTCCTTCGCCTCGATGGCCTGGTGCAGACCCTCGTTGAAGCGGCGGCCGTCGAGCACGCGACCGGTGAACTCGTCGACGATCAGGACCTCGCCGTCGCGGACGATGTAGTCCTTGTCGCGGTGGAAGAGCTCCTTCACCTTGATCGCGTTGTTCAGGTAGCTGACCAGCTGCGAGTTGGCGGGCTCGTACAGGTTGTCGATGCCCAGGCGGTCCTCGACGAAGGCGACGCCGACCTCGTGCACGCCGATCGTCTTCTTCTTGATGTCCACCTCGTAGTGGGTGTCCTTCTCCAGCAGCGGCGCGATCCGCGCGAACTCGGTGTACCACTTGCTCGACGAGTCGGCCGGCCCCGAGATGATCAGCGGGGTGCGGGCCTCGTCCACGAGGATGGAGTCCACCTCGTCGACCACGGCGAAGCTGTGGCCGCGCTGCACCAGCTCCTCGGTGCTGTGCGCCATGTTGTCGCGGAGGTAGTCGAAGCCGAACTCGTTGTTGGTGCCGTAGGTGATGTCGGCGGCGTAGGCGGCACGACGCTGATCGGGGTTCATGCCGGTCAGGATCACGGCGGTCTGCAGACCGAGGAAGCGGTGGACGCGGCCCATCTGCTCGGCGTCGCGCTTGGCGAGGTAGTCGTTCACCGTCACCACGTGCACGCCGTCGCCGGTGAGCGCGTTCAGGTAGGCCGGGAGCACACAGGTCAGGGTCTTGCCCTCACCGGTCTTCATCTCGGCGATGTTGCCGAAGTGCAGCGCCGCGCCGCCCATGATCTGGACGTGGAAGTGCTTCTGGTCGAGCACGCGCCACGCCGCCTCGCGGGCCACGGCGAAGGCCTCGACCAGCAGGTGGTCGACCGTCTCCCCGTCGTCGAGCCGTTCCTTGAACTCCTGGGTCTTCGCCTTGAGTTCGGAGTCGCTCAGAGCCTCGATCTCGCCCTCGAGCGCCTCGACCTGGTCGGCGATGGCGTCGAGCCTCTTGACCATCCGGCCTTCGCCCAGGCGCAGCAGCTTGTTCAGCACGGTCTTACAGTCCCCATCGGTCGTGAGCAGAAAGAATCCGGCCTGCACCAGCGTGCAGACCGGATTCCATCGTACTCGTTGGCGGCGAACCGGCTGTCAAGCCAGCCTCGGCGCCGCGGCCGAAGCCCTGCCGCGGGGCCCGGACGAGCCCGCCACTCGACGGGTTCAGGCGAGGCGGATCAGGCCGTAGTCGAACGCGTGCCTGCGGTAGACCACCGACGGCTTCTCGGTCTCCTTGTCCTGGAACAGGAAGAAGTCGTGGCCGACCAGTTCCATCTCGTAGAGCGCCTCGTCGACGGTCATCGGCTGCGCGTCGTGATCCTTCACCCGGACGATCTGACCGGGCTCGTAGAAGTCGACGCCGTCGTCCCACTTGGCTTCGGCCTCGGCGAGGGTCTCCGGCGACGGATCGTCGACCAGCGCGGCGGGAGCGGTGGCCTCGGCGAGCGAGACCGGGCGTCCCGGACCGTTCTTCCGGACCCGCTTGCGGGCGTTGGCACGACGCAGCTGCTTCTGCAGCTTGTCGGCCACCGACTCGGTGGCGGCGTAGAAGTTCTCACCGCTGGCCTGAGCGCGGACGACCGGGCCGTCGCACCGCGCGGTGACCTCCACCACCTGCGCCTGCTTCTGCTGACGACGGTTCGGCTCGTGCGAGAGCACCACCTCGAAGCGGACGATGGACGGGTCGAACCGCTCCAGACGCGCGAGCTTGTCGCCGACGTACACCCGGAAGTGCTCCGGGATCACCACGTTGCGGCCGTTGAAGACCACCTCGGCATCGGGCTGTGCCGGCTCGGAGATCTCCTGCACGTGCGCGGGCCGCTCGAAGGCCTCGCTGATCTCGGCTTCGGTGGGGGCGGGACCCTTGGGCTCGCGCTGTCCTTTGCGATGAATGACCGACATCGACATCCTCCTCCGATCGCTCCGTCGACGAGCTCTCATCACCCGCTCGACGAAGTAGAATCGCTTGTCACACAAGGCATTTGTGCGACTCTAACCTCAGCGAGTCCGGCGGGTCCGGAAGAGCGGATCCTGATCGGGGCCGACGAACCTCGGCACCTCCCAGAGAGCCCCACCTCCTGCACCAGACGTTCATCGCTGCTGTCTCCGACGTTATCGGTTTCGTCCCCGCTTCTCTACATTTCCGGGAGACGGGCGGGTCCTCGGGGACCTTGGTCCGTGCCGTCCGGGCGAGTCCCGCGGGCGCCACGTCAGGCGGCGGCGACCACCGCGACACCGGCCATCGGGACACCGTGCCGGAGCAGGGTGTGCAACGACGTCGCGGCGGTGGCTCCGGTGGTGAGGACGTCGTCGACGAGCACCGCCGCGACCGCCCCCGGAGGCGCCGCGCACAGACTCGGCGGAAGACCGTGCACGACGTCGACGGCCCCGCTCAGATTGGCCATCCGCGCCCCCGCGGACAGGCCCGCGGAGTCACGCGTCCAGGGCGCGGTGCGCAGGACCGGCAGCACGCTCACCCCGGCGCCCAGCCTCGCGGCCGCGGCGCGGGCGACCGCCGTGACCGGGTCGCCGCCGCGTCGTCGTGCCGAGATCGCCCGCGTGGGTGCGGGGATCAGCACCAGGTGCCGGACCGGCGGGATCTGCTCCCACTGGGAGAGCCGGACCAGACCGTGCGCCAGCACCCGGCCGAGGACCGGGACCAGATCGGTGCGACGGTGCTCCTTCAACTCCACGACGGCGCTGCGCAGCGGCCCTCGATAGCGGCCCATCGCCCAGGCGGGCACCGGAAGCTCCACCCGCGGCGACACCGGAGCGGGGTCGTCGTGCACGGCGACCGCACAGCGCTCGCACCACGGCGCCCCCGGCAGTCCGCACCCGCCGCACTCGAGCGGCAACGCCAGTTCGATCGCGGCGTCCAGCACCGCGCGCAGTCCCCCGACCATCTCTGCATTCTGCTCCCCGCAGACGCCGACCGTCCGGCGATTCCCGGGATCCGCCGACGGCGGTTCAGCCCGCCTGAGCCACCGGCACCGACCCCCAGGCGACCCGGCCGACCTCCGTCCAGTACTGATCCGGCGAACCCGATGCGGTGCCGAGCTCCATCACGGTCCGGCTGTCACCGACGTACACCTTGCTGCGGGTCGCCGCGAGCGCCCGCACCGGCGGCTTGAGGTTGCCCGAGACCAGCGCGGTCGCGGGCAGCCCGGACACCGGGACCCGCATGATCGGGGCGTCGTCGTCGTTCCTGGCCAGGTAGACGGTCGCGACCCCGCCCCACGCGATCGAGACCGCCGGGGCCCCCACGTCCGGCGCGGCGACGTACACGCCGGTCAGGGCGGGCACCCCGCGGTCGTTGGTGGAGAGCGCCGCGAAGAGCACGCTGCCGCCCACGATCAGGGCGGCGCGGACTCCGTCCGGGGACACCTTGAACGCGGTGATCCGGCCGGGCTCCACCGCGGCCACCCGGCTGATGTCGAGCGAGACGACCCGCGGCCGCGACTCGCCTGCCCTTCCCGGATCCACCGTCCACTGGATCGGCCGGCCGTCGACCAGCGCGTATCCGACGTCGGTCCGCGCTCCGAAGCTCGGCGTGTGGATCTCCGCGCCGCCGATCACCTCGCTCACCTCACCGCCGTAGAGGCCCTGCAGCAGCACCCGCCTGCCACCGCGCTCGGCGACCGCCGCCACCCGGGCCTGATCGGCCGAGATCGCCGCCGACACCAGATCGTCGGCGGTGCCGAGCGGTCCGCCCACCGGCGTGGTGCCGGACGGGGCCACCCGCAGCAGAGCGTGTCGGACCACGTGCAGCGAGACCTCGCCGGACTCCGGTTCCGGGTCGAAGGCCTGGACGTCGGCGGTCCGCCAGCCGTCGGCGCGTTCGGGGATCAGCGCTCCGCCGTCGACGTTGATCATGTAGGTCCCGCGCAGCCCGGCCTCGTCGAGCGTCCAGATCAGCTGGGCCGCGAGGACGGTCCGGGCCCGGGTGTCGGCCTCGCCCAGACCACCGAGGTTGACGGTGATGGTGTCGTCCTCGTGCACCACCGGTCCGCGCAGTTCCAGGTCCTTGCCCGCCGCGGTCTCCACCGCACCGGCCAACGACGGCGCCGGACCGGCCAGCAGGTGCGACACCAGCTCGGTGGGGTCGACCGCGGCGCCGAACAACCAGCGCGGGTCGCCGGCCAGCCGGGTCTGGGTCCGGTCCGGGAAGTACACCTGCGCGGCCCGGAACGTGGCGTCGAACTGCGTCGCGTCGGTGATGGTGCCCGGGGGGACGTCGCCCGCGATCCGCCACCGGTCACCCGACCTGGTCAGGATCAGCGGCAGGATCATCTTGCCGGTCGCGGGCAGCAGCCGGCCGATCGAGCTGAGGACGCCGATCCGGTCGCCGATCACCCGCAACCGGACCGCGCTCTCGTTGCGTTCGTCGACCACCACGCGCAGTTCGTTGAGCACCGTCTTCTCGCCCTGGTCGTCCCAGCGGTCCGAACCGCCCCGGGTGAGGAACTTGCGCGCCGCACGATGGCCGTCGGCGGGGTCGGCCATCGCCTTGATGAAGTTGCGCACGAGCGTCTCGGGATCGTCGCTGCGCCCCGGGGTGGGCACGAGGTTGGTCGCGACCGTCCGACGGAACTCCTCGACCGGCTGCGGCGACGACGAGTCCGGGATGGCCACGCACCCGGTCAGCGCCAGGCACGCGACGAGGAGCACCGCGAGCACACCGCGCCGGCGTCGGCGGAACGGCGGAGTTCTGTGGACCGGGTCGACCGGACTCCGCCGTCTGCGCTCGGGTGCCGACCGACCGGCCCTGATGGATGCGGTCATCGCGACACTCCCCCCGTCGGGTTCAGCGGCAGCGGGCTGCCCAGCAGCTTGTGGCCGCGCACCAGCGGCACGGTCAGTCGGAAGCACGACCCCACCCCGGGCTCACCGGACGCTTCGAGCCGCCCCTGATGCAGGCGGGCGTCCTCGATGCTGATCGCCAGTCCCAGGCCGGTGCCGCCGGAGCGTCGTACGCGGGACGGATCCGACCGCCAGAACCGGTTGAAGACCAGCTTCTCCTCACCCGGTTTGAGGCCGATGCCCTGATCGCGCACGGTCACGGCGACGGCATCGCCGTCCGCCCGCATGGTGAGCGTGACCGGACGGCCCTCACCGTGATCGATCGCATTGGCCAGGAGATTGCGCAGCACCCGTTCGATGCGGCGCGAATCGATCTCGGCGATCACCGGATCCACCGGCAGGTCCACGATCAGTTCGACGCCCGCGTCGGCGGCGAGCGGTTCGACGGTGGCGAGCGCCGCCTCGATCGGGATCGCCATGTCCATCCGCTCGGCGGCGAGTTCGGCCTGCCCGGCGTCGTGCCGCGAGATCTCGAGCAGTTCGGTCAGCAGCGTCTCGAAGCGGTCGAGCTCCTTGTCCAGGAGCTCGATGCTGCGCCGCTGCAGCGGATCGAAGTCGTCGCGGCTCTCGTAGAGCATGTCCGCGGCCATCCGCACCGTGGTGAGCGGCGTGCGGAGTTCGTGGGAGACGTCGGAGGTGAACTGGCGCTGCAGCCCGCCGAACTCCTCCAGGTGGGTGATCTGCTTGGACAGGCTCTCGGCCATGTCGTTGAACGAGATCGCCAGTCTGGCGAACTCGTCGTCGCCGTGCACCGGCATCCGTTCGGTGAGCCGGCCGTCGGCGAAGCGCACCGCGATCCGGGAGGCCGAACGCAGCGGCGCCACCACCTGCCTCACGACCAGCCAGGCGATCGCCGCCAGCAGGAAGAGCAGCACCACGCCGCCGAGCGCCAGCGTCGACCGGACCAGCGAGACCGTCTTCTGCTCGCTGCCCATCGGGAAGATCATGTAGAGCTCGAGTTCGGGGATCGCCGACTCCACCGGCGTCCCGACCACCAGCGACGGCACCGACTCGCCGCCGCGCTGGACCGTCGTGTACTGGTAGGCGACCTGCCCGCGGCCGACCATCTCGCGCAGCGGGAACGAGACCTCGGAGACCGGACCGGCCGAGCCGATCGGTTCGTGCGGGTCACGACCGGGCAGCAGCAGCACCGTGTCGTACGAGCCGGCGTTCGACGACGCCTGCCCGGCATCGGTGTCCTGATCGATCAGGAGGGACCGCGTGCGGGCCAGCCGCGTGCTGGTCGACGTGTTGGCCCCGGCCGAGGTCAGGACGCGTTCGACGAGTCCGCGCGAGCGCTCCAGCTGGCCGAGCGCGAGCTGCTGCTTGTCCTCCAGGAGACGACCGGTGATCTGGCTGATCAGCAGGAAACCCACGATCAGCAGCACCACGAACGAGAGCAGCAGGGTCGAGACCACCACGCGCAACTGCAGCGAGCGGCTCCAGACGACGCCGAACGCGTGGCCGCCCCCCTCCGCCGCGCGCCGCAACGACGCGAGAGAGCGGTCGATTCTCCGGCGGTTGATCACTGTGGCATCGAATCCTACGGCGAATCCGACGGTCTACGGGGGTCCGGCCTTGTACCCGACGCCGCGCACGGTGAGCACGATCTCCGGGTTCTCCGGGTCCGTCTCGACCTTGGCCCGCAGACGCTGGACGTGCACGTTCACCAGCCGGGTGTCGGCCGGATGACGGTAACCCCAGACCTGTTCCAGCAGCACGTCGCGGGTGAACACCTGGCGCGGCTTGCGGGCCAGCGCCACCAGCAGATCGAACTCCAGCGGGGTCAGCGAGATCGGGACGCCGTCGCGCGACACCTTGTGCGCGGGGACGTCGATCTCCACCGGGCCGATGGCGAGCAGTTCGGCGGGCTCGTCGCCCTGCCTGCGGAGCCGCGCCCGGATCCGGGCGACGAGCTCCTTGTGCTTGAACGGCTTGACCATGTAGTCGTCGGCGCCGGACTCCAGTCCGAGGACGACGTCGACGGTGTCCGACTTCGCGGTCAACATCACGATCGGGACGCCGGACTCTCCGCGGACGGCCCGGCAGACGTCGATGCCGTTCATGCCCGGGAGCATCAGATCCAGCAGCACCAGGTCCGGGCGGAGCTCGCGCACCGCGGGCAGCGCCTGCGTGCCGTCACCCACCACGAAGGGTTCGAAACCCTCGTTCTGCAGGGCGATCGTGAGCATCTCGGCGAGCGAGGCGTCATCGTCAACGACCAGGATCCGGGGCTTCATGGGAACCATCGTGGCACCTGCGGCCCCGGCATCCGCGGATCGACGCGCCGAATCGGGTTCGGCGACCTCGTTTCCGATCCCCGTCCACCGCCCCGGAACGACCCCGAGCCGGTCCACGGACGTGACGTCTCGAGTCCTCGATGCCGCACCCCCGGAACGATCCCTGAGCCGGTCCGGGAACGTCGTGGGCGGGCCGCGTCGAAGGATCGCCGGGACACGCCCCCCTAAGATCTTCAGGCATGGGAATCCTCGTGGCGATCGAAGGCCTGGACGGCGCGGGCAAGAACACCATCGTGCGGCGGATCCGGGCCGAGGCCGCCGAGCGAGGCATCGCCGTGACGACGACGGCGTTCCCCGACTACGGCCGTTCGATCCACGCCGACCTGGCCGCCGAGGCGCTCCACGGCGAGCACGGCGACGTCCGCGACAGCGCGTACGCGATGGCTCTGCTGTTCGCGCTGGATCGTCGGAACTCCCGCGAGGCGCTCCTGACCGCGCTGGACTCCCACGATCTGGTTCTCTGCGACCGCTATGTCGCCTCCAACGCCGCCTACAGCGCGGCGCGGCTGGATCAGGGCGCCGACGGCGACGTGGTCGCCTGGGTCCGTGACCTGGAGTTCGGCCGCTTCGCGCTCCCGGTGCCCGACCACCAACTGCTGCTCGGGGTGCCCCCGGAGGTGGCGATGGAACGCGCGGAGGGTCGGGCGGCGGCCGACGCCGCCCGGGCGAAGGACGCCTACGAACGCGACGCGGACCTGCAGACCCGCGTCTACCGCCGGTATCTGGAGCTGGCCGAGGCCGCGTGGGCGTCGCCGTGGACCGTGGCCGACGGCGATGCCGCCGTCACCGCGGTCCTCGAATCGGTTCCCTAGCTCCGTGGCCCCTGCGGGTCACGGTGCGAGAGCGGCGGCGACGTCGGCTCCGGTGAGCAGCCGCACACCGATGAGTTCGGCGTCGGCCGACCGCTCGGGCGTGGTCTGGGAGGTGGCATCGGTGACGAGGACGGTGCGGTGATCACGCTCGGAGGCATCGAAGAGCGTCGCCCGCGGGCAGTTCGGCAGATTGCACCCGGCGACGACGACGGTGTCCACCCCGTGCTCGGCGAGCAGTTCGTCGAGGCGGGTCCGGTGGAAGGCCGACCATCGGGGTTTGTGGAGGACGTACTCGTCGTCGTCGATCCGCTGCGCCTCACCTGCGAGAAGCCGGTCCCAGTCGAGTGTGATCCCGTCTCGCGGAAGCAGTGCGGCCGGGATTCCCGCGCCGGCGGATCCGGGTGCGACCAGTTCCGCACCGGCCTCGATCGCGCTCCGGCGGATCAGGTCGACGTCGCTGCCACCCGGCAGGTAGGCGCGGACGACGTGGATCACGGGACGGCCCGCCGTCCGGAAGGCCGCCGCGAGCGCCGCCATGGCCGGGACGAGTTCCGCGGTGCCCGCGACGGGGGCGGCGCCGTCGAGGAAGTCGTTCTGGACGTCGATCAGGATCAGTGCGCTGCGCGGCCAGTTCGGGCGGAGATGATCGGTCACCGGTCCAGTCGATCATCCGCACGCAGCCGACGTCCACCGGTTTCGGGGCGATGAGGCGTCAGAGCGGCACCGTCACTTCGCGGATCCCGTCCTCGGGCGGACCGTATCGCTTGTACACGGAGGCTCCCCGCACACAGGTCGCCGCCGCGAGGATCGGCCGCACCGTCTCGTGGAGGGCGTCGGCGTCGGGGCCGTAGAAGTAGAGGCAGGCGTCGCCGCCGTCGACGGCGATCTCGTTGCCGTCGAGCTCCCCGGTGCCCGCGGCCTCGAGCGCCTCCTCCAGGAGTTCCTCCACTTCGAACAGTGCATCCAGATCCCGGGACCCGTAGTCGAAGTTCACGATCACGGCATGCTCAGAAGGCTCGCTCATGCCTGCATCATGCCCGCACCCTCCGACGATGACGGACGTCCGCCGCTAGCCGAACCAGAGCATCCAGCCCGTCGTCCAATAGAGGGCCAGGATGCCGAGCGCGATCACCGGTGCGATGAAGCCGGCGCCGCCCAGCCAGACACCGGCGGCGCCGACGGCGATCCAGAGCGCGTGGTAGAAGACCACCAGGATCGAGTCGATCAGCCAGCCGAGGAAACCCAGCACCGCGCCCAGGATCGAGCCGGTGGTCTGCAAGGCCCGCCTCCCGGTGCCGTCACCGCGTACCGCTCCGACCTGGCCTGCCGACGCCGCCCCCGCAGAGAAGGCCGCGGCCGCGGGGGCCGCCGGCGGCATGGAATACGGTGCGGGAGCCCCCGGGACGGGCCTGACTCCCCTGTCGGGCCCCACCGCCGGAACCCCCGGCGACGGGACTGCGGCGCCGTACGGCGGACGATTCGGGACGGCGGGTCCGGTCTTCGGGACCTCCGGATGCGGAGGCCGGGAATACGGAGGCTGAGAATATGGAGGCCGGGGAGGCGCGCCGACGGCCGGCGGACACGATGCCGGCGGGTACGGCATCGACGGCGACGACGCGAGCGGATACTGCGGTGCCGGGGGACGGGGAGGCCGAACCTGCCCGGCTGTGTTCCCCTGCCACGGAGTCGCTGTCGACTGCCGGGGATCGACGACCTGCGCGTGCTCGGGAGACGGAGGACGGAAGCGGAAGTCCGGGGCGTTCATACCCCGACGATCCTCTCGCCCCACCGCCGGCTCAGCGGAATCATCGTGATCGAACGAAAAGAATACGAACGACTGACACCTGAATCCCGAGATCTCCCGGCATAGCCCACATACCGGGCGGCTTCTGGTGAGTCCATGTCGCGATTCCTGCCGGATACCGACAAGAACCACGACGCAGACGAGCGGCACTGCCTCCCCGGAACCAGACCGCCCCACCCCGGGCCCCGCCGATCTCACCGAGCACTCCGGACCATACCCCCGACGAGCCCGCTGAGCACACCGTCCCAGAACGATGCGAGCCGCCCTTCGCGGACAGGTTTCTGAGCTCTCCGCAGCCCTGTCCGGGGGCGGGCGAGCCGTCTCGCGATAGCTGCGAGGACTGCCGAAGAAACCTGTCCGCGAAGGGCGGCGTCACACCAGATCAGTAACGGTAGTGCTCAGGCTTATACGGCCCTTCGACGTCCACCCCGATGTACTCCGCCTGGTCCTTGGTGAGCTTGGTGAGCGTTCCGCCGAGCGCCTCGACGTGGATGCGCGCGACCTTCTCGTCGAGGTGCTTGGGGAGGCGGTAGACCTCGTTGCTGTACTCGTCGTTCTTGGTCCACAGCTCGATCTGCGCGATGACCTGGTTCGAGAAGCTGTTGCTCATCACGAACGACGGGTGGCCGGTGGCGTTGCCCAGGTTCAGCAGACGGCCCTCGGAGAGCACGAGGATGCTGTGCCCGTCCGGGAAGATCCACTGGTCGACCTGCGGCTTGATGTTGATCCGGGTCATGCCTTCGGCGGATTCGAGGCGGGCCATGTCGATCTCGTTGTCGAAGTGACCGATGTTGCCGAGGATGGCCTGGTTCTTCATCTTCTCCATGTGCTCGAAGAGGATGATGTCCTTGTTGCCGGTCGAGGTGATGACGATGTCGGCGTCGCCGATGGCGTCCTCGACGGTGACGACGTCGAAGCCGTCCATCAGCGCCTGCAGCGCGTTGATCGGGTCGATCTCGGTCACCTGGACGCGGGCGCCCTGCCCGGCGAGCGACTCGGCACAGCCCTTGCCGACGTCGCCGTAACCGCAGACGAGGGCCTTCTTGCCGCCGATGAGCACGTCGGTGCCGCGGTTGATGCCGTCGATCAGCGAGTGGCGGGTGCCGTACTTGTTGTCGAACTTGCTCTTGGTGACCGAGTCGTTGACGTTGATCGCCGGGAACGCCAGGTCGCCGGCGGCCGCGAACTGGTACAGGCGGAGCACACCGGTGGTGGTCTCCTCGGTGACGCCCTGGACCGAGTCGGCGATGGCGGTCCACTTGCCTGCGTCCTCGGCCATGGTCTTGCGCAGCAGCGCGAGGAACACCTTGTACTCGGCGGGGTGGTCGTCGTCGGTGGGCGGCACCACGCCGGCCTTCTCGAACTCGGCGCCGCGCAGCACCAGCATGGTGGCGTCGCCGCCGTCGTCGAGGATCATGTTGGCCGGCTCGCCCTCCCAGGTGAGCATCTGGTCGGCGCACCACCAGTACTCCTCCAGGCTCTCGCCCTTCCAGGCGAACACCGGGACGCCCTGCGGGTCCTCCGGGGTGCCGTTGGGGCCCACGACGACGGCCGCGGCGGCCTCGTCCTGGGTGGAGAAGATGTTGCACGACGCCCAGCGGACCCGCGCGCCGAGCGCGACCAGGGTCTCGATCAGGACCGCGGTCTGCACGGTCATGTGCAACGAACCCGAGATGCGGGCGCCCTTGAGCGGCGCGACGTCGTGGTACTCGCGGCGGAGTTCCATCAGACCGGGCATCTCGTGCTCGGCGAGGCGGATCTCCTTACGGCCGTACTCGGCGAGCGCCAGGTCGGCGACCTTGTAGTCGATGCCGTTACGGACGTCTGCGGTCAGGGCAGTCATCTATCCCTCTCGGAAGTTCACTCGTGTCTCCGGCGGCACGCGGTGCCCGGAGAGCATGGTCGGGATAAGGGTAGCCTGCACCGGATGCCGCACGGCAGCCGAGAGGCCAAGGTCACGGGTCGACGGTCAGTCCTTCACGTCCGGCGCGGGTTGCGCCGGGGCGGCCGCCGATTCCGTCTCCGGGCCGTCCGACGCGGGGGCCGACGCCGCCGATCCGGTCTGATCGCCGTCCGGGTTCGGGGGAGCCTCTCCGCGCTCCTGCAGTCCCAGCACCGAGTGTCGCATTCCGTACAGCAGGTAGACGACGAAGCCGAGAACCATCCAGCAGAGGAACCGGATCCAGGTCAGGGCGCTGAGGTTGAGCATCAGCCAGAGGCAGGCGAGCACGGCCAGGATCGGCACCACCGGGACCAGCGGCACGCGGAAACCGCGCTTGAGGTCGGGCCGGGTCCGGCGGAGCGCGACCACGCCGATGCACACCAGCACGAAGGCGAAGAGGGTGCCGATGTTGACCATCTCTTCGAGGTCGCCCATCGGGAGGAAACCGGCGAGGAACGCCGAGACGCCGCCGACGAGGAAGGTCATGCGCACCGGAGTCCCGCGGTCACCGGTCTTCGCCAGCCCGCGCGGAAACAGTCCGTCGCGGGCCATCGCGAATCCGACGCGTGTCTGGCCGAGCATCATCACCATCACGACCGTGGTGAGACCGGCGAGCGCACCGATGACGATCACCCACTGCGCCCAGGTGATGCCGTGTGCTCCGAAGGCCGTCGCCAGGGTCGCGTTGCTTCCCTGGAGTGCGGTGTAACTGACCATGCCGGTGAGCACCAGGCTGACCGCCACGTACAGGACCGTGACGATCGCCAGCGAGCCGAGGATGCCGCGCGGCAGGTCCTTCTGCGGGTTGCGGACCTCTTCGGCGGTGGTCGCCACGACGTCGAATCCGATGAACGCGAAGAACACGAGCGACGCGGCGGCGAGCAGGCCGTACCAGCCGTAGTGCGATCCGCCGGCACCGGTCACCAGGGAGAACAGGGTCTGATGGACACCGGTGGCACCGTCGTCTCCGGCCGCCTCCGACGGCGGGATGTACGGAGAGTAGTTCTTCGGCGAGATGTAGAAGGCGCCGACGACGATGACGAGCAGGACGACGGCGACCTTGATCGCGGTGATCACCAGCGAGACCATCGAGGAGAGCTTGGTGCCGAGCGCCAGCAGGACCGTCAGGACCAGGATGAGCAGGACGGCGCCCCAGTCGAAGCTGCCGAACGCCGTGTCGGGATCACCCCAGGAGAAGAGCGTGTACGACGTCTCGGCGGGGTCCGCGCCGAAGATCAGGCAGAGGAACTCGTTGAGATAGTGCGACCAGCCCTTGGCGACCACGGAGGCGGCGAGGGAGAGCTCCAGGATGAGGTCCCAGCCGATGATCCAGGCGACGAACTCGCCGAAGGTCGCATACGAGAACGTGTACGCACTGCCCGCGACGGGCACCGTCGAAGCGAACTCCGCGTAGCACAGGGCGGCCAGACCGCAGGCGACCGCGGCGAGCACGAACGCGAGCGAGACCGAAGGACCGGCGACGTTACCCGCGGTCCGCGCGGTGAGCGTGAAGATTCCGGCACCGACGACGACGGCGACACCGAAGACGGTGAGATCCCACCAGGTGAGGTCTTTCCTGAGTCTGGTGCCCGGTTCGTCGGTGTTCGCGATCGACTGCTCGACCGATTTCACCCGGGTGAACGGACTTCCCACGCGACCACTTCCCTACTGTTCGCTGCCGATGAAAGGTGAACCGACGGTAGCGTATCGAAGCCACGACAGCCGGGAGGAACACGATTCCCCGCGGTCGTGCTCCGGCCGCGACGCCCGGCCCGGAGACCCCGGACGTCGGGCGGTCCGTCACGCCTCCGGTTCGACGTCCGCGCGGTCCGGCCCCTCGACGTGACCCCGCTCCCCGGCACCGTCCTCCGCGGCACCGTCCTCCTCTGCACCGTGCGATCCCGCGTCGGTGCGCCGCTTGACCAGGTGCACGATCGCCACCACCACCGAACCCACGGCGAAACCGATGATCGCCGAGAAGAAGGTGTTGACCAGCCAGCCGACGAATCCGCCGGCGACCGGCACGGCATTGGCCGCGGCGGTCTCCAGGTGATGCACGAAGTCGTACACCGGATGCCATCCGAGGTCGTGGACGCCGACCAGCAGGATGTGGCCGCCCACCCAGAGCATGGCCACGGTGCCGACGTACGACAGCACCGTCATGAGGACGGGCATCGCGGCGACCAGCGAGCGGCCGATGCGCTGACTGGCGGCGCTGTCTCGGCGGGCCATCGCCAGTCCGACGTCGTCCATCTTCACGATCACCGCGACCACACCGTAGACCAGGAGGGTGATGAGGACGGCGACGACGACCAGGGCCGCCAGCCGCAACCAGAACGATTCGGAGGCGATCTCGCTCAGGGCGATCACCATGATCTCGGCGGAGAGGATGAAGTCGGTGCGGATGGCCCCGCCGACCAGCGCCTTCTCCTGATCGCCGCCGGCCTGGGAGGCCGGTGCCTCCTCGTGTTCCTCGTGACCGGTCAGTTTCTCCCAGATCTTCTCGGCACCCTCGAAACTCAGGTAGGTGCCGCCCAGCATCAGCAGCGGAGTGAGGGCCCACGGCGCGAACTGGCTGAGCAGCATGATCGCCGGAAGGATGAAGACGATCTTGTTGCGGATCGACCCGCGAGCGATCCGGGCGATGATCGGCAGCTCCCGGGCCGGCTGGATGCCCTGGACATAACGCGGGGTCACCGCGGCATCGTCGACGACGACGCCCACCGCCTTGGCGCTCGCCCGGCTCGCGGCCGCGCCGATGTCGTCGACCGAGGCGGCCGTCAGTTTCACCAGCGCCGCGACGTCGTCGAGCAGTGCCGCCAGTCCTCCTGCCATCGGTGGACCCTTTCATCGCCGTGGTCGGTGTCGTGGTCAGCCTAACGGCGTGGCCACCGATGCGACGGGTGGAGCGGTCGTGTCGCCACGACCGCCCCGCCGCATTGTTCGCATTATTCGCAATCGGCTGCGCCGACGACGGATTCCGCGGTCAGGTGGTGAACGACCGCCCCACCCGGGTGTCCGTCTCCTGCATGCGAGAACTCGCCTTCGCCACCCCCGTCCCCAGTCCGTCGAGCCGCATCCGGGCATCCTCGAAGACTCGGTCCCACTGCTGCTGCGCCGTCTGGTAGCCGGCGGCACCGCCGGACTCCCAGTTGACCGCCAGTGCGTTCACCTGTCGCTTGAGTTGGCCGGCCAGGTCTTCGAGCCGCGCGAACTGCGCCTTCAGGTCCCCGGACAGCGTGCCCAGGTTGGCGAAGTTGTAGCGGATGGTTCCACCACTCATGTTTCCCCCGTCGTATCGGTTGTGATCGTCATATCGGTTGTCGTCGTGCCGGTCGTCGTCGACCGGGATCGTGGGCCGTGTTCCAGGTCAGATCCGGAGTCCGCCGGCCGAGTTGACGATCGCCGAGGCCGCGGAGCCGTCGGAGTCGTCGTACCCGCGGAATCCGGTCGTCAACTTCGACTCGATCTCGTTCAGCGCCTGTTCCAGCCGCATCGCGGTGACGTGCCAATCGGTGTGCGAGCCGTCGAACGACTTCGCCGCGGTCCCCGACCAGTCGGTCAGTCCGGTGGCCGCCGAGCCCTTGATCTTCCCGATCACCGCGCGCATGTCGCCCACGATCCCCTTGATGTTCGACGTCGCGGCTTGACCTGCCGCCACATCGAGTTTCAGCCCGTTCTGGCCCATCTCGTTCTCCTCATCTCTCCTTGTTGCGATCGCCGCCGGATCACGTCGGGATCCGGTCGGTCGTCTGTGACGGCGCGGCGCGTCGGCGCGCTCACGCCCGGTCCTCCGGTGTGTTCAGCAGGAAGTCGACGTCGACGGTGACCACCGGGACGACGGTCGAACCGATCACCGGGGCCGTATCGGGTTCGGCGGCACCGGTGTCGAACGGAACCGCACGGATCGCCGCGGCGGTTCTCGCTGCCGGTGCTCCGCCGAGGGCCGGCGTGAGGGGTGCCATCGGTGTGCCCGCGGGCGCCGTGCCCGGTGCCGCCCAGCCCGGTGCGGCGGCCGCCGGTGACGGCGCACCGCCGGGCAGCGGTTCGGCCACGAGCGGCCGGTGGGCGAGCGTCGGTTCCACCGGGGGCGCGGCGGGCATCCCGACCGGCGCCGACGGCATCGCGCCGAGCGCGACGGGCCGAACGGTCGGTGTCCCCGACGCTCCCGCAAGCCCCGAGACCCCGGAGCCCGGTGCTCCCGCAGGCGTCCCGGAGAGCGCCGGTGCGACCGGAGCACCGGCGGTCACCGTTCCCACCGGGAAGCCCGACGGGTTCGCCGGACCGAGCCGATCGAGCTGACCGGACCGACCGGGTGTGCCGGACCATCCGGACCCGACCGACATCGGACTCGTCGGCACGAGTCCGCCCGGTGCGGAGGCCCGGTCCGCCGCGGGTTCCGTCGCCGGAGCGATCGCCGAGGTCAGCAACGTCCCGGCCAGCTGGACGCCCGACGAGACCAGCGGCAACGCGGCCTGGATCAGTCCGGACAGCTGGTCCGGGGTCACCGGTGGCGGGGTGACCGGGATCTTCGCACCGTCGGCGGTCATCTTCGCCGTCGGTGCCGCCAGTTGTGCCCGCGTCGACCCGATCACGGCGAGCGCCTCGGTGATCCCTTCGGCCGCGATGCCCAGAGCCGCGAGCTGACCCGGCGGCGTCGCGATGGCCGGGAGCACCCCGGCGAGCAGACCCGCGGTCTTGACGATCACCCCCTGGATCGCCGCGAGACCGGCACCCACGATCGCGAGTGCTCCCTGGATGTCGGTCGCCATGGCCGCACCTTGCGTGGCGAGCGCTCCGGTGTTCGCCGTCGACAGCGCGGACTTGCCCGCGGCGGCGGCGCCGGACTGCCCCGACCACAGTCCGTTCAACCCCTGCAGGGCCGAGGTCGCGGCGCCCGCACCGGTCTCCAGCACTTGGGCCAGGCCGGTGAGCATCGCGGTGGGGTCCGACGGCCCGCCCGGCAGCGTGCCGGTGCCGAAGCTGCCGAGCAGCTGCGCCAGCGGTGCGAGTAACGCCGACGGGTCGAGCGCGGGTAGGACGGGCAGGTCCGGTGGCGCCGGCGGTGCCAGCAGTCTGGTCGGGTCCGGGGCGGCCGCCGCATTCGCACCGGCTCCGTCCGTCTCGGACGACGCACCGGAGTCTGCCGTGCCGCGATCGACACCCGGGCCTCGTCTCCCCGCCCCCGGTCCGATCCCCAGGTCGGCGAGCAACTGGGAAGGCGTGCGTTCCAGGAGTGCGGGCAGACCTGTCGGCGCCAGCAGTTCTCCGAGAGTGGGCTCGATGACGACCACCGGGGTCATATCGCCGCGACCCCCGACCCGGGAGCCGGGACCACGCCTCGGAGCGCATTCGCGCCCCCGGTATCGGCGGCGGCGAACTCACCGAGTCCGGCGGTCGCGGCGGTCGCCGTCGCCGCCTGCACCGCGGCCAGTGCACCGACCGACGCGAGATGGTTGCTCTGCGCCACGGCGAACGCGGCCAGGAACTCCTGGCCGATCAGCCCGAACGCCCCGGTCATCACCGCCGCCTGCGCCGCCGCATCGGCGGTGCCCGCGGCGGCGGTCGCGGAGCTCAGGGCCGCCGAAGTGGCGGCGAAAGTCTGTACGGCGTGAGCCGCAACGGTCAGTTCGGTCATCGTTCCCCCTGTCGGATCGTGGATTCGTGTCGGTCGGCGGGGATCCGCCGACGATCGGTTCGTCGCCCGAGCGACGGATCGGTGCCGGGATCGGACTCCCCGTCGGGATCGCCGCCGAGTTCGGCGACGAACTCCCGGGTGAGGTCGGCACGACGGTCGGCGACCTCGTGCGCGGCCTCCGCCGCGGCCTCGGTGATCAGCTGTGCGAGCCGGGCCGCATCTCCACGGGCGGCACCCGGCCGCAGGATCAGCCCGGCCAGTCCTCCGTTCGCGTCCACCCGGACCTCTACGCGGCCGTCGTCGGTTCGGGCCGTGGCCGAGAGCGCCGACAGTTCTTGGTGAGCGCGTTCGAGCACCGCCAGATGCGCTGCGGCCGCGGCGGTGATCCGGTCCATCGCCGCGGTCATGCGCCTGCCCCTTCCCGGCACCAGCGATCGGCCTCGGCCTCCAGCCGATCCAACGCCCTCCGATCGGGTAGACCGAGGGCGTCGACCACTTCGCGCGAGGTGCCCCGGTTCAGCAACTCGAGCCGCCGCTGATGGGCGCTGCCGCCGCGGGCCAGCGCGCACAGCGCCAGAATCCGTGCGGCCACCACGTCGAGGCTCGCCGCCAGCTGGGATTGCGCGATCCGCAGGCCCACCGGGAGTCCGTCGGCGGTCGTCGTGACGGCGATGCCTCCGCACGGCGAGGACGCGTGGCCGAGTGCGAGGCCGGGAACCGGAGTCTTGTGCTTCATGCAGGGTTAGACGCAACGCTCGACGATCCGGTTCCATCACGGTCTTCTTCGGCGTGTCGCGCACCGGGATCCCCGGTTCGAACGTCGACCCGCCGTCGTACTTGGACGCGCCGGAAACGGATTCGGTTCCATTTCCCGCTCCCCGGGCGTGGCGCCCCGATGAGCGCGTAGCGTTCGGCTCCCGGCGGTTCGCCGGGAAGAGTCTTTCGGGGGAGAAACACGACATGACCGACACACCGGTGGCCCTGCCGCCCTGGCTTGACGACGACGACCGCATCGACCTCTCGCAGGTGGGCGTACCCGCACCGAGGTCCGCCGCCGGACCGGCACCGTCCACCGGACGGCGTTCGTCCGGACCGCCGCCGTCGTCGATGCACGAGCCGTCGATGCACGAGTCCGCAGACACTCCGGTCCCGCCGGACCGGCCCGGTCCTGCTTCGGCACGGTCGTCGGCACGGGGCGACACGGAATGGAGCGAGACGGACTGGAACCGGACGGACCGCAGGATCGAACGGGACGACGAGGTCCACGACGGCCCCGGGCGAGGCGAACCCGTGCCGCCCGCACCCGCACCGCCCGCACCCGTGCCGGCCGAGAACTCCTCGGCCGTTCCGATGCCGGAGGCACCGGCCGGATCCTCCCGGTCCGGACCACCACGACCTGCCCCGTCACGACCTGCCCCGGCACGGTCCGGACCGCCCCGGCCTGCGGCACCGCAGGCGTCGTCGCCGCGACCCGGGCCGGCGCCGCTCGGATCCGCTCCGGCCGACCCGGCGCCCGCACCGATCGTGCGACCCCCGCACGCGTCTCCGTGTCCGCCGCGGGCACCGGCCGTCGCACCGGACCAGACCTCGCCGCCCGCCGCGGCCGGTCACGGCCCCGCACTCGACCAGGTGGCGCTGCTCCGCAAGGCCCGGCGTGCTCCCGCCCGCGGCTGGCGCCGGGCCGTGCATCACCTGTCCGCCGGCACCATCAACCCGGGGGAATCGACCGCTCAGCTGGCCTACCAGGAACTCCTCGAACGGGTGCGCCGCCCGGTCCGCGGCGACTATCGGATCGCCGTCCTCTCCTTGAAGGGCGGCGTCGGCAAGACCACCACCGCGGTCGGGCTGGGTTCGACGTTCGCCTCCCTGCGCGGGGATCGGGTGATCGCCGTCGACGCGAATCCGGATCTGGGAACCCTGGGTGAACGGATTCCGTCACAGACCGCGTCGACCGTGCGCGACCTGCTCGCCGACCCCGCCATCCACCGGTACTCCGACGTCCGCGCCCACACCTCGCAGGCCGCCAGCCGGCTGGAGATCCTGGCCTCCGAACGCGACCCGGCCGCCGCCGAGGCCTTCAGCGAGGACGAATACCGCGGCGTGATGCACGTCCTCCAGCGTTACTACAACATCATCATCACCGACTGCGGGACGGGGCTCAGCCACGGAGCGATGCGCGGCGTCCTCGATCTGGCCGACGCGTTGATCCTGGTCAGCTCCCCGGCTCTCGACGGTGCACGCAGCGCCGGGGCCACCCTCGACTGGCTGGCCGGGCACGGGTTCGGGCATTCTGATCTCGCGGTGCGTGGTGGTGCTGAGTTCGTCGCGACCGGGATCGTCGAGCATCGACACCGACCAGTTGACGCAGCACTTCCTCACGCGGTGCCGCGCCGTGCAGGAGATCGGATTCGACGATCACCTCGCCGAGGGCGCCGACATCGACCTCGAGCTGCTCGGCCGGCACGCGCGACGCGCGTTCGTCGAACTCGCCGCCGTGATCGCGGACGATTTCGGCGGTTCGTCGCTGCGCCGACTGCCGCCCTTCCACACCGAGTAGACACGCCGTGGAAAGCGCATCTCCCCTGGTCGAGCACAGTTCGTCGCCGATTGTGACACTTCACGTTGGCACATTTCCGGGTCCGGGTGGACAATGACTCGTGAACTTCCGGTGTTCCCACCGGAGAATCCGAGCCCGATGGAGGTCACGCATGACCGCGTCCAGCACCGCACCCGAGACGAACAAGAACCTGCCTCCGGTACGGATCGAGTACCGCACCATCCACGGATATCGCCGTGCGTTCCGGATCGCCGGCGAGGGCCCGGCCATCCTGCTGATCCACGGGATCGGCGACAACTCGTCCACCTACGACGAGGTGATCGGCGAACTCGCCCGCAACCACACGGTGATCGCCCCCGACCTCCTCGGCCACGGGCTCTCCGAGAAGCCGAGCGCCGATTACTCGGTCGCCGCTTTCGCCAACGGCATGCGCGACCTGCTCGTGGTGCTCGGCATCCCCCGGGTGACCGTGGTGGGACACTCGCTCGGCGGCGGCGTCGCGATGCAGTTCTGCTACCAGTTCCCGCGATTCGTCCAGCGTCTGGTGCTCGTGGCCGCCGGCGGCGTCACGCACGACGTCAACCCGGCCCTGCGACTCGCCTCGGTGCCCGGTGTCGCGACGCTGACTCGCGGACTGCGTCTCCCGGGCGTCCTACCGCTGCTGAGCGGGGCCGCGAAAGCGCTCGCACGTGCCGATTCGATCCCGGGGATCCCGGAACGTCTGGCACCTCGCCACGTCATCACCGACCACCAGGATCTGCTCCGCATCATCAGCGACCTGGCCGATCCGCACGCCCATGCCGCCTTCATCCGGACCCTGCGTGCGGTGGTGGACTGGCGCGGCCAGACCATCACCATGCTCGACCGCGCCTACCTCACCGAACGGCTCCCGGTGATGGTGGTCTGGGGCAGCAACGACACGGTGATCCCCGCACACCATGCGCAACTCATCGCGGCGACCATCCCGCACGCAGACCTCGAGATCTTCGAGGGCGCGGGGCACTTCCCGTTCCGGGACGATCCGAAGCGCTTCATCCGGCTGATCCTCGGCTTCATCGAGAAGAACGAGGCGCTGGAGTTCGATCCGCAGAACTGGCACGAGTTGATGTGCGCCGGCCAGCAGATCGACGAGATGGTCGGTCCCGACGACATCCTGGAGGAGATCCTCGAGGCCATGGAGGAGGAGCGCAACGTCAGCTGAGCAGATGACGTCCGGATGCCCCGCCGTACGGCAGGATGCCGGACATGCCGATCGCCCGCTCAGCCTTCTTCCCCGCACTTCACCACCGGTTCGCCTCCTCCGGCGCCGAACTGTCACCGGAACGGACCCGCTCCCGGATCGGTGCCTACGTCTACGGCAACGTCCTGCTGCTCGCAGCGCTCGTACCGCTGACTCCGAAGTACATCGCCGACGGTCACGCCGTGACGATCGTCCTCGGCACCGGCGTCACGACGTTTCTGGCGCACATGTTCGCCGAATTCGTGGCGCAGGCGGTGACCGTCGGCGGAAGACCCAGCGAACCGATGCGCGAGGAGTTCCGCGAATCGCTGCGTGACTCCCTGCCCATCGTCTCCTCGGCGACGGTCCCCGCGCTGTCGGTGTTCCTCGGGTGGCTGAACGTGCTCCCCGGCGGCTGGGCTCTCGGCATCGCGGGCACGGTGATCGTCGTACGACTCGCCGCCCTGCCGCTGATGGCCGAACGCCTGCGCGGCCGCCCGGTGACGTCGCGGGTCCTGATCGGGAGTGTGCTGGTCACCGTGTTGGCCGCCGTCGTCGTGATCCTCAAGGTGGTGCTGACCCACTGATCGGCCCCGCCCTGATCGCCCCTTCCGGACCCGGTACGCGCTCCTCCGGACCGGAGCCCTTCACCGAACCGGTCCGGCGGAGCGCCTCGCCTCACCGGGTGCCGGTGTCCACCAGCCGCGGATCCTCCGCACCGCCGACGGCATCCGGAGATCCGGTCCCCGTGACGGCCTCGGCGGCCGGCGCCGCAGCGACCGGCTCGGTCTCGGTCCGGGTCTCGGTCACCTCGGCGAATCCCGGCCGCGCGTGGCCGCCGAACGCCCGGAACCACGACCAGACCGCCGCGAAACGGTTCCGGAATCCGACCAGGTAGAACAGGTGCACCGCAAGCCAGGTGAGCCAGCCCAGGTAGCCGGTCAGCTTGATCCCGAACGGCGCGTCGACCACGGCGTTGTTCCGATTGATCACCGCCATCGAGCCCTTGTCGAAGTAACGGAACGCCGTCCCGGTGACCTTCTTGCCGCGGATCACGTCGGCGGCGTGACGGCCCTCCTGCATGGCGACCGGGCTCTGTCCGGGATAGCCGTTCAGGCTGGTCATGTCGCCGATGGCGTACACGTCGGCCCGCACCCCGACCGTGAGATCCGGGTTGATCAGGAGACGTCCGGCGCGATCGGTCTCGCACTTGGTGGCCGCGGCGACCACCGCGGCCAGCGGTGTCGCCTGCACACCCGCCGACCACACGACAGTCTCGCTCTCCAGCGTCCGTTCTGCGCCGTCGGCACTGCGCACGGTCACCGCGCCGTCGGCGATCTCGGTGACAAAGCTGTCGGTGAGCACCTGCACGCCCGAGTCCTCGAGCGTCTTCCGGGTGAACGCCGAGAGCCGACCGCCGTACACCGGGAGCAGGTCGCCCGCGCCCTCCACCAGGTACACCGCGGTGGGGGCATCGGTGAAGTGCCGGGCCCGCAGCTCACGGATCTGGCCGGCGATCTCCACCCCCGTCGCACCGCCGCCGACGACGACGAAGGTGTGCGCGGCGGTGTCGTCCACCGGTGCCGCGAAGCAGTCGAGCAGGTGCGCCCGCAGCGTGGTGGCGTCGTCGAGCGTCTTCAGCGAGAATGTGCGCTCGGCCCACTCGTCGTGCCCGAAGTATCCCTGCGAGGCACCGGCAGCGACGATCAGCCGCTCGTAACCGATCTGTTCCTCACCGTCCGCGGTGCGGTAGGTGACGACCTGGGCTTCGGCGTCGAGCGCGGTGACGTATCCCTTGACGACGTCGACCGTCTCCTTGTTCTCCAGCACCCCGGCGATCGGCGGGGCGATCTCGTCGGCGGGCAGCACCCCCGTGGCGACCTGGTACAGCAGCGGCTGGAACAGGTGCTCGTCCGTCGCGGAGATCAGCACCGTGGGGACCTTCGACTTGGCCAGTTGTTTGGCGGCGGCCAGACCGCCGAATCCCGAACCGATCACGACGACGTGCGTGTTGCGCATGGGCGAGCCCCTTCTCTCCGTTGAGTGCCCCATCGAGGGCGATACGACCACTCTGGTAGATCACCCCGGGCACCGTCGACCTCTACGACCATGCAATACGCGATCAGAACCATCTGTTCTGTTCATACAATGAGGTCATGGAGTTTCGTCAGCTGGAATACGTCGTCGCGGTCGCCGAGCACGGCGGGTTCTCCCGGGCCGCCAAGGCGTGTTTCGTCTCGCAGTCGGCGGTGAGCCACCAGATCGCCGCCCTGGAGCGGGAGTTGGGCGTCGAGTTGTTCGACAGGTCGGCGCGCTCGGTCTCGCTCACCGAGGCCGGCGCCCTGCTGCTCCCCCGCGCGCAGGAGCTGCTCCGGGCGCGCGACGCCGCGGTCGAGGCGGTGGTCCCCCGCCCCGATCGGGTCCGGATCGCGGCGAACATGTCGTTCGCGCGGACCGCGCTCAGCGCCGTCGCCGCCGTCCGTGAACGCCGTCCCGACGCCGAGATCGACTTCCTGATCAAGCCGTTCGGTCAGCGGATCGACGCCGTCCTGTCCGGCGAGGCCGATCTCGCCCTGGTCCGCGGACGGGTCGAGCACGACGACCTGTATCTCGATCCGCTCTGGGTGGATCAGCCGGTGGTCACCTTCACCGCCCGGCATCCCCTCGCCGGCCTCGGCCGCGCACCCCACCCGCGCGAACTCGCGGACTATCCGCTGATCCTGCCGCTCGCGGAGAAGCAGCGCCTGCTCCACCAGCTCGTCGACCGCGTCTTCGGCCGAGCCGACGTCCCCGTCACCTACGGGCCGGTGGTGCGCGACGGCCACTCCGTCGCCTTCGAACTGATCAACCACCCCGAGGGATGGTCGGTCCTGTACGACGATCCGCTGGTCCCCGGGCTGGTGTGCCGCCGCGGCCTGGAGTTCACGCTCCCGGTCTCGGCGGTCCTGCGCAGCGATGCGAAACCGAATCCGCTCGTCGCCGAGCTCCTGGCCGAACTGTCCCGCGGATACAGCCGGAGGTGATCGGCCTCAGCCACCGCAGCAGCCGCCCGAACCGCCTTCGACGTCGCCGGGCCGGCGGATGTCCCGGGTGAGCTCGTTGCGGGCCGCCCACTCGCCGGGCGGCGGGTAGTACACCTGCGCCAGCGCCAGGCCGCGGGCCTGCGCCACCGGCACCTGCGGGCTGCGGGCACGCTCGTCGAGCAGCGCCGCGCACCACTCCGGCGAACGACGGCCGTCGCCCACCGACGCCACCGCGCCGACCAGGGAGCGGACCATCGACCAGCAGAACGCGTCGGCCTTGACGCGGCCGATGAGCACGCCGTCGTCGTCGCGCCGCCAGGAGAACTCCTGGAGTTCACGGATCGTCGTCGAGCCTTCGCGGAAGCGGCAGAAGGCGGCGAAGTCGTTGAGGCCGAGGAGCCGCGCGGAGGCGTCGTTCATCGCGGCGAGGTCGAGCGGCCGGGTCCAGTCGGCGGTCCGCCGCGCCGACACCGGTTCGGGACCCCACGCCGCATCCGTCAGCCGGTACTCGTAGCGCCGGGCGAGCGCGGAGAAACGCGCATCGAACTCCGCGGGCACCGCGTCGATCGCTTTGACCCGCACGTCGTCGGGAAGCATCTTGGCCAGCCGCCGGACCAGACGTGCCGGGTCGCCGCCGATCGACCGCGTGTCCAGGGCCGACGCGGGCACGTCGCAGTGGGCCACCTGGCCGGTGGCGTGCACTCCGGCGTCGGTCCGCCCGGCGACGGTGAGCCGGATCGGCACCCGCAGCACGGTCGCCAACGTGGTCTCCAGGGTCTCGCAGACGGTGCGGCGACCGGGCTGCGCGGCCCACCCGGAGAACTCGGTGCCGTCGTACCCGATGAGCAGCCGCAGACGCATCTCGCCGTCACCGGAGACGACGAACCCGCCGGCTCCCTCTGGGGAGCCGGCGGGCGTCGTCACAGACATCTCGGTCAGAGAGATCTGATCACTTCTCTTCGGCGGCACCGTCGGCGTCGGCGGCCTCGGTGGCGGCGTCATCGGCGGCCTCGGCGGTGGCGGTCTCGTCCACGGCCTCGGTGCTCTCGGCCTCCGCGGCAGCCTTCTTCTTGGAGGCGGCGGCGCGGGTCGCGCGGTCGGCCTCGGTCGAAGCGGTCTGCTCGGTCACCAGGGCGATGATGGCCATCGGCGCATTGTCGCCCTTGCGGGGCAGGGTCTTGATGATGCGGGTGTAACCACCGTTGCGGCTCGAGTAGAGCGGCGCGATCTCGTCGAACAGCTTCGCGACGATGTCCTTGTCGCGAATGTCCTTGAGCACCTGGCGACGGTTGGCGAGCTCGCCGGCCTTCGCGTGGGTGATCAGCTTCTCGGCGTACGGACGGAGCCGCTTCGCCTTGGCTTCGGTGGTGGTGATGCGGCCGTGCTCGAAGAGCGCCGTGGCCAGATTGGCGAGGATCGCCTTCTGGTGGCTGGCCGACCCGCCGAGGCGGGCACCCTTGGTGGGCTTGGGCATGGGATTCTCCTAGGAGGGGCGCCGATCGCAGACCGGCGGTCTCGAAATTTCTGTGACGAGCTACAGCTGCTCGGTCTCGGCGAAGTCCTCACCGGAGTCGTCGGTGTACGACGACTCGTCACTCCACGTGCCGGTGGCCGGGTCGTAGCCGGCGACCTGCGACGGGTCGAAGCTGGCCGGGCTGTCCTTGAGCGACAGACCCAGGCCGTGCAGCTTGACCTTCACCTCGTCGATCGACTTCTGACCGAAGTTGCGGATGTCGAGCAGGTCCGACTCGGTACGCGCCACCAGCTCGCCGACGGTGTGCACACCTTCGCGCTTGAGGCAGTTGTACGAACGGACGGTCAGCTCCAGATCCTCGATCGGCAGGCTGAACGCGGCGATGTGATCGGCCTCGGCGGGCGACGGACCGATCTCGATGCCCTCGGCCTCGACGTTGAGCTCCCGAGCCAGGCCGAAGAGCTCGACCAGGGTCTTACCGGCCGACGCCAGGGCGTCCCGCGCGGTGATGGAGTTCTTGGTCTCCACGTCGAGCACCAGACGATCGAAGTCGGTGCGCTGCTCGACGCGGGTGGCCTCGACCTTGTAGGTCACCTTCAGGACCGGCGAGTAGATCGAGTCGACCGGGATGCGGCCGATCTCGGCGCCGGTGGCCTTGTTCTGCACGGCCGGCACGTAGCCGCGGCCCCGCTCGACGACGAGCTCGATCTCGAGCTTGCCCTTGTCGTTGAGGGTCGCGATGTGCAGGTCCGGGTTGTGCACCGCGACACCGGCCGGGGGCACGATGTCGGCGCCGGTGACGGCACCGGGACCCTGCTTACGGACGTACATGGTGACCGGCTCGTCCTCTTCCGAGCTGACCACGAGGCCCTTGAGGTTCAGGATGATGTCGGTGACGTCTTCCTTCACACCCTGCACGGTGGTGAACTCGTGCAGGACGCCGTCGATGCGGATGCTGGTGACCGCCGCGCCCGGGATGGACGACAGCAGCGTGCGCCGCAGCGAGTTGCCCAGGGTGTAACCGAAACCCGGCTCCAGCGGTTCGATGACGAACTTGGAACGGTTCTCGGCGAGGACCTCTTCGGTGAGCGTGGGTCGCTGTGAGATGAGCATGGGTGAGTGTTTCTCCTTTGCCGCCCGCTATTTGACGGCGTACGAGGTGACAGCTGTGACTGTGTCGGTTCAGATGGCCGAAGCCTCGAGGACTACTTGCTGTAGTACTCGACGATGAGCTGCTCGGTGAGGGGCACGTCGATCTGTGCGCGCTCGGGCACCGAGTGCACGAGGATGCGCAGGGTCGACGGGACCACCTGCAGCCAGGCCGGGACCGGGCGATCGCCCAGGGTCTCCTTGGCGACCTGGAACGGCAGGGTGCCGAGCGACTTCGGCTTGACGTCGATGATGTCGTACTGGCTGACGCGGTAGCTGGGGACGTCCACGGCGACACCGTTCACGGTGAAGTGGCCGTGGCTGACCAGCTGACGGGCCTGACGACGCGTGCGGGCCAGGCCGGCACGGTAGACGACGTTGTCGAGACGGGTCTCCAGGATCTTCAGCAGCTCGTCGCCGGTCTTACCCGAGCGGCGGTTGGCCTCCTCGTAGTAACGACGGAACTGCTTCTCCATGACGCCGTAGGTGAAGCGGGCCTTCTGCTTCTCCTGCAGCTGGAGCAGGTACTCGGTCTCCTTGATCCGCGCGCGGCCGTGCTGGCCGGGCGGGTACGGACGACGCTCATACGCCTGGTCTCCACCGATGAGATCGACGCGGAGACGACGGGACTTCTTGGTTGCGGGGCCGGTATAACGAGCCATGTTTTCTTCTCTCTCCCTCTCCCGCTAGACCCGGCGCCGCTTGGGCGGACGGCAGCCGTTGTGCGGCTGGGGGGTCACGTCGGAGATGGTGCCGACCTCGAGGCCGGCTGCCTGCAGCGAACGGATGGCGGTCTCGCGACCCGAGCCCGGGCCCTTGACGAAGACGTCGACCTTCTTGACGCCGTTCTCCTGGGCCTTGCGAGCGGCGTTCTCGGCAGCGAGCTGCGCGGCGAACGGGGTGCTCTTACGCGAGCCCTTGAAGCCCACGTGGCCGGACGACGCCCAGCTGATCACGTTGCCCTCGGGATCGGTGATCGAGACGATGGTGTTGTTGAACGTCGACTTGATGTGTGCGTGGCCGTGCGGGACGTTCTTCTTATCGCGACGGCGAGTGCCCTTCTTGGGGCCGGCAGCGCGTGACTTGGGGGGCATTACTTCTTCTTCCCGGCGATGGTCTTCTTCGGGCCCTTACGAGTACGGGCGTTGGTCTTGGTGCGCTGACCGTGGACGGGCAGACCACGACGGTGGCGCAGACCCTGGTAGCAACCGATCTCGATCTTGCGACGGATGTCGGCCTGCACCTCGCGGCGCAGGTCACCCTCGACCTTGACGTTGGCCTCGATGTACTCGCGGAGCTTCGAGACGTCGGCGTCGGTGAGATCCTTGGCGCGCAGGTCGGCGCTGAGGCCGGTCGCTTCCAGGATCTCCTTGGAGGTGGTGCGACCCACTCCGTAGATGTACGTCAGTGCGATCTCCAGCCGCTTCTCGCGGGGGAGATCCACACCAGCAAGACGTGCCATGTGGTGTTCCTTCGATGATCAGAGGTCTGCTCCCGGTCCGCCCCGCCTCTGCGGCGGGCCCCGGCCTCTGGTCCGGGGGTCGGCGGTCGCGCGTCTGCGACCGCTGGTTCTGGGAGTTCATACGAATGCCGTATTCAGTTGTGTGTGATTCAAGCGACCCGAAGAAGGAAGCTGATCAGCCCTGACGCTGCTTGTGACGCAGGTTCTCGCAGATCACCATGACCCGACCGTTGCGGCGGATCACCTTGCACTTCTCGCAGATCGGCTTGACGCTCGGGTTGACCTTCACGTCGGCTTCTCCTTATTTCCGTCTCCCGGACCGATGTCCGGGCGGTGGTCTACTTGTAGCGGTAGACGATGCGACCGCGGCTCAGGTCGTAGGGCGACAGCTCCACGACGACGCGATCCTCCGGCAGGATACGGATGTAGTGCTGCCGCATCTTGCCGCTGATGTGAGCGAGAACCTTGTGTCCGTTCTCCAGCTCAATGCGAAACATCGCATTGGGCAGGGGCTCGACTACGCGTCCCTCGACCTCAATGGCTCCGTCTTTCTTAGCCATGTCCTCCGCGATCCTGGGCGACGACTCGCGTCTCCCGGTTGAATCCTTGGTTTTCCGCTACTGTCGGCACATCGCACACGGTTCCGCCCGCTCCGAGGGCCCGGAAGGACCGAACGAGAACAGGCATGCGGATACCGCACGACGCACCGAGAGTCCATGGTACGCGGATATCGCCGGTCGGACAAACCCGCCGCCGCACGGCTCGACGGCACGCCGGACACGGGCGCGCCGACATCGCTCCCGTCGCCGGACGGCCACCGTCGAACGGTCGTCGTCGAACCTCCGGCGACAGCCGGGGATTCACCTGTTCGGACGGTATCGCCGACCCCGTCCCATGGGCTACCGTCGCGCAATGATCCATGACCTCTTCACTCTCGCGGCCGACGACTCGGTCGCCGGCCTGGCAGGAGACCTGCTGTCCCGGCCTCGCGGCGACCTCTCGCTCGCCGCCGACACCACCGTCTACGACGCCTCGAGCCAGCTCCTCGCCAGACGTCGCAGTAAAAGCAAAGGCGGTCTCATCGGCCCGATCATCGTGGTCCTCCTGATCGTCGCCGCGGTCTTCGCCTGGAAGAAGCGCGACGCGATCAAGACCGCGGTCGGCGGTTCGGGATCGTCCGGTGCCGCGGGGCCCGGCGGCGCCCAGATGCCGCAGTACACCGGCGCCCAGCCCTTCCCCCCGCAGTACACCGGCGCCCAGCCGCTCGCCCCGCCGGGCACCGCGTTCCCGCCGCCGGCACCGCACGACGTGCAGGCCGCACTCAACCCCCAGACCCCGCCGCCGGTGCTCGCTCAGATGATCGCCAACCCCGGACTCCGGCCGTACGTCGCCGCCAATCCGGCCGCCGACCACGGTCTGCTGTCGCACCTGAGCACGCTCGGCGATCCGGCCGTCGATCAGGCGCTGCACGCCCGCGGCTTCGGTGGGCAGACCGCGTTCCCCGGTCAGCCGCAGCCCCCGACCCCGGGCTTCCAGGCCCCCTACCCCGGCGCCGCCCAGCCCGGCTCTCCCTATCCCGGTGCACAACAGTCCCCGTACGGCCCGCCGCCGGGCGGCCAGCACTTCCCGCCGCAGCACGGCGGACCCCGCTGACCGGGCCGCGGTTCCACCGGTCGAGGAGGATCGTTCCTTCCGCGCTCGCCGTATCACACGGCCCGTCACGGGTTCTGCGACACGAGAATTCGATCCGCCAGGTGATGTGACGTGCACCGCTGAAGTGCTAGCGTCGCGGCATGATCTCCGACTTCTTGCAGTTCGCCGCCGACGATTCGGCACAGAACCTGGCAGGTGAACTCCTCGCCAGACGAGGCGGAGGCGGAGGCGGCAAGGGCGGTTTCGTCTACGGCTCGATCGGCCTGATCCTTCTCGCGATGATCGTCGGCGCCCTGTGGAAGAACAGGGAGAAGGTGCGCCAGACGATCTCGAAGATGTCGAACTCGATCGGGGAGTCCGCCCCGACCCCCGCGCGCCATGTTCCGGGCCGGGTGCCGACCGCCCGATACGAGACGCCGCCGGAACCGCTGGACATCCAGGCGGCGATGAACCCGCAGACCCGGCACGAAGTACTGGCCCAGATGGTGAACGGCGATCCGAGCCTGCGTCCCTACGTGGCGGCCAATCCCGCCGCCCGGCCGGATCTGCTCGCCTTCCTCGCCACGCTCGGCGACCCCGCCGTCGATCAGGCCCTCGACCAGCGTGGTTTCCCGCGTCCGGGCGCGGCCGCGCCCGGAGCTTCGGGCCATCCCGGCCCGGCCCCCGCTGGCCCGCAGACCCCCGCCGGTCCGCAGGCTCCGCCCCCGCCGACCGCGGCACCCGGACCCCAGCGCCCCGGACCCGCTCCGCAGCTGCCGACCGCCGGACGGCCCGGCCGTCCTCTGGACCCGGCCTCCCCGGCCTCGGGCCCCGCGAATCCCGTGATGCCCCCGAAGGGTCCCGCGTCGTCCTCGAACCCGGCGATACCCCGACCCGCCGATCCGGTGGGCGGCGCTCCGGCGGCCCCGGCGAAGGACTCCGGCGACGATCACCCGCCGACCGGGCCCGCGGCGGCACCGGGGACTCCGCCGCCCCCGGCACCGTCCGGCCCTCCGCGGCAGGGCCCTCCGACACCGGGCCCTCCGATGCAGAGTCCTCCGAGGTACGCGACCCCCGCACCTCCCGGTTCGACGCCCCCGAAGCCCGCACCCGGCCAGCCCGGGCCGCCGTTCGGGATCCCGCCCGCCCCGGGACGTCCGTCCGCCCCCGTCGGACCGCCGCCGGCCGGATCGCACCCCGCCGGACCCCGCCCCGTCGGTCCCCGACCGCCCGGCCCGCCGCCGGCTCGACCGCATCCCGCCGGACCGCACCCTGCCGGACCTCCGTCCGGGAGCATGCACTCGTCGCCCCGCCGCTGACCTCGCCCGATTCTGACAGACTGGATCCATGAAGGCCTTCGTGATCCGGACCGCGCTGTCGGCGTTCGCCCTCTGGGTGGCGGTCTCCCTGGTTCCCGGGCTCGCGTTCGACTACGGCGACGCCGAGTCCGACTGGGCCAAGCTCGCGATCGTGCTCGCGATCGCCGTGATCTTCGGCCTGGTGAACAGCGTCGTCAAGCCGTTCGTGCAGCTCCTCGCGCTTCCGCTCTACATTCTCACGCTGGGTCTGATCCACATCCTGATCAACGCGTTCATGCTCGAGATCACCGCCTGGATCACCGATCACCTCACGCACTGGGGCCTCGAGGTCGGAAGCTTCTTCTGGGCCGCGATCCTCGGCGCCGTGGTGATCTCCATCGTCAGCTGGCTCACCGCCATGCTGATCCCCGACGACTCCAGAAGGTGAGCCGAAACCATGCGAGCAGTGATCCAGCGGGTGTCGAGCGCCTCGGTCACCGTCGACGGTGAGACGGTCGGGGCACTGGAGTTGAACGACGGCGAGTACGGTCTCGTCGCGCTGATCGGCGTCACCCACGACGACGGCCCCGCCCAGGCGGCCAAGCTGGCCGACAAGATCTGGCGGCTGCGCATCTTCACTCGCGACGACGGTCCCGAACGGTCCGCCGCCGACGTGCACGCCCCGATCCTGGTGATCAGTCAGTTCACCCTCTACGCGAACACCGACAAGGGTCGTCGACCGTCCTGGAACGCCGCGGCGCCCGGCGTCGTCGCCGAGCCCCTGGTCGATGCCGTCGCCGCCGAACTCACCCGGCTCGGCGCTGTGGTCGCCACCGGACGGTTCGGCGCCGACATGTCCGTCGCGCTCGTGAACGACGGCCCGGTGACCCTGATCCTCGACGTCTGAACGGCCGGCCCGCACCCCGGCGCTGGTATCCTCTCCCGGTGCCCGAACCTCGACGACTCCACGGCATCAAGCCCGGGTACCTGGTGGCCGGCGCCGCCGCTCTGCTGGCGCTGACCACGGTGATCGGGCTCTGGCTCGGCGTGTGGCACGGGTACCTGGATCTGATGGTCTACCGGCTCGGCGCCCAGACCTGGCTCGACGGCGACGACCTCTACGGCAGGCTGCCGCCCATCGGCGACATCCGTCTGCCCTTCACCTATCCCCCGCTCGCCGCGATCGCCTTCGCCCCGCTCGCACTGATGTCGCCGGGTGCCGCGAGCGCCCTGATGTTCCTGTTGTCGCTGGCCGCGATCGGGCTGACCTGCTGGCTGGTCCTGGCCCGGGTCGCCCCGCGGACGGACACGGGCACGCGGCTGGCGACAGTGCTGACGGTCCTGGCCTTCGCCGAGTACTGCGAGCCGGTCCGTGAGACGCTGAGCTTCGGGCAGGTCAACGCGATCCTGATGGCGGCCGTCGCGTTCGACGTGCTCAATCGCGTGCCGCGCTGGCCGCGCGGGATCCTGATCGGTATCGCGATCTCCATCAAGCTCACCCCGGCGGGTTTTCTGCTGTTCTTCCTGCTGCGCCGCGACCGGCGGGCGCTGGTCACCACCGTCGCCGCCGCCCTGGCATCGATCGGCGCGGCCTGGTGGATCGCTCCCGGGGACTCGCGGGAGTACTGGTTCTCGACGCTCGCCGAGACCGGACGCATCGGCGCTCCGTACTTCGCCGGCAATCAGTCCCTCAAGGGTCTCGTGTTCCGGCTGGGTCTGGCCGAGTCGACGTCGACGATCCTGTGGCTCGGTCTCTCCGCGCTCGCCGTCGTGCTGGCCGCCGTCTGGATGCGCAGACTGCTGGCCGACGACGATCCGGTGACCGCCCTCCTGGTCAACGCCGGGGTGATCCTGCTGATCTCCCCGGTCAGCTGGACCCATCACTGGGTGTGGGTGGTCCCCGCGGTGCTCGTGGCCCTGGCCGCGATCGTGCGGGGCCGGCGCGACCTCCGGTTCGTCGGCGTCGTCGCCTTCGTCACGATCCTGTTCTACGTCGGCCCGCACTGGCTGATGCCGAGCCGGAAGGACCGCGAACTGGCCTGGTCGTGGTGGCAGTGGATCGTCGGCGACCTGTACGCGCTCGTCACCGTCACGATCCTGATCGTCGGCGCGTGGTCGGCGTTCACCGCATCACGCACGACGCGCCCCGCCGCTCCCTGAACCGGATGTCTAAGCCTGTCGCCCTCTTCGCCCCTGAGCCGCGACCGAGGAACGAGGCCGCGCGTCGAAGGGTCCCGGCGAACGATCACGAAGACCCTTCGACGCGCAGGCTCGCTACGCTCGCGTGCGGCTCAGGGAACGAAGCAACGACTCGGAGGACGGAGCAGCGACTCAGGCAGCGGAGGGATCCCACCGCCACCGGAGATGCCGAAAGATCCCCCGCGAACACTCCCCGACGGCTTCGGAGGGAAGCCGAGAGGGGTGCTCGCGAAGGAGCTTCGAAGAGAACGTGTAGCGCGGGCGGTACGACCCGACTACGGGCGCAGGGTGAGGATCCGCGGACCGTCCTCGGTGACGGCCACGGTGTGCTCCCAGTGGGCGGCGCGCGTGCCGTCGTCGGTCACGACGGTCCAGTCGTCGTCGAGCACCGTCGTGTCGGGCCCGCCGAGGGTCAGCATGGGTTCGACGGCCATGGTCGAGCCGACCACCAGGACCTCTTTGCCGCGGCCGGGGCTGTCCTCGTTCGCGAGGAAGGGGTCCATGTGCATCTCGCGGCCGATCGCGTGACCGCCGTAGCCGTCGACGATCCCGAAGCTGCGGCCGAACTTCTTCTCCGCGGCGCGGGTGCCGGCCTCGATCGCGCGCGAGACATCGTTGATCCGGTTGCCGTCGATCATCGCGGCGATCCCGGCCTCCAGCGAGATCCGGGTGGCCTCGCTGACCTCGGCGTCGTCCCGGGACAGCTCGCCCACGCCGTACGACCACGCGGAGTCGCCGTGCCAGCCGTCGAGGATGGCGCCGCAGTCGATCGAGACCAGGTCACCGGGCTGAAGGATCGTCGTCGACGACGGGATGCCGTGCACGACGACGTCGTTCACCGAACTGCAGATGGAGCCCGGAAACCCATGGTAGCCCTTGAACGACGGCACGGCGCCCGCCTCGCGGATCACCGTCTCGGCGATCTCGTCGAGTTCGAGGGTGCTCACCCCCGGCCGGGAGGCCTCCCGGCACGCCACCAGGGCGGCGCCGACGATCGCACCGGCCGCCGCCATGGCGTCGAGTTCTCCGGCCGAGCGGAACGGGACGACCTTCCGCTTGCGGAAACGCACCACCGGAGGATCAGGCCTTACCGAGCTTGGTGAGGATCTGCTGCTGGACCTCGTCCACGGTGCCCATGCCGTCGATCTCGACGATCTGGTCGGCGTAGTGGTCGAGCAGCGGCGCGGTCTCCTCGTTGTAGACGCGCATGCGGTTGCGGATCACCTCTTCGGTGTCGTCCGCACGACCGCGGGCGAGCATGCGCCCGACCACCGCGTCCTCGTCGACGACGATGGAGAGCACGCTGTCGAGGGTGGCGCCCAGATCGGCCAGGATGGTCGAGAGCGCCTCGGCCTGCTCCACCGAGCGAGGGAAGCCGTCGAGCAGGAAGCCGTTCGCGGCGTCCGGCTCTCCGACGCGGTCGCGCACCATGTCGATGGTGATCTCCGGCGGGACCAGATCGCCCGCGTCGATGTACTTCTTGGCCTCGACGCCGATCGGAGTGCCCTGCGAGATGTTCGCGCGGAACAGGTCGCCGGTCGAGATGTGCGGAATGCTCAGAGCCTCCGACAGGAGTTCGGCCTGGGTGCCCTTGCCCGCTCCGGGAGGTCCGACGATGACGAGTCTCACTTGAGGAATCCTTCGTATTTGCGCTGCATCAGCTGACTGTTGATCTGCTTCAGACTATCGAGTCCGACGCCGACCATGATGAGAAGCGCGGTACCGCCGAACGGAAGGTTAGCAACCTCACTGTTACCGTTGCCGATCTCCAGGAAGAGGTTCGGCAGGATCGCGATGATGCCGAGGTACAGCGAGCCCGGCAGCGTGATGCGGCTCAGCACGTAACTCAGGTAGTCGGCGGTCGGCTTGCCCGGCCGGATGCCCGGGATGAAGCCGCCGTAGCGCTTCATGTCGTCGGCACGCTCTTCGGGGTTGAAGGTGACCGCGACGTAGAAGTACGTGAAGAAGATGATCAGCAGGAAGTAGATGACGATGTGCCACACGCTGCCCGGATCCACCAGGTTGCTCTGGATCCAGGTCCGCCAGCCGGTGCCGTCGGAGGTGTCACCGCCCTGCGTCAGGCTGATCACGAGCTGCGGGATGTACAGCAGCGACGACGCGAAGATCACCGGGATCACGCCCGCGGTGTTGACCTTGATCGGGATGTAGGTGGACGAGCCGCCGTACATCTTGCGGCCGACCATGCGCTTGGCGTACTGGACCGGGACGCGACGCTGACCCTGCTCGATGAAGACCACGGCGAGGAGGATGATCAGCGCGGCCAGGCAGACGAGGCCGAAGATGACGCCGCCGCGGCTGTTCAGGATGTTGCGGCCCTCCGCCGGGAGGCGGGCGGCGATGCCGGCGAAGATCAGCAGCGACATGCCGTTGCCGACGCCGCGCTCGGTGATCAGCTCACCGAACCACATCACGATGCAGGCGCCCGCGGTCATCACCAGGACCATGATGATCAGGACCATCAGGTTCTCGCGGTCGTGCAGGATGGCCTGCGGGTCGCAGTCGGGGCCGGAGGTGGGCAGCAGGTTGCCGCTGGCGGCCAGGGCCACGATGCCGGTCGACTGCAGCAGGGCCAGCGCCACCGTGAGGTAGCGCGTGTACTGCGTCATCTTGGCCTGGCCGGACTGGCCCTCCTTGCGGAGCTGCTCGAACCGCGGGATGACCACGGTGAGCAGCTGCACGATGATCAATGCCGTGATGTACGGCATGATGCCGATCGCGAACACCGACAGCTGCAGCAGTGCGCCGCCGGAGAACATGTTGATCAGCGAATAGATCTGCGCCGAGTCGCCCTGAGCGGCGGCGTCCACGCAACGGTTGATCTCCCGGAAGTCCACACCGGGCGACGGAAGCGTCGCGCCGAGGCGGTACAGCACGAGGATGAACAGGACGAAGAAGATCTTCTTCCTCAGTTCGGGCGTCCGGAAGGTCGCCACTACGCTGGAAAGCACTAACTCCTCCTACGACCGCGCTGGTCTCTCGACCGCAGCGGTGCTCGGCTGTCTACTCGATACAAAGTGCAGGTGATGCCTCGCGGCGCGGGGCACCGTCGGGCGGACGGACGTCGAGTCCGGGCCCACAGAACAAAAACTCTAACAGCCCGTCGAACACCACCGGTCAGGCGCGTCCCGCGCGGACCCGTTTTGCGGGTTCTGCGCAGGACACGCCTGACCGGGTGTCATCGACGGTGTGCCAAGGAGCGGGTCTTACTGCTCGGTGGCGGTGCCACCGGCGGCGGCGATCTTCTCCTTGGCGGAGCCGGTGAACTTGTCGGCGGTGATGTCCACCTTGACGGTCAGTTCACCGTTGCCCAGGACCTTCACCAGCCGGTTCTTGCGCACGGCGCCTGCGGCGACGAGCTCGGCGACACCGATGGTGCCGCCCTCCGGGAACAGGCGGGCGAGGTCGCCCACGTTGACGACCTGGTACTCGACCCGGTTGCGGTTCTTGAAGCCCTTGAGCTTCGGAAGCCGCATGTGGATCGGCATCTGGCCGCCCTCGAAGCCGGCGGGCACGTTCTTGCGTGCCTTGGTGCCCTTGGTGCCGCGACCGGCGGTCTTACCCTTGGAGCCCTCACCGCGACCCACACGGGTCTTCTCGGTCTTCGCGCCCGGTGCGGGGCGAAGGTGGTGCAGCTTGATAGCGCTCATTACTTGACCTCTTCGACAGTCACGAGGTGCCGCACGACGTTGATCAGGCCGCGGTTGATCGGCGTGTCCTCACGGGTGACGGTCTTGCGGATGCCCTTGAGGCCAAGGGTACGCAGGCTGTCACGCTGATTCTTCTTGGTACCGATGGTGCCCTTGATCTGGGTGATCTTCAGCTGTGCCATGGTTACTTCCCTTCGGTCGCAGCGGCAGCGGCGGCGGCGCGGGCGCGCAGCATGCCTGCCGGAGCGACTTCTTCCACGGAGAGACCGCGTCGGGCAGCGACCTCTTCGGGCTGCTGCAGCGACTTGAGGGCCTCGACGGTCGCGTGAACGACGTTGATGGCGTTGTCCGAGCCCAGGCTCTTGGCCAGGACGTCGGTCACACCGGCGCACTCGAGCACGGCGCGGACGGCGCCGCCGGCGATCACACCGGTACCCGGGCTGGCCGGGCGCAGCATGACGACGCCCGCCGCGGCCTCACCCTGAACCGGGTGGGTCACGGTGCCGCCGATCATCGGGACGCGGAAGAAGCTCTTGCGAGCCTCCTCGACGCCCTTCTGGATCGCCGCGGGGACTTCCTTGGCCTTGCCGTAGCCGACACCGACCATGCCCTGGCCGTCGCCGACCACCACGAGGGCGGTGAAGCTGAAGCGGCGGCCGCCCTTGACGACCTTCGAGACGCGGTTGATGGTGACGACGCGCTCGAGGTGGTTGCGCTCCTCGCGCTCACCCCGGCCGCCGCGGCTGTCGCGACGGTCGCCGCGGCCGCGACGCTCGCCGCGATTGTCGTTGCTGTTGTTGGCGCCGGCGGGTCCGTTTCCGCCGTCACGCTGACGTCCGGGCATCAGAGGTCCCCTCCGGTCTTGGTCATGATCATGTTGAACTCACTCATCAGAACGCCAGGCCTCCCTCGCGGGCGGCGTCGGCCAGAGCGGCGATACGGCCGTGGTAGGCCTTGCCGCCGCGGTCGAACACCACGGTCTCGATGCCTGCGGCCTTGGCGCGCTGGGCGACGAGCTCGCCGACCTTGGCGGCCTGCGCGCTCTTGTCGCCGCCCGCGGCGCGGACGTCGGCCTCGATCGAGCTGGCTGCGGCGAGCGTGTGGCCGGTCAGGTCGTCGATCACCTGAACGTGGATGTGGCGGCTGCTGCGCTTGACCGCCATGCGCGGACGCTCGGCGGTGCCGGCGACCTTCTTGCGGAGGCGGAAGTGACGACGGTTGGTCGCGGTGCGACGACGGGTCGACACGTCCTTGCCGATGGGCTTGCGAACGGTTGCTTCACTCATGTCTTACTTACCCGTCTTTCCGACCTTGCGGCGGATCTGCTCACCCTCGTAGCGAATGCCCTTGCCCTTGTAGGGGTCCGGACGACGCAGGCGACGGATGTTCGCCGAGATCTGGCCGACTTGCTGCTTGTCGATACCCGAGACCGAGAACTTGGTCGGGGACTCCACCGCGAAGGTGATGCCCTCCGGCGCCTCGATCGGCACGGGGTGGCTGTAGCCGAGGGCGAACTCGAGGTCCTTGCCCTTGGCCTGGACGCGGTAACCGACGCCGAAGATCTCCATCTTGGTGGTGTAACCCTTGGTCACACCCTCGACGAGGTTGGCCACCAGCGAGCGGTTCAGGCCGTGCAGAGCGCGGTTGCGGCGCTCGTCGTTCGGCCGGGAGACCACGATGGTGTTCTCTTCCACGGCGACGGCGATGGGCTCGGTGACGGTGAGCGCGAGCTCACCCTTCGGGCCCTTCACCTTGACGTTCTGGCCGTCGACGGTCACCTCGACACCAGCGGGGATCTCGACGGGGTTCTTACCGATACGCGACATGTTTTCGCTCCCCTACCAGACGTAGGCGAGGACTTCGCCGCCCACGCCCTGGTTGGCTGCCTGGCGGTCGGTGAGCAGGCCGGAGGACGTGGAGATGATCGCCACGCCGAGGCCGCCGAGAACCTTGGGCAGGTTGGTGGACTTTGCGTACACCCGCAGGCCCGGCTTCGAGACGCGACGCAGACCAGCGATGCTGCGCTCCCGGCTCGGGCCGTACTTCAGGGTGACTTTGAGGGTCTTGCCGACCTCGGCGTCCTCGACGCTGAAATCGGTGATGTAGCCCTCACGCTTGAGGATCTCGGCGATGTTCACCTTGATCTTCGACGAGGGAAGCTTCACCTCGTCGTGGTACGCCGAATTGGCGTTACGCAGACGCGTCAGAAAGTCTGCGATCGGGTCAGTCATGGTCATGGTTGACCGTCAACCTTTCTCGTAGCGGTTCCCATACAGCGAGAAGCGCCCTATCTCTCGGGGTGCTTGCCGGTGGGCCTTCCACGAAGTGGATAGTTGTGCAAGGTTCATCCCGGGCGATCGCTCACCCGGCGGACCCTGTCCGGTTCCGTTGGCTTTTCGCCGGGACCGGAAAAGGTATGAAGTTGTGGCTCCCGGGGGCACAGTTCACCCGGGCAACCGCTCTAGTGTAGGAAATCCGAGGCCCGGACGCCAAATCGTCCGGGCGGGCCCTCCGCACGCCTCGGCGCCGCGTCCCCCGTTCGGATGAACCTTCCGAGACGTCTGCGCATTGAAGGCCCCTCGACTCCGAGCCGCGCCGGAGCGACCGGGAACGACGCATCGTTCCCGCATAAAACGCTGATCAGCAGCCCGGCACACCGTCCCGGACTGCGCCTGCGAGGCCGATCCGCGGGCCGCAGACACAGTGCGAGATCTACTACAGATTGTCGTCTGACTACGGAAATCCACTGGATACAGGCTAGGTTGGGCGCTGCAGGACCGAAGGCAGAAAAGGAGGGGCACCGGTGACTCAGACCAGTGACATCCAGCCCGGGACGATGATGCACGATGTGATCGACGCCTACTCGGACTCCGAGTTGATCGCGGCCGCGGACCCCTGCGACAGAACGCCGGCCGCCGAAGTCGGCGTGCCCGTCGGCGGCCGCGTGATCATCGAGAGTCACGTGATCATCGAGGACGTGGACGGCGGATACGACGCCGTCGAGACCACCGTGGAGACCGAGATCCCCCAGCCGCGACTCCACGTCGTCGACGCAGCGACGTCGGCGACCGTGACGACACCGGAAACCGCAGTGGAACCGGAGACCGAGACCGCACCGGAGATCGAGACCGCACCGGAGGCGGCCGAGGGCGACACCGACGAGACCGACTCCCCCGAGGAGTCCTCCGCGAGCGACCCCGAATTCGAAGAGCCCGAGTCCGCAGAGCCCGAGTCCGGAGAGCCGGAGCCGAGCGACCCCGAGTCCGAGTCCGACGCCCCCGAGTCCGGTGAGACCGAGCCGGGTGAGACCGAGTCCGACGCCGACCCGGCAACGGAAGCGACGGCAACGGAAGACGTTGCCGTGGAAGAGGACTCCGCAGCAGCCGACTCCGAGTCGGAGGCCCCTGCGGAGACCGACTCCGCAGAAGAGGACTCTGTGGAAAACGACTCCGAGGCAGCGGACTCCGCGGCGGATTCGGCCCCCGAGACCGCACCGGCCGAGTCCACGCAACCCGAGTCCGCACCGCTCGAGACCGAACCCGAGACCGAGCCGATCGCGATCGTGTCGGTCGACACCGAGACCGAACCGCTCGCGATCGTCTCGATCGACACCGAACCGATCCGGACCGCACCGGCCGGGACCGCCGCGCCGGCAACCGCCTCGACCGGAACCACGGCGCCCGAAACCACGTCGTCTGGAACCACGGTCGACGAGACCGAAGACCGGGAGTCCCGTCCGGCGGAGATCCTCCCGTTCGCCATGCCGAGCACCGCGGTCGTCGACGAGCACACCGCGCAGTTGATCGTCGAGAAGTCTCAGGTCGCCGGGTCCGTCGTCGACGATCCCGAACCCCGCGTCCGGTTCCGCCGGATGTCCGGGTTCTTCGGCACCGCGTGGATCTGGCTGCTGAGCCTGCTCACCCTGACCCTCTCGGTGTCCTACGCCGTCTGGTTGATCCGCTCCGGCCCCCCGATCGACGACCGCGTCCTGCGGGCGGCGAGCCTGGCCGCCTCGATGGTCATCATCGCGACGCTGACCATCGAGGTCCTGCGGCTGCTGCTGATCACGATGCTGACGATCTCCTCGGCGCAGGTGCGCGCACCGGTCCCGGTGAAACCGCACCGGAATCTCAAAGCGGCGCTGTTCATCACCTTCGTCCCGTCCTCCGAGTCGTTGAGCATGCTCGAGGAGACGCTCACCGCGGCCCGCGCTCTCGAAGCGCCCCGCGGCACCGAGGCCTCCGACGTCGACGAGCCCCCGCTGGTCGACGTCTTCGTGCTCGATGAGGGCGATCCGGACAATCCCGACCTCGTCCAGAACCTGGTCGATCGTCTGAACGCCTCGGGGCCCGGCAACCGCGTCCGGCGGATCAGCCGTCTGGGCATCGACCGGTTCAACGAGGGGCCCAAGTTCGCCGCGAAGACCAAGCACGGCAACGTCAACGCCGCCTACACTGCGATCAGTGAGAACCCCGACCTGCCCCGTTACGACCTGATCCTCGGCCTGGACCCGGATCACGTTCCCATGCCCGAGTTCACCACCCGCGTGTTCGGTTACTTCAACGACCCGGACGTCGCCTTCGTCGCCGCCCCGCAGGCCTATGCGAACTCGACCGTCGACGTGGTGCCCAAGCTCGCCGAGTCCCAGCAGTTCGTCTTCCATTCGCTGATCCAGACGGCGGCGAACTCCTTCGGCGGCGCGATGCTGGTGGGGACCAACTACGCCATCCGCACGTCGGTCTTCGAGCAGATCGGCGGCGCCCAGGCCTCGATCACCGAAGACCTGGCCACCGGACTCGAGGTGCTCGACAAACGCAATCCGGAGACCGGCGCCCGCTGGCGGGCGGTGTACACGCCTGACGTGCTCGCCCACGGGGAGGGCCCGAACACCTGGGGCGCCTACTTCAAGCAGCAGAACCGCTGGGCCACCGGCGCCATCCGGCACGTGATCGCCGGACCGTTCTTCCTGCACATGCTCCGGAGCTGGCACAGTCCGCGCCGAGTCATGCACTATCTGCTGCTGATGTCGTTCTACCCGGTCATGGCCCTCACCTGGGTGTTCGGCGCGATGAACTCGGTCCTGTTCGCGCTCTTCGGCGAGAGCGGCACCCGGGTCGACCCCCAGCACTGGGTGCTGTTCTACACCTGGACGACGGTTCTGCAGATCACCGTGTTCATCGCGGCCCGCCGATACAACGTCAGTCCCTACGAGTCCGCCAACTCGTGGGGCGTCTACGGCATGTTCATGAGCGTCTCGTCCGCCCCGATCTATGTCGTGGCCCTGTTCAAGTCCCTGACCACGTCGAATCCCACGTTCGACGTGACGCCGAAGGGCGGCAGCAGCGTCGACGGCGACTCGCTGTTCACCTTCCGCTGGAACCTGCTCTGGGCCGCCCTCTACGTCTGGGTCATCGGGCAGATCTCCTTCACCGGTCACGCCGCCGTCGCCACTCTGGTCTGGCCGGTGCTGGCCCTCCTCCTCTCCGTGGCGCCCGTCCTGATCTGGTACTCGAGCGTCCTCCGGCACCGCAGAGCCGCCCGGGAGACCCCCGCCGAGTCCGATCCCGAGACGCCCGGCGACCCGACGACCACCGCCTCTCAGACCCCCGCCTCACAGCCCACGCCGACCACGGAGACCGCGCAGCCATGACGAAGACCCGAGAGTTCATCGCCCGGTGGTGGCGGATCCCGGTGATTCTGATCGCACTCGGCGTGGTCGGCGCGATCACCGCACCGCCCGCGGTGATGCTGGTCAACAACTTCAAGCACGAACGCGAGATCAGTTCACCCGACTACCAGGCCAAGTACGGCCGCTGGCAGGTCATCGAACTGAACGGCGGCGACCGCATCAACGCGATCCACGCCACGATGCTGCCCACCGGCAAGGTGCTGCTGATCGCGGGTTCGGGCAACAACGTCGAGATGTTCGAGGCGGGCACCTACAAGACCATCGTGTACGACCCGTCCACCGGCGTCGTCAAGCACGTCGAGACCCCGACCGACATGTTCTGCGCCGGACACGCGCACCTGTCCAACGGCAACATCCTCGTGGCCGGCGGCAACCAGGGCTACGAGAAACTCGGCGCCAAGATGACCAATGCCGGCGGCCCCATGACCGTGGTGAACGAGGACCCCACGCGCACCTACACCATCCCCAAGGGCACGGTCTTCACCTCCAACCGGAACGGCAACAAGTACCTGTCCGACGCCGAGATCAAGCTTCCGCCGGCCACCCAGGACGAGATGACCGGCGCCACCGTGCCCACCGAACGCCGTGTCTACGTGTCGTCCGACGTCGAGGGCGCCGCGGGCGTCCTGACGACGAACCATCCGTTCACCGTCGGCCTGCCCGGCGGCCCCACGTCGGTCGTGCACGCCTGGGCGCCCCGGCTGACCATGGAGAAGAAGGAGTACCAGGGACTCCCGGACGCCTACGAGTTCAATCCGATCACCGAGCAGTACGAGCGGGTCGCCAGCATGCACTACGGCCGGTGGTACCCGACCCTGACGACTCTGCCCAGCGGCAAGGTGATGGCGATCTCCGGACTCGACGGCGCGGGCGCCATCCTCGACGGCGAGATCGAGACCTACGATCCGGCGACGCGCAAGTGGACCGAGCGCCCCGAGTTCAAACGGTATTTCCCGACGTACCCGGCGATCTTCAGCACCACCCGGGACGACCGCCTCTTCTTCGCCGGGCCGAGCACCGGCTGGGGCCCCGCCACCAAGGCCCGGGAACCGGGATTCTGGAACCTCTCGCGCAACACCTTCACCCCGGTCCCGGGGATCCGCGATCCGCACCTGCTGGAGACCGGTTCGGCCGCCTGGCTCGGTCCGGTGAACGACCAGCGGCTGGTCGTGGTCGGCGGCGGCGGCGTCGGCGACTCGCTCGAGTCCACGCGCCGGATCGACGTCGTCGATCTCAAGTCCCGCAAGCCGCACTTCACGCCGCTGACGGACCTGGAGAACCCCACCCGCTACCCGAACCTGGTGAATCTGCCCTCCGGCGACCTTCTGATCACCAACGGCGCCGAGAAGTACCGCGGCATGTTCTCCAGCGATCTGCACAAGGCGTACATCCTCGGCCAGGACGGCAAGCTCCGGAAGATCGCCGCGCCGAAGGTCGGCCGCAACTACCATTCGACGGCGATGCTGCTGCCCGACGGCCAGATCCTGACCACCGGTTCGGACCCGCTGTTCTCGGACGCGAAGAACCAGAAGCCCGGCAAGTTCGACCAGCGCTTCGAGATCTTCACCCCGCCCGAGTACTTCCAGGCCCAGCAGAAGGGCCTGCAGCGGCCGCTGCTCGAGCGCGGGCCGAAGACCCTGTCCCTCGGCTCCACCGGGGTCTTCACCCTGAAGGGTCGGGACGCTCCGGCTAAGATCACCTCGGTCCGGATGATGGTCCCGGCCTCGGTCACCCACATCACCGACACCAACCAGCGTTCCGTCGACGTGAAGTTCACCCAGTCCGGGAACGAGGTGACCGTCACCATGCCGACCGATCCCGCGCTGATGCCGCTCGGCAACTACATGGTCTTCCTCAACGACGACCAGGGTCAGCACAGTGTCGCCCACTGGCTGAGAGTCACGAAATCCGTGGAGGAGCAGTAACCGACATGCGCCGTTCACCCGTCGTCGCCGCGGCCCTGGCAGCCGCGCTCGCCGTCACCCTGTCCGCCTGCGGAGGCGCTGCCGACGAACCGGTGGCCAGCGCCCCGAATCAGCCGCCTGCGGGCCGTATCGCCCCCGCCGAGGCCCGCTATTCGCTGGCCGCGACGCCGCAGTACTTCGAGGATCTGAGCAAGGCCGCCGACGAGATGAAGGCGTTCTTCGGCAACTACCTGCCCGAGGGCGCCTTCGAGTCGTACGAGCAGATCCGCAGACAGCCGGTGGCCGAGTGGATCGGCGGCGACGTCGGACCCGAGCGGATCAGCAAGGCGATCTCCGCCTCCAAGGACACGATTCCGGCGTTCGTGCTCTATCACATCCCCGATCGAGACCTCGATCAGTACTCCGCGGGCGGCGCCGCATACGGAGCCGACTACCGGAAGTGGATCCAGTCGGTCAGCCATGCGATCGGCGAGCACAGCACCGTCGTCGTGGTCGAACCCGACGCCCTCCCGCACATGTTGGAGATGGACGACGCCGCCGCCGACGAGCGCGCCGACCTGCTGGCCGACACCCTCCGCACGTTCGCGAAGAACAACCCGCACACCGCGGTCTACCTGGACGCGGGCAACAGCGCGTGGCTCTCGCCCCGGGAGACGGCCCAGCTGCTGAGGCGAGTCGCGGCCAAGGACGCCGTGGTCCCCGGCATCTCGCTGAACGTCTCGAACTTCCAGTCCGAGGAGGACACCCGGGCGTACTCCGAGCAGATCTCGAAGGCCTACGGCAAACCGCTGTACACGATCATCGACGAATCCCGGAACGGGGCGCCCGCGCCCAACCGGCAGTGGTGCAACCCGGCGTGGGCGCGGACCCGGACGTCGATCGACGATCGCTTCGACCCGCAGAACCGCTTCGAGCAGCTGTACATCAAGCGTCCCGGCGAATCCGACGGCGTGTGCGGCGTCAGCACCTCGCCCGCCGGCACCTTCGACACCATGCTGTTCTGGCGCCTGCTGGGCACGGAACAGCTGGTCAAGTGAGACCGGAACGTCCCTCGAACGAGATCGCCCGGTGGCGCGACACGCCCGGTCCCGGTAAATTCCAAGACGTGACCGTTGTGACTAGTGTGAATAGGTTGTCCAAAGTGGCGAAGAACGGGCTCGTTGCGGGGGCCCTGGCCACCACCGCGCTGCTCGGCGTCGACGCCGCGGCCGGACCCGCACTGGCCGATCCGCGCCCCCGCCTGACCTCCCCCCTCACCGGCGGAGGCAACGGGAGCCTGGGCAACGGCAGCCTGGGCGAGCGAGGCCCCGGCCGAGTGGCCGAGGACGGCAACAACAGCCTCGGCGCCCCGCCGACCACCCCCGGCACCCCCGTTCCGGTGCCGACCGACTACCTCGTCGGCGCCCGCGCGAGTTTCTACGAGAACCTCGCGCGCCTGGCCGGTGTGGTCTCCGGCGACCTGAAGACCAAGATCGAGGATCTGCAGAAGACCCCGGTCGCCGAGTGGATCGGCGGCGACGGCATCCCGCGGCTCCGCGAGCTGATGTCTCAGGGCGCGTCGCAGAAGAAGGTCCCCGTCGTCGTGCTCTACCACATCCCCAACCGCGACCTGGGGAATCACTCCGGCGGCGGCGCCGCGAACGCCGCGGCGTACCGGACGTGGATCGACCAGGTCTCGAACACCGTCGGCACCGGGAAGGCCGTCGTCATCGTCGAACCCGATGCGCTGGCGCACATGGTGGCCCCCGAGCCCGGGCGCGAACCGTCGTCCGCGCAGGTCACCGAGCGCGCCCAGCTGCTCGCCGACGTGCTGAAGAAGTTCAAGAGCAGCAATCCCAACGCGTCGGTGTACCTCGACGCCGGGACCGCGGGCTGGCCGACCGTGGCCCAGACCGTCGACGGACTCAACCGGGTGAAGCAGGCCGGCGCCGACATCAGTGCGATCAGCCTCAACGTGTCGAACTTCAAGACCGACGACGAGACGCAGCAGCACGGCACCGCCGTCGGCACCGCGTTCGGCAAGCCCCTCTCCCTGATGATCGACAACTCCCGCAACGGCGCCCCGGTGACCGCGGCCGGATCGGAGTCCTGGTGCAACCCCCGCGGGCAGCGCCTCGGCACCCCGGCGAGCAAGACGTTCACCGCGGCGGCCCCGGTGAACAAGCTCTACATCAAGACCCCCGGCGAGTCCGACGGCGACTGCGGCGCCTTCCCGAACATCGGTGCGGGCACGTTCGCCGACGAGATCCTGTTCATGCAGTTAGGCGACGTCCGGCACCAGTTGGACGCCACGGCGCGGCCGGCGGCGTCCCGCCCCGCCGCGCGCACCTCCCGCCCGGCCTCTCGCACCTCCCGCCCCGCCGCCGCCCGCACCTCCCGGCCCGCCGCGAGCACCTCTCGTGCGGCGGTGCACGACCGCTGATCGACCGGATCGCCCCGGCACCGGCCCGCGGCGTCTCCCCCGCGGGCCGAGCCGATCCGGGCACGACGCCCCGCCGCGCCGCCCCCGAGTTCAGCGCCGGGCGGCGGCCAGGATGATCGCGCGCTCGGCCACCGCCACGTGATGACGCGTGCGGGCCGCCGCATTGGGGGTCACCGACACCGACGTGATCCCGCGCCGGACCAGATGTTCGGCGAGGTCCGGATGGATCGAGACCGCCTGCCCGCACAGCGACGTGGTCATCCCGGCCGCGGTCGCGCGGTCGATGATCGTGTCGATCGCGTCGAGGACGGCGGGATCGGTCGCGCTGAACAGGTCTTCGCACGTCTCGGAGTCCCGATCGACGCCCAGCACCAGCTGGGTGAGGTCGTTGCTGCCGATCGAGACCCCGTCGATCCCCAGGGCCGCGTACTCCGCCAGCCAGTAGACCACCGACGGCACCTCGGCCATGATCCACCGTTTGAGACCCGTGTCCCGGCCGAGCGGATGTGCGTCGAGCAGCGCCAGACACTCCTCCAGTTCCCATTTGGTCCGCACGAACGGGATCATCAGGTGCACGTTCGGGTGCCGGCGGCGCACACGCGCGATCACGTCGAGGTCGAGCCGGAAGAGCTCCGGTTCGCGGACGTACCGGTAGCACCCGCGGTAGCCGATCATCGGATTGTCCTCGTCGGGTTCGGCCTCCCCGCCGTCGAGCGCCGCGAACTCGTTGGAGCGCAGATCGATCGCCCGGTACACCACCGGTCGGTCCCCGAAGGCCGCGGCGATGGTCGCCACGCCCGCGGCCATCTTCTCGATGTACTCGTCACGACGTCCCTGCGCGAGCAGCTTCGCCGGGTGCAGTCCGTCGAGCGCCTCGGTGATCATGAACTCCGCGCGCAGCAGTCCCACGCCGTCGACGTCCCCGGCGGCCACCTCCGCGGCGGAGTCGGGCGTCGCGAGGTTCACGTAGACCCGCGTCGCGGTGATCTCTTCGAGCCGGCGCGGCGACCGCTCCCGCCGACGGGGGCTCCGGGGCCGCCACGACGGCCGGGGCTCCGGCCGAGACGGTCCCGGTGGTGCCGTCGACCGTCACCTGGGCGCCCTCGGTGAGCGTCTCGGTGGCGCCGCGCGCCCCCACCACCACGGGTTTCCCGAGTTCGCGGCCGACGATCGCCGCGTGACAGGTGATGCCGCCGCCGTCGGTGACGATCGCCGACGCACGCCGCAGCACCGGCAGCCAGTCCGGTCGGGTCATCGGGGCGACGAGGACGTCGCCGTCGTTCAATCCGGCCGCCTCGGACACCTCCCGCATGATCCGCACCCGGCCGGATGCGATGCCCGGGCTCGCTCCCAGTCCGGTCACCAGGGCCGCACCGCCGGCCTCGCCACCGGTCGCCCCGCCCGCGGCGGAGACCGGCGCGGGGGCGTCGAGCGTGGTGATCGGACGGGACTGCACGATGAACGCCTCCAGCGGACCCGAACCCGACCGGGGCCGGGCGAACGAGAACTCCATGTCCTGGGGAGCGCCGTAGTGCCGCTCCGCGTCGACGGCGATCTGCGCGAGGGCCAGCACCTGGTCGTCGGACAGCACACGGCCGCCGCGGTCCTCGGCGGCGATCCGTTCGGGCACCTCGTCGGCGCTGCGCCCGGCGACGAACTGGAAGTCCTGGGCGCCCAGGTGCACGTCGACGATCCGGCGCGGCTCCTTGGTGACGGTGTACGTGTCCGGCTCCACCTGGCCGCCGACCACCACCTCGCCGAGGCCGCGGGCGCCCTCGATGAGGATCTGGTTGGTGTCGCCGGTCCGCGGGTCGACGGTGAACATGACGCCCGCCGTCTCCGAGTCGGCCATCGACTGCACCACCACGGCCACCGACGGCTCCTCGGTCACGTCCTGCACGCGCCGGTAAGTCATCGCGCGGGCGGACCACAGCGACTGCCAACACCGGTTGATCGCGGCGATCAACTGCTCCGGGCCCGCGACGTCGGTGAAACTGTCGTGGATCCCCGCGAACGAGGTGTCCGCGGCGTCCTCGGCGGGGGCCGACGAGCGCACGGCCACGCGCGAGGCCTCGCCGAGCTCCCGGTATCGCGCGATGATCTCCGCGGCGATCTCGGCGGGCATCTCCACCTGCGAGACCTCGGCCCGCAGGGTGTCGGCGAGCGCGAGCAGATCGCTCTCGACGATGCCCTCCGGCGGCAGCGCGTGCTCGGCGAGTTCGGTGCGCAGACCCGCGGCGTCCACGGCCGCGAGATACGCCTCCTTGGTGACGACGAACCCGCCCGGCACCGGGAACCCGCCCCGGATCAGCTCCCCGAGGTTCGCCCCCTTGCCGCCGACGGACGGCGCATCCGCCAGCCCCAGTTCGTCGAGTCCCCGTACGTACTGCTGTGCCACTGCCGTTCCTCTCCCGTCGACCACCGTCGAAGTCGATCGTACGAACCCCGGACGCCCCGGTAACGAGGCCAAAGTCCCGCGCCGCACCGCTGTCCGGCCCGTCCTCGCCCGCTGTCCGGCCTGTCCTCTTCCGTGTCGTCGTGCGGCCGTCTACCGTTCATTCAGCACAGTGAACAGTGAGCGGACGTCCGGTCCGCCCCGGCCCGTGGGAGAGACCGATGCGACGCGCTCACCGCCTCCTCCTCGGCGCCGTCTCCGGTGCCGCGGTCCTCTCCGCCACCGCGTGCGGGGCGGAGATCACCGGGTCTCCGGCGACCACCGCGGCCCCGGTGACCGTCACCGAGGTGGTCACCGCTCCGGCCGAGGCCGCCGACCCCGAGACGGCCGTCCCCGAAGCGACGACCCCGACGCCCGCCGCCCCGGCGGCCCCCACCCGGGCCGCCGCCGATGCGAACGCCTTCCGGCAGGACGGCGGCTACTACTTCCACTCGGCGTCGGACAAGTTCCACTGCGGGATCCTCGCCTCCGCCGGGATCGCCGGCTGCCACGGCCGGATCCCGGCCGACGCGCCGGCGCAGCCGCTGCCCGGAGGTTCCGGGCAGCGCGCCAAACCGAACGCCGTGCTCGTCGACGGTTCCGGCGCGGGCCGGTTCGTCTTCCAGGGCGATGCCCCGTTCTATCCGAACTCGCGGCCGCCGACGAGCCGGGTCCTCCCTTACGGGACACCGCTCACCGCGGCGGGGTTCACCTGTCTCGTCGCCGAGACCACCGGGGTGACCTGCCGCAACGACTCGACCGGGAGCGGGTTCACCGTCTCCGATTCCGCGTATCGGGTCTTCTGAGCCGACCGTCCCGCCGCCGCACGACCTCGACACCGGCGACAGCCCCGCCGCCCGCCCCGATCCCGACGACCTCCGACCCCGAACCCGACAGAAGGAGCCGCCATGGCCAAGCAGAAGTGGAACGACCTCTCCGGTGGACAGAAGGGCGCGATCATCGCCGCCGCCGCGGTCGACGCCGGATTGCGCGTCTGGGCCGGCCGCGATCTCGCGACCCGGCCGAAAGACGAGGTGAACGGACCGAAGTGGCTCTGGGGCACCGGGCTCTCGCTGGTGAACTCGATGGGCCTGCTGCCCGGCCTGTACCTGGTCTTCGGTCGCAGACGCACCGCCCTGGACTGACGTCCGCCGCCGGGGCGGGCGGGCCGCGACCTCGTCGTGCCCGCGCGTCCCGGCTACCCGGTCCCGCGCGGCAGGCGGCGGGAGTCGAGGCCCGGTCGGTACCACCACCGGGAGCGGTCGCGCACCGCGGCGGCCGCGACCGGATCGTGCGCCCCGGTGCGCAGATACCAACCGCGGCGCAGCCGGATCAGCGCGCCGCGCTCGACGTACCCGCGCAGTTCGGCCCGGGTCACCCCGAGCCGGGCCAGGTCGTGTGTGCTGAACACCCCGTTCTCGATCCCCATGACACTTGAGACGCGGCGGAGACCGATCCGGTTCCGCGACACGCCGATCGAGGCCTCAGGATCCGGCGCGCACCTCGTCGACCCAGCGCGCCCAGATCTCGGGTATCGGGCTCGGGTGCGTCTCCCGTCCGAGGTAGCGGGCCAGGGCGCCGGGACCGTCGAGCCGCATCGCGCCCGCCGTGTCGGACGGCCGTCGACCGGCCATCAGCACGGTGTCCACCACCCGGTGATCGTCGCAGACACCGGGGACCGGGCGGTCGCCGCGGACGTCGAAGTCCTCCACCAGCAGCGGTGTCCCCGCGCAGGTGACGTCGCTGACCAGGCGGGCCCGCCCGCCGGTCTCGCCGGTGCGGCCGAGCACCGTGGTCTCCCGGATCAGGGCGCACGCGCCGTCCGCCAGACTCAGTCGGGACGACCGGGTCAGGTTCGCGCCCCCGGACACCACGGTCTCCAGGCCCATCCAGATCAGCGTGGCCCCCGGCTCCAGCACCGCCTCCACCGACCAGGACGACGGCGCGCCGTCGGCGTCGTACGCCACCATCCCGCCGACCTCGGTGAGTTCCAGCGTGCAGCCGGCGCCCACCGAGATGCGCACCCGGAGTCGATCGCCGCCGAGCAGCATCGCCCCGCCCGCGACCAGCGCCACCTGCGCCGATCGCTCGGTCCGCGTGACCAGGCGCGGGATCAGGACCGTCCCCGACCCGGAGGTCGCGGTGACCCGGGCGACGGGACTGCGGGCCTCGACGCCGATCACCGTGGCCGTCATCGGCCCGCCCCGTTCGCGGGACGGCGGTCAGTGCCGGTGGTCGTGCGCATCGGCACCGGAGTGGGAGTGCACGTAGCCGCCGTCGGGGTGCTCCTCGTCGGCGTGGAAGTGCGGCGCCATCGGCCCCGGATCGACCGGGGTGTGCTCGCCGCCGCGGTACGCCGCGATCATCGCCAGCACCCACTCCCGCAGTCGGCGCACCGAGTCCTCGTCGTGCTTGGACAGGCCGAGCACCGGGCCGCCCTCGCGGGCCGCGGTCGCATTGGCGAGCATCGTCGGCACGTCGACGCCCACGTACGGGGCGAGGTCGGTCTTGTTCACCACCAGCAGGTCGGCCCGGGCGATCCCCGGCCCGCCCTTGCGCGCCACGTCGCCGCCGCCGGCCACGTCGAGCACGAAGATCTGCGCGTCGACGAGGGCGGGCGAGAACGTCGCCGTCAGGTTGTCGCCGCCGGACTCGATCAGCACCAGGTCGAGGGGCGCGAAGTCGCGTTCCAGGTCCTCCGCGGCCAGCAGGTTCTCGGTCACGTCGTCGCGGATCGCCGTGTGCGGGCACGCGCCGGTCTCCACCGCGCGGATCCGTTCCGGGTCGAGCACGCCCGCCGACTTGAGGAAGCGCGCGTCCTCGTCGGTGTAGATGTCGTTGGTGATCACGCCGATCCGCAGATCCTCGTTCAGCGACCGGCAGACCGTCGCGATCAACGACGACTTCCCGGTCCCCACCGGACCGGCCACGCCGAGGCGGAAGGCGCGCAGATCGCGGGCGTGCGGATCGGCGGGGGAAGAGACGGTGTCAGGCACGGAACAACCTCTGATTCATCACGGCGTGGGCCTGCGCCCACTCCTCGGTCTGCGGGGCACCCGACGCGGGGATCGCGCCGGGGTCGGTGAGGGCGGCCAGCTCGGCCACCGAGGGCTCCGCCGCCGCACAGGCGTCCAGGACCCAGCCGCTCACCTCGGCGGGGTCGCGCGGTTCCAGTTTCAGCAGCGCCGCCGCGGCCGTCGCCGCGTCGTCGTAGATCACGAGTCGGACCAGGTCCGCGGGGCTCATCGCGGCGAGCACCGCCACCGCGCCGAGCACCACCGGCCGGCACAGCGGCCGCGTCACCGCCGTGAGCTCCTCGAGTTCGGGTGCGCCGGGCCACAGCGACCGCGCGAACCGCAGGTAGCCGCGGCCCTGCGCCACCGCCGCCTCCCGCAGTGCGGGCGACGGGGTGCGGGCGGCCCAGGCCGCGAGCACGTCGTCGAGCCCGTTGCCCGGCGACAGGCCGGACGACGACCCGCCGGCCAGTGCGCTCCGCGCGACGACGGCGGTCCCGGCCTCCGTGCGCGAGGTGGTCAGCGCGCGCCCGATCATGTACTCCCGGACCCGGTCCGGCGCCAGCCCCGCCCGCAGCGCGGGCTCGACCCCCGCCGAGTAGGCGTGTCCGCCCGTCGGCAGCCGCGCATCGGCGAGCAGCATCGCCGCGTAGGCGCTCACTCCGCCCCCGGCATCAGAACATCGTGTACAACTGCGCCAGCGGCAGTCGTTCCGCGGGCGCCGGGGTCACCGGTTCCCCGTCGATCGAGATCGCGAAGGTGTCGGGCCGGATCTCGATCGACGGCAGGGCGTCGTTGACCTTCATGTCCTTCTTGCCCACCGCGCGCGTCGGCTTGAGCGGCGCCAGTCGTCGACGCAGCTCCAGGCGTTCGGCGAGGCCGTCGTCGAGCGCGGCCGGGGAGACGAACGTGACCGACAGGTCGGCGCCGATCGCATCGCCGAACGCCGGACGCTGCAGCACCGGCTGCGGGGTGGGGATGGACGCGTTCGGGTCGCCGAGACCGGCCCACGCGATGACTCCGCCCTTGATCACCAGCGCGGGACGCACGCCGAAGAGCTTGGGATCCCACAGGGTCAGGTCGGCGAGTTTGCCCTCCTCCACCGAGCCGATCTCGTCGTCGAGCCCGTGCGCGACGGCGGGGTTGATCGTGTACTTGGCGACGTAGCGGCGGGCCCGCAGGTTGTCGGCGGGCGCCGGGGCATCGAGCCCGGAGGAGTCCAGCGCCCCGCGCCGGGCCTTCATCACGTGCGCCACCTGCCAGGTCCGGGCGATCACCTCGCCGATGCGGCCCATCGCCTGGGCGTCGGAGGAGGTGATGGAGAGGGCGCCGAGGTCGTGCAGGACGTCTTCGGCGGCGATCGTCGTCGCCCGGATGCGGGATTCGGCGAAGGCCAGGTCCTCGGGCACCGCGGGGTTGAGGTGGTGGCAGACCATCAGCATGTCGAGATGCTCGGCGACGGTGTTGACGGTGTGCGGCAGCGTCGGGTTGGTGGAGCCGGGCAGCACGTGCGGGAGCGAGGCGATCGACAGGATGTCCGGGGCGTGGCCGCCGCCGGCGCCCTCGACGTGGAAGGCGTGGATGGAGCGGCCCCGCATCGCGGCGATCGTGGAGTCGACGTACCCGGCCTCGTTGAGCGAGTCCGAGTGCAGCGCCACCTGCAGGCCCCAGTCGTCGGCGGCGGTCAGCGCGGCGTCGATCGCGGCCGGGGTGGATCCCCAATCCTCGTGCACCTTGTAGCCGCCGGCGCCGGCGAGCGCCTGTTCGGCGAGGCCCTCCGCGGACACCGTGTTGCCCTTGCCCAGCAGCACCACGTTGACCGGGACGGCGTCGAGCGCCCGGTGGATCTGCCGCAGATGCCAGGCGCCCGGCGTCACCGTGGTGGCCTTGGACCCCTCCGAGGGGCCGGTGCCGCCGCCGATCACCGTGGTGATGCCGGTGGCCAGCGCCTCGTGCAGCTGCGACGGCGAGAGCAGGTGGACGTGCGAGTCGATCGCCCCCGCGGTGAGGATCCGGCCCTCGCCGGCGATGACGTCGGTCGACGGTCCGATCACCAGGTCCGGGTGCACGCCGTCGGCGACGTCCGGGTTGCCGCTGCGGCCCAGCGCGACGATCCGGCCGTCGCGGAGGCCGACGTCGGCGCGCACGATGCCCCACCAGTCCAGCACGACGACGTTGGTGATCACCGTGTCCGGCGCCCCCTCGGCACGGGTGCGGACGGACTGGTTCATCGATTCGCGGATCGACTTGCCGCCGCCGAACACCGACTCCTCGCCGCCGAACGTCCGGTCCTGCTCGATCTCGATCCACAGGTCGGTGTCGCCGAGACGGATCTGGTCGCCGACGGTCGGACCGTACAGCGCGGCGTACCGCTCACGATCGATGTGCACCATTACAGTCGTCCTCCGTCGGTCTTGCCGAGCGCGATGCCGGGGACCCGCCGGGCTCCGCGCAGCGCCACCGCGGCGACGGTGCGCGAGGCGCCCGGTTCGAAACGTTGCGAGGTGCCCGCGGGGATGTCGAGGCGGAAACCATGGGCGGCGGCGCGGTCGGCGGCCTCGTCTCCCTCGGCGCCGGGAACGGCGTGAGCGGGCCGGATGTGCTCGGCGCCGGGAACGGCGTGAGCGGGCCGGATCTGCAGAGCGGTGTTGGCGTCCGGCAGGTGCAGGTGCGAGCCGATCTGGACCGGTCGGTCGCCGGTGTTGACGATGACGAACTCGCGTCGTTCGTCGGCGGACCGGTCGGCGTTCAGTTCCACGGTCCCGGGACGGATGCGCATCGCTCCCGGTCCGGACGTGCTGGTCGAGCCCATGTCGTCCTCCTAGTCGATCGGCCGGTGCAGGGTCACGAGCTTGCGGCCGTCGGGGAAGGTGGCCTCCACCTGCACCTCGGTCACCATCTCCGGGACGCCTTCCATCACGTCGGCGCGGGTGAGCACCGAGGTGCCCGACGCCATCAGCTCGGTCACCGGGACTCCTTCGCGGGCCCGCTCGATCACCCACGTCGAGAGCAGCGCGACCGATTCCGGGTGGTTCAGCAGCACCCCGCGCTCGTGCCGGTCCCGCGCCACCATCCCCGCCACCGCCAGCAGCAGCTTCTCAGTGTCTCCCGGAGTCATGTGCATGGGTCGTATGGTGCCATCCGACCGCTGCGCTTCGGAGCGGACTCGGCACAGGTAAACGCCGTCTCCTGTGGTCATACCGGCGCGGCGCCGACGGTAGTTCACGCAAACGTCACATCGTGGCAACACGGCGGGCCCGAGGCCTCCGCGGACGCGGCACGACGCCGGCCGTCAGTCCACCCGGTCACCGGCGTCCGAGGCGATCACGCTCCGGTTCCGACCGGTGGACTTCGCCTCGTAGAGGGCCGCGTCGGCGGTCTTCAACGCCTCGTTCAGCGTGCCGGACCGGTTCGACGCCACGGCGACGCCGATGCTCACCGTCGAACGCACCGTGTCGCCGTCGCCGGTCGTCGTCGCCGTGGCGCCGAAGGCCAGCCGGACCCGCTCGGCGAGTCGGTGTCCGTCGTCGACGGTCGCCTCGCCGAGCAGCAGACAGAACTCGTCGCCGCCGTACCGTCCGACGACCCCGGCCGCCCCGAGAGTCCGCTGCGCGACGGCGGCGAACCGCCCGAGCACGGCATCGCCGACGGCGTGCCCGTGTCTGTCGTTCACGGTCTTGAAGTCGTCGATGTCGGTCAGGACGACGACCACCGGACGCCCGCCGCGGCCGAGTTCGCGGTAGCTCCGCTGCAGCCCGAGCCGGTTCAGGACTCCCGTCGGGCCGTCGATCATGGTCATCGCCGTGAGCCTGGCGTCGATCCGCTCACGCGACATCATCATGAACGCCACCCCGTTGGTCAGGGAGAGGACGATCACCGCAACGGCGCTGAAGAACTGGGAGACGTGGTCGCCGACCGGATCGCCGCTGCCCGGCAGCAGGGCCGCACTGACCACCCGGAACACCATCACGACCACCCAGCCGACCAGCACGCCGATGAACCACGTCCGCCATCTCAGGTGTTCGACGCGCTCGGCGGCGGCGCAGCTCACCGCTCCCGCGGCGACCAGCCCGCCGATGAACGTCGCGGCCACGGCCCCGCGGAGGTCGGCGCCGCCGCCGAGCGCGTCGATCAGGAGGTAGACGACGAACTGCATCCCCGCAGGCAGGGGAATCCACGCCGTGCGCACGGACTGCCCGTTGAACAGGCGGCAGCCGACCATGAGAAGCGTCATCGCCAAGGTCACCAGGACGTTGCCGACCGCGATCGACCACACGTTCGGGATCAAGCCGCGCAGCCCGACGAGCATCGCCCCGCTCGCGCCCGCCACCTTGCCCAGCCCCCAGTAGAGCATCGCCCGTTCGCTGCGATTGAGCAGGAACTGCAGACAGAGCAGCACACCCACCGTCACCAGCACGGCGGCGAGGCAGAGCCAGACGATCCTCGTGTCGAACGTCACCCTCGCCTCTCCGCGCCTCGTGCGTCCCGATCCGTCGACGCTGCGAAGGCCCCGCCTCCGGACACCGCTGCGTTCGAATCCTGCCACGACCCGATCCGCACGTCACCTGTGGCGACCCGATCCACGCGCCCGGCATCGGACCTTCTGCCAGACTGGACGCATGACAGGCGGCACGAACGAACCGATCGACGTGGAGTTCACGGTCGACGACGGCGGGTGGACTCCTCCGCCCGCGCCCTCCCCGGCGGAGGCGACCGGGTACACCGAGGACGGCCGCCCCACGCTGGATCACGTCCGCGACAAGATCGAGAAGCGCACCGCGACCGCGCTGGGGTCGGAGGAACTCGCCGGTCTGATCCCCGAAGCGGTCGCAGCCCGGGACGCGTTCGACGAGCGCCAGGAGGCCGCGAAGTCCCGGCTCGAGGAGATCCGCCGGTCGATGCGGAACGATTCGTAGACCCGTCGACGGCAACGCGGACGCATCCCCGAGACGACCGGGAGACCACCGGCGGGTGTCCGGCGGGTTCGTACGATCTGCCAATCGGCTGCGGTGACGGCACCCGATTCTTTGGATCCGCTCCGATGGCCCGGGCGCCCGCCCGGTCCCACTCTGGGGCCTATGAACGCCGAGAACCCCACCACAGCAGCAGACACGCCGCCCGACGTCCCCGTCGGCCGGCGCCCGGAGGACGAGCGACTCCCCTTCCTCACCAACCTCAGTTACGGGGTCCAGCACATCCTCGCGATGTTCGGCGGCGTGATCGCCGTGCCGCTGATCATCGGCGGCGCGGCCGGCCTCACCCCGGAGCAGAAGGCCGTCCTGGTGGCGGGCTGCCTGTTCCTGTCCGGCATCGCCACGATGGTCCAGACCATCGGTTTCCCCGGAGTCGGTTCGCAGCTCCCGCTGGTCCAGGGCGTCTCGTTCGCCACGGTGGCCACCATGTTGGCGATCATCGGCGACGACGGCACGGACGGTCTGCGGTCCGCGTTCGGCGCGATCATGGTGGCCGGCCTGGTCGGGCTGGCGGCGATCCCGCTCTTCGCCAAGATCGTGCAGCTGTTCCCGGCCGTCGTCACCGGTTCGGTCATCACCGTGATCGGCCTGTCGCTGATGCCGGTGGCGGCACGCTGGATCACCGGCAACGAGATGATCACCGTCGACGGCGAGCAGGTCCACAATCCGGAATTCGGCGACGTCGCGAACATCGGCATCGCGATGGCCACCCTGCTGCTCATCCTGGTCTTCTCCAAGATCGCCAAGCTCACCCGCGTCGCGATCCTCCTCGGTCTGGTCGGCGGCACGATCATCGCGGCGATCGCCGGCAAGATCAACACCTCGGGGCTGTCCGGCGCCGACGTCGTCGGCATCCCCGAGCCCTTCGCCTTCGGCATGCCCACCTTCCAGGCCGCCGCGATCATCTCGATGATCATCGCGATCCTGGTGATCATGGTGGAGACCACCGCCGATATCCTGGCCGTCGGCGAGGTGGTGGAGACCAAGGTCGACACCAAGCGCGTCTCCAAGGGTCTGCGCGCCGACATGGGCGCCTCGGCGATCGCCCCGGTGTTCAACGCCTTCCCCGCGACCGCGTTCGCCCAGAACGTCGGTCTGGTGGCGCTGACCGGGATCAAGAGCCGCTTCGCGGTGGCCGCCGGCGGCGGCGTGCTGATCGTGCTCGGGCTCTCCCCCGCCGCGGCCGCGGTGGTCGGCATGATCCCGACCCCGGTCCTCGGCGGCGCGGGCATCGCGCTCTTCGGCACCGTCGCGGCGAGCGGTATCCGCACGCTGACCAAGGTCGACTACTCCGGCACCACCAACATGCTGGTGGTCGCGGTCTCGATCGCGATGGGCATGGTCCCGGTGGTCTCGCCGCACTTCTGGTCGGGTCTGCCGTCGTGGGCCGGAACCATTCTGGAGTCGGGCATCAGCTCGGCCGCCATCACCGCGGTGCTGCTGAACCTCCTGTTCAACGTGTGGCGTCCGGTGGAGCCGTCGGGCATGGCGATGGCCGCCGCCCGCGCCCGCAACGTGAGCGACGTCGAGATGCGCGTGCTGGCCGAGGGCGGCTCGTTCGAGGCCGGTCAGACCGTCAAGGTGAAGAGTCCGGCGGTCGACTCGAGCGCCGGTCACTGACCTCGCTCCCGCTCTCGTGTGCCGCCCGGTGGTCCACCGCGAACCGCCGGGCGGCACATCCGCGTCCGTAGTCCCGTGCTCGGCCGCACCGCGATGAATCGATCGCGAACGCGCGTGTTGCAACGGCTTAACAACCCGGCAACACGCGCTTCCTAGTGTCCTCGACAGAACATCTTGGAGGTTTCGCCATGCAGTTGCGGCGTTTGCTCGACAACCGCGACCTGCGGCTCGAACTGATCGTCGACCCCGGTGGCGCCCGCGAGCTGTCGACCGAACGGGTCTTCGTGACCGATCAGCCGCTCCCGCAGCGCTACCTGAGCGGCGGAGAACTGCTCCTGACCGGACTGCTGTTCCACGACGGCGACCCGGCCACCTCCGAGCGCTTCCTCGATTCGGCGCAGGCGGGCGGAGCGCTCGCCGTCGGCGCGGGCGTCGACCACTTCGGCGGAATCGTCCCCGACCACTTCGTCGCCGCCTGCCGCACCAGGCACATGCCGCTGTTCTCGGTGCCTGCGGACGTCTCGTTCGCCGACATCATCGGCGAGTTCATCTCCCGCAGCGCCGATCGCGCCGACCGCATGCGCGCCGCCCTGGATCAGTCGCGTCGGCTCCTCTCCTCCCTCGCGGCCGGCCGCGAACTCGACGACCTGGCGTCGATCGTCGTCGGACACACCGGGGTCAACTGCAAGATCCTCACCGCCACCGGACGCCCCGTCTGCGCGGTGGGCCGCGGCCTCTCCGATCAGGAGGTCGACGAGGTGCTCGACGCCGCCCGCGGCACCCGGCACTTCCCGCTGGCGGCGGCCGACCGCACGGTGCTCCCCGTCGGCCGGGTCCGCGACGCGACCCGGGCCTGGTATCTCGTCGTCGACACCCCGCCCGGCGCGCTGTCGGTGGATGCGATGGACGCCTTCGCCGAGTTCGCCTCGGTCGCCGCGCTGGTCCACGCCCGGGAGGCCGAGACGACGGTCCTGCGCGACCGGCACGACGATCTCGTCGTCGCCGAGGTCCTGGAGGCCGGGAACCCGTCGACGGAGCTGCGCAGTCACGCGACCGCCGGATCCGAGTCCGCCGGTCGCCCCGGAGAGTCGGCGGCGACCGGCTGCCGGGGTGCGGGCGTGGTGGTCGTCGTGCGGTGCGGCGACCCCGAACGCGTACGACCGCTCACCCGTGACGCCCTCGCCGTCGCCGCCGGCGACGCGACCGTCGCGATCTGGCAGGACGACGTGGTGGCGTACGTCCCGACGCGCGCCGCCAAGAACGTCGTCAAGACCCTCGCGGCGCAGATCAGGCGGGTCGTGGACCTGCTCGACGGGCCGCCGTCGATCGGCTACTGCGAGATCGCCGGCGGGGCGAGTTTCGACGGCGCCGTCCGCGGCGCCCGCCAGGCCGCCCGCTTCGACGACGGCACCGGAACGGATCGGCGCGGCACCCTGTCGGTGGTCTCGGCGGCCTCGCTGGGCACCGCGGCGTCGTTGTTCTCGCATCTGCCGGACGAGGTGCGCCTGGACTTCGTCCACCGGGTCCTCGGGCCACTCGAGGAGCACGACCAGAACACCCGGTCCGGACTCCTCGACACCCTCACCGAGTTCCTCTCCAACGACTGCTCGTGGGTCCGCACCGCGGCCGCGATGCACATGCACCAGAACACGGTCCGCTACCGGATCGGCCGTGCCGAACAGCTCATGGGCCGCGACCTGTCGGACATGACCGACCGGGTCGACGTCCATCTCGCCCTGGAGCTCCGATGACGACCATGGAGACGACGATGCAGCGTATCGACCAGATCCTCGCGCCGGTGGATGCCGCCCTGGCCGAGCAGTACCCCGGCGACCGCACCGGCCGCCAGCCCGTCCACTCGGTCTACGTGCCCGCCGACCGCGGCGGCGCCGACACGGTGGAGCAGTGGGGCGCGCAGGCCTCCGCGCTGCTCGCCGACCACGGCGACGCGCTGACCGGGGTGGACCCCGACGTCGTCGCACGACGTCTGGCGGCCGCCCCGATCCAGGATCTGCGCTTCGACTTCGAGGACGGTTACGGCGGCGCCGACGACGCCGCGCAGGACGCCGACGCCCGCCGGATCGGCGCCGTGCTCGCCGCCTTCGGCCCCTCCCGTCCCGAGTCGAGCGCTCCTCCTCGATGGTCGAGATCTCCGCTCCGCTCGCTCCAGGTCTCCGCCGAGACCACCACCCCGCTCCGGGCGGCCGCCCCGACCCGCTTCGGGATCCGCGCCCGCGGCCTGGAGCCCGAGGAACGACGGCGCGGCATCCGCACCCTGGAACTGGTCCTCGATGCCGCGGGCGGGGTGTCCGACGGCTTCGTGTTCACCGTCCCGAAGATCCGGTCCGCCGACCAGGTGCCCGCGCTGCTCGTGCTGTGCGAGGCCTTCGAGCAGGCGCACGGCCTGCCCGAGGGCACGCTGGGTTTCGAATTGCAGATCGAGAGCCCGCACATCGTGCTCGGCGCGGACGGGACGGCCGGGATCGCCCGCGCGATCCGCGCCGCGCGGGGCCGGTGCAGCGCCCTGCACTTCGGCACCTACGACTACACCGCCGCGCTGGGCATCGCCCCGCGGTTCCAGTCCCTGGCCCACCCGGCCGCCGACCACGCGAAGGCGGTGATGATGCTGGCCGCCGCGCAGGCCGGGGTGTGGGTGTCCGACGGCTCCACCCAGGTGCTGCCGCAGGGCTCGCCCGACGACGTCCGGTCCGCGCTGGCCCTGCATCAGGGGCTGGTGACGCGGTCGTTGCAGGCCGGCATCTATCAGGGCTGGGACCTGCACCCCGGGCACCTGGTGAGTCGTTGGGCGGCGACGATCGCCTTCTACCGCGAGGCCATGCCGATCGCCGCGCAACGGATCGACGCCTACTGCCGCCGCGATGCGTCGGGCACGGCCGCGGACGAGCCCGCGACGGCGCAGACCCTCGCCGGACTCCTCGTCCGAGGTCTGGCCTGCGAGGCGTTCACCGAGGCGGAGTACCGGGTCCACGCTCCCGAGGCCGCCGCCGAGGTGCTCGACGCGCTCGTCCACCGCCGTCCCCTCCCCGCCTGAAGCCCCCGGCCGGCCTCCGCAGCGCCGTCCGAACACCCGCCGGCAGAACCTCGTTTCACCGGCAGCACGTCCACCCCCGCCGGCTGAACCCCGTTTCACCGGCAGCACGTCCCCACCCCGCCGGCTGAACCCCGTTTCACCGGCAGCACGTCCCCCACCCCGCCTGCTGAGCCGGACGAGCCGCCAGGCGAGTCCGTGTCGAAGCCTCCGACCGCAAAGGATCCGATGACCTCCTCCGCCGATGCTTTCCACAACCTTCCCGACCTCGCCGCCCGACTCCTCGGCGGCTCGGTGATCTGGGCCGACGACGAGTTCTTCGCTCCCCGGCAGAACCTGATCAACCCCGGCGACCCCGACTTCACCAAGGGCACCTTCAGCCACACCGGCCAGGTGTACGACGGGTGGGAGACGCGTCGTCGTCGTGACGGCGGCGGGCACGACAGCGCGATCGTCCGGCTCGGGGCGCCAGGCGTGGTGTACGGCGTCGTCGTCGACACCGCCTGGTTCAAGGGCAACTATCCGACGGAGATCTCCGTCGAGGGCGCCCGCATCCCCGGTTACCCGTCGGTCGAGGAGGTGCTGGCCGCCGAGTGGACTCCGCTGGTCCCGCGCTCCACCGCGTTCGGCGACACCAAGAACGACTACTCGGTCTCCGACCGCGGCACCTACACGCACGTGCGCCTGTCCATCTACCCCGACGGCGGCGTGGCCCGTCTGCGCGTGCACGGCGTAGCCCGACCCGACCCGGATCTGCTGGAACTGGGCCCGGTGGATCTCGCGGCCCTGGAGAACGGCGCCTCGGTGTCGGGCTGCTCCAACCGCTTCTTCTCCTCCCCGGACAACCTGCTGCTGCCCGGCCGCGGGCGCACCATGGGCGAGGGCTGGGAGACGGCACGACGCCGCGACTCCGGCAACGACTGGGTCAGCGTCCAGCTGGCCGCGCACGGCACGGTGCACATGGCCGAGCTCGACACCACGCACTTCCTCGGCAACGCCCCCGGCCACGCCTCGCTGTCCGGGCGCGACGGCAACGGACCCTGGTTCGAGCTCCTGCCGAAGCAGCGCCTGCAGGCCGACTGCCGTCATCGTTTCGCCGTCCCGGTCGACACCCCGGTCACCGAGGTCCGGCTCGACGTCTACCCGGACGGCGGCATGCTGCGCATGCGGCTGTGGGGCGGGCTCACCGAACAGGGACGGGCCTCGCTGCGATGAGCCTGCACGACGACGATCCGTACCCCCGCGACCTGATCGGCTACGGTGCGACGCCGCCGGATCCGCGCTGGCCCGACGGCGCCGCGATCGCGGTGCAGTTCGTCCTCAACTACGAGGAGGGCGCCGAGCAGAACCCGCTGCACGGCGACCCCGGCGCGGAGACCTTCCTCTCGGAGATGTTCGATCCGGCCCCGTTCGCGAATCGCCACATGTCGATGGAGTCGCTGTACGAGTACGGCTCGCGGGCGGGGCTCTGGCGGGTGTTGAACGTCTTCGCCCGACGCGGTCTGCCGCTGACGATCTTCGGTGTCGCGAAGGCCCTCGAACGCAATCCGGAGGCCGTCGCGGCCTTCGGCGAACTCGGACACGAGATCGCCTGCCACGGGCTCTGGTGGAAGTCGTATCAGTTGACCGACGAGCACGTCGAACGCGCCGACATGGCCGAGGCCGTCGAGTTGATGACCGCGCTGACCGGCGAGCATCCGCTCGGCTGGTACACCGGGCGGGATTCGCCGAACACGCGACGGCTCGTCGTCGAACAGGGCGGTTTCCTGTACGACTCCGACTCCTACGCCGACGATCTCCCGTACTGGACGACGGTGGAGACCGACGACGGCACGCACCCGCAGCTGGTGGTGCCGTACACGTTGGAGACCAACGACATGAAGTACTCGTCGCCGCAGGGGTTCTCCACCGGACGCGACTTCGAGGACTACCTGCGCGACGCCTTCGACGTGCTCTACGCCGAAGGCCTGGCCGGACAGCCGAAGATGCTCAACGTCGGCCTGCACTGCCGACTGGCCGGGCGCCCGGCGCGGACCGCGGCCCTGGAACGCTTCCTCGACCACGTCCAGTCCCACGACCGGGTCTGGATCACCCGGCGCGTCGACATCGCCCGGCACTGGCGGGAGGTCCACCCGTTCACCGGCTGAGCCCACCCCGTCGGCAGGACTTCCTCACGTCGCCCGAGTTCCCCCACGTCGGCGGGGCTCCCCCACGCCGGCTGAGCTCCGTCGAAGCCCCCTCCGGAGCCCCCGGATCGGAGCCTCGTCGGACCCCGCGAATCGGGGCTCGGGCGCTCATTTAAGCCCCCCCCCCCCCCGCGGGACCGACAGGGGCTCGCGCGAATAATTCATCTGATCAGAGGACACCGATCATGAAATAGCAGGTCGAACCGTGTGCATTCGACCTCGATAACGGCAGTCGCCGACGATGACGGATTTCCTCGCATATCGATGAATTCGACATAACACACGATATGAGCCGTCAGATATCGGGTATCGATCCGTTATCAGAATTCGGATCCGGCGGCGATGCGCGCGGCCGTCACCCGTGCTCGCGCACCCGGGCCCCGGTGTGACCGGCGGCATCGCGACCACCGCGCCGGGCGCTCCCCGGCGAGCCGCCGCCGGGCGTGGACGCACTGCGTCTCGCCATGGCGCACGGCGATGTCTGATCGCAGGAACGGTCCGCATCCGCGCTGGTAGAGGGAAGGGACTTGCGTGCCGGCGCAGCGCCGCCGGACACCGTGCGCTCCGCGGTCGTCGTCCGCGGTGCGGCGTGTTCGGGAGCTCCGCACGCCGACACCAGGCCGCAGACGACGACGATGCCCGCCATCAGGCGCATCGCCCTCAGGCGACCGAAACCGAGGGTCGGGCCGCTGTCCATAGCCGATACTCTAAGGCAGCGGCATAGTCGACCACCGGCGACGACACCGCGATCAGATATTCGATTAATTATCTTATCGATCAACTTTCTTATGTCCGTATCGGCGTGTCTCACCACCCGTCACGGTGGTTACCGGCAGTATCCTGAGTTCACGATTCGGTAGGATGAGCGCGATCGACCCGACGCGATCGACCCGAGTGCCATCGCGAGTCGGCTCATTCGACATGCAAAGGGGGGTGATGTTGACTCCGGCAGTCAGTTCGACGTTCGCCGGCTCCGAGGTCATTCGACAACTCGGCAGTGGTGGGATGGGTGACGTCTACCTCGTCCGCCGCCCGCACCTGAAGCGACTCGAAGCCCTCAAGGTCACCACGTACTCGGAAGAGGGCAACTCCGCGAACCGTTTCATCGCCGAGGCGTCGACCATGGCGTCCCTGCAACATCCCAACATCGCGACCGTCTACGACTTCGGTATCGACGACGGCCTCGCCTGGTATCGGATGGAGTACCTTCCGGGCACCGACCTGGCCGATGCCTGCCCGCTCCCGGTGCCCGATGTGATCACCATCGTCACCCAGGTCGCGCGGGCGATCGACTACGCGCACGAGCGGCGCGTGGTGCATCGTGACATCAAGCCCTCGAACATCCATGTGCGACGCGGCCCCTCGGGCGCGGTGGAGAAGGTCACCGTGCTCGACTTCGGGGTCGCCAAGTTGATGGATGCCACCGCCCTGACCGAAGTCAACTCCTTCGTCGGCACGCTCGCCTACTCCGCACCGGAGACCATCGCCGACAGCGATCCGGTGCCCGCCTCCGACCAGTACTCGCTGGCCTGCACGGCGTTCGAACTGCTCACCGGGGATCCGCCCTTCCCGGAACGGACCGTCCCGTCGCTCATCGCCGCGCACGCCACCGCCGCCGTGCCGCCGATCGGAAGCCGGAACCCGCAGCTGCGGGCCGCCGATCAGGTCTTCGCCCGCAGCCTGGCGAAGGACCCGAAGGCGCGTTTCGCCTCGTGCGGCGAGTTCGCGAACGCGCTCACGAGTGCGCTCCAGCCCGCACGGCGCGGCCGTTCGACCGACGACCGACATCTCCCGCATCCGCGCCTGCCCGCACCGGCCGAGCCGCCGCGTCGGGTGCCGCCCGCCTCGGCGCCGGACCACTCCGTGTCACGCCCGATCCAGATTCCGGTACGACGATCCGGCCCCAACCGGCTGCCGCCGACGAAGGCCGGGCTCCCGCTGCCGGACGAGACGGACACCGACCCGGTGCCGACGCCCCCGCGGACGCCGAAACCGCAGCACCCGTCGAACCCGCAACGGTCGTCGACCCCGCAGCGACGGCCGAACGTCCCGGATGCCCGCACCATCGCACGGCGGCGCTGGTTCTTCGGCAGTCTCGCCGTGGTTCTGGTGATGCTCCTGGTCAGCGGTATCGTATGGGCGGTGGCCTCCTCGGATTCGGACCCCAAGCCCGACACCGAGACCCCCGCGCACCGTGAGGCGTCCACCGACCGACGATCCGGCGGACAGTCGCCGAAGGCCTCCGACGTCACCGGCGAGACCTGGGGACTGGTGATCGACCCGGACGGCGCCACCTACGCGTTCCGCGACTACCGGGACGTCGACGCGCTGACCGCCGCCGCCCGCGCCAAGTGGGGTTACGACGAAGCGACCTGGGGCCTGGTGCACTTCACCTCCGGTTGCGGCGCCTTCGCCTACCCCGTCGACCCGCCCCGGGAGGGCGGTCGTTACCAGTACGGACTGGGGCCGGATCGGCCGAGCGCCGCGGCCGCCGCCGTCGCCCGCTCCGAACGGGATTCGGGCCGCGCCAGCAAGGCCGTCGACACCCTCTGTGCAGGGGACTACGTCGAATGACTCTTCCCCTCGTGTCCGTCGACACCCGCAACCCATCGCTCCGGAGGCCCTGATGATCACCGTCGGAGAGGAGTTCGCCGACTACACCGTGCTGCGCAAGGTCGGTGCCGGAGGGATGGGCGAGATCTTCCTCGCCCAGCATCCGCGGCTGCCACGCACCGTCGCACTGAAGGTCCTGTCCAGCAAATACAGCACCGATCCGGAGTTCCGGCAGCGGTTTCTCCGCGAAGCCAATCTGTCGGCCGGCCTCGATCACCCCGCGGTGGTCCACGTCTACGACCGCGGTGAGACCGACGGCCACCTGTGGATCTCGATGCAGTACATCGACGGCTCCGATTCGCTCGCCTACATCGTCGAGAACGGGCCCATGCGCCCTCCAGTCGCCGCTCTGGTCATCTCCGACATCGCCGAGGGGCTCGAGTTCGCCCATGCCCACGGAGTCCTGCACCGCGACGTGAAACCGTCGAACATCCTGCTGCGGACGGCCGGCAACCGCGTCGAACGGGCCCTGATCGCCGACTTCGGGATCGCCCACCCGGTCGCCGCGGCGACCAAGCTCACCGCCATCGACTCGTTCATGGGGTCCGTCGACTACTCCGCGCCCGAACGCATCCTCGACCGGCACACGGACGGCAGCGCCGACCAGTACTCACTCGCCTGCACCACCTACCACCTGCTCACCGGTGTCCTCCCGTTCGCGCGGGATCGGGTGACCGACGTGATCACCGCACACATCCAGCAGCCGGTCCCGCTGGCCTCGTCGGCGAATCCGGCACTGGGCCCCGCGGTGGACCGGGTCCTCGCGAAGGGGATGGCCAAGTACCCCGAAGAGCGCTACTGCGGCTGCGTCGAGTTCGCGGCCGATCTGACCGAGGCGTTGCGCGGGCCGCGACCCCGGCCGTCCACCCCCTACCCCCGGAACTCCCCGACGCAGCGCGCCCCCGACCGCAGACAGTCCCCGTTCGAGTCGGAGACGCGGATCATGAAGAGACAGGGGCGGACGCTCGTCGACCGACCGCTGGAGGACCCCCGACCCGGGCCGCCTTCCGCCGGGCCGCGTACCACCGGACCACGGCCGCCCGGTCCGCACTCCACCGGACCGCGACCGCACTCCACCGGGCCGCGGCCGCCGAACGCCCTCGTCCCCCCCTCGACGGGGAAGCAGGGGATCCTGCCGCCCCGAGTCAGCGGTGAGGTGCCCGTCGACCACCACTATCCGCCGATCCCCTGGGCCCTCTTCCTCTCCGCACTCGCGCTGTGCGCGATCCTGGCGGTGATCATCACGCTGATCATCGTCTGATCCGTCCGTCCGAGCACCACTGGCATGCTGCGACACCCATCATCGGACGGACCCGGCGCCGGAGGCCTCCTGGTCTCCCCGGTGCGCCTTGACCCTGTCGATCAGAAGTTCGGCGAACCCGGCGAGGTACGGCCTGGCCTGCAGGGTCGGCCGGCAGGCCGCGAGGAAGACCGTGTTCAGCGGGGGTTCCGACAGATCGTCGAGCCGAACGAGGACGCCGGTGCGCACCTCGTCCTCGACCAGGTAGTCCGGCAGCACCGAGATCCCGAAACCCGCGATCACCGCGGCCTTCACCGTCTGGAGATCGGGCACGATCAGCGAGGTCTCGAAACGAGGTTCCCGCTGGTAGACCGTGTTCCAGAAGCGACGGATCAGGGCGAGACCGCTGTTGTAGGCGACGAACGGCAGACCGTCGAACGCCTCCGGTCGTGGTCCTTCGACCGCCAGATTCGGAGCTGCCACCACCCAGAACTCCTCATCGGCGATCGGCCACGACATGATCGACGCATCCCGCGGACGCACCGTCGAGAGCACCAGATCGATCCGGAGCCGCACGAGATCGTCGAGAAGCGTGCTGGACTCGCCGAACACCGCCTCGATCTGCGGGAGGTTCCCCGTCTCACCGGCGAGTGCGGGCAGCAGCAGGGTGCCGAGCACCTCGCGCGGAGCGCCGATCCGCACCGACCCCAGCGGACGCTTGTCCTGCACGTCACCCGCGACGAAGCGTTCGAGCTGATCCAGGGCGTCGCCGACCGACCGCGCCAGTTCGTGCGCATGCGCCGTGGCCGACACCCCGTCCAGGCCGCGGACGAACACCGATTGCCCGTAATGCGCCTCCACCTGCCGGATGTGATTGGTGACGGTGGGCTGTGAGATCCCCAGTTGCGCTGCGGCTCCGGTGAACGACCCCGTCCGATACACCGCGAGAAACGTCCGCAGGTTGTCCATGGAGAGTGCCTTCTTCGCCGCCATGCCTCCGATCATCCCATCCCCGACTCCCCCGACCTCACCACCCTGACCGACGACACCGAAGGAGAAACCCGTGCGGCACCCCGAGATGACGCTGCCCGTCGGGGCGCAGCCGCTGCTGAAGCGCACCCTGGTCGTGTACCTCCTGGTCACCACCGTCGCCTATGTCGCCGGGGTGACCCTCACCCTGTTCCCGCCCACCGACCGCATCCCGCTGGCGAATCCCACCGGCGGCATCCTCGCGATCGTGCTGGGCGTCGGTGCGCTCGTCTGGCTCTGGCTGCGCCCCTCTCGACCGGGACCGGCCACCGCCGCGGCATGCCTCGCCACCCCGATCGTGATCGCCTTCCACGTTCTGATGAACGCCCAGATCCTGTGCCTGATCGCGACGATGATGCTGGCGATGTACCTCCGGGTCGCCTACCCGCGTCGGCAGGCGCTGATCGCGGTCACCGCGCTCACCGTGGCCACGTTCGCCGCCATGATCGTCTCGCCCGCGCCCAACACCCTGGTGAACTATCTGATCCCCGTGACGGCGCTCCCCGCGATCGCCGCGACGTTCGGCGCGCTCACCCGAGCGCTGGTCCTGTCGGCCTGTACCGACCCCCTCACCGGCGTGCTGAACCGCGCCGGCTGGGAGATCTCCGTCGCCGACCTCCCGCGCCACGTCCGCCGGGCCGGTCCCCGGACGACGGTCACCGTCGTGGCCCTCGACATCGACCACTTCAAGGCCGTCAACGACACGCACGGCCACCTCGCCGGCGACCGACGGCTGATCGATCTCGCCCGGACCTGCACCGAACTGGTCCCCCCGCTCTCGACCGTCGCACGCACCGGCGGAGACGAGTTCGCGATCTGTCTGATCGGCGACGACGACGCGGCGGCCGACGTCGTCGCACGGCTGACCCGGGCGCTGCCGAACGTCACGATCGCGACGGCCGCCGCACCGCTGGACGGTGCCGACCCGACCGCTCTCCACGCGGAGGCCGACCGGATCCTGGTGCGGCGCAAGCGCGGGCGAACCGAGGACTGACCGCCCGCCGGGATGCACGACGGCCCCGTCTCTCCTCGCGGAGAGACGGGGCCGATCGTTCAAGCGTCGGCGAGTCGGTCCGTCGACCGTCGTGTTCGACGGAGACGGGACGACGTCGCAGTCAGCGGGTGCGGGTCACCAGCTCGACTTCTGCACGCCCGGCAGCTCGCCGGCGTGTGCCATGTCGCGCAGGCAGATCCGGCACAGGCCGAACTTGCGGTACACCGAGTGCGGACGACCGCACTTGTTGCAGCGCGTGTAGGCACGCACCGCGAACTTCGGCTTCTTGGCGGCCTTGATCCGCAGAGCCTTCTTTGCCATGTCAGTTGTCCTTCGCGTTCGAGTCCTTGAACGGGAAACCCAGAGCGCGGAGCAGCGCGCGGCCTTCCTCGTCATTGGTGGCCGAGGTGACGACGGTGATGTCCATGCCGCGCGGGCGGTCGATCGAATCGATATCGATCTCGTGGAACATCGACTGCTCGTTCAGGCCGAAGGTGTAGTTGCCGTTGCCGTCGAACTGACGATCGCTCAGGCCGCGGAAGTCGCGGATACGCGGGAGGGCGATCGACACCAGACGATCGAGGAACTCCCACATGCGGTCGCCGCGCAGGGTGGCGCGGGCGCCGATCGGCATGCCCTCGCGCAGCTTGAACTGTGCGATGGACTTGCGGGCGCGACGGATCTCGGGCTGCTGACCGGTGATGAGCGCCAGGTCGGCGACGGCACCGTTGATCAGCTTGGCGTCACGTGCGGCGTCACCGACGCCCATGTTCACGACGACCTTGACGACGCCCGGGATCTGCATCACGTTGGCGTAGTCGAACTCTTCGTTCAGCTTGTCCTTGATCTCCGCGCGGTAGCGGGCCTTCAGACGCGGCTGGACCTTTTCAGTGGAGGTCATAATCAGATGTCCTTCCCGGTCTTGCGGGAGATGCGGACCTTCTTGCCGGTCTCCTCATCGATCCGGTAACCGATGCGGGTCGGGTTGCCGTCGGAGTCCACGACCATCACGTTCGAGACGTGGATGGGGGCCTCCTGGGTCACGATCCCGCCGGACTCGGCGCCGCGCTCGTTGGCCGACTGCGCGGTGTGCTTCTTGATGCGGTTGACGCCCTCGACCAGGACCTTGTCGCGCTGCGGGTAGGCCTCGATGACCTTGCCCTTGGCGCCCTTGTCCTTGCCCGAGATGACGATCACGGTGTCACCCTTGTGGATCTTCATGTCTCAGATCACCTCCGGTGCGAGCGACACGATCTTCATGAAGCGCTTGTCGCGCAGCTCACGGCTCACCGGGCCGAGATGCGGGTGCCGCGGGGCTCGGTCTCGTTCTTGAGGATGACGGCGGCGTTCTCGTCGAACTTGATGTACGAGCCGTCCGCACGGCGGCGCTCCTTGACGGTGCGCACGATGACGGCCTTGACGACCTCACCCTTCTTGATGTTGCCGCCGGGGACGGCGTCCTTCACGGTGGCGACGATCACGTCGCCCACGCCGGCGTAACGCCGCGAGGATCCGCCGAGCACACGGATGCAGAGGATTTCCTTCGCACCGGTGTTGTCGGCGACCCGCAGGCGCGATTCCTGCTGAATCACTGCTTAGTCTCCTTGACCTGGCTACTGATGTCCGCCGGATTTCCGACCCGACGCACACGGTCCGTCACCATCGAAACACGCGCCTGCCTGGGGTTTTCCACCCTAGGGGCGAAGATCCCAGTGGGTTCGCGAGTCGATTCGCGGCGTCGAGCGCCGCAGGCAACCCGTCCAGTCTACGGAAAACCCCAGGCAGAAGTCGAATCCGGTCACCACTCGGTCAGCGTGGTGAAACCGTCCTGGAGCGCACGGGCGAGCAGATGCGCCTTGGTGCGCGCCGGCCGGCCGATGTTGGCGTACTTGTTGCGGATGCGCGAGATGTGCGTGCTCACCGTCGACGCCGAGATGTACAACGCCTCGGCCGCCTCCTCCTTCGAGTCGGAGGCCAGCCAGGTGAGGAGCACCTCCACCTCGCGCCGGGAGAGCGCAGGCCGGGCGGTCGGCGCATCGCCGGACCGGTAGGCCGCCAGATCGGCGACCGACGCGGCACCGCCCGAGGCTTCCCCCACCTCCCCGATCGGCACGTACGCGTCCGACGGATAGGCCGCAAGGACATCAGAGACCAATGCAGTCAAGATCCATACTCCTAGGTTCCCCAACCCGAAACACCCACTGCACCAGAGAGACTCGGACGCCGGTCGCCCGTCCTGTCACAGCGTGTTCTCAGGCTAGGAACTCGGCCATTTCGCCTGTAGCCCCAGAACGGGGGACACCCGTTCCCGCATTCCGACGGCCGATGTCAATCACCCGATCGAACGACACTCCTCCCCGCCTCGAATAGACGCAGGTCAGCAGATTCGACATACCAGACCGGAATCCGCAAGTCGACGCGATGACCGACTTCCGTCCACCGCACAGATGTGAGGTGTGACACTCTCCTGATTCATCGTTTTGGGGGACCACCGGAGGTGAATCCGCGCTGCCGGAGTCCGTTCGCTCCCGCCACCGTCACCGTCGCCGACCACTCCCGGCCCGCGGGCAGGAGCCGGACGGTCACGTGGTCGCCCGGCTCCGCCGAGTCCAACGCCTGCCCGGCCGCTTCCCGGATCCCGGCGAGCCACGGCGCGTCGGAGGGCCCGGTGGTGCGATCGTCGAGCAGGAGGACGCGGACGCCCCGGGCCCGAGCGTTCCAGGCGGCGGAGGCGACGTCGTCGGTGACGAGCCCGGCGGCCCGGATCCGGTCGCGCAACGCGGCCTCGACGAGGACGCACTCGGTCACCGTCGCCTCGTCACCGCCCTCCCCCGCCGCGATGCGCCGAAGCAGCGGACCCGCGCGCTCGTCGAGCATGGCCAGCTGCCGCTCACGCACCACCGCGGCCGCCTCCTCCGCCGCGCGTTCGGCGGTCTCGCGTTCGGTCTGAGCCCGCAACGCGTAGATCTGCCGGGCCCGGGGACGCAGGACGGCGCCGAGGAAGGTCGACATCAGGATCAATGCGAGATTCGGCGGTATCGCCGACACCATCGCGGGCAACGGTCCGGCGACGTGGTCGGCGATCAGCGAGACCGCCACACCGAGTCCGTATCCCGACCACGCCTGCCAGACCCGGCCGCGCACACCCATGAACACCTGGACGATCGCCATGCCGCCGGTCAGCGTCGCGTAGGCCATCCCCGGGCGCAGCGCCAGCCCGGGCACGGCCATCGCCAGCGCGAGCGGCGGCCCGACGGTGGTCACGAGAGTCGCCCGCCAGTCCATCGGATCGCCCGGCGCAGCCACCAGGGTGAACACCGAGATGCCCAGCACGCCCATGGCCGCGAGGTAGATCCAGGCGAGCTCCACACCGCCCGCGCCGAAACCGATCGCGGTGAACACCACGAGCATGCCGGCGGCGAAGAGATAGACTCCGCCGCGCACCCACATGATCGTGGTCGCCTCGTCACGCGGAGGGCGCCACCACTGGATCCAGTGCGGTTCCCCGATCACTCCGCCGCCCACCGGATCCGGACCGTGGTGCCCTGCCCCGGGGCGCTGCGGAGTTCGGCGCTGCCACCGGGCAGTTCACCCATCCGCGAACGGATGCTCACCTCGATGCCGAGTCGCTCGGGAGCCACTGCGGCCGGATCGAATCCTGCGCCGTTGTCGGCGACGGTCACCAGCAGCGAATCGGACCACGGCTCGATCAACACGGCGTGTTCGGCCTCCGGACCGGCGTGGATCATCGCATTGCGCAACGCCTCCCCCATCGCCTCGGCGATCGCCCGTACCGCGGCGGCGGGATAGCGCGGAACCCCCGTGTCCAGAGCCTCCTCCTCGACCTCCCCCACCGGGACGTCGACATCGATCGAGGCGGCCATCGTGCGCAGCCGGGCGACGGTCTCCGCCGCACTCACCTCGCTCTTGTCGTCGGGTCCGCCCGCCAGCGCCGCCAGTTCGTCCAGCGCGGCACGCGCCTGCCCCGGGAGTCGGGTGTCACCGACGTCCTTCGCCGCGATCAGGGTCGCGATCACCCGGTCGTGGATCAACGCATCGAACCGTGCGCGCTCGGCGTTGCCCGCCGCGACCGCCGCGGTCCGCGCCGCTGCCTCCAGTGCGTCGGCGCGGGTCTCGTCGAGCGTCTGGCCCGTCCGGACGACGAGTCGGCTCGCCAGCATGAACGACAGCACGAACAGCGGCCCCCAGATCGACTCGAAGACGATGTTCGAGGAGACCTCCGGCACCCGCCCCAGCGTCGTGACGGCGCCGCCCGCCACACCGCAGAGCACCATGATCACCAGGGCCGGACCGAGCCTCGTGAGCGCCACCGCCAGCGCGGGAAGGCCGGAGAACGGCATGAGCCAGGAGATCAGTTCGACCGACGACCGCTCGCCGGTCCAGGCGACGAACCAGAGCGCCGCGGCCGCGAGGTAGCCGACCGGGCACGCCGCCGCCACCGCGGAGATCCCGCGGGGAGCATCGCGGCGGAAGGTGACGGCGAAGAGCACGAATCCCGGAGCAAAGGCGAGCACCGCGGCGAGCGGCGTGTACCAGTCGGCGACCAGCCCGGGCGGCTGCCCGAACGCCGGGACCGAGATGAGGAAGTAGGCGAAGTAGCCGACGCCCACGAACCGGGTCATCACCGTCAGGATCCGGACCTGTTCACGCCCACCGGTGATCGCGGGAGCGGACGAGGCCGTGTTCACGACCGCACCGCGGACTCGACCGTCGTCGGTGTCAGTCGCCACGAGGCCGCTGTGGCATCGGCAGCCAGCCGTCCTCCACCGCCCTCTTGAACAGGTCGAGTTTGGTTCGGGTAGGTCGCCCGGCATCGGCGTACTTCTGTCGGATGCGTTTGAGGTACTCGTTCACCGTGTCCGGGGCGACGCCCAGCTCCTGGCCGACGCTCACCGAGGTGCCGCCCGAGGCGTACAGCGTCAGGACGCGCTGCAGTTGCGGACTCAGTTCGACGGCATCGAGGTTGGGATCGCCGTCGATCGCCGCCGCCCATTCGGTGGTGAGCACCTCCTGGCCGCGGCCCGCCGCGCGCACCGCGCCGACGATCGCCTCCTCGGGGGCCGACTTCAGGACCACCCCGAGTGTTCCGGCGCGCGCCGCCGAACGCAGCAGGTCGGGGTGCTCGCCGGAGGTGTAGACCACGGTGCCGATCCCGTGCTCGGCCAGCCGTGCGACGTTCTCACGCGGCGTCGTACCGTCGTTCAGGCGCAGGTCCAGGATCACGACGTCCAGATCGCTGGTCTGGACAAGGAGTTCGCTCACCGTGGCGGCCGAGGCGACGAGGTCGAGGTCGGAGTGCGCTTCCAGGATCCGTTCGATCCCCCACACCGGCGCCCGGTGATCGTCGACCATGCCGACGCGAAGCCGCGTCTGAGCGGGCGGATCCTGGAGTCCCCCGGTCGTGGTGTCAGAACTCGTCACTGAGGCACACTTCCTCCCGTATACGACGTCGGCCGGACCTGTCGCGACGTCTGTATTTCGAAGTTCATTTTAGGGTCGCGCACCGACATCGAAGCGGTCGAGCCGCCAGATTCCTCCGTTCGGCCGAACGCCCACCCGGGGACCCGCCCCGGCCGATCACCCGGGACCCGTGGAATCCGGTGCCGAACACGGGCTATCTTAGGGTTACCTGATAAGTCCAAGGAGGACCCCAGATATGCAGCAGAAGACCCTGCGCCGTCCCGTTCTGGCCATCGCGGCCTTCGCCGCCGGTGCGGCCATCGCCCTGACCGGCTGCTCGAGCGACGACTCGACGGACTCCACCACCGGCTCCACCGCGGCGAGCTCCGCCGCGGCATCGGCCGGCGCCGGCACCGACCAGAACGCCGCGGGCCTGACCGCCGAGCAGGCGCAGACCACCCTGCGCACCGCGGTGAACCCGGACACCCCGGAAGCCGAGATCGAGAAGGTGGTCGACACCACCAACCCGGCCACCAAGGCCGCGATCACCGGTTACGCGAAGGGCTCCTCGAAGGCCGGCTACACCCCCGACGTCTACACCGTGAAGTCGGTCGAGGTGAAGGGCGCCGAGGCCACCGCCACCGTCGCGGTCAAGTCGCCGCACGCCCCGCAGCCGATCGACATCAAGCTCACCTACGTCGACGTGGACGGCGTCTGGAAGCTCAGCGGCGATGCCGTCACCCAGCTCGCGGGCATGGGTCGCGGCCACTGATCTCAGGTCTCCGACCACGCACGACGACGCGCCGATCATCCGCACCGCGGGTGGTCGGCGTCTCGCATCCCGGTGGTCCCCTGCGACCGCCCGACGATTCGTCGTCCCCGCTCGACCCGGTGAAGAGGGCACGCTGCACTCGCGGGCGGTCCGGGGAGCGAGAAGGGTGCCCGATCCGCCCGTGTCCGACTCCGGAAGAGGATCACTCCCAGCGCAGGCCGACCGACGTGCGCACGCAGTCGCGGCGGGTGACCGCATCGTCGTGCACCACCGTGATCAACGCGACCCGGTCACGGCCCGGGGGCAGCACCCGCGCCGTCACGGCCCCCGAGTCGACGGCCCCGAGGACCCGGATCAGTTCGCCCCGGAGTCGCTCGGCGTCGACCGCGGTGAGACCGTCGACGCCGAGCCCGCCGTCGTCGAACAGCTGAACCGAGACTCCGCGGGCCCGGGCCGCGGTGGCCGCGACACGCACCCCCTCGCTGTCCCAGGCCCGGCCGCGCACCTCGTCGCGCAGGGTGTGTTCCAGGAGCCGCAGGCGCAGCGCCTCGTGATCGTCGAAGGAGTCTCCGTCGGCGATGCGCTGCAGGATCGGTCCGACGTCGCGGGCCAGATCGTCGAGTCGTGCGTCCCGTTCGGCCTGGGTGGCCTGCCGCGCGGCGTCGTGCCGGACCGCGGCGAGTTCACGCTCGCGGAGTTCTCCCATCAGGCGCAGTATCGGCCGCAGTATCGAGGCCACGAGCACCGCGGGCAGCACCGTGCCCAGCACCCGGTTGCTCATCGGGATCACCAGTCCCGTCGACTGAGCGTGCGTGTGGGCCCACACCCCGGCGAGCACCATCGTCGCCGCCACCATGAGCACGGCGACGACGAACCGGCCGCGCAGAGCGATCACACCGGCCACCACCGCCGTCAACGACGACGGCACGGTCACCTGAACCCAGAACTCGGAGTCCGACGCCATGAACCACCAGGCGATCGCGAGCCCGCCCAGCGAGGCCGAGGCGACCACCGCCGCGGCCCAGGACGGCAACGGATCGGTGGGGATCGAGATCGCGGTCAGCACGCACAGCAGTTGGAGGACGTAGGCGAAGATCTGCGCCGCCCAGACCCAGCCCGTCGCCGGCCCGGAGGTGCCGATCATCGCGGCCGCGTAACCGACGGCCAGCACGCCCAGCGCCACCGCGACCACCGGCGAGCGCAGCCCGACCAGCGTCGGCAGTCCGGGGACGTCGTCCTCGGGGGTCTTCTCGCGTAGCGCGTCGATCATGCCCGCACCCACGCCAGCGAGACCATGGCCCCGTCGCCACGACGGGCGGCCACCTCCGCCGAACCGCCGGGCACCGACGCCATGCGCGCCCGGATCCCCACCTCGATGCCCATCCGGTCGGCCGGTACGCGTGCGGGGTCGAACCCGCGGCCGTCGTCCACCACGCGGATGCGGATGCCCTCGTCCGAGAACATCCCGACCACGGCCTGCGAGGCGTCGTCGCCCGCGTGCCGGAGGCTGTTGCCGAGGGCTTCGTCGGTGGCGTCGACCAGGGCGTCGACCGCCGCGCTCGGATAATCGCGCGGCGCCCCGTCGACGTCGAGGGAGACGGCGATGTGGTCGCCGTGCGCCACGACGTGCTCCCGCAGCCGGAGGCGCGCCTCGCGGGCGGTGACCGCGTCCGGGCGTTCCCGGACGTCGATGCCGCCGATCGCGCACAGCGCGCGCTGAGCCTGTTCCCGCTGGATCCGTGCGGGCTCGCCGGGCTGGACCGTGCGCAGCACCGCGATCACCTCGTCACGGACCACCGCGTCGAGCCGCGCCCGCTCCTCGCTGCGCGCGCTGCGGGCGGCACCGGTCGCCGCGGCGACGAGGACGCGGTCCCGGTCGTCGTCGACCCTGCGGGCGACGAGGACGGCCGCGCTGACGATCGCCAGGAACACGCCCGTCAGGGGCCCGTTGATCATGCCGCGCAGGAACTCGGCGGACAGCAGGTGTCCGGCATGGGCGTAGCTGAGCACTCCCCACATCAGCGTGACAAGGACCCCGGTGTACAGGACGGCGACGACCAGACCGCCGACCAGCGCCAGACCGAGGGTGACCATGGTCGAGGTGGTCGTGACCCAGACCGGGTTGATGACATCGGGATCGGCGAGCACACCGGTGCGGGCGACGAACCACAGCGCCAGGAGCACGATCTCCACACCGCAGGAGACGGTGACCGCCGGAGTCAGGAGACGCCGGTATCCGGCGATGCCGACGACGAGGAGGAAACCGCCCGAACCGATCAACGCGACGACGCTCAGGAGGGTCCACCAGGGCTGCACCATCTCCCGGTTGTCGACGAGAGCCCGGAAGGAGAGGAGCGGCGTCAGCAGGAGCATCACGCCGATGCAGAGCGTCGCGGCACGTTGAATCCGCCAGACGTTCATCTGTGGTACCCCCCCCCCGGCAGAAAGACGGGTGCGCGCAGCGTGCTCATCACTGGCGAGCTTACCCAGGATACAAGCGGTTCCCGAGACGTCTGAGACGATCGCTCAGCGGATTTCGACGCAGCAGGGAGGTGTGAGTACTAGACGGCCGCGATGAGCGACGTGCCGCCGTTGCCGAGACCGCGACTCATCCAGGCGATCGCGTCCGCGACCCACTGCGCCTGCTCCCCCGGAGTGAGTCCGCGAACGGCCTCGGGGAAGAAACTGATGAGGGCGGCGGCGAGCGCCGCGTTCTCGGAGAGCGCCTGACGGGCGAGGACGACGTCGTACTCCCCGATGCGATCACGCAGGTCGCCGTACGACACCGCGGTACCGCTGAAGCGGACCGCAGTCATCCAGGGCATGGCTGCTGCCCGTTGATCGATGTGGGCGAGGAGTTCACTCATTGACATCACCTGTCAGTCGTAGGTTCGGACCCTACTTCTTCTGTCCCCCATTTGTGGGACATGAGATCCAGTATTGCACTCCGACCTGCAAAAATGGAGCTTCTGAAACAATATTGTGTCAAATGACACTGTGGATACCCGATGTCTTGTGTTCCATAGTCCACCGTCATCGGCTATAACACACGCGACCGGCACGACCGGAACCGGTTCGTAACAGACCCGTGACGAGCGTGAGCCCGGCGCCGACGCGGACGGCGCCGACGACGGACTCACGGCTCCGGTCACTCGCCCGCGGCACGCTCCGCGGCGTCGCGCTCCATCGCCTCGATGAGGCTCTTGGGGCGCAGGTCGGTCCAGTTCTCCTCCACGTACTTCAGGCACGCGTCGCGGCTGTCCTCGCCGAAGACCTTGGTCCAGCCGGCGGGGACGTCGGCGAAGGTCGGCCACAGGGAGTGCTGGTTCTCGTCGTTGACGAGGACGAAGAAGCGGCCGTTCTCGTCGTCAAAGGGGTTGGTCATCAGATGTGATCCTCTCTTTCCGTTTCGTATTCTTCCATGACGGTCTTGCCGTCGAGTAAGGCAAGCCTTCGTTCAATCGCCGGACCGATCACCCGCCAGGCGGTGTCGCCGCCGAGATCGAAGTGTCCGGCGTCGACGTCGACGTTCTCCACCTCGACGTTCGCCTGGTCACGCCAGTACTCCGCCATCACCGTCGGATCGGTCTTGTCCGCGGTGGCGGTGAAGTACAGCAGCGAACCCGCCGGCGAAGCGGGAGTCCAGGTCTCGAGCAGCGGGCCGGCGTTCACGAAGCTCTCGATCACCCGGTCCACGTGTTCGGCGGTGCCCAGACTCAGTTCGACGACCCGCTTGCGGAGGACGTCCAGCACGTCGTCCATGGAGCCCTCGGCGAGGTCGTCGAGCAGATCCGTCTCGCCCAGACTGCCGAGCATGCCGCGCACCAATGCGCGGGCGTCTTCCGGGCCGGTGGCCTCGCCGTCCTCGCCGGCGGCGAAGAAGGCTCCGGCGATCGAGTCCATGAGGCCGAGCAGCCCGACCTCGCCGCCGTCGGAGCGGATGATCGTCGCCATCTCGTAGGCGATGACACCGCCCATCGACCAGCCGAGCAGATGGTACGGCCCGTCCGGCTGGATCTCGCGGATCTCCGCGACATAGCGTTCCGCCAGTTGCCGGATCGACGTCGCCGCCGGTTCTCCCGCGACCACCGACGGTTCCTGGAGCGCGAACACCGGTCGGTCGGACACGTACGGGAGTATCCCGCCGAACGCCCAACCCAGGCCGCCGGCCGGGTGGACGCAGAACAGCGGTGCCCCGGTGCCCTGGGCCCGCAGAGCAAGAACCGGGGAGACCGCCCGCGCACCGTTCACAGTGCGTACGACACCGCGAACCGTCGGAGCCGCGAAGATGTCGGCTATCGATATCCCGGCGTCGAGTGCCTCGGCGACACGTCCGACGACGCGCATCGCCGACAGCGAGTTGCCGCCCAGGTCGAAGAACGACTCGGTCGCCGACACCCGGTCGACGCCGAGGACCTCGGCGAACACCGCGGCGATCGCGATCTCCGCATCGCCTTCGGGTGCGACGTACTCACCGACCTCGATCACCGGTTCCGGCAACGCCCGCTTGTCGAGCTTGCCCACCGGAGTCAACGGCAGCGCGTCAAGCACCGTGATCGATGACGGCACCATGTGCGACGGCAGATGTTCGGCGAGGTAGGCGCGCAATCGCGCGCCGTCCACCGGGGCACCGTCATCGAGGACCACGTAGCCGGCCAGTGCCGTCGCCACCGACCCTCCGATGCCGACGACCACTGATGCCTTCACTTCGGAATGCTGGGACAGCACCGTCTCGATCTCGCCCAATTCGATCCGCAGACCGCGGAGCTTCACCTGGTCGTCGCTGCGACCGGTGTACTCGAGCGTGCGCCGACCGTCGTCATCCTGACGCCACCGCACCACGTCACCGGTCCGGTACATCCGGTCACCCGGAACACCGTACGGGTTGGCGACGAAACGCGAAGCGGTCAGCGCGGGGAGACCGACGTATCCGCGGGACAACGCATCACCGCACACATACAGTTCTCCAGGCGCTCCCACCGGAACCGGCAGGAGTTCGTCGTCGAGCACCAGGAAGCCGACACCGGCGATCGGGCCGCCGAGGTAGACCGGATCACCGACCTGCATCGGCTCGCTGATGGCCACGCCGATCGTGGTCTCGGTGGGACCGTACAGATTCTGGATCCGCGGGTAGAGCGCCCACTCATCCTTCAGTGCCTGCGGCACGGCTTCGCCACCGGCGTACACCACCCGCAGCGCGGGCAGCATCGACGGATCAAGGGTGGCCAGGACTGACGGGGTCAGGAAAGTGTGAGTGACGGCTTGACGCATCATGAAGTCCTGCAGGACCGCGCCGCCGACAGCTTCGTTCGGACGGTAGATCAGCACACCACCCGACCACGCGGCCAGAAGATACTCCAGGACTGAAGCGTCGAAACTCGGCGATGCGAACGCGAGCACACGGGAGCGCTCGTCCGATTCGGCCAGTCGCGACTCCTCCGCCGCGAAGTTCGCCAGACCGGAATGGGTCACGGCGACGCCCTTCGGACGTCCGGTCGAACCCGATGTGAAGATCACGTATGCCGTGTCGTCGACGCCGACCGGGCGAAGCAACTCATCGTCACGGATCGGCACATCGTCGAACGCCTTTATCGCCGTGGACGTCTCATCGGAATCCAACGACAACCAGTCGAATCCCCGGGACGGCAGTTCACCGGATTCGACGACCGCCAGACCGAGAGCTGCCTCGGAATCCTCCACCATGGCTTCGACCCGATCAGCCGGGTAGGTCGGATCGATCGGCACGTAACCGGCACCGGTCTTCGTCACGGCCCAGATCGCGGTCAGGAGATTCACCGAACGACCGATCGCCAGAGCCACCAGATCTTCGCTGCCCAAGCCACGGGCGATCAACCAGCGTGCGAGGCGATTGGACCGGGCATCCAGTTCGTCGTACGTGATGATCGAACCGTCGATGTCGACAACCGCTTGGCGCGGTCCCCACTTCGCCACGGTTCTCGCAAAGATCCCGCTCAACAGGATCGGGCTCTCTCCGACGCCGCTGGACACGACCGCTTCGTCGGAAGGAACGGATCGAGCGTCTCGCTCCCCTGTCGGCGATCCGGGCACAGGCGTCGCCGATAGACCCGTCACGGAGGCCGCCGTCTTCTCGTCGGACAGTTTCAGCGCCGACACCGCCGCTGACGGATCGGTCACGATCTGCTCGATCATCTCGACGAGGTGATCTGCGAACACCTGGATCGTGGCCTCATCGAAGAGGTCCGTCGCGTACACGATGCTGCCCGACCACGCCCCATCCGACTGTCCGACGGCAACCAGCACATCGACCTTCGCCGGTACATATGCATCGGCGATCGGAGAAATCGAGAGATCACCGACCCGCCCCTCGACCAGGTTCGCACCGGCCATCTCCGGGACATCGGTCTGGTTGAAGGTCAGCCAGATCTGGGTGAACGGTGCGAACGACGACGACTGCGTGGTACCGGTCGCTTCGACAATCGTCTCGAACGGCACATCCGCGTTGGCGTACGCGTCAAGGTCGGTCTTCTTCGTGTCGGCCAGTAGCGCATCGAACGTGATGCCACGCCGCACCTCGGTCCGCAAGACGAGAGTGTTGACGAACATGCCGACCAGGGAATCCAGACCTGACTGATTGCGGCCGGCGATCGGGGTACCGATAGCGATGTCACGCTGACCCGTCATCCGAGAGTAGAGGGCGGCGAGCGCCGCGTGAACCACCATGAACGACGTCGCACCGGCCTGTTCGGCGATCCGCTCGATTCCGGCAGTCACGTCTTCCGGTATCTCGAATCCGACGGCCGCGCCACGCGTGGTGGCCACCCGTGGCCGAGGTCGGTCCAGTGGGAGTTCGACCAGTTCGGGTAGACCCTCGAGTTGCTCCCGCCAGTAGTTCAGCTGCTCACCGATGATCGCCTCCGAGTCGTCCGTAGAACCGAGCACCTCGTGCTGCCAGATCGCGAAATCGGCGAACTGGTACGGCAATGCTGCGAACTCCGGAGCGCGACCTTCCGCTTCAGCGAGGTATGCGGTGAACAGGTCGGTGACCAACGGCGCCATCGACTCACCGTCGAAGGCGATGTGATGGATGACGGTGGCGATGACGTACTCATCGGCGCCGATGCCACATACCCGGATCCTGATCGGTGTCTGCACAGTGACATCGAAGCCCGTGGACAGAGACTCCTGTAGTTCGTCGAGCGAGTCGACGACGCCCCAGTCCAGCACAGCGGCGACCGTGGACTCCTCCGCGATCACCTGGTGTGGTTTGCCCTCCGTCGCTGGGAACGTCGATCGAAGGACTTCATGTCGAATGACAACATCGACGAAGGCCGCGCGCAGAGCATCGACGTCGAGAGGTCCGGTGACCCGTAGACCCATCGGAACGTTGTAGGCGTGCGAACTCGTATCGGTCTGGTTGATCAGCCACATACGCTGCTGCGCGAACGACAACGGAATCCGTTCAGGTCGTGGATCGGCCGTGACCACCGGAGGCAGGGCGTCCGATTTACCTGTGGAGGCGACAGCGAGTTGCCGCACTGTCGGCGCGTCGAACAGATCCCGCACCGACAGCTGAACACCCAGTGCGCTCGAGATCCCGGCCACCGCACGCGTCGCCGACAACGAGTTGCCGCCCAGATCGAAGAACGAAGTGTTGACACCGACCCGTTCCAGACCAAGGACATCAGCGAACACCGCGGCGATCGCCTCTTCTTCCCTGGTATCAGGAGTGGAGAGATCGTCGTTCAGAACAGTGATCTCCGGCATGGGCAGAGCCTTGAGATCAAGTTTGCCGACGGTGTTCAACGGCAGTTCGTCGATCGACACGATGTGCGACGGGACCATGAATCCCGGCAGCCGCTGGGCCGCCGCAACGGTCAGGTCCCGCGGATCCGGTTCCGTATCACCGACCGCGACGACGTAGGCGATCAACGATTTGTCGACGCCCACGACGACGGCGGTCTCCACGCCCTCCTGCTCGCTGAGGACCTGTTCGATCTCGGCCAGTTCGATCCGCTGGCCGTTGATCTTCACCTGGAAGTCGCTGCGGCCGGCGAATTCCAGCGCACCGTCGTCGTTGATGCGAACGAGATCTCCCGTGGCGTACATCCGGGATCCATCGCTCGCGATCGGGTCGGCGACGAAACTCGTCGCGGTCATGCCCGGACGACGGAGATACCCGCGGCCGAGGCCCTCGGAGGCTGAGAGATACAGTTCCCCGACCAGTCCCCGGGGCACCGGATGCAGTCGCTGATCCAGCACGTAGGCCGTGAAGCCGCGGACCGAGGTTCCGACGGTGACCGGTTCTCCCGGCGTCAGTTCGGCGGTCGACGAGATGACGGTCGCCTCCGACGGGCCGAAGTGATTGACCATCCGGCGATGCGGACCCGCCCATTTGTCGACCAGATCCGGCGCGCAGGACTCGCCGCCGACAATCAAGTTACGGAGAGATCCGGCGCGCTCGGCGTCCAGCGTCGACAGGACCGACGGCGTCACGAACGCATCGGTGATGCGCTGCGACTCGATGAGCTCGTCCAGCGCTGGACCCGCATAGGCGTCGACGGGGGCGACGACGAGTGTGTGCCCGGCTCCGAGCGCCCACAGGAGCTCGAAGAAGTAGGCGTCGAAGCTCGGCGACGACACGTGAAGGATCCGCGCGTCTGAGTGCTCGGCAGCGGTTCCGGTAACGCTGGTCAACCATGCGAGTAGCGTGGCCAGACCGGTATGACGGTTGGCGGCGGCCTTCGGGCGTCCGGTGGTCCCGGACGTGAAGACCAGGTACGCGAGGTTGTCGACGCGGACGGGACCGTTCCGATCCGCAGCGGTGAGATCCGATCCGTCGCCCTCGACGGCGAGCAGCTCGTCCGTCGTCAGCCAGCGGCAGTCGACGCCGGAGAACTCACGGTGCGAAGCCGGATCGGTGACTCCGATTCGAGACCGGGCGTCTTCGAGCATGCCCGCGATGCGCTCGTCCGGGTGCGTGGGATCGATGGCGACGAAGGCCGCGCCGGTCTTGATCACCGACCACACGACGGTGAGCGCCTCGACGGACCGATCCAGCATGACGGCGACGACGTCCTCCGGCCCGATGCCGTCGGCGATCAACGCCCGCGCGACGCGATTGGTCTGCGCTTCGAACTCGCGATAACCGATCACCCGACCGTCGGCGATCACCGCCGGCTTGTCCGGGTCGAGGTCGCGGGCGGCGAGCATGTCGACCAGGGGACGCGGCTCGACCGCCGGTGCCGTCGACGGCAGCAGTTCCGCTGCGGCGTCGGCCGGATCGACCAGAGGCACGTCACCCGCGCTCTGCGACGGGTCGGCGACGATGCCGGACAGGATCGTCGTCAACGCCGACGCCAGCACACCGGCCTGGCCCTCGGTGAAGACCGCGGGCAGGTACGTCATCCGCAGGTGGATGCCCTCAGCCGTCGGCGACGCGCTGAGATTCAACGGGTAGTGCGTCGCGTCCGTGACCTCGACGCCGACGACCTCCAAGGCGCCGTCCACGACGGAGGTGTCCACCGACGCCAGGCTGTCGTTGTCGACCGGATACGACTCGTACACGGTCAGCGTGTCGAACAGGACACTGTGACCGGCGATCCCGTTCAGTTCCGCGAGGCTCAGGTGCTGATGGTCGAGAGTCTTGACCTTGTCGGTCTGGAGTCTCTCGATCACCTCGCCGATCGACCGGGCCGGATCCACGTCCACCACGACGGGCAGAGTGTTGATGAAGAGCCCGATCATGGACTCCACACCCTCCAGCGTGGCCGGGCGGCCGGACACGGTCTCACCGAAGGTCACCACCTGATGGCCGGTCATCTTCGACAGAAGCACGGCCCAGCCCGTCTGCAGGATCGTGGTCACCGTGACACCGCGCTCTCGCGCCATCGACTCGATCTCCCGCGTGAGTTCTGATCCCAGACTCAGGTTCAGTTCACGAGGCATCGTGTCTTCTGCCACCCGGCTGTGGGCGGCGACCACGGTCGGCTCGTCGACGGGAGCCAGGACCTCGGCCCAGGCTTTCCGTCCTTCGTCGCGATCCGCTTCGGCGACCATCGTGACGAAGTCTCCGAAGTCGGCGCTGCCGGACCGTACCTGCGCCGTGTAGGCGACGTCGGTCGCGTACAGGGCGAGCAGGTCGGCGAGCACCAGCGGACCCGACCATCCGTCGAACAGGATGTGGTGATTCGTGATGACCAGGCTGCGGCGCGCACCGGACCGGACCAGTACTCCTCGAATCAGCGGCGGTGCGCTCATGTCGAACGGCACCAGCTTCTCGGTGTCCGCGATCTCGCGGATCGCCTCGTGCACCGACGCCTCGTCGTCGCCGTCGAGGTCGACGACCCGCCACGGCAGTTTCACAGTCGGCGGCACCACGGTCACCGCGACGCCGGAGGCCGTCCGCACGAAGCCCGACCGCAGTGAACGATGCTCGTCGAGAAGCCGTTGCGCGGCGTTCTCCAGGCGTCGCTCGTCGACCGCTCCTCCGAAGTGGACGACGGCCTGAGTCACATAGACGTCGACGGCGCCGACCGCCAGATCGGAAAGGAAGAAGAGCCCGGTCTGGAGCGGCGTGAGCGGCCAGACGTCCGCACCGGGGTACCGCTCGGCGAGGACGTCCAGATCGGCTTGGGTGACCGCGGTCCCGGGAACGTCGGCCGGAGAGAGACCCGGATCGCCGGCCCGGGACTGTTCGACGACCTCGGCCAGTTCCGAGACCCAACGCTCGCCGATGTCCTCGACGTCGCTCCGGGAGAGCACAGCTCCGACGAACCTCAGGTCCGCGCTGATGACCGAGCCCTCCGGGCTCGGCGATGTCGAGGCGTTGATCGACAGGACTCCCGGATGGGTCAGCAGGCCGTCCGCGGTCGAGGGGATGTTCGAAGCATCGGCGGCCGGGAACATCGGGAGCGACCCCGCCGCCGAGCCCTCGTCGGTGTCCGAGACGGTGCCACCGCGACCGCCCAGGTAGTTGAAACTGATCGACGGCGCGGGACGGGTCGCGAGTTCGTCGCTGCCGCCGTAACGGAGTCGTCCGTAACCGAGACCGTGGCCGGGACGCCCGAGTCGCTCTTCCTTCGCGGCCTTGACCGCGTGCACGACGTCCTGGCCGGGATCGACCAGCAGCGGTGACGTGGTGGTGAACCAGCCGACGGTGCGGGAGAGATCCGCACGCCGCGGGTCGGAACCGTTCTCGAGGACGTCCTCGTACCGGCCGTGTCCCTCGGTCATGACGGTGATCGGCGCGTCGTCGTCGATGCCCCGATCTTCCTGCCAACGACGGACGGCACGAGCCAGCGTGCCGAGGAGGACGTCGTCGATACTGCCGCGGAAGGCTTCGGGGACCGTCGTGAGCACCGGTTCGGTCACGACCGGCGGGATCTGGAGCACGTACGACTCGGTCTCCGACCACGGCACCGACGGCGCCTGCGGATCGGTCCCGAATCGGGTGACGGTCGTCGGGGACTTCTCGAGCCAGTAACCGAGTTCGGCGCTCACGTCCCGCTTCGACAGCGCCTCGAACCAGGCTCGCGCGGACACCGCTTCACGGCGCAGCTCGATCGGCCTGCCCTCGGACAGTTGTGCCCAGCCGGTGATGAAGTCCTCGACGATGATCGGCCACGACACCGCGTCGACGGCGAGGTGATGACCGACGATCACGATGCGGCCGGCACCGTCCTCTCCCGGCACCAGTGAGACCTCGAGGAGCCGGCCTGCGGCGGGGTCGAGTCGACCCAGGAGTTCGCCGCCCGCGGCCTCGGCATCGGTGTCCGATACCCGCACCGATGCGACGGCATCGAACGGGAGCCCGGAATCGAATGCCCATCCGTCGCCCTCGCGAATCAGTCGTGCCGACGGCATCGGATGCGCCTCGACGACGGCCGAGACGATCGCGCGCAGCTGATCGATGGTGATGTCGTCGGGGGCGACGAGCGTCGACGACTGGTTGAAGTCACGGAACACCTCCGGTGAGGACGCTCCGTCGACCATCCAGGAGACGATCGGCGGGAGCACGACCGATCCCATTCCACCGCCCTCCGGCTCGTCCAGCGGCGGGACCGCCGGACCGCCCGCTTCCGCTGCGGCGGCGATCGCCCGGACCGTCTTGTGTTCGAAGACGTCTCGGGGCGTCACGATCAGACCGGCGGCCTTCGCCGCGGACGCGACCTGGATCGACATGATCGAGTCGCCGCCGAGAGCGAAGAACGATTCGGTGACGCTCAGCTGCTCCACGCCGAGCAGACCGCCGAGGATGTTCGCGAGCAACCGCTCCGTCTCGGTCTCCGGGGCCACGTACTCGGCGCGTCGTTCCTCCGCATCCGGGCGTGGCAGCGCGTCACGGTCCAGCTTCCCCGCGGGAGTCCGGGGGATCTCGTCGATCACCAGGAACTGAGCGGGCACCATGTGGGCGGCCAATCGTGCTCCGGCCTGCTCCGCGACGGCATCGGTGTCGATCGATGCTCCGGAAGCGGTGATCAGGTACGCGACGAGCCGGGTGTGCTTCCGACCGTTCTGCTCCGTGTCGTGTCCGACGACGACGGCCTGCGCGACCCCGGACTGCGCAGCCAGCACGGCCTCGATCTCACCGAGTTCGACGCGCTGGCCGTTGATCTTCACCTGGTGGTCGGCACGGCCGGCGAACTCGAAGACCGCCCTTGGCTCCGATCTTGACCAGGTCTCCGGTCGAGTACATGCGCTCGCCCGGCTCGCCGAACGGATCGGCGACGAAAGCGACCGCGGTCAGGTCCGGGCGACCGAGGTAGCCGCGCGCCAGTCCCGGAGCCGACAGGTACAGCTCGCCGACCACGCCGCGCGGCACCTCGTGCAGACGTGCGTCGAGCACGCGTGCGGTGAAACCGTCGACGGGTTTGCCGATGGTGATCGGTTTACCGGCCAGCATGCGAGCCTTCGTCGCCCAGACGGTGGTCTCGGAAGGTCCGTAGAAGTTCCAGAGACGACGGCCGCGGGCCGCCCAGCGCTCGACCAGTTCCGGCGGGCACGCCTCGCCCGCCGTCGCCAGATTCCGGACCGTCTCCCCCGCTTCGGGATCGACGGTCGCCAGCACCGACGGCGTGATCACCATGTCGGTGACCTCGCCGTCGCGCAGCACCGCGTCGAGCGCTTCGCCCGCGTAATCCGACTGCGGCGCCACCACGAGGGTGTGCCCGGCGGTGATCGCCCACGCCATCTCGAAGAACGACGCATCGAAACTGGGCGAGGCGACGTGCAGGATCCGGGTGTCCGGATCGTCGTCGAGCGAACCGGTGACCGACTCGTAGCCGCCGACCAGGTCGGCGATGCCCGCGTGCGAGACCGCGACGGCCTTGGGGCGACCGGTCGAACCCGAGGTGTAGATCAGGTACGCGAGATTGCTCAGGCGGATCGAGAAACCGCGGTCCTGCGGGGTGACGTCGTCACCCGAATCCGCTTCCGTTTCGAGCTCGGGAAGATCGACCCAGCTGCAGGCCGACTCCCCGAGGCGGTTCCGGACCCCGCCGGTGGTGATGCCGAACTCGACCGACGAATCGTCGAGCATGTACGCGATGCGCTCGTCCGGGTAGGCCGGGTCGATCGACAGATACGCCGCACCCGACTTGATGACGCCCCAGACGGCGATCACCGAGTCCATGCTGCGTTCCATGCCGACCGCGACGACGTCCTCGGCGGTGACCCCGCGGGCGAGCAGGGCACGCGCCACGCGGTTCGTCCGCTCCTCGAAGTCCTCGTAGGAGACCTCGACGTCACCGCAGATCAGTGCCGGATGGTCGGGGTCGAGTTCCCGTTCGGCGAGGACGTCGACGAGGGTTCCCTCGTCGACGTGTGCGTCGGCGAGCGGAGCCGACGTGCGGGAAGCGGTCGCCTTCCGCACGGAGCCCGCCGAGGTCGCCGCGGTCGCCGGGGCGCCGACGATGTCGATGTCGCCGATCGCGATGCTCTGGTCGTCGACCATCGCCGAGAGCACGCGACGGTACACGTCCGCGAAACGCTCGACCGTCGACGGGTCGAACAGCGCCTTCGAGTACAGGAACTCGACCGACATCGGCGTCGTCGTGCCGGGTCCGTGCACCAGGACCATGAGATCGAACTTGGCTTCGATCTCGCCCGTGTCGATCGGCTCGATGCCGATGCCCGTCGTCGAGGCCTCCGTCTCGACCGGCTCCTCCGCATCGATGTACGTGAAGGCGATCTGCGCCAGCGGCGAATAGGCCGGGGTTCGGGCCGGGGCGAGGATCTCGACGAGATCGTCGAACTGGATGTCGGCGTTCGTGAAGGCGTCGAGAACGTCGGTTCTGACGGCATCCAGCAGGTCGGCCACCGGACGTGAAGGCGTGGTGTCGGCCCGCAGGACCAGCGTGTTGACGAACATGCCCACCAACTCGTCGATCGCCGCGTGGGTGCGGCCGGCCGTCGGCGTCGCGATCACGGTGTCCGACGTGGCCGCCAGTCGAGCGACCGTGGCCGCCAGTGCCGCGTACGTGACCATGAACGGAGTCGCCCCGGTCGCCCGGCAGAGCTCGTTCACTCGGTCGGCCAGTTCGTCGTCGAACGTCGCCCGGACTTCGGCACCGCGGTTGTCGAACACCCGCGGACGCGGACGGTCCATCGGCAGATCCGTGACCTCGGGAAGACCTCGGAGATGCTCACGCCAGTAGGCTGCCTGACGCCCGAGCGGAGTCTCCGGATCCGACGGAGCGCCGAGCACCTCGTGCTGCCAGAGCGCGAAATCGGCGTACTGGATCTCGAGTGCGGGGAGCTCGGCGGTGCGCTCTTCGATGTATCGGCCGTACGCGGTCACCAGATCGCGCAGGAACACCGGCGTCGACTCACCGTCGAAGGCGATGTGATGCACGACGACGGCCAACTCCACGGTGCCCTCGGTGTAGCGGACGCGCCCGCGGATCGGGAGTTCGGTCGTCAGATCGAAACCGGAGGTCACGGTGGCGATGAGCTCGTCGAGGTCGTCGGTCTCCGCCCAGTCGAGCATGGCTTCGAACCGACCGGCCGGGACCACCTGCTGACGCGGGTCGGCTCCTTCACCGGGGAAGAGCGTGCGCAGCACCTCATGACGACCGATCGTCGCGAGGAAAGCGGCGTTCAGCGCATCCCGATCGACGTCTCCGGTCAGTCGCACCGCCATCGGGATGTTGTATGTCGCCGAGGTGGTATCGAGCTGGTTGAGCAGCCACATCCGCTGCTGAGCGAACGACAGAGGAATCTGGTCCGGCCGCGGCACCACCGCCACCACCGGCGGCAACGCCGCAGCCTTACCCGCCAATGCCGCAGCGAGCTCACGCACACTCGGCGCATCGAACAGATCACGGATCGACAATCCGACGCCCAACGCTTCACCGGCTCGCGCCACCAGAGCGCATCGCCGACAACGAGTTACCGCCCATGTCGAAGAACGACTCCGTCACCGACACCCGATCCACACCGAGCACGTCGGCGAACACCGCGGCCAGTTTCTCCTCGACCTCACCCGCCGCAGCCACATACTCGGCCACGGTCGACGACAGATCTGGCTCCGGCAGAGCCCGCCGATCAAGCTTGCCCGCGGTGTTGAGAGCGACCTCGTCCAAGAGGGTCCACACCGTCGGACGCATGTACTCCGGCAACGACTCGGCGATGTGGACCTTCACCGCACCCAGATCCACGTTCGAGGGAGAGACGAACCCGGCCAACACCTGACCACCGGCCGGCGACGTCACGACGGCCGCGGCCGCGTGCACCACACCCGGCGCCGCCGCCAACACGGCCTCGATCTCACCGAGCTCGATCCGCTGACCACGCAGCTTCACCTGGAAATCCGTACGACCCAGATACTCGATGTCCCCGCCGACCAGACGCCTGACGAGGTCACCGGTGCGATACAAACGCGCACCGGGAGCACCGTACGGATCCGGAACGAACCGCTCGGCGGTCAGGTCCGGGCGAGCCGCATACCCGCGGGCCACCTGAACGCCGCCGAGGTACAACTCTCCGGGCACACCGTCTGGGACAGGGGCGAGGCGATCGTCGAGGACGAGCATGGTGGTGTTCCACACCGGCTTGCCGATGGTCACCACCTCCGGTGCCGCCGAGACGTCGGCCCAACCGACCTCGACCGCGGCCTCCGTCGGACCGAACAGATTGTGGATCCCGATCCACGGCCAGATCTCATGCGCGGTCTTCACCGTCGCCGGCGGCAGCGCCTCACCCGAGGCGAACAACCACTTCAACGACGTCAACGACGCCAACTTCTCCCGATCGACCACATCCAAGAACACCGAGAGCATCGACGGCACGAAATGCACCGACGTCGCCTGCGACTCGGCGATCAGGTCGGCGATGTATCCCGGCTCACGATGCCCGTCCGGCCTCGCGATCACCACCGTCGCACCGCTCATCAGCGGTGCGTAAAGTTCCGGCACCGACACGTCGAACGTGTACGGCGTCTTCAAGACGATGCGATCACCCGCGCTCCACCCGAACGCATCCAAACCCCACCAGAGTCGGTTGAGGACCGACCCATGGCTCACGGTCACACCCTTCGGTGTCCCCGTCGAACCCGACGTGAACAACGTGTACAGGGCGTTCTCACCCCGCAGCGGAGCGACACGTTCGGAATCGGCGATCGGCTTCACACCTTCCGGTACCGGACCAGAGGCATCGACCTCGACGAGATCGATGAACCCCACCCCGACGAGCCCCTCGATCGGTTCAGGCTTCGTGCCGGCTGCCACCAGCGCCAGACGCACACCGGCCGTCGAGAACATGTATTCAGCGCGGTCGGCCGGCGCACCGGTGTCGACCGGCACGTACTGACCACCCGCCGCCGTCACCGCATGAATCGCCACCAGCAGTTCCACACCGCGGTCGATACACACACCCACCGCGACGTCCGGCCCCACACCCGCGGCGATCAACTCACGCGCCAGCACCGCGACCCGGGACCCGAACTCGCCGTACGACACCTCACGACCCTCGAACGAGAGCGCCACCGCCTCCGGGGCCTTCACCACCTGCGCAGCGACCGCATCGGCCACCGAACCGGCCGGAGTCGACTCCGCCGGACCCGTCGCCGCAACCAACGCCGCCCCCCGCTCAGCGGGATCGACGATCGGAGCATCACCGACCGCGGTGGACGGAGCAGAAGTCAGTTCACTCAACACCCTGACGAATACATCGGCGAACCACTGCGCAGTGGACTCATCGAACAAATCCACTGTGGCGATCAACGAACCGGACCAGTCCTGACCCGCCTGCGCAGTATTGACGTTGAACGTCAAATCCACCTGAGCAGGCGTCACCGGCGGAGCCAACGGCTCAACAGAGATCCCCGCGATCTCCGCACTCGCCTGCGACGCCGACGCAGCCGGATCGAACGACAACATCACCTGCGCCAACGGCGCAAACGACTCACTACGCACCGGATCCAAAGCCTCGACCACCGACTCGAACGGCACATCCTGATGCGCCAACGCATCAAGATCCGAAACCCGAACCTGATCGACCAGATCAGCGAACGACATCGACGTGTCCACACGAGCACGCAGCACCAGCGTGTTCACGAACATGCCCACCAGCGAATCGAGCTCAGTCTTGCCACGTCCCGCCACCGGAGTCACGACCGCGATGTCCTCGGTCGCCGACAACCGGGCGAGCAACACCGACAACGCCGCATGAACCACCATGAACGGCGTCGCACCCGACACCTGACTGAACTCCGTGACTCGAGCCGCAACCTCCGCTGGGATCGTGAAATCCACACCCGTACCGACATACGACGCGACCGCCGGACGCGGACGATCCGCCGGCAACTCCAACACATCCGGAATCCCCGCCAACGCCTCCCGCCAATACGCGAGCTGACGCCCCGACACCGAACTCGGATCGTCAGGAGAACCCAACACCTCATGCTGCCAGATCGCGAAATCCGCGAACTGCACCGGCAACGGAACGAACCGCGGAACCTCACCCACCACACGCGCCGCATACGCCGTCAACACATCAGTCATCAACGGCAACATCGACTCACCGTCGGCACCGATATGATGACCCACCACCGCGAACAGGAAACCGTCGCCCTCGGGATACACGACCACCCGAATCGGCCACTGCGACGTCACATCGAAACCAGCCGCCACCGCAGAAGTGAAACCCTCCAGCGAACCGACAGCGATCCACGGCAGACCAGCCTCCACCGACGACTCCGGCGCAATCACCTGCACCGGCACACCCTCGGAATCAGGGAACGTCGTCCGCAACACCTCATGACGACAGACGACATCGACCACCGCCGCACGCAGAAAATCGAGGTCCACCGCACCGGACAACCGCATCACCGCCGGAATATTGTACGTCGGCGCAACCGGATCCAAACGATTGATGAACCACATCCGCTGCTGAGCAAACGACAACGGCACCCGACCCGGACGCGGCACCACCCTCGTCACCGGCGGCAACGACACAGCCTTACCCACAGACGCCACCGCCAACGCACGCACCGTCGGCGCATCGAACAAATCACGAATCGACAACTCGACACCGAGCGATTCACCGGCCCTGGCGACCAGACGCATCGCCGACAACGAGTTACCACCCAGATCGAAGAACGAGGTGTTGACACCGACACGCTCCACACCAAGGACATCAGCGAACACCGCGGCGATCGCCTCTTCAGCCTCCCCCACTGGGGCGACATACTCGGTCGTAGTCGACGACAGATCCGGTTCCGGCAACGCACGACGATCCAACTTGCCCGCCGTGTTCAACACCACCTCATCGAGCAGCATCCACACCGACGGACGCATGTACTCCGGCAACACCCCCGCCGCATGCGCCTTCACTGCATCCAGATCCACTGACGTCGGCGACACATACCCCACCAGAAACTCCGCACCTGCAGACGACGCCGCCACCGACGCCGCCGCATGAACCACACCCGGAACCCCCGCGATCACCGACTCGACCTCACCGAGCTCGATCCGCTGACCACGCAATTTCACCTGGAAATCGGTGCGACCCAGATACTCGATATCCCCGCCGACCAGACGCTTCACCAGATCACCGGTGCGATACAAACGTGCACCGGAACCACCGTACGGATCAGCCACAAACCGCTCCGCCGTCAAATCCACACGCGCCGCATACCCCCGCGCCACCTGCACACCACCGAGATACAACTCACCCGGTACACCCACCGGAACCGGCCGCAATCGGTCATCGAGGACGAATGCCGTCGTGTTCGCGACCGGACGACCGATCGTCACCGACTTGACATCAGCCCCGATACGAGCCGCCGTGACATCGACAGCGGCCTCGGTAGGACCGTACAGATTGTGCAGACCCAGCCCAGGCAGACGACCCAGCAGCTCCCGCGCAGTCCCGGCCGGCAACGCCTCGCCGGAGGTGAACATCAGACGCAACGACATCAACCCACCGACCCGATCACCGAGAACATCGAGGAACACCGACAGCATTGATGGCACGAAATGCACCACCGACACCGACTCCTCACCGATCGTCTCGGCCAGATACGCCGGATCCCGATGCCCATCCGGACGAGCAACCACCAACGGCGCACCCACCAGGAACGGCAGATACAACTCCCACACCGACACATCGAACGTGTACGGAGTCTTCAACAGGAACCGATCGTCGACACCGATGCCGTAATCGTCACGCATCCACACCAGCCGGTTCACCACCGACGCATGAGAGACCGTCACGCCCTTCGGTGTCCCCGTCGAACCCGACGTGAACAACGTGTACAGGGCATTCCCACTCCGCAACGGAGCCGACCGCTCCACATCGGTGACTGGAGAGACCGACAGATCCACCTCACCAGACGCATCCACCTCGACCAGCTCGACACCAGCCAAACCCGCCACCGCCTCGGGTGCGCTCCCCGCGGCCACCAACACCAACCGCACACCCGCCGTAGCGAGCATCGACCCCGCACGATCAGCCGACGCCCCCGTATCCACCGGAACATACTGACCACCAGCAGCAGTCACCGCATGAACAGCCACCAACAACTCGACACCACGCTCGATACACACACCCACAGCCGCCTCCGGCCCCACACCCACAGCGATCAACTCACGCGCCAACACCGCCACACGCGCACCGAACTCGCCATACGACACCTCACGACCCTCGAACAAGAGTGCGATCTTCTCCGGAGCCTCAACCACCCGCGCCGCCACCGCATCAGCGACCGAACCAGCAGGAACCTCCGCCACCGGACCGGTCCCAGCGACCAACGCCGCCCCCCGCTCAACCGCTGTGAGCATCGGCGCATCACCGACCGCCAGACCCGGATCAGCCGTCAACACATCAAGCAGAGCCACGAAACGACTCGCCAAAATCTGAACCGCGGATTCATCGAACAGCTCCGTCGCATAGACGACAGAGCCCAACCAATCCGCACTCTCCGACCTTGACGACACACTGAACGTGAGGTCAACCTGCGCGGAGATGATCGGCGGATCCACCAGATCGGCGGTCAGCCCCGTGACCTCGACCTGATCCTGTGCCGCCGACGCACCCGGATCGAACGACAACATCACCTGCGCCAACGGCGCAAAGGCCTGGCTTCGGACCGGATCCAACGCCTCAACCACCGACTCGAACGGCACCTCCGCATGCCCGAAAGCACCCAGATCGGTCTCCCGCACCTGCTCCAGAAGATCAGCGAACGACATCGACGAATCAACCCGAGCACGCAACACCAAGGTGTTGACGAACATGCCCACCAACGCATCAAGCTCAGCCTGACCACGACCGGCCGTCGGAGTCGCGATCGCGATGTCCTCGGTCCCCGACAACCGCGCGAGCAGTACTGCGAGAGCGGCATGGATAACCATGAACGGTGTCGTACCCGTGTCACGAGCCAGTGTCGCTATCCGGTCACCGGCCACCGCGGGAATCACGAATGAAACCTGAGCACCGATATGCGAGGCGACCGCCGGCCGCGGACGATCCATCGGCAGATCCAACACATCCGGAACACCAGCCAACTGCTCACGCCAATACCCGACCTGACGACCGACCACCGACTCCGGATCCGAAACCGAACCCAGCACCTCATGCTGCCAAATCGCATAATCAGCGATCTGCACCGGCAACGGGACGAATTGCGGCTCCTGCCCAACCATTCGCGCCGCATACGAAGTCAGCATGTCAGTGATCAGCGGCAACATCGACTCACCATCAGCAGCGATATGGTGCGCCACCACAGCGAACAAGAACTCCCCATCACCAAGACGATGGATGATCGCCCGCAACGGCCACTGCCAGGACACATCGAAACCAGCCGACGCAGCCCGCTCCAGTTCCTCGACCGAAGCGACCTCAAACCACGGCAGACCGGACTCGACCGCCGACTCCGGCGCCACCACCTGCACCGGCTCACCCTCGACGTCCGGGAACGTGGTCCGCAACACCTCATGACGACGCACCACATCAGCCACCGCCACACGCAACGCATCCACGTCCAGAGTTCCGGTCAACCTCAACACCGCCGGAATATTGTACGTCGGCGCCTCCGGCTCGAACTGGTTGATGAACCACATGCGCTGCTGAGCAAACGACAACGGCACCCGCTCCGGACGCGGCACCACCGCCACCACCGGCGGCAACGCCTCCGACTTACCCACCGACGCCACAACCAACTCACGCACCGTGGGGGCGTCGAACAAATCCCGCACATTCAACTCAACACCCAGAGCCTCACCAGCCCTCGCCACCAGACGCATCGCCGACAACGAGTTACCACCCGCATCGAAGAACGACTCCGTCACCGACACCCGATCCACACCCAACACATCCGCGAACACCGCCGCGAGCTTCTCCTCCACCTCACTCTCCGGAGCGACGTACTCGGCCTCCAAAGAACCGAACTCCGGCACCGGAAGAGCCTTCCGATCAATCTTGCCCGCCGTATTCAACGCGATATCGTCCACGACCATCCACACAGTCGGAACCATGTACCCCGGCAAAGCCCCCGCCACAGAAACCTTCACAGCCTCCACATCCAAAGACTCCCCCGGACCCGCACACACATAACCCACCGAATGCTCACCACCATCCGGCGACGACGCCACCGTCACCGCCGTATGCACCACACCCGGCGCCGCCGCAAGAACAGCCTCGATCTCACCCAACTCGATACGCTGACCACGCAACTTGATCTGGAAATCCGTACGACCCAAATACTCCAACACACCGCCCGAGAGACGACGCACCAGATCACCCGTCCGATACAACCGCGCACCCGAAACACTGTGCGGATCAGCCACGAAACGCTCCGCCGTCAAATCCGGACGCCCCGCATACCCCCGCGCCAACTGCACACCACCCAGATACAACTCACCCGGCACACCCACAGGAACCCGCTGAAGACGCGAATCCAACACCACCGCCGAAGAATTCCACACCGGAACACCGATCGGCACCGTCGAATCCTCCGCACGGACCTCACCGATGCTCTGATAAGTGATCTCCACCGCAGCCTCAGTCGGACCATACAAGTTGTAGAACAACGCATCCGGCCACACCTCACGAGCCGGAGCAGCCACCGCCGGCGGCAACGCCTCACCCGTCGCCGACACGATCCGCACCGACGTCAAAGACGCCAACAACTCACGCGGAACCACATCCAAAAACACCGACAACATCGACGGCACGAAATGCACCATCGTCGCACCCGTACGCACAATCTCCGACGCCACATACACCGGCTCCAAATGCCCACCCTGCCTCAACACGACAAGAGCGGCACCCACCATCAACGGCGCAAACAACTCCGGCACCGAACAATCGAACGTGAACGGCGTCTTCTGCACCACCACATCACTACCGTCGATCGGCAACTCATCCAAACCCCACCACAAACGATTCAACACCGCCCCATGCGACAGAGTCACACCCTTAGGCATACCCGTCGAACCCGACGTGAACAGCGTATAAACAGCCGAATCACCAGTCAGACGACCACGACGCTCACCCACAGAAATCGGCGCACACCCAGCAGCAGCAACATCGATCTCACCCGAAGCATCCACCCCGAGCACCGGCACACCCACAGCCTCAGCAGCAGACAAAGCCTCCACCGCGACACCACGATCAGAGACCAACATCAGCTTCACCTGAGCCGTCTCAAACATGTACTTCACACGATCGGCCGGAGTACCCAAATCCACCGGCACATACTGACCACCCGCAGCAACAACCGCATGCACCGCGACCATCATCTCCACCGACCGCGGCACCGCCACAGCAACAGCCACATCCGGCCCCACACCCGCCGCAATCAACTCACGAGCAAACCCATTAACCCGAGCACCGAACTCCCCATACGAGACCACACGCTCACCAAACACCAACGCCCGCGCATCCGGAGTCCTCGCCACCTGCGCAGCAAGCACATCACCCACCGACACAAACCCCGGCAACGACCGCTCAGAACCCCACTCCCATGCCGACTCAGCAGCCACATCCTCGGGAGCCAGCAGATCCACGTCACCCACAGCCACCGACGGATCAACAGTCACACCATCAAGCACCGCCACCAAACGAGCAGCGAACAACTCAACCGTCGACGCATCAAACAAATCCGTGGCATAGACGATCGAACCACTCCACACCTGATCAGCAGTCGTGGACACCGTGATGTACAAATCCAACTGAGCCGGCACCTGCTCGGACTCCACCGCCGAGAACTCCAGACCCGCAACCGCCACATCGACATCCCGCGCCGAAGCACCCGGATCAAACGACAACAACACCTGCGCCAACGGCGCAAACGCCTCCGACCGCACCGGATCAACCGCATCGACCACAGCCTCAAAAGGCACATCCGCATGCGCAAACGCATCCAGATCCGTCTTCCGCACCTGCCCCAACAAATCAACGAAACTCATCGACGAATCAACCCGCGCCCGCAACACCAACGTGTTCACGAACATACCGATCAACCGATCCAGCTCAGCCTGACCACGACCAGCAATCGGCGTCGCCACCGCAACATCATCAGTCGCCGACAACCGCGACAGGAGTACCGAGAGCACCGCGTGGACGACCATGAACGGCGTCACACCGAACCGCTCAGCCACCGCCTCGACCCGTTCCGCGATATCCCGGGGAATCTCGAAATCGACCTGGTGTCCTTCGTGCGAAGCACTCGACGGACGCGGACGATCAGCCGGCAACGACAAGACATCCGGCAATCCGGCAAGCTGTTCGGTCCAGTAACCGAGCTGACGCCCCACCACCGACGACGGATCCTCCGGCGACCCCAGCACCTCATGCTGCCAAATCGCGAAATCAGCGAACTGCAACGGCAACGGAGCGAACTCCGGGACCCGATCCTCGACTCGCGCCGAATACGCCGTCAGCAAATCGGTCACCAACGGCAACTGCGACTCACCATCACTGGCGATGTGGTGAGTGATCACCGCCAGGACGTGTTCGTCCGAAGCGACCTCCCACACCCGAACACGGATCGGCCACTCCGACACCAGATCGAACCCGGCCATCACCGCAGCCTCGACCTCGGCCCGCGAACCGACCACCGCCCAATCAAGACGCGCCGCGACCGACGAAGTCTGAGCGACCGACTGCGCGGGAACACCATCCCGGTCTGGGAAGACGGTGCGCAACACCTCATGCCGGACGACGACATCGACCAACGCCGCGTGCAACGCCTCCACGTCCAGACCACCGCGAACCCGCAACACCGTCGGCACGTTGTACACCGGAGACACAGGATCCAAACGATTGATGAACCACATCCGCTGCTGAGCAAACGACAAAGGAACCTGGCCCGGACGCGGCACCACCGCCACCACCGGCGGCAACGCAGGCGTGTTGCCTTCGACCGAGCGGACGAGTTCGCGGACCGTCGGCGCCTCGAAGACCTCTCGAACGGTCACCATCACACCGAGCGCCTCGGCGGTGCGAGCGGCGACCCGAGTAGCCGCCAACGAGTTGCCGCCGATGCCGAAGAAGGAATCCTCGACGGACACCCGTTCGACACCGAGCACGTCGGCGAACACCGCGGCGACCGCGGCCTCGTTCTCGGAGTCGGGGGCGACGTATTCGCGCTCCCCGAGTTCAGGCTGCGGCAGTTCGCGCCGCGCGACCTTGCCCGCATCGTTCAGCGGCAGTTCGTCGAGCAGCACCCATTGGGTGGGCCTCATGTACTCGGGCAGCCGCGCCGCCATGGCATCGGCGACCGCGTCGAGGTCGACGTCCGCCGGCGAGAGATAGCCGACGAGCTGGGCGCCGGCGGGGAACTCGACGACGGCGGCGGCCGCGTTCACGACACCGGGGGCGCTCGCGAGGACCGCCTCGACCTCGCCGAGTTCGAGTCGCTGGCCGCGGAGTTTCACCTGGAAGTCGGTGCGGCCAAGGTACTCGATCTCACCGGCCTTGTTCCAGCGCACCAGGTCGCCGGTGCGGTACAGGCGTTCGCCGGAGACGCCGAACGGATCGGCGACGAAGCGTTCGGCGGTCAGATCCGGGCGCGAGGCGTAGCCGCGCGCCAACTGGACGCCGCCGAGGTACAGCTCTCCGGGCACCCCGACGGGAACCCACTGCAACCACCGGTCGAGGACGTACACGGTGGTCGCCGGAACCGGCCCGCCGATCGGCACGGTCTGGTCGTCGAGGGTGACGTGATGCGCGGTCACGTCGACGGCGGCTTCGGTCGGGCCGTAGAGGTTCTGCAGTTCCAGTCGGGGAAGCGACTCCAGCACGCGATGGGCGACCGGCGCGGTCAGCGCCTCACCGGAGGTGAACAGGACGCGCAGGGAGGTCAGGTCCGCCAGCCGGTCGCCGAGGGTGTCGGCGAAGGCCGTGAGCATCGACGGGACGAAGTGGACGACGCTGATCCGCTCCCGCTCGACCAGGTCGGCCAGGTAGGCGGGGTCGCCGTGTCGTCCGGGTTCGGCGATGACCGTGGTCGCGCCGACCGCGGCGGGCAGGAACAGCTCCCACACCGACACGTCGAAGGTGATCGGCGTCTTCTGGACGAAGACGTCGTCGCTGCCGAGCGAATACCAGTCGCGCATCCACTCCAGGCGGTTGGCGATCGCGCGGTGCGTCACCGTCACGCCCTTCGGACGCCCCGTGGAACCCGAGGTGAAGAGGGTGTACGCGGCGTCGTCGGGATGCACCGGGCGGACCCGGTCGGCGTCGGTGATCGGTGCGGCCTCGGGGACCGGACCGTTCGCGTCGACCTCGACGACCCGCACGTCGTCGAGCCCGGCGACCACGCCGGGGATCGCACCGGCGACGACGAGCACATGCGTGCTGCCCGCCGTCTCGATCATGTACTCCACGCGGTCGGCCGGGGCGTCGACGGCGAGCGGCACGTAGGCGCCGCCGGCGACCGTGATCGCGTGCAGAGCGACCATCAGCTCCACCGACCGCGGCATGGCCACGGCGACGGAGACCTCGGGGCCGACCCCGGCGGCGATCAGGGTCCGGGCGAGGTCCGCGACCCGAGCGGTGAACTCGTCACGGGAGACCTTCCGGTCGCCGAAGACAAGGGCGACGGCCCCGTTCGATTCCACCTTTGCACTCTCCTCATCTCGACTCGACGTCGTGGTCACTCGATCACCTCGGACAGGGTCTGCGCGTCACCCGTGGCGGGTGCGCCCCTGGACCACATCGCGATTTCTGCACGTTCCGTTTCGGAGACGAGCTCGGCGACGGCGACAGGTTTCTGCGGAGACCGGGTCACCGCCTCCAGTACGGCCGTGAAACGCTCCCCGAGCCTAACAACGGTGCCCTCGTCGAAGAGGTCTGTCGCATAGACGATGGACACCGGCCAGGTCTCACCCGAGACAGCGTTCACCGTGAACGCCAGATCGAGTTGCGCGGTGGTCGTGGGCACCTCCAGCGGTGCCACGGACAGACCGTCGACCTCCACGATGCCGCTCGGCCGCGGTGCCGCGTGGTTCACGCTCAACATCACCTGGGCGAGCGGTGAGAACGCCTGCGAACGCACCGGGTTGAGTCGTTCGACGATCGTCTCGAACGGCACGTCCGCATGGGCGAACGCCTCCAGGTCGGTCGAGCGGACCGCATCCACCACCGCGTCGAAACCGTCCGCGACGTCGATCTGCGCCCGTAGCACCAGGGTGTTGACGAACATGCCGACCAACCCGTCAAGTTCGGCCTGTCCGCGACCGGCGATCGGGGTGGCGACGGTGATGTCGTCGATCGCCGACAGTCGGGCGAGCAGCACCGACAGCGCCGCGTGGACCACCATGAAGGCGGTCGCACCACACGTGCGGGCGAGTTCTTCGATCCGCTCACCGAGTTCGGCGGGCAGTGCGAAGTCGTACCGGGCACCCGCGTAGGTGGCGACCGGGGGCCGCGGCCGATCAGCGGGCAGTTCGAGGACGTCCGGGATGCCGGCGAGGGCCTTCTCCCAGTAGGTCAGCTGCTTGCCTGCGACCGTCGTCGGGTCGGTGGGATCGCCGAGCACCTCGTGCTGCCAGATCGCGTAATCGGCGAACTGCACCGGCAACGGCGCGAAACCCGGTTCCGATCCCCCCGCACGTGCGATGTACGCCGAGACCATGTCCGTCATGAGCGGAAGCATCGACTCGCCGTCACCGACGATGTGGTGGATCACGGCGAGCAGAACCCATTCGTTCGGTCGCTGCTGCCACATGCGGACGCGAAGCGGCGGTCGCGCGGTGACGTCGAAGCCCGTCGAAGCGGCGGTGAAGAGTTCCGCCTCGGAATCGGCGAGTGCCCAGTCCAGTTCGGCATCCGCCGAGTCCGCAGAGCGGACGACCTGTGTCGGTCGGCCGTCGACCGCGGGGAACACCGTGCGCAGGATCTCCTGCCGACGGACGACGTCGACCGCGGCCTGTCGCATGGCGTCGACGTTCACCTCTCCGGTCACATGTACCGCGACCGGGATGTTGTAGGTCGCCGAGAGCGGCTCGAACTGGTTGATGAACCACATGCGCTGCTGAGCAAACGACAACGGCACCCGCTCCGGACGCGGCACCACCGCCACCACCGGCGGCAACGCCTCCGACTTACCCACCGACGCCACAACCAACTCACGCACCGTGGGGGCGTCGAACAAATCCCGCACATTCAACTCAACACCCAGAGCCTCACCAGCCCTCGCCACCAGACGCATCGCCGACAACGAGTTACCACCCGCATCGAAGAACGACTCCGTCACCGACACCCGATCCACACCCAACACATCCGCGAACACCGCCGCGAGCTTCTCCTCCACCTCACTCTCCGGAGCGACGTACTCGGCCTCCAAAGAACCGAACTCCGGCACCGGAAGAGCCTTCCGATCAATCTTGCCCGCCGTATTCAACGCGATATCGTCCACGACCATCCACACAGTCGGAACCATGTACCCCGGCAAAGCCCCCGCCACAGAAACCTTCACAGCCTCCACATCCAAAGACTCCCCCGGACCCGCACACACATAACCCACCAGATGCTCACCACCATCCGGCGACGACGCCACCGTCACCGCCGTATGCACCACACCCGGCGCCGCCGCAAGAACAGCCTCGATCTCACCCAACTCGATACGCTGACCACGCAACTTGATCTGGAAATCCGTACGACCCAAATACTCCAACACACCGCCCGAGAGACGACGCACCAGATCACCCGTCCGATACAACCGCGCACCCGAAACACTGTGCGGATCAGCCACGAAACGCTCCGCCGTCAAATCCGGACGCCCCGCATACCCCCGCGCCAACTGCACACCACCCAGATACAACTCACCCGGCACACCCACAGGAACCCGCTGAAGACGCGAATCCAACACCACCGCCGAAGAATTCCACACCGGAACACCGATCGGCACCGTCGAATCCTCCGCACGGACCTCACCGATGCTCTGATAAGTGATCTCCACCGCAGCCTCAGTCGGACCATACAAGTTGTAGAACAACGCATCCGGCCACACCTCACGAGCCGGAGCAGCCACCGCCGGCGGCAACGCCTCACCCGTCGCCGACACGATCCGCACCGACGTCAAAGACGCCAACAACTCACGCGGAACCACATCCAAAAACACCGACAACATCGACGGCACGAAATGCACCATCGTCGCACCCGTACGCACAATCTCCGACGCCACATACACCGGCTCCAAATGCCCACCCTGCCTCAACACGACAAGAGCGGCACCCACCATCAACGGCGCAAACAACTCCGGCACCGAACAATCGAACGTGAACGGCGTCTTCTGCACCACCACATCACTACCGTCGATCGGCAACTCATCCAAACCCCACCACAAACGATTCAACACCGCCCCATGCGACAGAGTCACACCCTTAGGCATACCCGTCGAACCCGACGTGAACAGCGTATAAACAGCCGAATCACCAGTCAGACGACCACGACGCTCACCCACAGAAATCGGCGCACACCCAGCAGCAGCAACATCGATCTCACCCGAAGCATCCACCCCGAGCACCGGCACACCCACAGCCTCAGCAGCAGACAAAGCCTCCACCGCGACACCACGATCAGAGACCAACATCAGCTTCACCTGAGCCGTCTCAAACATGTACTTCACACGATCGGCCGGAGTACCCAAATCCACCGGCACATACTGACCACCCGCAGCAACAACCGCATGCACCGCGACCATCATCTCCACCGACCGCGGCACCGCCACAGCAACAGCCACATCCGGCCCCACACCCGCCGCAATCAACTCACGAGCAAACCCATTAACCCGAGCACCGAACTCCCCATACGAGACCACACGCTCACCAAACACCAACGCCCGCGCATCCGGAGTCCTCGCCACCTGCGCAGCAAGCACATCACCCACCGACACAAACCCCGGCAACGACCGCTCAGAACCCCACTCCCATGCCGACTCAGCAGCCACATCCTCGGGAGCCAGCAGATCCACGTCACCCACAGCCACCGACGGATCAACAGTCACACCATCAAGCACCGCCACCAAACGAGCAGCGAACAACTCAACCGTCGACGCATCAAACAAATCCGTGGCATAGACGATCGAACCACTCCACACCTGATCAGCAGTCGTGGACACCGTGATGTACAAATCCAACTGAGCCGGCACCTGCTCGGACTCCACCGCCGAGAACTCCAGACCCGCAACCGCCACATCGACATCCCGCGCCGAAGCACCCGGATCAAACGACAACAACACCTGCGCCAACGGCGCAAACGCCTCCGACCGCACCGGATCAACCGCATCGACCACAGCCTCAAAAGGCACATCCGCATGCGCAAACGCATCCAGATCCGTCTTCCGCACCTGCCCCAACAAATCAACGAAACTCATCGACGAATCAACCCGCGCCCGCAACACCAACGTGTTCACGAACATACCGATCAACCGATCCAGCTCAGCCTGACCACGACCAGCAATCGGCGTCGCCACCGCAACATCATCAGTCGCCGACAACCGCGACAGGAGTACCGAGAGCACCGCGTGGACGACCATGAACGGCGTCACACCGAACCGCTCAGCCACCGCCTCGACCCGTTCCGCGATATCCCGGGGAATCTCGAAATCGACCTGGTGTCCTTCGTGCGAAGCACTCGACGGACGCGGACGATCAGCCGGCAACGACAAGACATCCGGCAATCCGGCAAGCTGTTCGGTCCAGTAACCGAGCTGACGCCCCACCACCGACGACGGATCCTCCGGCGACCCCAGCACCTCATGCTGCCAAATCGCGAAATCAGCGAACTGCAACGGCAACGGAGCGAACTCCGGGACCCGATCCTCGACTCGCGCCGAATACGCCGTCAGCAAATCGGTCACCAACGGCAACTGCGACTCACCATCACTGGCGATGTGGTGAGTGATCACCGCCAGGACGTGTTCGTCCGAAGCGACCTCCCACACCCGAACACGGATCGGCCACTCCGACACCAGATCGAACCCGGCCATCACCGCAGCCTCGACCTCGGCCCGCGAACCGACCACCGCCCAATCAAGACGCGCCGCGACCGACGAAGTCTGAGCGACCGACTGCGCGGGAACACCATCCCGGTCTGGGAAGACGGTGCGCAACACCTCATGCCGGACGACGACATCGACCAACGCCGCGTGCAACGCCTCCACGTCCAGACCACCGCGAACCCGCAACACCGTCGGCACGTTGTACACCGGAGACACAGGATCCAAACGATTGATGAACCACATCCGCTGCTGAGCAAACGACAAAGGAACCTGGCCCGGACGCGGCACCACCGCCACCACCGGCGGCAACGCCGGAGCACGACCCGCCACGGCGGCCACCAGTTCCCGCACACTCGGCGCATCGAACACGTCCCGCACCGACACCTGCACACCGAGCGCATCACTCACCCGCGCCACCACACGCATCGCGGCCAGCGAGTTGCCGCCGACGTCGAAGAACGACTCGGTCACCGACACCCGGTCCATACCCAGCAGGTCGGCGTAGACGTCCGCCACGACCTGCTCGTCGTCGTTCGCCGGAGCCACGTACTCCAGGACCTCGAAGTCCGGGTCGGGCAGCGCACGACGATCCACCTTGCCCGCCGTGTTCACCGGCATCTCCGGCAGCGCCATCCACACGGTGGGCACCATGTACTCCGGCAGAGCGGCCGAGACCGCCGCCGCGACCTCGGTCGTGTCGACCGATTCCGGAACCATGTATCCGACCAGCCGGTGGCCCGCGGGCCCGGACACCAACCGGACCGCCGCCAGCACCACGCCCGGCGCCGACGCGATCGCCGACTCGATCTCCCCCAACTCCATCCGCTGCCCGCGCAGCTTCACCTGGAAGTCGGTGCGGCCCAGATACTCCAGCTCACCGCTGTGCTCACTGCGCCGCACCAGGTCACCGGTGCGGTACATCCGCGCACCGGGACGCCCGAACGGATCGGCGACGAACCGCTCCGCCGTCAGGATCGGACGTGACTGGTAACCGCGTGCCGACTGCACACCGCCCAGATACAACTCACCCGCCACGCCATCAGGCACCGGATGCAACCGCGAATCCAGAACCAACGCAGTGGTATTGGCCATCGGCCCACCGATCGGCACCAGATCGAGGGTTCCGACACGAGCTTCACCCTGCCCGACCGGCGGCAACAACTCCGCCGACATCGTGTACACCGCAGCCTCGGTCGGACCGAACAGATTCACCAACCTCGCCTGCGGCACCCGCGCGCGGAAATCCTTCGCGACCGCAGGCGGCAACGCCTCACCACCGGAGAACAACACCCGAAGATTCGGCAGCAGCGGCTCGTCATCGACCACATCCAAGAACGCCGCCAACAACGACGGCACGAACTGCACCACCGACACACCGGCATCGCGCATCACATCAGCCATGTACCGCGGATCCCGATGCCCCTGCGCCTCGGCGACCACCATCGTCTGCCCCGCCACCAACGGCCAGAACAGTTCCAGCACCGACGCGTCGAAGGTGTGCGGCGTCTTGAACAGCAGACGCTGCTCCCCCGCCGGCACCAGCTCGTCGAACCAGGACACGAAGTTCCGCACCGCACCGTGCGAGACGGTCACACCCTTCGGCAGACCCGTCGAACCCGACGTGAACAGCGTGTAGGCGGCGTCGTCGACACGCGACGGAGCGAGGCGCTCCTCGGCGGTGAACGGACGCGCATCGTCGTCGAGCACGGTCGACGCGTCGACCTCGAGGACCGGGACGTCCAGCGCCGGGAGGAACGACGGCTGCGCCGCCCCCGCCTGCACGACGACCAACCGCATCCCGGCGGTCTCGGCCATGTACTTCGCGCGGGCCTCGGGGGCGTCCGAGTCGATCGGCACGTACCGGCCGCCGGCCGCCATGATCGCGTGCACCGCGATCACGAGTTCGACGCCGCGATCCATCACCACGCCGACCGCCGTGTCCGGGCCCACTCCGGCTTCGGTCAGCCGACGGGCCAGGTCGCCGACCCGCACACCGAACTCGCGGTACGACAGTTCCCGGGCGCCGCTCACCAGCGCCGTCGTCTCCGGCGCCCGGGCGATGCTCGCGGCCACCGCGTCGGCGATCGTCTCGTCGGGCATCGGAGCCTCGGCTCCGGTCGACTCCTTCAGGACCGCCGTCGTCTCGTCGCCCGGCATCAGCGGGAGGTCGCCGAGAGCGGTCTCCGGAGCGGAGGCCGTCTCACGGAGCACTCGCACGAAGCGATCGCTCAGCGTCTCCATCGAGGCGCGGTCGAACAGATCCGTCGCGAACGTCAGGATCGCCGCCCAGTCCGCCCCGTCGCCCGCCGTGGTGACGGTCAGGTTCAGGTCCATCTGGGCGGGCGCCTCGGCGATCTCGACCGGCGCCACCTGCAGGCCGCCCACGGCCACCGCTTCGGTCGAGGCCGCCACCGGGTCGACGGACAGGATCACCTGCACGATCGGCGAGAACGCCTCGCTGCGCACCGGGTTCACCGCGTCGACGACCGACTCGAACGGCACCTGGGCGTGGTCGAAGGCGGTGAGGTCGCGGTCCCGGACGTCGTTCAGCAGCGTCGTGAACGACGACGCCGGGTCGATCCGGGTGCGCAGCGCCAGCGTGTTGACGAACATGCCGACCAGGCCGTCGAGTTCCCGCCTGCCACGGCCGCCGACCGGGGTGCCGATCACGATGTCGTCGTTCGCCGACAGCCGGGCGAGCAGCACGGCGAAGGCCGCGTGCAGCACCATGAACCGGGTCGCGCCGCTGCGGGCCGCGATGCGGTCGACGAGCGCGGCGACGTCGGACGGCACGGTGAACGTGTGCAGTTGGCCGCGGTGGCTCGCCGTCGTCGGGCGCGGACGGTCCGACGGCAGGTCGAGCACGTCCGGGACTCCGGCGAGGGCGTTCTTCCAGTACGCCAGTTCCCGGCCCAGCACCGACGCCTCGTCGGACGGATCGCCGAGCACGTCACGTTGCCAGATCGCGTAGTCCGCGAACTGGACCGGGAGCTCGGCGAACCGCGGCGTCGCACCGTCGACGCGCGCCGAGTAGGCCGCGAACAGGTCGAGCGCGAACGGCCCGAACGACTGACCGTCGAACGCGATGTGGTGGACGACCACGGCCAGCAGCGCTTCGTCCGGTCCGGTCCGGGCGAGCCGGATCCGGACAGGCCACTCCTGCGCCACGTCGAAGCCGCGGCGCAGGTCGGCGCCGAGTCGGTCGGTCGAGTCGACGATGCCCCAGTCGAGGCGCTCGTCTACCGCCGAGATCGGGTCGACCGCCTGGTACGGCTGTCCGTCGATGCTCGGGAACGTGGTACGCAGGATCTCGTGCCGGGACACGACGTCGACCGCAGCGGCCCGCAGCACGTCGACGTCGAGGTCTCCGGTGAGCCGGAGCAGCGCCGGGATGTTGTAGGTGGCCGACGACGGATCGAGTCGGTTGATGAACCACATCCGCTGCTGCGAGTACGAGAGCGGGATGCGTTCGGGTCGCGGGTCGACGGCGACGATCGGTGCGAGCGCGGCGGCGCCACCGGTGGAGGTCGCGGCGAGTTCGCGCACCGTGGGGGCGTCGAACAGGTCGCGGACGGACAGTTCCACGCCGAGCGCATCGCCCGCACGCGCCACCAGACGCATCGCCGACAGCGAGTTGCCGCCCGCGTCGAAGAAGCTCTCGGTCGCCGAGACGCGCTCGGCTCCCAGCACGTCGGCGAAGACCTCGGCCAGAGTCTCCTCGACCTCGCCTTCGGGTGCCGTGTACTCGGATTCCGTCGCGCCGAACTCCGGTGCGGGCAGGGCCTTCCGGTCGATCTTGCCCGCGGTGTTGAGCGCCATCTCCTCGACGAGGGTCCACACCGTCGGCCGCATGTAGTCCGGCAGGGCCCGGGCCACCGAGGCCTCCACCGCGGCCGGATCCACCGTCGCCGGGGAGACGTAGGCGACCAGGAACTCTCCGCCCGCCGGAGCGGTGACGACCGAGGCCGCCGCATGGACCACACCCGGCGCCGCCGCCAGCACGGCCTCGATCTCGCCCAGTTCCACACGCTGGCCGCGCAGCTTCACCTGGAAGTCCGTACGACCGAGGTACTCGATCTCGCCGCCGACGGTCCGTCGGACCAGGTCACCGGTCCGGTACAGTCGCGTGCCCGGCGATCCGAACGGATCGGCGACGAACCGCTCCGCGGTCAGCACCGGTTGTTTCGCATACCCGCGAGCCACCTGCACGCCGCCGAGATACAGCTCTCCCGGCACCCCGATCGGAGTCGGCCGCAGACGCGCGTCGAGGACGAGCATCGACGTGTTCCAGACGGGGACGCCGATCGTCACCGTCTCCGGCGCGTCCGACACGTCGGCCCAGCCGACCTCCACGGCGGCCTCCGTCGGACCGAACAGATTGTGGATGCCGATCCACGGCCACACGTCGTGCGCCGCGGCGACCGCGGCCGCCGGCAGCGCCTCACCCGAGGCGAACAGCCACTTCAACGACCGCATGCCGGCCAGCGTGTCGCGCTCGACCACGTCCAGGAAGACGGCGAGCATCGACGGCACGAAGTGCACCGACGTGGCTTCGGACTCGAGGATCAGATTCGCGATGTACCGCGGATCCCGATGCCCCTCTTCCCGGGCGACGATCACCGTCGCACCGCCGATCAGCGGTCCGTACAGTTCCGGCACCGACACGTCGAAGGTGTAGGGGGTCTTCAGGATCACTCGGTCACCGGCGGCCCAGGGGAAGGCGGCCAGGCCCCACGAGAGCCTGTTGAGCACGGAACAATGCGACACGGTCACGCCCTTGGGCACACCGGTCGAGCCCGAGGTGAACAGCGTGTAGAGCGCCGAGTCCCCGGTCAGGCGTCCGCGGCGTTCCGCGTCCGAGACCGCGGGCGTCGACGGATCCGCTTCCGCGTCCGCATCGACCGCGACGGCCTCCACGCCCGTGATCCCGGTCAGCGGAGCAGGAGCGCTGCCCGCGGCGACCAGTACGAGCGAGGCGCCCGCCGTCTCGAGCATGTACTGCGCGCGGTCGGCGGGCAGTTCGGTGCCGATCGGCACGTACCGGCCGCCGGCCGCGGTGATCGCGTGGACCGCGACGACCAGTTCCACACCGCGATCCATGCACACGCCGACCGCGGTCTCGGGGCCGATGCCCCGCGCGATCAGCTCGCGGGCCAGGACCGCGACGCGAGCACCGAATTCGGCGTAGGAGAGACTGCGCCCCTCGAAACGGACGGCCTCCGCCTCCGGAGTCGCGGCGACCCGGGCGGCGACGGCGTCGGCGACGGTCTCGACCGGGACCTCGACGACCGGGCCGACCGAGTCCGCCAGGAGTCGGCTCGTCTCGTCTCCGCGGACGAACGGCACGTCGCCGACCGGTGTCTCCGCGTTCTCGACGACCTCGCCGAGCAGTCGCACCAGGCGGTCCGCGAACAGTTCGGCCGTCGCCGTGTCGAAGAGGTCGGTCGCGTAGATCAGGGTGCCCGACCACGGCTGGGACTCGGGCGCGGTGGCGACGGTGACGGTCAGATCGACCTGCGCGGGGACGACGGGCGGCGGGACCGGCGCGATCGACAGACCGCCCACCTCGAATCCGGCCGTCGACGCCGAGGCCGCCGGATCGAACGACAGCATCACCTGGGCGAGCGGTGAGAACGCCTCGCTGCGCACCGGGTTCAGGTCCTGGACCAGTGCCTCGAAGGGGATGTCCGAGTTCGCGAACGCGTCGAGATCATCGGTGCGCACCTGGGCGACGAGGTCGGAGAAGGTCGTCGCCGGGTCGACTCGCGCGCGCAGCACCAGGGTGTTGACGAACATGCCGACGAGCGGATCGAGCGCGGCCTGGCCGCGGCCGGCGATGGGCGTCGCGATCGCGATGTCGTCGGTGGCCGACAGCCGCGCCAGCAGTACCGCCAGGGCGGCGTGCATCACCATGAACGGGGTGGCGTCGAGTTCCCGGGCGAGCCGTGTCAGCCGGTCGGCGACCGTCGCCGGAACACCGAACTCGACCTGGGCGCCCCGGTGGGAGGCGACGGCCGGGCGCGGCCGATCGGCCGGCAGATCCAGCACCTCGGGCAGTCCACGCAGCCGGTCGCGCCAGTAGCCGAGCTGACGGCCCAGCACCGACGCCGGATCGTCCGGGGAGCCGAACGCGTCCCGCTGCCACAGCGCGAAGTCCGCGAACTGCACGGCCAGCGGCGCGAACCCGGGGGCGACCCCGGCCTGCCGCGCCGTGTACGCGGCGACGAGGTCGCCGACCAGCGGCAGCATCGACTCGCCGTCGGCGGCGATGTGGTGCGCGATCACGCCGACGACGTGCTCGCCCGGGGCTGTCTGCCGGACCAGGACGCGGAGCGGCCACTGCGCGGTGACGTCGAAGCCCTCCCCGGCCGCGGCGACGAACTCGGCCTCGGTCGCGGTCACCCGCCAGTCCAGCCGGTCGGCGATCTCGCTCGCCGGCGCGATCTGCTGCATGGCGATGCCGTCGACGGCCGGGAACGTGGTCCGCAGCACCTCGTGGCGTGCGACGACGTCGTCCACGGCGGCCCGCAGCGCGGCGAGATCGAGGGCGCCGGTCACCCGGAGCAGCGCCGGCACGTTGTAGGTGGGCGCCTCCGGCTCGAAGCGGTTGATGAACCACATCCGCTCCTGCGCGAACGACAGCGGCAACCGCTCGGGGCGTTCGGCGGCGGCGGTCAGCGGCGGCAGCGCGGCCCCCATCTCGCCGACCTTGGCGGCCAGTCCGCGGACGGTGGGTTCGGCGAAGACGTCACGCATGTTGACGTCGACGCCCAGCACCTCGCAGGCGCGGCCGACAATCTTGGCGGCCAGCAGCGAGTTGCCGCCGAGGTCGAAGATCGACTCGGTGACGCTCACACGCTCCAGGCCCAGTACCTCGGCGACGATCTCGGCGAGATGCTCCTCGACGTCGTTCTCGGGTGCGACGTACTCGACCTGCGATTCGACGACGGGTTTCGGCAGCGCCCGGCGGTCGAGTTTGCCGCTGACGCTGAGCGGCAGCTGGTCCAGCACCATGACGATGTCCGGGACCATGTAGTCGGGCACCTTGGCGGCGACGGCGGTCTTCACCGCGGCCACCTCGAGCGGGCTGCCGTCGCTCATTCCGCCGACCACATAGCCGACGAGCTGATCCGGGTATCCCTCGCGCTGGGCGATCGTGGCCGCGGCCGCGTTCACCCCGTCCGCGGATTCGAGTGCGGCCTCCACCTCGCCGAGCTCGATGCGGTAGCCGCGCAGTTTCACCTGGCTGTCGGCACGGCCGAGGAACTCCAGGCTGCCGTCGCGGAAGATCGCCACGTCGCCCGACTGGTACATGCGCTCGCCCGGAGCGCCGTACGGGTCGGCGACGAAGCGGGTGGCGTTGAGCGCGAACCGGCCCGCGTAGCCGCGCGCCAGCTGGTCGCCGGCCAGGTACAGGTCGCCCGGGACCCCGTCCGGGGCCTTCGCCAGACGCGCGTCGAGGACGTACATCCGAGACTTGGGCAGGGCGGCGCCGACATCGCTGGCGAGGGTCGCGGCGACGAACTCCGGCGTCAGCACGCGGCGGGTCATGTAGACGGTGGCCTCGGTGGGCCCGTACATGTTGTTGAGTTCGGGACCGTGGTTCCCGTCGTAGCGCAGACGATCGTCGAACCAGCGGCGGACCTGCGCGAAGTCGAGTGCCTCGCCGACGAAGATCATCGACCGCACCGACGGCGAGAGCTTGCCGGGTGCGGGCTCGCGCAGCGCGCCAGCGAGCTGGTAGAAGGCCGACGGCGTCAGGTTGACCACCGTGACCTGTTCGCGGTCGAGCACGGTGACGAAGTCGTCGGGGGTGCGCGTGGTCAGGTAGTCCAGGACCACGAGGCGACCGCCGAAGGCGAGTGCCACCCAGATCTCGCCGACGGAGACGTCGAACCCGTACGACTGGAACATCGTCCAGACGTCGTCGGGGGTGTAGTCGTACTCCTGCCCCATCGCCCACAGCAGCGTGACGACGTCGGCGTGCGTGACGACGACGCCCTTCGGCTTGCCGGTGGAGCCCGACGTGTACATCACGTAGGCGGGATGCCGTCCGTCGACGACGTCGGGGATCGCGTCCAGGGTCTCCGGGGTCGCCCGCGCAGCCGTCTGCTCGACGGTGGCCAGCGGCGCGGTGAGGTCCGTCCAGCGGTCGAGGGTCTCGGTGTCGGCCAGCACCAGGACCGGTTCGGCGTCGTCGACGACCGACTGCAACCGGTCGATCGGGTGGGAGCTGTCCAGTGGCAGGTAGGCGGCCCCGGTCTTCACGGTCGCGAGCAGGGCGACGATCAGTCCGGCGGTGCGCGGCAGGGCGACGCCGACGCGAGTCTCCGGGCCGGCTCCGGCGGCGAGGAGGCCGGCGGCCAGTTCGTCGGAGCGCCGGTCGAGTTCGGCGTAGGTCAGGGAGGCGCCCTCCAGGTCGGTGACCGCCACGCGGTCACCGAAGCGGCGAGTCACACTCCGGAGGATACCGGGCAGGGAACCGAGGTCGTCGCTGCCGACGACGTCCAGGGCGGCGGCGCGGATCGCCGAGACGGCCTCAGCGGTCCGCACCGCGACCTCGTGCGGGGCCAGTTCGGCGACCGGCAGCGTCCCGGTGACCGCGGCGTTGACCGCGATCTCGCTGTCGAGTCCCTGGGCGGCGAGCACCGTCGCTGTCGCGGAGATCTGGGCGCCGAACGCGCCGAAGGTCACCGGCCCCGCGACCCCGTCGAGGGCGACGCGACCGGGCTCGATCGCGGCGGCGAAGGAGATCAAGTCGGCCGTGGCCGGATCCTGCCCCCAGATTCGCGCGAATTCAGCAGCTCCACTGGTAGGACCCATCACGACTGACTCGATTCCTCTTCTTTCCGAGATTCACTTGCTTCGATCGCCCGGGTGCGCAGCTGTTCCAGCGCGGCACCGAGCGCTTCCGGGCCCGACGCGGCGATCGTCGGCGCGAGCGTCATCAGCGCCGTCGTCAACGCCGCATCGGCGTCGGGCATGGCGGCGGCCATCGCCGTCGCCATCACCGAGAGGGTGCTGAACGTGATCGACGTGCCCGGAGCCTCCAGCGCGACGGCCTCCGGGGCGGTGATCGCCGCGGAGGCGACCAGTTCGCTCAGCGAGGCCGTCGACTCCGCGGCCTGCTCCGCCGCCTCGGCCTCCTGCTCGGTGACCGTCGCGATGGAGATGTCGCCGACCACCGTCTCGGGGTCGGCGGTGATCGCGCTCAGCACCTGGAGATAACGCTCGGCGTACCGTTCGACGGTCGGCGCGTCGAACAGGTCCGTGGCGTACAGGAACGACGCCCGCATCGGACCGTCTGCGCGCTGACCGCCCAGGGCCGCCGGATCGTTCGGGAACAGCGTCAACTGGAGATCGACCTTCGCCGCGCTGAGCTGCTCGGACACCGGACTGATCGTCAACCGGTCGAGCTGGACGGTCGGGAAGTCCAGGTTCTGGAATGCGAACATCGCCTGGAACACCGGGTTGAACGCCGCGGTCCGCGGTGCGCCGATCTCGGAGGCGACCGAGTCGAACGACACGTCGGCGTGCGCCATGTCGGCCAGGTCCGTGCTCCGGACCCGTTCCAGGAACCGGGTGAACCCCTCTCCCGGATCGACCTCGGTCCGCAGTGCCAGGGTGTTGACGAACATGCCGACGAGCTCGTCGAGCACCGCTTCGCCGCGCCCCGCGTACGGGGTGCCGATCACGATGTCGTTCCGGCCGCTGAGCCGGGCGAGCAGGATCGCCAGCGCGGCGTGGGTCACCATGAACAGCGTCGTGTTGTGGCGCCGCGCCACCTCGCGGAGTTCGGCGACCAGGTCGGCCGGGATCTCGAAGTCGACGGTCGACCCGACATAGCTCGGGGTGGCCGGTCGCGGCCGGTCGGCGGGCAGGTCGATGCATTCCGGTGCACCGGCCAGGCGCTCGTTCCAGTAGTCGAGCTGGCGTCGTCGTTCGGTGACCCCGTCCTCGTCCGGCTCGTCGAGCCGCTCGGTCTGCCAGGCGGCGAAGTCCGCGTACTGCACGCGCAGCGGCATCCACGACGGCGTGTGTCCGGCGTGGCGGGCCACATACGCGGTCATGAAGTCGTGAGCCAGCGGCGCCATCGACGCGCCGTCGGCGCTGATGTGGTGGATCACGAAAACCACCACGTGGTCGTCGTCGGCGAGCTGCAGCAGCGCGATCCGCAGCGGAGCGGCCTCGGACACGTCGAAGCCGCGGCCGGTCACCGCGGCGACCGCGCCCGCCACGGTGTCCTCGCTGACCGGATGCGGGGTCAGATCGAGATTCGCCGACACCGTGTCGGCGGGCTGGATCAGCTGGACCGGCCGTCCGCCGACCATCGGATAGCCGGTGCGCAACGCCTCCTGGCGCTCGACCAGATCGGCCACCGCCTGCCGGAGCGCCGCCAGATCGAGGTCGCCCTCCATCCGCAGCGCCATCGCGATGTTGTACGCCGGGGAGGCGGGATCGGCCTGGTTCAGCAGCCACATCCCGCGCTGGACGTCGGACACCGGGACCAGTTCGGCGCGCCGACGCGCGACGAGAGCGGATCCGGATCGGCCGCTGTCGAGGGCGGTGACCGCGGTCGCCACCCCGGCGACGGTTCCGCCCTCGAACACGGTCTTCACCGACACGGAGCGGCCGAGGACCTGGGACAGCTGCGTGGCGAGTTTGGCCGCCGACAGCGAGGTGCCGCCGAGTTCGAAGAAGCTGTCCTGCACGCTCACCCGGTCGATGCCGAGGACCTGCGAGTAGACCTCGGCGACGACGGCCTCGAGTTCGTTCCGCGGCGGGATGAACTCGGTGGTCGCCCGGAAGTCGACCGGCGGCAGCTTGCTGCGATCGATCTTCCCGACGACGGTGGTCGGGAACTCCTCGACCACCATCACGGTGTGCGGCACCATGTGCGACGGCAGCAGTTCGGCGGCGTGCGTGAGCAGTTCGTCGGGCACGATCACCGCGCCCTCGACGGGGCTCACGTACGAGACCAGCACGGCCTCGCCCGCGGGCCCCTCGACTCCCAGACTCGTGGCGTTGCCGACGGTGGGATGGCCGACGAGCACCGCATCGACCTCGCCCGGCTCGATCCGCATGCCGCGGACCTTGAGCTGGAAGTCGCTGCGGCCCTTGTACGTCAGGCGGCCGTCGCTGCGGCGGGCGGCCCGGTCACCGGTCCGGTACATCCGGGTGCCCGGATCGAACGGGTCGGCCACGAAGCTCGTCGCCGTCTGTCCCGGCCGCTGCAGGTACCCCAGCACCAGCTGCTCGCCGGTCAGATACAGGTCGCCGACCACGCCGACGGGCGCGAGTTGGAGCCCGGCGTCGAGCACCAGGGCACCGACGCCGTCGATGGCGCGGCCGATGGTCACGTCGTCGTCGGCCGTCAGCGGGCCGTCGTACGTCGCCCAGATCGTGGTCTCGGTCGGTCCGTACAGGTTCGAGAAGTCGCGGCCGGCCTCGACCCAGCGTCGGACGAGTTCGGGCGGGCACGCCTCGCCGGCGCTCAACACGGTCCGCAGCGACGGCACGGCCTGCGGGTCGAGCGTCGCCAGCGCCGACGGCGTCATCACCGCGTGGGTCACCCGATGCCGGGCGATGAGCAACTCGAGGTCGCGACCGGCGTAGGTGTCGACGTCGGCGACGACGAGCGCGGCCCCGCCGGCCATCGCCATCGCCAGCTCGAAGACCGATGCGTCGAAGCTCGGCGACGCCACGTGCAGCACCCGTGCGGCCGGGTTCAGTCCGAGGAGTCGTCGCTGATTGGCCATCACGTTGGCCAGGCCGCGATGCGGGACCACCGTCGCCTTCGGGAGACCGGTGGATCCGGAGGTGAAGATCAGATAGGCCGGGTCGTCGATCAGCGACGGACGGCGCAGTTCGGCGTCGTCGATCGAGGTGCCGCTCCGTCCGGCGACCTGCAGTTCGGTGTTCTCGTCGTCGATCACCAGCCAGCGTGTGCCGGCGTGGCCGTCGGTCCCGAGGTCGCCCGCGGTGATCCCGAGGCGGGCCCCGCTGACGGCGAGCATCATCTCGCGGCGCTCCACCGGGTGCCGCGGGTCCAGACTCACGAACGCCGCACCCGTCTTGGCCACGGCGACGGTCGCGAGCACCGACCACTCCGATCGCGGCAGGGCGATCGCCACCACGTCGCCCGGACCGGCGCCCATGGCGATCAGCTCGCGAGCCAGCTGGTTGCTCCGCATCGCGAAGACCTCGTTGCTGGCGGCCTCGGTCCCGATCACCGCGGTGGTCGCCGGACCGTTGCCCGTCTCCAGCGCGACCAGCAGCTGCCGGAGCGTGCGCGGCGGCTCGGCGACCGACGGCGCCGTGAGCTCGGCGGCCTCGGCGTCGGGCAGCAGCGGGATCGAGCCGAGGCTGCGCCCGGGCTCGGCCGTCATGTGCTCGAGGATCCGTTCCAGGTATCCGGCGAGCCGCTCCACCGTCGACCGCTCGAACACGTCGGTGGCGAAGGAGAACTCAAGATCGATGCGATCGGCGTCGACCGCGTCCACGGCGGTGACAGCCAGGTCGTACTTCGCCACCGGCGGCCGGGCCTCCAGCGGTTCGACTCCGGTGTCGCCGAAGTCCGTGCGATGGTCGTCGACCAGAGTCAGCGCGACCTGGAACAGCGGACTGTACGAGAGCGAGCGCTGCTGCGCGACGGCGTCGACCACGGCCTCGAACGGCGCCGACGAGTGTTCGAGCGCTGCGGCGCGCACGGTGCTCGCGTTCCGGAGCAGGTCGGCACCGGTGTCGGACGGCCGCACCCGTGTGCGCAGGACGACGGTGTTGACGAACATGCCGATCAGGCCGGTCAGTTCCGGCTCGTCGCGCCCGGCGACGGCCGTGCCGATCGAGATGTCGTCGGAGTCGGCGACGCGCGCGAGGAGCGCCGCGAGCGCAGCGTGCAGGACGGTGAAGACGGTGACGCCGTGCTCCCGTGCCACCTCGCGCATCCGCTGGACCGTCTCCGCAGAGAGGACCGTGTCGATGTAGTCGCCGGCGCCGGAGGCGGCGCCGCTGCGGACCCTGTCCGTCGGCAGATTCAGCACCGCGGGGGCGCCGTCGAGCTCGTGCGACCAGAACTCCAGTTCGCGGGCGAGTCTCGACGCCGGATCGTCGGCCGCCCCGAGCACCTCGCGCTGCCACAGCGTGTAATCGGCGTACTGCACCGGCAGCGGTTCCCACGCCGGAGGAGTGCCGGCGGCACGGGCCGTGTAGGCGAGGACGAGATCCCAGATCAGCGGCCGCAGCGACATGCCGTCGGACACGATGTGATGGAGCACCGTGGTCAGCACGTACGACATCCTGCCGAAGTCGTCGGTCACCGTCGTGAGACTCACCCGGAAGGGCAGCTCGGACACCAGGTCGAAACCCGTCGTCACCTCGGCGAACAGCTGCGCGCGGATCTCGGACTCGGTCGTTGCCCCGACGGTGAGACCGATCTGCGTGATCGCCTCCGCCGCGGGCACGATCTCCTGCACGGGTTCTCCCGCGACCGAGGGGAACCGGGTCCGCAGCGACTCGTGCCGCTCGATCAGGTCGGCGACCGCCGCGCGCATGGCGTCGGCGTCGACGTCGCCGTGCAGCCGGACGGCGCCCGGCATGTTGTAGGCGGGCGACGACGGATCCATTCGGTTGATGAACCAGAGCCGGGCCTGCGGATACGAGACCGGGATACGCTCCGGTCGGTCCTTCGGGACGAGGAGCGGCCGTTCTGAGAGAGCGGACCTGCGCGCTGCGCGGGCGATCTCTCCGACGCTGGTACTCGTCAGCACCTCTCCCACGCCCAGTTCCAAGCCCGCCTGCGAACGCGCGCGCGCGACCAGGCGGGAGGCGATCAACGAATCAGCGCCCAGGCGGAAGATGTCGTCGTCCATACCGATCCGCTCCACATCGAGGAGTTCGGCCAGCAGTTCGGCGATGCGGATCTCGACCTCTGACTCCGGCGCCCGATACTCGGCCTCGGCCGCGGCCCGGAGAACGGGTTCCGGCAGAGCGCGGCGATCGAGTTTGCCCGCGGCGTTCATCGGGAACTCGTCGAGCACGACGATCACGGTCGGCACCATATGACTCGGCAGTGTGCGAGCGCACAGCGAACGGATACGGTCCGGCGCCGATGCATCGGAGCTCGACTCCGGGGCCTTCACATAGCCGATCAGCGACACCCCGACATCGTCCGAGCGGACCGTCACGACCGCGCTCTCGACTCCGTCGACCGAGAGCAGCGCCGACTCGATCTCGCCGAGTTCCACCCGCTGCCCACGGATCTTCACCTGGAAGTCGGTTCGACCGATGTATTCGAGTTCCCCGCCGTCATTCCAGCACACGAGGTCACCGGTGCGGTACATCCGTTGACCGGCTTCGCCCGTACCGGACGAGCAGAACGGATCCGCGATGAACCGGGTGGCCGTCGTTCCCGTCATCGCCCCGTAACCGCGTCCCACGGCGATCCCACCCACGTACAACTCACCGGGCACGCCGGCGGGAACCGGCCGCAACCGATCATCGAGGACGTACAGGCGCACCCCGGGAATCGGACGGCCGATCGGCACCCGCGACGTCTCATCGCCGGTGAGTTCGTGAAAGGAGACCACGTCGGAGGCCTCGGTCGGGCCGTAGCTGTTGAACACCCGCACTCCGACGGCGCACAGTTCCCGTACCGACGCAGGCCGGATCGGTTCACCGCCGAGGAACAGCGTCCGCAATGACGACAACGTGCCCTCGACGTCGGCTTCGACCAGAGCCTCGAAGGCCGACGGCGCCAGGTTGATCGAGGCCAGACCGCCCGCCGTACTCATCCGGACCACCTGTTGCGGGTCGAACACCGGGTCCGCCAGAAGAAGGGTGGCACCCGACATCAGCGTCGCCCACACGTTCTTCTGCGTGAGGTCGAACGTCGGAGACGAGGCGACCATCACACCGTCGCCCGGCGACAACGCCAGCTCCCGATGGAACCAGCGGATCGTGTTCTCCACACCGGCCATCGGCACCATGGTCGGTTTCGGACGGCCCGTCGAACCGGAGGTCGTGATCACATAGGCGAGCCGGCCGGGCTCGGAAGCCGCAGGCACCCTCGAGGAGGAGACCGCGCTCTCCGCCGCATCATCGTCCATGGCGACCGTGACCGTGCCGTCGATCGCCTCACCGACTCTGTCGATCCAGTCGGTCTTGCCGACCAGCGCCCGAGCCTGCGAATCCTCGACCAGTGCCACGATCCTGTCCGTGGGGCCGGACGGGTCGACCGGGGCGTACGCCGCGCCCAGACGCCACACCGCCACCATCCCGACGACCCATTCGACTGAACGCTCCAGCGCCAGGACCACGACGTCGTCAGCGCCCACGTTCACTGCTGCGAGCCGTGCGACCAGCGCATCCGCTCGCCGGATCAGTTCGCCGTAAGTCACCGACTCCGCACCGGTCCGCACCGCCGGAGCCGCCGGGTCGATCGCCGCCCGAGCGATGACGTCCGCCACCGGCCCGACTCCACCGACGTGCTCCGTCTCCGGGGCATCACCGGTACCCCAGTCCCGGATCGTCGCGGCCTCGCCGTCGACGAGCAGGTCCACATCGGCGATCGGCGTCTCGAGTCCGGTCGTGAACCGCTCGAGGAAGACGAGGAAGCGCTCCAGATGCCGCTGCATCTCCTCGTGCGTGTACAGGTTCGGATTCCCGTGCAGGTCGACGATCAGCGGAGCCGTGGGGCTCGACTGGTAGAGATTGATCAGCAGGTCTTCGAGCACGCCCGAGGCCAGGATCCGGTATTCCAGTTCAGCGCCGTCGATGTGCAGTTCCTCGTCGAAGAACACCATGTTGATCGTCGGCCCGAATCCCATCGAACCGCCGTCGAGGCCGGCGTCGCGGCGGATGTCGTCGGAACGGTAGCGCTGATGCCGCAGGGCACCGGTCAGTTCCAGCAGGGTGGCCGCGATCAGCTCGCGGGCGGTCTTGGCCGAGACGCCCTGCAACCGGATCGGGACGACGTTGGAGACCATCCCGCCCGAGCGCTTGATCTTCGCATTGGACCGTCCGGTGATCGGCAGGCTCAAGGCGACGTCGTCGGCACCGGTCATCTTCGAGAGGAACGCCCCGAACGCCGAGACCATCAGGACGGCGAGGGAGCTGTTGAGTTCACCGGCCAGCGTCGTCAACCGCGACTGCAGATCGGCATCGAGCGCACGGCCCGCCACGACGTTGTCGAACGAGAGCGGGACCGGAGCCGAACTCCGCGCCAGGCTCACCCGCTCGGGCAGGTCGGCGACCCGCGAGACCCAGTGCTCGCGATCGGTCTCCCGGCGCGTGCTGTGCAGGTACTTGTCCTCGTACTCGACGATCTCGGCCAGCGTCGCCGCAGGCTTGACCGCGACCTCCTCCCCGCGCCGTGCGGCGTTGTAGCGTTCCAGCATGCGCCGCAGGTTGGTCAGGGCCGCGTATCCGTCGATGATCAGGTGATGCGCCCGCTGGTACAGCAGGGTCCGGTCGTCGGACACCCGGATGAGCGCGATCACGATCAGCTGATCGTCGATCAGGTCGACCGGCCGCCGGTACTCCCCCTGCATCCACGCCAGCGCCTCGCCCGACGGATCCTCGCGGTCGCGGAAGTCGTAGTGGTCGACGGTCTGGTCGTACTCGACGTCGACGTACTGCATCGGTACGCCGTCCTCTTCGGTGAGCCGGATGAAGGGCGTCTCCAGTTCCCGGCCGACGGCGTAGCAGCAGTCGATCAGGAGATCGAAGTCCAGTCCGCCCGGCGGGTGCTTGATGTCGAGGTACTGCGCGATGTTGACCGAGTAGTCCGGTGACAGCCGGTCGGCGAACCACATCCCCAGTTGGGCAGGGGTCATCGGAAGCAGCTCACGCTGCTTCTCATCCCGTTTCGAATCAATTCCCTGCCGGTTCGCACCGGTCGACTGCTGCGTCACCGCGGCCACCCCTTCACACCTGGTCGTCGTACTGCATTACCTCTTCACCGCAGATCGCTACGGCGGCGTACAGCTGATCGCCCAGTGCCCCGCCCTTCTTCCCGTTCCCCACGCACGGGCCGCACTCCACACATTGTGGCTCCGAACACCACCAGCCTCATGCACTTCTTCGCAAGAAACAACTTCACTAAATTGCCCCAATCCTCCGAACTCGCAGGTCGGAACCGACTCCGGCCGCACAGACGAGTCGAAATCCACACGAACGGACGACATCACCGACCCGCCGCCGCCTTCCGGTAGCCCTGCAGCGCCGGGTACGTGGCCGCACCCATCATCAGGACAGTCCAGATCCCGACCTTGATCAGGTTCCCCATGATCGGGCCGCCCGCGGCGAACGACCGCATCAGATCGATCGCAGGCGTCATCGGCTGATTCGCGACGATCGGCTGCAGCCATCCCGGATACATGTCCACCGGCGAGAACCCCGAATTGAAGAACATCAGCAGGGTCGACACCATGCCGAGGTAGGAGACCAGCGGAGCCCCCGGTGCCGCGTTCACCGCGAGCGCCAACGTGAGCATGGCGAACGCCGTCGCATACGCCACCGCGACCACGAAGATCCCGATCGCCGGTCCGACCCCCTGGGTGAACCGGAAGCCGATCAGGAATCCGGCGGCCACCAGCGCGATGGTGGTGAGCAGCGCGCGCAGCGATTCGGCGAGCACCCGGGCGCTGAAGTCCGCGCCGCGGTTGATCGGCAGCACGTACAGCCGGCTCAGCAGCCCGCTCCGGCGTTCCATGTTCAACCGGGTCGCCGACACCGCCGAACCGAACATGGTGCTGGTCAGCACCACCAGCGGCACGATGCCGAAGGCGCTGTCCACCCCGGTAACCTTGCCCACCGCGTCACCGAGGACCACCTTGAACATCAGCATGGTCAGCGCCGGGAAGATCAGGATCTGCACGAGCGTCGGCAGATCGCGGAAGGCGACCAGCAGCTGCCTGCCGGTCAGCACCGCGGTCTGCCGCCACCAGCCGAGCAGCGACCGCTCCGACAGCACGATCGGCTCGTCCGGTCCACTCGACGCCTCGGGTTCACTCGGCACGGTCGGCTCCCTCGGATCGTCGACGTCGTCGGTCGTCGTGGTCATCAGCCGATCCTCCGCGCCGCGACACCGAAGAGCATCAGTCCGAGCACGATCAGCCCGAAGAACCACCACACCGAGGGTGCGACGGTGTCCCAGGTCGCGGTGCCCTCCATCAGCTCTCGCATGGCCTTGACGACCTGCGAGATCGGCTGGTTGCGCACGAATCCGCGGATCCACTCGGGGAACAGCATCAGCGGCATGAAACCGCTCGAGAGCATGCCGAGGATCAGCGTGGGGAACGCGACCAGCTGGCTGGTCGCCGACGGCGTCTTCGCGACCATGCCGACCCCGTCGGCGACGAACGACAGCGCCCAGCCGATCACTCCGACGAGCACGATCGCCAGCACCGCGCCCTGCAGGCCGCCGCCGTCCTCGTCGAGCGGAATCGGGCGCCAACCCATCAGGAGGCAGGCGGCCAGGCCGCAGATCAACGCGACCAGGAGCAGGACGAAGTTGGTCGCGGTCCGGGCGACGAACGGCACGAGCGCGGGCATCGGCAGCACCCGGAAGCGCGCGTTCACGCCCTCCATCCCGTCGAACGCCGAACGCATCGCCGCCGACGACGCCACGAACGACATCGACTGCAGCATGATGATCGGCATCAGGAACTGCGCGTAGTCGAGACCGTCCGCGGCCTCGGCGACCACCTTCCGCAGCGGGAGGTAGAAGCACAGCGCGAGCATCGCGGGCGAGACGAACGCGAAGATGAACTCGCCGTTGCGGAACACCTTCGTCAGGCCCCGGACGGTGAGCACCCACCACTGCTGGAGCGGGTTGGTCTTCGGATGCAGAAGTTCCCCGTCCAGGTCGTCGTCGTAGCCCGATTCCACGACAGCGGTCATGAATCGTCCTCGTCCGTCTCCGGCGCCGCCGCGTCCGGGTCGGTGAGGGCGAGGAACACCTCGTCGAGCGAGGGACGCCGCAGCACGATGTCGGCGAGCGGGATGTCCTCCTTCTCCGTGCGCCGAAGCACTTCGGCCAGCGTCTCCGGCCCGTTCGGCGCGGGCACGGAGAACGTCCCGTCCGGGTTCTCCGTGTCGGCCTCGGCCGGCCCCAGCAGATCCCTGAGCGCGCTCCGCAGGCGATGCACATAGGCCGGGTGCGCGGGTGTCACCTCGCAGTAGGCGGCGCCCGTCGCGGCCTTCAGCTCGTCCGACGTCCCTTCCGCGATCACCGTGCCCTTGTCGATCACCACGATGCGGTCGGCGAGCATGTCGGCCTCTTCGAGATACTGCGTGGTCAGCAGAATGGTGACGCCCTGCGCCCGGAGATCCTCCACCACGGTCCAGACGTCCTGGCGGCTACGCGGGTCCAGACCGGTGGTCGGCTCGTCGAGGAAGACGACCACCGGATCGGTCACCAGTCCGCACGCGATGTCGATACGACGACGCATGCCGCCCGAGTACTGTCCGACCTTGCGACTCGCCGCGGCCTCGAGACCGAACGTCTCCAGGAGTTCTTCGGCGCGCCGCTTGGCCGCGGACTTCTTCAGCCCCAGCAGGCGACCGAACATCACCAGGTTCTCCCGGCCGGTCAGCCCTTCGTCCAGCGCCGCGAACTGTCCGGTGAGCATCACCGAACGGCGGACGCCCGCGGCCTCGGTCACGACGTCGTATCCGTTGACCGACGCGGTGCCCCCGCTCGGCTTCAGCAGCGTGCACAGCATGTTGACCGTCGTGGTCTTGCCCGCGCCGTTCGGTCCCAGCAGTGCGACGATCTGCCCCTCGGGGACCGCGAAACTGACACCGTCTACCGCGACGTGTCCCTTGAACACCTTGCGCAGACCGTTCACCTCGATCGCGAGCGGAAGGTCGCCGCGGGCCGCGGCCTGATCCTCGTCGACGCTCGGAAACGCCTCGGTCCGCGCCTGCGCCCCGACCAGTTCCTCCGGCGACAGCGCGGGCGGCTGCGTGACGCCCCAGGTCGCGTGGTCGGTCGGGATCTGCCTGCGCGGCACCGGGCGCGGCGGAGGCTCGATGGGCCGCTCCGGCTGACGCGGCCGCCCCGGCCCCAGCCCGGGGATCACCCAGGATCCGCTGTTCGGCTGCGCGTCCCGCTGCTGCGGACGCTGCCGATCCGGCTCCGGCTCGTGATTCGCCCGCAGCCGGTGCCGCGACGGTTCCGGCCGCCGAGGTTCCCGCGCGGGGGCGGGACGCTCCTGCGCGGGGTGCAGCTCCGTCCTGGGTTCCTGCGCGGGGTGCAGCTCCGTCCTGGGTTCCTGCGCGGGGTGCAACTCCGTCCGGGGTTCTTGTGCGGGGTGCAGCTCCGTCTTGGGCTCCTGAACGGGATGCAGTTCCGTCCGAGGTTCCCGCCGGTCGGCGACCTCGAGCTTGCGCACCGACGGGTGCCTCCGTTCGACGGCCCCGGACTCCGGCTGCGCGGAGCGGCGCCGCTCGTTCCCGTCGGGCTGACGCGCCGCCGGTCGTCGTCGTTCCGCGCCGTCGGGCTGTCGCCGTCGTTCCGCACCGTCGGTCGAGCGCACCTGCGGACGACGCCGTGCGGCGGGTCCGGACTCGCGCGGTGCCTGCGCCCTCCGCTCGCCCGGCTCCGGCTCGCGCCGCCGGGGCGGGGCGGCTTCGTCGCCGCGCGACGACCCCGCGGGCTCCTGCCCGTCCATCCAGATGTACATCGGACCCGAGTTCAACTCGGCCCGCCACGCACGCAGCTGCTGGAGCGTCGGATCATCCTCCGCGTCCCAGGAACCGGTGTCTCGCAACGGGTCTTCGGCCGGCCGCGCAGCGCGTCCGGGCGCGCGCGAACCCGGCTTCGCACCGCCGGTGCCGGACCCACCGTCGAGCGCTGACATAGAGCCCCTCTCCCTGGTTCGAACCCCACCAGGGCCCTTCGGACAGTCCTCACCATGTGTGTCGACTGCTTCTTCCGTCACACAGGCTATCGTCGTCGGAGCCCGGAATGTTGCACCGCCGCCATTCTCCCCTCGTTCGACCGACAGTCCCCCGCCGCGATTCCGCCTCGTTCCGAAGACCGCCGGTTTCCGTTCAATTCATTGATGAATCGGAATTCATCCGGTATGACCTGGAAAGAATCGTCTGGCGGCGTGCGGAGACGACGAATCCGCGGTTTCTCCGCCTGCTCCGCCGCCGCCGGAGAAATCCTCTTCTCCGAATGTCGTACGAACGGAGGAATCTCGATGCCGCACGGCATCGTCTCGTGATCGCCGCCCCGGACGACCGGCACCGCTCGATTCCCGATCGCTACTGTCGACACGGCCCGAACGACCCCCGAATCAGGAGACGATGTGACGACCGAACCCGAGTCCGGAGCCTCGCGCGATGCGCCCGGACCCGCCGAGCAGGCCCCCGCACCCGGACATCCGCCGCCCCCGCCACCCGCCTCGCCGCCGCACGCGCCCGGGCAGCCACCGGCCGGACACCCGTCGGCGTCGTTCCAGCCCCCGGTCCCACCGGCCCCGCCGCCGTCCTCGTCGAAGCTCAAGCCGGTCCTCGTCGGGAGCATCGTGATCGCGGTCCTGCTCGTCGTCGCACTGATCGTGACGGCCGTGTTCGTCTTCTCCGGCGAGAAGGACGACGCATCGTCGCAGGCGACCGAGGGCACCGTCTCCTCCGACATCGGCGGCCTCGGCGACCCCCGATTCGAGTATCTCGTCGGTGCGGACGGAAAGGCCCCGACCGAACCCCTGCGGGTCGTCGTCACCGTCATCAGCGACTACCAGTGCCCGGCCTGCAAGTACTTCGAGGCGAACTACGCGGGGCTCCTCGACCAGCTCCGCGCCACGACCGTCACCGCCGTCCGGTACATCCCCGTCAGCTTCCTGAACCGGATGTCCGACGACGACTACTCCTCCCGCGCCTGGAACGCCTCGGTCTGCGTGGCCGACTCCCGCGCCGGCGACTCGTACACGCCCTGGCTGACCTACCACCGCCGGCTGTTCGACCACAGCCTGCCGAGGGCGGCCCCGGGGTGTCGAACGAAGCCCTGGTCCGGCTGGCCGCCGCCGACGGGGTCGACGCCGACATCAGCCGCTGCATGCGGGATCGGACGTACGACTCGTGGTTCACGAGCCACACCCAGAAGGCCTTCGCCCTCGGTATCCGAGGCACCCCGGGCATCCTGATCAACGGCCGGGTGCACGAGCCCACGAGTCCCGCGGACCTCCGCCGGGCCGTCGCGAACGCGATGGGCGGCTGACCCCTCGTCGCACCAATGCCGAGAGGCCCGGCTCCCTTCCGGGAACCGGGCCTCTCGAATGTTTCGGCAGAGGAAGCCGAGAACGACCTACTTGGCCTTCTCCAGCACCTCGACCAGGCGCCAGCGCTTCGACTTCGACAGCGGTCGCGTCTCCATCAGACGAACGCGGTCGCCGATACCGGCGGTCTCCTGCTCGTCGTGCGCCTTCACCTTGCTGGTGGTGCGGATGATCTTGCCGTAAAGCGGGTGCTTCACGCGATCCTCGAGCTCCACCACGATGGTCTTGTCCATCTTGTCACTGACGACGTAACCGATCCGCTCCTTGCGGCGGTTCCGCTCTTCGACGTTCACGTTCTGGTCCTCACTCATGCGTCGTCTCCTTCCGGACCGGACGCCAGGCCCAGCTCGCGCTCGCGCATGACGGTGTAAATGCGTGCGATCTCACGACGCACGGTCCGCAGGCGGCGGTTGTTGTCGAGCTGGCCGGTGGCCATCTGGAAACGAAGGTTGAAAAGCTCTTCCTTCGACTCCTTCAGACGATCGACCAGGTCGGTGTCGCTGAGCTCACGGAGCTCACCAGCAGCGATTCCGAGTGCCATCAGAACTGCTCCTCTCTGGTCACGATCCGGGTCTTCATGGGGAGCTTGTGCTGCGCGCGACGCAGGGCCTCGCGGGCGGTCTCCTCATTGGGGTAGGTCATCTCGAAGAGGACGCGACCCGGCTTGACCGGGGCGACCCACCACTCGGGCGAACCCTTACCCGAACCCATGCGGGTCTCGGCGGGCTTCTTCGTGATCGGACGGTCCGGGAAGATGTTGATCCAGACCTTGCCGCCACGCTTGATGTGGCGGTTGATCGCGATACGAGCGGACTCGATCTGACGGTTGGTGATGTAAGCGCTCTCGAGCGCCTGGATACCGTAATCACCGAAGGTGACCTTGGTTCCGCCCTTCGCCTGACCCTTCAGGCTGGGGTGATGCTGCTTGCGGTGCTTGACCCGACGAGGGATCAACATGCCTCAGCCCTCCTGGTTCTCGGCCTGCTCGGGAGCAGGCGCGCTGGCTTCCGCGGTGGCCGCGGTGGTGTTGCGGCCGCCCTCGTTGCTGTTGCCGCCACGACGCGGCCGGCTCGGACGACGCGAACGACGATCCTCGGCTGCCGGAGCGGCCGCAGCCTGCTCGCGACGTCCGCCGACGATGTCACCCTTGTAGATCCAGACCTTGACGCCAATGCGACCGAAGGTGGTCTTGGCCTCGAAGAAGCCGTAGTCGATGTCGGCGCGCAGCGTGTGCAGCGGCACGCGACCCTCGCGATAGAACTCCTTGCGGCTCATCTCGGCACCGCCCAGACGACCGGAGCACTGGACACGGATGCCCTTGACGCCCGGCTGACGCATGGCCGACTGGATGGCCTTGCGCATGGCGCGACGGAACGCGACACGGTTGCTGAGCTGCTCGGCGACGCCCTGGGCGACCAGCTGAGCGTCGGCCTCGGGGTTCTTCACCTCGAGGATGTTCAGCTGGACCTGCTTGCCGGTGAGCTTCTCCAGCTCGCCGCGGATGCGATCGGCCTCGGCGCCGCGGCGACCGATGACGATGCCCGGGCGGGCGGTGTGGATGTCGACGCGGACCCGGTCACGGGTGCGCTCGATGTCCACGCCGGAGATGCCTGCGCGCTCCAGACCGGTGTTCAGCAGCTTGCGGATCGCGACGTCTTCCTTGACGTACTCGGCGTACTGCTTGTCGGCGTACCACCGGGTGTTCCAGTCGGTCGTGATACCGAGGCGGAAGCCGTGCGGGTTGATCTTCTGGCCCACTGCTAGGCTCCCTTCTTCTTCTGCTGACGCGAGCGCTTGGAGCCGCCGACGGTGCCGGTGTTCGACACGACCACGGTGATGTGGCTGGTGCGCTTGCGGATCCGGAAGGCACGACCCTGAGCACGCGGCTGGAACCGCTTCATGGTCGGGCCCTCGTCGGCGAACGTCTCGGTGACGACCAGGGTGCGACGGTCCAGACCGAGGTTGTTCTCGGCGTTGGCTGCGGCGCTGGCCACGACCTTGGCGACCGGCTCACTGGCGGCCTGCGGGGCGAACCGCAGGATGTCCAGGGCCTCGTCGACGCTCTTGCCGCGGATCAGGTCGATCACACGACGTGCCTTCATCGGAGTGACGCGGACGAACTTGGCCGTCGCGCGGGCACTCTGCACTGCATTATCTGTCTGAGTAGCCATGATTACCGACGCTTCGCTTTCCGGTCATCCTTGATGTGACCCTTGAAGGTGCGGGTAGGGGCGAACTCGCCCAGCTTGTGGCCCACCATCGAGTCGGAGACGAACACCGGCACATGCTTACGGCCGTCGTGGACGGCGAAGGTGTGACCGATGAAGTCCGGGGTGATGGTCGAACGACGGGACCAGGTCTTGATGACCTGCTTGGTGCCCTTCTCGTTCTGCGCGTCGACCTTCTTCAGGAGATGGTCGTCGACGAACGGGCCCTTCTTCAGGCTGCGTGGCATTTCTTACCTCCTCCTAGTTATCGCTTGTTCTTGCCGGTACGACGGCGGCGGACGATCAGCTTGTCGCTGGCCTTGTTCTTACGGGTGCGGCCCTCGGGCTTGCCCCACGGGCTGACCGGGTGGCGGCCACCGGAGGTCTTGCCCTCACCACCGCCGTGCGGGTGGTCGACCGGGTTCATCACGACACCGCGGACGGTCGGGCGCTTGCCCTTCCAGCGCATGCGGCCGGCCTTGCCCCAGTTGATGTTGCTCTGCTCGGCGTTGCCGACCTCGCCGACGGTGGCGCGGCAGCGCACGTCGACGCGGCGGATCTCACCCGACGGCATGCGCAGGGTCGCGTACGGACCCTCCTTGCCGAGGAGCTGGATCGAGGCGCCGGCCGAACGGGCCATCTTGGCGCCGCCGCCCGGACGCAGCTCCACGTTGTGGACCTGGGTACCGGTCGGGATGTTGCGCAGCGGCAGGTTGTTGCCCGGCTTGATGTCGGCGTTGGGGCCCGACTCGACGACGTCGCCCTGCTTCAGGCCCTTGGGGGCGATGATGTAGCGCTTCTCGCCGTCCACGTAGTGCAGCAGTGCGATACGTGCGGTCCGGTTGGGGTCGTACTCGATGTGAGCGACCTTGGCGTTGATCCCGTCCTTGTCGTTGCGACGGAAATCGATCAGGCGGTAGGCACGCTTGTGCCCGCCACCGCGGTGCCGGGTGGTGATCCGGCCGTGCGCGTTGCGGCCGCCCTTGCCGTGCAGGGGGCGGACCAGCGACTTCTCCGGATGGTCACGGGTGACCTCGGAGAAGTCCGCACCGCTCGAAGCCGCGGCGGCCCGGGGTTGTCGGCTTGTACTTACGAATAGCCATAGTTAATTAAGTCCCTCTCTCAAGAGTGCTCCGGTCAGCTGACCGGGCCCCCGAAGATCTCGATGGGATTGCTGCCCTCGCGCAGCGTCACGATGGCGCGCTTGGTGTCCTTGCGCTTGCCGTAGCCGTAACGGTTCCGCTTGCGCTTGCCCTCACGGTTGTTCGTGTTGACGCTGGAGACCTTCACATCGAAGATCTGCTCGACGGCGATCTTGATCTGGGTCTTGTTGGAATCCGGGTGCACCAGGAACGTGTACTGGTTCTCCTCGATCAGGCCGTAGGCCTTCTCCGAGATCACCGGCGCCAGAATGATGTCGCGCGGATCTGCGTGCGTAGCCATTCTCAGCCCTCCTTCTTGGTATTCGCCTCGATGAAGGCGTTCAGCGTCTCGACGCTGAACACGACCTCGTCCGAGTCGATGACGTCGTAGGTGTTCAGCTGATCCGGAGCGATCGCGTGCACGTTCTGCAGGTTCGCGATGCTCTTGCGAGCGGCCTCGTCCTCGCGCGAGAGCACGACGAGGAACTTGCGGCGGTCGCTGAGCGACTCCAGGAACTTGCGCGCGGCCTTGGTCGACGGGGCCTGGCCCTCGACGAGCTCGGTCACGACGTGGATGCGCTCGTTACGCGCCCGGTCGGAGACGGCGCTGCGCAGAGCCGCAGCCTTCATCTTCTTGTTGACCTTCTGCGTGTAGTCGCGCGGCTGCGGACCGTGCACGGTGCCGCCGCCGACGAACTGCGGAGCGCGGGTCGAACCCTGACGGGCGCGACCGGTGCCCTTCTGCCGGTACGGCTTGGCGCCACCGCCGCGGACCTCGCCGCGGGTCTTGGTGGAGTGCGTGCCCTGACGGGCCGCGGCCTGCTGCGCGACGACGACCTGGTGCATGAGCGCGATGTTCGCGTCCACGTCGAACAGGTCGGCGGGCAGCTCGACGGTGCCGTCGACGGCACCGGCCGGGGTGCGGACGTCCAGCGTCAGCTTGGTTGCGGTCTCGGTGCTCACTTGTCGCCACCCTTCACAGCGTCGCGAATCACCACGATGCCGCCCTTGCGGCCGGGGATCGCGCCCTTGATCAGCAGGAGACCGGCCTCGGCATCCACCTTGTAGACGGTGAGATTCTGAGTGGTCACCTTCTCGTTGCCCATCCGGCCGGCCATCCGCATGCCCTTGAACACGCGGCCCGGGGTGGCGCAGCCACCGATGGAACCCGGTGCACGGTGCACGCGGTGCGCACCGTGGCTCGCGCCCAGGCCGGCGAAGCCGTGACGCTTCATGACGCCGGCGAAGCCCTTGCCCTTGGAGGTGCCGGTCACGTCGACCTTGACGCCGTCGGCGAACAGGTCGGCGCCGAGCTCCTGGCCCACCTCGAAGTCCGCGACGTCGGCGACGCGGATCTCGGTGAGGTGGCGGCGCGGGGTGACACCGGCCTTGGCGAACTGGCCGGAGACCGGCTTGTTCACCTTGCGGGGGTCGATGGCGCCGTAGGCGAGCTGCACGGCGGAGTACCCGTCACGCTCCTCGGTACGAAGCTGGGTCACGACGTTGCCGCTGGTCGCGATGACGGTCACCGGGACGACCCGGTTGTTCTCGTCGAAGACCTGGGTCATGCCGAGCTTGGTGCCCAGCAGGCCCTTCTTTGCAGTCTGGTTGCTCATGTTCTAGTCCCCCGTCACTGGATGTTGACGTCGACGCTGGCAGGAAGATCGATGCGCATGAGCGCGTCGACCGTCTTGGGCGTCGGGTCGAGGATGTCGATGAGTCGCTTGTGCGTGCGCATCTCGAAGTGTTCGCGGCTGTCCTTGTACTTGTGCGGCGAACGGATGACGCAGTACACGTTCTTTTCGGTGGGCAACGGCACCGGGCCGACCACGCGTGCACCCGTGCGGGTCACGGTGTCCACGATCTTGCGCGCCGAAGCGTCGATCGCCTCGTGGTCGTAGGCCTTGAGCCTGATGCGGATCTTCTGTCCCGCCACGCTGTGTCCTCTTCCGTCTGTATGTCTCTCGACGAACAGAACACCGGCGTGGACTCACACCCGTGCTGCACCCGTGACCGGGGCAGGCGGGCGGCAACGGAGCCACATGACCACGGTCCGCGCTGGGCGCGGACGCGATCGACGCTGTTCTTTTCGTCGTTGTACGCTTCCCTCCGGCACCCGCGGTCGGGCGTGTCGTGACCGTGACACTCACGAGAAGTGCACGCGTTACACGCCCGGATCCGCGTTCACGGTCCGGTGGGAGTTGATCGCCTCGCAGGAGGCAACCTGACCAGTATGCACCACGTCGGACGCGGCCACAAGTCCGAGCGGGCGCCGACCGGCGAGCGCACATCCCTCGCCGGCCCGGGATCCCCGCACCTCGGGGCGGCGACCGCGGTCTACCCCACCCCGTACGACGATCCGCCGACCGCGAGCTGCCGCGGCCGCAGCACGTACCCGGTGTACCCGTAGTCGCGCCCGTACAGCTGACGCACCCGGATCTCCTCGACGATCGGTGCGAGCAGCGCCTCGTCGACCCCCTCCGCGCGGAGCTCCTCCACGCGCAGATGCAGCGGACCGTAGTACTCGAGCCAGTCCGAGCTCGGGAGCAGATAGGTCCCGAGCACGTCCCATCCGGCTCGCTGACAGGCGGCGACGTTCTCCGCGGTGCTCCGCATGGCGGGATAGGCCTCCGCCCAGAACGCGCGGGCGCCGTCGGACGGATCATCGGTCACGTACTCGGCCTCGGTCAGCACCAGGACCCCCTCGGCCGCGAGCAGACCGCGCCAGGCGGCCAGCGCGTCGTCGAACCCCATCAGGTAGGCCGAGCCCTCGGCCCAGATCAGGTCGATGCTCCCCGGCGCCACCGGGAGCTCCTCCATCCGAGCCCGGAGCACGGTGACGCGCTCGGCGACTCCGGCGTCGGCGGCTCGTCGTTCCACGGCATCCAGGAAGGGGCGGTGCACGTCGACGGCGGTCACCGCGCCGCCGGTGAGTTCGGCGAGCGGCACGGTCGACGCGCCGGGCCCGCAGCCGATGTCGAGGATCCGCGGCGCGGGCGGCAGCGACGAGTCCGCGAGACGCAGCAGCATCTCGGTGGTGGCCCGTGAACCGGGCGCCTGGCGGGGCAGATCGGCGTGCGCCCGGGTGAAGACGGTCGACTGCTCGGGACTCGGTGCGCTCACCCCTCCACCATTCCACGTGTGCCCGCTCACGGCACGGAGGCGACCCGCAGCCCATCGAGAAACATTTGTTATCACTTTTTCGACGCCGTCGGCCGGAAGCCCCGACGCGACCGACCGCGGACAAGTAGCGTGACCGGCGACACACCCGAATCGGGCATCTCGATGCGGCGAGCGGGCCGCGACGGAAGAGGAGCACGCCGATGTCGAAACTCGGAATCGTTCTGGAGCAGATCAGGGACGGGCTCGGGGCCGCCCGGGTGCTCCGCGAGGCGGGCGTCACCGACCTCAGACGGCCGCACCGGGTGATCAATGCGATCCGCGGCAGCAAGGTGATCGGCCCGATGGCCACCGTGATCGGGCACAACGCCGAGGACGTCCCCGACCTCCCGGCGATCGCCGACGAGCGCGGCTCGCTCACCTGGCGCGAATTCAGCGACCAGTCCAACGCGCTGGCCAACACCCTCCTCGACGCCGGCCTCGGCCCCGGTTCGGTGATCGGCATCCTCGCGCGCGACCACCGCGCCATCCCGATGGCCCAGTGCGCGGTCGGCCGCTCCGGGATCCGGCTGGCCCTGATGAACACCGGCTTCGGCGCCGCCCAGTTCACCGACGTCGCCCGGCGCGAGGGCATCGAAGCGATCCTGTACGACGAGGAGTTCTCCGACCTCGCCGACAGCCTCCCCGACGACATGCCGCGCATCGTCACCTGGGTCGACGGCGAGCGACCGCTCCACCCGAACGCCCGACCGCTCGACGACGTCGTGGCCGCCGGCCGCACGACCACCCCGCCCCGGCCGGCCACCTGGGGCGGCATGATCATCCTGACCAGCGGCACCACCGGCCTCCCGAAGGGCGCCCGCCGCTCCAGGTTCTCCCCGTTCACCTCCGCGCTGCTCCTGGACCGGATCCCGCTGCCGAAGCACACCTCGATGGTGATCGTCTCGCCGCTGTTCCACTCCACCGGCTTCGCCACCTGGGCCGTGGGCACCGCGCTGGGCAATCAGACCGTCACGCTCCGCCGCTTCGACGCCGAGAAGACCTTGGCCGCGATCGCCGAACACCGGGCGGAGGTCCTGGTCGCGGTGCCGACCATGCTGCACCGGATCCTCGCGCTGGGACCGGAGGTGATCGGCGGATACGACACGTCGTCGCTCAAGATCGTCGTCGCCGCGGGTTCGGCCCTCTCCCCGGCGCTCTGCGAGGAGTTCCAGGACACCTTCGGCGACGTCCTCTACAACCTGTACGGCTCCACCGAGGTGGCCATCGCCGCGGTCGCCCAGCCCGCCGACCTGCGCAGAGCCCCCGGCACGGTGGGAAGACCGCCGATCAGCAGCTATCTCGCACTCTTCGACGACGACGGCAACCGCATCCGCGAGACCGACGTGAGCGGCCGACTCTTCGTGCGCAACGGCGCCCCGTTCGAGGGGTACTCCGACGGCCGCAACAAGGAGATCCTCAAGGGGTACATGTCCACCGGCGACATGGCCTTCGTCGACGAGCACGGACTCTGGCACATCGCCGGTCGCGACGACGACATGATCGTCTCCGGCGGAGAGAACCTGTACCCGCTGGAGGTGGAGAACCTCCTGGCCGAGCACGACGACGTGGACGACGTCGCGGTGGTCGGGGTGGACGACGCGGAGTTCGGCAAGCGGCTGCGCGCGTTCGTCGTGCCGGTCGAGGGCACGACGCCCGACCCGGACGCGTTGCGCGCATACGTGAAGGAGAACCTGGCGCGGTACAAGGTGCCGCGCGACGTGGTCTTCGTCGACGATCTCCCGCGCAATGCGACGGGCAAGCTGGTCCGACGACTCCTGCCGACGGGCCCGCTGGACGAGTGAGGCCGGCGGTCCTCCACTCTGATCGAGTCTCCCGCTCTGATCGAGCACTCTTCCAATGATCGAGTCCTCCCCCGCTGATCGAACCCTCCCCTCGCTGATCGAGCGGAGTCGAGATCACTCGATGCCCGAATGGTGGTCTCGACTCCGCTCGACCAGCGAAGGGGACTCGACCGGAGAGAGGGCTCGGCCGGCGTGGGGACTCGACCGGCGTGGGGGCTGATCACCAAGCCGGCACTACGCCCCCTGAGCCGCCCGCGAGCGCAGCGAGCCGGCGTGTCGAAGGGACTCCGCGCCGCCCTCCGTAACTGACTCTCCGGTAAGATAGCGCTCATGACCAAGGACTCCCCCACCTACGCCCTGCGCAAACGCCTGCCCAAGAACGTGCTCGGCAACGCGCTGTTCTCCGCTGGCATGGTCGCGCGCGTGCCGTACTTCGGCACGGTGCTCCCCCTCGTCCAGGAGATGCGTCCGGGCTACTGCCGGGTGGTCTCCCCCAACTGGTTCGGGGTCCACAACCACCTGGGAACCTTCCACGCGATCGCCGCATGCAATCTCGCCGAGACCGCGATGGGCATGCTGATGGAGGCCACCGTGCCGTCGTCGCACCGCTGGATCCCCAAGGCGATGAACGTCCAGTACCTGGCGAAGGCGGAGACCCGTCTCACCGCTCACGCCGAGTTCGCCGAAGAACCCGATTTCGAGGCGATCACCGACGGCGTCGAAATGGTGGTCTCGATCCGGGTCTGCGACACCGCCGGCGCCGAGGTGGTCCACGCCGACATCACCACCTGGGTGACCCCGAAGTAGCCCACCCGCCCCTCGTTCCCCTCGATCCGAGGCCGGAGGAGGGTGACGCACCGGCCCTTCGACACGCGACCTCGTTCCTCGGTCGCGGCTCGGGAAACGGCGGGCACGCACCGGATCGGCCGCGATCTCGACTCCGCACGACACGCGCCCGACTCGATTCGAGCGCGGAATCTCGACACCGGTCGCGTGGCGGAGGACCGGTGAGACCGAAATCGTCGTCCGGTCCCGCCCCACGCGGGGCCCGGTGATCCCGCGGTACTCTGGGGCCTGAAAATCACCCGCCGCCCGCGGGACGGACACGCGACGAAGGATCAGATAGACGTGAGCAACAAGGTGATCGACCCCCGCGCCGCCGAGCGCCGCCGCACGGTGATCATCACGATCAGCGCCGCGGTGGCCCTGATCGTGGTGGCGGCGGTGATCATCTTCACGATCGTGCCGGGCAAGGACGAGTCCGCCACCGGCGGCGACGCCGTCCCGACCGTCACCACCGACGGCGCGATCCGGATGACCGGCGCGCCGGCGGGCAGCACCCCGCCCGTCGTCGTCACCGTGTACGAGGACTTCATCTGCCCGGCCTGCAAGAGCTTCGAAGAGTCCTCCGGTCAGGTCCTCGCGAGCTTCTACAAGAACGAGAAGGTCGCGATCGACTACGTGCCGCTGGGCTTCCTGGACGGCTACTCGACGACCGAGTACTCGACTCGTGCCGCCAACGCCAGCATTCTGCGTCGCCGAGGCCACCGCCAAGGGCGACGAGACCCCGGACCGCTTCGCCGAGTGGATCGACTTCCACAACCGTCTGTTCGCGCAGCAGCCGCCGGAGAACACCAAGGGCCTCGACGACTCCAAGCTGATCTCGATCGCCAAGGACGCGGGCGTCACCGGCGTCTCCGACTGCATCAACGACCGCCAGTTCGGGAAGTGGATCGCCGACAACACCGATAAGGTCCGCGCGGACCAGGACATCCAGGGCACCCCGACGGTGAAGATCAACGGCAAAACCGTCGAGAGCCCGGCCGGCCCGCTCCTGAAGACCGCCATCGACCAGGCCCTCGAGGCCGCCAAGTGACCTCGACCGAGTCGACCGCCACCGCCGACGACGATCCGGCGGTCGGCTCGGTCGCCGCACCGGAGGCCGCACCGACGACGCCGTCGCAGGACGACGACGCTCGCGGCGGACTCACCGCGCTGCGCCCGATCGGGGTGGCGTCGGCGTGGGTGATGCTCGTCGGCGGAGTCCTCGGGATGGCGGCCTCGGTGGCGCTCACCATCGAACGCATCGATCTGCTGATCGACCCGGCGTACTCGCCGTCGTGCAATTTCAGTCCCATCCTCTCGTGCGGCAGCGTGATGGTGACCGACCAGGCGCGCTTCTTCGGATTCCCCAATCCACTGCTCGGGCTGCCCGCGTTCGCGGTGATCCTGGTGACCGCCGTGCTCTCGGTGGGCCGGGTGCCGCTGCCCCGCTGGTACTGGATCGGCCAGACCCTCGGCCTCACCCTGGGGTTCGTCTTCGTCAACTACCTGGCGTTCCAGAGCATCTACCGGATCGGCGCGCTGTGCCCGTACTGCATGGTGGTCTGGACCGTCACCCCGATCCTGCTGGTGCTCAGCGTGTCGCGGGCCCTCGACGACGGCCCGCGCAGCCGTACCCTCCGCGACATCGGCTGGGTGCTGCTGGCCCTCTGGTACGCGATCGTGATCTTCGCCGCCACCGAACGTTTCTGGGACTACTGGGTCACCCTGTTCTGAGTTCTCCGGCGATCACCCACGCCGCCATCGCGATGGTGGCGTGGGGGCCGCTGCGCAGCCCGCCGGGCAGGATCGACCCGTCCACCACCCGCAGGCCCCGCACCTGAGGCACTCCGCCGAGGTGGTCGAGCGCCCGTCCGAGCGGCAGCGTCCCCGACGCGTGCTGCGACATCCCGACCACCGGATCCACCGCGACCGAACCCGGGACGACGATCCCGTCGAACTCCGGCGCGTGCAGCATGTCCACCACCCGCTGCAGGCCTCGCAGCATCCGCGCGGACGACTCGGCGTCGGGTCCGCCCAGGTCGAGCGTCTCGCCGTCGTACGTCCCGCGGGCGGGATGCGCCATGTCGGTGACGCCGATCGGCACTCCCCGCGGCGGCAGTCCGGTGATGAAGCGGGCGAAGTCGTCGCTGTAGGCGCGGATCTCCAGGCCGTCGCCGGTGTGCACCACCGCCGGCAGCAGGGCCGTGGCGGCGGGCGGGTGCCGCGGCGTGAACCGCACGATCCGTTCGGCGTGCTCGTGCGGGACCAGGGCGTCGACCCCGAGGACCCCGAACAGACCGCTGCGCCGCAGCAGAGCGGCGGTGCCGAGGGTGCCTGCGCACAGGATCACCTCGCCCGCGGCGATCTCCTCACCGTCGACCAGCACTCCGGTCGCGCGCCGACCGGTACCGGCCGCCGAGTGCACCGTCCGCTGCACCGTCGCCTCTCCTCGGATCGTGAGGCCGGGCGGTCGCCGGTCGAGCAGGGCGGCGGCCGTGCTCCGGCGGTGCCCGTCGACCCGGTTGCCGCGCACGCGCACCAGTCCCGGCCGCGGCCACGCCGCCGCGACGGGCGGCCCCAGGCGGGGGCGCCAGTAGTCGTCGAACCTCCGCGGGACGTCGCCGAGCTCGTCGTCGGCGAACGGCGTCACCGACATCACGCCCCCGCCCGCGTCACCGCCGTCGAGGGCGTCGTAGCCCGCGGCGATCCGTTCCCGCGTCCACCACGACGGCCAACGATCGAAGTCGCCGGGATGTCCGCGCAGGAAGTAGCCGCCGTTGACGCACGACGACCCGCCCAGCCCGCGGCCGCGCACCACCGGCCGCCCGCGTGCCTCGTCGTATCCGGTGACACGGGTGGCGCCGGACCCGATCGGCAGCCCGGTCAGCGCGGTCACCTCCGGACCGGGGAGTGCGCCGGGCCCGTGTTCCAGCAGCAGCACCGACCGGTCGCCGGACGCGGCGAGCCGCCCCGCCACGATCGAGCCGGCGGTTCCGGCGCCGACCACCACGACGTCGTACGTCTCCCCCGTCACGAGCCGCCCCACCGCGCCCCGAACGGCGAGAGACGCCCGACCACCGGGGACCTCCCGCCTAGACCGTCAGCTTGGGCCGCAGCGCGCCCAGGCTGGCGTGCGACAGCGCGCCCTGCCAGAGCCCGGTGCCGTACGCCAGATCGTCGAGCCTCCGCATCAGCACGAAACCCACCGGGCCGACCCGGGTGACCCGGGATTCGAGCACCTCGCTGCGGAACCACGACACCACGCCCTCGGCCAGCGCCAGCTGCCACACCAGCCGCCGGAAGGAGGGCCACACCACCGCGACGACCAGCGTCACCGGCCAGTAGTGCCGCAGCAGGGCCTGCGCCGCCTGCAGCAGTCCGAAACCGAAACCGCGTCCGACGGCCCGCGCGGCGATCACGTCGCGCCCGGGCACCCCGGTCAGCAGACCGCGCGTCTTGTAGACCGCCCGCAGCCCGATCACGGCCGCGACCAGGAGACCGATCCGGGTCCGGGTCAGCAGCGCCACCACCCCGGCGAACATCGTCAACGACGACATCACCGGCGCGGCGGTCGGCCCGTGCCGACTCGCCAGATGTGCGGCGCCCGTCCCGTAGTAGCGGTGCCGGTCCAGCAGCCGGCGCAGCGATTCGCGGTGGTCGTGCCGGACCTGGGCCACCGGGTCGTAGTAGACCCGCCACCCGGCCTCGTGCGTCCGCCAGCACAGATCGACGTCTTCGGCGACGCGCAACGACTCGTCGAATCCGAGGAACGCGCTCCGGCGCACCACCATCGCGGCGCTCGGCACGTACGGCTTCGGCGAGCCGGGCACCACCGGCGCCTCGTTCGGACCCATGTCCAGCGAGGAGTGCGCGTTCGCGTACTTGGCGACGGTCGCGCCGCGCCCCCGGATCCGGCGGCCGATCACCCGCGGCGCGACGATCGCGATCTTCGGATCGGAGAAGTGCGCCAGCAGCATGGTCAGCCAGTCCGAGACGGGCAGGGTGTCCGAGTCGAGGAAGGCCACGAAATCGGTCTCGGCCGCGGCCACCCCCGCGTTGCGGGCGGCCGCCGGTCCGCGGTTCTCGTCGAATCGGATCAGCCGGACGCCCTCGCCGTCGGCGCGGATCGGCTCCGGGGAACCGTCGTCGACGACGATCACCCGCAGCCCGCGCAGCGCTGTGAGCAACGCGTCGACCCCCGACTGGTTGCCGCGCACCGGGATCACCACCGTCACCTCGTCGGTCGACGGCCCCTGCATCGGGCGCGGAAGCCCGATCCCGGAGTCCAGGAGCGTGCGGGCCAGGACGCGCGTGGAGGCGTCGTGGACCGCGATCCGGCCGTCGGCGGAGGTCATGCCGAGGGCGGCGTCCGAGAGCCGCATGACGCGCGTCGGCGAGCCGCCGACCAGATGGTGCAGGTCGCCCTTGCGCGCGCAGCGCGGATCGATCTGCACCTGGAATCCGTCGGGCAGGTCGACGTCGACGGGCCCGGTCATCGCAACCTCCCGGACGGGTCGACGGTCCAGCGCCCCAGGGCGTCGGCCAGGTGCCCGGTCAGCGTGTCGAGCGCCCGCGCACCGGCCTCGCGCGTCGCCCCGGTCGGATCGCCGAGGACGCCGTTGGCGCTCACCCCGGCGACCCCCGAGGCACGCAGTGCATCGAGCACCTCGGCGATGGGCCGGGTGTCCCCGGGTTCGGCCCTGTCCATGCGCACCCGATCGGGGGCGATCTCCAGCAGCACGGAGGTCTCGGCGTGTCCGGCGTGCGCGTCGGCGTCCGGGAGCGCGCAGGGGAACCACGCGACGTCGCGGCCCTCGTAGCGCAGCAGACTCACCGCCTTCAGCACCGCCGCACCGTTGCCGCCGTGAGCGTTGACGAACAGCAGACGGGCGGCCCAGCGGCATGCGCTGCGGCCGATCTCCACCAGCACCGCGGTGAGCGCCTCGGTGCCGATCGAGACCGTGCCGGGAAAGCCCTCGTGCTCGCCGGAGGCGCCGTACGGCACGACCGGTGCGAGACGGACGTCCCCGGAATCGGCGTTCTCTTCGGCGGCCAGCGCCGCGACGGCCCGGCTCGCGACGGCATCGGCGATCCGCGCATCGGTGTCCAGCGGAAGGTGCGGGCCGTGCTGCTCCAGTGACCCGAGCGGGACCACCACCGTCACGGCCGCATCACCGAGCTCGGGCCACACGGCCGAAGCCAGCCTCGGTGCCTTGTTCATTACCGTGACTCTACCGACGACGGCCACGAGCGTGAACCGCCGGAGCCGCCGACCCGCCCGGCGTGTCGTCGCCGACGCGGAGCCCCCGAGGTCCGCGTCGCACCGGCGGATCCTTCCGAGATCCCGATCGTTCGGGGCCGGGAGGACGTCGAACTGTGGCATGCTGGCCGCCGAACGACCTGCCGCCGCACCCGTTTTGGAGGATCCCATGACCGTTACGCGTGAACCCTCGGGACGCTCCGGGCCCCTCGCCGGTGTCCGCGTGATCGAGTTCGCCGGCATCGGCCCCGGCCCGCACGCCGCCATGCTGCTCGCCGACCTCGGCGCCGACGTCGTCCGGGTGCAGCGCCCCGGCCAGATCCCCGCCGAGGGCGTGCCCGCCGACGCGCTCCTGCGCGGACGGCGCGTGGTGGAGGCCGATCTGAAGAACCCGGCCGACCGCGAGACCATCCTGGCCATGGTCGCCAAGGCCGACGTGATCATCGAGGGCTTCCGCCCGGGCGTGATGGAGCGTCTCGGCTTCGGCCCGGACGATCTGCACGCCGTCAACCCCGCGCTCGTCTACGGCCGGATGACCGGCTGGGGTCAGGAGGGCCCGCGGGCCCGGCTCGCCGGGCACGACATGAACTACATCGCGCTGACCGGCATGCTGCACGCGATCGGCCGCGCCGACGAGAAGCCGACGCCCCCGCTGAACCTCGTCGGCGACTTCGGCGGCGGCTCGATGTTCCTGGTGATGGGGATCCTGGCGGCGCTGGTGGAGCGCGGGACCTCCGGTGAGGGCGACGTGATCGATGCCGCCATGGTCGACGGCGCCTCGGTGCTGGGCCAGATGATGTGGGCCTTCCGCGGCACCGGAATGTGGCAGGACCGGCGCGGTGTCAACCTCCTCGACACCGGCGCCCCGTTCTACGAGGTGTACGAGACCTCCGACGGCAAATGGATGTCGGTCGGGTCCATCGAGCCGCAGTTCTACGCGATCCTGCTGGAGAAGCTCGAGATCGACCCGGCCTCCCTCGGCTACCAGATCGACGGGAGCCGCTGGCCGGAGGTCAAGGCCCGTTTCGCCGAGGTGTTCAAGACCCGGACCCGCGACGAGTGGACCGAGATCTTCGACGGCACCGACGCCTGCGTCGCCCCGGTCCTGGACTTCACCGAGGCCCCGGACGATCCGCACCTGGCGGCCCGCGGCACCCTGGTGGAGATCGACGGCGTCATGCAGGCCCAGGTGGCTCCGCGGTTCGCGCGGTCGTCCACGCGGACGCCGGAGCCGCCGGCCCGCGTCGCGACCGATCCCGCCACGCTCTGGAACGACTGAGCGGATCGCACACACCGGCCGCCTGGGCCGCCGAATCCCCCGGCGCCCGCACCGATCCGTCGTGGCAGGCTGGACGCGTGCACGATCCGCTCGCACTCCCCTCCACCCACCGGTCCACCGTGGCGTTCGACGTCCTGGCGGCCGGTCTGTTCGGTCTCCTCACGATTCCGGCGCAGACCCGGGAGTCGACGTTCGCCGCGGGCGTGACCGCCGTGATCGCGCTGGCGATCGCGGTGCGGAACCTCTCGCCGTCGACCATGATCGGGCTCGCGCTGGGCACCGCGGCCGTCCAGGTCGCGACCCTGCAGATCGCGCTCCTGGGAGCGATCGGGTACGCCCCGCTGTTCGCCGTGGCCGGCAGCCATCCCGATCCGCGGGTCCGCCGGGGCTCCCTGGCGGTCGGCGGCGTCGGCGTGCCGATCGCCGGGGCCGTGCTGCCCGCCACCTTCCCCGACGGAACGAGCGTGTTCTATCCCGTGCTCCTGGGCATCACGGGCGCGGCCGTCGTGGTCCTCGGCGGCTGGACGTTCGGTTTCACCCGGTACCAGCGCCGCAGCGTCGAACAGGCCCGGGTCGCCGAGACCGTCGCGGAACTGGAACGCCGACGGCTCCTCGAGCTGTACGACGAGCAGGCCGAACGCTCGCGCCTGGCCCGCGACATGCACGACGTCGTGGCCCACTCCCTGGCCGTGGTGATCGCCCAGGCCGAGGGCGCGCGGTTCGTGCTCGCCTCGTCGCCAGAGACCGCCGACGAGGCGCTCGGCGTGATCGCCGGGACCGCGCGCGAGGCCCTCGGCGAGGTCCGCGACGTGCTGCACGAGCTGCGCCGCGACGACACCCCGCCCCGGGCCGACGCCGCCGAACGCGCTCGACTCGTCGACCGGATGCGGGCCGCGGGCATGACTCTGACCGTCGAGGAGACCGGCGACCCGGAGAGCGCCGAGCCGGCCGCGGTCCAGGCCGCGCACCGGATCCTCACCGAGGCCCTCACCAACGTCCTCAAGCACGGTGACCTCACCCGGCCGGTCGTCGTGCGTCACGACTGGCGCGACGGCACGTCGATGACCGTCCGCAACGCCGTCGCCGCCGCTTCGAGACCCCCGTCCACCGCACCCGGCGCCGGCCACGGCATCCTGGGCATGGGTGAGCGGGCCGCGGCCGTCGGCGGCACCCTCCGCAGCGGACCGACCGACGACGGCTGGGCGCTGGAGTTCACCGCACCGCCCGCACGGAAGGGAGCGCCGTCATGATCCGGGTCGCGCTGGTCGACGACCAGCCCCTCTTCCGCGGCGGCATCGCGATGATCCTCGCCGGGCAGGCCGACATCGAGGTGGTGGCCCAGGAGTCGAGTGCGCAGAACCTGTCGGCGATGGTCGACGCCGCCGCTCCCGACGTGATCCTCATGGACGTCCGGATGCCCGGAGTCGACGGCATCACCGCCACCCGCACCCTGATCTCCGAGTTCGGCGACCGCGCCCCGAAGGTGCTCGTCCTCACCACGTTCGACGTCGACGAGGCCGCCGCCTCGGCGATCGAGGCCGGGGCCGGCGGCTTCGTCTTGAAGGACGCGCAACCGGAGTTCCTGCTCGCCGCGATCCGCGCCGTCGTCGACGGCAACCAGGTGGTCGCGGCGTCGGCCACCCGCCGGCTCTTCGAGCGGCATCGGCCGCGGTCGGCGGCACCCGGCCCCGAATACGATCGGCTGACGCCGCGGGAACGCGAGATCCTGGTCCGGGCGGCCCGCGGCCTGTCGAACGCCGAGATCGCCGCCGTCGAGGTGCTGTCGGAGGCCACGGTCAAGACCCACGTCTCCCGGATCCTGACCAAACTGGGTCTCCGCGACCGGGTGCGACTGGTGGTGTACGCCTACGAACACGGCCTGGTCTGACCACCCCTCGCCGCTCCCCGAGCGTGGCTCGCACGCTCGCCGACACGACAGGTCCGGCCGCCCCGCACCGCTCCCTGAGCCGCGGCCGAGGAACGAGGCCGCGTGTCGAAGGGCCTTCGCGCGCGAACCGAGGACCGGCGACGCCGAGGCCGCCCGTACATCGCGAGGATGACACCGAGTCCGCCGAGCGGAGGAGACGATCTCACTCTCGCGGTCGATGTGTGCGCTGAACTGCGCGAATAGCGTGGATTCCATGCAGCACACACCGCCTCCCCAGCCCGCCGTCTCGGTGCGGAACGTCTCCCGCGTCTACGGCGACGCCGCCAATCCCCTCCACGCGCTCCGCGACGTCGACCTCGATCTGAACCGCCGTGAGTTCACCGCGATCATGGGCCCGTCCGGGTCCGGCAAGTCGACGCTGATGAACGTGATCGCCGGGCTCGACGAGGTCTCGTCCGGCCGGGTGACCGTCGGCGGCACCGTCGTCTCCGGGCTCGACGACACCGCGCGGACCGTGCTGCGCCGGCACCACATCGGCTTCGTCTTCCAGTCGTTCAACCTGGTGCCGACCCTCACCGCCGAGGAGAACATCCGACTGCCGTTCGTGCTCGCCGGCCGGCCGATCGAGAAGGAGACGCGGACCTGGATCGATCACCTCGTGGACGTGCTGGGACTGCGGGACCGGCTCGGTCACACGCCGGGCGAGCTCTCCGGCGGCCAACAGCAGCGGGTGGCGATCGCCCGAGCGCTCGCGACCCGGCCGACGATCGTCCTGGCCGACGAGCCGACCGGCGCCCTGGACACCCGGACCGGCCGCGAGGTGCTCAGCCTGCTGACCACGGCCGCCCGCGAATACGGGCAGGGCATCGCGATGGTCACCCACGATCCGGTGGCCGCGTCGTACGCGGACCGGACCGTGATCCTGGCCGACGGCCGGGTGGTCGGCGAGTACGGGCGGCTCGATCCCCGACGGATCTCCGAGATCCTGATCGATCTGGAGGTGCCGGCATGCGCGCGGTGAGTGCCCGGCTCGTCGTCGGCCGCCTGCGCGAGGTGTCGACGATCGGCGTGGTCGGCGCCCTCGCCGCCGCCTACGCGACCGTCCTCTACGGCACCGCCGACACCCTCGACCGGCTCGGCGCGGAGTCGGGTGGGAGCGTCGGGCTGCTGCTGAAGATCGTCGCCCCCGTCTTCATCGGGATCGCCCTGTTCGTCTCGGCGATCGTGATCGGCAACGGCGTCGACACGGTGATCGCCGGGCGCACGCGCCAGCTCGAACTGCTCCGGTTGATCGGCGCGAGCAGCGCCCAGTTGCGGGGCGGGATCGTGGCGGCGGTCGCCCGGGTGTCCGTGCTCGGCGCCGGGGCGGGACTGCTGCTCGGCACCGTGCTCAACGCGCTCACCCGCGCGGTCCTGCGACGGCGGGAACTGATCCCCGAATCGCACTACGAGGTGCTGCCGGGCGGAGCACTGATCGCCGTCCCGGTGGTCGTGGCGGTGGCGGTGGCCGCGGCGGCGGTCGGCACCCGCCGCACCCTCGGCTCGTCCGCCGCTCTGCGCGGCGCCGCGCCGGTGCCCTCACGGCTGCGTGCCGCCGTGGCGGCCGTCCTGATCGGCGCGGGCGCTCTCACCCTGGCGACGGCCGCCTACCTCGGCGAGCGGGGCAGCCTGGCGGGCTTCTTCACCGCGTTTCTCGGTTCGGTCCTCGTCGGGATCGGCGTGATGGCGGGCGCCCGGCTCATCCTGCCCCGGCTCGTCGCCGGGTTCGCCCGGACGGCCGGTTCCGGTCCGGCCGCGCTCGTCGCCCGCAAGAACGCGCTCAGCGACCCGGCCCGGACCGCGCGGTCCGCCATCAGCCTGCTGATCGGCGTCACCCTGATCACCACCGTCGCCTCCGGCATGAACGCCCTCGGCCGCTCGATGCGCAGCTGGGAGGGGCTGTCCCCCGACGACGTCCGCCAGGCCGACCAGGTGTACTCCACGACGTCCGCGGTGCTGATCGCGATGATCGCGATCTCCGCGCTGATCGCCGCGGTCGGATTCGTCTCGACGATGTCGTTGACGGTGATCGCGCGGACCCGGGAGATCGGCATGCTCCGCGCGATGGGTTTCACCGCTCGTCAGGTGCGCTCGATGATCGGCCTGGAGTCGCTGGCCCTGTCCGGCACCGCGGTGACGCTCGGGCTCGTGCTCGGGGTGCTGTTCGGTGCCGTCGGCAGTCAGTCGCTGCTGGGATCGCAGACCTCCGGGCCGGTGATCGGACTCCCCTGGGCGACGCTCGGCGTCATCGCGGCGGCCACCGGTCTGCTGGTGCTGGTCGCGGCGCTGCCGCCGAGCCGGCGGGCCGTCGCCGTCGCACCGACCGCCGCGCTGGCGACACCGTGAACCGAGGCGCCGATCCTGCGCCTCGAAGGGGGTCGGTGTCTCGGGGGAGGCTTCGACACGGTCTCGTCACTGCGTTCCTCGACCGGCTCAGCCGTCGGGCGGAGTCGAGATCGCGGGAATGCGGTCTCGACTCCGTATTTCGAGAATGCGGTCTCGACTCCGCTCGACCGACGAGATGAGCCTCCCTCGCCGATCGAGCCCTTCCTCGCTGATCGAGCGGAGTCGAGATCTCCCCCTCACCCGTAGAAACGGTCGGGATCCAGGGAGGCCAGCGGCACCAGTCGGGGCGCGGGACCGGCTTCGTCCACCGGACCTGCGCCGCCGAGGACGCCGGGGAACCCGCGGAGGGTCAGGGCCAGGACGGGGTCGTCGTCGATGCGCCGGACCGTCTCGTAGAGCAGCGCCAGCACGTGGACGCAGCGCTCCGTCCGCGCCCGGCACGAGCAGTCGACGGAGACGAGCTCGGGGGCGGCCGGCTCGATCGCCCGGTGGGCGTCGTCGGTCATCGCCGCGGCCGCGGGCGCACCGCCGAACTCCGCGGTCACCCGAGTCGCGGTCTCGCGCGGCATCGGCCCGAACTCGAGGTGGGCCACCGACGCCTCGGCGCCCCGCACCACGGTGCCCCGGATCAGCCGGTCCTCGACCGTCACGTCGCGCATCGCGTTCCGGGCCAGGGTGCGGGCGCGCGGGAGCAGCGGCTCGGGTCTGGTCACCCGGAGGGGTTCGACGAGGAGACGGAAGTCCCGGCCCCACAACGTGTAACCGAACTCGGCGGTGGGGCCCGTCATGCGTCCTCCGATCGCTTGCGGCGCAGCACGTCGATCAGGCGCTCGTCCGAGAGCCCGGTGAGCAGCGCGAGAGCGCCGTCGTCGGAGTCCAGATCCAGTGCGGCCTTGCGCCGATGCATCTCGGCGATGTGCTCCTCCAGCGTTCCGGCCGTGGTGAGGGTGGTGACCGTGACGACGCGGTCCTGCCCGATCCGGTGAACCCGGTCCGTCGCCTGCGCTTCGACGGCGGGGTTCCACCAGCGATCGAAGTGCACGACGTCGGCCGCGCGGGTCAGCGTGAGGCCCGTGCCCGCGGCTTTGAGGCTCGCGACGAGCACGCCGCAGCCCTCACCCGCCTGGTAGTCGTCGACAATGCGGTCGCGGTCGGCGCGGGAGAGACCCCCGTGCAGGAACGGCACCCGGGCGCCGACGACGGCGCCGAGATGCGCCGACAGCAGCTCGCCGGTCTGCCGGTACTGCGTGAAGACGACGGTGGGACCGTCGTTGTCGAGGTTGGTCGTCACCACGTCGGTGCACACGTCGAGCTTTCCGGAACGTCCTTCGAACGGCCCGCGGAGCGCACCGTCGGCGACCAGCGCGGGATGGTTGCAGACCTGTTTGAGCCGGGTCAGGGCCTTCAGGATCGCGCCGCGCCGCGCGATCCCGGTGCCGAAGCCGTCGGCCTCCGCGGCGTCGAGGATCTCGTCGTAGCGGCGGCACTGCTCTGCGGTGAGGTCGCATTCGACGTCGTTGAGCAGCTTGGGGCCGAGGTTCTGTGCGACCTCGGCCTTCGTCCGGCGGAGGACCCGTCCGGAGATCGCGTCGAGCAGTCGGGCCTTGGCCTGGGCCGAACCGTTCTGGATCGGCAGCGCGTAGCGGCGCCGGAACAGCGCCCGGTTGCCGAATTCGACGGGGGCGACGAGGTTCAGCAGCGAGAACAGTTCGTCGAGGTGGTTCTCCACGGGGGTGCCGGTGAGGGCGATCCGGCGGCGGGCGTCGAGGGCGCGGGCCGCGCGGGACACCTGCGTGCGGTTGTTCTTGAGCGCCTGCGCCTCATCGAAGACGACGGTCTCCCAGGCGATTCCGGCGAGGGCCGCGGTGTGCCTGCGCAGCGTCGGATAACCGGTGACCACCACCGTCGATCGGTCGGCCGGGGCGTCGAGGGCGCCGCCGCGGAACTCCTCGGGCCGCAGGACCTCCGGCGCCCACCGGCCGATCTCACGGAGCCAGTTGGTCACCAGCCCGGTCGGGCACACGATCAGGGTCGGCCCCCGATCGGAGTCGACGAGGTGCGCGATGGTCTGCAGCGTCTTGCCCAGCCCCATCTCGTCGGCCAGGATCCCGCCGGTTCCGGTCTCGGCGAGCCAGGTGACGCCGCGCAGCTGATAGTCGCGCAGGTCGGCGCGGATCCGGCCGTCGAGTCGACCGCGGACCCGGCGGGTCTCGGCGAAGGTCCGGCGCGCGTAGTCGGCCGAGACCACCGCGTCGCCGACGTGGTCGAGCAGGGCGTGCGCCGCGGGCGGCAGGTCGACGTCGGCGTCCGGGTCGGCGGTCAGCGCCCGCCAGGCGGCGACGGAGGACGAGTCGTCCTCGGGCAGCCTGTCGACGTCGACCGTCGTGCAGGCGAGGACCGCGGGTTCGAGTCTCTTGTCCCGGCCGTATCCGACGGGCCGGGGTATCCGGATGGACTCGCCGTCCGGGGCGGGTGCGACGTCGGGCGTCCACAGCGCGAACGCGTGCCGATCGGGCAGGTAGGTGGCGTGCAGGTCCGAGGTGGATGACCGAGAGATCGGGCGGCTCCTGAGTCCGAGGAAGAATTCTACCGGTACAGTGTACGTGAATTCTGGTCTCGACTCCGCTCGACCAGCGAGGGGGCCGTCTCGACCGGCGAGGAAGTCGTCTCGACCGGCGAGGGGTTGTCTCAACCGACGAGGGGTTGTCTCGACCGACGACCGAGCCCCCGTGCACGCGAGGTGCACGGGGGCTCCGGTTCCGAGAGGGAGAGGCTTCGACACGGCCTCGTCACCTCGTTCCTCGACCGGCTCAGCCGTCGGGACGAGCAGGCTCGGACTCCGGTCGCGGCGAAGGACCCTCGCCGGTCGAGCGGAGTCGAGACCGTCGACAGACGTCCCATCCCGCCCCGCACGGGGCCGGGCGGTCAGTCTCCGAAGACGCGTTCGAAGCCCTCGGGGATGATCAGGTCCGAGCGGTCCAGCTCGGCCACGTCGGACCTGCCCAGGCCCATCATCGACGAGTCCAGACCCATCCGGAGCAGGTCGAGGACGTTCTCCACACCGGTCTGCCCGTTCGCGGCGAGACCCCACAGGTAGGCGCGGCCGATCATCACGGCCTTGGCGCCCATCGCCAGGGCCTTGGTCACGTCGCTGCCGCGGCGGATCCCGCCGTCGAGCAGGACGTCGAGCTGGTCGCCGACGGCGTCGGCGATCGGGCCGAGCACGCGGATGGTGGCCGGGGTGCCGTCGAGGTTGTTGCCGCCGTGGTTGGAGACCGAGATGGCGGTGGCGCCGATGTCCACCGCGCGCTTGGCATCGTCCATGCGCGTGATGCCCTTGACCATGAACTCGCCGCCCCACAGCTCCCGCAGCCACTGCAGATCCTCCCAGGTGGGCGGCGGGGTGTTCATCCACTGGTAGTAGACGTCGAAGAAGGTCGGTCCGGGGACGCCCTTCGCACCGATGTTGGGCGCCGACAGGTCGGGGATGATCAGCTTGCCGTCGCGGAACCAGCTCAGCGCGTAGCTCGGCTTGTTGATCATCTCCGGCGCCAGCTTGGCGACGGCCTTGAGGTCGACCTTCTCCGGGATCTCCGGGCTGCCCCAGTCGCGGCCGATGTTGAACACCCAGTCGGTGGTGACGATCAGGCCCTTGCAGCCGGCCTCGCGGGCCCGCTCCACGCGGGCGGCGATCTCCTCGCGGCTGCCCAGCCAGTAGATCTGGAAGAAGATCTTGTCGTTGACGGCGGTGACCTCCTCGACCGGCTTCGAGGCGAAGCTCGACAGACCCATCGCGGTGCCGCGGGCGGCGGCGGCCCGGGCCACCGCGACCTCGCCGTCCGGGTTGACGGCCTGCACACCGGTCGGCGAGATCATCACCGGGAAGGAGATCTCCTGACCCATCACCGTGGTCGTGAGGTTCCGTTCCGGGGTGGCGCCGACGACGTGCGGCGCGAAGCCGAGCTCGTTGAACGCCTCGTTGTTGTCGGTGACGGTGATGCCCGCCTGGGTGCCGGCCACCAGCGAGGAGTAGACCGTCTTCGGCAGGCGCTTGCGCGCACGACGCTGCGCCTCCCCGACCGTCTCGAACCACGGGTTACGACGCCACGGGTTCTGCTCCAGGATCTCGGACAGTTTCGACATTGTGTGTTTCAGACTTTCTCTATGGAGGTGAGCTGCAGAGTCTCTCCGGCGCCGTCAGTGTGTGCCGCAGCCGGTCGACGAGCAGCCGGTGGCGCTCGTCGGCATGAACCCGGCGAGCGGGTTCTCGTCGCAGTCGCGCGACGGCGGGCGAGTCATCAGCTTGAGCGGCACGCCGCGCGAGTGGTCCTTGTTGGCGGTCGGCTTGCTGCGGTCACCGGCGAGCAGCGTCTCGCCGAAGCCCTGTACGCACTCGGGGTCGGGGCCGTCGAGCGGCAGGCCGGTGAAGAACTTGGCCGCCATGCAGCCGCCGCGGCAGGCGTCGAAGTGCTGGCATTTGGTGCACGCACCGGCGCTCTGCGGCTCCCGCAGCTCGGTGAACAGGTCGCTGCGCTGCCAGATCTCCTGGAACCCGCCGTCGGTGGTGATGTTGCCGGCGAGGAAGTTCTCGTGGATGGCGAACGGGCAGGCGTAGACGTCGCCGACCGGGTCGATCAGGCAGACGACGCGGCCCGCACCGCACAGGTTGAGTCCGGGCAGACCGCTGCCGCCGCCCTTGCTGAACGCCGCGAGGTGGAAGAAGGAGTCGCCGGTGAGGACCCGGTCGCCGTGCTCCACGAGCCACTCGTAGAGGTCACGCTGCTGCTCGGGCAGCGGGTGCAGGTCGTCCCAGACGTCGGCGCCGCGGCCGGACGGGCGCAGGCGGGTGATGCGCAGAGTGGCGTCGTACTCGTCGGCCAGCGCCTTGAACTCGTCGAGCTGGGTGACGTTCTCGCGGGTCACCACGACGCTGATCTTGGCGTCCTTGAAGCCCGCGTTCTTCAGGTTCTCCAGGGCGCGCACGGCCATGGCGAACGAGCCCGGGCCGCGCACGGCGTCGTTCACCTCGGCCGTCGCTCCGTCGAGGGAGATCTGCACGTCGACGTAGTCGCTGGCCGCCAGGCGCTCGGCCACCTTCTGGTTGATCCGCAGGCCGTTGGTGGAGAACTTGACGCCCACCTGGTGGTCGACGGCGTAGTCGACCAGTTCCCAGAAGTCGGGGCGCACCGTGGGCTCGCCGCCGCCGATGTTCACGTAGAACACCTGCATGCGCTGCAGTTCGTCGATGATGGCCTTGCACTGCTCGGTGCTGAGTTCCCGCGGGTCCCGCTTGCCCGAACTGGAGAGGCAGTGGACGCATGCGAGGTTGCACGCGTAGGTCAGCTCCCAGGTGAGACAGATCGGAGCGTCCAGACCCTTCTCGAACTGGTCCACCAGGCGACCCACCTTCGGGGGCGCGGGGGCGGTCGCGACGGTCGGCAGGTCCAGGCGCGGGGCGGTCGGGGGCAGACCGGCGAGGGTGGTGGCCGGGGCGGGGCGGAGGGGTTCGAGTGTGGTCATCGCTGTCTCAACTTCTCGTCGCGGGTGGGCGGGGCCTACGTCGACCGGGTGATGATCATCCCGGAGTCGGCCAGGGAGGTCAGGGCTTGCAGATAGATCGGTCGTTCGACGTCGGCGATCCCCGCGGCCGCCAGCGCGGCCTCGGCGCTGGGATGGTCGGCGAGCGACTGCACCAGATCGACGACGACCAGGTTCTTCAGGAAGCTCAGCTTGCGCGTCCCGAAGTGGTAGAGCAGGGCCCCGAACGGCTCGGGGCGGATGGCCACCGACGGGTTCACCCGCCAGGCGGCCGCGAGATCGAAGCCCGCGGGCTCGTCGAGAGGTTCGGCGGACGTGCTTCCGGCGACGTTGACGTCGCCGGAAGCACTGATCGACGCGGTGGTCATCAGTAGACGCCGCACATCCCGTCGATGGAGACTTCCTCCACCAGCGATTCGGTGACGAGCTCGGTCTGGGTGTCCTTCTCGGCCATGTGAACCTACCTCCTTATTGAGTTACCAAGTGGTTCAGGACACACTGTAATGACACCGAGTGCATATTCAAGTCGAACCCGCTAGTAACATCGAAGACCTAGCCGAGAGGACAGGTATGAAGAGACCGGCGGGCCGCCCGCAGGCCACTTCACGCGCCGAACTCAGCAATCTCGCGATCGACCTGTTCACCGAGAAGGGCTTCGATGCGACCAGCGTCGACGACGTCGCGGCCGCCGGCGGCATCGCCCGCCGCACCCTGTTCCGGTACTTCCCGTCCAAGAACGCGATCCCCTGGGGCGACTTCGATCACCACCTGATGGAGATGCGGTTCCGGCTCGCCGAGACCCCCGGCGACCTCCCCCTCGGCGAGGCCCTCCGCCGCGCCCTGATCGCCTTCAACGACGTCCCCGCCGTCGAACACGAGCACCACCGTCGCCGGATGAGGCTGCTGCTGGGGGTTCCGGCCCTGCAGGCCCACTCGATGCTCATGTACGCCGACTGGCGGCAGATCATCGCCGAGTACACCGCCACCCGACTCCGCATGAAGCCCGACGACCACATCCCGCAGGCCGTCGCCTGGCAGATGCTGGGCGTCTCCCTGGCCGCCTACGAGCAGTGGCTCGCCGACTCGTCGTCGAACCTCGTCGACCTGCTCGACGCCGGCGCGGGCATGGTGATCGACGGCCTCTCCGCCCTCGATCCGCGGGCGGACTGAGACCGGCCCGCGCGGATCCCCGGCCCTCGGCTCGGCCGCCGGGACGCTCGACGACGCCTGTGGACGGGCACGCCTGTGGACGGGCGTGTCGCGTGCCCTTCTCCATGTCGCGTGCCGTCCATGACGTGCGACATGGAGAAGGGCACGCGACACGCAGTCACCGGATGCGACGATCGACGTCATGCCGCGCCCCGACTCTCCCGCTCCCGACTCCCCCGCAGCCCTCGGCCCCGCAGCCCTCGGCCCCGGGCTGCTCGCCGCCCTGCTCGCCGCGTGGGCGTTCACCGTGCTCGCGGTGGTGGGCGGCGACGAGTTGAGGGCGTACGACGACGGGCTCGCCGACCTCGACTCGGTCGCCTTCACCGCCGCGCTCCTGGTGCAGGCGGCCGCGACCCTCATCGTCGTGACGCTGCTGGCCCGCGCGACCCCCGCCGGGGTCCGGCCCTGGCGCATCGGGGCGATCGGCGCGCTCCTGCTGCCGGTGATGCTCGGCATCCCCGAGTCGCTGCGGCTCCTGGCGCGAGCCTCGCGCGGCGAGGCGGCGCGCGACGCGAAGTACGTGGGCACCGAGGACTGGGTGGTGATCGGACTGCTCGTGGCCGTCACCGCCCTGATCTTCTGGTGCCGGTCGGCGGCCCGTCGACGGTATGCGACGGCGAACGCCGCGACGCTCGGCGTGATCGTCCTCGGTCTCGCGTTCTCGGTCGTCGCCCGGCACCTGTTCCGGATCGCCCCGGACACCGGGAACGACGGCGTCTCGATCGCCTGGGTCCCGTTCGTCGCGCTTCCGCTGTGGCTCGTGCTCGCCGCGCTGATCTGCCACGCGGCCACCGCGTGGCTCGACGGCCGGCGCAGGGCGCCGCGCCCCCGGTGACCGGCCCCGGACGTCACCCGCGCGAAGCGACCGCGACCCGCACCCGGAGAATGCCATGATCGGGGCATGGCCGAGATCGAGTTCTACATGGACGGTTCACTGGCTCGCGCGGCCCGGCACCTGATCAAGGTGTCGCCGCGGACCATCGCGCACTACGCGGGCATCGAACCGCAGGTGCTGCGTCAGTACGAGAAGGGCGGCGACTGCCTCACCCCGGAGCAGGTCCAGGGCGTCACCGACGGCCTGGTGCACTACGGCGCGGTGTTCGTCCCCGAGGACGAGACCGGGGGCGTCGGCGTCCGCCGCAAGTTCACCCGCACCGGCGTCAAGATGATCGAGACCTGGGAGAGCGAGGGCGGCCCGGTCGCCGACGACGACATCTGAGACGACGACATCTGACGCGGACCGGCCCGCGGAACGATCCGCGGTGGGGCGACCCGCCAGGGCAGTCAGGCCGCGTCGAGGGTCTCCACGTCGGCGGCCTCCACCGGTGCGACGACGTCGCTCGGCCGCGGGCTCTTGCGCCACACGATCAGAGCGCCGACGATCATCGGGATCTGCAGCGGCAGGCGCGCCCACGCGACGGCCTTGAGCAGCGGGCTCTTGTCGACGAAGATCCGCACCGTGTTGACGTTCGCCGGGAACACCGCGAGGAAGAGCGCCGTCGCCAGCGCGGCCGCGGGTCGGCGCGTCTTCGCCGGGAGCAGTGCCGCGCCGATCCCCAGTTCGGCCACACCCGACGCGTAGGTCAGGGTGCGCGGATCGCCGGGGATCTCCTTAGGGATGATCGCGTCGAACGGCTTCGGCGCCACGAAGTGCGCCACCCCCATGAAGAGGAGGAGTCCGGACAGGGCCTTGGCGATGCGGTCGACGATCATGGGCTGAGATCTTACCGGCGCGACGTTCCGATCCGGCGGAACCCGGCCGTGCCGACGACGACGAGGGTCGGCGATGAGGGAGCCGACGCGTCGAAAGCCCCTACCGAGCGGCCACCGGCTCCAGTCGGGCCAGCCGCCACGCTCCGTCGAACCGGAGCATCGTGGCCCAGCGCGAGTGGGCGAGCCGCTCGGGCAGGCCGCCCTCCACCGTCACCGTCTGATCGACGAAGATCAGCACCCGCGCCCGGGAGTCGCTCAGTTCGGCGACGCCCGCGTCGAGCACCTCCGCGGTCATGGTGATCCGGGACGCCACCGCGCCGGGAAACACCGTGTCGGGGCCGCGCCCCAGGTAGTCGGCGGCGAGCGGACCGGTCAGCTCCGCCGCGACCGCGCGTCGTCGATCGTCCGCGTCCCGGTCGGGCGCGTAGGTCATCAGATCCGTCACCGCCGTCGCCGCGGCCCGGGCGACCGCGGCGCGCTCCCCGGTGCTCCCGTGATCCGCCACGCCCGCGGCGGCGCGGATCAGCACGATCCCGGCGCCGAGCGCGACCACCGCGGCCAGCACGATCGTCACGACCCATCGTCGAACGAACCGCCGGTCCTCGGGCAGCTCCCGCCAGGACCGGCGCGGCCGCGACGGCGCCGCGCCGCTCATGAGAATGCGCTCCGTGTCGTGCACCAGCCAGCGTTCCCCGGACCGGATCATCAGCACCCGCACCGTGATGCGCGCGGCGCCGGGAACGCCGCCGACCAGTTCGGGTGCGCTCGCCTGCGCCACCACCAGCACCGGCGTCGTTCCGCCGTCGGACGGCTGCACCCCCGCGGTGAGCACCTGCCCGGTCGTCGGCGCGCCGAATCCGGCCACCGCGGCGCGCAACTCCGTGTGCGCCCGGGTCGTCCGCTCCCGCTGGGCGCCGGTGCTCACCTCCAGCACGCCCCGCACGTAGGCGTCGGCGTGCACCGGATCGGCGGTCAGCATCCGGGTGATCGCCGCGGCCGCGGCGGCGCGGGCCGCCTCGTCGTCGGTCAGTCGGCGCCGGTCGTCGGCCCGCAGGGACGCCGTCCACGCGGCGGCGGCCAGCAGCACGACGACGAGCACCAGCGCCGCCGCCCCGAACAACCGCAGTGCGGCCCGACGTCGTCGGTCACGCGCCCGCAGCTCCGGGGTCGCCGCGATCCAGGCTTCGCGTTCGGCGCGGACGGCGTCGTCGTACTCCGCCCGGGCCCGCGCGAGTCGCGTGCCGCCGTTGCGTGTATCGCTGTTCGATGTTCCGCCGTCGCGTGCGGCGGCACCGTCCGTCGAGGAGTCCCCGCTCATCGCAGCTCGTCCAGGGCGTCGAGCAGCCAGACGCCGCGGTGGCGCGCGAAATCGGCCGACACCGTCGTGTCCCGGGCCGTCGGCTCCCCCGCCGTCGGCGTCACCGTCACCTGCACCACGAGCACTGCGGTCCCGGTGTCGTGCTGGACGTCGACGACGCCCACCTGCCTCGGCGCCCAGTCCACCGAACGCACCCCGGGCGGTGGATCCGCGGCGAGCGCGGCTCCGGCCGAGGCCTCGAACGTCTCGGTGACCAGCACGCGGGCCCGCTCCCGATCACGACGCCAGGTGTCCGCGCCGGCCGAGAACACCGCGGCCACCACCCGCCCGGCCTGACGCTGCAGTTCGGCGACACCGTCGACCCGCTCCGCGACCGGGGCCCGCCACCACACGGAGGCGACGAACAGGCTGAGCGACAGGAGCACCGCGAGCGTCGAACCGACCCACCACCGGGCCGCGCGGCCCGGCGGCAGCGGCGCTTCCAGTCGCCGGGTGATCGTGTCGACGGACCAGGACGTCATGGCAGAAAGGTCACCCCCGCCAGCTTCAGCCGGCCGTCTTCGGGCTGCACCACCACGCGCAGCCGCAGTTGCCGCGGTGCGGGCCCGTCCGGGGCCTCCGCCCGCAGTGTCGCGGTGAGCAGCACCACGCCGGCCGCGCCGTCGCGCACGGCGAGCACCGCCGCCTCGATCTGCGCCGTGCTCCGACCTCCCTGCTGCCGGGTGAAGCGCGTGTACGCCTCCGCCGACCGCACGAACGTGTCGTAGAACTCGCCGGTCGCCCCGGACAGGATCCGGCCGGCGCGGCGCTCGTCCTGCGCATCGGCGGAGAGCAGCAGTTCGGCACCGCTGCGCGCCGCCGCGACCATCTCGCGGTCGGAGAACTCCGCGTCCGCGACCGCCGCCCGCCACACCGTGAATCCGGCGCCGATCACCGCGAGCAGCGCGACCAGGACGAGGGCCGTCCGCGACCAGGGTGAGAGTCGGCGTCGTTCACCGGCCTCGTATTCGGCCTCCGCCAGCGCATCGCGTGCGGCCGCCCGCGCCGCCTGCGCCTCGCGCAGGCGCCGCTTCGCCTCTTTCGACCGGTCCGCCACGCGTCGACTCTAACCAAGCGGGTCCTGTCCGATCCGCGCGCTGTAGTCGGCCCGGGCCCGCCGGTCCGGATTCAGGAAGAGCGTGTCGGTCTCGGTGAGCGCGCGGAGTCGTCGTTTCAGCCCGTGCGGCAGGACCGTGTTGACACCGACCCAGCCCATCGACCGCGGCGCCGTCACCCGCACCCGCGGCCGGGCGATGATCCCGACCACCTCGCGCGCCACCTCCTCCGGCGAGACCGTGGTGACCAGCGCATTGGTCCCCAGCCCCGCGATCAGCCCGGTCCGGGTGAAGGTCGGCAGCACGGCCGAGACCCGGACGCCGTGCGGGGTCAGTTCGGCGTCGAGCGCCTCGGAGAACTCGATCACCCCGGCCTTCACCCCGTTGTAGACCGTCAGCCCCGGGTTGGGCAGCCGTCCGGCGATCGACGCGATGTTGACGATCTGCCCGTGACCGCGCTCGACCATCCGCCGGGCCGCGGCCTGGCTGCCCAGCATCACTCCGACCAGATCGATCTCGACGGTGCGCCGGATCAGCGCTTCACCGTAGTCGAGGAAACCGCCGACCGGCATGATCCCGGCGTTGTTCACCAGCACGTCGATCGGTCCGACCCGTTCCTCGACCGCGTCCAGGAAGGCGACGAACGACGACGTGTCGGTCACGTCCAGCACGATGCCCTCGATCCCGAGGCTCGCGGCGGACTCGCCGACCGCCGCGGCGTCGACGTCGCCGATCACCACGTGCGCTCCGGCCTCCGTCAGGAGGGCCGCGGTCTCCAGGCCGATGCCGCGCGCACCGCCGGTCACCGCGATCACCTCGCCCGTCAGTCGCTCGTGCACCTGCGCGAACCTGCGGGCGGCGCGGGTGCGCCGCATCGTCGTGAACATGGTCGGTTCGTCTCCTCCGCGATCAGTGGACCATCGGCGCCAGGAAGGCGGCGGCCATCGCCCGCACCGCTTCGGAGGTGCGCTCGGCCTCGTCGGACGCCGGGATCTCCAGATACGAGATCACCAGCCGCACATGCAGTTCCACGGCCTTGCGCAGATCCTTCTCCGGCATCGTCGCGCCGGCCTTGCGGAGCGACGTGGCGACGCGGTCGGTCACCATGTCGATGAACAACGCGCTCATCGACGCGGTCAGACCGCGGATCTCCGAATCCTGCCAGCACCATCCTGTTGAGCAGCGGGTCGTTCTCGATCATCGTGGCGCCGTGTGCGAACGCCTCCACGACGGCCTCCGACGGGCTCCGTCCGGCGACGGCCTCCTCGAGTTCGCGCATGCCGCGCTCGAAGGTGACGTTGGCGAGCGCGATCAGCAGGTTCTCCTTGCTCGGGAAACGCCGGTACAGCGTCGAACGACTGACGCCCGCGGCCTTGGCTATCGCATCCATGTTCGCCTGCCGCACACCCGTCTGGGTGAATTCGGTCGCGGCGGCGTCGAGAATGGCCTGTTCTTGTTCCTGGGGCGAACTGGTGACTCGCGCTTTTCGGGTCGCCGCCATCATCGACGCACCAGTGTCACGGGAAGACGGTCTTTCGGTACGGGCAGTGCACTGTAATCCATGGGTAGACGGTAACCCGCCGGAACGAACCATTCGAAATCGCGGAGGAGGTTATGCATGACGGCCTTGATCTCGATTTGACCGAAGTACAGGCCGATACATTTATGTACGCCTCCGCCGAACGGCATCCACGCCATCCGATGACCTCGGTCTTCCGCTCTTTCTGGTGAAAATCGTTGTGGGTCAAAGTGATTCGGATCAGTGAAGTACGTCTCGTCACGATGGTTCGACATCTGCGGAATCACCACCATGGAACCCTCCGGAATGTAGTGACCAAGGACCCGGGTGTCTTTCACCGCCACTCTCGGTTGCGCCGGAACCGGTGGGCACAGGCGCAGCGACTCCTTCATCACCGCATCCAGAACCGTCAATTCCCCGAGTTCGTCGTATTCGATGAACGGACCGAAGTCCATCGACTGCGAACGAGCCCGCGCCTGCCATTTCGGATGCTCCGCCAGTCGATAGGCCATTTGAGTCAGAGTGATGGTCGATGTGTCATGTGCGGCCATCAACACGAAGATCATGTGATTCACCACGTCCTCGTCGGTGAATCGGTGACCGTCGTCGCTCTCCGCATGGCACAGCACCGAGAACAGGTCCGGCGTCCGCGTCGCCCGCTTGGCGGCGATGTGCGCGTAGAAGAACTCCTCCAGCACCTTCCGCGAACGCAGCCCCTTCCACCAGCGGCCGCCCGGCACCGGTGCGCGCACCAGTGCGACGCCCGCGCGGACGGTCTCGATGAACGCCTTGTTCAACCGATCGGCCTCCGCCGGGGAGAGCTCGAGGCCGAGGAAGATCTCCAGTGCGATGTCGAGCGTGAGCTCCTTGAAGCGTTCCATCAGCAGCACCCGGCCGGCGGGGAAGCGCGCGACCCGGTCCAGGATCACCGGCTGCATCTCGGCGTAGTAGCTGCGCAGCACGTCCGGGGTGAAGGCCTGCTGCATGATGCGCCGGTGGTGCCGGTGCTCGTCGAAGTCGAGCAGCATGATCCCGCGAGGAAAGAACGGCCCGATGAAGTGGCTCCAGGCCGGGGCGTTGGCGAAGGCCTTGTCCTTGTTCACCAGGATCTGGCGCGCCGCCTCCGCGCCGCAGGCGGTGACCATCCGCACGCCGAAGGCGTTGATCCCGAAGACGTCGCCGTAACACGCACGGCGCACCTCGGTGAACGCGAACGGGTCGCGCCGCATGGCCAGCACCTCGAGGACTCCGTTACGATCGCTGACCGGCACCGGGAGCAGGCCGCTGCCCGCGGCGGGCTCGGCGAGAAGCGAAGTGGCCATGACTGATCCTCCTCTGGAACGACCGCACTGTGAAGCGGCTCACTCCAATTGGAACAGATCTGCTCTTCCGTTTCTAGTGCTCGGCCGAATCAGCCCCGGGTGACGTCGTTCCCCCGCGCCGTCACCGAGGCGTTCGACAGCGTGAACCCGTTCCCGCCCAGGTCGCACGACACGGTGTCCGCCGCGGTGATCGTGCAGACCGCCGGGCCCGAGCCGACCTTCGTTCCCACCGGAGCGGTGGGAAAGGAGTCCGCGGTGCGCCGGAACACCCAGCCGCCGGTGCAGACTCCCCGCGCGACCCACCCGGCACCCAACGCCGCCGCACCGCCCATCCGGCTCGCTCCCCCGCTGCAGCCGGCCAGATTCGGCCGCGCGATGGCCGACTGCGTGCGGAGACAGGCGAAGTCGGGTCTGCCGTCGTACCCGCCGTAGTCACCGGCGATCGCCGCCTCGCTCCCGCAACGGGTCTGCCCGTCCGGGGTCTGGAAGTACTGCATCGGCGTCAGCTGCGGCGCGGGAGTCTGCACCGTCGTCCCGGCCGCCGTCGGCGGCGACTCCGACGGCGGCGCCACCGGATTCCCCTGCGCATCGACGTAGACCACCTCGGTCGCGACACCTGCGCTCCCCGAGTCCGACGACGAGCATCCCGCGACCAGCGCCACCGCAGCACACCCGGCCGCCATCCATCCGTTCCGCCTCACCTCGTCAGCCTGTCACACCTCGTCACACGCAGACGGCGGACTCGTGTGGACCGGGTCCACACGAGTCCGCCGTCTGCGTGTCGTCAGAGGGCGTCGCCGACGTCAGCGCGTCGCCAGGATCGCGTGGCAGCGGCGGAGCCGCTCCTCCCACCACGCCCGACGGTCCGGTGCGGCCAGCGGCAGGTCGTCGTCGGGCTGCAGGAGCCTCGGACGCACCGCGCCCCGGTACGGCGTGAACGACGGCGCGACATCACGCTCGAACATCGCCCCGGTGCCGAGCCCGCAGGCCAGGTCGAGCTGCGGGAGCGCCGCCGCGGCGGCCACCGACGCCGACATGCCGATCGCCGAATCGAGCGCCGACGAGATCACCACGTCCATCTTCAGCGCGTTCCGGAGCGCCAGCACCTTCCGCATTCCGCCGAGCGGCGCCACCTTGAGCACCGCGATGTCCGCCGCACCGGCCTTCGACACCAGCAGCGGGTCCTCGGCCCGACGGATCGACTCGTCGGCGGCGACGGGCACGTCCACCACGCGGCGCACGGCGGCGAGCTCCTTCACCGTCGCACACGGCTGCTCCACGTACTCCACGTCGCCGATGGCCTCGATCGACTCGATCGCCGTCGGCACGTCCCAGGCGCCGTTGGCGTCGATCCGGACGTTCGGGATCAGTTCGCGGACGGCGGCCACGCGCTGCACGTCGTCGTCGAGGGTCTGTCCGGTCTCGGCCACCTTGACCTTCGCGGTCGTGGCCCCCGGGTACCGGGCGAGGATCTCGGCGACCTCGTCGGCGGGCACCGCGGGGACGGTCGCGTTGACCGGCACGGTGTCCCGGACCGCGGGCGGCGGTCCCTGCCAGGCCTGTTCGATGCCCGCGGCGAGCCAGTTCGCGGCCTCGGCGTCGTCGTATTCGACGAACGGCCCGAACTCTCCCCACCCCTTGATCCCGCGGAACAGCATGGTCTCCCGCACGGTGATCCCGCGGAACCGGGTGCGCATCGGCAGCGCGACCACCACCGCGCTCTCCAGGATCAGATCGACCGGCGGCAGTTGCGGCTTGCTCGAGCGGACCACGAACGTGGGCATCTCACTCGACTTGCCTTGGATCGCGAAGGGATTGGCGGCACCCGGCTGATAGACCATGCATCCGACCCTACCGAGCCGCCGCCGTTCGTCGGGCTACGACGCGGGCGGCCGCGACGACGAGGGGTTCGCACCGAAGGCGGGATCGAGCAGCACGCCCAACCAGGCGAACGCCACACCGGACACCGCCGTCGGCACGACGATGCTCAGGAATCCGACGACGGCGGCACCCAGCCAGTCCCCGAGTTCGTCCCCGCCGACGACGACGCCGGACGCCCAAGACCACGCCGTTCTTGCGTTCTCCCGGCGCGGGGCACGACGCGGCAGGCACCGGAACCCCGGGCCCGAGGTTCGACTGCGGCCCCGGATACGGGGGCCGCACCGGATACGGGGACTGCCCGGCGCGGAAGTCCCGCGGTGCCGGGTCCTCCGGCACCGCGTACTGCGGTACCCGATTCAGTGGTCCCGGATGCGGGGGTCCAGGATGCGGGGGCGCTCGGTGCGGAGGCGCCGGATGCGATCGCGGCGGGGATCCCGGCGGCGCACCGGCCGGACCGCTCCGTCCCGGAGCGGGAGGCCGACTCGCCGGGTGTGGACCGTACGGCGGCCTCGGCGGCGGGCCCGGCCGTCCGGCAGGCGGCGACGGCCGATTCATCGACCGACCCCGTCCCGCCGCGTTCCGGCGTGCCGGTCGCTCCCGAACGAGTCCCGCGGTCGAGGCCGGTATCGCCGATGCCCGACGAACACCGGCCGACAGAAGAGAGCCGAGGGCATGTCGTCGTCCTTTCCACGCTGACGGCCGGTGTTCGCCGGCATCCGCTCACACCCGGACACGAGACTCGGTCTCGGCCGACCGTCGTCACTCGAACGGGCAGTGCTCGCCTTCTTCGACGCGGGGATACGCCAGCAAGATCGTGATCTCGTCATCGACGCCGAACACCGCACCGATCAGTCGTCCGGTCTCCTCGTTGCGGTAGAAGTCGGCCTCGCCGCCTCCGGAAGTCCAGCAGGACAAATGCGGGTGCCCCTCATACGCGGACGCCATCTGGTCACGCGTCGAGCCGAGCCTGATTCCCTTGTCCGTCGCGTACCACCGGATGGCCACGATGGTCCCGTCCGGGTCCGCCTGCAGGTAGGCGTCACTACGACCCGAGGTCTGCGGCCGGAAGTAGTAGAACTCGGTCCCGGTCGGATGAAGGCCGACGCCCGCCACCTCCTTGTCGACGTAGGTCGCCGGGATCTTCGACGATCGATCCCCGAGATACACCCCGCCGACGCCCCCGAAGGTCAGCAGACTGTCCGGGTTCAGCGTCACCTGCTCGTCCGACGACGACGGTTCCGCCCGGTTCCCCTGACAGATGTCCGTGCCGCCGCCCGCCGACAGCGTCTCCCTCGTGAGGGAACGGTTCAGTTCCCGGTAGGCCCACCGGCCTTCGCACCAACCGAGATCGGAGGCCAGCACCCAGGTCGTGCTCCGCGGGTTCCCCGCACCGTCGTTCTGGGTCAGTCCCCTGCCGACGGCCTCCTCCCCGCCCCACGACTCCCACATCAGGTCGCCGACGGTGCTCGCCGCCGTCGACGCGAGAGAGATTCCGGCGGGCTTCACCGCGCCGAAACCGGTCGCGCTCAGCTGGAAACCGTCCCGCCCGAGCACCGGCTCCGGCTTCTCCGGTTCCTGGTCGCCGACCGCCGACGAACAGCCTGCCGACACGAACACCAGGATCAGCGACACCGCGAGTCTCAGACATCTCGACACCGGACCATTGAACGTCATACGACCCGATCCGGGTGGGCCCGTTTCACGATGTTCGCCCGTTCGGCCGACACGGCGGAACGACGACGCCCGTATAAGCTGGCTTCCGGAGTCTGTGAGGTCTGCGTATGAAGAAGACGGCGACCGCCGTGATCGCGGCGGTCATATCGGTCCTGGTCCCGTCGGGCCTCGGTCCCGCATCCCTCGTCCCGAAAGCCGCCGCCGCGCCGGAGACGCACTGCACCAAACCCGCCATCATCGGTGCGAGCAGCGCCGACTACGGCATGGGTGCTCGCGTCGAGATCCTGCGCTCGCTGAAGGGACGCGGGATCCCCTACTTCCTCAGCACCTCCGCGGGCCGCACCGTCTACCGCCCCGGTCACGGCACCGACCGTCGGCACGGCAGCGGGCTGCACACGGTGGACGTGGCCAAACAGGCCGGTGCCACCTGCTTCGTCATCGAGTTCGGCGCCACCGAGGCCGCCCGGGCGAACGGCGACCGGGCTCGGCTGGCCCGCGCCATCGACGCGATGATGACGAGGATCGGCCCCGACTACCGCGTCGACTGGATCACTCCGAAGACCCGCGTCTACAGCGGACCGTTCTCGGACCGGAACATGAACGCCTTCCGCCTCGAGTTCTCGCGCGCCACCCGCCGCTACGAGAACCTCGACGTGAACCACTGGGAGCGCATCCCCGAGACCACGCTGCTCTGGTGGCGACCGGACTTCGTCCACCTGCAAGAGGGTTCCAAGGTGCGCGGCCCGTACATCGTCGACTCGGCGTTCATCAACCGCTCCCGATAGGCCCGCCGACGGGGCGCCTGATCCTGCGGTCGAGACGGGCCGCCGCCGACGCGGTGAGCACGAAGACGATCACCGTCGCCACGTCGACTATCACCAGGGCCGACACGAATCCGCCGAGGCCCACCATCGCCACCTCCTCGTCGACGCCCAGGGTGAGCGGGATCAGTCCCGCCAGCGCGCCGCCGATCGGCGCGAGCACGAGGACCCGACGGTGCCGGCCGCGGCCGAGCATCCAGGCCGCGAGGAGCAGACCTCCGGTGATCGCGGTCGGCACGGCGGCCCAGCTCCACACGCTCCGCCAGATGTGCGAGGCCCACTCGGGCGCCGGGCGGTACTCCCAGGGGTCCGCGGCGTTCCAGACGACGACGAGTCCGATCGCACCGAGGAGCGTCACGCCTCCCGCCGCGATCGCCGCCCGCACGACCGCTCGCCGCGCGGATGCGTCGGCGGCGAGGACGATCAGCGCGGCGACCACGCAGACACCGGTCACCAGAGCGCTCTGGATGATCACCACCGATTCCACGCTCAACGATGGATGCCCCATCTCCAGTGGCAGCGCCAGCGTCCGTTCCTCGCCGATCCGGTAGCCGAGTCCCCGGACCACCACGAACGCGCACGCGGCGACCACCGCGACCGCCACCGGGAAGCCGCACCGCTCCCGCACCCGCCCAGCACTCACGAACGACCTCCCCTTCCGACGACCTCCACCGTACGGACCCCACGATGCACGGAACGCCCGCCCCGCACGAAGCGGGACGGGCGTTCTGCGATGCCCTTCGACGAACTCGGAGCGGAATGACGCCGCTCGGAGAGCCGTCGAGTCAAGCCATCAGAGAGTCGGACTCACTTGATGATCTTGGTGACGCGGCCGGCACCGACGGTGCGGCCACCCTCGCGGATGGCGAAGCGCAGGCCCTCGTCCATGGCGACCGGCTGGATGAGCTTGACGGTCATCTCGGTGTTGTCGCCCGGCATGACCATCTCGGTGCCCTCGGGGAGGGTCACGACGCCGGTCACGTCCGTGGTGCGGAAGTAGAACTGCGGACGGTAGTTGTTGAAGAACGGGGTGTGGCGGCCGCCCTCGTCCTTCGACAGGATGTACGCCTGGCCCTCGAACTCGGTGTGCGGGGTGGTGGTGCCCGGCGCGACGATGACCTGACCGCGCTCCACGTCCTCACGCTTGAGGCCGCGCAGCAGCAGACCGGCGTTGTCGCCGGCCTGGGCCGAGTCGAGCAGCTTGTGGAACATCTCGATACCGGTGACGGTGGTCTTGGTGCTCTTCTCGCGGATGCCGACGATCTCGACCTCGGCGTTCACGTTGATCTCGCCGCGCTCCACACGACCGGTCACGACGGTGCCGCGGCCGGTGATGGTGAAGACGTCCTCGACGGGCATCAGGAACGGCTTGTCGGTCTCGCGGACGGGGTCCGGCACCGACTCGTCGACGGCGGCCATCAGGTCCTGGATCGACTTGACCCACTTCTCGTCGCCCTCGAGTGCCTTCAGCGCCGAGATCGGGACGACCGGAGCGTCCTCGTCGAACTCCTGGGCGGCCAGCAGTTCGCGGACCTCCATCTCGACGAGCTCCATGATCTCCTCGTCGTCGACCATGTCGGCCTTGTTGAGGGCGACCAGGATGTAAGGCACGCCGACCTGACGAGCGAGCAGCACGTGCTCACGGGTCTGCGGCATCGGGCCGTCGGTGGCGGCCACGACCAGGATCGCACCGTCCATCTGAGCGGCGCCGGTGATCATGTTCTTGATGTAGTCGGCGTGACCGGGGGCGTCGACGTGAGCGTAGTGACGCTTCTCGGTCTGGTACTCGACGTGGGAGATGTTGATCGTGATACCACGAGCCTTCTCCTCCGGCGCCTTGTCGATCTGATCGAAAGCGAAGCTCTCGTTCAGGTCGGGGTACTGGTCGGCCAGCACCTTGGTGATGGCAGCCGTGGTGGTGGTCTTGCCGTGGTCGACGTGACCGATGGTGCCGATGTTCACGTGCGGCTTGGTCCGCTCGAACTTCGCCTTGCCCACTTGTGTCCTCCTGGACTCGGGTCTACCGGGGCGTTCCCGGCAGAGGTGGATTTACAGTTTATTGCGCCGGAGCGCAGTCCGCGTCGGCGGGTCGGGACGAGATTACTCGCCCGTCGCCTTCGCGATGATCTCCTTCGAGACGTTCGCCGGAACCTCGGCGTACGAATCGAAAACCATGGAGTAGTTTGCCCGGCCCTGAGTCTTCGACCGCAGGTCTCCGATGTAGCCGAACATCTCCGACAGCGGCACCTGAGCCTTGACGACTCGTGCACCGCTGCGCTCCTCCATGGCCTGGATCTGGCCACGGCGGGAGTTCAGGTCGCCGATCACATCACCCATGTAGTCCTCCGGAGTCGTGACCTCGACGGCCATGATCGGCTCCAGGATGACGGGCTGTGCCATCCGCGCGGCCTCCTTGAGGGCCTGCGAACCGGCGATCTTGAAGGCCATCTCCGAGGAGTCGACGTCGTGGTACTGACCGTCGAGCAGGGTGACCTTCAGGTTGACCAGCGGGTAGCCGGCGAGGACGCCGTACTGCATCGCGTCCTGCGCACCGGCATCCACCGAGGGGATGTACTCGCGCGGGACGCGGCCGCCGGTCACGGCGTTGTCGAACTCGTAGGTGGCGCCGTCCTCGGCGTCGACCAGCGGCTCGAGCTTGATCTGGACCTTCGCGAACTGGCCCGATCCACCCGTCTGCTTCTTGTGGGTGTAATCGTGCTTCTCGACGGTCTTGCGGATCGTCTCGCGGTAGGCCACCTGCGGCTTGCCGACGTTGGCCTCGACCTTGAACTCGCGCTTCATGCGGTCGACCAGGATGTCGAGGTGGAGCTCGCCCATGCCGCCGATGACGGTCTGGCCGGTCTCGTCGTCCAGCTGCACCGAGAAGGTCGGATCCTCTTCGGCGAGCTTCTGGATCGCGGTGCCCAGCTTCTCCTGGTCGGACTTGGTCTTCGGCTCGATCGAGACGTTGATGACCGGGTCCGGGAAGGTCATGGACTCCAGGACGATCGGGGCGCTCGGATCGCACAGGGTGTCGCCGGTGGTGGTGTCCTTGAGGCCGATCATCGCGTAGATGTGGCCGGCCACCGCGTCGTCGACGGGCATCTCCTTGTTGGCATGCATCTGGAAGAGCTTGCCGATGCGCTCCTTCTTGCCCTTGGTCGCATTCATGACCTGGGTGCCCGGATCGACCTTGCCCGAGTAGACGCGGACGAAGGTGAGCTTGCCGAAGAACGGGTGCGCGGCGATCTTGAACGCCAGTGCCGAGAACGGCTCGTCCTTGCTCGGCTTGCGGGTGAGGACCGACTCCTCGTCACCGGGGACGTGGCCCTCGATCTCGCCGATGTCCAGCGGGTTCGGGAGGTAGTCGATGACGGCGTCGAGCATGGGCTGAACGCCCTTGTTCTTGAACGCCGAACCGCACAGCACCGGGTAGATCTCGGAGTTGATCGTCATCTTGCGGATGGCGCCCTTGATCTCCTCGACCGTGAGCTCCTCGCCGGAGAAGTACTTCTCCATGAGGGCCTCGTCGGACTCGGCGACCGTCTCCAGCAGCTTCTCGCGGTACTCCTCGGCCCGCTCCTGCAGGTCGGCCGGGATCTCCTCGATGGTCGGCTCGGCGCCGATCTCGACGGTGCCGCGCCAGGTGATGGCGTTCATGTTGATCAGGTCGACGACGCCGTCGAAGGCATCCTCGGCACCGATCGGGAGCTGCATGACCAGCGGCTTCGCGCCCAGACGATCGATGATCGTCTGCACGGTGAAGTAGAAGTCCGCGCCCATCTTGTCCATCTTGTTGACGAAGCAGATGCGGGGGACGTCGTACTTGGTGGCCTGGCGCCAGACCTGCTCGGACTGGGGCTCGACGCCCTCCTTGCCGTCGAAGACGGCGACGGCGCCGTCGAGCACGCGGAGGGCGCGCTCGACCTCGACGGTGAAGTCGACGTGGCCGGGGGTGTCGATGACGTTGATCTGGTTCTTGTTCCAGAAGCAGGTCACGGCGGCGGAGGTGATGGTGATACCACGCTCCTTCTCCTGCTCCATCCAGTCGGTGGTCGAGGCACCGTCGTGGGTCTCACCGATCTTGTAGTTCACACCCGTGTAGTAGAGGATGCGCTCGGTGGTGGTGGTCTTACCGGCATCGATGTGCGCCATGATGCCGATGTTGCGGACCTTGGTGAGGTCGTTCAGCACTTCCTGTGCCACGGGGTTCCCTTCGGGAGAATTCTCAGTCTGTCTGTCGTCCCGGCGGTACCGGGAGGCTGTGTCGTCGTCTCGGCGAAGCCGGGGCGACAGCGAAGCCGGTGGGCCTGCGCGAGACCGGCCGGAGAGCCGGTCTCACGCAGGGGGCATCACCAGCGGTAGTGAGCGAAGGCGCGGTTGGCCTCGGCCATCTTGTGGGTGTCCTCGCGACGCTTGACGGAGGCGCCCAGGCCGTTCGAGGCGTCCAGCAGCTCGTTGGCGAGACGCTCGACCATGGTCTTCTCACGACGCTGCCGGCTGAAGGTCACCAGCCAGCGCAGGGCCAGCGTGTTGGCGCGGCCCGGCTTGACCTCGATCGGCACCTGGTAGGTGGCGCCACCGACGCGGCGGCTCTTGACCTCGAGGGTCGGCTTGACGTTGTCCAGCGCGCGCTTGAGGGTGATGACCGGATCGGTGCCGGTCTTCTCGCGGGTGGCCTCGAGGGCCTCGTACACGATGCGCTCGGCGGTCGACTTCTTGCCGTCCAGCAGGATCTTGTTGACCAGCTGGGTCACCAGGGTCGAGCCGTAGACCGGGTCGTTGACGAGGGGGCGCTTGGGAGCGGGTCCTTTACGTGGCATGACTTATCAGTTCCCCTTCTTGGCGCCGTAACGGCTGCGAGCCTGCTTGCGGTCCTTGACACCCTGGGTGTCGAGCGAGCCGCGGATGATGCGGTAACGAACACCGGGCAGGTCCTTCACACGACCGCCGCGGACGAGCACCATCGAGTGCTCCTGGAGGTTGTGACCCTCGCCCGGGATGTAAGCGGTGACCTCGACGCCGCTGGTGAGGCGCACACGGGCGACCTTACGCAGAGCGGAGTTCGGCTTCTTCGGCGTGGTGGTGTACACGCGGGTGCACACGCCGCGACGCTGCGGGCTTCCCTTGAGGGCTGCGGTCTTCTTGATCGAAGCCTTGTCCTTGCGGCCCTTGCGGACCAGCTGATTGATAGTTGGCACTGAGTTCTTTCTCCTCATCGGCCGGCTCCATGCCGACCGTATTCGTCTGTCGCGGTTTGTGCTCCGGGCAGGCCTTCCGGTACCGCTTCCGCAGCCCCGGAGACTTCCGCAACTCGCCCCACCAAGGAAAACCCCTGGTCAGTGGAAGATCGTGCACCCGCTGTCGGGCGTGTCGCACGAGGTAGGCTCTCCCACGATTCACCTGCGGTTCACCGGCTCGCCGGACGTTCCGCAGGCAGCATCCAGACACGCCGGACACCAGCCATCAACTCTACCGGCCGATTCTTATGCGGTCAAAACCATTGACAACCCGTGAAAACGGTTGGCTCGACCGCCCCGACTCCTGCCACCATGACGGCCGTGCCCGAATCCCCCGCCACCGTCCGATCCCCGCGTCCGACCCTGCGCACGAGCGCCCCGTGGCTGGTCCTGACGGCCGTACTGATCTTCTCGCTGTCGCTGCGCGCGGCGGTCACGTCGCTGACCCCGCTGCTCGGGCGGATCGGCGACGATCTGAGCTTCGGCCACACCCTGACCGGCCTGATCGCCATGCTGCCGACGTTCTTCTTCGGCGTCGCGGGACTGACCGGCCCCGCACTCGGAAGGCGTTTCGGCCTGGAGACGACGACGCTCGTCGCGGTGGCGCTGACCGCGGCCGGCACCGGTCTGCGCGGACTCTCCGACTCCGCCGGAGCCCTCCTGGCCTGGTCCGCGCTCGCACTGATCGGCATGGGCCTGGGCAACATCCTCATCCCACCGCTGGTGAAGCGCTACTTCCCCGGCCGGATCGCGTCGATCAGCACGGTGTACATCCTGGGCGTCCAGTTCGGGACGACGATCCCGGCCGCGCTGGCGGTGCCCGCCGCGGATGCGGTGGGCTGGCGGACCGCGCTCGCGGTGTGGGCGCTGATCCCGCTCGCGGCGCTCCTCCCGTGGCTCGTCGTCGCACGACGTCGTCGGGCCGACGCGGCGACCGAGACCGCCCCGCCCCGCCTGCCGGTGTGGCGTTCGCCGCTCGGCTGGGGCCTGGTCCTGCAGTTCGGGATGACGTCGCTGACCACCTACGCGCTGTTCGCCTGGACGCCGACGGTGATCACCGAGGCCGGCGGCAGCGAACTGCTCGGCGGGACGACGGTGGCCGTGTTCTCGGGCATCGGGTTCCTCGCCACCTTCGTCGCCCCGTGGCTGTGCATCCGCTTCACCGACCCGTTCGGCTTCATCGCGTTCTTCGCGGCCTGCATGTTCGCCGGACTGGCCGGGCTGCGCTGGGCGCCCCTGGACCACACGATGCTGTGGGCCGTGCTGACCGGGCTCGGGGCCAGCGTCTTCCCGATGTCGTTGACGCTGATCAACGTGCGCACCCGCACCAGTGCGGGCTCCGCGTCGCTCTCCGGCTTCGGCCAGGGCGTCGGCTATCTGATCGCCTGCGCCGGACCGCTCCTGTTCGGAATCCTCCACGAGACCACCGGCGGGTGGGACGCCCCGTTCGCCATGCTGGCGGCCGCGACGGCGGCGATGGCGGTGGGCGGCTGGATCCTGTGCCGGCCGAGACACCTCGAAGACACGCTCGGCGAGGCGATCTGACAAGGCTTCGTGTCCAGGTGTCCAGATCTTGAACACCCGACCCCCTTGCCCGCGTGCGATAGTGGAGTCAGCTCAGAGACCAAAGCCCCTGGCTCCGAGCGAACCGATCTGCATGGATCCCCCAGACTGCACTTCGCGGCGCTGCCCGCTCGCGCGCTACGAAGTGTCTTGCAAGCCCACCGGCCGCATTCCCCCCGACTCGGCCGGTGGGCTTGTTCCAACTCCGGGGTCTCCGCCGCCGTCGAACGATCGGTGGAATACCTGCTGTCATCCGTGCCACAGTGGTCACATGGCTTTCCCGCTTCCGGAACGACCGGTCATCGCCGCCTCCTGGAAGCGCGTCCGGAACACCGGACTGCAGCCGGACGACCGGCCCGATCCGACCCTGCACGACGTCTCCGGGGCCGACCCGCTGCTGGATGCCGCCCGCCCCGTCCTGGCCCGCGCCGCCGAGATGCTGCACGGCACCCAGACCGCGCTGCTGCTGGTCGATCACGCCAGCCGGATGGTGACCCGCGTCTGCGCGGACGGCACCCTGGAACGCAGTCTGACCGATTCGGGGGCCGTGGCCGGCGCCGACTTCACCGAGTCCGCGATGGGGACCACCGCCCTCGGGACCACCGCCGAGGTCCGCGGCGACCTGACGATCAACAGTTCCGAGCACTATCTGGAGCAGTTCCGTGCGCTCAGCTGTTTCGGTCGGCCGATCATCCATCCGGGCACCCGACGGGTGGCGGGAATCCTGTGCATGACCGAGATGGCCGAGCAGGTGAACCCCCTCTCCGTGCCGCTGGTCCGCGGGATCGCGCACGACATCGGCGAACGGCTCCTCACCCGCAGCCACTCCGACCACCGCATGGTGATCTCGGCCTTCGAGTACGCCGCCGACCGTCGTGACGTGGCCGTCGCCGCCCTCGGCGACGACCTCCAGCTCACCAACTCGCTGGCCGCCCAGCTGCTCTCCCCCGCCGACTTCGGCACCCTGCGACTCCTGCTCGACGAACCGCGGCTGCCCCCGTCCATCACCCTGGTCTCCGGCGTGGTGGTCGACATCGCCACCGACAAGGTGCCGTCGGTCCGACACGCCGCGGTGTTCCGGCTACGACCGCATCTGGAGCCCCTCGCCCCCTCCGTCCCGGCCGCACCGCGGGCCGTCGCGACCGCCCGCACCGTCGCCGTCAGCGGCGAACCCGGAACCGGACGCACCACCCGGGCGTTCACCGTGATCCCCCGCGAGGACGCGATCGTGATCGACGTCCCGACGGCCCTGCTGAACGACGATCCCGTCGACCTCCCCGCGGCCCTGCGCGAGGCCCGCTCCGCAGGCCGCGGGGTGGTGATCGACGGCGCCGACCTGCTCGACGAGCGGCGCATGCGACTGCTGCAGTCCGCCGTCACCTCCCGCCTGCCCGCCGAGCCGCCCCTGGTGGTGGTGACCGGGCCGTCCGACGCCCTGGCGCCCAGCGCCTCCGCACTGATCGCCCGCTGCCGCGAACAGATCACGCTGCCCCCGCTGCGCCACCGGACCACCGAGATCGCCGCGCTCTGCCAGGAGGCGCTGCACGCGCGGACACCGCCGATGGAACTCGCCGCGGATGCCGCGAACGCTCTCGCCTCCCAGGAGTGGCCGGGCAATCTGAGCGAACTGATGATGGTGCTCGGCGACGCGGCACGCACCGCCCGGACCCGGGGGACCCGCACCGTGACCCTCGCGGAGTTGCCCGCCCGGTACCGCACCCCCTCGCGCGCCTCCCGGCTCCTGGGCCTGGAGCAGGCCGAGCGTCGCGCGATCGTCGACGCCCTCGACGCCGCCGACGGCAACAAGAGCCATGCGGCCAAGAGTCTCGGCATCAGCCGGACCACGCTGTACGCGCGGATGCGCTCGTTCGGGATCCACTGAACCGGGATCACCCGCCCGGCGACGGAGCGGGCACTGTCCACCGCTGTCCACTCGGGCTGTCCAGATTCCATACAGGTCGCACATCACATCTCATGCGGATAATGAGATGTGTCACACAGACGACGCGTGTCGCATAGCGTGGATCTCGACACCGGATAGACCCGAGCGACGAGGGCGGACTCGACGGCCTCCACGGCGAAGTCGACGCCCTCGTCCCGCGTCACCGCACACCCGCTTCACCTGCTCGCCGACCGACGAAGGAGTCACCCCCATGAAGACCAAAGCCGCCGTACTGCTCGGACCGGGCCAACCGTTCGAGATCATGGAACTGGAGCTCGATCCGCCCCGCGACGGCGAGGTGCTGATCAAGTACACCGCCGCCGGCCTGTGCCACTCGGATCTGCACCTGACCGACGGCGACCTGCCTCCGCGCTTCCCGATCGTCGGCGGCCACGAGGGCTCGGGAATCATCCAGGAGGTGGGCCCGGGCGTGACCAAGGTGAAGCCGGGCGACCACGTGGTGTGCAGCTTCATCCCGAACTGCGGCACCTGTCGCTACTGCTCCACCGGCCGCCAGAACCTGTGCGACATGGGCGCCACCATCCTCGAGGGCTCCATGCCCGACGGCTCGTTCCGTTTCCACGGACCGGACGGCCAGGACTTCGGCGCGATGTGCATGCTCGGCACCTTCTCCGAGTACGCGACCATCTCCCAGCACTCGGTGGTGAAGGTGGACGACTGGCTGCCGCTGGAGACCGCCGTGCTCGTCGGCTGCGGCGTGCCGTCCGGCTGGGGCACCGCCACCGCCGAGAGCGCGGGCAACCTGCGCCCCGGCGACACCGCGGTGATCTACGGCATCGGCGGCCTGGGCATCAACGCCGTCCAGGGCGCGGTGGCCGCGGGCTGCAAGTACGTCGTGGTGGTCGACCCGGTCGACATGAAGCGCGACGCGGCCGTCAAATTCGGCGCGACCCACGCCTTCGCGACCGCCGAGGAGGCCCAGACCAAGGTCACCGAGCTCACCTGGGGTCAGGGTGCGGACGCCGCGCTGATCCTGGTCGGCACGGTCGACGAGGCCGTCGTCTCCGCGGCCACCGCGGTGATCGGCAAGGGCGGCAAGGTGGTCATCACCGGTCTCGCCGCACCGGACAAGCTGACCGTCCACGTCTCCGGCGCCGACCTGACGCTGAACCAGAAGACCATCATGGGCACCCTGTTCGGTTCGATGAACCCGCAGTACGACATCGTCCGACTGCTCCGCATGTACGACGCCGGTGAACTCAAGCTCGACGAGCTGGTCACCACCCGCTACACCCTGGACACCATCAACCAGGGCTACGAGGACCTCCGCAACGGCGTCAACCTGCGCGGCGTGCTCGATCACGCGCAGTAGACGAACCGGAGCAGACGAACCACCGCCTCCGGACGAGGGAGCGAAGGAAGCCGGGACCCGCGCGGGTCCCGGCTTCCTTCGTCGGGGGATCCGCACTCCGTCCATCGCGCACCCGTCTCGGGAAGGGTGGCTTCGACACGATCTCGTCACTGCGTTCCTCGATCGGCTCAGCCGACGGCACCGGTACGTCACATCCGACGGCTGAGCCGCACCGCGAACGAAGTGAGCGGCGCGTGTCGAAGCCCCGGCCCTCAGTCGGAGAGGTGCGGGAGCTTCACCGAACCCGGCTTCACCTTCGCCGGGCGGGACGGCGGCGGCACCATCGGCCCGCAGTTCCCGTCGGGGGCGTCGTCGAAGTCGACGATCATCGGTGCGTGGTCGCTGGGTTTGGTGCCCTTGCGCGCCGCGCGATCGGTCCACGCGGCCTGCACCCGCTCGGCGAGCGGAGTGCCGGCGACGATCAGGTCGATCCGGATGCCCAGGTCGCGATGGAACATGCCGCCGCGGTAGTCCCAGTAGGTGTAGACGCGGGCGTCGGGCCAGTGGTCGCGCTGGACGTCGTGCATGCCGAGCGCCAGCAGCGCCTCCAGTTCACCGCGTTCGGCGTCGGTCACGTGGGTCTGGCCGACGAAGGCCGTCGGATCGAACGAGTCGGCATCGGCGGGCATGATGTTGAAGTCGCCGCAGACCATGGTGTTCGCGGCGTCGGGCTCGACGGCCGCACGCAGTTTCGCCAGCCAGTCGAGTTTGTAGACGTAGTGGTCGGAGTCCACCGCGCGGCCGTTCGGCACGTACACCGACCAGATGCGGGCGCCGCCGCACACCGCCGAGATCGCGCGGCCCTCCGGCGGCGCGGCCGGATCCGGGAACCCGGGTGCGTCGGGGAAGGCGATCCGCACGTCGTCGAGCCCGACCCTGCTGAGCAGGGCGACACCGTTCCACTGCCCCTGCCCGGCGTGCGCGAACTCGTATCCGCGCGCCGCGAGTTCGTCGCCGAGTTCGGCGGCGAACACCTCGTCGGACACCTTGGTCTCCTGCAGGCAGACCACGTCGGGCTTCCGCTCGTCCAGCCAGGGCAGCAGTCGCGGGATCCGCTGCTTCACCGAGTTCACATTCCAGGTCGCCACACGCATGACGCCCAGCCTATCGACGCACCCGGCGATGTCGTACCCCGCACATAGGGTCTGGGCATGTTCACCGCGACTCCCGGATCTCTGCCCGCCGACGGAACACCCGTACTCGCCGACGTCTCGCTGCCGCCGGGCCGTCGTATCGCCCCCGAGGAGTCCCCGGACACGCCCGTCGCGTGGATCTCGTCGGCGGTGCTGCCCGCCGACGAGATCACCGCCCTGGTGCGCGCACTGATCGCCGCCTTCCCGATCACCGGCGTGTGGCCGATGCACGCGCAGGGGCTGGGACACACCGCGGACGACCTCGACCGGCCGTGGTTCGACGGCGAGTTCGACGGCCCCGACGACCGCACGTTCACCGCGCAGCAGGTGCTCGACGGCTCGTTCCGCGGCGACCTGTACGACGCTCTCGACGAGGACGACGAGTTCGAGCCGGAACTCCGGTTCACCGTTCTCGCCGACGCCGTCGACGGGCCCGACGCCGATCCCGCCGAGATCGGGTTTGACGAACCCGGTGCGCTGCTCCTGGTCCCGGCGGACCGTCCGGCGAACACGGTGAGGGAGCTCGGCTGGTACGGCCCGGCCAACCACGACCTCGTCGGCGAACCGGTCTCGGCCGTCCTGCGCTCGTGGGAGGACCGCTTCGGTGCGCTGCCGATCGCGATCGCCTTCGACACCCTCACACTGTTCGTGCCGCGGCCTCCGCGCCGCTCCGAGGAGGGCGCGAACGACGGGGGCGCGAACGACGACCGGCTCCGGCTCCTCGCCGCGGAGCACTACGCCTTCTGCCCCGACAACATCGATCAGGGCCTGGCGGCCGACGACTACATCGAGGGCCTGAACACCTGGACCCACTGGGCGTTCTGGTGGGACTGAGGAGTCCCGCCCGGGGACGGGCGTCTACGTTCTCGCCGGCAGCGCGGATTTGACCTGTTCGACCCACGCGGCGGTGACCCGTCCGCGGCGCGCCGAGTCGTCGGACAGCGTGTCGGCCAGTCCGAGTCCGCGCGCCAGGTCCAGGGTCAGCTGAGCCAGCCGGTGCGCCTCCCGGCCGTGCTCCCCCGCCGGGTCCAGCCCCTGCACCGTCATCCGGTGCGCCGCCCGGGCGAGCTTGGCCTCCAGCGGCAGGATCGCCTCGCGCAGATGCGCGTCGGAGGCCGCGGCGGCCCACACCTGCAGGGCGGCCTTGAACTGCTTCCCCACGTAGATCGACACGGCCCGTTCGACGACGAGGTCGATCCGCTCGGGCCCGTCCGGAAGGTTCTCGACGGTCTCGGCCGCGCCCTCGGTCATCTCCTGGAACATCGCCTCCAGCACCGCGGTGATCAGGTCCTCCCGGGTCGGGAAGTGGTGCTGCGCGGCCCCGCGCGAGACCCCCGCCGCCGCCGCGACGGCGCCGATCGTCGTGGCCGCCCACCCGCGGGAGGCCAGCATGTCGACGGTCGCCGCCAGCAGGCGCTCGCGCGTCTCACGCGAGCGCTGCTGCCGGGGCTCCCGGTCAGAGGCGGTCATTCCGCGCTCGCGTCCCAGGACGGCTTCTGCTTGGACAGGAACGCGAGCATGCCCTCGCGCGCCTCCTCGGAGCCGAACAGGGCCAGCGACTCGGCCACGCGGGCGGCGGCCGCCTCGTCGAACCCGTCGAGCAGGCCCGCCGTGGTGAGCCGTTTGGAGGCGGCCAGCCCCTGCGGGGACGCCTTGCGGACGCCCTCCAGGATCGCGTGCAGTTCGGCATCGAGCGCTTCGGAGCTCTCGGGCGCCGCCGTGATCAGTCCGGTCCGCACCGCGGTGGCGGCGTCGAACCTCTCGCCGGTGAGGAAGTAGCGGCCCACGGCGCGGGCGGTCATCTTCGGCAGCAGGACCACCGAGATGATCGACGGAGCCAGTCCCAGCCTCGACTCGGTGAGGGCGAACGTCGACCGCGGGCCGGCCAGCGCGATGTCCGCCGCACCGACCAGACCGAATCCGCCGGCCCGCACGTTGCCGTCGATCTTGGCGATCACCGGTTTGGGCATCTCCAGGAACGACTTGATCAGCCCGGACATCACCCCGCCGACCTCGCGTGTCGCCTCCTCCGGGGTGAGTCCGCGTTTCAGGGCCTCCCCCAGGTCGGCGCCCGCGCAGAAGGTGCCGCCGGTGTGCGTCAGCACCACGGCGCGCACCGCGTCGTCGGCCGCGGCCGCGGCCATCGCCTCGCTCAGCTGCGCCACCAGCGTCGAGCTCAACGCGTTCCGGTTGGTCGGCGAGTCGAGTGTGACGGTGGTGACGGCCGCCGTCGTCTCCGTCCGTACCAGGATGTCGGTCATGGCGGCCCTCAGTACGACTTCGGCAGACCGAGGCTGGTCTGGGCGACGAAGTTCAGGATCATCTCGCGGCTGACCGGGGCGATCCGCATGATGCGCACCAGGCCGAGCATGGGGGCGATGCCGTATTCACTGGTCAGGCCGTTGCCGCCCAGGGTGTGCACGGCCTGATCGACCGCCTTCACCGCGGTCTCGGCGGCCAGGTACTTGCCCATGTTGGCCGGTTCGGCGGCACCCCAGTCGTCACCGGCGTCGTACAGGGTGGCGGCCTTCTGCAGCAGCAGCTTCGCCGCCTCCAACTCGATCTTGATCTGGGCCAGCGGGTGCGCGATGCCCTGGTGCGTGCCGATCGGCGCCTTCCAGACCGTCCGGTCGGAGGCGTACTCGACAGCGCGGCCGAGCGCGTAACGCGCGGTGCCGACCGCCGACGCGGTCGCCATGATGCGCTCCGGGTTGAGACCGGCGAACAGCTGGGAGAGCGCGGCGTCCTCCTGTCCGACCAGAGCGTGCGACGGCAGGCGGACGTCGTCGAAGAACAGGGTGAACTGCTTCTCCGGGTTCATCAACTCCATGTCGATCTGCTGCGCGGTGAACCCCTCGGCATCGGTCGGCACGATGAAGAGCACCGGCTTCAGCCTGCCGGTCTTGGCGTCCTCGGTGCGCGAGACGATCAGCACCGCTTCGGCCTGGTCCACCCCGGAGATGAACACCTTCTGACCGGACAGGATCCAGTCGTCACCGTCGCGCCGGGCGGTGGTGGTGATCATGTGCGAGTTGGACCCGGCGTCCGGTTCGGTGATGCCGAAGGCCATGGTCCGGGTGCCGTCGGCCAGGCCCGGCAGCCAGTCCCGCTTCTGCTCCTCGGTGCCGAAGCGGGCGATGATGTTGCCGCAGATGGCCGGCGAGACCACCAGCATCAGCAGGCCGGTGCCGGAGGCGGCGAGTTCTTCCATGACGATGGCCAGCTCGTACATGCCGGCACCTCCGCCGCCGTACTCCTCAGGCAGGTTGACGCCGATGAAGCCCAGCTCACCGGCCTCCTTCCACAGTTCGTCGGTCTTCTTGCCGTTCTTGGCGCAGTCCCGGAAGTACGGTGCGCCGTACTTGGCGCCGAGGGCCTGCACGGCCTTGCGGAGCTCCTGCCGTTCGGTGGACTCGACGAAGGGGTTGACGGTGTCGGTCATGGGCGTGGTCCTCACTGGTCTTCGGTTTCTTCTTCGGATTCGATGACGGCGAGGACGTCGCCCACCGCCAGCTGACGGCCTTCTTCGACGCCGAGCACGGCGACGACCCCGTCTGCCGGAGCGCTGATGGTGTGCTCCATCTTCATGGCTTCGAGCCACAGCAGCGGCTGCCCCGCGGTCACCCGGTCGCCCACCGCGACGGCCACCCGGATCACCGATCCGGGCATCGGGGCCAGCAACGATCCGGGGCGTTCGACGGTCGACGGATCGACGTAGCGCGGCACCCGGGTGAAGGCCACCGAGGCGCCGGGCCGGTCCACGTAGACGCGGTCGTCATCCACCGTCACCCGGTAGCGGCGGGCCACGCCGTCGACGGTGACGACCACCTCCTCCGGGCTCACCGACTCGACGACGGTGTTCTCCAGGTCGGGCAGCTGCACGCCGCCGGCGCGGTCGAAGCGGTAGCGGACCTCGATCTCGTCGTCGCCCGCACCGCTCCTCGCCCCCGCCGAGAGGAGGTAGCTCTTGGTCTGGAACTGCGACGCCAGGTTGCGCCAGCCCGACGGCAGCGCGCCGACGACGCTCGCGGACGCCCGGTTCCGCGCCGCCTGGGCGAGCGCGGCCGCGGCGGCGGCCGTCTTCACCTCGTCGGCTCCGGCCAACGGCGCCGACAGGACGTCGAGGCCGACGGTGTCCAGGTAGGCGGTGTCGGTGTCGCCGGAGAGGAACCGCGGCTCCCGCAGGGTGTTGACCAGCATGTCCCGATTGGTCACCAGACCGTGGATCGTGGCATCGGCCAGGGCGCGCGCCAGCATGGCGGCCGCCCGCGGACGACTCGGGCCCCACGAGATCACCTTGGCGAGCATCGGGTCGTAGTAGGTGGAGATCTCGCTGCCGTCGGCGATGCCCGAGTCGACGCGGACGCCCGGACGGTCGAGCAGCCCGAATCGGACGTCGGCGGGCAGCTCGATCCGACTGACCGTGCCCGACTGCGGCTGCCAGTCGTTGGCGGGGTCCTCCGCGTACAGCCGTACCTCGATCGAGTGTCCGTGCGCGGTCGGTTCGGGGCCGTCGAGCGGTTCTCCCATCGCCACGCGCAGCTGCCACTCCACCAGGTCGACGCCGGTGGTCAGCTCGGTGACCGGGTGCTCCACCTGCAGACGGGTGTTGGTCTCCAGGAAGAAGAACCGGCCGTCGTGATCGGCCAGGAACTCGACGGTGCCCGCACCCTCGTAACCGATCGACGACGCCGCGGTGCGCGCCGCGTCGTACAGGGCCGTGCGCATCTCCTCGCCGATCCGCTCGACGAGCGGTGCGGGGGCCTCCTCGATCACCTTCTGGTGGCGGCGCTGGATGGAGCATTCGCGCTCGCCGACCGCCCACACGGTGCCGTGCCGGTCGGCCATCACCTGGACCTCGATGTGGTGGCCCGACTCGATGTACGGTTCGCAGAACACGGTGGGGTCGCCGAACGCCGATTCGGCCTCGCGCCGGGCGGCGGCCACCTCGTCGTCGAGGTCCTTCAGAGCACGGACGATGCGCATGCCGCGCCCGCCGCCGCCCGCGGAGGCCTTGATGAGCAGCGGCAGATCGCCGGCGGTGACCTGCGCCGGGTCCAGATCGGTCAGGACCGGGACGCCCGCGGCCGCCATGGCCGACTTCGCGTTGATCTTGGAGCCCATCGCCACGATCGACGACGGCGGCGGCCCGATCCAGACCAGGCCCGCGTCCTGCACGGCCTGCGCGAACTCGGCGTTCTCGGACAGGAAGCCGTAACCCGGGTGGACGGCGTCGGCGCCCGCGGCCTGCGCCGCCGCGATCACCGCGTCACCGCGCAGGTAGGTCTCCGCCGACGTCGCACCGGGCAGGCGGACGGCCGCATCGGCCTGTTTCACGTGCGGGGCGTCGGCGTCCGGATCGGAGTAGACGGCGACGGTCGAGATGCCCATCGCGGCGCAGGTGGCGAACACCCGGCACGCGATCTCTCCGCGGTTGGCGACGAGGACCGACGTGATCCCCTTCGACGGGCTCAGGGGTCGGTCCGACGGGACCGGGGAGCGGTCCGAGGGGGGCTCGGGGGTCGGTCCGACGGAGCTCGGTGATCGGGGGGAAGTCTGCTCAGTCATCTGCTCACTCACATCCGGAAGACGCCGAAGTCGCTGTCGGCGCCCTGATAGTCGGCGCCCGCGATCGCGGACAGGGTCTGGCCGAGGATCGTGCGGGTGTCCCGGGGGTCGATCACGCCGTCGTCGTACAGCAGGCCCGACAGGAACATCGGCACCGACTCCGCCTCGATCTGCGCCTCCACCATCGCGCGCATGCCGGCGTCGGCCGCCTCGTCGACGGGCATGCCCTTGGCCTCGGCGGAGGCGCGCATCACGATCGAGATGACGCCCGCCAACTGCTGGGCGCCCATCACGGCGGATTTGGCGCTGGGCCAGGAGAACAGGAACCGCGGGTCGTAGGCGCGACCGCACATGCCGTAGTGACCGGCGCCGTAGGAGGCGCCCATCAGGACCGAGATGTGCGGCACCTTGGAGTTGGAGACCGCGTTGATCATCATCGCGCCGTGCTTGATGATGCCGCCCTGCTCGTACTCCTTGCCGACCATGTAGCCGGTGGTGTTGTGCAGGAACAGCAGCGGGGTGTGCGACCGGTTGGCCAGCTGGATGAACTGGGTGGCCTTCTGCGATTCGGCGCTGAACAGCACGCCCTGCGCGTTGGCCAGGATGCCGACCGGGTAGCCGTGGATGCGGGCCCAGCCGGTGCACAGCGAGTTGCCGTACTCGGGCTTGAACTCGTCGAAGTCGCTGTCGTCGACGATGCGGGCGATCACCTCGCGCGGATCGAACGGGGTCTTCAGATCCGGCGGCACGATGCCCAGGAGTTCCTCGGCGTCGTACCGCGGTGCGATGCTCTCCGCGACCGGGCCCGGGCCCTGCTTCTTCCAGTTCAGCCGTTTGACGATGCTGCGGCCGATCCGGATGGCGTCCTGCTCGTCCTCGGCGAGGTGGTCGGCCAGACCGGAGACGCGGGCGTGCATCTCGGCGCCGCCCAGCTCCTCGTCGGTGCTCTCCTCGCCGGTGGCCATCTTGACCAGCGGCGGACCGCCGAGGAACACCTTGGAGCGTTCCTTGATCATGACGACGTGATCGCTCATGCCGGGGATGTAGGCGCCGCCGGCGGTGGAGTTGCCGAACACCAGCGAGACGGTCGGGATGCCCGCCGCGGACAGCCGGGTGAGGTCGCGGAAGGTCCGGCCGCCCGGGACGAACACCTCCTTCTGCGTCGGCAGGTCGGCGCCGCCGGATTCGACCAGGGAGATCACCGGCAGCCGGTTCTCCATCGCGATGTCGTTGCAGCGCAGCGTCTTGCGCAGCGTCCACGGGTTGGACGAGCCGCCCTTGATGGTCGGATCGTTGGCGACGATCAGGCACTCGACGCCCTCCACGACGCCAATGCCGATGACCACCGACGCGCCCACCGGGAACTGCGAACCGTACGCCGCGAGCGGGCACAGTTCGAGGAACGGCGAGTCCTCGTCGACGAGGAGTTCGATGCGCTCGCGCGCGAGGAGCTTGCCGCGCTTCTTGTGCCGCGCCGTGTACTTCTCGCCGCCGCCGGCGAGCACCTTGCGGAACTGGACGTCGAGGTCGGCGAGTTTGGCGTTCATCGCCGCGACGTTGGCCGCGAACTCCGCCGAGTCCGGGTCGATCTTGCTCTTCAGAATCGTCATGACTGGTACCCCAGGACCTTCGCCGCCAGACCGGTGAGGATCTCGGTGGCGCCGCCGCCGATGCCGAGGATGCGGATGTCGCGGTACTGGCGTTCGATCTCCGACTCCCGCATGTAGCCCATGCCGCCGTGCAGCTGGACGCCCTTGTCGACGACCCATTCGGCGGTCTCCACGGCGGTGTTCTTGGCGAAACAGATCTCGGCCAGCATCGGGTCGCCGCGCCCGATGTGCCGTTCGACCACCGACCGGGTGTAGGTGCGCGCGACGTCGATCCTGCGGGCCATCTCGGTGACGGTGTCCTGGACGGACTGGCGCTTGATGAGCGGTCTGCCGAAGGTCTCCCGGTTGCGGACCCAGTCGAGGGTCAGGTCCAGCGAGCGCTGCGCCTGCGCGTAGGCCTGCACGGCGAGTGCGGCCCGCTCGGCGACGAAGGCCTGCGCGATCTGCGCGAAGCCGGAGTTCTCCGGTCCGATGAGGTTCTCGGCGGGCACCCGGCAGTCGACGAAGCTCAGTTCACCGGTGTCCGATGCGAGCCAGCCCATCTTCTCCAGTCGGCGATCCACCTGGAAGCCGGGCGTGCCCTTCTCGATGACGAGCAGGGAGACCCCGGCGGCGCCGTCGCCGCCGGTGCGGACCGCGGCGACGATGTGATCGGCGCGCACCGCCGAGGTGATGAAGGTCTTGGCGCCGTTGACGACGTAGTGGTCGCCGTCGCGCACGGCGGTGGTCCGCAGGTGCCCGACGTCGCTGCCGCCGCCGGGCTCGGTGATCGCCAGGCTGGAGATCTTGTCGCCGGCCAGGACCGGCTTCACCCACTTCTCGATCTGTTCGGCGGTGCCGTTGTTCGCGATGTGCGGGGTGGAGATCCCGCAGGTGAACAGGCTCGCGAAGACGCCGCCGGAGACGCCGCGATGGTGCAGCTCCTCGCAGACGACGAGGGCGTCGACGGCGTCGCCGCCGCTGCCGCCCTTCTCCTCGGGGGTGCCGAGACCGAGGAGGCCGAGGTCGCCGGCCTGTTTGTGCAGTTCGCGCGGGATCAGACCCGTGCGCTCCCACTCGTCCTGGTGCGGGAGGATGTGTTTCTCCGCGAAATCGGCGACCATCGCGCGCAGGTCGCGCCGCTGTTCGGAATCCCAGACGTCACTCGGGATGGGCATGGCATCGTGTCCTTTTCGTCGGGCTGGTTCAGAGGAACTGTTCGGGGATCGGGACGACGCGCGATCGCAGCCATTCGCCGAGCCCCTTGGCCTGCGGGTCGAAGCGGACCTGGTCGGCCACCCCGCGGCCGAGGATCCCCTCGATCACGAAGTTGACCGCGCGCAGATTCGGCAGGCGGTACCGCTTCACCTCCAGGCCGGCGGTCTCGGGCAGCAGTTCCCGGAGTCTGTCGGTGCTCAGGAAGGCGTCGAGCCAGGCGTACTCGTCGTCGCCGCGGGCCCAGAGGCCGACGTTGGCGCTGCCGCCCTTGTCACCGCTGCGGGAGCCGGCGATGCGGCCGAGCGGCACGTCCCGGGTGGGCCCCCAGTCGACGGTCGACGCCGGGGCGGGCGCATCGTCGTCGTACGTCGGAGCGGTGCGCAGGGGTGAGGGCTCGATCAGGACGGTGACCCCGTCGGGCTGGGTGACCCGATGCTCGACGAGGGCGGCGTCGACGTAGCCGGGTTCGAAGACCGCGTACGGCGCGCCGCCGCCGGGCGGCCCGGTGAGGGTGAAGCCCGGGTAGGTGGCGAGCGCGAGTTCCACGGCGGTGCCGGAGAACGCGCGGCCGACCTTGGCCGGATCGCCGTCGCGGCCGACGATGCGCAGCACCGCGCTGGCCTGCTCCTCGTCGTCGGCGTCGGGCCTGTCGTGCCGCACCAGGGTGAATTCGAGTTCGGCGGGCGGATCGGTCAGCGCGGCCCGGAACTGCGCCTCGAAGAGTTCGGCCTTGGCCTCGATGTCGAGGCCGGTCGCGATCACGGTGACCTCGTTGCGGAGGCCCGCGAGGTTGTTCAGCGACACCTTGAGCGTGTCCGGGGGCGCCTCGCCGACGGCCGTCGAGATCGCGACGCGGTCGGGGGCCTCCTGGGTCAGGTGCACCGAGTCCAGGCGCGCGGTGACGTCGGGGTTGAGGTAGCGCGGTCCGGAGACCTCGTAGAGCAGCTGCGAGGTGACGGTGCCGACGGTCACGGCGCCGCCGGTGCCCTCGTGTTTGGTGATCACCGACGACCCGTCCGGATGCATCTCGGCGATCGGGAAGCCGAGGTGCCCCATCGGGATCTCGGTGAAGAACGAGTAGTTGCCGCCGGTGGCCTGTGCGCCGCACTCGATCACGTGACCGGCCACCACGGCGCCGGCGAGGGCGTCGAGGTCGTCGTGGCCCCAGCCGAAGGCGGCGGCCGCCGGACCGACGGTGAGCGAGGCGTCGGTCACCCGGCCGGTCACCACCACGTCGGCGCCGCGCTGGAGCGCGGTCTTGATCCCGAAGCCGCCGAGATAGGCGTTGGCGGTGAGGGCCGGACCGAGGCCCACCCGGTCCAGGTCCTTGGCGAGGTCGTCACCGGAGACGAAGGCGATCTGCGCGTCCAGCCGCTGATCCGCGGCCAGTTCGCGCAGTGCGACGGCCAGTCCGTGCGGGTTCAGTCCGCCGGCGTTCACCACGATCTGCACGCCGCGGTCCAGCGCGAGGGCGAGGTTCTCCTTCATCTGGCGCAGGAAGGTCTTGGCATAGCCCGTGGTCGGGTCCTTCATCCGGTCCCGGCCGAGGATCAGCATGGTCAGCTCGGCGAGGTAGTCGCCGGTCAGGTAGTCCAGTTCACCGCCCTCGAGCATCTCCTGCACGGCGCTGAAGCGGTCGCCGTAGAAGCCGGAGGCGTTGCCGATGCGTACGACGTCGGTCATGGTGTCATCCCCTTGGTTGTGTCGGTCGCCCGAGTCCTCGCACCCGGGTGCGGGCGATGGACCGGGACGCGGCGGAGGAGCGTTTCAGGAGCCGAGCGGTGCGCGCCCGGCTCCGGGCGGTCCGGCGAAGGCCTGGGCGATACCCGCCCACGTGCGGGCGTCGTCGCCGATCAGCTCCACCGAGAGGTCGTCGAGATGACGGCGTTGGGTCACCAGCGCACAGAAGTCGGCGGCCGGGGCGCGCACGATGTCGGCGGCATCGTCGGGCCCCCACGTCCAGACGTCGCCGGACGGCGCCTTGATCTCCCAGCGGAACTCGGACTCGGGCGCCGGCAGCCGGTTCACCGTGTAGGCGAAGTTCCGGGTGCGGACGCCGAGGTGCACCACGTTGCGGATCCGGTCGTCGTCCTCGCGTTCCACGCCGAGGGCGTCGGCGACGTCCAGCCCGTGCGCCCAGGTCTCCATCAGGCGGGCGCCAACCATCGAGGGCGCCGACATCGGCGGACCGAACCACGGCAGCCTGGTGCCGTCGGGCACCGCGACGAGCGCGCCCGCGAGCTCGCCGCGAGTGCGGCGCCAGTCGGCGAGGATCTCCTCGGGCGCCCGCCGCGCCTCCGTCTCGGCCGCGGCGTCGACGAAGCCCAGCGGGTCGGTCCACGCCTGTTTCACCAGGTCGTCGAAGCCCTGTGCGTCGGTGACCGCGACGAACGACGTCCGATCGGTCCAGAGCAGGTGTCCGATCTGGTGCGCGATCGTCCAGCCGACGGCCGGGGTGGGCGTGGCCCACTGCTCCGGGGTCAACGGCGCGACCAGTGCGTCCAGCGATTCGGATTCCGCGTCGAGAGCGGAGACGAGTTCGTCCACGAGGGCCATGAGACGAGCCTCACACAGGATCCGTAAAAAATCAAGCATGCTTGCTTGTTTTTATGAAGGCGGCCGCCCGCACGCACGCGGTGCCGCGGCGTCAGCGGGCACCGGATCGGGCGCTCACACCGACTCGAACTGCGCCTCCGCCGTCGCATGCGCGAGGAGCACGTCGCCGTCGTACAGCTGCGCCTCGAAGACGCTCACCCGTCGACCGGTCTTGATCGGTCGCGCCCGCACCGTCACGGTGCGACCGTCCACCGCCGGCGAGCGCAGGAAGTCGATCGTGAACTCGGTCAGCTGGTAGCCGACCCCGGCCCGGGTGGTCGTCTCGGCGGCGAAGGAGAGCGCCTGCGCGACCGTCGAGGCGATCACCCCGCCGTGCATGGTCCCGAGGTAGTTGCCCATCCACGTCGCCGTGTCGACCTCCGTCACCAGTGCGTCGCCGTCCAGGCGGAGCCGGACGTCGAACAGGTCCGCCAGGGCGCCGCGCGGCGCCCGCCCGACGGCGATCGCCTCGACCAGTTCGCGGCCCGGGCCGCTGGGATCGTGCTCGGGGACCGGCGCGGCGGCCGCCGGGGAGACCGGTTCGGGCAGTCGGTCGAGTCCGCCGAGGTCGACGGGGTCGTGCCCGATCCGAACGCTCCGGGCGATGCCGATGCAGTAGAGCCGATCACCGCGGAGGGACACCGTGGACGCACCGGAATCGCCCTCGGCCAGGGCCGCCTCCGCGGAGCCGAGCACCTGTTCGTCGACGCGGGGACGCCCCTGCGCCGACATCGACAGACGCGCCTGGATGGTCGCTCCGGTCCCCGACCGGAAGAACGGCACGCCGCCGACGTCGTCGAACAGCACGGTGAGCGCGGGCAGGTCGATCAGGCCGCGGTGGTCGGTGAGTCCGGGGCCGAGCTGCTGCACCATCTCGGCTGGTCCGTCGCCGGGACGACGCCCCACGGCGAAGGCGGCGAACGGGTCACGGGGTACGGGAGGAGTCATGACCACAGTCCTATCAACCCGGTCTCCCCACCGGCCGCCCGGAGTGGACTAGGGTCCGCATCGTGAACCGCCTGCGACCTCCCGCCCCGCGGCCCGCCCCGTCGATCGGCGGCCGCTGATGTGCGACGACCGCTCCCCCGACCCGGCCGGCCCGCTCCCGACCGGCCCGGCCCCGTTCGGCGACGACGAGGCCGCCGCGGTCCGCGCCGTCGCCGCGCGGCTCGGGCTCGACGGCCTGATCGACGTGCACACCCACTTCATGCCCGAACGCGTCCTGGACAAGGTGTGGGCGTACTTCGATTCGGCGGGTCCGATGATCGGGCGTGAGTGGCCGATCACCTACCGCGCCGACGAGGACGCGCGAGTGGCGACGCTGCGCGCCTTCGGGGTGCGGACCTTCACCGCCATGCTCTATCCGCACCGGCCCGACATGGCCGCCTGGCTCAACGCGTGGGCCGCCGAGTTCGCCGCCCGCACCCCCGACTGCCTGCACACCGCCACGTTCTATCCCGAACCCGGTGCGGCGGAGTACGTCGCGAGTGCGATCGACTCGGGCGCGCGGGTGTTCAAATCGCACATCCAGGTGGGCGACTACTCGCCGCTGGACCCGCTGCTCGACGGCGTCTGGGGCGTGCTCGCCGAGGCGCGGGTCCCGATCGTGATCCACTGCGGGTCCGGGCCCGCCCCGGGACGCTTCACCGGCCCGGAGCCGATCCGGGCGCTGCTGCACCGGTTCCCGTCGCTCCCGCTGATCATCGCGCACATGGGCACCCCGGAGTACGCCGACTTCGTCGACCTGGCCGAACGCCACGACGCCGTGCACCTGGACACCACCATGAGCTTCACCGATTTCTCCGAACGCGACGCCCCCTACCCGACCGAACTGCTCCCCCGGCTCGCCGATCTGCGCGCGAAGACCCTGTTCGGCTCGGACTTCCCCAACATCCCCTACGGCTATCTCCACGCGTTGCAGGCCTGCGAGCGACTCGGCCTCGGCGACGACTGGCTCCGCGCGGTGCTGCACGACAACGCCGCCCGGCTCTTCGGTGTCCCCGCCGCTCCCTGAACCGCGCTGAAGCCGCACGCGACACGGGGAGCGGTTCACTCCGAGATGCGGATCACGCCCTTGCCCAGGATCCGGCCCTCGGCGAGGTCGGCGAGCGCCGTCGGGAGCTCTTCGAGGGGGTAGACCGCGCCGATCGGCGGACGGAGTCCCGCGCCGATCAACTCGACCAACTCCTCGTGGAGCCGGACGGGCAGCTCCGGGTTCCGGCTGATGTACTCGCCCCACGCGGCGCCGATGATCGAGACGTTCCGGAACAGCACCCGGTTGAGCTTCACCGTGGGGATCCCGCCCGCGGCGAAGCCGATCACCACGTACCGGCCGCCGGAGGCCGCGGTGCGCAGCGCCTCGTCGAACACGTCGCCGCCGACCGGGTCGATCACCACGTCCACGCCGCCGTCCGACAGGGCGAGGACGCGGTCCTTCCACCCGTCGGCCAGCTGGACCACCTCGTCGGCGCCCAGGCCGCGCAGCATCTCCTCGGCACCGGTGCGATGCACCACCGCGATCACCCGGGCGCCCAGGGCCTTGGCCACCAGGATCGAGGCGACTCCGACACCGCCCGCGGCGCCCAGCACGCACACCGTCTCACCGGCTTCGGTCCGCGCACGGGTCTTCAGCGCGAAGAGCGCCGTCTGGAAGTTGATGCCCATCGCGGCGCCCTCGTCGAACGAGAGCTCGTCGGGGATCCGGTACAGCTGCTGGGGCACGGCGACGATCCGCTCGGCGAAACCACCGGTCAGCGCCGCGACCATCACCCTGTCGCCGGGGACGTGGCCGGAGTCCTCCGGGGCGGTGCGCACCACGCCCGCCGCCTCGATCCCCGGGATGTACGGCACCGGCGGCCGTAACTGGTACCGCCCCCGGCTCATCAGCACGTCGGGGAAGCAGAGGCCGCACGACCGGACGTCGACCACCACCTGCCCGGGAGCGGGAACCGGCTCCGGGACGTCCTGCAACTCCAGGCCCGAGGGCCCGTCTTCCGCGACCAACACCTGTGCCTTCATGGCGCCCAACCTACCGACGATGCACGACGACGCGGCGCCGTCCGCCGTAACCGGGACCGGATCGTCCGATCGGGGGATACTCGGGGCGGGCCCGGCACTGGAAGAATCGGCGATACTTCCGACATCTCTCCCGTGGAGGCTCCGTGACCAGCCCGACACCGCCGCCGATCGCCTTCCTGCCCGGGGAGGTCGTCATCCGGCAGTACCAGTTCACTCCCCGGCTGATCCTCGTCTATCTGAAGACGACGATGATCCTGACCGACCGCCGCCTCGTGGTGAGTTCGCCGAACACCATCTTCGGCTTCATCCCGCACGGCTACTCCATCCACGCCGCACCGCTGGAGAACATCTCCGACATCGCCTACGGCAACGGCCGGGAGACCGGCATGCTCGGCCGACTCCTCATCCTCCTGATCCCGCTGGCCGTCGTGCTGCTCCTCGGCTTCTCCTTCTTCTCTGCGAGCTTGGGGTACTTCTGATGGCCGTCCTGCTCCTCTTCTTCCTTCTCGTCCTGGTGGCCGCGATCCTGTGGCTGATCTCGGCGAAGACCTTCATCGTCGTCCGCACCAAGAGCGGCGCCGTCCTGGCCACCGGTACCGGCACCAGCGAGCGCGCCGCCGCCGAAGAACTGTTCGCGTTGCTCACCAACGAGTCGATGAACGCCCGACAGCGCATCGGCGCACCCGTCCCGCCCGCACCGCATCCGACCGGTCCGCACCCGACCCCGCAAGGCGGCCCCGATCAGTACCCGCCGAGTTCCCCGGGCACTCCGCTCCCACCGGGGATGGGCTACCCCCGGCCCACGGCGGGCACCCCGATCCCGCCGGGAGTGAACCTCCCGCCGAGTTCTCCGGGCGCACCGATCCCGCCGGGCGCCAGGCCGCCGACACAGCCGCGCTGACCGACACCGGGGAATCGCCCGAGTCTCGCGGCACCCCGAAGACCGCCACTGGTCGGGGTGCCGGGCACCTTCGCCTCGATCGAGCATCCTCGGCAGGGGGTGCTCGGCCGAGACCGGGGTGCCGGGCACCCTCGTTCGGGAGCGGTTCTTCTCGCTGATCGAGATCTCGACTTCGCTCGACCACCGAGGAGCCGCTCGACCACCGAGAGGTCGCTCGACCACCGAGGAGTCGCTCGACCACCGAGGAGTCGCTCGATCACCGAGCTCCGACGCCCCGAGCGAGCACACCGGGAACCGCTCGTCCGGGAACCGCATCCGGGACCGCGGGTATCGTAACGGCGGTCACTCCCGCCACCGTGTGAAAGGCCGCGCATGCCTCCGATCAAGCCGACGTCGTCGACCCCGCCCGAGTACGTGCCGCTCGCCGACCGCAAGGAGGGCGCCCGGTTCTACGCGAACGGCTACCGCGTGCGGACCGGTGACGTCGACCAGGAGATGCGGGTGCGGCTCGACGGTCTCGCACGTTTCCTGCAGGACGTCGCCAACGACAACTTCGACGCCAGCGACTTCACCGACACCGACCCGTTCTGGATCGTCCGGCGCACGGTGATCGACGTCCTCGAACCGATCACCTGGCCCGCCGACTTCCACGCCGAACGCTGGTGCGGTGCGCTCTCCACGCGGTGGACCGACATGCGGGTGCGGCTCACCTCCGTCAGCGAGACCAACCGATTCAACCCCGAACCCCGGCCGAACGGCCGGGTGGAGACCTCCGGGTTCTGGATCAACGTGAACGATCAGGGCATGCCCTCGCGGATCTCCGACGGCAGCTTCGAGATGCTCTCGTCGATGACCGACGAGCACCGCCTGCGCTGGCGGTCGATGAACCCCGAACAGGCCCCGGACCCGGCCGAACTGGATCTGCCCGACCGCGAGCACGTCCTGCGGATCACCGATTTCGACCCGTTCCGGCACCTCAACAACGCCGCCTACCTGGAGGCCGTCGAGGACGAGCTGGTGGACCACACCGACCTGCTCGACGTCCCGCATCGCCTGGTGATCGAGTACCTCCGGCCGATCACCCCGGGCACGCCGATCACGATCCGCCGCAAGCGGATCGAGGGCTGCCTGTACCTCTGGATGCTGATCCCCGGCGACGACGGACCGGTGGTCGCCGCCACCGTCTCGGTCTCCGTGATCCCGGCGTAACCGCCTCTCCTCCGCCTCCTGAGCCGCTCCCGTGGACCGAGTCCGAGTCTCCGCTCCCTGAGCCGGGCGAGGAACGAGCCCGAGTCGAAGGGTCTCCGGCGAGCAGAGCGCAGAGTCCCTTCGACACGCAGGCTCGCTCCGCTCACCTGCGGCTCAGGGAGCGAAGCGGAGGACTCGCTGCACCCCTGCGCGGCCTGAGAAGCGAAGCGGAGGGCTAGCTGCACCCCTGCGCGGCCCGAGCAGCGAAGCGGGGGGGCTCGCTGCACCCCTGCGCGGCCCGAGGAGCGAAGCGGCGGGCTCGGGATCGGAGCGCGCCTACCCGGACCGTGTGATCGCCTTCTCGGCGAGGTCTTTCGCGGCCGCGCACAGGGTGTCCACCGAGACCTGCGGCCGCCCCGGGATCCGCCCGCGGTCGTACACCGAGAGCTCGATGAAGTCGTTCCCGAACTGGACGCCGACGTCGCACAGCGGGTCGTGTCGGGTCAGGAACCCGGGGTGGCCGGCGATCTGCACGTCGACCGGCCCGTTGTCGCGGATCAACTGCTCCAGACCTCGTTCACGCGCGATGGGCGAGCCGCGATACCAGTTGAACGAGACCACCGGCCCGTCGCCGGCGGCGTCGGCACGCCACTCGCACGACGACGTGTTGTCCAGGAACAGGGTCAGCGCGGGGAACGTCGACGCCGCGGAGACCTCGTCGGCGGTGAGTCCGCCGCACCGCGGGAACTCCGGTCCGGTACCCGCGCGGGGTGTGCGGGTCCTCGTCGTCGTCCCGTCGTCCGGGTCGGCCCCGCAGGCTCCGGCGGCGAGCACGACGACCAGCGCCGACAGCAGTCTGATCCACATCGGTCCGGCCTCAGCTGGCGCGGCTGATCACGAGCTCCATCAGTTTGATCGCGCCCTCGCACGGGTCGCCGGGCGGCGCGCCGTGCGGCTCGGTCCACCAAGTCAGGGTCCCGCGCCCCGGCGACTTCGCCGTGACACCGCAGACGCCGGGCCGAGCCGGATCCCGCGCGATGAACGCCGCGACGCTGTTGACCTGCTGGTTCTCGGTCTCGTAGCCGTGCTTCTTGGCGATCTGCTTCTCCAGATTGAAGTCGCCCCACTCGTACCAGGCGAGGGTCACGTCGGTGGTGACCCCGCCGGAGACGATCCAGCGGCAGATCGCGCCGAGGAAGCCCTGGCGCACCCCCGAACCGCCGAGCGCTTCGGCCAGCTGCGTCTTGGAGACGATCTCGCATTCGGTCAGCAGGCCCTCGAACTGGCTGGTGTCCACCTCACCGGACTGCGCGGTCTGATCGGGCCGCCCGCCGTCGCCCTCGACGTCCCGGCTGCACGACGACACCAGCAGCGTCACCGCCAGCAGTCCGGCGAGCGCGGTACGCCTCGTCCCCCGGTTCACGAGGCACGCTCGATCGACAGTGCCGCGAGGGTCTCCGCGGCCCGGCACATGGTGTCCAGCGACACGGTCACCTCTTCTTCTGCGCGTTGATCGGCGATGGAGATCTCGATGAAGTCGTTCTCGAACTGGACGCCGACCTCGCAGATCGTGTCGTGCCGGGCCAGGAATCCGGGATGCCCCGCGATCTTCTTGTCCACGGTGGGATGTTCCCGAGTCAGTTGTTCGAGGCCGCGTTCACGACCGATGGGCGACCCCCGGTACCAGTTGAACGAGACCACCTCCGCCTCGCGGAGGTCACCGCGCCGCCACTCGCACGCCGAAGTGTTGTCCACGGCCAGCTGCAGGCCGGGGAACGTGGTCTCCCGGCTGACGTCTTCCAGGGTCAGTCCACCGCACCGCTCGAACTTGGGCCCGGTCCCGGCCTGCGGCGTCTTGGTCCGCGCGGCGGGCTCGGCGTCGTCGTCCGATCCGCACGCGCCGACCAGCAGGGCGACGATCGTCACGAGGACGAGCAGCGGCCCGGTGGTGCGCAGCCTGTCGAGCTGACGGCGCTCTCGTTTGGTGGGTCGACCGGCGCCGGGGTCGCGCCGAGGGAGGCTCGCGATCACCTCGCGCGGCGGCGGAGGCGGACTCCGGTCGATGTAGCATTCGGCGGCGATCGGCGCGGACGCCCGCTTGCCGATCAGCTTGGTCACCTCGACGATCCGTTCCCGTCCGTGCAACCGCACGCGCACCTCGTCGCCGATCGAGACGGGCGTCGCCGCCTTCGCGGTGACCCCGTTCACCTGGACGTGACCCGCGCGGCAGGCGGCGCCGGCCGCCGATCGCGTCTTGGTCAGCCGAATGCCCCAGATCCAGCTGTCGATGCGCGTCGCCATGCATTCACTCTAGCCACATCCGTGGCTCGGCCTCCGGGCTCGATCCCGGCCGTCGCCGACCCGGCGGCGCCGGAACGACTCCGCGAGGAAACCGTCGGGTGTCCGGTGCACAGCCTGCCGGTGACCGGCAGGTCACGAGCGGATGTCGGGCCGGATCCGGTACGACGTCCCGGCGACGCACCTCACGGGAAACCGCCGGATCGGTACGGTCTCGCCTGGTGGCCGTCGTCGCACGAAGTCGTAGGACCAGGCAGTTCGGGCCGAAAGACCCGGTGAGAGATTCGACTTAGCCGAAACTGTTACGCTACCGTGTCTTCGTCATTCCACGAGGTAGGAGAGTCAGAAGATCATGGCAGCAGTCATCCTTTACGGGACCGAGACCGGCACCGCTGAACTCGTCGCCGACGCAGTCGCCGATGTCCTGGCGGCCGACTTCGACCCGTCGATCTACGACATGGCCGACTACGCCGCCGAAGATCTCGACACCGACGACTTCCTGGTCGTCATCTGCTCCACCTACGGTGAGGGCGAGCTGCCCTCCGGCGCACTGCCCTTCGCCGATGAGCTCGACGACGTGAAGCCGGACCTGTCGGGTATGCGGTTCGCGGTGTTCGGCATGGGCGACACCGTGTACGACGACACCTACAACCGCGGCGGCGAGATCATGGCCGAGATGCTCACCAAGCTCGGCGCGACCCAGGTGGGCGAGCACTTCCGCCACGACGCGTCCTCGACCGTCAAGCCGGCCGCCGCCGCCGAGGAGTGGGCCGAGGGCCTCAAGGCCGTCATCGCCGAGGACTGACCGGCCCGGGCTCCGGCGAGCCCGAATGTCCTTCCCGCAGACCGCGCGACGCTCTCGCTGATCGTCGCGCGGTTCTCGCATCCGCGGCCCGCGTCACCACCGCCCCTCGAATCCCTTCTCCGAGCGAACGCGTCACCCCTCGCCACCGACCCCTGAGCCGGGGAGGAGCGCAGCGACGAGCCGAGTCGAAGGGCCGGCGAACGATCACCCGGCGGCCGTCGGCTCGGGGTCCTTCCTCTCCGTCGGATCGGGCAGGATCCCCGACCGGACCGCCGAGTGCTGAGCCAGCTTCACCACCGCGACGGCGGCCACCAGCAGGATCAGCACCAGCAGGATCGAGCGGCCGACGCCCACACGAAGGTTCTCCCCGAGGAGGATCACGCCGAGGGCCATCGCGACGGCGGGTTCCATCACGTTCATCGCCGGAAACGACGTCTGGAGTTCCCCGGCGCCGAACGACTTCTGCTGCGCGACCACCGCCAGCACACCGGTGATCGCCAGCAGGTAGACGTCGGCGTGCTCCATGATGTGCCACGGATCCTCGATCAGGTACAGCGAGACCGACTTGACCAGCAGCGCGCAGATGCCGAACAGCGCACCGGCCGCGATGCCGTACCAGAGCGAGGTGTTGTGCGGCGATCGGCACTTCTCGGCGATCACGACGAGACCGACCAGCAGGACGATCAGGACCGTCACGGTGGCCGCCAGCACCACGTGTGACGGCCGCCGCTCGCTCGGCACCGGCTGAGCGAGGAACAGGAACAGGACCACGGCGCCGACCAGCATGCCGCCCCACAACCAGTCCGTCTTCGACGGCATCCGGTGGTCGACCCACGCCTCGAGCGGCAACGCGAACAGGACCGCCAGCACGATCAACGGCTGCACCAGCAGGATCGAGCCGAGTCCGAGCGCCCCGGCCTGGAATCCGAACCCGACCACGGCGATCACCGCGCCGACCCACCAGCCGGTCGTGATGGCCCCGTTGGCCGCCGACGCCTTCTGACGCAGCACGGTGCCCGCCGCGATCAACAGCGCGGCGACCACGGCGAGGACGGCGGGAATCCAGGTGTGCATCGGCTCATAGGTTATCGGCCGCTCCGGAAGAACGTCTGCCGACCTCCGGGAAAGAAGTGTTCGATCTCCCGGACGCCTCGACGAGACGTATACGATGAACCGCCTGCCGGCCGACCCCGATCACACTAACGTCACAACGGTGATCGTCCGTGCGCCGACGCCCGAGGACCTCCCGCATTCTGCGAAGGTGCGTCACACTCGCGCGGCATGCGGCCGAGGTCGGCGAGGAACCCCTCGGTGCACTGCTGATGCTCGACGACGCCGTGCTCTTCGAAGACTTCGCGCACACCTCCGACGGCGACCGCACCCGACACCCCGAATACGCGATCGCCCGCTGGGCCGCCGACCACCTGGACGAGCGGCAGCGCCGCGCCGCCGTCGTCTACACCTCCGGTGAGCACTGCCCGATGTGCGCGGCCGCGCACGCCTGGAGCGGCCTCGGCCGGATCGTGTACGCCGCGAGCTCCATCCACCTGCTGCAGTGGCACCGCGAGTGGGATCTCCCCGACGACCCCGTCGCACCGCTGCCGATCAACGCGGTGGCGCCCGGCCTCGTCGTCGCGGGTCCCGCGCCCGAACTCCTCGACGAGATCCGCGGCCTGCACGCGCGGGCCGCGGGCCGCAGGTGACCTCGGGCGCACGCGGGTGTCGGCGCTTCACCGTCGAAGACGAGGCCTGATCCCCGTCGTCACGGGCTCTTCCCGCACTCGACCGACGTCCGGCGCTACCGTGAGGGCATGGAGTACCGGAATCGGCGTGCAGCCCTCATGACATCCGCCCCCGAGCCGACGGCGCTGCGCGCATGAGCGCCCCGCGGACCCTCGTGCTCATGCGGCACGGCAAGTCCGGCTATCCCGCGGGCGTCTGGGACCACGACCGCCCGCTCAACGACCGCGGCCGGCTGCAGGCCGCACTGGCCGGCGAATGGATGGCGAACGACGGACTCGAGATCGATGCCGTGATCTGTTCGACGGCCGAACGCACCCGGCAGACGCTGGAACGCACCGAGATCGACGCGCCCACCGTCTACACCGAGGACGTCTACGAGAACACGCCCGAGGACATCCTCGAAGCGATCCGCACCCACACGCCCGAGGACGCCCGGACGCTGCTCGTCGTCGGACACTTCCCCGGGCTGCCCGGCACCGCGCTGATGCTCGACGACGACGCGGACATCGACGGATTCCCCACCTCGACCTACGCGGTCCTCTCGATCGGTGTCCCGTGGGATCGGGTCGGCCTCGACGTCGACCCCGACGCCCGGCTGCGGGCCTTGCGGATCCCCCGCTGATCGTTCCCGGAGACGCCGGAGGGCGGGGCGACCGCTCCCGCGCTCACCCCGCCCTCCGATGTACCGGACGAGAAGATCACTCGGCGGCGTCGGCTCCTGAGCCCTGAACGTCGCCCGATCCCGGCGTGCTGTCCGAACCCGACCCGCCGCCCGAACCCGACGCGCCATCCGAACCCGACGCGCCGCCCGAACCCGACGCGCCGCCCGAACCCGACGCGCCATCCGAACCCGACGCGCCGCCCGAACCCTGCGTGCTGTCCGAACTCGACCCGCCGCCCGAACCCGACGCGCCATCCGAACCCGACGCGCCGCCCGAACCCTGCGTACTGTCCGAATCCTGCGGCACCACCGGCGCATCCTCGACCGGGGACTCCGGCTGGATCGGGGCCGCCGGCTCCGGTGCGGTCGACGCCCCGCCCGTCCCGGAGAGACCGTCCTTGACCTTCTCCGGCGCACTCTTGATCGCGTCCGCGACACCGTCGATGGCCTTCTTCGCCGAGTCCTTGACGACCGGTTCGAGCACCTTGCCGATCTCCTTGACGTCGTCGTCGAGGGTGAAGGTCTTGCGCCACTCCGCCATCGTGGCCGGCAGGTCGTACGGCTTCGCGAGGTCCAGGGTGCCCAGGCCGAACGGGGCGTCCCACTGCACCAGGCTCACCTTGGGCAGCAGTCCCCGATTCGAGCCGTCGACGATCCGGGTGATCTCCGGCATGCCGATCAGGTTCGGGCGCTTGCTGCCGTTGACCTCGACGCTCGGGAAGAGCACGATCTTGTGCCCCAGCCACTCGATGGTCAGCGGCTCACGCAGACCGTAATCACTGGTCAGCCAGGCCGCGGTGACCGTCTCGGTGGCCGGTTCCAGGACGGTGTTGCCCTCGCTGTCCACCACTTCCACCATCTTGATCTTCATCTTCGGCTTACCGTCGTCGCCCAGAACCGACTTGCCCTCGTCGTCGAGCACCGGCTCCATGACGTGCAGGGTCTCGACGTTCTTGGTGTAACGCACGAAGTCCTTGGCGAACTTCAGGCGCTGGTCCTCCGAGGTGAGGGCGGGCAGGAGGCTGTCGAGGAACGCGGTGCTCTGCGAACCGCCGAGCATGCCGAACTGCTTGAGGAGCGCGTCGTTGCCGAAGACCAGCGACGTGACGTCGGTGAGTCCGTACTGGGTCTGCCGGCTCTCCCCCGCCTTCGGGGCACGGAGGTCGCGGTAGTAGTCGAACGTGCCGAGGAAGTTGCTGCAGGTGCCCAGGCCCTCGGCCGTCGCCGAGGTGTTGAGGCCGTAGCAGCTGACCTCCTTGAGCGCCGGGATCTGCAGATCCGCCATCTCACCCAGCTGGTCGATCTGCGCACGCTGATCGTCGGACAGATTCTTGACGATGGTGTTGTTCTTCAGCTTGGTCAGATCCAGCTTCTGGCCGAACCAGGTGATCGCGATCTCATCGGTGTCGGCGTTGAGCGCTGTCGCCATGCCCAACTGCGCGTTCGCGTTCGAGTTGCGCCCCTTGTCCGCTGCCGCCAGTGCGATGCCCGGCAACCCGAACAGATCGCTGGCCGTGGCCGTCGCATTGCCGCCCCGCATGGCCATCGCCAGTTTCAGCGCACCGTCCCCGGCCACCGTCGCCGTGCCCTTCGGATCGGACGGGCCGGTGAGATCCTGCGGCACCTTGGGATCGTAGGAATGCCCGGTCAGGTATCCGGCGACCTTGAGTGCGTCGGTCCGCCGCGGCAGGTTCTTGTCCTGCCCCTTCTTCACCAGCGTTCCGCCGCCTGCCAGCAGACATCCCCCGAGCACCGGATTCTTCTCCGAGCCGTCCGTCCGGACGCAGACGTCCTTCGTCGCGAGCACAACAGGAAGACGCGCATCGTCCCGAACCTGCTTGTAAGTCTTGTATCGCCCGATCGTGACCGGATTGACCGCGTTCAACAGGGGATCGATGGCCAGACCGGAGACCAACTCGATGAGGTTGCGATTCCCGTACAGCGGCACATCGATGATCTGGTCCTCGGCGACCGGGCCGACCTCGATGCGATCGGGCAGCACCACGGCGATACCGGTGCCTCCGGTCGACTCGACTGCAGTCTGCGACCGCGGTCACCTCGGCGCCCTCCGGGATCTCGGTCGAGCCGTCCGGGGTGTTGCAGACCTCGATGAACTTCTTCGCGATCTCGTTATCGAGCAGCCCGGTGATCCCACCGAGGTCGCCGAGCGAATCGAGTGGCCCCGCCGCATTCGCCTGCGCCATCCCGCCGAGAGAGCCGAGTCCGATCGTGGCGGTGGCCCCGACTGCCACGACGGCCCGCGTCACCCTTCCCGATCGTCGTCGCTGTGCGGCCGCCGCCCGTCGTGCCGCCCGGTTGGTGTACTCAGAACCCATCGGAACCTTCCCCGTCGTGTGAGGTCATCATGCGATGCCTTCTTCTATGACGTCGACTACAGAACATCACGCGGTTACAGCACAAGTGATAATTCGTTCGAAAGTCCCAATTCTGGGGGTATCGAGTCAAAATTCCATCCGAAATGGTATTGAACGACGCCGACCGGCGGGGTCCACCGCGGGATCCCTCGTCGATTCCCCGCACCGGGGTCCGCGAACCTCGCGAACACGCACATACCGGTCGGGATCACGAGTTGACATACGCCACAGTCGGTCCCCTAGTGTCGGTACAGTGATGAATCCTCCGGCGCGTCTCCGCCTCGCCTCCCTGCTGCTCGCCGGCCTCCTCGCGGTGATCGGCCTGGTCGTCGTCCCCGGCGGCGATGCCGAGGCCCGCGTGGTGGGCGTGCGGGCGATCTCGCCGCGCGTCACGATGGTCTCCGTCTACTCCGCCGCGATGCGGCGCGTGGTCCACAACCACGTGTTGCACCCCGCCGGCCGTCCGGCCGGTCTCCCCAGCTTCTACATGCTGCCCGGCGCGGGCGGCGCCGAGGACGGGATCTCCTGGTACCACCACGGCGGGGTCCGCAGCTTCTTCGCCGGTAAGCGCGTCAACGTGGTGCTGCCGATCGGCGGCAAGTTCTCGATGATGGCGAACTGGCGGAACGACGACCCGCTGCTCGGCCGCAACCAGTGGCAGACCTTCTACACGCGCGAACTGCCCACCTCGATCGACCGCTTCTTCCGCACCAGCGGCGCCAACGCGATCTCCGGCGTCTCCATGTCCGCCGGCCCCGCGCTCGACCTCGCGATCCAGGCCCCGAGCCGCTTCCGCGCCGTCGCCGCCTACAGCGGCTGCCCCGGCACCACCGATCCGCTCGGCCGAACGGCGTCGACCGTCGTCCCGCTGCGCGGCGGCGGCAACCCGTTCAACATGTGGGGCGTGTACAACGACCCCGAGTGGATCCGGAACGATCCCGTGGTGAACGCCCCTCGACTGCGCGGCAAGACGATCTTCCTCTCCGCGGCGTCCGGTGTGCCCGGCGCGATCGACGGCGGTCCGCTCACCGCGCTCGGCGGCATGTTCGGCGGCAACGTCGTCGAAGCCGTGGCCCTGAACTGCACCATCAACATGTCGAACCGCCTCACCGCGTTGGACATCCCGCACCGGTTCAACCACCGCCCCCAGGGCAGCCACAGCTGGGGCCTGTTCTCCGCGGACATGCGGGCCTCCTGGCCGATGATCGCCCGCGCCCTCCGCACGCGCTGACCCTCGCCGGCCAGAACGATTCGCGCCCGCCTCCGGATTCCGGAGGCGGGCACGAATGCATCGAAGGACGACGGCGCTCCGCTCATCGACACGGAACCGAACCCGCTGCCGGTGCGTCTGGTGAAGCAGGGAAGAAGACCGCGTTCCAGCACGACTCGACCTCCGGGGTCACCGCCGGAGTCATTGTCGCAGACAGTTGACTTGCCCAGTCTTCTATTCGCGACCAAACGTCAGACACTGTCGCGGACGATCACGAAGCATGCAGCGGACGACGACCTGCCGCGGAGAATCGTGGAGGGCGCCAGGCACACCCGCGTGTGGGTCCGTCCGGATCACACCACGGTTCCTCGACACCGCAAGATCCCAGACCGGCTCGCGGCACAGATCCCCGCCATGGTTCGCGACGCCCTGACGCTCTTTCCCGAACTCGCCCCTCCCCTGCCGACGCCGAGGTGACGGTCCTCGTCGACGACGAGAGTTCCGTGGCCGCGCATGCGCGCGAGCGAAAGACGCTCAGCAGGCCGCCTCCGAGGCGATGGCCGAGGCCGCGCACCCTCCCCGCACGAGGTCTGCCGTATCGGGACATCGGACGATTGCTCGGGGTGAGCTTTCAGCGGGCGCAGAAGCTCGCCACCGGCTGAGCCCGCCTCCTGCGCTGCCGGCGGATCAGCGTCTCTCGTCGAGCGCCACCGTGTAGTCCGACGGCCACGGCGGACGGCGCAGGATCGCCAGGGTGCTCAGCGTCGCCGCGATCAACCCCGTGCTCACGCCGAGGATCGCGATCAGGTTCCCGTCGACGGCGGGTGTCCAGGTGGTCTCGCCGTCGTGCACGGTGAGAAAACCGATGGTCACGGTCCGACCCCGCAGCGTCCGCCGCTCCACCGGGATCACCGTCGTCGATTCGTCGATCCGCACCGGTTCTCCGTGCGTGCCCATCGTCTTCTCCGTTCGTCCGCTTCCCGCCCACCCTAGATGAGCGGCTCCCGGTGGTCGGCGGAATCCCCACCGCGGAAGAGCCGTGAACCAGACGACCCCACCGACCCCGTCGCTCCCCGACCCGCACACGAACAACGGTGTACCCGCGCGGAGAAGCACCCTGCCGCGTTCCCCGATCGAGTTCCCCGGAGACCTGGACTCCGTGTCGCGGTTCTTGCCGACATCCGGCGAGAACCACGACACCGGTCCCCGGTCTCGACGAGAACCGCGACAGAGTCGTGCAGATCTCGATGTACGACGTCACCGCGCGCGAGGCCCTTCGACGCGACGACTCGCTGCGCTCGCGGTCGGCTCAGGGATCCCTCGGACGGCGGAGACGACGGAGGCCCCCGACCCGCGGGAAGCGGATCGGGGGCCTCGGCTCGGACTCCTAGCGGAAGTCGTTGCCGTAGTCGTAGTCGTCCAGCGGCACCGCGGCACCGGACGGAGCACCGAAGGTGCCGTCCGGGCTGAAGTAGGTGTCGTCGTACGACGGGAGCGCGTAGGCGGCCGCGCGGGCCTCCTCGGTCGGCTCCACCTGGATGTTCCGGTAGCGGTTGATACCGGTACCGGCCGGGATCAGCTTACCGATGATCACGTTCTCCTTGAGGCCCACCAGCTTGTCGCTGCGGCTGTTGATGGCCGCATCGGTCAGGACACGCGTGGTCTCCTGGAACGACGCCGCCGACAGCCACGAGTCGGTGGCCAGCGAGGCCTTCGTGATGCCCATGAGCACCGGACGACCCGACGCCGGCTCGCCGCCCTCGGCGACGACCGAACGGTTGGCCGCCTCGAACTCGGCGCGCTCGGTGAGCGAACCGGGCAGGAACTCGGTGGCACCGGAGTCGATGATCGTCACGCGACGCAGCATTTGACGCACGATGGTCTCGATGTGCTTGTCGTGGATCGACACGCCCTGGCTGCGGTAGACCTCCTGGACCTCGTTGACCAGGTGGATCTGCACCTGACGCGGGCCCATCACGCGGAGCACCTCGTGCGGGTCGGCCGGACCCTCCATGAGCGGCTGGCCCACCTCGACGTGGTCGCCGTCGGCCAGCTTCTTGGTGGAACCGTCCTCCTGCGGCACCTCGTAGAGACGCTGACGCTTCGAGAGCTTGTCGTAGACCTGCTCCTCGGATCCGTCATCGGGGATGATCGTGATCTTGTAGAAGCGCTCGCCCTCCTCCAGCCGGATGCGGCCGGAGACCTCGGCGATCGGCGCCTTGCCCTTGGGCACACGAGCTTCGAAGAGCTCGGTGACACGAGGCAGACCACCGGTGATGTCGTCGCCGACGCCACCCTGGTGGAAGGTACGCATGGTCAGCTGGGTACCGGGCTCACCGATCGACTGGGCCGCGATGATGCCGACGGCCTCGCCGATGTCGACGAGCTTGCCGGTGGCCATCGAACGGCCGTAGCACATGGCGCAGACGCCGGTGCCGGTGCCGCAGGTGAGGACCGAACGGACCTTGACCTCGGTGATGCCGGCGGCGAGCAGCTTCTCGATCGCCGGGTCGCCCAGGTCGTGACCGCGCTCGACGACGACGTTCCCGGCGGCGTCGACCGCGTCGGCGGCCAGGGTCCGGGCGTACGCGGAGGTCTCCACGTGCTGGTCGCGGACCAGGGTGTCGCCCTGCCACGAGGCGATCGGCACGACGATGCCGCGCTCGTTGCCGCAGTCGGTCTCGCGGACGATGACGTCCTGCGACACGTCCACCAGACGTCGGGTCAGGTAGCCCGAGTCGGCGGTGCGGAGCGCCGTGTCGGCCAGACCCTTACGCGCGCCGTGCGTGTTGATGAAGTACTCGGCGACGGTCAGGCCCTCGCGGAACGAGGACTTGATCGGGCGCGGGATGAACTCGCCCTTCGGGTTGGTCACCAGACCCTTCATGCCCGACAGGTTGCGGACCTGGGTCATGTTGCCCGTCGCACCCGACTTCGGGATCATCGTGATCGGGTTGTCCGCGGGGTAGAAGTCCTCCAGCGCCTTACCGACCTCTTCGGTCGCGGCCTGCCACAGTTCCACCAGGGAGTCGCGACGCTCGTCCTTGGTCAGACCGCCGCGCTGGTACTTCTTCTCCAGCTGGTCGGCGCGCGCCTCGTAACGGTCGAGGATCTCCGCCTTGGCCGGCGGCACGAGCACGTCGGACATGGCCACGGTGACGCCCGAGCGGGTCGCCCAGTGGAAGCCCACGTCCTTGAGCTTGTCGACGGTCTGGGCGACGACGATCATCGGGTAGCGCTCGGCGAGATCGTTGATGATCACGGCCTGACGCTTCTTCGGCATCTGCTCGTTGACGAACGGGTAGTCCGGCGGGAGCAGCTCGTTGAACAGCACGCGGCCGAGGGTGGTCGCGAGCTCCCACTCCTGGCCCTTGCGCCACTGCCCGTCGAACTCGGCGGCCTCGATGTCGGCGGGCGGACGCAGATCGGTCAGCCGCACCTTGATCGGCGCCTGCACGCTGAGCACACCGCGGTCGACGGCCATGATGGCCTCGGCCGGGCTGGAGTAGACGCCGCGCTCGACGTCGTCGTCCGACGCCGGGGTGTACGCGCCGCGCTCCTCCGGCTTCTCGGTGGTCAGGTAGTACAGACCGGTCACCATGTCCAGACGCGGCATGGCGAGCGGACGGCCCGACGCCGGCGACAGGATGTTGTTCGAGGACAGCATCAGGATGCGGGCCTCGGCCTGCGCCTCCGCGCTCAGCGGGAGGTGCACGGCCATCTGGTCGCCGTCGAAGTCGGCGTTGAAGGCCTCACACACCAGCGGGTGCAGCTGGATGGCCTTGCCCTCCACCAGCTGCGGCTCGAAGGCCTGGATGCCCAGACGGTGCAGCGTCGGCGCACGGTTCAGCAGCACCGGGTGCTCGGCGATGACCTCTTCGAGGACGTCCCACACCTGCGGACGCTGACGCTCCACCATGCGCTTGGCCGACTTGATGTTCTGCGCCAGGTTCAGGTCGACCAGGCGCTTCATCACGAACGGCTTGAACAGCTCCAGGGCCATCAGCTTCGGCAGACCGCACTGGTGCAGGTGCAGCTGCGGACCGACGACGATCACCGAACGACCCGAGTAGTCGACGCGCTTGCCCAGCAGGTTCTGACGGAAGCGACCCTGCTTGCCCTTGAGCAGATCGCTCAGCGACTTCAGCGGCCGGTTGCCCGGACCGTTGACCGGACGACCGCGACGGCCGTTGTCGAACAGGGCGTCCACCGACTCCTGCAGCATCCGCTTCTCGTTGTTGACGATGATCTCGGGCGCACCCAGATCGATCAGTCGCTTGAGACGGTTGTTGCGGTTGATGACGCGGCGGTACAGATCGTTCAGGTCCGACGTGGCGAAGCGGCCGCCGTCGAGCTGAACCATCGGACGCAGCTCCGGCGGGATCACCGGCACGGCGTCGAGCACCATGGCGCGCGGGTTGTTGCCCGACTGCTGGAACGCCGCGACCACCTTGAGTCGCTTCAGCGCGCGCAGCTTCTTCTGGCCCTTGCCCGAGCGGATGGTCTCGCGCAGGATCTCGGCCTCGGCGTCGATGTCGAAGTCCTCGAGCAGACGCTTGATGGCCTCGGCGCCCATGGCACCGGTGAAGTACTCGCCGAACCGGTCCTCCAGCTCGCGGTACAGCTTCTCGTCGACGATCAGCTCACCCGGGGTCAGCTTGGTGAACTTGTCCCAGATCTCGTCGAGCGCCTCGACCTCGCGGTTGGCGTGATCGCGCATCCGCTTGAGCTCACGCTCGGCGGCATCGCGGACCTTGCGCTTGGCGTCGGCCTTGGCGCCCTCGGCCTCCAGCTCGGTCAGGTCGGACTCGAGCTTGGCCTGACGCTCGGCGAGCGCGGCCTCCAGGTCGTCCATGACGGCCTTGCGCTCGACGGTGATCTCCGCCTCGCGGGTCGAGAGCTCCGCTTGGCGCAGCTCGTCGTCCACCGAGGTGATGACCCAGGCGGCGAAGTAGATGATCTTCTCGAGATCCTTCGGCGCGAGGTCGAGCAGGTAGCCCAGCCGGCTCGGCACACCCTTGAAGTACCAGATGTGGGTGACCGGGGCGGCCAGCTCGATGTGGCCCATGCGCTCACGGCGCACCTTGGCCTTGGTCACCTCGACGCCGCAGCGCTCGCAGATGATGCCCTTGAAGCGCACACGCTTGTACTTGCCGCAGTAGCACTCCCAGTCGCGGGTCGGTCCGAAGATCTTCTCGCAGAAGAGCCCGTCCTTCTCCGGCTTCAGGGTGCGGTAGTTGATGGTCTCCGGCTTCTTGACCTCGCCGTACGACCAGTTGTGGATGTCATCGGCCGTCGCCAGGCCGATCTTCAGTTCGTCGAAAAAGTTGACGTCGAGCACTAGTTGCCTTTCAGTGTCTCTGAAATCGTCGGGTGGCTGGTCGGTCAGTTGGCGAGGTCGTCGATCGTCGCGCTCTCGTTGCGCGACAGATTGATGCCCAGGTTGGCCGCGGCCCGCTCCAGGTCCTCGTCGTCGGAGTCGGCCATCTCGATGGCGGCGCCGTCGCTGGACAGGACCTCCACGTTCAGGCAGAGCGACTGGAGCTCCTTGAGGAGGACCTTGAACGACTCGGGGATACCCGGCTCCGGGATGTTCTCGCCCTTGACGATGGCCTCGTAGACCTTCACGCGGCCGACGACGTCGTCCGACTTGATGGTCAGCAGCTCCTGCAGCGTGTACGCCGCACCGTAGGCCTGCATGGCCCAGCACTCCATCTCACCGAAGCGCTGGCCGCCGAACTGGGCCTTACCGCCGAGCGGCTGCTGGGTGATCATCGAGTACGGACCGGTCGAACGCGCGTGGATCTTGTCGTCGACCAGGTGGTGCAGCTTGATGATGTACATGTAGCCGACCGAGACCGGGTACGGGAACGGCTCTCCGGAGCGACCGTCGAACAGGGTGGCCTTGCCGTCGCTGTCGACCATCACCTCGCCGTCGCGGTTGGGCAGCGTGGAGCCGAGCAGACCGGCGAGCTCCTCGTCGCGGGCGCCGTCGAACACCGGGGTGGCGGTGTTGGTGTCGGGCTCGACCGAGTACAGCTCCTGCGGCAGGCGCGACGCCCAGTCCGGGACGCCCGCGGCCACGTCGATGTTCCAGCCGGCCTTGGCGACCCACCCGAGGTGAGTCTCCAGGATCTGGCCGATGTTCATACGACGCGGGACACCGTGGGTGTTCAGGATGATGTCGACCGGGGTGCCGTCGGGCAGGAACGGCATGTCCTCCTGCGGGAGGATCTTGCCGATGACGCCCTTGTTGCCGTGCCGGCCGGCCAGCTTGTCGCCGTCCTGGATCTTGCGCTTCTGCGCGACGTAGACGCGCACCAGCTCGTTGACGCCCGGGGCCAGATCGTCGTCGTCGTCGCGCGAGAACACGCGGACGCCGATCACCTTGCCGGTCTCGCCGTGGGGCACCTTGAGCGAGGTGTCGCGCACCTCGCGCGCCTTCTCGCCGAAGATCGCGCGGAGCAGGCGCTCCTCCGGGGTCAGCTCGGTCTCGCCCTTCGGGGTGACCTTGCCGACCAGGATGTCGCCGTCACGGACCTCGGCGCCGATGCGGACGATGCCGCGCTCGTCGAGATCGGCGAGGACCTCGTCGGAGACGTTCGGGATGTCCCGGGTGATCTCCTCGGCGCCCAGCTTGGTGTCGCGGGCGTCGATCTCGTACTCCTCGATGTGGATCGAGGTGAGGGTGTCCTCCTCCACGAGCCGCTGGCTCAGGATGATCGCGTCCTCGTAGTTGTGGCCCTCCCACGGCATGATCGCCACGAGCAGGTTCTTGCCCAGCGCCATCTCGCCCTCGTCGGTGCAGGGGCCGTCGGCCAGGACCTGACCGGCCTCGACGCGCTGTCCCTCGTCGACGATCGGGACCTGGTTGGCGCAGGTGCCGTGGTTGGAACGCTCGAACTTGCGCAGGCGGTAGCTCTGGCGGGTGCCGTCGTCGGCCATCACGGTGATGTAGTCGGCCGAGACCTCCTCGACCACACCGGTCTCGGTGGTGACGATGACGTCGCCGGCGTCGACCGCGGCGCGCAGCTCCATGCCGGTGCCGACCAGCGGCGACTCGGAACGGACCAGCGGCACGGCCTGACGCTGCATGTTGGCGCCCATCAGGGCGCGGTTCGCGTCGTCGTGCTCGAGGAACGGGATCATCGCGGTCGCGACCGACACCATCTGGCGCGGCGAGACGTCCAGGTACTGGACGGACCCGGCGGGCACGAACTCCACCTCGGCGCCCTTGACGCGCACCAGGACGCGGTCCTCGGTGATGTTGCCGTCGGCGTCGTAGGCGGTGTTGGCCTGGCCGATGAGGTAGCGGTCCTCCTCGTCGGCGGTCATGTACTCGATCCGATCGGTCACGACACCGTCGACCACCTTGCGGTACGGGGTCTCGATGAAGCCGAACGGGTTGACCCGGGCGTACACCGACAGCGAACCGATCAGGCCGATGTTCGGGCCCTCCGGGGTCTCGATCGGGCACATGCGGCCGTAGTGCGACGGGTGGACGTCGCGGACCTCGAGGCCGGCGCGCTCACGCGACAGACCGCCCGGGCCCAGCGCCGACAGGCGACGCTTGTGGGTCAGGCCCGACAGCGGGTTGTTCTGGTCCATGAACTGCGACAGCTGGCTGGTGCCGAAGAACTCCTTGATCGCCGCCACGACGGGACGGATGTTGATCAGGGTCTGCGGGGTGATCGCCTCGGCGTCCTGGGTGGTCATCCGCTCGCGGACGACGCGCTCCATACGCGAGAGACCCAGCCGGATCTGGTTCTGGATCAGCTCGCCGACGGTGCGCAGGCGACGGTTGCCGAAGTGGTCGATGTCGTCGACCTCGACGGGCACCTCGACGCCGCCGGGGCCGGTCATCATCGGCGTGGTGGCGCTGTTCGGATCGGCGTCGTGCAGGCGCACGAGGTACTCGACGGTGGTGACGATGTCCTCGCGGGTCAGCACCGACTCGCCGAACATCGGGGCGTCGGTGAGGCCGAGCTTCTTGTTGATCTTGTAGCGGCCGACGCGGGCGAGGTCGTAGCGCTTCTCCTTGAAGAACATGTTCTCCAGGAGGCTCTCGGCCGACTCCTTGGTCGGCGGCTCGCCCGGACGCAGCTTGCGGTAGACCTCCAGGAGCGCCTCGTCCTGGTTGGTGGTGTGGTCCTTCTCCAGGGTCGACATCATGATCTCGGAGAAGCCGAAACGCTCGGCGATCTCCTCGCGGCTGACGCCGAGCGCCTGCAGCAGCACGGTGACCGGCTGGCGGCGCTTGCGGTCGATGCGGACGCCGACGGTGTCGCGCTTGTCGATGTCGAACTCGAGCCAGGCACCGCGGCTCGGGATCACCTTGACCGCGTGCAGGGTCTTCTCGGTGGCCTTGTCGATGTTCTCGTCGAAGTAGACGCCCGGGCTGCGGACCAGCTGGCTGACGACGACGCGCTCGGTGCCGTTGATGACGAACGAGCCCTTGTCGGTCATCATCGGGAACTCGCCCATGAAGACCGTCTGCGACTTGATCTCGCCGGTGTTGTTGTTGATGAACTCGGCGGTGACGAACAGCGGCGCCGAGTAGGTCATGTCCTTGTCCTTGCACTCCTCGATGGAGGCCTTGACCTCGTCGAAGTGCGGATCGGAGAAGGACAGCGACATCGAGGACGCGAAGTCCTCGATCGGCGAGAGCTCGCGGAGGACGTCTTCCAGACCGCCCACCGGGTTCTCTTCACCACGGGCGATCGCCTTCGCGCGCCATTCGGGGGAGCCGATCAGCCACTCGAAGGAGTCCAGCTGCAGATCCAGCAGGCCGGGGACTTCCAGCGGCTCGTCGATCTTTGCAAAAGAGACACGACGGGGAGCTCCGGGGATGCTGCCGGTCGAGGTGGTTGAGGTGGACTGGCGGTCGAGTGCCAAGATGCGTCCTTCTCTCGCGATGTGTTCAGTGTGTGGCCATAGCCGGTGGCCTTGGGGCCGTGCGAGGTCTGAGAACCCGTGTGGACCTGCGGTTATTCCAAGGCGAACACGAACGCGTTCGAGAGGATTTCCGATCAGTAGACAGGGTGCAGCCAGCGCAACGTCCTACTGTATCAGAAATTGGGCAGACTCTGTCAACCCCGTCAAGTCGACGGTGCGTGACGGCGCCCCGAACGGCGAGTCCGACGCGACCGGGACGACCCGGCCGACCGCGGTACCGCGCTCTGTCTGAAAACAGACTGTACTGCGAGCCGTGCTCCCGTCAAGCCGTACCCGGGGTTTGACCCAGGGATCTGTCGCGCATCACAGCCGAACCCGCGTACGACCCCGACCGAGACGACGACACCGGCCCGGGGCGGTGCCCCGGGCCGGTGTCTCAGACCTCGTCCGCGCCCCGTGAGGCGCCCGCGATCAGGCGCGGTCGGCGTCCTGACCGTCGACGATCTTGGTGATCTCGGCGGTGTCGTCGGTCATGGTGGAGACCTGCTGGGTGGCTCCGTCGACCGCGATGTTCTCGGTCGGGGACTCGATCACCTCGGTGACCTCGCCCGCGCCTCCGACAGCGGCGCCGCCGACCGGCGCGCCGCCGCCCGGGTAGTCGAACTGGTGGTTCGCCATCGCGAAGAGCGTCGCGTAGGTGTCCGGAGCCTCCCGCGCACGACGATCCTCCTCTTCGATCGAGGCGCGGATGGCGGCCTGCGCGTTCGGCGGGAGCTCGTTGATGATGTTGAGGACGTTCTGCCGGTGCCGGACCGCGGCCTGGCGCACCGGCATGCCCGGGTTCGGCTGAACCTGCGGGATGATCTCGCTGAAGTCGTCCTTGGTGCCGCCGCCGGAGATGCCTGCCGCCTGCATGGCCGCCTCGGCCGCGGCGATGGCCTCGTCCTTCTCCTCCGACATGCCGATCGGACCGAAGCGGTCGCCGGCCAGGAACTGCTTGACCACCGGCTGCTCCGAGGTCAGCAGCACCTCGCGCGGACCGAACATGACCAGTTCCTTGCGGAACAGCATGCCGATGTTGTCCGGGATGGTCCGGGCGATGTTGATGTTGTGCGTCACGATGAGGATCGTGGCGTCGATCTCGGCGTTGATGTCGATCAGCAGCTGCGAGATGTACGCGGTACGCACCGGATCCAGACCGGAGTCCGGCTCGTCGCAGAGGATGATCTCCGGATCGAGCACCAGCGCACGGGCCAGGCCGGCACGCTTGCGCATACCGCCGGAGATCTCACCGGGGAGCTTGCCGTCGGCACCGGCGAGGCCGACGAGCTCGACCTTGTCCATGACGATCTTGCGGATCTCGCTCTCGCTCTTCTTGGTGTGCTCGCGGAGCGGGAAGGCGATGTTGTCGTACAGGGTCATCGAACCGAAGAGCGCACCGTCCTGGAACAGGACGCCGAACAGCTTCCGGATCTCGTACAGCTCCTTGGCCGAACACTTCGTGATGTCGGTGCCGTCGATGTAGACCGAGCCCTGCTCCGGGTGCAGCAGACCGATCAGGTTCTTCAGGAACACCGACTTACCGGTGCCCGACGGACCGAGAAGCGCGTTCACCTCGCCGGAAGGCAGCGTGAACGTCACATCACGCCAGATGTTCTGTGAGCCGAACGACTTGGTCAAGCCCTCGACTGCGACCTCTACTCCCACTGCGTCCCTCCAGACGTGTCGTGTACACCGAGAAGCCCGGTGCGCTGTGTCCGGACCGTTCATGGAGCCACGCTCCGCGCGATGCGTCGTTGTGGCTGGGGTCACTGTAACCCAGGGCCGCATCCGACGACACCCTGCACCCGCGCATCCGGCGGGCGACGAGGACCGGACCTTACCTAGCGGTAACTTCCCGATTTTCTGAGAGTACCCAAAGAAGTCGACTTACCCAAAGTGAGACCGACGACGCCCCCGAACCCGACCGAGACCCCGCTCACATCGTCCCGCCCGGAGGATCGGCGAAGGCCGTGCACGACAACGGGATGCACGACGCAGGGGCGCGCGGAGCCGCGGATGCGCGAAGACCCGCGGGGAGTTCCCCGCGGGTCTTCGTCATGCCGTGAAGGCAGGTGCTCGCACGAGGCGAGCAGGTCTCACTTGAGCGAGACGGAGGCGCCGGCGCCCTCCAGCTTGGCCTTGGCGGCCTCGGCGTCTTCCTTGCTGACCTTCTCCAGGAGAGCCTTCGGAGCGCTCTCGACGAGGTCCTTGGCCTCCTTCAGGCCCAGGCCCGAGACGACCTCGCGGACGACCTTGATGACCTGGATCTTCTTGTCGCCCGCGCCCTCGAGCACGACGTCGAACTCGTCCTGCTCGGCAGCGGCCTCGGCGGCGGCGGCCGGAGCACCGGCGGCGGCGACGGCGACCGGAGCGGCGGCGGTGACCTCGAAGACCTCTTCGAACTTCTTCACGAACTCGCTGAGCTCCAGCAGGGTCAGTTCCTTGAACTGCTCGATGAGCTCGTCAGCGGTGAGCTTCGCCATGATGGCGTCCTTCCTATAAGTCCCTGTGTGGGGAGGCCCGCATCCCATTGGTTCGGGGGATGCCGGCCGGGTCGGTGATGCGACCGGTTCTCCGGCCGCGGGTGGTGGACGAGAGGCCTACGCGGCCTCCTCGCCCTCCTGCTTCTCCTGCAGGGCCGCGGCGAGACGCGCGACCTGCGAAGCGGGCTGGTTGAACAGCCCGGCGGCCTTAGCCAAGTTGCCCTTCATGGCACCGGCGAGCTTGGCCAGGAGCACCTCACGGGTCTCCAGGTCGGCGATGGCCTCAACTTCGGCGATGGACAGCGCACGGCCGTCCATGTAGCCGCCCTTGATGACCAGGGCCTTGTTGTCCTTCGCGAAGGTCTTGATCGCCTTGGCGGCGACGACCGGCTCACCTTCGATGAAGGCGATCGCGGTCGGACCAACGAAGAGCTCGTCGAGCCCCTCCACGCCTGCTTCGGCAGCAGCGCGCTTGACGAGGGTGTTCTTGGCGACGGAGTAGGTCGCGCCTTCGCCGAGCGAACGACGCAGCTCGGAGATCTGCGGGACGGACAGGCCGCGGTATTCGGTGATGACCGCCGCGGTCGCGCCCTTGAACTGCTCGGTGATCGTCGCGACGGCGTCGATCTTGTCCTGGTTTGCCATACTTCGCCTCCTCTCGTGTCTTAATCCTTGACGCCCTCGCGGGCGTCACGACCCAGCTTCCGTCGCCCGCTGCGAGCGGTGCGATCTTCCGGCCGGAGAAACACGAACGCCCCGTGCAGGAAGCACGGGGCGATGTCGGCGCACGGGCATGCCGCGGCGAAGTCTCCTCGTTCATCCTGCGTGGGCCGCCGAGTGTGACTCGGGCCTTCGATCGGGATCACTCCCGACGACCGACGGTCTCTGGTTGAACTCGATGCATCGGACCGGAATCCGATGAACCGCGCTCTAGGCTAGCGGTCATGACCGCTGAAGTCGAATCGCCCCGCTCCCCCGACCCCGGCACCGCCTCGATCCGGCGCGCCGAAGCCGCCGTCGACGCCCTGCGCGACCGGCATCTCCGCCGGATCGGCCACGTGGTGCCCGGCACCCGGATCGGCGTGATCACCTGGCCGCCGCCCGGCCGGATGTTCTCCAAGCAGCGGCTCACCGCATCGTGGCACTACTGGTGGCAGGCCCACCTGATCGACGTCCTGGTCGATGCCGCGCGCTTCGGCGACGCCCGCGCGGCCGGAGAGGCGAACGGGGTGGCGCGCGGGCTGCGGATCCGGAACGTCGGCCGGTGGACCAACCAGTACTACGACGACATGGCCTGGCTCGCGGTGTCCCTGGAACGGGCGGGCCGACACCTGTCCCGCGGCCGGCGGCGGCGCGCCCAGGAGAAGCTGACCGGAGTCCTGTACGACGCCTGGACGCCCGAGCTCGGCGGCGGCATCCCCTGGCGCACCACCGATCACTTCTTCAACGTCCCCGCCAACGGTCCGGCCGGCATCGTCCTCGCCCGGCGCGGCCGGGTGGAGCGGGCGGTGGCCACGGCCGACTGGATCGCGTCGAACCTGGTCCTGCCGAGCGGCCTCGTCGCCGACGGGTTCTGGCCGAACCCGGACGGGACCCGCCGGGAGGAGAACAACACCTTCACCTACTGCCAGGGCGTGGCGCTCGGGCTCTGGCTGGAGACCTACCGGCTCACCGGCGAAGAACGACATCTGGCGAACCTGTCCGCGCTGCTCGACGTCGTCGCCCGGCGGCAGGCGAGCGACGACGGGGTGCTGATCGGCCACGGCGGCGGCGACGGCGGCCTCTTCACCGGGATCCTGGCCCGCTATCTCGCGCTGATCGCCACCGATCTGCCCGACACCGCGCCCGACGGCGACCGGATCCGCGACGTCGCGGGCGGACTGGTGACCGCCTCCGCCGATGCCGCGTGGGCCGCGCGGGCCGAGGTGGACGGTCTCCCCGTCTTCGGACCGAACTGGCGCAAGCCCGCCGTCGTGCCGGATGCCCGGGGCCGAGGTCCCGAGTTCATCGCCGGCGCCGTGCGCGCGTCGCAGACCCCCGAACGCGACCTCTCGGTCCAGCTGTCTGCGGCGATGCTGATGACCGCGGCCGCTTCGGTCACGAATCGGTTGCCCGAACACACCGTGTGAGACACCCCGCTTGCCGATCTGGAACGCAGAGATGCTTAATTGGTGGTAAGAATCTCCGTGGGCTGAATCACAGCCCACGAGTCGGGGATGAGCGCCGTGGACAGCGGCGGGAAAGTGGAGAAGGCACGTGAGTGTTCATCTCGATCTCGACGGCCACGGTCCGGTACCGCACGGACGCTTCGGTCACCAGCGTGAACCGGGCCTCACCACCCCGCGGTACCGCGATCCGTCCGGCGGTCACCGTGCGGCCGTCTGGCACGAGGCGGTGTACGGCCGCAAGCCGTATCCCCGCGTGCACATCGACCGCAACGTGACCGTCACGATGTCCGACGGCGTCCGGCTCCGCGCCACCGTCGTCCGACCGGCCGATCGACTCGGGCAGGCCAGCCGGGCGCCGTTCCCGGCGATCCTGAACGTGAACCCGTACAACCGGGCGGTGCTCGACGGCTTCGACTTCTCGCTGCACGGACCCGGGATCGGCCGGATCGTCCGAGGCGCCGCGGGCACCATGACCCACGAGAAGGGCCCGCTGACCGGTATCTCGCGCCTCACCCGCACCTTCGACCGCGGCCTGTTCGACGTCTTCGGCATCAACCGCAACCTGGTTCAGGCCGGGTACGTGCAGGTGCTGGTGGACGTCCGCGGCACCGGGGCCTCGCACGGCAAGTGGGAGATCCTGAGTGCCCGCGAACAGCAGGACTCGGTCGAGCTGATCGAGTGGACGGCGGCGCAGCGGTGGTGCGACGGCAGCGTGGGCATGGTCGGCTGGAGCTACTCGGCGATCAACTCGCTGCAGGCCGCGGCGCTGCGCCCGAAGGCCCTCAAGGCGATCTTCGCCGTGGAGGGCAGCCAGGACGTGGTCCGCGACATCTACATCACCGGCGGCATGCCGTCGGCGTTCATCCCGATGTGGCTGGCGATGGTCAACGCGGTCAAGTGGGCCCCGAACCCGGCGACGGTGCTCTCGGACCTGTTCACCGGCGACTTCTACCGCTGGGCGCGGGACCGGGTCAAGAGCCCGGCCACCGAGATGCCGTCGCTGCTGTGGGGCTTCCTCACCGCCCGCGACCACCGCATCTTCGACCACCCGTACTTCATCGAGCGTTCCCCGCAGATCGCCGACATCGAGGCGGCGACCTTCACCGTCGGCGCCTGGCACGACCTGTTCGGGCGCAGCGCCACCGGGATCTACGACCAGCTCCAGATGGAGCCTGGCCGCAAGCAGATGCTGGTCGCCGACGGCTACCACCTGGATCCGGGGTGCGATCACGGCGGCGCGCACCAGCCGCCGCAGCTCGACGTCCTCGAGCGGGCCTGGTTCGACCGGTGGCTCAAGGACGTCCGCAACGGAGTCGAGGAGTACGGCCCGGTCACCATGGAGCAGCAGGGCGGGCAGTGGTCGTGCAGCGACGTGTTCCCGCGCGCCGAGGTACGCACCCGGCGACTGTTCCTGACCCCCGACTCCTCCGGCACCGCCGAGCACGCCCGGCACGACGGCGGTCTGGGCCTCGAGCCGGATCTGCGGGTGCACTCCTTCAAGACCCACCCCGACCTGCGCGGCATGCTCTCGCGGGACGCCTCGCAGGTGTTCGCCGGCCTGCCGATCGCGCTGGGCCGCAAGTTCAGCCACGACGCGTCGTTCCAGGAGCGCGGTGCGCTGAGCTTCACCAGTGAGGCGGTCGCCCGGCCCACCCAGATCTCCGGGTCCATGAACCTGCGGCTGAACGTCTCGACCGACGCGCACGAGGGCATCTGGGCGGTCACCGTGAACGACGTCGCCCCCGACGGCACGTCGACGGTGCTGACCAACGGCGCGCTCACCGTGTCGAACCGGGCGCTCGACGTCTCCCGGTCCACCTACTCCGAGGAGGGCGCACTGCTCGACGCCGTGCACTACCTCTCCCGCGAACGCCGGCTGCCGGTGCCCGCCGACGAGCCGGTCCGGATCGACGTCGACCTGGTGGCCACCGATGCGGTGCTCAAGACGGGCCATCGCCTGCGCGTGGACGTCTACGCCGCGAGTCTGCCGCGCTACCTGACCATCGTTCCCGACCTGATCAAGGCGCGCGGTCGTCGCCAGCACCTGGTGCTGGATCCGAACAAGCCGAGCTACCTCACCTTCCAGTCGGACGGCGACCTGGGCACCGAACCGGTCCCGGCCCGGACCCAGCTGCACCCGGTGTAGCCTCCCGGCTCCCGACGAGAGAAGAGCGGCCCGCCGGACGGTGGGCCGCTCTTCTCGTCTGCGCCGGTCTCCGGCGGGTCAGGCGCTGGTGGCCTGGTCGTCGAGCATCGCCTGTTCCCGCGCCCGCGTCTGGAAACACTTGACCGCGAAGTTCGCCATCGCCCGGATCGCCATGCGCGACTCCGGGAGCACCTCGATGAAGGCCTGGAAGACGTGGACCGCGCCGCGGTAGATCTCCAGGCGCGCGGGCACACCGGCTCGGGCCAGCGCGGCGGCGAAGTCCTCGGCGTCGACCCGCAGCATCTCGTGCGAGCCCACCTGGATCAGCGCGGGCGGCAGCCCGGAGAGGTCGCCGTCGAGCGGCGCCACGGTGTCGCCGTTCGGCTCGGTGTCTCGGATCATCTTGTCGAACTGGGCGAAGGCGCGGTGCGGGAACAGCGGGTCGGCCGTGCGGTAGGCGCTCTCGCGGCGCCGGGACGGCGTCGGATCGATCAGCGGGTTCTCGTAGATCATCCCGGCGGGCGGCTCCATCCCGGCGTCCCGGATGGCGATGCACGTCATCGCGGCGAGGAAGCCGCCGGCCGAGTCGCCGGCGACCACGATCTCACCGGGGGCGAAACCGCGGTCCAGGAGCCAGCGGTAGCCGTCCAGACAGTCCTGGACCGACACCGACGGCGGATGATCGGGCAGCTTGCGGTACTCCACCGCGAGGACCTGGGCGTGCGCCGCGGCGCCGATGGAACCGCACAGTCGGCGATGCGAGGCGATGCCGCCGACGACGAAGGCGCCGCCGTGCAGGTAGAGGACGGCGCGGCCCGGGACCACGTCGTGGGGGATCTGGAGTTCGGCGGGACAGTGCGGGAGTCGCACCGGTTCGCGGAAGTTGCCCGGCAACGGCGGCACCACCTTGCCCGCGACGTCGTCGAACAGATGGACCGGCCAGTTCAGGTCGGGTTTGTGCGACCACGCGGCGATCACCGGATACGCGGTGGCGCGCAGGCCCAACCACGACATCCGGCTGCGGAAGCTCCGCGTGTAGTACTCGACCCGTTCGACCTTCACCTGCTTCGACGCACCCATCGATCAGTTCCTCCTCGTACCGGACGGTCCCGGCGGACGCTCTTCCGCTTGTTGCGGAACCATTTCAGAGTAGACCCGCGTCGGTCAGCAGCACCCGGTACACCAGCGCCGCCTCCGGTCCGACGACGATGCCCGCCAACTCGATCAGCGTCTCCCGGAACTCCCGTCCGTGCACCGGTCCGGTCCCCTCGTCGAGGTGGTGAGCCAGCTCGTGCAGCACCACCAGTTCCCGCATCGCCCAGCGCGTGGCGTCGTCCGGGACGGCGATCTCGCAGGTAGGGCGCGTGTAATGCGCGGCGGCGTGTCCGCGCCGGGCCCGCACCGACACCGGGATCGACGCCCGGGCGAAGCGCTCGGACACCGCCGGCAGCGCGAGCACCCGGTCGACGTAGGCCTGGATCGACTCCACCGAGGCGAAGCGGATCTCGGCCGGAACGGTGAGGCGGGTCCCGGCCAGCTCGACGGTGTGCGATCGGCCACCCGGCCGCGCCGTCAGCGCCAGGATCAGCCGTTCGGCCTCGTAGAAGCGGGTGCGCTCGGCGTCGCGGGCGCGGGCGGTCGTCGCCTCCCGTTCGACGTCCCGCGTCACCGTTCCAGCGCCCCGCGCGCACCGCCCAGGGGCCGGTCGACGCCGATCTTCGCACGCCGTCCCGCGGTGTCGCCGGCCTTCCGCGCCGCGGACGAGTAGCCCGCGCTCGCCCGACTCGGCCGCCAGGTCCCCCGCGCCTTCGACTCGGCCCGATGGAAGTCGGCCACCTCCACGGCCTTGTGCCGCAGTGCGAGCGCCGTCGACGACGACCCGCCCGGAGCCTCCTCCCGCATCGCGTGCCGCCGCTGCTCGTCGCGCGCCCGCATCAGTCGGGCTCCGATCCGTTCGGCGAACGCGGACTGGAAGTTGAGCCGGGCGGTGATCGGCGAGAGCGTCTTCTCCTCCACCACTCGGCGGCGCCGCGGCCCGTCACCGGTGACGACCACCCGCTGCGCGGTCTCCGACCGGTAGGCCCCGGACTTGAGGTAGGCATCGCTGGCCGCGACCATCTGCACCACCAGCGACGCGTAGAGCGCCTCGACGGCATCGATGTCGGAGGCGAATCCGTAGGCGATCACATAGGTGGAGTTCGATGCGACGTCGACGGTCAGATCGTTGGCCCGGCCGATGTGGACGAAGAGCTGGACGTAGGTCCGCAGCCCGCGCTTGCCCGCCGCGCCGACGGTGATCTGCCGGGTGATCGGTGCGGCCCGACTCTTGAGCGCCGGATCGTGGTCGCGGGCGACGGCGAGATCGATCGACGCCGCGGTCGCCAGGCGTTGCGCCGCCGCCAGGAAGGCCTCGGCCTCGTGCTCGTTGTCGGTGCCCTCGGCCTGCCGGAGGAGTCCGGCGATCCGGGTCAACAGCTTGTCGTCACGCATGGTTCTCACCGTAGCCGCGCGTCGCGGGGGCACCGCCCGCGGACGGGGCGGCTTCGACACACTCGCAGACCCCTGAGCCGACGGCGAACGCAGTGAGTCGTCGCGTCGAAGGGCCTCCGCCTCCGGGCGCGACGAGGCGCGCCCGGGGTCAGAAGCCGAACCGGCGCTGCATCGCCTGCAGGGTCGCCGCGGAGGCGCGCAGCCCGGCCAGTTCGTCGGCCGAGACGGCGATCGGCAGCGTCGGCCCGACGCCCCGACGGTCCACCGGGGACGGCAGGGACAGGCAGACGTCGGAGATCCCGTGGAAGTCGGTGTGCAGCGACGACACCGGGAGCACGCGGTGTTCGTCGTTCAGGATCGCTTCGGCGATGCGCGTCGAGGCGAGGCCGATCGCGTAGTTGGTGGCACCCTTGCCCTGGATGATCCGGTAGGCGGAGCCGACCACCTCCTGGTGGATCCGGTCCCGGGAGGCGGCGTCGAGCAGCATCCGACCCTCCAGCGGCTCCCAGTCGAGCAGCGGGACCCCGCCGATCGTCGCCGACGACCAGAGCGGGATCTCGGTGTCGCCGTGCTCGCCCGCGATGTAGGCGTGGACGTTCTGCACCGCCACCCCGCAGTGTTCGGAGAGCAGGAAACGCAGTCGCGAGGAGTCCAGCACGGTGCCGGAGCCGAAGAGCTGGTTCGGCGGCAGCCCGGTGATCTTCAACGCCGCGTAGGTGATCACGTCCACCGGATTGGTCACCATGACGAAGCGTGCGTCCGGCGCCGCCTCGACGATGGGCGGCAGCGCCTTCCGCATCAGTTCGACGGTGGCCTCGGCGAGTTCGAGTCGACTCTGCCCGGGCTTCTGCTTGGCGCCCGCGGTGAAGATCACCACGTCCGAACCCGCGCACACCGACGGGTCGGTCCCGCCGATCACGTGCGCGCGCGAGACGTATTCGAGGCCGTGCGAGAGGTCGAGGACCTCGGCATCGACCTTCGACTCGTTCACGTCCATCAGTGCGACGGTCCGCGCGACGCCGCGGATCAGGGCGGCGTAGGCGATCGACGTGCCGACCGCGCCGGCGCCGATGATGCTGAGCTTGCTTCCCACGGGTTCCATACGACGACGCTAGCGCGCACCGGCGCACCCCGCAGGGCCTCTCCGGCGACGATCCGGAGAACCTTCCGCGACCGTCGGCGAGGTCAGAGCAAGGCCAGGAGGAGGACGTAGCTCAGTGTTCCGAGTACGACGCTGAGCAGCGTGCGCCGGCCGAAGGCGAGGTGCACCGCCGCGGTCACCGCCGCCGCCACGATCGCCGGGAGCACGTGGGCCGCGTCTCCCGCCGCGTCGCGGAAGGTCGCGGCGGCGAGGATCGCCAGGATCCCGGCGGGCATCCAGGCCGCCATGACGAGCACGAACCGGGAGCGACGCAGCGGTTTCAGCACGGCGAACGGCAGCGCGCGCAGCGCGAACGTGATCACCAGGGCCGTCGTCAGGACCCCGATCAGGTAGCCGGTCTCAGGCATCGTCGAGTCTCCTTCCGGTCGCGACGTACCGGACCACGAGCAGTCCGACGAACAGCAGCAGCGCGGTGAAGAGCACCGCGTCCGGGGCCAGCAGCAGCGCCGCGCCGAAGGCCACGACCGCCAGGGCGAGCGACGGCAGCTCCCGCCGGGTCCGGCAGGCGTCCAGGGTCAGGGTGACGAACAGGGCGCACAGGGCGAACTCCAGTCCCTCGATCGGACCGGGCAGCAGACCGCCCAGCAGCACCCCGGTCAGCCCGCCGCCCACCCAGTAGCACTGGAACGCGATCTGGGTGGCCAGGAGTCTGGGCTGCGTCCAGGTGCCGGGCGAGGCCGCGGTCACCGCGTACGACTCGTCGGTCAGCGCGTAGACCGAATACAGCCGCGCGAGACGGTTCCGCACCGTCGGCAACGGGAACGAGAAGGCGTAGAAGACGTGCCGGAAGTTCACCAGGAGGGTGGTCACCGCGATCGTCGCGAGCGGGGTCGCCGTCGCGATCATGCCGACCAGCAGCAGTTCGAGCGACCCCGCGTAGGCGGCGACCGACAGCGCCGGCGCCAGCCACCACGGCAGTCCGTGCTGGATCACCAGCAGGCCGAAGGCGATGCCCAGCGGATACATGCCCAGTCCCGCGGGCAGCGACAGTCGCAGCCCGGCCCGCACCTCGTCCCGGACACTCGATCCCCGCTCGGCCGCGGAATCCGTCGTCGTACTCACGGATCCAAGATTCGCACACTCGGCCGCGGCGGCGATTGCTGATTCTCTCGGCCGAACGGACTATCGTGCAACGAATGCAGCTGGATCGGATCGATCGCGCAATCATCGACGAACTGGAGTCCGACGGACGCCTGCCGAACGTGACCCTGGCCGACCGGGTGCACCTCACACCCGGGCCGTGCCTGCGCCGCGTCCAGCGGCTCGAAGCCGAAGGGGTGATCCTCGGGTACGCCGCACGAGTCGATCCCGCCGCGGTCGGACGCGGTTTCGAGGTGATCCTGGAGGTCTCCCTCGCCCGCTTCGACAAGGCCACCGTCCAGCGTTTCGAGGAGACGATGTCGGCGTACGACGAGGTGACCGAACTGCGCCGGATGTTCGGCACCCCCGACTACTACGCGAAGGTCGCCGTCGCCGATCAGACTGCCTACGAGGTGTTCCTCACCGATCGGGTGATGACGCTGGACGGCATCGCGACGGTGTCGTCGAAGTTCGCGATGAAGGTCCTCAAACCCGCGCCCTAGCCCCGCGCGAGCGCGCCGGTCGGCCGCTCTCGGGGCCCCTTCGACACGGGCCTCGGCCAAGGATCGAAGGCCAACGCCTCGGCCCGGTTCGGGGATCGAAGAGGATGGAGGACGGATGCGAGGAGGGGCACCGCCTTCCGGCGGTGCCCCTCGTCGTCGTTCTCGTGTTCTCTGCGGCGTCGACTCGGTCCGCTCACCGGGTGAGCGGACCGACTCGGCCGACGGGAGGTCAGGCCTGCGCGACCTCGGTGAAGTTGCGCGTGACCGACGGGTCGACCGGGATGCCCGGGCCCGTGGTGGTCGAGACGGTGACCTTCTTCACGTAGCGGCCCTTGGCGGCCGACGGCTTGGCACGCATGATCTCGTCGTACGCGGCGCCGTAGTTCTCGGCCAGCTGCTCCGGCGTGAACGAGGCCTTGCCGATCACGAAGTGCAGGTTGGCGGCCTTGTCCACGCGGAAGTTGATCTTGCCGCCCTTGATGTCGTTGATCGCCTTGGTGACGTCGACGGTGACGGTGCCGGTCTTCGGGTTCGGCATCAGGCCGCGCGGGCCGAGGACACGTGCGATACGACCGACCTTGGCCATCTGATCCGGGGTGGCGATGGCGGCGTCGAAGTCGAGCCAGCCGCCCTGGATCTTCTCGATCAGGTCTTCGGCGCCGACCTCGTCGGCACCTGCGGCGAGGGCCTCGTTGGCCTTGTCGCCGGCGGCGAAGACGATGACCTTGGCGGTCTTGCCGGTGCCGTGCGGCAGGTTGACGGTGCCGCGCACCATCTGGTCGGCCTTACGGGGATCGACGCCGAGGCGGACGGCCACCTCGACGGTCGAATCGGTGTTCTTCGAGGAGGTCTCCTTCGCGAGGTTCACAGCCTCCAGCGGGCTGTAGAGCGCTTCGCGATCGACCTTCTCGGCGGCGGCCTGGTAGGCCTTGCTCTTCTTGCTCATCTGCTCTGTTCCTTCTTCTCGATCCGTCCGGATCGGGAGTGAGTGGTTAGTGGGCCGAGCACGGCCCTCCCACGACGGGTGTCGACGTCGCCGACCGGCGGACCGGGTACGCGGCGTCGAACGGTTCGGGTGTCAGCCCTCGACCACGATGCCCATCGAACGCGCGGTACCGGCGATGATCTTCGCGGCGGCGTCGATGTCGTTGGCGTTCAGGTCTTCCTGCTTGGTCTTGGCGATCTCCTTGACCTGCTCCAGGGTCACCTTGCCCACCTTCTGGGTGTGCGGCACGCCGGAGCCCTTCTGCAGACCTGCGGCCTTGAGCAGCAGCTTCGCAGCGGGCGGAGTCTTCAGCTTGAAGTCGAACGAGCGATCTTCGTACACGAAGATCTCGACCGGCACGACGTTGCCGCGCTGGCTCTCGGTCGCGGCGTTGTACGCCTTGCAGAACTCCATGATGTTCACGCCGTGCTGACCAAGCGCCGGGCCCACGGGCGGCGCCGGGTTGGCCGCGCCGGCCTGGATCTGGAGCTTGATGATCCCGGCGATCTTCTTCTTCTTGGGAGGCATCTCTCTTGTCCTTTTTCTTACAGATCCGCGCACGCTGGATACGCGGAAGCCTTGACGGAGGTGGACGGCTGCCGGCCGCCGGGTCCCGACCGGGACCGCACGGGAGGCTAGAGCTTCTCCACCTGGTTGAAGCCCAGCTCGACCGGGGTCTCGCGACCGAAGATCGAGACCAGCACCTTCACCTTGCGCTGCTCGATGTTCACCTCGCTGACCGACGCGGGCAGGGTCGCGAACGGGCCGTCCATGACGGTGACCGACTCGCCGACCTCGAAGTCGACCTCCACCAGGTTGGCGGCGGCGGCCGCGGCGGCCTCGACGCTCTCCCCCACCTCGGCGGCGGCCTTGGCGGCCTTGGCCTTGCGGACCTCGGCCTGCGGCATCAGGAACTGCAGGACTTCCTTGATCGACAGCGGCGACGGCACGTTGGGGGTCACGCCGACGAAGCCGGTCACACCCGGGGTGTTGCGGACCGCGCCCCACGAGGCGTCGTTGAGGTCCATGCGCACCAGGATGTAGCCGGGCAGCACCTTGCGGTTGACCTTCTTGGGCTGGCCGTTCTTGATCTCGGTGACCTCTTCGGACGGCACGACGACCTCGAAGATGTAGTCGCCCACGTCCAGGTTCTGCACGCGGGTCTCGAGGTTGGCCTTCACCTTGTTCTCGTAACCGGCGTACGAGTGGATCACGTACCAGTCGCCCGGCTGACGGCGCAGTTCCCGCTTCTTGGCCTCGAGCGGATCCTCTTCGATCTCCGGCTCGGGCTCAGCCTCTGCTTCGACCTCGGCGGTCTCGGTGTCGTCGGCCTCGGCAGCCTCCGGAGCGTCGTCGTCCGACGGTTCCTCGACGACGTCGAACTCGGTCTCGACAGTCTCGTCGCCGGTCTCCGGCGTTTCGATCTCGTTGTCCGGGGTGCTCATCGCAGCCCACGCTCCTTCACTGCACTGTGCTTATTTCACCGCAATGTGCTTTTCACTGCCGTGTTCGTCCGCCGTCGCTCTCGCCGGACTCGATGCCCGAGGGCGTCGTCAGCCGAACACCAGGAGCATCAGCTTGGCGAAGCCGACGTCCAGGCCGGTGATGACCGCGGTGACCAGCGCCACGAACACCAGCACGCCGATGCCGTAGACCACCATCTCGCGGCGGGTCGGCCAGATGACCTTCTTCAGTTCGCCGACGACCTGGGTCAGGAAGACCCAGATGCGGACGAACGGGTTCTTGCTCGCGGAACCGGACTCCTCGCCCGCGGCGGGCTTGGCGACGCCCGCGGCGCCGGATCCGGTCCGTCCGTCGGCACTGCGGCGCTCGCGCGCACGACGCTTGCCTTGAGGCTTCAGCTCGTCGGCCTCGATCACATCGACGTCGATCCCGGCGTCGTCGCCGGTCGTCGGCTCCGCGTCGTCGTTCGGAGCCTTGCGATCACGCTTGGCCACGTGCCACCGATCCCTTCGTCTGCGTAGGCCCCCTCAGGGAGGCCGTCCCCGGTCCGCATGGCCGGGGACGTCGGGTGCAGGGGCGACAGGACTTGAACCTGCAACCTGCGGTTTTGGAGACCGCTGCTCTGCCAGTTGAGCTACGCCCCTTTGCGCCGGAGGTGAATCCGGCACGACGTCGAGCCTAACAAAACCAACGCGCCACCCTCCGGGCGGCGCGCAAGTCCAGGTAGAACCTCGACTTCACTAGTGTAGAGCACACCCGGTGCCGACGACAAAACGTCTCGGCCCCGGCGGCCCCCACTCGCGCGATCGATGCAGGTCAACGGGCCTGTATCGAGGTCTTCGGCCGGGCGGGTCCCCGCCGGGCCGCACTCAGTTGAACTGCACGACGACGTTGGCGCGCCCGAAGATCTTGCGGCCGTCCTGCTTGGCGACCAGCGCGATGGTGCCGCGCCGGGTCTCCGGGTCCAGCGACTTGATCTTGCCGGTGAACTCGAGTTCCGCGCAGGTGTCGGCGGGCACGTAGACCGGGCTGGTGAAGCGCACGTTGTACTCGCAGAAGGCCGACGGGTCACCGATGAACTCCGAGACGTAGGTGGCGCCCAGGCCCATCGTCTGCATGCCGTGCGCCACGACGTCGTCCATGCCGCCGGACGCCTCGATGACGTGGTCGGAGAAGTGGATCGGGTTCGGGTCGGCGGCCACGCCCGCGTAGTTCGCGAGGTTGCCGCGGCTGATCCGGAAGGTCTTGGGCGGCAGCTCCTGCCCCTTCTCCAGGGTGTCGAACGAGACCGCCGCGTAGGCGGCGGGCCGCTCGGTGGGATCGGGGAGCTCGTACCGGCCGCCCTCGCGGAAGACGGTCTTCCCCGGAACGCCGGTCTTGTCGATCTTCATCATCACGTGGTCGAGCGAGGCCTCCAGCTCCGGCGGCACCTGCAGGCCCGGGCGGGCCGCGAGGGACGTCCAGGTGGTCATCACCGGCTCGTCGTGCTGGTTCCAGATCACGTTCTTGGTCACCATCAGGTCGATCACCTCGGGACCGGTGCCCGCCTCGGCGTCGGCCGGCTTGGTGATCCGGCGGAACGCGTCGAGCGAGACGTCGCAGATCAGCTGGTCGCCCACCTTCATCGGCCGGTGGTACACCAGGCGCTGATCGGACTGCATGATCTGCCACAGGTCGTAGCCGGTGACGACCTCCTCGAACAGCTTGCGCTGCGCGATGATCCCGAGCACCGACACGTAGGTCGGATGCGCGACGAGGGTGTCGTGTCCCATCTCGGCGGCCGCGGCCTCGCTCCAGTGCACCGGGTGCGCCGCCTGCACCGCGGTGGCGTGCTTGCGCACCTCCTCGCGGCCGACCTCGTAGTAGTCGTCGACCGTGTAGTGGTAGCCGACCATCGACCGCGTGTGTTCGAGCAGTTCGTCGCCGGTCGGGGCGGGTTCCGCCGGCACCTCGAGGGGCTCCTGGCGGACGTCGTCGTTCAGCTCGGTCATGTCGTCTTCCTCCACACTGCGCCGGGACGGCCACCGGGCTGCGGTGGCGCCGGACCGGGCCTGGCGCGATCTGGCCTCAATCTTGGCGGTTCGGCTTCCGTTCACACATCAAACCCGTCAGATTGTCCTCGTACCACAGTGCCGAGACAAATCGAGCGGGCCATCTCACAGTGGAGATGGCCCGCTCGATGAAGCTCATCGGGTCGTCGCTGCCGACCCGGTGGAACCGATCAGCGCGATTCCTTGTGCGCCTGGTGGGTTCCGCAGTTGGGGCAGAACTTCTTGATCTCGAGACGATCGGGATCGTTCCGGCGGTTCTTCTTGGTGATGTAGTTGCGGTGCTTGCACACCTCGCACGCCAGGGTGATCTTGGGGCGCACATCCGTCGAGGAAGCCACTTCGTTGCCTACTTTCGATTCTTGCTCTGTCTTCGCACCGCTTGGGCCCACGCTCACGGGCGGGCTCGCGGGAGCGGCCGAATTGTGTAGCGGTGGGGGGACTCGATCCCCCGACCTCACGATTATGAGTCGTGCGCTCTAACCAGCTGAGCTACACCGCCCTGTTTGTTGCGGGCCGTCCTCGCGGACGTCTCGCACCAAGCGAGCCCCCTGACGGAATCGAACCGTCGACCTTTTCCTTACCATGGAAACGCTCTGCCGACTGAGCTAAGGGGGCGTGTCCCGGTTCCCGCCTCGCGGCGTGATCCAGAAGCCTTCACGAGATTACACACACGATCTCCGATTAACCAAATCCTGGTTTTCCGTTGTCCGTGAGGTGGATCCTCATGGTGGCAGATGTAGGATTCGAACCTACGTAGCTTGCGCGACGGATTTACAATCCGCTCCCTTTGGCCGCTCGGGCAATCTGCCGTCGTCGCCCTTGTGGGGCAACGCGGAATACCATACAACGGGACACCCCCGTACAACCAAATCCGCAGTTCGCATAGGGTGGAGGGCATGGCTGATTCTTCGTTTGACGTGGTGAGCAAGGTCGACCGGCAAGAGGTCGACAACGCCCTCAACCAGGCCGCCAAGGAGCTCTCGCAGCGCTACGACTTCCGCGGCACCAACACCGGCATCGAGTGGTCGGGCGAGGACAAGATCGTCCTCACCTCCGACGCGCAGGAGCGCGTCCAGGCGGGGCTGGAGGTGTTCCGCGAGAAGCTGATCCGCCGGGACATCTCGCTCAAGGCGTTCGACGCCGGCGATCCGGTGCCGTCCGGCAGGACGTTCAAGATCACCGGCGAGATCGTGCAGGGCATCGACTCCGAACACGCCAAGAAGATCGCGAAGAAGATCCGCGACGAGGGCCCCAAGGGCGTCAAGGCGCAGATCCAGGGCGACGAGCTGCGCGTCTCGTCCAAGAAGCGCGACGACCTCCAGGCCGTCATCGCCCTGCTGAAGGGCGAGGACTTCGGGATCGCGCTCCAGTTCGTCAACTACCGCTGATCGCGGTCCGGGCCCCCGAGCCCGGACCGACCGAGAACGCCCGCCAGAAGCGTTTCTGGCGGGCGTTCTCCGGCGTCTGAGGGCCCGGAGGAAGGGGCTCAGCGATAGGTCTGGCCGCCGCGGTGCGCCATCTCGTACAGGCGGGAGATGCGGTCGGCGGTCGGCGGATGGGTCGAGAACAGTCGACTCAGTTTCTCGCCCGCCCGGAACGGGCTCTCGATCATCATGTGCTGCTGACTGGTGAGCTCCGGGGTCGGCGGCAGCGGAGCCAGTTCGATCCCGCCGGAGATCTTGTTCAGGGCGTTCGCCAGGCCGAGCGGGTCGCCGGTCAGTTCGGCGCCGGACTCGTCGGCCTGATACTCGCGGGCCCGGGACACCGACATCTGGATCACCGTGGCCGAGATCGGCCCGAGGATCGAGATCAACATCATCCCCAGCGGGTTCACTCCCCCGTCCCGGTTCCCGCCGAACATGCCCGCGAACATCGCGAAATTGGCCAGACCGCTGATCACCGCGGCCATCGCCCCGGCCACCGAGCTGATCAGGATGTCCCGGTTGTAGACGTGACTGAGCTCGTGTCCGATCACCGCGCGCAGCTCACGGTCGTCGAGCAGGTCGACGATGCCCGTGGTGCAGCACACCGCCGCGTTCTTCGGGTTGCGGCCGGTGGCGAACGCGTTCGGGGACTCCGTGGGGCTCAGATACAGCGCGGGCATCGGCTGGTTGGCCTTGGTCGCCAGCTCGCGGACCATCGCGTACAGCTTGGGCGCCTGCACCTCGGTGACCGGTACCGCGCGCATCGACTTGAGCGCGAGCCGGGCGCTGTTGAAGTAGGCGTACGCGTTGGTGCCGATCGCGAGGAGCACCGAGCCGACCAGGATCGCGGTGTTCTGGAACACCGCCCCGATGCCGACGATCACCGCCGACATCAGCCCCATCAGGGCGGCGGTCTTCACTCCGTTGAACGAGTGCATGTCACCTCTCTCGTCTCGCTCGATCCCGGCACGGCGGGGTGCGGGGAGCACCGCGAGGGGATCCGCGAGGACCTCGGCGGGGAGATCCCCGTACGATCAACGCCCCGGACCCGCCGAAGCGTTCCGAGGTCGCCGAGAAGTGTGACTCAGCCCACTCTGTCGACGGTGTAGGAGACCAGCGACTCGAACGCATCGCGGGCCGGGCCCTCCGGCAGCTTGGCCAGTTCGGCGCGGGCCTCGTCGGCCATCTCCTCCAGACGGCGGCGCGCCGCCGTCATCCCGTCCGAGGCCACCAGCAGGTTCAGGGCCTCGGTCACCTCGTCGTCGTCCGTGAGAGGCCGGGCCGCCCCGGTCTCCGGGTCGAGCAGCAGTTCGCGCAGTCGGACGGCATCGGGTCCCTCGCCGCCCAGCGCGTAGAGCACCGGGAGGGTGTGGACGCCCTCCCGGAGGTCGGTGCCGGGGGTCTTCCCGGAGTCGTCGGTGACCGAGGCGATGTCGATCACGTCGTCGGAGACCTGGAAGGCCACGCCGACGATGTCGCCGATCTTGGCGAGGATCTCGATGCGTTCGGGGTCCGCGCCGGACGTCATCGCGCCGAAGCGGCCGGCCGCGGCGATCAGCGAGCCGGTCTTCTCCCACACCACGCGCAGATAGTGGTCCACGGCGTCGCCGCCGCGGGCGCCGACGGTCTCGCGCATCTGGCCGGTCACCAGTTCGGCGAAGGTCTCGGCGATGATGCGCACCGATTCCGGGCCCAGCGTGGACACCAGTCGCGAGGCGCGGGCGAACAGGAAGTCGCCGGCCAGGATGGCGATCGAGTTGCTCCACCGTGCGTTGGCGCTCTGGGCTCCGCGGCGCAGCGGGGCCTCGTCCATCACGTCGTCGTGGTAGAGCGTGGCCAGGTGGGTCATCTCCACCACGGTCGCGGCGGTGATGACGTCGTCGCTCACCGGCTCCGGGCCGAAGTTCGACGCCAGGATGGCGAACATCGGGCGGAACCGCTTGCCCCCCGCCTTGGCCAGGTGGGTCGCCGCCTCCAACAGGACCTCGTCACCGGACGAGAGCTCCGCGATCAGCAGATCCTCCACTCGGTCCAGGGCGTCGGCGACTTCGGCGGCGAACTCCTCGCTACCGAGTTCGAGTCCGGCGAATGTCGTCTTCACGTGTGGCGTCCCCTCTGCTGCGGCCGCACCGTGCGGCCGGTGCGTGTCCGGCGGCGCCGCCCGGACGGAAGATCGCAGGCGAGACGTGCACGCACCTGGAGATTTCGGCCCTACGGCGACACCAGAAGCCTAGCCGGAACTCCACGGCGACATAATCGATGGGTGACAAGTCCGACAGACGACGCCGTTCTCCCCACATCCGCCGACGTCCTGGTGGTCGGCGCGGGCCCGGCCGGTGCGGCCGCGGCCGCGCACGCCGCCGCTTCCGGGCGCCACACCGTCCTGCTCGACGCCGCGGTGTTCCCCCGGGACAAGACCTGCGGCGACGGCCTCACCCCGCGGGCCGTCAGCGCGCTGCGCCGGCTCGGGATGCCGTCGTATCTGGACGACCGCCCGCGGATCCGCGGACTCGACCTGCACGGGTGGGGGCACCGCCGACAGGTGCCGTGGCCCGCCTCCCCGTTCGGCCCGTTCGGCAGCGCCGTGGCCCGCTCCGAGTTCGACGACGACCTGCGCCGCTTCGCGCTGAGCCGGGGCGCCGAGATGGTGTCCGGCGTCAAGGCCGTGGACGCCGACCTCGACGGCGGACGGATCACCGGCGTCGTCGTGCGGGGGCCCGCGGGACCGGTACGCATCCGCGCCGACGAGGTGATCGTGGCCGACGGCGTGAAGTCGACGCTGGGCAAGAAGCTGGGCAGGCAGTGGCACCGGGACACCGCGTACGGGGTGGCCGGGCGGTCGTACGTGGACTCCGGGCGCTCGGACTCGGAGTGGATGGGCTCGCACCTGGAGCTGCGCGACCCGGACGGTGCGCTGCTCCCCGGCTACGGGTGGGTGTTCCCGCTGGGCGACGGCACGGTGAACGTCGGCGTGGGTGCGCTGGCGACCGCCGAACGCCCGGCCGCGCTGCAGCTGCGGCCGGTGCTGGAGCACTACGCACGCATGGTGACCGACGAGTGGGCGCTGACCTCGCCGCCGCAGCGCGTCGCCTCGGCGCTGCTCCCGATGGGCGGAGCGGTCTCCGGGGTGGCCGGCCCCAACTGGATGCTCATCGGCGATGCCGCCGCCTGCGTGAACCCGCTCAACGGCGAGGGCATCGACTACGCGCTGGAGACCGGTGCGATGGCCGTGGAACTGCTCGACTCCAGCCGCGACCACACCCGCGCCTGGCCGGCGATCCTGCAGCGCGAGTACGGCACCGCGTTCGCGGCCGCCCGCCGCGCCGCGGGCCTGCTCACCATGCCGAACACGGTGCCGCTCCTGGGGCGCCCGGGGATCCGGTCCGCGGCGCTGATGCACGTCGTCGTGCGGGTGATGGGAAATCTGCTGACCGACGACGACGCCGACCTGATCGCGCGGGCGTGGCGCTCGGCCGGCCGGGGGTTCCAGCGCTTCGAGGAGCGTCCGCCGTTCAGCTGACGGCGTCGACCGGCACGCGCGGTGCGCCGTCGGTTCCGGAGGCCGGCGCGGAGTCCAGGAAGTCCCGGCTGCGGATCAGGACCGCGGCGAGCACGCCGCCGACCAGCGCCACCGCACCGCTCGTCACCAGCAGGGTGTTCATCGCATCCGCCATCGCGGTGTGCGCCGCGTGTTCGAGCAGGCTCCGGTCCCCGACCGGCAGCCCCGCCGTCGCCTCGCCCGTCGCGCCGCTCCGGATCGCTCCGGCGAGCTCCTCCGCTCGTCCGGCCAGCGGCGACCCGGCGAGCGAGTCGGCCATCGACGACCGCAGGTGCGAGGAGAAGAGCGAACCGTAGACGGCGATGCCCACCGCGATGCCGACCTGCCGGAAGGTGTTGTTGGCCCCGGAGGCCATCCCGGACCGCTGGATCGGCACCACGCCGACGGCGGTCGAGGCGAGCGGCGGATTCACCAGGCCGCTGCCGATGCCCGCGATCAGCAGCCCCGGGACGAGATGCGTCCACGACGAGTCCGCCGAGAGCCCGGTCATCACGGTCAGGCCGACGCCGACCAGGAGCAGGCCCGGGCCGATCAGCCAGCGCACCGGGACCCGACTGGAGAGCCGGCCGGCTGCCGTCGCGACCACCATCGTCGTGCCGGACATCACCAGCAGCCGCACCCCGGTCTCCATCGCCGAGTAGCCGAGCGAGTTCTGCAGGTAGATCACCAAGTAGATGAGCATGGCGAACAGCGATCCGTTCATCGCGAACGCGGCCACGCTCCCGCCGAGGAAGGTGGGCACCCGCAGCAGCGACAGATCGAACATCGGTTCGTCGGCGCTCCGCTCGATCAGGACGAAGGCGGTCAGCAGCACGGCGGCCGCCGCGAAGGCGCCGAGGACGATTCCTGCTCCCCACGACTCCTCCCCGGCTTCGGTGAGCCCGTACACCAGGGCCGCCAGGCCGAGGGTGAAGGCGGTCATGCCGAGCCAGTCGATGCGGCGGGCGTGCGAGGCCCGCGTCTCGCCGACGGTGAGCACGGTCAGGACGACGGCGAACACCCCGACCGGCACGTTCACGACGAAGATGCCGCGCCAGCCGATCCCGGTGGTGATCAGGCCGCCCAGGATCGGTCCCAGGGCCGTCGCGATACCGGTGACCGCGCCCCACACGCCGAACGCCACGCCGCGCTCCCGCCCGTGGAACGTCCCGGCCAGCAGGGCGAGCGAGGTGGCGAACAGCATGGCGCCGCCGATGCCCTGGATCCCCCGGCTGACGATCAGCAGCGCCGGATCGTGCGCGAGGCCGCACAGGAGCGAGGCCGCGGTGAACACCACCAGTCCGGTCAGGAACACCCGGCGCCGACCGAACCGGTCGGCCAGGGCTCCGGACGTCAGCAGGAGCGAGGCGAGGGCTAGCGCATAGACGTCGGCCACCCATTGGAGTTCGCCGAACGACGCCCCCAGGTCGCGCTGGATGTCCGGGAGCGCCACCGACACGATGGTCACGTCGAGCAGCAGCATGAACGTCCCGGTGCTGACCGCTGTCAGCGTCCACCATTTCTTCGCCATGACGGCCTCCTTACTGAAGCGATGCTCCGTGCATGAATCCGCACCCAAGGCTCCTCCGAGCAGAGGATTCGAGCATCACCACCGCGGACGAACGTACGATTTCATCTGTGGAATCGACTTCTGCACATGATCCGCTCGACATCGACGGACTCGACAGGAGGATCGCTCAGGCGCTCCAGGTGCGGCCGCGCGCCTCGTTCAGCGACATCGGGGCCGTGCTCGACGTCGCCGAGCAGACCGTGGCCCGGCGATACCGGAGGCTGCGGCGCGAAGGACTGCTGCGCGTGACCATGGTCTACGAGCCGGTCGCCCTCCGCTCCACGCCGTGGCAGATCCGGCTGCACTGCCGACCGGACGGCGCCGACGCGATCGCGAAGGCGCTCGGAGCCCGCCAGGACGTGTCGTGGGTGGTGATCCAGGACGCCGGTTCGGAGGTCGGATTCGGTCTGCGCGCCATCGACGACGCCCACGCCGACGAACTCCTGGGCCGGCTGCTGCCCAAGGCCGCACCGGTCCTGGAGGTGTCCGCCCACGCCGTCCTGCACACCTTCGTCGGCGGCTCCCGCGGGCACTACTGGAAGGGCTGGGACGACAGGCTCTCGGAGACGCAGATCCACCTGCTGCGCTCCCGCGACGATCTGCCCGGACCCGACGGGAGCTCGGCGCCCGCACTCACCGCCGAGGACCGGCGGCTGGTGACCGAGCTCGCCCGCGACGGCCGCATCCCGTTCGCATCGCTGGCGCGCACCACCGGCATGACCGTCGGCCGGGCCACCCGGCGGGTCGAGGCCCTCCTGCGCTCGGGGGCGGCCTACCTCGACGTCGACATCGCGCCCGCGCTCAGCGGTGCGGGGACCACCGCCACCTTCTGGATGACCGTCGCCCCCGCCCGGCTCCACGCGGTCGGCGAGGCGCTGGCCCGGCATCCGGCGATCCCGTTCGCGGCGGCGATCACCGGGTCGGCGAATCTGGTCGCCACCCTCGTCGTCCCCCGGCGCGCCGACGTCTACCGGTTCCTCACCGGCGCGCTGGCCGACATCGACGGGATCCTCGGCTACGAACTGGTCCTGCAGTGGCGGCGCACCAAGTTCGCCTCGGCGCTGCTCGACGGCGACCGGCTGGCCCCGCCGCTGCCGCCGCGGTCGTGACGCGCCGCCCCGACCGTCGGTGCGGCGCCCGGGCCGTCAGCTCGCGAAACCGGTGTGGATCGCCGCGATGCCGCCGGAGAGGTTCTGCCAGGCCACGTGCTCGAAACCGGCCCGGCCGATCTGCTCGGCGAGCCCGGCCTGGTCGGGCCACGCACGGATCGACTCGGCCAGGTACACGTACGCGACCGGGTTGCTGGCCACCCGGGTCGCGACGGCCGGGAGCGCCTTCATCAGGTACTCCATGTACACGGTGCGGAACGGGGCGACCGTCGGCGTGGAGAACTCGCAGATCGCCAGGCGACCGCCCGGTTTCAGCACGCGGCGCAGCTCGGCGAGGCCGCGGTCGACGTCGTTCAGGTTCCGCAGCCCGAAGCTGATGGTGGCCGCGTCGAAGCTGTCGTCGGCGAAGGGCAGGTTCAGCGCATCGGCGGCGACCTTCGGGACCAGCCGGGAGACGCCGGCGCGCAGCATGCCGAGCGAGAAGTCCGCGGCGATCACGGAGGCTCCGGACGAGGCCAGTTCCAGGGTGGAGACGGCGGTGCCCGCGGCGAGATCGAGCACCACGTCGCTCGGACGGAGCGCCAGCGCGCGGCGGGTGGCCTTGCGCCAGCGGCGGTCCTGCGCGAAGGACAGCACCGTGTTGGTGAGGTCGTAGCGCTTGGCCACGCCGTCGAACATCTCCGCGACTTCGGAAGGATCCTTCTCCAGGCTGGCGCGGGATCCGTGGTCGGCGTTCGGTGTCATGCGTCCGAGTCTACGAGAACCCGCGCCGCGGCCTGCCTGCGGCGCATCATGCGACGGCTGACCTGCACCGTCGTCAGCATCAGGAGGATCACGACGATCCAGCCTAGCCCGATCACCGAGAGTCCGGGCATGATCGCCAGGCGCGCATCGCGTCCGGCCGGGCGGGCGAAGTTGTCCGGGTCGGCGGCGTCGTAGTCGACGAGGATCCGCTGCCCCGTCTCGAGCCGCGTCGGGTAGAGCAGGCCGAGCGTCGGATTGCGGAGGACGCCGTCGGGCGTGACGAAAGTGACGGCGGCGTGCAGCCGGTCGGCGGAGATCACCTCGGCCACCGCGGTGGCTCGGTTCGCGTCGATCTTCGCGTCGTTGCGGTAGGCGCCCAGGATGATGACGGTGCCGATGAGCGTCATGATCACGGCCAGCGCCACGAGACCGATCTGCACGCGCCGCACACGCCGCTGAATCACCGGGTCCATGGGGACGAGGATAGACGGCCCCCGGCGGCGCCCGGACGCGACGACCCGGACGCCGTGCTCACTCGCGCCCGGCGTCCCACGCGGCGATGCGGGCGGCGATCCGCTCGTGGATCCGCCGCAACGACTCGCGGTGGGTGGCCACCTCGACGACCTCGATCCCGCCGACCGGGGCCGGGGCGGCGAGTGCGGCCGGGAGGTCGTCGATCGTCACGCGCGCGAACGGGAGCCCGAAACCCGCGCAGAGCGACGCCAGGTCGGTGTGGTGGGGCGTGCCGAAGATCCGCTCGTAGGCACCCGAGTAGGCGTCCCCGCCGAACCGCGGGGCGCCCTGTTCCAGCAGACCGAAGATGCCGCCGCCGTCGTCGTTCGCGACGACGATCCGCAGCGCCCGCGGCCGCGGCTCGTCCGGCCCGATGATCAGACCGGTGGCGTCGTGGACGAAGGTGAGGTCGCCGAGGAGCGCGACGGTCTGCCCGGTGTCGCCGCCGCTCAGCGCGGCGCCGATCGCCGTCGAGTTGATGCCGTCGATCCCGGCGACCCCGCGGTTGGAGAGCACCCGGACGCCCTCGGCGACGCTGCCGGTCAGGGCCACGTCGCGGATCGGGTTGGACGGTCCGACCACCAGTTGATCGCCCGGCCGCACCGCGGCGGCCACCGCGCGCGCGACGTGCAGGCCGGTGGTCTCCGGGCAGGCGGCGAGTTCCGCGGCCACCGCGGCCCGGACCGCGTGATCGGCCGCCGCGCAGTCGGCGAGCCACGGCTCCGGCGGCGTCCCGGCGGTGACCGCCCGGGTCCCGGTCGCGTACACGTTGCCCGACACGTCCGGCCAGCGCGGGCCGGTGGTGAGCGCGTAGACGCGCACCTGCGGATCGGCCAGCAGCGTGGAGACCGAACGGTGCAGGGTGGGGCGCCCGCAGATGATCGCCTGCCTCGGCGCGAGGGTCTTCAACGCCAGCGGGTGCAGCGGCGTGGCCGGGGCGGGCGCGGTCGGCTCGGCCACGGTGGGGACGTCCGCCAGCTCCGGATGGGTGCCCGCCCCGTGCCCGGAGACGACGACGGTGGGCGCGGACAGGTCGATCTCGATGGGGACGTCGAGCCGCCCGACCGGCGCCTGCGTCCACGGGAGCCCGTCCGGGCGGCCGGCGAACCGCCCGCCCAGCACCTCCTCGAGCGGTGCGCCGGGCAGCTCGTCGCCGTCGGGAACCAGCGGTTCGCGCAGCGGGATGTCGAACTGGACCGGGCCGGCGTTGCCCGTCCGCGCACCGCGCGCGGCGGCCAGGACGCGGCCGACGGCGCTGCGCCACTGCGAGTTGGTGTCGAGGTCCTCCTCGGCCAGCCCGAGGCTGATGGCGGCGCGCACCTGGGTGCCGAAGATGCCGAACTGCTCGATGGTCTGGTTGGCGCCCGAACCGAGGAGCTCGTACGGCCGGTTCGCGCTGATCACCACCAGCGGCACCCGCGCGTAGTTGGCCTCGAACACCGCCGGACTCATGTTGGCCACCGCCGTCCCCGACGTCATCACGATCGGGACCGGCGTGCGCGACGCCGACGCCAGCCCCAGAGCCAGGTAACCGGCCGACCGCTCGTCGATCCGGACGTGCAGACGCAGGCGTCCCTCGACGTCGGCGGCGTGCAGGGCGAACGCCAGCGGCGCGTTCCGCGATCCGGGGCAGAGCACCGCCTCGCGGACCCCGCCGCGGATCAGTTCGTCGACGATCACACGGGCCTGAACAGTCGACGGATTCATGAGTCAAAGACTAGTGACCCCTCGATACCGCGAGACATCGGGTGCGACGACGGGGACCTCCGCCCCGTCGGCCTACCGGAAGTAGCCGTCGACGGTCCGCATGGTGTCGGCCAGGGACGTGAACATCACCTCGTTGTGGTCACCCGGGTAGGGGAAGGTCTCCACCTTCGCGCCGCCCTTGCGCAGCTGCGCGGTGAGCAGCGCGGTGGTCGGCGGCAGCACCACCAGGTCGGCGACGCCCTGGTTGATCCGGATCGGCCGGGCGCGTTCCCAGCCGACGGACGGGATCGCAGCGTAGTCGCGCAGCGCGTCGCCGATCGGCGGATCGCCCAGGCCGCGCCGGAACAGGGTGCCCGGCGCCACGTTCTGCAGGCCCGCGGACATCTCGGACACGCACAGCACGCGGGCCCGGCGCAGCCAGTAGCGGCCCTTCGGGGTCAGCCGGTCGAGCACCCGCAGGTCCGGGCGGGCGTTGTCGAGACCGTCCATCAGGTACAGCGCGAAGGTCACCGTGCGGTTGAGCGGCCCGATGTTCGGCACGGCCGGCTGACCGATCAGCGGCATCACGGTCTCGAGCTGGTTCGCCGGCGCCAGTGCGACCGTGCCGACGTTCTGCAGTTCGGGTGCGTAGTCGTCGGCCAGATAGCTGGCCCAGAGCGCGGCGTGCCCGCCCTGCGAATGGCCCAGGGAGGCCCAGCGCGCACCGATGGACCGGTCCTGGTCCCGGGCGGCGCGCACCATGTCGATCACGTTGTAGGCGACGGACCGGCCGGCCAGGTACTCCGTGCCGGGGGTCCCGGACATGCCGATGTAGTCCGAGGCGGTCACCACGTAACCGCGTCGCAGGGCGGCGCCGATGTCCGGCTGCCACCGGGCCTGCTCGGCGGCGGTGTACCGGCTCGGCGCGCACGCCGGGGCGATGCCGTTGGTGCCGTGCGCCCACGAGACCACCTTCCAGCCGCCCCGCGGCGGAGTCGCGTGCGGGTAGTAGACGACCCCCTCGGCCTCCACCTGCCGGCCGGCCTGATTGCGCGTGACGTAGCGGACCTTGACCGCCCGGGCCGCCCCGCCGGGCAGCATCGCCGCCGGCACCGGGGTGCTGGAGATCACTCGGCCGTCGCCGGTGGCCGCACCCGCCTCGGCCGCCGTCCCCCCGGAGATCAGCGCGACGACCAGCGCCAGCGTGGTGAGAAGGACGACGAGTCTGGACCGCATGCATGCAGACTAGGCCTCGGACCGAGGTCTAGTCACAAAACATCCGCCTCCCGCCCACTGCCGCAGGAGAGCTCGACCAAGAGGTACCGAGCGGTAGCCCCATGCCCTAGGGTCATCAGAATGAGTCGCGAATTCGATGTCATCGTCTACGGCGCCACCGGCTTCGTCGGCGAACTCACCGCCCGCTACCTCGCCGAACAGGCCCCGGACGGCACGAAGATCGCGTTGGCCGGGCGTTCGGAGACCAAGCTCGCCGCGGTCCGGCGCCGACTGCCCGCGCGCGCCGCGAGCTGGCCGCTGGTGATCGCCGACTCCGACTCCCCCGCCTCGCTCGACGCGATGTGCGCCCGCACCCGGGTGATCTGCACCACCGTGGGCCCGTACCTCCGCTACGGCGAGAACCTGGTGATCGCGGCCGCGAGCGCGGGCACCGACTACATCGATCTGACCGGCGAGGTCCCGTTCACCCGGTTCACCATCGACAAGGCCGACGCGATCGCCCGGGGCACCGGCGCGCGCATCGTGAACTCGTGCGGGTTCGACTCGATCCCCTCCGATCTCGGCGCGTACATGCTGTACAAGAAGGTCTCCGAGGACTCCGCGGGCACCCTCGGCGCGACCACCCTGATCCTCGAGTCGGTCCGCGGTTCCGTCTCCGGCGGCACCATCGATTCGGTGCGGGTGATCGCCGAGCAGGCCAAGGACCCCGAGCAGCGCCGTCTGCTGCTGAACCCGCGGGCGCTCTCCGGCGGTGCGGGCGAGGTGGAGCACGCCTCGCCCGGCGCCGAGCCGAGCGACATCACCCCGGTCGACGCCAAGAAGGTGGACCCGTCGTTGCGCGGCACCCTGGCGCCGTTCTTCATGTCGTCGTACAACACCCGGGTGGTGCGCCGCTCCAACGCCCTGCTCGACGACGCCTACGGCCCGGACTTCCGTTACCAGGAGACGATGAACGTCGGCCGGCTGCCCGTGGTGTCGACGCTGGTGGCCGGCGCGGTGTCGGTGGGCACCGGTCTCGGACTGGCCGCGATGAGCTTCGACCCGACCCGGAAACTGCTCGACAGGGTGCTGCCCAAACCGGGCAGCGGGCCCGGTGAACGGGCCCGGGAGGCCGGGCATTTCACCACCCGGACGTTCACCCGGACCAGCACCGGACGCCGCTACCGATCGCAGAATGCGCGCCGACGGCGATCCCGGATACAAGGCCACCGCGGTGATGCTGGGCGAGTCGGCCCTCGCCCTCGCGCTGGACCGGGATCGTCTTCCCGATCGCGCGGGCGCCCTGACCCCGGCCGTCGCCATGGGCGACGTGCTGATCGAGCGGCTCCGCGAGGCCGGATTCGTCCTCGAGGTCCACGAACTCACCTGAGCACCCGGCTCCACCCCGACCCCTGCGCCGCACACGAGCCACGACACCCGGCTCCGCCCCGCGCTCCCTGAGCCGCAGGCGAGCGCAACGAGTCTGCGTGTCGAAGGGGCTCGGCGATCGGGATGCCTACCCTGGGGAGCATGCATCCCGACGTCCGCGCCCTGATCAGCGGTGAGTGGTATCTCGACACGCCCGAACTGCGGCGGCTGCGCGACGAGTGCGCCGCCGCCGTCGACGGGTTCAACGCCGTGCCCGCCGCCGACCACGCCGCCCGCCAGGCGATCCTGCGGGAACTCTTCGCCGAGTGCGGCGAACGCGTCGAGGTGGTGCCGCGGCTGCGGGTGTCGTACGGGTTCAACACCCGGATCGGGAACGGCGTCTACGTCAACGCGAACGCGTTCCTGATGGACGACGGCCCGATCACCCTCGGCGACGACGTCCGGATCGGCCCGTCCGCGGTGCTGGCCACCGCGCTGCACCCGATCGAGGAGCACGGACTCCGGCGGGACGGCTACGAGCGGACCGCGCCCATCGTGATCGGCGAGAACTGCTGGCTCGGCTCCGGGGTGACGGTGGGGGCCGGGGTCACGATCGGCCGGAACACCGTGGTGGGAGCGGGCAGCGTCGTCGTCCGGGATCTGCCCGACCACGTGGTGGCCGTGGGCGTCCCCGCCGTCCCGATCCGGTCCCTCCCGGTCGAGGACTGACCGGCCGCTGAATCCACCGCCCGCCGACGACCGAGTCCGACCACCCGACGACCGAACCCACCATCCGACGACTGGCCCACCATCCGACGGCTGAGCCCCGTCGAAGCCTCCCCTTTTCAAGACCGGACACCGCCCACCCGACGGCTGAGCCCGAGTGCGAACGCAGTGAGTGCTCGGTGTCGAAGCCTCCCCGCTCTCGACGTCCGCGCGCCCGCCGGAACACGCGCCCCGGGCTTCGACACGGCTCGTCACTGCGTTCCTCCCCGGCTCAGCCTGCGGATGGCGGGCGCGGTCGGCGGATCATGGACTACGCGGCAGGTGGTGGACTCAGCGGCGAATCATGAACTCGACCGGCGGATGGCGGACTCGGCGAGTGGCGGGATCCGCCGACGACAGCCCTCGGCGCGAGGGTCAGGCCTGGCCCGGTTTGAGCGCGATGAACAGCGAGTCGATGTCGGCGCAGAGCCGGTCGCCGTCGTGCAACGTGCCCTTGACGAAGAGTTTGCGGCCCTCCCGGCGGTCCACCCAGGTCTTGATCACCAGCGAGGTGTTCAACGGCGTCAGGGAGCGGTAGTTCACGGTCAGATACGCGGTCCGGCACACGCCGCCGACGTGCAGGGCCGAGGCCAACCCGCCGAGCGAGTCGAACGAGAGCGCCACCTGGCCGCCGTGCGCCGCGGCGTTGCCGCCGAGGTGGTAGGGCCGGTAGACGGCGGTCGCCGTGACACCGTCGGCGTCGGCGGAGATCAGCTCGTGCGGCGGGAGGGTGATGTTGCCCGCCGAGGGCAGGTCGATCCGGGTGCCCGACGGGCTGGTCCACTCGTCCACCAGCATGGTGTCCAGCCGTGCGTTGAACTTCTCGAGGTCGGCGATGATCTCGTCCGCGATCTCCGGGGTGGGGCACGCGTACCGCATCTTGTCCATGAACAGCCGGACCTGCTCGACCAGTTCGCCGTATCGGGGTCCGCCGCGTTCGGTGGTGTAGTCGATCTTCGCGCGGAACCCGCCCGCGTGCGGCGACTCCCCCGTGTCGGCGTCGTCGCGGTTCTCGTCAGCACTGGCACCTGTCATCGATCCACCGTAACCCGACTCATACCTAGCGCTCGCTCGGGGCCGTCGATCACACGATCGGAGAGGCGGGGCATGCCCTACTGTCGGAGGCATGACTTCGCCGTTCGATCCCGCCCAGTGGAAGACCGTCCCCGGATTCGAGGACCTGACCGACCTCACCTACCACCGACACACCGGCGAGGGCCGTGAGAACGGCATCGTCCGGATCGCGTTCGACCGCCCGGAGGTCCGCAACGCCTTCCGGCCGCACACCGTCGACGAGCTGTACCGCGCTCTCGATCACGCACGACGCTCCCCCGACGTCGGCACCGTGCTGCTGACCGGCAACGGCCCCAGCCCGAAGGACGGCGGCTGGGCGTTCTGCAGCGGCGGCGACCAACGCATCCGCGGACGTTCGGGCTACCAGTACGCCACCAGCCACGACAGCGACGTCGAGGGCGCGACGGTCGACGGCGTCGACGAGGCCCGGGTGAAGGCCGAGGGCGGCCGCCTGCACATCCTGGAGGTGCAGCGCCTGATCCGCACCATGCCGAAGGTGGTCATCGCGGTGGTCAACGGCTGGGCGGCCGGCGGCGGCCACTCGCTGCACGTGGTCTGCGACCTGACGCTCGCCTCCCGCGAACACGCCCGGTTCAAGCAGACCGACGCCGACGTGGGCAGCTTCGACGCCGGCTACGGCAGCGCCTACCTGGCCAAGCAGGTCGGCCAGAAGTTCGCCCGGGAGATCTTCTTCCTCGGCGAGGCCTACGACGCCGAGACCATGCACCGCATGGGTGCGGTGAACCGCGTCGCCGACCACGCCGACCTGGAGACCACCGCGATCGAGTGGGCGCGGAAGATCAACGGCAAGTCGCCCACCGCGCAGCGCATGCTCAAGTTCGCGTTCAACCTGACCGACGACGGCCTGATGGGCCAGCAGGTGTTCGCCGGCGAGGCCACCCGCCTGGCGTACATGACCGACGAGGCCGTGGAGGGCCGCGACTCGTTCCTGGAGAAGCGCGATCCGGACTGGGACCGATTCCCGTACTACTACTGACCCGGGCGGTCTCGACGGAGACCCGGATCGAGCGGTGCCGAGATCTCGACCGGCGAGAGAACTCGACCGACGAGAGATCCGCTCGACCGACGAGAAGAGCACCGTCCGCACGACCCCGCCGAACCGAGGAATCCATGCGCCTGCGCGACAACCCCACCGTCGAAGTGACCCGCCCGCTCGACTGCAGTCCCGAGCGGGCCTGGGAACTGGTCACCGACATCGAGCTCCCGGTCCGCGCCGCGGGAGAGCTCCAAGGCATCGAATGGCTCGACGGCGCCACGGCCGTCGCGGTCGGCGCCCGGTTCCGCGGCCGCAACAGCAACGACGCCCTCGGCGAATGGCACACGGTCTCGACGGTGATCGAGGTCGAGGAGGGCCGCCGGTGGGTCTGGGCGGTGGGGCCGGACGACGACGAGCCGTGGGCGTACTGGGCCTTCGAGGTGGAACCCGCCCGCGACGGCTGCCTGGTGCGGCAGTGGGCCAGGATCGGCGACGGCCGCTCACCGCTCGCCGGGTTCGTCGAACGGATGCCGGAGAAGGAGGGCCGGATCGTCCAGCAGCGGCTCGAGGTCTGGCGACGCGGGATGGCGGCGAACCTGGCGGCGCTCGACGCATCGGACGACTGAATCCTTCGACGGTTCGGCCGAGCGATGTGAGGAGAATCAGCCTGAACACATCTGGTACTCACCAGTACTCTTAGTTTAGCCTAAGGAACCATGAGTCGCCGTTTTCTGAGAACCCGCGCCGTCGCGCTGACCTTCGCCGCCACCGCGGCCCTCGGTGCCGCCGTCACGACCCCGGCCGCGCACGCCGATCCGGCGGGCCGCCAGGACGTGGCCCGCCCCGCGCCCGCCGTGCCCCAGCAGGCCGGCTACCACATCCGCGGCTACACCGTCGGGAAGGGCAACTACCGCGGCGCCATCGACGCCCAGACCGGCGCCCTGTGGTTGACCAACGTCTCCCCGATGAACAACCCCTCGGAGTCGGCGATCCTCAAGCTCGACCCGAACACCATGGACGTCAAGAAGCGGATCACGGTCACTCAGAAGGCCGACACCCAGGGCCACGGCACCATCGCCGCCCAGTACGAGATCGGCGTCCCGAAGACCGGCAACACCCTGTGGACCACCGCGGCGGCCGCCAACGGCGGCGAGGCCAACGTCTGGGACAAGAACACCGGCAAGCGGCTCAAGAACCTGAAGGGCCTGTCGCACTCGCACGCCATCGTCTTCGCCGAGAGCATCCGTGTCGCGGCCATCACGGTGACCGACGGCATCCGGTTCTTCGACATGGACACCTACGAGCCGCTGGGCTCCGCCAAGTTCCCGAGCACGGGGAAGCAGCTGGGCGCCGGCGCGGTCGTCACCGAGGACGGCGACGGCGGTGCCACCATCACCACCACGTCGTACTACCGCGACCTCACCCAGTTCCGCATCACCCGCGACGGCAGCGGCAAGGTGCAGAGCAAGATCAAGTGGAACACCCGCCAGAAGATCAAGGAGGGCCACGGCAGCGTCGAAGTCGACGAGAAGCACCGGCACGTCTACGTCAACAACCTGTGGGACGGCCTCTCGGTCTACGACCTGTACACCGGCAAGCACATCAAGGACCTGGCCACCGGCACCGGCACCAATGCGATGACCGTGTTCCAGGGCAAGCTGTACGCCGCCAACTACTACCTCGGCTTCATCGCGGTGATCGATCAGAAGAGCCTGAGCGAGACCCGCCGACTGACCACCGGCCTGCTGCCGAACCAGCTGGTGCCGTGGAAGAAGGACACCTTCCTGGTGATCGACAAGGCGTCGTCCATCCTGGAACTCCCGTCGGGCGCCGCGGGCTCCCCCCTGCCGCCGGTCGGCGGCGACCACGTCTGGAAGATCACCAAGACCAGCTGACGGTCGGACTGCCGCACTCCGCACGACGAACACCCGCCCCGAGGGGCGGGTGTTCGTCTTTCGTCACGAGGTTCGAGCGCTCGTGTCGTCCGGGTCGGCGGGCGACGTCGTGCCGGGCGCCCGCCCGCCGTCAGTCGCTGTGCGCCTTGACCGTCAGCACCTCCATCGGCGCGTCGAGCAGCACGCGTTGCACGGTGCTGCCCAGCAGGAACTTCCCGGTCACGCTGCGACGACGCGTGCCCATCACCAGCAGGTCCGCGCCCACCTCGACGGCGAGGTCGACGATCGCTCCGGCCAGGTTCTTGGCCCAGGAGACCACGTGGACCTCCCACGGCAGTTCGCTCGTCGGCGGCAGCACGGCGGCCGCGCGCGCCTGGACCGCCACGAGGTGCTCGGGTTCGGGCGCGTCGTCGCCCTCGGTCACGTTGAGCACGGCGAGGTCCGTGCCCCGCAGGCGCGCCTCCCGCACCGCCGAGGCCAGCGCGGCCTCGCCCTCCGGGGTCTCGCTGAACACGACGGCGATGGTCATGACTCGTCCTTCCGTGCGTCCCGGACCGATGCCCGGGATCTCTCTCCGGTGAATATGTGAGAAGTGTTACACAGCAGTGTGATTTCATCGCAGAATCCAGTGAGACGAACTTCTCCGGAGGAAGGGATCCCCCGTGCAAGTCCCCAAAGCGGTCGGTTGGACGATCGCCGTGGTCTGCGTCGCAGCCCTCGTGGTGGTCGCGGCGATCAGCGCGCACGACTCCGCCGGGAGCGCCGACGCACGCTCCAAACTGACCGTCTACGCGCCGGCCGCCCCCGGCGGCGGGTGGGATCTGGTCGCGCGTGAGGCACAGCAGGCGATGCGCACCGACGGCATCGTCAAGAACGTCCAGGTGGTCAACGTCCCCGGTGCGGGCGGAACCATCGGCCTCGGTCAGCTCTCGCAGAAGACCGGCGACGGCGGCGCGCTCATGGTGACCGGCACCGTGATGATGGGCGGCATCGTCCGCAACGACTCCGCGGTCGACCTGTCCCAGATGACCCCGATCGCGCGCGTGGCAGAGGACTTCGAGGTGATCGCGGTGCCGGCGAACTCCGAGTTGAAGTCGATGGCCGACCTGGTCGCGGCGTGGAAGGCGAGCCCGCACACCTTCCCGATCGGCGGCGGCTCGGCCGGCGGCATCGATCACATGATCGCCGGGCTCCTCGCCCGCTCGGCCGGACTGCCCGCCGCGGACATCCGGTACGCCGCCTACGCGGGCGGCGGCGAACTGACCGGCAAGCTGCTCTCGGACGCGCCCGGCACGCCGGAGGTCGGGATCAGCGGCTTCAACGACTTCCGCGATCTGATCGAGGACGGCCGCCTGCGGGCGCTGATGGTCGTGGCACCGGAACGGCTCACCGGCGTCGAAAGCGTGCCGACCGCCGCCGAAGCCGGTTTCCCGGAGGTGGATCTGGTGAACTGGCGCGGCTTCGTCGCACCGCCCGGCCTGAGCGAGGACCAGCAGGGCACCCTGATCGAGATGGTCGAGGAGATGGTGAAGACCGAAGGCTGGCAGGCGGCGGTCACCCGCAACCGATGGAAAGAGAACTGGCTGGCCGGCGACCGGTTCCACACCTTCCTCGTCGAGGAACAGAAACGCATCACCGGAATCCTCCAAGACTTGGGGCTGGCATGAGTACACCGACGACATCCACCGACTCGCCGTCGAACGGCGACGCGCCCGCGACGCATCCCGCGTGGGCCGGCCGCAGCGCGCTGATCATCCCCGCGCTCCTGCTGGTCCTCGGCGTCTTCCTGCTGATCGGCAACGCCGACATGGACGTGGTCGGCGAAGCCGAACTGTTCGGGCCCAAGGCGTTCCCGTTGATCACCGCGATCGTCTGCTTCGTCACGGCGGCCTGGCTGACCTTCTCGATCTTCACCAACCCGGAGATCCCCAATGCGGTCGACGACGAGGGCGCCCCCCTGACGACCTACTCGAACTGGCGCACCACGGCGATCGTCCTCGGCTCGTTCGTGCTGTTCACGATCCTGCTCGAGCCGGTCGGCTGGATCATCGCCGGCGCCCTCGTCTTCTGGGGGATCACCGTCGGCCTCGGCAGCACCCGGTACGTCGCGAACCTGCTGATCGGTCTCGCACTCAGTTCGATCGTGCAGCTGGTCTTCGGCGGACTCCTCGGGCTGACCCTGCCCGCCGGCGTCTTCGGGATGTTCTGATGGACGCGCTCTCCGGTCTCCTCGGCGGTTTCGGCGACGTCCTGACACCGGTCAACCTCCTCTACGTCCTGATCGGCGCGCTGATCGGCACCGCGGTCGGCGTGCTCCCCGGCCTGGGTTCGGCGATGGCCGTCGCCCTGCTGCTGCCGATCACCTTCACCCTCGACCCGCTCGCGGCACTGGTCATGTTCGCCGGCATCTACTTCGGCGGCCTGTTCGGCGATTCGATCACCGGCATCCTGATGAACACCCCGGGCAACTCGACGGCGATCGCCGGATCGATCGAAGGCCACCGGATGGCGCGACGGGGCAGAGCCGCGCAGGCGTTGGCCACTTCGGCGATGGGCGCCTTCATCGGCGGCATGATCGCCACCGTCCTGGTCGTGTTCTTCGCCCCGGCACTGGCCGACTGGGCCACCAAGTTCGGCCCCGGCGAGTACTTCGCCCTCGCGATCTTCGCGTTCATCGCGACCTCGGTGGTGGTCTCCGACTCGGTCCCGAAGGGTCTCGCGGCGCTCGCGATCGGTCTGGGTCTGGCCATGGTCGGCACCGACCAGGTCTCGGGCACGCAGCGTTTCACCTTCGGCAGCGTCGCCCTGTTCGACGGCATCAGCATCGTGGTGATCACCGTCTCGCTGCTGGCCGTCGGCGAGGTGCTGCACGTGGCCTCGCGGATCGGCAGGCCCGACGACACCGGCCTGATCGCGACCGAGGGCCGCCCGTATCTGACCCGCGCCGAGTTCCGCGAGGCGCTGCCCGCCTGGCTGCGCGGCACCGCGTTCGGCGTCCCGTTCGGCGTGATCCCGGCCGGCGGCGCGGAGGTGCCGACGTTCCTGGCGTACGGCACCGAGCAGCGGCTCGATCGTCGTCGCAGCGATCCGCAGTTCGGCAAGGGCGCGATCCGCGGCGTCGCGGGTCCCGAGGCCGCGGGCAACGCGACGGCGGGCACCGCGATGGGCGCGCTGCTCGCGCTGGGCCTGCCCACGTCGGCCACCGCGGCCATGCTGCTCGCGGCGTTCCAGCAGTACGGCATGCAGCCGGGTCCGCTGCTCTTCGACCGCAACGCGGATCTGGTGTGGGCCCTGATCGCGAGCCTGTTCATCGGCATGGTCGCGCTGCTGATCCTGAATCTGCCGTTCGCCCCGATGTGGGCCAAGCTGCTCAAGATCCCGCGCGAGTACCTGTACGCGGGTATCGGCATGTTCGCGTGTTTCGGCGTGTACGCGGCGTCGTCGGCGATCGTCGACGTGTGGTTCATGGTGGCGCTCGGCGTGATCGGCTATCTGATGCGCCGCTACGGGGTCCCGCTCGCGCCGGTGCTGATCGCGGTGATCCTGGGCCCGCTGGCCGAGAGCTCGCTGCGCGAGGCGATGAACAACTCCGACAACGACCTCACGACCCTGGCGAGCACCCCGATCACCGTCACCCTGTACGTGCTGCTGGCGCTGATGATCGTGTTCGGCGTCTACACCAAGATCCGCGCGAAGCGGAGCGCCGACGTCTGACCCCGCCGGTGCACGACGGCGAGACGTCTCCGGCCCCGGCCCCGAAGATTCGGGGTCGGGGCCGGAGCCTCGTCGGCGGGCGGAGACCGTCGTGCGATCTCGCCGGGTGGCCTCTCAGCCGGTCGTCGCGCTGATCTCGCGGCTGCCGTCGAGGTGGTCCACCTCGATACGACGCGGTTTGGCGACCTCGGCCATCGGGATGGTCACCGTCAGGACGCCGTTGGCGTACTGCGCGGTGATCCGCGCCGGGTCGACGCCCTCGCCGAGCGAGACCTGCCGGCGATAGGTGCCGGAGAACCGCTCGGTGGCCAGCCACTGGGCGTTGTCCTCGGACATCCGCGCGGTGCGATGCGCGGAGACGGTGAGGACCCCGTTGTCGACGCTGACGTCGATCGAACCCGGGTCCGCGCCCGGAAGATCCGCGGTGAGCAGGTAGTGGTCGTCGACCTTGCAGAGGTCCATGGGCATGAATCGCGGTCCCGAGGCCGACGTCGTACGGTCGGCACCCTGCAGGTACCGGCTGAGAGCGTCGAGTTCGGTGAACGGGTCGAAACGAAGCACAGTAGACACCTCCTAGAACACGAGCCGCCTGATCACTGCGACCGGCAGCCATTCGATCTGTGCGTCAATAATATTAGCACTCGGCCGAGGAGTGTGCCAGATTTTTGTGCCGGAAAATCTGTGCGAGGCCTCCGGTCAGCGGCCGGTGAGCTTCGCGAACAGCCCGCACAGACCCGATGCGGGACGAAAACGTGCGCACGCGCCGTCGCCGCACAGGGCGCAGTCGCTGCCGTCGCGGTAGTGCCGATGCGCAGCCTCGTCGTGACCGCAGACACACTGTCGTCTCCCCATGCGCGAGACAGTACCTGCGACCGTCGGCACCCGGCTAGCAAGTGAACCCTTCGCTGCGGCGGATGCCGGCACCGGGCGGCGCCGACCCGTTCAGAAGAACCGCTTCTCGACCCTCTCGACCACGCGGTCGATCCCGTCCTCGATGCGCCGGAACGCCCTCCCGATGCCCTCGCCGGTGCGCAACATCGCCCGGCCGAGCACCTGCCGCTCGGCCGTCTCCTCGTGCAGCACCGCCCACACGTACCCCGCCACCGGAAGGCATACGACGACGATGATCGCCGCCGCGAGCAGGAGCACCTGGACGTTCGACACGGGTGCGGCCTCAGCCGACGAGTTCGGCGAGCACGCGCATGTCCTCCACCCGCTCGGCGTGCGTCGGCGCGGACGGAGCCGCCAGCAGGACCCCCACCCCGGACTCCCGGAAGGCCTCCACCCGCTCGGCGACGACGCTCTTCGGCCCGATCAGGCTCATCGCCCGGACCAGGTCCTCCGGCACCGCCGCGGCGGCCTCCTCCTTGCGCCCCGCCAGGTACAGGTCCTGGATCAGCTCGGCCTCGTCGACGTAGCCGTACCGCTGCACCAGCGAGTTGTAGAAGTTCTTCCCGCGCGCACCCATCCCGCCGATGTACAGCGCGGCGTGATGGCGCACGAGCGTGATCGCCAGCTCGGCGGCGTCCCGGTCCTCGGTGATCAACGCCGCCGCCTGCACGACGATCTGCAGCGGACCGAGTTCCGGATCGCGCTTGGCCGCGCCCGCGGCGAGCGCCGGACCGAAGGCCGCCTCGACGTGCTCCGGGTGGTAGAGGAACGGCTGGAACTCCTCGAACTTCTCCGCGGCCAGTTCGACGTTCTTCGGGCCGATCGCGGCGAGCAGCATCGGGATCCGCTCGCGCACCGGGTGGTTGATGATCTTCAGCGACTTGCCCAGACCGCTGCCGCCGTGCTCCGGGGTGAGCGGGAGGTGGTAGTGCCTGCCGTCGTACTCGAGCTTCTCCCGGCGCCAGACCTGTCGGCAGATGTCCGCGGTCTCGCGGGCCCGCCCCAGCGGGAAGTCGTACTTGACGCCGTGGAAGCCCTCGATCACCTGGGGACCCGAGGCGCCGATGCCCAGGATCGCGCGACCGCCGCTGATGTAGTCCAGGCCCGCCGCGGTCATCGCCAGATTGGTGGGCGTCCGGGAGTACATCGGCAGGATGCCGGTCTGCAGCTCCATCGTCTCGGTGCGCGCCGCGATGTACCCGAGCTGGGAGACCGCATCGAAGCTGTAGGCCTCGGGCACCGTCACCCGGCGCACTCCGACGTCCTCGAAGTCCTTGAGGTTGTCGATGGTCTCGCGGAAGTCTCCCGCGTAGTTGATGGGCATTCCGAGTTTCATCGTCATGCCGCGCATTCTGCCACCGCGGAGGACCCCCGGAACGGAAACCTTCAGGCCCCGTCTCCCGTACCACCGGAGACTCGATGTCACCGGGCAATCGCCGCCCGTTCACCTGCGATTCACGCGTGGCGAAAAGAGACGGGGACCACTCGGCGAACGTCGCGGGACACCGAGATGAACATTTCGTGAAATCAGTCAAGAAATAGTAAAATCAGCAGGTCAGGACCAAAGTCCCGAGCTGACTGAGAATTGACTGAACACACGCCGGAGGCCTCATAGTTGTCGGCATGAGCGCAGAAATGCTGATCCTCGTGCTGCTGATCGTGACAGCACTCGGATTCGACTTCACCAACGGCTTTCACGACACCGGCAACGCCATGGCCACCTCGATCGCGACGGGCGCCCTCAAGCCCAAGGTCGCGGTGACCATCGCCGCACTCCTCAACCTCGTCGGCGCCTTCCTCTCCGTGGAGGTCGCCACCACCGTCGCCAAGGGCATCCTGAACTTCCCCTCCGACCCCACCGAACTCAGCGAGCAGGTCGGCGGTGCGGAGGTGGCCCTGACCATCATCTCGGCCGGCCTGGTCGGCGCCATCCTCTGGAACATCCTCACCTGGCTCCTGGGCCTGCCCTCCAGCTCGTCGCACGCGCTGTTCGGCGGTCTGATCGGCTCGGGCCTGGCCGCCCTCGGCACCAGCGGCGTCGACTGGAACGGCATCCTCGGCAAGGTGATCGTCCCGGCGCTCCTCGCCCCGGTGATCGCCTGCATCGTCGCCTCGGTCGGCACCATGCTGATCTACGCCATCACCAAGCGGATCTCCGAGAGCCGCAAGGATCAGGGTTTCCGCCACGGCCAGATCGCCAGCGCCTCGCTGGTCTCGCTGGCTCACGGCACCGGTGACGCGCAGAAGACCATGGGCGTGATCGCGCTCGGCCTGATCGTCACCGGCCACCTCGACGCCGACATCGCCGAAGACGGCCTGCCCCTCTGGGTCATCGCCTCCTGCGCCCTCGCCATCGCCCTGGGCACCTACCTCGGCGGCTGGCGCATCATCCGCACCCTGGGCAAGGGTCTGGTGGAGATCAGCGCCCCGCAGGGCATGGCCGCCGAGGCCGCCTCGGCCGCGATCATCCTGACCTCGTCGGCCGCCGGCATGGCGCTGTCGACCACGCACGTCGCCACCGGTTCGATCCTCGGTTCCGGCCTCGGCCGCAAGGGCGCCGACGTCCGCTGGGGTGTCGCCGGCCGCATGGCCATCGCCTGGCTCACCACGCTCCCGGCCGCCGCCGTCGTCGGCGCGCTCTCGTACTGGATCGCCAGCGGGATCGGCGGTGCCGCGGGCGCCGTCACCATCTTCGTCATCCTGGCCGCCGCGTCGCTGTACCTGTGGTGGCGCGCGCAGCAGCAGAAGGTCGACTCCAGCAACGTCAACGCCGACTGGGACGACGAGACCAACTCTCCGGTCCCCGCCGACCTCAAGGTCGACGTCGAGCCCACCCAGCAGGCCTGAGCCGGTACCCGAGAAAGAGAATCAGAACAATGATCGATTTCGCTGACATCGCTCAGTCCATCGCCCAGGTGCTCGCCGTCGGCCTGGTGATCGGCGCCGGCCTGCCCGCCCTGTTCGCCTTCGGCATGCGGGCCATCGCCGCCGGCGAGGGCGGCACGGACGCGACCGGCGTCACCACCGCCCCCAATCCCGCACTCAAGTACCTCGGCTACTTCCTGTACGCCCTGGTCGCCGCGGTGATCCTGCTCGGGATCCTCTGGATCACCCGGCAGACCATCTCGCACCACCTCGACATCCAGATCTTCCCCGCCGGCGCCTACAAGTAGCCACGGCCCCACCACGAAGGAACCCCGACATGGCTGCCAATCCGTTCGAGAACGTCGTCAACTGGATCCGAACCGGGTATCCGGAAGGCATCCCGCCGACCGACTTCCCGCCGCTCCTCGCCCTGCTCACCCCCATCCTCGATGAGTCGGAGATGACCGACGTCGTCCTGACCCTGGCCCTCGAGCGCGACCCCGCCGCCCCCACCACCCGGGACGACGTGGCCGCGGCGATCGCCACGGTGAAGGAGGAGCACCCGACACCGGAGGAGATCAACCAGGTCGCCTCCCGCCTGGCCGCCGCCGGGTGGCCGCTCGACCGTCAGCTCGTCCGGCCGAACTGATCCCTCGATGACCGATCTCTCCGCCAAGCTCCAGTCCGTCGTCAACTGGCTGCGCACCGGGTACCCGAACGGCGTCCCCGAGCACGACTACGTTCCGCTCTTCGCTCTGCTGCGCCGCCAGTTGACCATCGAGGAGATCGGCGAGGTCGCCGTCACCCTGAGCAACGCCGCCGATTCGGACACCGTCATCGACCGCATCGACGCCGGGGTCGAGATCAGCCGGATCACCGAAGAGAAACCGCACGACGACGACATCACCCGGGTGCGCACTACTCTGGAGGCCGCGGGCTGGCCGTTCGACGACGCGCCGCTCGCCTCGACCTTCCCGACCAGTGCGAACCCGGAGGAAGAACCCTGACGCGGATACTGCGGCCGCTGCCGCTCACCTCGACTCCCGCCGTGCTCGACGCACGGCGGGAGTTGTCGTCTCTGCTCGACGGCGACGCCGCCTACCTCCCGGTGCCCGCCGACGACCCGCGGGCCGCCGAACTGCTCACCTCCGCGCTGGCCGCCGGTGAGCCCGTCGACGACCGCTGCGCCCTGGTGGTCTCGACCTCCGGCACCACCGGAACCCCCAAGGGCGCCATGCACTCCCCCGAGTCGCTGCACGCCTCGGCCGAGGCGACCGCCGCGGCGCTCGGCGGCCCGGGTGCGTGGCTGCTCACGCTGCCGCCGCACCACGTCGCCGGCCTCCAGGTGCTGTTGCGCTCCCTCGCCGCGGGGCACGAACCCGTCGTCGTGGACGTCTCGGCGGGCTTCGATCCGGCGGTGCTCCCGGATGCCGTCGACGCGCTGACCGGGCCGCGCCGGTACACCTCGCTGGTCCCCCTGCAGCTGCGCAAGGCCCTGAGCCACCCGGCGGCGACGCGCGCGCTGGCGTCGCTCGACGCGATCCTGGTGGGCGGTGCCGCCACCCCCGCGGCGCTGTCCGCGGCGGCCGAGGCCGCGGGCCTGCGCATCGTGCGCACCTACGGCATGAGCGAGACCGCGGGCGGCTGCGTCTACGACGGCGTCCCCCTCCCCGGCGTGCGGATGCGGATCGCCGACGCGGGTGCCGACGGCGCCGGCCGGGTGGTCCTCGGCGGCGCCACGACGGCCTTCGGCTACCGGAACCTGCCGGACCATCCCGCGTTCGCCGAGCCCGGATGGTTCCGCACCGACGACCTCGGCGCGATCGACGACGGCGTCCTCCGGATCACCGGGCGCGCCGACGAGGCGATCACCACCGGCGGGCTCACCGTGGTGCCGCAGGTGGTCGAGGCCGTGATCGAGACGCTCGACGGGGTGGCCGCCTGCGCGGTCCTGGGGCTCCCCGACGAGCGGCTGGGCGAGGCGGTGGTCGCGGTCGTGGTGCCCGAGCGGACGGCGCCGTCCGCCGAACAGGTGCGCCGCATCGTCGTCGAACGGCTGGGGCGGCATGCGGCGCCGCGCCGGGTGGTGATCGTCGACCGGCTGCCCCTGCGCGGTCCCGGCAAGGTGGATCGGCGCGGTCTGCGGCGAGAACTGCTGCGCGACTCCGCACCGGACCGACCCCTGTTACCTTGACCGCATGCCCTCCGACGACGCCGCCCGTATCCTCGTGACCAGCGCACGCATGCCGTTCGCCGTCGACGAGATCCACAAACTCGGTGACGAGAAGGGCCACCACCTGATCGCCACCGACACCTTCCGGGAGACGCCGGGCGGGCACTCGAAGGGCGTCGACGAGCTGATCCTCACCGCGCCGCCCACTCAGCAGCCGGACCGGTTCGTCGACGACGTGATCGCGATCTTGAACTCCGAGCGCATCGACTGGCTGCTGCCGATGTTCGAGGAGGTCTTCTATCTCGCGGCGCAGCGCGCCCGGATCGAGGCGGCGGCTCCGCACACCACGCTGTTCTTCCCCGAACTCGAGAAGCTGCTGCTGGTGAACGACAAGACCCGGTTCGCCGACCTCTGCAGGAGCCTCGGCCTCCCGGTCGCCGAGACCGTCGTCTGCACCACGCGAGAGCAGTGGGTCGAGGCGACGCAGCGCTGGGAGAACTGGTTCGCACGAGCCGCCCTCGGCCGCGGCGGACTGGACGTGGTGACCAACACCGGGCCGCTGGCCGGCGAGACCCCCGTCGACGCCGTGACCCCCACCGCCGCCGAACCCTGGCTGGTGCAGGAGTACCTGCGCGGCACCGACCGCTGCAGTTTCAGCGTGGTGCACGACGGCGAGGTGGTGCTCCACTCGTGCTACGAGCACCCGCTGACCATCGACGACCGCGGCGGCATCGTCTTCGAGTCCGTCGACACCGATGCCTCGCTCGCCGCGGTACAGAAGATCGCCGCGGAACTGGACTGGACCGGCCAGATCAGCATGGACTACCTGGTCGCCGACGACGGCACCCACTACATGGTCGAATGCAATCCGCGGCCGACCGCCGGCTGCTCGGTCGCCACCGCCGACGAGCTCGACACCGCGCTGTTCCGGCCGGACGGCCTGGTGACGGTGCCACCGGGCCGCAAGAAGATGATCAAGGCCGCCGTGCTGCGCGACGCGCTGAAGAACCCCCGCAGGGTGCGGGAGATCCGGGCGGCCGCGAAGGGCGCGGGCAGCGTCTACGTCCAGGACGGCGACGTGATGCCGCTGATCTACTCGGCGCTGAGCCTGCGGCACGTCCTGGCCTACCGCAAGGCCGCGGGGAAGGAGCGCAGCAGGGAGCAGCTGGTGGCCGCACAGTTCTTCGACATCCTGTACGACGGCTCCGACCTGACCGCAGGCCCCTCCGCCTGACCCCGGCCCACCCCCGACGCACCGCCCTCGCCGACCTCCGACCGCCGCTCATCGACGACGACCCGCCCTCGCTAAACCCCGACCGCCACCCATCGACGACGACCCGCCCTCGCTGGTTGAGCCGGACGAGGAACGCAGTGACGAGTCCGTGTCGAAACCACCTCGGCCCCGTTCTCACCGGTGAGAACGGGGCCGAGTCGGCGATTCCGAGCGCCTACCAGATCACCGCGATCGAGCAGATCGCGACGGCGAGCGCCACCGCGCCCCAGAACAGTCCGGCCGGCACCGGCTCACCCGTCTTCTTGGCCTTGGCCGAGCCCGCGCCGAGCAGACCGCCGAGCACCACCAGGAGCGCCGCCTTGACGGCGACCTTGGGCACGTTCGGCTCGTATCCGCCCCACGATCCGAACAGGAACACGCCGCTGACCAGTGCGACCACCAGCCCGTAGTGCCCGACCGCGGTGAACTCGTAGCGTTTCCGCCCCGCCGCGAGCAGCAGCGGCCCCAGGATCATGGCGAACCCGATCAGGTGCACGACGACTATTACGCTGCGTAGTAGTTCCATGATCCCAGCATACGACCGGCCGTGTCGTGACGCGGTCGCCGACCTGCCGACCGTCGACCCGGGTCACCGCCGCGCGGTACGGCGCGGCCTCGCTGATCCGGCACAGCGGGGACGGTCGTCGACGTCACCGGGATCCGGAGGCGTCCTCACTCTTCGGCGCCGCCTGCCCCCACGGTCGACTTCGACTCCCCACTCGCGGCCGACCCCTCGTTCGTAGCCGACCCCTCACCACCCGCGGTCGAGTCCCCACCCGCAGTCGAGTCCCCACCCGCAGTCGAACCTCCACCCGAGGTCGAACCCCCACCCGCGGTCGAACCCTCACTCGCGGCCGATCCCCCACTCGTGGTCGTCGGCTCCGGCTCCTGATCCCCGGGGAGATCGTCGGGGAGATCGTCGGATTCGGTGCCCTGCCCCCACTTATTCGAAAACGACCACTCCTGGTTCTCCTCGGTCAGCGTATGCCTGCCCTGCTTGGGCTCCGCCGGCGGCGCCGCCGCAGGGGTCTCGGCGATCGTGTCGTCCGGTGTCGTGGTCCGACTCGCGAGACGCTCCCCGGGCTCCGGTTCGGCACTGGTCTCCTGCACCGGATCGGTGACCTTCGTCCCGCCGCGCGTGTTGTCGGCGGTGATCTCCTCCATCGGATAGAACGTCTCGGCGTAGGTGTTCCACCGTTCGAGGTCGGACTGCTCGTACTTCAGTCCGAGGCTGTCGTAGACCATCGCGTTGAGCAGCGTGAGCGGGTGATAGGTGTCGTAGACCTGGTACGTGGTGTTACCGTCCGCGCTGGTGAGCGTGCGCGGCTCGCACTTCTCGCCCGCGTTGCGGATCAGCACGACGCCCTTCGCGTTCGGCGAGCAGTCGAGGTGCCCGTAGGGACCGTCGCCGGGCGAGTGGATCGCGAGGAATCCGGCACCGTTGACCAGCAACGACGACACCGGCCGCAGATCGTTCCACTGCCAGTCGGCGGCCGGATCGCCCTGGACGATCACCGAGACCACCTTGACGTCGCCGGTGTCCTTCGGGTCCCGGGCGCCGTTGTTGTCGACACCCGCGAGTCCGAGGATCGGCGTGACCCACAGGTCGCTCAGCGGCAGGTCTTTTCCCCAGCCCTTGATCCCCCACGGGCTGCGCGGATCGGAGACCAGCAGGACGACGGTGTTCGGCCCCAGGTACTCCTTCCCCTGTTCCGCGGCGTTGCCGAGCGCCTCGGCGCCCTGCGAGAAGCCGGTGAACACCACCGGGCCGTCGTAGTAGCGCAGGGCCTCCATCACCGCGAGGTTGTTGATCTCGGCCTGCGTCCGCGACTTCCGGTAGCCCGGTGCGAGCAGTGGAATCCCGAGGGGCGCGTCGCTCTTGCCCGCGATGATCGGTCCGAACGACTCGGGGTACTTGATGTACGCGGCGTCGCGCGAGCCGACGATCGGGTCGACCCGCGGATGCAGAGCGGTGTCGTCGGTCCCCGGGGTGACGATGATGATCGCCGGCCTGCCCGAATCGTCGCCGATCACCTGCTGCAGGAAGGTGTCGAGGTCCTTCTTGTCCGCGTCGCCGGGCTTCCATTCGCGGATCGTCTCGGAGGCCTGCAGTCCGTCGAAGAGGGCGTGGCCGGCGTCGGCGGCGAAGGCCTGCGGGACGGCGGCGCCCAGGCAGATCCCGCACGCGAGGGTGGTGGCGGCGACACGGGTCCGGGTCGTCGTTCGAGGATTCATGAGAGTCCTTAGCGGCGTTCGAGGGCTGAGCCGAATCACACGACGGCACTGTCGGATTCAGCGATGCATCCAGCAGATCACCGGCCTGATCTGCACATAAGCCCCCGTTTGGGGGACCGGAGCGAAATCATCCGGACGGATGTCACCAGAACTGGGGCCAGCCACCCGTCAGCGGCCGTGCAGTGGAAAGATGACCTCCGTGGCAACAGTGAGTCAGTGGATCGAAGGCGCCCGTCCGCGCACCCTCCCCAATGCGATCGCCCCCGTCGTCGTCGGCACCGGTGCGGCCTGCTACCTCGGCGAGGTCGTGTGGTGGAAGGCCGCGCTCGCGCTCACGGTCTCGATGGCGCTGATCATCGGCGTCAACTACGCCAACGACTACTCCGACGGCATCCGCGGCACCGACGACGACCGCGTCGGCCCCCTCCGCCTGGTCGGCTCGGGTGCGGCGAGCCCGGCCGCGGTGAAGACCGCGGCCTTCGTCGCCCTCGGGATCGGCGCGGTCGCGGGCATCGCGCTCTCCCTCACCACCGCCTGGTGGCTGCTGGTGATCGGCGCCGTCTGCATCCTCGGCGCCTGGTTCTACACCGGCGGCAGCCGTCCGTACGGCTACGCCGGATACGGCGAGATCGCCGTCTTCGTGTTCTTCGGCCTGGTCGCGGTGCTCGGCACGCAGTTCACGGTGGCCGGACGAGTCGACGCCACGGGTGCGCTGTGCGCCGTCGCGATCGGCTGCTTCTCCAGCGCGGTCCTGGTGGTGAACAATCTGCGCGACATCCCCACCGACACCGAATCGGGCAAGATCACCCTGGCCGTGCGCCTCGGCGACCGGCGCACCCGGATCCTGTTCACCGCGCTGCTGTGCCTCCCGTTCGCGCTCACCGTGGCGCTCGGCGCCACGGCCACCTGGTGGGCGCTGCTCGCCCTGGTCGCGGCGCCGCTCGCCGTCGTCGCCGTGCGGCCCGTGCTCACCGGCGCGCAGGGTCGTGCGCTGATCCCGTCCCTCGCGACCACCGGATTCGCCATGCTGGTGTGGGCCGTCGTCACCGCCGTCGCGCTCGGCCTCCACTGACCCGCGGCCCCGGCCGCACCGCACGGACATTCCAGACAGGGGTACGACGATGACCTACGGACAGCGCGCCGATCCGAGCCGGATCAACCATCCCGTCGCCACCGCGGTCGGCGTGCTCGTGATGATCGCGGTGATCGTCGTCGGCATCGTGCTGTGGACGCGCGGATCGGCCCAGGCGGTCCGGATCGGCGACACCCGGCTCGCCTCCCCGGTCCCGGTCGAGGCGAAGGGCGCCCGTGTCACCGCCTCCCCGATCGAGGTCGCCGTCAGCACCGAGAGCACCGATCCGCGCACCGCCGTATCGCTGAAGATCGAGGTCCTGCGGTCGGTGACCATCGAGTCGTGCTCGGCGGCGGTGTTCCCGGAGGTGCCGGTCGAGGCGTCGTACACCGCACCGCTCCCGGTCGATCAGGCCACCGCACTGCCGAGCGTCGCGACGTCGTCGGTCCCGCTGCATCACGAGGTGCCCGCACGGGGGCGGACGCAGATGGCGTTCACCGTCGGTCCCGCCACGCAGTCGGCGGGCCGGGTGGTGGTGAGCGTGGTGCGACCCGTCGTGGTGCTGAACGACGGCGCCGAACTCGGTGTCCAGTCGATCGCCCTCGCGACCACCCCGGAGATCGTGCAGGCCTACATCGACGGCGTGCACGCCCTGGATCCGACGGCCCGCCAGGAGCAGGACCGGTGCGCCGAGACCGAACTGGCCAAGATCGACGACATCATGAACACCTCGTCGATGGAGAACGAGCCGCTCCGGGACCTCCGCCGGGTCTACTCGGTCCTGGCCGGCGGCGAGGGCTGACTCGTCCCGTGACGTAGCCGCCGGCCGAGCCCTCCCTGATCGATCTCCCTTCGCCGGCCGAGTTCCCCTCCCTCGCCGGCCGAGCTCCCCCTCGCTGGCCGAGCTCCCCCTCGCCGGCCGAGCCCTCCCTCGCTGATCGAGCCCTCCCTCGCTGATCGAGCGGAGTCGAGATCACCCGGCGCTCGAACCCCTCCGCTGATCGAGCGGAGTCGAGATCACTCGCTGCTCGATCAGTGGTCTCGACTCCGCTCGACCACCGAGGGAGAAAGCCGACCACCGAGCGAGAAAGCCGACCACCGAGGGAGAAAGCCGACCACCGAGGGAGAAGGCCGACCACCGAGGAGACCTGCCGGCGAGGAGCCGGGGTCTACGTCGGAGCGGGGTCGGATGCCGGTTCCAGCCGGATCACCACCGCCTTCGAGGCCGGGGTATTGCTCTCCAACGCCACCGAGTCCAGCGGCACCAGGACGTTCGCCTCCGGGAAGTACGCCGCCGCGCAGCCGCGCGCGGTCGGATAGGCGACGGTCCGGAGTCCGCGCAGGACCCGGTCCGGCTGCCCGGGCCACTCGCTGAACACGTCGACCCGCTGCCCGTCGGAGAAGCCCAGTTCGGCGAGGTCGTCGGGGTGCACGAACACCACCGAGCGCCCCTTCTTGATGCCCCGGTAGCGGTCGTTGAGGCTGTAGACGGTGGTGTTGAACTGGTCGTGCGAGCGCATGGTCTGCAGCAGCAGGCGGCCCGGCGGGCATCGCACCGGTTCCAGGTGGTTGACGGTGATCCGGGCCCTGCCGGTCGCGGTGTCGAAGCGTCGTTCGTCGCGGGGCCCGTTGGGCAGCACGAAACCGTCGCGGCGACGCGTCTTGGCGTTGTAGTCGGCGCAGCCGGGCACCACGCGGGCGATGTGCTCGCGGATCACGTCGTAGTCGTCGATCATCGCCTGCCAGTCGACGTCGACGTCCGGCCGGTCGAGCGCCGCGAAGGTCGCGCGGGCCAGCCCCGCGACGATCGCCGTCTCCGAGCGCACGTCGGGCGAGATCGGCGGGAGCCATCCGTGCGAGGCGTGCACCGCGCACACCGAGTCCTCCACCGTCACGTACTGCGGCCCCGACTTCTGCAGGTCCACCTCGGTGCGCCCGAGCACCGGCAGGATCAGCGCCTCCTCACCGGTGACCACGTGCGACCGGTTCAGTTTTGTCGAGAGCTGCACCGACAACCGGGTGCGGCGCATCGCGGTCTCGGCGAGTCCGGTGTCGGAGATCGCGCCGAGGAGGTTGCCGCCCAGCGCGATCCACACCTTGAGCCGCCCCTGCGCGAGCGCGCGGATGCCGTTCACCGCGTCGTATCCGTGGTCGCGCGGCGGAGCGAAGCCGAACTCCGCGCCGAGCGCGTCGAGGAAGGCGTCGGGCATCTTCTCCCAGACGCCCATCGTGCGGTCGCCCTGCACGTTGCTGTGCCCGCGGATCGGTGACGCGCCCGCACCCGGTTTCCCGATGTTCCCGCGCAACAGCAGCAGGTTGACGATCTCCTTGACGGTGTCCACGGATTTGCGGTGTTGGGTGATGCCCATCGCCCAGCAGATGATCACCCGGTCGGCGGCGAGGTAGCGTCGGGCGAGTTCGTCGATCTCGGTGGCGGGCACCGCGGTCGCCCGGGCCACCTCGTGCTCGTCGACGTCGGCGATGTGCTCGGCGAACGCCGCGAAACCGTCGCAGTGCGCGTCGAGGAACCCGTGGTCGAGCACCGTGCCGGGAGCCGCGGCCTCGGCCGCGAGCACCCGCTGCGACACCGCCTGCAGCAGCGCCATGTCGCCGCCGAGCCGGACCTGGACGAACTGGTCGGCCAGCGCGGTCGCCTTCCCGAGGTAGCCGCGCACCTTCTGCGGATCCTTGTAGCCGATCAGCCCGGCCTCCGGGAGCGTGTTCACCGCGACGATCTGCGCGCCGTGCTCCTTGGCCTCGGCCAGCGCCGTGAGCATCCGGGGATGATTGGTTCCCGGGTTCTGCCCCATCACGACGATCAGATCGGCGCGCGCGAAGTCGTCGTAGCTCACCGTCGACTTGCCGAGGCCCAGGGTCTGCGACATGGCCGTGCCGGTCGACTCGTGGCACATGTTGGAGCAGTCCGGCAGGTTGTTGGTGCCGAAGGCCCGGGCGAAGAGCTGGTAGACGAACGCCGCCTCGTTCGAGGCCCGGCCGCTGGTGTAGAAGGCGGCCTCGTTCGGATCGTCGAGCGCGGCGAGGTGCTCGGCGACCACCTCGTACGCCCGATCCCAGCCGATCGGCTCGTAGTGGTCGGACCCGGCGGCCTTGTAGACCGGTTCGGTCAGCCGCCCCTGCTGCCCCAGCCAGTACTCGCTCTTGTCCTCCAGGGAGCTCAGCGGGTGCGTCCGCCAGAAGTCGCGTTCGACGACGAGCGGCGTCGCCTCCCAGGTGACCGCCTTCGCGCCGTTCTCGCAGAACTCCGCGACCTTGCGCTTCCCCGGATCGGGCCAGGCGCAGCTCATGCAGTCGAAGCCGTCCTTGTGGTTGATCCTGGTCATCAGGCGTGCGGTGCGGACCGGTCCCATCTCGGTGAGCGCGGGCTTCATCGAGTGGTAGACGCCGCCGATCCCGGCCGCGTACCGCTTGGGTTCGCCGACCGTCATCTCGGCGTCGGAACGGTCGTCCTCGGGCGGTCGTCGCGTCACGATCCCACCGCCTCGGCCAGGGCCGGACGCGCCACCCGCTGCGCCCCGCTGTACACCACCATCGACGGCCCGCGGAGGAACCCGACCAGGGTCAGCCCCGCCTCCTCGGCCAGTTCCGCGGCCAGCGACGACGGCGCCGACACCGCCGCGAGCAGCGGGACCCCGGCCATCAGCGCCTTCTGGGTGAGCTCGAAGCTCGCGCGGCCGGACACCATCAGCACGGTCTCCCGCGCGGGCAGCAGTCCCTGCAGCAGCGCTCGGCCGAGCACCTTGTCGACGGCGTTGTGCCGTCCCACGTCTTCGCGCATCACGAGCAGGTCGCCGGTCCGGCCGTCGAACAGCGCCGCGGCGTGCAGCCCGCCCGTGCGCTCGAACACCTTCTGCCGGCGCCGCAGTTCGTCGGGGAAGCCGGCGAGGAGTTCGGGATCGATGCGCAGCGGGTCGTCGTGCACGGGGTGCCGGGTGACGGAGGTGACCGCGTCGATGCTGGTGGCTCCGCAGACCCCGCACGCGCTGGTGGTGAGGACGTTGCGTTCCAGTCCGGGTTCCGGCGCGGGGACGCCGTCGGCGAGCGTCACGTCGAGCACGTTGTAGGTGTTCTCGCCGGACTCCCCGGTCGCCCCGGCGCAGTAGCGTGCGACGGCGAGGTGGCCGGGATCGGTGATCACCCCCTCGGCGTGGAGCAGCCCGGCGACCAGCTCGACGTCGTTCCCCGGCGTCCGCATGGTGACGGTGAACGGCCGACCCCCGATCCGCAGTTCGAGTGGTTCTTCGACGGCGAGGAGGTCGGCGCGCGACCGGGCCGGATCGCCCACGGTGATCCGGGTGACGCGCCGACGCGCTGTGATGCGGGTCATGATTCCTGAGTAACACCGATCACACCGGCGCGCACCGGGGTGCCGGGTTTACGTCCGGAAGTCGGACGGTGCGAGTCGGAAGTGCCTGCGACGGCCCCCGGGTACGGCGGACGACTCGACCGGCCCCGAGGCGGTCTCTTCGGCAGAGCAGGCGGAGAAGGTCGTCGAGCACCCGCGATGGATCGTCGCTCTGCGCGATCCATCGGCGGCAGCGCCCCGGCCTGCCGGCCTCGCCGGGTTTCCGGTGATTCATCCGATCAGGTGAACTTCGGGCGAAGTGTCCTCTCCGAGGGAATCGCACTGCGATGATTCGCACACGCAGCCGCACAGGCAGGAGGATTCCCGTTGCGATTCAACCCGCCGCCGAACTGGCCTCCGCCACCGAGTCCGGAGTGGAAACCCGAACCCGGCTGGTACCCCGATCCGGCCTGGGGTCCGCCTCCTGACGGGTGGCGGCTCTGGACTCCCGAACCCGGTGACGATCCCGACGCGATCGGTCCGACGCCTCCGTTCCGCCCGGGGGAATCCGCCGAGTCGAACGGTGTCGTCGGCACCGTTCTCCGGAGTCGCCCGTGGCTTCCCCTCGGTGCGGTCGTCGGCATCGTGGTCCTCGTCGTCGCGATCTACGCGCTGATGCGAGACGACTCCTCCAATGCCCCGGTGGAACTCGCGGCCGTCACACTCGGCCCGGTCATCGAATTGACCGGCGAGTTCGGCGGTCCCGGAGTGGTCGACGAGGAATCGCAGGACGTCGGTGTCGTACCGATCGACGTCACCCTGAAGAACAACGGCGACCGACCGATCCGGGTCACCTCGATCGAGGTCGAGGTGATGCAGGGGGACCACGTCGAGCAGTGTCACCGTGGCGGCGCGGGCCCCGGCCGCATCACAGCGGACTTCACCGTCAAACTGCCTCTGGTCACCGAGAACTACACCACGCGCACGAGACTCGGACCGACCTCGTCACCCGTGGACTTCCACGTCGGCCCCAAGGACACCGATCGGATGGTGATCACCGTCGGCCCCGAGTACCAGAGCCATCTGTTCGTCGAATTGATCGCATTCAAGATCGCGCTCGCACTCGACGACGGCACCCGTCTCGGTCTGCCCTCCGTCGCGGCCGCCACCGCCGCCGAGACCGTCGACATGTACATCGGAGGCGCTCAGGGGGAGACCTCCGACAGCCTCGACCAGCACAAGAGCCGCTGCTATTCGGAGATGGGCGCGCTCTTCGACACCGCCGTCGAGCAGACCGAGTTGCAGACCGAACCGCTGAAGAATCTGAGAGACGCCTACGCGAGCACCGCGGCGAAGTCCTGACCATCGGGGCCGCCGACCGACGCCCAGCGAGATCAGCCGCCAGGGGGTGGTCTGATCAGAGGAACTTCGCAAGAAGCGGCCTCACCGACGACGCACCGCGGCGATGATTCGCGCACGCAGCCGCACGAGCAGAGGACATCCGTTGCGCTTCAACCCGCCGCCGAACTGGCCGCCGCCGCCCAGCCCGGACTGGCGACCGCCCCGGGGATGGCACCCGAATCCGGAATGGGGACCTCCGCCTCCCGACTGGCCGCTGTGGATTCGCGAATCCGGCGCCCCCGGAACACAGTCCCCGAACGGCTCGACGCAGCCCGAGCCGCCCGAACCTGCGCAGAAGCGGGGACTCGTCGCCGCCCTCCTCCGACGCCCCGTGTGGGTCGCCGCCGGCCTGCTCGCCGTCGTCGCCACGCTCGCCCTCACCCTGGTCGTCCAGAACTCCGCCGACGACTCGTCGGCCGAGGTGGAGATCGCCGCGGCGACATTCGGCGACGTCATCCAGCTCATCGGATCCGCTTCCCTCTACGGTTCCAGCAAGACCGAGCCGATATCGATCGGTGTCACGCCGATCGACCTCACCTGGAAGAACGGCGGGGGCTCGGCGCTGAAGATCACCGAGATCGTCACCACCGTCACGACGTCGGAACGGCTGAACTGGTGCCGGGGCGGTGGTTTCGGCCAGACCAAGGTGTCCGCGAGCTATTCGGTCGTGCTTCCGATCGATCAGCAGGGCCTTCCGACACTGACCACGGTGACCTCACCAGCGGATTTCACGGTCGCTCCCCGGTCGACCGACCGGATGTCGATCACCCTCGGCTATGAAGGCCAGACGTCGCTCGGAGCGCATGCGACGGTGCTCGCGGTCTCGATCACATTGAAGTCCGGTGACGGACAGAGGTTCGACGGCGGCGCGTTCGCCACCGTCGCAGCGCAACAATCAGTCGACCGACAGCGTCAAGATCTCGAGAAGGGGCCGGAGAGCAACGAACCGGATTACGTCACCTCGTGTGTCACCAAGAACCTGGCGTCCCTCAAGAAGGCATCCGAGAACGCGAAGACCTCGAAGAGCTTCGATCGGCTGCGCACAGCGTACGAAGACTTCGCATCACGCATGTGAGAATCATCGTCCCACCGCGATGGTTCCCCAGACATCCATCCGAAACCGAGGAATCCCGTCCACTCTCCCTACCTCCCCGAACCGGTCTCGATCTACCGGAACGTCACCTGACCCGGTAGATCGAGCGGCACGGCAAGAGGTCAGACGGCGGCCGGCACCTCGGGAAGCGACGCCAGCACCGCCTCGCGCAGCGCGTCGACCGTGGTCGCCGACTCGATGAGGGCCGTCGACGCCGGGTCTCCCGCGTCGAGGATGCCCAGGAGCACGTATTCGGGCCGGAGCGTGCGGTCACCGCGCTCGCGGGCCGCCGTCACGGCCGCGCGCATCGCAGTGCGGGTGGCCGACCCCATGCGGGCCCGTCCACGCCGGCCACGCGGACCGCGCCGACCGCGGCCGCCCTCCCACGGCCCCTCGCCCGCCTGCCGCGGATCGGGCCCGGCCCCGAAACCCGCCGGACCGAAACCCGCCGGTCTGAAGCCGCCCGGTCCGAAACCCGCCGGGCCGGGACCGAAGGGCCCCGCCTCTCCGGGAGCGAAACCCGGCCCGAACCCGGGGCCGAAACCTGCGCGTCCCGGACCCGCGTGGCCGTCGCCCCTGCCGTACTCGCGGCCGTGGTCGTGGTCGCCGTGACCACGGTGTCCGCGCCGGTGACCACGCTCGCCGCGGTCACCGCCTCGTCCGCGGCCCTGCGCACGACCCCGACCACGGCCGGGGCGCTCGCCCCAACCGTCGGCGAGGTCTTCGTCGAACCGCCCCCCGACCGCCTCGCGCACCTTGTCGAGGTCGATCCCGATGCTCTTCAGCGCCTCGCGATCCTCCTCATAGCGGTCCGCGGCTGAGGCGGCCTCGGCGTCGTCGGACTTCTCCGCATGTTCCTCGTGGAACCGGCGGACGGTCTCGCGCGCGGCGTCGAGCGTCAGCCCCTGCGCGCCGAGCAGCGCGAACAGCGGGCTGCGCGCATTGCCGAGCATCCCGAGGATCAGGTGGTCGTTGCCCAGACTCCGGTGTCCGAGGTCGTGGGCCTCCTGCATCGCGAACATCATCGTGATGCGGTCGTCTGTGGTGAATCGATCAGGCATCGTCGCCTTCCTTTCCGGCCTCGACGGCCGAGTCGGTACCGCGGCGTGCCGCGCGCTTGGTCGGCGCGGCGCTCTCTCGGTACGAGTGCTTCTGATGCACGGCCTGCCGGCTGATCTGCAGGATGTCGGCGATCGCCTGCCAGCTCATCCCTCGAGCGCGGGCGTTCGCCACCTGAACGTCTTCCAGCCGGTCGGCGAGAGTACGCAGGGCCCGTACTGCGGCGAGTCCGACCGCGGGGTCGCTGCTCGCAGCGGCCCCGACGACCTGGTCGCCTTCGGATTCTGTCAACATCTCGTCGTCGTGCATGGTGTCAGGTTATATTGACGATCTCGACATTGTCAATATTAATTGACAGTCCGGCCGGCGGCTGCCGCCGTCCACGTCGGTCGAACGGGTGAACCCGGGCGCAGAAACCCGGCCGATCGTGCGACAACTTGCGATACTGCGGACATCCAGCAGTCCAGCCGAGGAGCGACCGTGCGCCACGACCCGCCACCCGACCGGCCGCCTCCGCCGACGTCGGACCGGAAGCCGCCCGACACCGTGCCGTTCACGACCGATCGGTGGTTCGCCGACATCTCGGCACCCGCCCCCGCGCCCGCTTAGAATCCCCTCGCACACCTCTGCCGAACCGGAAGTCACCACGATGCGCTTCAATCCCCCGCCGGACTGGCCCGTGCCCGAGTCCGGTCAGGAGCCCCGGCCGGGCTGGACGCCTCCCGCGTCGTTTCCGCCGGTACCACCGGGCTGGCAGTTGTGGGTCGACGACGCCGTCGTCGTATCGCCGGACACGTCTTCGATGGACCCCGCATCCGACGCCTACGTGTTCGTCAGCCACTCCCGCGAAAACCGGGCGATCGCCGATCAGGTGACCACCGAGCTGCGACGACGCGGTATCCGAGTCTTCTACGCGCCGACCGACATCCAGAGCGGTGAGAACTATCAAAAGGTTCTCTATCATGCGCTGGAGTCGTGCACCCACCTGCTCATCCTGGTCTCTCGCGCCTCCCTGACCTCGGTACACGTCAGCCGCGAACTGGATCTGGCGGAGGGAAACGGGAAACAGATCATTCCGTACGATGTCGAAAAACTCGACTTCCCGGATGACTACCCGCCCGAGATGCGGTATTTCTTCCAACAGATCCAGATCAAGCAGCTCGCCGACCCGGTACGGATCGCCGCAGAGGTCGACACCACGCTGAAATCCGGGATCTCGGGACCGGCATCGAGAGGACCGAGACGAAAGACCAGTCGTCTTCCGATCTGGGCCGCCGTCGTCGCCATCATCGTCGTCCTCGGTCTGACGATCTCGCTCTACAAACTGTACGGCGACGACACCGTGCCGGTGGACCTGGAGATCTCATCGATCAATCTCGACGGTCGACAGTCGGCGGGGGCCAAGGTTCTCCGCGGAACGTCCTCGACCGACGGCACGATCGACCTGACCCCCATCGACATCACCATGCAGAACAAGGGCGACGAACCGTCGCTCATCACGCGGGTCGACGCGGAGGTGGTGTTCTTCCAGCAGTTGAAGGACTGCACCGGCACCAAGCCGGCGCCCGGGAACGCCAAGGCCGGCTATCAGATCGCGATCCCGATGCGCGACGCCTTGCCCGCGAACCGATCGATCGAGAACGAGATCCGCTTCGAGGTGAAGCCGGCCGCCGCCGACCGGATGGTCCTCACCGTGGGCCCCGACGTGCAACCGGCGTTCGCCACCGTCCCGATGGTCATGTCGGTCAAGCTGACCTTCGTGCACGACGACGACCAGCGCATGGAGATCGGCACCGTCTCGCTCGTCACCACGGTCGCCGCGGCGAACGCCCAGATCTCCGGGAATCCGTCGGCACCGGGTGTACAGGCGTGCGCCAAGGAGAACCTCACGCACCTGGACAAGATGTTCGCCATCCAGGCGACTCGCTCACGCCTCCTCGACGACCTCCGTTCGGCCTACCAGTCACAGGCCTCCTGACCGGAAGCGGCGTCGTCTGATCGAGTGAACTTCGGAGGAGTGCCCCGGAACCGACGGCGACCACCGTTCACGATTCGGGCATCCACTCGCCGAACCGGAGGATCGTCGTTGCACTACAACCCGCCCCCCCGACTGGCCACCACCTCCGTACCCGGGCCGGCAACCGCCGAACCGCGTGTCGCGGCTCCTGTTCCGTGTCGCGATCCATCCAGGAAGCGCGACACGGAACAGGAGCCGCGACACGCCGCCCGCCCACAGGCGCACCGGCCCGCAGGAGGCGGCGACCGGAAGGAATCGCGAGACCCGCCGAGGCGGGCTCACTCCGACAGGATCGACTCCGTGATGTTCATCCGCGAGGCCCGATACGCGGGCACCACCGCACCGGCCAGACACAGCGCCGACGCCACGGCGACGTACCCGATCGTCGACCACAACGGCCGATAGACGACGTCGATCGAGGTGGTCTCGGCCAGGATCGTGTCGGCGACGAAGTGCAGGCCCGAGCCCATGACCACGCCGATCAGCGCGCCGACGGACGCCACCGAGACGGCCTCGGCCATCACCATCCGCACCACGAACCGGCGCGAGGCGCCCATCGCCCGCAGCACGCCCAGTTCACGACGACGTTCCAGCACCGACAGCAGCAGCGTGTTCAGCAGGGCGATCGCGGCGGCCGCGGCGACGATCCACTGGATCGCGACGGTGAACGCCCCCGCCTGCTCGACGGTCTTCTGCGTGGACTCCAGCGCCACCTCTCCGGTGTAGACGTACACCGGTCGGGCTCCCGCGCCCGGGAACGGCGCGACGATCTCCCGCAGACGACGCTGCACGTCCGCGATGTCGGCGCCCGGCTCGGTGAACACCTGCAGGTAGGTCTCGCCGGGCCGATCGAACCATTCGGCCATGAGCTTCGCGGAGATCGCGCCGGTGCCCGAATCGATGTTCACGTAGTCGACGACGTCGCGGACGGTCAGTTCGCGGTAGCCGGTCGGGGTCGCGAACCGGAGCGTGTCGCCGACGCCGACACCGAGCGTCCGGGCCAGCACCCGCGACACCAGGATCCCGTCGCCGTCGAGCGTCTGCCGCACCGCCTCGTCGGACGCCTTCTTCATGAACGGCGCCGACGACCCGGGTTCCAGCCCCTGGATCATGGCGCGGGCCGCACCGATGTTCACCGCGGCCCACTGCCCGCCCGCCACCCGCTGCACGCCCGGGACCTGGGACACCTGTTCGGCGATCGCCGGGTTCAGCACCGGACCCACCGGGATGTCCTGGGCGCTGCGCGACGAGACGTACACGTCCGGATCGGCGAGGCCGTCGAGCGAGTTCGAGATGGAGCCGACCATGTTGCTGAGCGCGCCGGAGGTGCCGATCCCGACGGCGATGGCCACCCCGACGGTCATCACGGTGGCCCACACGCGGCGCGGCGCGCGATCGGAGTTGACCGCCGCCAGCTGCCCGGGGCCGCCCAGTCGCCGCGACACCCGGACCACGGCCCGCACCAGCGGCACCGTGATCCCGAAGCAGATCAGCAGGGCGCCGATCGAGTACACCGCCCCCGCGAGCAGGGCGCCGCGGCCCTCCACCGTCGCCGCCATCACCAGCGACCCGGCCAGGACCGCCAGGCCGCCCAGTCCCACCGTCCACAGCAGCTTCGACGACGGCGGCCGGGAGTCGGCCGCCTCGCCGGGCACCATCGCCTCGACCGGGTCCACCGCGAACACCGAGCGCGCCGCGAGCGCCGTCGCGGCCACGCAGGCGAGGACGCATGCGATCACCGCGATCGGGATCGCGAACGTCGGCAGGTGGTAGGAGACGTGCAACGACGTCGACCCCACGGTGCTCGGCAGTCTGCCCACCGCCCAGCGTCCCGCCAGGATCCCGACCGGCACCCCGATCAGGCCGCCGACCAGTCCGAACACCGCGGACTCGATCAGCAGATCGCCCACCAGGTGACGGCGCCGGGCGCCGATCGCGCGGATCATCGCCAGCGACCGCCGCCGCGACGCGACCGCCATGTTCATCGTGTTGAAGACCAGGAACGCGGCGATCACCAGCGAGACCATCGACACCAGCAGGGTCGAGTCCCGGGTCACCGCGCCGGCGACCTCGCTCTGTTTCACGCGGAACCCGGGGTCGACGACGCTCGCGCGCCCGTCCACCACCGCGGCGGTCTTCTTCTTCGAGTTCGTCGGTCGCGACGCCGTCCTTCGGCACGATCATGATCGAGTCGACGGCGCCGTCGAGCCCGGCCAGTCGCTGCGCCAGTTCCAGGTAGGCGAAGACGAAGCGGCCGTCGTTGAAGATCTTCGTGTCCGGACGATCGACGACGGCGAGCACCGTGACCTCAATGCCGCCGATACTGACCCGCTGTCCCTTCACCAGCCCCGTCCCCGCGCCGACGATCACGCCGTCGCGCAGTTTCTCGGGACTCGGCTGCCGGTTCGACGACTCCACCGCCGCCCGCAGCTGCGGCGAGAGCGCGGTGACGCGCGCATCCGAACCGAGCAGCGTGACCGGCTCGCCGTCGATCAGCACCACGCCGCGCACCAGCGGCACCACGGCCGCGGCCGCGGTCACCTCGCGCCGCAGCTCGCCGACCAGGGCGTCGTCGACGCCGGTGTCGGCGATCGCGGCCACCTCGACGGTCGCGGTCCCGGAGATCGCCTTGTTGAACTCGCGGACGGTCTCGGTCATCGAGCCGTACGCGCCGAGCACCGCGATCAGCAGCGCCGACGACACGATCACCACGATCAGCGAGGTGATCACGCGCAGCCGATGGCTCGCGAGCTCCCGGAGATTCAGGATCCGGACGCGGGTCAGCGCCGCCCCGACAGCTCCCATGTCACTCGGCCCGATGCTTGCCGCCGTCGCCGATCCGCGGGATCGGCCCGGTCATCCACACCCCGGCATCGTCGGGCGGCATGACGTTCCGCTTCGGCGTCTCCGGCAGGTCCGGGAGTTCCGGCAGGGGTTCTCGGACCTTCGGGCGCGGCGCCCGACGCGGGCTCTCCCGCGGCGTCGTCCGCCCGGGATCGAGCACCTTGCCGTCGCGCACGGTGATCACCCGGTCGCTGAAGTCCGCCGCATCGTCGGCGTGGGTCACCATCAGCACCAGGCGGTCGGGGTCGTCGTGCGCCACCTCGGCCAGCAGTTCCAGGACGTCCGCGCCGGTCTTGGAGTCCAGGTTGCCGGTGGGTTCGTCGGCCAGCAGGATCTTCGGGTCCATGATGAGCGACCGCGCGATCGCCACGCGCTGCATCTGCCCGCCGGACAGTTCCGACGGCCGGTGGTCGATCCGGTCGCCGAGTCCCACGCGTTCCATCAGTTCCACCGCACGCGGTTTGGCCCCGGCCAACGACTTGGCGTCGAGCAGCATGGGCAGCGCGACGTTCTCCCACGCCGACAGCGTCGGCACCAGGTTGAAGAACTGGAAGATGAAGCCGACGCGATGGCGGCGGAACTCCGAGGCGGCATCGTCGTCGAGCGTCGCCAGGTCCACGCCGTCGACGACGATCGTCCCCGACGTCGGGGTGTCCAGCGCCCCGAGGATGTGCAGCAGGGTCGACTTGCCCGCCCCCGACGGGCCGATCACCGAGACGAACTGCCCGCCGTCGAGGTGCAGACTCGCACCGTCGAGCGCACGGATGCGCTCCTGTCCCATCCGATACTCGCGGACCAGATCCGTGGCCTCGACGATCGCCATGGCGCTACCGGTCGTCGCCGCGCAGCCGGGACTGCAGGTCGTCGCGCTTGGCGGCGCGCTGCGCGTCGTAGTCGGCGATCTGCTGATTCACCTTCAGCCGGATCGGCTTGAACAGGACCAGCCCCAGCGGGATCGCGATCAGCACGCCGAAGGCCAGCGCCGCGACGATCCACACCTGCACGTCGAGGAGGAGACCGACACCGATGATGATCCCCGCGATCACGAACACCAGCCCCATGCGCACCACGGTGTAGAGCGCGATCCAGCCGATCAACGACCCGACCGTCACGCTCTGTTCAGTGGATTCGACCTGCTCATCCGTCATGTCCCTCAGCCTACGTCGTACCGCCGACGACACCGAAACCGAACCGGACACCGCGGACATTACCGACTCTTTACCGTTTACTGACCATTCGAGCACCTGCGTGTTCGGCGTGTATGCATGAGGTCAGTTCCGCCCAGCCCACGACCACCGGAGGACCGATGACCGTCACCGACAACGCCCCCATCACGCCGAGCATGGCGCGTCAGCACAACCTGACCCCCGGCCAGGTTGCCGAGATGTTCAATGTGAACCCCAAGACCGTCGCCCGGTGGGCCAGCACCGGTGTGCTGCCCTCGATCCGGACGCCCGGCGGGCACCGCCGCTTCCGCGAAGCGGACGTGGTCGCGCTGCTCAACCGCTGAACTCCGGGGCGTCGAGGGGTCGCCCTTCGACACGGCTCGAAGGGTCGCCCCGCACCGATCGCGGGTACCGTGGAGGAATGCTCTACTTCTTCCTGGTGATCCTGCTGGTGGCGGTGGGATTCGTCGTCTGGCGGATCTCCCAGACCCCGCCCGGTCACGGCGACGGACCGGTGCGCGGGCCGCGGCGGGAGGCCCCGCGCGGCCCCGACGACGATCCGGACTTCCTGCGCAGGCTCTGACCCGCACCGACGACGAGGGGCGCCTCTCCATTTGGAGAGGCGCCCCTCGTCGTCGGTGGCGGAATCGGCTACTTGGCGTAGTCGTAGAAGCCGCGGCCGGTCTTGCGGCCCAGGTAGCCGGCGTCGACCATGCGGCGCAGCAGCACCGGCGGCGCGTAGTGCGGCTGGCCGAACTCGGCGAACAGCGACTCGGCCACGGCCAGGCAGATGTCCAGGCCGACGGTGTCGCAGAGGCGCAGCGGACCCATCGGGTGGCCGCAGCCGTTGACCATGCCCGCGTCGATGTCCTCGGCCGAGGCGAAGCCCGACTCGTACATGCGGATCGCGTTGGTCAGGTACGGGATCAGCAGGGCGTTGACGATGAAGCCCGCCTGGTCCTTGGACTCGATGGTCCGCTTGCCGAGGGTGTCGGCGGCGTAGGCGGCCACCTTGTCCACCACCGCGCGGTCGACCTTGAGGGTGGTGACGATCTCGACCAGCGGCATCACCGGCACCGGGTTGAAGAAGTGCATGCCCAGCACGCGCTCGGGGTGCTTGGTGGCGTTGGCCAGGCGGATCACCGGGATCGACGACGTGTTGGTCGCCAGGATCGCGTCCTCGCGGATGATCTCGTCGAGCTTGTGGAAGTACTCCAGCTTCAGCGACTCGATCTCCGGCATGGCCTCGACCACCAGGTCGCTGTCGGCGAAGCTGTCGATGTCGGTGGTGACGGTGACGCGGGCCAGTGCGGCGTCGGCGTCCTCCTGGCTCAGCTTGCCCGCCTTGACGCCGCGAGCCAGGCTCTTGGCGATCCGTTCCTGCGCGGCCTCGACGGCCTCGGCGCGTTCCAGGACGCGCACGGTGGAACCGGCCTTGGCGACCACTTCGGCGATGCCGGCACCCATGGTGCCTCCGCCGATCACTCCGACATTCTTCACTTCATGTCTCCTTCACTTCGAGGGCCCTGCCGCCATGCGGCACTGCGTGCCACATCTAGCATGCGGGTCCGGCCCCGCCCGTGTCGAATCAGACCGTCGAATCAGACGCCGGCGTACGAGTGCAGGCCCGAGATCACCAGGTTGATGGCGAACAGGTTGAACAGCACCGTGACGAAGCCCGCGACGTTGATCCAGGCGGCGGCGGTGCGCCAGCCGGCCGTCGCACGGGCGTGCAGGTAGGCGGCGTAGATGATCCAGGAGATGAAGCTGACCGTCTCCTTCGGATCCCAGCCCCAGAACCGTCCCCAGGCCTCCTCGGCCCAGATGGCACCGCAGATCACGCCGAGCCCGAACAGCGGGAACGCGAACACGATGCACCGGTAGGCGGCCCGGTCGAGGGTCTCGGCCGAGGGCAGCATGTCGGCGGTGTTCGGCCAGCGCTCGCGCACCAGGAAGAGGAGGCTCAGCACGCCGGAGACCACCATGACGCCCGAGGCGATCGAGACCACCGAGACGTGGATGATCAGCCAGTACGACTTCAGCGCGGGCACGACGGGCGCGGCGTGCGTGTACAGCCACTTGGCGCCGACGAACATCATGATGATCACGACCAGCAGCACGAAGCTCATCAGCGGCCGCTGTGCGGGCTTGCGGAGCACGATCAGCGCGCCGGCCACGCCCGCGGCGCAGGTCAGCGTGATGAACTCGTACATGTTGCCCCACGGGGCGCGATCGGTGGCCATGCCGCGCAGCACGATCGATGCGATGTGCGCGACCAGACCCAGGATCACCACCGGGTACGACGAGGCGCTGAGCACCGCGGCACGACTCCGGCGCGGGGCCTGCGGCGGCCCGCCGACCCGGCCCGGGGTGCGGTCGCCCGCGACCGGGACCGATCCCGCCGACGCCCCGGCGCCGACCAGTTCGCGTTCCTTCTCGCTCTCGGCGAGCTCTCCCACGTAGGTCTTGGTCTTGGCCCCCATCGCCAGCGCGGTGAACAGCAACAGCGCGGCGAGCGAGTAGATCCCGATCGACGTGACGTACAACAGATCGGAGTAGCGCCCCAACGTCTCGTCGACGTAGGTACTCATTTCCGTGTCCATTGGCTCTCCTACAGCTTTCCGGGTTTCACGCGGCCACCGTCGACGAGCAGACCTCGGGCCTGCTCGTCGAAACCGTCGCCCCAGCCGGCCTGGTCGGTACGCGCCAGCCCGGCGACCTCTACTACAGTACGTCGCTGCCCGTCGGACGACGCGTTCCCGTCGGTCTTCGCCGGGACCAGACGCACCCGAATGCGGCGTCGTCGCACCAGCATCGACACCACCAGACCGGCCATCATGACGACGGCCGAGACCAGCACCCAGGTCTGCGCCGGATCATGGCTGACCTGCACCGACGCCCACCGCTTGAAGCCGTCGAACGAGACGACGGTGCCGTCCGGGAGCCGGGTGCTCTGGCCGACGTCGAGGTTCACCGAGGCCTGCCGGTTGAGCCGCTTCTGGTCGATCAGCGAGCGGTCGAGACTGTCAATGCTCTGCGCCCGGCCGGTGTCCAGGCCGGCGTCGCCGACGTAGACGCGGATCGCGACGGCCGGGTCCTTGACGACCATCGACTGCGAGAGCAGCAGCGTCCCGTGATAGGTCGGGTCCGGCGCGAACAGGCCGTCGACGGCGATCTGGTGCTTGCGGCGCTCGTCCTCGTCCGGGTACATGCCCGCCGGGGTGTCGAAGCGCACGGCGCCCTCGGACAGCATGGTCGTCGTGTCCTGCGGCAGGAACGGCGCGGTCTGGGTGCGTTTCTCCCCGTTCGGGAAGGTCACGGTGAAGGTCGGCGCGAAGCCGTTGCCCAGCACGTAGATCCGGTCGCCGGCGATCCGCAGCGGATTGTTCACCTTGATGATGCCGGCGGCCCAGTCGCTCTCCGGCGCGGTCACATCGGTGGTGTACACGACCTTCGAGGTGTACATGTCCGGCTGCCCGTTCGGCAGGAAGGTGGCCTCGAACTCGTCGATCCGCACGCAGAACGGCGAGAGGCCGGTGCCGTCGACCATCGCACCGGACCGGAAGCTGTCGTAGACGGCGGTGGAGGTGTTGCACAGCACCTGGTCGTCGCCGGCCACCAGCGTCCGCGTGCCCTCGTAGCCGAAGAGCTTGCCGACCGCGACGGTCACCAGCAGCGCGATCAGCGCCAGGTGGAAGACCAGGTTGCCGACCTCCCGCAGGTAGCCCTTCTCCGCGGAGAGCTCGACGGCGCCGTCGGGGAAGGCCTTCGACGGCGCGACGACCCGCGTCGTCCGCCGCCAGCCGCGCAGGTTCCCCGCGACGCGGTCGGCGAGCTCCTCCGGGGTCCCGTCGACCGTCTCGGTGATGTGCCGCGGCAGCCGCTTCAGGTTGCGCGGCGCCTTGACCGGCTGCGCACGCAGCTGTTGCACGAACTCCCAGCAGCGCGGCGTGATGCAGCCGATCAGCGACACGAACAGCAGGACGTAGATCGCGGTGAACCACGCCGACGAGAAGACGTCGAACAGCTGCAGGCGGTCCATCCACTCGCCCAGGGCGCCCCGGTCGGCGATGTACCGCATGGTCTTGCCCTCGTTGAGCTCCCGCTGCGGCAGCAGGGCGCCCGGGATCGCGGCGAGCGCGAGCAGGAACAGCAGCGCCAGCGCGGTACGCATCGAGGTGAGCTCGTGCCACGCCTTGCGCAGCGGATCGATCAGCCTGCGGCGCACCGGGCTCGGGGTGCGGGAGGTGGCGGGGGCGGTCATATCGGCAACTCCACGTCGAACATGAATGTGATCCGGATCCAGTCGACCAGGTCGTTCCACCAGCCGAAGAGCAGGAGCAGGCCGACGACGATCATCGCCGCCCCGCCGATCAGCTGGATCACGCGGGTGTTGCGTCGCAGGAACGCGAGGCTGCGCACCGCCCACGCGGACGAGAAGGCGAGGATCAGGAAGGGCAGGCCGAGGCCGAGACAGTACGCCACCACCAGCACGGTGCCGCGGAAGGCGTCCATCCCGTCGGTGCCGCCCGCGGTGATCAGGACGACGGACAGGGTGGCACTGGTGCACGGGATCCAGCCGACCGCGAACACCGCGCCGAGGATCGGCGCCCCCAGCCAGTTGGAGAGCCGCCGCGGGAGGGGCAGGCGATGGTCCTGCGTCTTGATGGTGCCCAGGAACACCAGACCCATCACGATCACCACGACGCCGCCGATCCGCTGGAGCAGCAGCACGCGGCCCTCGTCGTACAGGGCACCGGTGAGCCCGAAGAAGGCCACCGTGAACAGCACGTACACCACGGTGAAGCCGAGGACGAAGAGCAGCGCGGCGCCGAGCACCCGCAGCCGCCCCTTCTTCGCGGGTTCGTCCGGACGGACCGCCGGGGCCTCCGCGCCGACGAGCCCGGCGAGATACGACAGGTAGCCGGGGACCAGCGGGATCACGCACGGCGAGGCGAAGGACACCAGCCCCACCAGCATGCACACCCCGAAGGCGAGCACCAGGTGTCCGGATGCGGCGATGTCCGCGAAGGTCTCGGCGGCGCTCGCCAGCGGCGTGGACGTCATCGCTCGGCGTCGCCCTCGGCGAGCACGCGGTCGACCGCCGCGGTCAGCTCCTTCTCCGTGACGGCCTTCAGGTACACGACGGCGGGGCGCAGCCGCCGGTCCAGGATCACCGTGGTGGGCACGGCGCCGACGGGGACGCCGAGCGCGTGCAGGGTGCGCCCGCCGTAGTCGTAGATCGACGGGAAGGTGAGTCCGCGGTCGTGCGCGAAGTCCTGTGCGGCGCCGCGGTTGTCGCGGAAGTTTATGCCGAGCATCTGCACGCCCGCGGCCTTCTTCGCCGCGAAGACGCGCTCGATCTCGGTCGCCTCCCGGCGGCACGGCGGACACCACGAGGCCCACACGTTCACCACGACCACCTTGCCGCGGTAGCCGTTCAACTCCACCTCGGCGTCGTTCAGGTCCTTCCCCGACACCGTGCCGACCGGCTTGCGGTCGTCGACGGCGTACTCCAGGACGGTCTTGCCGCCCGGAGCGACGATCTCGTTGCCCTGGCCCTGGACCACCGCGTCGTCGCCGCCGCTGCAGCCGGTGAGGACGGTGAGTCCCACGAGGCCGCTGAGCAGCGCAGCCGTCAGCCGACGGGCACTCGAGGCGAACACGTCAGGTCACGCCCCGGTGATCGACGGATCCGAGGCGCCCGCGGGCTCGGAGTACACGATGTCGACGAGCTCGTCGCCGTCGTAGACGAGGCTGGTCAGCGAGGCCAGCGAGCACTGGCGCACGCGGGGGTCGTGCCAGAGCCGACGGCCCTCCAGGAAACGGCGCAGGGTGTACACGGGCAGCTGGTGGCTGACGCACACCACCTCGCGGCCGGGCGCGGTGTCGCGGGCCTTGTTCGCGGCGGCCAGCATGCGGTGGGCGATCTGGATGTACGGCTCGCCCCACGACGGGGTGAACGGGTCGCGCATCTTGAGCCAGTGCCGCGGCTTGGAGAGCGCGCCGCCGGAGACCACCAGCCCCTCGAACTGGTTGTCCGCCTCGATGAGGTCGTCGTTGGTGACGATCTCCAGCCCGTGTGCGGCGGCCACCGGGGCGGCCGTCTCCTGCGCCCGCTGCAGCGGCGACGCGTAGACGGCGGCGACGTCGTGGTCGGCGAGGGCGTCGGCGACGATCCGGGCCTGCTCTCGGCCGGTGTCGGAGAGCCGGAATCCGGGCAGTCGGCCGTAGAGGACGCCGTCCGGGTTGTGGACCTCGCCGTGACGCATCAGGTGCACGATCGTTTTCATCAGACGGTCCTCACGGTGGAAGGGGCTTGCGCGGCGGCCGCGGCGGCGGCCGCGGCCGGGAGGGCCTCGGCGATCTTCTCGAAGGCGTCCTCGTCGAGGGCCGCGGAGGTGAACCACGCCTCGAACGCGCTCGGCGGCGGGTAGACGCCCGCGTCCAGGAGCGCGTGGAAGAACGGGGCGAAGCGCCAGGTCTGGGTGGCCTTGACGGTCGCGTAGTCGGCGATCGGCGCCGCCGGATCGGCGTCGTCGTCCAGGAAGAACACGCTGAACAGGTTGCCCGCGGCCTGCACCCGGTGGGCGACGCCCGCGGCGGTGAGCGCCTCCCCGAGCATGGTCTGCAGGCGTGCGGCGTTGGCGTCGAGGGTGGCGTAGACGTCGTCGGTCGCGTGCGCCAGCGTCGCCAGTCCCGCGGCGACGGCCACCGGGTTCCCCGAGAGGGTGCCCGCCTGGTACACCGGGCCGACCGGGGCCAGGTGGTTCATCACCTCGGCGCGGCCGCCGAAGGCCGCGGCGGGCAGACCGCCGCTCATCACCTTGCCGAAGGTGAACAGGTCGCCGTCGACGGGCTCGAGCCCGTAGTAGCCGGAGCGGCTGACGCGGAAACCGGTCATCACCTCGTCGAGGATCAACAGCGCGCCGTGGCGGCTGGTGATCTCGCGCAGACCGGCGTTGAAGCCGGGGCCCGGGGTGACGGCGCCCATGTTGCCGGGGGCGGCCTCGGTGATCACCGCGGCGATGTCGTCGCCGTGCAGCGCGAAGGCGGCGGCGACCGCGTTCAGGTCGTTGTAGGGCAGCACCAGGGTGTCGTGCGCGGCCGCGCCGGTGACCCCCGGCGACGTCGGCAGACCCAGCGTGGCGACGCCCGAGCCCGCGTCGGCCAGCAGCGCGTCGACGTGGCCGTGGTAGCAGCCGGCGAACTTGATGATCTTGCTGCGGCCGGTGAAGCCGCGGGCCAGCCGCACCGCGGACATGGTGGCCTCGGTCCCCGAGTTCACCAGGCGCACGCTGTCGACCGGAGCCATCCGCTCCACGATCGCCTCGGCGAGCAGGATCTCCGCCTCGGTCGGCGCACCGAAGCTCAGCCCGTGCACCGCGGCCGCACGGACCGCGTCGACGACGGCCGGGTGCGCGTGCCCCAGGATCATCGGGCCCCACGAACAGACCAGATCCACGTAGCGGTTGCCGTCGACGTCGACCAGGGTGCAGCCGGAGGCCTCGGCGATGAAGCGGGGCGTGCCGCCCACCGCGGAGAACGCCCGGACCGGAGAGTTCACGCCGCCGGGAATCGACGCGGCGGCCCGGGCGAAGAGCTCAGCACTGACCGGCGCGCCCGGATCGGGAACGGCAGAGGAAGCGACCATGACCACCAGTGTTCCAAATCCGGGGCCACGCGCCCAATCGCGCTGGGCGGATGCCCCGGTCCGAGAGGTTTCGGGGGATGCAGATCACCCGTCCGGAGCCCGGCGGGTCCGGCCGTTCAGGAGTCCAGCGCCGCCAGGACGGCGTCGGCCATCGCCCGCTGACCGTCCGCGTTCGGATGCAGCGACGCCGGACCGGCGACGGTCATCGGCTCCACCCAGCGCTGCCCCGGCTCCGCGCAGGCATCGTGTCCCCGTGCGCGCCCGGACATGTCGACGAACGTCGCGCCCGCGGCCTCGGCGGACCGGCGCAGCGCCGTGTTCAGCCGGGCCTGGCCGTCGTGGACGAACGGGACGTCGCCCGCGGCGATCGGGATCCGGTCGTAGCAGCCCTGCTGCGCGGGCAGGATCCACGGATAGCCGACGACGAAGACGCGGGCCTTCGGCGCGCGCTCGGCGATCGCCCGCAGGCCCGCGGTCAGGTCGCGTTGCGTCCCGGCGAGGATCCGCTCGACCCGCGCACCCATCTCGCTGCGGCACGGCGACCCCCGCTGCTGTTGCCGCCCGAGCCGCGCGCACGTCCCGATCAGACTGGTGAACAGGGCCGAGTCGTTGCCGCCCAGCGTCATCGTGACCGTCTCGGTCTCCGGCCCCACCGCCTCGAGCTGCGGACGCACGCCCTCGTACTGGCTCTGCGCGAGGTGCGCCGTCCGGGCCCCGGAACAGGACACGTCGACCAGATCCCACCGTTCGGCTTCGGCGACCAGCTGCCCGAAATTGCGTTCGGCGCGCTGGCACAGGAACGGGGAGTCCGCGAGCAGCGGCTGCACCCCGGCCCCCGCGGCGTAGCTGTCGCCGAGGTGCACGTGGGTGTGCCCGGGCGCGTCCGACCGCGCGGCGGAGTCGACGGGTGCCGACTGCTTCGCGGGCTCCGCCCGATCCGCGGCGGACACCGCGACCGCGACCGCCGCGGCGACCAGCACCAGTACGACGACGACCAGCGTCGCCGCCCGTCTTCCGGGTCGGGCCATCGGGCTCAGTCCGCGCCCGGGCCGGAGCTCTTCCGCGGCGGCAGGCCCATCGTCACCGCGAGATGCGCCTGCGTGAGCTCGGATCGGAAGGTGCCGACGTCGCGCGCCCAGGCCTGCGCGAGTCTGCCGTTCTTCATGCGCACGCCGACCCCCGTACGACGTCGAGGCACCGCGGGCAGCTCACCGAGCGCCAGGGCGCTCTCCCACTTGGCGGGCACCCCGCCGTGGTTCTCCGGATAGATCTCGGCGATGTCGGCGAGCGGAATCGTCGTCGCACCCTGCCGCAGGGTGGTCTCGGTGAGGTGCACGCTCCCGTGCCGGTCGCCCGCCGCCTTCTGCATCCAGCCGAAACCGACGAAGATCGTGAAGAAGATCGTCAACACCACCCAGTTCACCGGGCCTCGACCGAAGATCTCCAGGAGGGCCACCGCGACGATCAGCCCGCCGCCGATCCAGGCCAGCGACCAGCTGCCGCCGGTCTCGTGGAAGAGCGTCTCGCCGGGATCCTCGTTTCCGGCCGGGGTATTCCCTTCCGGGTTGTCGCCTGTCGGGGTGCTGCCGGCGTCGTCGTGCCCGCTCATCGCGGGTCCGCCTGATCGTCGCCGGATCCGTTCACGTCCCGACCGTTGAACCAGGCGTCGGCCTTCGGCCGGTAGGCCAGCACGGTCCCCCAGAACCCGAGCACCGCCACGGCCAGCACCACGGCCAGTCCGGACGACCGGAAGCCGATGGTCAGCACCAGCAGCATCACCACGACCACGAAGGTCAGGGCCGCCAGCGCACCGCGCCACTGCTGCCGGCACATCGCTCGACGCGCCAGCATGATGTACGCGGCGCCGACCGCGGCGACCAGGACCTCCACGGCCATCAGGCCGAGGTGCCAGCCGGACCACAGCTCGGTCACCAGGCTCACCGCGCCGAGCGCCGCCAGCAGCACACCGGCGGCCGTCCACAGGCCGAACGCCCACCGCACCGATACCGGACGGGTCGCCGGATCGGGCACGAAATCCTTGTTCATTTCGGTCATCGACCACTCCTCTGACCGGTCCGGCGGCCGCCCCTGCGGTGGGCCTCGACCGCTTCGACGTACTTCTTGGTGTCCGGATGCATCACGGCCGGCAGCACCCCGACGGCCGCGACGCCCATCAGGATGCGCGGGATCATCGTCCACTGCGGCAGCGGATCGGCGCTCGCGCCGTCGCCGAAGAGGTACCCGGACACCGCGAAGACCATGTCCACTCCGATGACCACCGCCATCCAGCCGAGCAGGAAGCGCGCCCACCAGAATCCCCGGACCACCAGCAGCACCGCGGCGGCGGCCAGGGCCGCGAACATCACCGCCCCCAGGACCAGGGCGGCGATCGTCATCACGGTCGAGAACCGCTCCACGTCCTGGATGCCGACCGCGTCCTTCATCTCCGTGGCCTGCTTGATCATGTCCGTCCGAGCATCGGAGTACATCGACGGCACGACGACCCACCGGCAGATCACCACGACCACGGCCAGTTGGATCACCACCGTGATGCTGTCCGGCCGCGCGGGCTTCTCTCCGGGCGGAGACGTCGGGCCGGGCGCGGGCGGTCGCGGTGGCGGCGACGGGACTGTCATGGGTTACAGGGTAGTGGGCCACAGCCGCCGGGCGATCTCGACGGCGGCGTAGGTGAGCACGATCGACGCCCCCGCGCGCACGATCGACAGGACCGCCTCGTCGAGCGCCGCCTCCCGGTCGATCCAGCCGCGTTCGGCGGCGGCGCAGATCATCGAGTACTCGCCGCTGATCTGGTAGGCCGCGACCGGCCGGTCGGCCAGATCGGCCACCTCGCGCACGATGTCCAGGTAGCTCATGGCCGGCTTCACCATCACCATGTCGGCGCCCTCGTCGAGGTCGGCGAGCAGTTCGCGCACCGCCTCGGCGCGGTTGGCCGGGTCCTGCTGATACGTACGACGATCCCCCTGCAACGACGACCCCACCGCCTCGCGGAACGGCCCGTAGAAGGCGGACGCGTACTTGGCGGTGTAGGCCAGGATCGAGACGTCGGCGAACCCCTCGGCGTCGAGCGCATCGCGGATCGCGGCCACCTGGCCGTCCATCATCCCGCTCGGGGACACCACGTGGGCACCCGCCCGGGCCTGCGCGACGGCGAGCGCGCGGTAATGCGTCAGGGTGGCGTCGTTGTCGACGCGGCCGTCGTCGTCGAGGACGCCGCAGTGCCCGTGGTCGGTGAACTCGTCGAGGCAGGTGTCGGCCATCAGGACGGTGGCATCGCCCAGGTCGTCGCGCAGGACACCCAGCGCCCGGTTCAGGATCCCGTCGGGCCGCGCCCCGCAGGAGCCCTCCGCGTCCTTGTCCTCCGGACGCGGCACGCCGAAGAGCATGAGTCCGCCCACCCCGGCGGAGACCGCCTCCTCGGCGGCGGCCCGCAGGGAGTCGAGGGTGTGGTTCACCACCCCGGGCATGGAGGAGATGGGACGCGGCGCGTCGATCCCGTCGGCGACGAACATCGGCAGCACCAGCTGGGCGGGGTCCACACGGGTCTGGGCCACCAGCCGTCGCATGGCGGGGGTGGTACGCAGACGGCGGGGACGGATCACGGGACGGTCCATGCCCCGATGGTACGGGGACCTCCGCCGCGGGCGATCGGTGCTCCCGCGCCCCGCGCTCCCCGTCGACCCCGACGTCGTCGTCCGCCTCGCCGATCGCGCCGGCACATCGCACTCCGACCCCTTGCCTCCTCCCTCTGCCCCGCCTCCCTCTGCCCCGCGTGTCGCGTGCCCTCTTCCGTGTCGCGCCCCATGGATCGGCAGCGACACGGAAGAGGGCACGCGACACGCCCGACACAGTCCGCGAATCCCGCCGCACTCCACACGGCCCGACACAGCCCGCACCGCCCGACACGACTCGTGCGGCCCGACGGCCCGGCGCACCCCGTGAACGACGACGACCGGACCCGGGCTGTACCCGGATCCGGTCGTGGCGGAGTCTGCGGAACGGTCAGGAGACGGTCCGCAACGGATCGTGCTCGATCATCAGCTTGTCGAGCCGGGCCTCGTCGACCCGGCCCCGCAGGCTGGCGGCCTCCTGCTGATCGCGGACCACCTTCGCCAGGTTGAAGCAGCTGGTCACCAGGAACAGGGTGCCGACGATCATGAATCCGCGCTGCCACGGATCCATCGGCAGATAGAAGGCCCCGATCAGAAGTGATCCGGACGAGACGACGAAGGCGATCGCCGACTGGACGAAGAACGGGGTGCTGGGCTTGGGAGCGGTGGTGATGCTGGTCATGCTCACCACCGTGCCAGCAGCTCCCACCTCGGAGGATGCGTAGAACTACCTCTTCGACCGCGTGGATTCCCGTCCGATTCGCCCCGGAGGGGCGGGGCGTCGCCGGCCCCTCGGCCCGGCGACGCCCCGCACACGGTTCACGACCGCGAGCGGCGCGACTTCTTCCGCGGCGGCGGCAGCGTTCCGGTGGCGCGCAGTTCGGCGGCGTGCGCGGCCAGCGCGTCGACCAGGGCCGGGATCGAGGCGTCCTCGGGCTGGACGTCCACCCGCAGACCGAACTCGATCGCCGTCTCGGCCGTCTTCGGGCCGATGCACGCGACGATGGTGCGCGCGTGCGGCTTGCCCGCGATGCCGACCAGGTTGCGGACCGTCGAACTCGAGGTGAAGCAGACCGCGTCGAAGCCGCCGGTCTTGATCATCTCGCGGGTCTGGGCGGGCGGCGGCGCCGCCCGCACGGTGCGGTACGCGGTGACGTCGTCGATCTCCCAGCCGCGTTCGCGCAGGCCCTCGGACAGGGTCTCGGTGGCGATGTCGGCGCGCGGCAGCAGGATGCGGTCCACCGGGTCGAAGATCTCGTCGTACGGCGGGAAGTCCTCGAGCAGGCCGAGCGAGCTCTGCTCGCCGGACGGCACCAGCTCGGGCACGACGCCGAAGGACCGGACCTTGGCCGCGGTGGCCTCGCCGACGCAGGCGATCTTGACGCCGGAGAACGCGCGGGCGTCGAGCCCGAACTCCGCGAACTTCTCCCACACCGCGCGCACCGCGTTGGTCGAGGTGAACACGACCCACTGGTAGCGGCCGTCGACCAGGCCCTTCACCGCGCGCTCCATCTGCGCGGGGCTGCGCGGGGGCTCCACGGCGATCGTGGGGACCTCACGCGGGATGGCGCCGTGTCCCACCAGGCGGTCGCTCATGTCGGCGGCCTGATCCTTGGTGCGCGGCACCAGCACGGTCCAGCCGTACAGCGACCGCGACTCCCACCACGAGAACTTGGTGCGCTTCTCCACCAGCTTGCCGACGGTGAGGATCAGCGGACCGGCGATCCCCGCGACGGCCTCGGTGAGGGTCGCGAGCGTCGCCTCGACGGTGCGCTGCCGGCAGGTCGTTCCGTTCACGGTGATCGCAACCGGGGTCTGCGGAGCCACCCCGTGTTCGGTGAGCGCGCTGGCGACCTCGCCCAGATGGCCGTCGGTGGCGTGCAGCACCAGCGGGCCCGGGGCCGCCGCGAGCGCGGCCCAGTCGACCTCGCCGCGGACGTCGGCCACGGTGTGACCGGAACCGAGCGGCACCCCGGCGAAACCGGGGACCACGGACGCGTGCGGCAGACCCGGGAGGATCTCGAAACCGACGGAGGTCCGGGCGACGGCGGTGATCTCGGCGAGGACGGCATCGGTGGTCATCGGATCACCGGAGACCACCCGCACCACGTCGTCGCCGGTCTTGGCCTGCGCCACGAGGGTCTTGGCGACCTGTGTCGGATCGCCGAGCGCGGGCCGGACCACCGGCTCGGACTCCTCCGCCACGGGCTCGGGCGCCTCGGCCGTCTTCCGACCGCGCGGCTTCTCCGGGGCGGGCTGCGCATGCGCGGCACCGATCAGTTCGACGACGGCGGGCGGAACATCGGGATCGACGAAGGCCGCCGTCGCGTCTACCAGGACTTCCTTGGCACGCACAGTCAGCAGATCCGGGTTTCCGGGACCCGACCCCACGAACAGAATCCGGCCCGGATTAACATTCTTGGTACGGCTCATGCGTTCGCACTCTCCTGCCCCGCAGACGGGGGCTTGCAGTTCGTTCTCTGCGGGAGCCGACGGTCCGGGGTCGCGGCTACGACTCCGGACTGACGAGTGCGGCGGCACCGAGCTCCAGCAGTTCGGCGGCGAGATCCCTGCCGAGCGCGGCGGCCCGTTCCACCGGGCCCACCACCGAAGCCCGGATCACGTCGGATCCGTCTTCGGCCGCCACCGCCGCGCGCAGCGACAGTTCGGCGAAGATGCGCCCGTCCTCGTCGATCGATTCGACCACCTCGGCGATCGCACCGATCGGCGCGGTGCAGCCGGCCTCGAGGGTCGCGAGCACTGCGCGTTCGGCGTCGACCGCCGCATGGGTGGACGGGTCGTCCAACTCAGCGAGGATTCTCACCAGTTCGGCATCGTCGGCACGACACTCGACGGCTAGCGCCCCCTGCGCCGGCGCGGGCAGCATGACCACGGGGTCGAGTGCCTCGGTGACCGCGTCGGTGCGACCAATGCGGACCAGTCCGGCTCGGGCGACTACCACCGCGTCCAGTTCACCGTTCGCGACTTTGCCCAACCGAGAATCAAGGTTGCCTCGTAGGGGGCGAATTTCCAAACCGAGACCGAGTGCTCTAAGCTGCGCGCCCCGACGGGGCGAGGACGTGCCGATCGTGGACCCGGCCGGCAGCTCGCCGAGGACGAGTCCGTCCCGGCTGACCAGGGCATCTCGGGGGTCGACGCGTTCGGGCACGACGATGTGCAGGTCCGGCTCGAGTGCGGTCGGCAGATCCTTGTACGAGTGGATCGCCACGTCGCACCGATGCTCGCGCAGCGCGACCCGGATGGCGGTGGTGAACACGCCGATGCCGATCTCGGCGACCGGCGAGCTCTGATCGGCGTCGCCCGGCGTCTTGATGACGACCAGTTCCGCCGGGTGGCCGGCGGCGATCAGCCGGTCGGCCACGCCCTGCGCCTGCGTGGTCGCCAGCAGCGAGCCCCGCGTGCCGATGCGAATGGGGGCGGGACTCGGGGACTCGGGGTTGTCAGACACGGACGATCCTTCCGGACGCTCAGCGGTGCCGGCGTTGCTCACACGACGCGAACACCGCCGGGTAGGGCACGGTTGCCCTGGCAGGCACCGATGCGCCGGTGCACTGTGAATCAGTGCACCGGCGCATCGACGCTCTGGTGAATCAACGCTAGTGAATGTCCTCCAGCCCCGCATCGGGGATGGCCACCTGTTCCGCGGTGCCGGGCTTGAGCTCGAAGAGCTCGCGCAGCGCCTCGGCGTAGTGGTCGCCGTTCCCCGCCGAGGCGAGTTGCTTCACCCGGACGGTCGGAGCGTGCAGCAGCTTGTCCGCCACCCGGCGGATGGTCTTGGCGACCTCGTCGCGCTGATCGCCGTCGAGGTCCGGCAGTCGGCCCTCCAGGCGCAGGATCTCGGCTTCGACGACGTCGGCGGCCCGCTGCCGGAGCGCGGCCACCGTCGGGGTCACCTGGGCCTGCCGCTGGGCGGCGAGGTAACCCGCCAGCTCGGTGGCGACGATGCTGCGCGCGGCCTCGGCGTCGTCCGCGGCGGCCCGGGTCGCACTGTCTCCGCGCAGGCTCTCGATGTCGACGATGTGCACGCCGGGCAGCTGTCCGGCCACCGGGTCGACGTTGCGCGGCAGGCCGAGGTCGCAGATCATCAGCGGGATCATCGACTTCCTGCGGAGCAGCGCCTGGTGGACGTCGCCGACCTGCAGGACCGGGGTCACCGACCCGGTGGCGGTCACCACGATGTCCGCGTCGGCCATCACCTCGGCGATCTGGTCGATGCCTGCCCCGTGCGCGACGATCCCGTGCTTCTCCGCGACGCCCGCGGCCAGTTCGTCGGCGCGTTCGGCGGTGCGGTTGACGATGATCATCTCGCTGATGCCCTCGCGGGCCAGCTGTGTGGTGGCGAGCGAACCCATCGCCCCCGCGCCGATCACCACGGCCCGGCGCATCGGCACCTGTCCCTCGCCGCGGATGGTCTGCGCCCGATGCAGGGCGACGGACACCACCGAGGCGCCGGCGCGGTCGATCCCGGTCTCGCTGTGGACGCGCTTACCGATCCGCAGCGCCTGCTGAGCGAGCTCGTGCAGGGTGCTGCCCACGGATCGGCACTCGTCCGCGGCGGTGTAGGCGGCACGGATCTGCCCGAGGATCTGCTGCTCGCCGACCACCATCGAGTCCAGGCCGGCGGCCACGGTGAACAAATGCTCCACCGCGGCCTCGGAGTAGTGCACGTAGGCGTGGCCGGTCATCTCCCCCAGACCGAGACCGGAGTGCTCGCCGAGCACCTGCCCGACGGCCTCCAGCGCGGGGTGGAACGCGTCGACCACCGCGTAGACCTCAATGCGGTTGCACGTCGAGACCAGCATGGCCTCGTTGACCACGCGGCTCTGCATCAGTGATTCGACCAGCTTGGGGCGGTCGAAGTCGGATACGGAGAGCCGTTCGAGCACCGGTACCGGAGCACTCCGATGGGAGACCCCGAACAACAAAAGACTCACGCTGCCACCGTTTCCTCAGTCGACGCGGGGCGTCTTGTTCACGCCGCCGTCACGTCCCAGATGCGAGCACATGTACTACACAGGTTAGTTCACTGTTACGGCTTGTGACCAACCGCCCGACGGAGTCTGTCAAGGTCTAAACGCAGCCTATCCTCATCTATTTCCCAGTAACTGTGCTCGACGCCGTCGAGCAGAACCACCGGGAGACGGTCCCCGAATTCCGCGCGCGTCTCCGGATCTCCCTGCTCCGCACGCCGATCGACGTCGACGACGACCGGCGCCAGACCGTAGTCGGCCAACAGCGTCGTCAACTCCGCGTACGCCGTCTCGCACAGATGACATCCGGCGCGTGTCAGCAAGGTCACTTCGGCGAGGGGCTCCGACATGTCCTCAGGGTATCGCCCCGCGTCCCCGCGCACCCGCACGCTCGTCATGACGCCGCAGAGGAGACACGGCGCGTTCTCCGGCCGGCCGTCATCCCGACTCCCGCTCCGACTCCGCCGGAAGGATGCGGAAGATCGGATGCGCTGCGGCGACGGCCTCGAACTCGGCGACCGGCGCGCTCGGCGGCACCGGGATGTGCGGGCGGGCGCCGGGCACCTGCTCCACATACGCCTTCAGCAGCGGCGGCCGCTCCGACGGCGGGATCTCGATCAGACGGACGCGACGCCGACCTCGGCGCTTCGAGGACGGCCGCTCCGTCGTTGGCGCGGACGTTGAGAACCCAGTGGCACCGGTCTCCCAGCATCGACCCGAGATAGCGCTCCCCGTCCACCTCCACGTATCCGAGAGGGAAACGGGTCGGCCGTCCGCTGCGCCGGCCCGGGACCTCCAACGTCACCCAGCGCGCGCCGGGGACCAGACCGCGGGCGAAGACCCGGGCCCACACCCGCGCGTAGCCGCGGGCGAGACGGTTGCCCCGGCCTCCGGCGTACATCGCGCGCAGGGCCTCCTGATTCCGCCGCCGCAGCCATCGGGCGGGTGCGCCGAGCATCTCCGCAATCCACCGCCGACGGGCCCGACCCGCGCTCCCCTCCACACCTCCGACGCTAGCCGGCGGTCCCGGGCGACTCCAGGGGCGCAGGACCCGACCCGGCCGGTGCCACCGGCACCGATCCGCTGGAGACGCACCGTGTCGGAGGTCCGCGATAGGCTGGAACACGTCGCAGCCCGCGTCGATCGCACCGACCACTAAGGAGGTGGCTCGTGAGCCGCAACGCTCCCGAACCCGACGAGGAGTTCACCGTCGAGGACGTCTCCCACGATCCCGAGCCGGGCGTCGTCGTGGAGGACGACGAGGAGCTGGTGGCCCACGTCCACGAGAGCGAGGAGCTCGCCGCCGAACAGCACGGCGACGACGAGTCCGCCGACGAATCCGATGCCGACGACGCCGCCGAGCTCAGCCCCGAGGACGAGGCCGCACGCCGCGCCGACGAGGAGAACCGCCGGGTGGCCGCGTGGCTGTCCGATCGCGCCGGACGGTTCCGGCAGAGCGCCACCGAGCTCCGGCAGGTGCTGGCCGGCGAGGCCTCGGCCAAGGCCGCCGTCGAATCGCTGCGCGCCCGGATCCCCGAACCCGAGGACGTCGAGCCCGGCCAGGTGACCGACCTGACCGCCGCGGCCTTCTTCGACGTCGACAACACGCTGGTGCACGGCGCCTCGATCGTGCTCTTCGCCCGCGGCCTGGCCGCGCGGAAGTACTTCTCGTACAACGACATCATGAAGTTCGCCTGGCAGCAGGCGAAGTTCCGGCTCACCGGCCGGGAGGACATGGACGACGTAGCCGAGGGCCGCGACAAGGCCCTCAGCTTCATCGCCGGACGCCCCACCGCTGAGTTGGTGGCGCTCGGCGAGGAGATCTACGACGAGTACATCGCCGACAAGATCTGGCCGGGCACCGAGGCGCTCGCCCAGCGGCACCTGGCCGCGGGCCAGCAGGTCTGGCTGGTCACCGCGACCCCGGTGGAGCTGGCCCAGACCATCGCCGAGCGGCTCGGTCTGACCGGGGCGCTGGGCACCGTCGCCGAGAGCGAAGACGGCGTCTTCACCGGCCGCCTGGTGGGCGACATCCTGCACGGGCCGGGCAAGGCGCACGCCATCCGCGCGCTCGCCGTCCGCGAAGGCCTGAACCTCAAACGCTGCACCGCGTACTCGGACTCCTACAACGACGTCCCGATGCTCTCCCTGGTCGGCACCGCCGTCGCGATCAATCCGGACTCGGACCTGCGCGACGTCGCCCGCGTGCGCGGCTGGGAGTCGTACGACTTCCGGACCGCCCGCAAGGCCGCCAAGTACGGCATGGGCACCGCGATGGTCCTCGGCGCCGCGACCGGCGGCGCCTTCGTGGCCGGCCGGGTGCTGCAGGAGATCACCCACAAGAACTGACGGCATCCGCCCCGGTCTCCGGGGAGACTCGCGCCGCCGGGGAGAAACCCGGTTGCTCGGCGACCGCCGCCCGGCGAGGATGGCCGCATGACCGAACCCGAGGTGCTGCGCACCCTCAAACGCAAGAAGGACCGGCGAGGCGACCGGGAACTGCTCGACGAGGTCCTCGATGCCACCTGGGTCGGGACCCTCTCCACCGTCGTCGACGGTCATCCGTGGTCGATCCCGATGACCTTCGCGCGGGTGGACGACGAGGTCCTGGTGCACGGATCGACCGGGGCCGGGGCGCTGCGCCACCTGGCGGCCGGCGCCCCGGTGACGCTCACCGTGACCGTGCTCGACGGTCTCGTCGTCGCCGACAGTCTGATGGATCACTCGGCCAACTACCGTTCGGCCGTGCTGCGCGGACGTCTGGAGCCCTGCGACGATCCGGCGGCCGCCCTCGCCGCGCTCACCGACGCGATCCTGCCCGGCAGGTCCGCGGAGCTCCCGCCGCCCTCGGCGAAAGAGGTGGCCGCCACCGTCATCCTGCGCCTGCCCATCGTGGACGGCGGCTGGATCGCCAAACGGCGCAGCGGCGGACCCGGCGAGGCCGCCGGGTGGACCGGGGTGGTGGACGTCGCCACCGGCTACGGCGAGGTACACCGTCACTCCGGCGACGAGATCCCCGAGTCGGTGCGCCGCCTCACCGGCATTGACCGGGCGCCGTTCCCGCCGGGACCTCACCGTCCCCGCGGGAACGCGCCTCAGCCGAGGTAGACGCTGCCGCGGCGGGAGAGCATGCGGAACAGCGTCTGCTGGATCTCCTCGCGGACGTGGTCGGTCAGGTCGAACACCACCATCGGGTCGTCGGCGGCGGAGACGTCGTACGACGACGTGTCGATCGGGCGACCGAAGTGGATGTGCCATTTGGACGGCAGCGGGACCAGGCCGAGCGGACCGAGCAGCGGGAACAGCGGGGTCACCGGGAAATACGGCAGGCCGAGCGCCTTCGCCAGCGGTTTGAGGTCGGCGACCATCGGGTAGATCTCCTCGGAGCCGACGATCGACATCGGGATGATCGGCGCCCGGGTGCGGATCGCGGTGGTCACGAACCCGCCGCGGCCGAACCGCTGCAGCTTGTAGCGGTCCCGGAAGGGCTTGCCGAGCCCCTTGTAGCCCTCCGGCCACACGGCGGTCAGCTCCCCCTGCCGCAGCAGGGACTCGGCGTCTTCGACGCACGCCAGGGTCGCGCCGATCCGGCGGGCCAGATCGCCCAGGACCGGAGCGTCGAACACCATGTCCGCGGCGAGCGGACGCAGGTACCGCTGGTTCGGATGGTTGTCGCGGACCGCGACCGAGGTGATCAGGCCGTCCACCGGCAGCGACCCGGCGTGGTTGCCCACCAGCAGCGCGCCGCCCGCGGCGGGCAGGTTCTCGATGCCGGTCACCTCGACGCGGAACCACTTCTGGTACACCTGCCGGATCGCCGGGAAGAAGACCGTCTCGGCGAAGTGCGGATCGAAACCGAAGTCGTCGACGGAGTATTCGCCGGTCATCCGCTCGCGGATGAAGCCGGACGTCGCGATCAGCGAGTCGGCGACGGCAGACCGGATCCCGCCGAGGCTGAACAACGGCGAGTGCCGCACCGGACCGTGCGGCGTGACGGGCTCGTCCGGCAGCACGATCTCGTTGTTGATCGGCACGATCTCGGCGCCGTCGGTGCCGAACCCGTCGGTGTTCGGATGTCCGCTGCGGGCCCTCTGTGCGCGTGGGTCCGCGGTGTACAGCGAGATCACCTTCGCGGTGCGCGCGTCTGCGGGTTCATCGAGAGAAGCCACGTGTCACCCCCTAGTGGTGTGCTTCGGTTCTGCGTTCCGGCCGGATCTTCTCCGCTCTGAGGGTCCGCCGGATGAGGTGTCCATGCTACGTGGAGGCTTCATTGAAGTGCAGTGGCGGCGGACACGGCGCGCTGTTCCAGCGATCGCCAGGTTCCCGGACCGATCAGCGGCTCGGTGCCGCCGCGCTCGATGAAGTCGTCGAGCGTCTCCATCGTGGTGTAGCTCGGGTGGAAACCGAGTTCGGCCCGCATCCGGGTGGTGTCCAGGACCCGGCCGAAGGCCAGATACCCCTCCTGCTCGCTGCGGATCGACGGGAACCGGCCCTCCCGGAGGACTCCGGCCAGCGGGGCGATCAGCCGGGGCGGCACCGGAAGCGGCACGTGGCCGGCGCGGTGCACGGCCTGAGCCATGGTCACCACGCCGTCGCCGGCCAGGTTGAAGGTGCCGCCGACCCGGTTCAACGTCGCGTGCTCCAGCGCACCCAGCGCGTCCTCCTCGTGGAGGAGCTGGAGGCGCGCCTGACGCCCGGCGGCCACCGGCACCAGCGGCAGGGCGAGGTACGCGCTCATCCGGGTCGCGATGCGCGGCCCCAGAATGGCCTGCGGACGCAGGATGGTCACCTCGATGTCCTGCCGACGGCGGGCCAGGCCGCGGGCGTAACCCTCGACGTCGAGCATGTCGCGGCCGTAGCCGCGGACGGGCTCCCGGCGCGCCGGGGTGCTCTCGGCGAAGTAGGCGGGATCGCCCGAGCTGGCGCCGTAGATCATCGCCGTGGACCGGAGGATCAGCCGTTTGACGCTCGGGGTCCGCTGGCAGGCCGCGCAGACCTGCATGGATCCGACCACGTTGAGCTCTTTGATCGCCGCCGAGTGCTCGACGGAGTCCATGATCGACGGTGCGGCGTGCACCACGGTGTCCACCTGGTAGCTGGCCAACGCCTTGGCGATCGCCGGACGACGGATGTCGAGCCGCAGGAACTCCGCGCGCCCCATCTTGCGCATCAGCGTCTTGCTGGGGATCCGGGAGTCGACGGCGACCACCCGCTCGATGCCGGGGTTCTCCGCGAGCCTGGACACCACGTACCCGCCCAGGAAGGTCGAGGCGCCGGTGACCAGCACCGAACGCGGCGGACTCGCGACGGATTGCTCAGACATGCATCAAGGGTAGGTCATCGGATGCAGCGAGGCCCGCCCAGAGCCTGGGCGGGCCTCGCTGCACATCGACTGCGGCAGATCACTTGCCGAGCTTGCGACGCTGCACGCGGGTGCGGCGAAGCAGCTTGCGGTGCTTCTTCTTCGACATGCGCTTGCGGCGCTTCTTGATCACTGAACCCATGGGGCTCTCCTAACGGTCTTTGCTGACGGTCCGTAGGCCACCGAGCCGGATCGCTCCGACTGCGGCGCTGTCGTCCCGCTCAGCACGACCGGGACCTGACACACCATTCTAACGAGGGGACCATCCAAGGTGAAATCGGGCCCCGCCGCAGGGCCCCACCGGGAGCGGCCGTATCGTCGCCGGTACTATCCGGCGTCGAAGTACGAGACCTCCAGGTATTCGTGCACGGCCTTCGCGTGAACACGGAACGAGCGGCCGACGCGAACGGCGGGCAATTCGCCGCTGTGCACCAGTCGGTACACGGTCATCTTCGAGACGCGCATGAGAGCGGCGACCTCCGCGACGGTGAGGAACTGCGATGCCGAATTGGCGTTGGCGACGCGTGCCTCAGCGAATTCGTTCCGCTCTACGGGCTTATCTGTAGCAGCCATGAATGGTTCAACCTCCGAGTTGCACGCATCGCGGCCACCGGCTTCCCCTCCGGCGAACTATTGTCACGCACGTGCTGCTTGGAGCTTAACGTTGCAGATGTGAATTAAGCGACGTGAGTGGCTGGACTTGGCGGGTCCAGCCCCTCGAAGACACCCCGAAGTGGAGCAAAACCGCTGGTAGAAGGCTTACGATTCGGAACCGCTCCGGTCCGCGGAAGCGCCGGCACCGGTCCGGGAAGTCTCAATCTCGACTCGACGTGCGGACTGCTTACTGAGCTCCGCGGCGGCCCTCGCCGCCTCGTTAGCCGCATGTCGCAGGCCGTATCGCTCGAATTCCCGCAGCGCCGCCGCGGTGGTTCCACCCGGTGAGGTGACCGCCGCCCGCAGATCCACCGGGGACATTCCGGAATCGGCCATCAACTGACCGGCGCCTTTCAGCGTCTGCGATGCCAACTCGAGCGCTTGCACTCTGGTCAGACCCAATCCGACACCCGCATCGGTAAGGGCTTCGACGAGCAGGAAGAAATAGGCCGGACCGGACCCGGAGATCGCCGTCACCGCATCCATCTGCTTCTCCGGAACCACCATCACCCTGCCGACGCTCTCCATCAGGCGCGAGGTGGCGGCCACCTGCTCGTCGGTGGCGTAGCGCCCCGCGGCGATCGCGCTCATCGCCTCGTTGACGAGCATCGGGGTGTTGGGCATCACCCGGATCACCGGAGATCCGGCGGGCAGCGCGGCCTCGTAGTGCGAGGCGGGGATACCGGCCACCAGCGTCACCGTGATCCGCTCGCTCTCCCCCGCGTCGTCGGCCCGGGACAGATCCCGGAGCACCGAGTCGACGGCCTCCGGCTTCACCGCGATCACCGCCACCTGAGCGCTCTCGGCCGCGTCCCGGACGTCGTCGGTCACCTGGATCCCGTACTCCGTGGCCAACTCCTCCCGCCGGTCGGCGGACCTCTCCACCACCACCAGGTCGCGGGTCGGCGTCCCCGAGTTGACCAGACCGGAGATCAGCGCCTCCCCGATCCGTCCTCCACCGATGATCGCGATGCGCTCGCTCATGTCCAGTACCTCCGTAGTGATCGATTGTCGTCGAGAGTGCGGGCTGCCGAATCGGTCAGCGGCCCGACGGTATCAGCGCCAGCTGCCGGGATTGCGCCACCAGGGCGCCGGAGCAGTCGACGACGACGTGGTCCTCGCTGAACATCCCCTGCCCCACCTCGGTGCTGGTCGCGGCGAACCGCAGCCAGCCGGGCCGCGGGATGCGGCGCACGAAGGTCGTGAGCTGCACCGTGGGCGCCCAACCGAACAGCCCGAGGTTCATCACCACCGGCGGCGAGATGTCGCAGACCAGCACCGGGAAGTCCAGATCCAGGTCCGCGCGCTGGGCCGGGCCGTCCTTCGGCCGGACCCATCCGCGGATCGCGGGCTCCCCGGTGGTCCCGCGCAGCACCGGGAACCAGTCGGGGTCCAGCGCCAGATCCAGCGCCGGCGCCAGATGCATCACCTTGCCGAGCGGGGAGTCGTCGATGTGGACGGCGTCGCCGGTCGGGGCCGGTGGAAGATCGTCGACCCGGAGGGCGCTGCGATGGTGCGGTTCACCGTGGTCGAGGCGGCCGAGGGTGACGCTCGACGAGACCATCAGCCGGTCGCCCTGCGTCACGTCGACGTGCGCCAGCGACACCGTCCGCCCCCGCTTGGCGATCCGCACCGCCAGCTCCACCTCCGCCGGGTCGGGGGCGGCGAGGTAGTCGCTGGACACCGCGAGCCCGGTCACGCCGTCGAGCAGGGCCGGGTCGGCGTCCGGCTCGGCGAGGTCGTGCAGGGCACGCCGCGCCGCGGACGAGACCATCATCTGCAGACTGCCGCCGTGGACCTTCGGGCCGATCGTGAAGGTCTCGGAGACCGCTCCCCGATAGCGGACGGACGCCGTGTCCTCCGAACGGTCGGTCTCGGTGAGACCGAGCAGGTCAGCCAGCGGTGTCGACATCGGTCTCCTCGACGTTGTTCCGTACCAGGTGCCGGCGCGCGAACTCCAGCGATCGGGTCAGCATGGCCGTGCGCTCGGCCTTGTCCTTGGCCGAGCCGGTGTGCACCTCGAGCACCGCCGATCCGGCGAAGTCGCTCTCGGCGATGCGGCGGCACACCTCGACCACCGGCTGCGTGCCGTCGCCCGGGATCAGGTGCTCGTCGTGCGCGGCTCCGGTGCCGTCGGTCAGGTGCAGATGCCGCAGCCCGGAGCCCATGCGCTCCAGCAGGTCGAGGGCGTTCACGCCCGCCGTCGCCGCGTGCGAGAGGTCGAGGGTGTAGTGGTCGTAGACGTCGTCGGTCGGGTCGATCGACTTGCCGAACGCCGTGGCGCTCAACCCCGGCGAACCGCCGCGTTCGGCCATCCGCTGCGCCGAACGCTCGCCGGCCCCCCAGAAGCGGTCGACCCGCATCGGGAACATGTTCTCCACGGCCACCTTGACCTCGCCTGCGGCCTCCAGCCGACGCACCAGCGCGTCGAAGCCGTGGACGTACGACCGCTGCCAGCGGAACGGCGGATGCACGACGACGGTGTCCGCCCTCAGGTCCTCCGCCGCCTGCACCGAACGCACGAGTTTGGCCGACGGGTCGCGCCCCCACACCCGCTGACTGATCAGCAGGCACGGCGCGTGCACGGACAGGACCGGGACCTGGTACTTCTGCGACAGATGGGCGACGTGCGAGACGTCTTGGCTCACCGGATCGCCCCACACCATCAACTCGATGCCGTCGTAGCCGATCTCGGCGGCGTAGGCGAAGGCCGCCTCGGTGTTCTGCGGGTAGACCGAGGCGGTCGACAGACCGATCGGGATCTCGGGATGCACGTCGTGCTACCTCGGGATCCCGTCAGACCAACAGGACGAGTGGACCGATGGTGACGATCAGTCCCACCGCGGAGGCCAGCAACGTGGTCGGGAGATCGCGTTTGCGCAGCACGTACGCGAAGGTGACGATCGCGAAGATCACCAGCACCGCGAGCACCAGCGCGAAGTAGACGTACTGCTTCCACAGCACGGTGAAACCCCAGAACAACCCGGCGCCGATCGCCAGACCGAGCACCACCTCGCCGATCAGGCCGAGCCAGCCGAGCAGCGCGGACCCGCCGCGCCTGCTCTTCGCGGACTCGGCATCGCCCTTGGCTTCGGTCTTGGTCTTGGTTTTGGCTTTGGCCGGCTTGGTCTTGGCGGGCTTGCCGGTCTTGCTCTTGGCTGGCTTGCCGCCGCGCTCGGCCTTCGCCCGGCCCTTGCGCCCGCCGGCCTTCTCGCCGGAATCGTCGGCGTCGACGACCGGCGCGGCCTTCGTCGATCCGGCCGCGGCGTCCGCCGGCTCGTCCGTCGACTCGAGCGCGGGTCCGACGACGGTGGCCGCCCCGTCCTGGGCCGCCTCGGTCTCCTCGGTCCCGTCCTCGGCGAAGCTCGCCGCGGGCTGCGGAACCGCGGTGACGACGGGCAGTTCGCCGGTGACCTCCGAGTCGTCGATGTCGTCGAGGTCGCCGGTCCGCTGCGGTCGCTCACCGGCCGGAAGATCGACGCCGACCAGATCGTCCTGCTCCACCGGCTGCAGCGTCGAAGCGGATCCGAGGGTCGCCGAGTCGATCGGGTCGAAATCGTCGTCGATCGGCGGGATGACTCCGGTGACGGCGTTCCGGGACTCGGCCGACCGCGTGGTCGGCGCGTAGGTCGGCATTCCGCTGGCGCCCACCGCCGGAGCGGTCGGCGGCGCCGGGGGCGCCGGGGGCGCACTGTACTCGGGCATGCCGGAGGCGGTGGTGTGCGGATCGACGGTCGAATCGTCGTCCTCGGCGGCCGCCCGGCGCGGCGCCGGCGATCCGGCGCGCGGGAACTCGCCCTTGCGGGCGAGCAACTCGTCGACCGTGATCTGGCGCGAATCGGCGTCCGGGTCCTTTGCCATCGGCGGCCACTCCATCCTGCTTCGTGTGCACTCGAGGAAATCTCCCCGTCGCTCCCCCAGAGTCTAGGGGGCTGTGGTCATCGGGCCTGCGGGCTCACTGTCGAGGCGACGCAGAATCACACCTTCGCGCAGCGCCCACGGGCATATCTCGAGTGTATCGACTCCCAGCGCCCGCATGGACGCCTCCGCGACGAGCGCTCCGGCGACGATCTGCGGCGCCCGATCGGCGCTCACGCCTTCGAGTTCGGCGCGGTCGGCCGTCGTCATCCGGGAGATGAACGAGATGAGCTGCCGGATGCCGTCCTGCGTCACCGCGCGGCGGACCCGCGGTCCGGCGTTCGACGGCGCGGCCCCGGTCAGCCGGGCCAGCGAACGGAAGGTCTTCGACGATCCGACGGCCAGGTTCGGTTTGCCCGGCGCCCGCAGCTCCTTCGCCGGGGCCTTGAGCTCGGCGTCGAGCCAGTCGCGGAGCACCGCGATCCGACGCCGGTCCGGCGGATCCTCGTGCAGCCACTCCCGCGTGATGCGGCCGGCGCCCAACGGCACCGAGATCGCCACCTCCGGCTCCTCGTCGAGCCCGTTGGACATCTCCAGTGAACCGCCGCCGATGTCCAGCGCCAGGATCCGGCCGGCGCTCCAGCCGTACCAGCGGCGCACCGCCAACGACGTGAGACGCGCCTCGTCCACCCCGCTGAGCACGAACACCTCCAGGCCCGAGGTCTTCTTGACCTTCCGCAGGACCTCTTCGGAGTTGGTCGCATCGCGCACCGCCGACGTCGCGAACGCCATGATCTCCCGGCACCCGGAGGATTCGGCGATCGTCGTGAACTCCTTGACGGTCGAGACCAGCGCCTGGGCGCCCTCGTCGGTCATCCGGCCGTCGTCGTCGATCTGCTCGGCCAGGCGCAGCACCGCCTTGGTCGAGCTCATCGCGGCCGGCGGTCCGCCCGCCCGGGCGTCCACCACGAGCATGTGCACCGTATTGCTGCCCACATCGAGCACTCCGAGTCTCACCGGGAACAAACTACTGCCCGAACCTCACGTATGCGAGCAGACCCCCGTACCCGAGCGGTCCGCCGGCGACGATGCCGCGACGACTACCGTGGTGTCTCGTGGCCATCGATGACGACGGCGCGCAGCCCGCGCCCGAGGTGCCGCTCGACTTCCCGCGCGAGTGGTACGAGTTCTACGACCCCGCCGACCCCGAACACCTGATCAGCGTCGACCTGACCTGGTTGCTGTCGCGGTGGTCGTGCGTGTTCGGCACCCCGGCGTGCCGCGGCATCGTCGCCGGACGCGGCGACGACGGCTGCTGCACGCACGGGGCCTATCTGACCGACGACGACGACCGCGCACGCCTGGCCGCCGGTGTCGCGATGCTCACGCCCGACGACTGGCAGTACCACGGGAAGGGGTCGGGCGCCGATCCGCTCGGCCCGCGCGGATACCTGGAGGAGGGCGACGTCGACGACGAGCCCGCCCTGAAGACGCGCACCCACAAGGGCGCGTGCATCTTCTTGAACCGTCCCGGGTTCCCGGCCGGCCAGGGCTGCTCCCTCCATGCGGTGGCGCTCAAACGCGGCATCGAGCCGCTCACCGTGAAACCGGACGTGTGCTGGCAGCTGCCGGTGCGCCGCGAGCAGGACTGGATCACCCGCCCCGACGGCACCGAGGTCCTCAAGACCGTCATCGCCGAATACGACCGGCGCGGCTGGGGCGAGGGCGGGCACGACCTGGACTGGTACTGCTCGGGTTCCCCCGACGCGCACGTCGGCGCCACCCCGGTCTACGAGTCGTACGCGCCCGAGCTCACCGAACTGCTCGGGAAGGAGGCGTACGACGAACTCGCGCGCGCCTGCCGTCTCCGGGCGAACCTCGGCATCGTCGCCGTCCACCCGGCGACCGCCGCGGCCACCCGACGCCTGTCGGTGGACCTGAAGTACGAACAGCTGTGACGGGCGGCGGCGACTGGACCGCTCAGGGCTCGAACTTGTAGCCCAGGCCGCGCAGGGTGATCAGGTGACGCGGCTGCGAGGGATCGGGCTCGATCTTGGAACGCAGGCGCTTCACGTGGACGTCGAGCGTCTTGGTGTCGCCCACGTAGTCGGCGCCCCACACCCGGTCGATGAGCTGGCTGCGGGTGAGCACGCGGCCCGCGTTGCGCAGCAGGTACTCGAGGAGGTCGAACTCCTTGAGCGGGAGCGTCACGTCCTTGCCCGCCACGGTGACGGTGTGCCGCTGCACGTCCATCCGGACCGGGCCCACCTCCAGCACCCCGGTGGCGACGTCGTCCTCTTCGGCCACGGCGCCGCCGCGGCGCAGCACCGCGCGGATCCGGGCGATCAGTTCGCGAGCCGAATACGGCTTGGTGATGTAGTCGTCGGCGCCCAGTTCCAGACCGACGACCTTGTCGATCTCGCTGTCCCGCGCGGTCACCATGATGACCGGCACCGACGACTTCGCGCGGATCACCTTGCAGATCTCGGTTCCGGACATGCCGGGCAGCATCAGGTCGAGCAGGACGATGTCCGGGCCGAGTCGTTCGAAGGCGGCGACGGCCTCGGAGCCGTCGTTGATGATGCTGGCCTCGAAGCCCTCCTTGCGGAGCAGGAAGGCCAGGGGATCGGCCAGGGCTTCCTCGTCTTCGACGATCAGTACGTGCGTCAAGGCGTGACTTCCTTAGTTGTCAGGGTCGTGCGGAAGTTGTCGGGGTCGTGCGGGGTGTCGACGAGCGGGATGTACAGGGTGAAGGTGGATCCGGTGCCGGGTTTGCTCCACAGGCCGATGTGGCCGCCGTGGCTGGCCGCGACGTGCTTCACGATCGCCAGGCCGAGGCCGGTGCCGCCGGTGGCGCGCGACCGGGCCTTGTCGACCCGGAAGAACCGTTCGAAGACGCGCTGCTGGTCCGCCGGCGCGATACCGATGCCGCGGTCGGTCACCGCGATCGCCACCATCTCCTCGCCGTCGATCTCGGTCACCTTGCGGCTGACCGAGACCACGTCGGAGGGCTGGGAGTGGTTCACGGCGTTGATGATGAGGTTGTTGAGCGCGGTGATCAGCAGCGTCCGGTCGCCGAGGACCGCGAGTCCCGACGGGCCGTCGCTCACCAGATCGATCTGCGCCACCTCGGCGCTCACCGAGGCCGAGCCGAGCGCGTCGTCGACCAGCGAGTCGATGTCGATCTCGGTGAACTGGTCGATCCGGCCCTCCTGCAGCCGCGAGAGCCCGATGAGCTCGTTGATGAGGGTGCTCATCCGGGTGGCCTCGTGGAGGACGCGATGACCGAAGTGCTCGACGGCGTCCGGGTCGTCACGGGATTCGAGCATGGCCTCGGCCATCAGACTGATGGCGCCGAGCGGGGTCTTCAGCTCGTGCGAGACGTTGGCCGCGAAGTCGCGGCGGGTGGCCTCCACCCGCAGGTTGGTCGAGTCGTCGTCACCGTAGACCAGGGCGTACCGGGAGGTCCCGTGCTCGGCGAGGTCCACCACGCAGCGCACGTTCTCGATGGTGCGCGGCATGGTGCGGCCGGTGGAGACGAACCCCATGGTGGAGACCGGCGGCACGAACTCGAAGCGCTGCTCGATGCCGGTGGTGAACACCTCGGTCACCGCGGCCGCCACCGGATCGGCGAGGCTGTCGCGCAGGAGACCCAGTTCCACGGCGCGCTGATTGAACAGCACGATCCGATGCTCGGCGTCGACGACGGCCATCCCCGACTCGGAGTGGGTCACCAGAAGATTCAGCAGACCGCCGCGGGAGACCGAACCGTCGGAGTTGTAGGTGACGGCATCTTCGTCGACGAACGCCGGGCCTGAGATGCCTTGACCGGCTTGTTCATCGGGCGCGGACAGGCTTCCGCTGGACTCGGACACAACCGGGAGTCTACGGCCAGTCAACACGGCGGAGCGAGTCCGGCGGGCCCGGTTCGGCGGGAGTTCACGAAGGATTCCCGCGGGTGTCCGGAAGGTGAACCGGCCGGTGCGCCTAGCCCGTGGCGGCCACCAGGTCGGAGTACTCCGGGTGCTTCTCGATGTACCGCACCACGTACGAGCACACCGGCACCACCTTGTTGCCGTCGGCGCGGATGTCGTCGAGCACCGTGCGGACCAGCTGCCCCGCGTAGCCGTGGCCGCCGAAACGGTCGTAGACCACGGTGTGGGTGAGTGCGATGCGGTCGCCGTCGGCGTGGCCCGCGTCGCGCGTGTAGTCGATGTATCCGACTTCGACGGGCGCGCCGTCCTCGTCGATCTCGGCGCGGTAGCGTTCGCGCTCGGCCAGATGCGTCACCGTGATTGCCCCGTCAGTCATGACTCCAATGTAGCGGAGGTCACCCCCCGATGCCGGGGCCATGACGGGCCCGGCGCGTTCTGCGGACCAAAGTCCCCAGAACGCGCCGGAGGTCTCTTACTTGTTGCCCTGGGCGGCCACGGCGGCGGCGCCTGCGGCGGCGGCCTCCGGGTCGAGGTAGGCGCCGCTCGGAGCCAGCGGATCACCGCTCGGGGCCACCGCGCGGAGCTCGTCGGTCACCTCGTAGACCAGCGGGTTCCCGGTCGGGATGTTCAGCTGCGCGATGTCCTCGTCGGAGATCTGGTCGAGGTGCTTGACCAGGGCGCGCAGCGAGTTGCCGTGCGCGGCGACGAGGACGTTCTTGCCCACCTTGAGGTCGGCGCCGATGGTCTCGGAGAAATACGGGATAAGCCGCTTGACGACGTCGAGCAGGCACTCGGTCAACGGGACCTCGATGTCGGCGTACCGCGGGTCGCCCACCTGGCTGTACTCGGCGTCGGCCTCGATGGCGGGCGGCGGGGTGTCGTAGCTGCGGCGCCACAGCATGAACTGCTCGTCGCCGTACTTGGCCTTGGTCTCGGCCTTGTTCAGGCCCTGCAGGGCGCCGTAGTGACGCTCGTTGAGGCGCCAGTCGCGGACCACCGGGATCCAGTGACGGTCGGCGTTGTCCAGGGCGATCTGCGCGGTGACGATCGCGCGGCGCAGCAGCGACGTGTAGAGGACGTCCGGCAGCAGACCCTGCTCGGCGAGGAGTTCACCGGCGCGCACCGCTTCGGCGCGGCCCTTGTCGGTGAGATCGACGTCCACCCAGCCGGTGAACTGGTTGGAGGCGTTCCACTCGGACTCGCCGTGACGCATCAGGATCAGCTTGCCGTTGCTCATGGGTCACAGTTTCCCATACCCGGATCAGTCCGTCCGGCCGGTGTCGTATTGCGCGAACACCATCTGCAGCAAGGTGACGACGAAGGACATGACCAGCAGCGGGATCGCGAACAGCAACGAGCCCCAGAACTCCGACCAGTTCACCAGGCCGAGGAAGGCCACCACGACCAGCGCCCCGAGCATGAGCCACGACACCCGGGTCGCCGACGCCAGCGCGGCCAGCGCCGGCGGTCCGGCCAGCACGGCCCCGATGACGACGAGCGGCCACACTCCGACCGCGTGGTACATCGGGATGTCGCACGTCGCGTCCGGCATCTTGCGGCACCCCAGCGACCACCTCCCCGCCGGCCCCAGCGCCGTCCACACCGCGTAGGCCAGCGCGATCCCCGCCAGCACGATCCAGCTCACCCGCATGGCCTTCATTCGACGACCCCGGGAACACCGTGGGCCGCCCCGCCGCCGGAGAACCGGAACATCGTCTGGAACCCGGTCACGAACAGCGCGACGATCAGCATCGGGATCGCGAAGAGGAGCGTGCCCCAGAACTCGGCCCAGTGGGCGAGGCCGAGGAAGGCGATCACGCCCAGTCCGACGACCGTCAGCCACGACACCCACGTCCGCATCGCCAGCGCCGCGATCAGCGGCGGCGCGACCAGTATCAGGCCGATCTCGAGCGCCGGCCAGATCCCGAACACGTGGTACAGCGGGCTCTCGCACGTCGCTCCGGTCGGGGCGTAGGACGGCATCGGCCCCTCGCCTTGCCGGCAGCCCAGCGATCCCGCCGACGCCGGCCCGAACGCCGTCCACACCGTGTAGACCAGGGCGCTTCCCGCCAGCACGATCCAACTCACCCGCACGGACTTCACCGGACGGACCCGAGCGGTGTGCGCCCCTCGGCCGTCGTACGACCGGAACGCCGTCTGGACCAGGGTCACGACCAGGGCGAAGAGCAGCATCGGTCCGGCGAAACGCAGCATGCTCGTGGATTCGGACATGTGCACGCCGCCGAGAAGGGCGGCCGCGCCCAGTCCGACGACCGCCAGCCACGACACCCGGATCCGCATCGCCAGCGCCGCCACCAACGGCGGCCCGATCAGCACCAGTCCGACTCCGAGGAGCGACCAGACCCCGAGAACCTGATCCGTCGAACTCTCGCATGACGTACCCGACGGATACCGAGGGCCGCCCTTCCCGCAGCCCGACGCCCCCGCCGACTCGAACGCCGCCCACACCGTGTAGACCAGGGCGCTCCCCGCCAGCACGATCCAACCCACGCGCACTCCGCGCATACCCCACTCCTCGCCTCCCCGACGCGTCTCACCCTGTCACACCACCGGTCGAGAACGACTCCGCACGGAGAGAGTCGGACCGAGGCGTCGGCCGAGGACCGCGTCGAAGGAGCTCCGGCGCGCAGAACTCAAGAGCCCTTCGACTCGCAGGCTCGGGGAACGGTCGGCCCGGGTCTCGACTCCGCTCGACCAGCGAAGGGGACCGCCCCCGAACGGAGTCGACCCCTCAAAGGGGACCGCCCCTCGAACGGAGTCGACCCTCGAAGGGGACCGCCCCTAGAGCGGAATCGACCCTCGAAGGAGATCGCCCCTCGAGCGGAATCGCCCGGCGCAGGGACTCGACCGGCGGGAGGAAACCGACCGGGAGACGACTCCGGGCCGGGCCCGCGAGGAATCGCGGAGCACCGGCCCGGGGTCGTCGTACGACTTACTTACGCAGATCCTTGCGCAGGATCTTGCCCGCGGCCGACTTCGGGATCTGGGCGATGAACTCCACCTGGCGCACCTTCTTGTACGGCGCGACGTTCTCGGCGGTGAACTCCATGACCTCCTCGGCGGTCAGCTCCTGGCCCTCCTGGACCACGACGAACGCCTTCGGCACCTCCTCGCCCTCCTCGTCGAGCGCACCGACGCACGCGACGTCGGCGATCTTCGGGTGGGTCAGCAGCAGCGCCTCGAGCTCGGCCGGCGGCACCTGGTAGCCCTTGTACTTGATGAGCTCCTTGAGCCGGTCGACGATGGTGACGCAGCCGGTCGCGTCGACGGTCGCCATGTCGCCGGTGTGCAGGAAGCCGTCGGCGTCGATGGTCTCGGCGGTCGCCTGCTCGTTGTTCAGGTAGCCGATCATCACGTTCGGGCCCTTGACCCACAGCTCGCCCGCCGCGGAGACGCCCTCGGCCGGGATCCCGATCTCGGAGCCGTCGGCCGGGTCGATGAGCTTGTTCTCGGTGTTCGGGACGGCCCAGCCCACCGAGGCCAGCGGAGCCTCGACGCCGCGCGACTGCTCGCCGCCGTCGGCCGGGATCATGTGGCTGACCGGCGAGAGCTCGCTCATGCCGTAACCCTGCAGCATGCGCAGGTTCAGGCGCTCGGCGACAGCCTTGCCCAGTTCGCCGTCGAGCGGCGCGGCGCCGGAGAGCATGGTGGTGAGCGACGACAGGTCGTACTTGTCGACGACCGGGTGCTTGGCCAGGGCGACGGCGACCGGCGGCGCGATGAACGCCTGGGTCACCTTGTGGTCCTGGATGCCCTGCAGGAACTCCAGCAGGTCGAAGCGCGGCATGATGAACAGCGCGGCGCGGGCCTTGAGCGCCGAGTTGAGCAGCACGGTCATGCCGTAGATGTGGAAGAACGGCAGGACGGCGAGGACGACGTCCTCCTCGGTCATGCCGTTGAGCGGCTCGATCTGCGCGACGTTGGCCACCAGGTTGCGGTGGCTGAGCATGACGCCCTTCGGGTTGCCGGTGGTGCCCGAGCTGTACGGCAGGACGGCCAGGTGGGTGGCCGGGTCGAACGAGACCTCCGGGGCGGGCAGTCCGGCACCGAGCAGGTCGGCCGCGTTCGGGTGACCGTCGGCGCCGGCCTCGCCCTCGCCGTCCAGGATGATGACGTTCGCGGCGGGGATGCCCACCTCGGCGGCCGCCTCCTTGGCCTGCGGGGCCATCAGCGAGATGGTGATCAGCATCTTGGCCTTGGAGTCGACCAGCTGCTTGGCGATGTCCTTCTCGGTGAACAGCGCGTTCAGCGTGGTCGCCGTGGCGCCGGCACGGAGGATGCCGTGGAAGACGGTCGCGAAGGCCGGGATGTTCGGCGACAGCACCGCGACGACGTCGCCGACGGCGATCCCGCGGGCGGCCAGGGCACCGGCGGCCGCGTCGATCGAGCCGATCAGCTGTCCGTAGGTGGTGGCCGCACCGGTACGGGCGTCGATCAGCGCGGTGCGCTCCAGGTCGGCATCGGCGATCGAGCCGAACAGGTAGTCGTAGACGCTGACGTTCGGGATCTCGACGTCGTCGTACGGATTGCGGAAGCTCATGGACATCCTCCAGTAGTGAGTTGCGGCACGATCGTATCAATAACGATTGTCACGGTCAGATGGGTCACCCCGCCCGAGGCGACAGTGTCGGGTCACAGCTTAGACAATCCGACGAACCACACGTACGGAACGAACGCTCAGTCGACGACGCCCCCGCCGGCCGAGGCCTCGTCGACCGAGGTCGGGGCGCCGTCGTCGAGCGGCCCGATCTCGGGCAGCTTCGACTCGTCGATCAAATGCGCGAAGGCCCGCAGGTTCGCCATCGGTTCCCCGCGGGCGGTGCGCCAGGCCCACTCCCGGTGGATCGAGGTGAGGAAACCGATCTCGAGCAGCTTGTTGAAATCACCGTCGGCCGCCTCCAGGACCTGCCCGAGCACCCGGTCGACCTCCGAGCCGGTCAGCGCCTCCGCGGAGATCCGCCCGATCAGATAGACGTCGCCGACGTTGTCGAGGGTGTAGGCCACCCCGTAGAGACGCCGGTTGCGCAGCAGCAGATAGCGGTAGAACGCCTGATGGTTCTCGTCGGCCCGGCGGCAGACGAACGCCTCCACGCGCACCCCGTGCACCCCCGCGGTCAGCAGCACGGTGGTCTTGAGCTTGCGCTCACCCGGCAGTTCGACGACCACGTGCTCGGCCTTCGCGCCGCCGGAGTCCTTGCGCACGTAATCGATGCCCGATTCGGTGAGCACCGCCTCCAGGGTCGTCAGATTCCGTTCGGTGGGATCGGTCATCCTGCCATCCTCGGTCGGGGCTTGAGCCAGCCGCGGCGTCTGCGGCCCAGCGGGGAACGGCGCGGGAAGCCCGCCATCGCCGCACCGTACGACGTGAGCAGCGCATCGACGGTGTGCTCCCACGAGAAGGCCTGCGCGTGTGCGGGCGCGGCGGCGGCGTAGCGCTCCAGGCCGGCGGGGTCGTCGAGCATCGCCTTCAGTTCGCGCGTCCAGACGTCGATGTCGTGCCCGGCGACGAGACGGCCGGTGACGCCGTCCCGCACCGCCACCCCGAGTCCGCCGACGTCGGCCGCGATCACCGGCACACCGCATGCCTGCGCCTCCACGGCCACCAGGCCGAAACTCTCGGAGTAGCTGGGCACGGCCACCAGGTTCGACGCGGCGAAGACGTTCGCCAGATCGACCGGCGCCTGCGGCGGCAGGAAGGTCACCCGGTCCGCGACGCCCAGGTCACGCGCGAGATCGGCCAGCGCCGTCGGCCGCTCCAGACCCGTGCCGGACGGTCCGCCGACGATCAGCAGGCGCAGCCGACCGGTGGGGTCGGCGCGGATCAGCGGCGCCGCCGCCGCGAGCAGCACGTCCGGCGCCTTGAGCGGTTGGATACGTCCGACGAAGGTCACCAGCACGTCGTCGGGGTCGAGCCCCAGCGCTGCCCGGGCCTGCGCGCGCGGCCGCGGCGAGTAACAGTCCAGGTCCACGCCGGGGACCACGACGTCGATCTTGGCGGGGTTCGCGGCGTAGAACTCGACGAGTTCGGACGCCTCGGCACGGGTGTTCGCGATCAGCCGATCGGCTTCGGCCACCACCTGCTGTTCGCCGATCACCCGCCCCATCGGCTCGGCGGTGTCGCCGTCGGCGAGCGAGGTGTTCTTCACCGCGGCCAGCGTGTGGGCCGTGTGCACCAGCGGCACCTGCCAGCGATCGCGGGCCAGCCAGCCGACCTGGCCGGAGAGCCAGTAGTGAGAGTGGATCAGGTCGTAGTAGCCGCGCGGATGCGCGGCCTCGGCGCGCAGCACGCCGGCCGAGAACGCGCACAGCTGGCCGGGCAGGTCACGTTTGTCGAGGCCGTCGAACGGCCCGGCCACCACGTTGCGCACGGTCACGCCGGGGGCCGCCTCCACCAGCGGTTCGTCCGACGACGACGTGGCCCGGGTGAAGATCTCCACCTCGATGCCGCGGCGCGCGAGACGTCGTGCCGTCTGCCAGACGTAGACGTTGAGTCCGCCCGCATCCCCGGTCCCCGGTTGCGCCAACGGGGAGGTGTGCACCGAGATCAGAGCGAGGCGGCGCGGGCGCGGGACACCGGTCATGGATCCAGACTAAGACATGCTTCCCGGCGGTCGGCCCGCGCCGGGTCCTCCCCGACGGGACCGATGTCATGCACCGATCGCTATTGGTCGTCGGCGGGCGCCGAACCTAGACTCCATGCTGGACACGATTGTCATTATCGAAAGGCTGGGCCGTCGATGCACGCCACTCCCTCCCGCCGCAGCACCCTGCGTCGTCTCGCCGCAGCCTCGCTGGTCGGCGCCACCGCCTTCGCCGCGGTCGCCTGCGGCAGCGGCGACGACGCGCCCGCGCAGACCGACTCCCCCACCGTCGTCGCCTCCACCGACGTCTGGGGCTCCGTCGCGAGCGCCGTCGTCGGCGACCGCGGCACGGTCACCGCGCTGTTCAACTCCCCCGGCTCCGACCCGCACGAGTTCGAGCCGTCGATCGCCGACACCGCCAAGATCGAGGACGCCGACGTCCTGGTCTACAACGGCCTCGACTACGACGCCTACATGGAGAAGGCCGCCGGGTCCTCCAAGGCGTACCAGGTGAACGCCGTCTCCCTGCTGCCCGGCGGCGCCGGAGAGTCCGCCGAGGACGATCACGATCACGACGAGCACGGTGATCACGACGAGCACGGCGAGGAAGGGCACCACCACGACCACGCCGTCAACGAACACGTCTTCTACGACCTCGAGGTGGTCGGCCTGGTCGCGGACGAGACCGCCGCCGAACTGAGCAAGGTCTCCCCGAAGAACGCCTCGTACTACAAGGACAACGCCGCGAAGTTCACCACCGGGCTCAAGGGGCTGCGGGACCGGCTGACCGCGCTCAAGACCCGTGCCGCCGGCGCGAAGGTCGCCGCCACCGAGCCGCTGGCCCACTATCTGCTCGACGATGCAGGCCTGACCGACGTCGCCCCGCCCGCCTTCACCGCCGCCGTCGAAGACGGTCAGTCGCCGTCCGCCGCCGACGTCGCGGCGTTCGACGATCTGCTGAAGAAGCGTGAGGTCCGCGCCCTGATCTACAACACCCAGGCCGTGGATCCGGCGACCGAAGCGCTGCTGAAGCTCGCCGGCGAGACCAAGATCCCGGTGGTCGAGGTCACCGAATCCCTGCCGCGGGGCGTCACCGGATACCTGGACTGGCAGTCCACGCAGATCCAGCGCCTCGAACAGGCCCTCAACGGATGAGTCCGGTCGTCGAGTTCTCCCGGGCCACGGTCGCCGTCGGCGAGCGGGTCCTCTGGCGCGGGCTGGATCTGGCCGTCGAGCCCGGCGAGTTCATCGCGGTGCTCGGCCCCAACGGCTCGGGCAAGACCACCCTGCTGCGCACGATCCTGGGGCGGCTCCCCCTGACCTCGGGGTCGCTGACCGTGCACGGACGGCTCGGTTACGTGCCGCAGCAGCACGCCGACGACTCCGACACCATGTCCCTGCGCGGCCGCGACCTGGTCGGTTTCGGGGTCGACGGCACATCGTGGGGAATCGGGTGGCGGCGGCGCCGGGAGCGCGCCCGCCGCGTCGACGCGGCCGTCGCCGAGGTCCATGCGCAGCGCTACGCCGACCAGCCGTTCGGGCTGCTCTCCGGCGGCGAACAGCAGCGACTGCGCATCGCCCAGTCGCTGACCGACGACCCCGCGCTCCTGCTGTGCGACGAACCCCTCGCCAGCCTGGACCTGCGCAACCAGCGCACCGTCGTCGACCTCCTCGACGAACGACGACGACGCCGTGACACCGCGATCCTGTTCGTGACGCACGAGATCAATCCGGTGCTCCCGTTCGTCGACCGGGTGCTCTACCTGGTCGACGGCGCCTTCCGGATCGGCACCGTCACCGAGGTGATGAACTCCGAGACCCTCTCGGACCTGTACGGCAGCCGCGTCGAGGTGATCGAGATCGCCGACCGCCTGGTCGTGGTCGGCGCCGACGGCGACCATCCCCACTGCACCGAGCACACCGACGACAGCGAGGACCCCCGAGTGATCGCCCGATGACCACGTATCCGCTCGCCGCCGGGATCGGCGACTTCTGGAACTTCTCGCAGACCGTCGATCTGCTGGGCCGGACCTTCGTCCAGCAGTCGCTGCTGGCGCTGGCGCTGCTCGGCCTGGTCGGCGGGCTGCTCGGGCCGATGATCGTGGCCCGGCAGATGAGCTTCGCCGTGCACGGCGCCGCGGAGCTCTCGTTCACCGGCGCCGCCGCGGCGCTGCTCGCCGGAGTCAGCGTGCAGGCCGGCGGCGTGATCGGCGCCGTGCTGGCCGCGGCGGTGTTCGGCTGGCTCGGCAACCGCGCCCGCGAACGCGACTCGGTGATCGGCGTCGTCATGGCGTTCGGGCTGGGCCTCGGCGTGCTCTTCCTGCACCTGCACGGCCGGGCCGGGACCGGGTTCGCCCTGCTCACCGGTCAGGTGGTGAGCGTCGGCTCCGGCGGGTTGATCGCCGTGTCGATCACCGCCGCGGTGGTGCTCGCCGTGCTCGCGGTGATCTACCGGCCGCTGCTGTTCGCGAGCCTGGATCCGCGGGTGGCCACCGCGAACGGCGTCCCGATGCGGACGCTGTCGGTGGTGTTCGCGATCCTCGTCGGGCTCGCCGCCGCCCAGGGCGTGCAGATCATCGGCGCCCTGCTGGTGATGTCGCTTCTGATCACCCCGGCCGCGGCCGCCGCCCGCCTCACCGCGTCGCCGACCCGGCAGGTCGTCCTGTCGGTCGCCTTCGCGCTGCTCGCCTCGGTGGGCGGACTGATCCTGTCACTGGCCCCCGAACTGCCCGTGTCGGTGCTGGTCACGACGATCTCGTTCGTGATCTACCTGATCTGCCGGGCCGTCGGGATGCGCGCCCGCGACTGAGGACGTCGCCCCGGTCTCGACTCCGCTCGACCACCGAGCGGACTCGCTCGACCAGCGAAAGAACTCGCCTGACTGCGCAGACGCGCCTTTCGAGGAGCGCGCGACGCCCCTTCCATGTTCGAGACGCCCCTTTCGATCATCGAGAGGCTTCTTTCGATGATCGAGACACCCCTTTCGGGGAGCGAGACACCCCTTTCGATGATCGAGCGGAGTCGAGATCCCCGCCCGCCCGTCGAGTCCGCTACTCCTCGGCGAAGCCCGGGTTGCAGCGGGCGGAGATCATCTCCTCCTCGGTCACCACCGGGCGAGCCGGCTCCAGGTTCCAGCTCGTCTTGTCCGGATCCACCACGCGGGCGAACCTCCAGTGGCAGTCGAACTGCGCGCGCATCCCCGGGGTGTCGGCGCTCGGATCCAGTGCCAGGACCTCGCGCCAGGCGGTGTCCTCGACGTCGTCGCCCTCCACCTTCCGGCCCGCCGGCGTCGGATGGATCTGCAGGCTCGGGCCCACCTCGGTCTGCGCCCATTCGACGCGCTCGATGTACGGCGGCGGGAGCGACGGCGGCGTCGAACGCACCGTCGGGACGCTCGGCCGGACCGAGGAGGAACTCGACGGCGTCAGGTAGCGGCTGGGCCAGGTGGACGGGTCGTCGTCCGATCCGCATCCGCCGAGCAGGACGACGACGGCCAGCCCCGCCGCGAGCGCGGCCCCGCGCCGCGGTGTCACCCGCGTCATCGTCTCAGTCCTGCCGCATCTGCAGGTGCACGCGCTCCCACGCGGCACGCCGTGCCCCGTCCGGATCCACCTCCAGGCGCACCGGGTCGTCGAGCACCAGCACGTTCCGTTCCTCCGCGCTGTACCGCGGCCACCGCTGCGACGGGGCGCCGGTCCGGGCGAACCAGGTCCACAACGACTGCATCGTGCCGGTGATCCGCTTGGTGGAACCCCAACTGCCCGCCGCGGCCAGGCCCACCCCGATCGGATGGCGGTACACGCCGAACACCGCGAGCAGCTCCGTCGCGTGGGTGGCGCCGATCCCGCTGATCTTGAGGGCCAGCGCCGAATAGTCGTAGCGGTAGACGAAGGTCGGCGAGTGCTCGGCGTGGCACTCGGCGAAGACGGTCGTCGGGATCCAGAACACCGCGTCGGCGGAGAGCCGGATCTGATCCCCGGTGCCCGGATACATCCGCTCGATCTCCGCGCGCACCTCCGGGTCGTGCACGCCGACCAGGTAGTGGCTCGATTCGGGGAGGATGTTCCAGAACCGCGCGAACAGTTCGCCCTCGTCGTGGTTGTGGCCGATCATCAGGGGCACCCGGTGGGTCTTCCCGGCGCGGGCGGCCGCCACCGGGGAGTGCGGCAGGTAGTCGCCGTCGACGACCGGCGCGAAGGGCAACGGGTCGGAGAGCCCGGCGTGCTTGGTGAAGCCGAGGAGCCGTTTGCTCGCGGCCAGCAGCGTTCCCGGGTCGGCGCCGTCGACGATGTCGGCCACCTCGGCCGGCTCCAGCACTCCGGTCCGCTCCCGTCCCGCACGACGCTTCGGGTCCACCACCTGGCGGACGAACTCGTCGGCGAGCAGCGCGGCGTTGTCCCGGTGGACCACCAGGTCGGCCGCCGGACTCTGGGCGATGGCCCGGGAGAACAGACCCTCCGCGGCCGGGGTCGAGAGCAGCGTGAGCACCGCGGCGCCGCCCGCGCTCTCCCCGAAGACGGTCACCCGATCCGGGTCGCCGCCGAATGCGGCGACGTTGCGCTGCACCCACTCCAGGGCGGCCACCATGTCCCGTAGACCGCAGTTGCCGTCGAACGGGCGTTCCGGTGTGGAGTAGGCGCTCAGATCCAGGAATCCGAAGGCCCCGAATCGGTAGTTGACGGTCACCACGATCACGTCGCGGGCCCGGGCGAGGAACGCGCCGTCGTAGATCGGGGTCGACGTCCCGCCCAGCAGGTACGCACCGCCGTAGAAGAAGACCATCACCGGTCGCGGCGCGGTCGAGACCGTGTCCGGGGCGAACACGTTCAGCGTCAGGCAGTCCTCGCTGCGCGGATGGAAGCGGCCGTTCGCGCGGGCCGTGAACAGGCGGTCCTGGATCGGTGCGGAACCGTATTCGTCGCACTCGAGGACCTCGGTCCACGGTGCGACGGGCTGCGGTGCCCGGAACCGGAGCGGACCGACCGGCGGCGCGGCGTACGGGATGCCCAGCCACGACGCGGTCCCCCGGCGCGTCCGCCGCCCCCGCACTCCGGAGACCGGCCCCTCGACGGTTGCCACACGCGTATCCATCTGTGCCATGGTGACTCACCCTAGATGAGTGATTCCCGTTGCCGGATGCCGTCCTCGGCGGTCGCACCTCCCCGGTGGTCACGCCGTCCTCCGTGATCGAGCGGAGTCGGCGATCGAGCGGAGTCGGCGACCGAGCCGCCTCGGTGATCGAGCGGAGTCGAGATCATTCGGTGCCCAGGCCGTGGTCTCGACTCCGCTCGACCATCGGGAGGAGTCCCCGGCCAGCGTGAGGAACCGTGTACCGAGAGCAGGTCCTTCCGATCCGACCGAACCCGTCACGATGTGCATGAAAACGGGGGCTCCGATGGCAGATAGCCTTTGCGACCCCCGTTTTCGCGCACATCGTGACCGCACCTCACCACCGGCATCCGCCGCGCTCGATCTCCTTTCAGTGATCGGGCCCCTTCTGCGGTCGGGCCCCTTCTGCGGTCGGACCCCTCGGCGGTCGGCCCCCTCGGCGGTCGGCCCCCTCGGTGATCGAGCCCCCTCGGCGATCGAGCTTCTTCGGCGATCGAGCCTCTTCGGTGATCGAGCGGAGTCGAGATCCCGACCGACGAGCCGAAGACGACCAGCGAGGACGCCGTCGTATCACGAGGCGAGGGCGCACCGGGCGCGGAGCATAAGGCGATCTACCATGTGACCATGTCCCCCGCCGCCGATCGACGCCGCCCCGACGAGGCTCGCGTGATCGATCTGAACGCCGATCTCGGCGAAGGCGTCGGCGACGATGCCACGATGGTCCAGCTGGTCACCAGCGCGAACGTGGCCTGCGGGTTCCACGCCGGAACACCGAGCCTGCTGCGCCGCACCTGCCGACAGGCGGTGGATGCGGGGGTCCGGATCGGCGCGCAGGTGTCCTACCCCGACCGCGACGGATTCGGTCGCCGGTTCATGGAGATCGATCCCGACGATCTCGTCGCCGACGTGCTGTTCCAGATCGGCGCGCTGTCGCAGATCGCCCGGTCCGTCGGCGGCACCGTAGACTACGTGAAGCCGCACGGGGCGCTGTACAACACCGTCGTCGCCCACCCCGAGCAGGCCGCCGCGGTCGTGACCGCCGTCGGTGAGGCGGGTCTCCCCCTGATGGGACTGCCCGATTCACTCTCCCTCGCCCTCGCTCGCGAGTCCGGGATCCCGGTGCTCACCGAGGCCTTCGCCGACCGCGCCTACACGTCGGAGGGGACCCTGGTCTCGCGCCGGCTCGACGGCGCCGTGCTCACCGATCCCGCCGTGATCGCCGACCGCGTGGTGAAGCTGGCCACCGGGGAGCGGATCCGGGCGATCGACGGCACCGAGATCGCGATCACCGCCGACTCGATCTGCCTGCACGGCGACACTCCCGGGGCCGTCGAACACGCCCGGGCCGTCCGCCGGGCGCTGACCGCCGCGGGCGTGCACGTCCGGGCCCGATGAGCGCCCGGTGAACAAGCAGCGTTTCGCCGGGGAGTCCGCGCGCGGCCTGGCCGCCGGTTTCGGCGCCTACGGACTGTGGGGTCTGTTCCCGATCTACTTCGACGCGCTGCGCCCCACCGGGGCGTGGGAGATCCTGGCCCACCGGATCCTGTGGTCGGCGCTGCTCTGCCTGGTCGTGCTCGCCGCCGGCCGGGACTGGGCGTGGCTGCCGCCCCTGCTGCGACGCCGCCGGATGATGATCGGTCTCACCGCCGCGGCGGTCCTGATCGGGATCAACTGGGTGGTGTACGTGGCCGCGGTGACCTCCGGGCACACCAGTGACGCGGCGCTCGGCTACTTCTTGAATCCGCTGGTCACGGTGGCGTTGGGCGTCGTCGTCCTGCGCGAGAGGCTGCGCACGCTGCAGTGGGTCGCGGTCGGGATCGGTGCCGTCGCGGCGCTGTACCTGGCGTTCGCCGGCGGGGCGTTCCCGGCGACGGCACTGACCCTGGCGACGTCGTTCGCCCTGTACGGGCTGGTCAAGAAGAAGGTCGGCGCGGAGCTCCCGGCCCTGCACGGTCTCACGTTGGAGACGCTGATCCTGACTCCGGTGGCCGCGACGATCCTGGTGCTGGTCGCGACCGTCGGACCGGGTCTGGAGTTCGGCTCGCACGGCGCCGTGCACACCGGACTGCTGGTCTTCAGCGGGGTGGCGACGACGGTGCCGCTGCTGTTGTTCGCGGCCGCCGCCCGGCGCATCCCGCTCACGACGGTCGGGCTGATCCAGTTCATCACCCCGGTCATCCAGTTGATCTGCGCGGTGACGCTGCTCGGCGAGCACGTCTCGCCCGCCCGCTGGATCGGTTTCGGGATCGTCTGGGTGGCACTGGTCGTGCTCAGCACCGACGCCCTGCTGGCCGGGCGGTCGAGGGCGAAGACTCGACGGCGCGGCGAGTCCGAGGGAGATGCCGCTGTAGCCGCCGGGATGCGGGGCGCGCAGAGCCCCCTTCGACTCGTCTCGTCGCTGCGCTCCTCCCCGGTTCGGGGAGCTGTGCGGAGGCCCTTGCGACGCGGACCGCTCGGCACGCCCGGCGGACGGCGGAGCGACGCCCGTGTCACAGACGCGTTCGCGGCACGAGGGTTGTGCCCGTGTCGCGTGTCCTCTTCTGTGTCGCGGTCCATGGATGAGTCGCGACGCGGAAGAGGACACGCGACACGCCCGCGGATGCGCGTCGGCGACGACCGGCTCACGACCACGACGACGGCTGAGCCCGGCGACGAAGGATCCGGTGTCGAAGCCTCGTCGATCCCGAAGAAGGGGTCAGGCGCCCGGCACCGCACGACGCTGACGGGCGAACTCCGCGAGCACCACCCCGGCCGCGACCGACGCGTTCAGGCTCTCCACGTCGCCCGCCATCGGGATCGAGAGCACCGAATCGCAGTTCTCTCGCACCAGGCGCGAGAGACCCTTGCCCTCCGAGCCCACCACCACGACCGTCGGACCGGTGCCGTCGTACTCGTCGAGCGTCACGTCGCCGCCGGCGTCGAGCCCGACGATCTGGCAGCCCGCCTTCGCCCAGTCGAGCAGCGTCCGGTTGAGGTTGGTGGCCTGGGCGACGGGCAGCCGGGCGGCCGCGCCCGCGCTGGTCCGCCACGCGACCGCGGTGACGCTGGCCGAGCGGCGTGCCGGGATCAGCACGCCGTGACCGCCGAACGCTGCGACGCTGCGGATCACCGCGCCGAGGTTCCGCGGATCGGTGATGTTGTCGAGCGCCACCAACAGCGGCGGGGTCGGCGAGGCCAGCGCGTCGGCGAGCAGGTCGTCGGGGTGCGCGTAGGCGTACTCGGGGACCTGCAGGGCCAGGCCCTGGTGCAGGCCGTTGACGGTGAGGCGGTCGAGTTCGGCCTTGCTCGCCTCCAGGATCGCGATGCCCTTGTCACCGGCTTCGGCGATGGCTTCGCGGACCCGGTCGTCGGCGTCGATGGTGGTCATCACGTAGAGCGCCGTCGCGGGCACCCCGGCGCGGAGGCACTCCACCACCGGGTTGCGTCCCACGACGTGCTCGGGACCGTCGTCCTTGCGCCGCGCCGCGCCGCGGCCGGCGGCGTTCTTCGCCTTGGCCGCGGCCTTCGCCTTCTTGTGCGCCGGGTGGTAGGTGCGGTCGACGGCCTTGGGCGTCGCACCGCGGGCCTCGAGCCCGCGACGACGCTGTCCGCCCGATCCGACGACCTGGCCCTTCTTGCTGCCCGACTTGCGGACCGCGCCCTTGCGCTGAGAGTTGCCGGCCATGTCAGTCCTTCTTCTGCAGCGCCCACTGGGCGCCGTCGGGGGTGTCGGTCACGTCCACTCCGGCCTCTTCGAGCCGGTTGCGGACCTCGTCGGCGACGGCCCAGTCCTTGGCCGCGCGCGCCGCGGCGCGTCGTTCCAGTTCCGCGCCGATCAGCACGCCGAGTGCGGCGGTGGCCGCCTCGTCGGCGCCGCCCCCGGTCCGCCAGCGCGGATCGAGCGGATCGGTGCCGAGGATACCCATCATGGCGCGGACCTGCGCGGCGATCTCCTGCGCCCGCGCACCGTCCCCGGCCTCGAGCGCACCGTTGCCCTCGCGGACCGCGTTGTGCACGACGGCGAGCGCGGCGGGCACGCCGAGATCGTCGTCGAGCGCGGCCGCGAACTCGGCGGAGACGTCGCCCACGCCCACCTCGCCGACCCGGTCGGCGACGCGTTGCACGAACGACTCGATCCGCCGGTAACCGGTGGCGGCCTCGTGCAGCGCCTTGTCGGAGTACTCCAGCATGGACCGGTAGTGCGCGCTGCCGAGGTAGTAGCGCAGCTCCACCGGACGGACCTTCTTGAGCATCTCGGGGATCGAGACCACGTTGCCGAGCGACTTGCTCATCTTCTCGCCGCTCATGGTGACCCAGCCGTTGTGCAGCCAGTACCGGGCGAAGCCGTCGCCCGCGCCGTGGCTCTGGGCGATCTCGTTCTCGTGGTGCGGGAAGATCAGGTCCATGCCGCCGCAGTGGATGTCGAACTCGCCGCCGAGCAGCGAGGTGGCCATCGCCGAGCACTCCAGGTGCCAGCCGGGACGTCCCGGGCCCCAGGGCGTCGGCCACGACGGCTCCCCCGGTTTGGCGGCCTTCCACAGGGTGAAGTCGCGCGGGTCGCGTTTACCGGTGCCCGCGCTCTCGCCCTGCGAGACGTCGTCGAGCTTGAAGCGCGAGAGGCTGCCGTAGTCGGGCAGGCTGCGCACGTCGAAGTAGACGTTGCCGTCGGCGGCGTAGGCGTGGCCGCGGTCGATCAGGCGCTGCATGTACTCGACCATCTGGGTGATGAAGCCGGTCGCCCGCGGTTCGGCCGACGGCGGGAGCACGCCGAGCGCGTCGTAGGCGGCGGTGAACGCGCGTTCGTGCGTCGCGGCCCACTCCCACCACGGCCGGTCATGGTCGGCGGCCTTGCGCAGGATCTTGTCGTCGATGTCGGTCACGTTCCGGACGAACAGCACGTCCAGCCCGGCGTGCGCGAGCCAGCGGCGCAGCACGTCGAAGGCGATGCCGCTGCGGACGTGGCCGATGTGCGGGACGCCCTGCACGGTGGCGCCGCAGAGGTACACGGTGGCGGTACCGGGGCGGAGCGGAACGAAGTCGCGGACCTCGCGGGCCGCGGTGTCGTACAGGCGAAGAGTCACGACCCGCGATCTTACTTCAGCGGCGGATTCTTCGGGGCCACCAGCGCCGTGGCCACCGCCGCGATGCCCTCACCGCGGCCGGTCAGGCCGAGCCCGTCGGTGGTCGTGGCCGAGACGGAGACCGGCGCGCCGAGCAGTTCGGCGAGCAACCGCTGGGCCTCCGCTCGACGCGGCCCGACTCTGGGTCGGTCGCCGATCACCTGGACCGCGCCGTTGACCGGCGCGAATCCGTTCTCGTCGAGCAGGGACGCGACGTGCACCAGCAGCCGGGCGCCGGTCACGCCCGTCCACTCGGGCCGGTCGACGCCGAAGACCGATCCCAGGTCGCCGAGTCCGGCGGCGGAGAGCAGCGCATCACAGAGCGCGTGGATCCCGACGTCCCCGTCGGAGTGGCCGGCGCACCCGTCCTCACCATCGAACAGCAGGCCGAGCATCCAGCAGTCGCGACCGGCCTCGATCACGTGCACGTCGGTGCCGATGCCGACCCTCATCCGATCTCCTCCCCTGCCAGCAGCAGCTTCGCGAGCCGCAGGTCGTGGGGCGCGGTGATCTTGAAGGCCAGCGCGTCGCCGTCGATCACCTGCACCGGGACGCCGAGCGCCTCGACCAGCCCGGCGTCGTCGGTGGCCTCGGCCGCGCCGGCGTGCGCCCGTCGCAGCACGTCGGCGGCGAACCCCTGCGGGGTCTGCACCGCCCGCAGCGTGCCGCGGGCGGGGGTGTCCCGCACCGTCCCGTCCGCGTCGACGCGTTTGAGCGTGTCGACGACGGGCAGCCCCGGCACCACGGCGTCCCGGCCGCCGCGCAGCGCCTCGACGACGGCGGTGAACGACGACGGCGGGGTGAGCGCACGCGCGGCGTCGTGCACCAGGATCAGGTCGGCGTCGCCGGCCGCGGCGAGTCCGGCCCGGACCGAGTCGCTGCGCTCGGCGCCGCCGGCCACCACCGTCGTCTCCGGGTGTTCGCCGCGTACGACGTCGACCAGTTCCGGCGGCACCACCAGCACCACCTCGTCCACGACCCCGGATGCGCGAACGGCCGCGACGCTGCGTGCGAGCAGCGTGCGGCCGTTCAACTCGACGAACGCTTTGGGCCGCTCCAGACCGAGGCGAACACCTCGTCCGGCAGCGGGGATGAGGGCGACGACGCGCCCGCTGCGTTCTTCGTTCTGCCCGTCGGACGGGCGTTCCCCCTCGGGCTGCGTCAGGACGCCGCCGCCAGGATCTCTCCGAGAATGGTGTCGGCGCGAGCCTCGTCGGTGTCCTGGGCGAGCGAGAGCTCGTCGACCAGCACGCGACGGGCACGCGTCAGCATGCGCTTCTCACCCGCGGACAGTCCGCGGTCCTGCTCACGACGCCACAGGTCGCGGACGATCTCGGCCACCTTGATGATGTCGCCCGAGATCAGCTTCTCCTGGTTGGCCTTGAAGCGGCGGGCCCAGTTGGTCGGCTCCTCGGTGTGCGGCGCGCGCAGCACGTCGAACACCTGGTCCAGCCCCTCTGCGCCGACCACGTCGCGAACACCGACGTATTCGAGCTTGCTGGAAGGGATCTGCACCGTCATGTCACCGTCGGTCACCTTCAGGACCAGGTACTCGACCTCTTCACCCTTGATGGTCCGTACGACGATGTCTTCCACCCGAGCAGCACCGTGATGCGGATATACAACGGTGTCGCCAACTTTGAAATTCAATGCTCCGTGCCCCTTTCGAGTGTTACCAGTCTAACACGCACCCCCGACACCGATTCACCGGCCGTGCAGGTCAGAACGCCTACAGAGCGTCGTAGAACCGCCCCGTCGAGACGCTCGTGCGACACGGTCGCCCCAGGTCCGACGACCGCCCGGACCGCTCCCCCGCACCGATTTCGGACCAATCTGACCACCCCGTCTGACTTTTGTCCGGGCCGCCCACTACGCTGCGTAGTGAAGCGTCACGCGGCATCATGCGCGACGCGCGAAATTTTCGGAGGATTCAGGTGTCAGTGTTCACTCGGACCACCCGCCGCATCGCCAAGGGCACCGTGGTGGGCGCGCTCGGCCTCGCGCTCGTCATGGGAAGCACCGCGTGCGGTTCCGGCAAGATCTCGCAGACCAACAACAAGGAAGCCGCGATCAACGGCGCTCACGGCACGCTTCAGCTCGATGCCGACAAGAGCAACCCGGGCGAGTTGCCGGGTTCGATCGCCGTCCGCAACCTGCAGATCATGTACCCGGTCGACGAGGCGTCGAAGGTGTTCGGCGCGGGCGGCCCGTTCCAGCTGGTCTTCACCATCGCCAACGACAGCCAGGTCCGCCACGTCAAGCTGACCGGCATCACCGCGCCGAAGGGCAAGGTCACGCTGACCCCCGCCGACGACACCGTCATCGGCCCGAACGGCTTCCTGGCCGCGGGTGAGCCGTCGAACTGGGACGACGTCGAGAAAGACGGCCTCACCCGGGTCAAGGCCGAGCTCAACGGCACCGGCGAGACCGTCGCCCCCGGCCTCACCGTCCCCCTGACGCTGAACTTCGAGGTCTACAACCTCCCCGCGGACAAGGACGGCAAGCCGACCGGACCGTCGATCGGCAAGAAGTCGATCACCGTCTCGACCCCGGTCGACAGCACCGCCCTCAACGAGCGGGTCGACGTGATCCGCGACGTCCAGCCGAAGCACGGCGACGGCGGCCACCACTGAGCCTCTCCTCTGCCGGACGGGCCCCGATCCCTCGCGGATCGGGGCCCGTCGCATCTGCGTGGCGGCCCCGCGCAGAGCGGTGTCACGACCTCCGTCGTCGACGACGGCCCCGTTGTCGGAGGGCGCCACTACAGTGGGCGCGTGGCGAAGACGAAGGTGATCTACCGGTGCGGCGCGTGCGGGCACCAGGTGCCCAAATGGGTCGGCCAGTGCCCCGACTGCGGGGAGTGGGGGTCCATCACGGAGGGCGCCCCCGCGGCGGCGCCGGGCGCACCGGTCTCGGTGGCCCCGCGCAGCCCGGCGGTGCGGATCACCGAGATCGACGCCGAGATCGCCGGAGCCACTCCGACCGGGATCGCCGAGTTCGACCGCGTCCTCGGGCGCGGGGTGGTGCCCGGTTCGGTGATCCTGCTCGCCGGGGAGCCTGGCGTCGGCAAGTCGACGCTGCTGTTGGAGACCGTCAAACACTGGGCCGCCGCAGGCCGGACCGCGCTGTACGTGACCGGCGAGGAGTCGGCCGGGCAGGTCCGGCTGCGCGCCGAACGCACCGGAGCCGTGCACCAGAACGTCTATCTGGCCTCCGAGACCGATCTGGCGACCATCCTCGGCCACGTCGATCAGGTCCGCCCGACCCTGCTGATCGTCGACTCGGTGCAGACCGTCCAGGCCACCGGGACCGACGGCGTCTCCGGCGGCGTCACCCAGATCCGGGCGGTGACCACCGCGCTGGTCTCGCTCGCCAAGAACAGCGGCGTCTCGGTGATCCTGGTCGGCCACGTGACCAAGGACGGCAACGTGGCCGGTCCGCGTTCCCTGGAGCATCTGGTCGACGTCGTGCTGGCCTTCGAGGGGGATCGGCACTCGTCGCTGCGGCTGGTGCGCGGCATCAAGAACCGGTTCGGCCCGTCGGACGAGGTGGGCTGCTTCGAGCAGCGCAGCGACGGCATCCACGAGGTGCGCGACCCGTCGGGGATCTTCGTCCACGAGCGCGACGGCGCCGTCCCGGGCAGCGTGAACCTGGTGGCGATGGACGGCCGGCGGGCCCTGGTCGGCGAGATCCAGGCCCTGATGAACAAGACCGAGGCGAACATGCCGCGGCGGGCCGTCTCCGGGCTCGATTCGGCGCGGGTGGCGATGATGCTCGCCGTCGCCGGCGCGCACGGCGGCATCAAGACGCACGACATGGAGGTCTACGTCTCGACGGTCGGCGGCATGAAGGTCACCGAGCCCGCCGCCGACCTCGCCCTGTTCCTCGCCCTGATGTCGGCGCACAAGAAGAAGGAGATCCCCCAGGGCACCGTCGCGATCGGCGAGGTCGGTCTCACCGGCGAGGTGCGGCGGGTGTCGTCGATCGGTCGGCGCGTCGCCGAGGCCAGGCGGCTGGGGTTCACGCACGCGGTGATCCCCGCGGGCTCCGACGAGGACATGCCGTCCGGGATCTCGGTCAGCCGCGTCGCGAACCTGGAGGAGGCCGCGCTGGCCGCGACGTCGTCCGGGGTCCGGGCAGGCGGGCGGACGACGAGGCCCCGCACCCCGCAGGACTACGCCGACGCCCCCTTCTGAGCCGTCTCCCGTCGCCGGACGCACGACGACGGGAGCCGCACGACGACGGGGTCAGCCCGCCGATCGGTCCTTGTACGCCTCGAAGTGCTTACGGACGTCGATCTGGATGAAGATCCCGTGCGCGGCCGCCATCGGCTCGGCCCGGTCGCCGTAGTGCGCGAGCGCCTCGATGTACAGTTTCCGGCGCTCCTTGGCCACCACCTCGGCCTCGATCGTCAAGACGGTACCGAGCGGGATCGGCTTGGCGTAGTCCACCTCGAGGTGGCCGGTGACCGGCGGGATCCCGATCACCAGCGGCGCGGTGCCCATCACCTCGTCGAACGCCGCGGCCAGCAGTCCGCCGTGGATCACGCCGGGACCGCCCTGCATCCACGGTTCGACGGACAGTTCGGCGCTCACCCGCAGCCCCTCCCCGGTCCGGACCCGGAGCCGCAGACCGACCGGCGACTCGTCGCTGCACCCGAAGCACTGACCGCGGTGGAGGCGGATCTCCCCGCCCGGGGCGGGCGCCTGGGGATGGCGGATCAACGGCTCGGGGTTCTCAGGCAGATCAAAGACTGATTTCACACCCGGTTAGGCTAATCCATGTGCGTCACAGCGCCATCCATCGAGCCTGTTCCGCCGCCCCCGTCCACACTCATCGGAGACATGATGACCAGCAGTGAGCCGCCGTCCGAACGAACCCGGGCGACTCTCCGCCGGGTCGCGCCCGGCACGGGCCTGCGCGACGGTCTCGAGCGGATCCTCCGCGGCGGGACCGGCGCCCTCATCGTCCTCGGGCACGACGACGACACCGAACGCATCTGCGACGGCGGATTCCACCTGGACGTGGAGTTCGCGCCCACGCGGCTGCGCGAGTTGGCCAAGATGGACGGCGCGGTGGTGCTCTCCGACGACGGCACCCGGATCCTGCGGGCCAACGTGCAGCTGGTCCCCGACCCGACCATCCCGACCGCCGAGTCCGGGACCCGCCATCGCGCGGCCGAGCGCACCGCGATTCAGACCGGCACACCGGTGCTCACCGTGAGCGCCTCGATGTCGATCGTGAGCCTCTACGTCGACGGTGCGCGCCGCGTGGTGGAGAACCCCGATGCGCTGCTGTCCCGCGCCAACGTCGCCCTCTCGACCCTGGAGCGGTACAAGGCTCGGCTCGACGAGGTGAGCGCGCAGCTGTCCCGCGCGGAGATCGAGGACTACGTCCTGCTGCGCGACGCCTGCAGCACCGCGCAGCGCATGGAGATGGTGCGCCGCGTCGGCGTCGAGATCGAGGAGTACGTCCTGGAGCTCGGCACCTACGGCCGCCAGGTGGATCTCCAGCTCGAAGAGCTGACCAGTGAGAACGACATCATGCGGGAGCTGCTGGTCCGCGACTACCAGCCCGCCCCGGAGCCGGTCGGCACCGAGCAGGTGCGCCAGATCCTGGACTCGCTGGAGAATCTGTCGAACGCCGATCTGCTCGACCTGACCCTGGTGGCCGGCGCGTTCGGATATCCGACGACGATCGAGGCGCAGGATCTCCCGATGAGCCCGCGCGGCTACCGTCTGCTGGCCCGGATCTCCCGCCTCCAGTTCGGGCACATCGACCGTCTGGTCCGCGAGTTCGGAACCCTTCAGGCGCTGCTCGCCTGCAGCGCGGCGGACCTGCAGTCGGTCGAGGGGATCGGCAGCGTCTGGGCCCGACACATCCGCGAGGGCCTGTCCCGGCTGGCCGAGAGCAGCCTGGAACGCTTCGACTAAGGGCGCCTTTCGCGGCGGGGTTCTCGTTGGGACTCGCGACCGTGAACGACGAGCCGCCCGCCCGATCCGCCGCGCCGCCCGCGGGTGAAACGAGTGGCCGGACCGCCGGGCGCGGAGGCACCCGAGCCGATGTTCAGCGCTGCGGCGGCGCGATGACGTTGAACGTGATCGGCGCCGACTCCTTCGCTCCGAGCTTCGCGATCGCCTGGTAGGCGCCGACGGGGATCGCCGCGCGCGGCTTGTCACAGCCCGGACTGCTGGTGGTGCCCGACCAGGTGACGGTGTCGGTGACCTGCTGGCCCGGGCCCAGCACCTGCTCCTTGACGGTCTTGTCCGGCGCACAGTCCTGTGCGGCCCAGAGGGTCCGGGTGCCGTCGAGCGAGCGGACCACCACGTTCTGGGCCGCCTTGCCGACGTCACGCGAGCACGGGGCCAGACCGCCGTTCGTGGTCACCAGGGTGAACACCGGCTGATCGCCCTTGGCGTACGTCGGCTTGTCGGTGTAGAGGACCACCGAGATCGCCTGATCCGAACACGGGACGCCGTTCGCGCCCTCGGCCGGAGGGGGCGGCGACGTGGTCGTCGGTGCACCCGAGCGGGCGGGCGCCGCGGACGACGACTGCGCCGGCGGCTGCGGGGCCGACGTCTTCGATTCGGCCGGGGCGGCCGGCGCCGAGGACGCGGGCGGCGAGGAGGCGGGGCTGCTGGAGCTCGCGGCGGCGTTCGTGGTGGACGAATCGTCGTCGTTCCCCGAGGACGATGCCCAGATGATCAGACCGATCACCACGGCGACCGCGACCACCGCGACACCGGTGGCGAGAAGCCGACGGCGCCAGTACACCTCGGGGGGCAGCGGTCCGGATGGTTCGTTCACGTGAGCCACGGTATCGCCGCAGACCAGGGGCGTTGCCCACCTGACGCGGCGTGTCGCGAGTTGCGCTCACGATCACGGTCTGCACTCAGGTGCCGTCGAGCGGCGGCGCACCGCATCACCGTGGACCGACGTCCCTACTCGCCGATGTCGCCGATCTTCCCGGACAGCGTCACGGCGCCGTCGCTCAGGTGGTAGTTCAGCCCGACGATGGCCAGCCGCCCGTCCTCGACCCGCTCGGCGATGATCCGGCTGCGTTCCATCAGCAGTTTGCCGGTCTCGTTGACGTGCTTGATCTCGAACTCGTCGACGCGGGTCAGTCCCTCGCCGCGGCCGGCGATGACGCTCGGGGCCACCCGCTCGACGATGCTGCGCACGTACCCCGAGGGCAACTCGAGGTGATCGAGGGCGCGGAGGGTGGCGGAGATGGCACCGCAGCTGTCGTGCCCCAGCACCACGATCAGCGGGACGTTGAGGATGTCGACGCCGAATTCGATGGAGCCGAGCACCGAGGAGTCGATCACGTGGCCCGCGGTGCGGACCACGAACATGTCGCCGAGCCCCTGGTCGAAGATCACCTCGGCGGCCACTCGGGAGTCGCCGCAGCCGAACAGCACCACGTGCGGGGCCTGGCCGTCGACGAGCTTGGCGCGGTCGGCGATACCCTGGCTGGGATGTATCGACTCACCCCGAACGAAGCGCTCGTTGCCTTCCTTGATGATCTGCCATGCCTGCGCCGGAGTGAGATCTTTCATGCGTCCTAGTGTGCCAAAGGAACCGCTGCTCGACTGGTTCAGGATCGTGCACAGGAAGCTCCCGTGGCGCGAATCCGGCATCTCGGGATGGCACATCCTGATCAGCGAGATCATGCTGCAGCAGACCCCCGTCGCCCGGGTCGAGGGACCGTGGCGGGAGTGGGTCCGACGCTGGCCGGTGCCGTCGGCGATGGCCGCCGAATCCGGCGGCGAGGTGCTGCGGGCGTGGGGGAAGCTCGGCTATCCGCGGCGCGCGATGCGCCTGCACGAATGCGCGAAGGTTCTCGCCGACCGGCACGGCGACACCGTCCCGGACGACGTCGACACCCTCCTGAAGCTGCCCGGCATCGGTGATTACACGGCCCGCGCCGTCGCCTGTTTCGCCTACGGGCAGGCGGTGCCGGTGGTCGACACCAATGTGCGGAGGGTGATCGCGCGAGCCGTCCACGGCCGCGAGCCCGGCAACCCGGCGAAGGCCGATCTGGCCGACGCCGACGCGCTCGCACCCCGGAACCCCGACGGCTCGTACGCCCCCGAGGCGCCCGAGTTCTCCGCGGCGCTGATGGAGCTCGGCGCACTGGTCTGCACCGCCCGGAACCCGAAGTGCGACGAGTGCCCGATCACCGAGACGTGCCTCTGGCTGGCTCGCGGAAGACCCGTGTACGACGGTCCGCCGCGCCGCACCCAGAAGTACGAGGGCACCGACCGGCAGGCCCGCGGCAAGCTGCTCGACGTGTTGCGCGGCAGCACCGGTCCGGTGGAGCGGGCCGCCCTGGACATCGCCTGGACGCGGGACACCGCCCAGCGCGACCGCGCACTCGACTCGCTGCTCACCGACGGCCTGGTGGAGCTGACCGACGCCGGGTTGTTCTGTCTGGCCGGCGAGGGCGGCTGACCGTACGCCTCGGAGGGGGATCTCGACTCCGCTCGATCAGCGGAGGGGGGCTCGATCAGCGAGGGGGTTCGGTCAGCGGGGGTTCGATCAGCGGGGGACGGCTCCGGAACGGCGGAGGATCCAGGCGAGCTCGAAGGCCGCCTCCTCCCACTGCTTGTACCGCCCCGACACCCCGCCGTGGCCGGCCTTCATCTCGGTGCGCAGCAGGATCGGGGCGTCCGACGTCGTCGCCTCCTGCAGGCTCGCCGCCCACTTGGCGGCCTCGGTGAAGAGCACGCGGGTGTCGTTGAGCGAGTTCAGGATCAGCATGGCCGGGTACGGGCGCGGGGCGACGTTCTCGTACGGCGAGTAGCCGCGGATGTACGAGTACACCTGGGCGTCGTGCAGCGGATCGCCCCACTCCTCCCACTCGGTGACGGTGAGCGGCAGCGAGGGGTCGAGGATCGAGGTGAGCGGGTCGACGAAGGGCACCGCGGCGAGGATCCCGCCGAAGAGTTCGGGCGCCATGTTGGCGACGGCGCCCATCAGGAGACCGCCGGCCGAACCGCCGTCGGCGACCAGCTGTCCCGGCGTGGTCCACCCGGTCTCGATCAGGTGCCGTGCGACGGCGATGAAGTCGGTGAAGGTGTTGCGCTTGTTCAGGAGGCGGCCGCCCTCGTACCACGCGCGGCCCAGTTCGCCGCCGCCGCGGATGTGCGCGGTCGCGATGGCGACACCGCGGTCGAGCAGCGAGAGCGCCGAGACGGAGAACCCCGGATCCATCGGGATCTCGTAGGCGCCGTAGCCGTTGAGCAGCAGCGGCGCCGGACGATCCGGGTCCGCGTCGGCGCGGCGCACGATCGAGACCGGGATCTGCGTCCCGTCGTCGGCGACCGCCCATTCCCGGGTCGCCACGTAGTCGGCCGGATCGAACTCGCCGAGCACGATGCTCCGTTTGAGCAGGGTGCGCTCGCCGGTGCCGACGTCGAGGTCGAGCACCTCGGCGGGCTCGACGTAGCTGGCGTACACGATCCGCAGGTGCGGGGTGTTCCATTCCGGGTTCGCGCCGAGACCGACCGAGCACAGTTCCTGCTCGAACGTCACCGGGACGAAGTCGTCGGCGGCGGGCAGACCGGTGCGGTCGCGCAGATCGGCGATCGCCAGGCGCGGCAGCGCCGCCTCCCGATACGAGAGCACCAGGTAGTCGGCGAAACAGGCGACGTCCTCGATCCGGAACGACGGCCGCGGCCCGATCAGGGTCCGGCGCGCGGACGGGTCGCCGACCGGCATCACGTCGACGGCGAAGTCGTTCGCCTTGACGCCGTCCACCTCGCCGTTGTGCACGATGACGAAGTAGTCCTCGCCGTCCAGCCGCGCGTGCTCGGCGTGGTATTCGACGCCCTCGGTCCGGCCCGCGACGCTGGTGAACTCACCGGTCGGGTCGGTCATCGGCAGGGTGAACACCTCGCTGGTCAGCTTGGAGTCGACGACGATCACCAGGTACTCGGAGCTGTGCGTGGACCCGAAACCGACCCAGAACCGTTCGTCGGGCTCGTGGAACACCTGGGTGTCGCCGCCGGTCTCGTCGGGGGAACCCGAACCCACCTCGTGCCGCCACACGGTGTCGGGCCGCCACGCCTCGTCGACGGTCAGATAGAACAGGTACTTCGCGTCCTTCGACCAGGTGGCATCGCCCGCGGTCCCGGGGATCACGTCGGGCAGCAGCTCGCCGGTCTCCAGGTTCTTGATGCGCAGCGTGTAGCGCTCGTCGCCGACGGTGTCGATGCTGTACGCCAGCCACTTCCCGTCGTCGCTCACGGTGTTCGCGGCGAGCGCGAAGAAGTCGTGTCCCTCGGCTTCGACGTTGCCGTCGAGGATGATCTCCTCGCCCTCGAGCGGGCCGTCCGGCGACACCTCCGGCGGCGTCCAGTCGTCGTCGCCGGCGATCGGGCAGCGGCAGTGGATCGCGTACGACCGGCCCTCCTCGCTGCGCCCGTAGTACCAGTAGCCGCCGATGCGCACCGGGACCGACATGTCGGTCTCCCGGGTGCGCGCCTTGATCTCGCCGTACACGTCCGTGCGGAGGTCGGCCAGGTCGGCGGTCTGCGCTTCGGCGTAGGTGTTCTGGGCTTCGAGGTAGGCGATCACCTCGGGATCGTCCTTGTCGCGCATCCACTCGTACGGGTCGACGAAGACGTCGCCGTGGAATTCGCGCCGGGTGGGGATCTTCTTGGCGCGGGGAGGCTTCGACACGGTCTCGTCACTGCGTTCCTCGACCGGCTCAGCAGGCGAAGCGGCGGCCGTCTCCGGCGACACAGCGGGCTCAGCAGGCGAAGCGGCGGCCGTCTCGGGCGACACGACGGGCTCAGCAGACGGGACGACGGGCGCGTCCGACGACGCGGCGGGCTCAGACATCGGCGTTCGGCCAGTCGGCGAAGCTCAGGCCCGAGATCCGCTCGTAGGCCTCGATGTACCGGGCGCGGGTGCGCTCGGCGACGTCGTCGGGCAGCGGCGGGGGCGGCACGGTGCCGTGGCGGTCCCACCCGGATTCGGCGGAGGTGAGCCAGTTGCGGACGATCTGCTTGTCGAAGCTCGGCTGCACCTCCCCCGGCTTCCAGGTGGCGGCCTCCCAGTAGCGCGACGAGTCGGGGGTGAGCACCTCGTCGGCCAGCACCAGCGAACCGTCCTCGGCCCGGCCGAACTCGAACTTGGTGTCGGCGAGCAGGATGCCGCGCTCACGGGCGAGGTCGGCGCCACGCGAGTAGACGTCGAGCGTCAGATCGCGCAGGGTGCGGGCCAGATCGTCGCCGACCTGCTCGGCGACGTACTCGAAGCTCACGTTCTCGTCGTGATCGCCCTGCGCGGCCTTGGTGGCCGGGGTGAAGATCGGCTGCGGGAGCCGGTCCGCCTCGACCAGTCCGGCGGGCAACTTCACCCCGCACACCGCGCCGGTCGCCTGGTAGTCGAGCAGCCCCGAGCCGGTCAGGTAGCCGCGCGCGACGCACTCCACCTGCACCATCGGCAGCTTGCGCACCACCATCGAGCGGCCGACGAGCTCCGCGGGGATCCGCTCGTCCGTCGGACCGCCGGCGAGATGGTTCGGCACGGTCAGCTCGTCGAACCAGAAGAAGCTGGCCGCGGTGAGGATCCGCCCCTTGTCCGGGATCGGGGTGTCCAGGACGAAGTCGTACGCGGAGATCCGGTCGGACGTGACGAGCAGCAGCGTGTCGTCGTCGATCTCGTAGATGTCGCGGACCTTGCCCGAGGCGACGTGACGGTAGTCGGAGAGTGCGGGACGCATGCGCGGATCCTCTGGGTGACGGTGGTGGATTCCAGGATGGGACGGATTAGAGAATGGGGGCCGGACGGTAGGCCGCGGCGTCGGGAGCGGACTCGATCACCGCGGCGGCCGCGGCGACGACGTCGGCCACCTGTGCCTCGGCGGCGCCGACGAAGGCCGACTTGTCGGCGATCAGCACGTCGAGCGCGGCACGGTCGAGCGGGATCCGGTCGTCGGCGGCCAGCCGGTCGAGCAGATCGGGCTCGCGGCCCTCCTCCCGCATGGCGAGGGCGACGGCGACGGCGTTCTCCTTGATCGCCTCGTGCGCGGTCTCCCGGCCGACACCGGCGCGCACCGACGCCATGAGCACCTTGGTGGTGGCCAGGAACGGCAGGTAGCGGTCGAGCTCGTTGGCGATCACGGCCGGGTAGGCGCCGAACTCGTCGAGCACGGTGAGGAAGGTCTCGAGCAGGCCGTCGTAGGCGAAGAACGCATCCGGCAGCGCCACCCGGCGGACCACCGAGCAGAAGACGTCGCCCTCGTTCCACTGGGCGCCGGCCAGCTCCCCGGCCATCGAGGCGTAGCCGCGCAGGATCACGGCCAGGCCGTTGACGCGCTCGCAGCTGCGGGTGTTCATCTTGTGCGGCATGGCCGAGCTGCCGACCTGGCCGGGCTGGAAGCCCTCGGTCACCAGTTCGTGGCCGGCCATCAGCCGGATGGTGGTCGCGAGCGACGACGGCGCGGCGGCCAGCTGCACCAGCCCGGAGACGACGTCGTAGTCGAGCGACCGCGGGTACACCTGCCCCACCGAGGTGAGCGCGTTGGCGAAACCGAGGTGGGCGGCCACCTTGCCCTCGAGGGCGTCGAGGGCGGCGGCATCGCCGTCGAGCAGGTCGAGCATGTCCTGGCTGGTGCCCATCGGGCCCTTGATGCCGCGCAGCGGGTAGCGGGCGATCAGTTCGTCCAGACGGGTCAGCGCGATCATCAGCTCGTCGGCGGCCGAGGCGAACCGCTTGCCGAGGGTGGTGGCCTGCGCGGCGACGTTGTGGCTGCGACCGGCCATCACGACCGAGCCGTACTGCGCGGCGCGCTCGGTGATCCGGGCCAGCAGGGCGACGGTGTGGCCGCGCACGTACTGCAGGGAACTCAGGATCTGCAGCTGCTCCACGTTCTCGGTGAGATCGCGGCTGGTCATGCCCTTGTGGATCTGCTCGTGACCGGCGAGGGCGCAGAACTCCTCGATCCGGGCCTTCACGTCGTGCCGGGTGACCCGCTCCCGTTCGGCGATCGAGTCGAGGTCCACCTGATCGACGACGGCCTCGTAGTCGGCGACGGCGTTCTCGGGCACCTCGATGCCCAGTTCACGCTGCGCTTTGAGCACGGCGATCCAGAGCTTGCGCTCGAGGATGATCTTGTTGCGCGGCGACCAGATCTCAGCGAGATCGGCCGAGGCGTAACGGCTGGCGAGGACGTTGCTGATGGCAGGTTTTCCCACGTCGAGCCAGTCTAGTGGGCCGTCGGCCGCAGTGGAGAATCGGCCGAGGCGCGGGTCGTCGAACGACTCAGACGGTGAAGAGCGTGTATTCGGTGCCGTGACGCGCGTTGAGGGCGCGGACTCCGACGGTCGCCGCGATCGCGATGCTCACGCACACTGCGGCCGCGATCCACAGGACGACGACGAGCGCGGTCTCGTCGGAGGCCGCCATGGACAGGGCCACGCCGACGGCGATCACCCCCGCAAGTCCGGTCAGCACGGCCAGCAGCATCAAGAATCGGATCGCTTTCATGCTCCGCAGCCTCCCCGATGCGAACGACGCCGCCATGAGCAAGAATTACTCAGTGCGATGAAGGAGGCGGAAAGTGGGAGGTCGGGCAGTCGGGTACGTCACCGTCCCCCGCATGGAGCTGGTCGACGACCGGCGTCGCCGCATTGCGCTGCGGCCGACGGTGCACCGGGCGGCGACCGTGCTCCTGCGCGCCGACGGACCGCTGACGGCGCAGCAGTTGATCGCCGCCGTCTGGCCGCAGCGGCGCCCGCGCGATCCGGCCGCGGCCCTGGCCACGGTGCTCAGCCGGCTGCGCACCGTCCTCCCGCCGGGAGCGCTGGTCACCGCACCCGACGGGTACCGGCTGCTCCTGGACGGCCCTCGGCACATCCCGCTGCCCCTCCTCGGCCGGGACGACGACCTCGCCGCGCTCACCCGACTCCTGCGCACGCACGACGGCGTCCTGGTCACCGGCGGCCCCGGTTCCGGGAAGTCACGCCTGCTCGCCGAGTTCGCCGTCGCACGGGAACCGCACGGCACGGTCCTCCGGGTCGGCGACGCCGACCGCCTCGCCGAACTGGCCGACGAACTGCGCGACCGCACGCACCGGCCGCCCGGCGTCACCGTGGTCGTCGACGACGTCGACCGCCTCGACGGCGCGACGGTGCACCTGCTCCTCGCCCTGGGCGACGTGACCGAGTTGCGGACGGTCGCCGCGGCGTCCGACGAGGCGCCGCCGTCGCTCGTCGCCCTCCTCGCGGCCGGTTCCTGGGCACGTCACCGGCTCGCACCGTTGGACGACGACGCCGTCACCGGGCTCGTCGCCGCGGCCGGACTCGACCCCGGAGAGTTCGACGCGGGCCGGGCGGCGGGCAATCCGGAGCTGCTCGATGCGCTCCTGCGCGACCCGGCGAGCACGGCGCGGTCGGTCGACGACGTCATCGCCCGGCGGACGGCCGGGATCGACCGGTACGCGGCGGAGGAACTGCTGGCCGTCGCCCTGAGCGGACACCTGGACTGGGCCACCGCCCGCGACTTCGCCTTCGTCGACGACCTGCTGGACGCCGACCTGATCGAGGCCGACGAGACCGGGTTGCGGACGGCCTCGGCGGCGGTGGCCGAGGCGGTGATCGCCCGCGCCTCCGCGCCGCGGCGGCGCGCCGCCCTGACCCGGTTGATCGCAGCGACCGATTCCCGCGTGCAGCGCGCCCGCTGGACCCTGCGGATCGGTGAGCGGGCGGAGGCCGCGGACCACCACGCGGCCGCGGCGGCGCTCCTGTCCTCCGGCGACCCCGGCGAGGCGGAACGGCACGCGGCGATCGCCTTCGACGTCGACCCGCGGCCGGAGTACGCGACCACCTGGTCGCACGCGCTGCTCCTCGGTTCGCTGCCCGCCCACGACGTGGCCGGGGGTCTCGCCCGGATCGCCGCCGCCGGACCGGCGCCCGCGGATACGCCGCCCGTCGAACCCTTCCTGGCCACCCTCGTCTTTCTCCGCGATGCCGATCCCGAGACGGCGCGGCAGCTGCTGGCGGATGCCCCCGAACACCCGGTCACCGAGGTGGCGCGCACCCTGATCGACGCCTATCTCGGGGCGCCGGACCCCAGCGGCGCCCTACGCCTGGCGAGCGGGATCGTCGATCCGACGCTCCGGCCGGCCGCATGGTCCACCTGGTTCCTCGCCGCCGAGGTGGCGGGCGATCCGGAGATGGATGCGGTCCTCGACTCGCTCACCCCGGAACGGACCGGAGTGCCTGCGGCGCAGTTGGCCGCACTGCGCCTGCGCCGGGCGATCACCCGCGGCGACCTCGCCGCGGTGGACGACGGACTCGCGCGCATCCGAGAGCTGACGCCGTTGGCCGACCTGCGCCAGCGTTCGCTGATCCACGTCCTGGCCTCCGAGGCGGCCTTCGCCCGGGCCGACGCCGCCACCGCGGTGCGCGAGGCCGGACTCGCCGCCGATCTGCTGCATCGCAGCGGCCATCGCAGCGACGAGCGGGTCGCCGCCCAGTGGCTCGCCCTGACCTCGACCTGCGCCGGAAGGTTCGACGAGGCTCGGGAGGCGCTGGATCGGGCGCACCGCATCCCGGCGGCCGCGGTCGTCGGCGACCACTACGCGGCGCTGGCCCGGGCGCTGGTCGACGGTGTCTCGGTGCGCGCGGCGATCGACCGCGCCCGCACGGTGGCCGCCGAGCGCGGTGTGGCGGCCGACCCGCTGTGGGATCGAGTCCGCGTCGTCGTCGCCGGCCGTCGCCCTCTGCTGACCCGCCGGGAGCGCGAGGTGGTCGAGCTGGTCGCCGAACGCTGGACCAGCGGGGAGATCGCCGAACGGCTGGGGATCTCGCCGCGGACGGTGCAGAACCACACGGCGCGGGCCTACGCGAAGCTCGGTGTGCACCGCCGCGCCGAACTGCCCGGTGCGCTCGAGAGAGCGGGGTCCGCTCCTCGCTCTCCCGAGGCATGAGACTGTCGGCGCCCGCGCACCTCAGCGTGTGAAGGGACCTCCGCGCAGGCGGAGCACCGCCCCGTCGACGGTGCCGACCACCGCGAGCCGCCCGGTCGTCGTGGTCACGGCCAGGCACCGGTCGTCGAGCCAGGCGATGCCGTCGCCGGTCGAGCGTCTTCTCTCGCCGGTCGAGCGGAGTCGAGACCTTGCGTCAATATACCCCCTCCGGTATACAGTGACCATCGAATTGATACCCCATGGGGTATATGAACGGAGTAGGCATGGCACGGGAAGACACCCCGCCGTCGACGGTGGACGCCGACGACCCCGCGACCGCGGAACCCACGGCTGCGGAACCGACGACGAGGCCGGGTCCGATGGCCCGCCTCGGACACGTGGCCGCCACCCGCCGCCGGTGGGTCTTCGCGATCTGGGCCGTCCTGGTGATCGGCCTCGGTGCCGCCGCCCCGACGGTGTTCTCGTCGCTGGCCGGCGCGGGCTGGCAGGCGAACGGCTCGGAATCGGTCCGGGTCCGCGAACTGGCGCAGGAGCACTTCGGCGGCCAGTCGTCGGCGGCGGTGCAGGTGGTGATCGACTCCCCCGACGCACCGCTCGACCCCGCCCGGCAGGCACGCGTGATCACCGCCCTCCGACGGATCGCCGACTCCGACGCGCGCTTCGCCGAGGTGATCGAACCGCGACCGGGCATGACGGTGAGCCCGGACGGCCGCACCGCCGTCGCCGTGATCGGCGCCGCGTCGAGCACCGACGACATGGTCAAGGCCGTCGACGAGCACAAGGCGGCCGTCATCGGGCTCTCCGGAGACGGCATCGAGGTGTATCCGACCGGATCGTCGGCCCTGTGGAGCGACTTCAACAAGGCCAACAAGGACGCCATGGTCAAGGCCGAGATGATCTCCTGGCCGGTCACCCTCGCGATCATGGTCGTCGCGTTCGGTTCGCTGGTCGCCGCGGGCCTGCCGCTGCTGCTGACCCTGGCCGGTCTGGTGGCCTCCGCCGGAGCCCTGGTCCTGCTGAACACGGTCACGCCGATCTCGGTGTGGGCGATGAACTTCGCCATGATGTTCGCCCTCGCACTGGGCATCGACTACGCGCTGTTCATGGTGTCCCGGTTCCGGGCGGCCCTCGCCGTGCGCGTCGCCGAGGGCGAGGACCCCGACGACCGCCGCACCGGGATCCACGCGGTCGTCGAGACCATGGACACCGCGGGCAAGGCCATCCTGCTCTCCGGCGTGACCGTGCTGGTGAGCCTCTCGGCGGTGCTGATGGTGCCGGCGCCCGCGGTGCGCACCATGTCGATCGGGATCATGCTGGCCGTCGCGTTCGTCCTGGCCGCAAGCCTCACCCTGCTCCCGGCCACCATGGCCGGACTGGGCGACCGGATCAACGCCGGAGCGCTGCCGTGGAGCAGGCGGAGGGTCGACGAGTCCGCGCACCGCCCCGGCGTCTCGCCCGCCTTCCACCGGTGGGGCGGTTTCCTGCACCGTCATCCATGGAGCCCGGCGCTCGTCGCCCTCGGCCTGCTGATCGCGCTCGCCGTGCCGGTGTTCGGCATCAAGGTGGCGATGCCGTCGATCGCCGTCGTGCCCGAGGACGCCCCGGTGCGTCAGGGCTACCAGGTGGTCGCCGAGAAGATGGGCGAGGGCGCCCCGGGCATGCTGACCGTGATCGCCCCGGCCGACCGGGCCGAGGCCGTCGCCGCGATCGCCCACGACGACCCGGACGTCGCCGCCGTCATGCCCGCAGCGCCCGCCGCCGACGACTCCGGGCTGGTGCTGATCCAGGCCGTGCCGAAGGCCGACCCGTCCGACGACTCCCTGGGCGCGACCCTGGATGCCCTGCGCGCGGCCCTGCCCGCCGAAGCCCTGGTCGGCGGCCCGTCGGCGGAGAACCTGGATCTGCAGCACGCCCTGAACACCTGGTTCCCGCGCGTCGCGGGAACCATCCTGGCGCTGGGCTTCCTGCTTCTGCTGGTCGCGCTGCGCGCCCCGGTGATCGCACTGCTGGGCACCGTCGTCAGCCTGCTGTCCACCGCCGCGGCCTTCGGCGTCGCGAAGCTGATCTTCGGCGACGGCATCGGTGCGAGCCTGCTCGGCTTCGAGCCGCAGGGCTTCCTGAACGGCTGGGGTCCGGTGTTCTTCTTCGCGATGATCTTCGCGATCGCGATGGACTACACGGTGTTCCTGCTGGCCACCGCCAAGGAGCACTACGAGCACCACGACGATCCCCACCGGGCGCAGGTCGACGCCATGGCCTACTCCGGCCGGATCATCTTCGCCGCGGCCGCGGTGATGGTGGCGGTGTTCTTCTCCTTCGCCCTGGCGCAGCCGCTGCCGCCGAAGGAGATGGGCATCATCCTGGGCGTCGCCGTCCTGCTCGACGCCGTGCTGATCCGCCTGGTCCTGCTGCCCGCCGTCCTGCGGCTCTCCGGACACGGCGCCTGGTGGAGCCCTCGATGGCTCGACCGCGTGCTGCCGAGGATCAGCTTCAAGCACTGAATCGTCCGCCCGACCGCCGACCGACCCCGATACCCCAGCGGGCATACACTGGGGCGATCCCGACGAGAGGAAGACCCATGATCGGCGACGACGAAGCCACCGCCACCATCCTCAACCGCCTGCGCCGCGCCCACGGCCAGTTGGCCGGGGTGATCAACATGATCGAAGAGGGCCGCGAGTGCAAGGACGTGGTGACTCAGCTCGCCGCGGTGTCGAGCGCCCTCGACCGTGCCGGTTTCAAGATCGTGGCGACGGGCCTGCGCGAGTGTCTGGCCGAGGAACAGAACGGCGGCGAGAAGCTCAACGTCGAACAGCTCGAGAAGTTGTTCCTGGCCCTTGCCTGACGCGTCACAATCCTGCCGCCTCGGCTCCACCGGGGCCGCAGATCGGTGTTCACCATTATCATGGTGCCGATGACATCGCACGACTACCGACCGAACCGGCGACATCTCCTCCAGGGTGCCGCCGGTCTCGTGTCTCTGGCCGCCCTGACCGCGTGCGGTGCCGCCGAGAGCGCGCAACCCGCCGAACCCGAGGATCTGCTGGGCGGCGACGAACTCCCGACCCAGACCCAGGCTCCTCCCGCACCGGGCGGCCCCGTGCCCGTGACCGGCACGTTCGTGTCCCAGGCGATGGCGGGCAGGCCCGTCCGCTGGGCCGCGGTGCGCCCGACCGGGGTCACCGGGACGCTGCCGGTGGTCGTCGTCGCACACGCGCTCAACACCGACGAGAGCACCATCTTCGGTCAGCGCATGAACATGCAGCGCGTGCTGCAGGACTACGTCGACGCCGGCGGCCCCCCGTTCGCGCTCGCCTCCGCCGACGTCGGGCGCAACTACTACCACCTCCGGACCGACGGCGCCGACGGCGCGGCGATGATCATCAACGAGTTCCTGCCGATGCTCGGCGCGGACCATCGCCTCGACCTGCGCGTCGACCGATACGGGCTGTTCGGCTGGTCGATGGGCGGCTACGGCGCACTGCGCATCGGCAGCCTGGTGGGCGCCCCGAAGATCGCGGCGATCGCCGTCAGCTCCCCCGCGATGTGGGCCGACCCCACCGCCTACGCCCCTCGGGCCTTCGACTCGTACGACGACTACGTGGCCAACTCCCTGTTCGGCCAGCAGAACAAGTTCGCCCGAATCCCGGTGATGATCTCGATCGGCTCGGCCGACCAGTTCTACACCTACACCCGGCAGTGGGCCGCGGACCTGCATCCGCCCGCCGCGTTCGGCACCTCCCCGGGCGGGCACACCCCCCGCTACTGGCGCTCGGTGCTCCCCGAACAGGTCGAGTTCCTGGGCCGGAATCTGGCGCTGTCGAACCCCAGGCACTGACCGAGGCGGCGGCTCCTCTCCCGCGTCCGCGGCTCTCTTCGGAGCGTGTCGCGCTTCCTCTTCCGTGTCCCGTGGCCCGTGGCCGTGTCCGAAGCTCCCTTTCAGGGGCGTGTCGCGCCTCCTCTTCCATGTCGCTCGCCGTCCATGAGACGCGACATGGAAGAGGAGGCGCGACACGCCACGGGCCGGGTGACACGCCACGGGGTCGGGTGGAAGCGCCGGAGAAACGGCGGCGCTCGGCGAGCGCGGAGTGCCCGGCGGGCGACCCCGGACGTCGTCGGCCGGAGATGCGAAACGGGCGGCCCGTACGACGACGAGCCGCCCGTTCCGGAGATCCGGCGCTACGGAGAGATCCCCGCGGGGGAGAGCACGGCGAGGGAGATCACGGCAGGGAGATGCGGCCCTCTTCGGCGGCGAGCCCGATGTCGGACCGGAAGTGCGCACCGGGGAGCTTTACTCCGGCGAGCCGTTCGTAGGCCTGTGCGCGGGCGGCCGCGAGATCCGCGCCGCGTCCGACGATGCCGAGCACCCGGCCGCCGGACGAGACCACGTCACCGTCGTCGTCGAGTTTGGTGCCCGCGTGCAGGATGCCCTCGCCGGAGGCGCCGACGATCTTGTCACCGGTGCGCGGAGTCCCGGGGTAGTGTTCGGCGGCCAGCACCACGACGACGGCGGCGCCGTCGTGCCAGCGCAGCGGCGGGAGGTCGCCGAGGGTGCCGGTGGCCACCGCGTTCAGCGCCTCGCCGAGCGGCGAGTCGAGGAGGTCGAGCACGGCCTGGGTCTCCGGGTCGCCGAAGCGGCAGTTGAACTCGACGACGGCGGGCCCGTCGGCCCCCATCGCCAGGCCCGCGTACAGCAGACCCGAGAAGGGGGTGCCGCGCGACGCCAGCTCGGCGGCGACGGGACGGACCACCTCGTCGACGATCTGCTGGACACCGCCCTCGGGCAGCCACGGCAGCGGGGTGTACGCGCCCATGCCGCCGGTGTTGGGGCCCTGGTCGCCGTCGCCGACGCGCTTGTGGTCCTGCGCGGGCAGCAGCGGGACCACGTCCTCGCCGTCGACCAGGCAGAACAGCGACACCTCCGGTCCGTCCAGGAAGCTCTCCAGGAGCACCGGGTGGCCGGACTCCAGGCAGTCTGCGGCGTGTGCCCGGGCCGCGGCGCGGTCGGCGGTCACCACGACGCCCTTGCCCGCGGCCAGGCCGTCGTCCTTGACCACCCAGGTGGGACCGAAACGGTCGAGCGCGGCGTCCAGATCGGCCGGGTTGTCGACCACCTCGGCGCGCGCGGTGCGCACGCCCGCGGCGGCCATGACGTCCTTGGCGAAGGCCTTCGACCCCTCGATCCGCGCGGCGGCGGCACTCGGTCCGAAGGTCGCGAACCCGGCCTCGCGCAGCGCCTCCGCGACCCCGAGCACCAGCGGGACCTCGGGACCGATCACCACCAGATCCGGCTCGATCCTCTTCGCCAGCGCCACGACGGCGTCCTTGGAGGCGACGTCCACGGCGTGGTTGACGGCCAGCGCCGCGGTGCCGGCGTTACCCGGCGCGGCATACAGGTCGGTGACCGAAGGATCGCGGTCGAGTCCGAGGAGAAGGGCGTGTTCGCGGCCGCCCGAGCCGATCACGAGTACTCGCACGACGACCAGCCTAATCGGTGTCCGCCGATCGAATGAAGTTCGACGACTGCCTGCGCCGATGGTGTCGGTTCAGCGGCGAGCGCCGAGTCCCGGTGCGATAGTCGTCGCATGCGCTACAACCCGCCGCCCAATTGGCCTCCGCCTCCTCCTGGATGGCAGCCTCCGGCTGGATGGCGGCCGGATCCGCGATGGGGACCGCCGCCTCCGGGATGGCCGTTGTGGCTCGACGACACCCCGGCCTCCTCCGTCGGGAGCAAGATCCTCGCCGCGGTCAAGCATCCGGTGTGGGTGGGCGCGGGGATCGTCGTCGTGGTGGCGGTGGCGCTCGCAGCGGTATTCCTGCCCGGAGACAGCGGATCGTCCACAGCGGAGATCGCAGAACTCTCGTTCGGAGATCTGACGCCGATCAAGGCGGTCGACAGCTGCGGCCCCGCCTGCGGGTACTCGCTCGATGAGACGCCGCCGATTCCCGACACGGAGATCACCCCGGTCGACATCACGATCAAGAACACGGCGGATCAACCGTTCACGATCACCATGATAGAAGCCGAGATCCTCGAGAATAAAAACGTCGGCTGCTTCCGGGCGGGAGGCGGCAGAGTCATCTCGGCATTCTACATGATCAAGATCCCAGCAGCGAAACAAGAACCTACCACGGTCTCGACATCGGTCGACTTCACCGTCAAGCCAAATTCGAGCGACAGGATGGTGGTGAGCGTCGGACCGGATAAACTGTATTTCGATCCGGATGCCACCCTGCTCCGCCTGAAATTGATCCCGAAGTCCGGTACTCCCTTGATCACAGAGACTCTCGCAATGATTCCCCCCAGTGCGGTCACCGTCCAGGAGAAAAACTTCCGCACAAGCAACAAGCAGTGCCTCCAAGAGACCGCCGACACCCTGGAGAGATTCACACAGAAGTCGAAGTTCCAGAATTCAGGCTTCCTCGACTTCCGAAAACTGTTCACCGATGCCCTATGACCTCGAAGAACGCGTGTAGCGGTCCTTGTCGAATACCGACAAGAACCGCTACACGCAAGTGGCCGGGCGGTAGGAACCGCTACACCACGGGATTCACTTCTTCTGCGCGGTGAGGTCGTAGAGCGTGACCCCGTCGACGGTGGTCGCGGTGAAGTTCTCGCTCACCCACTCGCTGATCTGCGAGGAGGAGCCTTCTCCGCCGGGACCACCCATCATTCCGCCCATGCCGCCGCCGATGAAGTAGTGGATCTCGCCGTCGGCGACGTACTTCTTGAACTGCTCCAGCGTCGGGGAGGGATCGGACCCGTTGAAGCCGCCGATCGGCATCACCGAGTGTCCGGACTCGATCTGGAAACCGGACGCCGAGTTGGACCCGATCGCCGCGGCCACCCAGGTGTACCGGTCGGCGTTCGCACGCAGCAGGGCGACCACCTGTTCGCTGGGCGACGACCCGCGCAGCAGACCGCCCGCGCCGTCGCCGTAGCCGCCGGCACCGCCCGGGAATCCACCGGGGAAACCGTTCGACGACGCGCCCGGCATCCCGCCCTGTCGAGACATCCCGTTCGGGGGCGTTCCGTTCCCGAAGGCTCCCCGGCCCGTGCCACGCGCACCGTCGTTCCGCCAGCCGCCGTGCCGCCCGCCGTCGCGCATTCCGGGAGGTCCTCCGCGACCCGGTCCGAAGCCGCCGTCGACCTGCGGGCCCGCACTGATGATCGAGCCCTGCGCCGGCGTGGCCAGCGTGTCGACGGTGTACGCGACCGGACCGGCCAGCGCCGCGGCGATCGCGACACCGGCGACCAGCTGGGAGAACCGCTCCGAGCGCACCGCGATCAACGCCAGACCGGCGACGATCCCGATCACCAGCACCGTCCAGCGCAGCCACGGCACGAACTCCGCCGAACGACCCAGCAGCACGAACGCCCACACCGCCGCGGTGACCGCACCCGCCGCGAGCACCAGACGCACCCACAGCCGATCCCGTTCGACCCAGCAGACCGCCGCGCCGGCGGCCAGCAGACCGGCGAGCGCCGGAGCGATCGCCGCGGTGTAGTAGCTGTGGAAGATGCCCTGCATGGAGCTGAACACCGCGATCGTGGTGAGCATCCAGATTCCGAACATCACCAGGAACGCACGACGACCGTCGGTCCGCTTCGCCCGACCGATCAGCACCAGCGCGGCCACGGAGAACAGCAGCGCCGTCGGGATCAGCCACGCGATCTGGCCGCCCTGTTCGGCGTCGAACATCCGCCAGAACCCGGCCTCGCCCCACATGCCTCCGCCGCGACCGCCCGGGCCGCCGCCTCCGGGGGACGGGAAGTAGCCCGCGAACGGCGAGTACCCGCCGCCGCGCCCACCCGGCACCACCGCGCCGGTCTCGTTGCCGTTGAGCCGGCCGAGCCCGTTGTAGCCCAGCGTGAGTTCGACGATCGAGTTGTTCTGCGAGCCGCCGATGTACGGACGGGAGCCGGCGGGCCACAGTTCGACGGCCAGGATCCACCATCCGGCGCTGACGATCAGCGCGCCGAGCGCCGCGAACAGCTGTCCGATCCGACGCAGCCAGGTGCCGGGGCCGAAGGCCGCGAACGCGATCACCAGGGCGGGCAGGATCAGGAACACCTGCAGCTGTTTGGTGAGGAAACCGAAGCCGACGGCCACCCCGGCCGCGATCATCCAACGCCACCGCCCGGTGTCGACGGCCCGCATCGTGGCCCAGGCCGCGACCAGCATCAGCAGGATCAGCAGCGCCTCGGGATTGTTGAAGCGGAACATCAGCGCCGCCACCGGCGTCGCCGCGAGCACCGCGCCGGCACCGATCCCGGCCCAGTGCCCGAAGTACCGTTTCACGATCACGAAGAGCAGCGCCACCGACGCCACGCCCATCAGCACCTGCGGCACCAGCAGGCTCCACGAGTTCAGCCCGAACATCCGCACCGACAGCGCCGGGATCCACAGCGAGGCGGGCGGCTTGTCGACGGTGATCGAGTTCGCCATGTCCGACGACCCGAAGAACCAGGCCTTCCAGTCCTGCGATCCGGCTTGGATCGCGGCGGTGTAGAAGGAGTTGGCCCAACCGTTGGCCGACAGGTTCCACAGGTAGGCGATCAGGGTGCCGACCAGCAGCACCGCGAGGCCTCCCCGCTCGATCCACCGGGTGCGCGCTTCGGACCGCGGTGCGACCGGCTCCATCGGGTCGGTGGGAGACTCCGGCGGCGGGGTCTCGTAGCGGGTGATCGTCGTGCTCATGAGCGGGCCTCCTCGGTGACGTTCTCGTTCTCTGCGCGGCGGACGAAGATCCAGCGGAGACCGGCGAACCGTGTCGCCGTCGCGACGAGATTCGCGACCACCAGCACGCCCAGTTCCAGGACGCGGCCCGAATCGGGGACCGCGGCGTGCAGCACGGCGAGCGAACCCGCCGTGACCGCCCAGCCGAAGAGGAACACCCCCCAGCCGAAGAGGTGATGGCCGACCAGTCCGCGACGCCCCCGCACCCCGAACGTGAACCGGCGGTTGGCGGCGGTGTTGAGCACCGCGGTGATCGCCAGGGCCAGGAAGTTCGACGCCTGCGCGCCGAGATGGGTGTGCAGCACCAGGTAGAGCAGCGCGAACGCCAGCGTCGACGCGACCCCGACGGTCACGAACCGGATCACCTGCCCGGTCATGCCGGTGGGCACGCCCCGCAGCTCCGGGCCGTCGTACCGTTCACGGCCGAGGTTGCGGCGCAGCTGGTCGACGGGCAGCCGACCGCGGGCCAGGGACCAGCCGACCCGCGCACAGCCCTTCAGGTCGGCGACGGCGGTGGCGACGATGTCGACCGAGCTGTCCGGATCGTCGACCCAGTCGACGGGCACCTCGGCGATCCGCAGGCCGATGCGCTCGGCGAGGACCAGCAGTTCGGTGTCGAAGAACCATCCGGTGTCGGCGACGTACGGCAGCAATTCGCGGGCCACGTCGGCCCGGATCGCCTTGAAGCCGCACTGCGCGTCGGAGAAGTGGGCGCGCATGCCGAAGCGGAGGATCAGGTTGTAGCTGCGCGAGACGAACTCCCGCTTGGCGCCGCGGACCACGCGGGACGACCGGTCGAGCCGGGTCCCGATGGCGACGTCGGAGTGCCCGGACAACAGCGGCGCCACCAGCGGCATCAGCGCGTTGAGGTCGGTGGAGAGGTCCACGTCGCAGTAGGCGACGATCTGCGCATCGCTGGCCAGCCACGCGTGGTTCAACGCCCGGCCGCGCCCCTTCTGATCGAGGTGGACCACCGCGACGTCGTCGTACTCGGCGGCCAGTCGTTCGGCGATCGCGAGGGTGCGGTCGGTGCTGGCGTTGTCGGCGATCGTGATGCGCGACGGGTACGGGACCTGCGAGGCGAGATGTTCGCGGAGTCGCCGGACGCACGGTTCGAGGTCGTCCTGCTCGTTGTACACGGGGACGACGATGTCGAGCACAGGCGGCGCGGACCGCCCGCTCGGCCCGTCCACCGCGGCGGGTTCTGGATCGATTGTTGCTGTCATGAGGCATAGCCTGTTCGGCTCCGCTGGAACCGGCCTGGACCGTTCCTGTCAGGTTCCTGTGGACGCCGACGAGCACCTCAGATCGGCAGTGCCCGCCCTTCTCGGAGCCGCTTCATCACGATCGTGGACGTCATCCGGCCGACCCCGGGGAGCGCAGCCAGTTCGGTGTCGTAGAGGACCTGATAGGAGTCGAGGCTCTTCGTTCTGACGCGCAGCATGTAGTCCGGGTCGCCGAACAGCCGTTCCGCCTCGACCACGTTCGCCAGCCTCTCGACGGCGGCTTCGAACTCGGCGAGCGCCCCCAGATCCGTCCGGTCGATGGTCACGAAGACGATCGCCTCGAAGGTCAGACCCAGTTCGGCGGGCGACAGTTCGGCGCGATATCCCAGGATGACGCCGGCGGCTTCGAGGTCTTTCATCCGGCGGTGACAGGACGAGACGCTCAACCCGACCCTGGTCGCGATCTCCGTCGCCCGCATGCGGCCGTCGCGTTGCAGCAGCCGCAGGATCGCCCGGTCGATCTTGTCCACGACGATCCTCCTCCACTCCGACCCCTGCCGGGATGATATCTCAAGAACAGCGCATTCGACGGAATTATATTGCACCGATCAACGCAAAACCCGGGAAACTCGGGAACACATTTCGGATGTTCGTTCCTAGGCTTGACGTGTCGTCCACCACCACCAGGAGACACTTCGATGAGTACCCCGCTGACACTGCAGTTCTTCGCCGTCGCCCTGCTGTTCGTGATGACGCCCGGCGCCGATTGGGCCTTCGCCATCGCCGCCGGCCTGCGCGGAGGTCGCATTTATCCCGCGATCACGGGGATGCTCGCCGGGTATTCGCTGCTGGTGGCCCTTATCGCCGTCGGCGTCGGGGCGCTGGTCACCCGGTACTCGATGCCGCTCGAGATCCTCACCCTCCTCGGGGCCGCCTACCTGCTCTGGCTCGGTGGGAAGACCTTGCACGCGGCGATCCGTGCGCACGGCACGACACCGGAGGCCGCAGCGGGCGGCGGCTCCTTCGCCCAGGGGTTCGCGGTCAGCAGCCTCAACCCGAAAGGCCTGCTCCTGCTCCTCGCGTTGCTGCCGCAATTCGTCTCGCCGGGTGCGTGGGCGCCACCGCTGCAGTTGCTGGTCCTCGGATCGCTGTTCATCGCCGGCTGCGCCGTCGTCTATCCGACGGTGTCGTTCACCGCGCAACGCCTCCTCACCCACCGCCCCCGGGCGGGCCGGATCGTCACCGGCGTCTCCGGCACGGTGATGCTGCTGTTGAGTTGCGGGCTGGTGATCGGCGCGTTCACCGGGTGAGACCGGCGACCGGGTGTCCGGGGCCGGCGCGGCACAGGTGCGGCGAGCGTGTCGGACCCTCGCTTTAGAGTCGTGGGCATGGAGAACCGCATGCTGAGCGATCGGGACCGTCCGGTCGCCGATCGGGTGATCGCCGCCCTCGCCGGTCCGGACGCCCGGCTGCGCCCGGACCAGGAGACGGCGGTGGCGACGCTGGCCACCCCCGGGTCGCGGGCGCTGGTGGTCCAGGCCACCGGTTGGGGCAAGTCGGCCGTGTACTGGGCGGCGACCGCCGTGATCCGGGCCTCCGGCGCCGGGAGCGAAACGAGCGGGCCGCAGACGCCCGGGGGCGGGCCGACGCTGATCGTCTCGCCGCTGCTGTCGCTGATGCGCGATCAGGTGGCGGCCGCCACCCGTGCCGGACTGCGTGCGGCCACGCTGAACTCGTCGAACGTGGACGAGTGGTCTGAGGTGGAGGCCGAGCTCCTCGCCGGGGAGCTCGACGTGCTGCTGGTCTCCCCGGAGCGCCTGGCCAATCCGCGTTTCGGCAGGCGGGTGCTCGACGCGCTCGCGGGGCGGCTCGGTCTGGTCGTGATCGACGAGGCGCACGCGATCTCCGACTGGGGTCACGACTTCCGGCCCGACTACCGCCGGGTCGCCGACGTGCTGCAGAAGCTGAATCCGCAGACGTCGGTGCTGGCGACCACGGCCACCGCGAACGAGCGCGTCACCGACGACGTCGCCGCACAGCTCGGCGAGGCCACGCTGGTCCTGCGCGGGCCGCTCGCCCGCAAATCGCTGCATCTCAACGTGATCGACGGTCTCTCCCCCCTCCAGCGCTACGGGTGGGTGGCCGATCAGCTGCCTGCGCTGCCCGGCTCGGGGATCGTCTACGTGCTCACCGTCGCCGACGCCGACCGCCTGGTCGCCGCGATCGAGGCCGTGCACGGCGACGACCACCCGGTCGCCGCCTACACCGGTCAGCTGCCCGCCGACGAGCGGCACCGCCTGGAGGACGATCTGCTGGCGAACCGGGTCAAGGCCCTGGTCGCCACGTCCGCGCTGGGCATGGGTTTCGACAAACCCGATCTCGGGTTCGTGGTGCACGTGGGCGCACCGCCGTCACCGGTGTCCTACTACCAGCAGGTGGGTCGTGCCGGCCGCGCGCTCGACGATGCCGTCGTGGTGCTGCTCGCCTCGACGATGGACGAGTCGGTGTGGGAGTACTTCGCCACCGCCACCATCCCCGATCCGAACCGGATGGAGCGGCTACTCGCCGCGATGGCCGAGGTCGACGGCCCGGTCAGCGTCCCGCAGTTGGAGTCGATGACCGGTATGCGCCGGACGCGCGTGGACCTGATGTGCAAGCAGCTCGCGGTGGACGGCGTCGTCGAACGCACCGCCGACGGCTGGGTCCGCACCGGTCGGGAGTGGGTCCACGACGCCGCCCACTACGACGGCGTGCTCGCGGTACGACGCCGCGAGGCCGACATCATGCGCGCCTACATCGGCGGGCGGGCGTGCCTGATGAAGCTGCTGACCCAGGCGCTCGACGATCCCGCCGCGCACGACTGCGGCCGCTGCAGCGTCTGCCTGGGCGCCCTGACCCCGGGACTGCGTGCGGACGTCCCCCGCGAGGTGCTCGGCACCGTCTCGTCCGCGCTGCGCAGGCAGGCGCAGTTCCTGGAGCCGCGCAAGATGTGGCCGGGCGGAGCGTTCGGGACGCGCGGCCGGATCCCCGCCGGACGGTTGGCCGAGACCGGCCGGGTCCTGGCCTTCGCCGACGCGCCGCAGTGGGGCGAGACGCTGACCGCCGCCCGCCTGGGCGACGAGACGGCACGCGAGGAGCTCACCGAGGCCGCGGTCTCGGTGCTCGCCGAATGGGGTCGCGCCGGGATGCGGCCCGAACTGATCTGCGCCCTGGACCTGGGCACCGGGATGGCCACCGATCTCGCGCGACGCCTCCGGGTGATCGGCAGGCGCGCCCCCAGCGACGACTATCCGGTGCAACCCGGGGCGGGCCCCGGCCGCGAGGCGAACGGCGCCGCCGAGGCCGTCTACTGGCGGGATCACCTCGGGCCGGCACCGGAGTCGCACGGGGCGAGCGTGCTGCTCGTGATCGACGAGACCGCGTCGACCTGGCCGATCGCCCTCGCCGTCGCCGCACTGCGCGAAGCCGGCGCGGGCCCGGTGCTCCCGCTGTTGATCCACCAGACCGTCTGACCTCCGGCCCGGCACCCCACTAGTCTGCAGAGGTGTCGATCCCCGACAATCTACGACGCTGCCTCCCCGGTTCCGGTTCCCCGACGCCCGCCGCCTCGGTGACGCAGGCGCTGCGGCAACGGCTGGTGGTCCGGGCGTCGTACCTCTCCGCCGCCGTCGCCTTCGGGTACACCCTGGTCAGTGCGCTGTCACCGGCACCGACCGAGATCACCCTGGCGAATCTGGCGATCGGGGTCGGACTCGTCCTGGTGCCCGAACTCCACCGTCTCGGCACGTTGGCTCCGGCGATCGCCTTCGTCGTCGTGGCGACCGTCGGCATCTGTGTCCTCACCGTGTCTCTCGGCACGTCGACGGGCCTGCTGTTCTACTTCTTCTCCATCGCGGCCGCCACCCCGATGATCGTCGGCATCGACCGCATCGCGTATCCGGTCGCCGTGCTCGCGGTGTGCGTGGTGACGGTGTGCGCACTTCATTTCGCCGCCCCGTACAGCACCGGTCGGAGCCCGGACTGGCTGATGTCGGCGGGCTTCGTCGTCAACGCGCTGACCGCGAGCTGTCTCTCCGTCTACATCATGTTCCTCGGTATCCGGCAGATCCGGACGGCCGAGGCCGCGCTGGAAGAACAGTACGACCGTTCCGAGGCCCTGCTCGACAACATCCTGCCGCGCAGCGTCTCGCAGCGGCTCAAGGATCCGACGGCGGGCGAGATCGCCGACACCTACGACGACGCCTCCGTCCTGTTCGCCGACGTCGTGGGCTTCACCGCGATGTCGAGCCGCCACACCCCCACCGCCGTGGTGCACTACCTCAACGAGTTGTACCTGGCGCTGGACACCCTCACCGACCGGTACGGGTTGGAGAAGATCAAGACCACCGGCGACTCGTACATGGTGGTGAGCGGTGTCCCCGTCTCCCGGCCGGACCATCTGGAGACGCTGGCCCGCTTCGCACTCGAGATGCACCGGGTGTGCGAGCGCGTGCCGGGCCCCGACGGCACTCCCCTGCCGATGCGTATCGGACTCGCCTGCGGACCGGTGGTGGCCGGCGTGGTCGGCTCCAAGAAGTTCTTCTACGACGTCTGGGGCGACACCGTGAACGTCGCCTCCCGGATGGAGTCGACGGGCGAACCCGGCCGGATCCAGGTCACCGCCGCGGTCCGCGACCGGCTGGCCGACGAGTTCGCCTTCTCCGAACGCGGGATCGTCGCGGTCAAGGGCAAGGGGGAGCAGCAGACGTGGATTCTGATCGCCTGACCCCGGGTGGCGCGCTCGGAGACGCCCCCTCCCGGTCGTCGACTCCCCCCGATGGCTGAGCCCGGCCGCGCACGGAGTGAGCGGCCGGTGTCGAAGCCCGCCCGTCTCGATGCGAGGGCGCGCGCCGGTGTCCGAGCGCCGGTGCGGGGTGGGGCTTCGACACGGGTCCGTCACTGCGTTCCGCACCCGGCTCAGCCGACGGAGGAGACGTCACGGTGAGAGAGACGGCTCAGCCGGCGGCGGGGACGCCACCGTGAGAAAGACGGGGCAGCCGGCGGAGGCCGCTCTCCCGGGTGCGGAGAGGAGACTCAGTCGACGGGCTCTTCGGGGACGTTCTCCTGGTAGCCGAGTGCGCGCAGCGAGGCGCGGATCCGGCGGGCGGCGTCGTCGAGCACGGCGGGATCGGGATCGGTCTCGGCCTCCCGCAGGTCGAAGAGCTCCTCCGACCAGGCCGGGAACACGTGCAGGTGCAGGTGCGGGACCTCCAGGCCGGCGATCAGCAGACCCATGCGCGGGGCGTCATACGCGGCCTTGGCGGCGCGGCCGATCTTCTGCGAGACGTCCGCGAGGTGCGTGAAGGTGGGGGTGTCGATCTGCTCCCAGTGGTCGATCTCCTTGCGCGGGATCACCAGGACGTGCCCGGGGGTCACCGGGTTGATGGTCATGATCCCGACGGCCTGGCCGTCCTTCCAGACGAAGCGGCCGGGGAGGTCGCCGTTGATGATCTGCGTGAAAATCGATGCCATGGCTTCAGCCTAGTGTCCCGGCGCGGGACTGGGGAGGTGCCGCCGAACTCGCCCCGGCGATTCGGGTCGAAGGCCCCACCGCGACACCTCCCCGCCGTCCGGGAGCCGGGTCATTCCGCCGCATCGAGGCGCGGCAGCGTGAACCAGAACCGGGCTCCGGCGCCCGGTGCGGAGTCCACTCCGACGCGGCCGCCGTGCGCGGCGACCAGGGCCGCGACGATCGACAGACCCAGCCCGCTGCCCGACGACGGCGAGGTCCGCTGCCGCGACGGGTCCCCGCGGTAGAAGCGTTCGAAGACGCGCTGCGTCTCCTCCTCGGCCAGGCCGGGACCGTCGTCGACCACCTCGACCCGGGCCTGCGTCGCGTCCCCGGACACGGCGACGGTAATCGCCGTGCCGACGGGCGTGTGCACGATCGCGTTGCCGATCAGGTTCCGCAGCACCTGGGTCAGGCGCGCGGCATCCCCGTCGACGACGGGCCCCGGCCCGGCCCGGCGATCCACGACGATCTCCCGTTCCGGCGCCGCCGCCCGCGCCGCGGCCACCGCGTCGTCGACCAGCCCGGACAGTTCCACCGGCGACTTGTCGAGGGGACGCTGGGCGTCCAGTCGCGCCAGCATCAGGAGGTCTTCCACCAGCAGGCTCATCCGGTCGGCCTCCGCCGAGATCCGGGCGATGCCGTCGGCGGGGTCGGGCGTCATGCCGCTGCCGATCAGTTCGGCGAAACCCTTGATGGAGGTCAGCGGGGTGCGCAGCTCGTGGGAGGCGTCGGCGACGAACCGGCGCATCCGTTCCTCGGAGGCCCGGGCCTGCCGCTCCGACGATTCGGTGGCCGCGAACGCCGACTCGATCCGGCCGAGCATGATGTTGAGCGAATCGGCCAGGCTCGCCACCTCGGTGCCGGGCCGCTGCGGCGGCACCCGCTGTTCCAGGTCTCCGGCCGCGATCGAGTGCGCGGTCTCCTCCACCTGCCGCAGCGGCCGCAGCGACGAGTGGACCAGCAGATAGCCCGCCCCGCCGATCACCAGCACCACCAGGAAACCGATCCCGGTCTGCAGCCAGATCAGCCTGCCCAGGGTCGCGTCGACGTCATTCAACGGTGTCGCGACCGTCACGTCGATGACTCCGTCGGAGGTCCGGACCACCCGCCAGTCGGGTCCGGTGCCGATCGACCCCACGGTGACCGGCCCGGTGGTCCCGGCGGCACCGGATGGCAGCCCGGCCAGGTCGGGCGTCCAGTCGTAGTCGTTGGTGACCAGGCTCCCGATCGCGCTGCCGTCCACCTGGACGAAGAAGTTCGACGGCGGGCGGCGCGGCCCGGGGCCGCGCGGGGTGTCGTCGTGCCGCGGCGGAGCCGGGCGCGCCCAGGTGGCGGTGGCCTGAGTCAGGCTCTCGTCGACCCGGCCGACCAGGTCGGCGCGCATGGCCGAGGTGACCGCGATCCCGGAGGCCACCAGTCCGGCGATCACCAGGGCGAGCGTGAGCAGCACGAGCGAGACCCGCAGCGGGATGCCCCGCCGCCGCGGCGCCGGAGCGACGGCGGAGGACGCCGAGGCCGTCATTCCCGCGGCTCGCGCATCACGTATCCGACACCGCGCAGGGTGTGGATCAACCGCTTGGGCCCGGTGTCGATCTTGCGCCGCAGATACGAGACGTACGACTCGACGACGTTCACGTCGCCCCCGAAGTCGTAGTTCCAGACGTGGTCGAGGATCCGCGGCTTCGAGAGCACCGTCCCGGCGTTCACCATGAAGTATCGGAGCAGGGTGAACTCGGTCGGCGAGAGCGCCACCGGTTCGCCGTTCTTGAACACCTCGTGGGTCTCGTCGTCGAGCTCCAGATCGGCGAAGGTGATCCGGGTGGGCTCGCCGCCGTCGTCGCCGAAACCGTGCCGCCGCAGCAGCACCTCGATCCGGGCGACCACCTCTTCCAGGCTGAACGGTTTGGTCACGTAGTCGTCGCCGCCGAGGGTGAGGCCGGTGACCTTGTCCTCCACCGAGTCCCGCGCCGACAGGAACAGGGCGGGCGCGGTGACACCGTCGGCCCGCAGTCGTTTGAGCACGCCGAACCCGTCCATGCCCGGCATCATCACGTCGAGCACCACCACGTCCGGCTTCGCCGCACGCGCCAGGTCGATCGCGTTGGGCCCGTCCTTGGCGACGGTGACGTCGTAGCCCTGGAACTTCAGCGACACCGAGAGCAGTTCACGGATGTTCTCCTCGTCGTCGACGACGAGGACCTTGGCGGCGCGGGTGGAGACGGAAGCACTCATGGTCACCATGATCCACCGAGCCCCTGGACCCTGTCTGGAGACTTCCTGTGAGGTCGCTGTCCGTGTCAGTGCTCCGCGGCCGCGACGGCGTCGAGCTCCACGAGCTGGCCGGGGTAGGGCAGGGCGGTGACGCCGAGGACGATCGCCGGCGGGGTCTCCGGGAAACCCGCGTCGACGGCCTGCCACACCTGCCCGAGCACCGCCGGATCGGCGGTGGCCACGTACACGGTGAGTTTGGCGATGCCCGCGGGCGAGGCCCCCGCCTCGTCGAGCACCGCGGCCAGGCACTCCAGGCAGCGGTGCGTCTGCTCCGTCGCGTCGCCGACGCCGACGATCGCGCCGTCGTCGTCGAGCGGCGAGATGCCTGCGGTGAAGACCGTGGCCCCGGAGGGCACGACGGCCCCGTGCACGAACCCGCCGTCGTGCAGGCCGGGCGCCCGGAAACGCCGGACCGCTCCCCCGCTCACCGGAAGCTCAGCACGTCGGAACCCCACGCGCGCAGGAGGTTGCGGTCCAGTTCGCTCACCGCGGTGTCGGTGGCCCCGATCAGCAGCGAATGCTGGTCGGCGGAGGTGTAGGGCTTCCACTCGGCGTCCGAGTCCACCGACGCCGGGTCGCCGTTCGCCGCGAAACCGAGCCAGCGCTCCTGCATGCGGCGGCGGACCCGCAGACCGGTCTTGCGGCCGCCCAGCCGGTAACTGATGTCGAGTCTGGTCGACGCCGGGTTGCCGAAGACGTACGGCAGCTCGGTCGCGTGGGTGGCGCCGATGCCGAGCATGCGGAAGAGCGGCGTGGCCCAGTCGTAGCGGTAGAGGTACACCGGCGCGCGCCGGCTGTGCGCCTCCGCCGTCCACACCGCGGGCATCCGGAAGGCCAGGTCGCGGGAGATCCCCATGAACTTCTGGCCGCCGCGCCCCGGGATCCGGGAGTCGGCGCCGTAGGCGATCGCCACCTCGTCGTCGCCCGGGATGGCGAGTTCGGGCTGTTCCTGCGCGATCAGCTCGAACATCGCCGCCACCTGCTGCTCGGTGACCGGCATCAGGGGCGCCTTCATCCACTTGAACAGCGAGGTCTCGTCGCGGTTGGTGCCGATCATCAGCGGGACGTCGTGCGCCTGGCCGTCTCGGATCGCGGCGATCGGGTCCCGGGGCAGCAGATCGCCGTCGATCATCGGGGCGTAGGCGATGGTGCCGGGGAACTCCACCGGCACCCGGTTGAAGACGCGGGTGCTGGCCGAGACGAGGGCCGCCACCGGGAGACGACGCAGCTGTTCGGGGGTGGCTCCGGCCGGCGCGTGCACCTCGTCGAGGAACAAGTCGGTGTGGCGGGCGCCGCGCTCGCGGTCGTAGACGCTGGTGACCGGCGAACTCTGCGCGATGGCCCGCGCGAAGAGCCCCTTCGCCTCCGGCATCGCGAGCAGCGAGGTGACGACGCCGCCGCCCGCGGACTCGCCGAACACCGTCACCCGGTCGGGGTCGCCGCCGAAGCGCTCGATGTCGTCGCGGACCCAGCGCAGCGCCTGCACGACGTCGGAGAGCCCGCAGTTGGTGTCGAAGGCGCCGTCCGCGCCGGGGAGGTCGCCGAACTCAGTGAAGCCGAACGCCCCCATCCGGTAGTTGAGGGTCACCACGAGGGCGGGCGTGTCCTCGTCGATCGAGGCCCGGACCAGCGCGGTGCCGTCGTACATGGGCTGCGAGCCGGAGCCGCAGATGTAGGCGCCGCCGTGCACCCAGACCAGGACGGGATGACGCGCACCGGACTCCGCGGCGCCCGCGGGCGACCAGATGTTCAGGTACAGGCAGTCCTCGTCGGCGGTGGTCCCCGCGCCGAGGTCGATGATCGGCATCACCGGCTGCGGGCAGACGCCGCCGAACGCGGTCGCGTCCCGCACCTCCGTCCACGGTTCGGGGTCGCGGGCCCGCCGCCAGCGCAACTCTCCGACCGGGGGCGCGGCGAAGGGCACCCCCTTCCAGACGTCCACCCCGGACGACTGGGCACCCGCCACCGGGCCGAACACGGTATCGACGATCAATGCTTCCTCGCTCACGCCTTCCAGTGTGCACCCGGTCGGGGTCCGGCCGCGGCCGTCCGCTCACGCGTCACGGCACCGCTCGCACCGTGCCAGCGAGCGAGCACGATTGTCGGCACCTGCTGATAGCTTCCGTGCATGAGCGTTCCCCTGATCCTGCGCGACGACCCGTTCACCGAGGCGACCGAGATCGACCTCCCCGACGGGGTCCCCACCGTCACCGAGTTCGCCGAGGCGATCACCACCGCCGACCTGCCGTCGGTCTTCGACGCGGGATTCGGCGCGCTGGCGCCCGCCGGCCCTGTCGGTCCCGGCTACGCGCTGTACTCGGCGCCGCCGAACGGGATCTTCGATCTGGAGATCGGCTTCCCCGTCGTCACCGCCCCGGAGGGCTTCACCGCGAGCACCTTCCCCGCCGGACGCGCCCTGATCCTGAGTCATCTCGGCGGCTACGACGGCCTCGGCGACACCTGGGGCCGACTCATGGGGGTGTTCGCCGACCGCGCGCCCGGGGACCTCAAGCTCCTCGGCGAGATCTACGTGACCGACCCGTCGGTCACCGCGGCCGCCGACATGCGCACCAACCTCTTCGTCGTCTACTGATTCGTCATGTGCGGGGAGGACGCGGTCGCGTCGTCCCGCACCGGGCCCCGCCGACGGCGGCACGCCCCGGCCCGCGGACCTCAGCCGAGTGACTCCCGGTGTCCGGAGTCGGCGTACCGAGACCGGCCGGAGGGATCACTCGGCTCAGCGGCGGCGCAGCGCGTCGATCCGGTCGGCCACGTCCAGCGCCGTCGACGGCACCCGCCCCGACAGGTTCAGGCAGCTCGCGACCAGGGCCGCCTCGTCGCGGGCGAGGGACGGCGCCGGCGACGGCGGGTTCGAGAGCGCCGCACGGATCGCGAGCATCGGCTGGGCGTCCGGGATCGCCCCGTACACGCCGGTGCCGGTGAGCACGAAGTGCAGGCAGGCGCCCAGCGACCAGACGTCGGTGGCGCGCGACGGCGTGCCGCCGGCGAGCAGCGACGGATCGACGTACTGCACCGAGGTCGGCTGGACGAAGCTGGTGATCGGCTCGTCGGTGGCGAGCACCCGGGAGAGTCCGAGATCGCAGATCCGGCCGCCGCCGTCGGTGATCATCACCGAAGCCGGCGTCACGTTGCCGTGCGCGATCCCCGCCTCGTGCAGGTCGTGGACGCCGCGTGCCGCATCGGCCAGCGCGGCGAGGGCGGTGTCGCGGTCGACGCGCCCGGACGCATCGGTCCGGTCGGCGTGCGGCGCCGCGAGCGAACCCGCCGGGAAGTACTCCATCGCGTACATGAACCGGCCCTGGAGCACCGCGTCGTACAGTTTCGCCAGGTACGGCGACCGGACCGCCGCGAAGGCCCGCAGTTCCCGCACGCCGCGCCGGTAGGCGTCGTCGCTGCAGAGCCCGCCGAACACCTTGACCACCACCCTGTCGTCGGACAGACCCAGACGCGGCGGCGGGACCGCCAGATAGAAGGTGCCGTTCCCCGCCTCGCCGAGACACTCCAGAACGGTGAAGTCGGCGAGCCTGTCCGGTCGGTCCGGTGCGGTCATGTCAGTGTCCCTCCGCGGTGAGGCCGGCAGATGTCATCGCGTCGGCTCCGAAGCGCTGCGCGAGTCGATCGCCCAGTCCTTCCTCGCTCACGCGGGTTCCGTCGTGTATCCGGTAGGCGGCGGGGCCCTCGTCCCCGACCACGCCGAGCAGCGCATCCCCGTCGTCGTGCAGTCCGGCCCCGGCCACCTCGACGGCGACGCCGAGCGCGGCGACGGGCTTCAGGTCGGCCAGCATCCGCCTGCGCGACGACGACGTCTCCACCAGCAGCCCGCGCCCGGTGCGCAGCGCGAGCTCGGCGGCCACGATCACCGCGGTCCGGCCGCTGCGGCTGTCCCCGGTGCGGCACACCAGTCTGGTCGAGTCCCCGGCGGCCTGCGCCTCGTCGACGAGCACGACCGGTGCGACGGTCAGCGCCGTCGCCCACCCGTCCGCGCCGGCGTCGAGCACGATCACATCCGGGGAGCCGTCGTCGGCCATCTCCTCCAGATCCGCGGACGGGTCCGAGGTGAAGCGGCACTGCACCGCGACCGACCTCGCGCCGGGGACCCGGCGGCTCAGCGCGTCGAGCGTCTCGACGGCGGCGGCCATGCCCGCGAAGTCCGGGAGCCCGGACATCGCATCCGAGTCACCGGCCGCTCGCCGCGGCAGGACCCCGGCGAGGATCACGTCGGCCCCGACCCCGGTGGCCAGGAGCGCGGCGTGCCGCTGCGCGAGACGGTCCACGTCGTCGTCGAGCCCGTCGATCACCATCATCACCCGGGTCGCCGAACCCGCGGTCAACGCACGACGCTCCACCGCGGCGATGTCCTTCTCCACCACGTCCGGCGGGTAGACCACCGCGAGCAGCGGCCCGGCCATCGCCGTGGTGACCAGGGCCATCACCACCATCATCGCGAACAGTTCGTCGCTGAGGACGCCCAACTCCCGGCCCGCGGTGAGGATGACGAGTTCAGTGAGCCCGCGCGTGTTCATCAGGACCGCGACGGCCGACGCCTGACGCGCCGGCATCGCGCTGAGCCGGGCACCGAGGTACGCGCCGGCGAACTTGCCGACGCACGCCACCGCGATCACGGCGAGCAGGTGCAGCCACCCGTCGCCGCCGATCCCGCCCAGGTCGACGCTCAACCCGGTCACGACGAAGAACATCGGCAGCAGCAACACCACCACCGTCTGCTCCAGCCGCTCCAGGATCTCGTGCATCAGCGCTTCGCCGCCGGCCTTGGGCATCACGACACCGAAGACGAACGCGCCGATGATGGCGTGGATCCCGATCCACTCGGTGGCCGCGGCCGACAGGAAGATCCCGATCAGGACCACCGCGAGCATGTGCGGCGTGCACCGACCGGCGCTCTCACGCCAGGCGACCAGGCGCGCCAGCAGGGGCCGGACCAGCACGAACATCACGAACGTGTAGATCAGCGTCAGCCCGACGATCTTCGCCACCTCGATCGGGCTGCCGCCCTGGATGATCGCGATGATCAGGGCGAGCGCGCTCCAGGCGATGATGTCGTCGACGGCGGCCGCGGCCAGACCGAACGCGCCCACCGCGGTGCGCGACATGTTCCGGTCGGTGAGGATCCGGGCGAGCACCGGGAACGCCGTGATCGACATGGCGATGCCCAGGAACAGGCACATCCCCAGCTCGTCGATCACGACGCCGTCCACCTCGTCGTGCCGGGGGTACAGCAGCATCCCCAGTCCGACGCCCAGCGCGAACGGCACCGCCACCGAACAGACCGAGATCGACGCCGCGGCGCGTTCCCGACCGCGGACCAGACGCATGTCCAGTTCCAGGCCGACGAGGAACATGAACAGGACCAGGCCGAGCTGCGCGATCGCCGACAGCAGCGGCCGCACGTCGGTCGGGAAGAGCCAGGCCGAGGGGTCCCCGGGGAGCATCCCCAGCAGGCTCGGTCCGAGGAGGATGCCCGCGGTGATCTCCCCGACCACCGCCGGTTGGCGGCAGGCCTGCGCGATCCGGCCGCCGATCCGGGCGGCCGCGATCACCACCGCGACGTCGAGCAGGAGGAACGCCGCCTCCGGGGCCGCCATCAGAGCCTCGCGTGCGGGGACTCGAAGGTGAGCAGTCGGGCGCCGATCCGGATGCGCGACCCGGGCACCAGTTTGCGCAGCTGGTGCGGGAGCAGCCGCAGCTCCCGGCTTCCCGGACCCGGATCGGTCACGTAGGTGCCGTTGATCGACGCGAGGTCGACGACGAAGACGTCCCACTCGACCAGTCTGACCTCCAGGTGTCGCCTCGACACCGCACCGCCCGCGTCGTGGACGACGATCGACTTCATGTCGGACGGCTGTCCGCCCGGGACGACCAGCGGCACGCGGCCGATCGCGATGTCGGTGTCCAGGGAGAACACCTCTCCGCTGTCGAGCAGCAGCCAGCCCAGCGAAGGACGCTCCCCCTCCACCGGGATGGTGGTCAGCTGATCCATCCGGATCCCGCAGGCGCCGCAGATCCACGCGTCGGGATGGTTGAGGTGCCCGTTGACGCAGCGCACCCCGATCACCTTCGCTCGGCTCCGCTCCGCCGGAGCGGGCGGCGGAGTCAGCGGAGCGACGGGAGCGGCCACCGGCAGCGGAGCACGCGGCGGTCGCGGCGGAGGCACCGGCGCCCGCCCGCGGACCGGCGTCCCGGTCGTCCCGGGTCTGGGCGTCGTGGGCAGCGGCCGCGAGGGCGGCGGAAGCGGGGCCCGTCCGCGGATCGGCGGCCGGTCGTCCCGGGTGAGCGGAAGCGGCGTGGGGGACGCACCGGGGTCCGGTCTCGACGACGAGCCGGGGAAGGGGTCGGGGGCGAGCGGGGTGCTGACGAACGGCTCCGGCGCCGCGGCCGGATCCGTCACCGGTCCGGTCGGCTCCGTCGTCGAGGCGTCGTCCGGGGTTTCCGGAATGTCCGGGGATACGGCCTCCGGGTTCGACGACGTGTCGGCGGCCTCCGGCATCGACGCGCCGACCACTGGTTCGCTCGACGTCGACGTATCGGCCGACGACGCATTTGCCGGCGGTGCTGCGGCCACCGGTGCAGCACTCCCCTGCTCCGGGGTCTCCGGGGTCTCCGGGGTCTCCGGGACCACCTTGCCGAGCGCGACGGCCGGCGGAACGACGTCGCGCGGAACCGGCACGAGCTCCTCACCGGTCGACTCGTCGTCCGGTGCGCCCGGGTCGACCGCCGCGCCGCCCCGCGCACGCTGTTTGCTCCGGCGGTACTCGGCGAGTTCCCGCTGCACGCGTTCGAGGGCCTCGGTGTAGAACGACGTCACCCCGGACTCCTCCGGCGAGTGCAGCCGCGCCCCGGCGGAGGGCACCGCGCCCTCGACCAGATCGAAGCGCTCCGCGCCCGCCGGGTCGGGGACGGCGTCGTCGGTGAACAGTCCCAGACCTAGGAACGGCCACGGGATCGCCCGCTCGAAGGGATGCCGTCCGATCGGTTCCACCCGGCGGCCGTCGATCTCGCCGTAGACCCTCCCGAGGAGGAAGAGGGTGATCCCGACCTCGTCGGGCGCGGCGAACGCCAGGTCCACGCCGTCGAGGTCGCTGCTCGCCACCAGTTCGGCGACGGCGCGCGCGAGACGGCGGCCGCGTCGACCGCCCTCCGTCGTGGACACCCGTCCGGACAGGTCGAGGACGTCGTCGGCCAGCACCGCCGAGCCCGGGCCGAGGACGCACAGGAAGTCCGGTCTTCGGATCACGACTCCGTCACCCGGCACCAGGGAGACCCGGGCCTGTTCGCCGTCGCGGCCGGGCGTCTCCCCCGTCGATCCGCTCATACGAAGCGGCCTCCTCGGAATCGCTGACGGAGGAAGATCGCCCGCAGCGGACCGTTCAGGACCAGCCACACCAGGATCCAGGTGGTGACGAACTGCACGGCGAACGCCGCGGGCGGCGGCAGGAACCCGGGTAGCGCGAAACGCATGACCAGCCAGAGCACGACGCCTTCGTTGATGCCGGTCAGCAGGCCGAAGAACGTCGGCCAGTCCTTCTCCCAGCGGAACTGCATCAGGAGGTGGTAGATCAGCTCCCACCCGATGCCGAGCAGGATCAGCACGCCGAGGACCACGAAGGCGCTCCGGTAGGCGAGCGCCGTCGACGCCCCTCCGACGGGCAGCAGCGGAGCGATGATCGCCGTCCAGAGACCGCCGATCACGGCGGTGACGAGGATGCGGAGTTGGATCCGTCCGTTCAGAGTCGGCAGCACGTCAGTCCACCCCCACGACCTTCATCCGGCGCCACCACTGCTTCACCGACCGGGCCGGTCCGAGTCTCCGGCAGAAGCCCTGGCCGACGAGGTCGTGGGTGATCTCGTCGGCCGCGATCTGCAGTCCCAGGAACGTGTCGACGCCCGGGAAGTATCCGCCCATCGTCGCCGTGCCGGAACAGTAGATCCGGCCTTCCCCGCTCCGGGTGCCGCGCAGTTCGAAGGTGCGTTCCACATCCATCCGGCCGAGCGGGTTCAGTCCGGCGCCGGTGTGCTCGAGGAGGTCGGCCAGGAGCCGATGCTCGCGCACGTCGGCCTCCAGACCGGTGCAGTCGATCACGAAGTCGGCGTGCACGCCGACGGTGCCGTCGGGCCCGACCGGCTGCTCCACCGGGGCGAGCCGGTCCACCTCGATCGTCGCGTCGACCCCCTGCCCGTCGGGCGAGGGCCGCAGGGACACCGCCTTGCCCACCGCCACCCGGTAGAACCCCTCCCGGCGACCGCGTTCGAGCTGCCTCTGCCAGTTCTTGCGGATCGGAGTGTTGGTGCCGGAGATGTCCTTGTACCACTGGAGGCGGTCGTAGCCTTCGAGCCCGGCAACCCGGTCCTTGAGCTGACCGCCCCACACCGACTTCGGGTAGTTGAACCCCTGGTACGACCAGCCGTGCGAGGCTTTGCGGCGCATCATGATGTGCGGTCCGTGCGCCTTGTCGTGGTAGGTGCGGAACAGGTGGACGATCTGCGTCTGCAGGCCGAGCGCGTCGCGGTCGTCGATCAGGCGCTGGAGCACGCGCGAGGCCACGATCCCCGAACCGCGGATCATCACCGTGCCGGGCCGCGATGCCAGTGACCGGTAGATCTGCTCATGCGGCTCGTACGCGTTCACCACGCGTCCGGCGGCCGCCTGATACCGCTCCCGGAACTCCTGCAGGTCGGGCAGGAACTTCAGGCCCGGATAGCCGACGGCGACGTGCACCCACCGGCTCCGGAAGGCCACCCGCTTGGTGCGCGTCGTGCCCGCCTTCGGGGTGAGGATCGTGAAGTAGCCGCCGCCGTGGCGCCGCCGGATCATCCGGACCTGACCGTTGTGCAGCATGTCGTAGTAGCGGATGCGTTTCGCCTCCACCTCCATCGCGTCGAACACCTGCCCCGCCTTCGGGGTGTAGTAGTTCGCGATGATCGGCTCGGTGAAGACGTTCCACAGCGGACCGAGTCGCCGGTCCTTCCAGGCCTCCTGCAGGGCGTACGACGGGAAGCCCCAGATGTTGTCGGGCATCGACTGCGAATCCGAGCGCAGCCGTTCGCCACGCGGGATCTGCGAGACGCGGGTCAGATACTCGTACGACCGCCACGGCACGTCCTGCGGACCGAGCACCGCCATCTGGTCGGTCGGCACGCCGAAGATCCGCAGGTAGTCGACGGTCACGAACGAACCGATCCCCGATCCGACGGTCACGAACGGAACGTCGACGATCGGGATCCCCGCCGCCTCCACCATCTGATCGGCCCAGACGTCCGTGTCGATCAGACGGTCGTCGAGATCGCCGAGCCGGGCGCCTCCGGAACGCGGCAGCGGCCCCGACGGCACCGGAGGCCGCCCGTGCGGCGGCGGATACGGCGGACGATTCGCCGGATTCTGCCCGTGCATAGAGACAACATAGTCCGGCCGCGGTGCCCGCGTGATGGGACGACACTCCGATCCCACGATCGTCGATACGCATTGGTCCGATCGTGGGACACGGTGATCGCGGTGCGGCGAACCGCTCACCCCGACGAGGCCTCGATCCGCCGGGACGTCGACCCCGACATCGCGCCGTGGTCGGCCGTTGCGAAATACCGGCTGACAAGGGCTGTATTCCCTCGTGATTCCCTCGTGGCCCGCCATTTCGCAACGGCCGACCACCGATCTCCCCGCAGACCCGAATGAACACGCCCGATCACCGGGAGCCCCTCGTCCAACGATCTCGATTCGATGATCCGCCCCTTTGACATATACCGCTTTAAGCGGTATATTTATGGCAGCCGGAAGCTCCGTTGAGCCCTCCCGCCTCAAGATCCGGACTCGCCGACACCGTGCGAACCGGTCACCGCAGAAAGGAATCCACCGTGAGACACATCGTGAGCGGCCCCGGCACACTCGCGACACTCGGCGGCGTGGCACCCCTCGTCATCGCAGGCATCGGCATGCAGAACGGCCAAGCCCTCCTCGTCCCGGTCTGGGCCGCCTGGATCGGCGCACTCGGATTCACCATCGTCAACGCCTCACGCAGGCAGCATGCCTGAGGTCTATCTGTCCCTGCGTCAAGTCGAGGAACACCTCGGCCTGGCGCGAGGTGGCGCGGCGAAGTATCGACTACCAGAGCCTGATGTCGTCATCGGCGCGGTCAACGACGACGGGACGTTCCCGCGCGGCACCAGCCGCGGATGGCGAGTCGAGACCATCGACGCGTGGAACGCGCGACGGCCCGGCCACGGCGGCCGACCACCGAAGAGCCACGACGGCTGACCCCTCGGCGAATTCGTCCACGCACAGCACCTACCCCGACCGCAGAAAGGACTCACCATGCTCAACGATCGAGGAGTCCAGGCGAGCATCACCTCCGGCTGGATCATCGCCATCCTGTCCACCGTGGCCTACAGCCCGCCGATGATCGCCGTCTGGGTCGGCTGGGCCGGGATCACCGCCTGGGCCGTCTACGAGGCACGGCGCAAGCACGCGCGCGCGGCTGAGTCGAGACGCCGCTGCCGCCCGACGTCGTGACCGGCCCCGTCGACGACGGCACGACACCGCTCGACCCCCTGCGCGACCGGCTGCCGGAGACCATCGACGAGTGGAACGCCGACCGGCCGGGCCGCGGCGCCCACAACCGATCCGCACGACCGACACGACGAGGAGAACCCGGGCCGACAGCGTGGCGACCCGGGCTTTTCCAGAGCCCCCTGTCGGGTTCGAACCGACGACCTACGCTTTACAAGAGCGTTGCTCTACCACTGAGCTAAGGAGGCAGGTGCCCTGCGTGCGTGAGTATATCCGCCGTGGTCTGAACCGGATCCTCGGCTCCGCCCGAGCCACCATCGACACCATCGAGCCGGGTTCCATCGTCGTCGCTCCCCGGCGGCCCATCGACCTGCACGACGAAGCCGCGATCACCGAGGTCCTGGACCTGGCGGCCCGGATCGGCGCGGTCCTCCTCGACGCGGGGACGGGCGCCGTCGACACCCTGCACCAGGTGCAGTTCGTCGCCGGCATCTACGGGCTCGACGACGTCGACGTGGACGTCACGTTCAACACCGTCCTCATCTGCGCGCGGCGCGGCAGCACGCTGCCGCCGATCACCGCGTCCCGCACGGTCAAGTACCGATCCCTCGACTTCACCCGGCTCGCCGAGATCGACCGGCTGATCCGGCGGATCCGACGGCGCGCGATCAGCGCCACCTCCGCGCACCGGATCGTCGACGTGATCGTGGAGGCCCCGCACCCGTATCCGCGCTGGGCCGCCACCCTCGGCTGGGGCGTGATGGCGATCGGCGTGGCCGCTTTCCTGGGCGGGTCGTGGCTGGTGGTGGCGCTGTCGTTCCTCACCTCGGTGGTGATCGTGTCGGTGAACCGGCGGCTGAACCAGATCGGCACGCCGCCGTTCTTCCAGCAGGTCAACGGCGGATTCATCGCGGTGCTGCCCGCCGCGCTGGTGTTCGAGCTGACCGAACTCGCCGGCTGGAGCTTCCTCCCGTCGCAGATCATCGCGGCGGGCATCGTGGTGCTGCTGTCCGGGCTCACCCTGGTCGGTTCGGTGCAGGACGCCATCACCGGCGCCCCGATCACCGCGACGGCGCGGTTCACCGAGGTGCTGGTGATGACCGGCGGCCTGCTGGTCGGGGTCGCGATGGCGATCAAGCTGCTCGGCCTGTTCCACGTCTACCTGCCGGCGCTCACCGCCGTGACCCCGTTCGGGGCGTCCGAGATCCCCGCTCGTATCGGCGGCGGCGCCGTCGCGGCCTGCGCCTTCGCGCTGGCCAGCTACGCCGAGACCCGCGCCCTGCCCGCGGCGTTCTTCGCCGGAGCGCTCGGGACGTCGGTGGCCGCAGCGTTGACGACGGTCACCCAGAGCCCGCTCACCGCCTGCGCGGCGGCCGGCTTCACCGTGGGCCTGATCGGCGGTTTCGCCGCCCGCCGCGCACTGACCCCGCCGCTGGTCATCGCCGTCGCGGGCCTCACCCCGCTGCTGCCCGGACTGACCATGTACCGCGCCATGTACGGACTGATGAACGACGATCCCTCGCGCGGCGGCGCCGAGATGGCGACGGCCTTCGGCATCGGGTGCGCACTGGCCGCGGGCGTCACGCTCGGCGAGTTCGTCGCCCGGCGCAGCCGCCGCCCGCAGATCCCGCCGCTGTCCCTGGCCCTGCGCGGCGCTCGTCGTCGTTGATCTTCGGCTCCTCGCGGAAACGACTTGACCCTCCCGCGACGTGAGGCCCGACGATGGTTCCCATGACGACGACACACGACGCGGACGGACCCGGACCCGACGACCGCTGGACGGTCGGCAGACTGGCCGAACTGACCGGTGTCACGGTGCGCACCCTGCACCACTACGACGCCGTCGGCCTGCTGGTTCCCGAGGAACGCTCCCCGGCGGGCTACCGCCTGTACGGTCCGGCCGACCTGGAGCGGCTGCAGCAGATCGTCCTCTACCGGCGGCTCGAACTGCCGTTGGAGGAGATCGCCGAACTGCTCGACCCGGATGCCGATCCGACCGAGCACCTGCGCCGTCGGCGTGCCGTCGTCATCGCCCACCGCGACCGGCTCGACGAGCTGGTGGGCGCCATCGATCGAGCATTGGAGAGAACCATGAGCAAGCGACCCGCCACCGACGCCGAGATGCGCGAGATCTTCGGCGACGGATTCAGCGACGAGTACCAGGCCGAGGCCGCCGAACGCTGGGGCGACACCGACGAGTGGAAGCAGTCGGCCCGCCGCACCGCGGAGTACACCACGTCCGACTGGAGGGCGATCAAAGCCGAGGCCGAGGCGATCAACGACGACTTCGTCGCCGCCAAACGCGCCGGCCTGCCCGCCGACGGCACCGCGGCGATGGACGTCGCCGAACGGGCACGACTCCACATCCACGAGCGCTTCTACGACTGCCCGCCGGAGTTCCACGTGAACCTCGGCGAGATGTACGTGTGCGATCCGCGTTTCACCGCCACCTACGACGACCTCGAGCCGGGGCTGGCTCGGTACGTGCGCGACGCGATCGTGGCGAACGCCGCGCGATCGGGGTCGTGAGCGGCGCGCCCCGTCGTCGTACGGTTTCCCGCCGGGATGTCGCGGACCGGTCTCCGCGCAACCCCCGCCGGCCGTGTCGCGGCCCGACTTCCGTGTCGCGGGCCAACCCGGGCCGCTCCGCCCCGGCCGACACCCGGTCCTCCCCGGCGTGTCGCGACTCCTCTTCCATGTCGCTACCGATGGATGGCGCGCGACATGGAAGAGGAGTCGCGACACGCCGACGGAGTGGGAGTCCGCGCCGACGGCGGGCGTGATGATCCCCGTGTCCCGGGAGTCACGACACGCCGACGGAGTGGGGACCACCGCGGACGGCCGCCGGGACCGGCCCTCGGACTCACCCGTTCAGGCCACCCCATGCGGGCTCTCATCGCCCCAGGTAAGATGGCCCGCATGCCTCCCAAGACTACTGACCTCGTGGACGACGACGAGCTGGATCCCGTCGCCGACGAGACCGCCAACTCGGCCCGCCGCGTCGTCGCCGCGTACGCCACCGACGCCGACGAGTGCCGCATGCTGTTCGCGATGCTCGGCATCGAGCCGGGAGAGACCGACTGACACATGGCGACCACCGAGTCGAACCCCGACCAGCCGGATTCGACACCGTCGGGTCCTGACGCGGCGACCGCGGGAGCCGACTTCGTCGTGGTCGCCAACCGTCTGCCGGTGAACAAGAAGGTCACCGCGGACGGCACCGTCGAATGGACGCGTGCGCCCGGCGGTCTGGTCACCGCGTTGGCCCCGATCTTCGACAAGACCCCCGGCGCGTGGGTCGGGTGGACCGGCAGCGCCGACTCCACCGACGATCCGCACGTCGAGGGCATCGACATCCGCGCGGTACCGCTGAGCAGCGCCGAGGTGGAGGACTACTACGAGGGGTTCTCCAACTCCACGCTGTGGCCGCTGTATCACGACGGTCTGGTGAAACCGGAGTATCGCGCCGACTGGTGGGACGTCTACGTCGAGGTCAACCGCCGGTTCGCCCGGGCGGCCTCCGAGGCCGCCGCCCCCGGCGCCACCGTGTGGGTGCAGGACTACCAGCTCCAGCTGGTCCCGGCCCTGCTGCGCGAGCTGCGCCCCGATCTGAAGATCGGTTTCTTCCTCCACATCCCGTTCCCGCCGTACGAGCTGTTCAGCCAGCTCCCCTGGCGCAGGGAGATCCTGACCGGGCTGCTCGGCGCCGACCTGATCGGCTTCCACCTGCCCGGCGGCGCCCAGAACTTCCTGACCCTCGCGCGCCGGATCCTCGGTCTTCCCGTCTCGTCGGCGCCGGTCGGCGTCCGCACCGACTTCGGCACGGTCGACCTCGGCGAGCGCACCGTCCGGGTCGGCGCGTTCCCCATCTCCATCGACTCCGCGGGTGTCGCGGCCCAGGCCGCGTCGTCGTCCGTGCAGGAGCGGGCCGCGGCGCTGCGCGCCGAGCTGGGTAATCCCCGGCACCTGCTTCTGGGCGTCGACCGGCTCGACTACACCAAGGGCATCGACGTGCGGATCGAGTCGTTGGAGCGGATCTTCGCCGCCGGCCGCCTCAACCCCGCCGACACCGTCCTGGTCCAGCTCGCCAGCCCGAGCCGGGAGAACGTGGAGAGCTACGCCCGACTCCGCGACACCGTGGAACGGACGGTCTCGCACATCAACGGCACCTACGGCACGGTCGGTTCGCCGCCGGTGCGGTACCTGCTGCAACCGGTCCCGCGCGACGAGTTGCTCGCCTACTTCGTCGCCGCCGATGCCGCACTGGTGACCCCGTGGCGGGACGGCATGAACCTGGTGACCAAGGAGTACGTGGCCTGCCGCCCGGATCTGGGCGGCGCACTGGTGCTCAGCGAGTTCACCGGCGCCGCCATGGAACTGCACGAGGCGTACCTGATGAACCCGTACGACGCCGACTCCACCGACGACGCCGTGGTCGCCGCGGTCACCGATCCGCCCGAGGAACGACGACGCCGCATGGCGATCCTGCGCGATCAGGTGATGAACAACGACGTCGACCAGTGGGCGCGCAGCTTCCTGGACGCCCTGACCGGAGAGTGAGTCGGCCGTGAGCGGACACCGAATCGGAGACGAGCTGCGGGCTGCGCTCCGCGACTTCTGCGCGTTGGACCGGGTGGTGGTGGCCTCCGACTACGACGGCTGCGTCGCCCCGATCCAGCCGCGCCCGGACATGGCCGTGCCGAACCCGGCGTCCCTCGCCGCCCTGACCGAGTGCGGCACCCGCGCGGGCACGCTCGCCGCGATGGTCTCGGGCCGGGCCCGCGCCGACCTCGCGGAGATCTCGGGTGCCGACGACGGGCTGACCCTGGTCGGCAGCCACGGAGCCGAGTTCGAGGGCGGCTTCGACGAGCCGCTCACCGTCGAACAGGGCCAACTGCTCGACCGGATCATCGCCGATTTCCGCGGAATCGCCGCGCAGTTCCCCGGCACCAGTGTGGAGACCAAACCGGCGAGCACCACCCTGCACTTCCGCAACGCCTCCCCGGACGACGCCGCGGCGGCCATGACGCTGGCCGAGACCGGACCGGCCGGATGGCGCGGAGTGCACGCCACCAAGGGCAAGGCCGTCATCGAACTCGCCGTGATCGAGACCAGCAAGGGGTTGGCGCTGGACCGGCTTCGTCGTGCCTTCGGGGCCGAGGCGGTCCTCTATCTCGGCGACGACGTGACCGACGAGAAGGCCTTCGCCCACCTGCACCGTCGCGACACCGTCGGCGAACCCGCCGGACGGGACGTCGGGATCAAGGTCGGCGACGGCGAGACCATCGCCGAATTCCGGATCCCCGGCACCGACCAGGTGGCCGAGGTGCTGGAGTTCGTCGCCGCGCACCGTCGCTGACCGGTGTCTCCCCTGTCCTCTGATGAGAGGACTGTCGGACCGGCCGGTTAGAATCCGATCTTGCTATTCCGACCGTCGCGATCACCGCGACCGACACCGAGACGGCTGCTGTTGACCACCACCTCTCAGCCCGACGACGCCGTGCACGACGGCGCGGGATCGAGTGCTGCCGCCCCGTCCGCCGCTGCTCCGAGGAAGGCCGTGAACCGGCTCGCCATGGTGGTCCTCGGGCACGCGGCCACCGAGGACGTCGTGGCGGTCACCGAGACGCGGATCGCCGACGAGACGGAGACGGTAGTGGTCGAGAAGACCGTGGTGAAGGCGGACGCGGACACCGAGGTTCCCGCCCGAACCGTCGCAGCGGGCACACCGATCACGGAGACCGCAGCCGCCGAGGAGCCGGAGACCGCGGCCCCGGCCGATACGGAGACCGACCCGCCGACCGCCGAGGACGTCGTCCCCGACGCGCCGGTCGAGGCGGCCGTCGACGCCCCCACCACCGAGATGCCCGCCGTCGTGCCGACCGCCGGCGGGGAGACCGCCGCCGAGGCCGTCACCGCGGAGTCGGATTCCGCCGCAGACACAGTGATCGACGACGAAGTCCACGAGGATGCCGCGACCGAGGCGCCGACGGAGACTGCGGCGGACACCGGGATCGAGGGCGACGACACCCGCACCACCGAGATGCCCGCCGTCGTCGCACCGGTGGCGACGGCCGACGACGCCGCCCCCGAGCCGGTCGACGCGGCGCCGGTCGACACGGAACGTGCCGACGAGACGCCGGTGTCCGAGGCGCCCGAGCCCGAAGATCCCGCCGACGAGACGCCGACCGAGGAGAGCCCGACCGTCGAGGCACCCGCCGTCGGCACGGAAACGGCGGCTCCCGACACCGAGGACTCGACCGTCGAGAATCCCGTCACCGTCGTCCCGGGCACGTCGAACCCGACCGCGGAGATGCCGACGGTCCAGACTCCCCCGGCTCCGGATCGGTCTGCCCGGGCTCAGCCGACGGCGGAGACTCCCTCCGACGACACCCCCGCCGCCCAGGTCGAGGACTCCCCCGTCACCATGCTCCCGGTCCTCGCGGCCCCCACCGACGACGCCGTCACCCACGAATTCCCGGCCGCCGGCACCCCGGCCGCCGACACCCGGAGCGATGCCGCCCCGGCCACCGGGACTCCCGCCGATCCCGGTCAGCCCGACGGAACACCGATCGGCCCACTCGCTGTGCACACACCGGACGACGGCGCACCCGACACCTCCGAACCGAGTACGACCGAGCCGGAAACCGGTGAACCTGCCGCTACCGGCCCAGTCCCCACCACGGAGATCCACCCGGAAGCCGCTCCGGCTCCGGCCGCGCTCGACGACACCAGGACGACGAACACCGGGGTCGAGAGGCCCGAAGGCACCGGGTCCGCAGACACAGGGTCCTCGGGCACCGGGGCCTCGGGCACGACCCGAACCGATACGCCCCCGCCCCTCGCACCCGGCGCCATCCGCCGCGCACCCGCGCTCGACGGCCTGCGCGGTATCGCGGTCACGAGCGTGGTGGTCTATCACCTCTTCGGCGACGTGATGCGCGGCGGCTATCTCGGCGTCGACATCTTCTTCGTGCTGTCCGGTTTCCTCATCACCTCACTGCTGGTGCGGGAGTTCGGCGCGCACGGCCGGATCTCGATGGCCGAGTTCTGGAAGCGCAGGCTCCGCCGTATCGTCCCGGCTGCGGCGACCGTCCTGGTGGTCGGCACCGCGGCGGCCGGGCTGATGGGCGGCGATGCTGCGGTCAAACTGCCGCAGCAGTTCTTCACCTCGCTGTTCTTCGTGAACAACTGGGGGCAGATCGCCGAATCGCAGAGCTACTTCGCGCACACCACACCGCGGATCTTCATGCACTACTGGTCGCTGGCGATCGAAGAGCAGTTCTACGTGGTCTACCCGCTGCTGTTCACGCTCCTGATGCTGCTGACCAGGAGACTGCGGGTGCGGCGCCGAATGCTCTTCTCGGCGGCGGTCACGGGTCTGCTCATGATCGCCTCGATGGCCGCGATGGTGTGGCTGTACGACCCGGACGTCGACCCCAGCCGCGTCTACTTCGGCAGCGAGACCCATGCCTTCGGCCTGTTGGCCGGCGTCACCCTGGCGTTGATCGCCACCGCTCCGGATCCGACGGCGGTCGATTCGTGGCCGCAGTCGCGCGGTGACCGCACCACCCGGATACTCGGCTGGACGCTCGCGCCGGCGGCCTTCGTCGGCCTGATCGTGCTGCTCTTCGTCCTCCCGGACACCGCGCCGATCGCCTACCGGGGCGGACTGTTCCTGGCCTGTCTGCTGACCGTCGTCGTCGTGCACAACGCGATCCGGGAGAACGGTCCGATCCCGCAGCTGCTGCGGACGACGCCGCTGCCCTGGCTGGGGGCGCGCTCGTTCAGCCTGTATCTCTGGCACTGGCCGGTCGTGGTCTTCATCGGGCAGTGGCTCGGCGGCCCGAAGTCGAACGTCTCCGTGTGGATCATCGGCGGGATCTCCCTGGTGATCTCCCTGGCCCTGTCCGAGCTCTCGTACCGCTGGATCGAGACGCCGTTCCGCCGCCTCGGTCTGCGCGGCGTCCTCGCTCGGATCGCCGAGACCACCCGGCGCGGGGCGCCCGCCGCACTGCTGACCGTCACCCTGGTGGTCACGATGCTGGCCGGGGCCGCACTGCAGTCCAGCCCTTCGCAGTCGGCGCAGGAGCTGGAACTGGAACGGCAGGCGGCACTGCTCAAGAAGACCCAGGCCGATGCGGCGGCGGCCGCGGCCGAGGCCCGGACGAGGCCGGCTTCGGAGCTGCCGCCGGGCACCGACATCACCGCCGTCGGCGACTCGGTGATGCTCGCGGCGGCGCAGGCGCTGCTGACCCGGTTCCCGGGGATGTTCATCGACGCCGAGGTCTCCCGCCACTACAGCGGCGGCGAACCCGTGATCCAGGCCCTGCGCGCCAAGCGCGAGCTCCGCGAGTACCTCGTGCTCGGCTTCGGCACCAACGGCCAGGCCTTCCCCGGCCAGTTCCATCGCATCATGCGGATGGCCGGGCCGAAGCGGAAGGTGATCGCCGTGGTTCCCTACGGTCTGGTCGACGGCATCCCGCAGGCCGCGCAGCAGCTGATCACCTTCGCCTCACGCTATCCGAACCTCTACCTGGCACCGTGGTGTTCGACGGCCGCGAAGAACCTGCGGCTCCTCGGCCCCGACGGCGTGCACCCCCAGGGTCGAGGCACCGCGCTCTACGCCGACGCGGTGGCCGCGGGACTCAAGCAGGCGGTCGCCGGCAAGAGGGACAAGAGCATCACCTGCCCGCTCTGATCAACTCCGGATCCAGTTCTCGCGGGCGTTGACGCCGCCGCCGGCGGGGAAGGCGCGCACCAGTGCGGACGCGAACTCCGCATTGCGCTTGGCCGCACCGTCGCCGGTGTAGTGGATTCCGTCGGTGAACATCTCCGGCTTCGCCGCGCCCGCCCAGTCGTAGACCGCGAGGTTCGGGTACCGGCTGGCCGCACTCCGCAGCGCGTCGTTGAACGTCTTCATCGCCTCCGCACCGAACGCCTCGTTCTCCGGGTTCGACGATGCCACGGTCGGCCACAGCACCGACTGTCCGTCCAACTGCTTCATGATCCGGTCGATGCGCTCGTCGGCGCCGAGGCCGCCGCCCTTGATGGCGCCCACGTCGTTCACGCCCATCGCGATCACCCAGCAGCCGCGCTTCCCGGCCGCCAGATGCTGCCGGACGGCCTGCTCGGCATCCGGTGTCGGGCCGCCGACGATCGCCCGACTGTTCAGCGCGTCCACCTCCACGTCGGTGACGCCGACGCGCTGGTACTGCGCCGTGGCCGTCGCATCGGCCCCGGACACCACGCCCGCGTCATCTGCCGCGACCGAGGTGGAGTCGCCGATCTGGATCACCCGGGTGCAGGCGGTCTGCCCGTTCGACGGCGTCTCCGGAGTGTCCGGGGCCAGCAGTTGCCCGAGCAATTCGGGAAGGTTCAGGCTCGACGACGAGTTGCCCGCCGAACCGAGACCGTCGGTGTCCGGATCGGCGCCGACCGGCCCGGGGACCGCCAGCAGGAGCGCGGCGCCGATGCCGACCGCACCGGCCGAGATCAGCGTGCGGCGCCGGGACGAGGAAGACGAGAGCTCAGATGATTCAGTCACAATAACCCCACTGAACTACATCAGCCCCACCGGTTTCAAGGTCGGGTCGGTCACGAAACCATCGCGGAATCGGTGAGAGACCCAGAGCCGCAGCCGATGCTCTCCCACCGCGACCTGCACCGACCCCACCGCTGACCGTCTCCCACCGATCCCCGAACCGGGGAGGAACACAGTGCCGAGGCGAGGCGAAGGTCCTCGCGGGGGACGACGAGGATCGCCTCGCCCGTCCTCCGACCGCTCCGCGGGAAGACCGCCCCGGGGCGAGGGTGCCGGGCACCTTCTGCCCCGATCGAGCACCCTCGGCCGAGGGTGCTCGATCGAAGTCGGGGTGTCGGGCACCCTCGGCCCGAGGGCGGGTCTTCGCGTCGGTCGGGATCTCGACTCCGCTCGATCACCGAGAGGCCTCGATCACCGATTGAGTCCTCTATCACTGAGAGTCCTCGATCACCGGGAGGCCTCGATCGCCGAGGAGTCGCCGATTCCCCGAGTGAGCACACCGGGAATCACCCGTCTGGGTGCTGCGCAGATCAGGGCGCGGTGATTCCGGCGGTCACCGCGAGCGGATCGGCGTACACCGCGGCCAGCGCCACGGCCACCGGGGCCGACTCCGGAACGTGCACGCCGAACCGAGTCGGTGTGATCTCCAGCGGCCACGGCGTGGTGCTCGCCGCGTCGAACGCCGCCTGGATCGGGGCCAGTCCGCGCGGATGCGCCGAGAACGCCGCACCGGCCACGATCACCGAATCGGGATTGATCACGTCGCGCATCACGGCCACGGCCTCTCCCAGCACCCGGGCGCGCGCATCGGCGAGGATCCCCGCGTCGTCGTTCACGCCGAGCCTGGCGGCCGCCGCCTTCAACGCCGCGGTGCCGATCACCGACTGCAGCGGCGCGATCGCCGCGGTGTCGAGCGGTCCGGGGTCCACCGGCAGCGCGGCGATCGAGCCCGCACCCCGGATCGGCTGGTGCACCTCGTCTTCGATGATCATCGCCATGCCGACGGTCTCGCGCGCGTAGAAGAACAGTGCGGCGCCGCGGCGCTGCGGCACCACCTCGCCGCCCAGCAGCAGTTCCGCGGCCGCCATGGCCTGCACGTGCTCGGACACCGACACCGGGACTCCGAGCGTCTCGTGCAGCCGTCTGCCGAGCGGTTCCCCGCGCCAGCGCAGGATCGGGTGGTCCACCACCCCGGTCTCCGCATCGACGGCGCCGCCGAGCGCCGCCCCCGCCCACAGCAGGCGCCTGCCGGAGAACCGGCCGGCGAGCTCGGCGAGACGGGCGCACAGCCGTTCCACGGCCACCGCGGCCCCCTCGTCGCACAGTTCCAGGGTGCGCACGGCGTGGCTGTAGAGGGTCCGGCCGCCCAGGTCGGCGATCACCAGCGCGGTGCGCCGGGCACCGATGTGGATGCCGGCGACGCAGAAGCGGTCGCGATCGAGGGTGAGCGGGATCCGGGGGCGGCCGACACCGCGGCCCTCGACCAGGTCGGGCCGCTCGTCCACCAGCCCCGCGCCGCACAGCGCGGTGATCTGCCGGTTCACCGTGGCCGCCGAGAGACCGGCTCGTTCGGTGATCTCCTCGCGCACCGACGGCCCGCCGACCCGGATCGCGTTGAGCACCAGACTGGCCGGCGCCGAACCCACGCGCAGCCTCGCCGCGACCACTCCGGAGCCGGTCATGGCGTCGAATCTAGCAGTCGTCCGGCGACCTAGACTGGCTTCATGAACGCTGAGATCACCGTGAACGAAAAGGTCCCCGCAGGAGGAAAGACGGCCGTGGTGACCGGTGCGAGCTCTGGCATCGGTGCGGCCACCGCCCGCGCCCTGGCCCGGGACGGCTACCGGGTGGTGCTCGGCGCACGCCGCACGGACCGGATCGAGGAACTCGCCGCGGAGATCGGCGGCCGGGCGATGTACCTGGACGTGACCGATGCGGCCTCCGTCGAACGTTTCACCGGCACCCTCGACCGCGTCGACGTCCTGGTGAACAACGCGGGCGGCGCCAAGGGACTCGCCCCGGTGAGCGAGGCCGATCTGGACGACTGGCGCTGGATGTGGGAGACCAACGTCGTCGGCACCCTCCGCATGACCAAGGCCCTCCTGCCCGCGCTGATCGCGTCGGGCGACGGCCTGATCGTGACGGTCACCTCGATCGCCGCCCTGGGCACCTACGACAACGGCGCGGGCTACACCGCGGCCAAGCACGCCCAGGGCGTCCTCCACCGCACGCTGCGCGGCGAGCTGCTGGGCGAGCCGGTGCGGCTCACCGAGATCTGCCCCGGCATGGTCGAGACCGAGTTCTCCCTGGTCCGCTTCGACGGCGACGCCGAACGCGCCGACCGGATCTACGAGGGCCTCACGCCCCTGGCCGCCGACGACGTGGCCGACGTGATCGCCTTCGTCGCGTCGCGCCCGCCGCACGTCAACCTGGACCAGATCGTCCTCAAGCCGCGCGACCAGGTCGACGCCCGCCGCAACGTCAAGACCGGATAGGAGCCGGCGGCGACATCGTCACTCGTGAGGGCCGCCTCGCGGTTTCATTCGCGTGTCGCCGGTACCGTTCCTCCGGACTTCGGGATGTCCGCCACACACGCGGGAAGCTCGATCCGACGGTCGGGGTCCTCGGCCATGATCCGCCAATGGATCGCCCCGAGGTCCGCGGAGAGCAACGTCGGAAAATGCCCGGGTTCGACCACTTCGGTCACGAGGATCGCGTACGACAGGTCGTCCGTGAAACCGCATTCGGAGTTCAAGCGTTCGTAGTATTCGAGCTCCAGACACACCCCGCACACCCGCGACGTGTCGTAGACGGTGCGGAAGACCACGACGACCCAGCCGCCCGACGACCACGCCGACAACGCCTCGACGTCCCATCTCACCATCGCCGACGTGCCGCCGACGAAGATCTCTCGAATCCTCCGCACGACGGCGGCGGCGCGCTCCTCCCGACTCACTGCGCGCACGACCGGCCGATACGAGGCTCCGACCCCGAGCGCTCACCGTGTGCGCGGTCGGGCTCAGCCGTCGGACGGCGGAGTGCACGGCCTCCGCGGCGACGGGGTCGGCCGGTCAGATCGGCCGGAATCCCGCACCGACTCGGCCGTAGCGGTTCAGCGAGGCGAGCAGACCCGTCATGTCGGTCGCCACCATCGGGCTGAAGAGCAGGGAACCGCCGCCCGGGCACGGGTACGCCTTGCCGCCGACCTCCTGGCCTCCGTTGAGCATGCCGACGACGCGACCGCCGTGCAGTACCGGGGCACCGGAATCACCCGGTGCGGCGCACACGTAACCGGTCGACACCGAGCGTCCGCCCTGGAGCACCGGACCGCAGGTGAAGCCGGTGGTGGCGCCCAGCTTGCAGACGTCGGCGCCGAAGCCCGGGAACCGTCCGACGCCGTCGATCCGGGCCCGGCCGACCGATCGCACCGGACGCACCCGGGTCGGGTTCAGGGTCACCAGCGCGATGTCGCTGTTCCGGTTCAGCGCCGAGACCCGGCCGATCACCCCGGCGCTCCGGTTGTTCCGCAGCGCCACGGTGTAGCTCCCGCCCTGGGTGCAGTGCGCGGCGGTCAGGCCGAGCAGGCGGCCGCCGCGATCGCGCCCGACGGTGGTCATCGTGCACGTGTACTTGCCGCCGAGGACGATGGCCGAGCCGCCGCCCACGGTGGCCCGCGGCGCCGCGTCGGCGTGACCCGCCGCGAGGTGCATCGGCACCAGTGCCGTCAGGACGACGATCAGGGCCGCCAGTGCCCGTCGGAGGTCGATCATGTTCCACCTTTGCGGGATACGAATACGAATCGGGTCGATACCCTACCCAGAACCGCCGGCGAATCCGAACCTCGACCTCACAGCGGCAGTCGGGAGGAGAGCTGGAACACACCGGAGAAGGGCGACCACCACGGTGTTCACCCGCCGTCCGGGGCCGGGATCTCCGACCTGTCAACCCCGCTGTGCACAGGACCGGACGGTATCCACAGACGGCCCGAAATCCTTGAAACGGACCGGCGTTTCGCGCATAGAGTCCTCTCATGAGTCGGGGGATTCTTCAAGAACAGCGTCAAGAACAGATCAGCGACGGCATGCTCCTGCAGGCCGCGGCACGGGGAGACGGCGGCGCGTTCGCGACGCTCGTGGAACGCCATAAGAGCTATCTCTGGTCCATCGCCTTGCGGACCACGGGCGACTGCGACGACGCCGAGGATGCGCTGCAGGATGCGTTGCTCAACATCTTCCGCACCGCGGGCACCTTCCGCCGGGACTCGTCGGTGGTGGTCTGGATGCACCGCGTGGTGGTCAACTCCTGCTTCGACCGGCTGCGTCGCCGGCGGACGCACGCGGCCGATCCGTTCCCGGAGTACGACAACGATCTGCCGGACGAGGCGACCGCGGACTTCACCGGGAACGTCGACCTCCGCCTGTCGATCGGCCGCGCGCTCGACGTCCTGCCGCCGAGTCAGCGCGCGGCGATCGTCGCCGTCGACATCGAGGGCCGCTCGATCGAGGAGACCGCTCTGCGGCTGGGGGTGCCGCCGGGCACGGTCAAGAGCCGCTGCGCCCGCGGCCGCGTGAAACTGGCCCTGGTCCTGGGCCACCTCCGCGACGACCGCTGACCCCGCGTCACCCGGCAGCACGCCGACGCAGCACGCCGCCAGGGCACGTCGCCGGGGCACCGAGGGGCTCGGAGCCGGGGTTCGGCGGCTACTCGTCGAAGCCGGCGAGGACCTGCGCGGTGCCGGAGAGACCGAGCCGGGTGGCGCCCGCGGCGATCAGTTCGGCGGCGAAAGCCGCATCCCGGATCCCGCCGCTGGCCTTGACGCCCGCCCGGTTCCCGACGGCCTCGCGCATGATCCGCACCGCCGCCACGCTCGCCCCGCCCGCGGGGTGGAAACCGGTGGAGGTCTTCACGAAGTCGGCGCCGCCGTCCACCGCACGGCGGCACACCTCGGCGAGCCCCTCCGGGCCGATCTTCTCCAGCAGCACCGCCGACTCGACGATCACCTTGAGCACCGCGTCCCCGGCGCCCTCGCGCACGGTCACCACGTCGGCGAAGATCTCGTCGTACCGTCCGTCGACCGCGGCGCCGACGTCGATCACCATGTCGATCTCCCGTGCCCCCGAGTCCACCGCCAGGCGGGCCTCGGCGGCCTTGACCAGCGAGTGGTGCTTGCCGGAGGGGAAGCCCACCACCACGCAGGTGCGCTGTTCTCCGGTGTCGATCGGCAGCATCGACGGCGAGAGGCACACCGCGTGCGTACCGAGCCGGGCCGCCTCGGCGACGGCCGCCTCGGCGTCCGCACGGGTCGCCTCCGGCTTGAGCAGAGTGTGGTCGACGAGGGCCGCCACGTCGGCCCGGCGCAGGTTGGTTTCAGTCACGGTGACGAGCTTGGCACACTGGATCGGGTGAACGCCGCCGACACCACCACCGCCCCCGACGACGGGCGCCGCTACGTCCTCACCCTGGGCTGCCCCGACACCACCGGCATCGTGGCCTCGATCTCCGGATTCCTCGCCGAGATCGGCGGCTGGATCACCGAGGCCGCCTACCACTCCGACGAGACCTCCGGCTGGTTCTTCACCCGCCAGTCGATCCGCGCCTCGTCGGTGGACCTGGCCGCCGAGCAGGTCCGCGAGCGCTTCGCCGCCGTGGCCCGGCAGCTGGGGCCGGAGACCGAGTGGCGACTCACCGACACCGGCGAGACCAAGTCGGTGGTGCTCCTGGTGAGCAAGGACAGCCACTGCCTCCTCGACCTCCTCGCCCGCGCCGAACGCGACGAGCTCCCCGCCCGGATCGAGGCCGTGATCGGCAATCACCGCGACCTGGAGTCGATCACCACCCGCTTCGGGATCCCGTTCCATCACGTGCCGTTCCCGAAGGACCCCGAGGGCAAGACCGCCGCCTTCGCCCGCGTCCGCTCACTGGTCGACGTCCACGACCCCGACGCGATCGTGCTGGCCCGCTTCATGCAGATCCTGCCCGCGGACCTCTGCGCGGACTGGGCCGGCCGCGCCATCAACATCCACCACAGCTTCCTGCCGAGCTTCGTCGGCGCGCGGCCCTACCACCAGGCCTTCGAGCGCGGCGTGAAGCTGATCGGCGCCACCTGCCACTACGTGACGGCCGACCTCGACGCGGGTCCGATCATCGAGCAGGACGTGAGCCGGATCAGCCACGAGCAGTCGCCGACCGACATGGTGCGGTTGGGCCGCGACATCGAGACGCTGGTGCTCTCCCGCGGCGTGCGCTGGCATCTGGAGGACCGGGTCCTGGTGCACGGCCGCAAGACGGTCGTCTTCGCCTGACCCCGCCGCCGGCGGGCTTCGACACGGTCTCGTCACTGCGTTCCTCGTCCGGCTCAGCCGGCTGTCGGAAGCTCCCCACGCAGAGAGGGGGTCACCTTCCAGTCTGCTGTCAGCACCACTGCGCTCGGAGGGTGCGTCTTCCAGCGTCGGGTGCCCCTCCGCGCTCGGAACGGTCCCACCGGATCCGTCGGCTGAGCCGGGTCGCGAACGCAGTGAGCGGCCCGTGTCGAAGCCTGGCCCCACCGGCCGAGATCTCGACTCCGCTCGATCAGCGAAACGACGCTCGATCAGCGAAACGACGCTCGATCAGCGAGACGACGTTCAATCGTCGAGACGATGTTCGATCAGCGAGACGACGCTCGATCGTCGAGACGACGCGCAATCAGCGAGACTCGCTCGATCAGCGGGACGACGCGCGACTACCGAGTCGCCGCTCATGCAGCGAGACGACGCACGACCGTCGGGGCGTCGAGTGCGAGGTCAGGCGCACTGGGAGGTGCCGGTGTTCCCGGGAGCGCCGACCGAGGCGGCCTGCATGTTCACGTCGTCGCCGGCGAAGTGGAACGACATCCCCTTGTCGTTCGCCGTCAGGTCCTGGACCTCGATCTCGTCGAACAGCGGGCCGAGCATCGCCGTGGTCACCTGATCCACCAGCTGCTGTGCGAAGTCGTTGGGCAGGCCGATGCCGAGCGCCTTGGCCTCCTGCACCTGGAAGTCGACGCGACCGTCCTCGGCGACCGGCTTCAGGACCACCGACGCCGGGATGGACAGGAACATCACGCGGTAGCTCGATGTGATGCTGATGGTGCCGTCGTCGTTGCCCTCGATGCTCTGGATGCTGATATCGCCGCCGGAGTCGTTCCCGGTGAGCTCCTGCACCCGGTCGTACGGCACGTAGGCCTCCCCCTGCAGGTTTTTCACGGTCCGGCCGTCGCGACTCACGTCGGAGGCGCGGGCGTGCAGCCGCATCTCGAGTGCCGGAGGGGGCGTCGTCGGTGTCGACCTGCACCCAGGCGACGGTGCCGCTGACCCACGCGAAGAGCAGCGGGCCGCGCGGCACGGACACCGTCGTGGAGGTGCCGGTGAGGTCGGAGAAGGCGCCCTCCAGGCACCCGGTCACCTTGTTGCGCAGATACAGTTCGGTGCCGACGCCGCCGATCACCGCGAGCAGCAGCACCGCGGCGGTCACCAGTCCGACGGTGCGCCACCGCCGCGACTTCGACTGCGGCGAGACCGGCGCGGCATCCGCACGACGATCCGTCGCGGAGTAGGCCTCCGCCCCCGGAAGCTCCTCCTCGTCCGGGAACACCCGGGTGACCGGACGGGTCGGCGGGCGACTCCCGCCGACGCCCGCCGCGGCCGGGGCGATCCGCGCCTCGGAGCCGAACGGATCGGTCGCGTGCCGATCGGTGTCCTGCCGATCGGCGTCGTCGGGTCCGGGAGCCGGAAGCACCGGAAGTTCGTCGGTGGTCGGCGCCTCCGGAGCGATCTCGGGAGTCTTCGGGTCGGCGGCCGCGTGGCGGTTCGGGACGTCGGCGTCGCCGGTCCCCGGAGTCGAATCGGTCATCTGCCTCTAGTCCGTCGGGTCCGCCCGCGGGATGTCGCGCCGATTGGCCAGAACGGCCGACGCGGCACGCGCCTTCCCGACGACGGACAGGTCGATCTCGTGGACTCCGAGACTGGTCTCGGGGCCGTGAACTGCGACCACGCTACCGAACGGGTCTGAGATTCGGCTATGACCGATCCCGGTGGGGGCGGTGCCGCCCGCCGCCTCCGGATCGTCGGGCAGAGCCTGTCCCACGGCCGCCACGAAGGTGGCGCTGTCGAGGGCCCGGGCCGAGGCCAGCAGTTCCCACTGCTCCTGCTTGCCGGGGCCCGCACCCCACGAGGCGGGCACGGCGATCAGCTCGGCACCGCGCTGCGCCAATTCCACGAAGAGCGCCGGGAAGCGGATGTCGTAGCAGGTGGCGACGCCGACCCGGTGTCCGGCGATCTCCACCGTCACCGGTTCCGCGCCGGGCGCGACGGTGCGCGACTCGGTGAACCCGAAGGCGTCGTACAGATGGATCTTGTCGTAGCCGCGGACCGGTCGGCCGGGGACGGCGATCACCAGGGTATTGGCGATCCGCCCGTCCGCGGCGGGGGTGAACATCCCGGCGATCACCGCGACGCCGGTCCGCTGCGCCACCGCCGCCACCCCGCTCGCCCACGGTCCGTCGAGGGGTTCGGCGACGTCCCGCAGCGGGACCCCGAACCGGCACATCATGGCCTCGGGGAAGATCACCAGATCGGCGTCGTCGGCCGCCGCCCGTTCGGTGAACTCGGCGACGAGCGCCAGGTTCCGGTCCGGGTCGGTGCCCGAGTTGCACTGTGCGATCGCGACTCTCACAGCAGCGAGTCTAGAGGAGGGACGGCCCGTGGTCGGCCGTCGACGAGCACCCGGAAGCGCTCCGGGGCGGGTCTACCAGTACTTGGTGGACTGGTCGGACGACCCGGTGGTGCTGATGAGCTTCGCGAAACAGTGGTCCCGGTCGAAACCGTTGGTGCGGCACCAGGTGTTCGCGCTGTCCGGATCGGAGAAGCCGCCGGCCATCACGGTGACCCACCAATCCGAGTGCGTGAACACCGTCCAGTCCGAGCTGTTGAGCAGACGACTCTGCGGGAAGCGGGCGCGGAACTCCTCGTGTTCGGCCAGGATGTCGGCCTCGGACCAGTTCTTGCCGTCGGCGAAGATCCCCGGCCGTTTCGCGCTCAACTGCGCGGTCCACCGATTGTTCAGGCTGCCGGTCAGCTCCCCGGCGTCCTGCTGCACGATCTGCCGCAGACGCGTCGCCGGATCCACCGTCTCCGTCTCCGTGGCCGTCTCCGCGGCCTGCGTCGAGCCCGACTGGGCCGGGCCCGCGGTGTCAGCGCCGTCGTCGCGCCCGAGCCACAGCCACGCCAGGACTCCGCCGGAGATCAGGAGGAGCACCACGATCACCGCCAGCAGGATCTGCGTGCTGTTCCCCGATCGTCCGGCCGGCGGCTGTCCGTAGTGCCCGTACTGGGGATACCCGCCGGGAACCGGGTACGCGCCGGAGGGGACCGGGCCGGTCGGATACGGTGCCGACGGGTACTGCCCGGACGGATACCCACCCGGCACGTACGGGGCGCCGCTCGCGGTGACGCCGTACGCCTGTGCGGGATCCGCCGGCGGCGGCCAGCCGATCTGCGTGGAGTCGTAGGCGGGATCGGGCTTCTCCAAGGACACCGGCTGCCCGATCTGCGTGGAGTCGTACGCCGGATCCGGCGTCGCCTGCGCCTCACCGGACGGATGCCGATCGCCCGGGCCGTCGGAGTGGTTCCATGAATCGGTCATGGGGCCGATGCCAGGAGACGAGCACCCTCGATGCCGTCAGCCGTTCGGACGAACCGCCGACCACGGGACGGTCAGCAGATTGTCGACGCTGCGGCCGCGCACCGGGCGCAACGGCACCCCTTCGGCGACGAGCAGGTCCCGCGCCGCCCGCCAACGCTGGCGCGGACCGAAGGGTTCGTGCCCGGCGGCGCGGTCCCAGCAGCGGTCCGCGGCGGCGAGGAGCGCGTGCACCGGTTCTCCCGGAACGTTGCGATGGATCAGCGCCTTCGGCAGCCGCGGCGCCAGGTCGGACGGTCGCTCGGTGTACGACGGCGCCCACGCGAGCGTCAACTCGATCGGGCCGTCGGCGTCGAGCAGGATCCAGCACGCCCGGCGGCCGATCTCGTCGCACGTGCCCTCCACCAGGAGACCGCCGGAAGCCAGGCCCGCGCAGATCTGGTCCCACGCGGCGGGGACCTCGGCCTCGTCGTACTGGCGCAGCACGTTGAACGCCCGGACCAGGTGGGGACGCAGTCCGGCGAGTTCGAACCCCCCGAGCGCGAAGCGGACGCCGTCACGCGGTGCGGCGATCCGGTCCGGATCGATCTCCAGTCCCACCAGCTGCAGGTCCGGGACCACCGCGCGCAGGCGGGCGGCCATCTCCAGCGCGGTGTCGGGGCGCGCCCCGTAGCCCAGGTCGACGGCGAGCGGCGCGGCCGCGTCGTCCAGCACCGCGCGGATCCTCCGATCGGCGGCCATCCACCGATCGACGCGCCGCAACCGGTTCAGGTTGGTGGTGCCGCGGGTGATCCGCCCCTCCGGGCGGAGACCGGCCCTAGGAGAGATTCTTGTCCACCCACGACTTGGAGTACTCGGCCTCCGCGCGGAACAGGTCGACCAGGTTCACCAGCATCAACTGCTCCAGCTTGCCGTTGATGAACGGGATGAAGACCCGCACCTCGGTGGTCTTGCGGAGCGTGCAACCGGTGTCGGTCGGGATCAGCAGCTGCTGCCCCTTGAGCGAACCGGGACCGGCCGGGATCGACGCGGCGTAGGTGCCCTCGGTGCTCTCCGGGTGCCACGTCGAGAGGGTCTCGACGCGGGTGATCACCATGTCCCGCTTCATCACGGTCTGCGCGATCGGCGGCAGCATCTCGCGGGTGAGCGCCTGTTTGAGCACCACCCGCATGCCGTCGTCTCCGGAGGAGAAGTCCTCGATCTCCGAGATCGGCGTCAACATGCGGAAGCCGTCGACCAGATCCTGCCAGTAGCGTCGGTCCATCTGCGCTTCGTAGAGCTTCTCCGCAGGGAAGTCGAAACGCGCCGAATAGCTGAGCCGTCGTGCCATGGAGATTCAGGGTAACGAGCGCGGCGCCCCGAGAGAAATCCCGTGGCGCCCCGGCCCGGAATCAGCGCTCGTGGATCTCGACGGTGGCGTCGCGCTCGGCGGTGAGCAGGTGCTCCAGCTGCGCGATGACGGCCTTCTCGATCTTGCCGCCGACGAACGGGATCGACACCTCGCAGCGACCCGAGTAGACGGCCGACGCGGGGTTGCCGCTGATGATCACGTCGCCGTGGATCTTGGCCGGAGCGCCCGAGACCGAGGCCTCCATCTGCCCGATGATCTGGTCGCCCGCGTTCACGAACTCGATGGTGCGGGGGATCTCGACGTCGCCCGGTCGCACCGCGGTCACCACCGACGGAAGCTCCTCCTCGCCGACGCCCTGCTTGGTGGTCACCGCGACGCGCGTGCCTTCGTGGCTGAAGCTCACCACGCTGCCGTGTTCGGCGTTGGTGCGCTCGATGAGGTCGCGCCAGTACTGCTCGGTACTGATCAGACCCCACATCGTCGCGACGTCGAACGGATAGCTGACCGAATAGTCGAAGTTGCTCGCCATGCCGCTCAGGCTACCGTTAATCGGGTGAGCAATCCGCAACCGACCACTCCGCGTCTGGCCGAGCTGACCACCCTCCGACTGGGCGGCCCGGCCCGCGCGGTCCACCACGCCCGCGACACCGAATCGCTGATCGCCGCCGTCACCGGATGCGATGCCGCCGACGAGCCGGTCCTGCTGATCGGCGGCGGCTCCAATCTGGTGATCTCCGACGACGGTTTCCCCGGTACCGCGATCGTGGTCGCGACGTCCGGCATCGAGTTCGGCACCGAACCGCGCGACGACGTCCCGACCCCGTACGTCACCGCCGACGCGGGCACCGACTGGGACACGCTGGTCGCGCGCACCGTGGACGAAGGCTTCGGCGGCCTGGAGTGCCTGTCCGGCATCCCCGGCGCGGCGGGCACCACCCCGGTGCAGAACGTCGGCGCCTACGGCGTGGAGGTGGCCGACCGGCTGCGCGGCGTCCGGCTCCTCGACCGCGCCACCGGCGAGACCTCCTGGGTCGGCCCGGAGTCGCTGGGCCTGGCCTACCGGACCAGCCGACTCAAGGGCCGGGACGAGGCGGTGGTCCTGGCCGTCTCGTTCTGGTTGAACGACGACGCCGTCTCCGCCCCGATCCGGTATCGCGAGCTGGCCGGGGCGCTCGGCATCGACGAGGGCGGCACCACGGACGCGGCGCTGGTCCGCGAGCGCGTGCTGGCGCTGCGCGCGAGCAAGGGCATGGTGCTCGACGCCGCCGACCACGACACCTGGAGCGCGGGCAGCTTCTTCACCAACCCGATCGTCGACGACGCCGAGCTCCCCGAGATCCTGGCCCGGATCCGGGAGCGGCTGGGCGAGGACGTCCGCATCCCGCGGTTCCCCGCCGACGGCGGGGCGAAGCTCTCCGCCGGCTGGCTGATCGAGCGGGCCGGATTCGGCCGGGGGTTCCCCGGGCCCGACGCTCCCGCGCGCCTGTCCACCAAGCACACGCTGGCGCTGACCAACCGGGGTGCGGCGACCACCGCGGACCTGATCGCGCTGGCCGCCCGGGTGCGCGACGGCGTGCACGCGGCGTTCGGCGTCACGCTGCACCCGGAACCGGTGTTCGTGGGCTGTTCGCTGGACTGAACCGCGCGCCGTGGGGGCTCACCGGTCGAGCCCCCACGGTGATCGAATCCTTTCAGCGGTCGAGCCCCTTAGGTGGTCGAGCCCCTTCCGCGATCGAATCCTTACGGTGGTCGAGTCCTTGCGCTGGTCGAGTCCTTGCGCTGGTCGAACCCTTCCGCTGATCGAGTCCTTGCGGTGGTCGAACCCTTCCGCTGATCGAGTCCTTGCGGTGGTCGAAGTGCTTTCGCTGATCGAGCGGAGTCGAGATCCCCCGGTGCTCGACCGCTGGTCTCGACTCCGCTCGACCAGCGAGAGAAGACCACTCGACCAACGAGAGAAGCCCCCCCGACCAACGAGAGAAGACCACTCGACCAACTGGAGAAGCCCCCCGAGCAGCGAGAGAAGACCGCCCGATCGACGGGAGAAGACCGCCCGTCCGGCGAGAACCGGGTACTCAGCCGGGAGTCCCCGGCCTCAGACCGACGTCCTCAGACCGATGCGAGGATGTCGTCGATCAGCGTGTTGAAACTGGAGGCCCGCTCGATCGGGACCATGTGGCCGGCGCCGGCGTAGGTGAGGTACTCCAGCAGCACCCCGTTCCGGTCGAGCACCTCGGCCATGAAGTCCGAGTGCTTCGGCGGGGTGAGCAGGTCGCGGTCGCCCACCACCACGGCGGTCGGCACCGACAGCGCCTCCAGTCCGGCGACCACGTTCAACCGGTATATCGCCGAACCCCACGCCGCGCGCGACTTCGCCGAGCCGCGCGAGATCATCTCGTCGGTGAAGTCGACGTGCGCCGCCCGCGCCTCCGGACCCAGTGCCAGGTAGTGCGTCAGTCGGCTCGTCATGCCGTTGCTCGGCAGCGGCAGCGGCGTGGAGACGAAGGCGCGGCCGACGAGCGGCATCACCGGATCGGTGAACCGCGGTCGGCTCGCCGGAGTGAGCGCCTGCTCCTGTACCACGTCCCGCGGCGTCGTGGACGCCAGGACGACGGCGGCGATGCGCTCGTCGACCCCCGCGAACTGCTTGGCCCACGACATGATCGCCGTGCCGCCCACGCTGTGGCCGACCAGCACCGCCCGCTTGCCGCGCGGCAGCAGGTGCGTGAGCACGGCTTCGAGGTCCTGGCCGAGGGTGTCGACGGTGACCCGGGCCCGCCCCATCTCCGAGAGTCCGTGGCCGCGGTGGTCGTAGGCGATCACGGGGTGCTCACCGGCGAAGCGGTTCACCTGTGGGTTCCAGACCCGGGTGCTGCAGGTCCAGCCGTGGACGAAGACCAGCACCACGTCGCTCGGATGATCCTCCAGGTCCAGGCTCACCTCCGCGTGCAGCAGCGAGCCCTCGGCCGTCGGCACCACCGTCGAACGCATCAGATGACCGGGGTTCACCAGCAGCGGGTCGGGGCCGTCGTCCACCGGGCGCGGGTACCTGGTCGCGGCACGGACGATGCCGCCCACCACCACCGCCACGTCGCCCACCACGAGACCCGCGGCACCGGCGCCCGCCAGTCCCACACGCTTGCGCCGGGATCTGCGTCGTCCCGAGTGGACTTCACTCACCATCGTTGTCGCCTCCGCCGTCGTAGAGCTTGTTCGCCTCCCCGATCGCGCGCGAGATCTCCAGATCCAAGGCTTTGGCGAAGGCGGTCTCGACGATATCGTGTGCCATGGGGCGAACGGTCTGAATCAGTTCAGCGAGTTCCAAAGCGGACTTCTCGCTCATCTCGAAGAGATTCTCGTCGAAGTACTTGTCGGTGATCATCGAGACGAAACTGCGCGCCACGTCGGACAGATCCGCCTCGACCCGGATCCAGTGGTCGAGCAGTTTCTCGATCTCGATACCGCCCTTGACCAGGGTCTCCGCGCCTTCGAGCAGTTCCGGGTTCCGGACCACGAACTGCGGCCCCTCCTTGGCGAGCAGACCGAGCTTCTGGCTGAGGTTGATGGCCCGATCGCTGGCGTTGAAAGTCCGCCGCAGTTCGGTGAGGGTGATGTTCGCGACCCGTTTGAAGTTGCGCAGCCGCCCGCCGCGGGGCTTGTCGCGCAGCACGTGCTCCACCTTCATCCCGTGGCTGGCGGCGATGAGCAGTTCGCTGATGGTGGCGAAGGTGTAACCGCGTTCGAGCAACCGGGAGATCAGGTTGAGACGGACCAGGTGATCCTCCGTGTACCAGCCGGTGCGTCCGCGCACCTCGGGCGGCGGAAGCAGGCCGCGATCCTGGTAGACGCGGATGTTTCGGACGCTGATGCCGGAGACCTCCGCCAGCTCGGTGATCCGGTACTCGGTCACCGGCCCATCCGGGTGCTCATGCAGCCTTCCGGAACCACGATTTGCCCTGGATCTCGTCGACCCGCGGCCGCACCTCGGCGAGGTACACGCCGATGCCGACCACGGCGGCCAGGTAGAACAGGCCCAACGGCGAGATCAGCACCTGTCCGGCCTGCAGCAGCGCCGCGGCGAACGTCGACACGGCCAGGACGGCGACCCAGAACACCTTGCTCTTGGTGTCCACCGCGGGAAAGGCGTCCGGGCGGGTCGACACCGCGTGGACCAGCGCCACCGATCCTCCGATCACGGTCGCCACCGTGATCGCTATCAGCAGGAGGTCGACGATCCCCATCACGATCTGCCCAACAGTCACGGGCACCACTCTACCGGCGGTCGTGCGCAGGCTCTCCGGCGGAACCGCCCCGAGCCGTGCGGCTCACCGGTCAGTGCGACGATCCGGGATCCGAGTCCGTGATCGCGGGCCTCCCCGCCCCCGGTTTCTCGGCCGACTGCTTCGCGGCCGATGCCTCGTCCGCCGACGACTTCGGGGCGGAGGCTCCCGACGTCCGTGTCCCCGCCGGCTCCGACGCGGTTCCGGCCTGGCTCGCGGTGTTCTCGTTCCGGAACGAGTCGTAGATCTCCAGGAGCATCTGCTTCTGTCGCTCGTTGATGAAGGTGTCGACCAGCAGCGCGTCGCGCACCGGGCTCGCCGGACGCTCCTCCAGGATCCCGGCGCGGACGTAGAGCACCTCCGCCGAGACGCGCAGCCCCTTCGCGATCTGGGCGAGCACGTCGGCCGACGGCTTGCGCAGTCCGCGCTCGATCTGGGACAGGTAGGGGTTGCTCACTCCGGCCCGCTCGGCCAGCTGCCGCAGCGAGACCTTCGCCGCCATCCGCTGGGTGCGGATGAACCCTCCGATGTCCTGTGCAAGGTCTGCGGCGACGGTGGTGACGGGGTCGACCGCGGCCTCCGGGACATCGTCGCCGGTCACCGTCGTCACGTCCGCGATCGTCGTGACCCGATCCTCGTCGTTGTTGCTCACCGGCACCTTCCTCTCACCGTCCAGTATCCCGAACGACTGCTAGCAAGTGCAAGCACAGGGGGAGGAGTGCGCCGCACCGCCCGGTCAGTGGAAGAGCAGCACCGACACCGTGTAGATCACCAGGCCCGCCAGCGAGCCCACGACGGTGCCGTTGATCCGGATGAACTGGAGGTCTCGACCCACCTGGAGCTCGATCTTGCGACTGGTCTCCTCGGCGTCCCAACTGCGCACGGTCTCGGTGATCACCGAGATGATCTCGGCGGAGTAGTTCACCGCGAAGTGCCGGGCGGCCCGCGCGATCCAGCGGTTCATCTTGTCCTGCAGCGGCTGGTCGTCGCGGATCTGCACCGCCAGCCGGGTCACCGCATCGGCGAGCGACGACCGCAGGATGGAGTTGGGGTCGGCGAGCATCTGCTCGATCACGCCCTTGGCGGCCTGCCACGCGGTGGACGCGGCACCGGTCACCTCGTCCCGGCCCAGGAGCTCTTTCTTGATCTCCTCGAACTTGGCGATCATCATGTCGTCGTGCTGCAGGTCGTCGGAGAACTGCTGGACGAACTCCATGATCGCGATCCGCAGCGGATGCTCCGGATCCGCGCGCACCTTGTAGGTGAACTCGGTCAGTTCGCGGTAGATCTTGTCGCCGACCAGGTTGTTGACGAATCGGGGCGCCCAGGTCGGGGCGTCGTCGTCGATCACCCGGTCGATCAGTCCCTGGCTGCCCAGCGACCAGTCGTGCGCCTGATCGCAGAGGAGCTGCATCACCGGCGCCAGCCGGTCCTCGTCGACCAGTTGCTCCAGGATCCGACCGGCCGGCGGCGCCCACAGCGGTTCGGCGGCCCACTTCATCACGGCCTGGATGAACGTCTCGACGTCCTCGTCGCGGATCATCTCGGCGACGAGCCCGATGGCGCGGGAGGCCTCGGCGTTCACCCGGTCGGCGTTGCCGGGGTCGGCGAGCCAGGTGGAGATGCGGCGCGGCAGGTCCACCGACACCGCCCGCTCCTCGATCACCTCGGGCGTCATGAAGTTGTCCTCGATGAAGCCGCCGAGCTGCTCGCCGATCTCGTCCTTCTTGCGCGGGATCAGCGCGGTGTGCGGGATCGGCAGGCCCAGGGGCCGCTTGAACAGCGCGGTCACCGCGAACCAGTCGGCCAGGGCGCCCACCATGCCCGCCTCGGAGGCCGCACGCACGTAGCCGACCCACGCGGCGACGTCCGCGCCGTCCCGGTGTTCGAGCCAGCGGGTGAACAGATAGATGACTCCCGCGCCGATCAGCAGCGAGACCGCGAGCAGCTTCATCTTGCGTAGGCTCCGCAGCCGTTCGGCGTCGGGCTCGGTGAGGCCGGCGGGAAGGTTCGACGTGGGAGGCGGAGAAGACACGGTCGTCGTCATCACACCAGTGTCGCCCATCGTCGTCGACGACGGCGGGAACACCCGCGGAAGTCGCGTGGATCCCGCGGGCCGGGCCCCGGGATGCGTCCGGCCCCGCACCGTGACGGTGCGGGGCCGGAGCGGGCGCTCAGCGGCGCCGGGTGTGCGCGGAGGCGACGATCACTTGGTGGTCTTCGCGGCGGCCTTGCGAGCCGGAGCCTTCTTGGCCGGGGCCTTCTTGGCGGCGGTGGGCTTCTTGGCGGCGGGCTTGGCCGGGGCGGCGGCTTCCGGCTTGCCGGCCGGGGTGGCGACGGCGCGGACCTTGGTCTCCACGGTCTCCACGGTCTCGTCGATCTTCTGCGCGGCGGCCTTGGCCTCGGCCTTCACCTTGGCACCGGCGTCCTCGATCTCCACGGCGGCCTCTTCGACCTTCTCCGCGGCCAGACCGGCCAGCGACGCGGCGCGCTCGCCGACCAGGCGGGTCTGCTGCGACACGACCTCGACGACGCCGCCGGTCTTGTCGACGGCCTCGCTGTACACCTTGCCCACGCGCTCCAGGTTCTCCTGGACCACCGGCTGGGTGCGCAGACGCTCCACGGCGCTCTCGCCGCGCTCGGCGAGGTTGTTGTAGAAGTCGGTGGCGCGCTCGACGTACGGGGTCACGACCTTGGTCAGCTCGTCCTTGGTGAGCTTGCCGCGGATCTCCTCGACGTTGCCCTTGAACTCCTCGACGGTGAGCTTGCTCTTGAGCTCCTCGACGTTGAGCTTGGCCTTGAGCTCCTCGACGTTGACGTCGGAGGGCAGCTCGGCCAGACGGGTGCGGGTCTCGGCCAGCCGGGTCTGAGCGGCCTCGGAGCGCGTCTTGAGACGGTCGAGGGCTTCCTTGGCCTCCTGGACGACGACGTCACCGGCGCCGAAGGCGGCGTAGACGGGGGTCGGGAGGGTGCGTTCGGTGGTGCTCATGGCGACTCCTTCGTTTCGATCCGCTCTCTCCTGTGGGGGCCCACAGTCCTTGGATCGGTCGTGCTTGCCTCCACCATCATGCCCCACGCTGCTAGCTATAGCTAGCATTCTGTTAGCAATAGTGGTGCAACTCACCCGATAGAGTCGCCTTCTACCAGGACTTTCATCCTGATTGTAAGTCTTGTTGTGCTAGCAGGAAGGTGCTAGCAGAGTGCTTGCTCGCCCTTTCAGGGGCGGGTCGACGACGCGTCGTACTCGTAGAAGCCGCGGCCGGACTTCTTGCCGAGCCGACCCTCGTCGACCATCCGGACCAGCAGCGACGGCGGACCGTAAAGCGGCTCGTCGAACTCGTCGCACATCTTGTCCGCGATCGCCTTGACCGTGTCCAGGCCTACCAGGTCGGCGAGCTTGAGCGGCCCCATCGGGTGCGCACACCCCAGCACCATGGCCTTGTCGATGTCCTCGACCGTGCTGAACCCGCTCTCGACCATCCGGATCCCGGACAGCAGATAGGGCACCAGCAGCGCGTTCACGACGAACCCCGAGCGATCCGCCGACCGGACCACCTGCTTGCCGAGGACGTCGTGCGCGAAGGCGGCGGCCCGCTCGGCGGCGGACCCGCCGGTCTCGGCGGTGGTGACCAGCTCCACCAGCGGCAGCACCGGCACCGGGTTGAAGAAGTGCAGCCCCAGCACCCGCCGGGGGTCCCGGGTCGCCGCGGCGAGCACCGCGATCGGGATCGACGACGTGTTGGAGGCGAGCACCGCCGCCGGATCGTCGAGCACCCGGTCGAGTTCGGCGAAGATCGCGGTCTTGACCGCCTCGTCCTCCACCACCGCCTCGACCACCAGGTCGCGGTCGGCGAAGTCGTCCAGACTCCGGGTGAAACCGAGTCGCCGCACCGCCTGTTCGCGTTCCCGCTGCGTGAGCTTGCCGGACGAGACGCCGCGGTCGAGGGATTCCAGGATGCGCGCCCGGCCCGCCGCCGCCGCTTCCCGGGTGGCCTCGTAGACCAGCACCGACACTCCGGCACGAGCGCACACCTCGGCGATCCCCGAGCCCATCTGCCCGGCGCCGACGATGCCGACGCGTGCGACCTTGTCACCGGTCATCCGATTCACTCCTGCGTTCCGTCCCGGCCGCCGGCCTCGGTGAGAGGACCGGCAGAGACGACGATCCCGGGGCGGCGAGGGTGTTCCCCTGCCGGCCCCGGGATCGTCATGTGTCTACCTCATGAAGAGGAGGTGTGGTTCCTAGTGGAACTGGCCCTCTTCGGTCGAGCCCTTCAGGGCTGCGGTCGAGGTGTTCGGGTCGACCGTGGTGGCGATCTTGTCGAAGTAGCCGGCGCCGACCTCGCGCTGGTGCTTGGTGGCGGTGTAGCCGCGCTCCTCGGCGGCGAACTCGCGCTCCTGCAGGTCGACGTACGCGGTCATCTGCTGACGGGCGTAGCCGTGAGCCAGATCGAACATCGAGTAGTTGAGGGCGTGGAAGCCGGCCAGGGTGATGAACTGGAACTTGAAGCCCATGGCGCCCAGCTCGTTCTGGAACTTGGCGATGGTGTCGTCGTCCAGCGACGCCTTCCAGTTGAAGGACGGCGAGCAGTTGTAGGCCAGCAGCTGGTCCGGGAACTCGCTCTTGACCGACTCGGCGAACTTCTTGGCGACCTCGAGATCCGGCACGCCGGTCTCCATCCAGATCAGGTCGGCATACGGAGCGTAGGCCTTGGCGCGAGCGATGCAGGGCTCGATGCCGTTCTGGACGTTGTAGAAGCCCTCGGAGGTGCGCTCACCGGTGATGAACGGACGGTCGCGCTCGTCGACGTCCGAGGTGATCAGGGTGGCGGCCTCGGCGTCGGTGCGGGCGATGACGACGGTCGAGGTGCCGGCGACGTCGGCGGCCAGGCGAGCCGAGGTCAGGGTGCGGATGTGCTGCTGGGTCGGGATCAGCACCTTGCCACCGAGGTGGCCGCACTTCTTCTCCGAGGCCAGCTGGTCCTCCCAGTGGGTGCCGGCGGCGCCGGCCTGGATCATGGCCTTCTGCAGCTCGTAGACGTTCAGGGCGCCGCCGAAGCCGGCCTCGCCGTCGGCGACGATCGGGACGAGCCAGTTGTCGACCGAGGTGTCGCCCTCGACGCGCGAGATCTCGTCGGCGCGGAGCAGCGCGTTGTTGATGCGGCGGACGACGGCCGGAACCGAGTTGGCCGGGTACAGCGACTGGTCCGGGTAGGTGTTGCCCGACAGGTTGGCGTCGCCGGCGACCTGCCAGCCCGACAGGTAGATGGCCTTCAGGCCCGCGCGGACCTGCTGGACGGCCATGTTGCCGGTGAGGGCGCCCAGAGCGTTGATGTAGGAGTCGTCACCCTTGGTCACGCCCTCCCAGAGGATCTCGGCGCCGCGCTGCGCGAGGGTGTGGTCCTCGACGACGTTGCCCTGGAGCTCAGCGACCTGCTCGGCGGTGTAATCGCGGGTGATGCCCTTCCAGCGCGGGTTGGTGTCCCAATCCTGCTGGATCTCCGCGGCGGTACGGGGCTGTCCGACGTTGCTCATAAGCCTTCGCTTTCTGTTCCACTGCCCTTCGGCAGCGCTTTCCAATGTCCGGGCTCCCCGTCTTGCGAAGCTGGGAAGACCCCGAGGCAATGCCTGAAGACACTGTGCCATACGGCAAACATGCAGGTCCAGCCCCATCTGGCTGCAAAACGCGTCCAGATTCCTGCACGATTTTGCAAATCTTGTAAATTTGGATAGGTGACCCGGCTTCGCAAGATCTTCAAAAAGTACGCGCGTACTGGGAAAACATGTAACCGGCGGGTAACAATCGCGGACGCGCACGGCGCACGACGCGCACCCCGGGCGCAGGCGCCCTCGCGACCCGAGTGCCGGACATCACACCCGGGGTCGAAAGACCCGGAGACCTCCGTCTCCGGCCCCCGGACGGCGGCTCAGTTCTCCGCGTGGGCCACCGCGTCGTCGACCAGTCGCAGGAAGTCCGCCTCGCTCATCGGCGGTTCGATCCGCTTCGGCGCGGCGGACGACGTGTTGGTGTTCGCCGAGGCCACGGTGATCTGCACGGTGACCACCTCCCCGTGGGGCCGGCGCAGCAGGAGATTCGCCAGCAGCGCACTGCGGACCCGCACCTTCCCGTCGGTCAGCGTCGTGACCGACTCCGAACGCACCACCAGGCCCTGTTCGACGGCCTCCGACGACGGCGACGGCAGTTCGCTGGACGTGGTGACGATCCGCGCGCCGGCGAGCGTGCCCCTGGTGGGACGGGCCTCCACCACGCGGCACCGGCCCGTCGTGGCGCGGCGGTCGGCGTCGATGTCCCGGCGGACCGACGAGACCACCTCCGAGAGCGTCGCCGACGCCGCCTCCGCCACCAGCAGCGCGGTGTTGTCGGAGGTCATCAGGGGACTGAACGCCTCGTCGGCGGTGGGACGGCACTCCGCGGGGGCGAAGGTCACCGACGCCGCCTGTTCCAGCGTGCGGCGGTTGCCGCCGATCAGGGAGGTGACGTCGGCCGGCGCCACCGCGAACCCCTCGGGCAGGTACTCGGCCCCGAGCACCAGGGAGCTCAGCGCCCGCGGCGCGGGATCGTCGTCGCCGCAGGCGACGAGGCCGAAGAGCACGGCGGTCAACGCGAGGACCGGGACGACGCGACGGCGACCCGACGAACGGCGGTTTGACGAACGGCGGCTTGACGAACTGCGGCCGGAAGAGAAGCCGGAAGAGAAGATCGACACGCGGCCACCGTACCGACCGCGCCCGGAGAGGACGCCCGATGAGTAAGACCTACGTCGGTTCTCGGCTGCGCAGCCTGCGCGGCGAACGCGGCCTCTCACAGCAGGACATGGCGCGGACGCTGGGGATCTCGGCGTCGTACCTGAATCAGATGGAGCACGACTCCCGGCCGCTGACCGCCTCCGTCCTGGCCCGGATCAGCGAGGTCTTCGGCATCGACATCGCGTTCTTCGACCCGCACGACGACGTCCGGCTGATCGCCGAGATCCGCGAGGCGATGCTCGACGAGGACCTCGAATCCGATCCCGCCGCCGCCGACCCCGCCGAGATCAGCGCCATGGTGAGCCGCCACCGGACGATGGCCGAGGCGATGGTGAACCTGCACCGCCGGTTCCGGATGGTGTCCGACCAGCTCGCCGCGGCCACGTCCGGCCGCAACGACCAGGGCCGCCGCGGCACCATCAGCGCACCGCACGAGGAGGTGCGCACCTACTTCTCCAACCGCCGCAACTACATCCACGAGCTCGACGTGGCCGCCGAGGAGCTCACCGCCCGGATGCGCATGCACTCGGTGGACATCCGCACCGGCCTCACCGACCGACTCGAAGACCTGCACGGCGTCCGCATCAACCGGCGCGTCGACCTCGGCGACGACGTCCTGCACCGCTTCGACGCGGCCACCCGCCAGCTCGACTTCGCCGCCGCCCTCTCCCCCGGCCAGCGCACCTTCCGGATCGCCGCCGAACTGGCGTACCTGGAGTTCGGCGACCTGATCGACGAACTGGTGGCCGACGGCGCCTTCACCACCGGCGACGCCGCCGCGCTGGCCCGCCACGGCCTGGCCAACTACTTCGCCGCGGCCGCGATCCTGCCGTACGGGCAGTTCCACGGCGCCGCCGAGGACTACCGGTACGACATCGAGCGGCTCTCCGCGTTCTACGCCGTCTCCTACGAGACCGTCTGCCACCGGCTCTCCACCCTGCAACGCCCCAATCTGCGCGGGGTGCCGTGGACGTTCGTCCGGATCGACCGCGCGGGCAACATGTCCAAGCGGCAGTCCGCGACCAGCTTCCACTTCTCCGCCAGCGGCGGCACCTGCCCGCTGTGGAACGTCTACGAGACCTTCGGCTCGCCGGGCAAGATCCTCACCCAGATCACCGAGATGCCCGACGGCCGCGAATACTTCTGGATCTCCCGGACCGTGGAACGCCGGGCCGCCCGGTACGGACAGTCACCCAAGACGTTCGCGATCGGCATGGGCTGCGAGCTGCGGCACGCCGGCCGGGTGGTCTACTCCGACGGCCTGGAGCTGGGTCCGCAGGCCGCGGTGACCCCGATCGGCGCGGGTTGTCGGGTGTGCGACCGCCCCAACTGCGCGCAACGCGCGTTCCCGCCGCTCGGCGCGAGCCTCACCATCGACGAGCACCGGAGCACCGTCTCCCCGTACATGTCGAGCGAGGGATGACCCGGTCTCGACTCCGCTCGACCAGCGAGGAAGAGCGCTCGGCCGGCGAAAAACGAATCTCCTTCGACGGTCGAGCCCCTTTCGATAGTCGAGCCCCCTTCGCCGGTCGAGCCCCCTTCGCTGGTCGAGCGGAATCGAGACCCTCCCCTTTCAGCGGTCGAGCCCTTTTCGATGGTCGAGCGGAGTCGAGACCAGCGTGAACTCCTCGATCGGCGGGAGTTCTCGGCTACCGTCGAGGACATGAGCACCCCACGCGTCTCGCCCGGGCACCTGCGCGAACTCGGCCCGATCAACTGGGCCATCGTCCGGGCCATGTCCCTGGCGACCGGCACCGACAACGCCCACATCTTCGCGACCCTCGGGCGGAGCAAGGGCCTGTTCCGCGGGTGGCTGCACTACTCCGGCCGGATGATGCCCTTCGGCGAGCTCTCCCGGCGCGAGACCGAGACGGTGATCATCCGCGTCGCCCACCTGCGCGGCTGCGAGTACGAGCTCGACCATCATCGTCGTCTCGGCGCCAAGGCCGGGATCACCCCCGAGATGTACGAGCGGATCCTCGAAGGCCCCGACGCAGGCTGGGGCGACCGCGAGGCCACGCTGCTCCGCGCCGCCACCGAACTGGTCACCGACCGGGACATCTGCGACGACACCTGGTCGGCCCTCCGGCGGCACCTGTCCGAACGCAAGGCGATCGCCCTGGTGATGCTGATCGGCCAGTACGACGGCCTCGCGACCACCATCGGCACCCTGCGCATCGAGCGCGACGAGTTCTGAACGGTCCCGCCATGACCTCGATCGCCGCGGCGCTGATGCACAACCGCGTCTTCTCCCGGGTGTACGAACACGCCTGGCGCCCGCTGTTCACCCGGGGGTTCAGCCTGGGCGGATCGTCGACCCTGGACTACGACCGCGCCCTCCGCGCCTACCTCGCGCGCCCGGGCGACCGGCGGATCCTCGACGTGGCCTGCGGTCCCGGCAACTACGCGCGCGACGCCGCGCGCGGTCTCACCGGCGACGGCGCCTACGTCGGCCTGGACTTCTCGACGGCCATGCTCGCGCAGGCGGAGAGCGGCAACCGGCTCCCGCGCGTCACCTTCGTCCGCGGCGACGCCCACCGCCTGCCGCTGCGCGACGACTCGTTCGACACCGTCGTCTGTCTCGCCGCGCTCTATCTGATCCCCGACCCGCTGCCGGTGCTCGACGAGATGGCGCGCGTACTGACCCCCGGCGGGGAGCTGATCGTCTTCACCTCGGTCCGCGCGTCGGTCGGCGCGCTGCCCTTCGCGTCGACCGCGGCGGGTCTGACCGGGCTGCGCGTGTTCGGCCGCACCGAGATCCTCGACCGGCTGCACGCGCTCGGGCTGGAGCACGTCGAGCAGACGATCACCGGGGTGGGCCAGTACGTGCACGCCCGCAAACCCGTGCGCTGACTCGGGTCCGCCGTCACCGCGAGCCCCGCCGGCCCCGGAGCCGGTCCGGAGCGCGGCGACGAACCGCGACGCAGGGTCGCCGCGCGTCCGCCCCGGCCGCACCCCGCGACGAGGACCGGCACGAAGTCGGGACCTACGGGCCTGGGTCGTCCCGGTGAGGCGAGGGTAAGTTTTAAAACGGAACACAATTCCTGCGAATCTAGGAGTCTCCGGTGACCGAGACCGACACCCCTGCCGACCTCCCGCTGAGCGACCGCAAGGACGAGGACATGCCCGGCCACTGGCTGCTCGCCCGGATGGGCAAGCGCGTCCTGCGTCCCGGCGGTCTGGAACTGACCCGCCACGTCCTGGCCGATGCGGGTCTGGCCGACGCCGACGTCGTCGAACTGGCTCCGGGGCTGGGCAAGACCGCGGCGGACATCCTGGCCGCGCACCCGAAGTCGTACGTCGGGGTGGAGTCCGATCCGGCGGCGGTGAAGCTCACCACGAAGGTCCTCAAACGACGCGGCACCGTCGTGCAGGCCGACGCCGCGAACACCGGGCTCCGCGACGACAGCCGTGACGTGGTGGTCGGCGAGGCCATGCTGACCATGCAGTCCGAGCGCGGCAAGGACGCCATCATCGCCGAGGCCTTCCGCGTGCTGCGCCCCGGCGGCCGCTACGCCGTCCACGAACTCGCCCTCGAACCGGACACCCTGACCGACGAGCAGAAGACCGAGATCCGCAAGGCTCTGGCCCGGGCGATCAAGGTGAACGCGCGCCCGCTGACCGAGGCCGAGTGGCGCGAACGGTTCACCGCCGCGGGCTTCGAGGTGGAGCGGGTCCGGTTCGCCAGGATGGCACTGCTGGAACCGCGCCGGGTGGTGGCCGACGAGGGTCCGTTCCGCACGCTCAAGATCGTCGGGAACGTGGCGACCCACTCCGATGCGCGCCGCCGGATCCTGGGCATGCGGAAGGTCTTCCGCAAGTACCGCCGGGAGCTCACCGCGATCGAGATCATCGCCCGGAAGCCCGCCGACGCGTGAGCGAGCAGCCCGCCTGGACCTTCCTCACCGGTCTGGCCGACCCGAACGACTCCACCCCGAACGACGACCCCGGCGGCCGCCCGAAGATCACCGTGCTCCACCGCGGCGAGACCGAGACGGTGATCCGGCTCGCGTTCCGGGCGGGCCAGCGGATGCCCGACCACACCGCGGCGCATCCGATCGTCGTCGTCGGCCAGACCGGCACGATCGAGTTCACCGTCACCGACGTCGTGAACGAGCTCGCCCCGGGTACCGCGATCCGGGTCGACGCCCGGGTCCCGCACTCGCTGACCGCCCGCACCAATGCGACCGCCACCCTGATCGTGGTCCACGGCCGATGAGCCCGCGCCAACGCGACCGGGTCCGCTCACTGGTCGCCGAGGCGGAGAACCCGATCGACGCGCACACCGTGGCGGCGGTGTTGAACATCCATGTCACCACCGCGCGCTTCCACCTGAACAACCTGGTCGACGAGGGCGCGGTGGCGGCCGTCGCCCTGCCGCCCGACGGGGTGGGTCGGCCGAAGGTCGGCTACCGCACGGTGGCGACGCCGCCGATCGACGACCTGCTGATCCTGCTGATCGCCCGCACCGGCGAGACCCCGGAGGCGCGGGAGACCCTCGCCGCCGACGTCGGCCGGGCCTGGGCCGCCGGGCATCCGCCCGCCGTGGACGTCGACATGCCGGATCCGGTGGTGGTGGCCGAGACCGTCCTGACCCGGCTCGGATTCACCGTCACCGGGGTGGTGAGCGCCTTCGGCAGTCACGAGATCACGCTGTGCGGCTGCCCGCTGCACGACCTCGAGCGCACACTCCCCGAGGTGGCCCGCGGCCTCGTCCGCGGCATCCTCGAAGGATCGCTGTTCGGCTCCGCGATCCTGCGGTCGGCCTACGCGGTGGACGTCCGCCCCGACCCGCACGCCGGGGCGTGCGAACTCCGGCTGAGCCTCGCCCCGGCGCCGGCCGACAGCCCCGCACTCTGAGCCGCGGCCGAGGCCGCGCGTCGAAGGGGCTCCGCGTCAGAACGACCGATGGTCGCGCACCGACATCCGGGGTCCGCGCCGCTGCGGCCACGTGCCGTGGCGCTCACACATCCGCACCACCCGGTACCGGTGCCCGGTGTACGGCGCCAGCAGTTCGGCCATCCCCGCGTCGTCGACCTTCCGGCCGATCAGCGTCTGCCCCACCAGTCCCGGCGTGTGATAGTCGCCGAACGGGACGGCGTCGGCGTCGCCGAACGCGCGTGTCCGCACGTGCGCGGCGGTCCACGGCCCGACTCCGGGCAGCGCGGTGAGGACGTCGCCCGCGGTCTCGACGTCGACGCGGGCCGCGGCCCGGATGGTCCGCATGCGCACCGGTTCCAGCCCGCTCCGATGCCAGTCGGCCTCGGTGATCTCCCGCCAGACCGGCCGCGGCGGCGGCACCCGCATGTCCACCGGCCCCGGCGCCGGTTCACCGTAGCGGTACAGCGAATGCCGCCAACCGCGATAGGCCTCGTCCCCGACCACCTTCTGTTCCATCACCGCGGCGACGAGTGCTTCCCAGACCCGTCCGCTGCGGCCGATCCGCAGTCCCCGCGACCGTGCGACGAGCCGGCGGATCACCTCGGTGTCGACGGGCAGCGACGCCGGATCGTCGTGAGCTCCGAGCAGGTCTGGGAAGCCGTCGAGCAACCACTCGCGGCCGGGGCCCCACGCCCGCCCGACGATCTCGCCGCCCGCGGCGTCGACGGCCACCGTCAGCGTCCCCGCACCGTCTGGGGTGTGCACGGCCCGCCAGATCGACCCGTCCGGCGCCACCCGGTACGCCGGGTCGCGGGCCCCGCGTCGGTGGACGCCGAGGATCGCTTTCACGTCGAGCCGCTCGGGCGGCCGCCACCGGCGCACACCTGTCGTCGCGGCACTCCCGGAGCTCATCCAGCGACTATAGGCAGCAGCTTCCGGCGCTCGGAACCCCGTCGTGCGGACCTCGGCGGAGGGTCGACGGACGTGGACGCCGACTCTCCGCACCTGCCGGGCGGTGCGATCCCGGAGAAGCGGGCTTCGACACGGCCCGCTCACTTCGTTCACGGCCCGGCTCAGCCGCCGGCAGCAGGGCCCGGCGCAGAAGACCGATGCCACGCCACGCTCTCCCCGAAACGATGAGTCGACGATGAGTCCACCCGGATGTCGGCCTCGAAGACAGCTCCGCCCCAGGTCACAGACCTGGGGCGGAGGAGGGTGTCACATGTTGATCATGTGGCCGATCGCGCCGTGGAAGGTCTCCTGCAGCGCTTCGCTCATCGTCGGATGCGTGTGGACGTTGCGCGCCAGCTCCTTGGCGGTGAGGTCCCACTTCTGCGCGAGAGTCAACTCCGGCAGCATCTCCGAGACGTTGTCGCCCACCAGGTGGCCGCCGAGCAGCTCGTCGGTGGCGGCGTTCGTGATCAGCTTGGCGAAACCGGCGGCGGCGTTCAGTCCCTGCGCCTTGCCGTTGGCCGAGAACGGGAACTTGGTGACCTTGACGTCGTAGCCCGCGTCCTTGGCCTGCGCCTCGGTGAGACCGAACGACGCGACCTGCGGCTGGCAGAAGGTGGCGCGCGGCATCATGCGGTAGTCGCCCAGCGTCATGGTCTCGGCACCGGAGATGGTCTCGGCGGCGACGACGCCCTGCGCCTCGGCCACGTGAGCCAGCTGCAGCTTGGCGGTGACGTCGCCGATGGCGTAGATCCCCGGCACGTTGGTGCGCATGTGGTCGTCGATGGCGATCGCACCGCGGTCGGTCAGCGCGACACCGGTGTTCTCCAGGCCGAAGCCCTCGGTGCGCGGCGCGAAGCCGACGGACATGAGGACCTTGCCGACGGTCAGCGAACCCTCGGCGCCCTTGGCGTCCTTGTAGGTGACGACGACCTGCGAGCCCTGGTCGTCGACCGTCTGCACGGCGGTGCCGGTGAGGATCTTGACGCCGAGCTTCTTGTACGCCTTGGCGATCTCCTTGGACGAGTCCTCGTCCTCGTTCGGGAGCACGCGCGGCAGGAACTCGATGATGGTGACGTCCACGCCGTAGTTCGCCAGGACGTAACCGAACTCCATGCCGATGGCGCCCGCACCGACGATGGCGATCGACTCGGGCAGCTCCCGGGTGAGGATCTGGGTCTCGTAGGTGACGACGTTGTCGCTCAACTCCACCCCGGGCAGCAGCCGCACGGTGGAACCGGTGTCGATGATGACGTTGTCGAAGGTGACGACGCGGTCGCCGACACGGATGGTCTCGGCGTCCTCGAACACCCCGTAGCCGTCGATCTCGGTGATGCCGTTCTTCTTCATCAGGTAGTGAACGCCCTTGACGATGCCGTCGGACACCTTGCGGCTCCGGTCGAAGGCGGCGCCGAAGTCGAAGCTCACCTCGCCCGAGATGCCGAAGACCTTGGCTTCGTGCTGGAAGACGTGCGCGAGTTCGGCGTTCCGCAGCAGCGCCTTGGACGGGATGCATCCGACGTTGAGGCAGACACCTCCCCACCACTTCTCCTCGATGACGGCGGTCTTCTGTCCGAGTTGGGCTGACCGGATCGCGGCCACGTACCCGCCCGGGCCGGCGCCCAGGACAACGGTGTCAAAGTGTTCAGTCACGTCGTTCACACTACTTCGACGCGGGGCTGTGTGCAGGCCCCTCCGAGTGCTCGCCCGTGGCATCTGCCACTGCCGGCGTCCTGGGACTCGGCGAGCCCGCCGTCCCGCTCCCCGAGCCCCGTGCGGCGGAGGAGAGCACTCCTCCTCGGTCTCACGCAGACTCCACGGGCTCCCACGATGCGAGCGGCACGTCGGTCGCGTCGTCCCAGGCTCCCAGGAGCGCGGCGCCGTCGCCCGCTGCGGCGGTGTCGATCCGGATCGGCATCGACAACGTGCCCGACGCGGTGACGACCGACGCCACCGGACCCTCGGCCTCGACGCTCTCGATGCGGAGGTCGGCGGGGGCCGTCCCGGAACCGGTGCCGCGGGCGCCGACCAGCATGGCGAGCGTCGTCGTCTCCCCGTCTCTCTCGAACTCCACATCGACCGACGAGCCGCCCTCGACGATCGCCGTCACGAACGCCCGGACCGCGACGGGGTCGCCCAGCCCGAAATGGATCCACCGCGTACCGAGCGCCGAGTGCTCCATCGTCGCCAGGAAGTGGTCTTCGGCGCCGGGCAGCGCCGCCGACCGGTAGGTCATCGGCACCTGGAAGACGGCGTCACCGGTCTCCACCAGCACCGACTCGACACCGACCGCACCGGCCGGATCGTCGAACCGGTAGCCGAATCGCCGCCGGGTCACGACGGTCTCCGGGTCGAGGTCGAACCAGGACCGCCGCGACAGCCACTCCCGGACGATCTCGATCTTCGCCGGTGACAGCTGCGCCTGCGGATACACGATGCCCATCACCCGAACCTACGGCACGCCTCGTCGTCCCCCGCATCGCCTCCGCCGCGGACCGATAGCCTGGTGATCGTGGACAACGACCCCTATCTCTGGCTGGAAGACGTCACCGGAACCGACGCCCTCGACTGGGTGCGAGCGCACAACGAACCGACGGTCGCCGAACTGACCGGGTCGGACCGGTTCGCCGCACTGCGCGACGGCGCCCTGGAGGTGCTCGACACCGACGAGAAGATCCCCTACGTCCGACGACGCGGCGAGCACCTCTACAACTTCTGGCGCGACGCGCAGAACCCCAAGGGCCTGTGGCGGCGCACCACGCTGGAGAGCTACCGGACCGACGAGCCCCGGTGGGACGTCCTGATCGACGTCGACGAGCTCGCCCGCACCGACGGCGAGAACTGGGTGTGGAAGCGCGTCTCGCTGCTCCACCCCGACTACGACCGCGCCCTGGTCTCCCTCTCCCGCGGCGGCGCGGACGCCACCGTCGTGCGGGAGTTCGACCTGACGACCCGGCGGTGGGTGGCCGCCGACGACGGCGGGTTCACCCTGCCCGAGGCCAAGAACTCCGTCTCGTGGATCGACCGGGACACCGTCTACGTGGGCGCCGACTTCGCCGAGACCCCCGACGGCCTGCCCGCCATGACCAGTTCCGGTTACCCGCGCACGGCACGACGATGGGTCCGCGGCACCCCGGTCGAGGAGGCGCCGACCGTCTTCGCCGGCGAGGTGTCCGACGTCGCGGCGGGTGCGTCGTACAGTCACACGCCCGGCTTCGAACGGCACTTCGTCTCCCGGTCGACCGACTTCTACAACTCGCTGAGCTACGAGCTGGTCGACGACGAGCCGGTCCTGATCGACGTCCCGACCGACGCGCACTTCGCCGTCCGCGAGAACCATCTGACGGTGCTGCCGAGGCGGGACTGGACGGTCGACGGGGTGACGCACGCACCGGGGTCGCTGCTGGTGTTCGACTACCCGTCGTATCTGGCCGGCGACCGCACCCACCGGGTCCTGTTCGCCCCCGACGCCCACACCAGCCTGGAGTCGTACTCGTTCACCCGGTCGCGGCTGATCCTGGTGACCCTGCACGACGTCGCCACCCGGATCCGGGTCCTCACCGTCGGCGACTGGACCGAGGCCCCGATCGACGGGCTCCCCGAACTCGCCACCATCGACGTCCTGGACACCGACCCCGACGAGAGCGACGAGATCTGGCTGTCGGCGAGCTCGTTCACGCAGGCCCCGAGCCTGCTGTACGGCGAGGCGACCACCGGGGTGAGCGTGCTCAGGCGGGCCCCGGAGTTCTTCGACTCGTCGGAGGTCACCGCCGACCAGTTCTTCGCCGTCTCCGACGACGGCACCCGCATCCCGTACTTCGTGATCAAGCGGAACGACGTCGACGGCCCCGCCCCCACCCTCCTGTACGGGTACGGCGGTTTCGAGAACTCCCTGACGCCCGGCTACTCGGGGGTGTCCGGCCGCAGCTGGGTCGACCGCGGCGGCGTCTACGTGATCGCGAACATCCGCGGCGGCGGCGAGTACGGGCCCACCTGGCACACGCAGGCCCGCAAGGCCGGCCGGCACCTGGTGTACGAGGACTTCGCCGCCGTGGCGCGCGACCTCGTCGCCCGCGGGATCACCACCACCGCACAGCTCGCCGCGCAGGGCGGCTCCAACGGCGGCCTGCTGATGGGCGTGATGCTCACCAGCTATCCGGACCTGTTCGGGGCGCTGGTCTGCCAGGTGCCGCTGATCGACATGAAGCGCTACCACCTGCTGCTGGCGGGCGCGTCGTGGATGGCCGAGTACGGCGACCCCGACGATCCGGAGGAGTGGGCGTTCATCCGGGAGTACTCGCCGTACCAGCGGGTGGCCCCGGCGAGCGACGTCGACTATCCGGCGCTGCTGGTCACCACCTCGACGCGTGACGACCGCGTCCATCCCGGTCACGCGCGCAAACTCGTCGCCCGACTGGAGGAGCTCGGGCATCCGGTGAGCTACTACGAGAACATCGAGGGCGGGCACGGCGGCGCCGCCGACAACGCCCAGGCGGCGTTCCAGTCGGCGCTGGCCTACGAGTTCCTCTGGCGTACGGTCGGCGCCGCGCGGCCGTGAACGGTTCCGGGACGACGATGCCCGACGCCCTGGACCGGCTCAGCTCCGTGAACGCCTACTTCACGCTGCGGCACGGGCCGGCCGAGGGCGCCGCGGGGCGTCCCGCCGCCGACCTCCGCGATCCCGCGGTGGCCGGCGAACTGTTCGACCGTGCCGAGCGGATCCTCGGGACGACGGAGCGTCGCGTCGCCGTGTCGTGGGTGTTCTTCGAATACATCGCCCGGTTGTGGGCGGTCTCGTTGGGCACCGCGATGCTCACCGGACGCAGTGTCGACCTGGATCCGGAGCGCCTGCGGATCAGCCGGGACGGCAACAGCACCGTGCTGCACACGGCCGAGCCGGTCGCCGGCGGCTCCCCGATCGAGGAGGTGGCCGAGCGGCATGTGGAGCCGCTGGTCGCGGCGTGGCGCGCGCACGTCGCCCCCGGCCTGCTGTGGGGCAACGCCGCGGCGTCGGTGACGAGCGCGGGAAGTCAGCTCGGCGCGGACGCCGACGCCGTGGTGCGCCAGACGTTGCACCATCCCCGGCTGCGTTCGGCGCTCGACGTCGACGCGCTCGAACGCCGGGAGCGCGGCGAGACGATCCCGACGATCCGGCGGCGCAGCTGCTGCCTGTACTACCGCACCTCGATCGGCGGGTACTGCGGCGACTGCTCGATGACACGCTGACGCCCGGACCGAGACCCCGTCGCTCCCGGAGTCGAACCGGCGGCGTCCGCCCTCCGCTCCCTGAGCCGAACCTGCGGGGTGCCGCCCGCCTTCCGCTCCCTGAGTCGAACCGGCGGGTGCCGCCCGCCTTCCGCTCCCTGAGCCGGGGAGGAGCGGAGCGACGAGCCGCGTCGAAGGGTCCCGTGCAGCGATCGCTTCAGACCCTTCGACGCGCAGGCTCGCTACGCTCGCGTGCGGCTCTGGGATCGGGGTGACTCCTATCGGCGGCCTGTCACGAGCGCACCGACGATGCCGAGCACCGCCACCACCAGACCGGCGACCAGCACGACCCACGCGGTGCTCTCCAGGCCGCCGATCACGTCCTCGGTCACCACCTTCACCGTCTGCTGGGTGCCCAGTTCGCTCGCCGAGACCGCATTCGGATGCAGCACTCAGCATGTACTTCGCCAGCAGCAGGCTCGCGGCCCCGGCGAGGACGCCGCCGAGACCGAGCCACGCCACCACCGTCAGACGTCGTCTTGCGAACAGCAGGGCCGCCAGTCCGGCGATCACCGCGACGATCACCGACCCCCAGGCGAGCATCGTCAACTGCTCGCCGGTGGTGCGCATGGAACCCGCGGTGAGCCGGTTCTGATCCACCGCGACGGTGATCTCCTGATTCATCGCCACCGGCACCGGGCTCTTGGCGAGCACCCGGTTCACCATGGGGGTGATGTTCAGATTCATCTCGTGCGGACTGGTGTCCGGCGCGGGCTCGGTGAACAGCCACCGGTGCTGCTGCCGGGCGATCTCGGTGAAGTCGGCGACGAACTCCGGAGTCCGGGCGTACTGCTCGGCCACCGGCTGCACCACGCCGGTCGCCATCGGCGCCACCTGGGCCACCTCCTGGGTGACCTGCTCGGCGAAGAACTGCTGCACCTCCGGCTTCTGCGCGGCCCGCGAGGCGGCCTCGGCGAAGCCGTCGTTCGAGACGACGTTCAGCGAGCTCCACATCGCGGGCACCGCGAGGATCATCGCGGCGGCGGCGATCAGCACGGCGAGGGCACTGAGTAGCGAACGCACGGTGCCGGGGCCGCTCAGTCGCCGATGGCGTCGCGGCCGCGGGCGACGATCTTCGGATCGGGTTCACCGACGAGTGCGTGGTCCTTGCCGTCGTACTCGTGCAGGCTGAGCACGTGGCGCATGGCGTTGAGCCGCGCGCGCTTCTTGTCGTTGCTCTTCACCACGGTCCACGGCGCCCAGTCGGTGTCGGTGTGGGCGAACATGTTCTCCTTGGCATTGGAGTAGGAGTTCCAGCGGTCCAGCGACGCCAGGTCCATCGGCGAGAGCTTCCACTGCCGCACCGGGTCGATCTGCCGGATGGCGAACCGGGTGCGCTGCTCCAGCGGGCTCACCGAGAACCAGAACTTGACCAGGTTGATGCCGTCGTCGACCAGCATCTTCTCGAAGGCCGGGGCCTGATCGAGGAACTGCTCGTACTGGGCCGGAGTGCAGAAGCTCATCACCCGCTCGACACCGGCGCGGTTGTACCAGGAGCGGTCGAAGAAGACCATCTCGCCGGCGGCCGGCAGGTGCTGGACGTAACGCTGGAAGTACCACTCGGTGGACTCCCGCTCGGACGGCTTCTCCAGCGCCACGGTGCGTGCGCCGCGGGGGTTGAGGTGCTCGTTGAAACGCTTGATGGTGCCGCCCTTGCCCGCGGCGTCGCGGCCTTCGAAGACCAGCAGGTGGCGGACGCCGTTCTGCTTCGACCACTTCTGCAGTTTGAGCAGTTCCACCTGCAGCAGACGCTTCTCCGACTCGTAGTCGGCGCGCTTCATCCGCTCGTCGTAGGGGTAGTCCTCCCGCCAGGTGTCCACCACGTTGCGCTGCGGCAGGGTCAGGAGGATGGGGTCGTCGTCATCGTCGTCGACGACGACGAATCCGCTCGTGTCGGTCAGGTCGACGACGTTCTGGAGGGCTTTGCGACCGGAGACCTTGCTGAGGTCTTCGCCGATCTCGATGTTGTCGAGGGAGATGTAATCGTCCACGCCCTCACCCTATCGCCAGCGCGGCCGCGACGAGGGCGTAGACCCGGTGATGAAAGTCCCGTTTCGCCCTCGCCGCCGACGACTACGCCGCGGCGCGCTTCTCGGCCTCGGCGGTGAGGCCCTTCTTCGCGGTGTCCGCCGCCGCGTTCTGCCCCTTCTTCACCAGGAAACCGGGCAGTTTGATCTTCAGGTCGACGGTCAGTTCGAAGACGACGTGCGCCGAGTCCGCACCGGTCGACGTCACCGTGTAGGTGCCGCGCTGTTCGGACAGCTGCGAGCTCTCCAGCAGCGTCCACGAGCAGGTGTTCTCGGTCCAGGTGTAGGCGAGTTCCTGGGTGTCGTTGATGCCCAGCATCCCGACGGCGATCCGGACCCGGTCGGGGGTGCCGTCGTCGTGCGTGGTGAGTACTTCGGCCGAGCTGTGGGCGCTGGACCAGTCCGGCAGCGACGGGATGTCCCGCAGGACCTCCATCACCACGGACGCCGGGGCGTTGATGTCGAATTCGTTGGATACCGAGACAGCCATGCGGGTCAACCTACCCGACGGAGCCGACTTCTCCGGCCGAGCCGGGACACCCGTCCCCGGACACGCCGGAGGTCACCCGGCGAGGAACCGTTCGCGCAACCGCTCCTGGGCCTCGGCATCGATGCCGAGCCCCTCGGCGAAGTAGGCGGCGACGTCGCCGAAGTCCGACTCCAGTCGAGCGAAGGCCGCGTCCAGATACGCGCGGTCGACGCCCAGCAGCGGCGTGAGCAGTTCCGGGTCGCCGCCGGCCGCGGCGAACCCGTCGAACAGCGGGGCCAGCGCCGGGAGCAGGCGCGCATTGGTCGCCAGGTAGTCGTCGTACACGTCGTCGCGGTCGACGCCCAGCACGCTCAGGAAGGTCGCGGCCGCCCACCCGGTGCGGTCCTTGCCGGTGGTGCAGTGGAACAGGGCGGGCCCCTCGTCGTCGCCGAGCAGACCGAGGTAGAAGCGGCGGTACGACGCCCGAGCGCTCGCCATGGTGACGAGGTTCCGGTAGGTGCCCGCCATCATCTCGCGTGCCTGACCCTCCAGGTGCGCGGTGAGGCCGCGCACCACCTCCGGGTCCTCGAAGAGCTTGCCGAGGTTCCCGGGGATGGCCCGCTCCTCGTCGGCGAGGACGTCGAGCGGGACCGCGGTGACGCCGTCGAGCGCCGGATCGGGCACGGCGTCCCGTTCCGCCGCCGAGCGGAGGTCGTAGACGGTCCGCAGCCCGAGCGGCGCGAGGACGGCCTGCGCGTCGTCGTGCACCGAGCGGAGGTCGGTGCAGCGGAACAGCAGTCCGGTCCGCACGGTCCGGCCGTCGGAGCCGGTCCAGCCGCCGAGGTCGCGGAGGTTCGGCAGGGCGTCGATCGGACTGGGCGCGGGCAGCGGGGAGGCCTGGGTCATGACGGCCATTATGCGGGGTCGCCGCCGCGGCGCTCCGCCGCCGCGAACTGTGTCCGATACAGCTCGGCGTAGCGGCCGTCGGCGGCGAGGAGCGTCTCGTGGTCGCCGCGTTCGACGACGCGCCCGGCCTCCAGCACCACGATCTCGTCGGCTTCCCGCACCGTGGAGAGCCGATGGGCGATCACCAGTGAGGTCCGGCCGGTCAGGGCTTCGGCGAGCGCCTCGGACACCTGTGCCTCGGAGGTCGAGTCCAGGTGGGCGGTGGCCTCGTCGAGGATCACCACCGCGGGCCTGGCCAGCAGCAGGCGAGCGATGGTCAACCGCTGGCGTTCCCCGCCGGACAGCCGGTAGCCGCGCTCCCCCACCACCGTGTCCAGGCCGTTCGGCAGCGACCGGACCAGATCGTCGAGGCGGGCCCGGCGCAGCGCCGACCAGAGTTCGTCCTCGGTGCGGTCCGGTGCGGCGAACGCCAGATTGGCGCGGACGGTGTCGTGGAACAGGTGGCCGTCCTGGGTCACCAGCCCGACGGTCCGGTGCACCGACGCCGACGTCAGGTCGCGGACGTCGACGCCGTTGAGGGTCACGCTTCCGGCGTCGACGTCGTACAGTCGTGTCGCCAGCGAGGCCACCGTCGACTTCCCGGCGCCGGAGCTGCCGACCAGCGCCACCATCGTGCCCGGGGCCACGTCCAGGTCGACGTCGTGCAGGATCGGCTCGCCGCCGCGCCCGTCGAGCTGGGCCACCTCCTCCAGGGAGGCCAGCGAGACCTTGTCGGCGGCCGGGTAGGCGAACGAGACGTCGTCGAACCGGAGGCGGACGCCGTGCTCGACGTCGGGCACGGCCACGGCGTCGGGGGCGTCGTCGATCAGCGGCGGCAGGTCGAGCACCTCGAAGACGCGCTCGAAGCTGACCAGCGCGCTCATGATCTCCACCCGCGCGTTGGCGAGCGCGGTGAGCGGGGCGTACATCCGGGTGAGCAGCAGCGCCAGGGAGACGACGGCGCCGGCCGAGAGGTGCTGGTGGACGGCCAGCCAGCCGCCGAGGCCGTACACCAGGGCGAGCGCCAGCGCCGACACCAGCATCAGCGCGGTGAAGAAGTACTCCTGCAGCATGGCCTGCCGGACGCCGATGTCGCGCACCGCGCCGGCCCGCGCGGCGAACTCGCGCGACTCGGCGTCGGGCCGGCCGAACAGTTTCACCAGGGTGGCGCCGGGTGCGGAGAAACGCTCGGTCATCTGCGTCGACATCCGGGCGTCGTGCTCGGCGGCCTCCCGCGCCAGCCCCGCCATCGCGCGGCCCATGCGGCGCGCGGGCATCACGAAGACCGGCAGCAGGATCAACGCCAGCAGGGTGATCTGCCAGCTGATCGCGATCATCACGCCGAGGGTCAGCACCAGTGAGACCGAGTTGGAGACCACCCCGGAGAGGGTGTCGCTGAACGCGCGCTGCGCACCGATCACGTCGTTGTTCAGACGGCTGACCAGGGCACCGGTCCGGGTGCGGGTGAAGAACGCGACGGGCATCCGCTGCACGTGGTCGAACACCGCGCGCCGCAGGTCCAGGATCAGGCCCTCCCCGAGGTTCGCCGACAGCCAGCGGGTCGCGAGTCCGACACCGGCCTCGGCCACCGCGATCACGGCGATCGCGGTGGCCAGAGCGACGATGGTCGACGCGGCCTCGGCGGTGCCCGTGGAGATCAGGTCGACCACGCGGCCGGCCAGCAGCGGGGTCACCACGGTGAGGACGGCGGTGAGCACGGAGAACGCCAGGAACACCGTGAGACGACGACGATGCGGCCGCGCGAACTCTCCGATCCGCCGCAACGTCCGGCGACGGTCGGCCTTCGTGTGCCCCTCCGCCGACGTCATCGACTTGTACATGACGTCCCACGCCACCGATTCCATGCTCATCGCCGCACCCGCTTCCGATTCATGCCGCCAGTCCACTACCTCAAGTCCACTTGAGGTCAACTCGGCGGGTTCACCGGTGATTCCCGGACGCCGGTGAGCACTCGGGTGCCCGGGAACGGGCGGCTTCGACACCGGGTGCGCACTGCGTTCACACCTGGGCCCGGCCGGCGAAGACACCGCAACGAAGGGGCAGTCGATTCGTGACATCGAAATCAAAGAATTCGATATCGGAAAGCAATGGGCGTCGAATATTCGAATCATCGACGAATAGTGGATCTCGCATACGAGCGGAGCTTCAGCCGGTAGCGTGAGAATCCCGTCGAGCCGATCAGGCGGAAACGCCTCCCGACACGAAAAGAATCGCCCCATGCAGAGCATCACCTTTCCCGGAGACGGCACCGTCGTCCTGACCGAACAGCCGACCCCCGTGCCCGGCCCCGGAGAAGCACTGGTCAAGATCCGAGCCTCCGGCATGTGCGGGAGCGACCTGCACTTCCTGCACGGCAGTTTTCCCGTCGACCCCTCCGTGGTGCAGGGCCACGAGCCCTGCGGCGAGGTCGTGGCGGTGGGTGACGGCGTCCCCGAGAGCCAGGTGAAGCCCGGCGATCGGGTGCTGGTCCACCACTACTTCGGCTGCGGGCACTGCCGCCGCTGCCGTCAGGGTTGGCCACAGATGTGCGAGACCGCACCCGCGGCGACCATGGCCGTCGACGCCGCCGGCGGACACGCGCCCTACGCGGCGATCCCGGCGTCTTCGCTGTTCCCGATGCCCGACGGGCTCTCGTTCAAGGCGGGAGCCGCCATCGGCTGCGGCACCGGCACCGCGTGGGGAGCGATCAAGCGCGCCGGCGGGGTCGAGGACACCGTGACCGTGGTCTTCGGCCAGGGCCCGGTGGGGCTGTCGGCCACCATGTTCGCCACCGCGCTCGGCGCCCGGGTGATCGCCGTCGACATCGACGACGCCCGGCTCGCCAAGGCCCGCGAGTTCGGCGCCGTCCTGACCGTGAACCCTCGAACCGAGAACCTGGTCGAGAAGGTCTCCGAGATCACCTCCGGACGCTTGGCCGAGGTGGTCCTGGAGACCTCCGGGCGGGCCGGTGACGACGTGTTCACCGTGCTGGGCACCTTCGGCACCGCCGTGTTCGTCGGACTGCCGGGCGAAGCATTGTTCACCACCCAGGCGATCTACAAGAAGCAGTGGACCATGCTGACCTCCTGGACCTGCTCGTCGGTGGAACTGGAGCGCTGTGCGGCGTTCGTCGTCGCCCACGACCTCCCGGTCGACGACCTGTACTCGCACACGTGGCGGATCGAGCAGGCGGAAGAGGCCTACGAGTGGTTCGGGAGGCAGGACGCGGGCAAGGGCGTCTTCGAGTTCGACTGATCCGGCGGACCTGCCGGGAAGGGGCCGGGCGGCGATCGCCGCCCGGCCCTTCGACGTCGTTCGGCGTCGGTGCGCGGTGGTCGGCTCCAGGATCGAGAGGCGGGTCGGACGGGCGACGAAGACCGCCGAGCGGACACCCGAGCTTCACCGCGCCGACGGCCGCGCCGCACTCGACCGTCGGAGAGCATCGAGGTTTTGCCCGAGCACGGGAATCACATACCGTCGATTGCCCCCGATGAGCTTTTCAGCCGGAAAATCAGCGAGATCTTCTTGGCGTTCTTCGAAGTGGGACTTCATGCTCCGGAATATCGTCGATAAGAAATCGACGATTTCCCCCAGACGAATCAGAGCGTCCAGATATCGCACATCGCATCACCCGAATTCCACGCCATGAGACATGCATTACTGCCAATATCTAGTGCGATACCAATCACAGATGGAGGCAGTCGAATGAAGCACGAAACCCGACGGATCGTCACGGGCCACGACGAGAACGGCACATCGGTGATCCAGTCCGACGGTATCGTCGCGCACGTCGACGACTACGGAGTCGCGATGGTCAACCGGATCTGGTCGACCGATGCGTTCCCCTCGGACAACTCCGACGACCGCGACGGATCCGATCTGATCGAGTACTCTGACTTCGCCGAACGGCACCGGCTTCTACTACGTCGACTGGGCTCCGGGGGCGGTGTTCCCCCTGCACCGGACCATGTCGTTGGACTACCTCATCGTTCTGAGCGGAGAACTCGAACTCAGCTTCGAGGACGGCACCGCGACGACGATCAGGCCCGGCGACACGGTGATCCAGCGCGGCGCCGAACACATCTGGAAGAACACCACCGACGAGTGGACCCGGACGGCGATCGTGATGATCGGTGCCGAGCCGCACATCGTCGACGGCGAGCCCGTGCCGGCCACGCTGACCTGACGCCCTCGCCGGGCCCGAGGCCCGGCACTTCCCCTCCTCCCGCCCGCGGATCGTCGAACAGGCGACGACCCGCCGCATCCCCCTACCGTCATCACCCAAGGAGTACTCACATGTCCACCGGACTTCTCGACGGCAAGATCGCCGTGATCACCGGCGCGGCGAGCGGCATGGGCCGCTCGACCGCACGCACCTTCGTCGAGAACGGCGCCCGCGTCGTCCTCGCCGACATCCAGGAGGAGGCCGGCACCGCGCTGGCCGCCGAACTCGGCGATGCCGCGCGTTTCACGACCACCGACGTCACCAGCGAGCCGGACCTGGAAGCGCTGATCGAGTACGCGGTCGGCGAATTCGGCCGGATCGACGTCTTCTTCAGCAACGCCGGTGCCGCCGGCGACCTCTCCCCGGTCACCGACCTGACCGAAGAGGGCCTGAACCGCACGCTCGCGCTGAACCTCAACGCGCACGTCGCCGCGCACAAGCTGGCGACCCGGCAGTTCCAGAAACAGGGCACAGCCGGCTCGATCATCACCACCGCCAGCGTCGCGATCTTCCAGTCCGGCTGGAACGGTCCCGCGTACTCGATGGCCAAGGCCGCCGTGATGGCACTGGTCCGGCAGAGCGCCCTGGAGAACAAGGGCACCGGCACCCGTTCCAACGCCATCGTCCCCGGCGCCGTGCTGACGCCGATGATCCCGACCATGTTCGGGATCTCGGATGCGGATGCCGAGCGCTTCGCCGAACGCGTCGAAGAGGAGGTCGCCGGGCAGACCCTGGTCGGGCGTCTCGGCCGTCCCGAGGACATCGCGAACGCCGCGCTGTTCCTGGCCAGCGACCTCTCCTCGTGGATCAGCGGCACCGGGATCGTCGTCGACGGCGGCGCCATGGCCTTCACCAAGGACCGCTCGATCGAACTCATCACCGGTGTCGCCGGCGAGTTCCAGTGACCGTCCGCCCCTCCTGAGACACCCCTCCCCCGAACGAAACGAAGAAGTCAGACATGAGAACAAGAGCAGCCGTCCTCCGCGAGGCACCCGGCGAATGGCAGATCGAAGAACTCGAACTGGACGAACCGAAAGACGGTGAACTCCTCGTCGAGATGGTGGCCTCCGGGCTGTGCCACAGTGACGACCACTACCTGGTGGGCGACAACACCGTCGCCCAGATGCCGCTGGTCGGCGGCCACGAAGGGGCGGGCATCGTCCGCAAGGTGGGGCCGAACGTCACCGGCTTCGAGGTCGGGGACCACGTCCTCACCGCCTTCATCCCCGCCTGCGGCCGGTGTCGCTGGTGCGCCTCCGGCAAGCAGAACCTCTGCGACAACGGGGCGATCATCCAGATCGGCCATCAGGTGGACGGCACATACCGGATGCACACCGACGACGGCGAGGACGTCGCGACCCTCGCCCTCCTCGGAACCTTCTCCGAATGGCAGGTCTACGACCAGATGTCCCTGGTCAAGATCGATGAGGACATCCCCCTCGACGTCGCCTGCCTCGTGGCCTGCGGCGTCCAGACCGGCTACGGTTCGGCCACCAACGCCGCGGACGTCCAGACCGGCGACGTCGTCGTGGTGGTCGGTGTCGGCGGCGTCGGCATGAACGCCGTCCAGGGTGCGCGCGATGCCGGCGCCGGCCACATCATCGCCGTCGACCCGGTCGAGGACAAGCAGAAGTGGGCCCTGGACTTCGGCGCGACCGAATCGTTCGGTTCACTCGAGGAGGCCTCCGGCCGGGTGGCCGAGCTGACCAACGGGCAGGGTGCCGATGCCACCATCCTCACACCGAGCCTGCTGACCAATGCGATCATCGGCGAGGGCTTCGTCTCGATCCGCAAGGGCGGCACCCTCGTGGTCACCTCGGTGAGCAACGAGACCCGGTGCGGTGACGTGCCCGGGTTGAACGGCTTCATGCTCGCCATGCTCCAAAAGCGTATCCAGGGTGCGCTGTACGGCATGCAGGCGCCGCGCGAAGCGATGCCCAAGCTCCTGCGCCAGTACAAGAACGGCCAGCTGAAACTGGACGAACTGGTCACCAAGCGCTACACGCTCGACGAGATCGGCCAGGCCACCGAGGACCTGCGCGCGGGCCGCAACATCCGCGGCGTCATCGTCTACGACTGATCCGGCGGCCCGCACCGAACCGGGCACACGGATGCCGAAGGCCGGCCACCCCGTCCCGGGGTGACCGGCCTTCGTCACGTGGATCGAGCGAACACTCGCCGATCGGACGAGCACTCGTTGATCGGACGAGCACTCGTTGATCGAGCGGAGTCGAGATCTCTCCCGACTCAGGGCGTCAGAAGCCCATGCCGCCCATCTCGTCGCCACCCGGCACTGCCGGGGCCGGGTTCTTCTCCGGCTTGTCGGCGACGACGGCCTCGGTGGTGAGGAACAGGGCCGCGATCGACGCGGCGTTCTGCAGCGCCGAGCGGGTGACCTTCACCGGGTCGTTGATGCCTGCGGCCAGCAGGTCCTCGTACTCGTCGGTGGCGGCGTTGAGGCCGGTGCCCTGCGGCGAGTTGCGGATCTTGTCGGCGACGACGCCCGGCTCCAGGCCGGCGTTGACGGCGATCTGTCGGGCCGGAGCCGAGAGCGCGACCTTGACGATCTGCGCGCCGGTGGCCTCGTCGCCCTCGAGCGACAGGCCGTCGACGGCCGACTCGGCCTGCAGCAGAGCGGCGCCGCCACCGGCGACGATGCCCTCCTCGACGGCGGCCTTGGCGTTGCGGACGGCGTCCTCGATGCGGTGCTTGCGCTCCTTGAGCTCCACCTCGGTGGCGGCACCGGCCTTGATGACGGCGACGCCGCCGGCCAGCTTGGCCAGGCGCTCCTGCAGCTTCTCGCGGTCGTAGTCGGAGTCGCTGTTCTCGATCTCGTTGCGGATCTGCGCGACGCGACCGGCGATCTGGTCGTTGTCACCGGCGCCGTCGACGATGGTGGTCTCGTCCTTGGTGACGACCACCTTGCGGGCGGTGCCCAGCGACTCCAGGCCCGCGGTCTCCAGCGAGAGGCCGACCTCTTCGCTGATGACCTCGCCACCGGTGAGGATGGCGATGTCGGCGAGCATGGCCTTGCGGCGGTCGCCGAAGCCCGGAGCCTTGACGGCGACGGACTTGAAGGTGCCGCGCAGCTTGTTCACGACCAGGGTCGACAGGGCCTCGCCCTCGACGTCCTCGGCGATGATGAGCAGCGACTTGCCGGCCTGGATGACCTTCTCCAGCAGCGGGAGCAGGTCCTTGACCGTCGAGATCTTGCCCGAGTAGGTGAGGATGTAGGGATCCTCCAGGACGGTCTCCTGGCGGTCGACGTCGGTGACGAAGTAGCCCGAGATGTAGCCCTTGTCGAAGCGCATGCCCTCGGTGAGCTCCAGCGAGAGGCCGAAGGTGTTCGACTCCTCGACGGTGATGACGCCCTCGTTGCCGACCTTGTCCATGGCCTCGGCGATCAGGTCGCCGATGGACTGGTCACCGGCGGAGATGCCCGCGGTGGCAGCGATCTGCTCCTTGGTCTCGACCTCCTTGGCCGAGCCGAGCAGCGCGGTGGAGACGGCCTCGACGGCCTTCTCGATGCCGCGCTTGAGGCCCATCGGGTTGGAGCCGGCGGCCACGTTGCGCAGGCCCTCGCGGACCAGCGCCTGGGCCAGCACGGTGGCGGTGGTGGTGCCGTCGCCCGCGACGTCGTCGGTCTTCTTGGCGACCTCCTTGACGAGCTCGGCGCCGATCTTCTCGTAGGGATCCTCGAGCTCGATCTCCTTGGCGATGGACACACCGTCGTTGGTGATGGTGGGGGCGCCCCACTTCTTCTCCAGGACGACGTTGCGACCCTTCGGGCCGAGGGTGACCTTGACGGTGTCGGCAAGGGCGTTCAGGCCCCGCTCGAGTCCGCGACGGGCCTCTTCGTCGAAAGCAATCTGCTTTGCCATTGGTAAGTGATCCTCCGGTAGGGGGTGACACTAGGTTCTGATGGGCCGGACTCGGTGCCCGCGACGGACGACCGGGGTGTCTGTTGGACCGGCCTCACCGTCCCGACCTGGCAGTCACATGCCGTGAGTGCCAACCTCGTTTTTAGCACTCGCCCCCGGCGAGTGCAAGGTTCGGACACTCGCGCGCCGGGGACCGCGAGTTCAGTCCGTTCGGACGGCGACGCGGTCGTACCAGGCCAGCAGCCCGGCGGTCAGCGGCACCGTGGCGAGCGCCCCCATCGTCATCAGGTACCCCATCGTCGTCTCCTCACCGGCCGCCGCGCGGCAGCCCTCGCGGGGATTCGATCAGGCGGGGTCGACGCGGAGTCGACGACGAGGTGTCCCGCCCCGGAACAGACGGGGGCCGCCCCGGATCGGGACGGCCCCCGGTCGTCGGGAACGGCGGTCGGTCAGCGCTTCTCGCAGGCGATGCCGTCCTTGTCCCGGTCGAGGTGGGTGTTGCGCTCGTACAGCGCCCGGTTCACCCGGAACGTGGTGACCGGACGGCTCCGGGTCTTGTCCCGGGCGCCCGGACGGCCGACGCCGTGCGGGTACTGCTTCTGCATCGCGGCGCAGTTCCGGTAACGGGTGGGTGCGGCATCGGCGGCGGGCGCCGGTGCGACGACGGCGAGCGTGCCGCCGAGGATCAGCGAACCGGCCAGCAGGGAGATCGTCTTCTTCATGGGGAAGACCGTATCGACACCGGGGAGAGTGTCGTCACATCACCCCGCCTCGTCGCTCCCCGACACACCCGGACTCCGCGGGTACCCTTCGGCCATGAGCAGCACACTCCACGGCAAGGTCGTCCTGATCACCGGCGGCGCCAACGGCGTCGGCGCACAGACCGCACGGGAGCTCCGCGCACGCGGGGCCCTGCTGGTCCTCACCGACATCGACCGGACGACGCTGGAGGCGACCGTCGCCGAACTCGGGCCGGAGCACACCGAGGGCATCGTCGCCGACGTGACCGACCTGACCTCGATGGAGGCGGCCGTGGCGCAGGCCGTGACCCGTTTCGGCGGGGTCGACGCGGTGGTCGCCAACGCCGGGATCGCCAGCTACGGAAGCGTGCTGAACACCGAGCCGGAGGCCTTCTACCGGCTGATCGACATCAATGTGAACGGCGTGTTCAACACCGTCCGCGCCGCTCTGCCCGCGCTCGTCGAACGACGCGGCTACGTGCTCGTCGTCTCGTCGGTGGGCGCCTTCGTCGGCGCCCCCAGCCTGGCGTCGTACACCTGCTCCAAGGCCGGTGTCGAGAACTTCGCCACGTCGCTGCGGCTGGAGGTGGCGCACCTGGGCGTGGACGTCGGCAGCGCCCACATGAGCTGGATCGACACGCCGATGGTGCGCGACGCGCAGTCGGATCTGCCCGCGTTCCGCGAGATGTTGAAGAGCCTGCCCGGCCCGATGAGCACCGTGACCACGATCGACGAGTGCGGTGTCGCCTTCGCCGAGGGCATTGCGAAGCGCAGGCGCCGCGTCTACTGCCCCGAGTGGGTCGGGGTGATGCGGTATCTGAAACCGTTCCTGGACAACCCGATCAGCGATCTGGTGATGGGCAAGCGGTCCACCGCGGCGATCATCGCGATCGATCAGCAGATCGCGAGCCTGGGTCGCAGCGTCTCGGCGCGGTTCACCGAGGAGGCGAAGGCTGAAGAGGCGAAAGCGGAGGTCGGCGGCCCGCGATCGAGTGATGACCGGTGAACTGATCGCGATCGCCGTGTTGGGCGGCGCTCTCGCACTGCTGCTCTTCGTGATCGCGCTGCGCACCCGGAACGTGGTGTCGACGCCGCACGAGCGCGCCGTGCACGACACCCTCGCGGCGGCGGCCGCGGCGGCGCATCCGCTCCGGGACGGGCTCACCGAGACCTCCGCGACGGAGGCGGCCGGCCCGTTGCGCGCGCTCACCGGCGCCGAGGGCGTGGCCCTGTTCGGTCCCGACGGCGCGCTCCTGGCCCGGGACGGCGAGATCTGGTCGTCGCCCGTCCTCGACGCCGCGACGACGCTGGCCGCCGAGGCCCTCGACGGCAGGCGCCGCACCATGTCCGACGCCCCCGGCGTCGCCGCCGGTCCGGTCCGCAAGCTGATCGCCGCACCGCTGATCGCCGACGGGGTCAGCGCCGGGGTGCTGGTGGTGGCCACCCTCCGGCAGCCGGGGCCGGGGCAGATCGGCGCGCTCACCGAGGTGGTCAACTACGCCGTCACCCAGTTGGAGCTCGCCGAACTCGATGCCTCCCGCGCCCGGCTGGACCGCGCGGAGGTGCTGGCCCTGCGCGCCCAGATCGATCCGCACTTCATCTACAACGCCCTGGGCACCATCGCCTCGTTCGTGCGCACCGACCCGGCGCGCGCCCGCGAGCTGATCCTGGACTTCGCCGATTTCACCCGGTATTCGTTCCGCGCCGCGGGTCAGTACACGGCGCTGGCCGACGAGTTGGGCAACATCGACCGCTATCTCACTCTCGAGCGCGCCCGCTTCGGCGAGGGGCTGGACGTGCGGCTGCACGTGGACCCGGAGGTGCTCGGCGTCGTCGTCCCGTTCCTGGCGCTGCAACCGATCGTGGAGAACGCGGTCCGGCACGGCCTGGCCGGTCGTCGGCGGGGCACCGTCACGATCAGTGCGCGCGGTTCGGGCACCGACTGCACCATCAGCGTCGAGGACGACGGCGTCGGCATGGATCCGGAGCTGCTGCGCAGCGGCGCGATCGATGCCCTGGCAGGATCGGATGCACCGTCGAGCGAGAGCGAGGGCGCCCACGTCGGTCTGACCAACGTGGACCAGCGTCTCCGTGCGGCGTTCGGCAACGACTACGGGCTGGTCGTCGAGACCGGGATCGGGGCGGGCACCAAGGTCCGCATGCGGGTCCCGAAGTTCGCCGCAGGCATCCGTGCCGACGTCGCCGGGAGCAGAGCGAGCGGGACGAGTGAGACCGTCGCCGGGAGCAAGGCGAGCGGGACAGACGTCACCGCCGGGGACAGAGCGAGCGGGACAGATGTCACCGCCGGGGAAGGAGGGCCGCGATGACCGCACCTCGCGATCCGGTCGCCGTGCTGCGCGTCCTCGCCGTCGACGACGAGGCCCCCGCCCTCGACGAACTCACCTATCTGCTGGACCGGCATCCCGCGGTCGGGGAGGTGATCGGCGCATCCGATGCCACCGAGGCGCTGCGTCTGCTGGCCGAGCGGCCCGTGGATGCGGCGTTCCTGGACATCTCGATGCCGGGCCTCACCGGGATGGAGTTGGCGACCGTCCTCTCCCGGTACGCGAGCCCGCCCGCGCTGGTCTTCGTCACCGCGCACGACGACCGCGCCGTGCAGGCCTTCGAGGTGGGCGCCGTGGACTATCTGCTGAAACCGCTGCGGGAGCAGCGTCTGGCCCAGGCGGTCAACCGCATCGTGGCCCGGCGGCCGGCCGCGTCCTCCGGGTCCGACGCGGCACCGGCCGCCTCCGTCCCGGACTCCGCGCCCGGCGAGACCCCGCCGCTTCACGCACCTGCGCACCGGACCCACGACGACACCGCCGACCTCGAGACCAGCGTGATCCCGGTGGAACGCGGCGGCGTCACCTCGCTGATCCAGCGCAGTTCGGTCTCCTGGGTCGAGGCCGTCGGCGACTACGCCCGACTGCACACCGAGAGCGGCGAGTACCTGGTCCGGGTCACCCTCTCCACCCTCGCCGAGCGGTGGGCCGAGGCCGGTTTCGCGCGTATCCACCGGTCGTATCTGGTCGCCCTGCCGATGGTGACCGGACTGCGTTCGGCGGGAACCGGCACCCGGGTGCTGCTCCGCGCCCACGGACGGACCCCCGAGGTCGAGCTTCCGGTGAGCCGCAGGCAGGTCCGCGAATTGAAGGACCGGCTGGTCCGCGATCCGCTGCGCTCGTTCCGTTCGGGCCGCGGCGACGGGCGCGGCGGGTCCCCGTGAGCCCCGAGGCCCCGCGCCGCGAACGGGTGGTGCTGTCGCAGCGGCGCGGCGCCCGTCCGGTGCGCACGCGCGCCGAGGTGACCGAGCAGACCGCCGTCGGCGAACACCTGGTCCGCGGGCTGGTCCGGGCCCAGCTCGGGCTCGCGCTCCGGATCGGCCTGGCTGTGGTCGCGCTGTTCGTCGCGATCCCGCTGCTGGGCCTCTGGGTGGACGATTTCGCGACGGCCTCGGTGGCGGGGATCTCGGTCAACTGGATCGTGCTGGGGCTGCTCCCCTACCCGGTCCTCTACTTCGCCGGACGGCTGTACATCCGTCTCGCCGAGCAGGCCGAGCGGGACTTCATGAAGCTGATCGACGACGAGGAGCACGGTCCGTCATGAGCACCGGCTCCGCCCTGATCGTCGGCGCCGTCGCGGCGGCCACCTTCGGCACGGTCGCGATCGGCGCGTACGGCGGCCGGGGCGCGCGCTCGACGTCGGACTTCCTGGTGGCCTCCCGCAGCATCGGCGCCCGCTGGAACGCCGCGGCGATCGGCGGCGAGTACCTCTCGGCGGCGTCGTTCCTGGGGGTCGCGGGCCTGGTCGCCAAATACGGCGCCGATGCGCTCTGGTATCCGATCGGGTTCACCGCGGGCTACCTCGCGCTGCTCCTGTTCGTCGCCGCGCCGCTGCGTCGTTCCGGCGCCTACACGGTGCCCGACTTCGCGGAGTTCCGGCTCGGCTCCCAGGTCGCCCGCCGGGTCGCGATGGTCGTCGTCGCCGGGGTCTGCGTACTGTACATGGTGCCGCAGCTGCAGGGGGCGGGCCTCACCCTGAACATCCTGCTCGGTCTGCCCGGATGGGTGGGGGTGGTGCTCGTGGGGGCGGCGCTGATCGTCAACGTCGTGGGCGGCGGCATGCGGTCGGTGACGTTCGCCCAGGCCGTCCAGTACTGGCTCAAGCTGACGGCCATCGCGGTGCCCGCCGTCGTCGTGGCCCTGCATTTCGCCGCCGATCCCGCCGATCTCGGGGATCCGCTGCCCGCCCGGGTGGCGGCCGCGACGACGGTGGACGTCTCGACGGAGGTGTCGGTGACGGTCGCCGACCCCGCCGGGGTGCGGGTGACCGGGACCGTCGACGGCCGCCCGGTCGATGCCGTCGCCCCCGCGGCGGGCACCCACGTGGTGGGCAAGGGTTCGACGATCCTCCTCGACGCGGGCGCCGCGACCCCGGTGGTGTCCGACGCCCCGCAGACCGGCGCGGCCTGGACCCGCTCGGGCGGCGGACTCGGCGGCGACCATCCGCTCTACCAGGTCCTGTCGCTGATGCTGGCCACGTTCCTGGGGGCGCTCGGTCTGCCGCACGTGCTGGTCCGCTTCTACACCAATCGGACGGGGGCCGATGCGCGTCGCACCGCGCTCACCGTGATCGTGCTGCTCTCCGGGTTCTATCTGTTCCCGACGGTGCTCGGCGTGCTCTCCCGGGTCTACGTCCCGCAGGTGCTGTCCACCGGGACGGCCGACGCCGCGGTGCTGATGATCCCCACCGCGGCGGTCGGCGGGATCGGCGGCGAACTGCTGGTGGCGCTGGTCGCGGCGGGGGCGATCGCCGCGTTCCTGGCGACGTCGTCGGGCCTGCTGATCAGCATCGCGGGAGTGGTCTCCACCGATCTGCTGCCCGCCGGGGTGCGGAGTTTCCGGGTCTGCGCGCTGTTCGGCGGACTCGTCTCCCTCGGTCTCGCCCTCGCCGCGGGCACGCTGGAGCTGTCGCGGTCGGTGGGCCTGGTGTTCGCGGTCTCGGCCGCCACCCTGTGCCCGCTGCTGGTCCTGGGGATCTGGTGGCGCGGTCTCACCGCGGCGGGCGCCGTCGCCGGGCTGGCGGTCGGCGCCGTCACGTCCGCGGCCGCGGTGGTGGCCGGCGCGTTCTGGTTCACCCGGGGCTGGTCCGCGGCGATCGTCACCTTCCCCGCCGCGGTGACGGTCCCGCTGACCTTCGCGACCATGGTCGCGGTCTCTCTCGCGACCCGTCGCACCGTACGACCGGACGTGCCGACGCTGTTCGCCCGCATGCACCTTCCCGAGCGTGTGGGGCTCGGACTCGAGCGCACCCCCGCAGGCGACTGATTCACTGGTGTAGCCAGTATCATGGTCGGTGCCCGGGCCGTCGTCGCAGAGGCCCCGGCCGACGGATTCGGTCGGGTGTCGAGCGGCGATCAGGAAAGAATGGACACATGGCCGACGATCGCAGACCGCTGACCGCAGACGACATCCACGACGTCGCCTTCTCCAAGCCTCCGCTCGGGCGGCGCGGGTACAACGAGGATCAGGTCGACCGGTTCCTCGATCTGCTCGAGGCGAAGTTCCGCGATCCCGCCGACCCCGCGGTCGCCTTTCTGACGCCCTCCGCCGTCGCCTCGACCATCTTCGGGTCTCCGCCGATCGGGCTGCGCGGCTACCACCGCGACGAGGTGGATCGGTTCCTCGCCGATGCCGCGCACGACCTCGCCGACCTCACCTGCCCTTCGAGCGGCCTGCGGGTACAACGGCCGAACCGTTCGACGGGGCTCACGGAGCGGAAGACCGAGGTCACGGGACGAAAGAACGAGGTCGCGGAGGGGAAGAACGCGGTCGCGGGGCGGAAGGCGGCGGCTCCGGAACCGAGCGCCGAGAGCGCCGGAATCACCGCGGCTGAGGTCCTCGAGACCGAGTTCCGCCGGATATTCGGCGGCCGCGGGTACGACGAGAGCCAGGTCGACCGATTCCTCGACGACATCGCGGCCCGACTGTCCGATCCCACCGACCCGACCCGGTCCTGGCTCACCCCCTCGGCGATCGACGACGTCCGGTTCGCCGCCCCGCCGTTCGGTCGCCGCGGCTACCACTGCGACGAGGTCGACGAACTCCTGGAACGGTGCCGCACGGAACTGGCCCGACTCCTGGACCGATCCGCAGGCGGCGACCCCTCCGCTCCCTGATCCGGAACCGCGCCCGGTCTCCGCTCCCCGAACCGGAGAGGAACGCAGTGACGAGCCGCGTCGAAGGGTCTCACGGAGAACGCTCACCGGGCCCCTTCGACACCCGGGCTCGCTGCGCTCGCACGGGGCTCAGGGAACGGGATGACCCACTCCCCGGGCTCACATACGACTGCGGAGAACGGGACGAGGCGCTCCCCGGGATCGCGCACGACCTCGGGCGCGGGACGACGGGGCGCACCGCGCCGTTCACCCGCGTGCGATGACCGTTCACCGCACGACGGACCTGACTCGTCGTGCAGATCACAAATCCGCTTCCCTGTGATCGAGATCTCCCCGAACCTTCTTGTGAGGCCGCGACTGCGGCAATGCATCGAGGAGGTCCCGTGTCAGCCACACAAGAGCACCCACCAGAGCCGGGGCACGTCGCCGCCCCCGGTGCCGACGAGTTCATCGCGGCCCAGGAGAGCCCGGAGTTCCAGCGTCTGCGCAAGACGCTGCGCAACTTCGTGTTCCCGATGACCGCGTTCTTCCTCACCTGGTACGGCCTGTACCTGGTCCTCGGCGTGTTCGCCGAGGGATTCATGGCCACCAAGGTCTGGGGCAACATCAACGTCGGCCTGATCCTGGGGCTGCTGCAGTTCGTCACCACGTTCGCCATCACCGGCGCCTACATCTGGTTCACCAACCACCGTCTCGACCCGGAGGCCGACGCGGTCCGTGAGGGCTTCGAAGACGGCACCTACGAGCGCGCGGCCGCCGCGGCACAGGGAGGCCGGAAGTGAACGTCCTGCTCGCCGAGACCCCCGAGGTCGACACCGGCAACGCCACCCTCAACATCATGATCTTCGTGGCCTTCGTGATCGTGACCCTGCTCGTGGTCATCAAGGTCAGCCGCGCGGGCACCTCCAGCGCCTCGGAGTTCTTCACCGGCAGCCGCGGCTTCTCCGGCACCCAGAACGGCATCGCCATCGCCGGCGACTACCTGTCGGCCGCCAGCTTCCTGGGCATCGCGGGCGCCATCGCCATCTACGGCTACGACGGCTTCCTCTACTCGATCGGCTTCCTGGTCGCCTGGCTCGTCGCCCTCCTGCTGGTGGCCGAACTGCTGCGCAACACCGGCAAGTTCACCATGGCCGACGTCCTGAGTTTCCGCCTCAAGCAGCGTCCGGTCCGCCTGGCCGCGTCGATCAACACGCTGACGGTCTCGATCTTCTACCTGCTGGCCCAGATGGCCGGCGCGGGCGCGCTGGTCGCCCTGCTGCTGAACATCAAGAGCGACATCGGTCAGGCCGTGGTGATCACCATCGTCGGCCTGCTCATGATCGTCTACGTCCTCATCGGCGGAATGAAGGGCACCACGTGGGTACAGATCATCAAGGCCGTCCTGCTGATCACCGGCGCCGCGGTCATGACGCTCTGGGTGCTGTTCTCCGACGGCGTCGGCTTCAACATCTCGAAGCTGCTCGGCATGGCTCAGGAACGCACCACCACCGACATCCTGGCGCCGGGCGCCCAGTACGGCGTGGACATCACCTCGAAGTGGAACCTGATCTCGCTGGGTATCGCCCTGGTGCTCGGCACCGCGGGCCTGCCGCACGTCCTCATGCGTTTCTACACGGTCCCCACCGCCAAGGAGGCCCGTAAGTCCGTGGTGTGGGCCATCGGCCTGATCGGCGCGTTCTACCTGTTCACCCTGGTCCTCGGCTACGGCGCCGCGGCGCTGGTGGGCCCGGAGACCATCCTCGCCGCCCCCGGCAAGCAGAACGCCGCCGCCCCGCTGCTGGCCCTGCACCTCGGCGGCGAGGTGCTGCTCGGACTGATCGCGGGCGTGGCGTTCGCGACCATCCTGGCCGTCGTCGCCGGTCTGGCGATCACCGCCTCGGCGTCGTTCGCCCACGACATCTACGCGTCGGTGATCAAGAAGAACGGCGCCTCCGAGGAGGAGCAGGTCCGGGTCTCGCGTTACACCGTGATCGTGCTCGGCCTCATCGGCATCGTCCTGGGCATCCTCGCCAAGGACCAGAACATCGCCTTCCTGGTGGCGCTGGCCTTCGCCGTCGCCGCCTCGGCGAACCTGCCGACCATCCTGTTCTCGCTGTTCTGGAAGCGGTTCAACACCCGCGGCGCACTGTTCAGCATGTACGGCGGCCTCTCGATCACGCTGGTCCTGATCGTGTTCTCCCCCGCCGTCTCAGGCAAGGCGAACTCCATGCTCCCGAACATGGACTTCGCGTGGTTCCCGCTGGCGAACCCGGGCCTGGTGTCCGTCCCGGCGGCATTCCTCCTCGGTATCCTCGGCACCCTGACGTCGAAGGAGAAGCCCGACGTCGCCCGCCGCGCCGAGATGGAGGTCCGCTCCCTCACCGGCGTCGGCGCGGAGAAGGCCGTCTCGCACTGAGAGCCGACCGGCACGGCACGGCGCCGTCGTCCCCGTCACGTGATGATCGGGAACGACGGCGCCGTGTTCTGTCGCCCGACGTCTCTCCCGGCGGGGCCGGACCGATCCGCTCAGACCAGCGGCCACTGCACGTGCTTCACCTCGAAGAACTCGCGGAATCCCTCTTCGCCGCCCTCGCGCCCGATGCCGCTGAACGCCGGACCGCCCCACGGCGCGTCCGGGCGCATGGGGCCGCCGCCGTTGACGGCGACGGTGCCCGAACGGATCCGGCGGGCGACGGCGACGGCCTCGGGGATCGGGCCCCACACGTTCGCGTTCAGCGCGTACCTGCTGTTGTTGGCCTCGGCGATCGCCTCGTCGATCGTGTCGTAGCCGATCACCATCCCGACCGGGGCGAACAGCTCCTCCTGGGCGATCTCCGAGGAGTTGGGCAGGCCGGTCACCAGCGTGGCATCCAGGAAGAAGCCGTCGAGGCCCGCGGGCCGACCGCCGCCGACCGGGATCGCTCCGCCGGCCTCCCGCGCCCGGGTGAGGTACCCCTCCACGCGATCCCGATGCTCGGCGGTGATCAGCGGACCGAGGAGCGTCGCCGGATCGAACGGGTCGCCGAGCGGGAGGGTCGCGAGGAATTCGCGGGAGGCCTCGACGAACTCGTCGACCTTGTCGTTCGGGACGAAGGTGCGGGTGGTGGCCCCGCAGGCCTGCCCGCTGTTGCGGGTGAAACGCAACGACGACGCCGCGACGGTGGGACCGACCTCGACGCCCGGCAGCAGGATGTTCGGCAACTTTCCACCGAGCTCCAGCACCACCTTCTTGATGGTCGGGGCCGCCAGTTCGGAGATCCGGGCACCGACCTGCGGTGAACCGGTGAAGCTCACCATGTCCACGGCCGGGTGCGACACCACCTGTTCGGTGACCGAAGGCGGGCCGTACACGAAGTTCACCGCGCCCTCCGGGAAACCGGCCTCGTCGATCAGTTCCACGAACTTGGTGGACAGCAGCACCGATTTGGGCGAGGTCAGCGGCATCGTCGAGCATCCCGCGGCGAGAGCGCCGCCGAGCTTGAGACAGGCCATGAAGGTGGGCACGTTGTAGGCGGTGATCGCGGCGACCACGCCGATCGGTTCACGCAGGAGCATGCTGCCGGTGGTGACCGGCGGCCCCGGGAACATCGTCATCGGCTCCTCGTACCCGTCGCGCGGGCCGCGCTCGGCGGCGTCGGCGAACCAGCGCAGGAACGAGAGAGGCAGGTCGACGTGCTGCGGTCCGCCGGTGGTGACCGGGGTGCCGAGTTCGTGCGCGGCCAGTTCGGCGATCAGGTCCCGGTCACGCTCCATCAGATCGGCCAGCCGGTGCAGGAGCGCACTTCGCTCGGCGGGCCCGACCTTCGACCAGGCGCCGGTGTCGAAGGCGCGGCGCGCTCCCGCGACGGCCCGTTCCACCTGTTCCGGCGAGGCCGAGCGAGAGGTCGCGATCGCCTGCCCGGTGGCGGGTGCCACCGTGACGATCTCCTCCCCGGCACCGTCGTCGAACCGGCCGTCGACGTAGATTCGGGCAGCACTCGGATTCACCATCGAATCGCTCTCTTTCGCAGTCGCTCGCGGCTTCTCCGGCGCACGAGAATTCTAGATTTCTTCACGCTAATCGGATTTCGACCGGGATCGACGCCGTTTCTCCTGCGGTTTTCCGAAGCCCCGATTCGGGGTGTTCGAATCGTTCACACCGTGACGAGAAGGTCGGCCGTGTTCCGCCGGGCGAGGCGAGAGAGGCCGGGCGGATCCGTATCCGCCCGGCCCTCCGCTCGCGCACACCGGGGCGCCCGTCGACCCCGGGTGCGACGTCTCTCAGACGCCGATGAACTCGTAGAACTCGAACACCGGCTCCGCGGCGGTCAGCGCCAGCAGCTCCTCGATCACGCCCCGCTCGGTCTGCTTCTCGATGTACTTCGAGAAGTCCTCGGCGGAATCCCAGATCTCGACGAACCGGATGTGGTCGGGGTTCTCGATCTCCCGGGTCGTCAGAATCGCACTGTTACCCGGAAATCCCCGGGTGAACGAGATGTTCTCGAAGATACCACGCACGCAGGTCGTCGTAGCCGCCTTCTGCGGCCACCATGTCGATCGTCACCATCGTCGCCATCGTCTTCTCCTCATTCCTCTCAGGTCGGATACGCTGTCGGCTCAGGCGTTCGGCGGGGTGCCGAGCACCAAGCCGTAGGCGCGCTTGGCGACGTCGCCGGACAGGTCGACGGTGATCGACTTGCTCTGCAGGAACTCGTTGAGCGTGTCCTCACCGAGCTCGTGCCCGATGCCGCTCTGCTTGGCGCCGCCGAAGGGCAGATGAGCGTCGATGTTGTGGTAGTCGTTGATCCAGACCGACCCGGTCTCGATCCGGTTCGCGACGCTCAGCGCACGGTCCACGTCCCGACCCCACACGGCGCCGGCGAGTCCGTACTCCGAGTCGTTGGCGATCGCGACGGCCTCGTCGATCGAGTCGTACTTCAGGACCGAGAGCACCGGGCCGAAGATCTCCTCGCGGGCGATGCAGTGGTGCGGCTCGACGTCGACGAACACCGTCGGCTCCACCCAGAACCCCTTCTCGTACTCTTCGCCCTGCGGCACGCCGCCGCCGACGACGACCGTGGCGCCGGCCTCCCGGCCCTTCTCGATGTAGCCGAGGATCCGCTCCTGCTGGGTCCTGCTCATCACCGCACCGATGTCGGTGGACGGATCCTGTGGATCGCCGATCTTGAGCGTGGCGATGCGGGCCTTCAGGCGCTCGACGAACTCGTCGTGCAGCGACGACGGCAGCAGCAGCCGGGTGCCCGACTCGCAGGCCTGTCCGGCGTGCAGCAGGAAGGCGTAGATCGAGCCGTCGACCGCGGCGTCGAGGTCGGCGTCGTCGAGGACGATGTTCGGGCCCTTCCCGCCGAGCTCGAGCAGGACGCGCTTGACGTTGCCGGACGCATCGGCCATCACCTGGCGGCCGGTCGCGGTGGAACCGGTGAACGAGACCAGCCGCACGTCCGGGTGCTTCACCAGTCGTCCGCCGACGTTCGGGCCGTCGCCCACGACCACGTTCAACGCCCCTGCGGGCAGGCCGGCCTCGGCCAGCACGGCGGCGAACTCGAGCGCGAAGATCGGCGTCTGCTCGTCGGTCTTGAGGACCACCGTGTTGCCGGCGATGAGCGCGGGCACGGCCTTCCACACGGCGATCAGCGCGGGGAAGTTCCACGGCACGATGCCTACGCAGACACCGAGCGGCTCCTTGCGCTGGATGCCCGCGTGCAGCACCTGGCCGCCGATCGGGGTCGGCTTCTCCCAGACGTAGTTGCGCCCCTGCTCGATGTAGTGCTGCAGGTGCACCAGCGGAAAGCCCACGCCGATCGCCCCGGCGACGCGCAGCGGCATGCCCGTCTCCCGTGAACCGAGGAGGGTCAACTCGTCCATCCGGGCGGCGAGGACGCCGGCCGCGCGCTCGAACACCGCGACGCGTTCCAGCGGCGCCATGCCGCGCCAGACCCCGCCCTCGTGGACGGCCTTGGCCGCGGCGACGGCGGCATCGGCGTGACTCGGGTCGGCGCGGGCGACGGTGCAGACCACGCCCTCGGTCGCCGGGTCGATCACGTCGATCGACTCCGCGGAGTCGACCCATCGCCCACCGATCCAGAGGCGGTAGTGCGGGACTCCGTCCCGGTCGATCGCGGGGCCTTCCGACGCGCTGATGCTCGTCTCGGTCATGTCGTCCATCCTTCTTCGTCGAGAGATGCCGAACCGCTCCCCGATGGAATGTGATCCGGCTCTCCATCGTGTCCCGCCTTCCAGCGTATGGACACGCCGACGACCGGGGATGTTCAGAATCCTGGACGCTTCGAGCGGTACGGCGCCGTCGTTCCCGATCACCACGTGACGAGAACGACGGCGCTATAAAATCCGGATATACGGTATTGTTTTGGACATGACCCTTCCGCGCGGCATCCTCACCGCCGCCACCGCGACCGTCCTCGTCTTCGCCGCTGCCGCCTGTTCCGACTCCGACGACACCGCAGGCCCGACGAGCGGGACCTCGTCCGGGGCGACGTCGACCAGCGGATGCGCCCCGGTCCGGGGCAACCTGCTCTCCGCGACCCCCCTCGCGGGTCAGCCCGGCATCGCGCTCCCGGCGCGCCCCGGGTGGTCCCGCATGACCCAGAGCGAGTCGGGGTCGATCCGCCTGACCGTGGTGAACCCCTCGCTCGCCGAGAGCGGATTCTCCCCCACCCTCGTGGTGACCTCGACACCGTCGGCGGGCGACTTCGACACGATCATCGACAACGAACTCAGCCAGCTCACGACCCTGCTCCGGATCGAGAGACCCGCAGGCCGACGCGGCACCGTGTGCGGATTCGACGAGTACACGTTCGACTATCGGGCGGCCGTCCATCCGAACGCGCCCACCCGCACGGTACGGTCCCGGATCGTCGTCGTGCCGACCGGCCCGAACACTGCGTATTCGGTGGTGCTGACGGCGCAGAGCTCGCGCGAGGACGCCCCGAACTACCGGAACGACATCGAGGCCATGTTCGACGACATCCAGGTGACCGCCCCGTAGACGCCCGGGCCGTCAGTGGACGCCGAGCGCGCGCAACCTGTTGTACAGCGTCGATCGGCTGACCCCGAGCGAACGCGCCGCCTTGCTCTTGCTTCCGCCGGCCGCCTCGATCGCCGCCACGATCACATCGCGCTCGGCGCTGCGGATCGGCGACAGATCGGGGCCGGACTCCCGGTACGCGGGCGGCAGATCAGCGGGCACGATGTCGCCCGCGGAACGGGCCCTGGCCATCGCCCGCACCACGTGCCGCAGTTCGGCCAGGTTCCCCGGCCAGCGTTGCGCCGCCAGGACCCGCAGACTCTGCTCGGTGACCCGGACGTGTTTCGTCGCCGCCTCCTCGGCCAGCATCTCGCGGACCAGCCGCGGGATGTCCTCGGGTCGGAGCCGCAGCGGAACCAGGTCCTCACGTTCGTCGCACACCGACAGCAGCGCCGGGTGGATGTCGGGCACCCGGTCTCCGACGGCGACCGTGAGCACCACCTTCCGCGGCGACTGCGCGACATGGCGGACGAGGCAGAGCAGCGAGGTGTCGGCGAGCACCTGGGCGTTCTCGATGATCACGGCCGCCCCCTCCCGGCTCAACGTGCGCCCGAGTTCGGCCACCCAGCCCTTCTCACCGGACAGCGCCGCATCGGCGGCGTCGAACGTCTCGGCCGACGGCCCCGCGGCCGCCCGCGCCGCCGTCGTCCGTCCGCTGCCCGGTTCTCCTGCGATCAGCATCGGCCAGCCGCGTACCGCGGGTACGTCGTCGAGCGCGTGCCCGTCGACCACCTGGACCAGGTCGACGACCATGCCGGCGGTGCCCTCCACCGGGAAACACTCGAGTTCCATCTGCCTGCCGGATTCGAGCCGGATCCGGTGGCTGCCGTCGGCGCGGCCGCCCACCGACTCCACCCAGGCCCGCACGGCCGCGTGGTCGGTGGGCTGCAGTTGATCGAGCGCCGTCTGCGTCGCCAGCACCATCCCCTCGCCGAGCACCATCACCGGGCGGGTCTTGGGCCGGGTCGCCCGCTGGAAGGCGGTCATCAGACGCCGCTGCGAGGCGGGAGAGTTGTCGAGCAGCCGCTCCTCGATCTCCATCGCCAGAGCCCGGGCGATCGGCCCGTAATAGCGCGGATCCTCGTCTGCGGCACCGCCGACGTCCACCACGCCCTCGATCCGCCGGGTCAGCGGGTGGGTGATCGGATGCCCGAAACAGGTGAAGTACTTGAGGATCTCCATCTGGTGTTCGTCTCCGCTGATGAGCATCGGAGTCCTCGTCTCGAGGACGGTGCCGACCCCGTTGGTGCCGACCTTCGACTCCGACAAATGCGTCCCCATGGTGATGCCCCGCTCATCGATCGCATCGCGCACATGCTGTGCGGCATGCCCGACCTGCAGCACCCGCGCGTGCGCATCGGCCACGAGGAAACCCAGTGGCGCACCGTCGAAGACGGTGTGCGCCTTGTCGAACACCGGGGCGACGGCCCGGGCCAGCGGCCCGTCCGCGGCCACCAGTCGGGCCTCGTTCTGCGGCGCCACACCTTTCAGCACTCCGTACCGGTGGGTGCGTACCCGCGCCGCCTCGATCCCTCGTGCGTCTCGGCGCAACCGTACCTGCTGAATCTCACCGTTTCGCAATACAGAACACCTCTCTCTCGGCGCCCTGCATGTACTCGGACCGTCGCTGGACTGCACCGACGAATCCACGGTCGGACATCCTTGCGAGCCCGTTCCCCGCAAGAGCCTTCCGGACAGGGCGACCCTCTCGATAACTCACCTTACGAACGCAGGCGACGGCGAGGTGTCCAGATTTTTGGACACGACGTGTCCAGGATCCAGAACACCCGGAAGCCGGGCGGCCGCCCCCGTCCGGCCGACCCCGCACCGGAGAACCACGAGACGGACCCGCCCGAACTCGACGCCCACGACGAGTGCCGAGTTCACGCGCCTGAGATCAGCGCCCGGTTCGAGCACCTCACGAGAGCTCCGGAGCCGCCGGTCCGCGGACGGCGCCCCGAGCCGGGCCGGTCAGGGATTCTCCGCGAACACCGGCGTCGTCGTGACGAAGGAGTGGAACTCCAGTCGACGCACCTTCCAGTCCCCGTCGACCCGGACGAACTCGAACGAGTAACCGCCGGACAGGAGACAGTTCACCCCGTCGGCGGTGAGCCGGAAGTAGAACACGTCGGTCGTCGCCGACGCGGTATCGCCGTCGGTCTCGATGATCGGGTTGGTGATGTGATGGTGACACCGCGCGACCTGGGTCCACACCTTGCGGACCAGGTCTCGGACTCCGTCGATGCCCGTGCCCTCACCGCGCGGGAGGATGTACTCGGCATCGTCGGACCAGATGCTCATGAAGAGCTCTTCGTCGTGCCTGTCGATGCCCCGGCAGTACTTCGACATCAGCTGCTTGATCTCGGCGACGTCGACCGCCCATTGGATCTCGGCTTCAGAGGCCATGTGATTCCCTGCTTTCCACGGTTGTGCGATCCGCGTTCCGGATCCGATCTCCACGCCCGCCGGAGACGGCCGGACGTGGTGGACGCCGGCGTCTGCGTGCCCGCCGGCGCGGAGCCCGCACGTGACATCGCCGAAGCATGTCGGCCGTCGACGTGATGCGGGCCACCTCCACGCTTCTAACATCTTTCAGAAAATGCCACAAGGGTGCGACCTCGCCCCCGCACCGCCGCACCGCTCCCCGCCCGCGTCCTCATTCGGCCCGCCCGAATCGGGGATTGCCATGATTTCAATTGAGCAGGCGATGCCGGACTCGTAACGTCTGCAGCGGTACTCCGAGCGAGATCGGCGGCCACGGCGAAGGAGCCACGACATGACCGGTCGTCTGCACATGGTGCGGCAGATCGACGTCTTCAGCCTCCGGCTGTTCGTCTCCGCCGTCGAGGAGCAGCAGATCGGCCGGGCGGCGGCCCGCGAGCACATCGCCGCGTCGACGGCGACCAAACGGATCCAGGCTCTCGAAGAGATGGTCGGCATGCCGCTGCTTCAGCGCGGTCGTGCCGGGGTGGTGCCGACCGAGGCCGGCGAGGTGCTGGTCGGCTACGCGCGGACGGTGCTCGGCGAACTCGACGACCTGCACGACGAACTGGCGACCCTGGCCGACCGGGCCGACGACGCCCTCACGGTGTCGGCCGGGCACTCGACGATCGCCGATCTGATCGCGCCCACCGTCAGCGCCTTCCTCGCCGACCGGCCGTTCGCCGATCTCACCCTGAACGAGGTCGACAACTCCGACGTCCCCGAACTGGTCGCCTCCGGGCACAGCGACGTCGGCGTGTTCGCCGGCATCGGCGACCCGGCGGCGACCACCGGCGCCGTGCGGCCGCTGTACGCCGAGCCCCTGGTCGCGGTGGTCCCACGGGGGCACCGGCTCGCCGGGGAGACGACGGTCTCGTTCCGACAGTTGGCCGACGTCGGACTGGTCGCCACCCATACGACGGCGCCGGTGTTCGAGGCGGTCGCCCGCCGGTCCGGGTTCGACGACCCGTGCCGACACGTGGTGCGCACCGGCGAGGTGGCGCTCGGCATGGTCCGGGCCGGGCTCGGCGTGACGATCGTGCCCGCCAAGACTCCGACCCAGGCCGCCGACGACGAGATGACGGTGCTCTCGATCAGCGACCCGTGGGCGGTCCGGCAGGTCAGCGTGACGACCCGGAACGGCCGGATGCCGGGTCCGGCCGTCCGGGGTTTCCTGACCCTCCTGCACCGGGAGGCGCGAAGGCGCCTCCGGCCGGACGCGGACGCCTGAACCGGAGGTGCCCCGCCCCGGGTCGCGGCACGACCGCGGCGCTCGTCGTCAGATGGTCGTGTAGCCGCCGTCGATGTTGAACTCCTGACCGGTGATGTACGAGGACTCGTCACCGGCCAGGAACAGCACCAGGTTCGCGACCTCTTCCGGTCGTCCGACACGGCCCATCGGGATGGCGGGCAGCAGCCGGGCCATGACATCCGGGTTCGACACCAGGTAGTCGCTCTGCGGGGTGTGGATGATGCCCGGGTGCACCGAGTTGACGCGGATGTTCCGCTTGGCCAGGTCCACCGCCGCGTTCTTGCTCAGGATCCGGTTGGCGCCCTTCGACGCGCCGTACGCCGGGTGCAGGTCGGGCCACACGATGATGCCGGCGATCGACGACATGTTGACGATCGTTCCGCCGCCGGCCGCGTCGAACTGCGGCAGCACCGCCTGGATCCCGTAGAACTGGGCGTAGACGTTGAGCGAGATCAGCTTCTCGAAGTCGTCGATCTTCGCCTCGTCCCAGGTCTCCGGGTGGCCGGGCAGGCCCGCGTTGTTGACCAGGATGTTCAGCTTCCCGAAATCGGCGGCGACCGCGGCGACGGTCGTATCCCAGGCCTGTTTGGAGGTGACGTCGTGCTGGTACGCGTTCGCCTCGCCGCCGGCCGCCCGGATCTCGTCGACGACGGCCTGCGCCGCGTCGAGCCGGATGTCGGTGACGGCCACCCGGGCGCCCTCTTCGGCGAAGCGCCGGGCGCCGGCGGCGCCCATCCCCGAGGCCGCACCGGTGAGGAGGGCGACCTTTCCTTCGAGTCGTGCCATGTCTTCTTACCTTTCGTCGACGGCGCGGGCGCCCTGCGCCGCACCGATCCTGTTCGCTTCGGCCGCCAGAGCCTCCGCGTACTGCTGTGGTCCGGAGCCGTGATCCCACAGGACGGCCCGCAGCCGGGGGCCGCACCCGTCCGCTCCGGCATCGGCCAGACCCGCGGCCTTGGCCAGGATGTGCTCGACCGTCATCGGCCGTTCGGCGGTGCCGATGCTGTCGGCGACCAGTGCGGTGCGCACCGTGCCGTCGGTCAGCTCCAGACGGACCGCGGTGGCGAAGTGCTCCGGGTAGTAGGCGGCCTCCATCTCCGGGTCCACCTCGAACCGGACCTTCTCCATCAGTCGCCGGACCACCGGATCGCCGAGGTTCTCCTCGGCGTACGCGTGATAGGCCTCGGGTCCGTGCGCGAGGGTCGCCGCCACCACGAACGGGCAGCTGTACTGCGCGGTCATCGAGGAGTCCGCCGGGGTCAGGTGCTGTTCGGCGATCAGCCGCGGACCGGTGACCAGCACGTCGGCCACGTCCTCGGGCGCCAGCGTGAAGGCGTCGGTCACCTCGCGCAGCGCGTCGATCGTCGAGTGGAACAGTCGGCAGCACGAGTACGGTTTCAGGCTGATCCGGTGGATCGCCGGGCCGCGGTCGAGACGCACCGGATCGGGACCGGAGCCGAAGCAGGCCGCGAGCCCGTAGACGCCCTCCACCGCGAGATACGGGGCGGTCACCGCGGGCAGAGCGGCGAAGTCGGCGGCCCGGATCGCGTTGTGCGCGCCGAGCCCGGCGTGCACCCGCTTCACCTCGCCGCCGGTGGCCTCGGCGGAGAACTGCATCGACCCCGAGGGCTGCGAGAGCGCGTGCCCCCACGCCTCCTCCAGCAGCACCGCATCCACGCTCCGCCCCGCGCGGAGACGGCGGAGGGTCAGCGCCGTCGTCGCTCCGCCGTAGGTGCCGAGCAGCGACGTCGGATGGAAACCGCGGTGGACGACGGCCATGCCGCCGGCCGCCTCCCCGAGCAGCGCCGTCGTCTCGTAGCCCGCGGTGATCGCCTGGAAGAACTGCTCGCGGGTGACCGGCGGACCGGGCTCGGCCGCCACGGCGAGGGCGACGGCCATGACGACCGATCCCGGATGACTGGCGGTGGCGTTGTGCGTGTCGTCGAGTTCGAAGGCGTGCGCGGCGGTGCCGTGCACGAGCGCGGCGATCGACGACTCGGTCGCCCAGTCGCGCCCGAGCACCCGGCTCGACCCGGTGCCGGCGAAGCGTGCCGTCCAGTCGGCGACCTCCGCCGTCACCGGGCGCGTGGCTCCCCACAGCGACACGAGGAAGTCGTCCAGCAGCAGTCGGCGCAGCGCCTCGACGTCGTGCTCCGTCGGCGGGGTCGCGGCGACCCCGGCGACGTGCCGGGCGAGTTCGGCCGTGGTGGCCGCGGTCCGCGGAGCGGCCGCCGTCACGAGATCGGCCCGGACGAGCCGAGCTCGGCCCAGTCCTCGGGATCGTGGAGGACCCAGATCCGCGCGTCCTGCGCCGCGGCGAGCTGCTTGATCCGCTGGATCGAGACGATCGCCTCGTGCGCGTTGTAGTCGACCGGGCACGGGCACTCGTACTGGACGCCCGAGCGCAGGTGGACGGTGTCGCCGGTGATCAGGTATTTACCCGAATCCGGGACCTCCACCATCAGGCTGATCTCGCCGGGGGTGTGACCCGGCGTCTGGTACAGCACGATCGAGCCGTCGCCGAACAGGTCCAGATCCTCTCGCAACGGATTCCACGCGAAGTTCCGGGTGCGCTCGAAGTCGGCGGCGCGGTAGAAGCCGGCGAAGTACTTGTCCGGCCACATCGCGTAGCGGATGTCGACCTCGGACATGAAGAACTGGGCGTCCGGGAACAGGTACATGCCGCCGGTGTGGTCGAAGTGCGAATGCGAGATCACCACGTGGGTCACGTCGGACAGCGTGTAACCGGCCGCTTCGATCTGCTTCTGCAGGGTGTTCTCCGGCGGGCACTCGAGGGCGAACATGTCGACCAGGTCGCCGTAGACGGCGCGCGGGTCGTCCCACGCCTCGGGCACCAGACCGGTGTCGAAGAGGACCAGGCCGCGCTCGTGCTCGATCAGGAACACCGGGATGGGCACGGCGAGCGGTCCCTGCGTACCCATGGTGATGAGACCGCTGTCGAGGATGATCGTGGCTCCGGGGAGCGGAAGGATGCGTTGTGCGGGCATGACGGAACCGGCTTTCTGTCTCGGTGGGGGGGAAACGGTGAGAAGTGACGTGCGGCCGCCGGCCGCACGGAATCAGTCGAGGGTGTCGGCGAGGGCGCCCGAGACGCCGAACGAGGTGATCTCGACGAAGCCGTCGAAGCCCTCGAGACCGGCCTCCCGGCCGATGCCGCTGTGCTTGAAGCCGCCGAGCGCCGCCTTGAATCCGGTGCCCGCGCCGTCGACCTCGACGCTGCCGGTCCGCAGGCGCTGCGCCACCGCGAAGGCGCGGTCGGCGTCGGCGCCGAACACCGCGCCGGACAGGCCGTAGTCGGAGTCGTCGGCGACGCGGACGGCCTCGTCCTCGTCGTCGACGGCGATCACGGCCACCACCGGCCCGAAGATCTCCTCCCGGGCGATCACCATGTCGTTGGTGACGCCGGTGAACAGGGTCGCGTCGACGAACTGACCGTTCTCGAAACCCTCGGGCCGGCCGCCGCCGACCGCGACGACGGCGCCCTGCTCGCGGCCGGACCGGATGTAGCCCTCGACGCGCTCACGATGCCGGGCCGCGGCCAGCGGGCCGAGTTCGGTGGCCGGGTCCAGCGGATCGCCCACCCGGATGTCGGAGATCTCGGCGACCAGGGCGTCGACCAGCTGATCGTGGATCGAGCGCGGCACCACGATGCGGGTCTTGTTGGTGCAGGCCTGGCCGTTGTAGCGGAACGAGAGGGTACGCAGCGCCTTCGCGGCGGCGCCGAGGTCGGCGTCGTCGAGCACGATCGCCGCCGACTTGCCGCCCAGTTCCAGGGTGTACCGGCGGAGGTCGTCGCCGCACAGTGCGGCGATCCGGCGGCCGGCCGCGGACGAACCGGTGAACGAGACCTTGTCGACACCGGGGTGGGTCACCAGGTATTCGCTCTCGGCGCGGTCGGCGGTGACGATGTTCAGCACGCCGTCGGGCAGGCCCGCACGGACGGCGAGGTCGGCCAGGTGGTTCGAGCTGAACGGCGCCTCGGGCGACGGTTTGAGGATCACCGCGCAGCCCGTCAGGAGCGCGGGCGCCAGCTTCAGCATGCCGACCGAGAGCGGGGCGTTCCACGGGATCACCGCGGCGACCACGCCGATCGGGCGGCGCATCACGTAGGCGTTGCCGAGCGGCGAGCGGCGCAGCCGCGCCCAGGGGTACTCCCGGGCGAGTTCGAGGTTCACGTCGAGCAGGGCGAGCGCCGCCCCCGCCTGTGAGGGCACGGTCTGCGCGATCGGCACCCCCATCTCGGTGGTGATCGTCGTCGCGATCTCCTCGGTCTCCTCGGCGAGCAGGTCGCGGAACCGCTGCAGCACCGCGCTGCGCTCGGCGAGCGTCATCCGCGGCCACGGCCCCTCGTCGAACGCCGTCCGCGCCGCGGCGACCGCCGCATCGACGTCGGCCCGGGCCCCGAGTGCGGCACGACCGACCGTCTCGCCGTCCAGCGGCGAGACGACGTCGAACGCGGCGTCCGACGACGCGGGCACCCATCGCCCGCCGATGAAGAAATGGGATTCGTTGTCGTGTCGCACGTCGGCCTTCCTCATGGACTCGTCCGGCACTCGCCGGCCCCGATCCGAGTGGCCACGACGCTCTTCGTCGGTGCCCCGGATCACTCCCCCACCACGCTTCATCGTGATCTGGATCACGTCAATTGATGGTTGGGAAAGCATGCTTCCGTTCCCCGAAACCCGCAGTTCACAGCCCTGTTCGACGACGCACGGCGCCGCCCCGGCCGGAACCGGAACGACGCCGTGCGCCGAGATCGCCCTGCGGAGGGGCCGGTCGAGAACGATCGCCGGCCCCTTCGACTCGCAGGCTCGCTGCGCTCGCGTGCGGCTCAGGGAGCGGAGGAGCACCCGCACCCGACTCGACGCGCGGCTCGGGGCCTCTAGAGCCGGTCCGGGACGCGGATCGACCCCGCGGCGGCGCGGTCGATGCGCTGCGCACGCAGTGCCCGGGTCGCCTCCTCGTCGACGACCAGCTTCTCCGGCGCGCGCTGCGGATCCCCCTGGACGACGACGCCGAAGTCCCGCGCCGCACCCTCGATCGAGACGTACTCGTCGCGGACGTCACGTTTGACCGCTTCGGGGTCGCGGGTGAACGGGTCTCCCCAACCTCCGCCGCCGTTGGTCAGGTAACGCCAGGTGGCGCCGGGCCGGGTGGTCCAGATCGGGTTCCGGCCGAAGTAGAAGTACTTCCCGTCCGGATCGCAGGCCCGGGTCTCCGGGTCGAAGACGCCGGCCACCGCCGTCGTCTCCCGGTAGTCCTCGACCCCGGTGCCTTTGAAGGTCGAGGCGCCGTCCAGCGGGCCGCCGTCCTCGTCGAAGATCCACACGCCGCCCTGGGCGCCGTCGCCGCCGTGGTTCACGCCGACGCCGGACGGCTCCCGAAAACGCAGCACGGTGGTCTGATGTTGACCGCTCTGCTTGTAGAGCACGTCCTTGACCACGGCGGCGCCGCCGCGATGCCGACCCGGCCCCGCGGTGTCGGTGATGTACTCCTTGCGCATGATCCGGATGGGGAACTCCGCCTCCAGGTTCTCGGCGGCAGGCGCCATCAGATTGAAGATGTAGGCGCACGAGTGCCCGTCGCCGTCACCGAGATGCGAGGCGCCGCGGGGCCCGTGCTCGGCGCCGGCCATCGCCGAGCAGAACCACTGACCGCCGTCGGGGTTCACCCCGTTGGCGTTGTGCACGTACGTCGAGCCGAAGTCGCCGCCGAAGCCGTTGTCGCCGAGGACCGGCCCCAGGATGCGCAGCATGATCGTCATGATCAGCGACTGCACCTCGTAGTAGCAGAACACCGCGCCGTCGGGCGGGAGAGCGCAGGTGAGGGAGCCGGGCGGCACCACGACGTCCAGGTCGCGGAAGGTGCCCGCGGTGAACTCGCTGTCCGGCGAGTAGATCATCTTCAGGCTGACGCCCACCGCGGTCTTGACGTCCAGCGCGCCGGCGTTGATGCAGGTGCGCGCCTGGCGTGAGGAACCCGAGAAGTCGACTTCGACGTCGGTCCCGCGCTTGCGCAGGAGCAGTGTGACGAAGTAGTCCTCGGTGTCGTCGACGCCGTCCGCGTCCAGCCGCCCCTGCCCGGAGTAGTCGCCGTCGGGCAGCGCCAGGATCGCCTCGCGCATGCCCTCGGCCGAGGAGTCGTTCGCGTAGCGGAGGCTGCCGAGATAGGCGTCGAGACCGTAGTGCTCGATGGTCTCGACGATGAGCTTCTCGCCGAGTTCGCAGCAGCCGCGGATGGTCAGATAGTCCGGCAGCATGGTCTCGGCCATCCGGACGTTGTCGAAGATCATCGAGTACGTCTCGCGCACCGGCTCGCCGGCGTGGTACAGCAGCCGCGGGCTGATCGAGAGGCCGTCCTCGTAGACGTTGTGCTTGACCGCCGAGTAGCCGCCCGGCACCATGCCGCCGACGTCGAGCTGGTGCGCCCGCAGCGCCATGAAGGCGACGATCCGCCCGTCGTGGAACACCGGCTGCACGAACAGCACGTCGTTGTAGTGGTTGCCCACCCGGTAGACGTCGTTGCAGATCAGCATGTCGCCGGGGACCAGGCGGTCGACGCCGTACTCCTCGACGGTCACCCGGACCGCATCGGTCATGGCGCCCAGGAACACGGTGAGACCGTTGGTCACGGCACTCATCGCATACCCCTGTTCGGGCGGTGCACAAATGCAGGCCGCGAAGTCGTAGCAGAGCGCGATGATCGGCGAGAACGCCCGGTGCAGCAGCCCGGTCACCACGTGCTGCACCGAATAGCGCAGCCGGTTGGAGACGACGCTCGCGGTGAAGCGGTCGGTGTCGTAACGGGCCGCGAACTCCTCGTCGGAGAGGTCGCGCAGCAGGGTGCCGAGGTCGATGCCCGGAAGTTCGGTGGTGGTCATGTCCGTGCTCTCCTTCACTCGCCGGCCCGCGTGATGCACAGTTCGCCCACGGTGCCGACTCTCGCCTGCTGGTCGCCGGCGACGAAGGTCGTCGACAGCGGCTCGCGGATCACCGCGGGGCCCTCGATCACGTCGCCCTCGCAGAGCGACTCACGGTCGTACTCGTTCGCCTCGATGTCCTCGTCCTCGAGGTACCGCAGCCACGTGGTGCGCGTGGGCACCGGCTTCTCCCCCTCGGCCCGGACGCCCGGGTGCGGGTACTCGACCTTGGGGGTGGGAACCACCGCGGTGAGCCGGAAGGTGACGCCCAGAACGCCCAGCTCCTCGTAGCGGGTGTTCGATCGCGCCTGGTAGTCGTCGTGGAAGTTCGCGATGATCCGCGTGATCGCGGCCTCGTCGATCTCACCGGAGGGCACCTCGACGAACGGCGTCTCCCAGACCTGGCCGATGAGCATGCCGTCGAAGGTCCGCACGAAGGTCACCTCGTCGGCGGCCTCGCCGAGTTCGGCCCGCATGTGCGCCTCCATGTCCTTGTACAGCGCGTCGACGATCGGCGCGGCGTCCGGCCCGAGCACGGTGTACGACGTCCGGCTGTCCGAGTGCACCTGGTCGGCGCTGACCAGCCCGAGCGCCGAGAACAGACCCGGGTACGGCGGAACGATCACGCTTTTGAGAATGCATGACGTCGAGCAGTTGCGGCAGCATCATCGACCCGGCCGCGCCGAACGACACCAGCGAGTACTCGCGCGGGTCGATGCCGTCCTTCACCACGACGTCCAGGACGCCCTCGGCGACGTTGTTGATCGCCATCTTGTAGGCGAACCGCACGCGCTCGGCGAGGGTGGCGCCGGTCGCCAGCTGTTCGAAGGCGTGCTGGGCGAGGTCGTGATCGAGCGTCGAGCGCCCGGCCGCGAAGCGGTGGGGGTCGAGGATGCCGATCATCACGAACGTGTCGGTGGTGGTCGGCTGCGTGCCGCCGGTGCCGTAGCACGCGGGCCCGGGATCCGAACCCGCGCTCTTCGGGCCCACCTGGATCTCCCCGGCGCGGTTGACCCAGACGATGGAGCCGCCGCCGGCGCCGACCGAGACGATCTCGTTCGAGAGGGTGTTGACGATCAGGTCGTGCTCCAGCTCGAAGGTGGTGTTCACGAAGGGTTTGCCGTTCGTGACGACGCTGATGTCGGCCGAGGTCCCGCCGATGTCGACGCAGAGCAGGTTCGGCTCGTCGATCATGTCGCCGAGGCGGGCACACGCGACGGTGCCGGCGGCAGGCCCGGAGAACACGATGCGGGCCGGGCGTTCCAGCGCGACGTCGATCGGCGCCAACGTCGCGGCGCAGTCGGCGAAGTTCAACTCGCCGCGGAAGCCCGCGTCGGCCAGACCCTTCTCCAGTTTGCGGGCGTACGGCCCGTAGATCTCCTTCATCAGCACGTCGACCACGGTGGTGCTGGCGCGCGGATACTCGCGGGCCAGCGGCGAGACGTCGTACGAGATGGAGCAGGCGATGTCGGCACCGAGCTCCTCGGCGACGAGGTCGCGCAGGCGGCGCTCGTGTGTGGGATCGACGTACGAGTTGAGCAGGCAGATCGCGACGCCCTCCACCGCGCAGTCCTTGAGGACGCGGATCTGCTCGCGCGCCTGTTCCTCGTCGAGTCCGACGACGATCGAGCCGTCGGCGTCGATGCGCTCCCGGATGCCGCGGCGGAGGTACCGGGGGACCACCGGCCCGGACACGTCGCCGAAACTGCGGCGCCAGCGCGGATCGGTGTTGGCCTCCGGCGGCCGGTGGGCGCGGGCCATGTCGAGCATGTCGCGGTGCCCCTCGGTGGTGAGGAAGCCGATCTTGGGCAGATTGCGCGTGATGATCGCATTGAGTCCGTGGGTGGACGCGTGGTTGAACACCTGCACGTCGGCACCGAGCTCCTCCGCGCCCCGGATCACGGCCCGGTGGCTCTCCACGTAGTCGGTGGTGACCTTGGTGGTGAGGATCTCGCCGTCCCGGACGGCGACGACGTCGGTGAAGGTTCCGCCGACGTCGACGCCGATCATCGAGGGGGATGCGGTACCGGTCATCTTCTCTCTCGCTTTCAGATCCGGTCGGACAGGAGTTCGATCGGACCGAGTCTGGGCCCGGGGGTGCGTTCGACGCTGTACAGACATCCGGCGCACTTCACGACGTCGAACCAACCGCCCTCGGAGAGGACCGGATAGGACTCGAGACGTGCGGCTCCGCACCTCGTGCAGGCGCCGTCGACGGCGACGCGCTCGACGAAGAGCGTCGGCTCCGTGGGCCGGGGGTTGTAGACGGGCATGAGTGGACTCCTCGCTTCGGCGATCCGTGACCTCGGACGGGGATCTCGTCGGCCCGGATCAAAAATCTAGAAAATTTCAGAATCTAAAATATCATACAATTATGTTGCCTACGTCACAGAAGGCCGAGTCGGGCCCGGTCCCGCTTCGCGCTAGCGTGGTGCAGGATCCGCCGGCCCCGAGGAAGATCGATCGATGACCCCACCGCAGAGCGCCACCCGTCGTCCGCCGACGAAGTCCGAACTGACCAGGCAGCGCATCCTCAATGCGGCGGCGCAGGTCCTCGTGCGGGACGGCTACACCGGGGCCCGGCTGGCCGCCATCGCCGAGGCGGCCGGCCTGCAGATCGGCAGCCTGTACTACCACTTCGACAATCGGGATCAGCTGGTCCAGGAGGTGCTCGAGTACGGCATCGACTACACCTTCGAGCACGTGTCGACGACCGTCGCCGCACTGCCCGACGACACCCCTCCGCGGGAGACCCTGTCCGTCGCGATCCGAGCCTTCCTCGAAGCGATCATCGGACTCGGCTCCATGTCACCGGCACACAATCGAACCTTCCGTCAGCTGCCCGAGGAGATGCGCCGGCGGCTCGCCCCGCGCCGCAAGGAGTTCGGGCTGCTCTGGCAGCACCTCATCGCCGACGCGATCGAGTCCGGCGACCTGCGTGCCGACACCGACCCCTACCTCCTGCAGCTGTTCATCGTGCACACCGCCGAACAGGCACCCGACTGGCCGGAGTCCACCAAACGCTCCCCGGCCGAGCTGGCCGCCACGGTCGAGCGACTCATCATGGACGGGGTGTCCGTTCACCCCGACAGCAGCTCTCGCCCCGCCGACGAGCCTCACTCCGCCAGCGAGCGGTAGGTCTCGCGCAGCACGCTCTTGCGGATCTTGCCCGAGGCGTTGCGGGGAATCCGGTCGACCACCACGTAGTGCCTGGGCACCTTGAAACCGGCGAGCCGCTCGCGGCACAGCCTGCGCACCTCGTCCAGATTGATCGGCTCGTCTCCCCTGGGTTCGAGCACCGCGCAGCCGACCTCCACGTAGCGCGTATCGGGGACTCCGATCACCGCGACCGCGCCGACGTCCGGGCACAGTGCGATCACCTTCTCCACCTCGGCCGGCGAGACGTTCTCCCCGCCGCTGCGGATCATGTCCTTCGCCCGGCCCGTCAGAGTGAGGAAGCCGTCGGCGTCCATCCACCCGAGATCCCCGGTGCGGCACCACCCGTCGACGAAGGTCTCCGCGGTGGCCTCCGGGCGGTTCCAATAGTGTCCGCCGACCCCGGGACTGCGCAGCCAGACCTCGCCGATCTCCCCCGGCGCCCTCGGGTCGCCGTCGGATCCGGCCACCTTCACCTCGGTCAGCGGGTTGGCGCGGCCGACACTGCGCTCGCGGCCGCGGGCGTCGTCGTGGTCCAGCGTCGTGCCGACGACCCCTCCCTCGGTGAGCGAATACGACTGCGCCAGGCGGACCCCCGGCAGTCTCCGCTCGAATTCGTCGTACACCCACGGCATGATCACGTCGCCCCCGGTGATGATCCGCTCGAAGCGTCTCCGGGACCCGGTCGGCGAGGTCCGGCAGGCGGACCAGGTCGTAGACGACGAAGGAGTAGGCCAGCGCGACGGACACCCGATGCACGCCCATCACCTCCAGACAGCGTTCGACGGTGAAACCCCCGGACGAGAGGAGCACCGCCGTGCCGTGACCGAGCAGCGTGGGCAACAGCAGCACCTCGAAGCCGCCGGCGTGGAACAGCGGACCGGCGTTGAAGGCGACCGTCTCCGCGGCGAGCTTCCACTTCATCGCCTGGATCGCGGCGATCCACAGCAGGTTCCCGTGCGTCAGCAGTACGCCCTTGGGAGTGCCGGTGGTGCCGGAGGTGTACAGGAGGGTGCACGGATCGTCCATGCCCACCGGAGGAGAAGGCGTGTCCCCGGCCCGCTCCCCCGCGGCGAGGAAGGCATCGAGCGACGTCGCCCATGACGGCGTCCCGCCGTCCCGGGCCGCCTCTTCCCGCACGACGTAACCACGCACCGGAAGACCACCGCGCAGCGGCTCGATCCGGTCGACGAAGACGTCGTCGAGCACCAGGAGGCATGTGCCGGAGTCGGTCAGCAGAAACCCCAGTTCGGCACCCGTCAGCCGCCAGTTGGGGCGCACCGAGATCGCACCGATCCGGGCCAGCGCGAGGTAGGCGGCGATGTACTCGATGCCGTTGCGCATCAGCAGCGCGACCCGATCGCCCCGGCCGACTCCGGCGGCCCGGAAGGCGCCTGCCCACCGCAGCTCCATCTCGCGCAGCCGCCCGTACGTCACCGGCGGAGCATCGTCGAGCGCGAGCGCCTTCCGGTCCGGCGAGACCGACGACGGCGCCGCGACCGCGTCGGTGATCCAGGTCAGACCGGTTCCCATCGGCGACCTCCGTCCTCCGAGCCCGCCGCCGGGCGTCGATGGGCCCTCATCCGTCATTCTCCCGAAGACCCCCTTCGGCACGACTCGTCATTTCGTTCCTCCCCGGCTCGGGGAGCGGAGGGGACGCGTCCCTCGCGGGGGTTCAGCGCATCACCATGCCGCCGACGTCGATGGTCTGGCCGGTCACGTGCGCGGACCCCGGCGACGCCAGGTACAGCGCGGTGGTCGCGATGTTCTCCGGATCGATCAGGCTGCGCATCGGCACCCGCTGCAGGATCCTCCCCAGGCTCTCCTCGTCGTGCACCGAGTGCAGCAGCGGGGTGTCGACGACGCCGGGGGCGATGCAGTTCGCCCGGATCCCCGACGGGCCCAGGGTCTGCGCCAGGGTCTTGGTGAAGCCCTGCTGGCCGGCCTTGGCCGCCGAGTAGGCGGCGTCCCCGGTGAGCGCCCCCTGCTGGGCCGCGATGGAGCTCATCGTGACGATGTTCCCGGAGCCGCGCTCGCGCATGCTCTCGATCACGTGGCGGGTCAGCAGGTAGGTGCCGTCCAGATGGACGGTCAGCCCCCTCCTCCAGTCCTCGAACGCGGTCTCCCAGAACGGGGTGTTGTCGGCGATCCCGGCGTTGTTGACCAGGACGTCGACCGGACCGAGTTCGGTGACGACCCGCTCCACCAGCGCCTCGAACCCCTCCGCACGAAGCTGCTCGGCGAGCTCGTGGTGACGCGGATTGCCCGCGAGGTCGGCCAGGGCCACCTTGGCCCCGCCCGAGCGGGCGAAGACGCGGGCGACGGCACCGCCGATGGCCCCGCCGGCGCCGGTGATCAGCGCGACCTGATCGACGATCGTGTACGGGTTGGCGAGAGTGTCGGGAGACATCGGAGTCCTTCCGTGGAGACCAGTTTCTAAATACATTTAGAAACACTACGCGCGGGCGCCCTCGCCGGGAAGGCTTTCCGCGAGAGAAGACGGTGCCCCGCGAATCGCCGGGGAGGACTCGCGGGGCACCGTGGATCCGACCGGGTCAGACGGCGCGGTACATGGTCACGACGCACGCGCCGCCCAGACCGATGTTGTGCTGGAGCGCGACCTTCGCATCGGGCACCTGGCGGTCGCCCGCGGTGCCGCGCAGGTGCCAGACCAGTTCGGTGCACTGCGCCAGGCCGGTGGCCCCGAGCGGATGCCCCTTCGACATCAGGCCGCCCGACGGGTTCACCACGTACCTGCCGCCGTAGGTGTTGTCGCCGTCCACGATGAACTTCTCGGCGCCGCCCTCGGGACACAGGCCGAGCCCCTCGTAGCTGATCACCTCGTTGGGGATGAAGCAGTCGTGCAGTTCGACGACGTCGACGTCCTCCGGACCGAGACCGGAGATCTCGTACACCTCGGCCGCCGCGCGGCGCGTCATGTCCGCGCCGACCAGGTCCATGAGGTTCTCCTTGGTCTTCTCGGTGTCGGTGGTCATCGACTGCGCGACGATCTCCACGCCGCCGGTGATGCCGTGCTTCTCGGCGAACGACGCGCTCACCACCACCGCGGCGGCCGCACCGCAGGTGGGCGGGCAGGCCATGAACCGGGTCATGTGCGGGTACAGCTGCGGTGCGTTCATGACGTCGTCCAGCGTCATCGGCCTGGTGAACAGCGCATACGGGTTCCGCGTCGCATGGGTGCGGGTCTTCACCGCGACGCGGCCGAAGATCTCCGGGTTCGCGTCGTACTTCTCGAGGTACTCCACGCCCGCCGCGCCGAAGGCCTGGATCGCCCGCGGCGCCTCGGTCGGCAGATCCGGTCGCAGTTCGGCGCGACGCTCGTGGATCCAGCCGACCGGCGAGGTGCGGTCGGTGAAGGCGCTGCCGAGGGCGCCCGGCGTCATCTCCTCGAAGCCGACGGCGAGGGCGCAGTCGATCCGGCCGGACTCGACGGCCTGCCGCGCCAGCAGCAGCGCCGACGACCCGGACGCGCAGTAGTTGTTGAGATTGAAGACCGGGATGCCGGTCATCCCGACCTCGTACACCGCGCGCTGCCCGCAGGTGCTGTCGCCGTACACGTAGCCGGCGTACGCCTGCTGCACCTTCGAATAGTCGATGCCGGCGTCGTCGAGGGCGCCCCGGACGGCCTCGGCCGCCATGATCTCGTAGGGCTCGTGGGCGCCCGGCTTGGCGAACTTCACCATGCTGACGCCGATCACTCGGGCCTTGTCACTCATCAGTCTTTTCCTTTTGTGAGAAGTTGTGGTCTCGACTCCGCTCGACCGGCGAGGGGCGGACTCGACCGGCGAGGGACGGGTTCGACCCTTCGACACGCCTCCTTCGTCGGCGGCTCAGGGATCGGTTGCAGACGTCGGGCGTCCTTCGGCGGCGGGCTACGACCGCCGGCTGAGCCCGGCGACGAAGGAGCCGGTGTCGAAGCCCGGCCTCCCGGCAGGTCAGTGCATGAGACGCAGGTCGGCCTCGTCGACGTCGAACTCGATGCGCAGCAGCGCCTGACACATCGTCTTGCCGGTGAAGTCGGCGCGGAGGCTGCGGGTGGCGCCGCCGCCCAGCGCGTTGCGGAGCACGAAGTTCATGGCCTCGAGCGTCTCGACGTCGTACCGGTCGACGTCGCCCTTGACCATCTCGCCGAAGAAGCCCTTCACGGCGTCGGCGGTCAGATACTTCTGGATCAGCGGGTAGAACCGCTTCTCCTTCGCGATGACGGCGATGTTGCAGATGTCGCCCTTGTCGCCCGAACGGGCGTAGGCGACGTCGTTCAGCTGGATACGGCTGCTCATGGTCTCACAACTCCTTGGTCTCGACGGTCTGGGTGATCTCCTCGCGGGGGATCAGCGTGGGCCACAGGGCGAACACCTCGCGGGGCGGCGGAGTGTTGAGCTGTCCCGTCGAACCGATCGGACCGGTGCCCATCAGCATCACGCACTCGCGGGCGACCTTCCCGGCCTCGGCGCGCGACGGGCATTTGGCGGCCACGCGCACGCGGACCTCGTTGATGTTCGGGTCCGGTTCGGGGGCGGCCGACCAGTGGCACGAGTCGACGCCGATCCGGTCGAAGCGCACCTCGTCGGCGACCAGGTTCACCATCTCCAGGCGCTTCTTGATGACGGCGATCGAACGGTCCGCCTTGGCGACGGCGTTCGGCCAGGTGACCGACGACTCGGCCTCGCCGATCCAGCCGTCCAGGTAGGCGATGCCCGCCTTCAGGGTGGCCGGCGCCGGTTTGCCCTTGGCGTTCCAGACCTTGACGCGGTCGGTGGCGACCTCCTCCATCTTCACCCGGGTGAAGTCGGTGATCACCTCCGGCATGAGGTAGTTCCCCGGATCGTGGACCTCGTAGAGCAGGTGCTCGGTGAGGGTCAGCCGGTTCACGACGCCGCCGGTGCCCTCGACCTTGGTGATGAACAGTTCGCCGTTCTCGTTCACCTCGGCGATCGGGTAGCCGATGTTCCACGGCTCGGGGACCTCGGCCCACATGCTGGAGATGCCGCCGGTGCAGGCCGCGCCGCATTCGATGAGGTGCCCGGCGAGGATGCCCACGGCCAGGGAGTCCCAGTCGTCCCACTTCCAGCCGAACTCGTACACCAGCGGGGCCAGGATGGCGGCGTCGTCGGTGGCCCGGTCGGAGATGATGATGTCGCAGCCGGCTTCGAGGGCCTCGACGTAGCCGTAGGCGCCGGAGTACACGTAGGAGCCGACGATCCGGTCCCGCACCCGCCCCAGGTCGGGGTCGCCGTCGTCGAGGTTGGTGAACTCGTACCCCTCGTCGAGGAGTTCCTCGACCTTGGCCTGGACGTCGCCGGTGGTGACAATGCCGACCTTGAGTTCGGTGATGCCGAGCTCCCGGGCGGTCTCCAGGATCGTGTCCGCGCAGGCGTGCGGGTTCGCCGCGCCGGCGTTGGTCAGGATCTTGATGCCCTTTTCCAGGCAGATCGGCAGGACGCCGCGGACCACCGCGCGGATCGCCGGGACGTAGCCGCGCGAGGGATCCTTGCGGGCCATCTTCTGCAGGGTCGGGATGGTCGGCTCGCCGAGGAAGTCGTAGGCGAGGTACTGCACGTCCCCGTGCTCGGCGATCTCGATCGCCGGATCGAGGTTGTCGCCCCAGAATCCGCTGCCGGATCCGATGCGGACCGTTTTCATGTGTGTCTCCCGTGGTGTCGGTGTCGATCGGTCTGGTGCGGCGCCGTCGTGCCTCGACGCGCCGCGGTCGTTCGTCGTGCGCTCAGACGGAGCTCGTCGGGACGCGTCCCAGGAACGCATCCAGCTGGTCGTCGTCTCGGCCGACCTCGCCGACGCCCGCGGCGGCCGGCGGCCGGCGGCCGTCGAAGGAGACCGGGGAGCCGACGATCGGCAGGGTGTCGTCCGGGGCCGGGGCGATGATGCCCAGCGCCTTGGTCTGTTCGTGGGCGACGAGTTCGTCGGTGGTCTGGATGGGCGCGTTCGCGACGCCGAACTCGGAGAAGCGCTGCTGCCAGTACGCGCGCGGGTGCTCGATCATCACGCTCCCGATCAGTTCTTCGAGTTCTCCGCGATGACGCAGCCGGTCCTGGTTGGTGACGAACCGCTCGTCGGCGGCCCACTCGGACCGGCCGAGGGCCTCGCACAGCTTCGCGTACAGGGCGTCGTTGGCGCAGCTAACGATCAGATCGCCGTCCGCCACCCGGAAGGCGCGGTGCGGGACGATGAACGCGATGCCCGAACCGTGCCGTTCTCCGGGGTTGCCGTCGGCGCCGTATCCGGCGACGCCCACCGACATCCAGGCGATGGCGGTCTCCAGCAGCGAGGCGCTGACCGTGCTGCCGATCTGGGTGACGTCCCGGCGATGCAGCGCGGCGAGGATGCCCAGTGCGGACCACATACCGGTGCCGAAGTCGACGATCGAGACCCCGGCGCGCACCGGTGAGCCGTCGCGTTCACCGGTGATGCTCATGATCCCGGAGAAGGCCTGCATCAGCGGGTCGTAACCGGGTTCGGCGGCCAGCGGTCCGACGTTGCCGAACGCTCCGACCTCGGCGTAGATCAGTTCCGGTTTCAGCACGCGCAGGCTCTCCGCGTCCAGGCCGTATCCGCCGGCGCTGCCGGGCCGCAGATTGTGGAGGAAGACGTCGGCCCGCTTCTGGATCATCTCGTACAGGGTGTCCAGGTCGGCCTTCTGTTTGATGTCCAGGCGGATGAGCTTCTTGCCCCGGTTGAGCGCGTGGAACGCGGCCCCGTCGCCCTGCCATTCGCTGGGTCCCCAGCCGCGGGACGAGTCGCCGGTGGGGCGTTCGATCTTCCACACCTCGGCGCCGAACTCGGCGAGGATCTTGCCGGCGAACGGCGCCGAAGCGCTGTCGCCGAGCTCCACGACGACGACGCCGGCGAGCGGCAGGTCTGCATGGGTCGACATCGGAGTCACTTCACTTCCTTCGGTGCGGCGACGGCCGCACCGGACTCGATCAGGTCTGCGATCTCGCCGGGGCCGAATCCGAACTCGGCGAGGATCTCTTCGGTGTGCTCCCCGAGCCGGGGCGCGGGGTGACGGATGTCGGGCTGGTCGTCGCTCCAGGTCGCGGCGATGCCCAGGGAACGGATCCGGCCCTCGGAGGGGTGCTCCTCCTCGGCGATGAAGCCGACGTCCTTCATGTGCGGGTCGTCGACGACCTCCTCCGGGAGGTTCATCCGGATCGCCGGGATGTCGGCCTCGTCGAGCACCTGCACCCATTCGGCGGTGGTCCTGGTGGCGAGCACCTCCGCGAGGAAGGCGTTGAGTTCGCCGATGTTCGCGGTCCGGCCGGCGATGTCGGCGAATCGCGGATCCGCGGCCAGATCGGGCCGGCCGCAGATCTCGAAGAACCGTTGCCAGTGCCGATCGGTGTAGACGTTGATGCCGAGGTACCCGTCGATCGTCCGGTAGGGACGACGATCCGCGTTCATCATCCGGGCGTAGCCGGTGTCGCCGATCGGCGGGGTGAAGGTGTGCCCGTAGAGGTGATCGCCCAGCACGAAGTGGGCGAAGCTCTCGAACATCGGCACCTCGACGGACTGGCCGAGACCGGTCCGCTCGCGCCGGTAGAGCGCCGCCGAGACCGCCGTCGACAACGCCATGCCGACCACCCGGTCGGCGACGGCGGAGGCGACGTAGTCCGGCGGACCCTGCTTGCGGGCCTGCAGCACGGGCATGCCGACCGCGGACTGGATGAGGTCGTCGTACGCCGGTTTCGCCGCGTACTGACCGCCCTGCCCGAACCCGAACGCACCGCAGTAGACAATGCGCGGGTTCCGGGCCCGCACCCGCTCGTAGTCCAGGCCCATCCGGGCCATCGCGGCCGGTCGCAGCGAATACACCAGGACGTCGGCCCGCTCGATCATCCGGTCGATCGCGGCGCGCCCGTCCGCGCTCTTGAGGTCGAGGACGATGCTGCGCTTGTTGCGATTGAGGTGCAGGAAGATCGCACCCATGCCCGGATTCCTGGCCGGACCGACACCGCGCGTGGTGTCGCCCGAGGGCGTCTCGACCTTGCACACGTCCGCACCGAGGTTCGCCAGCAGGAGCGAGGCGTAGGGACCCATGAAATTCGAGGTGAGATCGAGGATCTTCACTCCGTCGAGTGGCCCGGCCATCGAAGATCAGGCCTTCTTCTCGCGCGGCTTCTCCTCCGGAATCGACGCGTCGACCAGCGCCTCCAGAGCCTCCCGCTTGCGCAGCATGAGCAGTCGCCACTCCGACACCTGGCAGACGTCGCCGTGCTGGTTCAACGCCTTCATCTGGAGCTTGATGACGCCGTAGTCGTCGTCCTTGACCTCCTTGTCGACGACCTCGGCCTTGACGTAGATCGTGTCGCCGATGTGCACCGGGGTGAGGTAGCGCAGACGGTCGATGCCGTAGTTGGCCTGGATCGGCGGGCCGAAGATCAGCAGGCCGGTCATCACCGAGTAGGTCAGCGAACCCTGGACCAGGCGCTCCTTGAAGCGGGTCTGCTCGGCGTAGTGCTTGTTCGAGTGGATCTCGATCCAGTTGCCGGTGAGCGCACAGAAGTTGACCACGTCGGTCTCGGTGATCGTGCGGCCGCCGGTGCGGAAGACGGTGCCGACCTCGAGCTCGTCGAGCGGCATGTCGATGGTGTTGTTCAGCAGAGCCATGGTGTTTTCCTTTCGGGTTCTTCGGGGATTGCGGCCGGCGCGCGCCGGCGAACCCGGATCAGACGTTGTTCAGCTTCAGTCGCGACTTGGCGATGATGGTGCGCTGGATCTGCGAGGTGCCGCCGCCGATGGTCGACTGCACCGACTCGCGCAGGTAGCGCTCCATGTCGGCCTCCGGCAGGTTCGAGAAGCCGCCCAGGATCTGCATGCCGTCGAGCGCGCACTGTTTGAGGGTCTCCGAGCCGTACAGCTTGGCCATCGAGGTCTCGGCCGCGGCCGACTCGCCGGCGGCCTTCATCGCGGCGGCACGGTAGACCAGCAGACGCGCGGCGTCGACGCGGGTCTGGTTCTCGGCCAGCATGTGCTTGAGGACCTGGAAGTTGTAGATCGCGGTACCGAACTGGGTGCGCTGCTGGGCGTACCGGTTGGCGTTGCTGACCGCTTCCTGCGCGTTGCCGACGTAGGCGCCGGCCACAGCGCAGCGCTCCAGCTCCAGGTGGTTGAGGATGATCTCGTGGCCCTGGCCGACCTTGCCCAGGATGGAGTCGGCGGGGACCTTGACGTCGTCGAGGAAGATCTCGGTGGTGCCGGTGGCGTGCCGCGACAGGGTCGGAAGCTTGTTGATCACCAGGCCGGGGGTGTCGTTCGGGATCAGCAGCATGGTGAGGCCGCCGTGCTTGTCGTTCTGGTCGGTGCGGACCAGCATCGCGATGACGGTGTTGTCGGCCTTGGCGCCCGAGCACCACATCTTGGCGCCGTTGATGATCCAGTCGCCGTTCTCATCCTGCTTGGCGTGGGTCTTGGTGCCGAAGACGTCGGAGCCGGCGTCGGGCTCGGACATCGAGACCGAGAAGCGGATGTCGCCGGAGATGAACGGCTTGACGTACTCGTCCTTCTGCTCCTGGGTGCCGAACTTGATGATGTTCATCGCGGTGAAGGTCGGGACCAGCACCGAACACGCGAAGTCGAAGCCGAACTTGCCCAGGCCCTCGGCCATCAGGGCGTAGTCGAAGATGTCGCCGCCGGAACCGCCCTCTTCCTCCGGGATCAGAACGCCGAGCCAGCCCTGCTCGGCGATCTTGGCGTAGGCCTCGTACGGGTACTCGCGGTTCTGATCGCAGTGGCGCACATACTCGACGGTGATCTCGTTGTCCATGAAGTCATTGACGACGTCGAGCCACGCCTTCTGTTCTTCGTTCAGGAAGTTGTTGACGGCCATCTGGTTCTCTCCTTCGGCAACCGCTCATGGCGGTCGGAATGTGGTGACGGAGACAACGCTAGGTTTGCCGTGATCTGAATCCAAGTGACTAATTTCGAAGACCTGATTCACACTCGGCGAACCATTTCTCCGCCGATGCATTCGCATGTCAGAAGCGATTCTCCAGGTCGGGAAACACCGATTTCCGAATGCGGAACGCACCGGGAAGAGGACGGCGGTCGAACGGCTCCGGTTCCCGAGGACGCCGGGTGCGCAGAGCACCCGGAGACGTCTACGAAACGGCTCCGGACTCGTGCAGAGCGGCCAGTCGTTCGGGCGAGAGGCCCCAGTCCGCGAGCACCTCGTCGGTGTGCTCGCCCGGCTCGGCGGGCGGCCGCGACACCGAGCCCGGGGTCCGGCTGAAGCGAGGAGCCGGGGCCGGCTGGGGCACGCCCTCGACCTCGATGAACGTCTTCCGCGCGACCAGGTGCGGGTGGCTCGGCGCATCGCTGAGCGACATCACCGGCGAGAGGCAGACCTCGACGCCGTCGGCCAGCCTCACCCACTCGTCCAGCGGCCTGGTGCGGACCGCCGCGGCGATGCGCGACTTCATCTCCGGCCATCTGGCGCGGTCGTGCTGGTCGCGCATGAACTCGTCGTTCAGGCCGAGAAGATCGAGGGTGTTGATCCAGAAGCGGGTCTCGTTGGAACCCATCGCCAGCCAGCGGCCGTCCGCGGTCTCGTACGGGTGGTAGAACGGCGCTCCCGAGTCCAGGCGGTTCGAGCCCCGCCGATCCTCCCAGTAACCGGCGGCGAAGAACCCGTAGAAGAGCGTCATCAGCGAAGCCGAGCCGTCGACCATCGCCGCGTCGATCACCTGGCCCCGCCCCGAGCCGTTCCGCTCGATCAGCGCGGCGAGCACGCCCAGCGCGAGGAACAGCGAACCGCCGCCGAAGTCGCCGCCGAGGTTCAGCGGGATCGCGGGCGGGCCGTCCGCCGGTCCGACGGCGTTCAGCATGCCGGTCAACGCGATGTAGTTGATGTCGTGTCCCGGGGTCGTGGCCAACGGCCCGTCCTGGCCCCAGCCGGTCATCCGGCCGTAGACCAGGCCGGGGTTCACCGCGTGACACTCCTCGGGGCCCAGTCCGAGCCGCTCGGCGACCCCCGGACGGAAGCCCTCGACGAGGACGTCGGCGTGCTCGACCAGTTCGAGGACGGCGGCGACGGCCTCGGGGTTCTTGAGGTCGACCGCGGCGCTGCGTCGACCGCGGTTGTTCAGATTGAAGCGGGCCGCGACGGGGGCCCCGCCGTCGTACCCGGGCGGACGGTCCAGGCGGATCACGTCCGCGCCCATGTCGGAGAGCAGTTGGCACGTGTACGGGATCGGCCCGACGCCGCCGAGTTCGATCACCTTGACGCCCACCAGCGGGCCGGTCGGTGCTGCCATGTCCGGGATCCTTCGTCGTGGTCGTCGACCGGTCGCCGGGACGACGCCGGGCGGCTCGACCGCCGCTGCCACGATCCTAGGAACGGGCCGCGCACGTTCCTACTGGTGTGTTTCGAAGAGCCGCTTCGCGAGAAGCGAATCGACGGGGTCAGGCGCCGGTCGCCTCCGGCCCCGCCGTCGGCACCGAACGCAGGTGCTGCAGATACGCCGCGGCCGCGGGGCTCAGCGTGCGGCCGGACGGCGTCGCGATGTGCAGCTTGCGCACGGCCCACGACTCGGCGAGTTCGCGGACGGCGAGCCGGGACCGCAGCTCGCCGTCGACCATGCACTCGGGGACCACGGTCACCGCCGTCCGGGCCTGCACCATGCTGAGTGCGACCTCCCCGCTGCGGACCTCGTGACGGGTGGAGAACTCCACTCCGGCCCGCCGGGCGGCCGCGCCGATCGCGCCGAGCATCGCCCGCGGCGCCACCAGCGACTCGGCGAGCAGATCGGTCAGGGCGAGCGACGACTTCGCGGTGAGCGCGTGACCCTCCGGCACCACCGCGACCAGCCGGTCCTCCCGGTAGGGGGTGACGTGCAGGCCTTCCAGATCGAGGTCGTAGGCGGCGGCGAACACCCCGAGGTCGGCGTCCCCGCGGACCACCTCGGCGAGCACCGTCTCGTTGTCGGTCTCGTGGAAGGCCACCTGGACCAGGGGGAACTCCCGCGTGAACTCACCGGTCTCGCGGGCCAGGAAGGGCACGATGATCGAGCGCGCCGAGGCCACCGTCAGATCGCCCTGCACGCCCTCGGTGAGGGCCGCGATCTCCGCGCGCATGTCGTCCAGCGATCCGAAGATCTCCCGCACGTGCCGTTCCAGGACCAGCCCCGCGGGAGTGGGCGCCACCCCCTTCGGCGTGCGTTCGAGCAGTTCGACGCCCGCGATGTCCTCCAGGACCTGGATGCGTTTGGTCGCCGTCGAGGCCGCGATGTTCTCGCGGATGGCGGCCAGTCCGATCTGCTGCTCTTCGATCGCGGACAGGAACAACCGGAGCGTGAACAGATCGACCTGTCGGATCAAGTGCAGTCTGTTGAATGTCGCCACCGTTGACCTCGCTCACACCTCGACCACGCGGCGATCCACCGCACCGACGAGGCTACCCCGGGCCCGAACCGCGACCCCGTCGCTCCCTGAGCCGTGACCGAGGAACGAGGCCGCGCGTCGAAGGGGCTCGGCGATCGATCGCGATCACCCCTTCGGCTCGGTTCGTCACGGCGTTCCTCCCCGGCTCGGGGATCTGTGGGAAACCGGTGGATCAGGCGTCCTGGATCCGCGCGAACGGTCGTGCCGCCTCGAGTTCGTAGGCCAACTCGAGGAGCGTCCGCTCGTCGCCCCGATCGGCGGAGAAGTGGATCCCGAGGGGCAGGCCCGTCGTCGAACGTCCCAGGGGCAGCGAGAGCGCGGGCGTCCCGCACACGTTATCGGCCGGGGTGAACGCGACGTAGCGCACCAGCCGCTCGAAGATCTCGTCGAAGTCGCCGCCCGGATCGAGGTGGCCGATCTCCGGAGTGGTGTGGCCGAGCGTCGGCGAGAGGATCACGTCGTACTCGTCGAAGACCGCCCGGAACCTCGCCGTCGCCCGCCGGAGCCCGAGGAGGGTCGACGGCAGCCGGTAGCAGCTCCGCAGGAACGTTCCGGACAGCCCCCTCGTGAAGGGATCGAGTCGGGACCGGTCGAACTCGGGGTCGATCAGTCGGGTGCCGAAGCGATCGAGCGAGAAGGCCATCAGCGCCCAGTAGCGGGTGAAGTGATCGATGAACGACCGGTCGACGGGGATCGGCACCTCGTCCACCCGATGCCCCGACGCCGTCAGCAGTTCGGCCGCGGCCGCCAGCTCGCGTGCCGTGTCGGCGTCGAGCGGCTGGTCGGTGAGCGGTTCGGAGACCATCGCGATCCGGAGCCGCCGCGTCGACGGCCCCTCGACCAGGCCGATCGGGTCGAGGCCGTCGACGTTCCGCTGCCGTTCCAGGTCCGCCAGGAAGTGGGCGGTGTCCCGCACGGTCCGCGAGACGATCCCGTTCGACACCAGATCGATCGGCGCGTTCGACGACGCCTTCGCCGCCGCGGTCCGCCCGCGCGTCGGCTTGAGACCGACCAGACCGCACGCCGCGGCCGGGATCCGGATGGAGCCGCCGCCGTCGTTGGCGTGCGCGATCGGGACCACCCCCGCCGCCACCAGCGCCGCCGCCCCACCGGAGCTCGCCCCGCACGAGAAACCGGTGTCCCACGGATTGCGGGTCGGCGCCCGGTCGACGAACTCGGTGGTCGCGGTGAGCCCGAAGGCCGGCATCGTCGACGCCCCGAGGATGTTCGATCCGGTGCCGAGGAACTCCTCGGTGAACGCCTCGTGCGACGCCGCCGGACGGGCCGGCACCGCCGCCGATCCCTGCTGCGTCGGGAGCCCCGCGTACGCGGTGTTGTTCTTGATCAGGGTCGGGACTCCGGCGAACGCGCCGGAGAAGCGGTTCTCCGCCGCCCGGCCCAGGGCCCGTTCCCGGTCGTCGAAGGCCACGGCCGCGAGTTCGCCCTCCACCGCGTCGAGACGCCGGACGGCGGCCTCGGCCGCGTCGACGGCGGTGAAGTCGCCGACGGCGATCGCCCGGGCGATGCCGACCGCGTCGAGATCCCCGAGTACGTCGTCGGCGGTGAAGGCGTGCACACGTGTCATGAATGTGACACTAGGGCATGTCTCATGCCGGATGCCTCAGGACCGGGGAATGCTTCGCACAACGTGAACCGGCACATTCGAAAACACCAATTGATCCCCGATCTGTGACAGAAATAACCTTTCCCGCATGAGTTCGTACACGACCCGAAGCGCCGTCCTCCGTTCCTCACCCGGCCGCTACGAGGTGCTGACCCTCGACCAGGACGCACCCCGCCGGAACGAGGTCCGCGTCCGCATGCACGCCGCGGGCATCTGCCACTCCGACGACCACTTCGCCACCGGCGACCAGAACCCGGCGATCCTCCCGATCGTCGGCGGTCACGAGGGCGCCGGCGTGATCGAGGAAGTCGGTCCGGACACCGTCGGCTACGCGGTCGGCGACCACGTGGTGTTCTCGTTCCTCCCGGTCTGCGGCCGCTGCAAGTGGTGCTCGATCGGACTGCAGAACCTCTGCAACCTGGGACAGCACCTCGGCACCGGCACCCGGTTCGACGATCCGGGCACCTACCGCCTCTCGCTCGACGACGCGCCGGTCGGCCAGCTCGCCGGCCTCGGCACGTTCTCCGAGCACGTCGTCGTCTCGACGGCCTCGGTCATCACGATCGACCCCGCCATCCCGTTCACCTCGGCCTGCCTCACCGGCTGCGGCGTGGGCACCGGATGGGGTTCGTCGGTCAACGCCGCGGAGGTCTCGGCCGGCGACGTGGTGATCGTGATGGGGGTCGGCGGCATCGGCATCAACGCCGTCCAGGGCGCCGTCCACGCGGGCGCCTCGGCCGTCATCGCCGTCGACCCGGTGGCCTTCAAGCGCGACACCGCCGTGAAGTTCGGCGCCACCGACGCCTACGAGGACATCGCCCAGGCCGCCGAACGCGCCCGCGAACTGACCGAGGGCCAGGGCGCCGACTCGGCCGTGGTCACCACCGGCGTCGCGACCGGCAAGCACCTCGGCGACGCCCTCGATGCGGTCCGCAAGGGCGGCACCTGCGTGGCCGTCGGCCTCGGTGACACCTTCACCAAGGACGGCGACATCAACCTGCACACGCTGATCCTGCATCAGAAGCGGCTGCAGGGCGCGCTGTTCGGCCAGAGCGCGCCGATGGCCGACATCCCCAAGCAGCTCGACCTCTACCGGCGCGGGTACCTCGAACTCGACGGACTCGTCACCGCCACCTATCCGCTGGACCGGATCAACGACGCCTTCGACGACATGAAGGCGGGGAAGAACATGCGCGGCGTCATCGTCTTCGACTGACCGCACCCCTTCTCCCCGACCCCGCGGCGAATCGCCGGCGGCAGCGCCCCTTCCGCACTCCGCCCCCGCGCCGAATTCACCGACGAAGATTCCCTTTCCGCTCCCTGAGCCGAGGAGGAACGCAGTGACGAGTCGAGTCGAAGGGCCCACCGAGAACCGTCACGAAAGATCTCGACTCCATTCGACCGACGAGAAGAGCTCACCGCACTCACCCGCGAAACCGCGAGAGGGGTTCATCGAGCATGATCTCGATACAGAGACGAGGGATATCCGGCCGACGGCGGATCCCTCGTCTCGGATACCCCTTCTCGGATATCGCGCCTCCCCGTTCGGCCGCTTCGGATTCGCAGAAGTCCCGGTTCGGAATCGATCACTTGAATCCGCTTTTCCGCACTCGGAGAATCGGTGTGTCACCTCACATCAGATCTTGCCGACATGCCAGATCACATATCTTCCGGGAGCTTCCGTGTCCGACTTCACCGATCCCCTCAAGGCCCTCTATCTGGAATGGGGCGGCCGTTTCGCCGCCGATCCGGAGATGCCGCTGAACGTCATGCGAGACATGCAGGAGGCCTGGCACACCGTGGCCGTCGAGGCTCCCGGCGTCAGCTACGAGACGGTCGACGTCGACGGCATCCCCGCGATCTGGGCGATTCCGGCCGAGGCCGACCCCGCCCGGGCGATGCTCTTCACCCACGGCGGAGGCTTCGCCGCCGGATCGCCGGCCTCGCACCGCAAACTCGCCGGACACATCGCGAACGCCTTCGGCGGCCGGGTCCTGGTGATCGACTACCGCCGCGTGCCGGAGGCCTTCTACCCGGCGCAGACCGAGGACGCCGTCACCGCCTACCGCTGGCTGACGGCGCAGGGTCACGCACCGGAGAAGATCGTCACCGCCGGCGACTCGGCGGGCGGCACCATCGCGCTCGCGACCGTCGTCAGCCTGCGCGATCAGGGTCTCCCCCAGCCGGGCGCCGTGTTCGCCATGTCCCCGGGCCTGGACTGGGAGGGCCTGTGGATGGACAACGAGGACACCGACGCCCTGGCCAGCAAGGCGCTGGTGGTCGGCATGGGCGCGAACGCCTTCGCCGGGCGCGACCCGAAGGATCCGCTCTGCAATCCCGTCTACGCCGATCTGCGCGGCTTCCCGCCCGTGTACATCTCGGCCGGCGGGGCGGAGAACCTCGTCGGCGCCGCCCGCAGGTTCACCGAGGTCGCGACGGAGGCTGGCGTCGACGTGCGGCTCGACGTCGCGCCCGATCGTCAGCACGCCCACACCTTCGCGGCGGGCAACGACCCGGAGGCCGACCGGACGATCGCCGAGTTCGGGGAATGGGTGTCCGCCCGACTCTGAGTTCTCCACCCGGTCGGCACGACGACGGAGCAGCGCCGGATCGGGCGTCGTGGACGCTCCCTCCGGCGCCGTCGTCGCGAAGGAACCCCGATCATCGCGTGGTCGCGTGGGGTATGAAGAAGGCATGCAGCTGCGATACACCCCGGAAGAGGAAGCCTTCCGCGCCGAGCTCCGCGAGTTCTTCACCACCGCGATCCCGGAGGACGTCCGGGCCCGCTGCGAGGCCGGTGCGCTGAACTACCCGGACGACACCGTCACGACCACCCGGATCATGAACGAGAAGGGCATCGCGGTGCCGCACTGGCCCGTCGAGTGGGGCGGCCGGGACTGGACTCCGGTGCAGCATCACATCTTCCGCGAGGAGATGGCCCTCAACTTCGTGCCGGACCAGCTCCCGTTCAACGCGGGCATGGTGGGCCCGGTGATCGCCCAGTTCGGGACGCGGGAGCAGAAGGAGAAGTTCCTGCCGAAGACCGCGAACCTGGACATCTGGTGGTGCCAGGGCTTCTCCGAACCGGAGGCGGGCAGCGACCTCGCCTCGCTGAAGACCCGGGCGGTCCGCGACGGCGACGAGTACGTGATCAACGGCCAGAAGACGTGGACCACCCTCGGCCAGTACGCCGACTGGATCTTCTGCCTGGTGCGCACCGACCCGGACGTCAAGAAGCAGGCCGGCATCAGCTTCGTCGTGTTCCCGATGGACACCCCCGGCGTCGAGCTGCGCCCGATCGAGCTGATCGACGGCGGCTTCGAGGTGAACGAGGTGTTCTTCAACGACGTCCGCGTCCCCGTCGAGAACCTGATCGGCGAGGAGAACCAGGGCTGGACCATCGCCAAGTTCCTGCTCGGCAACGAGCGCTCGGGCATCGCCCGCGTGGGCTGGACCAAGACCAAGCTGGCCAAGGCCAAGCGCCTCGCCGAGCAGACCCCGCGGGCCGCGGGCGGCACCGTGCTCGACGACCCGCTGTTCGCCGCCCGCCTCGCCGGCCTGGAGAACGAACTCCTCGCACTGGAGACCACCCAGCTGCGGGTGGTCGCCTCGTCGGCCGACGGCAAGCCGAACCCGGCGTCGTCGTTGCTCAAGCTCCGCGGCTCGCAGCTGCAGCAGGAGGCGCTGGAACTGCTCACCGATCTGGCAGGCCCGGCCTCCCTCCCGGTCGCCCCGCTCGATCCCGAAGCCGACCTCGAGGCCGCACTGGCCCCGGACTGGGCTCGGCGCTCGGTGCCGGAGTACCTCAACTACCGCAAGGTCACGATCTACGGCGGCTCGTCCGAAGTGCAGCGCCAGATCATCGACAAGGCCGTCCTCGGCCTGTAGAGCCCGACCGCGACAACGAGAAGGACCATCATGGATTTCGAGCTCTCCGACGAGCAGGTCATGCTGCGCGACACCGTGCGCGACGTGCTGACCAAGACCTACGACATCGAGACCCTCCGCGCCGTGACCGACACCCCGCTCGGGTGGAGCCGGGACGTGTGGGGTTCCCTCGCCGAGATCGGCCTGCTCGGGCTGGTCTTCGACGAGGCCCACGGCGGCTTCGGCGCCGGACCCGAGGAACTGGCCGCCGTGATGGGCGAGTTCGGGGCGACCCTGGCACCCGAACCGTTCCTCGACTCGGTCGTGGTGCCCGGCCTGCTGGTCGAGCGCTCCGACGCCGACGAGGCGCTGAAGGCCGAGTTCCTCGGCGCGCTGGCGAGCGGGGAGCGCCTCGCCGCGTTCGCGCACCTGGAGCAGGGCGACCGCTGGCCGTCGTTCGCGGTGGCGACGTCGGCCGCCGACGGCACCGTCACCGGCACCAAGCCGCTGGTGCCGCACGGCGACTGCGCGGACGTGTTCGTGGTCTCCGCGCGCGACGCCGACGGCACCGTCGGCCTGTACCTGGTGGAGGCGGACGCCGACGGGGTCTCGCGCACCGCGTACCGCACGCACGACCGCCGGCGCGGCGCCCAGGTGCGCTTCGAGGCGGCCCCGGCCACCCGGCTCGGCGGAGATGCCGCGGCGGTCGTCGCCGACGTGCAGCGCACCGAGCAGAGCGCGCAGTGCGCCGAGGCGGTCGGCGCGATGACCAGGTCGTTGAACCTCACCGTCGAGTACCTGAAGTCGCGCAAGCAGTTCGGGGTCCCGCTGGCCGCCTTCCAGGCGCTCGCCCACCGCGCCGCCGACATGTACGTGGCGCTGGAGTTGGCGAGCAGCATGAACCTCTACCTCACCGCCGCGCTGTCCGAGGGCAGCGCCGACGACGTCACCGCCTCCCGCGCCAAACTGCAGATCTGCCGGTCGGGTCGGCTGATCGGCCAGGAGGCCGTCCAAATGCACGGCGGCATCGGCGTCACCGCGGAGTACCCCGTGGGCCACTACGTCAGCCGCCTCACCGCGATCGCGCACACCCTGGGCGACGCCAATGCGCATCTGACCGAGTTGTCGTCGCACCTGCGCGAGTGGGACATGGTCACGGTCGGCTGACGCCGGTGGCCGGGCCCGGCCACCGGTTCCCCCGATTCCGGGGGAACGAACCCGAAAGAATATATAATCCAGGATCACGGCTACGTACTGGAGGGTTCATGTCCGCGCCCGGCACCGCCCGCGACGACCTGTCCGCACTCACCGACAGCGCGCGGCAGGTCCTCGACGTCGACCTCGGCACGGCGGACACCGCCTCCAGCGAGGACCTCGGTCGACTCTGGGACCTCGTGACCTCGGAGATCCTGCGCGACGACGCCGGAGCCCCGGACCGACGGCTCCCCGAACTCGTCGGCCTCCTCGACCGCATCCGCGCCACCGAGACCGAGATGACGCGACGGCGGATGCGGGAGCACAGTCGGGCGTTCGCGAACGTCGGCAGCGCGCTCGCCGAACTCTCCGGCACCCGGGACGTGGACTCGCTGCTCGCCCAGGCCCCGGAGGCCGCGTGCCGGCTCGGCTTCGACCGGGCGCTGGTGTCGACGGTCGACGGGACCTGGCGGCTGCACAGCATGTGCGTGGTGCGCGATCAGCGGTGGGCCGAGGAGATCGTCGGCGTCGGCCGCGAGGATCCCCCGCTGCTGAACCCGATGCTGGTGGAGACCGACTCGGTGGAGGGCGTCCGCACCACCCTGGTGCACGAGGTCCAGGAGAATCCTCGGGTCAACCGGCCCCTGGCCGAGATCACCCGGTCGTCGTCGTACGGGATCGCCCCGCTGCTGGTCGACGGCGAGGTGATCGGACTGCTGCACGGCGACTTCTACCACCAGCGCCGGACGCTCACCTCCGACGACCAGGCGCTGCTGTCGGCCTTCGCCGCCGGGCTCAGCCAGAACCTCGCACGCGTGACGATGCTCGAGGGCATGGCCGCCGTCCGGGAGCGGCTCGACGGCATCGGGCACTGGCGACCGGCGAGCACCGCCGCGGCCTCGGTCGCCGCGGCCCGCCGGGACCACCCGGTCCTCACCCGACGGGAGGCGCAGATCATGCGACTCATGGCGAACGGCGACGCGAACGCGAAGATCGCGCGCCGGCTGGTGATCTCCGAGGCCACCGTGAAGAGCCACATCACGCACATCCTGCGCAAACTCGACGCCGCCAACCGGGCCGAGGCCGTGGCCGTGTGGCTGCGCTCGGAGAACGACCGCCCCCGCGACTGACCCGGGCCCGCCCGCCCGATCCCCGACGAAGGTCGGACGAAAGTACGACCGTCCGCCGATTCTGCCGCCCTCCCGATTGGGGAGAGTGAGTCATCACATACCGACTCCGGAATATGTCCGGGGTCACATGACCCACTGGAAGGCGCCCCATGACACAGGACGGCAAGCCCGGCGACTGGATCGTCGGCATCGACGTCGGCGGCACGTTCACCGACATCATCGCACTGAACCACCGGACCGGCGAGATCCGCGACGGCAAGGTGCTCTCCACCCCGGAGCAGGAGGTCGGCGTCCTCGCGGCGCTGGCCGCCGTCGAGGTGGACGTCCCCGACGTCGCCGAGATCGTGCACGGCCACACCGTCGGCATCAACGCGCTGCTGAGCCGGGCCGGCGAGCGCACCGGCCTGCTGGCCACCGCCGGTCACCGCGACCTGCTCGACATCGGCCGCATGCACCGCGAGTTCGGCGACCGGTTCTACGACCCCACCTGGGTGCGCCCGCACCAGGAACGTCCGATCGTCCCCCGCGACGCCCGCTACGGCATCCCCGAACGACTCCGCTACGACGGCAGCGAGCTCCTGCCGCTCGACGAGGACGCGGTCCGCGAGGCGGCGCGCGCCATGGCGGCCACCGGGACCAAGGCGGTCGGCGTCTGTCTGATGAACTCCTACGTCGACCCGGCGCACGAGCGGCGGGCCGCCGAGATCGTCGCCGAGGAACTGCCCGACGCCTACATCCAGACCTCGGCGCTCTACCCGGTCACCCGCGAGCACGAGCGGACCGCGACCGTGGCCCTGGACGCGTACGTGGGACCCGCCGTCGTCGGCTACCTCGACCGGCTGGCCGCCCGCCTCGACGAGAAGGGCTTCGGCGGGACGCTGTGGATCATGATGATGAACGGCGGCGTCGCCACCCTCGCCGATGCCGGGCGCGCCCCGGTGTTCCAGCTGGTCTCCGGGCCGGTCGGCGGGGTCAGCGGCAGCGTCAAGCTCGCCGGCGACTCGTCGAACCCGGATCTGCTGACCATGGACGTCGGCGGCACCAGCACCGACGTCGCCGCGATCCGCGGCGGCAAGACCCCGCTCACCGACACCTGGACCCTGGAGACCGGCCTCACCCTGACGATGCCGCTGGTCGACGTGGAGAGCATCGGTTCGGGCGCCGGCTCGATCATCGCCCCCAACAACCTGGGCAACGTCGCCGTCGGCCCGGCCTCGGCCGGCTCCAACCCGGGCCCGGCCTGCTATGAGCGGGGCGGGACGCGGGCGACGCTCACCGACGCCTGCGCCTCCCTGGGCATCCTGCAGCCCGACCTGTTCGCCGACGGCGCCATCGCCCTGAACGTCGACGCCGCCGACCGGGCCCTCGACGAGGCCGGCGCGCGGTGGGGGATGGACCGGACGCGGCTCGCCTCGGCGGCCTACGAGATCGCCTGCCAGGACATCGCCGCGAAGATCCGCAGCATCTCCGTCTACCGCGGCCTGGACATCCGCGAGTTCGCCCTGCAGCCGTCCGGTTCGGCGGGCCCGATGCTCGCCGACCGCGTCGGCCAGATCCTCGGCGTGCGGCGGGTGCTGGTGCCGCGCAGCCCCGGCCAGTTCTCCGCCCTCGGCCTGCTGCGCAGCGATCTGATGGTGACGCGGGCGCAGTCGATCATGACCCCGCTGGCCGCGGCGAACGCCGGAGCGATCGAAGCGGCCTTCACCGTCCTCCAGGACCGGATCCTCGCCGACCTCGTGGCCCAGGGCGTCGACGTCCGGGCGCTGCGCTTCGAGCGCGCGCTCTTCGGGATGTACCGCGGCCAGACCTGGGACAACCGCCTCCCGATCGAGTCCGACGCACTCGACGCCGAAGCCGTGGAACGGCTGATCCCTCGCTTCCACGACTTCTACCGGGAGTCGTACGGGTTCGCCGCCACCGAGATCCCGGTGGTGGTCTCCACCGTCGAGGTGACGGCGGTGATCCCGCGCGAGCTCCCCCGCGGCACCGTCGTCCCCGACGACGGCGATGCCTTCCTGCGCACCGCCCGGGTGACCGTCCCCGGCACCGAGGCGCCCGCCGACGTGCCCGTCCACGTCCGCGAACGCATGCGTCCCGGCGAGCCGGTCGACGGCCCCGCGCTGATCGCCGAGAAGTTCGCCACCACCCTCGTCCTGCCCGGCCGGAGCGCCTACCTCGACTCCGACCTGAATCTGATCATCGATCCGACCTCCGCCGTCGCGGACCAGCGATAGGAACCCCGACCATGACCGTCACCACCCCGAACCTGCACGACCACGACGGCCCCGCCGTCGACGTCGAACTCGACCTCCTCCGCTACGGCCTCACCGAGGTGGCCCGCGAGATGCTCGACTCGCTGATGCGCAGCGCGTTCTCGCCGGTCTGCCGCGACATCCTGGACTGCACCGCGGTGATCCACATGCGGACCGACGACGGCTGGGAGGCCGCCGCACTGTGGGAGGGCTGCATGCAGCACGCCTTCACCGCACCGCACATCGCCAACTTCGTCATGGACGACTGGGACGTCGACCGCATGCGGCCCGGCGACGTCGTCTTCACCAACGATCCCTGGCGCGGCACCATCCACCAGTCCGACGTGAACCTGTTCCGGCCGGTCTTCGTCGACGGACGCGTCGAGTTCCTCCTCCAGTCGACCTCGCACCTGGTCGACCTGGGCGGCGCCATCCCCGGCGGCTTCTCCAACGGCACCCAGACCCACTTCGAGGAGCAGCTCAAACTGCCGCCGACGCTGCTGTACGCCGACGACGTCCCGGTGCGGTCGACGTTCAACCTGATCCTGGAGAACAACCGGGTGCCGCATTCTGGTGCTCGGCGATCTCCGCGCACTGCACGGCTGTCTCGTGGTGGGCGAACGCCAGCTCCAGGAGCTGATCGCCCGCGCCGGGCTGGAGAAGGTCCGGGCGGCGGGCCGCTACGCGATCGATCTGACCGAGGCGGGCATGCGGCGCGGAATCGCCGCGATCCCCGACGGCGACTACACCGCCGAGGACTTCCTCGACGAGGACGGCGTCGACGCCGAGCCGATCCCCGTGGCGGTGACGGTGAAGGTCCGCGGCGACTCGATGGAGATCGACTTCTCCGGTTCGGGACGACAGCCGCTGGGCAACTGCGGCACCGCCTGGAGCGAGGCCGGACGATGCATCGAGGCGGTCAAGCTCATGGTCGACCCGTCGACCCCGGTCAACAGCGGGACCATGAAGCCCATCGAGGTGCTGCTGCCGTCGGGCAGCGTGGTGCAGGTGCTGCCGCCGTCGAGCTGCTCCAATCACGCCGACATCGGTTCGCGCGCCATCAACGTGGTGACCCAGGCGCTGAGCCGGGCCACCGACGAGTCGTTCGCCCCCGACACCGGCACCGCCGTGGTGGTCAGCCTCGGCGGCATCGACTCCCGGCCCGGCCACGAGGGCACGCCGTGGGGCGCGTTCGCACTGGCCGGCGGCGGCTGGGGCGGCACCTGGAAGGCCGACGGCATCTCGTTCTGCGTCACCCCGATCGGCAACTGCCGCACCTCGGTCCAGGAGCACATCGAGATCGAGAGCCCGCTGGTGATCGTGCAGCACGAGATGGTCGTCGACACCGCGGGCGCCGGAGAGTTCCGCGGAGGCCTCGGGTCGGTGTACTCGATCTACGCCGAATCCGACACCGCCGTCACCGTGACCGCCGACCGGATCAGGGTCGGCGCACCCGGCTCCCACGGCGGCGGCGCCGGAGCCCCGGCGTTCGGCTGGTACGTGAAGGACTTCGAGTTCGGCGCCCACACCGACCCGCTCGATCTGCGCGGCGCCGAACCCCTGTTCGGCATGTTCGACGCGCAGGGCCGCCCCGACCCTAACGACGGCGAGTTCGGTCGGGGCGCACGGTACGGCACCGGCAAGTTCTCCGGCCTGATCCTGAAAGCCGGCGACGCCCTGCGCCTGATCATCGGCGGTGGTGGCGGCTGGGGCGACCCCCTGCGCCGGACCCCCGACCGGGTCCTGGCCGACGTGACCGCCGGTCTGGTGAGCCCGGAGTTCGCCCGGTCCGGCTACGGCGTGGTCCTGGTCGACGGCGTGCTCGACGAGGCCGCCACCGCCGCGTTGCGCGCCGAGCTCGCGGCCGAGCGCGACGCCGGTCGCTGGCAGGTCCCGATCGCCGCCCCCGTCGACTGGATCCACTGACCCTCCCCCTCCGCTGAGAACCCTCCCCCTGAAAGGCAGTCCCATGGCAGTCGATCGACTCCTCTTCCCCCGTCCCGAGACCCCGCGCGTGTACGTCGAACGGCATCGCGTCGACGGCGTCTGCGCCCACTGCGGCGCCGAGGCCCTCGCCCGCTACCCCGTCGCCAACCACCTCGGGCCGCGCATGGTCGTCAAATGCCAGGCGTGCTTCCACCACGTCTCGGTGACCCGGCCCGAACCCGACGACCACTGGCCCGCGTGGCGCGCGCCCGCCCGCGACTGGCCGTCGTCCCGCGTCAGCTGACCGACGGCGCTCACCCCGGTACGAGCCGAAGCCCGCACTCCTGAAGTGCGCGAGACCCGAACCGTCGCTCCCTGAGCCGGGGAGGAACGAAGTGACGAGTCGCGTCGAAGGGTCGCCGCGCTGTCGGCGCACGGGCGGCCCTTCGACACGCGGCCTCGTTCCTCGGCCGCGGCTCAGGGAGCGGGGGTGGCGGACCGAGCGACGAGGTGGCGGATCGAAGAGCGGGGTGGCGGACCGAGCGACGGGTGACGGGCGGGCCGGCCGTTCAGCGGAAGGTCGGAGAGAACTCCTACTCAGGTCTGATTCCCCCCGTCGCCGCACCCGCCACCATCGAGATGCAGCACACATCGGGACCCATGAGGATCTCACCTCACACCCTCCGGTGAACCGGGCCCGGGCGTCCACGAAAGGATCCGCACCTCATGTCCGACGAACTCGACGGGAAGATCGTCCTCATCACCGGCGCCGCGGGCGGCATCGGCCGCGCCGCCGCCCTGCTCGCCGCCGCCCGCGGCGCACGGTTGGCCGTCTCCGACCTCTCGGCCGAGGGCGCCGCCGAGACCGCCGACCAGGTGATCGCCGCCGGCGGCGAAGCCCTCGCCCTGCCCGCCGACCTGCGGGTCCGCGCCGAGGTCGACGGCATCGTCGCCCGGACCGTCGAGCATTACGGCCGCCTCGACGGCGCGTTCAACAACGCCGGGGTCAGCGGCGGCCAGATCGGTCAGGGCGCCCACCGGGTGGCCGAGTGGGACGAGGACGCCTTCGACCTCGCCATCGCCGTCAACCTCAAGGCCACCTGGCTGTGCCTGCGCGCCGAGCTCGAGCAGATGGAGAAGCAGGACGGCGTCGGGTCGATCGTGAACACGTCGTCGCTGGCCGGCATCCGCGGCTTCCGGCACACCGCCGGTTACTCCGCGGGCAAGCACGGCGTGATCGGGCTGACCAAGACCGCGGCCATCGAGTACGCGCCGAAGGTGCGGGTCAACGCGGTGTGCCCGGGGTACACCGACACCGCGCTCATGGCCGAGGCCAAGCGACTGCTGGGCGACGCCCTGTACGCGCGGATCCCGGCGGGCCGGCTCGCCCAGCCCGAGGACATCGCGCGGATGGCGTGCTGGCTGCTGTCCGACGAGTCCGGTTACGCGGTCGGCGGCGAGTTCGTCGTCGACGGCGGCTACACCGCAGGCTGACCCCCCGCCCGACCACGACCCGACCCTCACCGAAGGCAGTTCCATGACCACAGAGATCACTCCCGCCCGCCTCTACATCGACGGCCGCTGGCACGACGGCGCCGGTGAACCGATCGTGACGGTCGCCCCCGCGACCGGGGCCGTGGTGACCGAGTCGCCGTCGGCCGACGACGGCCAGGTCACCGCGGCGCTCGACGCCGCCCGCCGGGCCTTCGACGGCGGCGAATGGAGCCGTGTGGACCCGGCCGGACGCGGGCGGCTGCTGCACCGGCTCGCCGACCTGCTGCAGGAGAACCGCGACCGCCTGGTCCACCTCGCCGCCACCGAACTGGGCACCGCGGTGTCGGTCGGCGCGGGCCTGCACGTGGACCTGCCCGCCAAGTTCTTCCGCTGGTTCGCCGACGCCGCCGTGCGCGGCCCGCGCGACGGCTACGAGGAGCCGATGCCCCTCGACCACGATCCGATCACCACCAGCGGTGTGCTGGTGCGGGAACCGGTCGGCGTCGTCGCGGCGATCGTCGCCTACAACGTGCCGGTGATGATGAGCGCGTACAAGCTCGGCGGCGCCCTGGCCGCAGGCTGCTCGACGGTGCTGGTCACCTCGCCGAAGTCGGTGCTGCTCACCCGGGCCTTCGTCGAGTTGGTCGAGCAGGCGGGCTTCCCGGCCGGCGCGGTGAACTACGTCTTCGGGCCGCCGGCGGTGACCGCCGCGGTAGCCGGGTCGCCGAAGATCGACATGGCGACCTTCACCGGCTCCCCGGCCGTGGGGACCAGGATCCTCGAACTCGCCGCGCCCAACCTGACCAAGACGGTGCTCGAGCTGGGCGGCAAGTCGCCGAACGTGCTCCTGCCCGGCACCGATCTGGCGAAGGCCGTCGGACCGTCGGCCCTGCGTTTCACCCGCAACAGCGGCCAGGCGTGCGGCGCCACCACCCGCACCCTGGTGCCGCGGGCCGACGTCGACGAGTACGTGGCCCTCTCCCGGGAGTTCCTCGGCACCCTCCCGGTGGGCGACCCGTTCGACCCGGCGACCGTCATCGGCCCGCTGAGTTCGGCCGAGCATTCGGCGAACGTCCAGGGCTACCTGGAGCGGGCGGTCGACGGCGGAGCGGCGATCCCCGTCGGCGGCACCCGGCCCGCACACCTCGCCGACGGCTTCTTCCTGGAGGCCACGCTCGTCACCGAGGTGAGCAACAGCGACGAGATCGCCCAGGACGAGCTGTTCGCCCCGGTCGGCGCGATCATCCCCTACGACGACGTCGAGGACGCCGTGCGCATCGCGAACGACGTGCGCTTCGCCCTGAACGCCAACGTGTGGGGGCCGACCACCGAGGCGATCGCGTTCGCCCGCCGCGTCCGGTCCGGCACCGTCACGATCAACGGCGGCGGAGGCATGCGGGCCGACGCCCCGTGGGGCGGTCCCGGGGCCAGCGGGATCGGCCGCGAGGGCGGCGAGGAGGGCTTCCGCGAGTTCTTCGAGGTCAAGCACCTCCAGTGGCCGCTGTGAGCATCCACGGTCGATCCCGGCTCCGGTGAAGGCGTCCGCGGGGTGCGCCGGGCGATCGCCCGCGCGCCTCGCGGAGGCCCCACCCCGGCCCGACCCGGTGATCGGTGTTCCCGTACCGGGCTCGGGTCGAATAGGGTTTCAGGTCGAGAGTTCCGGCTTTCGGGGCCGGACCGACGCAAGGAGCACGACTATGGCCGCACCCCTCATCGAAGAGTCCCTCGAGATCGCCGGAACCCCCGCGCAGGTCTGGTCGGTGGTCTCCGATCTGCAGCGCATGGGCGAGTGGAGCCCGCAGTGCAAGAAGATGTTCGTCTTCGGCGGCCCGGTGAAGGCCGGCACCCGCACCGCGAACATCAACCGCCGCGGTCTGCTGATCTGGCCGACGACGGCGAAGGTCGTGACCTTCGAGCCGAACAAGCAGATCGCCTGGAAGATCACCGAGAACAACACCGTCTGGGGCTTCGTCCTCACCGAGACCGCCGGCGGCGTCACCGTGACGCATTCGCGCGTCGCGGCCGACGGCCAGACCAGCGCGCTCTCGTCGTTCCTCGTCGACAAGGTGTTCGGCGGCAACGACAGCTTCGAGCCCGAGCTCGCCGCAGGCATGCGCGAGACCCTCGGCAAGATCAAGCTCGCGGTCGAGGGCTGAGCCGTGGCCCGACGCCCCGCGCAGCCCGGCGACCGCACCGGGCCCGCCCATCTGCTCGATCTGATCCAGGAGACGGTCCCGCCGATCCACCCCAAGGGGGTGCCCTTCGTGGCCGGCAGCGCCGCGGTGGCCCTGCTCGGCCGCAAACGCAAGTGGATCGCCCGGCCCGCGCTGGCCCTGACCGGTGCCTGCGCGCTGTTCTTCCGTCATCCGTCGCGCGTCCCGCCGACCGCCCCCGGGGCCGTGGTGGCCCCGGCCGACGGCACCGTCGCCCTGGTCGACCACGCCGTCCCGCCCGCCGAACTCGGCCTCGGGTCCGAGCCGCTGCCGCGGGTGAGCACCTTCCTGTCGGTGTTCGACGTCCACGTCCAGCGCATCCCGATCTCGGGTGTGGTGGAGGTCGTCCAGCACACGCCGGGCGAGTTCCTGTCCGCCGATCTGCCCGAGGCCAGCGAACGCAACGAGCGCACCTGCCTGCGGCTGCGCAGCGAGGCGGGCGAGCAGATCGGCGTCGTGCAGCTGGCCGGCCTGATCGCCCGCCGCATCGTGTGCGAGGTGGGCCCGGGGGAGCCGGTCGTCGTCGGCGACACCTACGGACTGATCCGCTTCGGCTCCCGCGTCGACGTGTATCTGCCCGCGGGCACCGTCGCGAAGGTCTCCGTGGGCCAGCGCACCGTCGGCGCCGAGACCGTGATCGCGGAACTGCCGCGATGAGCGACCGCGACCGGGTCCGCCGCACTCCGCGGGTCGCCGGCACCCGCAAGCGCCGGGAGGGCCCGGTCGCCGGTCGCCCCCGGAGTCGTCGCGCCGCGGCCGGGGAGAGGTCCCGGGCCGGCCGACTGGTGGTGCCGTCGGCGATCACCATCCTCGCGCTGTGCGCCGCGCTCACCGCGATGCGCTTCGGCGAGGCGGGCGAGGCCCACCCGGCGATGCTCCTCCTGGCGGCCGCCGCCGTCCTCGACGGACTCGACGGCCGGGTGGCCCGGATGATGGACGCCACCAGCCGGATGGGCGCCGAACTCGACTCCCTGGCCGACGCCGTCAACTTCGGGGTGGCCCCCGCGGTGATGGTCTACACCCTCATGTTCCGCGACGAGACCGACCTCGACAAGAACGTCGGCTGGATGCCGGTCCTCGTCTACTGTTCCGCGATCATCCTGCGGCTGGCCCGTTTCAACACGCTGCTCGACGACGACGATGCCCCCGCCTACACCAAGGACTTCTTCGTCGGGGTGCCCGCTCCGGCGGCCGCCGTGACGGTGCTGCTGCCGATCGGGCTCGCCGAGCAGTTCGGCGACGGTCCGTGGACCAGCCCGGTGTTCGTCGGATGCTGGCTGGTGTTCGTGGCACTGCTCGCGGTGAGCCGGGTGCCGACGTTCAGCTTCAAGTCGGCCAAGCTGCGGCCGCGCATGGTGGCGCCCGCCCTGATCCTGGTGGCGACCGCCGCCGCACTGCTGTTCACCTTCCCGTACGCCCTGATGGTGGTGTTGGTGCTCGGGTATCTGGCGCACATCCCGTTCGCCTGGCGCATGCAGCGGTGGATCAGTTCGCGCCCGGAGTACTGGGACTACGCGCCGCACGCGCGCCGTCGTCAACGCCGGGACGATCGTCGGGCGGCCGTCGCCGCCGGCACCCGCCGCCGAGTGATCCCGGTGCGCAAGTCGTCGGCGCGTCTGCGGCTGCGCCGCCCGGAACGCCGCGACCAGCCCGGGGACTGAACTCGAGGAGACGATCGCCGACGAAGCGGAGGAGGAGTCCGTCCGTCAGGCCCGCGTGACCGTGTACAGCACCGTGCTCTGGCCGCCCTGGGCCGCCGCGCTGATGCCCACCGTGACCCAGTAGGTCCCCTCGTCGGTCTCCCTCTGCATCATCACGCCGCGCTCACGACCGGTGTTGATGGTGCTGGACTCGCGGTAACCGGCGTCGGTGAGCTTCTTCACCGCGTTGTCGTACCCGTTGCCGTCGTTCGCCGGGGCCTGCACGGTGACCGACCACGAGCCGGTGTCGGTGCGCTCGGCGCTCTGCACCGTCCCGCCGACCAACGGCACCTGATCCGACGGGAAGTCGTCGGGCAGCGCGACGCCGGGCGGCGCGGCCGCGTCGTCGGAACCACACGCCGTCGCGCCGGTCAACGCGACGACCGCCAGCAGCGCTGCCAGAAGGGCTCTCCGTAATGACCACATGGTCCAAACGGTAGAGTAAGAGGGGTACTGATGCTTCTCTCGACACCCCGCCCGCCTCTCGACCGACGGAGTGCCTCTTGATTCTGGTCCTGATCGCGCTGGCCATCGGTGCGCTGCTCGCGCCGCCGATCATGCGTGGCCTGGGCACGCGCGGATTCCATGTGCTGGCTCTGATGCCGGCCGGTGCGCTGATCTGGCTGCTGTGCCACTGGCCGCCCGCCGACGAGCCCCTGACGCAGACCGTCGAATGGGTGCCGAGCCTGCAGCTGAACATCGACCTGCGCCTGGACACCCTGTCGGCGGTCCTCTCGGTGCTGATCCTCGGCGTCGGCTCGCTGGTCCTGGTCTACTGCGCCAACTACTTCGACACGATGCGCAGGCGCGTCGAGGTGTTCGGCGGCGAGCTCGTCGCCTTCGCCGCCGCGATGTTCGGCCTCGTGGTGAGCGACAACATGCTGCTCCTGTACGTGTTCTGGGAAGCCACCACGGTGCTCTCGTTCATGCTGGTGGGCTACTACGGCTATCGTGCGACGTCGCGCCGCGCCGCCACCCAGGCCCTGCTGGTGACCACCTTCGGCGGTCTGGCCATGCTGGTCGGCATCATCATGCTGGGCGAGCGCACCGGCAGCTACCTGCTGTCCGAGGTGGTCGCGAACCCGCCGAACGGCGTCTACGCGGCCGTGGCGGTCGCCCTGATCCTGATCGGCGCGCTCACCAAGTCGGCGATCGTGCCGTTCCACTTCTGGCTGCCGGGAGCGATGGCCGCCCCCACGCCGGTCAGCGCCTACCTGCACGCCGCGGCGATGGTCAAGGCCGGCATCTGACCTGGTCGCCCGCCTGTCCCCCGGATTCCACGAGCAGGTCAGCTGGCAGGTCCTGGTGGTGGGTCTGGGCCTGCTCACCATGCTGCTCGGCGGCTGGCGCTCACTGCGCGAACTCGACCTGAAACTCATCCTGGCCTTCGGCACCGTCTCCCAGCTGGGCTTCATGATGGTGCTCGTCGGCGTCGGCGCGGAGTCGGTCGCCCTGGCCGGTCTGGCGATGGTGATCGCGCACGCGATGTTCAAGGCCTGCCTGTTCATGGTGGTCGGCATCATCGATCACTCGACGGGCACCCGCGACATCCGCAGGCTCGCCCGCCTGGGGCACCGGCTCCCGGTGCTGGCCGGGATCGCCGCGGTGGCCGGCGCCTCGATGGCCGGCCTGCCGTTCACGTTCGGCTTCGTCGGCAAGGAGACGGCGTTCGGCGCCCTGTGGGACACCGGCGCGTACCCCCCGGCCCTGGCGCACGCCGTCGACCTGGTGCTGGTCCTCGGTTCGGTGCTGACCTTCGCCTACACCACGCGTTTCCTGTGGGGCGCGTTCGGCCGCAAGGTCCGCACCCTGCCGACCCGCCCCGTCGCCCAGCTCCATCCGCCGTCGGCGATGTTCCAGCTGCCGCCCCTGCTGCTGGCCGGACTCGGCGTCGTGACCGCCTTCGCCGCCCCGTGGATCAGCTCCTACGTGGAGCCGTACGCGAAGACCCTGCCCGATCACGGCCGGCACCTCGAACACCTCGCGATGTGGCACGGTTTCGGCCTGCCGGTGGTCTTCTCGATCATCGTCGTCGTCGCCGGTGCGGCCCTGTTCCTGACGCTCCGCCGGATCCGCGACCACCTGTTCGACCACCCGCCGCGGCTCAACGCCGACCACGCCTACGACCGCATCCTGCGCTGGGCCGACACCCTCTCGCTCTGGGTCACCCGGAACACCCAGCGCGGCAGCCTGCCGATCACCCAGGGCGTGGTCCTCTCGACCGCGGTGATCATGCCGCTCGTCCTGCTCTTCCTCGGCTCGCGCACCGACCTCGCACTGCGCGGCTTCGACAACGTCTGGCAGATCGTGATCGGCGTCGTGATCGTGGCCGCCGCGCTCACCACGACCATGCTGCGCAACCGCCTCGCCGGCGCGTTGACCGTCGGCGTCACCGGCTACGGCTGCGGCGCGCTGTTCGCGATCTACGGCGCCCCCGACCTGGCCCTCACCCAGTTCCTGGTGGAGAGCCTCACCCTGGTGATCTTCGTGCTGGTGCTGCGCAAGCTCGCGTCCGAGCCGCAGCCGCGGCACAAGACCGGTTTCCGCCCGCTGCGCGCCCTGATCGGCATCGCGTTCGGCGCCACCCTGGTGCTGGTCGGCCTGTTCGCCGCGGCCGCCCGCTCGGCGGAACCGCTCTTCGTCGACCTGGCCGAGGCCGCCTACGAGTACGGCCACGGCGGCAACAGCGTGAACGTGCTGCTGGTCGACATCCGCGCCTGGGACACCCTCGGCGAGATCTCCGTCCTCATCGTCGCCGCGACCGGTGTCGCCTCGATGGTCTTCCGGAGCAGACGTTTCGGCGCCGCGCCGCGCGTCACCGACGTCGCCCGCAGCGCGGCCGGACTCGACGAGGACGATCTGATCCCGGACCGCACCACCTGGCTCCTCGGCAGCGAACTGGGCAATCCGAAGCACCGCTCGATGGTGCTGGAGGCCACCACCCGGCTGATCTTCCCGACCCTGGTCGTGGTCTCGCTGTACTTCTTCTTCGCCGGGCACAACGCCCCCGGCGGCGGCTTCGCCGGCGGCCTGGTGATGGGCCTGGCCCTGGTGCTCCGGTATCTGGCCGGCGGCCGCTACGAACTCGGCGAGGCGCTGCCGGTGGAGGCGGGCACCATCCTCGGCGCGGGCCTGCTGATCTCGGCGTCCACCGCGGTCACCTCGCTGGCCCTCGGCGCCCCGGCGCTCTCCTCGGCCGTCGTCGACCTGCACCTCCCGATCTTCGGCGAGGTGCACGTGGTGACCGCGATGTTCTTCGACGTGGGGATCTACCTGATCGTCGTCGGCCTGGTGCTCGACGTCCTGCGCAGCCTGGGCGCCCGCCTGGACCTGCCGGACGCCCCGACCGCCTCCGACAGCGTCGCCGCCGTGCCCGGCGACTGCACCGTGCCCGCCGAGGAGGCCGTCCGATGAGCGTGAACCTCGGACTGCTGATCGTCGCCGGCGTCCTCGCCGCGTGCGGCGTCTACCTGCTGATGGAACGCAGCCTGGTGCGCATGCTGCTCGGCCTGATGCTGGTCGGCAACGGCATCAACATCTTGATCGTGACCCTCGGCGGACTCCCTGGCAATCCCCCGATCCGCGGCGCCGAGAGCGCCGGAGCCGCCGGCGACGCCGATCCCCTCGCCCAGGCGATGGTGCTCACCGCGATCGTCATCACCATGGGGGTGGCCGCGTTCGTGCTCGCGCTCACCTACCGGTTGTTCCTGATCAACCGGCAGGACGACGATCTCGAGGACGACTCCGAGGACGTCAAGCTGCTCACCGGCTCGCTCAAGGACTTCCCCGACCGGGACCGCAGCGACGACCCGGAGACCGGTGCCGACACCGTCGCGGGCGACCTGTTCGACGACCAGGGCAATCCCCTCACCCCCGAGGAGTACGCCGCGGCGCACCGCGGCGTGATCGAGACCGACCTGATGCCCGAGGACGCCGCGGTGATCGACCGGTTGCCCGGCTACAGCCCCGACGAGATGCCCGACGACGACAACGACCACACCGACCACCACAACGACGACGACCGCATCGGGGACGACCGCCCCGGAGACGACGACCGGACCGGGAGGGAGACACCGTGATCCCCCAGCCCTCCTGGATCCCGATCCTCATCGCGCTGCCGACGCTCGTCCCGCTGCTCGGCGCCGCCCTGACCCTGCTGCGCGGCCGCAGCCCGCGCTTCCAGCGCGCGGTGACCGTCGGCGCCATCGGCACCGCGCTGATCGCGTCGTCGATGATGCTCTACCTGACCAGCACCCACGGACCGTACGCGGTCAAGATCGGCGGCTGGGGCGACAAGGGGTACCCCAACGGTCCGCTCGGCATCACGCTGGTCGTGGACCGGCTGGCCGCCCTGATGCTGGTGGTCTCGACCACGGTGCTCCTCTGCGTCGTCGTGTACGCCATCGGGCAGGGCATCCGCGACGGCACCACCCAGCAGCCGGTGTCGATCTTCCTGCCGTCGTACCTGATCCTGACCGCGGGCGTGTGCAACGCCTTCCTCGCCGGCGACCTGTTCAACCTGTACGTCTCGTTCGAGGTGCTGCTCGCGGCCAGCTTCGTGCTGCTGACGCTGGGCGCCAGCGCCGACCGGGTGCACGCGGGAGCGTCGTACGTGATGGTCTCGATGGTCTCGTCGCTGATCTTCCTGGCCGGGATCGCCTTCGCCTACTCGACCACCGGCACGCTCAACCTCGCCGAGATGGCGGTCCGGCTCGACGACGTCCCGTCGGGCACCCGCAACGCCCTGTTCGCGGTGCTGCTGGTGGCCTTCGGCATCAAGGCCGCCGTCTTCCCGCTGTCGACGTGGCTGCCCGACTCGTACCCGACCGCGCCCGCCCCGGTCACCGCGGTGTTCGCCGGCCTGCTCACCAAGGTCGGCGTGTACGCGATCATCCGCGCCACCACCCTGCTGTTCCCCGGCGGGAGTTTGGACGGCCTGCTGATGATCGCCGGCCTGCTGACCATGTTCGTCGGCATCCTCGGCGCCATCGCGCAGTCGGACATCAAACGTCTGCTGTCGTTCACCCTGGTCAGCCACATCGGCTACATGATCTTCGGCATCGCGGTGGGGTCGACCGCGTCGATGTCGGCGGCCGTCTACTACGTGGCCCACCACATCCTGGTCCAGACCACGCTGTTCCTGGTGGTCGGCCTGATCGAGCGGCAGGCCGGTTCGGCCTCGCTGCGCAGGCTCGGCGGACTGATCGCCAGCCCCGTGCTCGCCGCGCTGTTCCTGATCCCGGCGCTCAACCTGGGCGGCATCCCGCCCTTCTCCGGGTTCATCGGCAAGGTGGCGCTGCTCGAGGGCGGCGCCCGGGACGGTTCGGTGCTGGCGTGGCTGCTGATCGGGGGCAGCGTGGTAACCAGCCTGCTCACCCTGTACGTGGTGGCCCGCGTGTGGACCAAGGCCTTCTGGCGGCCGCGCGCCGACGCCCCCGAGGGCGGCATCACCAACAGCACCGCCTCCGCCCTGGTGCCCGAGGGCACCGACGTGGAGCTGGCCGAACGCGAGGACGTCGGCCGCATGCCGATCGCCATGGTGGTGCCCACCGGACTCATGGTGGCCGCGGGCCTGGCCCTGACCGTCTGGGCCGGTCCCATCTTCGGTTTCACCGACGACGCCGCCGACGACCTCATCCAGCGTACCCCGTACATCCACTCGGTCCTGGGAGGTGACGGCGAGTGAGCAACACCCCCTACCCCGACAGGCCGCAGCCGAGACCGGTCGGCAAACGTCCGATCCCGGCGTTCCTCGGTCGGCTCTGGCGCACGGCCGTGGTCTCGTTCGCGTGGCCGGTCGCCGCCGCGGTCGTCTGGCTCGCCGCCCGGCTGCACACCCCCCGATGGCTCGGCGGCGATCTGCGCGAGTTCTGCGTCCGCCTCTGGGGCGTCTCCTGGATCGCCTTCGTCTGGGTGCTGCTGTGGGGGTCGATCACCTGGGGCAACGTCGTCGTCGGCGTGCTCATCGGCATCCTGGTGCTCACCGTGCTGCCGTTGCCGCGCGTGCCCGTCGAGGGCCGTGTCCACCCGATCGCCGCACTGCACCTGTTCCTCACCCTGATCTGGAACTTCTTCATCTCCTCGGCGCAGGTCGCCTGGGCCGCCGTCCGCCCCGGGCCGCCGCCGCTGGGCTGCGTGGTCCGCGTCCACGTCGCCCTCAAATCGGATCTGGTGCTCACCCTGGCCGTCGACTACCTGAACCTGGTGCCCGGCACCATGGTCGTCGAGATCGATCACGTGCACCGCATGCTGTACATCCACGTCTTCGACGTCCGGACCCAGCGCCAGGTGGATGCGTTCCGCAAGCAGATGGCCTACGTGGAACGCCAGTTCATCAAGACCTTCGAGCGCGACAGCGAATGGCATTCCGAGCCCGTTCCACGGGATCGACGACGACTACCATCACGTCGCCTACTCCGAACGCCGACGGGTGGCCGAATCCGACCCCGACCGGCCCGGACACCGGAAGGAACGGTGGAAGCCGTGACGATCGTCTGGACCGTCAGCGGCGCCATGCTCATGGCGGCCGTCCTGCTGACCCTGTACCGCTGCCTGCGCGGACCGTCGACCCTCGACCGCCTGGTGGGGATCGACACCCTGGTCGCCCTGATCATCTGCGCCCTGGCGGTGTGGATCGCCGCGACCCTCGACACCACGATCGTCCCGGCGATCGTGGCGCTCTCGCTGATCAGCTTCATCGGGTCCATCTCGGTGGCCCGCTTCCGAGTGAGGGACGACGAATGATCCGCGACATCGTCTCCGCCTGCCTCATCCTCCTGGGCAGCCTGCTCGCGCTCACCGCGGCGCTGGGCATCGTGCGTTTCCCCGACACCCTCTCTCGGATGCACGCCGCCACCAAGCCGCAGACCTTCGGGATGAGCATGATCCTGATCGGCACGCTGATCAAGGTCGCCGGCCACGCCGACAGCGGCATGCTGGTGCTCACCGCGCTGTTCACCCTGATCACCGCCCCGGTGATCGCCCAGCGCGTGGGCCGGCTGGCCTACCGCGAGCAGCGCAGCGGCGAGGAGCTGCTCGACGAGTCGCAGCTGTGCGTCCAGCGCCGGGAAGAGAACAAGAACCGACGCGCGCAGGGCTGAGCGGTCGCGGCCCCTTCGACACGCGGGCTCGCTCCGCTCACGTGCGGTGCAGAGAGCGTAGGGATGACAGACCTCCCAGACGGCCGCCCTTCCGCTCCCTGAGCCGGGGAGGAACGCAGTGACGAACCGAGTCGAAGGGTCTCCCGGAGAACGCCCCGTCGACGCAGGGGCGCGGTGCGCGGGCGGGTCAGTCGAGTTCGGCGACGACGGAGGCCACCACGTCGCGCTGGTCGCCGGAGACGGCGTACACTGCGCGCTGCCGCTGATAGCTGGCGCCGCGCCGGACGATCTCGCCGACCGAGGCGAGCTCGTCGGTGCAGCCGAGGTCCTCCGCGACGGGGGCCAGGCGCACCAGCAGGTCCGCGAGGTCGTCGGAGACCAGGCGTTCCTCGCAGGCCGAGTTCTGGATGATGATCGCGTCCAGTCCGTACCGGGCGGCCCGCCACTTGTTCTCCTGGACCAGCCAGGGCGCCATCTGCGGGAGTCGTTCACCGGCGTCCATCCGGCGGCTCAGATCGACGACGAGGCAGTGGGTCAGGGCCACCAGCGCGGCCAGTTCACGACGATTCGAGACGCCGTCGCACACCCGCACCTCGATGGTGCCCAGGTGCGGCGACGGCCGGATGTCCCAGCGGATCTCGTTGAGGTGATCGATGATCCCGGTGGTCTTCTGGTCGTGCACGAAGGACTCGAACTCCGGCCACGTCCGGAACTGGAAGGGCAGGCCCGCGGTGGGCAGCTGCTGGAACATCATCGCGCGATTGCTCACGTAACCGGTCTCCTGCCCGGCCCACATGGGCGACGACGCCGAGAGCGCCAGCAGGTGCGGATAGTAGTGCAGCAGCGCGTCGATGATCGGCAGCACCTTGTCACGATCGTCGATCCCGACGTGCACGTGCACGCCCCAGATCAGCATCTGACGACCCCACCACTGGGTGCGCTCGATCAGTTCGGCGTACCGGTGCCCCTCGGTGAGCTGCTGCGCCGACCATTCGGCGAAGGGGTGGGTTCCGGCGCCGTACAGGTCGATGCCGAGTTCGTCGGTCAGCGTCCGGACCTGTTCCAGCGTCCGGCCGAGATCGTCCATGGCCTCGGCGGTGGTGGTGCAGATGCCGGTGACCAGTTCCACGGTGTTGCGCAGCAACTCCTTGTGGATCCGGTCGGCGCGTTCGATCCCCCGGGCCGCGATCAGGTCGAACAGCGGCGCGGCCGCGTTGACCAGATCACGGGACTCCCGATCCACCAGGGCCAGCTCCCACTCCACCCCGAGGGTGGGGGCGGGTGAAGGCCGGAACTCGATGGGCTCGATCCCGCTCACGACGGTCCCCTCTCGACGATGCGCGGGGCGCGGATCAGTTGGCAGCGATCACGCCGCAGGCGATGGGCTCGCTGCCCGTCGCCGACTCGGTGACGACCAGGATCTTCTCGTTGAGGTCGGCGATCTTCACCGAGACCGTCTGGTTGGCCGAGCCGGAGCCGTGGTCGTCGACCACCAGGCCCGGCAGGTTGCCGCCGGAGATCACCGCGGCCGCACCGCCGGCGAAGCACTCCTTGGCGTTGCGGACCTCCACCTTGTGCTGGCCCTTGCTCAGGCCGTCGACCCGCATGGTCAGCTTGGTGCCGCCCTGGGTGTCGACGAAGCTGCCTGCGCCGACCACCTTGCCCTCCTTCTGGATCAGCGTGAAGGTGCCGACGGCGGCGGTGGCCTCGGCGGGGACGTCGTCGGCGTTCACGAGCTCACCGGGGATGGCCTGGTTTCCGGTGACCACCGCGGGGGTGGTGCCCTTGGCATCCTTGTCGGCCGGCTGCTCGTTCGGCGGCGAGCAGGCGGTCAGGGCCGCACCGGCCAGGCCGGCGGCCGCGAGGAAAGCGAGTGCACGCTTGGTCGAGACACCGTTGGTGAGGCGGGTGGTCATGTCGGCTCCTTCGGCAGGGTTATTGCGGGGCTGGGGCTGGGTTTCGGGCGACGTGCGGGACCGGGTCAGCGGCTGGTGACGACGACGGCGAGTTCCCCGGGGCAGCGGGTGAACGCCGACGGGCGCTCCTCGACGACGGCGCCGCCGGGCACCGAGGCCGCGACCTTCTCGGCCGCGGACTCCTGACCGCTGCCGTAGAAGACGGTGTTCTCGGTCACGCTGCTGGTGATGTAGTTGGCGGGCTTGGTGCCGATCTTGAAGCCCTCGGCCTTCAGGTGATCGGAGACCTCCTGCGCCAGGCCGCGGATGACGCCGATGTTCAGGACGCAGATCTTCGGCGTGGCACCGGTGGCGGCATCGGCCCGGGTGGTCGACGTGCCGGACCGCTTCGAGGACGTCGTGCTCGTCTTCGTGGCCGCGGAGGTCTTGCTCTCGGCGGTCGACGATGCGGGCACACTGGCCGGGGCGCTCTGCCCGGCGTGCTCGAGCTTGTTCTTGGCGGACTCGTCGCCGGTGGTAGCAGCCGAATGCCAGCCGAGGCCGATGAACACCACGGCGACAGCGAGCAGCACCATGGCGCCGGCACGATACGGCAGGCGGTTGGAATCGCGGTCAGCTTTCATCAGGGCAACTCTAACCCACGCGGCCCGTCGGGCCGTGCAGAGACGGGCCTAAGGGCTCAGCGGATCTCGTCTCAGGTGATCTCGAAACCCAGGCGACGGGCAGCGCGCGCCTTCTGCCGGGAGGCCCGCACCCGGCGGAGCCGTTTCACCAGCATCGGATCGGCGGCGAGCGCCTCGGGACGGTCCACCAGGGCGTTCAGGAGCTGGTAGTAGCGCGTCGACGAGAGCGAGAACAACTCCTTGATCGCGTTCTCCTTGGACCCGGAGTACTTCCACCACTGACGCTCGAAGGCAAGGATGTCGCGCTCTCGTCGAGTCAGGCCGTCGGAGCCGACCTCGTGCGGATCTGGCTGGACCGGCTGAGGGGCGGCAGAGCCGTTCGACACCGAATGTCCCTTTCCTTCATGATTTCGTGGGGCGGGTCACTGCGGCCCTCGACCGTCGGACCCTCGATCGGAGTTCGAGAGGCTCGTGCAGGGGGCCGGATGACAGCGGAGTGGTTTCGCCTTGACATTCAATCACGGCGACACCGGCATCGACGTGCAGGACTCACCGGCGCGGCGTTCAGTAGAGTCTTCTCCCATGGCGATTCTCCCCATCTGCATCGTCGGCGAGCCCGTGCTGCATCAGCCGACCACCCCGGTCGAACTCGACGGCGCCGGTCGGCCGTCCCCCGAGATCGTCGAGCTGCTCGACGACATGTACGAGACGATGGACGCCGCCAACGGCGTCGGTCTGGCCGCCAACCAGGTCGGTCGAGGTCTGCGCATGTTCGTCTACGACTGCCCCGACGGCCCCGGCCGCCGGCGCGGCGAGGTGATCAACCCGGTGCTGACCACCTCGGAGATCCCCGAGACCATGCCCGACCCCGACGACAACGACGAGGGCTGCCTGTCGGTGCCGGGCGAGGGCTTCCCGACCGGCCGCGCCGACTGGGCCAAGGTGGTCGGCACCGACCGCGACGGCGCGCCGGTGGAGCTCGAGGGCAACGGCTTCTTCGCCCGCATGCTCCAGCACGAGACCGGCCACCTGGACGGGTTCCTCTACGTCGACGTGCTGGTCGGCCGGAACGCCCGCGCCGCGAAGAAGGCCATCAAGCGCAACGGCTGGGGCAAGCCCGGCCTCACCTGGCTGCCCGGCAGCGTCGCCGACCCCTTCGGGCACGACGGCTGATCCGGCGCCGACATGGATCCGCTGCCCGGTGACCGCGTCGTCGTGCGTTACCGCCTCGGCGCGGGCGGCCCGGACGACTGGCGGGAGGCCCCGAATCCCGCCCTCGCGCACACCCCGACGCTGTCGGACCTGACGGGTTTCCTGGTGGAACGCGGACCCGACGGACTGGTCGTGGAGCGCGACGGCCGCATCGAGACCGTCCCCGCCGAGGCGATCACCTCGCTCCGCACGCTGTCGGCGCGGACGGTGCGCAATGCGCAGATCCGGGCCGTCGAACGCGTCCTGACCGACGCGGTGCCCGCCGCCGAGCGCGCCGAGATCGACGGCTGGACGCTGTCGGCCACGCCGGGCGCGCAGGATCCGCGCGCCTGCGCCGCGGTGCCGATCGAGTTCGGGGCCGCGGCCGCGGCGCTGGACCGGATCGCCGCCTGGTACGCCGAACGCGGACTGCCCGGACGGGTCGTCGTCGCCGATCGGCTGCTGCGGACGGCCGACCTTCCCGCACCGGCGACCGCCGAGCACGAGGTCCTCGTGGGCCCGGACGGCGATCCGGTGGAACTCGCGGGCGACGATCTGCCCGCGCGGACCCGGTGGCGGGAACGCGGATACCGGCTGCATCACACCGTCGCCGTCGTGGATCTGCCGACCGCGCGGACCGATTCGCCGGGCGGCGATCGCCTGCACCGGCCCGATCGCCTACGGTGAACCACGATGAGCACCACCCCTGAATCGACCTCACCGTTGCGCAAGCTGCTGTCGGCGGCCGGCGGCATCGTCGTCCTCCTCCTCGTGACCGGCCTCACGTGGTGGCTGTCCGCGGACGAGAAGCCGACCGATGCCACGGGCGCGGCGGGTCTGTCCCGGACGGCCTCGGCCACGGCTCCGGCCGCGACGCCCGCCTCGGGCACGACCGCGCGGAGCACCGCGCCCAAGCCGTCCGCACCGAGCGGGAAGCCGTCCGCGAAGTCGTCCGCGTCGCGTGCCGCGCAGAGCCCGTCCGGCCAGGTCCCGCAGCGCGTGCTCGACACCCTCGCCCTGATCGACGCCGGGGACTGGCCCGATGCGGCGAACGCCCCGGGCACCCAGGGCGGCCGGAACTTCGGCAACCACGAGGGCCTGCTGCCCCGCACCGGCGCGGGCGGCAAACGGCTGCGGTTCCAGGAGTGGGACGTGAATCCGAAGAAACCGAACCGGGGACGCGATGCCGAGCGGATCATCACCGCGAACGACGGCAGCGCCTGGTACACCTTGGACCATTACCGCAGCTTCAAGCAGATCAGAGGACCATCGGCATGAGCAGTGATCTGGGCTCCTTCTTGCACGCGACCCTGCGGGGCGGCCCGGCCGTGGCCGTGACGACCGCACCGGTCACGGTGAATCTGGATCTGGACCTCGAACACGGACTGGTGGTGCGTCGGCTCGACGGCGACGCCATGCGGACGCTGGACGGCATGTACGACCAGTACGCGCAGGCGTGGCAGTTCCCGGACCACTTCTGGCACGGCATGGACTCGTTCGACGACGTGATCGGCGATCTGGACGGCGGCGCGCTGCGCACCGCGACCGGCGCCCGCCCGGCCGGATTCCTGACGATCGTGACGCACGGCGAGAACTTCCTGGTCGACGCCGCCCCCGACGACTTCGCGTGGTTCGCCGGATCCCAGGCGGAGTACCGCGACGACTACCGCACGCCGAACGCGTACAACGCCGACCGCCCGCAGCCCCTCGAGTTCGGGCTGCTCCTGCACACCGAGGCGGCGCACGTCGACCGGCTGGTCACCCGGTGGGCGGCCGCGGGCGCCCCGCCGACCCTGCTCGAAGGCGCCTGATGCGGATCGCCACCTGGAACGTCAACTCCATCCGGGCCCGCTCGGAGCAGGTGGTGGCCTGGATGAGCCGACACGCCGTCGACGTGCTCGCGCTGCAGGAGACCAAATGCCGTGACGACCAGTTCCCGGTGATGAGCTTCCTCGCCGAGGGCTACGACGTCGCGCTCTACGGCGAGGGCGGCTACAACGGCGTCGCCATCGCCTCGCGGGTGGGCCTCGACGACGTCCACCGCGGGTTCGACGGCCAGCCCTCACTGGAGCCCGGGGCGCCCCCGGAGGCGCGGGCGCTCTCGGCGACCTGCGCCGGGGTGCGCGTGTGGAGCCTGTACGCGCCCAACGGCCGGACGCCGGACGACCCGCACTACCGGTACAAGCTGGCGTGGCTGGACGCGCTGGCCGGGGTCACCCGGCTGGAGCTCGGGCACGACCCGGCCGCCCAGACCGTGCTGGCGGGCGACTGGAACGTCGCACCGACCGACGACGACGTCTGGGATCCCGAGTACTTCGCGGGCCGCACCCATGTGACCGAGCCGGAGCGCGCCGCGTTCCGGGCGTTCGGGGCGGCGGGTTTCGTCGACAGCGCCGCACCGTTCACCCCGGGCCCGGACGTGTACACGTTCTGGGATTACACCGCCGGGCGGTTCCCGAAGAACGAGGGCATGCGCATCGACTTCGCGCTGTGCTCCCCCGCGCTCGACGACCGGGTCCACGACGCCTTCATCGACCGGGACGCCCGCGCCGCCCAGGGCGCCAGCGATCACGCACCACTGGTCCTCGACCTGTCCTGACCCGACTCCGCCGGTCTCCTCCGGATCGTGCCGGGCACGGTTCCCGGCGTCGACGCCCGGCCGCGGCCTCGGGGACTTCCGAGCCACGCCGACAGCGTAGATTAGGGTACCCTAATAAATAGGGGTGGTCCCGCCGGCTCGGCAGCACGGGATCACCCGAGCCGTCGAGCATGAGGAGTGGACATGGCCGCACAGACCAAGGGGCGCGGATGGCAGGGCGCCGTGCTGAAGCTGTTCAACGCGGACGACTTCGAGATCACGGTGACCCGCACCGAGACCGTCACCGACCACTACCTGCGACTCGGCTTCACCGGCGGCGGACTCCTGCAGAAGATCCCCGTGCACCCCACGATGTGGGTGCGCGCGTGGTTCTCCGCGGACGGCGCTCTGCACCAGCGCGGCTACACCCTGGTCGACCCCGACCCGGCCGCCGACGCCTTCGACATCGAATTCGCCCTGCACGACGGCGCCGCGGCCCGCTGGGCGCAGCAGGCCCGGCCGGGCGACGTGCTCCCGGTGACGGTGATGGGCAGCGACTTCGACCTCGGCGACCCGCTGCCCGCCGGATGGCTGATCGCCGGCGACACCGCGTCGATGCCCGCGATCAACTCGATCCTCGACGCGCTGACCGCCGCGGCCTCGCCCGCACCGGCGCACATCTGGTTCGAGTACCAGCACGACACCGACCGCGACCTCCCGCTCCGGCTGCGCCCGCACGACTCCGTCCACTGGATCCGCCGCGAAGACGAGGGAAGAGCCCTGGTCGACGCCGTGAAATCCGCCGCCGGGACGATCGAGGCGACCGGCTACCGGGGCTGGGTGGCCCTGGACAGCAAGAGCACCCGCGCGGTGACCGGGCTCTTCCGCAACGAGTTCGGTCTCGGCCGCAAGAACGTCAAGTCGATGGCCTACTGGAAGCCGGGCAAGTCGTTCGGCTGAGCCTCCCCTCCCCCTCGCCGGTCGAGCCTCCCCTCGCCGGTTGATCCTCCCCCCTCGCTGGTCGAGCCTTCCCTCCTGGTCGATCCTTCCCTCGCCGGTCGAGCCTCCCCCCTCGCTGGTCGAGCGAAGTCGAGACCACCCCTGACCGGGATGCCGAGCACCCTCGGCCCGAGGCGAGTCTTCGCGCCGATCGGGATCTCGACTCCGCTCGATCACCGAAGGGGGTCTCGATCGCCGAGGGGCCTCGATCACCGAAGGGGTCTCGACCACCGAGAGGGTCTCGATCGCCGAGAGGGGCCCGATCGCCGAGGGGTCTCCGATTCCCGGAGTGCGCACACCGGGGATCATTCGTCTAGGGTGGGTGGCGCACGATCACACATACACGGGGGCTCTCGCGAACCGAGGGCTGAGAGGGCGACAGGCGGTCGCCGACCGCATGAACCTGTCCGGATAATGCCGGCGTAGGGAGAGTTCTCTTGAGCACCGATCTGTCTTCTGCTGCCCGTTCGTCCTCCGACATGTCGTCCGACGACGTCACCCGGGGCCCGATCGAGGGCAGCACCAAGCACTACCGCCACGACGGCCACCTGCGCATCCCGCAGCGCCGGGTGCACCTGACCAACGGCGAACACCTCGACCTGTACGACACCTCCGGCCCGTACACCGACGCCGGGGCGGAGATCGACGTCGAACGCGGTCTGGCGCCGACCCGCGACGAGTGGCAGCGGCCCGCACCGGTCCCCACCGAGGCCGGGCACCCGGCGGCGACGCAGCTCGCGTGGGCGCGGGCCGGACTCGTCACCGACGAGATGCGTTTCATCGCCGCACGCGAGGGCGTCGACGTCGAACTGGTCCGCAGCGAGGTGGCCGCCGGCCGCGCGGTGATCCCGGCCAATCATCGGCACCCCGAATCCGAGCCGATGATCATCGGCAAGGCGTTCGCGGTGAAGGTGAACGCGAACATCGGCAACTCGGCGGTCACGTCGTCGATCGCCGAGGAGGTGGAGAAGATGGTGTGGGCCACCCGCTGGGGCGCCGACACCATCATGGACCTGTCGACCGGCAAGGACATCCACCTGACCCGCGAGTGGATCATGCGGAACTCGCCGGTGCCGGTGGGCACCGTCCCGATGTACCAGGCGTTGGAGAAGGTCAAGGGCGATCCGGCGAGACTCACCTGGGAGCTGTACCGGGACACCGTGATCGAGCAGGCCGAGCAGGGCGTCGACTACATGACCGTCCACGCGGGCGTGCTGCTGCGTTACGTGCCGCTCACCGCCAAGCGCGTCACCGGGATCGTCTCGCGCGGCGGCTCCATCATGGCCGCGTGGTGCCTGGCGCACCACACCGAGAGCTTCCTGTACACGCACTTCGACGAGCTCTGCGAGATCTTCGCGAAGTACGACATCACCTTCTCCCTCGGCGACGGCCTGCGGCCGGGTTCCATCGCCGACGCGAACGACGAAGCCCAGTTCGCCGAGCTCCGCACCCTGGGCGAGCTCACGAAGATCGCGAAGGCGCACGGCGTGCAGGTGATGATCGAGGGCCCCGGCCACGTCCCGATGCACAAGATCGCCGAGAACGTGCGCCTGGAGGAGGAGCTCTGCGAGGAGGCCCCGTTCTACACGCTCGGCCCGCTGGCCACCGACATCGCACCCGCCTACGACCACATCACCTCGGCGATCGGCGCGGCGATGATCGCCCAGGCCGGCACCGCCATGCTCTGCTACGTCACGCCCAAGGAGCATCTCGGACTGCCGAACCGGGACGACGTGAAGGTCGGCGTGATCACCTACAAGATCGCCGCCCACTCCGCCGACCTGGCCAAGGGCCATCCGCGGGCGCAGGAACGCGACGACGCGCTCTCCAAGGCCCGCTTCGAGTTCCGCTGGACCGATCAGTTCAACCTGGCCCTGGATCCGGACACCGCCCGCGAGTACCACGACGAGACGCTGCCGGCCGAGCCCGCCAAGACCGCGCACTTCTGTTCGATGTGCGGGCCCAAGTTCTGCTCGATGCGGATCTCCGCCGACGTCCGCACCTACGCCGAGGAGAACGGCCTGGTGACCCAGGCGGACATCGACGCGAAGATCGCGGCCGATATGGCCGCCAAGTCCGACGAGTTCCGCCGCGCCGGCGGAGCGGTGTACCTGCCCCTGGAAGCCGTCGGCACTCCCGCCGCACCGTGAGCGGTGCTCCCCACCCCGTGAACCGAACCAGCCGCCCCTCGAGTCGGGCGCGAACGAAGTGAGTGCCCGTGTCGAAAGGTAACCCGTTGCCCCTCGCCGAACGTCTGCCCGCCGCCACTCCGGTGCGCGCGATGACCGTCGCCGGATCGGACTCCGGCGGCGGCGCCGGACTCGAAGCCGACCTGCGGACCTTCGCGCTCGCCGGGGTCCACGGATGCGTGGCCGTCACGGCGGTGACCGTGCAGAACTCGCTCGGCGTGACCGGCGTGCAGGAGATCGCGCCGGAGATCGTCGCCGCGCAGATCGATTCGGTGGCCTCCGACATCGGCGTCGGCGCGGTCAAGACCGGGATGCTCGCCTCCACCCCGATCATCGAGGCGGTCGCCGCCGCGTTCGACGCCGCCGGGATCGGCCGGGGCGGGGCGCACGACGACGGGATCCCCCTCGTCGTCGACCCGGTGTGCGCGTCGATGCACGGCGATCCGCTGCTCGCCGACGACGCGCGCAGCACGATCGTGGAGCTGCTGTTCCCGCGGGCCGCCCTGGTGACGCCGAACCTCGACGAGGTCCGGCTGCTCACCGGGATCGACGTGGTCGACCGCGCCAGCCAGGAGACCGCGGCCCGCGAACTCCACCGGCTCGGCGCCCGGTGGGCGCTGGTCAAGGGCGGTCACCTGCGCGGCAGCGACCGCAGCCCGGACCTGTTGTTCGACGGCGACGAGTTCTCCACCTTCGACGCGCCGCGGGTGGACACCCCGCACGACCACGGCGCCGGCGACACCCTGGCCGCCGCGGCGACCGTCGCCCTCGCCCACGGCACGACCGTCCCGGAGGCGGTGGCCTTCGCCAAGGACTGGGTCACCCGGTGCCTGGCCGACGCCTATCCGCTCGGCGCGGGACACGGCCCGGTCAGCCCGCTGTGGCGGCTGCGCTCCGACGGCTGAGCGATCTCGACTCCGCTCGATCACCGAAGGGCTCCCGCTCTCGCTGAAGAACTCCGACTCTCACCGCAGGACTCCGACTCTCACCGAAGAAGTCCCCACTCTCGACGACGGACTCCGCCGCTCGACCACGGACGCCACCTCTCGAGACGGGCTCCACCTCCCGACCACAGGCTCCACCTCCCGACCACAGGCTCCACCTCTCGAGACGGGCTCCACCTCTCGACCACAGGCTCCACCTCTCGACGACGGGCTCCACCTCTCGCTGGTCGAGCGAAGTCGAGACCACCAGGAGGAACTCGAAGGATCTCGACTCCGCTCGATCACCGAGAAGGGCTCGAGCGCCGAGGAGGACTCGGGTGCCGAGAAGCGACTCCGGTCAGTGGTGGAACGACCCGCGGTGCTCCTCGTGCGGCATCGGGCCGTCGAGGTTCTCCAGGAAAGCGACCGCGGCCGCGATGTCGTCGATCAGGGCCCCGGCGAGGTCCCGGCTCAGGCCGTGCCGCACGACGATGCGCTGCAGCACCACGTCGCCCAGACCGTCGGCCATCGGGTAGGCCGGCACCTGCCAGCCCTTCATGCGCAGACGGTCCTGGAGGTCGTACAGGGTCCAGTTGCGGTCGGCGCCGTCCTTCATCCGCCAGGCGAACACCGGGATCGTGTCGCCCCTGGTGACCAGTTCGAAGGGGCCCATGTCGCCGATGGCCGAGGCCAGTCGTCCGGCCACGTCCAGACAGCCCTGCTGCACCGCGCGGTAGCCCTCACGCCCCAGCCGGAGGAACTGGTAGTACTGCAGCAGCACCTGGGCGCCGGGGCGGGAGAAGTTCAGCGCCAGCGTCGGCATGTCGCCGCCCAGGTACGAGCAGTGGAAGACCATGCTCTCCGGCAGCCGCGCGGTGTCGCGCCACACCACCCAGCCCACGCCCGGGTAGACCAGCCCGTACTTGTGGCCCGAGGCGTTGATCGAGACCACCCGTTCCACCCGGAAGTCCCACTCCAGTTCCGGCTGGCAGAAGGGTGCGACGAATCCGCCCGACGCGCCGTCGACGTGGATCTTCACGTCGAGACCGGTGTCGGCCTGGATCCGGTCGAGTTTCGCCGCGATCGCCTCGACCGGCTCGTAGGCGCCGGTGAAGGTCTGGCCCATGATCGCCACGACGCCGATCGTGTTCTCGTCGACGTACTTCTCCAGGTCGTGGCCGTCGAGCCACCAGTGGTCCTCGTCGACCGGCACCCAGCGCGGCTCCACCTCGAAGTAGTTGCAGAACTTCTCCCAGCAGACCTGCACCGCGGTGGAGAGGACCAGGTTGGGTTCCGCGGTGGACTCGCCCGCCGCCTTCCGCCGCTCCCGCCAGTGCCGCTTCAGTGCGAGGCCGCCGAGCATCGCCGCCTCCGACGAGCCGACGGTGGACGTGCCGATCACGTCGTTCGGGTCGGGCACGTGCCAGAGGTCGCCGAGCATCCGCCAGCAACGCTCCTCGATGGCCGCGGTGGCCGGATACTCGTCCTTGTCGATCATGTTCTTGTCGACGGTCTCCGAGTAGAGACGACGGGCCTCGGTCTCCATGTACGTCGTGACGAACGTGGCCAGGTTCAGGCGCGAGTTGCCGTCGAGCATCGCCTCGTCGTGGACCACCTGGTAGGCCGTGCCGGCCGGCAGCGGACCGTCGCCGAGCCGGTCGCGGGGCAGCACGAGCTCCTCCCCCAGCGGATCGAGGGCCGGGACGTGGATCGGATCACGGGGGGAGGGCACGGCTTTCTCCATTCGAGCCTCAGGCCTCGACCGGCGGGTAGAGGCGTTCCATGTTGTACTGCCGGTTGCGCCGGGCCGCCCACGTGGAGAGCGCGAGGAACACCCCCGTGAGCCCCACAACCACGGTGATCGCGGTCGGCAGCCGGGAGTCGATGCCGCCGACGATCAACTGCCGCAGACCGTTCACCGTATACGTCATCGGGTCCACGTGGTGGGCGTACTGGAACGGTTTCGCGGTGGTCTGCGGCGGATAAATGCCGCCCGCCGAGGTCAGCATGATCATCAGGGACGCCAGCGTCACCACGCGCCCGACGGAGGGGCCGAGCACGGCGGTGAACATCTGGATCATCGCCATGAACATCGCCACCATCAACACCATGAAGCCGAAGGTGGCCCACGGGTGCTGCGGCCGGAGCCCGACGGCGAAGACCGACACCAGCAGGAGGACCGTCGCCTGCAGGATACCGACGCCGAGTGTCGGCACGTACGACGCGAGCACCACCCGGAACGGGTGCAGGCCGTGCGCGATGGGCCGCGGCTGCAGCGGGGTGAACAGCATCCACGCGATCATGCTGCCGACGAAGATCGCCAGGCCGAAGAAGAACGGCGCGAAACCGGTGCCGAAGTTCGACGCCGGGTTCTGGTTCTCCTGCGCCAGCGTGACCGGATCGCCGAGCACCTCGGCCAGCTTCTTCTGCTGCTGATCGGTCCACTTCGGTAGTGCGTCCGCGCCCTGCTTCAGCCCGGTGGCCAGCCGGTTCGCACCGGTGCTGAGCTGTCCGAGGCCGTCGCTGAGCGTCCCGGTGCCGTCGGTGAGCCGCCCGGTCCCGTCGGTGAGCCTGCCGGTGCCGTCGGTGAGCTGCCCGGTGCCCGCGGCGAGCTGTTCGGCGCCGTCGGCGAGCTGCCCGGCGCCGTCGGTGAGCTGGGTCATGGCGCCGCGCATCTTCTCCAGGTCGTTCACCAGCGCACCCGAGGCGAACATGGTCAGCGCTTTCCGGAGGGAGCTGTTCGGGTCGTTCAGCTGTTTGGCGAACAGCGCCGCATCCTGCTGCGCGGCCTTCAGGTCGCTGTTCGACCGGGGTCCCATCCCCTGGGCTTCCAGTGCTTCCTTGACGGGGTCGAGGAGCGGTGCCAGCTGTCGTACCGAGGGATCCGGGTGCCGCTTCAGCTGCCTGCTGAGGTCGACGGTGGCCCGGTACGCCCGGGACTGCAGTTCGGTCACGGTGCCCAGCGCACGTTCGACGCGGACCAGGTTCCGGCCCAGTCGTTCCGCGGTCGCGTTCATCTCGGCGATGTCCGGCGCCCGTTCCCGGCCTCGTTTCAGCGCGTCCACCAGCGGGTCCGTGGCGGTCATGACGCCGGTGGCGAGCTCCTGCACACCGTCGTTCAGGCGGCCCGCGCCGGCGCTCAGCTTGACGGCGCCGTCGTTGAGTTTCACCGCGCCGTCGTTGAGCTTGACCGCGCCGTCGTTCAGTTCGACGGCACCGTCCTTGAGTCGATCGGCGCCGTCCTTCGCCTGGATCAGGCCCGCGGCGAGCTGACCGGAGCCGTCGGCGGCCTCGGTGATCTTGCCCAGCATCGGGTCCACGCGCTGGAAGACGACGTCGAAGGTCTGCGCTCCGACCTGCGCGCCGACCATGTTCACCACCCGCTGCGCCGCGGTCTGCCCGATCATGGTGGCCAGGTAGTTGTTCGCGTCGTTGTAGCCGAAGACGATCTGCGCCGACTTGGCGTCGCCGGACGTCGGCGAGCCGATCCGGGCACTGAAATCGGGCGGCAGGGTGATGGTGAAGTAGTACTCGCCCCGCGCCAGTCCGTCGACGGCCTCCTTCTCCGAGACCACGTGCAGGTCGAGCTGCTTGGAGTCGACCAGACCGCTGAGCACCTGTCTGCCCGCGTCGACGCGCTTCCCCTGCACCTGTGTGCCCTCGTCCGCGTTGACGATGGCCACCGGGATCTTGTCCACGGCGCCGAACGGGTTCCAGAACGCCCACAGGTAGAGCGCCCCGTACATCAGCGGCATCAGGATGATCACGGCCAGCGCCAGCCGCGGCATGCGGCCGCGGTAGTAGCGTTTGAAATCACTGCCCGGGGAGAAGGCGGCGAGCATCTTCACTGGACCCGGTCCTCTCGTTCGAGCCGGACGAACTCGTCGTCGGTCAGGTTGCCCACGCCGAGCACGTCGGTGATGCCGTCGCGCGGCACCGCGCCGTTCACGTCGGCGGTGACGATCGTCTGAGTGCGGCCGAGGTCGATGAGACGTTCGAGGAACTTCTGCGAGCTCACGTCGCGCTTCATCTTGTCCACGCCGCCGACCACCAGCAGCGGCGGTCTGCGCAGGTTCGCCATGGCGACGTGCAGGAGCGCCCCGGTGAGTTCGGGCAGTTCCTCGACGTAGGCGTCCAGCGACGGCAGCGACAGCGGCCCGAAGGTCGACCGGCACATCCGTTCCAGGTCGTCCTCCTTCGCCAGGCCCACGAGCTTGTACCAGGGCGCGTTCCAGCGCAGGTGTTCGGTCGCCACGTCGCGCACCCGGATGGTCTGCCGGATGCCGTCGACCTCGTCGATGAAGGCCATTCCGGCGTTGTCGAACAGGTGCTGCGCCTTGCCGGTGCGCCCGAACGCGGTCAGCGTGCCCGAGGTCGGTTTCATCCGACCGGCCAGGGTGAGCAGCAGTGCGGTGCGGCCGCGGCCGGCCGAGCCGACCAGGACGGTCACCCCGCCGCGCCGGATCCGCAGATCGACCGGACCGTAGACGTGGCCCCACGGGGCGTTCACGCCCAGCCCCTGTGCTTCCAGGATCACTTCGCCGTCGGGCGGTGCCTCCACCGAATCCTGACCGTCGTCCACCATCGACCGACCCTGTCTCATAGATGTCCTCCGACGTCGCCGACGACCCGTCGACGACGCGCTCGGCCGCCGCGGAAACACACGCGAGGGGGATCGTGGACGTCGGCGCCGACGGCGCGAGATCGTGGACCCGATCGGTAGGCGTCTCTCCGGACGACTGCGACTCATCATGCTAGACCTGCACCGATTCTGCATCGAATCCGATTCCGCCCGAGACGACACGATGCGAGGAACGGCACCGCGCCGAGACCGGGGTGGCCGACGGAACGACGACGCGCCGCCCGTGACGGCGGCGACACCGGCGGGGTCACCGCTTCCGGCACCGGTTTTCCGCGGCCGCTGGGCGACCCGGCGCACCCGGTAACCTGGACATCTGAGAGCGGCCGCGAGGCCGCCTGAAGGAGTCCAAGATCGTGAGCACGCCGCAACCGCCTGAGCAGCAGCCGTATCCCCCCTACGACGGTCCGACGGCCGACTACAACGCGCCGCAGCAGACCGCCGGAGTCTATCCGGATCCCGGGACCGCCGGAACCTACCCGTCCCCGGACAGCCAGGCCACCGTGCTGGTGACGAATCCCGGCAGCGGCGCCGAGGCCGCCGTACGACGCTGGCAGACCATCGCCGGGCTCGCCGTCGCCGCGGCGGCGCTCGTCGTGATCGGTTTCTTCGCGATCGGCCCGCAGGGCCGAAGTGGCCAGGCGGCGCCCCCGGTCACCACCACCATCACCGAGGTGGAGGAGGTTCACGAGGAGCCGACCACGCGGACCGCCACGCAGACCGAGGTGCAGCGCCAGACTGCCGTCCGGACCGAACGCGAGACCCGGGTCCGCACGCAGACCGTCACCGAGACCGTCACCCAGGCCGCGCCCGAACAAGGCGATCCGGTCACCGTCACCGTCACCGATACCGCCACGGTGACGGTGACGGCGCCCGGTGGCGCGGCGGAGGCACCGACCGGGTAGTCCCGGTGTCCGCCGGCTGCGTCACCGCACCTGGATCGCATAGCCGAGCCGACAACCGCATCTATTCGTGCCAATCGAGCTGAGCAGGTACTTCGTGACGACAACGCTCCGGCCGTCGACCGACCGACACCACCAGCACCGAAGCACCATCCCAGAGCAGTGATCCGGCGGCCCCGAACCCGACCCGCACCACGCCGAGACCGTCGCCGAAGTCCTGCGACTCCGCCTCGACGGCACCACACCGAACGCGATCGCCCAGGCCCTGGGCATCGGCTCACACAACACCGTCCGCCGCTGGATCGACGCCGCCGAACTCGACCCCGCCTACGCCGACCACCTCAACAACGACCACAGCCTCGTCTGACCCCACCCACCACAGACGACGGCGCCGCTCCACCAGCTGGTGGAGCGGCGCCGTCATGCGAACGGACCTACATCCCGGCGACTGTCACACCGCCAATGCCGGTCGGCTCAACTCGGTACTCGGCACTGACCCGCGGCTGGCCTCACCGGCGAGGATCCCGGCCGCCGTGGAACTGGTGCCCTGGTTCCGTCGCACCGTCCACCGGACGATGACCACGGTGAACACGGCCAGGAGGAACAGGAAACCGGCCATGAGCGAACATGGGTGTTTAATACTACTTGACAAGAAATACTTTGTATCCCCCATCTGGGGTTTCTGTGACGTTGCAAATCGGCCTTTTATTTGATGGCCCGGATGTCCTTCCGGATATCATCCATCCTCTCAATCCTTCAGGGGAATTGGGTAGACTAGCATCTAAATCCCATCCAAGAATCTTGACATTATCCGGTACAGTACCCCCAGACCGCGCCAGTCCCTCACATTGACTCCCTGCTACTCGAAGCATTTTCGGCGCCACGCCCGTCTCGGTGGGATTAGCGGTTTCAGAATTTGTTTTGACACACGCCGACATGGCTATAAGTGCTCCACCCAGGACAGCTATGCGCATGATGAAAGTTCGCTTCATTCCGAACATCTGATCCAATTATTTGTGTTTGATTGCATTACGGAGATACTCCCTGGCTGTTTCCTCGGAATTTTTGCGACTGATAAATGTAGGGTCGCATAGAAGCCATGAGCCGTCGACCTTCTTGAACTCTGCCCCATGTGGAGACGGCGGAAGTACTCCCGAATCGACTAGATCTCCATTGACAATAACCACATCGTCATTCGTTGTCAGCTTTACTGCGTCGGCTGGAATGATCGTCTTCCGGTATGCTTCGAGGAATTCCTTATAGCCCCTATCGTCAGGAGGGAACGGTTTAAGATACGGGACGCCTGTGCGTTTTTCCTGCTCCTTAACACGACGAAGCAGATCCGCATTATTAATCCGCTGTTCAGGGCATACCAATATCTGAAATTTCGCAAGTTCTTGATTTTCCGGAACTTTCCGCAAGGTTTCCGTTATCCCTTCCGCGGCATCGGTCGGGTCGTTACATGCTCCGCAAGCTACTATGACGCATAGTGCAGCGAAGAGAATCCCGGCAGCAGAAATGTGTTTCACAATGACTCCTTAAGTATTATTTCCCATTAAAGAATATTAGGGAGTGTCCGCCAGGATTCTGGACGTCAGCAACTTCTTCTTGCGGAATCTTATTTGCTGAACGTGACGCGGTAACGCACTTATTAATAACTTCCGCGAAATCCCCGTCAGACTCATGCCCAATGCGAATTCCCGTCTCATTGTTGTAGCGGTCCATCGCCTCGGAGGCTTTTGAGTATTCGGGATCGTCGGGTCTCGCTGGCGAAGTAAACTCGTGAATATTAGCTGCGGCTCGGGCGAGACTCTCGCTTCCTCTCGCCGTCATTCCACCGAGCCAAATGCAGTGACGGGCAGCATCTGCGCGTCCATCATCAATTGCGTAGCCATCTTTAACGGGAAAGTATCTCTCCGATTCGGACCATGATTTACCCTGAATATCCTCATCTCGCACACGATTGCAATGATACATACGAAGAAGACCTCCAGCTCTGCACCATACTAGCATTGCCCCATAGTCCATAATTTCATTCGGAATTATTTCTGAATCTACTTCCTGTCGTCCAGGCTGCTGTTTATTGATTCTGGAGGCCGCTGGGCTCCTTGGCGCAACCACTTGATTATTACTCGGAATAATTGTTTTAGGCTGTGTCGTTATGGGTATCCGGTTATCGCCGGCGCGGGGTGTAGAAGGATCGTATCCATTAGACTTCGTGCTGCGATCAGGTGCTCCGACGATAGGGGTTCCGTTGCTTTGTCCGGGCCCGTCCCCGGGACTTCCTTTGATTGCGGGACCAGTATTTGGGGTGCCAGCACTCCCTGGAGCGGCCGGTGAAGGCTGACCTTGAGAAGGGAGTGGTGTGTACGTGGGCACATCAATGCAAGGCCATGCAGGTCCATGTTCGGCACGCAACCGATCACATAGAGGATCCGCATTTACGAATGCTGGTGCGACAAATGGGCCAGTAGCGACGAATACGATGATTCCCAAGAGTGTGGCAAATAATGTGATCGTATATCGATGGGCAATCATATTCATGATCGTTTCCTCGGATCGCGTAACAGGATTATAGATAGTGGGGTTTGCCGTACACGTGCACCGTGGTGTCATTGGCCGCAGTCGAGATCACCACCCGGGTATACGCGCGCACCGCCACCGGACCCAGACACCCGTCGACCTTCACATGCACACCATCGAGCTCGATCCCCGCCAAAGCACCAGCCATCTGCTTGGACCCGAACGGCACATCAGCGATCGTCCCGGGCCGCAACGTCGTCGAAATACTCGGCATCAACTGACCACCGATCACCATCGCCGGCGGATACGAGATCGACATCTGCGCCGTCGGACCACTGTTTTATCGAGCACGCAATTACGTCACATCGATCAGAACCATGGGAGCACGCTGATAAAATCGGCTATCCGCTTAGCCCATTTTTGTTCCATCAGCCATTTTTGAAATGGAGTCAATCTCCCGTATCGTCGCTGCCACCATCGTCGAGGAATTTCGGGGTGCGGATCGGGGATATCGAGAAGTGGCTGTTCCCAGAATCTTTTTCGTTTGGGGCTATTCTCATCCGGGGCGGGAATTTCATCAGGAACTGAATTTATCATCACTTCAATTTTCCTTGACGTTGACGGTTGATATCGAGTCCATGTGAGATTGAGATTAGTGTAAAAAAGATTGCGGAAATGACCCAAGGCCAAATTTTAGATTCTCCCATGTTGCGCACAGCATATAGAGCGCACCCGACTCCTAGTAGCCCTGCACACGCGAATGCCACCAGGGACCATTGAATTTCGGAAGTCGCTTTCCGAATGATGAAAATTCCGGCCAATGCGACTAGATATACCGCAACAAATTCGAACACTTGGGAAGCATGTAAGCTGCCCTCGGTGATTAATAATGTGATAATTGCCCCGAATGCGACCACCGATATGGTCACTATTCCATTAATCGCGAGACGGCAAGCTGCGGGGACTCTCCGTGTATTCGCCAATTTTATTCCTGCTTCCGTGTCAACTATACGCGGATATGCGGCGGCGCCATTGGTACGTCACCATTATTATTGCCGATTACTTTGTCCGGGTCCGGATTGTTCGGACCGTCTACACCACCTTCTATATACGGTGAAGGTGCTTTTTCGGATCTCCCATCTCCTTCTTTGGGTCCAGAACCCGTCTCGGGATTAGGAGGAACAACATTGCCGGGACCTTCAGGAATCAGACGTCCATCAGGATCAGGATCAGGTTCTGGCTCGGGTGGAGGTGCCGGCGCCGGCGCCGGTGGTGGTGGAGGCGGTGGTGGAGGCGGCGGTGGTGAATAAGGTGTCGAGGGTTGTACTGGCGGCGAAGGGGTGGGAGTAGTCTTAGGGGGTTCTTCTTGTATCTCAGGCCCTCTTCCTGATGGTTCTTTAGGGCGATCATCTGGAAGTTTTGGTTTTGCCTGGTGGTCTCGATCCCATCCTGGTTCCTGTCCAGGCTGGTTCCAGCCGCGCCAGATCTCCTCCAATTTTTTGCCTGCTTCAGAGTCCTTATTTCCCTTCCACCATTTCTTCAATTGATCCCGGAAGATTCCGGAGATAAATCTTAATAGAAACTTTTTGAGAATTGCTGAAAGTGTTGCGCCAAGTATTATAGAATACTCTTCAGTGAGAACTATCCCGGCCATCCACATCAGTGCCCCTAGAAATGGGCTGGTAGGGGCAAGATATAAAACCAATAGGGCGAGTGCGATAAATACGGCAGTAGTGATTACTGCGCCAAGGATATACTTGGGTATATTCTTGATAATATCGCGTGTAATCCCAGCGCCGATGCATCCGTTGGAATGATTTCTACCAAGTGGGCACCAGCCCGCAGAAATTGCGGATTCGAGCCCTTCATTTGGACTCGGATTTCGGATATCTATTTCACTGCCTTGCCCGTGAGGTAAGGGGAGTGGTTGCACTTCGGGGCGTGCTGGCGCTGGAGTGAAACGGTTTCTCGGTACTACGGTACCTGCTGGATTTCGGTGTGTATTTATCGGTGGTACTTGAGTTGGCCGACCAATTTCGGGTGGGCTAGAAACTTCAGGTGTAGTCGTATTTTCTGGTCTGGTTGCACTTCTACCGGGAACAATAGGTGTGCCAGTGGATCTTCCTGGGCCGGAACCAGGATTGCCCTCTATAAGAGGCCCACCTCCTAGGTTTCCTGGTGTCGTTGGACGCTGATCAGGAGTGGCCTGCGTCGGCTGCGGACTATGTGTGGGAACATTAATGCATGGCCAGTTAGATCCGTGCTGAGCTCTCATCTGGTCGCATAAAGCATCTGCTCTTACCTGGCTGGAATCAAGACCAATGGACATTAGTCCTGCAAGCGAAAGGACGATCGGAAAGAGGAGTACCAGTATGCAGAATCTGGATGCTGTGGCTTTCTTGCGAAAGGCTACCTCAATGTATGGAATGAGAGATCTCAAAATATTCAATCCTTCCTGATTTTTTCAGCAGGGTGGAGTGTCGAGCATCTATGCGAAACCCGATTTTCGTATATCTCGAAGATATCCTTCGGATCGATGGTGGTGCTCTATAAATAGTGGGGTTTGCCGTACACGTGCACCGTGGTGTCATTGGCCGCGGTCGAAATCGCCACCCGGGTATACGCGCGCACCGCCACCGGACCCAGACACCCGTCGACCTTCACATGCACACCATCGAGCTCGATCCCCGCCAAAGCACCAGCCATCTGCTTGGACCCGAACGGCACATCAGCGATCGTCCCGGGCCGCAACGTCGTCGAAATACTCGGCATCAACTGACCACCGATCACCATCGCCGGCGGATACGAGATCGACATCTGCGCCGTCGGACCACCGGTCACCCCCACCGTCGCCCCGGAAGTCACATCGGTGTTGCACCCCAACTGGAAACCCGTCGCGACCGTGCCCGCGTTCACCGGCAACGTGCTCGTCCCCGCGATCCGCCCCTCACCCCGCAGACTCAAAAACCCCTCCCGCGACCAGGGCGACTGATTCAGCGGAGGCACACTACGGACCCGTTCCCTCGCCTTGACCACCGACACCCGCCACCCGTCGGCAGTCGTCTTCGACACCGTCCGATCGGCGAACGAATCGGCTTTAGCCGGCTCCGCCGACACCACCGGCCCCGAGACCAACACCCCGACCACGGCACACACTCCTGCGCCGGCCACCCGCAGCGAACGAGACATGATCATAAATTCTCCAATTCAAAACAAAGTGTCACACCGAATCATCGGCGATGAACTATGGAACGTAATGAGACCATCGATGTGCTATGTGATGATGTCTCCGACGTCTTGTAAAATGCGGGTGAGCAGGCGCTATTGGATGGCTGGTTGCCCGGTAGGAGGGGTGACGAATGAGCTCATCTTTAATTCTGGTCGGGGCAGCATGAATCACCTCATGTGTTTTGCCCATCATCGGCAACTGAACCTTTTTGGAACATGACCGATGCCGTATCGAATCTGGTCGTCCTCGCCTTCTTCGTGCTCCTATCGATCATCGTTGTGTTCCGTTGTGTGAATCTTGTCCAGGTTGACATGTTTGAGTGTGCGTCAATCAAATACCCGACTCAGGAATTTTTCAGCAGAAAATAACTATTGGCAGTTTTTCCCATCCGTTCGGACGAATTTTCAACGATCGTCTACGGAGGTTGCCGACTTCCTGTACAGTGCCATCGGCTCGGTGGACTTTCGAGTGCTTGCCGAACGAGGTGTGCGGGGTCCACGACTTCCGGAGCCGTTCAAAAAACGGTCGTTAGCTGAACATCTCGAACGCCTCGGCCGGAACCCGTGCAAAGGGCTGATCGTGCTCACCGACCTGTTCGAGCGCGGCGTCGGCGTCAAAGTACTCGAAGGCGTCGCGGCCGGCGAGCACACCGGGCGCAGCCTCCTCCTCGACCTTGCCCTCGCCCTGGCTGAGGACCGTCGAAAGCAGGAGGCTTCGACACCGGGCGCTCACTTCGTTCGCGGCCGGGCTCAACCGGCGGAGGCGGCGAAACACTCTCCTCGTCAGCGACGGCGGCTACCACGGAGAAGCGTCGGCAACGGAGGCGCAGCGCTACCGATGTGCCGACGACGACCGCTTCACTCCTGTACGACGGCGAGCTCCCGCAGACCGGGAACCACCTCGGCGGTGAACGCCTCCAGGAAACGCCGCTGGTCGGCGCCCGGGTTGTGGAACACCAGGTGGTTGAGGCCCGCGTCGACGTACGGCTTGATCTGTGCGATCGCCTCGTCCGGGGTGGACGCCACGATCCACCGCTTGGCCACCTGCTCGATCGGCAGTTCGTCGGCCAGGCGCTCCATCTCCACCGAGCTGTTCACCGAGTGCTTCTGTTCCGGGGTCAGCGAGAGCGGCGCCCAGAACCGGGTGTTCTCCAGGGCCCTGGCCGGGTCCGGGTCGTAGGAGATCTTGATCTCGATCATGCGATCGATGGCGGAGAACTCGCGCTCGGCCTTGGCCGCTCCCTCCCGCACCGCGGGGATCAGCTTCTCGGTGTAGAGCTCCATGCCCTTGCCCGAGGTGCAGATGAAGCCGTCACCGGCCCGGCCCGCGTACCGCGCGACCACCGGCCCGCCGGCAGCCACGTACACCGGGATCGGGTCCGCGGGGACGTCGTACATGTACGCGCCCTGGGTCTTGTAGTACTCGCCGTCGAAGTCCGTCAGGTTCCCGGTCCACAGCTCGCGCATCAGGCGGACCGACTCGCGCAGCCGGGCGAAACGTTCCTTGAACTCGGGCCACTCGCCGGTGAATCCGGTGGCGTACTCGTTGAGCGCCTCCCCGGATCCGACTCCGAGGAATACCCGCCCCGGGTACAGGCAGCCCATCGTGGCGAAGGCCTGGGCGATCACCGCGGGGTTGTAGCGGAACGTCGGCGTCAGCACCGAGGTGCCGAGTTGCACGCGTTCGGTGCGTTCACCGACCGCGGTGAGCCAGGCCAGCGAGAACGGCGCGTGGCCGCCGTTGTGCCGCCACGGCTGGAAGTGGTCGCTCACGGTGACCGAGTCGAGGCCGGCCTCCTCGGCGGCCACCCCGATCTCCACCAGTTCCCGGGGAGCGAACTGCTCCGCCGAGGCCTTCAGTCCGAGTTTCAGCTGCGCTGCCATCGGGGGGTGCTCCATTCGTGTTCGGGGGGACCCTTCGACACGGGCTCCTTCGTCGCCCGGCTCAGGGATCGTGTGTAGAGGTTCGGCGCCCGGTCCAGAACGTGTGTAGAGGTTCGGCGCCCGGTCCAGAACGTGTGTAGAGATTCGGCGCCCGACTCAGAGCGTGTGCAGGGGTTCGGCGCCCGGCTCAGGCGGTCAGCGGAAGGCGTCCTCGCCGGTGAGCGCCTTGGCGATCATCAGCTGATGCATCTCGCTGGTGCCCTCGTAGGTGAGCACGGACTCCAGGTTGTTGGCGTGCCGGATCACCGGGTACTCCAGGGTGATCCCGTTGGCGCCGAGGACGGTGCGGCACTCGCGGGCGATCTTGATGGCCTCGCGCACGTTGTTCAGTTTGCCCAGGCTCACCTGCTCGGGCGCGATGGACCCGTGGCCGTCGCCCGAATCCTTGATCCGGCCGAGCTGGATCGCCAGCAGGTACGCCTTCCCGAGCTCCACCGACATGTCGGCGATCTTGGCCTGCGTCATCTGGTAGCCCGACAGCGGCTTGTCGAAGACCTCGCGGGTCGCGGCGTACTCGATCGCCGTCTCCAGGCAGTCGCGGGCGGCGCCGACCGCACCGAACACGATCCCGAAGCGGGCCTCGTTCAGGCAGCTCAGCGGCCCCCGCAGCCCCCGCGCCTCGGGCAGCATCGACGACGACGGGAGCCGCACGTCGTCGAGCACGATCTCCCCGGTCACCGACGCCCGCAACGACATCTTGTTCTTGATCTCCGGGGCGCTGAATCCGGGGGTGTCGGTGGGGACGAGGAAACCGCGGATCCCCTTGGCGCCCTCCTCCAAGTCGGTGCGCGCCCACACCACGGCCACGTCCGCGACCGGCGAGTTGGTGATCCACATCTTGGCGCCGTTGAGGATCCAGTCGTCGCCGTCGCGCCGCGCGTGGGTGAGCATGCCCGCCGGATTGGACCCGAAGTCCGGTTCGGTGAGTCCGAAGCAGCCGAGGGCCTCGCCCGTGGCCATGCGCGGAAGCCACTCCTGCTTCTGCTCCTCGCCGCCCCAGCGGTGGATCGCGAACATCGCCAGCGAGCCCTGCACGGAGACGAAGCTGCGCAGACCGCTGTCGACTGCCTCGGCCTCCAGACAGGCCAGACCGTACGCCGTGGCCGACGTGCCCGCGCAGCCGTAACCGGTCAGGTGCATGCCGAACAGGCCCATGCCGCCGAGTTCGAGCGCCAGCTCCCGGGCCGGCAGCACGCCGTCGGCGAACCACTCGGCGACGTGCGGGCGCAGCCGCTTGGCGCCGAAGTCGGCGACGGTCGCGGCGATCGCGCGCTCGTCGTCGTCGAGCAGCCTGTCGATGCCGAACAGCTGCTCCGTGGTCTTGCGCTCGCTCATGCGGACCGTCCTCTCGCGTCACTCGGCGCCCGCCGCCGGACACCCCTCACCGAGGGTAGACCGGCGTCGACGCGAAGACTCGCGGTCGGCGAGGTCACCCGCGGTTCACCTGGATCTCAGCCCGTGTTCGACCGGCCTTCACATGCTCCCCGCGTCGGCCACGAAACGTCGCCGGGTGGGGCACAATCAACGCTGTGCCGATCCCCGAGGAGTTCCTGCGCGCCGCTCGGGCGCCCGCCGAACGCACCCTTGTCGACGTCCTGCTCGCCACGACGTCGGCGCATCCCAATGCGCCGGCGATCGACGACGGCGAGCAGGTCCTGACCTACGCCGAACTGCTCGCCGTGGTGCGCCGCATGGCCGGCCGGCTCGACGACGCCGGCATCGGTCGCGGTGCCCGCGTCGGCATCCGGATGCCGTCGGGGCACCGCGACCTGTACATCGGGATCCTCGCGACGCTGTTCGCCGGCGCCGCGTACGTGCCGGTGGACGCCGACGACCCGGAGGAACGCGCCGAACTGGTCTTCGGCGAGGCGCAGGTGGACGCCGTCCTCACCGGCGACGGCCTCCGCCGCCACGACGGGCGCCCCCGCACCGTCGACGCCGCCGCCGCGGCCCTGGCGCACTCCCCCGCCACCGTCGACGACGACGCCTGGATCATCTTCACCTCCGGTTCCACCGGCACCCCGAAGGGTGTCGCGGTGACCCACCGCAACGCCGCCGCGTTCGTCGACGCCGAGGCCGCGCTGTTCCTGCAGGACGAGCCGCTGGGCCCCGGCGACCGCGTGCTGGCCGGGCTGTCGGTGGCCTTCGACGCCTCCTGCGAGGAGATGTGGCTGGCCTGGCGGCACGGCGCGTGCCTGGTCCCGGCGCCGCGTTCGCTGGTGCGCTCCGGCATGGACCTGGGCCCCTGGCTGGTGAAGCGCGACGTCAACGTCGTCTCCACCGTGCCGACGCTGGCCGCGCTCTGGCCCGCCGAGGCGCTCGAAGCGGTCCGGCTGCTGATCTTCGGCGGCGAGGCGTGCCCGCCCGAGCTGGCCGACCGGCTGGCCACCGACCAGCGCGAGGTCTGGAACACCTACGGCCCCACCGAGGCCACCGTCGTCGCCTCCGCCGCCCCGCTGCGGGCCGGGGAGCCGGTGCGGATCGGCCTGCCGCTGATCGGCTGGGATCTGGTGGTGGTCGACGCCGACGGACAGCCGGTCCAGGTCGGCGAGACCGGTGAACTGGTGATCGGCGGCGTCGGACTGGCCCGCTACCTCGACCCGGCCAAGGACGCCGAGAAGTACGCGCCGCTGGAATCGGTCGGCTGGGAACGCGCCTACCGAAGCGGCGACCTGGTGAAACTCGACCCCGAGGGCCTGCTGTTCGTGGGCCGCGCCGACGATCAGGTGAAGATCGGCGGCCGTCGGATCGAGCTGGGCGAGGTGGACAACGCACTGCAGAACCTGCCCGGCGTGAGCGGCGGCGCGTGCGCCGTGCGGAAGAACGCGGCGGGCAACGCCCTGCTGATCGGGTACCTGGCCTCCACCGATCCGGACTTCGATCTGGCCGCCGCCCAGACGCGGCTCCGCGAGGAGCTGCCCGCGGCGATGGTCCCCCGGCTGGCCCTGCTCGACGAACTGCCCACCCGCACCTCCGGCAAGGTCGACCGCGACGCGCTTCCGTGGCCGCTCCCGAACGCCGCGGGCGACGACGAACCCGCGGGCGATCTGACCGCGACCGAGGCCTGGCTCGCCGAGCAGTGGAGCACGGTGCTGGGGGTGACGGTGACCGGCCCGCAGGCCGACTTCTTCGCCGAGGGCGGCGGCTCGCTCTCGGCCGCGCAGCTGGTGAGCGCGCTGCGCACCCGCTGCCCGGAGATCACCGTCGCCGACCTCTACGACCATCCGCGACTCGGTTCGCTCGCCGAACTGCTCGACTCCCTCGAGACCGACGCCGTCGTCGCGGAGCCGCGCGAGGTGAAGCCGATCCCGGCGAGCACCGGCCTGGCCCAGATCGTCGCCGCGGTGCCGCTGGCCACCCTGACCGGTGTCGCCTGGATGACCTGGCTGGGCGTCGCGAACAACGTCGGCCGGGTGATCGCCGACGCCCTCGGCCATCCCGCGCCCTGGCTGGTGCACATCTCCTGGTGGGTGCTGCTGGTCTCGTTCCTGATCTTCGTGACGCCGTTCGGCCGGCTGCTGATCGCGGCGGGCGGCGCCCGGGTGCTCCTGGCCGGCGTGCAGCCCGGCGACCATCCGCGCGGCGGCTCGGTGCACCTGCGCCTGTGGATCGCCGAACGCCTGATGGAGGCCAGCGGCGCGCACAACTCCTCCGGCGCCCCGTGGATGGCGCACCTGGCCCGCGCGCTCGGCGCGAAACTGGGCAAGGGCGTCGACCTGCACACCCTCCCGCCGGTCACCGGCATGCTGACCATCGGCGACGGCGCCGCCGTGGAACCCGAGGTGGACCTGTCCGGCTGGTGGCTCGACGGCGACGTCCTGCACCTGGGCCGCATGGAGATCAAGCGCGGCGCCACCGTCGGCTCCCGGTCGACGCTGCTGCCCGGCGCCGTGGTGGGCCGCGACGCGATCGTCGACCCCGGTTCGACGGTGATCGGCAAGGTCAAGGCCCGTCAGCGGTGGGCCGGTTCGCCCGCGGTGAAGCTCGGCAAGGCCAAGACGCACTGGCCGGAGGAGCGCCCGAAGTCGCGCCGTTACTGGGTGCCGATCTATGCGCTGTCGGCGCTGCTCATCGCCGGGATCCCGCTGGTCTCGCTGGCCGTCGGACTGGTGGTGACGTTTTCGTGGTCGCTCGCCTCCGGCGACCTCGGTTCGGCGGCGCTGCGCGCGGTGATCCTGAGTCCGCTCGGCATGCTCGCGGCGCTGGCCACGTTCGCGCTGGTCACCCTCGTCGTCGTCCGGCTGGCGGCGATCGGCCTGAAACCCGGCTCGTATCCGGTGCGCAGCGCGACGGGCTGGAAGGTGTGGCTCACCGAGCGCGTGATGGACTCCGCGCGCACCTACCTGTTCCCGCTGTACGCGAGCCTGCTGACGCCGTGGTGGTTCCGGGCGCTGGGCGCCACGATCGGCAAGAACACCGAGATCTCCACCGCGCTGGTGATCCCCAAGTTCACCGTGGTCGGCGACGAGTCGTTCCTCGCCGACGACACGATGGTGGCGTCGTACGAGCTCGGCGGCGGCTGGATGCGGATCGGCGAGGCCCGCGTGGGCAAGCGCGCCTTCCTCGGCAACTCCGGCATGGTGGCGCCCGAACGCAAGGTCCCCAAGGGCGGTCTGGTGGCGGTGCTGTCGGCCGCCCCGGTCAAGGCGAAGGCGGGGTCGAGCTGGCTCGGCAGTCCGCCGCAGCGGCTGCGTCGTACCGCCGGCGACACCGACTCCGAACGTACCTTCGCCCCGCCGCTGCGCCTGAAGATCGCACGCTCGGTGGTCGAGACGCTGCGGCTGGTGGCGGTGTGGGTCTCGTTCCTCCTCGGTATCGGGGTGCTGCTGACGCTGGAGGCGATCGCGGAGTCGACCGATGCCCTGGTCGCGACGCTGGCGAGCGGAGTGGTGCTGCTCACCGCCGGCATCGTGGCCGGCATCGTGGCGGCCGCCGCCAAGTGGCTGGTGATCGGACGCGTCCGGGCGAGCGAACACCCGCTGTGGAGTTCGTTCATCTGGCGCAACGAACTCTCCGATGCGTTCGTCGAGACCGTCGCCGCCCCCTGGTTCGCCAACGCCGCCACCGGCACCCCGGTGCTCAACTGGTGGTTGCGGGCGCTCGGCGCCAAGATCGGCCGCGGCGTCTGGTGCGAGTCGTACTGGCTGCCCGAGGCCGACCTGGTGGAACTGGGCGACGGCGCCAACGTCCAGCGCGGCTGCGTGGTGCAGACCCACCTGTTCCACGACCGCGTGATGGCCATCGACGCCGTCCGGCTCGGACCCGGCGCCACGCTCGGCCCGCACTGCGTGGCCCTGCCCGCCTCCGAGATCGGCGACGCCGCGACCGTCGGCCCCGGTTCACTGGTGATGCGCGGCGACCAGGTCCCCGACTACACCCGCTGGCAGGGCAATCCGATCGCCCCCTGGCCGCGCGGATGACGCAGACGCCGCCGTCGAAGCAGCACCGGCGGCTGAAGATCGCCCTCATCGCGACCGGCGCCCTCGCCGCGGTGCTGGTCGCGGTGCTGATCGTGCTCTTCGTGCTGTTCGTGACCGTGTGGAACTTCCCGTTCGGCGACGACGACGCCTACCAGCCCGACCACATGGATGCCGGCCGCGCCGCGAAGGCCTTCGCCTCCCGCGACGTCACGATCCCGTCGGAGTTCGAGTTCGTCCGCGCCACCCGGCTGCCGGTGTTCACCGGGAAGGAGTCGTATTCGGGGCGCTACCGGATCACCGCATCGCTCGACCGGGCCCGCGCCCTGGTCACCGCCGCGAATCCGTCGTTCCCGGTGTTCTCCGAGCTGACCTGTGCCGATGAGAACCAGAAGAGCCTCGCGGCGCTCGTCCCGCTCCCGTGCCCGCCGGGCACCCCCGTGCTGGCGAGCGTCCGCCACTCCCTGCCCCAGCACGTCGATCCCCCGCCGGACTCCGAGGTCCTGATACTGGTCGTGCACGGCGCCGACGTCGAACTGGTCGTCGAGGCGACCGGACACTGACCGGAGTCGCCCCGATCATCAGGGATTCCGAGACCCCTCGACTCGCTGGTCGATCCGCCGGTCGCCGGTCTCTGGTCGAGCCACCGGTCGCCGGTCTCTGGTCGATCCGCCAGTCGCCGGTCGCTGGTCGAGCCACCGGTCGCTAGTCGCTGGTCGAGCCACCGGTCGCCAATCGCTGGTTGAGCCGCCGGAGGAACGAAGTGACGACGGCGTGTCGAAACCACCCCGTCCAGACACGAGTGCGGAGGCACGTCGCCCCGACCCGCCTGCGGAGATCATCCGGTGGAGATCACGAGGTCGCGGCGGCGTCGTTCCCGCCGAACGAGATCTTCGAGGTCGTGCCCTCGGGGATGCGGATCGGACTCGATGCCGGGGCCGATGCCGGACTCCGATCCGCCGCCGGCCCGCCGGGGCGGCCCCGGCCCCCCGGTCCGTTCTGCGGTCGCCCGACTCCGGGCGGGACGACCGGGGCGGGTACGCCGCCCGGAGAGAACCCCGTCGACGCCGGGTGCCGAGGCGCCGGAACACGCTGCGGCGGGCCGGACCGCGGAGATCCGGGCGACTGCGATCGAGGTCCGGACGACTGCAGACCCGGCTGAGGTGCACGACCGGGCTGAGGCGCTGGTCCGGGCTGCGGCGGACCGTACTGCGGGCGGGCGGACTGCGGCGGGCCGTTCCGGGGCCTGCCGTATCCGGGCCCGGGCGCGACGCCGGAGGCCTGGGCGGGCACGACGCCGGAGGCCGGGCCGGACGGACAGACGGCAGGGGCCCCGTCCGTCGGTGCAGGTCCGACGGGATCCGACTGAGATCCGGACTCGGGATCGGGACCACCGGCGAGCGCCCTCGCGTACGCCAGCGTCGTCGCACCGTCCGCGAACAGCGGCATGCCCTTCCCGAGGAGCACGGCGTAGAATATCCCGATCACCAGGAACAGGATCGCGCCGGGGATCGTCGTCCGGGACAGCAGGAAGCCGATCGACAGCGTCCCGAGCGCGACGGGCAGCGCCCGGACCAGGTGCTCCCGCCCCGGGAGCCCCCGCAGCCGGCTCGAGGACCGCGCACCGCCGGACCGCATCTCGTAGCGCACGGCACCGGGAGAGTACTGCCCGGGTCCGGACCGACACGGGTGCTGAGAGGGACTGGTCATCGAATGTTCTCCCTCAGTCGCATTCCGCCACGATGCTCCCCATGCGGGCGCGCACGTACGCGTTGGTCGCGATGGAGTCGTCGTGGAGTCCCTCGAGCGTCTCACCGTCCGAACGGATGCCCGCATCCGGATACGACTTCGCCGCCGACGCCAACCGCCCCATCTCCGGGCCCTCGGTCGCGACCTTCGGGGTGTCCGACATCCGCGCCTGCAACTCCCGGTACGCCGCGCACAGCGATTCCCGGGACGTCGCATACGACGAACCGCTCGAAGAACTGCTCGATCCTCCGCAGCTGACGGCACCCCCGGACAGCAGACAGACGATCAGCACCGCGCCGAGCGCCACCGGGAGCGGCGGCGTCTTCGCCACCAGCGTCGACACGGCGTTCCTCCCGCCGGTCGGCGGGTCGGCCTGCACCACCGACTCCTGCGGCTCCGGTATCCGCGGCTCCGGCATCTGCGGTCGCGACGGTCCTGGTCGCCGCCGTCCGGGTCCCGGGCCGCCCACCGCGGGACGTCCGGTCACCGGGGATCCCGGCGCCGGTCCGGGCATGCCCGGACTCCCGGACCGTCGAGGCTCCATGGACGGAAAATAGCACGGCGACAGGACGATCCGGCGGCACCGCGCAGGGGGAGCCCCCGTCGACCGGTCCGGTGCGGACGACCGAACCGCGGCGTGTCCGCCGGATCCGCCGCGTCGGCCCGGACCGATCGGGAGGCCGCCCGCCACCGTGTCACGACGGGGGCCCGAGTCACGACTGAGCCGGGCGATCCCCGCGCGCGGAACCGCATCTCCCCGGTAGGCTTCATGAGATCGCGACATCTCATACCGCATCCCGCTGAGAAACGCCCCGTCCCGGACTTAAGGAGAGCGCAACGTGCCGAGCAAGGGCAAAGGGATCACCCACACCCCGACACTCAGCGGCACCTCGCACGAACTCGACCCGTACCTGCCGAACAGCGGCAACCTCGGTTTCCGCGTCTCCCGCTACGACCTCGAGCTGGACTATCGCGTCGCCTCCAACCGGATGCGCGGGACCGCGACGGTCACGGCGACGTCGTACCAGCGGCTGCTCCGCTTCACCCTGGACCTGGGCCGGGCCCTGCGGGTCGAGCGCGTCACCGTCAACGGCAAGCAGGCGCGGCACGCACATCGCGGGGGCAAACTGACGATCACGCCCGGGCAGGCGATCCCGCCGGGCGGCGCGATGACCATCGTCGTCCGGTACGGCGGCAATCCGAAACCGATCCGGAGCGACTGGGGCACCGTCGGCTGGGAAGAACTCCACAACGGTTCGCTGTGCGCCAACCAGCCCAACGGCGCACCGTCGTGGTTCCCCTGCGACGACCACCCCGAGGCCAAGGCCCCGTTCCAGATCACCATCACCACCGACAGCCCGTACTACGCGCTGGCCAACGGCGTCCTGATCGCCAAGAAGCGCTCGGCGGCGACCACCACCTGGGTGTACGAGCAGGTGGAGCCGATGGCCACCTACCTGGCGTCGATCCAGATCGGCGAGTACGAGCATCGCCGTCTCGCGAGTTCCCCGGTACCGGTCTACGCGCTCTCCCCGCGCCGATTCGGGCGGAGGTTCGACGAGAGCTTCCGGAACCAGGTCGCCATGGTGGAGACGTTCACCGAGCTCTTCGGCCCGTACCCGTTCCCGCAGTACACCGCGGTGGTGGTCGACGAGGATCTGGACATCCCGCTGGAGGCGCAGGGGTTCTCCACCTTCGGCGCCAACCACTGCGACGGCAGCCTGACGCACGAACGCCTGATCGCCCACGAACTGGCCCACCAGTGGTTCGGCAACTCGGTGACCCTCGGGCGCTGGCGCGACATCTGGCTCAACGAGGGGTTCGCCTGCTACGCGGAGTGGATCTGGAGTCAGCGCAGCGGCGGCCGCTCGGCCGACGAGTGGGCGCGGCACTACCACGCCAAGCTCGCGGCGAACCCGGTCCGCCTGGCGCTGGCCGATCCGCAGCCGAAGACCATGTTCGACGACTGGGTGTACAAGCGCGGCGCCATCACCCTGCACGCCCTCCGGTTGAAGCTGGGCGACGGCGCGTTCTTCCAGCTCCTGCGCCGCTGGACCGACAAGTACCGCTACCGCGCCGCCATCACCGAGGACTTCATCGCGCTGGCCGGCACGTACACCTCGGAGTCGCTGAACGACTTCTGGCGCGACTGGCTGTTCGTCCCCGAACTCCCGCCGTTCCCCGGCCCCCGCTGACTCCGGCCCCGCCGGCCCGAGCGGACCGCGAGAGCTGTCCTCCGATCATTCGGGCCGAGCGGGCACCGCCCGGTTCGGCGCGGAGGCCCGGGTGTCGAACCGGGTGCTCGCGAGTCGTCGTTCGGCGATCGTCACCAGATCGAGGATCTCGCGCGCCAGATACCCCGTCGAGTTCCGTGCCAGCGACTTCCGGTGCAACACCCCGGCATCCGCCAGTTCCTCCAGAGCCTGTTTGGCGGAGAGGAACGACACCCCGAGCACGCGTTCGACGGTCCGTGCCGTCAGCACCGGCGCTTCGGGAAGCATGTTCAGCGTCTTCGCCGTCGCCGAGTCGGCTCGCGGTTCCGTCCGTTTGCCCTGTGCGGCACGAGACTCCGCCAGCCGCGTGCGCCACCGTCCGTCCAGTTCGGCGACCTCTGCCGCGATGCGACGAGCCTGTTCCACGGCCATGCCCGCCGCGTCGACGAAGAAGGCCAGCCAGTCGGCGGTGCCGGCACCGGCGGTCTCCGTCCGCGGCTCACCGATGTAGCGGTATCGGCTGAGCATCTCGATGTATCGATCGCTGAAGGTAGCGAGAACGAGACTGACCGGCAGCACCCCGTCTCGGGCCGTCCCGCCGCGAGCGAGAGCGGTGTGGATGAGCGCACGACCGACCCGACCGTTGCCGTCGGTGAACGGGTGGATCGTCTCGAACTGGGCGTGCACGAGACCCGCCTGCAACAGCGGACCGTGTGTCGCACCGTTGAGGTAGCCGATCAGATCGTCGATCAGCGGCGAGACGTATTCCACCGGTGGCGGAACGAAGACGGCCCCGATCGGATTCCAGTCGTTCCCCCCGATCCAGTTCTGGACCCGCCGCAGTCCGTGATGACGTTCGTCCGGCAGCAGGGCATCGTGCAGGGCGACGACATCGTCCACCGCGACACGATCGGCCGAGACCAGTTCCTCCGTCGCCTTCCGCAAGACGACGATGTTGTTCGCGACCAGTTGCGCCTGAGCACTGATCCCCCGTACGTCCTCGGAGATCGCCAGCTCCGCGAGCGCGACCTGTTGCGGAGACGGTGCGACGCCCTCGATCCGGGAACTCGAGATCGCCTCCGAGCGCGTGAGCAGTCGGGAGATCGCCGCGAGACCGTCCGCGCCCGGCTGATCCGAGAGAGCTCGGATCGCGCGTTCGACCCGCGCCGCGGCCTCGGCCAGTCCCGGCGGCACCGCGAGCGGACGGCTTCCGAGCGGGTCCGGAATGTACGACGAGTACCGTCCGCCCCGTTGCGAGGCGCGCGAGTACCCGGCATCCGGATCACTCTCCCAGCAGCGTTCCTCGTACCGCGCCATGTGCACCCTTTACTCGTCGACCTGCAACGGTTCGCCCGATCATTTAAGTATAGGTACCCATCCTTAAACGAGATCCCGCACGATGCAGGGATACCGCCGATCCCCACGTCGTCGTCCCCGGGCCCGCTCCCGCGGGGCTTGCGTTGGAGTGCACTCGAAGCCATAGCGTGGCGTCCATGCCCGAACACCGCGCCCTCTCCATCGCCGAAGTGTCCGCCCGGACCGGCCTGTCCCGCGACACCCTGCGCTGGTACGAGTCCGAAGGTCTGATCCCCCGCGTGCCCCGCGACTCCGCCGGGATCCGGAGGTACGACGACGCGACCGTCACGATGATCGACCTGCTGGTCCGGCTGCGGCGCACCGGGATGCCGGTCGCCCGGATGCGCGACTTCGTGACCATGGTGGAGCAGGGCGCACGCACCCACGGCCGCCGGATGCGACTGCTGGAGGACCACCGCGAGGAGATCGAGTCCCGGATCCGGGAACTCGTCGACGACCTCGACGCCGTCGACCGGAAGATCGCGCACTACCGACACCTGATCGACCGCGGACTCGACTGCGCGGAACAGCCCGTCACCGATCCGGACGAGCGCGCCGAGCAGCGTCGTACCGGCGAACACCACTGAGAAGGAGACTCTTCATGCACACGATCACCCTGGGCGACGACCTGACCACCTCCGCGATGGGCTTCGGCGCGATGGCCGTGACACCGGTCTACGGCGGCACCGACGAGGCGACCGCGCTCGCCGTGCTGCACGCCGCGGTCGACGCGGGGATCACGTTCCTCGACACCGCGGACGTCTACGGCGCACCCGAGCCGGGGACCGACGGCCCGGCCGGAACCAACGAACGACTGGTCGCGCGCCTGCTCGCCGACCGCCGCGACGAGGTGACCCTGGCCACCAAGTTCGGCATCACCGGACGGATCGGCGCCGGCGTCGATCCGGGGATCAAACGCACCCGGGGCGACGCCGAATACGTACGACACGCCTGCAATGCCTCACTGCGCCGGCTCGGCACCGACGTCATCGACCTCTGGTACATGCACCGCCGCGACATCGAGGTCCCGATCGAGGAGACCGTCGGCGCGATGGCCGAGATGGTGGCCGCGGGCAAGGTCCGCAGTCTCGGGCTGTCCGAGGTGACCGCGTCGGAGCTCCGCGCCGCGCACACGGTGGCACCGATCGCCGCGGTGCAGAGCGAGTGGAGTCTGTGGTCCCGCGACGTGGAGGAGCACGTGGTGCCCGCGTGCGCCGAACTCGGCGTCGGCTTCGTCCCCTATTCGCCGCTGGGCCGCGGCTTCCTCACCGGCACGCTGACCCGCGAGCAGGTGGCCGCCGATCTGCGCGGTAACACGGCCCGGACCGGCGAGAACTGGGCGGCCAACCAGCGGGTGGTCGACGCGGTGGCCGCCGTCGCCGAGCGCCTGCACGCCACCAACGCCCAGGTCGCCCTCGCCTGGCTGTACGCCGCGGGACGTCGTGCCGGGGTGCCGACGGTCCCGATCCCCGGCACCCGCTCGATCGCCCGGATCACCGAGAACGCCGCCGCCGTCGACCTGATGCTCGACGACGAGGCGCTCACCGCCCTCGACGCGGTGGCCGATCTGACGGTGGGCGGCCGCAACATCGTCGCCGATCCGTCCTGGATCTCGTCCGGCCGCGAATGAACTCCCGGCCCGGGAGCCGAGCCGAGGCGCCGACCGAGACCGCTGTTCCGCCCCCCTGAGCCGGGCCGAGGCGCCGGCCGAGACCACTGTTCCGCTCCCCGAGCCGGGCCGAGACGCCGGCCGAGACCGCTGTTCCGCTCCCTGAGCCGGGCCGAGGCGTTAGCCGAGGAGCGAGTCGAAGGGTCTGACGGAGAACGATCACCGAGCCCCTTCGACACGCGGCCTCGTTCCTCGGCCGCGGCTCAGGGAGCGGGGAGCCGGGGGACGACAGACCTCGCTTCGCTCGCGGAGGGGCTCACCCGACGGCGGCGGCGGTCAGCCCTTCAGCGTCTCGAGGTACGCGGCGACGTCGTCGTACGACGGCAGCAGGCCCGCGTCGGCGGCCTCCGCCAGGGTCGGGGCGTCCCGGTCCTTGTCCGAGAGCACGAACTCCAGCGGACTGCCGTCCCGCGCCACCAGCGGCCACGGGATGGCCAGGGCGGGGTCGATCGGGCTGATCCCGTGCTCGCCGCCGGGGTTGTAGCCGGTGGAGCACAGGTAGGTCACGGTGGAGCCGTCTTCCAGCGAGCAGAAGGCGTGGCCCAGCCCCTCGGAGAGGTAGACGGCCTTGCGCTCGACGTCGTCGAGCAGCACCGCGTCGCACTGCCCGAAGGTCGGCGAACCCACCCGGATGTCGACGATCACGTCGAGCACCGCGCCCTTCGCACAGGTCACGTATTTGGCCTGGCCGGGCGGAACGTCGGCGAAGTGCACGCCGCGGATCACCCCCGCCGCCGAGACGGAGGTGTTGGCCTGCGCGAGGGTGAACTCGTGGCCGATGGTCTCGGCGAGCACCTCGGCCTTGAAGCTCTCCAGGAAGACGCCGCGGGGGTCGTCGTACCGGGCCGGGGTGAACTCCCACGCCCCGGCGATCGTCAGTTCCCGAACCTGCATGTGTTTCCTCGTTTCCAGAATTGTGGTCTCGACTCCGCTCGACCAGCGAGGGGAGGCTCGACCGACGGACAGGATCTGCTCGACCGGCGAGGGGACTCCGCTCGACCCCGACGGTGATCGAGCGGAGTCGAGATCACGACCGACCGATCGGCGCGGCGGCGGGCTCAGAGCTCGGGTCCGCGATCGAGAACGTCGAGCAGATAGTTTCCGTACCCGGATTTGACGAGCGCAGCGGCGCGCGAGCGCAACTCGTCGTCGGTCAGATAGCCCAGCCGCCAGGCGATCTCCTCCGGCACCGCGATCTTCAGGCCCTGCCGCTGTTCGACGGTGCGGACGAAGTTGCCCGCGTCGAGCAGCGAGTCGAAGGTGCCGGTGTCCAGCCAGGCGGTGCCGCGCGGCAGCACCGTGGTGCGCAGGCGTCCCTGCCGCAGATACTCGGCGTTGATGTCGGTGATCTCGTATTCGCCGCGCGCCGAGGGCCGCAGACCGCGGGCGATCTCCACCACGTCGTTGGAGTAGAAGTACAGGCCGGGCACCGCGTACCGGGACTTCGGCTTCGCGGGCTTCTCCTCCAGGGAGAGCACCTGGCCGTCGTCGTCGAACTCCACCACGCCGTAGGCGGCCGGATCGGCGACCCGGTAGGCGAAGATCGCGCCGCCGTCGACGTCGCCGAATCCCTGCAACCGGCTGCCCAGACCCGGACCGTAGAAGATGTTGTCGCCCAGGACCAGGGCCACCGAGTCGTCGCCGACGTGGTCGGCGCCGATCACGAAGGCGCGGGCGAGTCCGTCGGGTTCGGGCTGTTCGGCGTAGGTCAGCGAGATGCCGAAGCGGGAGCCGTCGCCGAGGAGGTATTCGAAGGCGGGGCGGTCGTGCGGGGTGGTGATCACCAGGACGTCCCGGATCCCGGCGAGCATCAGGGTGGAGAGCGGGTAGTAGATCATCGGCTTGTCGTAGACCGGGACCAGCTGTTTGCTCACGCCCTGCGTGATCGGGTGCAGCCGCGTTCCGGTGCCGCCGGCCAGGATGATTCCGCGCATGACAGCAGCCTAGCGGTAGAGTCGGCGGCGACGAACCGCCGAACCAAGGGGACCCTTAAATGCGTGTGTTGGTGACCGGCGGAGCCGGATTCATCGGAGCGAACTTCGTGCTGCGGACGCTCGCGACCCGGCCCGAGACGCAGATCACCGTCCTCGACAAGTTCACCTACGCGGCCAACCCGCACACCCTGGCCCCGGTCGCCGACCGGATCACCGTGGTCCGCGGCGACATCGGCGACGCCGCCGTCGTCGATCCGCTCGTCGCCGAAGCGGATCTGGTGGTGAACTTCGCCGCCGAGTCGCACAACGACAACTCGCTGCGCGACCCGTCGTCGTTCGTGCAGACCAATCTGGTCGGCACCTTCACGCTGCTCGAAGCGGTCCGGAAGCACGACGTCCGACTGCACCACATCAGCACCGACGAGGTGTACGGCGACCTCGACCTGGACGACCCGGCCAGGTTCACCGAGGCCACGGCCTACAACCCGTCGAGCCCGTACAGCTCCACCAAGGCGGGCAGCGACCTGCTGGTGCGCGCCTGGGTGCGGTCGTTCGGGGTCCGCGCGACCCTCTCGAACTGCTCCAACAACTACGGCCCGTACCAGCACGTGGAGAAGCTGATCCCACGACAGATCACCAACGTGCTCAGCGGGATCCGGCCCAAGGTCTACGGCGACGGCCGCAATGTGCGGGACTGGATCCACGTGCACGACCACAACGACGCCGTCTGGGCCGTCGTCGACCGCGGCACGCTCGGCGAGACCTACCTGATCGGCGCCGACGGCGAGGTGGACAACCGCACCGTCGTCGAATCGATCCTGGAGCTGATGGGGCAGCCGGCCGACGCCTTCGACTTCGTGACCGACCGTCCCGGACACGACCGCCGGTACGCCATCGACTCGACGCGTCTGCGCACCGAGCTCGGCTGGACCCCGCGCTTCACCGACTTCCGCACCGGACTCGCCGACACGATCGACTGGTACCGGACTCACAGCGAATGGTGGGAACCCGTCAAGGCGGGCGTGGAGACTGAATACGCGAAGACGCAGCAGAACATCTCCGCTCCATAGGCTTGTCGAAAGGAAACCCATGCGCGTTCTGGTGACCGGCGGTGCCGGCTACATCGGCTCCCACACCACCCTGCAGTTGCTGGCCTCGGGACACGACGTGGTGATCGCCGACGACTTCAGCAACGCCAAACCCTCGGTGCTCACCCGTCTCGAAGAGCTCGCCGGCCGCCCGATCCCGGTGCACGCCGTGGATCTGACCGACCGGGCCGCCACCGAGGCGGTGTTCGCCGCCGAATCGATCAATGCGGTGATCCACTTCGCCGGGTTCAAGGCGGTCGGCGAGTCCGTCGCGCAGCCGCTGAGCTACTACGAGAACAACCTCGACAGCACGTTCTCGGTGCTGCGGGCGATGGACGCGCACGGTGTGCGGAAGTTCGTCTTCTCGTCGTCGGCGACGGTGTACGGCGAGAACCCGGTGCTCGAACGCACCGAGGACATGCCGACCTCGGCCACCAACCCGTACGGGTGGACCAAGGTGATGATCGAGCAGATCCTGCGCGACGTCGCCGCGGCCGACGACAGCTGGCGGATCGCCGTGCTGCGCTACTTCAACCCGGTGGGCGCGCATCCGAGCGGCCGGATCGGCGAGGACCCCAGCGGCTTCCCGAACAACCTGATGCCGTTCATCACGCAGGTCGCGGTGGGGCGGCGAGAGAAGCTGTCGGTGTTCGGCGACGACTACGACACCGTCGACGGCACCGGGGTGCGCGACTACATCCACGTCGAGGATCTGGCCGCCGGGCACATCGCGGCACTGGACCGGATCGGGACGATCGACGACCCGTGGTCGGTCTGGAACCTCGGCACCGGCCACGGCGTGTCGGTGTTGCAGCTGGTCGACGCGTTCGCGCGGGCCAGCGGCCGGGAGATCCCCTACGAGGTCGCCCCGCGCCGCCCCGGCGACCTGGCCGCCAACTGGGCCGACCCGGCCAAGGCCAACGCCGAACTGGACTGGAAGACCACCCGCACCGTCGACGACATGTGCGCCGACTCGTGGCGCTGGCAGTCCCAGAACCCGAACGGCTACCCGGACTGATCCTCCGCCTCACCCGCCGGCTGACCCCCTCCGCCGGCCTCATCGCCGGCTGAGCCCCTCCGACATCGGCGCCCCATCCGCCGGCTGAGCCCGACCGCGAACGAAGTGAGCGGCCGGTGTCGAAGCCCGTCGGCGCCACCTCGTCGACGGGCTTCGACACCCGCTCCGTCACTGCGTTCCTCCGCGCGGCTCAGCCGTCGGAGCGGGCTGTCACCGTCGAACCTCCACGTGGCTCAGCCGTCGGAGGGGCTGCCACCGTCGAACGAGAACGCCGACCCTCTCGATGGTCGAGCCTCCTTCTCGATGGTCGAGCTCCCTTCTCGATGGTCGAGTTCCCCTCTCGATGGTCGAGCTCCCCTCTCGATGGTCGAGCGGAGTCGAGACCACCCGTCAGCGCGACGACTCCACGACGACCACTTCCTCCTCGGCCCGCTTCCCGACCGCGAGCCGCTGCGCCACGGGCCCGCGCGACCCGGCCGACACGACGACGAGGCACACCAGCGCCACCGCCGCGCCGACCAGCATCATCGCCTCGTACGAGACCCCGTACCGCTCATGGATCCACGCCAGGATCGCCGGGCTCGCGAACCCGAGGTAGGTGAGGCCGTAGAAGACGGCGGTGAGGCCCGCGAGGTCGTTCGGGCCCGCCAGACGCTGCGTGGCGAGAAGCCCGGAGATCAGCGTCATGCCGTAGCCGCTGCCGAGGACCGCGGCGGCGAGGAGTCCGACCGGCACGGTGAGCACCTTCGCCGCGACGGCGGCGAGAACCATGCCGAAGGCCACCAGGACCATCGACACGACCATGGCGCGCGGCGATCCGGGCCGGTCGATCCGGCGGCCGAGCGTCTGCACGAAGAAGCCCGCGGTGAGGCCGATCAGGCAGCACGCTCCGGCGAACACGATCGGCCAGCCGCTGGTCTTCGCGGTGAGCAGCGCCGGGATCACCGCGTAGGCCACCGCGCACGTGCCGAACACCCACGGCGCGGCGGGGGCCACCTGCAGCCAGAAGCGGGGCTCGAGCGCGGAGGGGATCTTGAGGTCGTCGAGCAGCCGGCCGCCGACGGCGCGTTCCCGCGTCTCGGGGGTGGGCAGCAACAACGCCAGTGCGACCGCCGCCATCGTGATGTTCACCAGGTAGGCGAGCTGATTCGGCCACGGCCCCCACTGGGCCAGGACGGCGGCGACGGCGGCGCCGAGCCCGAAGCCCGCGGTCAGGCTCAGTGCGGCACGGCGGGCGCCGGCGGTGGCGCTCGCACCGTCACGGTCGGACAGCTCCTTGATCCAGCTGCCGCCGACGGCCATCGCCAGGCCGAGCGCGATGCCGCTGCACACGCGGCCGAGCGCCAGCAGGGGCACCGAATGCGCGCCCGCGGCGAGCAGCGCCGAGCCGAGCGCCGCGATCACCGGGGACGGCAGCATCAGGGGTCGTCGTCCGAAGCGGTCCGAGAGCGGGCCGCCGATCAGCAGTGCGGGCACGATGCCGAGCACGTAGGTGAACAGCAGCGCGTCCACCACCACCGCCGACACGTGCGAGGCGCTGCGGTACATCACCAGCAGCGGAGTGAACTCGTTGCCGCCCCACGCCGCGGTGAACACCGCCAGGCTGACGCCCATCCACGGCCGGAGTCTCATCGGCCGGCTCCCGGGATCTCGTGGACGCCCGCGAGATGGGCGCGCAGGAGGGCGTCGAACCGGTCGGCGTCGGCGGCCTCGATGGCGTCGGCGAGGGCCGAGTGGTCGTCGTGGATCCGGCCGACGACGGCCGGATCGCGGTGCATGCTGGCCGACGTCATCCGACGACGACGCTCCCCCAGCGACGTGTAGAACCCGGTCAGCAGGCTGTTGCCGCCGGCTTCGACGATGAGCTGGTGGAATCGGGTGTCGATCACCGCGAACCGGTCGCCGGACGCCTCGCGATGCTCGTCGAGGTTCGCGCGCAGCGCCCGCACCAGTTCGGCGATCGCCTCCGGACGTTCGACGATGCCGCGCACCGCGTGCCCCTCCACGAGGAGCCGCGCGTCGAGGACCTCGCGGGACTCGCGGTCGCCGATCGGCACGATCAGCGCGCCGCGTTTGGGGTACAGGCGCATCCATCCCTCGGCGGACAGCCGCAGGAAGGCCTCGCGCACCGGGGTGCGGCTCACCCGGCATCGGTCGGCGATCTCGCCCTCGCTGATCAGTTCGCCGCCGGGGAGTTCGCTGGTCAGGATCAGTTCCTTGACTTCGTCGTAGACCCGCTCGGCAGCTGAATACGTCTTAGACACAAGTCGTACGGTAGTGGCGGAGGCCCGGTTTTGCCCAGTGGGCGCCTCACTCGGTACCATCGATCCCGCTGCGCTTACGCACGGCACGCCGCCTTAGCTCAGTCGGCAGAGCGATTCACTCGTAATGAATAGGTCGGGGGTTCGATTCCCCCAGGCGGCTCAGGAAAAGGGCAGGTCAGACCAGGTTTCACCACCTAACTGACCTGCCCTTCGTCATGCCCGGGGCATCGGGAAGTTCTCGCCGACCGAGCATTCCCTCGCCGATCGAGCACGTCCTCGGCGACCGAGCAACTCCTCGGGGATCGAGCCATTCTTCGGCGATCGAGCTCTTCCTCCGCGATCGAGCTCTTCCTCGGCGATCGAGCCCTTCTTCGGTGATCGAGCGAAGTCGAGATCTCGACCAGCGAGAAGAACCGCCCCCTGCCCGGGGTGCCCGGCACCCCGGACTCGGCCGAGCATCCTCGGCCGAGGGTGCTCGATCGAGGCGGGGGTGCCCGGCACCCTGATCGATGGCACCGTCCCGGCCGAGATGCGCCTGCCGTTCGCGTCCCGCTCCGGCGATGTTCCACCGCACCCCGGACCCCCGTCGGCGCGGTACGGTGAACTCTCACCCGTCGCCGTCCCGGAGGATTCCCGTGCCGTACCTGGGTCTCATCGTCCTGCTGGTCTGGATCGTCGCGCTGATCGACCTGATCACCGCGGACGAGCACCGCGTGCGACACCTGCCCAAACTCGTCTGGCTGCTGATCGTGATCATCATCCCGCTGGCCGGGTCGATCATCTGGTTTCTGGTCGGCCGACCCGAGCGCATCGCCGCTACACCGGCACCCCGCCCCACCGGCCTGCCCGAACACCAGAACCCCCGCTACCAGAACCCTGACTACCTCGAGGCGGTCGCCAAGCGCGACGACGAGGAGTTCCGCCGCAAGGTCCGCGAGCGGGCGGAGGAGCAGCGACGTCGCGCCAAGGCGCTCGAGGACGAACGCGCCGCCGGGGACTCCGACGACACCTGACCCCGCCGCGGAGTCGAACACTTGACCTACTTGCGAACGTGCGTTCGGATGCAGGTATGCGATGGGCGGGCCAGTCGGCGGATGCCGACGACGGAGGACTCCCCGGTCTGGACCGGGCGGGTCTGGTCCGTACGGTCCAGACGCCCGAGTTCGCCGGGATCACGTTCCACGAGGTCTTGGCCAAGAGCGCGCTGAACAAGGTGCCCGAGGGCTCCCGAATGCCGTTCAAGTACACGGTCAACACCATGCGCGGCTGCAGTCATGCGTGCCGCTACTGTTTCGCGCGTCCCACGCACGAGTACCTCGGGCTGGACCCGGACGCCGACTTCGACTCCCAGCTGGTCGTGAAACTCAACGTCGCCGCGGTGCTCCGCAAGGAGTTGCGCCGCCGGTCGTGGCAGCGGGAGACCGTCGCACTCGGCAGCAACACCGACCCGTACCAGCGGGCCGAAGGCCGCTACCGGCTGATGCCGGGCGTCATCACGGCGCTCGCCGAATCCGGCACCGGGATGTCGATCCTCACCAAGGGCACGCTGATCCGCCGCGATCTCCCGCTGCTCCGTGCTGCCCGGCAGGCCGTGGACGTGCAGGTCGGCGTCTCCCTGGCGATGCTCGACGACGACCTGCGCAGACAGCTGGATCCGGGCGCCCCGTCACCGCGCGCCCGCCTCGATCTGATCCGCGCACTGGCCGATGCCGGCTTCCGCCCGCACGTGATGGTCGCCCCGGTGATCCCCTACCTCACCGATGACTCCTCCCAGCTCGACGCGCTGCTCGCCGCGCTCGCCGAGTCGGGCGCCTCCCGGATCACCGCGTTCCCGCTGCACCTGCGCGGTTCCACGCGCGGCGTATTCCTCGACTGGGTCGGCGAACACCATCCGGCGCTGCTCCGCCGGTATCGCACCCTGTACAGCCGCGGCGGTTACGTCCGCCCGGAGTACTCGGCGAAACTGCGCGAGAAGATGGCTCCGCTCGTCGCCCGCCACGGACTCTCCCGCGTCACCAAGACCGAGACCGAGGCCGCCCGCCCGTCTCCGGATCCCGCATCGCTCGCACCGCGGCGCGAACCGGCCCTGACCCTGTTCTGACCTAGCCCTGCACGGCGGTCGCGCCCCGGCGAGGGGTGTTTTTCAGGCGATTTCGTCGTAACCCCGAGGTAGCGTGTCGTCACCGCGAATCGGGGGATCGTGAGAGGGAGGAATCCGGTTGTGAACATCGACGAAAGCATGGATCTGACCGCACGACCACCGTGGTCGGGGAAGCAGCTCACGCGTCTGGGTGAGGCGATCGCCCGGCAAGAACCCGCGCCGGAGAACGGACCCGGCTACGACGACGTCATGGACTGGCACCAGGCCTTGGCCGAACGGGTGTCGGCCATCGTGTACTCGACGGAGTGGACCACCATCCGGGGTGCTCGACACGACGTCTCGGCCCGCGCCAAGACGCATGACACCCTCCAGCAGAAACTCATCCGGGAGACCAGGATGCGACTGAATCAGGTCCAAGACCTGGCCGGGGTCCGGATCGACGTCGATTGCAGCCTCGACGAGCAGACCGCGCTCGCCGGCGAGATCGCGGACCACTTCGCCGAGTTCGGCGAGGTGCTCATCCGAGACATCCGCGCGAATCCACACAGCGGGTATCGCGCGGTGCATCTCTGGCTCAGGTTCCCCGCAGGCCGTGCGGAGATCCAGATCCGCACACAGGGGCAGAGCGCGTGGGCGAACACCTATGAACAGTTCGGCGATGCCGTCGGACGGAGGATTCGCTACGGTCAGGGCCATGACGACCCTCGGATCCAGCAGCTCGTCGACTATCTGCAGGAGGAGTCACGAAAGCTCGCCGCGTTGGAAGAGCGACATCAGGAACTGACTGACCTCCGCGAGGACTGCGTATCCGAACTCCATGCGCATCGAGATCGGATGCGGGAGATCCGGAGTACCCTCGACGGAATCAGTACGACCACCGTTGAGGAGAGGTGAATCGCCGTGCAGTCGTTCGTCATCGAATTCAATCGCCGAACCAGGGAACGTCGCGTCACCGAGTTCACCAGCGCCCAGGAAGCCATGCGCCACCGGCTGGAGCTGGAGAAATCGCGTACCGATCTCGACATCGAGATCGCGGCCCTGACCGCCAGCTCGTACGAGGGGCTGCAGCGCACGCACTCCCGGTACTTCACCGGTGCCGAACTCAGCGAGGAACTGCTTCCGCACTGACCGCCGCCGGGCATCATGGAGGTCATGGATCTCCGTATCTTCACCGAACCCCAGCAGGGCGCGACGTACGACGACCTCCTGCGCGTCGCCCGGGCCACCGAAGACCTCGGCTTCGATGCCTTCTTCCGGTCCGACCACTACCTCGCCATGAACGCCGACGGCCGACCCGGCCCCACCGATGCGTGGCTCACCCTGGCCGCGCTCGCCGTCCAGACCGAGCGCATCCGGCTGGGCACGCTGGTCACCTCGGCGACCTTCCGTCACCCCGGCCAGCTCGCGATCTGTGTGGCGCAGGTGGACCGGATGAGCGGCGGACGCGTGGAGTTCGGGCTCGGTGCGGGCTGGTACGCCGAGGAGCACGCCGCCTACGGGATCCCGTTCCCGCCGCTCGGTGAGCGCTTCACCCGGCTCGAAGGAGACCTTCGACATCGTCACCGGTCTGTGGGACACCCCCGAGGGCGAACGGTTCGACTACCGGGGCCGGGCCTTCACCATCGAGGACTCCCCCGCTCTGCCCAAACCCGCGCAGAGCCCCCGGCCGCCGATCATCGTCGGCGGCACCGGACCCAAGCGCACTCCCGCACTGGCCGCGAAGTACGCCACCGAGTTCAACGTGCCGTTCGTGGACACCGCGAAGGCCGCCGAGATGTACGAGCGGGTCGGCGACGCGTGCGAGACCGCGGGTCGCCGTCGTACCGACCTCGTCTACTCGGCGGCGCTGGTGCTGTGCGTCGGACGCACCGAGGAGGAGTTCGTGCGGCGTGCCGCCGCGATCGGTCGGGAACCGGACGAACTCCGGCGCAACGGCGCGGCCGGAACGGTCGACGAGGCCGTCACCGCGATCGAACGATTCCGGGCCGCGGGGGCGAGCCGCATTGTACCTGCAGGTGCTCGACCTGGCCGACCTCGACCACCTCGAACTGGTCGCGACCGCGGTGGCTCCGCAGCTCTGACCGGCCGACCTACGGCCCGTTCAGCAGGGCGGGTCGTAGGGGATCCCGGGCACGTAGGTCGCCCACTCCGCACGACTGATCTGGTCTCCTCGCGGCCCGCACACCTCCGCGACCAGGCCTTTCGCCTCCAATCGCCAGGATTCCACGGTGCCACCCGCTCCCGCGGCGAGGATCCGGTCGTCGCCGACGAAGCGGACGTCGTACACGGTGTCCGGGTACGAGCGCAGCACCGCCTCCTCCCGGACGTCGTCGCCGTCGATCCGCCAGACCCAGATCTCGGAGTTGGCGCCGCCGGCCAGCACCCGGCTCCCGTCCCGCGAGAAGGTCGCGCTGTAGAGCTGGCCCGCCGGACCCGACATCGTGGCGATCTTCCGCGGCCGGTCCGGATCGCTGACGTCGACGACCACCGAGGTCTTGTCCTCCGAGGTCGCCACGAGCCGCCGTCCCGCGCCGTCGAACCGCACGGACAGCGCCGAACCCCCGAACTTGAGCGGATCCGGATGAGCGCGGGGTCTCGCCGGATCGCTCAGATCGACCAGTTTCACCGCACCGTCGTCGGTGGCGACCGCGACGCGCCGACCGTCCGGGCTCAACGCCGCCCACCACACCCCGGCCCCCGGATCGAACGTGCCGACGATCCGGGGCCGCGCCGGATCCGCGGCGTCCATGATCGTCAGCCGCCGCTGATCCGTCCCGCCGGTCACCGCCAGGCCGCTCTTCACGTTGTAGTCGACCGTCTCGTTGAGTCCCGGATGCCCGGTCGCCGAACCGACGATCCGCGGCTGCGACGGATCGGAGAAGTCGGCGAAGTACACCGTGCCCGACACCGAACCGAGCACCGCGGTGTCGCCGCCGGGCGACTGGACCACCGAGCCCACGAACACCACTCCCGGCGGCGGCAGCAGGTCGGGACCTGCGCGTTCGGGGCCGGCGTCGCCGAAACGCCACTGGGTGATCCGGCCGTCGGTCTGGGTGTCCGCCGCCAGCACCCGACGCGAGGACGGGTCGAAGGGGATCTGGAACACGGTCTTGGGGCCGACCCGGAAGGAGTCGGACACCGGCGGCCAGTCCTGCACGCGCCCGTCGTCGCTGGCGACGACGAGGTGGTCGCCGACCAGCACCACCGACGACGAGTTCACCGAGGTCGCCAGTTCCTCCGGCGCCTGCGCCGGGCCGGTCAGCCGGTGCACCAGGATGCGGTTGTCGGCACCGGTGCTGACGATCCGGGTCCCGTCGTCCGAGAGCGCGAGCTCGCCCACGTAACTGGTGTGCCCGTCGAGCTGCCGGACCTTGCGCGGCGCCGCCGGATCGGCGACGTCGTACACGTCGACGCTGCGGCTCCGCAGCGCGACGAACAACTGTCTGCCGTCCGCGCTGTACACCAGCCCCTGCGCCAGCTGGTTGTCGCGCCAGCCGAGATCGACGTCGGCGGTCGGACGCAGCCGGTCTCCGTCGACGGCCCACAGGTTCAGGTGCCGGTGGACGCTGCTGACGGCCAGCGAACGACCGTCCGGAGAGAAGGCGACCGCACCGGCGACGTCGCCGGTCGGTCCGTCGACGGCGACCGTCCGCCACGCGCCGCCGTCCTGCCGCCACACCTGCAGACCGGCCCCCAGCTGCACGGCGGCCAGGTGGCGGCCGTCGCGGCTGATCGCGAGCGCGTTCGCGTCGCCGCGCACCCCCGGCAGTCCCCTCTCCCGCACCGGCGCGTGGGGATCGGCGACGTTCCACCGGTCCACCCGGCCGCGACCGCCGAGATACAGCGTCTTCCCGTCGGGGCTCAGGGCGACGCCGCCGAGCCGGTCGTCGGCGTGCTCGGTCGCCGTGAAGTCGCCGATCCGCCGTTCGATGCCGTCGGCGCCGATCCGGAACAGGCGCACCTGCCCGCTCTTGCTCGCGGCCGCCAGCAGCGATCCCGCCCGGGCGAGCAGCAACGAGCCGCCCCGTCCGGAGAAGAGGTTGGGCACCCCGCGCGACATGGTCTCGATCAGTGTCGACCGCGCCTCGACGGTCGGCGCCTGCCGGTAGGCGATCATCGCCAGTTGACCGGCGAGATACGGGTCCCGGTCCGCCATCTGGCCCGCCTGGATCGCCAGTTGCCGACTCAGCGTCTCGTTGCGCGAGCGTTCGGCGTCGTTCCGCTGATGGACGGCGCTGCGTCCCGCGACCACCGCCGAGACCGCGGCGATCACCGCGACGAGGGCGAAGATCGCCGCCGACCAGGCGAACGTCCGCAGTGTCCGGCTCCGTCGGCGCTCGGCGGCCTCGTTCGCGGCGACCCGGGCGTATCCGGCCTCCAGGAATCGGCGGCCCGACCGGTCGATCACCGCCTCGTCGCGCCCGTCGACGAGCGGCCGGAACATCTCCAGCCGGGCGCTGCCGGGGAGCAGGTCGTCGGGACGGCCGTTCGCCTCCCAGGGTTCGCTCAGCGCGCGCAGCCTGCGCTGCAGCAGCAGTCGCTCGCGATCGGCGTCGATCCATCCGGTGAGCCGCGGCCACGCCGACAACAGCGCCTCGTGCGTCACCTGCACCTGCGAGTCGGTGAGGGTGAACAGCCGGGCCTCGGCGAAGGACTCCACCACCCGGTGCGCGGCGTCGCCGCTGAGCGCGTCGGTGCGCAGCGGCCTGCGGGTCACCGTCTCCTCGTCGACGTTGATCATGGCCAGCAGCAGTTCGCGGGCGGTCTCCTGCTCGTCGTCGGGCAGATCGCCGTACACCTCTTCGGCGGTCTGCTCCACGGCGCCGCCGATCCTGCCGGTCTTGAGATAGTCCGCGACCGTCAGCCGGCGCCCGTCGGAGTGCTCCCAGGTGGCCCGCAGCGCGTGCGACAGCAGCGGCAGCACCCCGGCGTCGATCCGGCCGCCCGAACCCGGCGACCGAAGATCCTCCAGCAGCAGCGTCACCAGATCGTCGTCGATGCTCGCCCCCACCGTCTCGGCCGGCCGGACGATCACCTCGCGCAGCTGCTCCTCGGTCATCCGCGGGACCACGATCTGCGCCTGCGCGAAAGCCTCCGCCAGCCCCGGCACCTCGGTGGCCGGGGCGTAGAAGTCGGCGCGCAGCGCGACGACCGGGACCACCGGGCGACCGCCGAACCGGTCGGTGAGGTCGGCGAGGAACTCCGCGCGGCCCTCGGGACCGTTCTGCGTCCACAACTCCTCGCACTGGTCGACGACGATCAGGCTCGGCCCGTCGGCGTCGTCCAGGGTCTCCGCCGCCGCGGCCAACGCCTCCCGGGGCTGCTCGCCCGGCACCAGCACCGCCGCGGAGAACTCTTCGAGCGCCCCGCCGGACCGCGTCTGCGCGACGAGTCCGGCGCGCACCAGCGACGACTTGCCCGCACCGGAGGCACCGACCACCACCACCGCCCGCTCCAGCAGCCCCCTCTCTCCGCCGACCTCACCGGCGGAGACGGTTTCGAGGCTCTTCCGCACGAGCCGGACCATGCGGTCCACCACGTCGTCGCGGCCGAAGAACCGGTCGGCGTCGTCAGCGGTGAAGGCGTCGAAACCGCGGTACGGTGACGCGGACCGCGTCCGGCGACGGCCGCGGCGCTTGGTGACCCGCTCCACGGCCGCCCACCACTGCTCCCGCTCCGCGGGTCCGTCGGCACCGCAGACGGTGAGGACGCGTTCGAACATCTCCCGACTGGCCCGGGTCGGCGCGTGCTGGCCGGCGAACCATCCGGCCGCGGTGCCCAGCAGCGCATCGGCCTCCGCGGCGACGTCGCGGACGCTCAGATCGCGCGCCAAGCGCAGTTCCGTGAGCGCCTTCCCGAGGTCTTCCCGACTGTGAACGGAATCCGGACCGAAGGTCGCACTCATCAGATGCACTCCTGTCTCCGCAGGTCAGCGTATCGACCAATGTATCGACTTAGTCCGCAGAGCGATTTCACCGGGTACGACGACATGCGCGCACGCCACGATGACCCCATCCGCAATACGCCCACTCCGAGGAGTCAGCCGTGCTCACCGACCATCGGTTCCCGTCGGATCGTCCGACCCGCGACGACACCCTGGCCGTGCTGCGTCCCGGACACCACGCCGTCGTCCCCCGGCCGCTCCTGTCCACCCGCGAGGTGGAGGTGCTGCTCGCCTGGCTGCGGGCGGAGTCCAAGGAGGAGGCCGCTCGTGAACTGTTCATCAGTGCCGCGACGGTGAGCACGCACATCACCCGGATCCGCGCGAAGTACGCGGCGGTGGGCCGCCCGGCGAGACGGAAACCGGCCCTGTTCGCTCGCGCGATCCAGGACGGGTACACCTCCCTCGACGAGTGGTGAGGCCGCGCCCGGCGACCACCCGGCGCTCCCTATAGTCGTAGGTGACCCCGCGCCCACTTCAGGAGGACCGATGTCCGACTTCACCGACAAGCTCAAAGCGAAGGCCGAGGCCGTCTCCGCCGCGATCGACAACGAGCTCACCGTGCTCGAGGGTGTGGGCGGCGACGATCCGCTGGCCCACCACGAGGACGACGAGCAGACCGACGACGAGCCCGGCACGCGCTCCTGAACGGTTCAGGCCGGCCGTGACCGGCTGCTCAGATGTCCGCCGAGCCGGACCATGAGCGCATCCATCGCGAACTTCGGTTTCACGTTCCTCTCCAGCGCCTCCCGGCATTCCAGGACCGCCTCCACACATCCCAGGAGATGCTCCGGGGCGGCGTAGCCCGCCATCCGCGCCGAGACGTCGGAGGTCTTGTCCGGGTGCATCATCGTCACCGAGGCGCCGGTCGAGAGCGCCAGCGCATCCCGGAAGAGCGCCGCCAGATCCACCAGGGCCCGGTCCAGGGTGTCACGCATGATGCGCGTGTGGCGGGCCTTCTGCCGCTTCTCCAGGTCTTTGATCGCTCCGGCGCTGCCGCGCGGCGCCCGGGCGGTGCCCTTGCCCGTGCCGCCGGCGCCGAGCGCGGTCCGCAGTTCGGCCAGCTCGGGTTCGTTCAGCTCCGCCGCGATCTCGTCGGCGAACTTCTTCGCGGAGGCGACCAGCGCCTCGCCCGCCCCGAACATCTCCCCCTCCCGCACCGCCGCGGACGCCAGCGCCAGCGCCTGCTCGCGCTGTGACCGGGACTTCTCGTCGGTCGCGAGACGACGCGCCCGACCGATGTGCCCGCCGCAGACCCCGGCCGCCCACGTGGCGCGGTCCGGATCGATGCCGTCACGACGGATCAGCACCTGCGCGACGGCGGCGGGCGACGGCGCCGTGAGCGCCATGTGCCGACAGCGCGAGCGCAGCGTCACCGAGATGTCCTCGGGCGCCACCGACGGCGCGCACAGCAGGAACAGCGTCCGGTCCGGCGGCTCCTCCACCGCTTTCAGCAGGGCGTTGGAGCCCTGCTCGGTCAGTCGGTCGGCGTCCTCGACGATGACGATCTGCCAGCGCCCCGTGGTCGGACGGCGGGCGGCGAGTTGCACGATGTCACGGATCTGGCGCACCGAGATGGTCAGCCCCTCGGGCACGATGTGCCGCACGTCGCCGTGAGTGCCGGCCAGGATCGTCGTGCACGCCCGGCACTCGCCGCAGCCCACCGTGTCGGGATCGGTGCACTGCAGGGCCGCGGCGAAGCTCGTGGCGGCGACCGACCGGCCGCTGCCCGCCGGTCCGGTGAACAACCAGGAGTGGGTCATCACCGAGCCGCCCGACGGCGGGGGCACCTCCTCGCCGAACATCGAGACCGCCCCGGCGGCGGCGTGATCGAGTTCGGCGGCCACCCCGCGCGCGGCTCGCGCCGCCGCGATCAGGTCGCCGGCCAGCGCTTCCTGCCCGATCAGCCCCTCAAAGACATTTGTCACATGCACCAGAGTAAGTCCCAGTTCAGACCTCACGCGTCCGGGCAAAGGTGTGTAACTTTTGCAAGCACCCCGGTACCCTGAATCCTGTGGTGCAGCACCGGTCGCGACTCTCCAAGACAGCGCATGCTCTGCGCTGGCTGTCGCACACGCCGTGGCCGATACTCGCGCTCGACATGCTCCGCGCCAACCTGATCGGCGCGCTCTTCACCTTCGCCTTCCTGCGTTTCGGCATGCCCGAACCCGACGCGATCGCCCTCAATCACATCAGCGCCCAGAACCAGGCGTTCTTCCTCGGATACCTGATGGCGGCGATCATGCTCGGCGCCTGGGCCACCATCACGCTGTCCATGCCGGTGCTGATCTGGCATTGGCGCCGGACCAGGCTCGACGACGCCGTCGCCCGCAAACGCGCCCTGCAGCTCCCCTGGCTGCTGACCTTCGTCAACGTCGGGCTGTGGCTGATAGGCGGGATCCTCCTCTCCCTGCTCACCCTGCGCGAGTCCGGGAAGGCCGCGATCCTGATCGCCATCGCGAGCGGCGTCGGCGCCCTGGTCACCGCGATCCTGAGCTTCCAGCAGGCCGAGAAGGTGCTCCGGCCCATCACCGTGGCGGCGATGGCGAACGACCCCGAGTCGGCCGTCGCACCGGGCATCACCCTGCGGATCGGGGTGTTCTGGGCGATCACCGTGGCCCTGCCGATGTCGGTGATCCTGTTCCTGATCGCCCTGCAGCGCCACGACGTGATCGCGGCCGACGCGCAAGATCTCGAACGCCCCATCATCTGGATGGCCGTGGCCTCCATCATCTTCGGCCTGCTCGCGTTCTGGCGGCTGGTCCGGTCGATCACCGACCCCATCAAGCAGATGCGGACCGCGCTGAGCCAGGTCCGGGCCGGCAACCTCAACGTCGCGGTGAAGATCTACGACGGCAACGACCTCGGCCTGCTCCAGGCCGGTTTCAACGAGATGGTCGACGACCTGCGCGAACGCCAGGATCTGCGCGACCTGTTCGGCCGCTACGTCGGCGAGGACGTGGCCCGGCGAGCGATCGAGACCGGCACCGAGCTCGGCGGCGAGGAACGCTACGTCGGGGTGCTCTTCGTCGACATCGTCGGGTCCACCCGTCTCGCGGTGAACCGTCCGCCGCGCGAGGTGGTGGAGCTGCTCAACCAGTTCTTCCAGGTCGTGGTCGAGGTGGTCGGACGGCACGGCGGCTTCGTCAACAAGTTCCAGGGCGACGCCGCCCTGGCCATCTTCGGCGCCCCGCTCGACCAGGACGACTTCGCCGGCTGCGCGCTCGCCGCGGGCCGCGAGCTCCGGGTGGAACTCACCCGCCGTCTGGGCGACGTGGACATGGGGATCGGGGTCTCCGCAGGCAAGGCCGTCGCCGGCCACATCGGCGCCGAGGAACGACTTCGAGTACACGGTGATCGGCGACCCGGTGAACGAGGCCGCACGCCTCACCGAGCTGGCCAAGGACGAGCCGACACGCGTGCTGGGGTCGGCGCGCGCGGTGTTCCTGGCCAGCGACGAGGAGGCCCGCCACTGGCAGATCGGCGAGGGCGTGGAGTTGCGCGGCCGGGGTATCGAGACCCTGCTGGCCCGCCCCAGACTGGTGGAGATCGCCCCCGACGTGATCGCCGAGACCCCGGACCCGGAGTCCTGACCGCACGGTGACGTGCACGCACCGGTGAGACACCGGATGCGTTCGGCCCGGAGCCGCCCGCGAAGTCCTCGCGCACGACTCCGGGCCGATACGTCTCCCGGTACGGTCGATCAGTCGGTGGCGGAGGGCGCGGCGGCCTTCTTCGCCGCGGTCTTCCGCGCGGTGGTCGTCTTGGCCGCCGTCTTGGTGGCCGCCGTCTTCTTCGCCGCAGCCGTCGTGGTCGCGGTCTTCTTCGCCGCCGTCTTCCGCGCCGTGGTCGCGGTCTTCTTCGCGGCGGCGGTCTTGGTGGCCGTCTTCTTGGCCGCCGCGGTCTTCGTCGCGGTCTTCTTGGCCGCCGTCTTGGTGGCCGTCGCGGTCTTCTTGGCGGTGGTCTTCTTCGCGGCCTTCTTGGTCGCCTTCTTGGCCGGGCCGCGAGCACGCCGCTCGGCGAGCAGCTCCATCGCCCGGTCCGGGGTGATGGTGGCCACCTCGTCGCCCTTGCGCAGGCTGGCGTTGGTCTCGCCGTCGGTGACGTACGGGCCGAACCGGCCGTCCTTGATCACCATCGGCTTGCCGCTGGCCGAGTCGTCGCCGAGTTCGCGCAGCGGCGGAGCCGCCGCCGCACGACCGCGCCGCTTCGGCTCGGCGTACAGCTTCAGCGCCTCCTCCAGGGTCACCGTGAACATCTGCTCCTCGTCGGCGAGGGAGCGCGAGTCGGTGCCCTTCTTCAGGTACGGGCCGTAGCGGCCGTTCTGCGCGGTGATCTCCTCACCGCTCTCCGGGTCGGTGCCCACCACGCGCGGCAGCGAGAGCAGCTTGAGCGCGTCGTCCAGGGTCACCGTCGCGATGTCCATGCTGCGCAGCAGCGAACCGGTGCGCGGCTTCGGTTTGGCGGCGGCCTTCTTCGCGGCCGTCTTCTTCGCCGCGGTCTTCTTGGCCGGCGCCTTGGTGGCCACCGAGCCCTCGACCTCGTCCAGCGCCACCACCGCGTCACCCGCCGGAGCGCCGGTGCCGCCGGACACCGTCTCTCCGCCGGTCCCGAGCGGCGTCGAGGGGCCGCCCCGCGGGGTGGGCCCCTGCGGGATGGTCGCCGGCGCCGTACCGCCGCCCTCGTCGTCGGCGGGCGGCTCGGGGAGGATCTCGGTGACGTACGGGCCGAAACGGCCCTCCTTCGCCACGATCTGGTGACCGCTCACCGGGTCGACGCCCAGGATCCGCCCCTCCTGCGGGGTGGAGAACAGCTTCTCGGCCACCTCCAGCGTGAGTTCGTCAGGCGTCATGTCGGCGGGCAGATTGGCGCGCTGCAGATCGGGCTCGGCATCCGGGCCGGCCACGTTGCGCTCCAGGTACGGGCCGAACCGGCCGACGCGCACGTAGACCGGGCGGCCCTCCGCATCGTCGAGCACCCGGATCGAGTTCACCTCGCGGGCGTCGATGCCCTCCAGGTTCACGCCGACGAGTTTCTTGAGACCGCCGAGACGGCCGATCGTGTGCGCGGCGTCGTCGTCGCGGGCGGCCTCGGCGCCCTCCTCCCGGCCGAAGTAGAACTCGGTGAGCCACTCGGTGCGGTCGGCGTCGCCGCCGGCGATCTGGTCGAGGTCGTCCTCGAGCGAGGCGGTGAAGTCGTAGTCGACCAGGCTGTCGAAGTAGCCCTCCAGCAGCCCGACCACCGCGAACGCCACCCACGACGGGACCAGCGCGTTGCCCTTCTTCACCACGTAGCCGCGGTCCTGGATGGTGCCGATGATCGACGCGTACGTCGACGGCCGGCCGATGCCCAGGTCTTCGAGGACCTTGACCAGCGAGGCCTCGGTGTAGCGGGCCGGCGGGTTGGTGGTGTGTCCGTCGGCGGTCAGCTCGGCCGCCGTCAGCGCCTGCCCCTCGCGCAGGTTCGGGAGGCGGTTCTCGGCGTCGTCGGACTGTCCCGCGGTCTGATCGTCGACGCTCTCGACGTACGCCGACAGGAAGCCGGGGAAGGTGATGGTGCGGCCGGACGAGGAGAACACCACCCGTTCGCCGGTGGCGGCGGTGCCGCCGATCCGCAGGCTCATGGTGGTGCCCTTGGCGTCGGCCATCTGCGAGGCGACGGTCCGCTGCCAGATCAGCTCGTACAGGCGGAACTCGTCGGTGCTCAACGACGACGCCAGCTGGCCGGGGGTGCGGAAGGTGTCGCCCGCCGGGCGGATCGCCTCGTGCGCCTCCTGCGCGTTCTTCACCTTGCGGTTGTACTGGCGCGGCGTCGGGTGCACGAACTCCGGTCCGTACAGGTCGCGCGCCTGGTTGCGGGCCGCGGTGATCGCCGACTCGCTCAACGTCGTCGAATCGGTACGCATGTAGGTGATGTAGCCGTTCTCGTACAGCCGCTGCGCGGTGCGCATGGTGCGGTCGGACGAGAACCGCAGCTTGCGGCCGGCCTCCTGCTGCAGCGTCGAGGTCATGAACGGCGCGTACGGTCGCCGCGTGTACGGCTTCTCCTCCACCGAGGTGACGGTGAGCTGCGCGTTCCGCAGGCCCGCCGCGAGCGCGGTGGCCTTGGCCTCGTCGAGCACGACGACCGAGTCGCTCTTCTTCAGCCTGCCGTCCGGACCGAAGTCGCGGCCGGCGGCCACGCGGGCGTCGTCCACCGACAACAGACGCGAGGCGAACCGCCGCGGCGAGGCCTCCTCACCGGCGTCCATGACGGCGGAGATGTCCCAGTACCCGGCGGAGACGAAGGCCATCCGCTCGCGCTCGCGGTCGACGATGATGCGGGTGGCGACCGACTGCACGCGGCCCGCCGACAGCTTCGGCATCACCTTCTTCCAGAGCACCGGCGAGACCTCGTAGCCGTACAGGCGGTCGAGGATGCGGCGGGTCTCCTGGGCGTCGACCAGGTCGATGTCGAGGTCGCGCGGGCTCGCGGCGGCGGCCTTGATGGCCGACTCGGTGATCTCGTGGAACACCATCCGTTTGACGGGGACCTTCGGCTTCAGCGTCTCCAGGAGGTGCCAGGCGATGGCCTCCCCCTCACGGTCGCCGTCCGTGGCGAGGTAGAGCTCGTCGACCTCCTTCAGGAGCGACTTCAGCTCGGTGACCGTGGACTTCTTGTCCGCGGACACCACGTACAGCGGCTCGAAGCCCTCGTCGACGTTCACGCCGAGCCGCGCCCACGACTGCCCCTTGTATCGGGCGGGCACATCGGCCGCACCGCGCGGCAGATCACGGATGTGTCCACGGGAGGATTCCACGATGTAGTTTCCGCCGAGGTAGCCCGCGATCTTGCGGGCCTTGGTCGGCGACTCGACGATGACGAGGCGCCGCACGGCGGGGGAATCGGTATCGGTGGCGGCCACGGGTGCCCTTCGGTAAGAGAATCGCTACTCGTTGCCGTTGTACCTTATATATGGTGTCTTCTGCACATCGGGAGATCTCGGGGCGCGCTCCGGTCCCACCCGCTGAGCCCGACCACGGGTGGAGCGGTCGACTGATGCGATCCCGATACCAGCGACCGTAACGACCAAGGCCACCGCCTCCACCTCGACTCCCACCTGCGATACGACGGACGATTCCGCCGTGACCCGTGTGATCAGCCGTTTCAAGTCCGCCCCTCTCCCGAACCCTGTGGGACGTGCCCCGACACCGAGAACTTCGGCACCGCCGCCGAATGCCATGTCGATCGCGGGAGTCGCGAGCAGCGACGACGTCGTGACCTAACCGTTTTCCGTATCCGGGCGGTCCCAACGTCGGGATGGCCTGCCGCGCGGTGCACACCCACCTCTGGGTCCGACAACGAGATCATCGAAACCAACAGCGTTTCGGCCTGCCGGACACCGGCTGTTGCTCTGCGTTCCATAGTCGTCCGGCAGGGACGTAAGGGTCTTCAGGCGGCGGACGTGTGTGGGCTGAGCCGACACACGTCCGCCGTCTGAGGATCTCTCTGGTCGGTTCACCGAACGCTCGCGCTCAGTCAGCACGGGTCGATATTGTCCGGCGTGTTCTGGTCAAGCTTCCGCACATACGAATCGTCCGGCGGCTCGGCGGCACAGGCCTGTTCCACAGTGGGGAAATGCTGATACACGATGTAGATCAGGTTTCCGTTGGACACATCACGGATCGACCGGCACGGTCCGAGTCGAGAGCCTCCGTCGATCAGGAACTGGTCTGTGCGCATGTACCTGAGGTTCTGATAGTTCTCGGTGCCCCGGTAGTTCTCGAACGCCCCAGCGATCTCAGACTGCGCCAATTCGGGGACTCCGGTATCGGAATTAAATTTGACGAGTATCGCACCGCGGCCGTCGCATGACTCGGTGGACATCTTCCTACCCTGAATTCCCAGGTCACCCTGCAGTTTCTCAACTGACGTCGAGGTTGACATAGCGGTCGTAGCGGTCGTCGACGTCGAGAGTGCCGCAACCATCTCGGTATCTCGCACCGGTTCCTGCACCGTCAACCGATACACCCCGTAACCGACGATAGCGAGCACCGCGACCACGACCACGGCAATCCCGGTACGCAGCACCGGCGACCGCGATGGCCGAGAAGCCCCCGAATCGCCAGGAAAGATTGTCTTCTCCAGATCCTCCGACGGCAATCGCCCGGACGACGGGGCGAGCGTCATGACTGTCAACTGATCGGCGACCCGCGTCCTCGGCCCGGTCGGCCCCTCACCGGCCAGCACACGCTGTACATCGCGGGCCAACTCACCCGCTCCGGGATACCGTTCAGTAGGATCTTTGGCAGATCCCGCAGCGATCACCGGATCGAAGTCTGTGCCGGTCGACGGCAGTTCGTCCTGCAGATGCCCGACGACGATCTGCTCCAGACTCCCGGAGCCGAACGGCCGCTGCCCGCTGATGCTCTCGTACAGCACGCAGGCGAGCGCGTACACATCGCTCTCCGAACCGACGTCCTGGCCATTGCGGAACCGTTCGGGCGCCATGTAGTTGAACGAGCCGATCGGCGCGCCGGTGGCCGTCAACGATGTCTCCCCGGCCACACGGACCAGACCGAAATCTGCGAGATAAGCGAAGCCCGACGAATCGACGAGGATGTTCTCCGGCTTCACATCCCGGTGCACCAGCCCGGCGGCGTGCGCAGAGTCCAAGGCTTCTGCGATCTGCGCGACGACGCTCACCGCCCGGTCACGGGTCACCCGACCGGTGCTTAAGAGTTCCCGGAAGTCATCGCCGTCGACGTACCGCATGTCCAGGAACAACTGACCGTCAATCTCACCGAAATCGTGGATCGGGATCACATGCGGTGAGTTCAGCCGAGCCACAGCACGAGATTCACGGAGGAACCGGGCTCGGAAATCATCGTCGTGCGCGAGATGCTCGGGGAGCAGTTTCAAGGCGACACTCCGGCCCTTTCGGGTGTCGACGGCCTCATACACCTCGCCCATCCCGCCGCGACCGATCAGCCTGGTCAACCGGTACGGGCCGAGTTCGCTCCCGCTCCGGTCTCCCCCACCTGTCATGACGTCAGAGGATACCCTGCGCGACGATCTGAGCCGACGTCGTCCAGATCCGCCCCGAGTGAGTGCCAAGACACCGCCGATCGCTACAGTCAGACCCTGAGACGAGTCGAAGAAAGGCAGGTGAACGGGTGTCCCATGAGTACTCGCCGGCGCCGAACGGCACACCGTCGCTCTTGATCGACGATCGCATGGGGACTGAACGGTCGATCCTCCCCGGCGAGACGTTCACCGTCGGTCGCGACGGCGATCTCTCATTCCGCGACAACCCCTACCTCCATCGGAAACTGATCCACCTTGCCTTCCACCACGGACTCTGGTGGATCTCCAACGTCGGCAGCCGGATACCTGTGAAACTCCTCGATGAGCGCACAGGCGCACCCTCGATCCTGGTATCGGGTGCGTCAGACGTGATCGTGGCGGACCGCCTGCTCGCCGTCTTCGAGGCCGGGCCGACGGTCTACGAGGTCGGCGTGCGTCTCACCGCGGCACCGCAACCTCCGACGTTCGTTGCCCCGAACGGACGCGACCTGACCGCGCAGCCCGGCGACCTGAATCCGGAACAATTGTTGCTGCTCACCGCGATGGCCGAGCCGCTTCTGCGCTACCCCGGTACCGGCCTCGACCGGATCCCATCGATCCAGGCCGTTGCCGACCGACTCGGCTGGCCGACGACCAAGACCAATCGCAAACTCGACTACCTCTGCGCGCGACTCGCCGACGACGGTGTCGCTGGCCTGGTCGGCGGCGGTAAGGGCCTCGCCGTGAATCGACGCACTCGACTTGTGGAGTACGCGCTCCACACCCGTTTGATCACCGAGAAGTCACTGCGTCTTCTCGACGGCCCAGAACCCGACACGTCATCGTTCTGACCACCGGGTCAGGCCCGTACTCAGTTCGCTGAGATCTCGGTGCCGTATCGAGTCAGGACGCCGCCGAGGAACGAGAAACCTCCGCCCGGACCTTCGCACGCGACACCGTCAGCGGCCGCCGTGCACGACAGGTCCCCGAACTGGATGCGGTAGCCGGCCTCGAGTGCGGGTGCGCCTGGGCGGCCGCTTTCGCCGATCCGGGCCTCGGTGCCGTCGACGGTCAGCCGAATGCTGTTCGGCGGCCCACTGAAGCCGTCGGTGGAGACTTCCGGCGTACCATCGGGGAAGATCACCGAGCAGTAGACGCCGGTCGACGACGCAGCGCATGCACGGCCGTCAGGGTTGGTCCACCAGTAGTAGTCGTCAATGCCAGGTTGGGCGTAATCAGCGGGATCGACGTCGGCGATCACGGGGAGGTCGGAGTCCGGTTCCGCGCCAGCCACCGCAGTGGTCACCACCGTGCCGGCGAAAGCTGCGATGCTGAAGGCCAAGCCCATCGTAACCTGTGTGAACATCGTGGCTCGTGTGGAAGTGGTGTGCATGGTCGTTGGTCCTCTCGTGGTCGGTGACGATTGATCGTCTTTCGGTACGGCAGAACACTACGATTACCGAGACCGACCGTAAACGGGGAGAACTCCCCACTGCTCAGCCATCCCGCCTTCGCCCTTGGAGAGGTCTCCCCGTTTACGGTGTGAGCAAACGGATTTAGCATTCTGCCCGTACCTGAACCCGAAGGGGCACACCGTTGAAGCACACGAAGGAGTGAACGTCGGATGACGTACTACGTATACGGGATCGTCGATCCCACAGAACTGCCGGAGAAGACCGAGACGCTTGCCGATCAGCTGTCTGCGGTCATCTACGTGGGTAAGGGTATCGGAAGCCGGAGCGAAGCCCACGCTGCAGAAGCCAGAAAGATCCTGGAAGACGAAGCCGAATCCGAACGGGCGAACGACTCCGAGTACGGCGCCAAGCTCGACCGACTCGTGGCACTGTATCGACAGGGACATGAGCCTAGGACTGTGAAACTCTCGGCAGGCTTCGAGATCGAAGCCGATGCCTATGCAGTGGAGGCCTTCGCCATCGAGGCGATCAACGCTCTACGCATCGCCCAGGGTAAGCCGCCTTTGACCAATCGGATCAAAGGACACGGAATCGCCATCGAACCGCTCCCGCAATACATCAGCCGACTCTCCGTGGAGAAAACTCAGGTCACGGATCGCTCCGGTGACGGGGAACTCGCTATCCTCGTCGCCTGCGACACCGACCCCATCGGAGATGGCCGGTACGTGCCCGACAGCAACGGTGAGTTACCTGCGCGAATCGCAGGGTACGGACCCGGTCGAGTCATCGCCATGAAGTGGGTCGGTGAAGCACCTGAGCGTCGTGGGTGGGATGTGCACATGCCCTGGGACGACGAGGAGGCACGCCGCCGCGGACAACGTTATTGGCCGATCGGAATCGACCAGATGTCGACGTGGCTTGCCCACCCGGAAACGGCTCCGAGATACCTTCTACTCGGCGTCAAGGAGGATAAAAGGAGGATCATCCGCTATGCATGGAGGATAAACCCCGAAGGGGCATGGGAATACTATGGATTCGACTCCAAGCGGAGTCATATCTGGGGTGTTCCGATCACCGAGCCGGTCAACGATCATCCGCTGGTGAACACTGTTCCAATGATCGGTCCGACGCAGGCGATGCTGGGCAATGCCAGCGGTGTGAAGCTGATTCGCTACTGAAGGGAGGAAGCCGGTCGCCTATCCGACCTAGGCCTCATCGGAAATCCCCCATCGGCCAGGCGGTGATGTCACCGCCTGGCCGACAATCTGTTCGGACTCGTCTGTAGGTGATCACTCACGGCCTGTATACCTGCGGACTCCCCAAACAGTCAGCACCGAGAAGAGGATCGTCACACAGACCAGGACTCCGACTCTTGGCCAACTGTTGTCGCCGGGCAAAGCCTCGCCAAGCGAGAAGACGATCGCCAGGGGGAGACCGACGAAGGTGATCAGGTTGATCGCTGTACCGGTCCGCTCATCGATCGTCGCCCGACGAATATCGACCCGACGTTCAGCGATCCGGGAGAAGTGCGCGATTGATTCCTCGATCGATACTATCCCGGCCTGCAGGGCCGTTACCTCCTGAAAGTCTTCCAGCAGGCGCGCGGTGCGGCCGACCGATTCACCTCGGCGCATCCAATACCGCGATCGTAAGAAGACGAAGGACTCGTCGATGACGACCAGATCTTCCAGCACCTTCCGCTCGTTTTCATCGCCGGCCATCGCTCGACGCACCTGCTGCACGGCATTTTCGCGGAGGTCGATGACCATCATCTCGATCCGTCCGAGAATCAATGCATCCAGATAGATCGTTCGAGCGTAGACATGTGCCATCGGACGATAGTCGGTGCCAGGCGGGCAGTGCAGGAGAAAAGTGGTACCGGTGCCGCGCACCAGAGCTGACCAATCTTTTGATAGGTGCCGGACCTGCTCGTAGTCGGAGGTGATCGATTCAACCGAGCGGCTCATGTCTTGCAGAGTCTGTCCGGACGATGTCAGGCTCAATCGAAGTAGATTGCGATAACCGATGGTGTCGTCATCGTGAGGTGATACTGCAGAAACACCCGGAGAGCCACACTCTCCTTCGACGACCACGACCGGATAGATCGTCAACCGCGAAACGGCATCGTCGTCGGATGAGGGCATCGACTCCACCCACCGAAGGCTCGGATGGCTCGCCGCCACCCACCGACGGAACTCGGCCCCTCGGCCCGATATTCGGGTGGTGCTCCGCTCTCGCGCCAAAGCCTTCACAGCGGTGGCGGCGACATCCGGGTCCGGTCCAATAAGTTTCAAATGCAGTGCCACAACCCCGGGATGTCGATCACCCGAAAGCGACGTCTGTTCGGTATCGACTCTGATGACCTCCGCAGCGATCAGATGAGCATGTGGGAGCCCCATTTCTTCGAGTGAGATCGGCGAAAAATCCTGATGCACACGATTTTTTGAACCGTATAGACGGTCAGCGAGATGACCTGGAAAATTGGTGGCGCGCGCAGCCCCGTCTGTGACTATGCGGGTGCCGTTGTGGTCAACGTAGCTCAATGGAAGAGGACCAGCGGACCAGCCGGAGCCGGTGAGTTCTACCCATTCCTCCGGCAGTGCTACATCCATGAGGAGCACTGCATATTGATCAGGATACGAGGATTTTCCATTCATGCGAAACCTTACTCCATTTCATCGTTTCGACTAATTTCCGAGCCCTTATCCTGCTCAGCAATCCAGTTCTTCACCCAGCTACGCGGCTGATCGAGCATGGCAGCATAGACAGGATTGGATTCCGCCACTTCGATGACTAGTTGCGCAACATACTGATCCATGACGAATGATTCATCTCCACGAGAATAAGAGATCGGAGGATCCGTAATTCCATTCTCATTCAACTCCACAAACGACCGACGGCGGAGCGGAGTCTGATATGCCCCGATGAATCCTCGGAGATCTTCACGATTCGCCAGTTCCAGCGCAGAAGACTTAAATATCCCAATAAATCTCCCCGTAGCAGCTGAAACCGCAGTCGCAATGAGCACCCGCAATTGCGGAAGACTCCTCATTGACCTCAAATCAGCCATGTACGTTTCAACGAGAGAGTACGTCCAGATCTCATCTGTGGTTTCCTGGACCTGCTGCTTAGCCTCATCGGAAACTGCCGCCTCGAAGACCTTGTCTGCGATTTCCAAAAGACCTTCGCGCCCAACTAGACGAAGCGTTCCACCGACCCTGTCATGATATTCACGGACGAGATATCGGCGAGCCCGCTTCTGCGGGGAACCGATCAGCGAGGAAACCTGACCATCACCCATAGAGCCAGCATTAATTCCGTTGTCAGACCGAACCCAGTCGCCCTTGGTCTCGCTTGTCGCAATGGTCAAGTCGACGGGCTCACCGTTCGCCGATCGGCGTGCGGCCTCGGCGAGACACTGCTGCCAGATGATGTAATCACCGGGCGCCCGCTCGGCCCCCTTATCGAGATCTGCACTACCCGGGGTCTCTTGATTTTTCTTGATCCGAGCCTCGAACTCAGAACGAAGTTTGGTCAATTCTTGTTCAGTAGGCGCTTCCCCGACCTGATCGCCCAGAGCTTCATAAAGTCCACTGACAATGAAGTCAGTTTCACCGTTGACCTGATGCGTCGAATTCTCATCGATATAGGAGATGATCCTATCGGCAATGGATTCAACCTCAGATTTCAGAGCGATGATCTCTGGACTGCCATTGATAGTGGATCGACGACCCCACTTCTCCACCGCCTTGTTCAGACTTCGAGCCGCACTGCGAACCTCCCCCTTGGAGGCTTCATGATCGGTGCCGCGGCGCACTTGATCCCGAACCGCCCAAAACTCCTTGATCGTCTGGTGCGGAACAAATATGTTTCCACGCATCGCACCGAGTGCCTTGAGATACTGAAGCGCGGTGTCCTCATTGTATCGATAGAGGTCGATGAGGATGTTCGTATCAATGGCATACAGCGCCGCACGGGCGGTATCGACATCGTTATGCAGATCAGGATCGGATTGCTCAAAAAAGTCCGTGTAGATATTCGCCGCCATACTACAGTTCCCCTTCAGAAAAATTCGAGGCATGGCACCCCGGGCGATCATTCGATTCTATCGAGTCTCGCGGTCGACACCGACCGGACGGTGGCACCTCTGCTCACACCTCGGCATGAGCATCGACTCTCCGTACAGCAAAACACTACTAGCACCACGACGAGTGGTAAACAGGGAGAAGTCCCCAATCACCTGGCGCCGACCACATCCGTCCCCACAGTGGGGAGTTCTCCCCGTTTACGGCGCGTGCGGATCACCTTAGCGTTCTAACCACACCCGAAATCGAGGAGTAACCGTGAAGAGAATCAGCCTTGCACTCGCCCTGACCGCAGCCGCGACGACGGCCCTCACTGCCTGTGGCGACCACTCGACCACTGCCACCCCGTCGACCCCGGATACCATCGAGATCACCGGCCCAGCCGATGTCGGCACCCCCGCGTACAAGGTCGTCCCGGCGAGCGACACCTCGTGTGCTCACGTACATCACCAGGAGGTCGTGGACGAGACGATCGCCAGCCTCCCCCGGATCAACGACTGGGCGTGGCAGTCCTCGGGCGACACCTCAGGCTTCGAACCGTGCAACTCCCTCAGCTTCGCGACGACCACCACCGATATGCCCACCAACACCAGTCCGGTCGCGATCATGCTCTTCCACCACGACGATTTCATCGGCACCGCCTCGGAATGCTCACCGCCCATCGCAGAGGTGACGACCTCCGGTTTCGACACCGTCATCGTGACCTACCGCTACCCGGAGCAGGGCGATTCCAGCGTCGGCATGAGCGGCCGCGCGACCGTCACTTTCCGGTGGGAGAACGACGCACTCGTCAAGAGCGGCGACATCCCTGACCGGCTCGCTCAACTCGCCGGCTGCGAACTGTAGAGAAACTCTGAAACCACTCGACGGGTGCTCCGCCCCGGAGGCACGGACCTAATCGACGGACGGCCACTCCGCGACCGCCGCCGGGTCCTCGGGCGGGACGCCGATCATCTCCAGCAGGCGCGCCTGGCGTCGTCGTCCGGTGATCCGCAGGGACGGCTGACGCCCCTTGGCGCCGACCAGCGTCGGTGCGATCCCGACTCGGATCAGCGCGGTCGAGAGCGGTGCGTGGGTGTCCGGGGCGTGCGGATCCAGGTCGAGCACGTAGTGCGGCCCCTCCGGCCGGCCGGCGGCCAGCACCCACAGGCGCAGGGAGCGCGGCGACGGCGTCCACTGCTCGGGCACCGTCTTGACCGCACCGGCGGACCATCGACGGTGCAGTGCGGTCAGTCGGGGGTTCGCCTCGGTGCGGGCCAGCGGCGAACCCTCCTCGGACTCGGTCACCTCCGCCTCGATCCCGGTCGGGACGATCTCGGCGCAGATCGCCTCGGCCCGCCAGCGGTCGGCGACCACCACCGAGATCCGCGCGCCGAACGGGGTGTGCAGCGACTGGCCCGGTGCAGCGAGCAGTCCCGCCATGTCGTTGATGGCGGGATCCTCCGTCTCAGCAGAGAACAACGAGAACTGGCTCACCCGAAAGACTCTACGACGCGCCCCGCGATCGTCGTCGGACAGGCCCGAGCCTTGTCCCGACTGTGACGTGGCGGCCCGGTCCTCGACCGTCCACCAGGGGTGACGGCGCGGACCGCGACGGTCCGATCCCGGTACGTCGCAGTACGGACAACCCGTCGAGGACCAGGGCTCAGATCGCGTGGACACCGGTGGCCTGCAGGCCCTTGTCGCCCTGGCCGAGTTCGTACTCCACCCGCTGGTCCTCCTCGAGGGTGCGGAAACCGTCGCCCTCGATCTCGGTGTAGTGGACGAACACGTCGAGGTTCCCGTCGTCCGGTGCGATGAAGCCGTAGCCCTTCTCCGCGTTGAACCACTTCACAGTTCCCTGCGCCATCTGCTGCATCCCTCTTCTGACACACTCCTGCCGAAGCGAAGGACTCGCGTCGGCGGTCTACGACCGAGACCTAGCTAACCAGGTTTCCCGAGGTCGTGACACTCCGAGGAGCGCAGACTCACAGACCGCGAAGCCGCTCGCCGGGGAGGCGCCTCCCCGGCTCCGGCGCCTACCATGGAACGTCGGGGAACGACGACGAGCGAGGGCGGGATCGATGGCGCAGTCCACCTACGGCACCGAGCTGCTCGGCCGCACCCTCGCCGGCGAGCCCGCCGACGAGAGTCCCCTCACCCACACCGCCGTGATCCCCACCCGGACCGCGGAGTTCACCGACTGGCCGGAATGGGTTCCGGACGCGGTGCGCGAGGTGTTCACCGAGCGCGGCATCGTCCGCCCGTGGCGTCATCAGATCGAGGCCGCCGAGCACGCCGCCGCCGGCCGGCACGTGAACATCTGCACCGGCACGGCCTCGGGCAAGTCGCTCGCCTACCAGCTGCCGATCCTCACCCGCTTCGTGCAGGATCCGAACACCACCGCGCTCTACCTCTCCCCCACCAAGGCCCTGGGCACCGACCAGCTGCGCGCCGTCTCCCGGCTCGTCGCGGGCCGCGAGGAGTTCGGCGGCCTGCAGCCCGCCGTGTACGACGGCGACACCGAGACCGAGCTCCGGCAGTGGGCGCGGCTGCACTCGCGATGGATCTTCACCAACCCGGACATGCTGCACATCGGGATCGACTCGACGCACGCGAAGTGGCGGCAGTTCTTCTCCCGGCTGGCGTTCGTCGTCGTCGACGAATGTCATCACTATCGGGGCGTCTTCGGTTCGCACACCGCGCTGGTGCTGCAGCGGACGCTCCGCCTGGCCCGGCGGTACGGCGCCGACCCGGTGGTGATCGGGGCGAGCGCCACCGTCGCCAATCCCGCCGAGGCGCTCTCCCGACTGATCAACCGCCCGGTGGAGGCCGTCACCGCCGACACCTCCCCGCACGGCGAACGCACCGTCGCTCTGTGGGAACCGGGTTTCCTCGACGACCGGCAGGGCGAGAACGACGCCCCGGTACGACGACCCGCCGCCGCCGAAGCCGCCCGGCTGCTCGCCGACTTCGTGATCGAGGGCGCGCGCACCCTGTGCTTCGTGCGCAGTCGGCGCGGCGCCGAGATCACCGCGCTCCGCGCACAGCAGCTCCTCGCCGAGGCCGCGCCGACGCTCGTCGACCGGGTGGCCGCCTACCGCGCGGGCTATCTGGCCGACGACCGACGCAAGTTGGAACGCGCCCTGGCCGACGGCGGACTCCTCGGTGTCGCCACCACCAACGCACTCGAACTCGGCGTCGACATCAGCGGCCTGGATGCGGTGATCGTCGCCGGTTATCCCGGGACCGTCGCCTCGTTCTGGCAGCAGGCCGGGCGGGCGGGACGACGCGGCGAGGGTTCCCTCGTGGTGCTGGTCGCGCGCGACGATCCGCTGGACACCTACCTGGTCCACCATCCCGAAGCGCTGCTGGACCGCCCGGTGGAGGCCGCCGTCACCGACCCGTCGAACCCGTACATCCTGGGCCCGCACCTGCTGTGCGCGGCGGCGGAACTGCCGCTCACCGAGGACGACGTCGAGGCGTTCGGCGCACACGACGTGGTGGCCCGGCTCACCGAGGAACGTCTGCTCCGCCGCCGGAAGGCGGGCTGGTACCCGGCCCCGTCGACGATCTCCGGGGACGGCGGACCGTGGGCCGAGATCGACATCCGCGGCGGGATCGGCGGGCAGGTGCTGATCGTCGACACCACCACCTCGCGGCTGTTGGGCACCGTCGATTCCGCGCGCGCCAAACGCAGCGTCCACCCGGGCGCGGTCTACCTGCACCGGGGCGAGAGCTTCGTGATCGACGACCTCGACCTCGACGAGTTCCTGGCCTTCGCCCACCCCGAGGAACCGGACTGGACCACCTCGGTCCGCGAGGTGAGCGAGGTGGAGGTGCTGAAGGTGCTCGAACGACGACGCTTCGGCCCGCTCACCGTCGGATTCGCCGACGTCCTGGTGACCGAGGAGGTGGTCGGCTACCTGCGTAAGGCGCTGTCCGGGGAGATCCTCGACTCGGTGACGCTGAGCCTGCCTGCGGAGCGGCTGGAGACCAGATCGGTGACGGTCACCGTGGAACCGGAGGCGCTGATCGCGGCCGGGATCGCCCCCGACAAATTTCCCGGAGCGCTGCACGCCGCCGAGCACGCGATGATCGGCATGCTCGGCCTGGTGGCGACCTGCGACCGCTGGGACATCGGCGGGCTGAGCACCAACGCGCACCCGGGCACCGGGCTGCCGAGCATCTTCGTCTACGACGGCTTCCCCGGCGGCGCCGGTTTCGCCGAGCGCGGCCACCAGGCGTTCGGCCCCTGGATCGCCGCGACGCTCGCCGCGGTGTCCGGGTGCGCATGCCGATCCGGCTGCCCGTCGTGCGTGCAGAGCCCCAAATGCGGCAACGGCAACGAGCCGCTCGACAAGGCGGCGGCGATCAAGACCCTGCGCCTGCTGAAAAGGCTGTTCGACGGATAACCCTGACCTCCCCGCCGATCCCTGAGCCGCCCACGAACGCACCAAACCGCGTACCACCGGTCCCTGAGCCGACCACGAACACACCAAACCGCGTACCACCGGTCCCTGAGCCGACCACGAACACACCAAGCCGCGTACCGCCGATCCCTGAGCCGCCAGTGAGCGCAGCGAGTCGGCGAGTCGGCGAGTCGAAGGGTCCCGGTCCCCGGAAAGGGTGGTTTCGACACGGCTCGTCACTGCGTTCCTCCCCGGCTCAACCGGCGAAAGAAGACCGTCCCCCCCGAGAACAGACCACTCAACCGGCGGAAAGAAGACCGCCCCAAAGACCAGCCCACTCGACCGCGAAAAGAAGACCAACCCAGAGACCAGACCACTCGGCCGCGGAGAGAAGACCGTCCCGAGAACAGACCACTCGACCGGCGAAAGAAGACCACCGAATGGTCCACGCCCTAGAAACCCGGCCACACCGATCCAGGCATCGCACAGCGCCCTCTGGCATCGGGTGAGGGGTAGGACGACGATTTCGCGTCGAACGTCTCCGCACGACACGCGCCGATCCGGGTGCGGGCGCGCTCTCTCGGCACGAGTCGCGTGGCGAGGACCAGTGAGACCGAAGATCGTCGTCCTACCCCGCCCCACCCAGGGCCAGGCGGTCTCCGATCTACTCGGCCACGAGCGCGACAGCCTGCCGCGCGATCGCCAGCTCCTCGTTGGTCGGCACCACCAGCACCTCGATCCGGGAGGACCGCGTGGAGATCCGGCGCGGTTCCGGCGACCGGACCGCGTTGAGTTCCGGATCGATCTCGATCCCGTACGTCTGCAGGTGCGCGAGCGCGTCGGCACGGACGCGGGCGGCGTTCTCTCCGACGCCCGCGGTGAACACGATCGCGTCGACCGGGCCGAGTTCGATCATGTACGCGCCCAGGTAGTGCCGCAGCCGGTGCAGGTACACCTTGTACGCGAGCGTCGCGGCCTCGTCGCCGTCGTCGACCCGTTCCAGCACCGAGCGGAAGTCGTTGTCGCCGCAGAGCCCCTTGAGGCCCGACCGCTTGTTGTAGAGGTGGTCGATCTCGTCGATGCTCATCCCGGCGACGCGGGCGAGCTGGAAGGCGATCCCGGGGTCGATGTCGCCGGTGCGGGTGCCCATCACAAGTCCTTCGAGCGGGGTCATGCCCATCGAGGTGTCGATCGGCCGTCCCTCCCGCACCGCCGACATCGACGCCCCGTTGCCCAGGTGCATCACGATCTGGTTCACCTCGGAGACCGGTCGGCCGAGGAACTCCGCGGCCTTCGCCGAGACGTACTGGTGGCTGGTGCCGTGGAAGCCGTACCGGCGGATCGCGTACTCGCGCGCCACGTCGGCGTCGAGCGCGTAGGTCGCCGACTCCTCCGGGAGGTCGTGGAAGAAGGCGGTGTCGAAGATCGCCACGGCCGGGACGTCGGGCAGCAGCGACGAGACCGCTTCGACGCCGATCAGGTTCGGCGGATTGTGCAGCGGTGCGAGCGGCGCGAGTCGCGCGATCTCCGAGCGCACCCGCTCGTCGATCACCGTCGGGGCGAAGAAGCTCCGGCCGCCGTGCACCACTCGGTGTCCCACCGCCGCGAGTTCCGCGGACTCCAGGTCGAGTCCGTCTTCGCGGAGCAGCCCGGTGACGTGTTCGATGGCCGCGCGGTGATCGGGGAGCACCGTGTCGACCGTGCGCTCGTTCCCGCCCGCGACGTGTTTGATCCGCGACGCGTCCTCACCGATCCGCTCGGCCAGGCCGTCGGCGTACACGTGCTCTGTGCGCGGGTCGACGAGCTGATATTTCAACGACGACGAGCCGGCGTTGATCACGAGCACGGCTCCGGGGGCGATCTCGGTCATGGGGTCTCCTCGTTCATGGGGTGGGGTGGTCTCGACTCCGCTCGACCATCGAGAGGGGCCCGACCACCGAAGTGGACTCGACCGCCGAAGCTGACTCGACCGGTGGAACGGGCCCGGCGGGAGGTGGAGCCGCGTGACCGGGCATCTCAGTCGGCGTCTTCGGCGGCCTTGGCCTTCTTGATGTTCTGGGCCTGGATCGCGGTGATGGCGACGGTGTTGACGATGTCGGAGACCAGGGCGCCGCGCGAGAGGTCGTTCATCGGTTTGTTCAGACCCTGGAGCACCGGGCCGATGGCAATCGCGCTCGCGCTGCGCTGCACGGCCTTGTAGGTGTTGTTGCCGGTGTTCAGGTCCGGGAAGATCAGCACCGTCGCCTTGCCCGCGACCGGGGAGTCCGGGCATCTTGGCGCTGGCCACCGAGGGGTCGATCGCGGCGTCGTACTGGATCGGGCCCTCCACCAGCAGTTCCGGCGCCCGCTCGCGCACCAGGTCGGTGGCGGTGCGCACCTTGTCGACGTCGGCGCCGCTGCCCGAGCCGCCCGTCGAGTACGACAGCATCGCGATCCGCGGCTCGATGCCGAACGACGACGCCGTGCCCGCCGACGAGATCGCGATGTCGGCGAGCTCCTCCGCGGTGGGGTCGGGCAGCACGGCGCAGTCGCCGTAGGTGAGGACCTTGTCGGCCAGGCACATGAAGAACACGCTCGACACCGTGGACACGCCGGGCTGGGTCTTGATGATCTCGAAGGCCGGCCGGATGGTCTGCGCGGTGGTGTGCACGGCGCCGGAGACCATGCCGTCGACCATGCCGGTGTGCAGCATCATGGTTCCGAAGTACGACTCGTCGCGGACGATCTCCTGCGCGCGGTCGAGCGTCATGCCCTTGTGTTTGCGGAGTTCGGTGTAGATCCCGGCGAACTCCTCGACCAGCGGGCTGGTGCGCGGATCCAGGATGTCGACCGCCGAGAGGTCGATCCCGAGTTCCTCCGCGCGGCGTCGTACCGAGTCCTCCTGGCCGAGGATGGTCAACCGCGCCACGTTGCGGCGCAGCAGCCGGCCGGCGGCGCGCAGGATGCGGTCGTCGTCGCCCTCCGGCAGCACGATGTGCTGGACGTCGGATTTGGCCTGCGCGAGCAGTTGGTACTCGAACATCTGCGGGGTGACGACCTCGGACGGGTGCAGGTTCAGCTCGGTGAACAGCCCTTCGGCCACCATGTGCTTCTCCATGAGGGCCAGCGCGCCGTCGATCTTGCGGACCGAGCCCGCGGTGATCCGGCCGCGCGTGGAGGCGCAGCGTCGTGCGGTCTCGTACGTGCCGTACTCGCACTGCAGGATCGGCAGCGTCGGCCGCAGTCCCTTCACCAGTGCGTCGATCATCGGATGCGGTTTGAGGCCGCCGTTCATGATGATCCCGGCCAGCCGCGGGAAGCCCTGCGCGGCGTTGGCGTTGACCAGCGACAGCAGCACGTCGGAGCGGTCGGCGGGGGCGATCACCAGCGTCGACTCGTTGAGTCGTTCGAGGATGTGTTCGACGGTCATGCCGCCGACCATCACGTCGATCGCCTCGCGATCGAGCAGGTCCTCGTCGCCGCTGTAGAGCTTCGCGTCGAGCGCCTCGGCGAGTTCTCCCATGGTCGGCGCGAACAGCAGCGGCTCCTCCGGCAGCGCCCAGGCCCGCACCCCGGTCTCGGTGATCGCCGCGACCACCTCGGCCAGCTGGTGCGCCTCGCAACGGTTCGCGACGACGCCGACGACGGTGCCGTGGGAGGACGCGATGTCTCCTTCGAGCAGTTCCACGAGCGACTTGATCTCGCTCGGGGTGCGGTCGAGGGCCTTGACGACCAGCAGCACGGGCGCCGAGAGGTTGGCGGCGATCCGGGCGTTGTAGCCGAGTTCGGAGGGCGCGGCGATGTCGGTGTAGTCGGAGCCGAGGATCAGCACGTTGTCGCAGCGTTCGGCGACCGCGTGGTAGCGGGTCACGATCTCGGCGATGGCCGCCTCCGGGTCGGCGTGGACGTCGTCGTAGGTGACGCCGATGCACTCCTCGTACGGCACGTCGACCGACGTGTACTCGATCAGGAGGTCGAGCACGTAGTCGCGTTTGCCGGGGGCGGCACGCGAGATGGGGCGGAAGATCCCGACCCGGCCGCCGGTGGCGGCGAGCTGCACCAGGACACCCAGCGCCACGGTCGATTTGCCGGTGTCACCCTCCGCCGACGCGATGTAGATGGCACGTGTGCCCGAGTCCCCGTTGCCCGTCATGCGATCAGGGTAACCCGCAGACGGCCGCGCCCACCGGATCGCCGACGGGCCCGTCGGCGAAAGCGGGACCTGCGGACCGGGTGCCGCCGGCCGGTGCGGTGCTCTCGGACGACGGCGGTGCTATCGGACGACGGCGCGGACCACGAGGTTCGCGATCTGGTCGTCGGTGAGCGCGCTCTGCGGGACCAGCATGCAGCAGTAGACGGTGCGCACCATCATCTCGACGCCGCCGCGGGCGTCGGGGTACAGGGTCTGCGCCTCGTCGTCGTCGAGCTCCTCCAGGGTCGCCTCGACGATCATCTCGATCAGCGTCGGCCCCTCGGCGTCGCGGGCGGTGACCAGCGAGCCGACGATCACCTCGGGCTCGTTCGCCAGGACGTACTGCAGCGCGTCGTGCTCGCGGATGTACCGCAGGGCCTCGACGACGCGCCTGTGCACCCGGCTCGCGACGTCGGGCTCGTCGGCGCCCCACTCGACGATCTTGACGCGCATCAGGCCGAGTTCACGCTGCACGATGGCCGAGACCAGCGCATCCCGGCCGCCGAACATGCGGTACGCGGTGGCGCGGGCGACCCCCGCCTGCCGGGCCACCGAGGTGAGACTCAACGCTCGTGCGCCGACCTTCGCGATCAAGCCGACGCCGACGTCGACCAATCGATCACTGTCCATCGGCTACCGGGAGTCGTCGATGACGTGCATGGCCGCTTCTTCGGCCGAGGCGCCCGCGCCGTCGACGCCGGTGTCGTGCGCGAGCATCTGCGCGTCGACGTCCGCCGCGGTGCCCTCGTCGGGCGCCACCAGGCGGCCCGCACGGCGGGCGCCCGCCTCGCCGTCGGACGGGAAGTCCGGATCGGAACCGTCCTCGGCGTCGTAGACCTCGGGCTCCTCCTCGGCCAGCCGCCGGTCCAGGTCCTCGTGGTCGGGGTGCTCGACGGGCCGACGATCGGGCGGCGAGTACCCCCGGTCCAGCACGTCGGTCAGCTCGCCGTCGGCCAGGGTCTCCTCCGGCTGCAGCTGCTCGGACTGGTAGTCGCCGTCGAACGCATCGTCGGAATCGCTCATGCCGACACTGTATCGACTCAGCGACGCCAGGGTTCGTACGCGCGGGGATCCTCCACCGGTTCGAGATGAATCGTCACGACCAGATCGGGCAGCGTCTCGCGCAACGCCTGTTCCACGTCCTCGACGCGGTCGTGCCCGCGCCGCACGGTCCAGTCGCCCGGCACCAGCATGTGCAGCTGGACGAAGCGCAGCCGACCCGACTCCCGTGTCCGGACGTCGTGGAAGGCGATGCCGTCGACCCGGAAGCGGTCCAGGACGTCGTCGATCGCCGCGCGGTCGGCGGCGGGCAACGCGGCATCCATCAGCCCCGCGGTGGACCGCCGGATCAGCAGGAATCCGACGACGAGGATGTTGACCGCCACCGCGATGGCGACCACCGCGTCCAGGCGCGTCCAGCCGGTGACCGCGACCAGCGCGACCCCGACGATCACCCCGGCCGTGGTCCACACGTCGGTCATCAGGTGTTTTCCGTCGGCCTCCAGGGTGATGGACCGGTGGGCCCGGCCCGCCCGCAACAGCAGCAGCGCGACCCCGCCGTTCAACGCGGCCGCCGCCACCGAGATCAGCAGGCCGACCCCGAGAGATTCCAGTTCCCGCGGATGCAGCAGCCGCTCGATCGCGGTGTACACGATCAGTCCGGCCGCGACGACGATCATCACGCCCTCGATCACCGCGGAGAAGTACTCGCTCTTGGCGTGTCCGAAGTTGTGCGAGTCGTCGGCCGGCCGTGCGGCGATGCGCAGCGCTCCGAACGCCACCACGGCGGCCACCAGGTTCACCACGGACTCGGCGGCATCGGAGAGCAGACCCACCGATCCGGTGAGCAGCCACGCGCCGGCCTTCAACGCGATGGTGGCGATCGCGGTCGCGATGCTGAGCAGCGCCCAGCGACTGAGGTCCTGGCCTCGAGCGTTCTCCATGTCGGCATCCTCTCGCAGTTCCGTGCCGGTCGCCCGCGCCGGCCCGTCGGCGCGGCCACCGATCCGGCACTACCTCCCGGTAAGTTCGCGATTCGCGCGCATCGTCGTCGTCGAAGGAGCATCGTGGGGGCATGCTCGACGAGCTGGAGACTCAGGCCCACGAGTTCTACACGGCCGGTGAGTACACCCATGCACTCGCGGACTTCTCGGTGCTTCGCGAGGTGCGCGCACGCCGCGAGGGCCCCTACTCGGTGAAGTATCTGCGGGCCCTGCACTGGAGCGTCCGCTGCATGCGGCCCCTCCAGCTCTGGCAGGACACCGATCTGTTGTGCCGTGAACTGCACGCCAAGTACGTCCGCACCCACGGGCGCGGCGAGGCCGACACCGTCGACGTCGCCGAGCACTGGGCGTGGGCGATGGTGCACCTGGATGCGGTGAACGCGGCCGTCGCGCTCTACGTCCGGACCGCCGACGCCGTCTGGGACACCGATCTGGCCACGGCACGACGACTCCTCGGCGCCGCCGCCGTCCACACGCGACGCCTGGCCGACGACTCCGTCGACGCCCTCGCCGGGATCGCCCTGACCCACACCACCGAACTCGCCGAATCGTTCCGGAATCTGGCGAAGCGGCTCGGGAACGACGACGCCGCGCCGTCGATCGATCTCGGCGGCGCGACGCCGGTGTGAGTCGAGCCCGATCCGGCTCCTGGCCGGATCAGGCCGGGCCGGATCAGGCGGTCGGCACCTTCTTCGGCAGTGCGACCAGAGTGACGATGCTGGTGATCACCAGCATCAGGCCGAGGACCCACATCAGGGTCGGCAGCGTGTCGATCGGCGACATCACCAGCAGCACGATGCCGGCGAACACCGAGATCAGGCCGCCCACGATGCCCAGCCACCGCGGCGCCAGGGTGAGTCCGGTGCCCGAGCCGACCAGGTCCTGGATGCCGTTGAAGATCCATCCGATGCCGATGAACGTCGCCAGCATCCACCAGGCCTCACCGGGGCTGATGACGGCGATCGCGCCGCACACCACCATCAAGACGCCCAGGACCAGCATCAACACCCGCATGCCGGTGCCGAGCCCGGTGGTCGAGAAGGCGAAGAACAGCCGGAACAGGCCGACGGTGATGAGCGAGATGCCCAACAGCAGTCCGGCGACGAAGACGGTGACGGCCGGCCACGCCATCATCATCACGCCCAGGACGATGCCGAGGACCGAGACGAAGACGACGCCGGAACGGACGGCGTTGACCGCCTCGGCGGGCAGCGCGGGACGGAGGTCGTTGTTGATCATGGGCAAAGCGTAGCCCCGGCATCACGTCCGGACGGCGGTTCTTCCCGCACGACGTCGAGCGGGTCAGCCCTTGAGCTGCTTCTCCAACTCGGCGATCTCGCCGGTCTGCGAATCGATGATCTCCTGCGCCAGCGTGCGCATGTCCGGGTTCTGCCCCTGCGCGAGCTCGGTCTTCGCCATCGCGACGGCGCCCCGGTGGTGCGCGATCATCATGGTGATCCACTCGCGGTCGAACTCCGCACCGGACAGCTTCTCCAGACCCGCCATCTGGTCGGGCGTCATCATGCCCTCCATCTGGTGCCCGGAGTGGTCGGCGTCGACGCTCGGCACCGGCTTCCCCCACGACTTCAGCGCCGCGCTCATCTGATCGATCTCCGGCTGCTGCGCCTTCTTCACCTCGTCGGCGAACCCGGTCAGCCAGGCGTTCTTCGTCCGCGACGGAACCAGATCGGCCATCTCGACGGCCTGCGAGTGATGCGGGATCATCATCGTCGCGAACTCGACGTCGGCCGCAACGGTCTGCGGCGCCACCGAGGTCGCCGCCGCCGACGGCGCATGCGAGTGGCCGTGGGCGTCGTGTGCGGCGTGGTCGTCGGACGTCGAGTCGTCCGACGATCCGCAGGCGACGAGCAGCGCGGTCGCCGCGATTCCCACGGCTGCGGCGGAGAGACGCCGTCGATTGAACATTGTTTTCATCATGTCTCCACTTCCTACCGGCTGAGCACGCCGTCGGCCACCGCTTCGGCGACGGCCTCCTCGCGCTCGGCCTCCTCCTCTTCGGCCTGGGCCCTCTTGCGCGGCTGGATGTAGCGCTTGTCCACCCAGGTCACCGTGCCGACCACCGTGGCGGCCAGCAGCCAGCCGATCAGGATGTCGAAGACGTAGTGCTCGGCGGTGTAGACCAGCGCGAACGCCATCACCAGCGCGTAACCCATGAACATCGTTCGGCCCAGCGCCTTGGTCCGCGGCCACATGAACAGGGCCAGCAGCATGGTGAGACCGGCGTGCAACGACGGGATCGCGGCCACCAGGTTCGACTTGCCCTGGCCGCCCTTGATCAGCTTCTCGGCCTGGTCGATGCCCAGCACGTTCCAGCCGCGGGCGGAGATGCGCTCCACGTACGGTGCCGCGCCCTCCTGCTTCGGCTCCACCTGGCCGAGGATGTTGCCCGGAACGGGCCCCTCGGGCCGGTACATGCACGGCGGGTCGTGCGGGAAGCCCTGCACGTCGGCCGCGGTGCACTTGGCCGCGGCCCACGGCGGAGCGGCCGGGACCAGGGTGTATCCGATCAGGCCGATGAAGCTGGTCGCGATGAAGCAGACCGCGAAACGACGCCAGACCGCCCGGTTCCTGACCCACAGCACCGCCGCCGTCGCATAGGGGACGATGAAGTACGACATGTAGACGAAGCTGACGAAGATCTCCCACCAGGGCGGCGTGGGCATCTTGATCTGCGACTGCAGCCAGACGGTCGGGTTGACCCCGAACATCCAGGCGTCGGCGTCTGCGGCCAGATGCCAGTGCGTCGGCATCTCCAGCCACAGCGCGACGTTGCGCGTCCAGTCGTAGAGCATCAGGATCAGCACGAAGGGCAGCCAGTCGATGATGACGGTGATCGCCCGGCGCCGACCGATGGTGGCCGCGGCCATGCCGAAGGCCAGGTAGAGGATCAGTCGGGTGCGGTCGAAGGCGATGCCCCGGTTGAAGATCTCGAAGGCGATCGCGCTGAACCACACCAGCAGCAGGGCGCGGCGGATCCAGACCAGCTTGCGATTGGTCTCGTCCACCACCTCGATCGGCGCGTGCTCGTCCGGGGCGGCGCCGTCGGTTCCCTTCTCGACGGCGTCCTTCGCACCGGCGGCCGGCTCCTCGTTCTCGCCGGCCCGCGGCCCTGCGGCTCCGGGCTCCCCCGGATCCCTTCGACCGCCGCCCTCGACGATCGCGGCCTCCCCGGTCACGGCCGGAGCGGCATCGTCGACCGGGTCCGCCCCGTCGGCCCGCGAAGCCGGGCTGTTCACACTCACGTCGTCTTGCTCCTGCGGTCGTGCAGCCCGGAGACCCTGCGGGCGCGAATAGTTCCTGTTCACCACGATGCCGACGTGCGTCCACCACGTCGTCATCCGGCTCAGAGTACTCGAAGAATCGGACAGATCGGGGCACCCGCGGACTTCTGCGGACCGGCCGGAAGCCGCGCCCGTCGTGACTCCGGGCGAGTCGGAGCACGTCTCCGCCGGGACCGGAATCGAGTCGTGCCGACCCCGCGATGCCCACCGGAGCAGCGGCGCCGGCGGACGCCCCGACCGTCCTCGACACTCCCGTCGAAGACCTCCCCGACGACCCCGCACACCCGAACCGAAGCCGGGAAAGACCAGCTCACAGCCATGCTTGCAATTGTAAGCGCGGCCACACCCCCACGGGTTGTCCCCCTCACTCTTCGGGAGTATGGTGTGTCAACAGTTACCGGCAAGTAACTTGCCTGGTCAGCCCTCCCGAGAGATTTCTCAACAGCAGTTCTCCCCCGCGAGCACGAGATAGGAAGACCATGGGCCACTACAAGTCCAACGTCCGCGATCTGCACTTCAACCTCTTCGAGATGTACGAGCTCGACAAGGTCCTGGAGTCCGGAGAGTTCGGCGACCTCGACCACGAGACCGCCGTCGACATGATCCGCGAGGTCAAGGTCCTCGCCGAGGGCCCCATCGCGGAGTCTTTCGCCGAGACCGACCGCACCCCGCCGGTGTTCGATCCCGCAGACCACTCGGTCACCATCCCCGAAGGCTTCAAGAAGTCGTACAACGCCTTCATCGAGGCCGGCTGGGACAAGGTCGGCATCCCCGAGGATCTCGGCGGCCTGCCCGCTCCGCGCTCGCTGTACTGGGCCCTGGGCGAGATGGTCCTGGGCGCCAACCCGCCGGTGTTCATGTACGCCGCGGGTTCGGGCTTCGCCGGCATCTTCTACGAGAACGGCACCGACGAGCAGAAGAAGTGGGCCGCGATCTGCTCCGAGCGCGGCTGGGGCGCCACCATGGTCCTCACCGAGCCGGACGCCGGCTCGGACGTGGGCGCCGGCACCACCAAGGCGATCAAGCAGGAAGACGGCACCTGGCACATCGAGGGCGTGAAGCGCTTCATCACCTCGGCCGACCAGGACATGACCGAGAACCTCTTCCACCTGGTGCTGGCTCGCCCCGAGGGCGCCGGACCGGGCACCAAGGGCCTCTCGCTCTTCTTCGTCCCGAAGTTCCACTTCGACCACGAGACCGGCGAGCTGGGCGAGCGCAACGGCGCCTTCGTGACCAACGTCGAGCACAAGATGGGCATCAAGGCCTCGGCCACCTGTGAGGTGACCTTCGGTCAGCACGGCGTGCCCGCCAAGGGCTGGCTGGTCGGCGAGACCCATTCGGGCATCGCCCAGATGTTCGACGTCATCGAGCACGCTCGCATGATGGTGGGCACCAAGGCCATCTCGACCCTGTCGACCGGCTACCTCAACGCGCTCGACTACGCCAAGCAGCGCGTCCAGGGCGCCGACCTGACCCAGATGATGGACAAGGCCGCCCCGCGCGTCACCATCACCCATCACCCGGACGTCCGCCGCGCCCTGATGACCCAGAAGGCGTACGCCGAGGGCCTGCGCGCCGTGTACCTGTACACCGCCTCGCACCAGGACGCCGTCGCCGCGAACATCGTCTCCGGTGCCGACGCCGAGCTGGCGCACAAGGTGAACGACCTGCTCCTCCCGATCGTCAAGGGCGTCGGCTCCGAGCGCGCCTACGAGAAGCTGACCGAGTCGCTGCAGACCCTGGGCGGTTCCGGCTTCCTGCAGGACTACCCGCTCGAGCAGTACATCCGCGACTCGAAGATCGACTCGCTGTACGAGGGCACCACCGCCATCCAGGCGCAGGACTTCTTCTTCCGGAAGATCATCCGCGACAAGGGCCAGGCTCTGGGCCACGTCGCCGGCCAGATCACCAAGACCATCGAGGCCGCGGCCGACGAGCGTCTGTCCGCCGAGTACGCGCTGCTGAAGACTGCCCTCGAGGACGTCCAGGGCATGGCCGCCACCCTCACCGGCTGGCTGATGTCGGCCCAGGAGGATCCGAAGCAGCTGTACAAGGTCGGCACCGGTTCGGTCCGCTTCCTGATGGCCGTCGGCGATCTGGTGATCGGCTGGCTGCTGCTGCGTCAGGCCGAGGTCGCCTACAAGGCCCTCGACGCCGGCGCCTCGGGCGACGACAAGCCGTTCTACGAGGGCAAGGTCGCCTCGGCCACCTTCTTCGCGAAGAACATGCTGCCGCTGCTCACCTCGATCCGCGAGGTCGTGGCGAACGTCGACAACGACATCATGGAGCTCGACGAAGCCGCCTTCTGATCTCCTGACCGCTCCCTGAGCCGGTCCGCGAACGCAGTGAGCGGACCGAGTCGAAGGGGCAGAGGCTCCCGCACGACGACGAACCCCGCCGAAACCGGCGGGGTTCGTCGCATCCCCCCGGAAGATCCACGCTTATCGTGGGCGTCATGCACCGGATCACCTGGCACACCCCGCGACAGGCGGAACCGATCTGGTCGTGGCTCCACTCGCGGATGAGCCGGCCCGGAACCGTGGAATCCCTGGTTCCGAGCGGTTTCGAGAGCTACGTGAGCATCCCGAACTCCCGCGATCCGGAAGACGACGGCTGCACGCTGCAGCAGTACCGGGACGACCCGATCGCCTGCCCGGACGGGCGGAACCAGCTCGACAGACTGCTCGACGTCCTCGACCCGGCGACCGGCAGACAGCCGATCCACTGCGCGATCTGGGAGGGTTTCGGCGGCATGTTCGGGGAGGCGGACGGCACGGTACGGGGCGCCGCCGTCGGCTTCTTCTTCGACGACCCCGCCGAGGACACCCCGGCCGCACGACGAACCCTCGAAGCACGGTGGCGGGAATCGAGACCGCTGCGCCCCGCGCACACGACGCTCAACCTCCCCGCCCGTCGTTTCCACACCTGGACCACCACGCTCGACGACCTGCGCGCCGACAGCGAACTCCTCGACGGATTCTCTCCGTCGATCGTCGTCCCGGACGACCACTCGTGGCTGTGGCACAGCGAGATCGACGATCGGCGCACCGAGATCGGCGGCCCCGCCGCGCTGCTCACGCCGCTCCTCGGTGACGACTGGGGCGGTGTCGTCATGACCCCGCCGTCTGCCGCACCGTCCGACGACTGAGTCTCCCCGGGGAACGCCGTGACGAGGGGGGTCGAAGCGCCGCCGACCCGATCACGGGGGCTTCGACACCGGCTCCGTCACGGCGTTCCTCCGCCGGGCTCAGCCGGCGGAGGAACTCTTCGTCGTCGAACGGAGAAACGGAGAGGGGACGACCCGCCCGGTCAGGCGCCGTCGATCTCCAGGTCCACCATCAGTTCGGCGGCGATCGCCTCCAGCGACGTGCGGATCTCGGTGAGGTCGGCGCCGCCGGGAACCCGCGCCTCCATCTGCGCCTCGAACAGCATGCCGCCGGCCATCGGCGCCTCGCGGGTACCGGTGTTCAGACGTCCGATCGAGACGCCGTGCGCGCTCAGCGCCGCCGAGAGCTCGCGCACGATCCCGGGGCGATCGGTGCCGAGCACCTCGATCGCCACCGGCGTCGCCTCGCCCTCCGGATCCCCGTCGGCCCCGGAGTGCACCGCCACCTCGAGCAGCCCTTCCAGCCCGGTCACCGCCGCGATCAGCCCCTCGGCGCGTTCGGCGGGCACCGCCACCACGACGATCCCGGCGAATTTCCCGGCCAGCTGAGCCAACTGACTCTGCTCCCAGTTCCCGCCCTCGGCGACCACCGCATCGGCGAGCGCCGACACCAGTCCCGGACGATCGTCCCCGATTACCGACAGCACCAGATTCCGCATGGTGTCACGGTATCCGGCCGGAGCCGCACCGGAGAAGAGAAACGACGACCCCGCCCCACCGGCCACCGACCGTTCGCTCGGTCGCCTGGGATACGCTCGATCCCATGACCGGATCCGACGACGTGGCGAGCCCCCGGCACGCCCACCCGCAACGCTGGTCGTTCCTGCTGCTGCTCGTCCTGCTCGCGCTCGCCCTGGGTACGTCCGCCCTGCCGTCGCCGCTCTATCCGATCTACGCCGAGCAGTGGGGGTTCGGCCCGCTGACCACCACGGTGATCTTCGCCGTCTACGCGATCGGCGCGCTCGCCGCCGCACTCACCGTCGGCCCGATCTCCGACGCCGTCGGCCGGAAACCGGTCCTGATCACCGCTCTCGTCACGATCCTGATCGGGCTCGGGATCTTCCTGGCGGCCACCGAGGTGTGGCAGCTGCTGGTCGCGCGGCTCCTGCACGGTGCCGCGATCGGCGCGACCATCGTCGTCTCCGGTGCCGCCCTGCTCGACGTCCGCCCGCACGACGGCGACCGCAACGGCGCCGTCAGCGGGGCCGCCCTCAACGCGGGCATCGCCGCGGCGGTGCTCGGGTCGGCGTGCGCGGCCCAGTGGTCGTCGTACCCGCTGCGGATGCCGTACGCGGTGATCATCGCGATCACCGCGGTCCTGCTGGTCGCGACCGTCGCGCTGATCGAGCCGCACACCGGGCGCACCGGCGGCCGGGTCCGGATCCAGCGGCCGTCGGTCCCGGCGGAGGTCCGCACCGACTTCTGGTTCTCCGGGATCGGGATCTTCGCGTCGTGGTCGGTGCTCGGGGTGTTCCTGAGCCTCTATCCGGCGCTCACCCAGCAGACCACCGGCCACCGGTCCGTGCTCTTCGTCGGCGCCGTGATCGCCGCCATGGCACTGGCCGCCTCCGGCTCGCAGTGGGTCGGCGGCCGGTTCGAGCCGCGCGCCGCCGCGATCGCCGGCGACCTCGGCATGATCGTCGCCCTCGCCGGAGCCGTCGTCGCCGTCCGCAGCGGTTCCACCGCGGCCGTGGTGATCGACTCGCTGTTCCTCGGCGCCACGTTCGGGCTCGCGTTCGGCGGCTCGCTCCGCCACATCAGCCGGGTGGCACCGGCCGATGCGCGCGGCCGGGTGATGAGCGCCTACTACCTGCTCGGCTACCTCGCGATGGGGGTGCCGACGGTGCTCGCCGGTGCGATGGCCGGCCGGTTCGGCACCGCCGCGGTCTTCCCCTGGTTCGCCGGGATCGTGGGGCTCGGCTGCCTCGGCGCCGCACTCCTCGGCAGCGTGACGCGTCGTCGTGCTCGGACCGTCGAGACCCCCGTGCCTCTGGGCTGAGGCCCCGAGCCGGACGGAGGCTTCGACTCGCCGCACTCACTCCGTTCGCGCGGCGACTCAGCCATCGGAATGAGCACGGCGGGCCCCAGAGAAGACGGCACGAAGCCACCTCCGCGACCGAGTGAGAGCCGCCGGACCGCCCCACGAGGAGGCGGTGGCGACGCCTATTTCGGAGGCATCCGGATACCGCCGTCGACGCGCACGACCTCGGCGTTCATGTACGAGTTGAGGATCAGTTCCTCGACCATGGAGGCCAGTTCGTCGGGCACGCCGAGCCGCTTGGGGAACAGCACGCTCTCACCGAGCTTGGCCTTGAACGCCTCGGACTCGGGGCCGCTGCCGTAGATCGGGGTGTCGATCAGGCCGGGGGCGACGGTGTTGAGGCGCACGCCGATGGCGGCGAGGTCGCGGGCCACCGGAAGCGTCATGCCGACCACGCCGCCCTTGGACGACGAGTAGGCGGCCTGGCCGATCTGGCCGTCGAACGCGGCGACGGAGGCCATGTTGACGATCGCGCCCCGCTCGCCGGAGGCGCCGGGCTCGTTGCGGCTCATCGCGGTGGCGGCCAGCCGGGTGACGTCGAAGGTGCCGATCAGGTTGATCGAGAGGACCTTCTTGTAGAGGTCCAGGTCGTGCGCCGACGAGTATTCGCCGTCTCGTCCGACGGTGCGCTGCGCCCAGCCGACGCCGGCCGAGTTGACGGCCGCCTTGAGCGGGCCGAGTTCCAGCGCGGTGTCGATGGCGGCGACGATCTGGTCGGTGTCGGTCACGTCGACCGCGGCGAAGACGCCGCCGACCTCGGCGGCGACGGCCTCGCCGGCTTCGGCGTTGACGTCGGCGATCACCACCTTGGCGCCGTGCTTGGCGAGACGACGGGCCACCCCCGCACCAATGCCGGAGGCGCCGCCGGTGACGATTGCACTTGCTCCATTGATGTCCATGGACCGAGCCTATCCCGAGAAGTGACGTCCACCACAGGTGGTGGGGATGTGACACGCCGCACGCCGATCGTTCGGTCGGTGAGCCTCCCGCCACCGCCGATCCGACGACGCCCGCACCGCGCGGATCAGCGGCACTGCACGATCGGCTCGGGCGCGTACTTCACGGTCCGGGTGTGCCGGGAGACCTCGCGGCCGGTCTTGGCGTCGCGCACGATCCGGGTGTCGGACGTGGTGAAGCCGGGGGCGCCGCCGCTGGCGATGCAGTCGTCGCCGGCCGGCAGCTGGATCGCCTCCGGGCTGGTCTGGGCGGTCCGTTCCCCGGTGATCGACTCGACCTCGTACTGTTTGGTCCCCCACAGTCGCACCGTCACCGACGACGGCGACCACGAGGTCTCCACGTACAGGCCGCTGCGCAGGTTGTTGCGGAACTGGAGGTCGATCGACCCCTCGAAGACGGTCGCCTCGCGGGCCTCCGGGTAGCGGGAGATGTAGTAGGCGTGCTCGGTGTGCGCCACGTCTTCCAGCCCGGCGAAGTAGGCGGCGTTGTAGAGCGTGGTCGCGAACTGCGAGATGCCGCCGCCCACGGCCTTCGCGGCGTGCCCGTGGTCGATGATCGTCGAGCTGACGTAGCCCTGTGCGCTGCCGCGCGTACCGGTGTAGCCGTTGAGCGAGAAGACCTGCCCCGGCAGGATCACCGCGCCGTCGACCTCTTTGGCCACCAGCCGGATGTTCTCCCCGGAGGGGCCGCTGAAACCGCCGGTGGTGTACTCGGCCACCACTTCGTCGACCCCGAGTCGCCGGGCGCGTTCGGTGGTGATCTTCGGTTTCACCGTCTTGTAGACGGCCTCGGCCCGCCGGGAGGCGTCCACCGACGCGGTGGCCACCACCTTGGCGGTCGCCGCCGGATCGAGCTTGGCGCCGTCGGCGCCGGCCACCACGCGGGGACGCCCGCCGGAGATCCGGAAACCGGCGTCGACCGGGGTGGCCTCGGCCCCGGCCAGCGCGGTGCCCAGGACCTTCTTCAGGCGGCGCTGCGTCACCGCGGGTTTCAGTCCGCCGTCGCCGTCGGGCACGAACGTGACCAGGGCGCCCATCTGCTCGCGGGACACCGTGACGGTCTGACCGCGCGCCTTCAGCCGCAGCGGGGTTCCGGTGACGGTCCGGGCCGCGCCGTCCATCGTCTGCTGCACGGTGGCCGCCGAGACGGTCGGGTCGAAGGGTTCCATCGCGAGGGTGACGGGCCGGCCGCGCAGCCACTCCCGTGTCAACGTCACGCGGGCGGCCTTCCGGTCGATCCGGAGACCGGACGACGGCAGGTCGGCGACCGGGGTCGCCCCGTCGAAGTGCACGCCGCCCTCCACCGCGGCCCGTTCCAGGACCTTGCGCTGGGCGTCGAGCTCCTCGTTGAACGCGGCGTCGTCGAGGTGCACCACCGGGGTCACCTGCCGGGTGAAGCCGAGCATGTCGGTGAACCTGGTCCACGGGTTGCGCGGCTGATCGAGCAGCCGGTCGAGCGTCGCGTCGACGTCGAACTTCAGTCCGAGGGCCGCCGGATCGATCGCCGCCCGCCCGGAGTCGGTGCGCACCGTGATCGGGGCGGCCGACGAGACGGCCAGCTTGTTCAGCGCCGACCGCGCCTCCTCCGGGGTCAACCCGCCGAGTGAGAACTCGGAGATCTGGGCGCCGCGCGTGGTCTTGCCGTGCGAGGTGGCGAGGTCGATCGCGAAGGCGAGAGCGCCGAGGAGGACGAGGACCAGCACGGTGCGGATCACCCAGATACGGGCCCCCGGACGCGTGTGGCGGGAACCGCCGGCTCGGCGTGGAGTACTGGGAGGAGTCACAACGTTCTTGATGATAGTGAGGATCGGGGGCGACGGCACCCTGCCGCCCCCGGCCCGGGACCTTTGGACGGCATGAACCGGGCGATCCGCCGCACAGGAGGGAGAGATCCCTCACAGAGATTGAAAGCTCCGGCCGAACTGCCGGGTCGGGGGTCAGGCAGTGCAGCCGGAGCTATCTCTTATATAGCTCCGGCGTCCCGGAGCGTTACACACTCGGCGAAGAATTTTTCTCCGGACCGTCGTCGCAGGTCAGAGCACCCGCCGGAGGTTCGGTCCCGGATGCGGCCGGACCCCGGATGCGCAGACTCCGCCGCGGCCTCACGGCTGCGGCGGAGTCTGTGACGGGGAACGTTCTCCGGTGAACGGGAACGATCAGCCCTCGACGATCGCGGTGACGCCCTGGCCGCCCGCGGCGCAGATCGAGACCAGCGCACGACCGCCGCCGTTCTCGCGGATCATCTTCGCGGTGTGGGCGATGATGCGGCCGCCGGTCGCGGCGAACGGGTGGCCGGCCGCCAGCGACGAGCCGCGGACGTTCAGCTTGCTGCGGTCGATGCTCCCCAGCGCCTTGTCCAGGCCGAGACGCTCGGTGCAGTACTCCTCGGACTCCCACGCGGCCAGGGTGGCCAGCACGACCGACGCGAAGGCCTCGTGGATCTCGTAGAAGTCGAAGTCCTGCAGGGCCAGACCGTTGCGCTCCAGCAGACGCGGCACCGCGTAGGTGGGGGCCATCAGCAGGCCGTCCGGGCCGTTGACGTAGTCGACGGCGGCGGTCTCGGTGTCGACCAGGTAGGCCTGCACCGGGAGGCTCTTGCTCTCGGCCCACTCGTCGCTGGCGAGCAGCACGGCCGAGGCGCCGTCGGTCAGCGGGGTGGAGTTGCCCGCGGTCATGGTCGCATCGCCCAGCGAGACGCCGAAGACCGGCTTCAGCTTGGCCAGCTTCTCCACCGAGCTGTCGGCGCGCAGGTTCTCGTCGCGGGTCAGACCGTTGAACGGGGTGATCAGATCGTCGAAGAAGCCCGCGTCGTAGGCCTTCGCCATGTTCTGGTGGCTCGCGGCGGCCAGCGCGTCCTGGTCGGCGCGGGTGATGCCGAACTCCTTGGCGGTGATGGCGGCGTGCTCGCCCATCGACAGGCCGGTGCGCGGCTCGCCGTTCTGCGGGATCTCGATGCCCAGCTTGGTGGCCAGTCCGAGGGCCGCCTTGATGCGGTCCGGGGTGGTCCGGGCGCGGTTGACCTCGAGCATCTGGCGACGCATCTCCTCCGAGACGGCGATCGGCGCGTCGGAGGTGGTGTCGACGCCGCCGCCGATGCCGGCCTCGAAGCGGCCGCGGGCGATGCCGTCGGCCACCGCGGTGATGGCCTGCAGGCCGGTGCCGCAGGCCTGCTGGACGTCGAACGCCGGGGTGTACGGGGAGAGCGAGGTGCCGAGCACGCACTCGCGCATCAGGTTGAAGTCACGCGCGTGCTTCAGGACGGCGCCGCCGGCGACCATGCCGAGCTGCTCGCCCTGCAGGTTGAAACGGCTCACCAGACCCTGCAGCGCGGCGGTGAACATCTCCTGGTTGCCGATCTTGGCGTACGCGCGATCCTGCCGAGCGAAGGGGATGCGGTTGCCGCCGACGATGGCGACCGGGCGCGCCTGCCGGGTCTCCGGCTTACGGGGGGTGTACGAGGCCATGAACGACTCCTGCGTTGAGGTACGGGAACTGCGCTCCGGACTCTCGTGGCGAGTCCGGACTTGTTGCCTATTCTTACTATTGAGTAAGTTAGTTGTCGACCCAGGTACCTGCGTCGACTGTCACAGCGATGCGATACCTACCATCGATGGGGACCTTCTCGATCTCCGACACACACCCGCAAAGGAGACTGTCGTGGCCGGCAGCAACGATCTCTACTCATCCTTCGTCAACTCGGGCCCGGGCGCGTTCATCGCCAGCAAGGTCGGCCTTCCGCAGCCGCCGCAGCTGCGCCGCCACGCCCCGTCGCAGCCCGCGCTGGGCGGCCCCGTCCTGCTGGGCGGCGCCGGTCGCCTGGTCGAGCCGGTCCGCGAGATCCTGAGCGCCGACGGCACCTACGACCTCGTCACCAACAACACCACCGGCCGCACCGCCGACAAGCTGGGCGCCGCCGTGTTCGACGCCACCGGGATCAGCGAGCCCGCCGCCCTGGAGCAGCTCTTCGAGTTCTTCACCCCGATCATGCGGTCGCTGGGCAACTCGGCGCGCGTCGTCGTGCTCGGCACCACCCCGGAGCTGGCCGCGTCGCCGTCCGAGCAGGTCGCCCAGCGCGCCCTGGAGGGCTTCACCCGTTCGGTCGCCAAGGAGCTGCGTGACGGCGCCACCGCCCAGCTGGTCTACGTGCACCCGAAGACCAAGGCCGGCGTGAGCGGCCTGGAGTCGACCCTGCGCTTCCTGCTCTCGGCCAAGTCGACCTACGTCGACGCCCAGGTGATCCGCGTGGGCAAGCAGGACGGCGCCGCCGTGGAGAGCTGGGACAAGCCGCTGGCCGGCAAGGTGGCCCTGGTGACCGGTGCCGCCCGCGGCATCGGCGCCACCATCGCCGAGGTCCTCGCGCGTGACGGCGCCCACGTGATCGCCGCCGACATCCCGGCCGCCGGCGAGGCGCTGAGCGAGACCGCCAACAAGATCGGCGGCACCGCGCTCCCCCTCGACGTGACCGCGGCCGACGCCGGCGAGAAGATCGCCGAGCACGTCACCGAGCGCCACGGCGGCCTCGACATCATCGTGAACAACGCAGGCATCACCCGCGACAAGCTGCTGGCCAACATGGACGCCGGCCGCTGGAACTCGGTGATGGCCGTGAACCTGATCGCCCCGCAGACCCTGGTCGACGAGCTCGTCGAGCGCGGGGCGCTGCGCAAGGGCGGCGCCGTGGTCGACGTCTCGTCGATCGCCGGCATCGCGGGCAACCGCGGCCAGACCAACTACGGCGCCTCGAAGGCGGGCGTGGTGGGCCTGGTCGACGCGTACGCCCCGATCCTCGCCAAGGAGGACATCACCATCAACGCGGTGGCGCCGGGCTTCATCGAGACCGCGATGACCGCCGCCATCCCGCTGGCCACCCGTGAGGCCGGCCGTCGCATGAACTCGCTGCAGCAGGGCGGCCAGACCGTCGACGTCGCCGAGACCGTCGCCTACTTCGCGAACCCGGCCAGCAACGCGGTGACCGGCAACGTCGTGCGCGTGTGCGGCCAGAGCCTGCTGGGTGCCTGATGAGCAGGACCGTCACCCTCACCCACGCGCCCGGTCCGGGCTCGCTGTACCCGAAGGCCGTCAGCGCCATGCTGCCGGTGATCGGCAAGCCGGCGAAGGTGTCCCCGGACGCCGTCGTCCCGGACACCGTGTACCGGCTGGAGAACGTGCGCGTCGACGCCGAGAAGCTCGGCGACTACTGCCGCACCACGGGCACCCAGTTCGGCGACACGCTGCCGCTGACCTACCTGTTCGTGCTGCAGTTCCCGCTCGCCATGCAGCTGATGGTCGATCCGGCGTTCCCGTTCGGCGCCGTCGGCTCGGTGCACTTCGAGAACCGGATCGAGCGCCTGCGCCCGATCGGCGTCGATGAGCCGCTGACCGTCGAAACGCACGCGGAGAACCTCCGCGAGCACCGCAAGGGCCTGCTGATCGACGTGATCTCGGAGTTCTTCGTCGGCCGCGAACTGGTCGCCGTGCAGGTGGGCACGTTCCTGAAGCAGCAGCGGACCAGCCTGTCCGACTCCCCGCGCGGACCGGCCCCGAAGAGCACCACGCCTCCGCCTCCCGACCGCGTCGCGAGCGTGGATCTGGGCCTGATCCGGCAGTACGCCGCCGCCTCGGGCGACCGCAACCCGATTCACATGGCCGACCTGTCGGCCAAGGCGTTCGGTTTCAGCAAGGCGATCGCCCACGGCATGTGGAGCGCTGCGACGGCCGTCGCCAACGTCGAGGCCCAGCTGCCCGACGCCGTGGTCTACACCGTGCGCTTCGGCAAGCCGATCCTGCTGCCGGCCAAGGTGAACCTCTACACCGACAAGAACGAGGACGGCGGATTCGACGTCTCCATCCTCAACCGGAAGAAGGGCTACCCGCACCTGACGGGCACCCTGACCCCGCGTTCCTGACGCATCGGGCACGACGACGAGGGCCTCGGCGAGCATCTGCTCGCCGAGGCCCTCGTCGTTCTCGTTCGGGGGGGGCGATCGCCTCGATCCCCGCCACCCGCGTGGTCGCCGAGTTCCGCACAGACCTCGTGTCGCGGTTCTCGACCGACTGCCGACGAGAACCGCGACCCCGGTCTCCGGTCCCGACGAAAGCCGCGACGGATCCGCGCAGATCACGACGAGTGGTCCTCGGTGATCGTTCTCGGGTGCCCTTCGACTCGACTCGTCACTGCGTTCCTCCTCGGCTCAGGGGGGCGGAGGGGCGCCGTCGTACCGGCATTCCACTCCGGTTCAGGGGGTGGAGGGGGCGCCGTACTGCGTTCCGCACCGGCCAGGAGGAGCGTTGCCGCCCGGCATTCCTCCCCGGACCGGAGAGCGGCGGGGCCCGGCGGAGGTCAGTCCTCGGTGACGCCCACGCCCCGGAGGCCGCGCCAGACGATGCCCAGCAGCAGATCGGTGGCCCGGTCGAAGGCGATGTCGCCCTCGGAGATCCGATCGGCGACGGCCTCGGCGGCGCCCACGATCGCGACGGCGGTCAGCTCGAAGTCGAGGTCGGAGGCGTCCTCGACGGTGGTGCCCTGCCGGATCAGCTCGGTGATCATCTCGATGATCTGCGTGCGCGCCTTCGTCACCGCACTCGAGAAACCCGCCGTGCCGCTGGCCACCCGGTACAGGACGCGCCAGGACGCGGCGTTGTCGTGGACGTAGCGGAGGAACTCCTCGAGCACGATGCGCGCCTGTTCGCGCTGGTGGAGCGCCGGATCGAAACCCGCCCCCATCGCCTCGATGAAGCGGCCGGACTCACGGTTGATGCAGGCGGTGAAGAGCTCGTCCTTGGAACCGTAATAGAGGTACAGCATCGGCTTGGAGATCTGCGCACGGGAGGCGATCGCATCCATCGACGTGTCGGTGTAGCCGTGCTCGGAGAACTCGGCGATCGCCGAGTCGAGCATCTGCTGTTCGCGCACCGCCCTCGGCAGGCGCTTGGTTCCGGCCATGTCCAATAACTTACCATTCGGTAAGTTTCACTGCGGGCGGTCTCCTGCTCCGAGAAACACGACACGGCGGGACCGGCCGTGCGCTCGGGTCGAGGACGGGGAGGCTTCGACACCGGGCGCTCACTCCGTTCGCGTCCGGACTCAGCCGTCGATCCGTCCCGGTCGGCCCCAGTGACCGACGACCGGGCTCAGTCGATGCCCCGGGAACCGGTCAGCAGGAGAGCACGCCCTTGGCGCGGAGGATCCGCACCACCGAGGCGTCGACCTTGGCGCGGTTCAGCTTGCCCGACCGCACCGCCGACTCCAGCGTGTCGAGCACGGTAGAGACAGAGTCGGTGGAGAGCCAGAGTCCGATGTCCGAGCCCGCCTGGAAGGCGCGCAGCACGGCCTGATCGATCGAGTACCTGTCGGTGATGGCCTTCATGCCCGAGAGGTCGTCGGAGATGATCACGCCGTCGAACGCCGGACCGCCGTACCGGGTGCCCGTGCGGAGCATGCCGATGGCCCGCGCGCTGATGCTGGTCGGAGTGTCGCCCTTCGTCAGCCCCGGCACGATCAGGTGCCCCATCATCACCGCGGCGTTGCCCGGGTCCTTGAGCAGCGTCTTGTACGGCACCAGATCGTGTTCGATCAGCTGCGACAGCGGCGGCGTGGTCACCGAACCGAGGTGCGAGTCGCCCGACGAGTGCCCGTGGCCGGGGAAATGCTTGTAGACCGGCATGATCCCGGCCTCCTGCAGCCCCTTGGCGAAGGCGCCGGCGTACCGGGTCACCACCTCCGGGTCGTTCGAGTACGACCGGTCGCCGATCACGGCGTCGTCGGGCTGGTCGGAGACGTCGACGGACGGCGCGTAGTCGACGGTGATGCCGAGCTTCGCCATCGCCTCGCCGGCCTTGCGCGCCTCCGCCTGCACCTGCTCGGGGGTCATGCCCTTCTGCACCATCGCGCGGGCGGACGGGAAGTCGATGCCGATCTTGGCCAGCCGCGACACGCGGCCGCCCTCCTGGTCCACCGACACCATCAACGGCACCTTCGACGACGCCGAGATCCGTTTCACCGAACCGTCGGTGAGGATCGCCGGATCGGTCCAGGCGCCGATGAAGATGCCGCCGATCCCCTCCTCGGTCACCGCCTGCCGGGCGTCGGCGGCACCGGTCACCCCGACCATGAGGCGCTGGGCGAGCTTCTGCCGGAGTGTGAGCTTCGCCAACTCGGGCGCTCCGCAGCTCTCCGCCGCGGCCGTCGTACTCGACGCGGAGGTCGGCGAGCCGGGCGCGGACACCGCAGACTCGGCGGAGGAGGAGACCTTCATCACGGGTCCCGGATCACTGCTGCAACTCGCGAGTAATGCGACGCACGTCATCGTGGTCACCAGCTGCAATGCAGCGCGCCACGTCACAACGGCGCCGGAAGTTTCACCCATGGCCGAATGGTAGCTTGATGGCCATGATGCGTGACCGACTGATCTATGGTGCCGTGGCTGCCGCCGCCGGCCTGATCGTCGGCGTGGGTGGGATCTTCCTCGCAGGCTCGCTGGCCGCCGAGAATTCGCCCTCGACCGATGTGAACAGCTTCAACGCCGAGGACGGCTTCATCGAGGGCTCCGTCCAGTACGGCACCCGGGGTGACGACTCCGGCAAGCAGCACTGACACCGAGACCGTCTTCCGCGCGACCGACGGTGACGCAGCGCCTCCTGAGCCGCCGTGACGTCGCGATCGTCACGCTCACCGCCCTGCTCTTCTCCTTCTGGCAGGCTCCGGGCCGGATCTCCCCGGACACCAAACTCGATCTGACGGCCGACCCGCTCGGCTTCCTCGCCCGGGCCGCGCACCTGTGGTCGCCGGACGCCCCGATGGGCCAGGTGCAGAACCAGGCCTACGGCTACTTCTTCCCGCACGGCGCCTTCTTCGCACTGGGCGACCTCCTGGCCCTGCCCGGCTGGGTCACGCAACGTCTCTGGTGGGCGTTGCTGTTGACCGTCGGCTTCGTCGGCCTGGTCCGGCTGGCCGAGACCCTGCGGATCGGGTCGTTCCCCTCTCGGCTGCTGGCCGCGGCGATCTTCGCCACCTCGCCGCGCGTCCTGACCACCCTGGGCAGCATCTCCTCCGAGACCCTCCCGTACATGCTGGCGCCGTGGGTGCTGGTGCCGATGGTCCGGGCCCTGGACGCCGAGTCCGTCTCCCGGCGGCCGCTCTGGCAGGAGGCCTTCCGGTCGGCCTGCGCGGTGGCGCTGATGGGCGCGGTGAACGCCGTGGCCACGGCGGCCGCGGCCGGGGTCGCGGCCGCCTGGTGGCTGTTCGGCCTCCTGCGACGACGAGGCCTTCCCCGCCGGTTCGCCTTCGCCGCGTGGTGGATCCTCGGTCTCGCGCCGGCCTGTCTGTGGTGGCTGGTCCCGCTGCTGCTGCTCTCCCGCCTGTCCCCGCCCTTCCTGGACTACATCGAATCGGCGCGGGTCACCACCGAGTGGACCTCGCTCACCGAGGTGCTGCGCGGCACCAGTTCGTGGACGCCGTTCGTGTCCACCGAACGCGCCGCCGGCGCGGTCCTGGTCTCCGAACCCGCCGCCGTGCTGGCCACCGGGATCCTCGCCGCCGCCGGACTCGCCGGACTCGCGATGCGGCGCATGCCGTTCCGGCGCCGCCTGATCGCGGTCCTGCTGGTCGGCGTGCTGGTGATGTGCCTGGGCTACCCCGGAGCGCTGGACTCACCGCTCGCCGAGCAGTACCGGCAGTTCCTCGACGGCCCCGGCGCACCGCTGCGCAATCTGCACAAGTTCGATCCCCTGCTGCGAATCCCGCTGGTCCTGGGCATCGCGCACCTGCTCGCGCGGGTCCGCGTCGTCGTGCCGTCGGGGGCCGACGGACCCGCCCGACCGCCCGTCCACGCCCAGCGGGGTCTGGCGGCGGCGCTCGCGGTGATCGTCGCGGCGATCTCGGCGGGCACCCTCGCCTGGACCGGCGGGGTGGCCCCGCCGAGCAGCTACCGCGCGATCCCCGGGTACTGGCAGCAGACCGCCGACTGGCTGGCCGCGCAGGAACGCGACGCCCCCGCCCCGGCCCGCGCGCTGGTGGTGCCCGGCGCACCGTTCGCCGACCAGCTCTGGGGGCTGACGCGCGACGAGCCGCTGCAGCCGACCGCCGCCACCCCGTGGGCGGTCCGCGATGCCATCCCGCTCACCCCGCCCGGCGCGATCCGCGCGATGGATGCGGTGCAACGCGATCTCGCCGCGGGACGCGGTTCGGTGGGTCTCGCGCCCGCCCTCGCCGCGCAGGGCATCGGCTACGTGGTGCTGCGCGCCGACCTCGACCCCCACACCTCCCGCTCGGCGCGCCCGCTCCTCGTCGCCCAGGCCCTCCAGGACTCTCCCGGGATCGACGAGGCCGCCGTCTTCGGCCCCCTCACCACCCCGCCCGTCGGCGAGGGTTTCGTGGTGGACAACGGTCTCCGGCCGGAGATGCCCGCGGTGACGGTCTTCCGGGTCTCCGGCGCCGCCCACGGCACCGGACCGCGATTGACCCCGCTCGACGCCATGCCGCGCATCGCGGGCGGCCCCGAATCGCTCCTCGCGATCGACGCCGCCCGGACCCGGGCCGGACTCGGCCCGCTGGGGCCGTCGTTGCTCGCCGCCGACGCGCGCCGGGCCGGCCTCGGCCTCGGCCCGGGACTGATCGTCACCGACACCCCCGCCGACCGGGAGACCGACTTCGGCCGGGTCGACAACAACACCTCGGCCATCCGCACCCCCGACGACCCGCGGCTCACCAAGAACGACGTCGCCGACTACCCCGTCGAGGGCCAGCCGCCGGTCCGGGCGCAATGGCTGCTCGACGAACAGCCCGGTCGGGTCCGGGTGCACACCAGCGGCTCGGCCTCCGATGCGACGCAGCCCGGACAGACCGCACCGGCCGCCTCCCCCGCCTCCGCGTTCGACGGCGATCCGGCCACCGCCTGGGTCAGCCGCGGCCTGGACTCCGCCGTCGGCCGATGGCTCGCGGTGGAGTTCACCGAACCCGTCTCGAACCTGGCACTGACGCTCACCACCGCGAAGGCGATCGGCGCGGACGTCAGCGCGATCCTGATCACCACCGATGCGGGCAGCACCGTCGCCCAGGGCGTCGAACCCGACGAGCCGATCCGGGTGATCGCGCCCTCGGCCCCGACCCGGCGGGTGGAGATCCGGGCGATCGAGACCGAGAACCGCACCGGCGGCAACCAGTTCGCGCTGGCCGAGGTGGAGCTCGAAGACGCGGCCACCGGCACCCCGATCGCGATCCGCCGGCGCACCGTGCTCCCGGAGACGCCCGGCGCCGGGGACCGGGCGGGGGTTCCGCTGCTCGGCTGGTCGCTGGGCCCCGCGCTCCGCGACCGCTCCGAATGCGTCACCGACGCCCGCGGCCGGGTCCGCTGCGCCGCCGCCCTCGGCCTGGCCTCCGAGACACCCGGCGTCTTCAGCCGCACACTCTGGTCGCCGGAGCCCACCCGGATCGAGCCCCGCATCGTCCTGCGGCCGGTGCCCGGGGCCGCCCTGAACCAGCTGCTGGCACTGCCCGGACGCCCCTGGGCCCAGGGTCCGTCGGCGGTCACCGACGTGCGCGGCAGCGCCTCCGCCGCGGTCGACGGCGATCCGGACACCACCTGGACCGCTCCGGAACCGACCGGCGACGAGGCCCGCCGACCCACCCTGACCGTGCACCTCCCGCGGCCCACCGAGGTCTCCGCGCTGCGTCTGCACACTCCGGACGGCTATCCCGCAGCACCGCGCGAGGTGATCGTCGATCTCGGCGGCAGACCGCAGAAGGTCACGGTGAAGGACGGCGTGGTGCGTCTGCGACCCGAGCGCACCGAGACCGTGAAGATCACGATCACCAGGTCCGAGGACCTCCTCGACACCAACGACCTCGGTTTCGTCACCCGAGCGCCCGTCGGGATCAGCGAGATCGAGGTGACGGCCGATCCCGAGGTCGGCACCGGGCGGTTCGACCCGGACCGCCCGGTGGTGATCGGCTGCGACACCGATCCGTCGGGGCCGCTGGGACTCGGTCTCACCGCCGCCGGCCGGCTGATCCGACTGCAGGCGACGACCACCGCGGGCGCCCTGCGGAACCGTGAACCGGTCCTGGCCACCCCGTGCCCCGGCCCGCCGCTGGACCTGGGCGCCGGCTCCCAGGAGATCGCCGTCAACCCGGGCAACGCCTTCTCCGTCGACGCCGTCGACCTGACCGCCCCGACGCCGGATCCGGTGGCCGCGACCGTCGCACCGGAGATCACCGAGTGGACGGCGACGCGGCGCGGCGTGGTCGTCGAACCCGCCGAACGGGCCCGCGTGCTGTCGGTGCCGGAGAGCACCAACCCGGGTTGGCGGGCCGTCCTCGACGGCCGTGCGCTGGACCCGGTGGTGGTGGACGGCTGGCAGCAGGGCTGGGTGATCCCGGCCGGGGCGGGCGGGACCGTCGTACTCGACTATCCGCTGGACGCGCCGTACCGCTGGACGCTGGCCGCCGGGCTGGTGCTGGTCGCCGTGCTGTTCCTCGCCGCCTGCCTGCCGCGCCGGGACCGGGACGAGGAGACCGGGACGCCCGACCCGCCGGGCCCCGCCGTCTCGGCCGCCACCGTGTTCGCGGCCCGGTGCGCCGCCGCGGCGGCGGGGGCGGCCGCGGCCTGGCTGCTCTGCGGAGGGTGGGGGCCGGTGCTCGGCGCGGCCGCCTGGGTGCTCGTCCACCGGCTCGGCCCCGCCGCACGGGTGACCGCGGTGTTCGCCGCGATGACGACGGCGACGGTGCTGCTCGCGACCGGTCCGTGGCACTCCGGGACGGCCTACACCGGCTATGACGCGAGCACCCAGGCCGCCGCACTGGCAGCCCTCGCACTGCTGGTCGCCGCCGCCGTCGTCCCGCCCCGTAAGTCGAGTGATCGAGACCGTGCGGACCCGGTGACGTGATCCCGATCGCTCGACAGGTTACGCTTCAGTGACGAATCCGCCGCACGACCGAGGGAATCCACCATGTCGCGAGTCAAGAACGCCGTCGTCATCGGCGGCATCGCGGTGGCCGCCGCCACGATGGCGGCGGCGCCCGCCCAGGCCGCACCGCAGGGGAGAGTCGATCCCGGAGTGGCGATCGGCTGGTACTCCAACGATCACGGCACCGGCTGCTCGTACAGCATGACGGTGCCGGTGAACTCGTCCGGCCTGGTCTCGTTCTACGAGCGCGGCGACTCGGGTGCACCGGTCCTGATCGGCCGGGACAGGGCCGTCGGCGTCAACGCCTCGGTCACCTGGTGGCCCAGGCACACCGGTCGACGTCACCTGTACGCCGTCCAGAACGGCGAGCGCTCCACCCCCACGTCGGTCGTCGTGACCCGGAGCATGCTCGGCGGCGGCGGCCTGTGCGTCGCCGGACCGCGCTGAACCGAGCCCGACCGCACCGTTCCCGCGGACCCGGCAGGCGTCGTACGACGCCTGCCGGGTCTCAGCGTGTCCGGACCCGGCCGCTCGCGGGCGCCGACTTCGGGCCGCGACGACGTTCCCACCTGCTCAACGCCCGACGGCACGGGTCCTCGACGAACGCGTAGCTCGCGGCGGAGACGCCCACGGTCAACACCACCGTCAACAACCACACCTGGACGAACCGGCCGTGGAACGACGGGATCCCGACCAGACTGAACACGCAGGTGAGCACGGCCAGGTGCCAGATGAAGATGCCGTAGCTCCACCAGCCCAGCATCGTCATCGGAACCGAGTTCAGGAACCGGAACTCCCCGCCGGAGCACACCAGCGGGGCCAGCACGGCGTAGGCGGCGATCGCGCCGAACACCATCTTGCCGACGTACTGCCAGTCGCTCAGGTCGCCGAGTCCGACGGGCCCGGCCAGCGGTGTGCACGCGAGCGCGTAGAACACGACGGCCACGGCCAGCATCAGCGGGCGATGCGCCGAGAGCGCGACGACCCGTCGTACCGGTCGGGACGGTTCGGCGACGGACAACTCCACGGTGGCGGTCAGTTCGGCGAGGATCAGACCGGCCAGGAACCACGGCAGATGCCCGAACACCCAGTTCTTGCCTTCGACGCCCTCCGGCAGACCGATCGCGGTGACCAGCCCCGCCCAACCCAGACTCAGCACGCCCAGCGCCAGCAGCAGCGGGATCCGGTGGCGGGCCCGCGCGCCGCGCAGCACCGCCAGCGCGTAACCGATCACCGGCAGCAGCAGATAGAAGGCCACCTCCACCGAGAGGCTCCACATCTGGGTGAGACCCGGCGCCAGGGTGAGCGGCACGTACACCTGCGTCAGGGTGAGGTTCACGATCCACACCTCCAGCGACGCCCCGCGCGCATGCGGGAGCAGGAGGAACACCGCGACGACGGCGACCGTGTACGCGGGCCAGATCCGCACGAAACGATGGCGCAGATACCGCATGACCGTCGGTTCGGGGATCCCCGGGTGGCGGGCGGCGGCCGCCCACGGCCGCCACAGCAGGAAACCCGAGAGCGCGAAGAAGAGCGCCACCGCCAGGTCCAGCCGGCCCAGGACCGGGCCGAGGACCGGCCATTCGACGGCCCGCGTCTGGAAGGCCACGTGCGTGGTGAGCACCCCGATCGACGCCACCGCGCGCATGCCTTCCAGCTGGGGGAAGTAGCGCCGATACGTCGGAGCGTCGGGGGCGGCCGGGGTCTCGGCGGTCTCGGGGGTCATCTCGCCTGCCAGCGTAGTGGCCGATCGGGGCTCACCGGACCGGGGTGCCGTGGACCAGTAGGCTGTTCGGTATGCCCGATCCGCGACCGCGCCTGTCCACGCGTGACCTGATCGGCCCCGTCGCCCTCTTCTTCGGGGCGCTCCTGATCGCCGTCGCGGCGACCGTCGGCCCGCTGGTCGGCGAGACGCTCCGCAAGGTCCCGCTCGACACCGACCAGACCTGGGTGTCCGACGGCTCCGACGGCACCCGGATCCTCGACCGCTGCTCGATCGACGCCCCGCAGGCCCGCGTGCTGGAGGCCCGCGTCCAGCAGCAGCGCCGGATCCTCGCGGTCCGGCCCGCCGATGCGGACGTGGTGACCCTGCAGGCCGGGACCGCGCTCAACGCGGACGAGTACCTGGTCGACGGCAGACCGGTCGAGGCGAAGGACGAGTGCGACGAGACCACCCTCACCGCGCTCCTGGACCGGGTGACCCTCGATCGGCGCACCGGCGCACCGCGGGGCGCCTCCGAGGTCCAGTACGACGACGAGAAGGCCGCCGTGGTGATCGGCGACCGCCAGGGCTACACCTACCGTCTCCCGTACGGTTTCGACCCCGCCGACGTGACCTACTTCGATCCGGTGACCCGGCAGACCCTGCCGATGACCCCCGCCGGCACCGAGACGATGGACGGCCGCGAGGTGGTCCGTTTCACGGTGACCGTGCCGCTGACCGATCTCGGCTCCTCCGGTCACGACCCCCGGACGGTGCTCACCCGGCCGGCCCGCTGGTTCGGGACCTTCGAGGGGGTCGATCCCGCCGACGAGCTGACCGCGACACTGCAGCACAGCGCCGAACGCGAGTTCTTCGTCGACACCGTCACCGGCGTGATCGTCGCCGATCGCGCGAAGATCCGGGAGGTCTTCCGGTTCGCGCCGGATCTGCGCCAACGGCACCGTTCGCTGGCCGATTTCGAGCTGATCAACCTGGAGACCACCCTCTCCGCCGATCGGCAGACCCTGCGGGACGGGTCGTCGTACGCCGCGCGCCGCGACCGTCCGGTCGCCGTGACCACGCGCTGGGTGCCGATCGTCGCCGGCGTCCTGGGCGTCGCGGCGCTGATCGGCGGCGGCTGGGCGCTGGTGCGCTCGGGCCGACGGCCCGACGACGGCCCGAGCGGCGCCGCCGAGGACGGGAACACGCCACCCGCAGACTGAGCCGATCTGCGCACGAAGTGAGCGAAGCGAGTCGAAGCCCCCGCAGTCGGGAACCACTCGGCTGAATCCGGTGCACCACCCGTCGGCTGAGCCGATCTGCGCACGAAGTGAGCGGAGCGAGTCGAAGCCCGGCTCCTCGAGTGCCGACGAGCACCGGGCGTCAGCTCCGGTCGGACAGCTCGATCCACAGCCAGGTGACCAGCACCGAGGCCAGCGCACTCAGCACCGCGATCACCGCCAGGGAGAGCACGGAGTCGGCGTAGGCCAGGATGCACACCACCTCGAGGGCCAGCACGAGCGACGCCGGGATCCCGCCGCGCGCCCGATCCCGGGCGATCGCCGCGAGCAGCAGCAGCTGCAGCACCGCGAGCACCGCACCGGTGAGCGCGAACAACCACAGCAGCCCCGTCACCGGCCGATAATCGGGCGAGACCACCGTCGGCACCAGCGGACCGGCCGCGGCGGCGGCGAGCGTCACCGCGATCCCGATCACCGCCAGCACCTTCGACGCCGAACGCAGGGCCGCCGTCGACCGGACCGGGTCGGCGAGCCGCGGATACACCACCACGCCCACGGCCTGCGGCAGCCAGAACGCGGCCTTGGTGGCCACCGCCCCGAGCGCGTAGATCCCGGCGTCGTCGGCGCTGAGCACGGTCCGGGAGAGCAGCAGGTCCAGAGAGGCCGCCACGATGATCACCAGTTGCACCCCGGACGCCCACAGCACCGCGGAGGGGGCCGCCGCGGGCGCGCCGGACCGGACGGCGGGTGTCCGCACGGCGAGCGCGCCGACGCCCAGCGCCGCCACCGCCGTGCCGAGGGTGCCCGCCGTGAGCGCCCAGGTGGAGCCGCCGCCGAGCACCACCGCGGCGATCACCGGCGCGCTGCGCAGGACGCCGACCCCGGCCAGCACGCCGCCGAGCAGCCCGAACCGGCCGTCGCCCTGGATGAGGCCCTGGCCACCGGCGATCACCGCCAGCGGCGCGGCACCGGCCATCGCGGCGAAGGCCGGGCCCGCGGCGGTGTCGGCGATCCCCATCATCGCCGCGGCGAAACCGACCGAGGCGAGCGCCACCACCCCGGTGACCACGGCGATCAGCCGCCACAGTCCCCGGCGGTCGGCACCGCGCACCACTTCGCGCGCCACCACGCTCTGCAGAGCGAGCGCGGGCACCGCCATCACCAGCATCGCCGAGAGCAGCACCGCGAATTCGCCGTAGCCGGCCGGACCGAGCAACCGGCTCGCCGGGAGCTGGACCAGGTATGCGAGAAGGTTGGCGACCATCGAGCCGGCCGTCACCACTCCGAGGGAACGGACGGTGGCCGACCGTTCTGTTCTGTTCGCGACCCCGGACACGACGACAATCTTGCCTGTTCCGCGGTGTCGGGAGGCAATCCGTTCCGACGGAACGGGGGGTCTCGTCCCGGAAGCAGAAGGTCGGCGAAGCCTACGCATCGGTACGTATAGACTGCTGGGGCGTGTCACGTAAGTCTTCCGCATGACGTCCATCGGGCCGCCGAGGTCGGCGAAGAGATTTTCGTAACACCCCCACGGCCTGTGACAGGCCGCAGCAGCAACTTCCCGAGACAGACGGCAGGCAGCGGACTCGATGTACGACACCGAACCACTCACCGAGATCGATCCCAGCGACATCGGGTTCCGGATCGATCCGGTACTCGCCCGCAGCTGGCTCCTCGTCAACGGTGCCCAGCCGGAGCGCTTCGAGCACGCCTCGCACTCGCGGGCCGACATCGTCGTCTTCGACATCGAGGATGCGGTGGCCCCGAAGGACAAGGACACCGCGCGCCAGAACGTGGTCGACTGGATGAACCGCGGCCACTCCGACTGGGTCCGGATCAACGGTTTCGGCACCCCGTGGTGGGCCGCCGACATCGAGGCCCTCTCCGCGACCTCGATCGGCGGCATCATGCTGGCCATGGTCGAGTCCGTCGACCACATCACCGAGACCGCCCGGCGTCTCCCGAACGTCCCGATCGTCGCCCTGGTCGAGACCGCGCGCGGCCTCGAGCGGATCACCGAGATCGCCGCCACCAAGGGCACCTTCCGGCTCGCCTTCGGGATCGGCGACTTCCGCCGCGACACCGGTTTCGGCGAGAACCCGAGCACCCTCGCGTACGCGCGGTCGCGGTTCACCATCGCCGCGAAGGCCGCCAACCTGCCGTCGGCGATCGACGGCCCCACCGTCGGCTCCAGCGCCCTCAAGCTCAGCGAGGCCGCCGCGGTGAGCGCCGAGTTCGGCATGACCGGCAAGATCTGTCTCACCCCGGATCAGTGTGCGACCGTCAACGAGGGTCTCTCGCCGTCCCAGGACGAGATCAGCTGGGCGCGCGAGTTCTTCGCCGAGTTCGAGGCCGCGGGCGGCGAGATCCGCAACGGCTCCGACCTGCCGCGGATCGCCCGGGCCACCAAGATCCTCGACCTGGCGCGGTCGTACGGCATCGTGCAGAGCGAGTACGACGACGATCATCGCCCGCCGCCCACCGACACGTTTCACTACTGAGTAGACCGCGGTGACCGCGCCGCGGCGCGAGCGCGCGGTCCTGCTCGGGACCAGCGCGCTGCTCACCGCGGCGATCTGCGCCCCGCTGTGGGGCGGCGGACTTCTGCTGCACCGGGATGCCGTCGCCACCCCGCGGGCACCGCTCACCGCGGCCGCGTTCGGGATCGACGGGGCGCCCCCGCGCGCGGTCCCGCAGGACGGCGCGCTGGCGCTGGCCTCGCAGGTGGTCGACGGCGGCGTGCTCCTCGCGGCGCTCACGACGGCGGCGCTGTTCTGCGCGGGCGTCGGCTACGGGCGGCTGGCGCGGCGGCTCCTCCCGTGGACCGGTTCCGCGGGCGCGGTGGCCGCGGCCGGGGTCGCGATCTGGAATCCCTGGGTGGCCGAACGTCTGCTGCAGGGTCATTGGAGTCTGCTGATCGGCTACGCCGCGCTCGGCTGGATCACGATCGCGGTGCTCGACCTGCGCCGCAGACCCGGGTGGGCCGGGTGGGCGGTGCTCGGCGGACTGTTCGCCGCGGCCGGCTTCACTCCGACCGGTTCGGTGTCAGCGCTGGTCGTGGCGCTGACGGCGGCGCTGTCGTTCCGGCGGGATCCGAACTCCGAGCCCTCCTCGCGTCTCCTCCCCGGGGTCCTCGCCCTCTGGCTGTTCTCCGCACTCCCCTGGCTGGTCGCGACCGCGTTCAGCGACGGCGCGGTCTCCGGGGTCGGCGGAGCCCGCGAGTTCGCGGCGCGTGCCGAACCCGGCCTGGGCACCTTCGGGTCGGTGCTCGGACTGGGCGGGATCTGGAACGCCGACGCAGTCCCGGCCAGCCGCGGCTTCTGGTGGGCGGCCGCCGCGACGGCGTGCCTGGTCGCGGTCGTGGCCGGCGGCGTCGTCGTCCTGCGGCGGCATCGCGGCGATCTGCCGCCGGCGGTGCCCGCGCTGGCCGTGCTCGCCGGGGTCGCGGTGCTCTCGGTCGCGGCCGCCGCCGTCGGACCGGGACCGGCCGTCGTCGATCTCCTCCTGACGCATGTGCCCGGCGCCGGACTGCTGCGGGACACGCAGAAGTTCGTCGCGCTCGCCGTCCCGTTCGTCGCGCTCGCCGTGGCGGCCGCGGCCGGGTGGCTGCGCGAGTGGGTGCCGACGGGGTTCGTCGTCGCCGTGCTCGCCCTGCTGATCGTCGCCCCGCTGCCCGACCTCGCCTGGGGTGTCGGCGGCGAATTGCAGCCGGTCGAGTACCCGTCCGACTACGCGGCCGCCGTCGCGCTCATCGGCCACGACACCGGAGCCGTCGCCGTCGTGCCCGCCGACACCATGCGGGTCTACCCCTGGAACCGCGGCCCGTCGCTGTCGCCGCTGCCCCGCATGCTCGACGCGCCGGTGATCGTCGGCAGCACCCTGCTGGTCGACGGCGAGCCGATCGACGCGCCGACCGACCGCGACCGCCGGGTGAGCGCGGTGCTCGAACGGGGCGGGGATCCGGGGGCGCTGGCCGTGCTCGGGGTCGGCTGGGTCGTGGTGGAGCGGACCACCGGGGCCTCGGCCGCCCCGCGGGCCCTCGACGCGAACCCTCGGGCGGAGCGGGTGCACGACGGCGACGACCTCGTCGTGTACCGGATCGGGGATCCGGTCGCGGTGCCCGGACCGGGCGCCGGCGCCTGGCTCGCCACCGGGACCGCGCACGGTCTCTGGCTGGTCCTGCTTCTCGCGGGGCTGGTCGCTCAGCTCGCCCGCGTCACCGTGCGCAGGACCTCCGCGAACTCGTCGGCGGTGCCCGGCCAGGAGTAGCCGGAGGCCCGCTCGCGGGCGTGCGCGCCGAGTCGTCGTACCTCGGCCGGATCGGCGATGAGCCGGGCGGTGATGCCGGTCAGGTCGTCGACGCCCTCGGCCAGCACCCCGGTCCGGCCGTCGACGATCGAATCGGTGAGTCCGGCGGAGCTGCGGTAGCCGAGGGTGGGGACGCCGTGCTGGGCGGCCTCGATCACCGCGAGCCCCCATCCCTCTTTGCGGGAGGGCATCAGGTGCAGGTCGGCGCCGGCCAGCAGACGGTGTTTGGTCACCTCGTCGACGTGCCCGTGGAACTCGACGCTGTCGTCCAGGCCGAGTTCACGGGTGCGGGCGAGCAGTTCCGGGGCCCACCAGCCGTCGCCGACCACGTCCAGGTGCACGTCGGCGCCGTCGGCACGCAGGCGTTCGACCACGTGCAGCGCGTCTTCGACCTGTTTGTGCGGCACCAGCCGGGAGACCACGATCAGCCTCGTCGCCTCGTTCTCCTCGGCCGGGGCCGGAGGGGCGGCAGCGGCCTCGGCGGGCACCGGATCGATGCCGCCGCGGACCACGGAGATCCGGTGGGCGTCCACGCCCAGTGCGATCAGTTCGTCCGACGACGGCCGCGACACGGTGATGTAGCGGTCGCGGCGGTGGATCCACGGGGAGAGACGCGATTCGATGAACCAGCCGATCGGCGCCAGGATCGGGCCGGCGACCGGCCACTGCTCCCGGTGGCAGTGGTGCACCAGCACCACGGTGGGCGCCCCGGCGACGAGCCTGGCGAAGAACGGCACCCCGTTCTGGGTGTCGACGACGACGTCGGGGCGATAGCCCGCCAGCCGCCCGAGCCCGAGGCGCGCGCCCAGCAGCATGGCCATCACGCGCAGGTACACGGTGAGCCTGCCGCCGACGCGGAGGACGCGCATGCCGTCGCGCATCTGCCGGCGCGCGGCACCGGGGTAGGCCGCGGTGACGTAGGTGACGCGGGCGCCGCGCCGGGCCAGTTCGGCGCCGACGCGTTCGAGGTAGCGTTCGCTGCCGCCGCCCTGCGGGTGGTCGGTGTCGCGCCAGCACAGCAGCAGGACGTCTTCGGCGCCGGGAGCGGAGCGAGCGGGCCGGGTCTGCTCGGCGCCGGGAGCGGAGCGAGCGGGCCTCTCACTCTCTGTGCCGGGTGCGGAGCGAACAGGACCGGTCTCCTCGACGGCGCCGGAGTCGGGGTCTGGTTCGTCCGTCGAAATGCTCACGAGAATTCAGGGTATGCCAGAGTGTCAGACATGCCCGCTTCCGCCTTCGCCCGCCTGGCGACCTGGCACCGCGCCCGCCGGTTGCTGCACGAGTTCGGTTACGAGCAGAGCGAGCCCGACCGCTTCTACTCCGCCCTGGCCGAGGACACCGCGCAGATGGTCGCCGCTCTGCACCCCGAACCGCTCGACGGCGCCGCGGTGCTCGATGTGGGCGGCGGTCCCGGGTTCTTCGCCGATGCGTTCACCGCGCGCGGCGCAGACTATCTGACGGTGGAGCCCGATGCCGGGGAGATGCACGCCGCCGGGATCGATCACCGCACGTGCATCCGGGCCCAGGGCCAGTATCTGCCGCTGGCCACGGGCTGCGTGGACGTCGCGTACTCGTCGAACGTCGCCGAGCACACCGCGCAACCGTGGGAGATGGCCGACGAGCTGGTCCGGGTCACGCGGCGCGGCGGCACCGTGATCATCAGTTACACGCTGTGGTGGGGTCCGTTCGGCGGCCACGAGATGGGGCTGACCCACTATCTCGGCGGTCATCGCGCGGCCCGCTGGTACACCCGCAGGCACGGGCGGCTGCCGAAGAACCTCTACGGGGTCTCCCTGTTCCCGATCACCGCGCAGGCGGGTCTGGACTGGGCGCGGCGGGTGCCCGACGCCGATCTGGTGGCCGCGTTCCCCCGCTACCTGCCGCGTTGGGCGTGGCCGGTGATCCGGATCCCCGGGGTGCGCGAGGTGGCCGCCACCAATCTGGTGATGGTCCTGCGCAGACGCTGACCGGCAGGTTCAGCGGGGCACGGTCGCCGTGCACGAGACCGGCCCGCCGCGGCTCGTCGACGACGCCAGCAGTTCCTCCCCGTGCAGGATGTTGCAGGTCACCGCACCGTTCACGACGATCGCGCTGACGCGTGCGGTACCGCGCGGTGCCAGGGTCACGCGCACCGACCACGGCGGATCCGCCGTCGCGAGCAGTCGTTCGCCGTTCTCGTCCCGGTAGGTGATGCCGACCAGACTGCCCGACCCGGTGAACTGGTAGGTGATCGCCCCGCGGGCCGCGGTCGACCGGGTGGGGGCGCTCGTGGTGGTGGAGGTGCTCGTCGTCGTCGACGAGGACGTGGTCGTCGTCTTCTCCGTGCTGCTGTCGGTGGTGGAGGAGACGGGGGCCGTGGCGACCTCGCCGTCGTCGGACGAGCCGCCGACCACCAGGTATCCGACGAGGACGACGACCAGCAGGGCCAGAACCGCGATCAGGCTCAGCATCACCGTCCGACTCCGGTTCGACGACGACGCGGCCTCCTCCTGCGCGACGGCCCCGGTGTCCGGTGCGGCCTCGGGGTACGGCCGAGCATCCGGGTACGGCCGGGCGTCCGGGTACGGCGGGGCATCCGGGTACGACCGAGTGTCCGGGTACGAGGGTTCGGGCTCCACCGGACCCCGATGCCCGGTGTCCAGGTAGCCCGGTTCCAGATAGCTGGTGTTCTGGTGGCCGACGCTCGGATGGCCGCCCGGTCCGCCCGGGGTGAGCGGCGGCCCGGGCGGGGGCCGGTAGCCCTCGGTCGGCGGCGGATACCCGGTGTTCGGGTCGATCGGTTCCATCCGCCGCGTGGCCGGGCGCTGGTCGTCGCGGGGATCGGTCATGGCACCGAATCTACCCACCCTGGGCACCCGGAGACAGACCCCCTGCGATGAGCACCGGGGCACCGCTGTCGCAGCGGGGAGAAGCGCACCCGAGACCGGAGGTCGGCCGTTGCGAAATAGCGGTGCACGAGGGCATATCTCCCTCGTGCGCCGCTATTTCGCAACGGCCGACAAGGTGGAAGAAACGGGACGGCCGACGCGCCTCGCGCCGGCCGTCCCGCCATCTGTTCCCCTCTTATTCGCTGATCGCCTCGAGCGGTTTGGTGCGCGCGGCGTTGATCGCCGGCCACACGGCCGCGATCACGCCCACCACGGCCGAACCGACCAGGGTGATCACGATCAGATCCCACGGCACCGTCATGGCGTCGAAGCCCCAGTGCCGCAACGCGCGCACCAGCGGCAGGCCGATCGCCAGCCCCACGACCACACCCAGCAGGGCGCCGAAGACGGCGATGTACGACGACTCCAGGTAGATGGTGCGGCGCAGTTGGGCGCGGCTCATGCCGATCGCCCGGAGCATGCCGATCTCCCGGCGACGCTCCACCACCGAGAGCGCCAACGTGTTGACGACGCCGAGGACGGCGATCACCAGGGCCAGGCTCAGCAGCGCGTACAGGGTGTTCATCACGACGTCGACCACCGCCGCGAAACTGTTCCGGAACTGCTCCTTCGACTGCACCTGCGCGGTGAGGAAGGGCTTGACCGCCTCCTCCAGTCGGGTCCGCATCGCGCTCTCGGACACTCCGGGCTTGCTCTTCACCAGCACCAAGAAGGTCATCCGCGACATCGGCGAGGGCAGCAGCTTCTTGAAGGCCTCGTTCCCGAGCAGCCAGTCGCCCAGCGCCTGGTTGGTCTTGAAGACACCGGAGACGGTCACCGGCACGGTGACGCCCGTCGTCGAAGAGAAGTCGACCTTCTGGCCGACCTTCCAGCCTCGGGTGGCCACGACCGACTCGCTGACCAGGATCCCGTCCGGGGCCGGCTCCGCGGCTCCCTCGAGCATCTCGATGCCCATCACATCGCTGATCGGACCGCCGAACGCGCTGGTCAGCGGCGTGTCGAGGCCGTCGAGCTTCCCCATGGTGACGTCGAAGGAGACCGTGGTCTGTGCGTCGGGGACGCGCGCGACCGCGCGGCCGACCGCCGCCGACATCGGCGCGTTGTTACCCGACACCACGAAGTCGGCCGACAGCTGCTGGTCGATGTTCCGATCCACGGCGGTCTGGAACGACGCGCCGATGGTGCCGATCACCACCACCAGGACCAGGCCGATGGTGAGGGCGAACGCGGTCGCCGCACTGCGGCGCGGATTGCGCACGGCGTTGGTGCGGGCCAACTTGCCGACGGTGCCGAAGGGCACCTGCAGGAGTCTGCCCATGCCGCCGACCACGGGACCGGCGAGAGCGGGGCCGCCCAGGACCACCGCGACGATGAGCAGGATCGCGGCCAGCGCGATGAGCAGGAGCGCGGCCACACCGCTGGCGACGATGCCGCCGATCAGCGCCAGGACGCCGACCACCGCGAAGCCCACGCCGATGAGGGTGCGCACCTTGAGCGAACCGGCCCCCGGCTCGGCGGAGCTCATCCGCATCGCCTCCACCGGCGGGATCCCCGACGCCCGCTGTGCCGGGATCCAGGCGCTGAGCAGGGTCACGACGACGCCGACGAAGATCGCCGACAGGATCGCCGGGAACCCCACCGTCAGCCCCGCCTGCGGGATGCCGCCGTCCGCCGTCAGCGTCTGCATGAGCGCGGCGATCCCGATGCCCAGGCCCAGGCCCACGCCGCCGCCGAGGATGCCGACGACCAGCGCCTCCAGCAGCACCGAGCGCGAGACGTTCTTGCGGCTCGCGCCGATCGCCCGGAGCAGCGCCAGCTCGCGGTTCCGCTGGGCGACGATCATCGAGAAGGTGTTGTAGATGATGAAGGTGCCGACGATCAGGCCGATCGCGGCGAAGGCGAGCAGGACGTACCGGAACACGGTCACGACCTCGCCCATCGCGTCCTTCTGGTCCTGGCGGACCTCGTCACCGGTGCGCACCGTGTAGATCGGATCGATCTCCCGGCCGGACGAGTCGGTCCGTTTCTCCGTGTTGACGAACTCGTTCACGCGGTCGCGCAGCTGGGTGTCGCTGACACCGGCCACCGCCGACAGATCGACCATCTGGACGAAATCTCCGTCGGAGAACAGTTCGCGCGCCTGATCCTGGGTGAAGACGACGTTGGCGAAACCGCCGGTGGCCGACGGCATGTCGTAGATGCCGACCAGGGTCACCTCCAGCGTCGGCATGTCACCCGAGCTGAGCGCCACCCGGGTCTTCGCGCCCACCTTGAGCTTGCCGTTCTCGGCGGCCGACTTGTTGAGCGCGACCTCGCCGGGGGCCTGCGGCGCGTGGCCCTCGACGTACTTCGTATCGTCCTGGACCACGGCCTGGTCCGGCGGGACGTATCCCGAGCCGATGCTCGGGGCGCCGCCGGTCTGGAGCGCGGAGCCGTCTTCGGCGGCGATGCTCACCATGCCCGTGTAGTTGGTCTGGACCCGGTCGATGCCGAGTTCTCCGCGCGCGGCACGGATCTTGTCGACCAGGGCCACCGGCACGCCGGGCGACTGCTGTTCGGTCGCCGTCACCTGCGTGTCGACGCCGCGGGCGATGTTGTCGAAGATCTGGTTGAACGAGTTCTGGACGGTCGCGGTGAAGATCACCGAGGCCGCCACGAAGCTGGTGCCCAGCACCACGGAGAACACCGACAGCAGGAGCCGGAGTTTGTGGGCGGCGAGGTTGCGCAAGGAGACCTTGCGCATCACGGTGGAGGAGGACATCGTCTCAGTTCTCCCCGCGGTCGGTCGCCTCGCCGGCGGCCTCGTCGGCGGAGCCCTCGCCGTCGGCGGAATCCTTGCCGTCGGTGGACTCGTCGGTGGAGTCCTCGTCGTCGGCCGTCTTCTCGTCGTCGGCGGAATCCTCGTCGGCGCTCTCGTCGGCCTCCGACTTCCCTTCGCCCGACTCCTTCGTGCTCGACTTCTCCGCGCCCGACTTCCCCGCGGCCGACTTCTCTGCGCCCGACTTCCCCGCGGCCGACTTCTCTGCGGCCTCGCCCGCCTCCTCGGTCTCGGCGTCCGCGCTCTCGTCCGCGGCGACCGGAGCCTCCGGTTCCGGAGCGGCGTCGTCGCCCAGTCCCCGCATCACGGCGAACACGTCGTCCGCGGTGGGCTTGCGCAGTTCGTGGACCAGCCGGCCGTCGGCCAGGAACACCACGCGGTCGGCGAACGACGCCGCGCGCGGATCGTGAGTCACGATCACCACCGTCTGGTCGAACTCGTCGACGGCGGCCCGCAGGATGCCCAGCACCTCCCCGGACGAGCGCGAATCGAGGTTTCCGGTGGGCTCGTCGCCGAAGATGATGTCCGGGCGGCCGACCAGCGCCCGGGCACAGGCGACGCGCTGCTGCTGGCCGCCGGACAGCTCGCTGGGTCGGTGGCTGAGTCGGTCCCGGAGACCGAGCCGCTTCACGACCGTGTCGAACCACTCCTGATCCACCTGCTTGCCCGCGATGTCGAGCGGCAGGGTGATGTTCTCCTCCGCGGTCAGCGTCGGCACCAGGTTGAACGCCTGGAAGACGAACCCGATCCGGTCGCGGCGCAGCCTGGTCATGTCGTTGTCGGACAGCCCCGAGAGGTTCACGTCACCGATCGTCACCAGCCCCGCGGAGGCGGTGTCGAGGCCCGCCAGGCAGTGCATGAGGGTCGATTTGCCGGATCCGGACGGTCCCATGATGGCGGTGAACTCGCCCGCCCCGAACTCGATCGACACGTCCCGCAGCGCATGGACCATCGTGTCACCCGACCCGTACGTCTTCACCACGTGCTGTGCGGCCGCGGCGACCGTGCCCTGCGTTTCCTCTGCTGGTTGCGTCATACCGTCTAAGGTTCCAGACTCCGACCGGCCGTGTCGATGGGGAATGTCCCCCAGTCCGCGACGGCTGCGTCACAGCGATCTCCGGGCGGCGCCGCGATGCGCGACGCCCCGGTTCCGCACGGGAACCGGGGCGTCGGACGACGTCGGACGGAGTGACTCCGATCCGCCGATCAGGCCTCGTCGAGGCTGCTGATCAGTGCGTCGAGCTCGGACTGCAGGGCCTCCGGCAGCTTCGGGCCGATGAACTCGAACCACTCGCTGATCGACGGGATCTCGGCGCGCAGCTCGTCGTTGTTCACGGTGAGCGCCTCGGTGACGTCCTCCGCGGCCACGTCGAGGCCGGTCACGTCGATCTCACCCGGAGCGGCGACGATGCCGAACGGGGTCTCGACGCCCTCGGCCTCGCCCTCGATCCGCTCGGTGATCCACTTCAGGACACGGCTGTTCTCGCCGAAGCCCGGCCACAGGAAGCGGCCGTCCTCGCCGCGGCGGAACCAGTTGACGTAGAACACGGCGGGGAGCTGGGCGCCCTCCCGCTGTCCGATGTTCAGCCAGTGCTGCAGGTAGTCGCCGACGTGGTAGCCGAGGAACGGCAGCATCGCCATCGGGTCGCGGCGCACGGCGCCGACCTTGCCCTCGGCGGCGGCGGTCTGCTCGGAGCCCATGGTGGCGCCCATGAAGACGGCGTGCTGCCAGTCGCGGGCCTGGGTGACCAGCGGGACGGTGGTCTTGCGGCGTCCGCCGAACAGGATCGCCGAGATCGGCACGCCCTGCGGGTCGTCCCACTCCGGGGCCAGCGACGGGCACTGCGCCATCGGGGTGCAGTAGCGCGAGTTCGGGTGGGCGGCCGGGGCGTCCGACTCCGGCGTCCAGTCGTTGCCGCGCCAGTCGGTCAGGTGCTCGGGGGCCGGGCCGATGCCCTCCCACCAGATGTCGCCGTCGTCGGTGAGCGCGACGTTGGTGTACAGCGTGTTGCCCGCCTCGATGGTCTGCATCGCGGTCGGGTTGGAGTCGTAGCCGGTGCCCGGGGCGACACCGAAGAAACCGAACTCCGGGTTGATCGCGTAGAGGCGGCCGTCCGCACCGAAACGCATCCAGGCGATGTCGTCACCGACGGTCTCGGCGCGCCAGCCCGGCAGGGTCGGCTGGATCATCGCGAGGTTGGTCTTACCGCACGCCGACGGGAACGCGGCGGCCACGTAGTAGACCTTCTCCTCCGGGCTGATGAGCTTGAGGATCAGCATGTGCTCGGCCAGCCAGCCCTCGTCGTGGGCCATCGCCGAGGCGATCCGCAACGCGTAGCACTTCTTGCCCAGCAGCGCGTTGCCGCCGTAACCCGAACCGTACGACCAGATCACCCGGTCCTCGGGGAACTGGACGATGTACTTCTCCGGGTTGCACGGCCATGCGACGTCGTCCTGACCGTCCTCGAGCGGAGCGCCCACCGAGTGCAGCGCCTGCACGAAGAAGCCCTCGTCGCCCAGCAGGTCGAGCACCGGGGTGCCGACGCGGGTCATCACCATCATCGACAGGACCACGTACTCGGAGTCGGTCACCTCGACGCCCAGCTTGGGGTCGTCCGAGCCGAGCGGGCCCATGCAGAACGGGATCACGTACATGGTGCGGCCGCGCATGCAGCCGCGGTACAGCTCGGTCATGGTGGCGCGCATCTCGTCCGGATCCACCCAGTTGTTGGTGGGCCCGGCCTCTTCTTCGGTCTTGCTGCAGATGAAGGTGCGCGACTCGACGCGAGCGACGTCGGCGGGATCGGAGAGAGCCAGGAACGAGTTCGGCTTCTTCTCCTCGTTCAGTTTGACGATGGTGCCCGCCTCGACGAGTTGAGCGGTGAGACGATCCCACTCCTCGTCGGTGCCGGCCACCCACACGACGCGGTCGGGGGCGGTGAGCTCGGCGACCTCCGCGACCCAGGCCAGTAGGCCGGCGTGATTCGTGGGTGCAGATCCGGCTTCCAAGCCGGGGATGGTCGCAGCGGTCATTTGACCTGTCTCCTTGTAATCGCCGATTCCGCGCAGTTCACCACGCCTGCGCAGTGGCCCATATGATACCGCCGCTGACCAGCGGTCAAAAACAGCACTCGATCAGGTGGGGACCTCGGACCCGCCGGAGGTCAGTCCAGGCGCCCGAGCGTGGTCGGCTGCCACCGCCCCGTCCCGGCGTCGAGGTGGTGCACCGCGCAGCGCCCGGTCGGGTCCAGTTCGGTGATCCGGTCCACCCGCCCGTCCGCATCGGTGTCGGTATACACCGTGAGCAGGCCGTCTGCGCCTCTGGTCAACGAATCGGGCACCCCGTCGGAGTCGGCGTCGAGCTGCGCGGGCCCCAGGTCCCAGACCGCCCCGTCCTGAAACACCCACAGGTGACTCTCCAACGCCCCGTCCGGGTCGACGAGACCGGCCCCGACGGGGTCGCTGAGAGATTTCTCACCGCCCTCGTCACCCGTGCTCGCACCCGGCAGATCCATCCAGTCGCTCATGCTTTCACTCCTTCTCTGGAAGGTTGGACGCACGAGGGCGCCGTCCGGTTCCACAACTCGCGGGCGAGTCGCGCATCCGCGGCGCCGAGGGCGGCGGCGACCGCGTGTTCGAGTGCTCCCCGCAGCGCCCCGATCGCCTCGGCCGTCTCGGCGCGCAACGCCGCCCGCGCCGCACCCTGCCGACGTACGACGACGATGCCCGCCGCCGTGGCCAGCCCCGCCAGCACGGTCAGCGCCGTCGCCGCCGCACCGAATCCGGCCCACTGCACCAGCGGCACGACGAGCATCCGGCCGATCCCCAGTCCCGCGGAGGCGCCGAGCGCGAGCAGCACCAGGTCTTCGGCGGCGGGCCTGCGGCCCCGGCGTTCGAGTCCGGGGACGACGAGCGCCCCCACCCCGGTCCGGTCCGGCGGGTCCGCGCGGTCGGCCGGGGCGGCCGCGGACAGTCCGACGAGCGCCGTCGACCGGAGGTGGTCCAGGCCCGCGCGCAGTTCGGCGTCGATCCGATCGCGGTAGACGGTCAGGGCCTCGCCCAGCCAGTCCGCCACCGGTCCGTCGCGCCGACCGCCGGAGCCGTCGACCGCCGTCTGCGCCGCCGCGGCGAGTTCGCTCGCCCCCGCACGCAGTTCGGCGGCGAGGCGAGCCCGCAGTTCCGCCAGCCCGGCACGCGCCCCGGACAGCCGCTCGGCCCGGGTGCGCCCGGGGTCGGCCGGGGCCGACCCGGACCGCACCGGTTCCCCCGCCGGATGCCGCGACAGAGCCGACCCGACCGGTCGGCCCTCGGCCCCGGTCTGGGCCGTGCTCTCACGGGCAGCGGCGGTCTCAGCGGAGTCGGCGGGATCCCCCGGGTCGGCGCACCACGAGGCCAGCGCGGCGAGACCGCTCCGCTCGGCGTCCCCGGTCCGAAGCACCTCCATCGAGACCGCGAACAGCGGAAACCGCTGCTCCGGGTCCAGTCGCTCGCGCGCATCGGCGAGCCGGCGCGGCCAACCGAGGTCGGTCCCGGCGCCGACTCCCACCAGGCCCACCGGCCCGCCGAGCGCCGACAGCCCCGCGAGGAGTTCCTCCTCGTCACGCCCGGCGGCGATCGACAGGTCCACCGCGAGCAGCCCCACCGTGTTCCGGGACGGCGGCTCTCCGCTCCCAGTCACGACCACCGGAACCCCCAGTGCGGCCCGCAATGCGGCGGCCAGTTCCTCCGGCCGCGCACCGGCCGGGCCGGCCACCGCGATCCCGGCGCCGTCGTCCCTCATCGGATCAGGTCCGCTTCGCACCGGTCGCGGTCGGTCTCGGCGCCGCCCGCCGATCCGCCGCCGTCCGGGCCGCCGCCGCGGGCGGCGAGCAACGTCAAGGCACGACGATGCCGTCGTTCCCGTTCCGCGGCGATCACCGGCGCACAGGCCCGGACGGGTGCCGCCAACGCCCCGATCCCGCTGAATCCGCGCAGGTGGCGAGTCAGTTCGGCCGCGCTCACCGTGGGCTCGGCGGCACAGCGCTCCAGCGCGACGGCCAGTCCGCGACCGCCGAGTTCGGCCAGCGCCGAGGTCCGGCGCGCCCGTTCGACCGGGTCGTCGACGTCGACGAACGACGCCGCCAGCACCGGCACCCACCGTCCCGCGACGGCCCAATCCGCGAGGGCGGCGCGCAGGTCCTCGGTCACCTGCGCCGCGGCCGCCGGACCGGAGACGCCGAAGACCGGCCGCCCCAGGTCCCGCGCCGCCCGCGCGACCAGCGACCGCACCTCCTCCGCGCCCCCGCGCAGATCACACTTGCCCAGCACCGCGACGATCGGCACGTCGACCCGGCGAAGGAAGGACAGATCACAGTCGCGGACCGCCGCGCCCAGCACGTGGACCGCGAGATCGGGCGGGAGAGCGCTCCCCGAAGACCCGCCGTCGGCTCCGCCGCGGTCCGCGAGACGACGCGCCCGGACGCCGAAACACCTGCGCAGCGCCCTCGCGACGGTGTCCCGCCCGGTGCCCGGATGTCCGGTCACCGCGATCTGCAACGGCGCGCAGCGTCGTCATTCCAGCAGTTCCCGGCGATCGCCGAGACCGCGATGCCCGTCGTCGAACAACTCCCCCACAGCAACCTCCCCCAAGGCCGAGATGTGATCGAACCCTACTCGTGACCGTCCCGTTCGGGTGTCGGATACCGATATTCAGGCCGAATGCGAGACGATGGTGCAGTGAACACCGACTCGGACACCGAGCAGCCGCACGACGCCGACCGCTCGCGCCTCTACCCGCGCGCGACGAGTTTCCGCTTCCGGCGCGGCACCCTGACCACCGGCCAGCGCCGCAACTGGGAACAGCTGTGGCCCGCACTGGGTCGTGACCTGAGCTTCGGCCCGAACCGCATCGACGAGCCCCCGCTCGACGCCCAGACCTGGTTCGGCCGCGAAGCACCGCTGATCATCGAGGTGGGTAGCGGCACCGGGATCTCCACGGCGGCGATGGCCGCCGCGGAACCGGACGCCGACGTCGTGGCCGTGGAGGTCTATCAGCCCGGGCTGGCCCAGCTGCTGGGCCTGATCGATCGCGGCGGCCTGACCAACGTCCGGATGATCCGCGGCGACGCGACCGTGGTCTTCACCGAACTGGTCGGCCCCGACTCCCTGACCGGCGTCCGCGTCTTCTTCCCCGACCCCTGGCCCAAGGCCCGGCACCACAAGCGGCGTTTCCTGCAGGCCGGGACCATCGAACTGATCGCCGATCGTCTCGCGCCCGGCGGCATCCTGCACATCGCCACCGACCACGCCGACTACGCGCTGTGGATCGCCGAGCTGCTGGCCACCCAGGACCCGAGCCGCCCGCACGTCGTGCCGCTCACCTACGAGTCACCGATCCTGCTGGAACGGCCGACCACCAAGTTCGAGGGCCGCGCCGCACGCGAGGGCCGGGACGTGAACGAGTTCGTCTACGTCAAACCGCTCCCGAGAACACCGTCCGGCTGCGACCCGGACCCGACCCAGAACACAGACGACGAGGAGGAAGCATGACCCCCGTCTCCGATTACGGAACGACGGTCTCCGGCACCGGCACCGGCACCGCCAAGCGCGTCCTGCTGGTCTGGGACGCCCCCAACATGGACATGGGCCTCGGCGGGATCCTCGGCGGACGCCCGACCGCGGCGCATCGGCCCCGGTTCGACGCCCTCGGCCGCTGGCTGCTGGGGCGCACCGCCGACCTCCAGGAGGCCTCCGACGAGCCGATCGAGCCCGAGGCCACGGTCTTCACCAACATCGTCCCGGGCAGCGCCGAAGTGGTCCGTCCGTGGGTCGACGCGCTGCGGAACGTGGGTTTCGCGGTGTTCGCCAAGCCGAAGCTGACCGAGGACAGCGACGTCGACCAGGACATGCTCGACCACATCGCGCTGCGCGAGCACACCGTCGGCCTCGCCGGGGTGTTCGTCGCCTCCGCCGACGGTCAAGCGTTCCGCGAACCGCTGCTCGACCTCGCCCGCACGGGCGTGCCGGTCACCGTCATCGGGTTCCGCGAGCACGCAGCCTGGGCGACGACGGCCACCGAGATCGAGTTCATCGACATGGAGGACATCCCCGCCGTCTTCCGCGAACCGCTGCCGCGGATCAGCCTCGACTCCCTGCCCGACGACGGCGCCTGGCTCACCCCGTTCCGAGCCCTGTCCACTCTTCTCAAGTAGTACCGCCAACACGGCACGCCCCGAAGCATGTCGCGTTTTCTCAGGACAGCCTGAGAGGATGCCGCTCGGGATCTTGTCCGCGGAAGGAAGGAACCGACGTGTTCGGATCCATCGGCACATTCGTCTACCGAATGCGCTTCACGGTCATCGTGGTGCTCATCGCACTGATGGGCGGCCTCGGCCTGTACGGCCTGCAACTGCCGAAGTACCTGTCGCAGAGCGGCTGGTTCGACCCCACCTCGGAGTCGGTGCAGGGCTCGATCATCGCCGACACCGCGCTCGGACGCGACCACAAGTCCGACATGCTGCTGATCATCACCCCGCCCGACGGCACCTCGCTCGACGACTCCGCGTTCATCGCGAAGATCGAGACCATCGTCGACGACATGGTGAAGCAGCATCCCGGTATCATCAGCCGGGAGAGCCCGGAGGGTCCCGACGACCACACCCGGGCCGGTCTGATCGATCCCTTCCCCGAGGGCACCAACGGCGCCGACGAGGCCGCGCAGCAGATGAAGCGCGACCGGATGTGGAACAAAGAGGCCAACAAGGGCTTCATCTCCATCGGCATCGTCGGCAACGACGACACGACGATCCTGAACAACTACAAGGCCGTCGAACCGTTCTTCCAGAATCTCGCCGAGCGGTACGACATGCCCGGCACCAAGTTCCAGACCGCCGGTCTGCAGCCGGTCGCCGGCGCGATGAGCCACGGCATGGACCAGGACATCCGCCGCGCCGAGCTGGTCGCGATGCCGATCGTGGCGCTGATGCTGCTGTTCGTGTTCGGCGGCGTGGTCGCGGCCGTGCTGCCGGTGTTCATCGGCGGCCTCACCATCGCCGGCTCGCTCGGCTTCATGACGTTGCTGGCCCAGGTCACCGAACTGAACGTGTTCGCGCAGTCGGTGGTGACCCTGATCGGCCTGGGTATCGCGATCGACTACGGCCTGTTCATGGTGAGTCGTTTCCGTGAGGAGCTCGCCGACGGCTACACGGTGGAGGCCGCGGTCCGAAGATCGGTGATGACCTCGGGTCAGACGATCGTCTTCTCGGCCACCATCATCGTGGCCGCCCTGGCCTGCCTGCTGATGTTCCCGCAGTCGTTCCTGAAGTCGGTCGCCTACGGCGCCATGGCCTCCATCACCCTGGCAGCGATGCTCTCGGTGACGGTGCTGCCGGCGATCCTGGCGATCCTCGGCCGCCGCATCGACGCCCTGAGCCTGCCCTTCCTGAACCGCACCAAGACCCGCGAAGAAGTGATCAACGGGTTCTGGGGACGCCTGTCCAGCTGGGTGATGCGCAACCCGGTGAAGACCGCGGTCCCGACGGCGCTGCTGCTCCTGGCCCTCATCATCCCGTTCGGCAACATCGCGTTCGGCGGCATCAGCGAGAAGTACCTGCCGCCGTCCGATCCGCACCGCATGGCGCAGGAGGACTTCGACCGGTACTTCCCCGCCGAACGCACCGAAGAGCTCAAACTCGTCATCCTCTACAACCAGGACGACGAGAACGCCGGTGAGAAGCTCGAATCCATCGCCGCGGCCGCCAACGAGATCCCGGGCTTCACCAAGCGCTTCTCGATGTCGGCCGACGACGGCGGCATGGACGGCGTCTACGAGCAGAACGGCGTCGAGTACGGCCTCACCCAGATGTCGGCCGGCCTGATCGACCGGGCCACCACCGCCGAGGCCATCCGCGAACTGCGGGCGATCGAGAAGCCCGACGGGATGCTCATGTTCGTCGCGGGCACCCCGGCGCTCACCCAGGACTCGATCGACTCGCTGATGACCAAGCTGCCGCTCATGGCGATCCTGCTGGTCCTGGTGACCGGGCTGCTGATGTTCCTGGCCTTCGGCTCCATCATCCTGCCGATCAAGGCCGCCGTGATGTCGGCGCTCGGCCTGGGCTCCACGCTGGGCATCCTCACCTGGATGTTCATCGACGGCCACGGTTCGTCGCTGCTGAACTTCACGCCGGGCCCGCTGTTCTCCGCCATGCTGGTGTTGATCATCGCGATCGTCTACGGCCTCTCCACCGACTACGAGGTGTTCCTCCTCTCCCGCATGGTGGAGGCCAGAGCCCAGGGGGCGTCCACCACGGACGCGATCCGCGACGGCACCGCGCTCACCGGCCGCCTCATCACCGCGGCCGCCGCGATCCTCGTGGTCGTGACCGGCGCGTTCGGCTTCTCGAACATCGTGATGATGAAGTACATCGCGTTCGGCATGATCGCCGCGCTGATCCTCGACGCCACCGTGATCCGCATGCTGCTGGTCCCGTCGATCATGAAGCTGCTCGGCGACGACTGCTGGTGGGCTCCGCCGTGGATGCTCAAACTGCAGCAGAAGGTCGGCCTCGGCGAGAAGATCCTCGAGGACGAGCCCGAGTTCAAGGAGGGCGGCTCGCCCATCATCGCGCCGGGCACCATCAGCGCGGGCGCCGTCGTGGCGGTGGCGCAGGCCGAGACCTCGGTGATCCAGGCTCAACCGCACCTCGCGTTGAAGCAGGCCGGCGACAAGTCGGAGAAGCGCGGACTGCTGGCGCTGGCCCGGCGCGGTCGGAAGCGCGACGACGCCGAACCGGAGGAGACCGCCGACGTCGCCCCGCACGAACGGCCCACGCAGAAGACCGATCGGAGCGACGAGCCCGAGACGCCGCCCGTCGAGGACGAGGCGGTCGACGGCGACGAGGACCGGGACGACGAGCCCGCGCTGCGCCGCGGCAAGTCCGGTCCGGACACCGGTTCGTGGCGGCTCGGCGCAGGCGGCGTCCAGTTGAGCGCACCCGAGTCCGAACCCGAGCCGGCCGCCCCGCAGCCGCAGGCCGAGCAGCCGCAGGCACCGCAGCCGCAGGCGCCCCAGGGCCAGGCACCCCAACCGCAGGCTCCGCAGAGTCAGGTGCCCCAGCCGCAGGCGCCGCAGGGCCAGGCGCCCCAGCCGCAGGGACCGCATCCCCCAGGGGCCGGGACCGCAGGGCCAGGCACCGCATCCGCAGGGCCCCGGTCAGGCACCGCATCCGCAGCCTCCCCAGGGAGCCGTCCCGCAGGGTCAGGCCCCGCAGGGACCACTGCAGCCGCAGGGCCCTCAGGGACCGCATCCGCAGGGACCGGGACCGCACGGCCAGCCGCCCCACCCCCAGGGGCCCGCTCCGCACCCGCAGGGACCCGCGGGACAGGGGCCCGGCCGGCCGCCGAGCGGCACGCATCCCCGGCCCCGCCCGCGGACGGACGCGCATCCCCGTCCGGCGACCGGTCACCCGCAGCCGCAAGGCCCGGTGCCCGCAGGCGCCGCGCCGATGGGACCGGCGGGTCAGGGACCGGCCGCGCATCCGGCGCCGCAGGGACCCGCGGGTCACCCGGCGCAACCGGTGCACCCGCAGGCCGCGGGCCAGCAGGTCCCCGGCCGCCCGGCTCCGGGCCAGCAGGCCCCCGGTCAGCAGGCCCCGGGTCAGCAAGCCCCGGGTCAGCAAGCCCCGGGTCAGCCCGGCCCCGGCCCCGGCCAGCAGGTTCCGAGTCAGCAGGCCCCGGGGCAGCAGGTTCCGCCCGCGGGTTCGGCACCCGACCCGGGCACACCTCGTGCGCAGGCCGGTCCGTACCCCGGACCGACCCCGACCGGGCCCAACCGGATCCCGCCGCAGTACGGCCGACCGGTCGACCCGCTCGACCCGGCCGTCGACGTGGACCAGTTGGCCGCCGACGATCCGAACCTCCGCGATCGACGGCTCGACCGCAAGGATCAGATCAGCGTCCAGGAACTGCTCCGCCGCAGCCGCGGCCGGAACGGCGACGCCTGATCCTCTCCGCTCGTCCCGGGCACCGCATCCGCGGTGCCCGGGACGACGTGTGAGTGGTGTCCGAGATGAGAAGCCCACTAGGGTCGACGGTATGGCCGACGACACCCCCGACGACGACGCGGGATCCGTGACGGCGGCGGAGACCGTCGGCGAGACGTCCCGGTGGACGTGGCAGCGCAGGCTCAAGGTCTTGGGCGTGGTCGTCGTCGTGGCGATCCTGGTCGTCGAACTGGTGCTCGTCTGGCCGCATCTCGCGCCCGCCTGGAAACGCGTCGACGACATCCACTGGTGGTGGGTGCTGGCCTGTATCGCGGCCGCCGCGCTGTCCATGGACGCCCCGGCCGAGGTGCAGCGCGTCCTGATGCGGGCCGCGGGCGTCAAAGTGCGCCAGCGGGAGTCGCTGGCGGTGGTCCTCGCCTCCAACTCGATCTCGCAGACCATGCCCGGCGGCCAGGTGCTGGCCCCGGCCTTCATCTACCGGGAGAGCCGCAAGTGGGGTGCGACGCCGATCGCCGCCTCCTGGCAGCTCGTGATGTCGGGGCTGCTCGCCGGTGTCGGCCTGGCCCTGCTCGGCCTCGGCGGCGCCTTTCTGGCCGGCGCCAAGACCAGCCCGTTCTCGGTGCTCTTCACCGTCTCCGGGTTCCTGGTGTTCGTCGTGGTGATGCAGTACCTGGCCCGGCACCCGGAATCACTCGAGGGCGTCGGCCGCCAGATCCTGGGCTGGATCAACAAGTTCCGCGACAGACCCGCCGACCACGGCACCGACCGACTCCACCAGATCCTGGAGCAGTTGCGCGCGGTGAAGCTGCGCCGCAGGCACGCGGGCCAGGCGTTCGGCTGGAGCCTGTTCAACTGGGTCGCCGACGTCGCCTGTCTGGCCTTCGCGTGCTACGCGATCGGCGCCGAGCCGGGGATCCCCGGGCTGATGCTGGCCTACGCCACGAGCAAGGCCGTGGGCAGTGCGATCCCCCTGCTGCCCGGCGGGCTCGGCGTGGTCGAGGCGACGCTGACACCGGCCCTCGCCAGCGCGGGCATGCCCCTCCCCGACGCCATCATGGTGATGATCATCTACCGTGCCGTCAGCTGGCTGCTGGTCGCGATCGTCGGCTGGGTGGTGATCGCCTTCCGCTACCGCCACGCGATCAGTTCCCGCGACGAGATCCGGATCGAGAAGGCCCGAGAGGAGGGCGCCGTGGACCCGGACGACGAGCCCCGGCACACGACGCACGACCGATCCGAGCCGGAATCGTCCGACACCGACGGAGACCGGCCCACCGACGGCTGACACCGCCCACCCGCACAGCGCCTGTGACGGATGCCCCTTCGCCGCCGAGTCCGGTGCGGGAACGTCCGTCACGGGGCCTAACGTGGACCGTATGACGACGCCCGCTCCCCGTCCCGCTCCGGCCCCGCCCGCTTCGGCCACCGTGGTCCTGGGAGCGATGGCGCTCGATCTGACGGCCGTGGCGGTCTTCGTCGCGGTCGGCCGGGCCAGCCACGACGAGGGCGCCTCGATCTGGGGCTATCTGAACGCGCTGTGGCCCTTCCTGACGGGCTGGGTGATCGGCTGGTCGTCGTGCCTCCTGATCGACGCCCTCCTGCGGATGCGGGCGGTGAGCGGCGGTCGTCCCCCCGGCACCGGGTGGCAGCCCCAGCGGCTCTTTCCGGCCGGGGTGACCGTCTGGATCGGCACCGTCGCGATCGGCATGCTTCTGCGGTGGGTGTCCGGTCAGGGCACGGCGGCGGCGTTCATCGTCGTCGCGTCGATCGCCACCGCGATCCTGCTGCTCGGCTGGCGGCTGGTCGCCCTGCTCCTCGGCCGCCGTACCGCACGCCGCGGCTGAACCGGGCCGCTCCGTGCTCCGTCGGCTCTCGGCGGTGCTCGACTCCGTCAGGAGAGCCGGTAGTACTTCTGCGCCACCTGGAGCGCCGCGCTTCCCGAACGCTCGTCCTCGCAGTAGATCACGATCACCTTGCCCTCGGAGATCCCGATGAACCAGCCCGGCCCCTGGGGCCCGTTGGTGCCCACCAGCGCCCGCAGTCCGGGAGCCGAGGTGATGTCGCTGGCGTCGCCGCTGCGCGCGGTGGTGGTCATGGCCGCGGCGATGCGCCGCGTCACCTCCCGATCCATGGCGCCCAGCGAACCTCCGCTCACCTTGGCCGGCGAGTTCTTGATGAGGAACGGGGCCGCCGACGACGTCTCCCCGGCGAGCGAGCGCGCCACCGACACCCCGAGGGTCCCCATGGTGATCATGGTCGCGGTGAAGTCCTGCGGACGGAACGCCGCCTCGGACACCGAACGACGCGACGCCTCCCGACCCGGCGCCACCACGCCCGGCACGGTGATCGTCAGCCCCAGTCCGAGCTTGTGCATCCGTTCGGTCGCCTCGCCGTCGTTCGCGGTCTGCGCATCGAGTGCGGAGAACACGGGATCGAGGGTGCTGCCGGTCGGATAGGCGACGTCGGCGAGGATGGTCTTGTCCGCCGCGGCGTCGTTCTGGGCCATTCCGCGGATGGCGCCGCTGCGCGCGTCGAAACTCATCATGGTGGTCGGCTGCGCCACCTCGACCACCGACTCGCCGAGGAGCAGCTGCTCGTCGACGTCGACGGTGGTCTTGATGTCGGGGGCCGGCCCGCCCTGTTCGCCGCCGAGCCGGACGGGCGCCTTGCCGGGCGCCACCTGCTGCACCGCCCAGCCCGCCGTCGCATCGCGCAGCGCCTGCCAGTAGTTGGTCAGACCGCCGACCAGCGGCGTGGAGATCCGCCGGTCGGTCATCACCAGCATCCCGCCCTTGACCACCGAGACCCCGGCGATGCGCTCGGGGTCGGCGGCCAGCATCTTCATGTCGGGGTTCCGCAGGGTCACCGCGACGGTCTCGCCGCCCTGATTGGCGACGATCTTGTCGTTGATCACGCGGGCGGTGACGAGCGGAGCGATCGGCTTCAGCGCCGCGGCCAACTGGTTCACCGAACGCTGCGGGTTCTTGGTCGCGGTCGGATCGATCACGACGTCGTTCACCGCCTGCATCTGCATCAGTGCGCGATCGGCGGAGTTGCGGACCTTCGGCGCCGGGGTCGCATCGGTGCGCACCATCTGGAGTCGTCCGCCCACGGGCATCCCGGTGTGGAGCAGTCCCGGCTCCCACTGCACCTTCCAGCCGGTGGACAGGCGGCGCACGCTGCCGTTGGTGACGGTCTCGAACTCCCGATCGTCGGCCCAGGTCCAGACGGCCTTCATCGAGAACGAGCCGGTGCCGTCGCTGTACTCGACGGTCTCGGTGACCTGGGCCTCGACGCGCCGGGCGTGCATGCCGGCGAAACTCATCCCGAGTGATTCGGAGGCCTGCGACGGCGAGGTCGTCAGCTCGGCGGCCGCGTTGACGTCCTGCGCCGACAACGCCGCGGCGAACGCTCGCGCGGCACGCGCCGGCGCGCTGTTCTCGTCACCCCCGCAGGCCACCAGCAGACCGGCCACGAGGATGCCGACGACACCCGTCGACACCACACGCCACCATCGTAGACCCATCATCACAATCTTCACTCGAGTAACAGGAGAATGACTAGCGAGTCAGCTTACTGTCCAGTATCCAAATGATCACAATCCGATCCATCGACGTCGGGGATAGATAATGATCCTATGTCTCTGCACGTCGTCCGGGGCGCGGATCGCGCCACGACCACCACCGACTGGCTCACATCTCGGCACGGGTTCTCGTTCGGTGACCATTATGACCCCACGGACACCCATCACGGTGTCCTACTGGTCCACAACGACGAGACGGTGGCCCCCGGACAGGGGTTCGACACCCACCCGCATCGCGAGACCGAGATCGTCACCTGGGTGCTGTCCGGGTCGCTGGTCCACCAGGACTCCCGAGGCCACAGCGGTCTGATCCACCCCGGCCTCGCCCAGCGGATGAGCGCGGGCACCGGGATCCTGCACTCCGAGCGCAACGACCACGGTCCGGGCTCCGCCGCCCGCGAGCCGGTCCACTACGTCCAGATGTGGCTGCTGCCCGACGAGACCGGCGCGGATCCGTCGTACGAGCAGTGCGACGTCTCCACCGAACTCGCCGCGGGCGGTCTGATCCCCCTGGCCTCGGGCGATCCCGCGCACGATTCGGCCGTCCGCATCCGCAACGCGGGCGCCACGCTGTGGGTCGCGCGCCTGGCCGCCGGGGAACGGACGACGATCCCGTCCGCCCGGTTCACCCACCTGTTCGTCACCGTCGGCACCGTCCGGGTCGAGGGACACACCCTGGAGGCCGCCGACACCCTGCGGGCGCGCGAGGTGACCGGCTCCGAGGTGGTCGCCCTCGTCGACACCGAACTGCTCATCTGGAGCATGGACAAGGCGCTGGGCGAATAGCCGGACCGGCTCTCCCGCGGAGGGCGCGGCGACGTCGTCTGCGTCCGCCCTCGGCGAAGAGAGGGTGCCCGCGCCGTCGTCGTCCGGCACGATGGACCGTGTGACGACTCTCGAAGACAAGAACTCCGGCCTCGATCTGTCCTGGGTCGACGATTCCGTGCCGGTCGGCGACGACCTGTTCACCCACGTCAACGGCCGCTGGCTGGCCGAACACCGGATCCCCGCGGACCGCAGCGTCGACGGCGCCTTCCACGTGCTGCGCGACAACGCCGAGGCGCACGTCCGCGAGATCGTCGAGGCGTGCGCCGCCGAGACCGGAGCGGCGACGTCGTCGAACGCCGCCGCCATCGGGGCGCTGTACTCGTCGTTCATGGACACCGAGCGGATCGAGGAGCTCGGGATCTCGCCGATCTCCGGCGGACTGGCCGCGATCGAGGCCGTCGACGGCCCGGCGGCTCTCGCGCAGGCGCTCGGCGCCTTCCAGCGCGGCGGGATCGGCGGCCTGTTCGGCTTCTACGTCGACACCGACGCCAAGGACTCCGAGCGCTATCTGGTCCACATCGTGCAGAGCGGCCTCGGGCTCCCCGACGAGTCGTACTACCGCGAGGACAAGCACGCCGACACCCGCGCGGCCTACCTGGCGCATTTGGAGCGGATGTTCGCGCTGGCCGGGCGCGCGGATGCCGCCGCGGCCGCGGCGACCGTCCTGGACCTGGAGACCGAGCTGGCCTCGCACCACTGGGACGTGGTCCGGCGTCGTGATGCCGAGGCCACCTACAACCTGATGTCGCGCGAGGAGCTGCGCGCGGCGGCCGACGGCTTCGACGTCGACGCCTGGATCGCGGCGGTCCACCCTTCGACGGGCTCAGGGGGCGAGACGGCCGATGCGTTCGCCGAGGTGGTGGTCGGCCAGCCGTCGTTCCTCACCGGCGCCGCCGCCGTGCTGACCCGCCGCCCGCTCGACGAGGTGAAGACCTGGCTCACCTGGCGACTGCTCCGCGGCGCCGCACCGTACCTCTCGGCGGCCTTCGTCGACGAGAACTTCGCGTTCTACGGCACCACCCTGTCCGGGGCGCCGGAGAACCGCGACCGCTGGAAGCGCGGCGTCGGCTTCGTCGAGGACGCGATGGGTTTCGCCGTCGGCGAGCTGTATGTGGAGAAGCATTTCCCGCCCGCGGCGAAGGCCCGCATGGACGAGTTGATCGCCAACCTCATCGAGGCCTACCGCCGCAACATCTCCGAACTGGAGTGGATGACCCCGGCGACCCGGGAGAAGGCCCTGGCCAAGCTGGCGAAGTTCACCCCGAAGATCGGTTACCCGGCCACCGTGCGCGACTACTCGGCGCTCGAGGTCGATCCGGCGGATCTGATCGGCAACGTGGCCCGCGCCTCGGCGTTCGAGACCGACCGCGAGCTGGGCAAGATCGGCCGTCCGGTGGACCGCGACGAATGGTTCATGACCCCGCAGACGGTCAACGCCTACTACAACCCGGGCATGAACGAGATCGTCTTCCCCGCCGCCATCCTGCAGCCGCCGTTCTTCGACGCCGACGCCGACGACGCCGCGAACTACGGCGGCATCGGCGCGGTGATCGGCCACGAGATCGGCCACGGATTCGACGATCAGGGCGCCAAGTACGACGGCGACGGCAACCTGGTGGACTGGTGGACCGACGACGACCGCGCCGAGTTCGGCAAGCGCACCGGAGCCCTGGCCGCGCAGTACTCGGAGTACACGCCGAACGGCCTGGACCCGGAGCACACCGTGAACGGCGAGTTCACCCTCGGCGAGAACATCGGCGACCTGGGCGGCCTCTCCATCGCACTGGTGGCCTACGACATCGCCACCGCCGCCTCGCCGGCCGAGCCGAGCGACGCAGCAGCCCCCACCCCGCCTACCGAGCCCGGCGACGCAACAGCCCCCACTTCGCCGGCTGAGCCGGGCGACGAAGGAGCCCGTGTCGAAGCCCCCGCACCGCCCGTGATCGACGGTCTCACCGGCCGCCAGCGCGTCTTCTTCAGCTGGGCGCAGATCTGGCGGACCAAGACGCGCGACGAGGAGGCCGTCCGCCGACTCTCCATCGACCCGCATTCGCCGCCGGAGTTCCGCTGCAACGGCGTGGTCCGCAACATCGACGCCTTCTACGACGCCTTCGACGTCCCCGAGAGCGCGGCGCTGTATCTGGCACCGGACCAGCGCGTGCGGATCTGGTGATCCGATGACCGGGACGCGATCGACGGCGCGTTGGCTGCTGCCGGCGATCGCCGTCCTGGTCTGGCTGGGCATCGGCGGGGTCGCCGGCCCGCTCTCCGGGAAGCTCAGCCAGGTGACCACCACCGAGGCGAGCGCCTTCCTGCCCGCCTCGGCGGAGTCGACGAAGGTGGCCGACGAGCTGCCCGCCTTCACCGACACCGGGTTCTTCCCGGCCATCGTCGTCGCCGTGCGCGACGGCGGGATCACCGAACCCGACCGCGAGTTCCTCCGCGCGGCCACCCGGCCGCTGGCCGGCGCCGAGGGCTTCGGCCCGGCGTTCTCGCCGGTGCTGCCGTCGTCCGACGACGCCGCGACCCAGCAGTTCGTCCCGATCTCCACCGACGGCAGACCGCGCCCGCGGATCGAGAAGCTGCGCGAGGCGCTGGCCGATCCGCCCGCCGGGCTGACGGTCGCGGTGACCGGCCCGGCCGCGCAGGCCGCCGACCTGTCGGGGGCGTTCGCCGGGATCGACGGGCTGCTGCTCCTGGTCGCGGGCACGTTGGTGCTGATCATCCTGATCGTGGTCTACCGGTCGCCGATCCTGCCGATCGTGGTGCTGATCTCGGCGATCCTGGCGCTCGCACTGGCCTCGGGGCTGGTGTACGTCCTCGCCGACGCCGGAGCGATCGAGCTCAACGGGCAGAGCCAGGGCATCCTGTTCATCCTGGTCTTCGGCGCCGCCACCGATTACGCGCTGCTGCTGGTGGCCCGATATCGCGAGCACCTCGGGGAGCAGGACGACGCCCGGGCCGCACTGGTCTCCGCGTGGCGCGCCACGCTCCCGGCGATCGCCGCGTCGGCCGGGACCGTGATCCTCGGCGTCCTGTGCCTGCTGCTGAGCGACCTGAACTCCAACCGGAGCCTCGGTCCGATCGCGGCGCTCGGGATCGCGGCGTCGTTCCTCGCCTCGGTCACCTTCCTCCCCGCGGTCCTCGCGCTGCTCGGCCGCGGCGCCTTCTGGCCGCGCCGCCCTCATCCCGCCGTCGATCCCGCCGAAAAGGACACGAATCCGGGGGGTGCTCCGGCAGATGGTCCGACGGACCCCCGGATCGGCGCACATTCTGACGCACCGGCCGCCGCGACCGGCTCGGCGCACCGGATCTGGCAGCGGGTCGCGGCGTTCGTGGCCGCGGCGCCGCGCACGATCTGGCTCGTCACCCTCGCCGTCCTGGTCACCGGTGCCGCGTTCGCGCCGATGTTCCGGTCCGACGGCGTCGCGGTGAACGACTTCTTCCTCGGCGAGGTGGAGTCCGTGCAGGGCGCGGAACTGCACGCGCGGCACTTCGACGCCGGTGTCGGCTCCCCCACCTGGATCATCGCCGACGAACACTGGGCCGAGTGGATCGTGCGGCACGAAGGCGAAGCCCCCGGAGTCGCCGGGGCGGCGGCCCTCGAACGTGACGGCGGACCGGTGGTGCGTGACGGCCGCGTCGCGATCCAGGTGACGCTGACCGACGACCCCGATTCGCTCGCCGCCCAAGCCACCGTGGAGCGTCTCCGCGAGGACCTCTCGCGTGTCCCGCACGCGCTGATCGGCGGCGCCACCGCCGTCGATCTGGACACCCGGCTGGCCGCCGAACACGACCGGAACCTGGTGATCCCGGCCGTCCTTCTCGTGGTGTTCGCGGTGCTGGTCCTGCTGCTCCGGTCGTTCGCCGCGCCGGCGCTGCTGCTGGCGACGACGGTGCTCTCGTTCGCCACCACCCTCGGGATCGCCGCGCTGCTGTTCAACGGACCGTTCGGGTTCCCCGGCGCCGACCCCACGGTGCCGCTGTTCGCGTTCGTCTTCCTGGTGGCGCTCGGGATCGACTACAACATCTTCCTGATGACCCGGGCCCGGGAGGAGGCTCGACGACACGGCACGCGCAAGGGCATGATCATCGCGTTGACCAGTACCGGCGGGGTGATCAGCGCGGCCGGGATCGTGCTGGCCGCGACCTTCTCGGCGCTCGCGGTGATCCCGCTGCTGTTCCTGGCGCAGGTCGCCTTCCTGGTGGCCGCGGGCGTGCTGATCGACACCCTGATCGTGCGCTCCCTGCTGGTTCCCGCCCTGACGCTCGACGTCGGGCGCCGCATCTGGTGGCCCGACCCCACCGTCGATCCGGACCGTCCCGCCGGGCCCGCGGCCGATCTGAGAGCACCGCACCGCGAGTAGGGTGCAGGCATGCGTATCGATCCTTCCGTCCCCGCTGTCGCCGTCGGCCTGATCGGGGGTTACGGTCTCGCTCGCGCCACCGGTGTCCGCCCGCTCGGCGGCGCCGTCCTGGCCGGTGCCGGCGTGGTCGCCGGCCGCAGCTGGCTCCAGCTGCGGCCCGGCCGTCACCGCGGTCCTCACCACCGCCTACCTGGGCGCCTTCGGCGCCTCGCACCCGCTGGCCAAGAAGATCGGCGCATGGCCGTCGGTCTTCGCCGTCACCGGTGCCGCGACGGGTCTCACCGCCGCCGTCACCGCCGCGCTGCCCGCCGAATAGCCCACACCCGCCGCCGCTTCCGGGGCGCGGTCACGCCTTCCGCTGCTGCTTCTCCAGCTTCTCCAACTCGTCGATCCGCGCGTTGAGCGCGTTCACGTCGTTGCGGAGCGCGGCGATCGCGTCGACCACCGTCAGGTTCTGCCCCTGCGGGTTCTGTCCAAGCTGCGGCCAGCCGCGGCTGTTCGGGCCGAGCAGCTGGGTGTGGACCTCGCGCAGCAGCCGTCGTTCCTCCGGAGTCAATTCGTCCTCCTCCCCCGGGAGCAGTCTGGTCCCGAGCCTCCTGCAGCGCGCCAGGCGGGCACGCCGATCGTTGATGCCGTTCAGTCCGCCGTTGATCGCGCGGGTCACCCCGTTCAGGTCGTCGGCGTCGGCCAGCGAGTTCAGCTGCGGCCGGGCGACGGTCCAGTACCAGGACGCGGCCAGGAACCCGAACTTCGGGTCGTCGCGCACGCGGTCGGGATCGTCGACGATCTCGTTCGCCTTCTTGGTGTATCCCTGGTCGAAGCACCAGCGCGAGAACCGGGTGAAGTTGGCGCGGCCGGTCAGCTGGATCGGCCCGGATCCGCGGAACCGGTAGCCGTCGCCGGGTCGGTTGTTGCCGAGGTCGGCGCGTCCTTCGTAGCCGCGCTGCGACGGGGTCGGCCCCCAGATCTCGCTCATGTGCCGCAGCCCGACCGATTCGTGGCCGAGCTGTGCGTGCCAGTGCGCGGCCCGCAGGACCGTGTCGATCTTCGCTTCGCGCATGGCGTTGGCCATGCCCGGCAGCAGTTCGCGATAGCGCGCGAGCGACAGGCTTCCGCCCATCGCCTCCGAGAGCGACTCGGCGGTCAGGCCCTCCCCCGGTTCCGGTTCCTGCTCGGTCGGGTCCAGAGCTCCCAGCAGCCACGGCGCCGGGTCGAGCGCCCGGCCGCCGCGACGTCCCGGCGGCCCCCACACCTCGAAGTGCAGGTGCGGACCCGTGGTCTGGCCTTCGTTGCCGGATTCGCCGATCAGCTGGCCGGCCACCACCCGGTCACCGCGCCGCACCCGGATGCCCGGATGCCGCACGTGCCCGTAGACCGCGTCGACGCGCGCGGAGCTCTGGCAGTCGATCCAGATCCACGACCCGAATCCGCTGACGCTGCCCTGTTCGCGCTCCGCGCCCTCCACCACCACGCCGTCGGCGACCGCGTAGATCGGGGTGCCGACCGGGCAGGCGAAATCGATCCCGTTGTGCTGTTGTCCGCCCCGCGGGCCGAAGCCGGACGACACCGGCACATTCGACGCGAGCGGTCGATAGATCGCCGCCATCTCGGGAAAACCACCTCCGCACGGACCCCTGCCCGGACACCGGACCTGCAGAATCAGGGACCCTCCGGCGATGCGGGCTCGTACGGGCGAGGGTACACCGGGCCGACTGCGCGGCGGCCGGACACCGCGGGCTTCCACGCGACCCGGTCGTCACCACCGGAGCGGACTCGCCGCCCGAACTTCGAGGCCCTTCAGACACTCAACATCATGAAGTAAATATTTAAATATTTACTCTTGTCGCTGTGCACATTAGTGTCCTCCCCATGCAATGGACGGCCGCACGACTGCAAGAGACTCTGGCCGAACTCCGTCAGCGCGGCGGCGATCGATCGGAGATCGAGGTCAAACGCGCAGCGGGCGGCACCCCGAACCTGACCGAGACCCTGTGTGCGTTCTCGAACATGCCCGACGGCGGGACGATCATCCTCGGGGTCGACGAAGGCACGCGATTCGGGATCACCGGCGTCTCGCGGCTCGCGGAGCTGGAGGCCGGAATCGCCGGCCAGGCGAGAACCTCCGTCGACCCGCCCGCACAGGTGTCGTTCGAGTACGCACGAGTCGACGGGCGCGACGTGCTGATCACCACCGTCGCAGCGCTCGGACGTCCCTACCGGCCCTGCGTCACGGTCAAGGGCAGGCGCGCCTACCTGCGTCAGGCCGACGGCGACTACCGGATGTCAGAGCAAGAAGTGGCGCAGATGCTCGCTCTGCGCGACCGGCCGAGATACGACAACCTGCCGGTGCCCGGATCCTCCGTCGATGATCTGTCCACCGACCTGGTCACCCGCTTCCTCATCGAGGCGAGGTCGTCGTCGAGACGCCTCGGCAACGAGACGGACGAACAGGTGCTTCGCGACAAAGGCGTGCTTTCGATCACCGATCCCGGCCGGCTGACGGTCGCAGGACTGTATGCGCTGGGAAGGTACCCGCAGTCGTTCGCACCGTCCCTGTCGATCACCGCCGCCGTCGAGCTGCCGGACCGGACCCACGGCCGGACCCGGGACCTCGTTCACCTGGACGGACCGATCCCCGACATGCTCGACGAAGCGATGGAATGGGTGGCCCGCAACACCCGTCGCGTCGTCCGCTACGGACCTGACGGTCACGGACTCGATCAGGCCGAGATCCCGATGATCGCAGTCCGCGAGCTGATTGCGAACGCCTTGGTCCACCGCGACCTCGGGCCCCACACGCAAAGCAGACGCGTCGAGATCCGGCTGCGCGACGACTACCTGGTGATCTCGAATCCCGGAGGACTCTGGGGAGTCAGCAAAGACCAGTTGGGCACCCCGAACGGGAAGTCGGCGGTGAACGAGTTCCTCTACGACATCTGCAAGTTCACACGCACCGTCGAGGGCAGTCGCGTGATCGAAGGGGAAGGCGGGGGAATCCGGGAGGCCCGCCTCGTCCTCCGCAAAGCCGGGCTGCGACCACCCGAGTTCCACGATTCCGGGGTGGGTTTCACCGCACAGGTCTCACGCCACGCACTGCTGTCCGACGAAGACCTCACCTGGCTCGGGAACATCGCTTCGGATGCCCCGCTCTCCGATATGCAGCGTGAGATCCTGGCATCAATGCGCAGTGGCCGGCAGTGGACGAACTCTCTGGTCCGCGAAGAATTCGCCCCGATCGACTCACGCGAGGCACTCGCCGTGCTGCAGGGACTGGTGAGCGCCGGACTCGCCGAGTCGGTCGGTGACCGCGGCAGCACCACGTACCGGTTGGCTCCCGAACTCGCCGACGACAGCGCGCGCACCGTCCCCGCGGTGGAGGTGATCACAGACCGGACTGCGGCCGACACGTCACCTCCCGCGCCTTCCCGTTCCGACACCGTGCGCTCGAAGCACGAGCCGACGATCCTGGCCGCCCTCGACGCGGGGCCCGCGGAGGGGATGCCGCGGCGGGCGATCGTCGACGTCACCGGGTTGACCGACTCTCAGGTGGCCTATGCGTTGCGCAGGATGGAGGAGGCGGGACGTGTCGTCGTCGACGGCGGTAGAGGGATACGCACGACGCGCTATCGTCGCCCCACCGCCGACGGACCCCGGTGAATCCGGAAGCGGTCTCGCCGACGGTCGGCCTGCGACACCGTTCACGACGGCCCGGTCAGCGGTGCTTCTCGACCAGTTCGGTGATCTTCGCGAGCTGCGCCCGGGAGACCTCGTCGGCCCGCTCGTCCTCGGCGAAGACGTTCGAGCAGAGGATCGCGTCCTCGCGGGCGAGGAGACCGCTGCGGCCCAGCGCGGCGAACAGCTGATCCCAGTCGACGTCGCCGTCGCCGATCGCCAGGTGCTGGTGCACGCGCACCGCGTTGCCCGGCGGATTGGTGATGTACCGCAGGCCGTGGCTGCGGGTGTGGTCGAAGGTGTCGGCGGTGTAGACCGCGCCGAGCCGGTCGCCGAGCTGCGGGATCAGCGACTCGGCCCGGTCACCCATGTGGAAGGTGTGGCTGGCGACGTAGACGAAGCCGACCGCCGGCGAGTTCAGGCCCCGGATGATCTGCCAGGCGGCGAGACCGTCCTCGACGAAGTCGTCCGGGTGCGGGTCGATGTTGAGCGTCACCCCGGACGATTCGAGCACCGGGATCAACTCCTCCATCGACCGGTAGAAACCCGCCTCGGACTCCTCGGCCCGCTCCGGCCGACCGGAGAACTCGGTGTTGATCACCGGCACCTCGAGTTCGGCGGCGATCTCGATGATGCGCGTGAAGTTCTTCACCGCGGCCCGGCGGAGCGGCTCCTCCGGCCACGACAGGCGCTGCACCGGCAACAGCGAGGCGATCCCGACGCCCGTCGACGCCGAGCGTTCCCGCACCCGGCGCAGGTACGCGTCGTCGACCCGCGGATGCCCGAAGAACGGGATCCAGTCGGGGTGCGGGGTCAGCTGGATCCACTCGTAGCCGTTCGACGCGGCGACGTCGAAGAAGTCCAAGAACTCGTGCGTGGAGTGGTACGGGGTGGGATCGAGGGCGATGCGCACCATCGGGGTCTCCTGTGGTGAGGGTTCGGATCAGAGGTAGAAGTCGGGGACCGGCGGCAGGTCGACGGCGACCCGGCCCGGCTCCTCGAGGGCGCGGACCCCGGCCTCGCAGCACACGGCCACCTTGTAGCCGTCCCACGCCGAGGGGCCGGCGATCGCACTGTCCGACGCGCCCGCGAGGAACCCGGCGGCGGCGTCGACCCAGGCCTGCACCTCGCGGTCGTAGGCCTCGACGAAGCGGGTGGTGAAGTCCGCGTGCTCGCCGATCGAGTAGGTCGCGTTCTGCCAGATCTGCATGCCCGACGGCTGGCCGATCCGCGCGATGCCGTCGGCCATCACGGCCTCGGTCGCCACCTGGTAGCCGAACCGGACCGAGACGTTCATCTCCACGTCCACCAGCACGCCGTTGTCCAGCTCCATCAGGACCAGGATCGGCTCGTTGAGGTGGGCGGGGGTGTTCGGGTTGCGACGACCGTGCCGCACCTCGACCGAGGTCACCGAACCGCCGGCCAGCCACGGCACCACGTCGAACTCGTGGACCACCGAGTCGTTGATCAGCATCCGCTGGTCGTAGCTGTCGGGCACCGACGGGTTGCGGTGCACCGCGTGGATCATCAGCAGCTCACCGACGCGCTGCGCGGCGATCAGTTCGCGCAGCGCCTCGTACTCGCGGTCGAACCGGCGCATGAAACCGACCTGGATCAGCTTCTTGCCGCCAGCCGTCTCGGCCTGCACCACGTTCCACGACGACTCCGGGTCCTTGGTGAGCGGCTTCTCGCACAGGATCGGCAGTCCCGCGCCGAGGCAGGTGAGCAGACCGGCCTCGTGGAACTGGCCCGGGGTCGCGATCAGCGCCGCGTCCATCGCGCCGGCGGCGACGGCCGCCTCCACGTCCGCGAAGCCCTGCGCCTGCGGCGCGTGTTCGAGCGCCGCGGTCCGGCGGGCGTCGTCGGGTTCGACGACGGCGCTGACGTGGGCACCGGTGATCGTGCCGGTCAGACGCTTGATGTGGTCGAAGCCCATGGCTCCGGCGCCGACGACGCCGACGCGCAGCTCGGAGTTGCTCATGAGGGTGCGGCCTTTCCTGGTGGTGGTCGTGGGGTGGGTGGGGGTCTCGACTCCGCTCGATCGGCGAGCGGAGATCTCAACCGGCGGATCGGTGGTTTCGACTTCGCTCAACCAGCGAGCGGAGACCTCAACCGGCGGATCGGTGGCTTCGACTCTGCTCAACCAGCGAGTCGGTGGCCCCCGTCGATCGAGCGGTGGCCCTCGGTGATCGAGCGGAGTCGAGATCCCGATCCGGCGGTCAGTGGGTGCGGGTCAGCGGGTGGCAGCCGAAGATGTGCTGCCGGGTGCGGGCGGCGATGCCGAGCGGGAGGTCGACGTCGCAGCCGGGCATGTCCTGCTCGACGATCGCGAACATCTCCGGGTTGATCTTGATCGCCTCGTCGATCACCGGGGCGAAGTCCGGGATCCCGTTCGGCGGCTCCACCATGATCTCGGCGGCGCAGTCCGCGAACGGCTTGTCGTTCTTGAGGACCTCCCAGATCAGTTCCGGATCGATCTGCTTGAGGTGCAGGTAGCCGATGCGCTCGGGATGACGCTGCATCAGGGCGACGTTGTCGCCGCCGTAGTAGGCGAAGTGGCCGGTGTCCAGGCACAGGTTCACATAGCGCGGGTCGGTCTCGGCCAGCAGGCGCTCCACCTCGCCGGTGGTGCCGACGTGGCTGTCGGCATGGCTGTGGAACTGCTGGCGGATGCCGAACTCCTCGAACAGCGCCTTGCCGAGGCGGTCGTGGCCGTCGGCGAGCGCCTTCCACTGGTCGTCGTCGAGCGTCCGGGACTCCAGCGCCTCGCCGGTCAGGTCGCTGCGCCACAGGTCGGGGATCACGACGATGTGCTCGGCGCCCATCGCGCGCACGAGCGTCGCGACGTCGCTGACCTGCTCCCAGGCGCGGTCCCACTGGCCCTCGCCCTTGTGGAAGCCGGTGAAGATGGTGCCGCCGGAGATCTCGAGGTCGCGCTTGTCGAGTTCCTCCTTGAGGCGGACCGGATCGGTGGGCAGGTAGCCGTACGGGCCGAGCTCGATGAAGTGGTAGCCGGCCTCGGCGACCTCGTCGAGGAAGCGCTCCCACGGGGTCTGGCGCGGGTGGTCGGCGAACCAGACGCCCCAGGAGTCGGGAGCGGTGCCGATGCGCAGGCCCTTGCTGTGGTCGGAGTCGGTCATGTCGGTGGTCCTTTTCGGAGTTCGGTGTCTCAGGTTGTTCGGGGGGGGTGGCTTCGACTCGGTTCGTCACGTCGTTCCGCACCGGGTCGGTCGGCGGGTGGTCTCGACTCCGCTCGACCAGCGAGAGGTGAATCTCGACCGGCGAGAGACGAACCTCGACCGGTGAGAGACGAATCGTCGACCGGTGAGAAGCGAGTCTCGACCGGCGAGAGGCGGATCTCGACCGGCGAGAGGCGTCTCGACCGGCGGGGAGGGCTCAGCCGAGGAGCGGGCGCTGTCTCTTCTGTTGTTCGACGTACTCGGCGCGTGCGGTGCCGGTGCTGTCGATCTCGGAGACCTCGGCGACCGGCACGTCCCACCATCCGTCGCCCTCGGGGGCGTAGACGAAGGGATCGCTGTGCAGATGGATCACGGTGGGGCCGTCGTTCCGCTTCGCGACGGCCATCGCCTCCTTCAGCTCGGTGAGCGCCGCGGAGCCGGGCTCGATGTCGACCACCTCGCAGCCGTAGCTGCGCGCGTTGGCGGCCAGGTCGACCGGCAGGAAGTCGCCGCGCTCGAAGGTGATCCGCTCGGGTTCGCCGCCGGGCGTCTCCGCGTAGCGGTAGCGGGTGCCGTAGCGCTGGCTGCCGACAGACTCCGACAGGTGCCCGATGGAGGCGTAGCCCTGGTTCTGGACGATCACGACGATCAGCTTGATGCCCTCGGCCACCGCGGTGACCAGTTCGGTGTGCAGCATCAGGTACGACCCGTCGCCCACCATCACCACGACGTCGCGGTCGTCGCCGTCGGCGACCAGACCGCGCTTGGCGCCCAGCCCGCCGGCGATCTCGTAGCCCATGCACGAGAACGCGTATTCCACGTGGTAGCCGAGCGGATCGTTCGGCCGCCAGAGTTTCTGCAGGTCGCCAGGCAGTGAACCGGCGGCCTGCACGATGACGTCCTTCGGGTCCATCGCGTCCATCACGGCGCCGATGATCTCCGGCTGGCCGGGCAGTGCGGCGCCGGTCGGGGCGAGCGCCCGGTCCACCACGTCGTCCCATTCGCGTTTGGCCGCGGCGGCCGTCTCCGCGTAGGCGGCGTCCACGTGCAGGTCGGCCAGTTCCGCGGTGAGCGCGTCGAGGGCCTCGCGGGCGTCGGCGATCACCGGCAGCTGCGTGCCGTGCTTGTACGCGTCGAACGGGGCGACGTTGACGTTCACGAACGCCACGCCCGGATCCTGGAACGCGGTGCGGCTGGCGGTGGTGAAGTCGCTGTAGCGCGTGCCGACGCCGATCACCACGTCCGCCTCGGCGGCGATCGCGTTGGCGGCGGCGCTGCCGGTGGCGCCCACTCCTCCGAGGTTCAGGCGGTGGTCCCACGCCAGTGCACCGCCGCCGGCCTGCGTGGTGGCGACCGGGATGCCGGTGGTCTCGGCGAACTCGCGCAGCGCGTCCTCGGCGCCGGAGTAGATCACGCCGCCGCCGGCGACGATCATCGGCCGCCGACCGGCCCGGATCGCCGCGGCCGCGCGGGCCAGCGGGCCGCGCTCCGGCAGCGGGCGGCGGACGTGCCATTCGCGGTCGGCCAGGAACTCCACCGGCACGTCCATCTCCTCGGCCTGCACGTCCTCGGGCAGGGCGATGGTCACCGCACCGGTCTCGGCGGGGTCGGTGAGGACGCGCATGGCGTTCAGCGCGATGGAGAACAGCTGCTCGGGCCGCTGGACCCGATCGAAGAACCGGGACAGCGGACGGAAGGCGTCGGACACCTGGATGCCGATGTCGTGCGGGTGCTCCAGCTGCTGCAGCACCGGGTCGGCGACGCGGGTGGCGAAGGTGTCCGAGACCAGCAGCAGTGCGGGCATCCGGTTGGCGGTCGCCAGCGCCGCGCCGGTCAGCATGTTGGCCGCCCCCGGACCCACCGATGCGGTGCACGCCAGCGTGCCGCGACGACGATGCATGCGGGCGTAACCGACCGCCTGGTGCACCATGGCCTGCTCGTTGCGGGCCTGGTAGTAGGGCATCCGACCGGGATCGGTCACCGAGCACTGCAGCAGCGCCTGCCCGATGCCTGCGACGTTGCCGTGCCCGAAGATCCCGAAGGTGCCGGGCACGGTCCGCTCACGGCGGTCGCCGTCGACGGTCCACTGCCGGGACAGGAACTCGACCAGTGCCTGGGACACGGTCATGCGGCGGGTGGTGCTCATCGGCTGTCAGGCTCCTTCGGAGGCGTCGATCCCCTGCGGGGCGGATTCGGACGGGCTGCCGGCGCCGTAGGGCAGCCGGGGGTCGGGTTCTTGCAGCGGCCAGGTGTCACGCAGCCAGGCCTGGTCGGGGTCGTCGCTGATCAGCCACACCCGCTCGGGGTCGGGGCCGGCCATGACGTTGAGGTAGTAGAGGTCGTATTCGGGGGCGGCCGTCGCCGGACCGTGGTACCCGTACGGCACCAGGGCGATGTCGCCGGTGCGCACGAGCGCCTTGGTGTCGATCTCGCCGGCGCCCGACGAGTAGGTGACGAAGCCGCCGAAGGCGTCGGTCCGCTCCGGGACCACCCCGGCCTCGACGAACCGCCGGGCCGGCGCGGCCTCGAAGTAGTAGATCTCCTCCAGTCGCGCCTCGTGGCCGGGCACGTGCTCGTCGTGCTTGTGGGCCGGGTGCGACGACCAGTTGCCGCCCGGGGTGATCACCTCGCACACGATGAGCGCGGCCGCGTCCAACGCCTGCGGGGTGCCGAAGTTGTGCACCTGCCGGGTGTCCCGGCCCGCGCCGCGCACCTCCACCGGCACCTCGTCCGCGGACAGGTACACGGTCGGTTTGACCACGCTCGTCGGCGCCTCCGCGACGGCCACCCGGCCCCGGCCCGGACCCCGCCCGCGCAGCACACCGGCGGTCCCGGAGCCGAGGAAGAGCACGTCGGTCGGTCCGGCGAACACCCCGGACCGGCCGTGCAGCCGCGTCACGACGCCCTCGTGCTCCACCTCGAACGACCCGGACAGCGGCACGACGATGCGCTCCACCTCGCCGGCCGGCAACGCCGCCTCGGCGCCGTCGTCGAGCACCGCGACACGCAGTCCGGTGTGACTCCAGCCGTCGATGGAACCGTCGACCACCGATTCCCAGCCGTCGCGCGCGAGCGCGCCGCGGGCGTGGAACCACTCGTTCGGGGTGGGCGTCATCGTCGTACTCCTCGTTCGGGTCGGTGCCGGGTCAGTCGTTCTGCGGGAAGCCCAGGTTGATCCCGCCGTGGCTCGGATCGAGCCAGCGGCTGGTGACGGCCTTGAGCTGGGTGAAGAACTTGACGCCCTCGGCGCCGTGGGCCTTGGTGTCGCCGAACATGGAGGCCTTCCAGCCGCCGAAGCTGAAGGTGGCGACCGGGACCGGGATGGGCACGTTGATGCCGACCATGCCGACCTTGATCTCGCGCTGGAAGCGGCGGGCGGCGCCGCCGTCGTTGGTGAAGACCGCGGTGCCGTTGCCGAACGCGCCGTCGTTGATCAGTGCGACGCCCTCCTCGTACGACTTCACGCGCACGATCGCCAGCACCGGGCCGAAGATCTCCTCGGTGTAGACCCGCGAGGTGACGGGCACGTCGTCGATCAGGGTGGGGCCGAGCCAGAAGCCCTCGGCGGCCCCGTCCGGCTGCACGTCGCGGCCGTCGACGACGACGGTGGCGCCGTCCTCGATCGCGACGTCGATGTAGGAGGCGACCTTGTCGCGGTGGACCTGCGTGACCAACGGGCCCATGTCGCAGCCGCGGCGGCCGTCGCCGATGCGCAGGGAGTTCATCCGCTCGACGATCTTCTCGATCAGCGGATCGGCGACCGGGTCGACGGCCACGACCACGGAGATCGCCATGCAGCGCTCGCCTGCCGAACCGAAACCGGCGTTGATGGCCGCATCGGCGGTCAGGTCGAGGTCGGCGTCGGGCAGCACCAGCATGTGGTTCTTGGCGCCGCCGAGGGCCTGCACGCGCTTGCCGTACTTGGCGCCCTGCTCGTAGACGTACTGCGCGATCGGGGTGGAGCCGACGAACGAGATCGCCGCGACGTCCGGGTGCTGCAGCAGACCGTCGACGGCCTCCTTGTCGCCGTTGAGCACGGTGAAGACGCCGTCGGGCAGGCCGGCCTCCTTCCACAGCTGCGCCATCCACATCGACGCCGACGGATCCTTCTCGCTCGGCTTGATCACCACGGCGTTGCCGGCGGCGACGGCGATCGGGAAGAACCACGCGGGCACCATGGCCGGGAAGTTGAACGGGCTGATCACGCCCACCACGCCGAGCGGCTGGCGCATCGAGTAGACGTCGACGCCGGTCGAGACCTGCTCGCTGTACTCGCCCTTGAGGTGGTCGGACATGCCGCAGGCGAACTCCACGACCTCCTGGCCGCGGCTGATCTCGCCGAGGGCGTCGGAGAGCACCTTGCCGTGCTCGGAGGTGATGATCTCGGCGAGCTCGGGCTTACGGGCCTCGAGCAGTTCGCGGAACTTGAACAGCACCGACTGGCGGCGGGCCAGCGACTGCTCGCCCCACGACTGCTGAGCGGTCTTGGCCGAGGCCACGGCGGCGTCGATCTCGGCCCGGTTCGCCAGGGCGACCTTCTTGGTGGCCACGCCGAGGGCGGGGTCGTAGACGTCGGCGGTACGACCGCTCGACGAGGGGTACGCGGCGCCGTCGATCCAGTGGGAGACGAGGGGCAGTTCGGTCATCGTGTGGATTCCCTTTCGGGTGAGGTGTTCGGGTGTGTTCTATCGGGTCTCGACTCCGCTCGGCCGGCGAGGCGGCCCGTCCGGCCGGAGGTCTGTCGTCGTGGTCTCGACTCCGCTCGACCAGCGAGGAAGGCTCTCCCCGCGCTGATCGAGCGGAGTCGAGATCCTCAGCCGTGCACGAGCGCCGCGGCGGAGTCCACGGCGGCCACGACGTCGCCGTCGTGCGGGTAGAGGAGGCTGCGGCCGACGGTCAGGCCCTGCACGCCCGGAAGCGCGAGGGTGCGCCGCCAGGTGGCCATGGCCTCGTCGGGGTCGCCCGCGGGTTCCCCGCCGAGCAGCAGCGTCGGCAGGGTGGTGGCGGCCATGACGCGTTCCATGTCGTCGACCACCGGCAGCTTCATCCAGGTGTAGGCGGAGCTGCCGCCGAGCCCGGAGGCGATGGCGATCGAGGCGATGACGGCGTCGGTGGACAGGTCGTTGGCGAGCTTCCCGTCCACCCGCCGGCTGAGGAACGGCTCCAGCATGATCGGCAGCCTGGCCGCCGCGGCGGCGTCGACCGCCTTGGCCGTCGCCTCCATGGTCGCGACGGTGCCCGGATCGTCCGGGTCGATCCGCACCAGCACCTTGGCGAAGTCGATGCCGTCCCGGACCATCGCGGGGACGTCGTAGGCGGTGTAGCGGTCGTCCATCTCGAACGACGCTCCGCGCAGCCCGCCGCGGTTCATCGACCCGACGACGATCTTGTCGTCGAGCAGGCCCAGGAGCGCGAGGTCGTCGACGACGTCGGGGGTGCCGAGGATGCCGTCGACCCCGGGCCGCGAGAGCGCGGTGGCCATGCGCTGCAGGAGGTCGTAGCGGTCGGCCATGGCCATCGGGTCGGAACCGATGCCCAGTGCGCCGCGAGCGGGATGGTCGGCGGCGACGATCATGAGTCGGCCGTCGCCGCGCACCACCGGTCGGCGGGTCCGGGCGGCGAGCGTGCGGCCGAGCGCCTCCGGGTCTTCGAGCCGGTTCCTGCGCAGCTGCGCGAACTGCGCCTCGGTGATCGGTCCGGGCGTGGTCAGCGGGGGAAGTGCGGTCATGCGTCGATCTCCTCGAGGACTGTCTCCACCTCTGCGGTGGTGGGCATGGCGGTGGAGCACTCGCGACGGGAGGCCACGATCGCCCCCGCGACGTTCGCGAAGCGCAGGATCCGCTGCAGGTCCCAGCCCTGCAGCAGACCGAAGCAGAAGGCGCCGCCGAAGCTGTCGCCGGCGCCGAGGCCGTTGATCACGTCGACGAAGTGGGGCGGCACCTCGACGCGCTCGTCGCGGGTCTTGGCCAGCACGCCCTTGGGTCCCTGCTTCACCACGGCCAGTTCCAGGCCGCGTTCGAGCAGGGCGTCGGCGGCGCGGTCGGGCTCGGTCTCGCCGACCGCCACCTCGCACTCCTCCTTGTTGCCGATCGCGATGGAGACGTGCTCGAGCGCCGCGCCGACCTGCGCGGAGGCCTCCTCCTGCGATCCCCAGAACATCGGCCGGTAGTCGAGGTCGAGGACGGTGTGCGGCCGGCGGGCGCGCGCCGCCCAGGCGGCGAAGTGCGTGGACCGGCTCGGCTCCCGGGAGAGCCCGGTGACCGTCGACCAGTAGATCCGGGCGCTCTCGATCGCGTCGAGGTCGAGCGCCTCGGCCTCCAGGGTCAGATCCGGCGCGATGGGCTCGCGGTAGAAGTACAGCGGGAAGTCGTCCGGCGGGAAGATCTCGCAGAAGGTGACCGGGGTGTTCAGGCCGGAGACCGTGCCGACGAAGCGGTCGTCGACGTCGAGCCGGGTCAGCTCCCGGTGGAGGTAGCGGCCGAAGGCGTCGTCGCCGGTCGCGGTGACGACGGCCGAGCGCAGCCCGTGCCGCGCAGCCGCCACCGCGACGTTCGCCGCGCTGCCGCCCAGGTACTTGCCGAAGGTCTCGACCTCCTCCAGGCCGACGCCGTCCTGCAGCGGGTAGATGTCAACGCCGATCCGGCCGATGGCGACCAGGTCGTAGGGTGCGGAAACCGTCATGTCAGGCGCAACCCTTCCTGCCGGTGCCGACGTGACGCCGGCAACATTTCGTCTCTTTGTCAGTACAATGTAGCTATGTGGACCGACTTTGTCCACTGGATTTGACCAGCGTGTTAACCGATCGAATCGAGTACTTCGAAAGAAGATTAGCGATACAGTGGCAAGATTGTCCGGACATTAAGGAAAGCAGTGTGGAGAGCCGTGATGCGCAGGCGACAGTCATCTCCGGGGACTTGACCTAACATGAGCAGGGTGAGTCCCACCGAGATCGACGTCGAGCTCGATCGCCTGAGCCCCGTACCGCTGTACTTCCAGCTGGCCCAGGCGATGGAACAGGCGATCGTGGCCGGCCGACTGCATCCCGGCGACCGCATCGAGAACGAGATCGATCTGGCCAAACGGCTCAACATGTCGCGGCCCACCGCCCGGCAGGCGATCCAGGCGCTCGTCGACAAGGGGCTCCTGGTCCGCAAGCGCGGCGTGGGCACCCAGGTGGTGAGCAACGAGGTGCATCGCGCCGTCGAACTCACCAGCCTGTACGAGGACCTGGTGGATGCGGGCCGGGCGCCGACCACCGAACTGCTCGACTACCGCCTCGGTCCGGCCGACGGCGAGGTCGCCGACGAGCTCGGCATCGAGCACGACGCGCCCGTCGTCGAGATGCGCCGACTGCGGCTGGCGAACGACGAACCCATCGCCATCCTGACCAACTTCCTGCCCGCCGACGTCGCCCCCGCCCCGGACGAGCTCGGCCAGAAGGGCCTCTACCAGTGCCTCCGGTCCCGCGGGGTCACCATTCAGCTGGCCCGCCAGCGCATCGGCGCCCGTCTCGCCGAGGGCGACGAGGCGCAGCTGCTCGGTGAGGACGACGGCGCCGCCGTCCTCACCATGCAGCGCGTGGCGTTCAACGAGATGGGCAAGGCGATCGAGCTCGGCCGTCACGTCTACCGCTCGTCCCGCTACTTCTTCGACGTCTCCGTCCACAGCCGCTGAGCCCCGCACGCCGGGGATCCCGTCGGCGACACCGATCCCGGACGATCTGGCAAGAGTTCGATCCAGGCGGGTCCTAACCCGCCGGATCTCGCGACCGGACCGGCACCATCGACTTCGACGTCGTCACCGCCCGGTCTCGACGGCGTCGCGCGATCCGGGGCCTCCCGGCCCCGGACGCCCAGTCTCGTGAAGGACCCGCAGACATGCCCACTCTCGTCATCGTCGCCCTCGTCGGCCTGCTCGGCCAGCTCGTCGACGGCAGTCTCGGAATGGCGTTCGGCGTCACCGCGACGACCTTCCTCGTCGCCCTGACGACGCTCACCCCCGCGACCGTCAGCGCCACCATCCACTTCGCGGAGATCGGCACCAGCATGGTGTCGGGCTTCTCCCACTGGCGGTTCGGGAACGTCGACTGGAAGGTCGTCGCCCGGATCGGCATCCCCGGCGCGATCGGCGCCTTCGCGGGTGCCACGCTGCTCGCCAACCTATCCACGGACTTCGCCGCACCGCTCATGGCGACGATCCTCCTCCTGCTGGGGCTGTACGTGCTGCTGCGCTTCACGTTCCGCGGCGTCGACACCAAGAACCTCGGCAAGCCGCTCAAGGCGCGGTTCCTCACCCCGCTGGGCGTGTTCGGCGGGTTCGTCGACGCCACCGGCGGCGGCGGATGGGGTCCGGTCGGGACGCCCGCGCTGCTCGCCTCGGGACGGATGGAGCCCCGCAAGGTGATCGGCACCATCGACACCAGCGAGTTCATCATCGCGGTCGCGGCGTCGGTCGGGTTCCTGGCCAACCTCGGCGGCGAGGGCGTGAACTTCGCCTACGCCGCGGCGATCCTGCTCGGCGGCACGATCGCGGCGCCGATCGCCGCGTGGCTCGTCCGGCACTTCCCGCCGCGGCTGCTCGGAGCCTCGGTCGGCGGTCTGATCGTCTTCACCAACACCCGGACGATCATCGGCGGCAAGGGGCTGGACCTCGATTCGGCGGCGAAGTGGACGATCTACGTGCTGGTCGTCGTCGGCTGGGCGGCCGCCTTCGCGTACTCGTTCCGCGAGTACCGCAGGGAGCAGGACCTCGCGCCGGCGGTCGTCCACGGCCGACCGGTCCCGGCCGGCGAGACGCCCGTCGACCTCGGCGAGGGCGACGCGGTCGTCAAGTCCTGACCCCCGGCCCTTCGACTCGACCCGCTCACTCCGTTCGCGGGTCGGCTCAGGGAGCGAAACAGGCCCAGAGGGCGAGGCAGGCTCAGGGAGCGAGGTCTGTTCGGGGAGCGGACGATCTCGAACCTCGGACGCTCCCTGAGCCTCCGCGAGGCACGAGTGGAGTGTCGAAGGGTCGCCGCGCGCTCAGCCGATCCGGCGCGGATCGATGCCGCGGCGCACCGGCGCGGTGCCGATCCGCACGTGTCCGGCCAGGACGGCGGCGCCGTCGGCCGAGGCCAGGATCGGCTCCAGCCGCAGTTCCCGGATCTCCGGGATCCGCTCGCACAGCGACGACACCCGTTCGGCGATGTCGGCCAGCGCCTCGGTGTCCGCGGGATCGGTGTGCGCGGCCCCCGCCAGCAGCGGTGCGGCCCGCGGTGCGGCGATGAGCTGTCGGGCGTCCTCCGGACCGAGCGGCAGCGCCCGGAACGCCCGGTCGCCGAGCAGTTCGGTGATCACCCCGGACAGCCCGAACGAGATCACCGAGCCGAACGACGGGTCGTCGTGCACGGCGATGACGCAGCCGACCCCCTTGCGCGCCATCCGCTGCACGTGCAGCTTCGGTGAACCGGAGTCGGCCGCCAGATCGAGGTAGGCGCGACGGATCTCGCCCGGGCCGTCGAGGTCCAGACGCACCCCGCGCATGTCGACGCGATTGCGCCAGCCCTCGCTGGTGGCCTTGAGCGCGACCGGATAGCCCAGTTCCTCCGCGGCGGCGACGGCCGCGTCGGCGGAGGCGACCTCCCGGAAGTCCACGACGTGGATGCCGAAGCAGTCCAGCAGGTCCGCGACGTCCCGGTCGCAGAGCCAGCCCGCATCGGTCGCCCGGCGCTGCAGCGCCGAGACGACGATGCCGTGGGCGCGTTCGACGGTCACCCCCTCGGGCCGGCGCGGCTCGGACACCGGCAGTCGCAGCCACCGCGCGTACCACCAGATGTGTTGCAGGGCGCGCACCGCGCGGTCCGGATCGGGGAACGACGGCACCGAGCCGAATGCGGGCATGCCGTCCGAACCGTTCACGGCCAGCAGTTCGGGGATGCCGTTCTCCCCCGCGAAGGTGGTGACGATCGGTTTGGCGCAGGTGTGCGCGACCGCCCGCAGCGGTGCCGCGTACGGCTCCATCGGCACCGGGACGGGCGGCACCACCAGCGCCACCACCGCGTCGACGTCGCGGTCCGCCATCACCTCGGCCAGCACCCCGGCGAACTCCTCCGGGGAGGCCGACGGCCCGAGGATCTCGGTACGTGTCGCCGCCAGCCCGCTGGTCCGCGCGGCGTCCACCGCGAGCCGGCCCAGCGGGGCGCTGGTGCTGATCACCGCGACCCGCGGCCCGGCGGGCAGCGGCTGATGGCACAGCACCGTCGCGCAGTCGAACATCTCCACGATCGAGTCGACCGCGATCACTCCGGCCTGACCGAAGATGTTCGCGGCGACGGTGTTGTCGATCGCCGGCGCCTCGCCGTGCGCGTCCGGCCGGTCGATCCGGCTGCCGTGCACCACGATGATCGGTTTGAACCGGGCCATCCGGCGAGCCAGGTTCATGAACTTGCGCGGGTTGCCGAGGGATTCGAGGTACAGCAGGACCAGGTCGGTGTCCGGGTCGGAGTCCCAGTACTGCAGCAGGTCGTTGGCGGACACGTCGGCGCGGTTGCCCGCCGAGACGAAGGTCGAGAGGCCGAGCCGCCGGGTGGCCGCCTCGCGCAGCACCACCGCGCCCAGCGGGTCGGACTGGCAGAAGAATCCGGCCCGCCCCCAGCCCGGCAGCTCCGGCGCGAGCGTGGCGTTCATGGAGACGTCCGGCTGGTTGTTGGCGATGCCGAGCGCGTTCGGCCCCACCAGGCGCATCCCGTGCGCCCGCGCCTCGCGGACCAGCCGACGTTGCGCCGCGTACCCGTCGGCGTCGGAGTCGGCGAATCCGGCCGAGAGCACCACCAGGCCCTTGACCCCCTTGCCGAGGCAGTCGTCGAGGACCTCGTCGATGTCGGCGGCCGGGACCGCGACGATCGCGAGGTCGACCCGGTCGGGGATGTCCCGCACGCTCGGGAACGCCCGGACGCCCTGCACCGCCCCTCGGCCGGCGTTGACCGGGAAGATCGGCCCCGTGTAGCCGCCGCGCAGCAGGTTCGCCAGCACCGCGTGGCCCACCTTGCCCTCCTTCGGCGAGGCGCCGATCACCGCGATCGACCGCGGCGAGAGGAGGTTCCGCACGCTGCGCGCCTCGGAGGCGCGCTCGCGGGCGTTGCGCACCTGCAGCAGCGCCTCGCTCGGGTCGATGGCGAACTCGAGTTCCAGGAACTCGCCGTCGTCGGTGCCGCTGACCTGGTAGCCGGCGTCCCGGAACACGCGCACCATGCTCGGGTTCTCGGCGAGCACGTTCGCCTCGAAACGCTCGATGCCGTTCTCCGCGGCGGCGCCGGCCAGGTGCTCCAGCAGCACCGAGCCGAGCCCGCGGCGCTGGTGTTCGTCGGCGACGACGAAGGCGACCTCCGCGGACGTCGAACCCGGCAGACCCTCGTAGACGCCCACGGCGATGATCTCGTCGCCGAGCAGTCCCACCAGGCTGACCCGGTACCGGTTGTCCACGTGGGTGGCCAGGTAGACCTCTTTGGCCGAGAGCTTCTCGTGCGGCTCGAAGTACCGCAGATACCGGGTCTCCGCGGAGAGCTTCGAGTGGAACTGGACCAGTTTGAAGGCGTCGTCGGGTTCGATCGGCCGCAGGTGGATCGCTCCGCCGTCGGCGGCCAGCACGTCCGCACGCCAGTCCTCCGGGCAGCTCGACCGCTCGCCCTCCTCCGGGGCGGTCACGACGGAGCGTCCGGGTCCAGGCCGAGCAGCGGGAACACCGCACGACGGGTGTCGGTGATCGCGGCGTCGACCCGCGTCGTCAGATCGCCGGGGCCGTCCGCGTCGGCCTCGGACCGGGGGCCGGGCCACGGTGCGAAGGCGAGGTCGCCGCCGTCGCCCATGGTGTCCGGCAGTTCGGCGTCGGCCACCAGCGTGCGCACGTGCTCACGCCATTCCCGGGGTATCGGCGCGGTCACCTCCACCGGGCGGTCGAGGACGATGCCGAGCAGGTGCGCCCAGGCCCGCGGCACCACGCGGAGCAGTTCGTACCCGCCGCCGCCGACGGCGAGCCAGCGCCCTCCGGTGTGCCGGTCGGCGAGTTCGCGCATGGCCCAGAACGCCGCACGCTGCCCGTCCACGGTCATCGAGAACTGCGCCAGCGGATCCTCGCGATGCGTGTCGACCCCGCACTGGCTGACGATGATCTCCGGGCCGAACGCGGCGATCGCCGCCGGGACCACGGCGTGGAAGGCGCGCAGCCAGCGGGCGTCGTCGGTGCCCGGCGGGAGCGGCAGGTTCACCGCGGTGCCGATGCCGCGGCCCACCCCGACGTCGTGGGCGTGGCCGGTCGACGGCCAGAGGGTGGCCGGATCCTGATGCAGCGACACCGTCAGCACCCGGGGGTCGTCGTGAAACGCCTGCTGGACGCCGTCGCCGTGGTGGACGTCGACGTCGATGTAAGCGATCCGGGAGTAGCCGTTGTCGAGCAGCCACGCGATCGCGACGGCGACGTCGTTGTACACGCAGAACCCGGCGGCCGATCCCGGCATCGCATGGTGCATGCCCCCGCCGATGCTCACCGCGCGGCTCGCCCGACCGCCCGCGATCTCCTGCGCCGCGCGGAGCGTTCCGCCGACGATCACCGCGGCGGCGTCGTGCATCCGCTCGAAGACCGGGTTGTCGTCGCCGCCCAGCCCGAACTCGTCCGGCTCGTCGGAGTCCGGCGACGGCACCGCGGTCCGGACCGCCTCCACGTAGGCCGGGGCGTGGACGCGGAGCAGGTCGCCGTCGGCGGCCGCGTCGGGCGCCACCGGTTCGACGTCGTCGAGCACGCCGAGCGACCGGGCCAGCGCCATCGCCAGGTCCAGCCGCGCCGGGTTCATCGGGTGATAGGGCGACCACGCGTAGTCGAGGTACCGGGGGCTCCAGACCACCGATCCGGCGCCCGCGGGTCGCGTGAGCATGTCGTTCATCCGTCCTTCTTCCCTGCGGGACGACGACGGCGACCCGCCCGGGGTGGGCGGGCCGCCGTCGTCGTGTTCGCTATCCGGTGACGCGCGGGATGCCGCCGGGCATCTCGCTCAGCGCGCTCGACTGCAGCTCCTCTTCGGGGGTCTTCACCGCCAGCACCGGGACCGGGCTGGAGAGCAGCAGCTTCTGGCTGAGACTGCCCAGCAGCACCTTCCCGACCGGGGTCCGGCGCTTGACGCCGATCACCAGTCGCTCGGCCTTGCGCGCGAGGATCTCGTCGATCACGATGTCGGCCGCGTCACTGGACCCGCCCTTGTCCAGGACGGTGATCTCCACCCCGGAGACGTCCGTGTCACCGGTGCTCAGCGCCTTGGCACCGAGGTTCACCGCGACCAGGTCGGTGCCCAGCAGGCGCGCCTCGGCGATCGCCTGGATGAACGCGTTGCGGCTCTCCCGGTTGTCGGAGACTGCGACTACGACGGTCATGGCTGATTCCTTCCGTTGATCTTCATGGTTTTCACGACGCCCCGATCAGTGCCGGTCGCGGTCGTAGAACAGGCCGGCGCCCGGGAGACGACGGGGCAGTTCTTCGTAGATCTTGCCGTCCAGGAGGTCTTCCTCCAGACCTTCCAGGGTACGTCCGCGGGTCTCTGGAACCTCGTGCCACATGAAGCCGAGCATGATGACGCCGACCGCCGCGAACAGGAAGAACGTACCCAGCCCGAGCGCCGTGACCAGCGTGGGGATGTACAGCGCGAGCAGGCCGTTGACGAACCAGCCGAAGAACACCGCGGTGCCGATGGCCAGACCGCGGACGTTCAGCGGGAAGATCTCGGCCAGCCAGACCCAGACGGCGATGTTCAGGAACGACTGCATGGACAGCACGAACAGGAACACCAGCACGGCGATCACGTAGGGCCGGTACGAGGCGTCCTCCGGGATCGTCAGGCCGGCGATGCCGACCAGCAGGTGGCAGAGCGTGGTGAGCGAGAGGCCGATGACGAACGTCGTACGACGATCCAGCCGGTCCATGTTCCGCAGCGCGATCACGCCGCCGATCACCGCCGCCAGACCGAAGGCCGTCGCGGCGACGAGGGCCGCACCGTGGTCGAATCCCGACTCCTCGAGCACGCGCGGACCGTAATACATGATCGCGTTGATGCCGGTCAGCTGCTGTGCGACGGCCACTCCCGTGCCGACCAGGACGATCCGGCGCAGCCACTTGTTGGTGAGGATCTGCTTGAGTCCGGGCCTGCCCTGCTCCAGCTCCTCCTCGTCCTTCGTGAGCTCGATGACCTGGTCGAGTTCGGCCTTGGACCGATCCTTGGAGCGGATGGTGTCCAGCACCGCGCGCGCCTCGTCGAGCCTGCCGTGCTCCACCAGCCAGCGCGGCGACTCCGGCATGCGCAGCATGCCGAAGAACAGGAACACCGCCGGGACCGCGCAGACCGCGAACATGACGCGCCAGATACCGTCGACGTGGCCGAGCGCCTCGTTCAGGATCGCGTTGATGCAGAAGGCCAGGAACTGGCCGGAGACGATCGCCATCTCGTTGCGGCCGGTGATCGAACCGCGGATCTCGAACGGCGCGAGTTCGGCCAGGTAGACCGGCACCACCGTGGAGGCGGCGCCGACCGCGAGGCCGAGGATGATGCGGCCGACGACGATGACGGCGAAGCCGGGTGCGAAGACCACGAACAGGGTGCCGATGAAGAACATCACGGCCATGACGATGATGGCCTTGCGGCGGCCGATGGTGTCCGAGATCTTGCCGCCGAGGAAGGCGCCGACCGCGGCCGCGAAGACCAGCGAACTGATGACGATGCCGGTCTGCAGGTCCGAGAACCCCAGTTCCTCGGACATCGGCCCCTCGGCGCCGGAGGAGACGCCGGTGTCGTAGCCGAAGAGGAGGCCGCCGAGACAGGCGACCACCGAGATCAGGCCGATCCGCTTGCTGTGCGGGCCCTTGGTCAGCGGGGGCAGCTGTACTTCGGCCGTCGATGCCCCGTGACCGCCCGCGGGCGCGCCGCTCATCGGAGAGCCGCCCTGCAGTCGTGTTGCTCCATGTCCAGTCCTTTCGTATGAGAGCCGCTCCCGGTCGGACCTGTGGCCCGCCTCGCCGGGATCGGCGTATTCGCGACGCTCATGCACACGACCCGTCCGCCCGACGGTCTGTGTGGCACGTCACAGCGGAAGCATAGCGTCATGTAAGGACATACGGATGTTTTTACTTGATTTGTCCTGAATTCGGTGTCGTCGTCGCCCTCGACCGGATCCGACGACGCCGATCGCGGCATCGCCGAAGCCGCCGCGGGCGGTGCCCGGCATCAGACATACCAGGCACGACGACCCCGCGGCGGCGGTTCGGTTCGGGTCCGCCGTCCGGCGAAGGCGGCTATCCGGCGAAGGCGGCGACGAAGGCGTCCAGGGCGGCATCGGAGTCGCCGGAGGCCCACGCCTCCATGCCCACCACGCCGTCGTAGCCGAGGGCGCGCAGCGCATCCGCCACCGCGCGGTAGTTGATCTCGCCGGTGCCGGGCTCCCTGCGGCCCGGTACGTCGGCCACCTGGATCTCCCCGATGTACGGCAGCGCCTCGGTGACCAGCGAGATCAGGTTCCCCTCGCCGATCTGGGCATGGTAGAGATCCAGATTGAGCCGCAGGTTCGGGTGATCCACCGCGCGCACCAGGGCCAGGGTGTCCGCGGCGCGGGCGAACGGCGTGCCCGGATGGTCGACGGCCAGATTGAGGTTCTCCAGCACGAACGTGCGGCCGGCGGCGGCGCCGAGCTCGGCCACCCGGTGCAGGGTGTCGGCGGCCGTCAGCCACATCTGCGGCGTCACCACCTCGACCGGCCGGACCGGCAGCCCGCCCTCGCCGAGTCCGGTGCCGTGCAGGTTGAGCCGCGGGCAGCCGAGCCGCTCGGCGATCGGCAGCGAGGCCGCGGCGCTCTCCAGCAGCGCGGCGATGCCGTCCGGCGTCGTCAGGTCGCCGGTGAGGTACCCCGTCATCGACGAGAACTCGGCCCCGGAGGCGGCGAGCGCATCGACGTCCTTGGTGCTCCAGTCCCAGATCTCCACCAGCAGACCGCGGTCGGCGATACGCCGGACCCGGTCGAGGAAGTCGAGGTCGCAGAAGAGCATCTCCGCGCAGGCGGCCAGTCGGATGTCGCTCATCGGATCGCCTGCGGCTTCCAGTCGGGCGCGTCGCGCAGCACGGCGCCGCGCAGGACGGCGACGGATCGTCGTACGCCTTCCTCGGAGCCGACCAGCATGTCCTCGTGCTCGATGTTGAGCGGGCCGTCGTAACCGGCGCCGCACAGGGCGTAGCAGAACTCGGACCAGAAGCCGGCCCCGCCCGGATGGCCGAGCCCGATGGTCACGAAGTTCCACGACCGTTCGTCGGCCCGGTCCGGCGGAAGGGTGTCGAGGACCCCGTTCGGCCCGGCGTTGCGACGCACGATGCGCGCATCCTTGGCGTGCACGTGATGGATCGCCGAGCCGAGGGCCTCCACCGTCGCGAGGAGGTCGGCGCCCATCCACATCAGGTGCGACGGGTCGAGGTTGGCGCCCACGACGTCGGCGCCGACGGCCTCGCGCAGGCGCAGCAGGGTGGCCGGGTTGTAGACCAGCTGGTGTCCGTGCATCTCCACGGCCAGCCGCACCCCGCGCGCCCGGGCGAACTCGGCGAGCTCGGTCCAGTACGGCAGCGCCACCTCGTTCCACTGGTAGTCGAGGATCTCCTGCGTCTCCGGCGGCCAGGAGGTGACGATCCAGTTGGGCGCGGAGTCGCCGCGGGCGCCCGGCAGACCGGACATCAGCACGACGGTGGGCACGCCCATCTCGCCCGCGACCTCGATGCTGTCGCGGACCACGCGGTCGTGCGCGGGCCCGGTCACCGGGTGCAGCTGATTGCCGTTCGCGTTGAGCGCACTCAGCGTGAGTCCGCGGTCGGCGATCCGGTCCGCCAGCTCCCTCCGCGCCGCCGGATCGCGGGTCAGCGCGGCGAGGTCGCAGTGCGGCCCCGTCGACCAGTTCCCGGTGGCGATCTCGACGGTGTCCAGCCCCTCGGCGGCGGCGAAGTCCAAGACCTCGTCGAGGGATCGGGACCCCAGCGAGTCCGTGACGAGTCCGAGTTGCACAGCGCTCTCCTGTCGACGTCGTGCGCCGCACCCCTGCGGTACGGCAATTAGTCCGGACATTACATCAAATATGTCCTCTCCCGAGGGCGCTTCGCGCCACCGACGATGCCGTCATCGCGCGGGCAGGTTGTACGGCGTCACGACGGCCACCGACGCCGGGCGCGGACGGAACTCCGGCAGCGCGCCGTGGAACCCCATCAGGGCGCGCGCCGCGTCGCGCAGGTCCGCCCGCAGATCGTGATGCAGCACGACGCTGATCCGGCCCGCCTCGAGCAGTTCGACGTCGTCCGGGGTCAGGTCGTGCGCGACGAAGGCCGCGCATTCGCGACCGGCCGCGTCGAAGGCGGCGAGCAGGCCGCGGTTGCCGCCGCCGATCGAGTAGACGGCGGCGAGGTCGTCGTGCGCGGCCAGCGCCGCGGCCGTGCGCCGCCGCGCGGTCTCGTCGAGCCCGTCCGAGACGATCTCGACGATCGGCCGGTCCGGGTCGATCCGGGCGAGGGTCGCGGCGAAACCCGCCTCGCGCTCGGATTCGCCGCGGAAGTCGCTCCCGCTGGTCATCGCGAGCACGCTGCCGGACCTGCCGTGCATGAGTCGCGCGAGCAGATAGGCGGCGGTGGCGCCGGCGGCGCGGTTGTCCAGGCCGACGTAGGCCAGGCGCAGACTCGCCGGGACGTCGGTGACGAAGGTGACCACCGGGATGCGGGCCCGCGCCAGACGACCGATCGCCTCGGCCACCTCGGGCACGTCCGGCGCCTTGAGCAGCACGCCGTGGCTGCCCCGGCGGGCGATCCCGTCGAGTTCGGCGATCAGATCGGGCAGAGCCCAGCGTTCGGCCACGCGATACCGCGCCCGGAACACCGCGGGCCGCAGCGCGGGCAGTTCGGCTTCGAGCGACCGGCGAGTCAGCGCGGAGAACCGCTGCGGGGTCTCCATCACGACGTCGAGCATGAACCGCCGACCCGACAGCCGCAGCTGCGTGCGCTGCGCGTCGAGTTCGGCGATCGCCTGCTCCACCTGCAGGACGGTTCCGGGCCGGACCCCGGGCCGTCCGTGCAGCACGCGGTCGACGGTCGCCTCGCTGACGCCGGCCTGCAGGGCGATCTCCCGGACCGGAAAACGATGGGGCATGCGGATCATCATGCGCCCGCGCTGAGGGATTCTTGAGGGATTCTCCGTCTTCCGCACCCTCCCCGGACAGACCACCATCGAGGGCATGACCATCGCTCCGCCCTCCGCCCAGTCCACCGCCTCGTCCACCACGCTCGCCCCGTCCACCGTTCCGTCCGCCCGCCGGATCGGTCCCGCCGACTGCCGCCTGGACGACTTCGTCGCCGCCCTCGCCGCCGAGACCGACCCGGCCGAATACCCGCACGCCGCCCGCACCGAGCGGGGCGTCCTCTTCTACGACGCCGCCGACGTCCGCGCCGTCGCCGCCGACCCGCAGCGTCGACTCGCCCTCCAGGACGAGCTGGCCCAGGCCCTGTTCACCGGGCCGGGCATCGTCGTCTTCGCCGGCGCCTTCGGCGAGGAGTCCGCGCTGGCCGAGACCACCGCGGCCTTCACCGCGATGGTCGCCGAGCAGCGGGCCGCCGGAGCCACGAGCGGCGACCACTTCGCCGCCAACGGCGTCAACGACCGGATCTGGAACGCCCTCGGCAAGCTGGCCGAGCGCGATCCCGCGCTCTTCGCCCGCTACTACGCCAACGACGTCCTGGCCCTGATCAGCGAATCGTGGCTCGGCCCGATGTACCAGGTGACCTCGGCGATCAACGTGGTGAACCCCGGCGGCGTCGCCCAGCAGCCGCACCGCGACTACCACCTGGGCTTCATGGAGCCGGCGACCGCGGCGCGCTTCCCGCTGAACGTGCACCGCGTCTCCCCGGCGCTCACCCTGCAGGGCGCCGTCGCCCACGTCGACATGCCGCTGGAGTCCGGCCCCACCATGTACCTGCCCTACTCGCAGCGCTACGAGCTGGGCTACCTCGCCTTCAACCTGCCCGAGTTCCGCGAGTACTTCGAGGAGAACTACGTCCAGCTGCCGCTGCGCGCCGGGGACGCGGTGTTCTTCAATCCGGCGCTCTTCCACGCGGCGGGCAGCAACGTGTCGAGCGACATCGCCCGCATGGCCAACCTGTTGCAGGTGAGTTCGGCGTTCGGCCGCGCGATGGAGTCGGTGGACCGCTCCGCGCTGGTCCGGGCGGTGTACCCCGCCCTCGTCGAGCTGTGGGCGACCGGCGCCGGGAGCGAAGCGAGCGGGCCGAACGGCGACAGTCGCCGGGCCGCCGAGAACGTGATCGCGGCGAGCGCCGAGGGCTACGCCTTCCCGTCGAACCTGGATCTGGACCAGCCGCTGGACGGCATGCACGGCGAGACCCAGGCTGAGCTCACCCGCCGCGCCCTGGACGCCGGCTGGGACGCCGACGCCTTCGCCGCCGAACTCGCCGCCCTCGACGCCCGCCACCGCCCCTGAACCTCCCCACCCCGATCGAGCCGCCCGTCCGAGGGTCGAGCCTCGTTCCTCGTCGATCGAGACATCCTCTCGATGATCGAGACGTCCTTTCGATGATCGAGACGTCCTTTCGATGATCGAGACGTCCTTTCGATGATCGAGCGGAGTCGAGATCACCCGTCCCCCGCCGATCGACCCCCTCCCCTCCCACCCCGATCGAGCTCGTTCCCCACTGATCGAGCCCGTTCCCGGTGATCGAGCCCGTTCCCCGCCGATGGAGCCCGTTCCCCGCCGATGGAGCCCGTTCCTCACCGATCGAGCCCGTTCCTCGGTGATCGAGCGGAGTCGAGATCACATCGACTAGAAAGTAAATATGACCGAACAAATACTGGACGGGAAGTCGATTCTCGTCAGCGGCGGCACCCAGGGTGTGGGCGCCGCCGTCGTCCGAGCCGCCGCGGCGGCGGGAGCCTCGGTGACCTTCAGCGGCCGCCGCCCGGAGATCGGCGAAGCCCTGCGCGACGAGTTGCTCGCCGGCGGCGCCCGGGTCGCGTTCGTGCGGGCCGACGTCGCCGATCCGCACTCGGCCGCCGCGTCGGTGGACGCCGCCGTGGCCGAGTTCGGCCGGCTCGACGGACTGTGCAACGCCGCGGGGCTCACCACGCGCGGCACCCTCCTCGACACCACCCCGGAACTGTTCGACGAGCACATCGCGATCAATCTCCGCGGCCCGTTCTTCACCATGCAGGCCGCCGTGAAACGGATGCTCGCCCAGAACGAGGCCGCCGACGAAGCACACGGGATCCCGGGCGGCAGCATCGTCAACATCATCTCGATGGCCGCCCACGCCGGACAGCCGTACCTCGCGCCGTACTCCGCCGCCAAGGCGGGCCTGGCCGGTCTCACCCGGAACGCGGCCTACGCCCACCGCTTCGACCGGATCCGGATCAACGGGGTCAACATCGGCTGGACGCAGACCGAGGGGGAGGCGGCGATCCAGAAGCGTTTCCACGACGCCGACGACGACTGGGCCGCCCAGGCCGCCGCGCGGCTGCCGATGGGTCGGCTGAATCAGCCGGAGGACACCGCCCGCTTCGTCGTCTTCCTGCTGTCGGACCGCTGCGGGGTGGTCACCGGTTCGGTGCTCGACTGGGATCAGTACGTGGTCGGCGCTCATGACTGACCCGACCGCGGCCGACGCGACGCCGATCGAGCCGCTGCGCATCGGGATCCTCGGCGCGGCCCGGATCGGTCCGGACGCGATCATCGGTCCGGCGGCCGCGCTGGGGCATCGGATCGTCGCGGTCGCGGCCCGGGATCGTGCGAAGGCCGAGGCCTATGCGGCAAGGCACAGCATCGAGCGGGTCGTCGACTCCTACGAGGATCTGCTCGCCGACCCCGAGGTGGAGCTGGTCTACAACCCGCTCGCGAACGCGCTGCACGGACCGTGGAACAGGCGGGTCGCCGCGGCGGGCAAGGCGTTGCTGAGCGAGAAGCCGTTCGCGTCGAACGCCGTCGAGGCCGCCGAGGTGGCCGCGGACGTCCGGGCCGCGGGCATCCCGTTCCTCGAGGGCTTCCACTACCCGTTCCATCCCGGGTATCGGCGGGCCGTGGAGATCCTCGGCGACGGCCGGATCGGACCGGTCCGGCGCGTCGAGGTCGAGATGTCCATGCCGACCCCGCCCGCGGGCGACCCGCGCTGGGACTACCGTCTCGCCGGCGGTGCGGTGATGGACCTCGGCTGCTACGCGATCCACGTGTTCCGGATGTTCGGCGAGCTGATCGGCGAGGCCCCCGAGGTCGGGTCCGCCCGCTGCGCGATGCACTCGGACGACGTCGACGCGGCGTGCACGTTCGACGTCGGCTACCCCGGCGGCGCCGCGGGCCGCGGCCGGGTGTCGATGCTCGGCGACCGCTTCGACTTCCGTCTCACCTACGTCGGCGACCGCGGGTCGGTGACGCTGCACGACTTCCTCGGTCCGCACCGCGACGACCGCCTGACCGTCGTCGTCGACGGCGCCGAGACCGTCGAGCGGGTGCCGAGCCGATCGACGTACACCTGTCAGCTCGAGGCGTTCGCCCGGGCGATCCGCACCGGCGAACCGACGATCCTCGGGCTCGACGACGCCGTCGCGAACATGGCGATGATCGACGACGTCTACCGCGCCGCGGGCCTCCCGCCCCGCTGACCCCGAACCGACCCGTGACCCGTGAAGGAGACCCCGTGTCAGATTCTCCGTTCGACCTGATCGCCACCTGCTGGACCAGTGCGGGCGACGTCGTCCCGCTCGCCGAGAGCGAGGTGAGCCCGGTCGACGTCCTGGAGCGGATCGCCGCGATCGGCGCCACCGGCTGGTCGGGTCTGGGCCTGGCCCAGGACGATCTGCGGCACATCGCCGACGGCATCGGGTTCCCGGCCGTGCGCGCGGCGATCGACGCGGCCGGGCTGCGCTCCGTCGACGTCGAGCTGCTCGGCGACTGGTGGGAGACCGGCCGGGCGCGGGCGGCGTCGGACCGGGTCCGGTCGCTGCTGTTCGCCGCGGCCGACGGGCTGCGGGCGGGCACCATGAAGATCGGGACCGCGTTCGGCGCGCCGCTGGACTCGATCGACCCGCTCGTCGCGCCCCTGCGCGATCTGGCCGACGAGGCCGCCGAGCACCGCCTGCGCCTGACCCTGGAACCGATGCCCTTCTCGATGATCTCGTCGATCCCGCTGGGCGCCGACCTGGTGCGCGCGGTCGACCGGCCGAACTGCGGGGTGATCGTCGACGCCTGGCACGTCTTCCGTGCGGACACGTCGCTGCCCGATCTGCGGGCCTGCCTGTCGTCGGACATCCTGTTCGGCGTCGAGCTGAACGACGCCGACGCCGATCCGGTCGGCACGCTCTTCGAGGACACCCGCGACCGCCGCCGGCTCTGCGGTCGGGGAGCCTTCGACCTGATCGGCCTGATCCGGACGCTCGCCGACGTCGGCTGGACCGGCCCGTGGGGCGTGGAGATCCTGTCCGACGAGCACCGCGCCGAGGACGTGACCGTCGCCCTGACCGATGCCCGCGACACGGCTCTGGAGGTGCTCGCCGCGGCGCTGTCGTGACTCCGGGCCCGGCGCCGTCGATCGAGGCGCCGGAGACGGCGACCGATGCGTTAGGGTGGCTGACGATGACACGGGGTGCCGCGCTCGGCGGCTGAGATCACACCCGTCGAACCTGCTCCAGTCAGCACTGGCGAAGGGAATGTCCGAATGCCTCGCGCACGCTCAACTCAGGCACGCCGAATCCGGTTCAACGCCTTCGCCGTCAACGGCGTCGGGCACCAGATCCCCGGACTCTGGCGGCATCCGGACGACCGGTCCCGCGACTACACGAGCCTGGCGCACTGGACCCGGCTGGCACGACTGCTGGAGGACGGGCTGTTCGACGGGATCTTCCTCGCCGACGCCCTCGGCCCCTACGACGTGTACGGCGGCAGCGCGGACGCCGCGCTGCGGACCGCGGCGAAGATCCCGATGAACGATCCGATGATGCTGGTGAGCGCGATGGCGGCGGTCACCGAGAACCTCGGGTTCGGCGTCACCGCGAGCACCGCGGCGGAGCATCCGTACACCTTCGCGCGACGCATGTCGACGCTCGACCACCTCACCGGCGGCCGCATCGGATGGAACGTGGTGACGGGCTATCTGAAGAGCGCCGCGCAGAATCTCGGCGCGCGGGACCAGCTCTCCCACGACGAGCGCTACGACCACGCCGACGAGTACCTCGAGGTGCTCTACAAGCTGTGGGAGGGTTCCTGGGAGGAGGACGCCGTGGTGCTCGACGCCTCCCGCGACACCTTCGCCGACCCCGCCAAGGTGCATCCGATCGGCCACGAAGGCGAGTACTTCACGGTGCCCGGCGTACACCTGTGCGAGCCGTCGCCCCAGCGCACACCCGTGATCTACCAGGCCGGGGCCTCCGAGCGCGGAATCCGTTTCGCGGCCGCGCACGCCGAGGCGATCTTCGTCGCCGCCCCCACGCTCACCCAGACCCGCGAGCAGGTGGCCCGGATCCGCGCGGGCCTCGAGGCGGCCGGGCGCGGTCGGGATGCGGCCCGCATCTACTCCCTGCTCACCGTCGTGGTCGATGCGACCGACGAGTCGGCCGCGGCGAAGCACCGCGACGTCTTCTCCTACGCCTCCGAGACGGGCAATCTCGTGCTCAACTCGGGTTGGTCGGGGATCGATCTCTCCCGGCGGGACCTCGATGCGCCGCTGGATCCGGTGGAGACGAACGCGATCCAGACCACGGTGTCGAGCCTGTCGGGAGCCGCGGACGCCGACGGGCGCTGGACGCTGCGCGACAGCGCCCGGATCAATGCGACGGGCGGGCCGGTGGTCGTCGGCTCGGGGGAGACCGTCGCGGATGCGCTGGAACGGTTCGTCGCCGAGACCGACGTCGACGGGTTCAACCTCGCCTACGCGCTGAATCCCGGCACCTGGGAGGACGTCGTCGAACACCTCGTGCCGGTGCTGCAGCGCCGCGGCCGCTATCCGACCGAGGCCGAGCCCGGCACCCTGCGCGCACGGATGTTCGGCGCCGGCGACCGGCTACCGGCCGCGCATCCGGGCGCCGCGTACCGCCGCTGAGGAGGCGCCGGAGCACGCGGCAGCGGTCGCCTGGTTCATCGCCCCGAGGTCCTCGCCCGGAGTCACCGCGTCGAGTCGAGGGCCTGCTGCCAGAAGTCGGCCTCGAGCCGGGTCGCGGCCCGGAAGACGTCCACCAGCGCGTCGAACCGCGGTCCGGTGACGGGGCCGCCGGCGAGCGCGTCCAGCCGCGCGACCGCGGCCCCGGCCGCGTCCTGGAAGTCGCCGCCCGCGTACTCGGCGATCCACTCCGCGTACGGGTGATCCGGCCGCGACCGCCGCGCCGGATCGAGCGCCGTCCCGATCTCGGCGTAGCCGATCGTGCACGGGGCGAGCGCGACGTGCAGGTCGAGCAGGTCTCCGGACATGCCGCAGTCGAGCACGTACCGGGTGTAGGCGACCGTCGCCTGCTTCTCCGGCGCCCGATCCAGCTCCTCCGCGGCGATGCCCCAGCTCGCGGTGAGACGACGGTGCAGCTCCGTCTCGTGGAGGATCGCGCTGAGCGCCCGGCTCGCATCGACGATGTCGGCCAGGCTGCGGCTCTTGTAGGCGGCGAGCGCGTTCGCGCGAGCGAACTGCACGAGGAACAGGTAGTCCTGCACGAGGTAGTCCTGGAACACCGGCAGCGGCAGGGTGCCCGCGCCGAGCTCGTGCACGAACTCGTGCTCGGTGTAGGCGGGCCAGTCCGCCCCGATCGCAGCCTTCAGATCGTCGAACAGAGTCATCTGCTCCGCTCCCGTTCCTGGGTGCTCATGCCCTCGACATCCCTCCGCGAGTCTCCGCTCGATCAGGTTCGACGGGTGTGATCTCAGCCCTCGTCGGGCACCCCGTGTCCGGCGCTCAGAATAGCTCACCGTCCTCCGGAGCAGGCTCGCCGAACTCATGTCCTCTCATTCACTCTCATTTGTCCTAACATTTCAAGGGTGAGGTGGCGTCCGAGGTCCGACGACGAGGCGGGGTTCTCCCGGCCGCTCGCCCTGCTCGCGGCGGGCGCGCTGTTCATGGAGAACCTGGACGGCACCGTCCTGGCGACCGCCGCCCCGGCGATCGGCCGGGACTTCGGCGTCGCGCCGGAGTCGGTGAACACGGCCATGGTGGCCTATCTGCTGGCGGTGGCGATCGTCGTCCCAGTCACCGGCTGGCTCGCCGACCGGTTCGGCACGCGCCGCACCTTCCTGTGGGCGATCGCCGGTTTCACCGCCGCCTCGGTGGCGTGCGCCCTGGCCCCGGACCTGCTGTGGCTCTGCGTGTTCCGCGCGTTCCAGGGCATCGCCGGGGCGCTGCTGATCCCGATCGGACGCCTGGCCGTGCTGCGCGACCTGAGACCGGTCCACCTGCTGGCGGCGATGGCCTACCTCACCTGGCCGTCGCTGATCGCCCCCGTCGCCGCCCCGTTCCTCGGCGGACTCCTCGCCGACACGCTCGGCTGGGAGTGGATCTTCCTGATCAACGTGCCGATCGGCATCGGTCTCGCCGCGGCCGGCCTGCGACTGGTTCCGCATCATGCGCCCGCCGCGCGCACACCGCTGGACCGGACCGGCTTCTTCCTGATCGCCGGAGCGATCACCTGCCTCACCGGCGCCGTCGAGATCGCCTCGACGGGCGCCCCCGGGTTCGTCGCGATCCTGCTCGGAGCCGCCCTCGCGCTGGCGGCCGGTGCGGCGAGCACCATGCGCCGCCGGGAGCACCCGCTGTTCGACACGCACGTGCTCCGCATCGTCACGTTCCGGGTGGGCAACGTCAGCGGCAGCGTCTACCGGATGATGATCACCGCCGCGCCGTTCCTGTTCGCCCTGCTGTTCCAGGCGGGCTTCGGCTGGAGTGCGGCCGCGGCCGGTGCGGTGATCACCACCGTGTTCGCCGGCAACCTCGGCGTCAAACCGTTCACGACGCCGATCATCCGGCGGCTCGGTTTCCGCACGACGCTGATCTGGTCGAACGTCGCCGGAGTGCTGCTGCTGGGCGTGTTCGCCTTCATCACCGCGAGCACCCCGGTCTGGCTGACCGTCGGGCTGCTGTTCCTCGGCGGCGTGTTCCGGTCGATCGGTTTCAGCGCGTACAACACCGTGCAGTTCGCCGACGTCCCGCCCGCACAGCTCTCCGATGCGAACACCCTCAGCGCCACGCTGCAGCAGGTCGGCACCGCACTCGGCACGGCCGTCGCGGCGCTCGCCGTCCGGATCGGCATCGCCCTCACCGATGCCGTCCCCACCGGCGCCGAGCGGATGCACGACGACCCCGCGCTCCCCTACCGGCTGGCCTTCGTCGTCGCCGCCGCGATCATGCTGCTGCCCCTGGTCGGCGCCCTGCGCCTGCCCGCCGACGCCGGCCACCGGGCCGCCCGCCGCTGAGCCCGGAGCGTCGTTCCGCGGATCCGCGCGGAGAGCGCGCAGAACATCGTCCGGCGGCGGAGCAGCGGCGGCGATACGCCCTCCGCGGACCGCTCACGGACGATGTTCCGCGCGGCGGGTCAGCCGATCGTGATGGTGCGGCCGGTGCGCAGGCTCTCGCCCGCCGCGTCGGCCAGGACCAGCGCCGCGCGACCGTCGCCGAAGCCCGGCGACGGCTTCTCGCTGGTCTCCAGCGCGGTCACGAAGGCCTCGAACTCGGCGCGGTAGGCGGGGGTGTAGCGGTCCAGGAAGAAGTGGTGGATGGGCGGTGCCGACTCCGTCGCCTGCGCGCCGGAGAACCGGACGCTGGTCGGGTGCTGGTTGCGGGCCTCGAGGGCGCCCAGTTCGCCGAACGCCTCCAGCCGCTGGTCGTAGCCGTAGGCGCAGCGCCGGGAGTTGGTGATCGTCGCGAGCCGGCCGTCCACGCTCCGCAGGGTCACCACCGCACCGTCGACGTCGCCGGCCGCGGCGATCTCCGGGGAGATCAGGTTGGACCCGAGCGCGGTCACCTCGGCGACGTCGCCGAGGAAGAACCGCGCCATGTCGAGGTCGTGGATCATCATGTCGCGGAAGAGTCCGCCGGAGGTCTCCACGTAACCGGCGGGCGGTGCGGCCGGGTCGCGGCTGATGATGGTGAGCTGCTCCAGGTTCCCGATCTCGCCGGTCGCCACCCGGGCCCGGACGTCGGCGAACGAGGGATCGAACCGCCGGTTGAAGCCGAGCATCACGCGGTCGGTCAGCTCGCCGAGCTCGTCCAGACACGCATCCACGCGCGCCAGATCCAGGTCGATCGGCTTCTCGCACAGCACGCCCTTGCCGCGCTGCACGGCGCGGGTCAGCAGATCGATGTGGGTGGGGGTCGGCGAGGCGACGATCACGGCGTCGATCGACTCATCGTCGAGGATCGGCTCCGGCGAGGTGTGCGCGGCGGCGCCGTAGGCCTGTGCGACCGCCCGGGCCGATTCCTCGAAGGGGTCGAAGACCGCGGCCAGCTCGGCACGAGCACTCGCCGCGACCGACGCCGCGTGGACCTGGCCGATACGGCCGCAGCCGAGCAGACCGATGCGCTTCATGGAAAACCTCCGAAGGTAAGTTCTTATGTCTGAACAAAAGGTACACCGGCCGGGGTGTGCCGCGTCACGAATCTCCCCGCACCGGTGCGGTGGTGCCGCGGACGGTGAGCTCCGGCGGCAGCCGCACGCGCGACGGTGCCGCCGCCCCGCCGCGCATGCGGTCCAGGAGCAGCGCACCGGACCGCCGGCCCACCTCGAAGCTCAGGTCGTCGACGGTGGTCAGCCCGACCAGCCGCGCCGCCGCCAGCGAGGTGTCGTCGTACCCGACCACCGACAGGTCGGCGGGCACGTCGCGGCCGAGGTCGCGGGCCGCCGCGAGTGCGCCCACCGCCAGGACGTCGTTCGCCGCGAACAGCGCGGTGATCCCAGGATCCTCCGCCAGCAGCGCCGTCGCTCCGTCGTAGCCCGCCTCGTCGGACACCGGCATCACGCCCGCGGTCGAGACCACCCGGGCTCCCAGCGATCGCGCCTCCGCCTCGAACGCCGCCCGCCGCGCCCGCCCGGCGCCGGATCCGGCCGCGAGATGACCGAGCCGTCGATGGCCGAGTTCCACCAGGTGACGGGCGACCAGGCGGCCGCCTTCGGCGTCGTCGTTGGCGACGGCGTCGAAACCGGCGCCGTCGGCGGGCACCTCGCGCGTGCCGACGACGACGATCGGCGGCAGCCCGTCGCCGACCAGCGCGCGCGGCGGATCGGTGCCGACCACCATGCCGTCGACCCGCATGGACAGGAACTGCTCGACCGGGTCCTCCGCCTGGTCGTCGGTGGCGATGTCGACGACGCTGAGGCGGTACCCGCCCGGGCCGAGAGCGGCGTGCAGCCCGCGCACCATGTCCACGAACCACAGGTTGGTGAAGTCGTCGATCAGCACGCCGACCACCCTGGTGCGGCCTGCCGCGAGGTTCGCCGCGGCCCGCGACGGCCGGTAGCCGAGCGCGGCGATGGCCTCCTGCACGGCGCGCCGCGACTCGTCCCCGACCTTCGGCGAGTCCTGCAGGACCAGTGAGACCAACGACTTCGAGACGCCCGCCGCTTTCGCGACGTCGTAGATGGTCGGACGCCTGGCGGCCATGCCACCCCTTCCCACGGACATTCCAAAGACCTATTGACAGGACATAGTAATCCAGACCACAATCTGGAGCACGCTCTGTTGGAGCGGTCCAACACCCCAACGTAGTCACCCCTGGAGAGTCATGAGCAAGGACGGCATCGGCGTCGCCGTGATCGGTGCCGGCATGGCGGGCAAGGCTCACGCCGCCGCCTACCGGCAGGCCACCGCGACCTTCGGACCCGGCCTCCCGCCGGTCCGCCTGGTGTCGATCGCCGACGCGTACGAACCGGTCGCCGCCGAGGCCGCCCGGCGCTTCGGCTTCGAACGGCACGACACGTCGTGGCAGGCGATCGCCGCCGCCGACGACGTCGACGTGGTGAGCGTCGTGGTCGCGAACCACCTGCACCGCGAGATCGTCGAGGCCCTCCTCGCCGCGGGCAAACACGTGCTGTGCGAGAAGCCGCTCGCCGCGAGCATCGCCGACGCGCAGGCGATGGTCACGGCCGCCGAGGCCGCGGCCGGGCAGGGCCTCGTCGCCCGGATCGGCCTGACCTTCCTGCGTTCCCCGGGCATCGCCTTCCTCGGCGACCTGGTGGCGAGCGGCCGGCTCGGCGAGTTCGTGAACTTCGACGGCGAGTACTGGACCGACTACGCGTGCGACCCGAACGGGCCGATCAGCTGGCGGTTCAAGGGCGGCCCCGGCACCGGCGCGCTCGCCGACGTGGGCAGCCACCTCAGCTACATCGGGGAGCTCTTCGGCGGACGGGTCCGCGCCGTCCGCGGCGGCACCCTGCACACCGCCCACCCGACGCGACCCACGCCGCTCGGCCAGGTGATCGGCCACGAGGGCGGCGCCGTCTCCGACGAGCGGGAGCCGGTGGAGAACGACGACGTCGCGGGCTTCTTCGTCGACTACGTCGGCGGCGGCACCGGCTCGCTGCAGGTCTCCCGCGTGGCCCCCGGCCACCCGAACACGCTCAAGTTCGAGGTCTTCTGCACCGGCGGCTCGGCGTCGTTCGACTTCCGCAATCCGGGTCGGGTGCACGTCACCGTCCTCGACGACGGCGACGACGACGACCTCCGCGGCACGCGCACCGTCGTGCTCGGCCCGCAGCACCCGTACTGGAAGGACGGTCTGGCGATGGACGCACCCGGCGTCGCGATCGGCCAGAACGACGGCTTCGTCTTCCAGGCGCGCGCCTTCCTCGAAGAGGTGGCCGGGCTCCCCGCGAGCGACTCGCTGCCCCGCAACGCCGACTTCGCCGAGGGCCTGCACAACATGCTGCTGCTCGACGCCGTCGCCCAGTCGGCCCTGGCCGGCGGCGCCGAGATCCCCGTCCCCTGACCCCGTTCGACCGTCGCCCCCTCGACCGTCGACCCCCCTCGATGGTCGACCCCCTCGATGGTCGAGCGGAGTCGAGACCACCCCGCCCGCCGATCGAACCCCCTCGATGGTCAAGCGAAGTCGAGACCACCCCACTCGCCAATCGGCCTCTTCGACGGTCGAGCGGAGTCGAGACCGAACCCCCACCCACCACCAAGGACACCCCGTCATGAACCACACCCTCGGCGTCTACACCGCCGTCCTGCACGACCGCTCGCTCCCCGAGGCCCTCGACGTGATCAAGGATCTCGGGCTCAACGCCGCAGAGATCAACGCCGGCGGCTTCCTCCCGCCGGTGCACATCCCGCAGATCGACGACATCGTCTCCTCGGAGACCGCCGCGCAGGAGTATCTCGGCGTCTTCGAGGAGAAGGGCGTCGCACTCGCCGGCCTCAACGTCAACGGCAACCCGCTGCACCCGAACCCGGTGATCGGCGACCGGCAGGCCGGTGATCTGCGCCGGGCCATCCGCGCGGCCGCCGCCCTCGGCCAGAAGCGCGTGGTCACCATGTCCGGTCTGCCGGGCGGCGAGCCCGGCGCGACCCGCCCGAACTGGGTCGTCAACGCCTGGAACTCGGGTGCGCTGGACGTCTTGGACTACCAGTGGGCGGTCGCCGTCGACTTCTGGAAGGAGATCGCCCAGCTCGCCGAGGAGCACGACGTGAAGGTCGCGATCGAGATGCATCCGCAGAACCTGGTCTTCAATCCGCCGACCCTGCTGCGCCTGATCGAGCAGGTCGGGACCGACCACGTGGGCGCCGAGATGGATCCGAGTCATCTGTTCTGGCAGATGATGGATCCGATCGCGGCGATCGACCATCTCGGCGACCGGGTGTTCCACGCCGCGGCCAAGGACGTCCGGATCAACGAGAACGCGAAGATCTACGGCGTGCTCGACGAGCGTTTCCGCCGCCTGAGCCCGGACGAGGACCGGCTGAACCTCGGCGGCGACGAGTGGGCCAACGAGTGGCCGAAGGACTCCGCGTGGGACTTCGTCGCCCTCGGCCAGGGTCACGACACGCAGTTCTGGACCGATTTCCTGCGCGCGCTGTACCGGGTGGATCCGGACATGGCCTGCAACATCGAGCACGAGGACACCGCGTTCGGCCCGATCGAGGGCCTGCAGGCGGCCGCCGAGGTGCTGCTCGCCGCGGAGAAGAACCTGTGAGACGGCCCCGCTGATCGAACGCCCTCCCTCGCCGATCGAGCGGCTTTCCCCGCGCCGGTCGAGGACCCAGCTCGTCGGTCGAGGATCCACCACCTCGTTGATCGAGCGGAGTCGAGATCTCGACTTCGCTCGATCAACGAAGGAAGCACCCCCACTCACGACCGACAGAGAGCTCTCGACTCCGCTCGATCAGCGAAGGAAGCATTCCCGCTCACGACCGGCGGGGAGGATCTCGACTCCGCTCGATCAGCGAGAGCTCTCTCGATCAGCGAGGTCCCGGTTCGACGATGCGAACGTCCCGCCTCAGAGCGTCACCCACGCCCCCGTCGCCGTGGATTCGGTGATCGCGTCGAGCACCCGCGCCATGTAGACGGCGTCGTCGATCGTCGCACCGACCGGGGCGCCGGCGGCGATGGAGGCCAGGAAGCGGTGCGCCTCGATCACCTTGAGGTCGTCGTAGCCCATCGGGTTGGCCGCGCCCGGCTGGAAGTTCCCGTACTCGCCGGCGCCGGGGCCCACGAAGACCGCGGACACCGGTTCGTCCTGGTAGCGGTCTCCGGAGGCCAGCTCCAGCTCCCCCATGCGCCGGTAGTCCCAGCGCACGACGCCCGCCGTCCCGTGGATCTCGAAACCGTACGAGTTCTGCTCCCCCACCGACACGCGGCTCGCCTCCAGCACGCAGCGCGCACCGGAGGTCATCCGCAGCAGCGCGCCCGCGTAGTCCTCGTTCTCCACCGGTCCCGGTTCTCCGCCGGTCGCGAGCTGATGTCCGCTGGTGGCTCCGCTCGGCACCGGACGCTGCGGAATGAAGACGGCGGTGTCGGCGACCAGCGAGGCGATGTCGCCGAGCAGGAAGCGCACCAGGTCGGCGCCGTGCGAGGCGAGGTCGCCGAGCACCCCGTTGCCGCCCTTCGCCTGCGAATAGCGCCAGCTGAGCGCACCGTCCGGGTGCGCGGCGTAATCGCTGAACAGGCGGATCCGGGCGTGCGTCGGGGTGCCGATCCGGCCGTCGGCCACCATCTCGCGCGCCGCCTGGACGGCCGGGGCGTTCCGGTAGTTGAAGCCGACCGCGGTCTGCTTCCCGGAGGATTCGGCGGCTGCGGCGACGGCCTGCGCGTCGGTCGTGCTCAGGCCCACCGGCTTCTCGATCCACAGGTGTCTGCCCGATTCCAGGACCGCCGTCCCGATCTCGGCGTGCAGGAAGTTCGGCACGGTCACCGAGACGGCGTCGACGTCCGGATCGGCGAGGACGTCACGCCAGTCGTCGTAGGACTTCTCGGCGCCGTACTGGCGGGCCCCCTCCGCGGCGCGGCCGGGCACGTCGTCGGCGACGGCGACCAGCCGCGGCAGGAGGGGCGAGTCGGGGTAGTGCTGGCGCAGCCGGGTGTACGCGCGCGAGTGCACCGCGCCCATCCAGCCCATGCCGATGACGGCGACGCCGAGGGATTCTTGTTCTGCCATGAGGGACGACTTCCGGGTCGAGACGAGGACTGCAAACGCTTCGCCCAGGATGTCAGAGCCGATCCGAGTTGTTCAAGACATTTCGCCAACTTGTCAGGACAAATAATCGGCCGGAATTCCGACTCGACCCGGACGGCCCGGCGTTTTCGCTGCGCTCGATCCCCGGTGTGCGATTGGATGGGTCATGACAGCGACCCGCCCCGGAGTCCGACGATGACCGCCTGGGCCACCTACCCCTACCGGGGACGAAGCGTCCTCGTCACGGGCGGCGGCACCGGGATCGGCCGGGCGATCGCCCGGGCGTTCCTCCAGCAGGGTGCCGACGTCACGGTCGTCGGTCGGTCGCCCGCACCGCTCTTCGCGACCGTCGCCGACTTCCCGCGCGAGCGCACCATGGTGATGACCACCGACCTCACCGATCCGGCGGGGCTGGCCGCGGCGGTCGACGAGATCCAGACCCGGTTCGGCGGCCTCGACGTCGTCGTGGCCAACACGGGCACCGGCGGCCCCGGCAGCCGCGAGACGTTCGACGACGAAGCGCGCCTCCGCCCGGTGGACGTGGACGCGATGGTCCGGCTGGCCCGTCTCACCGTACCGCTGCTGCGCGAATCGCGCGGCAACTTCCTGGCGGTCTCCTCGATCGCCGGCCCGCGCGGCGACTGGGGCCGGTTCGCCTACAACACCACCCGGGCGGCGGTCGGCGGACTGGTCCGGAGTCTGGCGCTCGATCTCGGCGGCGACGGGATCCGGGTAAACGCGATCGCCCCCGCCTTCACCCGTTCCCGGCCGGCCGAGGACCTGCTCGGCGACCCGGACCGCGGCGACCTTCGGCTCGACGGGGTCGCGCTCGGCCGGATGTCCGAACCGGAGGACATCGCCCGCGCGGCGCTGTATCTGGCCGGCCCGGACGCCGGCTGCATCACCGGCGTGGTCCTGCCGGTCGACGGCGGAACCGGCGCGGCGGCGGGCACCACCCGCCCTGGATGAGCGATTCCCGGTGTGCCCGCTCAAGGAGTCTGAGACTCCTCGGCGATCGAGCCCCCACGATGATCGAGAACTCCTCGGCGATCGAGACCCCCTCGATGATCGAGCGGAGTCGAGATCCCGATCAACGCGAAAGCCCGCCCCCCGAGCCGAGGGTGCCCGGCACCCCGGTCTCGATCGAGCATCCTCGGCCGAGGGTGCTCGATCGAGGCGAAGGTGCCCGGCACCCCGGTCAGAGGCGGTCTTTCCGTGTCGTCAGCCTTCGGACGTCTCCCGGATCGCCGGCCCGAAGATGGCCGCGAGGTTCGCGGCGACCTCCTCGGCGGGGACCTCCGGCGGCATGGCGACGTAGCTCAGGGCCATCCGGGCGATCGCCCCGGCGATGCGTTCGGCCTTGTCGGCGGGCACCGCGATCCACGAGCCCTCGACCACCTCGGTGAGCCGCGTCTTCGCCGCGGCGATCAGCGGTGCCGCGTCGGTGGTGATCAGCCGGTGCAGGTCGGGGTTGGCCTCCCCGCTCAGCAACGACGCGATCATCGGATCGGTCGCCGCCCCGGTGAAGAAGCGCACGAAACCGTCGACGAGCGCACGGTCCAGGTCGTTCTCGTGCGCGTCGACCGCCGCCCCGATCTCAGCCGTGTACACCTCCACCAGCCGCAGCGCGTACGCCTGGGCGAGCCCGTGGCGGGAGCCGAACTCGTTGTAGACCGTCTGTCTGCTGAGCCCCGCGTGCTTGGCGACGTCGGCCATCGTGACCTTGGACCAATCACGCAGGGTCAGCAGTTCCCGCAGTCCGTCGAGCAGGGTGTTGCGCAGCAGGAGTTTGCTGGCCTGGGCGTACGGGGTCCGTTTTGTCACAGATCGAACAGTAGTCACTCCCGGCGCCGTCGGACGTACAGGATCCCGATCACCCGGGCGTCCCCTCAGTCCGGCAGCCGCACGAAGTCGGTCTTCTCCCGGACCCCGCAGTCCGGGCACGGCCAGGAGTCGGGGACGTCGGACCAGGCCGTTCCGGGGGCGAAGCCCTCCCGCGGCGCACCCGCCGCCTCGGCGTAGACGTATCCGCAGTTCGGGCAACCGTACGACGATCCTCGCCGGGCGCGCCCGTCCGCCGCGCCCTCGGCCGTCGGTGCGGCGGGCGCCTCGGACACGACGACCAGGCCCTCGTCCCGCGCACGGCTCGCCCGCAGTCCCGCCGCCTGGGCATCGCGGTACTCCGCGCACCGATCGGCGTACCGGGCCAGCAGCTTCTCCTCCTTGCCCGGCTGCAGATTCGCGCGCGTCAGATCGCCGCCGTAGTGCGCGATGACGCGTTCGTCCATCACCCGGCGCCACACGGCCGGGACGTAGGCGAGAGTGATCATGCTGGCGTAACCGCTCGGCAGGTTCGGCGCCTCGTCGAAGCTCCGCAGCGTCTGGTAGCGCCGCGTCGGGTTCGCGTGGTGATCGCTGTGCCGCTGCAGGTGGTACAGGAAGATGTTGGTCGCGATGTGGTCGGAGTTCCAGCTGTGCTGCGGGGTGCAGCGTTCGTAGCGGCCGCGCTTGTTCTGCTTGCGCAGCAGCCCGTAGTGCTCCAGGTAGTTGACCGTCTCCAGCAGCGAGAACCCGTAGACGGCCTGGAGCACCATGAACGGCAGGATCTCCCACCCGAAGACCGCGGTGAGCGCCGCCCAGAGCACGAGGGTCATCGCCCAGGCGTTGACGACGTCGTTGCTCGGGTGGAGGACCGGTCGGTCGAGCCGCTTCATGCGGTTGGCCTCGAGGCCCCAGGCCGAGCGGAGGCTGCCGACCACGCTGCGCGGCAGGAACTGCCAGAAGTTCTCGCCGAAACGCGAGCTCGCGGGATCCTCCGGGGTCGCGACGCGGACGTGATGGCCGCGGTTGTGCTCGATGTAGAAGTGCCCGTAGGCGGTCTGGGCGAGCGTGACCTTCGAGAGCCAGCGCTCCAGGGAGACCTTCTTGTGCCCGAGTTCGTGCGCGGTGTTGATCCCGATGCCGCCCATCACGCCGATCGAGAGGGCCAGTCCGATCTTGGAGACCAGGCCGAGGCCACCGTCGTTCACGCCGAGCCACGAGAGGTCGTCGGCGGTCCAGAGGTAGCAGGCGTAGATCAGGCTCACGATCTGGAACGGGATGTACGCGTAGGTGCAGTAGCGGTAGTACTTGTCGTTCTCCAGCTGTTCCATCAGCTCGTCGGGCGGATTCTGACCGTCCGGGCCGAAGAACCGGTCGAGGATCGGCAGCGCGAGGTAGACCAGGATCGGCCCGATCCACCACCACACCGACGAGAGGGTGTTGATCCAGCCCCACCCCGTCTCGCGGCCGATCCAGTTCATCAGGGCGATCAGCCCGGTGACCACCAGGATCGCCGTCGGCGGAATCAGTCCCAGCAGCCAGAGGTACCGCTTCTTGTCGTGCCAGTGGAGTTCGGGGGCAGGGGTGTCCTGCATCGATCGCGTCATGTCTCGTCTCCTCGTCCCGTGTTCGTCGTCGTCCGAGCGAAGTAGACACTAGAGCGAATTCAGTCATCTGTCTATACATTCATCAATATTTGTAAACTTCAGGAGTGGGCCCGGTCACGGTCGATCAGGACGAGGACGGGAGTCCAATGCGGCTCGATGCACGACGACGCCGGATGCGGCAGGCCCCGACCGGATGATCCGGTCGGGGCCTGCCGTGCTGGTCTTCGTTGCGGGCGCTACGCGGGGAGACGCCCTTCGGCGACGTCGACGATCCACTGCGGGGTCTTCACACCACGCATTCTGATCGTTGATCACCGCGCACTCCGCCGAGATCCGACGTTCCTCCGCGTTCCGTCCCCAGAGCTCGAGTCCGGACTCGGCTCGCGCTTTAGCGCTCTCCTCGATCGGCGTCATCGCGGACCTCCTCACCCTCGGCTCGATTGACCACCAGCATAGCGGCGATCTCCCGCTCGCTGCCGGTGAGCAGCGACGATCTCAGCAACCCTCGCAGCACCCTGCGCCCGAGTAGCCGCGCCTCCGGATTCTGCGCGACCGATTGCTCGGCCGCCCACTGGAATCGCCGCCACCATTCGGATCGTGAATCGATCTCGAGCCGATGCTCACGATCGATCTGCTCTGAATGCTGCCGCTGCCAGAGCGTTCCCACCACTCCGATCGTCGCCGGCAGTCCGACCATCAGCGTCACCCACGCCTGCGCCGTCATCGCTCCCCCTTCATCGGCTCCCCTGAACGATGAACCACGACGACGCGCGCGTCCACCGCACCGTCCACAGGCAGACCGCTTCGACCGCGATGTCCACAGATCCGCGAATCGGGGAACCGCGCGGCGTCGTCGTGCGTCCGCCGCGGCCCTTCGACGCGCGGCCTCGTTCCTCGGTCGCGGCTCAGGGAACGACGATCATGCGAACTCGGTCCGCCCACATGCGGCACAGACGACAGCGGCCCCGACCGGATCGGATCCGGTCGGGGCCGCCGCTCAGCTCAGCGGAGCGAGACTCACGCGGGGCGCAGGTTCTCGTTCGTCAGCTTCTCGACACCGTCGTTCGCCTTGGCGACCAGCGAGGCCGGCGGGCGGAAGTGCTCGCCGTACTTGTCGGCCAGGTCGTTCGCCCGCGCCACGAAGCCCGCGATGCCGCCCTCGTACTGGTTGATGTACTGGATGACGCCGCCGGTCCAGGCCGGGAAGCCGATGCCGAAGATCGAACCGATGTTGGCGTCCTCGACGGAGGTGAGCACACCCTCGTCGAAGCACTTCACGGTCTCGAGGGCCTCGGCGAAGAGCATGCGCTCCTTCATGTCCTCGAACGGGATCTCGACCGAGCCCGACTTGAACTGCTCGCGCAGACCCGGCCACAGGCGGGTCCGCTTGCCCTCGGCGTAGTCGTAGAAGCCCGCGCCGTCCTTCTTGGACGGACGACCGTTGTCCACCATCCAGTCGACGACGGCGTACGCGCCGTGATCGGGGAACTCGCCGCCGGCCTCCTCGAAGGCCGCCTTGGACTCCTTGCGGATCTTCTGCATGAGCGTCATGGTCAGCTCATCGGTCAGCTGCAGCGGCGCGGCCGGGTAACCGGCCTGGCTGCCGGCCTGCTCGATGAAGGCCGGCTCCACACCCTCGCCGACGGCCGCGAGGGCCTCGTTGATGAAGGTGCCGATCACGCGGCTGGTGAAGAAGCCGCGGCTGTCGTTGACGACGATCGGGGTCTTGCGGATCTGCAGGGTGTAGTCGATGACCTTCGCGAGGATCGCGTCGTCGGTCTTCTCACCGCAGATGATCTCGACCAGCGGCATCTTGTCGACCGGCGAGAAGAAGTGGATGCCGATGAAGTTCTCCGGCTTCTTCACGCCCTCGGCCAGACCGGTGATCGGGAGGGTCGAGGTGTTGGAGCCCAGCACGGCCTCCGGGTCGACGATGTCCTCGATCTCCTGGAAGACCTTGTTCTTCACCTCGACCGACTCGAACGCGGCCTCGATCACCAGATCGACGCCCTTGAAGTCCTCGGGATCGATGGTCGGGGTGATGCGGGCCAGCAGCTCGTCGGACTTCTCCTGGGTGGTCCGGCCGCGGGAGAGCGCCTTCTCCTCCAGCTTGACCGAGTAGTCCTTGCCGCGCTTGGCCGCATCCAGGTCGATGTCCTTCAGGACGACCTCGATGCCGGCCTTGGCCGAGACGTACGCGATCGCGGCGCCCATCATGCCCGCGCCGATCACGCCGACCTTCTTGGCCTGCCACTTGTCGTAACCCTCGGGGCGCGAGCCGCCGCCGTTGATGTGGTTCAGGTTGAAGAAGAACGCGTTGATCATGTTCTGCGCCACCGGACCGGTGACCAGCGACACGAAGTAGCGGCTCTCGACCAGGTCGGCGGTGTCGACGTCGACGTACGCGCCCTCGATCGCGGCGGCCAGGATGGCGCGCGGGGCCGGCATGTTGGTGCCCTTGATCTGCTTGCGCAGCAGCGACGGGAACGCCGGGAGGTTCATCGCGACCTTGGGGTTGGTCGGACCGCCGCCGGGGAGCTTGTAGCCCTTGACGTCGAACGGCTGCTGCGACTCCGGGTTCGCCGCGATCCAGGCCTTGGCGGCCGGGATGAGCTCCTCGACGGTGCCGACGACCTCGTTGACCAGACCGGTGTCCTTGGCCTTGGCCGGACGGAACTCGGTGCCCTGCAGCAGGACGCCCATCAGAGCCTGCTGCATGCCGAGCAGACGCACGGTGCGGACGATGCCGCCGCCGCCGGGGAGCAGACCCAGCTTCACCTCGGGCAGACCGACCTTGCAGCCCTTGACGTCGGCGATGACGCGGTAGTGGCAGTGCAGGGCCAGCTCCAGGCCGCCGCCGAGCGCGGCGCCGTTGATGGCGGCGACGACCGGCTTGCCCAGGGTCTCCAGGCGGCGCAGGTCCGCCTTCATGTCACTGACCTGGTCGAAGATCTGCTTGGCGACCTCCTCCTTGGTCTTGTCCTTCGGCGGGGTGGACATGTCCTTCAGGTCGCCGCCGGCGAAGAAGGTCTTCTTGGCCGACGCGAGGATGACACCGGTGATGTCGTCCTTCTCGGCCTCGAGACGGTTCACGGTCTCCTTGATGGAGGCCATGAACGTGGCGTTCATGGTGTTGACGCCCTGGTTCGGGTCGTCCATGGTGAGGATGACGACGCCGTCGGCGTCCTTCTCCCACGCGATCATGTTCTCGCTCATGAGTTAAGTCTTTTCCTTCTCTTCTTCAGCCAGGCTCAGAGGCGCTCGATGATGGTCGCGACGCCCATGCCGCCGCCGATGCAGAGGGTCACCAGGCCGTAGCGGCCGCCGGTGCGCTCCAGCTCGTCCAGGCAGGTGCCCAGGATCATCGCGCCGGTGGCGCCGAGCGGGTGGCCCATCGCGATGGCGCCGCCGTTGACGTTCACCTTCTCGTGGGGGATGTTCAGATCCTTCTCCCACTTCATGACGACCGAGGCGAAGGCCTCGTTGAGCTCGAAGACGTCGATGTCGTCGACGGTCAGGCCCGCCTTGGCGAGGGCCTTCTCGGTGGCCGGGGTGGGGCCGGTGAGCATGATCGTCGGCTCGCTGCCGACCTCGGCGTAGGCGACGACGCGGCCGCGCGCGGTCAGGCCGTTGCGCTTGCCCGCCTCTTCCGAACCGATCAGCACTACGCCCGCGCCGTCGACGATGCCCGAGCTGTTGCCACCGGTGTGGACGTGCTCGACCTTCTCCACCGAGGGGTACTTCTGCATGGCGACGTCGTCGAAGCCCGCCATGTCGGCCAGGCCCTGGAAGGCCGGCTTCAGCTTGCCGAGGCTCTCGGCGGTGGTGCCCGGACGCATGTGCTCGTCCTTGTCCAGGACGGTGATGCCGTTGATGTCCTTGACCGGGAGGACCGACTTGTCGAAGCGACCGGCCTCCCACGCCTCGGCGGCACGACGCTGCGACTCGGCGGCGAAGGCGTCGACGTCCTCGCGGCTGAAGCCCTCGAGGGTGGCGATCAGGTCGGCGCCAATGCCCTGCGGGGCGATGTAGTTGTCGTACGCGGTGGCGGGGTCCATGAAGAGGGCGCCGCCGTCGCTGCCCATCGGCACGCGCGACATCGACTCGACGCCGCCGGCGATGACCAGCTCGTCGAAGCCGGAGGCGACCTTGGCCGCGGCCAGGTTCACGGCCTCCAGGCCGGAGGCGCAGAAGCGGTTGATCTGGGTGCCCGGAACATCCTGGCCGAGACCCGAGGTCAGTGCCGCGGTGCGAGCGATCACGGCGCCCTGCTCACCGACCGGCGAGACCACACCGAGGATCACGTCGTCGACGTCGCTCGGGTTCAGGTCGGGGTGGCGCTCGAGGAGCCCGTCGATCAGGCCGGAGACCAGGTCGATCGGCTTGACGCTGTGCAGAGCGCCTCCGCGCTGCTTGCCGCGAGGCGTGCGCACCGCGTCGTAGATGAATGCTTGGTCAGGCACTTGTGTTCCTTTCACACGAACCTAGTGGTTACCCAGTGAGGCTAACGCGGATTAACGCTCTTGGCTATCCCCGCAGATGGATCCATAGGAATCCCGTCGATCGTCGGCTATGGTCGGTTCACGATGCCGCCCGCCAGATCCCCCCGCCGCAGCAGCGCCGAGGACCGTCGCCGACAGTTGTCCGCCGCGGCCGCGGCGCTCTTCACCGACCGCGGATACCCGCATGTCTCGGTGTCGGACGTGGCCGCGCGCGCCGGGGTCAGCACCCCCACCGTCTACCGGCATTTCGCCGACAAGCAGGCACTCCTGTTCGCCGCGACGCAGACCGGCGTGGACAGCTTCGAATCGCAGACCGACAAGGCCCTGGCCGGCGCCGCCGACCCGGCCGCCGCGGTGGTCTGCGCCGCGACCCGCCTGGGCCTGGCCGACCCCGGCGCCACGTCGCTCTGGCGGTGGTCGGGCCAGCATCTCTCCGACGAGCAGAACCGCGAGGTGGTGCGCCGGACCCGGACCGTCCTGCGTCGTTGGGCCGCCGCCGTCGCCGAACGACGCCCCGACCTGTCCGAGCGCGAATCGATGTACCTGGCCGGTGCGGTCCTGTCGGTCGCCGGAAGCCTGATCGACCGGGTGTCCAGGGACGATCGGGAGGACGTCGCCGCGACGGTCCGTCAGCTGATCTGGCGGCTCTTCGACCTCAGCCCGGCGCAGGCCCCGCCGCTCCGCGAGCCGGCGTTCCCGCTCCCGGCGGGCCACGGCAGGCGCGACGAGATCCTGGACGCCGCCGCGCGGCTGTTCGTCGAACGCGGCTACCCCGGCACCGGGATGGACGACATCGGCGCCGCCGTCGGTATCACCGGCCCGAGCGTCTACAAGCACTTCCCGTCCAAGGACGCGATCCTGGTCGCCATCGGCCGACGCAGCGCGCTCCGGTTGGAGGCCGAGGCGATGGCCGCCGCCCTGGCCACCCCGGATCCGGCCGCGCGACTGGATCTCCTGGTGGACTCCTATGTCCAGACCATCACCTCGACACCTGACCTGCGCGCCGCGCTCACCTGCGGTTACGCCCTCGCCGAGAACCCGCATGCGACGGAGCTGCTGGACGGTCAGCGCCGGTACGTCGCCCGCTGGATCGAACTGCTCCAGGCCGCACAGCCGCAACTCGACCGCAAGACCGCCACCACCACGGTGCACGCCGCCCTCGCCGTCGTGAACGATGCGGTCCGCATGCCGCGCAGCACTCCCCGCCCCGAGTTCGCCGCCCGCATGGCCTACCTCGTGAAAGGCTTGCTGCATGCATGACGACGGGCTCTCCGCGCAGTACACCCGAGACGAGATCATCGACCGGGTGAACGCCGACTGGGAGTTCGCCGCACGACTGTGGGCCGCGTTCGGATTCGCGCAGAACCCGGCGGACACCCGCGAAGGCCGGGACGGGGATCGGGATCCGTCCGGGGAGGAGCCCGGACTCGCGTTCAGCGACGACGACCTCGCCGCGCTGGCCGTCTTCGTCGGCAAGGACCGTGAGATCGATCCCGCCACCCAGCTCGCCGCGGCCCGGTCGATCGGCCAGGCGACGGCCCGCCTGGCCGAATGGGAGTCGGAGCAGATCCGCGAACTCGCCGCCGATCCCGGCATCCACCTGAACGTCGAGCAGCTGATCGACGCCGTCGCCCAGATCCACTACGTGGTCTGGCGCAGGCACCTCGAAGGCTTCCTCGCGCGGGCGTCGACCGAGTCCGACGGCGGCTCCGCCGGCGAGGTGATCGTCGGGTTCGCCGACATCGTCGGCTACACGTCGCTGTCCCGGCGGCTCCGACTGGCCGAACTGGAAGCGCTCCTGGAGGCGTTCGAGTCGGCCGCACACCGGATCATCACGGGTCACGACGGCCACGTGGTCAAGTCGATCGGCGACGCCGTGATGTTCACCGCGCCGACCGCGGAGGCGGCGGCATCGATCTCCTTCGAACTCCACGGGCTCACCTCCCACGGCGAGCTCCCGACGCTCCGGATCGGGATCGCCGCCGGTCCCGCACTGACCCGGATGGGCGACGTGTTCGGCGAGCCGGTGAACATCGCGGCCCGACTGGCCGGGGCCGCGCACGAGGGCACCACGCTCATCGACCAGAATCTGGCCGCCGCGCTGGAGACGGACCCCGCGGTCCACCTGAACCACATCAGTTCGCTCTCGGTGCGCGGCTACCGCAGACTCAAGGCGCACGTGCTGCTGCGGAACCGCCGTCATCGGCCGACCGCGGAGGTCGCCGTCGACGTGCCCGAGGACGGCCCCGCCACCGCGGACCTGCCGGACGAGAAGTCCTCGGACAGGAAGCGGCAGAAGCGCGAAGCGAAGCGGCGGCGCCGGGAGCAGAAGGCCCGGCGCAGGGGCGCCGAGGAATTGACCGGGAAGATCGAGGCCGACGCCGCGGACTGAGCAGACGAACCGGGCCGGGTCCGGACCCGCCCGGATCCGTCAGGTCAGATCGCGCACCGGACTCGCCGGATCGATCAGCACCTTCGCGTGCCGCTCCGCGCCGCCCAACGCGTCGAAGGCCGCGACCGCGCCGTCCAGACCCACGGTGCCGGTCACCAGGACCGACGGGTCCACCTTCCGTTTGGACACCAGGTGCACGACCTCGGCGAACTCGTCCGGGTTGTAACCGAACACGAAACGCAGATCGATCTCCTTGTTGATCGCCATCACCGGCCGGAAGACGTCCGGCTCCATGCAGACGCCGACCACGGTGACCCGGGACCGGAACGGCGCCGCGGTGAGGATCGAGTCGATCACGCCCGGCAGTCCGACGCACTCGAAGATCACCGGTCCGGTGGGGGTGAGCCCGTTGTCGTCGGCGAACCGGACCACCTGGCGCCACGGCATCCCCGGGATCGTCTGCAGCAGGTGCAGCGCCTTGAACGCCTCGTCGAACAGGTCGCCCGCACGGGTGAAGTAGCGCTTCTGCTGCTTCACCGCGGTGTACGGAGACTCGGTCGCCGGATCCACCACCGCGTCGGCACCGCACGCCCGGGCCAGCTCCCGCCGCTTCTCCGAGTAGTCGCCGGCCACCACCGTCTTCACCCCGGCCGCCTTGAGCAGCAGGATCACCGACAGTCCGATCGGCCCGCACCCGATCACCACGGCGACGTCGCGCTTCCCCACACCGCTGCGCCGGACCGCGTGATGGGCGACGGCCAGCGGCTCCACCAGGGCGGCATCGTCGTCGGTCACCCCGTCCGGCACCGGAATCGCCAGGTCTTCGCTCACCTCGACGTATTCGGCGTAGGCGCCGGGCGCCTGCTCCGACAGCCCGACCATCTCCACCTCGCCGCCGTGCTTGATGATCGGCAGCGCGCAGAGCCGGGTGCCCGGTTTCCAGCGCCTCCGGCAGCGAGGGCCGTAGGAGACCACCTCGCCGACGAACTCGTGTCCCATCACCACCGAGTCGGACGAGCGCATAAAGTGGTCGTAACCGACCTCCTCGACCACCGCGGCGGTGGCATCGCAGTGCGTCCGCGCGTGCAGGTCGCTGCCGCAGATCCCGGCGCGCAGGACGCGCAGCAGCACGTTGCCCGGTCCCGGCTCGGGTTGCGGGACGTCCTGGACTTCGAGTGCGCCGTTCCGGCAGACCACAGCTTTCATGCGGCCGAGCCTACCCAGCCCCTCCGACAGCGCCGTGCGACTTCGGTGAGCCGACCGGACTTCAGCGGGACGCCGGGACGGGTTCACGGGTGCCCCGAGAAAACGACACGAGATTGTCAGAGGTCGTCGTTACGGTGGGCGGATGACAAGCACAGAACCGGAGATCGCGGTAGAGGCCAGAGATCTGGTGAAGCGTTTCGGCGACTTCACCGCGGTCGACGGTGTGAGTTTCTCGGTGCCCCGCGGCACCGTCCTGGGCATGCTCGGGCCCAACGGCGCGGGCAAGACCACCACCGTCCGCATGATGACCACCCTGTCCCGACCGACGTCGGGCACGGCGCGGATCAACGGGTACGACGTCGTCGAGCAGCCCGACCTCGTCCGGCGCAGCATGGGTCTCACCGGCCAGGCCGCCACCGTCGACGAGCTGCTGACCGGCCGGGAGAACCTCGCGATGATCGGCGGCCTGTACGGGATCGGCGGCAGAGCGCTCCGCGCGCGGAGCGAAGAACTGCTCCACCAGTTCTCCCTCGCCGACGCCGGCGACAAGGTGGTGCGCGACTACTCCGGCGGCATGCGGCGCCGGATCGACCTGGCGGTCAGTCTGATCAGCGCGCCCCCGGTCCTGTTCCTGGACGAGCCGACCACCGGTCTGGACCCGCACAGCCGGAACGAGTTGTGGGACGTCCTGCGCGGTCTGGTCGCGAACGGCACCACGCTGGTCCTCACCACGCAGTACCTGGAGGAGGCCGATCAACTCGCCGACCGCATCGTGGTGGTGGATCAGGGCAGGATCATCGCCGACGGCACGCCGCTGCAGCTGAAGGATCAGGCGGGGTCGGCGAGCGTGGTGGTCACGCTCACCGATGCCGCGGACCTCGGCGCCGCCCACGCGCTGCTCGCCCCGGCGCTCGCCTCGCTCCGCGGGGCCGACGACGCCGAGATCTACCGCGACGAGGGAGCCCGCAGTCTCACGGTTCCGTCCGGCGGCCTGCCCGATCTGACGCGGATCGCCCAGCTGCTCGACGAATCGGGCATCGAGATCGACGACCTCAGCCTGTCCCGCCCGAGTCTGGACGACGTCTTCCTGACGCTCACCGGACGCCGTACCGAAGCCGACCTCGACACCGCGGGAGAGAAATGATGACGACCACCGCCCCGAAGCCCGCCGTTCCGGCCGCCGTCGCCCCGCCCGGCCTGTGGCGGCAGACGCGGATCATGGTCAAGCGCAGCCTGATCCACACCAAGACGCATGCCGGAGATGCTGGCCGACGTCACCGTGCAGCCCATCATGTTCGTGGTGCTGTTCGCCTTCGTCTTCGGCCCGGCGATGCCGGTGCCGGGCGGCGGCAGTTACAAGGAGTATCTGCTGCCCGGCATCATGGGCCAGACCATCGCGTTCACCGCGTTCGTGGTGGCCACCGGGATCACCTCCGACGTCGACAAGGGCATCGTCGACCGTTTCCGGTCGCTGCCGATCTCGCGGACGTCGTACCTGTTCGGCCGGTCGATCGCGGCGCTCCTGCATTCGATGATCGGCATCGCGGTGATGGCGCTGACCGGCCTGGCCATCGGCTGGCGGATCCACACCGGAGTGCTCGACGCCGTCGGCGGTTTCGCGTTGCTCGTGCTGTTCGGTTTCGCGCTGATCTGGTTCGGCGTGCTGATCGGTTCAATGCTGCGCTCGGTGGAGTCGGTCAACGGCGTCATGTTCACGACGATCTTCCCGCTGACGTTCCTGTCGAACGCCTTCGTCCCCACCGCGCCGATGGCGCCGTGGCTGCGGGCCGTCGCCGAATGGAATCCGATCTCGTCGCTGGTGCAGTCGCTGCGCGTCCTGTGGGGCAACGGGCCCGCGGCCCCCTCGGATGCCGCCCTGCCGCTGCAGCATCCGGTGCTGTCGACGGTGATCTGGTCAATCGGTCTGACTCTCGTGTTCGCACCGTTCGCCCTGCGCGCCTACTACCGGCGCACCAGCGACTGACTCACCGTGGCCGGACCAGCGCCGGAGAATCGGTCGGGCGCTCATGGACCGTGACACAGTGGGGGCATGGCCCGCGATACGACCTCGGTGACGCAGAAGGCGCTCACCGCCTGGCGCTGGCTGCACGCCGTCGCCGCGGCGGGGGTGCCGTGGATCTTCTACACCGAGGTCGTCCTCGGGCATCCGACCCTGACCCTCGCCGAGGAAGCCCGGCAAGCGGAGACCGACTCATACACGGGCGCCGCGATCAGCGCGGTCTTCCTCGTCTGCACCCTTCTGCTGCGTAGCTCGGGTCCGAGCCCCGCGGCGACATTTCCCTTCGCCGGGGTCTGGACACTCGGTATCGCGATGTGGCTGTGGCTGGCCGTGGACGCACGCGTGAGCGTCCCGTGCCAGGTGGATCGGTGCATGCCCGGCGTGGGCGTCTACATCTTCGGCTTCTTCGCCGCCATGGCCGTGAGCTTCGCCGTCGCGTTCTCGGCCCTGGTCGCTCTCCTCACGAACGGTCAGGGGATTCGCTTCGCCCCCGACCCGGACGATTCCCGCGACGAGAAGCAGGACGACAGCGCCCCTTCCGCTCCCTAAGCCGAGGAGGAACACAGTGACGGGTTTCCCCTCCGCCCCGGAGCCGAGGAGGAACACGGCGCCGGGGTTTCCCTCCACCCCCCGGAGCCGAGGAGGAACACGGCGCCGGGGTTTCCCTCCGCTCCCTGAGCCGAGGAGGAACGCAGTGACGAGTCGAGTCGAAGGGTCTTGCCGAGAACGCTCACCGGGCCCCTTCGACTCGCAGGCCCGCTGCGCTCGCATGCGGCTCAGGAAGCGGTGGAAAACGCTCTCGTGCCTTCACCCACTCCTCAGCGAGCGGTGGAGACGCCCACGTCTTCACCCAGCCGTTCGGAAGCGGAGGAACTCGAGCCGAGCGCCGGGCCCGGGTGGGAGGCTCTGCCGGTACTCCCCTCACCAGGGCCTCGTCCAGAACACGCCGACCTGGTGGACTGGTGGTCATGGAGATCACCGAGTTCATCGCAGCGATGGAGGCGGGCACCCCCGCGGTGCCGGGCACCGACCTCGCCGAGAAGATGCACGAGCTCGCCGACGAGGCGATCGCGTTGTGCATGGAACTGAACACGAGGTACACGACGCCGGAAGAGCGCATCGAGATCATGTCCCGGATCACCGGGCGCGAGGTGCCCGAGAGCTTCCGGATCTTTCCGCCGTTCACCACCGACTGCGGCAAGAACATCCGGATCGGGGAACGCGTCTTCGTCAACAGCGGGTGCCGGTTCCAGGATCAGGGCGGCATCACCCTGGGCGACGACGCCTTGATCGGCCACAACGTGGTGATCGCCAGCCTCAACCACTCCATCGCGCCGAGTGACCGGGCGACGACGGAGCCGAAACCGGTGGTGATCGGGTCGCGCGTGTGGATCGGCGCGAACTCCACCCTCGTCCCGGGCGTGACCGTCGGGGACGGCGCGATCGTCGCCGCCGGGTCCGTCGTCACCGAGGACGTGCCCCCGAACACGATCGTCGGCGGGGTGCCCGCGAAGCCGATCCGCGAGATCGACGTCTGACCCGGAAAGACCCGGTCCGGGGCACTCGGCGGTGTTCCCGACGGTCGCGTGTGCCAGGCTGACGGCATGGTCGACGGTTTCGCGCGGATCGCGCTCCCCCTGTGGCAGATCGCGCATGCGCTGACCGCCGTGTTCTCGCCGTGGCTCCTCTACGTCGGCTACTTCCTGACCTCACCGTCCAGCGGCAGGATCGACGACGACGCCCGCCATGCCGCGCTCACCGCATCGGTCGGGGCCGTCGTCTGCGTCGTCCTCCTCCTCAGTACGACGGTGCTGCGCACCCTCGGCCCGAGCGCCGCGGCGACCCTCCCGTTCGGTGTCGCGTGGGCGGTCGGCGCCCTGACCTGGACCCTGATCGCCCTCGATGCCGCCCGCGGCTGCTCCGGACGAGCAGACCTCTGCATGCCGGACATCGGCGTGTTCCTCTTCGGTTTCCTCGCCGCGGTGACCATCAGCATCTCGGCCGTCGCGGCGGTGCTGATCACCGGTTTTCCGGAGTTCTCGGCCGACGATGCCGAGGCGTCCGACATCTGACGGGTCGTTCGCATCGTGAGCGGTCGCCCGCCCGCCGTCGACACGCGCCGGACGCCGTCGCCTTCTCTCGATGGAAAACGAGCCGCCACCGCTGTGGTCCACCTCTCAGCCCGTCCCATTGACCTCAAGTGCACTTGAGGTCATAGCTTTGGCGGCACCACGATGGAAAGGAACGCCCCATGGCCGACTACACGCTCCCCGACCTGCCCTACGACTACAGCGCGCTCGAACCCCACATCTCGGGCAAGATCATGGAACTGCACCATTCCAAGCATCACGCCAACTACGTCGCCGGCCTGAACACCACGCTGGGCAAGCTCGACGAAGCCCGCGACACCGAGAACTTCGGGGCGATCGTCGGCCTGGAGAAGACGCTCGCCTTCAACCTCGGCGGCCACATCAATCACTCGATCTTCTGGAAGAACCTGTCGCCGGAGGGCGGCGACGCGCCGACCGGTGAGCTGGCGGCCGCGATCGACGAGGACTTCGGTTCGTTCGATCGTTTCCGCGCCCACTTCGAGCAGACCGCGCTGACCATCCAGGGCTCGGGGTGGGCGATCCTCGCCTGGGACGCCCTCGGCGGGAAGCTGCTGATGATCCAGCTCTACGACCAGCAGAGCAACATCCCCGCGTCATTGGTGCCGATCATCCAGCTCGACATGTGGGAACACGCCTTCTACCTCGACTACCTCAACGTCAAGGCCGACTACGTGAAGGCGTTCTGGAACATCGCGAACTGGACCGACGCCCAGGAGCGGTTCGCGGCCGCGGTCGGCGGGCGCGGCGTGCTGCTCTGACCGGCGAGACGATCCCCGCGAGGGACTCCCTCGCGGGGATCGGGGAACCTACCGTGGATCTCATGGACAACCGAGCCGAGGTACGGGAGTTCCTCACCACCCGCCGCGCCCACGTACGACCCGAGGACGTCGGACTTCCGTCCGGCACCCGCCGTCGCGTCGCGGGCCTGCGGCGCAGCGAGGTCGCCGCCTTGGCGGGCGTCTCCGTGGAGTACTACACCAGGCTCGAACGCGGTGGGATCAGCAGCGCATCGCCGGAGGTCCTGGACGCGCTCGCCAAGGCACTGCGTCTCGACGACGCGGAACGCGCCCACCTCTTCGATCTGGCGCACGCGGCGAGTCCGGTCGCACGGCCGCCGAAACGTCGCAGCCCGAAGAACTGGACGCCGCACCCCGGCCTGCAGTGGGTCCTCGACGCGGTCACCGGGGGTCCGGCGTTCGTGCGCAACGGCCGGATGGACGTCCTCGCCGCGAACATGCTCGCCCGCGCGTTCTACAAGGACGTCTTCGACATGCCGGGATCGTCGCCGAACATCGCCCGCTTCACGTTCCTGGACGAGCGGGCCTTCGACTTCTATCCGGACTGGGACCACTTCGCCGCGGTGACCGTCGCGATCCTGCACACCGAGGCCGGCCGCGACCCGCACGACAAGGAGCTGCACGACCTGATCGGCGAGCTGTCGACGCGCAGCGCCGAGTTCCGTCGGCTCTGGGCCGACCACGACGTCCGCCACCACGGCTCGGGGTTCAAGACCTTCCGGCACGACGTCGTCGGCGAGGTCACGCTCGCCTACGAGGGTTTGACGATGGAGGCGGAACCGGGCCTGTCGCTCACCGTCTACACCGCCGAACCCGGGTCGCCCAGCGCCGAACGGATCGATCTGCTCGCCAGTTGGGCCGCGACCGAGGAACGACGGTCGACGGCCGATCCGCACGACACACACGCCGACTCCTGACCGCATCCACGTCCTCGTCGACGGTCAGCCGACCACGCTGACGGTGACCTCCCGGCCGTCCAGCTTCCGCACGTCGTCGAGACCGCGGGGCGGGTAGGTGGATCTTCTCCTGGCGGTGGAAGTCCTCGAAGCGCACCGTCATCGGGAGCATCGAGACGAAGTCCCTCGTCGCCGAGGTCTCCTCCCCGAGAGTCACCTCCACGGTGATCGCACCCGCGCTGAAACGGACGATCGTGCCCGTCGGGACCGACGATGACGCCGAGAGCACTGCTCGCAATCCCATGCCGTCCTCCACTCCTCCGGTTCGACGACGACGCTGCCATCCCCGCACATGATCGGGGAGCCTCCGACGGTGGTGGTACCGGCAGGGTCTCCCTCGGAACGACGACGCGTGGTGCACTGAACGCCGGACACCTGCACGGAGACGAAGAGAATGGAGACGCCCATGCGCGGAGTGATCATGGTCGGCCCGGGTGAGGTCACCGTCGGCGACCGCGAGGATCCGACGATCGTCGACCCGACCGACGCCGTCATCCGGTTGGCCGCCACCTGCATCTGCGGGTCGGATCTGTGGCCCTATCGCGGCGTCGAACCGGTGGACCACACCGCGATGGGCCACGAGTACGTCGGCGTCGTCGAGGAGGTGGGCTCGGAGGTGAAGACCGTCGCGCCGGGCGACTTCGTCGTCGGCTCGTTCGTCATCTCGTGCGGTGAGTGCCCGATCTGCCGCGAGGGCTACCCGTCCAAATGCGTGAACTTCGAGTTCGTCTCCGCGACGATCGGCACGCAGGCCGAGAAAGCCCGGATCCCGTACGCCGACGGCACCCTGGTGAAGACCCCCGGCCGGCCCGACCCGGATCTGATCCCGTCGCTGCTCGCCGCCTCCGACGTCCTCGGCACCGGATGGTTCGCCGCCGACGCCGCCCGAGTCGGCCCGGGGAAGACCGTGGCCGTCGTCGGTGACGGCGCCGTGGGTCTGATGGGCGTCCTCGCCGCCGAGCGGATGGGCGCCGAACGGATCATCGTCATGTCACGCCATCCCGAACGCCAGAGACTCGCCCGCGAATACGGGGCCACCGACGTCGTCGAGGAGCGCGGCGACGAGGGCGTCGCGAAGATCATGGAACTCACCGGCGGCCTCGGCGCGCACAGCGTGATCGAGGCGGTCGGGACGCAGGAGTCCTTCCGGCAGGCGATCGGTGCGTGCCGACCCGGCGGACACATCGGTTTCGTCGGCGTCGCCCACGACGGCGTCACGCTGCCGATGGATCAGGTGTTCTTCGCCGAGGTCCACCTGTTCGGCGGCCCCGCGCCGGTCCGCAGGTACCTGCCCGACCTGATCGATCTGATCTGGAAGCGGGAGATCGACCCCGGAAAGGTCTTCGACCTCGCACTTCCGCTGGAGCGCGCCGCCGAGGGCTACGCCGCGATGGACGAGCGCCGGGCGACCAAGGTGATGCTGACGCTCTGAACGAGCGACTCACCCGAAAGCGGTGAATCCCGGCCGCATGGCCGGCGACGGATACATCGAAGGTGTCACGCCCGGCCGCCCCGACGGGCGGCATCCCCTCGACGGTCGGCGTCCTCCGCATCGGTCGGCGTCCCCCTCATCGGTCGGCGTCCCCCTCATCGGTCGGCGTCCCCCTCGTTGGTCGAGCGGAGTCGAGACCACCGTCTGAGCACCGAGGGGATCTCGACTCCGCTCGATCACCGAAGAACGCTCGATCACCGAAGAGGGCACCGATCACGAAGAACGCTCGATCACCGAGTAGGGCACCGATCACGAAGGAAGCACGATCAGCGGAGAACCCTCATCACCGAGGAGGGCTCGTCACCGGAGCGGCCGTTCCTCGGCCGACGTCAGGCGGTGTGGCTGAGCGCGTCGAGCGGATCGGCGTAGATCGCGTCGAGGGCGACGGCGCCGGCCGCCTTCTGCTGCACGGTGATCGCCGAACGCGCGACGCGGACGTCGCGGTTGTTGATCACCGAGGTCGCGCGCAGCGCCTTGGAGACCGCGGGCAGCGCCTCCGGGTAGTCGGTGAACGCCTGGCCGCCCAGGATCACGTGGTCCGGGTTGAAGATGTCCGACATCAGCGCCACGGTCCGGCCGAGCACCTCGGCGCGCTCGATGAGGATGTCGTGCGCCACGGCGTCACCGCTGCGCGCGGCGTGCCGCAGAGCTTCGAGCGAGTCGACGTCGAGTCCGGCGGCGGCCGCGGCTTCGAGCACGCCCGAATCGCCGATCGCGTCTTCCAGGCGGCCGGTCTTGCGCGGATCGAGCAGCGTGGTGCCGCCGGTCGGGAAGTGACCGATGGTCGGCGGGCCGGACGCCGGGGTGTGCACGGTGCCGTCGACGCTGAAGGCGATGCCCGCCATCTCACGGGCGTAGAAGTAGAGGAAGTTCTGGCTCGATTCGGCCGGGTTCACCACGAGTTCGGCGGCGGCCATGGCCTCCACGTGCGAGGCGACCGAGACCGGCAGCTCCAACGCCTGGGCGATCAGCTCGCCGACGCGGACGCCCTCCCAGCCGAGCCGGGGATGGTCGACGACGCCCTTGCCCGACACCTTGCCGCCCATCGCGACGCCGCCCCAGAGCAGGCGCTTGCCCACCCAGCGGTCGGCGAAACGACGCGCGCTGGCGCCGATCGCGGTGACGACCTCCTCCGGGGTCGCCGCCTGCGGGGTCGGGATGTTGATGGCGCCGACCACGCGGTGCTGCAGGTCGTGGGTGGTGATCGAGGTGGTGCGGTAACCGATGTGGATGCCGACGGTGAGGAAGTCTCCGGTGTTGATCTCGAACGGGACGCGCGGCCGGCCGACGGCGCCCGGCGGCGTCAGATCGGCGCGCTCACGGATCAGACCGGCTTTGAGCAGCGCGCTGACCTGGCGGTTCACGGTGGAGATGGAGAGTCCGGTGAGGGCGGCGGTGTCGTCGCGGAAGACCGGTCCGGAGACCCGGGCGGTGCGCAGCACGAGGGCGGCGGCCTTGGTCGAGAGCTGCAGGCTGGCGACGCCCGCGGGCGGGGCGGCGACGCGGTTCTGGCGGCCGGTGGCCGATGCTCCGGCGGCGCCGTTCACCGCGCGCCGCGCAGCACGGTTCGTTCCCGCGGCGGCAGGCTCCGGGACGGGGGTCGGACCCGTGACCGATGCCGCGGCGCGAGCGGACGCGGCTCGTCGTGCGGTGGCCGCGGCCCGGCGGGCCGCCGTGGACTGGAGAGTGGTCGTTCCCTGAGCATCGGACACCGCTCCTCGTGTGGTCGTTCGCCGAGCAGCCGTCGTTCCCTGCGAGTGCGTCGCTCCCTGAGCGGTCGTCGTGCCCGGCGTGCCCTGGGCGGTCGTCGTGCCCTGAGCCGGTCGAAGGGTGACACGTCGATCAAGAGTAGAGGTCATGGTGTTGTCGTCCTAAATGGAATGCCGAGCGCGGCGATCGAGACGCGATGCGACGCTGCGAGAAGAGATGCCCGGAAGGAGAACGCGGGCGCGGAGCTGGTTCAGCGCATTCGACGACAACACAGGACCCGAGCCAGCGGCAGGCGGCATCCCAGAGCGGTGGTCACATAGGTGACCTCCGGGATGGCGTACGGCTGGCGGGTCATGGGGGCAAAGCTAGCAAGAGTCCACGATCATCGCAATCGGCGCATGCGTCGGCGCCGTCTCGTCGTACCTTTTCGAGACGTGTCTCACAGTCCAGACGCTCTCAGCGAAAGGTCGCCAGGCCGACGGCGGTCGCGGAGAGGTGGGCGTGCTCGTTCACCGAGAGCACGGTGAGTCCCCGTCGTCCCACCAGCAGTCTGGTGATCGAGGCGTTGACCATGGCTCGGGCGAGGCCGGGCCACCGCTCCGCGGGGACTCCCCACGCCCGGGCGACGAGCGCGGTGATGGTGCCCGCCGACGAGACCGCGAGAACGGTCTCGCCCGGACCCGCCGCCGCCGTCGCGCGCTCGGCCGCGGCCGTCGTCCGAGCCGTGTACTCGGTGTAGCTCTCCGCCGAACCCGAGTCGCCGGCCACCCAGCGATCGAGCGCGGCGTCGAGGAGACGCTGGTAGTCGGCGGGTGAGGCGTACGAGTCGGGTGAGGAGCCGCCGGGCAGTTCCGGGACCGGGTACTCGTCCCAGCCGGGGTCGACGATCGGCGGACCGTCCGGCACCGTGCCCGCCGCCCCGGAGAACGCCTCGAGCACGGTCGCCAGGGTGGCCCGCTGACGCGGGAGGCCGCCACTGATCACCGTCGTGAATCCGGGAACCTGCCGGGCCAGCTCCAGGCCGGTGGCACGGGCCTGGGCGAAACCGAGTTCGGTCAGCCCGGGGGCGTCCGGTGCCGTCGGCCCGGACGTGTACGCGTGCGCCGGGGCCTGCCCGTGGCGGACCAGATAGAGGACCCCCACGGTTCAGCCGTTCAGCGCGGCGAGACCGTCGGCGATGAACACCGCGGTCGCCTCGGCGGCGCGCTCGGCCCCGGCCGCACCGGACGAGCCGCCCTGCAGAGCCCGGTGGGTGATGCCCTCCGAGATCACCCCGAGTTTGAGGTTGGCCAGGCCGAGGTAGAAGCCCCAGTCCCCCAGATCGACTCCGGCGACCTCGGCGTACCGCTGCGCCATCGTCTCGGCCGACGGATACCGATCGCTGGTCCAGGCCGCGTCGAATCCGAGCACCGTCGAGAGCACCGGCTGCCGGTAGACGCACATCAGCGCCGCATCGGCCAGTGGGTCCCCGAGCGCCGACAGCTCCCAGTCGACGACGGCGGCGATCCGCCCCGGATCGTCGGCGTCGACGATGGTGTTGTCCACCCGGTAGTCGCCGTGGACGATCGCCGAGCGGGCCTGCGCCGGGACCCGTTCGGCGAGCCGTTCGGCCAGCCGTTCGACGTCGGGCAGCTCCCGCGTCTTCACGTGCCCCCACTGTCTGGTCCACAACTTCACCTGGCGTGCCGCGAAACCCTCCGGCCGCCCGAAGTCGGCCAGTCCGACGGCCTCGTAGTCGACCGCGTGCAGGTCGGCGAGCGTCCTGATCAGCGCTTCGAAGTTCGCGGTGACGTCGTCGTCGGACCAGTCGGCCATGTCCGCCGCAGCCCGGACCACCCGGCCCTCGACGAAGTCGACCACGGTGCAGGGCGCGCCGACGAACTCCCCGGAGCGGTCGACGGCGACCGGCCGCGCGACCGGGACCGCGGTGTCGACGAGCGCCGAGGTGACGGCCCACTCGCGTTCCATGTCGTGCGCGGACGGGGTGAGTCCGGCCAGCGGAGGACGACGCGCGACCCAGCGCCGCCGGTCGTCGTGCACGGTGAACGTCAGGTTCGACCGGCCGCCGCTGATCAGGTCGATGTGCAGGTCGCCGACCACGTCGACCCCGTTCGCGGCGAGCAGGCGCCGGAGGTCGTCGGCCGCGAGTCCGGGATGATCAGACATGACGGACGCCCGCCTCGAGCTGCTTGCGGGCCTTGCCGACGGCGCGCTTGGCCAGCGCCCAGCGGTGCACCTCGGAGGGGCCGTCGTAGATCCGGAAGGCGCGGACCTCGTTCGCGAGCCGGGCCAGCGGCAGATCGTCGGAGACGCCCAGACCACCGCACATCTGGATGGAGCGGTCCAGGATCCGGGAGTAGGCCTCGGCGCCGAAGGTCTTGGCGATCGACGTGGAGTTCGACGCGTGCTCGCCCCGATCGAGTTCGTAGCAGGCGGCGGCCAGCAGGGCGCGGGTCGCGGCGAGATCGATCTCGGTGTCGGCGACCATCTGCTGGATCATGCCGAGGTCGCCGAGCCGGCCGCCGAACCCCTCGCGGGTGGCGACGTAGTCCAGGGCGATGTCGCGGGCGCGTTCGGCGACGCCCATCCAGCGCATCACGTGGGTCATGCGGGCCGGGCCGAGCCGGACCTGGGCGTAGCGGTAGCCCTCGTCCACCTCGCCGAGCACGTCCTCGTCGGGCACGAAGACGTCGGTGAACGTCACCTCGCAGTGCCCGCCGATCATGCCGCGGTCGTAGGTGTGGACGTACCGGTCGACGCTGATCCCCTCGGCGTCGCCCGGTGCGAGGAACATGGTCGCGCCGCCGCGGTCACCCGGCTCTCCCCGGGTCCGGGCCATGATGATCCACATCCCGGCCCCGTCGGCGCCGGTGATGAAGCGCTTCACGCCGTTGATCCGCCATCCGCCCGGCGCCCGGACCGCGCTGGTGCGCAGGGCGTTCGGATCGGAGCCGGCGCCGGGGGCGGGCTCGGTCATGGCGAACGCGCTGCGGATGTCGCCCTTGCAGAGCGGCTCCAGGTAGCGGTCCTTCTGGGTGGGACTGGCGATGTGCGCCAGCATGTGGACGTTGCCCTCGTCCGGGGCGCCCAGGTTGAGGGCCGCCGGGCCGAAGGTGGAGTAGCCGGCGGCGGTGAAGATCGGCGACCGGTCGGACATGTTCAGACCGAGGCCGCCGAATTCGACGGGCGCGTGCGGGGCGTAGATGCCGAGCTCCTTGGCCTGCGCGTTGAGATCGCGGCGGAGGTCGTCGCCGCCCGCCGCCACGATGTCGCCGGAGTGCCGGTTCTCCAGCGGCAGCACCACGTCGCGGATGAAGGTGCGGGTCCGCTCGAGAAGATCGAGGACCTCGGGGCTGTACGACAGATCTACCGGCATTGCTCTCCCTGACTCCCTACCGAACGATCGCTCGGCATGAATTCAGCGTCGCACACCACCGTGGAGGCGTCAAGGATCCCGGCGAAGACGACGAACCCGGGAGCGACACGGAAGGATCAGACCGACGCCGGCCCGCCGACCAGCATCCGAGCCAGATGCAGATTGCGGACGACCAACTCGTCCGGGCCGTACCGACCGTCCGGCCGATACCAGGTGGAGACGCCCACGCACATCGTCGCGATCGCGCGCGCGGCGTCGCCGGGATAGGCCGTCGTGAAGATGCCCGCCGCCACGCCGTCGGCCACCGCGTCGTCGATCATCCGCTGCTGACGATCACGATGACCGATGTACACCGTCCGGTACTCGGGATCCATGCTGCGGATCTCGGTGGATCCGACGAAGGCCCGCTCCCGTCGGCACATGTGGAATCGGAGCAGCGACTCCACCAGCGCGTCGAAGCGGGCCAGCGGGTCGTCACCGCCTTCGGCGAGCGCCGCCTCGCTGCGTTCGAGGAGCTCGGCCATCGTGAGTTCGCACAGCCCCTGCAGCAACGACTGCTTCGACGGATAGTGGTGGTACAGGCCGGGCACCGAGAGCCCCGCACGCCCGGCGATGTCGCGCACCGTGGTGCCGTGGTAGCCGTGTTCGGTGAATGCGTCGAGCGCCGCCGAGAGCGGTGCCGGCAGGTCCGGCGGCCCGTATACGCGCCAGTCGTCCATGTGTCGTCTTCCCTATCGCTCGCTCGTCGGCCAGCCCGAAAGCAGCAATCGAGTGCACACGTCGCCCACCTGATCCCGATCCAGGTCGATCGCCCCCGCGATCCACGCGGCCAGCACCCGCCCCATCCCGCCGACCCGGAAGTACGCGGCCGCCGTCGTCTCCGGGCCCGGCCGGGCCCCCGACATCTGCACGGCCGACTCCGACGTCAGCCGGACGAAGAGCCGCACCGACTCGTCGCGTTTGGCGATCACCACCGGGCTGCGCAACATGTCGTTGAAGATCAGTCGGCCCTTGCGTCGATCGGAGTCGATCACGCCGACGATCGCGCCCACCGCACCCGCGATGTTGCTCCGCCTGTCGACTCCGGAGGACAGTCCGGCGAGCGCTTTCTCGGTGATCTCGGCGATCACGCTGTCGTAGGTCTCGCCGACCAGACCGGCCACTCCCTCGAAGCTCTCGTAGAAGTAGCGCGGCGTGAGCCCGGCCCGGGCGCAGATCCCGCGCACCGTCACACCGCCGGCCTCCGGCTCGGCGAGCAGGTCGAGCGCGGCATCGATCAGCGCGGCACGACGACGCGCGATCCGCACATCACCGGACTCGCCCCCGTACGACCGCAACGCCGTCTCCTCCGATCGGCCTCCTGACTTCACCCTGCCATCTTGACACCTGAACGTCGCATACCACCCCTTGACACCCCCGGGACGACCGGCGTTCAATCGAACCCGAAACAGATAACATTCGTTATCAGATGAACGGAGTCCGGGATGACCGCGGAGACAGTCTCGCCCGACGACGCCCGCCGATTCGCCCGCGAGGCCGAACGCATGCCCCGTTCGCGCCGGGACGAGCTCGACCGCGCGCCCACGCTGGACACCGATCCGCTCGGCCTCGCCCTGCTGGCCGGACCGGCGAACGTGATCATGCAGCTCGCCCTGCCCGCCGTCGGCTACGGCGTCTACGAGAGCAGGGTGAACTCCGGAAACCTGTTCCGCCACCCGGTCAAACGCACCCGCACCACGCTCACCTATCTGGCCGTGGCCGCGATGGGCACCCCGGAACTGCGCAAGGCGTACCGCAGGGCCGTCAACAAGGCGCACGCGCACGTGCGGTCCACCGAGTCGAGCCCGGTGACCTACGACGCCTTCGACACCCGCCTCCAGCTCTGGGTCGCCGCCTGCCTGTACCGCGGGTGGGAGGACGTCCAACGCATTTACGGCGACCCGGCCGCCGTCACCGAGGAGATCTACCGGCAGGGATCGGTGATGGGGACGACGCTGGACATGCCCCGCGAGATGTGGCCGGCCACCCGCGCCGACTTCGAGGAGTACTGGCAGGCCACCGTCGCCGAACTCGAGATCGACGACACGATCCGCGACCACCTGCTCAGGATCATGCGCCTGGAGTTCTCCGCGAAACCGGTGCAGCTGCTCGGCGGCTGGTTCTCCGAGACCATGACGCTGGGCTTCCTCCCCGAGGAGTTCCGGCAGAAGATGCGCGTCGAGCAGTCCCCGACGCAGCGGCGGTTCTTCGACGCGCACAACGCGGTCGCGCGCACCGCCCTGAAGTTCCTGCCGAAACCGGTCAAGGCGTTCCCGTTCAACCTCATGCTGGCCGACCTGGAACGACGACGACGCACCGGCCGCCCCCTGGTCTGACCGGGCGAGGTCGCCCATTCCCGGGAGGCCCCTTCGACGCGCGGCCTCGTTCCCCGGTCGCGGCTCAGGGAGCGGGAGTCGGGTCGTTCCGCCTGCGTGCGGAGCCGCGACGAGAGCGCACCGATCGCAGTCGGTGTCGTCAGGACGATCCCGGGTCAGGGTGCCGGGCACCGTCGCCTCGATCGAGCATCCTCGGCCGAGGATGCTCGATCGACGTCAGGGTGCCCGGCACCCTGGCCTCGCTTCTCGACCACCGGAAGACCACACCGCGACTGCGTGAACCGAGGGATCTCGACTTCGCTCGATCATCGAGGTGGAGAGTCGATCCCCGGGGGTGGAGAGTCGATCACCGAGGTAGACGCCGGGCATCGGGAATCGCTGTCCAGGAGACCTACGTGAGATCCTTCAGCGCCGACCGGTCCAGTTCCGCGACCGAGGTGTGGCCGGTCAAGCCGACCGTGAGGTCCAGTTCGGCGAGGATGTTCGCGACCGCATCGCGGGCGCCGGCGGCGCCGTTCAACGCGAGCCCGTACATGTGCGGGCGGCCGATGCAGACGGCGTCGGCGCCCAGCGCGAGCGCCTTGAAGACGTCGGAACCGGTGTAGAAACCCGAGTCCACCAGGACCTTCACCGTCCGCTCGCCGCGTTCGCCGACCGCCTCGACGACGTCGACCAGCGCATCCGTCGACGAGATCGAGCCGTCGACCTGCCGCCCGCCGTGGTTGGACACGACGATGCCGTCGACGCCGCGGTCGACGGCCTGCCGGGCGTCGTCGGGGTGGAGGATCCCCTTCAACACGATCGGCAACGACGTCTTCTCGCGCAGGGACGTGACGTCGTCCCAGCTCAGTGACGGCCGCGAGTAGATGTCCAGGAAGGTCTGCACCGCCGCCCGGGGTTCGGGGGCGGTGAGGTTCCCGATCAGCGCGCCGGGGGTGTTGCGGGCGATGGAGAACAGCGTCTTGATCGCGCCGAGGGACACCCGGTCGCTCCCCGAGCCCGTCGAAGGGCCGCCGGCGGCCCCGGCGAGGCGTTCGGCGACGATCTCCCAGAACGTCGGATCCGAGGTGTACTGGTCGATGCCCTCACCGCGCGCGAACGGCAGCGAACCCAGGTTCAGGTCCTGCGGCCGCCACCCGAGCATGGTGGTGTCCAGGGTGAGGACCAGCGCCCCGGCGCCCGTCTTCTCCGCACGCGAGATCAACGAGTCGACCAGGCGGTCGTCGGTGGACCAGTACAGCTGGAACCACCGCGGGGCACCGGGGGCGACCCGCTCCATGGCGGCGGCGACGTCTTCCATCGGCGCACACCCCTGGTTGGAGAAGATGTACGGCAGCCCGAGCTGCGCGGCGGCCTCCCCGATGTGGACGTCCGCGTCCGGATGGGCCAGCGCACCGGCCCCGACCGGGGAGAACAGCAGCGGCGCGGGCAGCTTCTGCCCGAACAGGTCGATGCTCAGGTCGCGTTCGCTGACGTCGCGCAGCACCCGCGGCACGATCGCCCACCGGTCCAGCGCCGCCCGGTTGGCCGCCATCGTGCGGCCCTCACCGGCGCCGCCGGCGATGTAGGCCCACCCGCGGCGCGACATCGCCGCCTTCGCCCGACGTTCCAGTTCCGCGAAATCCGTCGGGACCGTGGGCTTCCGCCCGTGGATCCCCGCGGTGTAGACGTCGTTCTGTCGGGCCCGCCCGAAGTTCACCGAGACCATGTCGTTCAGTCCTCTCCGGAGCCGGAGGCAGCCGCGCGGGCCGGGTCCTCACCGGGCGCGGCGCAGTTCTCCCGTTGGAGGTAGAAGTAGAAGTGTCGGTCGCGGACCAGCCGCGACTTGCCGTTCATGATCCCCATCAAAGTGTTCTCGTCGACGCGTTTGAAGTGGTCGATCACCGGCTGGCCGTCGTACACCATCGACGCCGTCACCTCGCCGCGGAACTCCACCGGCCACAGGCTCGCCTCGCCCTTGCCGATCTCGGTGTTCGAGTAGAGCTCGCCGTCGTCGTTCCGGCAGACCATCGGCGCGACGTCGTACCTCGAGTCGAACCGCTTGCCGTGCCAGCGGACCAGCGCCAGTCGCCCGTCCAGCGGGTGCCCCGACGGCAGTTCGCCGCCGCGCCACCGGCCGAGGACCTCGTCGACGCCCACCGTCGACAGCCCCGCCCAGATGTCGTCGAGGTCGGCGGGCTCGCTGATCCGCTGCGAGGCGACGCGCTCGAAGAACGACGCGATCGCCCGATCGGCGGTGAGCGTCATCGCCTCGCCTCACTGTGCTCGTCGGATTCTTCACGCGATTCCTCGACGACGACGTCACCGTCGACGTCGACCACCTCGACCATCGGCTCTGTCCGGGAGAACACCATCGCCTCGGTGACGTCGTATCGGCGGGCGTCGACGGCGTCGAGCAGCGCGTTGTGCCGCACCTGCCACGGCGCCCGGTCACCGGCCTTCGGCAGCCGGTCGCCGGAGCGCTCGACGTACCCCGAGCTGAGGTCGAAGAACTTGTGCTCGGCGGGTTCGGCGCCGCCGAGCGTCGGGTGGGCCCGCGTGTAACCGTGCGCCCGCATGTGGGCCAGCAACTCGGCGACGGCCTTCGCGGTCAGGTCCACGCGCAACGTCCACGACGCGTTGGTGTACCCGACCGCCCAGGCCAGGTTGGGGACGTCGTTCAGCATGTACGCGCGGTAACCGTACTTCCGGCCGGGGTCCACCGCCTCGCCGTCGACCGAGATCTCGATCCCGCCGAAGGCGATCAGGTCCAGACCGGTGGCGGTGACGACGATGTCGGCTTCCACCTCCCGCCCGGACGACACCCGGATCCCGTCGGGGGTGAACGTGTCGACGGTGTCGGTGACGACCTCGGCGCCGTCGCCGATCGCGGTGTAGAAGTCGCCCTCGGGGATCACGCACAGACGCTGGTCCCACGGCTCGTAGGCGGGCGTGAAGTGCTTGGCGACGTCGTATCCGGTCGGCAGGTAGTGCTCGGCCATCCGCCGCATCATCGACCGCGACGCCTTGGGGAAGCGCCGGCAGAACAGGTACAGGCCGAGGGTGAGCCCCATGTTCCGGTAGCGGGTGACGTCGTGCGCCAGTTGCCGCGGCAGGAAACGCTGCACCGCCTTGGTCATCGGGTCGCTCCACGGATACGGGAACAGGTAGGTGGGCGAACGCTGCAGCATCACCAGGTGCCCGGCCTTCTGCGCCATCTCCGGGACCAGGGTCACCGCCGTCGCCCCGCTGCCGATCACGACGACGTTCTTGCCCGTGTAGTCGAGGTCTTCCGGCCAGAACTGCGGGTGCACGATCCGCCCGGTGAACTGCTCCTCCCCCGGGAACTCGGGACGGTATCCGGCGTCGTACCGGTAGTAGCCGGTGCACAGGTACAGGAATCGCGCGGTGACGACGCGGTCGGCGCCGTCGACGCTCATCCGCACCGTCCACTTGTCGACGGCGGTGTCGAAGTCGGCGGCGAGCACCTGCGTGGAGAAACTGATGTGCGGGTGGATCCCGAAGTCGCGCGCCGAGGACTCGATGTAGTTGCGGATCTCCTCGCCCCGGGCCATCGTGCGGTCGCCCCGCCACGGGTTCCACGGGTAGCTGAGGGTGAAGATGTCGGAGTCGCTGCGGACACCGGGGTACCGGAACAGATCCCAGGTTCCGCCGATCCGCTCGCGGCCCTCCGCGATCAGGTACGTGAGCTCGGGATTCCGTTCGCGGAGCCGATACGCCGCGTCGATACCTGAGAGACCGGCCCCCACGATCAGGACGTCGTAGAAGTCAGCGTCGTTGAGCGCCATGGGTCGTCGATCCTCGTTTCCGTTCCCCGCCGCAGCGCACGGACCGGCACCGCGGTAGGCGATCGCCTCGGCTCGGTGGCACCGTCCCCGATCGACCGCTTGACGTCATTGTGCCAAAGAGCACACCGACGGATCAGGAGCCGCCTGCCCGCGCGCGGCGAAACCCCGCGGATCACGCGGAGGGTCGGCCGTGGCGAAATATCGGCTCATGAGGGAGACATGCCCTCGTGGGCCGATGTCTCGCCACGGCCGACGTCAACGCGCGGTGGACCGGGCGGGCGGCACCGAGGCGCGGGCGCGCGGGACCGTGGTCGAGGCCCGCACGGCGGTGTCCTCCCCGGCCGGTTCGGGGGCGGCGCCGGAAGCCGGGGGCCGTCCTCGCTGCGTGGTGGGCGGGTGCCCCTGATGACATGCTGGTCCGCACGTGGGAGACCACCGGGTACGAGTCCCCCACCTCGTTGACGATCCACCCGGCGGGCGTCCGCTCGAGGTCGAACCAGACCGCCGCCGCCGAGGGATGCGCGACGTCGCCGACCATCGTCTCGACGGTCACCGCCGAACGCACGGTGGCTCCGCCCGCGGTGCACTCCTCCACGGTGCTGTCCAGGTTGGTGACCCTGGTGCGGCTCTCGCCCATCATCCGGTGCGCCTCGGACACCCTCTCGTACAGCTGCGGGGAGGTCCGTTCACGCAACCGTGCGGCCGTCTCGGCGGCGTTCGACGACGAGCGCTCCACGATCAGCCGGATCACCTCGTCGCTGATCTCCGTGGTCGATGCGCAACCGTCGTCGCCCGACCCGCCGCCGAGAACCAGATGCCCCAGCGCCCCGAGTCCACCGACCAGCACCACGACCACACCGGCGATCACCGCGAGAACGCGTTTCGACCGGCCGGAGCCGCCGGAGCCGCCGGAGTCGCGCCGCGTGTCCATCTCCTCCGACGCCGTGAGCGGACGACCCTCCGCAGCACCGGCCGGATCGACGCCGTCGCCCACCTCGACGCGCCCGTCCACCTGGACCGGGGAAGACGTCGACGAGGCCGCCGCATGCGCGGGCCCGGCCTGCACCGACGACTCCGAGGTCTCGGCCCCCTTCCGGACCAGCGAGATCCGACCCGGCGACGACGATCTCGCCGACGTCCGACTCGTCGCCCCCGACTCCGCGGCGACCGACCGTGACGCGGTGTCGCGCGACCGCGCGACCGCGGCGGTGGGCCCGCACGCCAGCGCCCGGCCGAGCACGGCGACCAGTTCCCGAGCCGTCGCCGGGCGCTGCGCGGGCTTCTTCGCCATCGCCCGGATCAGCAGCGCGTCCACGTCCGGCGGCAGCGTCGGATTCACCGACGACGCGGCCGGCGGCGGCGTGTGCAGGTGCGCACCGATCTTCACCGCAGTGGTCTCACCGGGGAACGGCACGGTGCCGGTGAGCATTCGGAAGAGCAGGCAGCCCAGCGCGTAGCGGTCGGTCGCCGAGGTCACCTCCAGACCGCACAACTGCTCCGGCGAGACGTATTCGGCGGTCCCGAGCGCGACGTCGGCACCGGTCAGATCGCTCGGGGAGTGCGCGGAGCGCGCGATCCCGAAATCGGCCAGATACACTCCGCCGGTCCCCTGCTCGAGCAGCACGTTGCCCGGTTTGATGTCCCGGTGGATCACCCCGCGGGCATGCGCGTAGTCGAGTCCGGCGGCGAGACCGCGGGCGATCCGCAGGACCTCTTCGGGAGCCATCGGGCCCCGGGTCTTGTGCAGCAGATCGGCCAGATCCATGCCTTCGATGTACGACATCGAGAGCCACGGCAGGACGACGCCGTCACCCGCATCGTCCTCGCCGACGTCGAGGACGTCGATGATGTTCGGGTGTTTGAGGGCGGCGACGGTGGCCGCCTCCCTGTCGAACCTGGCCCGATAGGCGGGCGTGGCCGCGGCCTCCGCGGAGATCACCTTCAACGCCACGCGCCGAGGGATTCTCGGGTGGTGAGCGAGGTACACCACGCCCATGCCGCCCGTTCCGAGCACACGTTCGATGGCGTAGCCACCGATCTCATCGCCGGTTTTCAGCAACCGTCCGTCTTCCTGATCGACCCCGATGAACCTCATCGGAGAACTGTCGACAGCCCGGACCGCGTCGTGAACAGCATTTATTCTAGGAGATCGACCGGACCTCGACACCTCGAGGTCGAGTGATCGGCGTCTCTGCCGCCGGGGAGATCCACCGCGGCCCGGATCTCCGCCGGGTATGGGTCTGCTCACGCCGTTTCGGCCTCACCCGCCGGTGGCGGCGTGCGGACGTTAGCGTGATAACCGTGGCGCCGCACGTGCGGCGCCGACCGAGCACGAGAAGAGGGCACCGATGGTGGTCGTGGCGCAGATCAGCGATCTGCACTTCAACGGAACCGCGGCGCATCGCAGCCGGGCCGCGGGCGTGCTGGCGTACCTCGACGCCGCGCACACCGAGGGCCACGCGGTGAGCGGCCTGCTGGTGACCGGCGACCTCGTCGACGTCGGCCTGCCCGAGGAGTACACCGAGGCGGCCGCCGCTCTCGTCACCGACATCCCGACGATCACCCTGCTCGGCAATCACGACGACCGCGCCGCCTACACCTCCGTGCGCGACGGCGTCGCGTCCACCGCCCCGGTGAACTCCGCCCTCCGGCTCGACGACCTGCTGGTCCTCGGCCTGGACTCGTCCGTCCCCGGCCGCTCGGACGGCTATCTGGCCGACGAGACCCTCGACTGGGCCCGCGCCGAACTGGCCGCGGCCGGCGACGTCGACGTCCTGCTCAGCTGGCATCATCCGCCGCTGCCCATCGGTCTGCCCCGGATGGACGAGCGCCGGATGCACGACGCCGAGCGCGCCGCCGCACTGATCGCCGATCACCCGAACGTGGTCGGCACCGTCGTCGGGCATGCGCACACCCCCGCCGCGACGATGTTCGCCGGACGACCGCTGATCGTGGCGCCCGGCGTCTCGTCGACGCTCAATCTGCCGTTCGAGGGCACCGGCTGGCTCAACGCCACCCAGGGCCCGGGCATCGCCTTCCACATCATCGAGGACCACCGGCTGACCACCCACTACCGTGTCCTGTCCACCTGGTGATCAGGACCCGTCCGGAGTTTCGAGCCCGGCCAGGGACGCCGCCAGGTAGTCGTCCTCGGCCGCGTTGCCGGGCAGTTCCAGCGCACGACGATAAGCGGCGGCCGCCCCCTGCTCGTCGCCCGACTCCGTCAGCGTGACCGCGCACGCGATGTGGAAGGGCCGGAACCGGCTGAGCATCGGATCGTCCGCCAGCGCGCGCAGCCGTCGCATTCCCCGGTCCGGGCCGTACGCGCGGCCTTCGGCGACGGCGCCGCCGAGCCGCACCACCGGTCCGGGCTCCACGACGGCGAGCATGCGGTAGAGCACGGTGATCTGGCGCCAGTCCGTCTCCGCGGCGGTCCCGGCCTCCGCGTGCACCGCGGCGATCGCCGCCTGAATCGCGTACGACGACGCGCCGCGCGCCCCGGCCGCCTCCTCGGCCAGCGCGATCCCCTCGGTCAGCCCGGCCCGATCCCACCGGGCGCGATCCTGGTCGGCGAGCGCGACCGGGTGTCCGTCCGGGCCGGTGCGCGCGGGTCGTCGTGCATTGGTGAGCACCAGCAGCGCCAGCAGTCCGGTGGTCTCGGCGCACGGCAGCAGGGCGCGGAGCAGTCGGGCCAGTCGGATCGCCTCGGCAGTCAGGTCGTCGCGGACGTGCTCGGCGCCGGTGGACCGCGCGTAGCCCTCCGAGAAGAGCAGGTACACCGTGCGCAGGACGACGGGGAGGCGGTCGGGCAGCTCCGTCCGCGCCGGGACGACGAACCGGATCCCCAGCGTCGCGATGCGCTTCTTGGCGCGGACGATCCGCTGCTGCGCGGTGGTCACCGGGATCAGCAGTGCGGCCGCCACCTCCGCCGTCGACAGACCCGCCACGAAACGCAGGGTGAGCGCGATCCGCTGCTCGGGCCGCAGGGCCGGGTGCGCACACGCGAAGAACAGGCCGAGCCGCTCGTCGGGCACCGGCGCCGGTTCGAGTGCATCGACCGGATCGGCGACCGTCCGCGGCTCCCGCTCGGCGTAGATCCGCAGTTCGGCGAGTTTGGCGGCCAGCACCCCGTCGCGCCGCACGACGTCGAGCGCCTTACGTTTGGCGGTGGTCGTCAGCCAGGCCTCCGGCGATGCCGGGACACCGGTCTCCGGCCACGTCCGCAGCGCCTGGATCAGCGCCTCCTGCAGCGCGTCCTCGGCGAGGTCCAGGTCGCCGAAGCGGGCCGTGAGGACGGCCAGCAGGCGCGTCCTCGCGGCCCGGTCGATCTCGCCGATCGCTCGGCGGGCCGCCCCGGTTCCGGTCACGTCGACGCCCTCGTCCGGCCGGGCCGAATCGGCACGATCCGGCTCAGTACGGGGCGACGGGGCGGATCTCCACGTGCCCGCCGGGCCCGGAGCCGGGGCTCCTGCGCGCCCAGGCGATCGCCTCGTCGAGGTCGGCGACCTCGATGACGTACGTCCCGCCCACGAACTCGCGGACCTCGGCGTACGGCCCGGCGGTCACGACGCGTTCCCCCGACGCATCGCTCCGCACGACGACGGCCTGGTCCGGGTCCTCCAGCGCGAAGGAGTCGACCACCACGCCCGCGGCGGTGATCTCCTGGTCGAAGGCGAAGTACTCCTCCGGGCTCGCGCAGCCGGTCTCGGCGGCGTCGTCGTTCACGTGCCCCATGAGCAGCAGTGCGTATTTCATGATGTCTCCAGGTGTCTCGATGCTCGTCGAACGCTCTCGCCCGACACCATGGTGACGGACGGACGGCAGCGATATCGACACCCCGGACGGGATTCCTTCGGCGGAGTGGTCTCGACTTCGCTCGACCAGCGAGACGAACGCTCGACCGACGAGAAAGACTCGACCCGGGAAAGCACTCGACCAGCGGAGGGGCGAGTGCCCCCCGCTGGTCGAGCGGAGTCGAGACCTCGGACTACAGAGCGCCGATGATGTCCTCCACACGGTCCTTCGCGTCACCGAAGAGCATCTGCGTGTTGTCCCGGAAGAACAGCGGGTTCTGCACGCCGGCGTAACCGACGGCCATCGACCGCTTGAACACGATGACGTCCTTGGCGTTCCAGACCTCGAGCACCGGCATGCCGGCGATCGGGGAGCTCGGATCCTCCGACGCGGCCGGGTTGACCGTGTCGTTGGCGCCGATCACCAGCACGACGTCCGTCTCCGGGAAGTCGTCGTTGATCTCGTCCATCTCCAGCACGACGTCGTACGGCACCTTCGCCTCGGCGAGGAGCACGTTCATGTGGCCGGGCAGACGACCGGCGACGGGGTGGATGCCGAAGCGGACGTCGACGCCCTTCGCGCGCAGCTTGGCCGTCAGGTCGGCGACCGGGTACTGCGCCTGGGCGACGGCCATGCCGTAACCCGGGGTGATGACCACGGACTTGGCGCCCGACAGGAGCTCGGCGGCCGCGTCGGCCTTGATCTCCCGGTGCTCGCCGTAGTCCTTGTCCTCGGCCGGGCCGGCTTCGATGCCGAAACCGCCGGCGATGACGGAGATGAACGACCGGTTCATCGCCTTGCACATGATGTAGCTCAGGTACGCACCCGACGAGCCGACCAGCGCACCGGTGACGATCAGCAGATCGTTGCCGAGCAGGAAGCCCGAGGCCGCGGCGGCCCAACCGGAGTACGAGTTCAGCATGGACACGACCACCGGCATGTCGCCGCCGCCGATCGAGGCCACCAGAATGCCAGCCCAGGAACAGCGCCAGGGCGGTGATCACGGCGAGCAGGATGTAACCGGTGGTGTCGTCCTTGACGTCGCGGGCGACGTAGACGCCGGTCAGCACGGCGAACACGACCAGCGAACCGATGTTGATGAAGTTCTTGCCCGGCAGCATGAGCGGCGACGACTTGATGCGCGCCGACAGCTTCAGGTTGGCGACGATCGAGCCGGTGAAGGTGACCGCACCGATGAAGATGCCGATCGCGACCTCGGCGGAGTGGATGCCGACCAGGGCGCCGTAGTCGGCGTCACCCGGCTCGGCGTGGACGCCGGTGATGGCGCCGTTCCAGCCGATGAGGACCGCGGCGAGACCGACGAACGAGTGCAGCAGCGCGATGAGCTCGGGCATGCCGGTCATCTCGACGACCTTGGCACGCCACAGGCCGATCAGGGCGCCGATCACGACGGAGCCGATCAGCAGCGAGATCGGCAGCCACTTGTCGAACGAGGCGCCGGCGAACTCGACGTGGTCGAGGTCCTTGACCATCATGGTGACGGTCGCGGCGAGGGCGACGGCCATGCCGACCATGCCGTAGGTCAGACCGCTCTTGGCGGACTCGTGCTTGCTCAGGCCGGCGAGCGACAGGATGAAGAGCAGCGAGGCGACGATGTACGCCGCGAATGTCATGGATTCGATAGTCATGATTCGTCATGCCCCCTTGCTGAACATCGACAGCATGCGGCGGGTGACCGCGAAACCACCGAACACGTTGATCGAGGCGAGCAGGATCGCGATGGTCGACAGCACCAGCACCGTGGTGCTGTTCGTCGCCAACTGCAGGATCGCACCCACCACCACGACGCCGGAGATGGCGTTGGTGACCGACATCAGCGGCGTGTGCAGCGCGTGCGCCACGTTGCCGATGACGTAGTAGCCGATCACGATCGCCAGCATCAGCACCGTGAAGTGCCGCGGGATGTCTCCCGGGGCGAAGGCGTTGACCAGGAAGAAGGCCACGATGCCCAGGAGCACCAGCCCGACCTTCTTGCCCGGCGACATCGGGGCCTTCTCCTCGACCACCGGAGCCGGCGCGGCCGGAGCGGCCTTCGGCGCGGCGGACACCTGCACCGGAGGCGGCGGCCACATGCCCTCGCCGTCCTTGGTGACGGTGATGCCGCGCTGCACCACGTCGTCGAAGTCGAGCGTGAGTTCGCCGTCCTTCTCCGGGGTGAGCAGCTTCAGCAGGTTGACGATGTTGGTGCCGTAGAGCTGCGAGGTCTGCGCGGCCAGCCGGCCGGCCAGATCGGTGTAGCCCAGGATGGTCACACCGTTCTCGGTGACGACCTTCTCGTCCTTGACGGTGCCCGCGGCGTTGCCGCCGTTCGCGGCCGCCATGTCGACGATCACGGAGCCGTTCTTCATCCCGGCGACGGTCTCGGCGGAGATCAGGCTGGGAGCGGGACGACCGGGGATCAGCGCGGTGGTGATGACGATGTCGGCGGCGCGGGCCTCCTCGTCGTACATCGACGCGGTGGCGGCCTCCTGCTCGGCGGTCATCTCCTTGGCGTAGCCGTCCTCGGACTTCTCCGCCTCGAAGTCGACGTTGACGAACTCGGCGCCCATCGACTCGACCTGCTCGGCCACCTCGGGGCGCACGTCGAAGGCGCGCACGATGGCGCCCATCGCCGACGCGGCGCCGATCGCGGCGAGACCGGCCACACCGGCGCCCACGACGAAGACGCGGGCCGGCGGGATCTTGCCCGCCGCGGTGACCTGTCCGGTGAACATGCGGCCGAACTCGTGGGCCGCCTCGACGACGGCGCGGTAGCCCGCGACGTTGGCCATCGAGCTCAGCACGTCCATCGACTGCGCACGGGAGATACGCGGCACCGCGTCCATCGCGAGCGCCGTGACGCCGGCCTTCTGCAGCTTCTCGACCAGTTCCGGGCTGCGGGCCGGTGCCATCATCGAGATGATGACGGCGCCCTTGCGCATCCGGGCGATCTCGTCGTCGGTCGGCGCGTTCACCTTGACGACGACGTCGGCGCCCCACACCTCGTCGGTCGTGCCGACGCTCGCGCCGGCCTCCGCGAACGCCGCATCCGGCTGCTCGGCGCCCGCGCCACAGCCGGATTCGACGATTATCTGGTACCCGAGCTTCTCGAGCTGGGCCACCGTCTTCGCGGTCGCCGCGACGAGGGTTTCACCCGGCTTCGATTCTCGGGGGATACCGATCAGCATGTCGCTCCCACACTCATAGTTCTGTTCACCTCGGACCTTTTCGACATCGGCGGTCCGCGCCGGACGACGAGAGGCGCATAGCACTTCAGCCAGCGCCGCGAGTACCCGCGAAGCCGGTGTTGCACCATGGCGCCGGCACGTCGTCGGACTCGGCACACCATGTCGCGGGACAAACCCAGGACAGGCTTAGCTCCCGCTTATGGAAAACGTGGCAAAAAGATAGCACGCATGCCCCGGCCGACCGCTTCCGCGTGATCTACGCCACCGTCCGGGTTACTCGTCGGTCAGGTGCGGTCCGGCCGGCTCAGTGCCGCCCGAACTTCCGCATGTCGACGGCGGCGGACGGGTTCGCGAGCCCGACGATCGTGGCCAGTCCGACCACCCCGTCGGCGTCGAACAGATACACCGACCCGGTCATCACCCCGTCGCCCTCGATCCGATCTGCCCCCGACATCCCGACCTCCAGACCGCTCGGCAGGCGGGTGATCTGCAGGGTCACGTCGGTGTTGATGAACTCCAGGCCGTGCGTCCCCATATTAAGGACGGCGTTCGCGACGTCCGCGGCGCCGGCGAGCGCCTGGAAGGGCGTCGGGGTCTCGCCGTCGAGCAGCGGGAGGGGATACTGCCACGCGTGATTGCGTTCGGCGCCCGGCTCCACGAGATCCGGCGTCACCCAGTCGCCGTCACCGGATCGATACAGTCGCTCGACGCCGTCGTCGACACGTTCCGCGGGAGTCGGCGGCACGGCGGTGTCGGGGACGGGCGACCACACCCGGCCGACGACGGGCTCGGCGGGCGCCAGGTACAGCGCGGTGGCGCGGGCGACCAGACCGTCGCCCTGGCGCAGGCCGACGTCGATCAGCCCGATCCGCCGCCCCAGCCGGATCACGTCGGCGGTCACCGCCAGGGGCGCCATCCGGGCCGGGCGGAACAGTTCGAGCGTCCAGCGGGCGGGCCGGAGGTCGTCGCGCCCGGATTCGGCCATGCGCCGCTCGGCACCGCGGGCGAGCAGCGCGCTGACGGCGAGGCCGCGGATCTGATCGCCCCAGCCCGACACGGCGAGCGGCCCCGGCACGAAGACGCCGTCCGCCGACTCGGTGAACAACGACTGCATGCCGTACCTCCTGCTCGGGGTCTTCCTCCTGTTCGGGTTGTACACCAGCGGAGGCCTCCGCGTGCGACGCACCGTGGAATCTCACGTACCGGGAACGATTTCTCCCAGGTATCCGCCGTTCCGGGGGTCTAGCGTCGAGGCATGCCCGCAAAGACACCGCACCTCGTCGAGCTGGGTCAGTTCTTCAAAGAACGGCGCAGCCGCATCACCCCCGCCCAGGCCGGACTGCCCGAACGCGGTCACACCGCCCGCCGGGTCTCCGGCCTGCGCCGCGAGGAGGTGGCCGAACTCGCCTCGATCAGCCACGACTACTACACCCGCATCGAGCAGGGCAGGCTCGCACCGAGCGATCCGGTCCTGGAGGTCCTGATCCGGGTGCTGCGGCTCGACGCCGATCAGGCCACCTATGTGCGCAGTCTCGCCCAGCAGGCCGACCGGCGGACCCCGCCGCGCCCGCGGTCGCCGAAGGTCCGGCCGCAGCTGATGCGCCTGATGGATCAGCTCACCGACACCCCGGCCCTGATCCTCGGCCGCTACCTGGACATCCTGGCCTGGAACCGGCTCGCCTCCACCCTGCTGGTCGATTTCGACGCGCTCCCCGCCGACCAGCGCAACTACGTGCGCCTGATGTTCCTGAACCCGCACATGCGCAGCATCTACCAGGACTGGGAGACGGTGGCCCGCACCTCCGTCTCGTTCCTGCGCATGGAGGCCGCCGAGAATCCGACCGACCCCCGGCTCGCCGCCCTGGTCGGCCGGCTCAGCGTGGCCGACGAGGACTTCCGCGTCTGGTGGGCCGAGCGCAACGTCGCCAGCCAGGAGTTCGGTTCCAAGACGCTCCACAACGAGACCGTCGGCGATCTGACACTCGACTGGGACTCGTTCCGATACTCGGGCGACCCGAGCCAGCAACTGGTGCTGTGGTCCGCCGAAGAGGGCAGCCCGTCGGCCGAGAAGCTCGCCCTGCTCGCGTCGTGGAGCGTCCGGGTTCCTGAACACGATCGCATCGATTAGGCGGCTAACTTTATGTAGTATGAACTACACCGTCCGCACGAAGTGATGAGCGTTACGACCATGAGTTTCGGGAACCTGACCTCGGGAACCGCCGCCCTCCGCATCGCAGGAGGACGTCCCGATCCCGAGGAACCCGGAACCGATCAGGCGCCGTATTATCTGACCGACTTCGTGCTGCGGAGCGGCACGGTGATCGCGCTGTTCCTGGCGATCGCCACGGTGCTCTTCGGCTCGCTCTGAGACTCGGCCGGACGAGCGGTCCTCGCCGGGCCCCGAGCCGTCGGCCTCAGCGCGGGTCCAGGCTCTCGGCCAGTTTGGCCAGCGCCGCCGCCACGTCCCGAAGCGCGTCGCCGACCTGTCGGCGGACCAGCACCTGATCCTCCGGCAGCGCCGAGACCACCGCCGAGGCCGACTCCACCGCATGCGAGGCCGCCGCGGTGGACGCCGCCACCGTCGCGGCCTGCAGCCGATCCAGTCCGGCGTAGCCCTCCGAGACCGCTTCCTCCCGATCACCGGACCGGGCCGTCGCCGTCGTGCGCTCCGTCTCGATGCGCGGGGCGCTGTCGACCGCGGGTCGCGTGGACTCGACGATCCGCGGCGCGTGCGCCGTCCGGGTCACCGGGGTGGATCGGGACGCGTAGACCGTGCGCGGCGCCTCCGAGCTCCGGCCGGTGCTGGTGGTCCGGGTGGCCGCCGCCGTGGACGACGTCGTCGTCGGGGTGGAGGTCGTCTGGGCGGAGTACGTCGGGGTGGAGGTGGAGTACGTGGACGGTGCGTAACGGGTGGCGGGCGCCGGGGTGCTCGTCGTGGCCTGGGTGCTCGTCGTGGCCGGAGCACTCGTCGTGAGTCGAGTGCTCGCGGCGGCCGGGGTGCTCGTGGCGCTCGCGGCGGCCTGACCACCGGTGACCGTGCGCGGCTCCGCCGCGGTCCGGGAGACGGGGGCCGACCGCACCGGACTCCGGGTGACCGTCCGAGGATCGGACGAGACCGGCGCCACCACCGTCCGCGATCCGCCTGCGGGTTCGATCACTTCGATGAACGAGGTACGACTGCGGTCGGCGTACTCGTTCACCTGCAGCATCGATCCGAGTTCACGATGGTCGCTGACGTGCACCTCGGACTCCGAGGGGGTCGGTTCGACGGTCCTCGGCTCGGCCTGCACCGTTCGCGGGGCGGCGGTGGAGGACGTCGAATACCCCGACACGATGCGCGGCGCCGCGCTCGCGGGGTCGTCGTACGGTTCCTGATGTCTGCCCATGCCGTGTCTCCCCGGCTTCTGTTCGGTGCCGCGTTCGGCGGACTGGTCTCTACGAGCCACCGGCTCCTCCTCGTTCCCCGGTACGGGCTCCGCGCCGTGCGGCGCAGGCATCACCCGGAACGACCGGCGACGCCACGGTGTGGTACGGATCCGCCGACGGTGTGGGCACCGGCGGGGTGATCGACGTCCGCGGGCCGACCGGCCGGGACGGGGTGTGGTGCGGCGACGTCCCGGCGGCGACGTCCGGACGCGCGAAGGACGCGGGCTCCACGGACGAGAGGGTCGTGGTCGGGGGGTCTGCGGGCGGGGGGTCTGCAGGCGGGGACGCGGCGGCCTGCGACACGAAAGACGTCGTCGGCGGCGCCGGCTCCGTCGTCCACCGCGACGAGACCGGCGGCGGCGCCACCGGATGATGTTCGACGGGCGGGGTGTCGATGCGCACCCGACCGGTGTCGGACGACACCGGCGAGTCCTCCGCCGACGATCCGGGCCGAGGTTCCGCAGCGGTCGCCATGGCCAGGAACCGGTGGGCGCCGCCGTGGCCGTCGTACAGCGTGCAGAACACGCCGCCGGGCCCCCGGCCGCGACACGGATCGATCTCCCGGCCGGGCTGCGGACTGCGCGCGTAATCGCCCCACATCACCCAGGTGCGCCGCCCGGTGCCGCCGCGACCGCCGTCGCTGCTGTGCAGGCCGGAATGCCCGTCGGACAGATCGCACGCGACCAGCGACGACTCACGGGGACCGATGCCCAGGGCCGCCTCCTCGGCGGAGCCGACCACGATCGACGACCAACATCGGTCTGGCGCCATGCTCGATCCACCTCGTCTACTCGGCGCGGTCAGCACATCCGCCTTCTCCGCGAAACAATTCGGCCGCCCCGCCCGCCGTTCAAAGGAGAAGTCTACGAAGACCGCAGACGCCCCGCTAGGCAGTCACCGGCGACACGCCGTAAATCTCCGGCACGACGGCCTCCGCGAACACGCCGTCACGCCATACGAAGCCCCGGGACCGGGGCTCGTCCGCCGCGGCCGGACGGTCCGCACGGTAGTGGCAGCCGCGCGACTCCTCGCGTGCGGAGGCGGCGGCCACCACCGCCCGCGCGGTCAGGGTGAGGGCCGCGTCCTCGGCGGCGGCGCGGTCGGACTGCACCCGTTCCGCGGCCGACTCCAGGAACTCCGCGGTCCCCGCCAGCCCCTCGGCGTCGCGCAGCAGCGCCACCCGCGCCGACATCAGGTCCTGCAGTGCGCCGCGCTCGGCGGCGGGCAGACGCGCCGGGACGTCGACCCGAGCCGCGGGAATCGACTCCGCCCGACGTTCGACGGCGACCGCGGCCGCCCGACGACCCATCACCAGCCCCTCCAGCAGACTGTTCGAGGCGAGCCGGTTGGCTCCGTGCAGCCCGGTCCGGGCCACCTCCCCCGCCGCGAGCAGCCCGGGGACGCCGGTCCGGCCGTGCGCATCGGTCACCACGCCGCCGCACAGGTAGTGGGCGCCGGGCACCACCGGCAGCCGGCCGTCGTCGGTCGACACCCCCGCGGCCCGGACGCCGGCGAGCACGGTCGGGAAACGTCGCTCGAAGTCCTCGATGGCGGTGAAGTCCAGGTAGACGTGCGGGGCGCCGGTGCGTTCCATCGCCGCCCGCACCGCGCGGGCCACCACGTCCCGGGGAGCCAGATCGCCGAGCGGGTGCACCCCCTCGGTGACGCTCGCGCCGTCGATGTCGACCAGTCGTCCGCCCTCGCCGCGCAGCGCCTCGCTGACCAGCGTGCGGCGCCCGCGGGCGCCCGGCACGTAGAGCATCGTCGGATGGAACTGGATGAACTCCAGGTCGGCCACCGCGGCACCGGCCCGCAGCGCGAGGGCGATGCCGTCGCCGGTGGCGCCCGCCGGATTGGTGGTGGCCGAATACGAATGCCCCACTCCGCCGGTCGCGAGCAGCACGGTCGGCGCCCACACCGCGCCGTCGCCCTCGTCGTCGGAGTAGGCGACGCCGGCCGCGGCGCCGTCGTGCCCGGTGAGGATCCCGGTGGCGCGGGCGTCGTCGAGCACCCGCACCCCCGCCCGCGCCAGGGCGCCGCCGAGGGCGGCCTGCACCTGGGCGCCGGTCGCATCCCCGCCGGCGTGGATGATCCGGCGCACGCTGTGCCCGCCCTCGCGGGTGCGGAGGAACCGGCCGTCGGGAGCGGAGTCGAACCGCGCGCCCCAGCCGACCAGTCTCTCCACCGCGGACCAGCCCGCGGCGACGATCTGCTCGGTCGGATCCGGGACGGTGAGCCCGGCCCCGGCGGCGAGGGTGTCCCGGACGTGCAGGGCGACGCCGTCGTCGGGGTCGTCGGGGTCGACGACGGCGATCCCGCCCTGGGCGTAGAAGGTGGAGGTGGACTGCTCCACGGCCTCGGGCCGCCACGCCCGCCCCTTGTTCAGGACCACCACGGTCAGTCCGGCCTCGGCCGCCGAGAGCGCCGCGGTCAGCCCGGCGACACCCGCGCCGACCACCACCAGCTCGGCCCGCATCTCCGTGCCCATCCGCGACTCCCTTCGTCGTCGTACGCTGGTTATCGACCGATGATCGAAAACCTCCTCGAAGCCTACGCCCGCCGCCACGGCCCACGCCATAGGCCACCGACGACGACCCCGCGACCTCATACTCTCGGCAGGTATGACGACGACGCCCGCACCCCGATCGTGGACGCACGTCATGCTCGTCATCGCCGGACTCTCGCTGGTGCTGTGCGTCCCGGTGGCCTTCGCCGCCTTCGAATGGCCCGGCGGCTGGGCCTCCCTCCTCGCATTCGCGTGCCTTCCGGCCCTCGGTGTCATCTGGCTGGCGCCGGCCCTGTTCGGCCTGGTCCGCCACCGGGCGTGGCTGCCGTCGCTCGCGGCACCGCTCGTCGTCGTCCTGTTCGGAGCACTGGCCGCGTTCGGCCCCGACGTCTCGTTCGCGGTGTCCCGGTCCGCGATGACCGAGCACGCCCGCGACTGCGCCCGCACCGGCGAGACGTGGTTCCGGACGGTCTACGTCGAGCAGACGCATCGACTCTCCGACGGCGTCTGCGTGTTCACCACGCCCGGCGGGCTCATCGACATGATCGGCTGGGCATGGGTCCCCGCCGGAGTCGAGGTGAACCAGACCGAGGTGCGCGACGGCGAGTACATCTATCGACACGTGACGGGAGACTGGTACCGGTTCGTCCGGCGTTTCTGAACCGCGGAGCCTCCCGCTCCGGGGCGAGGACGACATCACCGACTCTCCGATGGCCGGCGTCCGTCCCCGGCCGCCCGGCCCGCCGACTTCGAGGGGCGTGAGCGGACCCGCATCGTCGGACCGCGGTTGACGCAGGTCACGAAACACCGGGACCCGGGGTCGGGACGACTAGAATCCCTGGCGTGATGACGCAGCAACCTGCCGACGACGTCCGCGAACAGTTGCCGACGGTCTCCGTCGCCGAAGAGGCCACCCGCTTCGCGGCCACCGCGGCGCAGACCGCCTTCGGGGTCGGCCGCTTCGTGGCCGGTTCGGTCAACGGCCTGATCCACGGCAAGAAGCCCGGCGCCTCCGACGTGGCCCACGAGGTCCGCCGGACCTTCGAGCATCTCGGCCCCACGTACGTGAAGCTCGGCCAGCTGATCGCCTCCAGTCCCGGCGTGTTCACCCCGGCGATGTCCGAGGAGTTCGAGTCCCTGCTCGATCAGGTGCCGCCGTCCCCCGCCGACGAGGTCCACCGGATCATCGAGGCCGAACTGGGCAAGCCGGCGAACGAGGTCTTCGCGAGCTTCGACGACACCCCCATCGCCTCGGCGTCGATCGCCCAATGCCACACCGCCACGCTGACGACCGGCGAAGAGGTGGTGGTGAAGGTGCAGCGCCCGGGCATCGCCCAGCGACTGGCCCCCGACGTGGCGATCCTCGAACGCGTCGCCGGACTCGCCGAGATCTCCGAGTACGGGCGCATGCTCAGCGCCCGGCACGTGGTGGAGGACTTCGCCGACGGCCTCAACGCCGAACTGGACTTCCGCAACGAGGCCGCCACCATGGAGGAGTGGTTCGAGTGCCTGCAGCCCGGGCCGTTCGGCGACCGGGTGCGCGTGCCGAAGGTGTACCACGATCTCACCACCGAGAAGGTGATGACGATGGAGCGCATCTACGCGACCCGCATCGACGACGCCGAGGCGGTCCGCGCCGCCGGTCACGACGGTGAGACCCTCTGCAAGAACCTGCTGCTGTCGTTGCTCGACTCGGCCTTCCACGGCGGACTCTTCCACGGCGATCTGCACGCCGGGAACGTCCTGGTCGACGACGAGGGCAAGCTGGTCCTGCTCGATTTCGGGATCGTCGGGCGCTTCGACGCGCGCACCCGCCGGATCCTCCGCCAGCTGGTGGTGGATCTGATCGTGAAACAGGACTACGACTCCGCCGGCCGCGCCATCTTCCTGCTCGGCGCCGTGCACAAGCCCGGCTCCACCGCCAAGGGCGGCGAGGACCTGAAGAAGGTCGCCGCGCCGCTGTCGGCCACCGAGCTCGGTTCGATGAGCTACACCGACCTCGGCCGCCAGCTGGCCGCGGTGGCGAAGGCCCACGATGCCCGCCTCCCGCGCGAGCTCGTACTGGTGGGTAAGCAGCTGCTGTACGTCGAGAAATACATGAAGCTGCTCGCCCCCCGCTGGAAGGCGATCTCGGACCGAGAGATCTACGGATACATGGCCGGGATCATGAAGGAAGCCGAGCGTGATCGCCGCGCCGACCGGACTGCTCCGGTACAGAAGCGAACCCGACTCGAATAGTCTGTATCGGATAAGTGGTTCGATACGACGACCCCCACTGCTTGGAGCCGAAATTCATGAGACGAATCGGGATGGCCCTGTTGGCCTTCTTCGGGATCGCGTGCATCGCCGCGGCGATCACCATTCCCACGTACCTCGTTCCGAAACTGAAGGTGGTGCCGCTCGACCTGGACATCACGACGGACTCGACCAGCATCGCCGCACTGAACAACACCGGTGAGCGGTTCCCCGCAGTGATCTTCGATCGCTGCTCGGTGTCGAAGGACAAGGCGGCCCAGTTGACCGTCAGCCTCAAGCAGCAGCGCCGGTCGGTGGTGGTGGAGCCGTCGAACGACTCCCAGGCCACGATCGAGGCCGGCCAGACCGTCCTGATCGATCGGATCCAGGGCAAGGACGGCGAGGAGCGCCAGCCCAAGCTCGCCACCTCCGACGGCGACCGCAAGTGCGACGACGCCCTGCTGACCGCGAACGTCGACCGCGTCTCGCTCGATCGCAAGTCGTCCGCGCCCAACGGCGCCGTCAGCTCGCTGCAGCTCGAAGCCGCTCCCGACGGAGTCCCGGTGGAAGACGTCTCGGTGCCGCTCGAGAAGCGCCAGGGCTTCCAGTACAAGTTCGGCTTCGACGTGAAGAAGCGGGACTACTACTACTACGACCTGAACACCCGCTCGGACGCCGTCGCCAAGTTCGTCGACGAGAAGACGATCAACGGCGTGAAGGTCTACCACTTCAAGGCCGAGGTGCCCGAGACCAACATCTCCAACCTGCCCAACCCCAAGGGCGAGGCCCCGCTCGGCACCATCCTGACCATGCCCGCCAAGTGGTGGGGCATCACCGCCGACGGCCTGAAGCCGGAAGAGCCGATCACCATGCACCGCCACGCCGCGGCGGTCCGCCACGTCTGGGTGGAGCCGACCACCGGCACCATCGTCGACGGCTACGAAGAGCAGCACCAGTACTTCAAGAGCCCGGAGGGCACCGAAGACCTCCCCAAGGAGGTCAACGACTTCCGGATGGACGCCCTGAAGGCGAACTTCAAGCTCAGCGACAAGACCGTCAAGGAGCAGACCGACCGCGCCTCGTCGTACATCGGCCAGCTCAAGTGGGGCGGCCTGTACGCCCCGATCATCCTGGGCGTGCTCGGCGCGCTCCTGCTGGCGCTGTGGGCGCTCCTGCTGTTTCGCGGCCGGGGCGACGACGCCGACGGCGACGATCCGCGGGACGGTCACCCGACCGGAGACGATGCCGCCGAGCCCGAGCTGAGCATGGACAAGGACGATCAGCGCACCCAGGCGTTCGGCGCCGGTGCCGCGGCCGCGGCGCCCACGAGTGACCTCTGGTCGCCCGCACCGCCGCCGGAGACCGATCCCCAGGCCGACACGGTGGTCCTCCCGCCGCTGCCGGATCCGAACTCCACGCAGTCGATCCCGCGGCACATGCTGCCGGACTGACCGGGCCGCCGACTCCGGCACGACTCGACTCCCGCACGACTCGACTCCAGCACGACGACGGGCGCCGAACCTCCTCCGGTTCGGCGCCCGTTCTCGTCGCCTCGTACTCCCGCCTCCACAGGCCTCTCTCGTCGCCGGGCGCCGCCGCGGGTCAGCTCTTCTGCTGCGCCACCGCCCGGCCCGCGGCACGACCGGAGAAGATGCAGCCGCCGAGGAAGGTGCCCTCCAGCGCGTTGTAGCCGTGCATCCCGCCACCGCCGAAGCCCGCCACCTCACCGGCCGCGTACAGACCGTCGAACACGTTCCCGTCGGGCCGCATCACCCGGGCATCGAGGTCGGTCTCCAGACCGCCCAGGGTCTTGCGGGTGAGGACGTTCAGCCGCACCGCGATCAGCGGACCGTGCTCGGGATCGAGGATCCGATGCGGTTTCGCCACCCGGACCACCTTGTCGCCCAGGTAGTTGCGCGCATTGTGGATCGCCATCACCTGCGCGTCCTTGCCGAAGGCGTTCTCCACCTGGCTGTCGCGGGCCGAGATCGTGCGTTCCAGTTCGGCGAGATCGATGTGTCCGCCGCGGCCGATCTCGTTCATCCCGGCGACCAGTTCGGGCAGGTTGTCGCGCACCACGAAGTCGACCCCGTGGTCCATGAACGCCTTGACCGGGCCCGGCGCCCCCTTCGCCAGCCGCGTCTTCACGACGGTCTTGTACGACTTGTCGGTCAGATCCGGGTTCTGCTCCGAGCCCGAGAGCGCGAACTCCTTCTCGATGATGTCGCCGGTCAGGACGAACCAGGAGTAGTCGTACCCGGTGGACAGGATCGCCTTCATCGTCGCGTTGGTGTCGAAGCCGGGGAAGTTCGGCGGATCCAGTCGACGGCCGTTCGCGTCGAGCCACATCGACGACGGCCCCGGGATGATCCGGATCGCGTGGTCGGACCAGACCGGATCCCAGTTGTGGATGCCTTCGGTGTAGTGCCACATCCGGTCGCGGTTCACCAGGTTGGCGCCCGCCTCCTCGGCGATGCCGAGCATGCGGCCGTCGACGTAGTCGGGCACGCCCGCGATCATGTGCTCGGGCACCGGTCCGAGCCGCTCCACGGGCCAGTTCTCCCGCACCATCCGGTGGTTGTGACCGATCCCACCGGTGGTCACGATCACGGCTCCAGCCCGGATCTCGAACTCGTCGACCTCGGTCCGGGAGCTCTTGACGCCGCGCTCGGCGTCGCTGGGTTCGAGGACCGCACCGCGCACCCCGACGGCGGCACCGTCGTCGTCGACGATCAGTCCGTCGACCCGATGCCGGAACCGGAACTCGACCAGCCCCTCGCGTTCGGCTGCCAGGACGGGTTCGGCGAAGATCCGGACCACCTCGGGGCCGGTGCCCCAGGAGAGGTGGAAACGCGGGACGGAGTTGCCGTGGCCGTCGGCGGAGCCGCCGCCGCGTTCGGCCCAGCCGACCACCGGGGTGAATCTGAGGCCGAGACCGTGCAGGTAGTCGCGCTTCTCGGTGGCGGCGAAGTCGACGTAGGCGCGCGCCCACTGCCGGGGCCAGTAGTCCTCGTCGTCGCGGTCGAAACCGGCCGAGCCGAGCCAGTCCTGCAGCGCGAGCTCCGGCGAGTCCTTGATTCCCAGCCGCCGCTGTTCGGGACTGTCCACCAGGAAGATGCCGCCGAGCGACCAGAACGCCTGCCCGCCCAGATTCCTCCGGTTCTCCTGGTCCACCACGATCACTCGTCTGCCGGCCTGCGTGAGCTCGTACACGGCCACCAATCCGGCCAGGCCCGAGCCCACCACCACGGCATCCGCCTGCTGTCCTTCGCGCAACGTCTCGGTCCCTCTCCCACGGTCCCACAGGCCGCTGTGGCCCATCACACAGCCTAATCAAAGGTTTCTCTACGCCGACCTTTTGCTCGGTCGTTATCGGTCCGTTACCCTCTAGGTCGAAGGAGACTCCGGGGTCCTAGTACCCTGTGGAACGCGCGTCCACCACGACGCGTCGAGCCGTCGGGGTTTGTAAGCACGACCAAGGCCGGGTCCGGTCTCGATCGCTAAGGAAGTTGCATGTTCTCAAGCGCACGTAAGCGCCTGCTGGCCATCACGCTGGCCACCGCCACCGTCCTCGGTGGCGCCACCGCCATGGCACCGGAAGCCGGCGCGATCCCCCGCGACGGCAGTTGCCCCACCCACGTCGACCGGGTCTACTCCGCCTCCATGGGCAAGCGCATCCCGGTCTGCGTCGTCGGTGCGGGCCGCCGGGGCGCCGGCACCCTGTACCTGCTCGACGGTCTCCGCGGCCCCAACAACAACAGCGGTTGGCTGATCGAGACCCGCGTCGCCTCGTTCATGCGCGGCAAGGGCGTCAACGTCGCCATCCCCTACGCCGGCGGCGGCACCTTCTACACCGACTGGGAGCGTCGTGATCCGCGCCTGGGCCGGGTGAAGTGGGAGACCTTCCTGACCAAGGAACTGCCCCGCCACATGCGCGGCAAGTACGGCGCCAGCGCGACCAAGAACGGCGTCGCCGGTCTGTCGATGTCGGGCACCTCGGCGCTGAACCTCGCCTCGCGCCACCCGAACTTCTACCGGGCCGTCGCCTCGTACTCGGGTTACCCGACCGTCACCATGCCGGGCTTCAACCAGGGCATCCAGTTCTCGGTCGCCGAGATGGGCGGCAACGCCACCAACATGTGGGGCACCTGGCCGGGTGGCCAGTGGGCCGCCAACGACCCGTTCCTCACCGCGGGCAACCTCGCGGGCAAGCGCGTCTACATCTCCTCGGGCTCCGGTCTGGGCAGCAAGTACGACAGCTCGCTGATGCCGGGCGCACCGGGCTTCAACGCCGTCCGGTTCGCGCAGATGGTGCCGCTGGAGGTGGCCGCCTCGGTCAGCAGCCAGCTGTACATCGCCCGCGTCGCCGCCGTGCCGGGCGTCCGTCTGACCACCAAGGTCACCCCGGACGGCGACCACTGGTGGACCTACTGGAACGAGACCTTCCGCCAGTCGTGGAACACCACGTTCAAGGGCGTCCTGCGCTGATCCGCACCGCGTAGGACCTTCGACACCGGCCGAGCCGGGCAATCCGAATGTGATTGCCCGGCTCGGCCGTTTTCTGGGTTCAGTCAAGACTAGGATCGTGATGTGTCTACCGGACAGGTCATTCTCACGCGAAAGACGCGTTCAGCCATCTTCCTGACTCTGCTCATCGAACCCGGCGGCGAGGACGCGGTCCGCGACGTCCTCGGCGACCTCGAAGGGCTGGTCCGCTCGGTGTCGTCCCGCGACCCCGACGCCGCCCTCACCGCGATCGCGGCCGTCGGCTCGGACGCCTGGGATCGGCTCTTCACCGGGCCGCGCCCGGCCGAACTCCACCCGTTCGCGGCGTTGACGGGGCCGGTGCACACGGCGCCGTCGACCCCGGCCGATCTGCTCGTCCACATCAAGTCCGACGTGATGGGCCTCTGCTACGAGGCCGGGCGGCTGCTCACCGCCCGGCTCGGCGACGCGGTCAGCACCGTCGAGGAGATCCACGGTTTCCGCTACTTCGATCTGCGCGACCTGATCGGTTTCGTGGACGGCACCGAGAACCCCGTCGGCCAGGAGGCGATCGACACCATCACCGTCGGCGACGACGACCCGGACTTCGCCGGCGGCAGCTACGTCACGATCCAGCGGTACGTGACCGACTTCGAGTCGTGGACCTCGCTGCCGGTGTCCAAGCAGGAGGCCGCGATCGGTCGCACCAAGCTGGAGAACGTCGAGATGGACGACGAGGTGAAGCCCGCCGACGCCCACATCGCGCTCAACGTGATCGAGGACGACGAGGGCAACGAGCTCAAGATCGTCCGCGACAACATGCCCTACGGTGACGTCGGCGGCGAGAAGGGCACGTTCTTCATCGCCTACTCCAGGTCTCCCGCGATCACCGAGCGGATGCTCGTCGAACATGTTCCTCGGCGATCCGCCCGGCAACCACGACCGGCTGCTCGACTTCACCACCGCGGTCACCGGCGCCCAGTTCTTCGCCCCCTCGACCGAGTTCCTCGACGAACTGCCGCCCGCCCCGGCCGCGGCCGCAGGCGACGGCGCCTCCCCGTCCGCCCCCGGCGACGACGGAACCTCCCGCCCGCCGACCACTTCCGGTGACGAAGGAACCTCCCCACCGCCGAGCACCCCGGGTCACGACGGCGCCTTCCCACCGCCGGCTGAGCCGGGCGACGAAGGAGCCCGTGTCGAAGCCCCCGCCGACGGCTCCCTCGGCATCGGCAGCCTCAAGTCCTGACCTCCCCGTCCCCCAGATCCGCCATCGACCCCTTCAAGGAGCTCCCAGCATGAACAATCTGCACCGCGAACTCGCCCCGATCTCCGACGCCGCCTGGGCCGAGATCGAGGCCGAGGCCAGCCGTTCCTTCAAGCGCAACAGCGCGGGTCGCCGACTGGTCGACGTGAAGGGCCCGCTCGGGCTCGACACCGATTCGGTCACCATCGGCCGTCGTTCCAAGATCGACTCGCCCGCCGACGGCATCCACGCCTTCATCCGTCACGCTCAGCCGCTGGTGGAGCTGAAGGTACCGTTCACGGTGTCCCGCGAGGCCGTCGACGACGTCGACCGCGGCGCCTCCGACTCCGACTGGGACCCGGTGGTCCGGGCCGCGAGCGAACTGGCCCGCGCCGAGGACAAGGCCATCTTCGAGGGGTACGCCGCCGCCGGGATCACCGGCATGACCGAGGCCGCGTCCGCCGAGGCGATCGACCTGCCGGACGCCGTCGTCGACTATCCGGAGGCCATCAGCAACGCCATCAACCGGCTGCGCCTGAACTCGGTGGACGGCCCGTACTCGCTGGCGCTGAGCGCCGACCTGTACGCCGCGGTGAACGAGACCGTGAACGACGGCTACCCGGTGCAGCAGCACCTCAAGCGGATCCTGACCGACGGCGAGATCATCTGGGCCCCGGCGATCACCGGCGCCGTGCTGCTGAGCACCCGCGGCGGCGACTTCGAGCTGGCGATCGGCCAGGACGTGTCGATCGGCTACGACTCGCACGACGGCGACGTGGTGAACCTCTACTTCACCGAGTCGTTCACCTACCTCAACTACACCGACGAGGCCGCGGTTCCGCTCCGCGAGAAGAACTGACCCGCGCCGCCGCGCCGCGAACGCCGTCGTCCTCGTCCGGGGCGGCGGCGTTCGTCCGTCTCCGCTCCCGGAAAACCCGTCGACTCCGCGGTCCGGGTCTCGTTACGCTGGTCGCCTCGTCCCGAGACCGCCCCTTCTCCGCAGAGAGGAACCCCGATGTCCAACGTCGAATACGGCGACCCGAGCGTCGCCCTCCCGAACGAGATCCTGCGCTCCGTGGTCGGCAGCGGGGTGCACGGGATCGCGATCGCCGGCACCGACGACCACGACGAGATGGGCGTCTACGTCGAACCGCCCGAATACCGTCTCGGGGTGTCCGCGCACCGCGACGACTACATCTGGCGTACTCAGCCGGAGGGCGTCCGCAGCGGCCACGGCGACACCGACCTGGTGCTGTACTCGCTGCGCAAGTACCTGCGGCTGGCGATCAAGGGCAATCCGACGGTGATGCTCCCGCTGTTCGCGCCGCCGGAGTCCCTGGTCACGACCTCCGAGCTCGGCGACGAGCTGCGCGCCATGCGCACGCGGTTCCTGTCACAGGCCGCGGTGGAACGCTTCCTCGGTTACATGCATTCGCAACACGAGCGCATGCTCGGCCAGTCGAAACGGAACGTGCCGAACCGTCCCGAGCTGATCGCGCGGTACGGCTGGGACGTGAAGTACGGCAGTCACGCGCTGCGGCTGGCGTACCAGGGGCTGGAGATCGCCGAGCACGGCAGGCTCACCCTGCCGCTGCCCGACGCCGAACGCGAACGCGTGCTCGCGGTGAAGCGCGGCGAGGTGCCCCGCGAGGAGGTCTCCGCCGAGATCGTCCGGCTCGAATCCCGGGTCCGCGCCCTGCTCGACGACGGCCGCACCCCGCTCCCCGCACGGGTCGACCTCGACGCGATCACGGTCTGGGCGGTGAGCGCCCAGCGTCGTCACTGGGGCTGGGCGTAGCCGCGGACCGGCCGGTCCCCGGGCGACGTTCTGCGGTGATCGGGCGCTTTATTACGGTCGCCACGGGTCCGGGCCGCGCGTAGCCTCGAAGAGGTGCTGATCCGCCTCCTGCGCGCGTACCTCCTCCGTTACCGATGGGCGATCACCGCTGTGGTCCTGCTGCAGCTCGTGGCCACCGCCGCCATGCTCTACCTGCCCACCTTGAACGCCGACATCATCGACGACGGCGTCGCCAAGGGCGACACCGGCTACATCCTCACCACGGGCGGCTGGATGCTCGCGATCTCGGCGGCGCAGGTGGTGTGCTCGGTGGTCGCTATGTACTTCGGCGCCCGGGCGGCGCTCGGCGCCGGCCGCGACATCCGGCACGACCTCCTGCACCGCATCAACGGTTTCTCGGCCCGCGAGGTCGGGACGTTCGGCGCGCCGTCGTTGATCACCCGCACCACCAACGACGTCCAGCAGGTCCAGCAACTCGCGGTGATGTCGATGTCGATCCTGGTGATGGCGCCGATCATGGGGATCGGCGGCATCGTGATGGGACTGCGGGTCGCCTTCCCGATCTCCTGGATCCTCGCGGTCGCGATCCCCGTCCTCGGTCTGACGATGGGCCTGATCATCGCCCGGATGATCCCCGGTTTCCGCGCCATGCAGGAACGCATCGACGCGGTGAACCGGGTGCTCCGCGAGCAGATCACCGGTATCCGCGTGGTCCGCGCCTTCGTCCGGGAGCGCCAGGAGATCGACCGGTTCGCGGTCGCCAACGACCGGCTCGCGGACGCCTCGCTCCGCGTCGGCCGGATGATGGCGCTGATGTTCCCGGCGGTCATGCTGATCACCAACCTCACCCTGATCGCGGTGCTCTGGTTCGGCGGTCACCAGATCGCCGACGGCGGCATCGAGATCGGGGTGCTCACCGCGATGATCAGCTACGTCATGCAGATCATGATGGCGGTGATGATGGCGTCGTTCCTGACGATGATGGCGCCGCGCGCCGGCGTCTGCGCCGAACGGATCTACGAGGTCCTCGACACCGAGACCTCCGTGCATCCGCCCGCCGTGCCGACCCCGATCACCGGTGATCCGGCGATCGTCGAGTTCGACGACGTCGAGTTCGGCTACCCGGGCGCCGACCGGCCGGTCCTGTCCGGCATCGGATTCACCACCGCCCCCGGCACGACGACGGCGATCGTCGGTTCCACCGGCGCGGGCAAGACCACCCTGCTCGATCTGGTCCCGCGGCTGCTCGACGTGACCGGCGGCGCCCTGCGGGTCGGCGGCGTCGACGTCCGGGAGGCCGATCCCGACGAACTCCGGAGACACATCGGGCTGGTCCCGCAGAAGGGTTTCCTGTTCTCCGGGACCGTCGCGGACAACCTGCGTCACGGTCGGCCCGAGGCCACCGAGGACGAACTGTGGGAGGCGCTCCGGATCGCCCAGGCCGAGGACTTCGTCCGGGCCATGCCCGACGGCCTCGACACGCACGTCTCGCAGGGCGGCACGACGGTCTCCGGCGGCCAGCGGCAGCGTCTCGCGATCGCCCGGGCCCTGATCCGCAGACCGTCGATCTACCTGTTCGACGACTCGTTCTCCGCACTCGACCTGGCGACCGACGCGCGGCTGCGCGCCGCGCTCGCCCCGGCGACCCGCACATCCGCGGTGATCCTCGTGGCCCAACGGATCTCGACGATCACCTCCGCGGACCAGATCGTCGTCCTCGACCACGGCCGGATCGTCGGGCTCGGCACGCACGACGAACTCATGGAGACGTGTCCCACCTACGCCGAGATCGCCGAATCTCAGCTCGCGATCGGAGGCATCGCATGAGTCGTCCGGGAGGGGGCGTGCCGGGCGCGGCTCCCGCACTCCAGAAGGCCGAGTCCTTCGGACCGTCGTTGAAGCGGCTGGTCCGACTGCTCGGCGCCTATCGGGCCCGCATGGGCGTCATCCTGGTGGCGATCGTCGGCTCGGTGGCGCTCACCGCCGTCGCCCCGCGGGTGCTCGGGCACGCCACGGACCTGATCTTCGAAGGCGTGATCGGCGCGAAACTGCCCGCCGGTCTCTCCAAGGACCAGGCCGTGGAGATGCTGCGCGGCCACGGCCAGGGCACGTTCGCCGACATGGTCGCGGCGATGGACGTGGTCCCCGGCCGCGGCATCGATTTCGGGGCCGTCGGAGACGTGCTGCTCACGGTGCTGGCCCTGTACGTCGTGTCGGCGCTGCTCGGCTGGCTGTCGGCGTATCTGCTGAACCAGGTCGTCGTCGCCGTCATCACGTCGCTGCGCGCCGAGGTGGAGGTCAAGATCCACCGGCTCCCCCTGGCCTACTACGACCGGTCCTCGCGCGGCGACCTCCTCAGCCGCGTCACCAACGACCTCGACAATCTGTCTCAGAGTCTCCAGCAGACCATCAGCCAGCTGTTGAACTCGGTGCTGACGGTGCTCGGCATCCTGATCATGATGCTGTCGATCTCGCCGCTGCTCTCGGTGATCGCGTTCGCGACGGTACCGCTGGCGGCGATCGCGACGGCGATGATCGCGAAACGCTCCAAACCGCACTTCATCGGCCAGTGGTCGTCGACGGGTGCGGTCAACGCCATCGTCGAGGAGACCTTCACCGGGCACGAACTGGTGAAGGCGTTCGGCAGGCAGCCCGAGGTGGAGGCGACGTTCGACGCCGAGAACGAGCACCTGTACGCCTCCAGCTGGAAGGCGCAGTTCATCTCGGGGATCATCATGCCGACGATCATGTTCCTGGGGAACCTGAACTACGTCGCCGTCGCCGTCGTCGGCGGTCTGCGCGTGGCGAACGGCCAGCTCAGCCTCGGCGAGGTGCAGGCGTTCATCCAGTACTCGCGCCAGTTCACGCAGCCGCTCACCCAGATCGGGTCGATGTTCAACCTGCTGCAGAGCGGCGTGGCCTCGGCCGAGCGGATCTTCGACGTGCTCGACGAGGCCGAGGAGTCCCCGGACCCCGCCGACCCGCAGAGCCCCGCCGTCGACTCCGGCCGCATCGTGTTCGACGACGTCGGCTTCCGTTACGTGCCGGACCGCCCGCTGATCGAGAACCTCTCGCTGGAGGCCGAACCGGGCCACATGATCGCGATCGTCGGCCCCACCGGCGCGGGCAAGACGACGCTGGTGAACCTGATCATGCGGTTCTACGACGTCGACTCCGGCGCGATCCTGGTGGACGGCACCGATTCGACGACGATGACCCGCGACGACCTGCGCGAACGCACCGGCATGGTGCTGCAGGACTCGTGGCTGTTCGGCGGCACGATCTACGAGAACATCGCCTACGGCGACCCCACCGCCACCCGTGAACAGGTGATCGAGGCCGCCGTCGCGAGCCACGTGGACCACTTCGTCCGGGCGCTGCCCGACGGCTACGACACCGTGCTCGACGACGAGGGCGGCGGCGTGAGCGCCGGGGAACGCCAGCTGATCACCATCGCCCGGGCGTTCCTCGCCGAACCGACGATCCTGATCCTCGACGAGGCCACCAGCTCGGTGGACACCCGCACCGAGCTGCTGATCAGCCAGGCGATGGCGCGGCTGGCGAGCGACCGGACGAGTTTCGTGATCGCCCACCGGCTCTCGACCATCCGGAACGCGGACCTCATCGTCGTGATGGAGGAGGGCCGGATCGTCGAGCAGGGCACGCACGACGAGCTCCTCGCCGCCGAGGGCGCCTACTTCCGGCTGTACAACGCCCAGTTCGCGGCCCCGGTGGAATAGTCGGGTCCGGATCGGCTTCGACGCCGACCAGCTCCCTGAGCCGGGGAGGAGCGCAGCGACGAGCCGCGTCGAAGGGCCCCGCGCCACCCGTCACGACTGCCTCCCCACCGGGGATTCACCCATTCAGACGACTTCCCCCTCCCCGATCGGCCCGTAGCGTCTATACGCATGACCACACAGAATCCGTTCCACCGGCTCCGCCGGTCCCTCGCCGGAGTCGGCATCACCGTGTGCGCGGCCGGCCTGCTGACCACGGGAGTCGGCGCAGGCATCGCCGAGGCGAACCCGGGCGCCGTCGTCCAGCAGGGCATCGAGGCGGGCAAGGTCCCGGTCGCGGTACCGGCCTCGCGCTATGTCGGCAAATGGACCAAGAACTCGGCCGGTTTGACTCTCCGCAAGAACGGGAGAGGCAACATCGTGGTCTTCAACGGTGCCGCCAACAGTGAAACCCGCAATCTGTCGTGGAGGACCACCAAGACCGGTATCCGGATCACCTACGGCAAGCGGACGAGGCTCGTCGGACAAGGGGCGGGTCTGAGGACCGGCCAGGTCGTCACGGCCCGGCTCGCCAGATCGCAAGGGGTCACCTACCTCCAGATGGCCGGTAGGTACACCACCGACTGGTGCGAGCGGGACCGTTACGGCGCGATCAGAACCTGTAACTGATCACGACCCGGTCGAAGACCTCTCGGAGAGATCGGTGGTCGGCCATTGCGAAATAGCGGCTTACGAGGGCATATTTCCCTCGTAAGCCGCTATTTCGCAATGGCCGACATGAACCCGATGTCACCGACGGCGAGAGCAGGCACTGTTCCGCAGCCGACCACCGATCATCGGGGATCACTCGTCTATCCGTCGCGGAGGGCCTTCGCGGCGGAGGTGGCGAGGGTGTCGGCGATCTCGTTGTAGTGGTCGCCGGCGTGGCCCTTGACCCACCGCCACTCCACCTCGTGGCGTTTCGCCTCTTCGAGCAGCCGTTGCCACAGTTCGACGTTCTTCACCGGTTTCTTGGCGGCGGTCTTCCAGCCGTTGCGCTGCCAGCCGTTGACCCACTTGGTGATGCCGTCGCGGACGTACACCGAGTCAGTGTAGAGGATCACCGTCGACGGTCGGGTCAGGGCGGCCAGGCCTTCGATGGCGGCCTGCAGCTCCATGCGGTTGTTGGTGGTGTCCGGTTCGGAACCGGACAGTTCCTTCTCGACCCCCTTGTAGCGCAACACCGCTCCCCATCCGCCGGGCCCGGGATTGCCCAGGCACGCCCCGTCCGTGGAGATCTCGACCGTCGTATCGCTCATGGAGGTCCACGCTACCGAGTCACCCGGGAACGACGACACGGGCTCCGCCGTCGTTCCCGGAGTCGAGGGCGGGGTTACGACCCGATCACCGTGAGTCGGGCAGCCAGTTGACCACCTCGGGCCAGAGGATGAAGCCGATCCCGACCAGGACCATGGCGATCACGTAGGGGACGCAACCGCGGAACACCTCCATGGTGTCGCGCCCGGCGGCCTTCGCGACCACGAACACGTTCAGGCCGAGCGGCGGCGTGATCAGGCCGATCTCACCGATCAGCACCACGAACACCCCGAACCAGACCGAGTCGTAGCCCAGCGATTCCACGATCGGAAGCACGATCGGCACCGTCAACGCGATGATGGCGACCTGATCCATGAACGCGCCGAGGACCAGGTAGATCACCAACAGCAGCAGCATGATGACGAGGCCGGGCACCGCCAGGCCGTCGACCCAGGAGACCAGGCTGTCGGCGACCTTGGTCATCGTGAACGCGTAGCCGAAGACGTGGGCGGCGATCACGATCGCGAAGATCATCGCGGTGGTCTTCACCGTCTCCGCCAGCGAGTGCTGCAATCCGTGCCAGGTCATCCGTTGACGCGCGACGACCAGCAGGAACGCGGCGACGCAGCCGAGAGCGGCCGATTCGGTCGGAGTGGCCCAGCCGAAGTAGATCGCCCCGACCACCGCGCCGAAGACGATCAGGATGGGCACGGCCTTGAGCGATTCCCGCGCCTTCACCGCCCACGACGACTTCTCGCCGCGCGGCACGGTCTGCGGGTTCCGCAGAATCGGGATGTACATGGTGATCAGCAGTGCGACGGCGATGATCAGCCCCGGCACCAGGCCGGCGATCACCATGTCGCCGACGGGCGCCTCCGCGGTGACCGCGTAGAACACCAGGATGATCGACGGCGGGATCATGCCCGCCAGCGTCCCGACCGAGGCCACCATGCCGGTGGCGGTCGTCGGCCGGTAGCCCTCGGCGATCATCTTGCGACTGGTGGTGCTGGCCAGGGTGGCCGCAGCCGCCGTCGACGACCCCGAGACCGCGGCGAAACCCACGCCGGCCACGGTCGAGGCCACGCCGGTGCCGCCCGGGGTGCGGCCGAAGATCGTCCGGCCCGCATCGAACAGCGAGTCCATCATCCCGGACTGCAGCATGAAGTGCGCCATCAGGATGAAGAGCGGGATCGCCGACATGGCCAGCGTCTGAACCGATCCGACCGGGATCACCTCCATGATCCCGGCGAACGAATCCGTCGTCGTCAGCAGCAGCAGGCCCACCAGCGCGGACCCGAGGATCGCGAACGAGACGGGGACTCGCACGAGGATGAACACGACCAGTGCGACGATCATGACGATCGCGATCATCTCCGGTCCTCCTTCTCATCGGGGTCCGAGGCTTCCGGAACGGCGTCGCCCGGTGCCTCGTCGAAATCGAGCGGACCGGTCTCCCCGGCCGCCTCGGCAGCGGGATCGGCGTCGGCGAGATGCCCGAGATCGACCGGGGTCTCCTCGTCCGCTCCGTCGCCCGGGTCGTAGTCGGTGGCCGGTGCGTCCCACGGGGCCGTGAGTTCGCGGTACAGATCGATCACGACGATGACCAGCGCCAGCAGGGTCGAGATCGGCACCACCGAACGCCAGAGGGCGGTGGGGACGGCCAGTTCCGACGAGCCGGGCACCGGCCCCTCTCCGTTGGCGACGGCGGTCATCACCCCGAACAGTCCGGGGATCCCGATGGCGACCAGCCCGACGATCAGCATGAGGTACGCGAAGACGAGCATGCCTTTGCGCACCGGTGGGCTCACCGCCTGGTAGAGGCTCACCACCGCGACGTGCGCACCGCTGCGGTACGCGGCGACGATGCCGAAGAAGGCGGAGATCGGCAGCAGATACAGCTCGATGAACGAGATGGACCACCCCAGGGGAGCGGAGAACACGTTGCGGGCGATCAGCTCGGCGAGGGTGAGGAGCAGGATCGCGACGATCGCGGCCCCGGCGAGGACCCCGCAGAACGCCGAGACGGCGTTCTGGATCCGGTCGAGCTTCGGATGGGTCCGGGTCTCGTAGCCCCAGGTGGTCCGCCGCGCCCGGCCGTCGCCGCCGAACGGGTGGACGATCGTCGAATCGACGCCGGTCGGCTCGTTCGCAGTCGTATCACTCATCGGACGCCCCGCCGATCCTCTTCTCGAACTCGTCGAGGGCCGCCGCCGCAGGCAGACCCGCCGACTCCAGATCCCTGACCCAGTCCGCGCGGATCGGGGTGAGGGCCGCATCCCAGGCCGGCCGCTCCGCCTCGGTGATCTCGTGGAGGTGCATGCCCGCCGAACGCATGAACTCGACGGCCTTGTCCGACGCTGCGGTGAGCGCCTTGCAGACCGAGCCCTGCGCCATCGCGGAGGCATCGCGGATCACCTTCTGCTGCGCGGCGGTCAGCGTCTTCCATTTCTCGTGATCGATCGAGACGTAGATGCTGGTCGCCGACAGGTTCGCGCCCAGGGTGCTGTACCCGATGATCTCTTCCAGGCTGTACGACTTCACGCTGATCCGGGTGAGCATGGCGCCGCTGACCGTCGCGCGGGCGATGGCCTCGTACAGGTCCGGTCCCGGGATGGACACCGGCGCCGCGCCGAGACCGCGCACGATCCGGTCGCCGATCCCGCCCGGCGTACGGATCATCAGCCCCTTCACGTCGGCGGGCACGCTCACCTTCTCGGTGGCGGTGAAGATCTCGTAGCCGGGGATCGAGATCGGCCACAGCGGGAGCACGCCGTAGTTCGCGAGCTCGGTCTCGTAGAGGAGGCCGCCGGGCGAGACCATCGGCATCATCGCGGCGCCGGCCGCGCAGGAGTCGGTGACCAGACCCGGCAGTTCGCCGACCCCGGTCAGCGGCAGCGCATCGGCGAGATAGGCCGGGATCACCAGGCCCATGTCGATCGCGCCGGTGTCGAGGAGCGTCAGCACGTCCTTCTGCTTGCCGAGCTGTCCGGCCCCGAAGTAGTCGACGTCGAGGCCGACGGCGGGGCCGTGCTCACGGAGGTGTTCGATGAACGGCTGCACCCCGCCCGCACCGATCGGGTGCGTCGGCGAGAAGTTGTCGGCGAAGACCAGGGTGGTGACGCCGCGGTCCTCCCCGACCGCGCACCCGGTGACCGCGAGCAGGGCGAGGGCGCAGAGGGCCGCCCACGCTCGTATCCGGCCCGCTCTTCGGCGAGTGCCCCTCATCTCATCCTCCGCTCCATGTGCTTCCTGCCACATACAATGGATCATATATTAAATGTGATCCTTCGAAGGCGGATCGGAGAAGCACCCGGATGCGTGACGGCCCCGGCACCCGCCGAGGGCGGGCACCGGGGCCGTCATGCCGCGGATCAGCGGCTCACCGGGAAGTTCAGAGCTTCTCGGTGAAGAAGGGCACGATCTCCTCGAGGGCGACGCCTGCCCCGTTGGGCCGGTCGTACAGGTCGTAGTGCGACGCACCCGGGATCACGGTGATCTTCTTGTCGGTCGAGGCGGCCTTCTCGATGAAGGCGTGGCCGTCGTCGTAGGCGCCGAAGGCACCCTTCTTGTCGCCGACGAACACGCGGACCGGCTGGTCGAACAGGACGTCGGCCAGGTGGAAGGCATCCCAGCCGAGCGCGGCCGAACCGTGCGCGATGTCGAAGTTCACCGAGCCGTTCTCCGACTCGCCGCGCGGGGTGCAGTAGTAGTCGAACGCCTCGATGATGTCGATGTCACCGACCTCCCGAGCGCCCTCCGCGGTCGGCGGCAGCATGCCGTTGACGAGCTGGTCGGCACCGGTCACCTCGGCGGTGCGCTGCGCGGCGACCTGGTTCAGCAGAGCGATCGGTCCGCCCTGCGCGGCGGCGGTGTCGCGCATCATCCGGCCGTAGTTCACGGCGGTCACGCCCACGACGGCCTTGATGCGCTTCTCGGTCTGACCGGCGTTGAGGACGTAGCCCCCACCGCCGCAGACGCCCAGCGCGCCGATGCGGTCGGCGTCGACGTACGGCAGGGTCACGAGGTAGTCGACGACGCGACGGAAGTCCTCCACGCGCTGAGTCGGATCCTCCAGGCGACGGGGCTCGCCGCCGCTGCGGCCCTGGAAGCTGGCGTCGAAGGCGATCGCGACGAAGCCCTCGGCGGCCAGGCGCGAGGCGTAGATGTTGCCCGCGGTCTGCTCCTTGCAGGAGCCGATCGGATGCGCGGTGATGACGGTCGGGTACTTCTTCGACTCGTCGAAGCCCTCCGGGAGGTAGAGGTCCGCGGCGATGTCCCAGTACATGTCGGGGTTGCGGAAGGTGACGTTCTTGATGTTCGTGGCGGTCGCGGTCATGTCGGTGTGGTCCCTCTCGAGTCCGGCGCGACCACTTCTGGCGTGATCGGCGTTTCGCTTCAACCGGATGACTCCATCATGCGGCGCGCGGGGAAACGGTACGAGGCCCGGTCTGATCCTGGGAGAGATCTCTCCCAGTCAGCCGGGATTCCGCCTCGACGTCGTTCCTCCGCCGACACCTCGCCGCACGCGTTCCGCCGGGTCGCGGAACCTCGGCGGAGACGGCGCGGGAAGGCCTCGGGGACCCGGACTCCGCCGGTCCCCGAGGCCTTCCTCTCGGTCACGGGATCAGGATGTAGCTCATGCCCGGGACGTCCTTGGTGACCCGGGTGCTCCACACCCCGAAGTTCCGGGTGCGGTATCCGTTCCCGGCGGTCGCACCGGGCCCGAAGTTCATCTCGGTGAGGTGGACGTACCGGCCGTCGGCGCGGTTCTCCACCCGGTCGACCCAGGCCACGTGTCCGACGCCGCCGACCAGGCTCGACGAGAACACCGCCACCGAGCGGGGTTGCGCGTCGAGGGTCACCGACCATCCGGCGGCCCGCGCCTGCCCGTACCACTGACCCGCGTTACCGATGAGCGCCGAGGCGTACGAGCCCATCGCCGCGCGGATCTTCTCCTGGGCGCCCCACGTGCAGTAGCCGCGGTAGGCGTGCAGCGGGTTGGAGGCGCTGGTCGCCCCGCGCTGTCGACCCGACGTGGACTGCGGCGCCGATCGCGGAGCGGGCGCCTGTCCGGCACCGCAGTTCGGCGCGACGCGGCTGTTCGAACCGGTGTAGACCCACGCATCGGCGACGTAACCGCGGCCGGGGATGCGGTTCCAGAGGGTGGAGGTGCCGTAGGGACCGGTCACCGCGGTGCCGGTGGTCTGGCACTCGATGGTGATCTTGTTCCCGTTGGTCAGCTGTCCGACCACCGACGACGACGTGTTCGGCGCCGACCGGATCTTGAGGGGGATGGACCCGGAGATCACGGTGCCGGTGGCGGCCGCGGCGTCACCGGCGGCGAACGCGCCGCCGGTCAGGAGGACCGCGACACCCGTCGTGACGGCGGCGGCGCGGACCGCGAGGGAACGGGCGGAGAGCGAACGGGAGGTGAGGGACGGGAGTCGCATGATGAGGTCCTTTCGGCGAGTGGATGACTCACCCGATCACCGTTTCCCCATTCACCGTTCCCTCGACGGCCCCGACCGTCCCGGTCAGATCACCCCGGTGTCCCGGAGTCGACCCAGCTCGGCGTCGTCGAGCCCGAGCACCTCGGCGAGTACCGGCTCGGTGTCGGCGCCGAGCACCGCGGCCGGCGCCGAGCCCGAGTACTCCTCGTCGATCCGCATCGGCGAGCTCGACGAGATCACCCCGCCGATGCCCGGCTGCTCCACGGCGGTCAGCACCGGCTCGTGCTCGGGGTGCGCGGCGAACTCCGCGGCCACCTCCGAGGCGGACTTGTACGGACCCCACAGCACGCCGGCGGCGGTGAGGGCCGCCTCGACCTCGGCGGTGGTGTGCGCGGCGAACCACGGCTTGAGCACCGCCTCGATCACTTCCCGGTGCGCGTAGCGCCCCTCGTCGGTGCCGAAGTCGGCGCCCAGCGACGCGGCGAGCGCCGCGAACACCTCCGTGGTCCCGGTGGCGGTCCCGACGGCCTGCCACTGCCGCGGCGTCAGCGTGACGATCATGATGTGATCGCCCTCGCCGGTCACCAGGTCAACGCCGAAACTGCCGTACAGGTGGTTGCCGTGCCGGGCGCGATCGCCGCGCTCGGCCGCCTCCGAATACCAGCCGAGGTCGGCGACGGTCGCCATCGCGACGTCCGAGAGCGCCACCTGGATCAGGGCCCCGACCCCGGTCCGGTCACGACGCCGCAGGGCCGCCAGCACACCGCTCACCACCTCCTGGCCGCAGAGGAAGTCCCAGGCCGGGAGCACGTGGTTGACCGGTGCGTCGGTGTACGCCGGACCGGTCATGTTCGCCACGCCGCTGCCGCCGTTGACCGTGTAGTCGACCGCGGGCCCGCCGTCGGCCCGGCCTTCGACGCGCACCGAGATCACGTCGTCGCGCAGCGCGCGGAGGGCGTCGTAGGAGAACCAGTTCCGGCCCACGGCGTTGTCGACGACGATGCCCGCGTCCGGGCCCGGCGCGGTGGCCAGCCGCAGCAGCAGTTCACGGCCGGCGGCCTCCCGCAGATTCAGCGCCACCGACTTCTTGCCGCGGTTCAGCGAGTGCCAGTAGAGGCTCTCCCCGGTCCGGTTCGAGAGCGGCCAGCGCCGGTAGTCGGCGTTGCCGCCGAGCGGGTCGACGCGGATCACCTCCGCGCCCAGTTGCGAGAGCGCGAGACCGGCGGACGGTCCGGCGACGAAGCTGGCGAACTCGACGATGCGCACCCCGGCCAGGGGCTTGCTCTGCGACATGGAGGTCCTTGCCTTTCAGCGATGCGGCGGTCAGACCGCGCGGAAGATGGTCTTGTACTCGAGGTACGGGTCGAGGGAGGTGGGTCCGAGTTCGCGGCCCATGCCGCTGGACTTGACGCCGCCGAAGGGCGCGTCCATCGGGAACGACGCGCTGTTGACGCCGACCGTGCCGCTCACGATGCGGCGGGCCACCGCGGTGGCCTTCTCCACGTCCGGCGAGAAGACGCCGCCGCCGAGCCCGTAGTCGGAGTCGTTGGCGATCTCGACGGCCTCGTCGACGGTGTCGTACGGCAGCACCACGACCACCGGCCCGAAGATCTCCTCGCGGGCGATCCGCATGTCGTTGGTGACGTCGGCGAACACCGTCGGCTCCACGTAGTAGCCCTTGTCGAAGCCTGCGGGGCGGCCGCCGCCGGTCACCACGCGGGCCCCCTCCTCCTTGCCGAGCTTCAGGTAGTTCTCGACGCGGTCGCGCTGCGCGGCGTTCACCAGCGGCCCGTAGAAGTTGGCGGCGTCACGCGGATCGCCGAGCGGGATGTTCTTCATCGTGTCGGCGAGGAACTCGGTGACCTCGTCGTAGCGCGAGCGCGGGGCGAGGATCCGGGTCAGGGCGCGGCAGGTCTGCCCGGTGTTCGGGGTGCACGCGGACATGACGAACGGCGCGAAGTCGTCGAGCACGACGTCGTCGAGCAGGATGCCGGCGGACTTGCCGCCCAGTTCCAGGGTGACGTGTTTGAAGTCGCGTGCGCACTGTTCGGCGATGGCGCGGCCGGCCGCGGTGGAGCCGGTGAAGGCGATCTTGGCGATGCCGGGGTGCTTGACCAGTTCCGCTCCGGTCTCCCGGCCGCCGGTGACGACGTTGATCACCCCGGCCGGGAAGCCGGCCTCGACGGCCGACTCGGCCAGCAGGTAGGCGTCGAGTCCGGTCTCGGCGGCGGGTTTGATCACCACGGTGCAGCCGGCGGCGAGGGCCGGGCCGATCTTCCAGGCGATGAGCGGCTGCGGGCCGTTCCACGGCACGATCGCGCCGACGACGCCGACCGGCTCGCGCACGATCACCGCGTCGCCGGTCATGGTGGTGCGGGTCTCCTCCGGTTCGAAGGCGTCGGCCAGGCCCGCGAAGTAGCGGTAGTTGGCCGGGACCATCGTCTGCATGGCTCTGGCCAGCGAGATCGGGGTGCCGTTCTCGGTGCTGACCAGTGCGGAGACGGTCTCGATCCGCTTCTCGAAGGCCTCGGCCAGCGCCCGCAGGAGGTCGCCCCGCTCCCGCGGTGCCAGCGCCGACCAGGCGGGCAGGGCCGCACCGGCGGCGGTGACCGCCGCGTCGACGTCGACGGCATCGCCGTCGGGGGTGTGCCCGAAGACCTCTTCGGTGGCCGGGTCGATCAGAGCGATCCGCCCGTCGGCGTGCGCGGGAACGAACTCCCCGTTGATGAACTGGGTGCTGCGGTTGTACAGGTCGTCAGCCATGACGTCTCCTCGATCTGACCGGAAGTGGTGATTCTTCTAACAGTTTATTAGATTTTTCTATGACGCGCACCACATCCGCCCCGGACCGGCGGCAGGCACGACACGAGCCCCGCGGGGCTACCCGAACTCGGCCCGCACCGCGCCGGTGTGCTCGCCGAGCGCCGGGACGGCGCCGTCCTCGATCTCCCAGTGCCGAGCCAGGCCAGGCGGCCGGAGCGCGGGCGCCGGACCTCCGGGGGTCGGCACGTCATGCCAGCGGTCACGTGCCGTCAACTGCGGATGCACCGCCAGGTCGGCCACCGTGTTCAGCCGCGCATTGCCGATGCCGGCCGCGTCCGCCCGGTCGAGGACGTCGGCGAGGTCGTGCCGCACCGTCCACTCCCCGACGATCCGATCGACCTCGTCGCGCGCCACGCAGCGGTCCTCGTTGCGCGCCAGATGTGCGACGTCGGCCAGGTCCGGGCGCTCGATCATCTCGAGCAGTCGCGCCCACTCGCGGTCGTTGGTGGTGCCGAGCACCACGGTCTGCCCGTCCTTCGTGGGGTAGGCGCCGTACGGGGCGACGATGGGCGCCCCCATGCCGACCGGTTCGGGCACCGAACCGGTGTGGATCACCTGGTTCAGCGGTGCGCCCATGAACTCGGCGATGACGTCGAGCATGGCGATCTCGACGACCGCGCCCGCGCCGGTCCGTTCGCGCTCGAAGAGCGCGGCCAGCACGGTGGAGTAGACGTAGAGCGCGGTCCCGATGTCGGCGACCGGCACCCCCGGCTTCGCCGGTCGCCCGGGGAGACCGGTCATCGTGCACACGCCGCCCTCGGACTGGATCAGCAGGTCGTAGGCGCGCTTGTGGTCCACCGGACCGCCCTTGCCGTAGCCGGAGACGTCGGCGATCACCAGCCGGGGGAAGTCCCGGTGGAGAGCGTCGAGTCCGAGGCCCAGCCGGTCCAGCGCACCGGGGGCGAGGTTGGAGACGAAGACGTCCGCACCGGCCAGGATCCGGCGCAGCAGGGCCAGGTCGCCGTCGTCGCGGACGTCGAGCGCCACCGACTCCTTGCCGTGGTTCAGCCAGGTGAAATGGGCGCTCGTGACGCCGTGGACCGCCCGGTCGTAGTGGCGGGTGGAGTCGCCGCCGCGCGGCTGCTCCACCTTGATCACCCGGGCGCCGAGGTCGGCGAGGTGCCGGGTGGCCAGCGGCGCCGAGATCGCCTGCTCCATCGTGACGACGGTGATCCCGTCGAGCGGTCTGCTCACTGCGCGTCCTCCGCGGGCGTCAGCTTACCGCCGACCGGGGCCGGGAAGTCCGGGTCGCGCTTCTCCTTCAGCGAGGCGACGCCCTCGGCCACCTCGGGGCCGCCGAAGCCGTAGAACTCGTAGCCCAGCGAGGCGTCGAAGATGGACCAGTTCTGGCGGTACCAGTTGTTCATCGCGTGCTTGGTCCACTGGATCGCCGAGGCGGCGCCGCCCGCGAGACGCCGGGCGATCTCCAGCGCCTTCTCCTGGACCTGATCGTCGTCGACGCACATCGAGACCATGCCGATGCGCTCGGCCTCCTCGCCGGTGAGCACCTCGTTGAGCAGCAGGTGGTACTTGGCCTTCGGCATCCCGGCGAAGAACGGCCAGGTCAGCGCGGCGTTGTCGCCGGCGGCGACGCCGAGACGCACGTGGCCGTCGACGATCTTGGTCTTGCGCCCGGCGACGGTGATGTCGGCGAGCATGGCGGTCACCAGGCCCGCGCCGGCGGCCGGGCCGTTGATGGCGGCGACCAGCGGCTGCGGCAGCTCGATCAGGTTCCGGACCAGGTCGCGGGCCTCCCGCAGGACGCGGGTGCGGCTGCCGTAGTCGCCGGTCATGTCCTCGACGAGGTCGAAGCTGCCGCCCGCGGAGTAGGCGCGCTCGCCCGCACCGCGGATCAGCACCGCGCGGACCGACTCGTCTCGGGCGATCGCCGGCCAGATGTCGGCCAGATCCTGGTGCATCCGCGGGCCGACGGCGTGCAGGTTCGGGCCGTCCAGGACGATCTGGAGCACACCGTCGCAGGGGCGCTCGACCGTCAGGGTGGCGAACTCGTCGTACGTCTTCATCGTGTCCTTTCTGGGCCGGCGTGATGCGCCGGAGCTGTCGTAGAGGTCACATCCGACCTGGTCGATCATTAGAATATATTATATTCTAGAAGATGTGACCAGGCCCACGAGTCCACGGGGCTGCGACCGGACCCCCCGGACGAGATGCCTTTCTCCGGCCTACGCCACACCGAACCGCGTCGGCGAGGCACCATCGTCTCCAGTGACCGAGTACTCCCCGACTCCCCCGAACATCCGTCCCGACATCCAGGAGCCCCGATGACGCAGCAGGTCAGCGACGACGACTTCGAGCAGATCCACGCCGCCGTGCGTGAATTCATCCAGACGCGCGTCGTCCCCCGCGAGAAGGAGATCGCCGACACCGACGCCGTCCCCGACGACATCCGCCAAGCCGCCAAGGACATCGGCCTGTTCGGCTACGCCATCCCCCAGGAATGGGGCGGCCTCGGCCTGAACCTCGCCCAAGACGTCGAACTGGCCATGGAATTCGGCTACACCACCCTCGCCCTGCGCTCGATGTTCGGCACCAACAACGGCATCGCCGGCCAGGTCCTGGTCAACTTCGGCACCGACCAACAGAAAACCCAGTGGCTCGAAGGCATCGCCTCCGGCGACGTCGTCGCCTCCTTCGCCCTCACCGAACCCGGCGCCGGCTCCAACCCCGCAGGCCTACGCACCAAAGCCGTCCGACAGGAGAACGGCGACTGGATCATCGACGGCGCCAAATGCTTCATCACCAACGCCGCCCTCTCCAACCTGCTCGTCACCTTCGCCCGCACCCGCCCCGCCGACGAGAACGGCCCCGGCATCGCCGCCTTCCTCGTCCCCACCGACACCCCCGGCGTCACCGTCGCCCCACACGACGCCAAAATGGGCCAGCAAGGCGCCTGGACCTCGAACGTCTACTTCGAGAACGTGCGCGTCCCCGCCTCAGCCCTCGTCGCCGGCGACGAAGACGCCGGCTACAAAGCCGCCATGACCTCCCTCGCCCGCGGCCGCGTCCACATCGCCGCGCTCTCGGTCGGCTCCGCCCAGCGCGCCCTCGACGAATCCCTGACCCACGCCACCGTCACCACCCAGGGCGGCACCCCCATCGGCGACTTCCAACTCGTCCAAGCACACCTGGCCGACATGCAGACCGGCATCATGGCCGGCCGCGCCCTCGTCCGCGACGCCGCCGCCAAGTACGTCTCCGGCGAGGATCGCCGGATCGCGCCGTCCGTCGCCAAGCTCTACTGCACCGAAATGGTCGGCGACATCGCCGACAAAGCCGTCCAGATCCACGGCGGCAGCGGCTACATGCGCGAAACCACCGTCGAACGCATCTACCGCGACGTCCGCCTCCTCCGCCTCTACGAAGGCACCAGTGAGATCCAACGCCTCATCATCGGCGGCGGCCTCGTCCGCACCGAGAAGAAGAAGGCCCGGTGAGCGCCGCCGACCTCGCCGCCCGCGCGAGCACGCTGCTGTTCGTCCCGGGCGACCGGCCCGAGCGGTTCGAGAAGGCCGCGGCGGCCGGCGCCGACCTCGTGGTCCTCGACCTCGAGGACGCCGTGAAGCCGGAGAACAAGGAGAGCGCGCGCGAGAACGTCGCCCGCTGGGCGGCCGAGCACGAGTGCGCGGTCCGGGTGAACGCGGCGGACACGCAGTGGCATCGGCAGGACGTCGCGGCGCTGGCCGACACCGGCGCGGCGATCATGGTCGCCAAGGCCGAGAACCCCCGGGCGCTGGCCGCCGTCGGCGCACATCACGCGGTGATCGCGCTGGTCGAGACCGCCGCCGGCGTCCTCGCCGCCCCCGCGATCGCCGCCGCCGACGGCGTCGTCCGCATCGCCCTGGGCACCTTCGACCTGGCCGCGCAGCTGGGCGTCGACCCGACCGACACCGAGGCGCTCGCCGCCACCCGCGGCGGAGTGGTCCTCGCCTCCGCCGCCGCCGGACTCGGCGGGCCGATCGACGGCGTCACCGCCGTCATCGACGACGCCGAGCGTCTCGGCGCCGACACCGGCTACGCCCGACGACTCGGTTTCGCCGGCAAACTGTGCATCCACCCCCGCCAGCTCGGTCCGGTCGCGGCGGCCTTCCGCCCGTCCGAGGACGAGATCGCCTGGGCCCGGAAGATCGTCGCCGCCGTCGACGCCACCGGGGTCGCGAAGGTCGACGGAGCGATGGTCGACAAGCCCGTCGTCGAACGCGCCCAGCGCATCCTCTCGCGCGCGGACGCATGACCGCGCACCGCTAGAACACCACCCACACCGCAAGGAAACGGAGAAACTCATGGCAGAAGGACTGCTCGCAGGCAAGACCGCGGTCATCACCGGCGGCGCTCAGGGCATCGGATACGCGATCGCCGAGCGTTTCCTCGCCGAAGGCGCCCGCGTGGTGCTCGGCGACATGAACGCCGAGGCGGTGGCCGAGGCCGCCGCGAAGCTCGGTGACGGCGCGGTCGGCGTGGCCGGTGACGTCACCTCCGCCGACGACGTCGCCGCCCTGGTCGAGACCGCGATCGACACCTTCGGCTCGCTCGACGTGATGGTGAACAACGCCGGGATCACCCGTGACGCCACCATGCGCAAGATGCCCGAGGAGCACTTCGACCAGGTGATGAACGTGCACCTGAAGGGCACCTGGCTCGGCACCCGGGCCGCCGCCGAGGTCATGCGCGAACAGGGCAGCGGCTCGATCATCAACATGTCGTCGATCTCCGGCAAGGTCGGCAACCTGGGCCAGACCAACTACTCGGCCGCCAAGGCCGGCATCGTCGGCCTCACCAAGGCCGCCGCCAAGGAGGTCGCCTTCAAGAACGTGCGCATCAACGCCATCCAGCCCGGCCTGATCCGCACCGCGATGACCGAGGCCATGCCGCAGAAGGTGTGGGACTCGAAGATGGCCGAGATCCCGATGGGCCGCGCGGGCGAGCCCGACGAGATCGCCAAGGTGGCGCTGTTCCTGGCCTCCGACCTCTCCTCGTACATGACCGGCACGGTCACCGAGGTGACCGGCGGACGGTACATGTGACGATGACCGACACCGCCTGGGAACCGCACACCGTCGTCACCGAGGAACTGATCGATCCGGCGCCGGTCACCGCGCTGGCCGCCCTGTTCGACGACGGACTGCCCGCCCCCGCCCCCGGCGACCCGCTGCCCCCGCTGTGGCATTGGGTCGCGCTCCCCCGCTGGTCGGCCTCGACGCGGCTGTCGGTCGACGGCCACCCGTTCCGCGGATCGTTCCTGCCGCCGATCGAGCTTCCGCGCCGCATGTTCGCGGGCGGCTCGGTGGCGTTCACCGGCGAGATCAAGGTCGGCGACACGGTGCGCCGGGAGGCCGTCGTCGAGTCGGTCACCGAGAAGAACGGCCGCAGCGGCAAGCTGGTGATCGTCGTGACCTCGACGACGCTGTACACGCCGGACGGCGCTCCCGCGCTGACCGAGAAGCAGAACATCATCTACCGGGAGGCCGCGGCGCCGTCCGCCGGTACCGCGCCCGCCCCGGAGGCCGCGGCGGCGCTGGTCCCGGCCGGCGCGCCGATCGTCGCCGCCGGTGCGGACACGTGGGACTTCCGCACCGATCCGACGCTGCTGATGCGTTTCTCCGCGGCCACCGCGAACGCCCATCGGATTCATTACGACTGGCCGTACGCGACGGGTGTCGAGGGATACCCTGGCCTGGTGGTGCACGGACCGTTGATGACCCTCTCACTCGCCGAGGCGCATCGCCTCTCCGGGGATCCGGAGACCGTCACCGAGCTCGAGCACCGCAACGCCGCACCGCTGTTCTGCGGTCAGACCGCATCGCTGCGCGCCCGGCGGACCGAGTCGGGCAAGACCGTCGAACTCTTCGGCCCGAAGGGCGTCGAGGGCGGCGCCGGCACGGTGCTCGAACTGACCCTGAACTGACAAGGAGCTACAGATGACTCGAGTCTTCGCCTCTCTCGACGAGGTCCGCGCGGCACTCGGCGAGGAGATCGGCCCCGGTGCGCCGATCACCGTCGACCAGGCGCAGATCGACGCCTTCGCCGATGCCACCGGCGACCACCAGTGGATCCACGTCGATCCCGAGCGCGCCGCGGAGGGCCCCTTCGGCACGACCATCGCGCACGGCTTCCTGACCCTGTCCCTGGTGCCGTTGTTCGGCGCGGATCTGTTCAGCCTGGACTTCGGCAGCGCCCGGGTGAACTACGGCGCCAACAAGGTGCGCTTCCCGTCTCCGGTCCCCGTCGACAGCGCGCTGACGGCCACCGCCACCATCACCGACGTCGCCGAGTCCGCCGCCGGCGCGGTGCTGACCATCAAGTACGTGGTCACCGTGACCGGTGCGGCCAAGCCGTGCCTGGTCGCCGAGACCCTGGTGGTCGTCGCCCCCTGAGCCGATCGACCGTGTGCGGCGCCCGCATCCTCACCGAGGATGCGGGCGCCGCGGCATCTGACCGCCGCCTGCTCGGCGATCGCTCACCGCACCGGCCTCGCGGGATCGACGCCGCGAGGCCGGTGCGGAGAGCGGGGTCGGTCAGCCGGCCATCTGGGCCACCGGACCGTCGACGACGCGCAGTCCCATGTCGGTGCTGCCGATCTTCACCAGCGAACCGTTCGGACGGATCCGGAACGCGTGCACATGGGTGGTGCCCCGACCGGGGGTGAACACGTCGACCGCGTACGCGTACCGGCCGTTCGGGTGCAGCACCGTCAGAGCGGGAGCACTGCCGAATCCCGTGGCGTACGGCGAACCCGGCAGCGGACTCATCGCCCCGTTCCGGTGGATCCGGTAACCGGCGACACCGCCGGAACCGACGTTGGCCACATAGGCGCGCTCACCGTCCGGGGTGATCATCACCTCGTGCGACATCAGGCCGGAGAAGAAGTTCACCGGGATCGGAGCGAGATCGCCGTTGGGCAGCACCCGGAAACCGCTGACGTTGCCGGTGTACTCGTGGGTGATGTAGAAGAACCTGCCGTCGGGCGTCGCGTTGCCGTTCACCGCCGGGAGGCCACCGGTGAACACGGTGCCCAGCGGCACCAGCCGACCGCCGGGCGCCACCCGGTAGCTCTTGATCGAGGCATCGAACGCACTGGCGGCGCGGACGTACCTGCCGTTCGGGTCCACGGTCACCATCGGGGCGAGCGAACCGAGGCTCATCGGCACCGAGTGACCGGTGGTCGAGAGCCGACCCGAGGCACCGATCCGGTAGGTGTCCAGTCGACCGGGAACACCGCTCATCGCTAGGTACATGTACCGGCTGTCGCGCGAGGGCTGCATGGTCATGATCGGCCCGGGGACGGCGATCCGCTGGATCCGGTTGAGCCGGCCGCCGTCGGTCAGCCGGTACACGCTCACCGCGCCCTCCACGATGTGTCCGACGTAGACCAGTTTGCCGCCGCGGGCCACCTTCACCGACATGACGCCCAGGCCGGTCCGGACGGTACGGATCTTGGTGAGCGTGCCGTTCCGGTTGACCCGCATGACGGCGAGCGACTGCGAATCGGTGCCGCCGACCACCAGGAATCGGCCCGATTCGGACTCCGGTGCGGTTCCGGCGGCGACCGGATCGGCGGCGGCGGTCCCGGAGGTCGCCAGCAGGCCGAGGACCAGCGAGAACACCGTCGCGAGGACGACTGATCCCCACAGAAATGATCGGGATGTCTGAGAGAAGGCTGTCATGAAGGTGAACTTATGCCGCCCGGACCACAGCAGATGTTCAGGTTTCTGCACAACCGTCAGAAAATTCGGTGCGGGTCGTCCACCGGGGAGACGACGACGGCCCACACCCGCCACGGGGGCGGGTGCGGGCCGTCGTCGACCTCAGGCGGTGCGTCTCACAGTTCGACGACCATCTTGATCTGGACGTCCTTGTGCTCCTCCAGGAACTCCAGTCCGTCCTCGACGAAGTCGTCGGCCTTGATCCGGCTGGTGATGAACGGAGCCAGGTCGATCCGGCCCTCCCGGACCATCGCGATGGCCCCCGGGAAGGCGGTGTGGTCGTAGCCGACCGAGCCCTCGATGACGAGTTCCTTGAACAACACCGTCAGGAGGTTGATCTTCGGCGCCTCCGGGTACACCGCGAGCATCTCCAGGCGACCGCCGGCGCGCAACGCATCGAGCAGCGGCTGGATCGCCGCCTCGACTCCGGCGCAGTCGTAGGCGACGTCGACGCCCCGGCCGTCGGTGAGTTCGGCGACGACGGCCTGCAGATCCTCGGTGACGGGGCAGACGAGACGATCGGCGATGCCCGCGTTCCGCGCGGCGTCACGACGGTTCTGCGTGGGTTCGCTGAGGATCACCGTGGCGCCGATGCCCTTCAGCACCGCTGCGGTGAGCAGGCCGACCGGCCCGCCGCCGGCCACCAGCGCCACGTCGCCGGCGGCGGCTCCGGATTTCTTGACCCCGTGATAGCCGACGCACAGCGGGTCGAACATCGCCGCCTGGTCGAGCGGGATGTCGCCGATCGGGTGCACCCAGCCGGCCGGCACCGAGACCAGTTCCGAGAGGCCGCCACCGCCGCCCGAGATGCCCCGGCACGCCATGTCCCCGCAGGTGTTGTAGGCGCCCGCCCGACACGCGTCGCACGCGCCGCACCCGCTGACCGGGTCGATCGCGACGTTGTCGCCCACCGCGAGGCCCTCGACGTCGTCGGCCACGGCGACGACGGTACCGGAGAACTCGTGACCCAGGGTGATCGGCAGCGTCTCGCCGGTCACCGGGTGCGCCTGCGAGTCGCTGGGCGGCGCGGGCGGGATGGCGCCCATGAAGTAGAGGTGCAGATCGGACCCGCAGAGACCGGTGAAGGCCGGTTTCACCAGCACACCGCCCGGTTGCAGTTCGGGCTCGGGCACATCGGTCTCGACCCGGACGTCGCCCTTGCCGTAATAGCGGACAGCTTTCATGTCGAATTCTCCTTCTGAGGAACTGGATAAGACGTGGACCCCCGTGAACCGCGCGCCTGTCGCGAGAATCGGTTCACGTCACGTTTGGTTGTTTCGCGCGGACGTCCGGACGTCCCGGAGCGGCGCCGGCGGCCGGCAGACCCGTCCGTCGCATCGGACGTCCGTCAGCTCAGGCACCCCTCGGGGGTCGTGAAGGCCTCCCAGTCGCCCGGATCGTGCATCACCCAGACGTCGGCCCTCTCGGCCGCGGCCACCTGCCGGATCCGCTCGATCGACCTGATCGCGGCGGTGGTGTCGAGGTCCACGGGACAGGGCACCCGCTGCTCCATGTTGGCGCGCACGTGCACCGCGTCGGCGGTGAGCAGCACCTTCCGCGAGGGCAGTTCCACCAGCAGGCTCAGTTCGCCGTGGGTGTGCCCGGGAGTGCGCATGATCCGGATGCCGCCGTCGCCGAACAGGTCGAGGTCGTCGTTGATCGGGTGCCAGTCGAAGCCGCGCGTCCGCTCGATGTCCTCGTGCCGGAAGAAACCCGCGCAGAACGCGTCGGGCCAGAACGCGTACCGGAGGTCCTCCTCGGACATGTAGAACTTCGCCTGCGGGAAGAGGTACATGCCGCCGGTGTGGTCGAAGTGGCTGTGCGACAGGATGACGTGGGTGACGTCCTCCATCGCGAGGCCGGCCTTCTCGAACTGCACGTCGATCCTGTTCTCCGGCGGACAGGTCAGCTCGAAGACGTCCACGAGCGGCCCGTAGACGGCCCGTGGGTCGTCCCAGGCCTCCGGGGCGACCCCGGTGTCGAAGACGATCAGCCCCTCCGGGTGCTCGATCACGTACACCGGGATCGGCACCGTGAGCATGCCGGGAGCCCCGAGCACGATCAGATTCGCCGGAAGCGTGAAGAAGGCCCCGTCCAGGGCCCGCAGTGTGGTCGCCGTCATCGTCCTCGACTTTCGCGTTCCGCACCCCGCGGGGCGCGTTGTGTTTCAGATCACCTTCATCGTCATTTCTAACATATCGTTAGAACCTGATGCCAGAGTCGATTCCCCCGATGCACGACACCCGCCCCCGCTCTGTGCGGGGACGGGTGCGTGCGCCTCGGACGAGACGCGGACTCGGGCCTCGATCAGGCCGAGTAGTCGACGCGGCCCTTCGCCGCCTCGAGCGCCGCCACGGTCTCGGCGACGAGGCGCTCGAGCACCTCACCGGCGGGCAGGACGTCCTTGATCAGGCCCGAGCCCTGACCGGCGGGCAGCGCCTGCTGATCCTTGAGGTCGGCCTCGGCCGCCGCGAAGCGCACCGGGCCGATCGCCACGCGCTGGCGCGGGTAACCGAGCAGCTGATCCATCCGGCCCTTCCAGACCTCGGTGAAGCGGTTCTGCAGCTGGCGCACGTACAGGCCGTCGAAGATCAGCTCGCGCACGGTGGTGTCGTGGTCGGCCTCGACGATCGACTCCTTGTAGTTGCTGCCGACGCTCGACTCGTCGGTGTTGATGAAGCGGGTGCCGATCCAGGCGCCCTGCGCGCCCTGGGTCAGCACGCCGGCGATCTGCGCGCCGGTCACCAGACCGCCGGCGGCGACCACCGGAACGGTCGAGAACTCCAGGACCTCCTGCAGGAGGGTGATCAGACCGATGTCGCCGGTGTGCCCGCCGCCCTCGGTGCCCTGCACGACGACGATGTCGGTGCCGGCCTCGATGGCGCGCCTGGCGTGCTTGGCGCGACCGACCATCGAGATGGTCTTGGCTCCCCAGCTGTGGGCGTGCTCGACGGCCCAGGCAGGGGTGCCGAGCGCGCAGGCGATCACCTCGACGCCGTACTTCTCGCAGATCGCCATCTTCTCCTTGGCGTCCTCGATGCCCATCGCCTTGTCGTCGACCGGTTTCACGTCGACGCCGAGCGCGCGGACCTCGGCCTCGAGCTCGGTGATCGGGTCCGGCACCTCGTCGGCCGGGACGGGCTCGGGGTTCTGCGGCGCCCGCGGCGGGAAGCCGATGTCGACGCACACCGGTTTGTCGGTGATGCTCCGCACGATCTTGATCTGTTCCTCGACGGTCTCCGGGGTCGGCGAGATGGCCGCGATGGTGCCCAGGCCGCCGGCCTTCGAGACGGCGCCGGCGAGCGGGCCGAAGGCCACGCCGCCCATGCCGGCCTGCAGGATCGGGTACTCGATCCCCAGCAGTTCGCAGAGATCGGTCTTGAGAGTCGCCATTGTTCTTTCCTTACGTAGGTGGTTTCAGGCCGTGCGCTCGAACACCGCGGACAGTCCCTGCCCGCCGCCGATGCACATGGTCTCCAGCGCGTATCGCCCGTCTCGGCGGTCGAGTTCCCGGAGCATCGTCGCCAGGATCCGGACGCCGGTCGCCCCCACCGGATGCCCCAGCGAGATACCGGAGCCGTTGACGTTCATGCGGGCCAGATCGTCGTCGCCCAGGCCCCACGCCTTGACGCAGGCCAGCACCTGCGCGGCGAAGGCCTCGTTGAGTTCGAGCAGGTCGAGGTCGCCGAAGCCGATTCCGGCGCGTTCGAGCGCCAGATTCGTCGACGGCACCGGGCCGATGCCCATCCGGTTCGGTTCGACGCCGGCCACCGCCCAGGTGACCAGGCGCGCCAGCGGCTTCAGCCCGAGCCGTTCGGCCTTCTCCCGGGTGGTGACGATGCAGACCGCGGCGCCGTCGTTCTGGCCGCTGGCGTTGCCCGCGGTGACGGTGGACTCGGGGTCGAGACGACGACGGACCGCCTTCATCGCGGCCAGCGACTCGAGGGTGACGTCGGCGCGGGGGTGCTCGTCGCGGTCGCAGACCACCTCGCCCTTGCGGGTCTCGACGGTGACGGGGACCAGTTCGTCGGCCAGCCGCCCCTCCTCGTGCGCGGCGACGGCACGACGATGCGAGCGGTAGGCGAGCTCGTCCTGCGCCTCCCGGGTGATCGCGTACTCCGCACGGAGGTTCTCGGCGGTCTCGAGCATGCCGCCCTCGACCGGGTAGCGCTTGCCGCCGGAGGTGACGCGCCCGCGGTTGATGCGGTCCATCAGGGCGGTGTCGGTGCCGCGCAGCCCGAACCGGAGACCGAGCGCGTAGTGCTCGGCCTGGCTCATGCTCTCGGCGCCGCCGGCCAGGACCAGATCGCAGATGCCGGTCTGCACGCGCATGGCGGCGTCGATCACGGCCTGCAGACCCGAGCCGCAGCGCCGGTCGAGCTGGAGACCGGGCACCCGGACGTCCAGGCCGGCGTCGAGCGCCGCGATCCGCCCGATCGCTGGGGCCTCGCCGTTGGGGTAGCACTGGCCGAAGAGGACGTCGTCGACGTCGGCGCCGGTGATCCCGGTCCGCTCCACCAGCGCTTTCACCACCGTGGACGCGAGGTCGGCCGTCGGCACGGAGGCGAACACGCCGCCGTAGCGTCCGACGGGAGTTCGGACGGGTTCACGGATGACTGCATCACGCATGGGGTGAGCGGACCTCTCCTCGGATCGAACCGCTGAACATCGCGGCAAACGTTTTTTCTAACGGAAATGTAGATTATATTATCGAGGGAAAGCAAGGGTCCGTTCCGCCGAATCCGCCGCTTCGCACGCCCGACACCTCCCCGGAAGGACTCCCCATGGCCCGACTCTGCGAGACCGCCGACCTCACCGAGATCCAGCGCGACATCCTCGCGACGGTTCGCGACTTCGTCGACGAGCAGATCCTCCCCGTCGCCACCGAACTGGAGCATCGCGACGAGTACCCGACCGAGATCGTCGCCACGATGAAGGAGATGGACATCTTCGGGCTGACCATCCCGGAGGAGTACGGCGGACTCGGCGAATCCCTGCTGACCTACGCCCTGGTGGTCGAGGAGCTCTCGCGCGGCTGGATGAGCGTCTCCGGCATCGTCAACACCCACTTCATCGTCGCGTACCTGCTGCTGCAGCACGGCACCGAGGAGCAGAAGCAGAAGTACCTGCCGCGGCTGGCCGCCGGCGAGCTGACCGGCGCGTTCTCGATGTCCGAACCGGCCCTGGGCTCCGACGTCGCCGCCATCAGCACCACGGCCGTCGACGACGGCGACGGCACCTACACGATCAACGGCCAGAAGATGTGGCTGACCAACGGCGGCTCGTCGTCGCTGGTGGCCGTGCTGGTCCGGACGCCGGGCGTCGGCGGCGAGAGACCGCACCGGAACCTCACCGCCTTCCTGGTGGAGAAGACCCCCGGCTTCGGCGAGGTGGCGCCCGGCCTCACGATCCCCGGCAAGATCGAGAAGATGGGCTACAAGGGTGTGGACACCACCGAGCTCCTCTTCGACGGCTATCGGATCGGCGCCGACGAGATCCTCGGCGGCACGCCCGGCCGCGGATTCTACCAGATGATGGACGGCGTCGAGGTGGGCCGGGTGAACGTCGCCGCCCGCGGCGTCGGCGTCGCCCACCGCGCCTTCGAGCTGGGCGCCTCGTACGCCCAGCAGCGCGAGACCTTCGGCAAGCCCATCGCCGAGCACCAGGCGGTGCTCTTCCGGCTCGCCGAGATGGGCACCAAGGTCGAGGCCGCCCACCAGATGGTGGTCCGCGCCGCACGGATCAAGGACGCCGGGCAGCGCAACGACCTGGAGGCGGGCATGGCCAAGTACCTGGCGTCCGAGTACTGCCGCGACGTCGTCGAGGATGCCTTCCGCATCCACGGCGGCTACGGCTTCGCCAAGGAGTACGAGATCGAGCGGCTCTACCGCGAGGCCCCGATGCTGCTGATCGGCGAGGGGACCGCCGACATCCAGCGGATGATCGTCGGCCGTCGTCTCCTCGAGAACTACAAGCTCTGAGCCCGGCACCGGAGAGAGGAGAGACCCGATGGGACCCCTGGAGGGAATCAGAGTGATCGAGGTCGGCTCGATCGGCCCCGGACCGTGGTGCGCGATGATGCTCAGCGACATGGGCGCCGAGGTGATCCGCGTCGACCGCGCCGACCACGCGCGGGCGTACACGCCGGACGCTCCGCCGCCGATCGACTTCGCGAATCGGCGGGGCCGCAAGTCGGTGGCCGTGGACATGAAGAGCCCGGAGGGCGTGGAGACCGTCCTGCGGCTCGCCGAGAGCGCGGACGCCCTGATCGAGGGGTTCCGCCCCGGGGTGGCCGAGCGCCTGGGCATCGGCCCGGACGTCGTGCTCGCCCGCAATCCGAGGCTGGTGTACGGCCGGATGACCGGGTGGGGCCAGGACGGTCCGATGGCGGCGGTGCCCGGACACGACATCAACTATCTCGCCCTCACCGGGCTCCTGGACGCCATCGGCCCCCGGGAACGTCCGATGCCGCCGCTGAACCTGGTCGGCGACTTCGGCGGCGGCGGACTGCTGCTGGCGTTCGGCGTGGTGACCGGGATCGTGTCCGCGCAGCGCACCGGCGAGGGCCAGGTGGTCGACGCGGCGATGCTCGACGGCGCCTCGCTGCTCGGCGGCCTGGTGCACGGCATGAGCCAGATCGGCATGTGGAAGCCGGAACGCGAGAGCAACCGGCACGACGGCGGCGCACCGTTCTACAACACCTACGAGACCGCCGACGGCAGGTTCGTGGCGATCGCCGCCAACGAGCCGCAGTTCTACCGGGTGATGGTCGAGACCCTCGGTCTCCCCGTCGACGAACTCCCGGCCCAGGGCGATCAGTCGACCTGGCCGGCGATGCGCGCCCGTTTCGCGGAGGTCTTCAAGACCAGGACCCGCGACGAGTGGGACGACGTCTTCGCCGGCCTGGAGACCTGCTACTCGCCGGTGCTCACCCTGGCCGAGGCCCGGGTGAACGAGCACAACCTCGCCCGGCGGGTGTTCGTCGACCACGACGGCATTTCCCAGCCCGCGCCCGCGCCCCGGTTCAGCGGGACGCCCGCGACGATCGCCGGCCCGGCCCCGCATCCGGGCGAGCACTCGCGGGAGGTCCTGGCCGGCTGGGGTCTCCCCGCCGAGCGGATCGACGCGCTGATCGACTCCGGCGCGGTGGTCGACGCCCCCTGATCCCCGCCCCGTTCGACCGCGGCCCCGTCGTCTCCGACGGGGCCGCGGCTGTCGGGAGATGACCAATATCTGAACAGTGCTCCAGGTCACAGCCGGGCAGAGTGGGAGACGCACCACCGGTCATGCCCTCGGAGGAACACCATGCTCGTGAGCACCGCCCCGGTCACCGCCGAGGTTCTCGACGCGGCCGTCGAATCCTGGAAGGCGGCGCTGGCCGACATCCCCTCGTTCCTGTACCGGACCACGTACAGCGTGACCGTCCGCTGGCACGGTTCCGACGGCCGGTGGCAGAGCATCCCCGAGGCGGTCCAGACGGTCCTCCGGCGCCACCCCGAGGGCACCGCCCCGCACTACGACGTCCACGACTTCGTCAAGACCGAGAACGGGTTCCGGTGTCGGTGCAGCACCGTGGTGGTGCACGACGGTCGGCCGACGCGGATCCGCCTGCTGCAGCACGTCACGGTGACCCCGGACGGGCGTTTCTCCCGGATCCGGGAACACCTCGACTCCGAAGCCGCCCACGCGGCCTGAGCGACTCCGCGTCGCCTCCCCACGACCGATCATCGGAACCCTTCGCCCCCGGTCACGACACAGCGGTCTCCGAAGCCGAACGCGCCGTGCGATCGATCCCGAACGCGGCGAGCGCGGCACCGACGAGAAGGACCGTCGCGATCAGATAGGTACCCCTGACCGATAGAGCGTCGACCGCGTATCCGGCGATGATCGGACCGAGGACCGCACCGAGACGGCCCACGCCGTTCATGGTGCCGTAGCTCGACGCTCGAGCGTCGATCGGATACAAGAAGGTCGACGCGGCGGTGAACGACGTGACACAGCCGAACACCGCGACCCCGAGAAGCACCGCGAGCGCGTAAGCGCCGACGCCGACCGGCATGACGGCGAAGACCGCGACGGCCACCGCACCGACGATCGCGCTGACCGCCGCGAAGGCGCTCGCCCGGAACCGCATCCCCAGGACCCCGAAGACGAAGGCGCCGACCAGCGTGCCGACGGAGATGCACAGACCCGCCGCGGTGCCCGCCGCATCGTCGCTGATCTTGGCCACCAGCTTCGGCGTCCAGGTGCCGACGAAGTAGTAGCCCGCGGTCAGGAGCGAGTAGCCGGCGCACAGCAGAACGGTGCGCCGCCACAGGTCGCGACCCAGCAGGCGAGAGCGCGGCAGGGTGTCGTTCGCGGCGACCGACTCCGGCGCATCGCCGCCCAGATCGTCCAACCCCAGTCGCCGGGCGAGTTCGGAGGCCTTCTGCCGAGCCTCGGAAGTGCCCTTGCGGTGCAGGAATGCCACGGACTCGGGCAGCAGCGCGAAGGCGATCAGGGCGATCAGCACACTCAGTCCCGTGCCGACCCAGAACATGCCCTGCCAGGCGCCGCCGACCAGTTCGAGCAGCGTCGCCGCGGACAGACCGGCGACCGTGCTGCCCAGCGGATAGCCGACCACCACCAGTCCGACGGCGAGACTGCGGCCGTTCCGGGAGCGAGCTCCTGGCCGAGCACCACCGCGACCACGGTGATCATGCCCACCGCGATCCCGGTGACGAACCGGCAGCCCAGGAGCATCCACGCGTCGACCGACAACGCGGAGAACACCAGTCCCGCGGTGTTCACGGTCAACGCGATCAACAGCAGTCTGCGACGGCCGATGACGTCGGCGAAGCGCGCCATGCCCAGCGCCCCGACCGCCTGACCGGCGAGGGCGGCACTGATCAGCCAGCCGAGCATCCGATCACCGGCGAAACCTTCGGGAAGGTGCGGTCCGGCGAACGCCATGATGAAGATGTCGTAGCCGTCGAGCATGTTGAGCACCATGCACAGCAGCAGCGAGACCAGCTGATAAGGGCGAAGACGGGGCTTCGCCGTCTGCGCGGCGGGCGCGCTCATCCCGTTGCCGCCACGCGGGCACAGGGGTGGGTGTCGCAGTGATTCATCATGCCTCCGGACAGGTCATCTCATGTGGGTACGCTCACTTTTCTATCGTTTCATTCGATTTCATACAAGTCATTACGCATTATGTTTTTCCTCTTGGGTCAGGGCGTCTCGCGTGAGCGTGGACGACGGCGCCACGACGCCTGGCCGGTCGTCGGAAGACGACCGGCCAGGCCATGGAGCACCGGGTACGGCTACCCGGCGGAGACGCTCAGCGAATCGGCCACTGCACGTGCTTCACCTCGAAGAACTCGCGGTAACCCTCCTCACCGCACTCGCGGCCGATCCCCGACATGCCGGGGCCGCCCCACGGGGCGTCGAGTCGTCGTCCGCCGCCCCCGTTGATCGTCACGGTCCCCGACCGCAGCCGCCGGGCCACCTCGATGGCCTCCGTGGTGACACCCCAGACGTTGGCGTTCAACGCGTACTTGGCCTCGTTCGCCATGCGGACGGCCTCGTCGACGTCGTCGTACGGGATCACGATGCTCACCGGCGCGAACAACTCCTCCTGCGCGATCTCGGCGGAGTTGTCCAGACCGGTCACCAGCGTCGGCTCCAGGAAGAAGCCGCGCTCGAGACCCGCCGGGCGCTTGCCGCCGGTGACGATCGTCGCGCCCGCGGAGACCGCGCGTTCCAGGAAGCCCTCGACGCTCGTCAGATGCTCGCCGGTGATCAGCGGACCGACCGTCGACGACGGATCCGATGCGTCACCGACCGTGAGCCCCGACATGTACTCGGCCGACTTGCTCACGAACTCGTCGAAGTCGGCACGGGGGACGAACGAGCGCGTCGTGGCCCCGCACGCCTGCCCGGCGTTGAGACAGAACCGCAGCGCCGACCCGGCGATCACCGAATCGATGTCGGTCCCGGGCAGGACGATGTTGGGCGACTTGCCGCCCAGCTCCAGCACCACCTTGGTCAGGTTCGGCGCGGCGAGCTGCTGAATCGCGATGCCCACCGCGGCCGAACCGGTGAAACTGGCCAGATCGATCTTCGGTGAGCCGACCACCTGCTCGGTCACCGCGGGCGGACCGAACACGAGGTTCACCGCGCCGGGCGGGAAACCCGCCTCGTCGAACAGCTCGACCATCTTGACCGTGCACGCCAGCGCCTTGGGCGACGGCACCAGCACCCCGGTGCAGCCGGCGGCGAGCGCGGGCCCGATCTTCCAGACGATCAGCATGATCGGGTAGTTGTACGCCGTGACGGCCGCGACCACACCGGCCGGTTCCCGCAGCAGCATGCTGCTGGTGGTGACCGGCTCGTGATGCAACCGAAGCTGCTGCTCCAGACCGTCGGCCGGCCCCCGGACCGCCGCGTCGGCGAACCAGCGCAGGAAGTCGATCGGCGCGTACACCTGCTGTTTCGCGGTGCTGATCGCGGTGCCGACCTCCCGTGCGATGAGATCGGTCAGCTCCTCGGCGTCCCGCTCCATCAGATCCGCCAACCGGTGCAGCAGTGCGCCGCGCTCGGCCGCCGAGAGCCTGCTCCATGCGCCGCCGTGGAACTCGCGGTGGGCCGCATCGAGGGCGGCGGCCACCTGGTCCGGAGCCGCGCCGGTCGCCCGGAACAGCGGCTCCTCCGTGGACGGGTTGTACGACGTCGACTCCGCACCGTCGCCGACGACCCACGCGCCGTCGATGTAGTTGCCCGGCCCGCTCCGCACCTCACTCATCTCCGCTGCCCTCCCCGTGGCGGCCCGCCAGGGAGATGACACCGCGGATGTTCCGGCCGGCATGCATGTCCTCGTAGGCCTCGTTGACCTGCTCCAACGTGTACCGGGTGGTGATCATCTCGTCCAGGCGCAGCGCGCCGCGACGGTACAGGTCGAGGAGCATCGGCACCTCGTTCTGCGGTCCGGCCATGCCGTAGAGCGCACCCTGGACCCGCTTCTCGCTCATCGTCAGATCGAGGACCGGGATGCTCATCTCGGTGAGCGTGTGCGGCGCCGCACTGGTCACGACGAGGGTGCCCCGCTTGCCGAGCGCGTCGTACGACTGCTTCAACTGCTCCTGCGTGGGCACGCCGATGCAGACGATCACCGAATCCGCGCCCTGACCGTTGGTGAACGACCGGGCGAGCTCGGCCGCCTCGTCGATCGTCTCCGCGGCATCCGTCGCACCGAGTTTCAGCGCCAGGTCGCGCTTCATCGCCACCGGGTCGACGGCGATCACCCGGCCGGCGCCGCGGAAGGCGGCGCCCTGCACGGCGCTCATGCCGATGCCGCCGGTGCCCACGACCACCACCGTGTCGCCCGCATCGATGTCGGCGGCACGGGTGGCCGAACCCCATCCGGTCGGCACCGCGCAGCCCACGATGCTGGCCGTCTCGAAGGGGATGTCGTCATCGATCTTCACGACGCACTCCTGTGGCACCGTGGTCCACTCGGAGAAGGTCGAGAGGCAGGCGTTCTGGGCGACGCCCGCACCCTCCGCGTGCATCCGGTACGTGCCGTCCGGACGCGTGCCCTTGGTGATCAGATGTCCGGCATCGCACAGGTTCTGATGACCGGTCACACACATCCGGCAGTGACCGCAGGCGGCGATGAACGAGGTGACCACGTGATCACCGGGCTTCACCCGGGTGACCCCCGGTCCGACCGCCTCGATGATTCCGGCTCCCTCGTGACCTCCGCACGCGGGATACGAGTGGAACCGCATGTCGCCCTTGGCGAAGTGGTCGTCGGAGTGGCACAGCCCGGAGGCCATCACCTTGACCAGGACCTCGCCCGCACCGGGCTCGTCCAGGTCCACCTCGCGGACGTCCCACTCTCCGGGCGCCTTCCACAGGATCGCTGCATTCGTCTTCATCATCTCGAAGTCCTCATCTTCTCGTTCGTCTCTTCTCGTTCGTCAGCCCGCGCGGGAGCCGTCCCAATCGATGGTCGGCGAGCGCCACGGCGGCCAGTGGTCGTCTTCGGCCGGCACGTCGACCGACAGATGGTGGAAGCAGTCCTGGCACTTGGTCACCATCCGAGGCCCGATGAAGTTCGCCACCGGATACCTGCGGACGTCCGCCGACCCGCACTGCGGGCACACCCGGTCCGTCTGCTTTCGTTCGACGACGACGTGGTCCTCCGCGGGCGGCGGGAACAACAGCCGATCGACTCCACTCATGCTGAAACCTCCTTGTCGGTGCGGCTCCCCCGGAAGTTCGGTGAGCACGCGGTGGGTACCTTCCATTCGCCTGCCGCGCGGGCACGGTCCAGTTCGCCGCGCCGACGAGCCGTTCCGTCGCGGTCCACGGCGCCGTCGGCGCCGAAGACCAGCCCGTAGGCCCGCTCGGCGAACTCGGCGCTGTACACGCCGTCCTCGACGTCGTCGATCACCGCGTCGATCTCCCGTTTCAGGGGGTCGCCCCAGCCACCGCCGCCGCCGACGATCAGCCGGAGCCCCTGTCCCGGAGCCAGCACGATCTGGCTGATCTTGCCGGTCTGGTACTTGGCGCCCTTGCCGAACTCACCGTGATCGGGGTCCGGGCGGCCGTCGTCGTCGAAGATCCCGAACAGCGGCTCGGCGCCCGTGTAGTCGAGCGAGTCCATCGCGACGGCCGGATCGAGATCGTGCAGGAGCCAGCCGTAGAACGGCATTCCGGCCCCGCCGCCCCGCACGCCCGGCGCACCCGCACGAATGCGGTCGCCGGTGATGGTCACGACTGTCGGGGCGAGCGCCTCCACGGTGTAGAGCGATCCGGAACCTCCCCGGTGCTCGCCGGCGCCGGCGGTGTCGGTCATCATCTCGTGCTCCCAGACGACGACGGGGTTCTCGCGCTCCACGTGCTCCTGCACCGACGACCGGCAGTTGCCCATCGACACCAGGCACAGGCTCAGCCCGTCGCTCTTCCAGGTGCCGCCCCAGCCGCCGCCGGGGAGCGAGAAGGTGGCCCACGGTGTGCCCTCGCGCCCGGTCCGGGTGTCGATGCCGCCGATGTTCATCATTCCGGCGGTGCCCGAGTCGCAGGCGATGGCCTGGTCGCCGATCGCCAGTGCCATCGCCTGGGTCATCAGGTTCACGATGCGGCTGCCGGTGTCGACGTGGTTCGAGCAGCTCGACGGCGGCAGGACGCAGACCGCACTGCCCGGCGGCATGATCGCCTCGACCGGGCGCAGGGTGCCGGAGTTCACCGGCGACGACGGATCGAGGATGAACTTGGCGCCGATGATGGCGCGAGTCGACTCGATCCAGGCGGTGCCGACGTTGCCGTTCGGCTGCCGCGAGGTGCCCGAGTAGTCGATCTCCATCGAGTCGCCGCGTACCTTGACCGTCATCACGATCTCCACCGGAACCGGGTCGATCGAGTCGTCGTCGAGGAAGTCGCTCACCCGGTAGTCGCCGTCGGGCATCCCCGCGATGCCGGCCCGCATGGCGGCCTCGGTCATGTCCATGCCGTAGGCGGCTCCCGCCGTCACCCGATCGATGCCGTAGCGGTCCAGGACGTCGGTGAGCTGCCGCGCGCCGACCTGCAGCGCTCCGGAGAGCGCCCGGATGTCGCCGAGCACCAGGTGCGGCACGCGGTTGTTCTCCAGGATGTAGTTGAAGGTCGGCCGCACCGGAACGCCCTCGGCGTACATGAGCGTCGGCGGGAACTTCAGCTGCTCCTCGAAGCAGGTCTGGGTGCCGTTGGCGAAACCGCCGGGGATCGGGCCGCCCATGTCCGCCACATGCGAGGTGGTGTGCAGCAGGAACTGCACCCGGCCGTGCCAGAAGACCGGCATCAGGAGGTTGATGTCGGAGCAGTGGACGGCTCCGCGCCACGGATCGTTGACCATGATCACGTCGCCCGGCTTGAGCGTGGCCTCGTCCCACTCGTCCATCACGAAGTTCGCGATGTGCTGGCTGACGAAGGCGTGCTGCACGCAGCCCTCCCACGATGCGGCCATCTCCCAGCCGGCGTCGGTCCGGACGTGCACCGCCGCGGTGCAGTCGCGGACGTCGCGGACGATCGGTGAGAAACCGCCGCGCATCAGCGTCTCGTGCATGTCCCGCGCGACCTCGATGAGGCCGTAGCGCAGGGTCTCCAGGTCGACGAGGTCGAATCCGTACTTCTCGTGCGCGTCGACCGCCGAGATGATCTGTGTGCTGTCGGACATGTCAGTCTCCCAAGGTGACGATGAGATCGCCGGATTCGTCGATCCGAGCGGTGGAGCCCTCGTCGAGGGCCGTGGTGGCGTACTGCTCGACGATGACGGCGGGGCCGTGGATCCGGTCGAGGGTGCTCAATCGCGCCCGGTCGTGCACGGGCACGTCGCCGAAGTCCTTGCCCGCCAGACGCAGCGGAGCGTGCCGGAGCAGGCTGGAGCCCTCCGACTCGACGGCCCCGCGCGGCGCCTCCGCGGGCCGGGCCGCTGCGGCGGTGACCTCGACGGTGGTCACCATGATCGGCAACTCTGTCGCGGTGAACCCGAAACGCTGCTGGTAGAAGTCGTGCACACGCTGCGCGATCACCTCCAGGCCCGCTTCGTCGACGTGGTCCAGCGGCACCGAGATGCGGTTGTCCCAGGTCTGGCCGGAGTACATCGCGAAGATCTCGCGGCTGGTCGTCACATCGGATTCGGTGACGCCCTGGTTGAGCAGATCGGCCTTCGCCTCCCCCTCCAGTCGGGAGAACTCGGCCTCGAGCGTCTCGGCCCCGAGCACCCGCAGCGGCGCCATCGGGGACACCGCCTTGGTGACGCGCAGGTCCGAAGAGATCAGGCCGTAGGCGGAGAACTCGCCGGGGTGTCGCGGCACGACCACCGAACCGAGGCCCAGTTCGCGCGCCACCTGGATCGCCATCATCGGCCCGGCGGCGCCGAACGCCAGCAGCGAGAACTCGCGCAGATCCAGTCCCCGGTAGGTGGAGATCGACCGCAGCGCGCCCGCCATGTCCGAGCACGCCAGCCGGTAGGCGCCGTCGGCCAGCTCGGTCGCCGACATGCCCACCTGGGCGCCGACCTCGGCCAGGGCCTTCTCCGCGAGGTCGGGCTGCAGTCGCAGCGAGCCGCCGGCGAACAGGTCGGGCTGCAGGATGCCCAGGTGCAGGCACGCATCGGTGATGGTCGGACGGGTGCCGCCGCGGCCGTACGACGCCGGGCCGGGCACCGACTGCGCGGACTCCGGGCCCACCCGCAGACCACCGAGGCGGTCGACGTGGATCAGGCTTCCCGCGCCGGAACCGACCGACTGCACGTCGACCGCGGGCATGGTCATCACCAGTCCGTGTTCGACGGTCCACAGGTCGGTCATCGGCGTCGCACCGTCGCGCACCGCGGCGATGTCGGTGCTGGTGCCGCCGACGTCCATGGTCAGGTAGTTGCTCGTCCCACCGCCGTGGGTCCGCGCGAGCTGGACGGCGCCGGCGACGCCGCCGACCGGACCGGACACCAGCTGGAAGACGGGTGCGTTGGAGGTCTCCGAGATGGAACCGACGCCGCCGTTCATCGTCATGATCCACAGCGAGCCGCCGAAGCCGATCTCCGCGAGACGCTTCTCCAGGCGCGAGAGATAACCGGTGACGGTGGGGCCGACGTAGGCATCCATCGCCACGGTGGTGGTCCGCTCGTGCTCCTTGGTGACCGGGTACAGCGCCGAGGTCTGGATGTAGAGCTCCGGGTACTCCTCGCGCAGGATCTCCGCGGCGCGCAGCTCGTGCTCGTCGTTCAGGTACGCGTTCATGAAGCAGATCGCGACCGCCTCGACGCCCTTCTCCTCGAGCTCGCCCGCCACCTCGCGGACCTGCTGTTCGTCGAGGGCCAGGATCGGCTCGCCGTCGTATCCGATGCGTTCGCGGATGCCGTAGCGGTCGCGACGGCGGATGATCGGGCGTTCCTGGTGCGGCCGCAACCAGGTCGGGTCGTACAGTCGTGGACCGAATTCGCGGTCCATCCGACCCAGGTCGAGCAGATCGCGGTGGCCCGCCGTGCTCAACAGCGCGGTGTGCGCTCCGGTCCGGCTGAGCACCGCGTTGATGCCCTGCGTGTGACCGTGCACGATCTCGTCGATGTCGCCGACGGCGATCCCCGAGTTCGTGACGGCCTCGAGGACGCCGTCCTCCTGGTGCGGCCGGGTGGTCAGCACCTTGAGTTCCTTGATCTCACCGGTGGTGCGATCGATCGCCACCAGGTCGGTGAAGGTGCCGCCGACATCGATCCCGAGCCACCAACGTTCGCCGGTTGCCATGGTCCCTCCTTCGTGAGGTGAATGTGTCGCCTCTCACTTTCACCTCCCGGTGTGATCCGTGTGATCCACCGTTCGGCGGAGATCCCCTCATCCCTTCGACTGAGATGCCCCGGCGACGGTCGCCTCCGATGCCGCGCCCACGACCCGAACGGTCAGGTCCCTCGGGATCGGAGCCACAGCGCCACGGCCTCCGACCTGCTGGACACACCGAGCTTGCGCAGGATGCTCGAGACGTGGGTCTTCACGGTGGCTTCGGAGAGTCGCAGTCGGCGGGCGATCTGCCGGTTGGCGGCGCCTTGCGCCAGCAGTTCGGCGACGTCGGTCTCCCGCGGGGTCAGCGGGGCCCCGGCCGGACGGACTCGGCCGTCCGCGGCGGCGGCGACGCCCGACGTCCGCGCGCCCGATGCTTCGAGTCCGGGCGACACCGCCGCGGCCGGGCCGAACGGATCGTTCTGCAGCGCGGCCAGCCCCTCCCGCACGCGGACCATCGCCAGGCTCTGGGCGAACCCCTCGGCGAGCGCCTCCAGAAGCACCCGATCGGCGGACGTGACGACCCTCCGCTGGAAGTACTGGTCGGCGTGCACCATCCCGACCACCCGGCCGCCGACCTCGACGGGGGCGAGACCGTACGACTGCGACCTCCCGATCTCGGCGAACTCCCGGAACACCCGCGGATTGTCGGGCACCTCGGTGACGATCGCCGGGCGCCCGGAGGTGACGACGTCGGTCTCGATGAGAGTCTCGTCCAGCAGGTGCGGGTTCTCCATGCCCACCGCGAGCATCTCCCGCGCCCACGACGGAGCCCGCGGGACGTGCATGGCGCGCATGTTCCAGCGACCGTTCTCGACGGTGGAGATCAAGGTCCGGTCGAAACCGAGGCAGTCGTGTCCGACGCGGGAGGCGATCTCGCAGAGCGACTCGAACGAGGCGGCCACCCGCATCTCGGCGACCGCATTGCGGATTCCACGCGCCACGCCCAGTTCCCGTTCGGCCGCCCACGTCCGTTCGGCGTCCACCTGCAGTCCGCGAAGGTCGCCCAGCAGCTCCGAGACCCGGCTCGCGCGCTCCGGCCCGGGGAGGGAGGGCCCCCGGGTCATCGATGTGACCGCTTCCGTCGAGGCCTCGTTCAAGACCCGCGTGAAGTCCGCCCGGTCGGGGTGGGCAGGAATCTCGATCCTGCTCCCACCGGGAAGATCACCGACACGGTGGACGAGCTCGGTGAGCCGCTCGGCGAACTCCTCCTCGACACGCTCGTGCGGTCGCCCGGACGACGCCGACCCGCCGACCGCACGAGTCTCCGCGATCATCCCGTCACTCCATGTCTCAGCGAGTCGTTCGGGCCGCGCCGGCCAGTCGGGCCGCCCGGATCATCCGGGCGGGATCGTCGAACACCGGGATGCCCGCCTCGCGCAACAGCCCCAGCCCCTTCGGGGCGAGTTCGGCGGCGATGGTCCAGGCGACCAGGACGGGTTTGTCGGTCTCGGCCACGGCGCCGGCGATCTGCGCGGCGAGTTCCTCGGCCATCGGGTCGGCGACGGTGGTCACCAGCACCGCGACCGCGTCCACCTCGGCGGAGGCGAGGATCACCTCGAGGGTCTTGCCGTAGATACTCGGGTCCGCGGTGACGCGGCCGGTCACGTCGACCGGGTTGGCGATCGCCGCGTAGCTGGGCAGGATCTCCCCGATCGTCGTGCGCAGCCGCTCCCCGAAGACGGGCACCTCGAAACCCTCCCGGGTGGCCAGGTCGGCGATCATCGAGCAGGCACCGCCCGACGTCGAGACCACGCCGAGGCGGGCGCCGTCGTCGAGTCCCGCGCCGATGTCGCGCAGGGCCAGCGCGTCGAGGAGTTCGGTGATCGTGTCGATCGGCGTCGCTCCCGCGCGGGTCAGCAGCGACCGGTAGACGGCGTAGTCGCCGGCGACGCTGCCGGTGTGCGACTGCACGGCCCGGGCGCCGACCGCGGTGCGACCGACCTTCAGGATCAGGACGGCCTTGCCGCCGGCCCGGGCCCGCGCGATCGCGTCGAGCAGCCGCCGACCGTCGTCGACGCCCTCCACCACCACGGCGATGGTGTCGGTGGTGTCGGTGCCCGCGAGATGGTCGATGTAGTCGGCGATCTGCAGGGTCGCCTGATTGCCGACGCTGATGAAGTGGCTGAGACCGATGCCGCGCTCGGCGGCCTGCGACGAGAGGCTGCCGCCGAGGGCGCCGGACTGGGCGATCAACGCCACCCGGCCGCTCGGGATCTCCGCCATGCTCTGCGCCTGCGAGAAACTCACCTGGACCTTGCTGCCCGGGCTCATCACGCCGACCGTGTTCGGTCCGCACAGCGCGATGCCGTAGCGCCGGGCGACGGCCCCGAGTTCGGCCTCGGCCTCGTCGGCGCCGACCTCGGAGAAGCCCGAACTCATCACCACCGCGGCGCGCACGCCCTTCTCGCCGAATCCGGCGAGGACCTCGGCGCAGGACCTGGCCGGGACGACGATGCACGCCAGGTCCACCGAGCCCGCTTCGACGTCGGCGATGGACGGCACCGCCGGGTAGCCGTCGATCTCGGCGGCCGTCGGGTGCACCACGGTGACCCTCCCGGGGTAGCCGTGCTGTCGTAGATAACCGAGCACACGGTTGCCCGGCTGCAGGGCGGTCGCGCTGGCGCCGATCAGGACCAGCGACTCCGGCTCGAGCAGCGGGGTCAGGTCGGGCACCTCGTACGCCTCGGCGGGGGCGGCGTCGGCCGGGGCCGGGTCGACGGCCATGCGCACGTCCACCACGAGCGGACCCCGGTCGGTCACCACGAGGGGGTTGAGGTCGGCCTCGGTCAGACCCGGCACCCGCTGCGGCAGGGTGGAGGCGGCCGCGATCACCTCGGCCACCTCGCCGGTGACGTCGGGATTGCCGCGGAACTCGCCCAACGCGGTGCCGATCGCGAGTCCGCGCAGCAGCTCCCGCGCCTCGTCGACGGTCAGCGGACAGGCCGCGATCGCCCGTTCCGGCATGATCTCGACGAGACCGCCGCCGGCGCCGACCACGATGACCGGTCCGAAGGTCTCGTCGTGTTTGAGCCCGATGAAGACCTCCGGTCGACGGGTGTCGACCATCTGCTGGACCAGGATCCGCCACTGCTCGTCGGCGAGACCCTGGGCGGCGGCGACGGCCTCCAGGCGCGCGGCGGCGGCGCTCGCATCGTCGTCGGTGTCGATGCCGAGGATCACCGCGCCCACGTCGGCCTTGTGGACGATGCTCCGGCTGATCAGCTTCATCACGACCGGGCCGGGGACCGACGCGGCCGCGGCCACCGCCTCGGCGGCGGTGTCGACCAGACGTTCGGCCGCCAGCGGGACGCCCGCCGCCGACATCGCATCGGACAGTTCCTGGTAATCGAGCAGCACCGTACGTTCTCCACTTCAGTCGGCCGATCGGCGATCGTGTCTCCGCGCGTCGTGCGGCGCGGGCACCTCTCGATCGAATTCTAACGATATGTTAGATAACCGGCAACGGTTTCTTGACTACAGTTAGATTCGCCCCACCGCACGACGGCGACGTCGTGCGCTCCGCGCTCACCGCCCGGGAGACGCTTCAGCGACGACGGAGACGCCATGACTGCCACCGACTCGGCCACCCCCACCCGCCGGACCACCAAGTCCGAGGAGACGCGCGCCCGGATCATCGCCGCCGCGGGAAAGGTGCTCGCCGAACAGGGCTACGAGCACACGCGCCTCTCCGCGATCGCCGCCGAGGCGGGACTGCAGACCGGCAGCCTCTACTACTATTTCGACTCCAAGGAGCAGCTGGTCGAGGAGGCGCTCGGCGGCGGCGCCGAGTACACCCACCGCCGCGTCCGGGAGGCCGTCGACGCCCTTCCGGAGTCGGCGACGCCCGGCGACCGGCTCTTCACCGCCGCCCGCAACTTCATCGCGGCCCGCCTGGAGATCGGCGCGGTCTCGCCCGCGCACATCCGGAACTACCGGTCCCTGCCGGAGGAACTGCGCGAGCGCCTGCGACCCGAACTCGAAGCCTTCTCGACGCTGTGGGACCGTCTCGTCGAGGACGCGGTCACCAGCGGCGAGATCCGCGCCGACATCGATCCGTACGTGCTGCATCTCTTCGTGGTGCACACGTCCGAACAGCTCGCCAAGTGGCCGAGCCACACCAAGCCGACGCCCGCGGCCACCGTCGACACCATCTTCGCGCTGATGCTCGACGGACTGACCGGGCCGGCGGCGGGCTGACCGCCTCGCCGGAAGGCGCTGCCGCGCCCCTTCGGCACCCCGGCCCGCCGCGCTCGCACCCGGTTCAGGGAGCGACGGGGCCGCGCGGGATCGCCTCGAGCGGCGTCGCCGGATCGAGCGACGAGAGATCGCCCGGGTCCCGACCCAGGTAGCGGGCCCGCAGCGCGCGACGCATCACCTTGCCGTTCTTGGTCTTGGGCAGCGAGGCCACCACGTGGACCGTCGGCGCGAAGGCCCGCCCCACGTTCCGCTCCGCCTCGGCGGCGATGTCGGCGTGGACGGCGTCCGGATCGGCCGGCACCACGAAGCCGACCACCCGCTGGCCGCGCTGCTCGTCGGGCACGCCGATCACCGCGGCCTCGACGATGCGCCGATCCACCAGCATGCTCGCCTCGATCTCGCCGGGCCCCACGCGGCGGCCGGACACCTTGAGGGTGTCGTCGCTGCGGCCGTGGATCCGCCAGGTGCCGCGGGCGTCGACGGACGCGAGATCGCCGTGCACCCACACGCCGTCCCAGCGGCTCCAGTAGGTCTCCAGGTACCGCTCCCGGTCTTTCCAGAACGAGTGCGTCATCCCCGGCGAGGTGTTGAGCACGCAGATCTCGCCGACCTCCCCGATCACCGGCTCGGCGTCGTCGTTCAGCACCGCCAGATCGATGCCGAGCATCGGGGCGTTGAACGACGCCGGCTCCATCGGCAGGAACGGGTACGAGACGGCGATGCCGCCGCCGATCTCGGTGCCGCCGCTGTAGTTGACGACGGGGCGCCTGCCCTCGCCGATCGTGTCGAAGAGCCAGTGCCAGGTCGGCTCGTCCCAGGCCTCGCCGGTCGATGCGAACGTCCGGACGGTGCTCAGGTCGGCGCCGGGGTCGTCGCCGGCGGCCTTCAGCGCCCGGGCCGCGGTCGGCGCGATGCCCTGGAAGGTGACGCCGTTGCGCTCGGCGATCTCCCACAGCCGGTTCGGGGTCGGGTACGTCGGCACGCCTTCGGTGAGGACCAGGGTCGCGCCGAGCTGCAGCACCGCGCTGATCAGCAGCGGCCCGAGGAGCCAGCCCATGTCGGCGATCCAGGCGACCACGTCGTCGTCGTGGATGTCGAAACCGTAGGCGAAGTCGACCGCCGCCTTGACCGCGAAGCCGCCGTGCGAGTGCACGATGCCCTTGGGTCGGCCGGTGGTGCCCGACGTGTAGACGATGGTCACCGGATCGTTCGACTCGGTGGACGCGGTCTCCACCGGAGCCGGATGCGGATCGAGTTCGTCGTGGTAGACGTCCCGGCCGGCGGTCGTCGCGACGTCGTTCCCGACGTTGCGGACGACGATGCACGTCTTCACGATGCCGCCGGCCAGGTCCATCGCCTCGTCGGCGGTCTCCTTCATCGGCACCGTCCGGCCGCGTCGGGTGGACCCGTCGGCGGTGATGAGCACCGTGGCACCGGAGTCGACGAGGCGCGTGGCGACCGCATCGGCGCCGTATCCGGAGAACGCCGGGACCGAGACCGCGCCGAGCATCGCGCAGGCCAGGTAGGCGATCGCCGCTTCGGGCACGATCGGCAGGAACAGCACCACCCGGTCGCCGCGCCGCACGCCGAGGGCGGCGAGGTTCGCCGCCAGGCATTGGACTCGCGCGTCGAGCTCGGCGTAGGTCAGCTCCCGACGGCGACCGCCGTCGCCCTCGTAGATCAGGGCGGTCTTGTCGGCGCGCGGCCCGGCCGCGTGCCGCGCCGAGCAGAGCGTCGCGAGGTTGATGCGCCCGCCGACGAACCATTTCGGGAAGGGCTTCCCGTCGCCGTCGTCGAGCACGCGCTCGAACGGCGTCTCGAACTCGATGTCCAGGTCCCGGACGGCATCGCGCCAGAAGCGCTCCGGCTCGTCGACCAATGCGCGGTGCACGTCGGCGAGCGAGTCGTACCCCCAGGTGCGCATCGCGGCCAGCAGCCGACTGCGCCCGACGACCTCGTCGGGCGGCGTCCAGACCGGATCGGCCGGACCGCCGACGATCCCGGGTCCTCGCATGCTCTCCACCTCCAGTTCAGCGGATGTCGTCGCGGGTTCAGGAATCGATCTCGGGGCGCTTGAGCATCAGGCCGACGCGGGTGGTGTCGCAGACCACCTCGTCACGCTGGTTGATGCCCTGATGGTGGAAGGTCACCAGACCGGAGTCGTCGCGGCTCTTGGACTCGCGGACGGCGACGATCTCGGTGCGCACCCGAATGGTGTCGCCGTGGAAGGTCGGTGTGGGGAACTTGGTCTCGGTGAAACCGAGGTTGCCCAGGGTGGTGCCGTAGGTGGTCTCCTGCATCGAGATGCCGCAGACCAGGCCGTGCAGGAACAGACTGTTCACCAGGCGCTGCCCGAACAACGAGTCCTTGGAGTACTCGGCGTCCAGGTGCAGCGGCGCCATGTTCAGGGTCATCGTCGAGAACAGGACGTTGTCGGCCTCGGTGATGGTGCGACGCACCTCGTGCTCGATGACCTGTCCGACCTCGAACTCCTCGAACCACATTCCGGTCATTGTCGATCCTCTTCCTCAGATGTCAGCGATGTCGCGGCGGGAGCGGGGCCGAGGGCCGATGCCCCCGCGCGGCGCGCGAGCCCGGTCGTCACGTGGTCCAGGTCTCGCCTGCGCAAGCACAATGTACAACATTTTCTAACAGATCGATAGATTTTCTGTTAGGTTCTGCATGCCCCACCGTGTGCACGGTGGCGGCCGTCCCCTTCCACCGTCAGAGAGGTGCTCCATGCCCGTCCCCGCGCACAATCCCGAAGTCGGCGACGACGATTTCGAGGCGATCCTGGCCTCGGTCCGAGACTTCGTCCAGACGCGCGTCGTCCCCCGTGAGAAGGAGATCGCCGACACCGACGCCGTCCCCGACGACATCCGCCAGGCGTGCAAAGACATGGGACTGTTCGGCTACGCCATCCCGCAGGAGTGGGGCGGCCTCGGCCTGAACCTGGTCCAGGACGTGGAGCTCGCCATGGAGATGGGCTACACGACGCTGGCGTTGCGCTCGATGTTCGGCACCAACAACGGCATCGCCGGCCAGGTCCTGGTCAACTTCGGCACCGATGAACAGAAGACCCGATGGCTCGAAGGCATCGCCTCCGGCGACGTCGTCGCCTCCTTCGCCCTCACCGAACCCGGCGCCGGCTCCAACCCCGCAGGCCTGCGCACCAAGGCGCGCCAGGACGAGAACGGCGACTGGATCATCGACGGCGAGAAGTGCTTCATCACCAACGCCCCGAACGCCGACCTCTTCGTGACCTTCGCGCGCACCCGGCCCGCCGACGAGAACGGCCCGGGCATCGCCGTCTTCCTGGTCCCCGCCGACACCGAGGGCGTGTCGGTGGCCCCGCACGACGCCAAGATGGGCCAGCAGGGCGCCTGGACCGCCAACGTCGCCTACACCGGCGTCCGGGTGCCGGATTCGGCGCTGGTCGGCGGCGACGTCGACACCGGTTACCGCGCCGCGATGATCTCGCTGGCCCGCGGGCGCGTCCACATCGCCGCCCTCGCCGTCGGCTCGGCCCAGCGCGCCCTCGACGAAGCGCTCCGGCACGCCACCGTCACCACCCAAGGCGGCACCCCCATCGGCGACTTCCAACTCGTCCAAGCACACCTGGCCGACATGCAGACCGGCATCATGGCCGGCCGCGCCCTCGTCCGCGACGCCGCCCAAAAATGGGTCCTCGAAACCGACCGCAGAATCGCCCCCTCCGTCGCCAAGCTCTACTGCACCGAAATGGTCGGCGACATCGCCGACAAAGCCGTCCAAATCCACGGCGGCAGCGGCTACATGCGCGAAACCACCGTCGAACGCATCTACCGCGACGTCCGCCTCCTCCGCCTCTACGAAGGCACCAGTGAGATCCAACGCCTCATCATCGGCGGCGGCCTCGTCCGCACCGAGAAGAAGAAGCTCGGCTGACGCCGACGCGGCACACGAAGAGCCCGCCCGACATTCCTCGGGCGGGCTCTTCGCCGCGGTCGTACCGCGTCGACGTCTCCGCCTGTCAGCCGGCGAGCTGTGCGACCGGACCGTCGACCACCAGCAGACCGAGGTCGGTGCTGCCGATCTTGGTCAGCGAACCGTTCGGGTTGATCCGGAACGAGTGCGCGTGCGTGGTGCCGAGTTTGCCCGGCGAGAACACGTCGATGGCGTACAGATACTTGTCGTTCGGGTTGAGGACCACCAGCGCGGGCATGGTGAGGACGTCCGAGGCGTACGGCGATCCGGGCAGCGGGGTCAGTCGACCGTTCTTCCCGATGTTCCAGCCGGTGATGTTGAAGCTGCCGGCGTTGGGCACGTAGGCGCGCTTGCCGTCGGCGGTGATCTGCACCTCGTGCGAGATGGGACCGCTGAACCACGAGCCGATCGGCGCCAGGTTGCCGTCCTTGAGGATGCGGTAACCGCGCACGTCCATGCTCATCTCGTGGGCGATGTAGAAGAACTTGCCGTCCGGGGTGGTGTTGCCGTTCACCGGGGTGATGCCCGCGCTCACCGTGCCCAGCGGAATCAGTCTGCCGCCGCCTCCGACGCGGTAGCTCTTGATCCCCCACTCGAAGGCACTGGCCACGCGCACGAACTTGCTGTTCGGGTCCACCGTGACCATCGGCGCGAGGGTGGCGTTCAGCTGATCGACCGAGTGTCCGGTGTCCTGCAGCCGCCCGGAATCGGTGATGCGCAGGGTCTTCAGCCGACCGAGACCGTTGGCGACGTAGAGGTACTTCCCGTCGGGGGACGGCTGGAAGGTGACCGGCACCCCGCCGACGCCGATCTTCTGGATCGGGTTCAGTCGACCCGAATCGGAGATCCGGTACACGGCGATCGCCTGGTCGAGCATGTTGCCGACGAACACGGTCCGGCCGTTCTGCGCGACCTTCACCGACATGGTGCCGTTGCCGGTCGACTGTTCGCTCACCTTCCGCAGACCGCCGCCGTCCAGCAGCCGGAGGACGACGACCTTGCCCATCTCGGTGCCCGCCACGACGAGGAACTTCGGGTTCGACGAGGCCGCCTGCGAAGCCCCCGGCTCCGCGGTGGCCGTGGACGGAACGGAGATCAGTCCGAGTATCAGTGCGGCGACGGTCGCGAGAGCGGCCAGGGCACGGACCGGGCCCCCACCTCTCCGCGACGTGCCGCCGACGGATTGCTTGTTCAATGTCTCTGCCTTCTGTGTGACCGGATGATGCATCTTTTTCGACGCTAATGTGATTGCAGCCACGCAGGTGTTCAGACTTCTGGACAGTCTGCCGGTCTTCACTCCAGGCCCTTGAACTGGAAGGATGCACGAATTCCGGGTGGTCGTCCGGACTCACCGGACGACCACCCGGTCTGCGAGGCGACCGCCCGTCAGGTCCAGATCCGGGTGACCACCGACTTGGTCTCGAGGAACTCGGAGATGCCCTCCGGCCCGCACTCACGACCCCACCCGGACTGCTTGTAGCCGCCGATCGGCAACTGGACGCCGCCCGCCCGGTGGATGTTGATGTTCACTCGGCCGGCCCGGATCCGCCGGGCGACGGTGAGTGCGGCGTTGACGTCCCTGGTCCACACGCTCGACGCGAGACCGTAGGAGGTGTCGTTGGCGACCGCGACGGCCTCGTCGACGTCCGACCACGACATCACGCCGAGAACGGGACCGAAGACCTCCTCCTTCACCACCCGCATCGACGGGTCGACGTCGGTCAGCACGGTCGGCTCGTAGTAGTAGCCGCGGTCGCCGGTCCGCCTGCCGCCGGTGATCACGGTGGCCCCGTCCTCTTTGGCGCCGGCCACGTAGTCCTCGACGCGACCGAGTTGCCGGGCGCTGACCAGCGGACCGAGTTCGACGCCCGGTTCGGTGCGGTAACCGATCTTCATGTTGCGAGCCACCTCGGCGACGCCCTCCGCCACCCGATCGGCGATGTCGGCGTGCGCGAGCAGTCGGGTGCCCGAGGTGCAGATCTGTCCCGAGTTCCAGAACATCCCGACCGCGAGCGCCGGCAGCGCCGCCTCCAGGTCGGCGTCGGGCAGCACGATCATCGGCGACTTCCCGCCCAGTTCCAGCGAGAGCTTCTTGAGGTTTCCGGCGGCCGCCTCGACGATCTGTCTGCCCACCGCGGTGGAACCGGTGAAGCTCACCTTGTCCACGCCGTCGTGCCCGGTGAGTGCGGCGCCCACCACGCCGCCGACACCGGTGAGGACGTTCACCACACCGGCCGGGACGCCGGCCTTCAGCGCGAGACCGCCCAGCGCCAGGGTGGTGAGCGAGGCCTCCTCCGACGGTTTCAGGATGGTGACGCATCCGGCTGCCAGGGCGGGCCCCAGCTTCATCGCGTTGCCGATCATCGGGGCGTTCCACGAGGTGATGAGCGCGGCGACGCCGACCGGCTCCTTCCGCGTGAATCCCTGGAAACGCATCTCCGCGGGTCCGATCTCGGCGCTGACGCCGTAGACCTTGTCCGCCCATCCCGCGAAGTAGCGGTACATGTTGACCGCCTCGCCGATCATCGCCCGCGCGGTGGGTTCGGGCATGCCGACGTCCAGGCTCTCCAGGCGAGCGAGCTCGTCGATGTTCTCGGCGATCAGATCCGAGAGCTTCCAGATGATCGCCGAACGCTGCTGCGCCGACAGCCGCATCCACCGTTCCTCGGCGAAGGCCTGACGGGCGACGGCGACCGCGGCCTCGACGTCGGCGTCACCGGCCAGTCCGACCGTGCCGATCCGTTCCTCGGTGCCGGGATCGATCACGGGCGACGACTCGCCCGAGAGCGGAGCCACCCATTCGCCGTCGATCAGCAGGGAGCCTTCGTGCAGGAGCGGGCTGATGCCCTCGTTCTCGTCGGTCATGACGGTGATTCCTTTCGCCGGCGTTCTCCGGGTGACGCGGCGCGGGCTCCTCCCGGCCGCGGGTGATGACAGGTCTTTCTCGACGACGACCAGACGGTTCTCCGGGACCGCCGTCTCTCCAGGGCCGCCGTCAGATCGCCTCGACCGCGCGCAGCGCCGCCAACTCGTCGTCGTCGAGCCCGGCGACCGTCCTGAGCACGTCCTCGGTGTCCGCGCCCAGCGGGTGCGCGGGCTGGTCCAGCACCACCGGCGTCGCCGACATCCGGATCGGGATCCCGGCCGCCTTCGCCTCGAGCGGTTCGCCGGTCAGGCCCGGCAACGCACCGATCACGCCCCGTTCGGCGAGGTCCTCGTCGTCGAGCACCTCGGCGCCGGTGCGCACACGCACGCACGGCACACCGCGCTCGGTTCCCAGCCGTTCGAGGACCTCGGCGGTGGTCCGCTGTGCGGTCCAGTCCTCGATCATCGTGTTGAGCACGGCGGCGTTGGCCGCCCGCGGTCCGCGCGAGGCGAACCGGGGGTCGACGGCCAGTTCGGGAACCCCCATCGCGGCGAAGATCTCGGCCGTCCAGGAGTCGGAGGCGCCGGTGAGGGCCACGTGACCGTCGGACGTGCGGTAGACGCCGAACGGCGCGAGCCGGTCGTGGTGGTTGCCCGAGCGGGCCGGGAATCCGTGGCGCCGCAGCACGTCGCCGTGCTCGAAGGGCAGCAGGGAGGCGAGCGCCTCGAGCATCGACACGTCCACCCGCTGTCCCCGGCCGGTGTCCCGGCGCGAGAGCAGCGCGGCCTGCAGTCCGATCACCGTGTACAGCGGAGCCAGCAGGTCCGCGATCGGGAGCCCGAAGCGCAGCGGCGGACCGTCGGTCTCGCCCGTGGCGTCCATCGCGCCGCTGAGCGCCTGCACGATCACGTCCATCGCCTTGGTCCCGGGGAACGCACTCGGCCGGCCGAGGCCGTTGAGCGAGCAGTAGATCAGCGCCGGGTTGATCTCGCGGAGCGTCTCGTAGTCCACGCCGAGCCGGTCGACGACGCCGTCGCTCAGGTTCTCGACCACCGCGTCGGAGTTCCGGGCGAGCCGGTAGAAGACGTCGCGTCCGGCCGCCGACTTGAGATCGAGCTCCACCGACTTCTTGCCGCGCGTGCGCGCCAGGACCGACAGCGAGACGTCGCCGGGTTCCATGCCGCCCAGGTGCAGCTCCCCCGACGGGGTCGCGAACGGCGGATTGAACCGGGAGATGTCGCTGCCGCCCGGCGACTCGATCTTGATCACCTCGGCCCCGAGCGCGACCAGGATCAGGGTCGCGTACGGACCCGACAGGGCGACGGTGAGGTCCAGGACGCGCACGCCTTCGAGGGGCCGGTGCTCCACCGGATCTTCTCCGGAAGTGGCTGTCATGCGCTATTTCTAACATGTTATTTGAAAATGTGAAACCGTTTCGCGCTCTCCGACGCCCTCACCGCCGACGCCCGGACGAGCGATCCCCCGGTGTGCTCGCGCCGGGCCTCGAGGCCCCCTCGCCGGCCGCCCCCGATGATCGAGACCCCTCGACGACCGAGCCCCCTCAGTGATCGAGACCCCTCGGTGATCGAGCGGAGTCGAGATCCGGCACCGGCCCGAGGGTGCCCGGCATCCCCGTCCGGCGACGGTCTTCCGCCGTCACGGAAGGATGCCGCCGGTCAGCGGGCGCGCACCGATGTTCGGGTGAGCGCGCGTGGATCGGGCACGGGAGGCTTCGACACCGGCCACTCACTCCGTTCGCGGCCGGGCTCAGCCGACGGAGATCCCAGCCCCCGGGGAAGAACACCGCCCCGTCCACGGAGATGCCGGGCGCTCCGCACGGGAGGACACGGCTCCTCGGCAGAGGCCCGGTTCAGTCGTCCGGCCACATCCCCTGGTCGGCCAGCATCGAGACGAGTTCCTCGGCGCCGGACATGATGTGCTCGCGCATCATGTCCGCGGCGCGCTCGCCGTCGTGGGCGGCGAGCGCCTCGATGATCTTCGGATGCGAGTCCATCGTGTCGTCGGTGTGACCCTCGATGTCGTTGTAGAAGCGGTTCGGCAGCTGTCGGACGATCGAGGCGAGCATCATGGCGAGCCGACGCGACCCGGAGGCGATGTTGACCGCGCGATGGAACTCGTGTCCGTACCGGACCGTGCCGTCGCGGTCGCCCGACTCCAGTGCCGCGCGGTGTCCCGCGAAGATCTCGCGCAGCTGAGTGATCTGCGCGGCGGTGATGTTCTCGGCGGCTCGACGCGTCAGCTCCGCCGCGAGGACGGCCTGCGCCCAGAACAGGTCGCGCACGTCCTGTTTGGTGAACTCGGCGACGACGAACCCCCGGCGCGGAACCAGTTCGACGAAGCCCTCGCCGGAGAGGATCAGCAGCCCCTCCCGGACCGGCGTGTTGCTCACCCCGACCGCCTTGGCGATCGGTTCGGTGCGCAGGAAGTCTCCGGGGCGGGCACGACCGGAGATGATCATCTCCCGGACGTATGCGGCGACGTCCTCGGACAATTGCTGTCGGCCCGCGGCTCTGGAACCGGTCTCCATCGTCATCGTCGTACCACCATTTCCTTCTCCCGCGCTCCGCACGCGCCCCACCAGGAAATATATAATACGGTTCACCTTTTTTCGGCATTCCGCGACGCGCCTTCCGGCGATGTTCGACGGTTCCCCTCCCCCGACTTCACAGACCACGGATAATATGAAGTATTCGATTCTCGGGGGATCGGTGACGACGGAGGAAATCGTGGCGCAGCAGCCGTACTCGGCATCGTGGTGGAATGCGATCGAAGGAGCAACGGACGACGACCGCGCGGCGATCCAGAGCCGTCGCCTCCGGGAGCAGATCGAGTACCTGGCGACGCACAGCGCCTTCTACCGCCGGAAGCTCGCCGCCGCGGGCGTCGATCCCGCCGCGGTGCGCACCGCGGCGGATCTGGCCGATCTGCCGTTCACCGAGAAACAGGAACTGCGCGACTCCCTGAAGGCGGCACCGCCGCTCGGTGAGCACGTCGCCGCGGCCGACGATCGGATCGTCCAGATCCAGGCGTCGTCGGGCACCACCGGCAGTCCCAGTTACGTGGGCCTGACCCGCGGTGACGTCACCACCTGGTGTGAGCTCGGTGCCCGCGCGCTCTACGCCAACGGCTTCCGCCCCGGCGATCGACTGCTGCACGGGTTCGGGATGAGCAAGGGCTTCGTCGGCGGCATCCCGGTGGTGCAGATCCTGCAGTACATGGGGATCGTCGACATCCCGATCGGCGCCGAGGCCGGTGCCGACCGACTGCTGCGAGTCCAGGCCGATCAGCGGCCGAACGCCCTGATCGGCACCCCCTACTTCCTCACCCACCTCGCCGAGCAGGCGCCGTCGATCGTCGGCGCCGAGGCGAAGGACCTCGGGGTGCGCACCATCAGCGTGGGCGGCGAACCCGGCGGCGGACTGCCCGTCGTCCGCGACAGGCTCGCCGGACTGTGGGGCGCTTCGGTGCGCGAGATGCTCGGCGGGACCGACATCGCGTGCACCTACTGGGGCGAATGCGAAGTCGGCGACGGCATGCACTTCCACTCCCCCGATCTGATGGTCGCCGAACTCATCGATCCGGACAGCGGCCAGGTGCTCGATCCGGTCGAGGGGACGACCGGCGAACTGGTGTACACCGCGCTCCGCCGAGAAGCCTCCCCGCTGCTCCGGTTCCGGACCCGCGACCACGTGGTGGTGACCGGCACCGACTGCGCGTGCGGACGCACCGGCTACAAGATCCGCTGCGTCGGACGCACCGACGACATGCTGATCGTGCGCGGCATCAATCTGTTCCCCTCCGCCGTCAAGGAACTGGTCGCCGAACTCGCGCCGGCCGCCACCGGCGAGATGCGGATCCGGGTCGACTTCGAGGGGCACACCACCCAGAAGCCGCTCGCGGTGGTGGTCGAACACGCCGCAGACCTGGATCCCGACGGGCAGACGGCCCTCAAGGAGGCCGTCGAGACCAGGATCCGGTCCGCGCTGAATGTGAAGGCCGTCGTCGAACTCGTTCCGGACGGCACCCTGAAACGTCCGGATCATGTGAAGGTCGCCCTGATCGAACGCGTCTGACCCCGACGACGACGCGGGGTGGGGCCGGGACGCTCGCCCCGGTCCCACCCCCGCGATCGGCGCGAGCGGCGTGCCGCTCAGCCCGCGACGACCTCGCTCTCGGTCTTGGCGGCGCGGGGGTCGATTCCGTCGACCTGCGGTCCGTCGGAGCCGCGCCGGGACTGGTAGGCGCGCAGGACCGCGACCAGGGCGGCGCCGAGAATCGCCAGCACCATGAACGCCAGCAGGCCGGCCCGCGGACTGACGAACACCGCACCGATCTGCGGCCCGAGGATGCCTCCGCACCGGGCGATGCCCACGCAGAAGCCGACGGCCGAACCGCGGCTGGACACCGGGTAGTACGCGGCGATGATGCCGTACATCAGGGCCGTGGAACCGGTGACGCTGAAACCGGTCAGGAACGCGGCGACGAAGATTCCCACCGCGCCGATCGCCTCGCCGTAGGCCAGCGCTGTCAACGAGATCGCGCACAGGACGAAGTACGGGATGATCGTGCGCGTCGCACCGCCCTTGTCGGCGATACGTGCGCCGATGTAGGTGCCGACCACCGAGCCGAACGACATGCACAGCAGCGCCCAGGTGCCCTGCATCCCCGCGAAGCCCATCGCCGCGGTCATCGCGGGCAGCCAGGTGTTCGGACCGTAGGTCAGGACCTGCTGGCAGAACACCACCAGCGTGAAGATGATCGTCGCGACGACGTACCTGTTCGAGAGCAGCAGCCGGTATCCGCCGGCGCCCGCGTCGTCGGCGGCCTTCTTGTCCGCGTAGACGACGCCGGGGTCGACGCCCCATTCGCGGATCACGACGAGCGACTCCTCCTCACGTCCCGTGGCCATCAGATAGCCCGGCGACTCCGGCAGCCGCCAGATCATGATCGGCACCAGGACCAGGAAGATCGCGGCGAAGCCGTACACCAGGCGCCAGTTCTCCAGCGGCGAGCCGGCCTCCGCGGCGGCGGTCAGCTCGGCGGCCGTCGGGAGCACCGTCAGCGAGATCGCGGTGACCAGGATGCCGCCGACCGGGTAGCCGATCATGGCGATGCCGTTGAACACCTGCCGCTTCCCGGCGGGCGCGAATTCGGCGACCAGGGCGATCACCGACGGGACGACGGTGCCCAGGAAGATGCCCGAGAGGATGCGGAAGGTGCCGAACGTCCCGAGCGAGTCGGCGAAGAGGCAGGCGCCGTTGAACAGTGAGAACAGCAGGGTGCCGACGATGATCGGCAGGCGGCGGCCGATGCGGTCGGCGATCGGTCCGGCCAGGATGAAGCCGACCATCATCGCGGCCAGCGTGGCGCTGTGGATGTTGGCGAGGGTCTGCTTGTCGGTGCCGAACTGGTGCATCAGCGACGGCAGCGTCGACCCGTAGATGGTCAGGTCGAAGCCGTCTCCGAGCATGGCGAAGAAGCAGAGGGCCAGGACGAATCCCGGCCCGCCCTTCCTCGTGGTGGCAGTAGTCGTCATGGGGACCCTTCTCGTGGCGATTCCGTGATCGAGGACGGGGCGTCGTCCGAGCCGGCCACCCCGGAACCTGTGACAGGAGCCCGGCTGCGGCTCGGCTGTGCCGTCCATCACTACGCACAATATATAATGCACCATAGGTGAGGACAAGGTTTCGGAACCGCGAAGAAGTGAGGCCCGGTGCCGGTCCTCCAGGAACCGGCACCGGGCCTTCGAGCGCTTTCGGCGGCGCGGGGCTCAGTCCTCGAAGAGATCCAGCAGCGAGGTCTCGCTCTCGGTGCCGATGATGCCCAGCGGCTTGGCGGTGGCGTCGTCGACGATCACCGACAGGTTCGCCTGCACGTCCTCGGGGGTGAGCTGCGGGTTGGTGTAGCCGTCGTTCATCGCCAGCGAGAAGCGCTGGATCAGGCCGCCCTGAGCCAGGATGGTCTCACCGGCCACCGCGCACTCGTCGGAGGCCAGGTAGGCCACCACCGGCGACACCATGGCGGTGGTCATGTTCTCCTTCAGGTGCTCCTTGAGCGAGTCCGGGATGTCGGCGGCCTCGGCCAGCCGCGTGTACGCGGTGGGGGCGATCGCGTTGACGCGGATGCCCTTCTTCAGCGCCTCGATCGACACGGTGCGAGTCCAGGCGAAGAGCGCGCCCTTGGAGGCGACGTAGGGGCTCTCCCCCTCCCAGCCGGACAGGGTCGGCGACGCGGTGCTGACCACGCGGCCGGCGCCGCTCGCCACCAGGTGCGGCCAGGCCGCGGCGGTGACGGCGACCGTGCCCAGGAAGTTGACCTCCATGTGGCGGCGGGTCTGCGCCATCGCGTTCTCGTCGAAGTCGGTGTGCTGGTCGATGCCGGCGTTGTTGACGACGATGTCGAGCTTCCCGAAGGCGTCGACGGCGGCCTTCACGATGCCTTCGGCGTCGGCGGTCACATCGCCCCGGTACGACGCGGCCCTGCCGCCGGCGGCGACGATGGCGGCGGCGGCCTCGTCGGCGGCCTCGGCGTCCATATCGCTCACCAGCACGGCGGCGCCGCGCGAGGCCAGCAGTTCGGCGTGTGATCGGCCGAGGCCGCGACCGCCGCCGGTCACCAGGGCGACCTTCCCCTCGAAGTTCAGCATGTCGTCATTCCTTTCCGTTGCGGCCCGCCCGAAGGACCCGTCCTCCCGGGCGCTCGTTACGAGTGCGCTCGGCGACCAGCCGGCGGGATCACATCTTTTATGTCATGTGTCCCGAGTCACCGGCTGTCCATGTTTCTGGACACTTCCGCCGTCGAGAACGACCGCTGAGCCCCTTCGACTCGCAGGCTCGCTGCGCTCGCGGGCGGCTCAGGGAGCGTCGGAGGCACGCCCCGACCTCCGAGAACGGAGAGGAGACGAATCGTCGACCGGCGGGGAAGCGGTTTCGCGCTATCGACTCGGGGGGCGAGGGAGCACCGTCCCGCACGGTTCGTCGTCGTCCACGATGCCGGAAGGCCGGTGACCGGGGCTTCTCAGCCCGGGTCACCGGCCTTCTCCGGTTCCGCGAGATCAGACGATCGTCGGGATCAGCCGTTCAGGTGCAGGTGCTCGCCGAAGAACGGGATCACCCGCTCCAGCGCCTTGCCGGTCGGCTCGGACCGGTCGTACAGGTCGTAGTGCGAGGCGCCCTCGACGACGAGCAGTTCCTTGCCCTTCGACGCCGCGCGGCCGAACAGCTCCATGCCCAGACGCTGGGAGGCGAACCCGCCCGGCTTGTCGCCGATCACCACGAGCAGCGGCTGGGTCAGGAAGGTCTCGACGCGGTCGTAGGCGTCCCAGAGCGCCAGCGCACCCTGTCGGGCGAAGTTGAAGCTGGTCTTGCCGCCGGGAGCCGCCCCGCGCGGGGTCTTGTAGTAGTCGGCCGCCTCCAGGACGTCGATGTCGGTGACACCGGCCTCCTGCGCCGCCTCCACCGACGGCGGCAGCAGGTCGTTGATCTGCTCCGCGGCGCCGCGGGCCTCCGCGGTGCGCTGGGCCGCGACGGCCTCGAGCATGCCCATCGGGTCGTACTGGGAGAAGCCCTCGCGCATGAGTCGTCCCACGTTGCTGCCCGCGATGGTGGTGAGCGCCTTGACGCGGCGGTCGATCATCGTCGCCTGCACCGCGTAGCCGGCGCCGCCGCAGACCGCGAGGACGCCGATGTTCTCGTCGTCGACGTAGGGCAGGGTCACCAGGTGGTCGATGACGAAGCTGAAGTCGCCGACCCGGAATCCCGGGTCCTCGACCGATCGCGGCTCGCCGCCGCTCTCACCCTGGAAGCTGGCGTCGAACGCGATCACCACGAAGCCGGCGTCGGCCAGCGCGGTGCCGTAGACGTTGCCCGAGGTCTGCGCCTTGCAGCTGCCGGTCGGGTGGGCCGACACGACCGCCGGGTACTTCTTCGACGGGTCGAACGACGGCGGGAAGTAGATGTCGGCGGCGATGTCCCACGCCCAGCCCTTGATGTCGACGGTCTCGACCTTCTCAGTCATTTCGCGATCCCTTCCGATCGTCGGCGCACCGGACCCTTCGTCCGTGCTCTTCATGTCTTCGATCCTAGGAACGACGAAAGAGGCCGAACAGGCAGAGAACAGACCTATGATCGCGGCCACTCCCGAACCGGAGCGAGGCCTGCGGGCACCGTCGCGCTCAGCGGGCGCCGGGGCGCAGCATCACCATCAGGGCCTCGCTCTCGGCGAGGACGGAGCCCTCCTCGTCGAGCAGTTCGGCGACGAGGAAGACCTTGCGGCCGTCGACGCGGTCGATCCGCCCGGCGTAGCGGACCGGGGCGTCCACCGGGGTCACGGCGCGGTAGTCCACCTTGAGGTAGGCGGTCCGGGCGATGGGCAGGCCCGCCGCCTCGATCACCCAGCCGTACAGGTCGTCGAAGAGATGCGCGACGGCGCCGCCGTGCGCGGCCGCGTGGCCGCCGACGTGGAACCTGCTGAACCGGACCGTGCCGCCGATGCCGTCGGGGCCGCGCTCGTCGAGGGTCCACGGCGGGGCGAGGACGGAACCGCGCCCCGGCAGGTCGACGGTGCGCGCGGCCGGGCCGGCGGCTTCGACGGCCTCCCGGTGCGGTTCGAGGATCGCCGCGACCTCACCGATCTTCTCCGCGGCGCGCCGGTACGCGTCGTCGTCGGCATCGGCGGCGACCGCCAGGTCCATCAGTCCGCGCATCGCGTGGAAGAAGTCCGGGTACGACGCCGGGGCCTCCCGGTCGGTGTACTTGAGGAACTCGCCGCGCCGGTCGACGACGACGTGCCGCTCGTCGCGCGGTGTGTCGCCGTGCTCGGTCATCGTCGACGGTCCCGTCAGCCGCGGGAGTCCGGACGCCACTCGTCGAGCACCGCGGCGAGGTCGCGCGGCGCCGCGGGCGACGGCGCGGGCTCGCGGGCGGGGGTCCGCGAGAAGCGCGGCGCAGGCGCCGGATGGAGCACCTCGCCCACCCGCCGGTACAGGCCGCGGGCGCGACCGTGCTCGCTGTCGGCGGCCTCGTCGAAGGTGAGGACCGGACCGGCGCACGCATCGGTGCCCGCGAAGACCTCCGCCCACTCGTCGCGCGACCGCGCGGCGACGGCCTCACCGATCAGTGCACGCAGACGCGGCCACTGCGCGCGATCGTTCTGTGCCGGCCAGTCCGCGGTGTCGACGCCGAGCCGCGAGACGAACTCGGCGTAGAAGTCGGCCTCCAGTGCGCCGACGGCGAGGTAGCCGCCGTCGGCGCACCGGTAGGTGTCGTAGAAGGGCGCCCCGGAATCGAGGAAGTTGGTGCCCCGCTCGTCGGAGTAGAGTCCGGCGGCCCGCAGGCCGTGGAGTTTGGCGGTGAGCAGCGCCGCGCCGTCGGCCATCGCCACGTCCACCACCTGGCCTTCGCCCGTGGTCCGGGCCGAGAGCACAGCCGAGACGATCCCGAGCGCCGCGAGCATGCCGCCGCCGGCGTAGTCGCCGAGCAGGTTGATCGGCGGCAGCGGCGCCTCACCGGCCCGGCCCAGGTGTCCGAGCACCCCGGAGGCGGCCACGTAGTTGATGTCGTGGCCGGCCTCGCGGGCGCGCGGCCCGTCCTGGCCGAAGCCGGTCAGCCGGGCGTAGACCAGCGCCGGAGCGGCGGCGAGGAGACGGTCGGGACCGAGACCGAGGCGTTCGGCGACGCCGGGCCGGTAGCCCTCGATGAACACCTCCGCCGCCGCGGCCAGCGCGATCACCGAGTCCCGGCCGGCCGGATCCTTCAGATCCACCACGACCGAGTCGACCCCGCGGCCCACCACGTCCGTCTCCGGCGTCATCCCGCTCACCTGGGCGAGCGCGCGGGCGCCGCGGGCGGCCGGGCGGTCCACCCGCACCACCTCGGCGCCGAGGTCGGCCAGCAGCATGGACGTGTACGGCACCGGGCCCATTCCGGCGAGCACCACGGCTCGGACGCCGTCGAGCGGTCCGGTCATCGCACGATCCTCCTCGATCCCTGTGAACTCGTCCGCCGGCTCAGTACGAGCGCGGCATCCCCAGCACGTTCTGGGCGACGAAGTTGCGCACCATCTCCTGACTGAACGGGGCGTTCGGCAGCAGCCGGACCTCCCGGAGCAGCCGCTCGATGTGGTACTCCTTCGCGTAGGCGTAGCCGCCCAGCGTCGAGAAGCCGCGGTTGGCGGTCTCGTAGCCGGTCTCGGCGCCCAGATACTTGGCGGCCGCGGCCTCCGGACCGCACGGCTTGCCCTCGTCGAACAGCCTGGCGGCGTTCATCGCGACCTGGCGGGCGGCCTGGATGCGGATCCACGAGTCGGCCAACGGATGCGAGACGGCCTGGTTCTGGCCGATCGGACGGTCGAAGACCACCCGCTCCTTGGCGTAGTTCGTGGCGATGTCCAGGGCGCACCGCGCGATGCCGACGCCCTCGAGGCCCACGACGATCCGCTCCGGGTTGAGGCCGTCGATGATGTAGTTGAAGCCCCGGCCCACCTCGCCGACGACGTCCTCGTCGGCGACGAACAGGTCGTCGATGAACAACTCGTTGGTGTCGATGGCCGCGCGGCCCATCTTGTCGATCTCGCGGACGGTGACGTGCTCGCGGTCCATCGGCGCGCAGAAGATCGTCATGCCGCGCAGCGGGTGCTCGTCGTCGCGCGGCGAGGTGCGGGCGAGCAGCAGGATGCGCTCGGCGTTCTGGGCGTTGGTGATGAACACCTTCTGGCCGTTGATCTTCCAGCCGCCCTCGACCTTCTCGGCCTTGGTCTTGATGCGCGAGGTGTCCACCCCGGCGGTCGGCTCGGTGATGCCGAAGGCCAGCAGCAGTTCGCCCTTGGCGATGCGCGGCAGGTACTTCTTCTTCATCTCCTCCGAGCCGTACTTGATGATCGGCGCGGGCGGGAAGACGTAGAAGTGGATGGCCGAGCCGCCGCTCATGCCGGCACCGGAGGCGGCGATCTCCTCCATCATCACGCCGCACTCCTGCAGGCCCAGGCCGATCCCGCCGTACTCCTCCGGGATCATCGCGCCGAGCCAGCCGCCGTCGGCGAAGGCCTTGACGAACTCCCACGGGTACTTGTGCTCGCGGTCGCACTCGAGCCAGTAGTCGTTGTCGAACTTGCGGGCGAGTTCGCTGACGGTGGTGCGGATCAGATCCAGATCCGGGGCGTCGTTGGTCATGATCGTTCTCCTGCGGTGGTGGAAGTGGTGGGGATGTTCTCGATGGGCGTGCCCGGGTCCAGCGCGGACAGGTCACCCGTGGGAGCGCCGAGGTAGCGGGCGCGGATCAGGCGGCGCATGATCTTGCCGTTCTTCGTCTTCGGCAGACCGGCGACCGGCACCACCGCGGGCGCGAACCCCTTGCCCGCGTGGGCGACGGCCTTCGCCTCCAGGTCATCGACCGACACCTCTCCGGCGTCGTCGCGGAGGACGACGAAGGCGACGGCCCGCATGCCGCGGCGTTCGTCGGGCACCCCGATCACGGCGACCTCGGCGATGCGGCCGTCCCGCAGCAGCGCCGTCTCGATCTCGGCCGGGCCGACGCGGCGGCCGGACAGCTTCAGGGTGTCGTCGGAGCGGCCGTGGATCACCCAGGTGCCGTCGGCCTCGATCGAGGCGAGATCGCCGTGGACCCAGGTCCCCTCGAAGCGATCCCAGTAGGTGGCGAGGTAGCGGGCGCGGTCGTGCCAGAAGGCGTGCGTCTGGCCGGGGAAGGTGTTGGTGATCACCAGTTCGCCGATCTCCCCGACCACCGGGCGGCCGGCGTCGTCGAACACGTCGGCGACCACCCCCGGCAGCGGCGCGTTGAACGCGGCCGGTCCGGCGGGGAACACGGAGTAGCCGATGAGGATGCCGCCGCCGACCTCGGTGCCGCCGCTGTAGTTGATGATCGGGCGGGTGCCGCCGCCGACCTTCTCGAACAGCCACCACCAGGTCGGCTCGTCCCACGCCTCGCCGGTGGAGACGAAGGCGCGCAGCGACGGGATCGGCTTGATCGCGTCGTCGCCGGCGGCGCGGAGGGCGCGGGCGGCGGTGGGCGCGATGCCCTGCACGGTGACGCCGTTCCGGTCGATCACGTCCCACATCCGGCTCGCGTCCGGGTAGGTCGGCAGCCCCTCCACCATCACGATGGTGGCACCGAGCTGCAGCGGGCCGGTCATCAGCATCGGCCCGACCAGCCAGCCGAGGTCGGTGATCCAGCAGACGACGTCGTCCGCGCCCACCTCGAAGCCGTACGCGAAGTCGACCGCGGTCTTCACCGCGAAGCCGCCGTGACTGTGCACGATGCCCTTCGGACGGCCGGTGGTGCCCGAGGTGTAGACCACGCAGAGGGGGTCGTTCGCCTCGGTCACGACCGTCTCGACGGGCGTCGGCTCGGCGGGCAGCTCGTCGTAGTACACGTCGCGGCCCGGCTCCATCGCCACCTCGCCGCCGAGGCGGCGGATCACGACCACGTGCCGGACGCTCGGCGACATCGCGACGGCCGCATCGGCGGTGGTCTTCATGTCGATGGGGTTGCCGCGGCGGGTGGTCCCGTCGGCGGTGATCAGGACGACCGCCTCCGAGTCCTGCAGGCGGGTGGCGAGCGCGTCGGGGGCGTAGCCGCTGAACGTGGGCACCGCGACGGCGCCGAGCATCGCGATGGCGAAGAAGGCGACGACCGCCTCCGGGACCACCGGCATGAACAGCACCACGCGGTCGCCCCGGCCCACGCCCAGCCCCGCCAGGTTCGCGGCGAACCGACGGACCTGCTCGTCGAGCTCGGCGAAGGTGACGGTGCGGCGGGTGCCGTCGTCGCCCTCGTAGACCACGGCGGTGCGCTCGGCGAGCGGGCCTTCGGCGTGCCGTTGCACGCAGATCTGCGCGACGTTCAACGCCCCGCCCGGGAACCACCGCGGGAACGGCTTGCCGTCGGAGGCGTCGAGCACGGCGTCGAACGGCGTCGCGAACTCGATGTCCAGGTCGTCGACGACGCGACGCCAGAACCACTCCGGGTCACCGGCGGCACGGGCGTTGAACTCCCGGTAGGCGGCGAGATCGTCGCCGAAGCCCGCCGAACGCATCGCGTTCAGGAGCCGGCTGCGCTCCCGGACGGACTCGTCCGGATTCCACGCGTACTCGGTCATTGACGGTGTTCTCCTTCTCGCGGCAGCGCCCGGGCCGGAACCCCGGCCCCGGACGGCTGCCGACGACGATCAGTGGGCGGCGGCCGGCTTCTTCATCATCAGACCAACGCGGGTGGTGTCGCAGACCACCTCGTCGCGCTGGTTGATACCCTTGTGACGGAAGGTCACCAGGCCCGAGTCGTCACGGCTCTTGGACTCGCGGACGGCGACGATCTCGGTCTCCACGCGGATGGTGTCGCCGTGGAAGGTGGGCTTGGGAAACTTGGTCTCGTTGAAGCCCAGGTTGCCCAGGGTGGTGCCGTAGGTGGTCTCGTGCATTCGAGATGCCGCAGACCAGGCCGTGCAGGAAGAGGCTGTTCACCAGGCGCTGACCGTGGATCGAGGCGGCCGAGTACTCGGCGTCCAGGTGCAGCGGCGCCATGTTCAGGGTCATCGTCGAGAACAGGACGTTGTCGGCCTCGGTGATGGTGCGACGCACCTCGTGCTCGATGACCTGTCCGACCTCGAACTCTTCAAACCACATACCGGGCATCGGGGGTTCCCCTTTCGATGGGAGTTGGGGTCCGGCCCCGAGAGACGGTGGGGACCGGGCCGAGAGAGTGACCTCAGTAACTCATAGATTATATATAATATTCTCTAGCGGCTAGTGTTTCGCCGGAAAAACTTCCTCCGCGGCGTCATCCGCGCGGTGGCACGTACAACGCCGTCAGATCCGTCACCGGAGCATCCAGCGCGGGATCCCGCAGCGCGGCGAGCAGTGCCGCGGACTGCCGCTCCCCGATCACGTCGACCGTGAGCTCGGCGAACTTGGCGTCCTGTTCGGCCTCCGACATCGGATTGAGATCGGTGCCGATCGGATCCTCGACGAAGACGCGTTCGACGGTCCCGTCACCGAACTCCACCTCGACGTCGGCCACGAACTTGCCCGGGTACCGGTCGGCGAGCGACTGCTCCGGGATGATCGTGATCTTCTCGGTGAACGCCCGCACCGGATCGAGATCCACCTCGCCGGCCAGGTAGTCGCGGTGGACGCGATAACCGTTGCCCAGCCCCAGCAGCGTGAACGAGGCCTGCGCCGGGAGGCTGAACTGGACGTGCTCGATGTTCCGCGGAGCGAACGCGTTGGCGTTGGCGTTGCCGACGATCACGTCGAACGCCGGATGCAGGTGCAGCCGCACGTGCGCGATGTCCTCGACGCGGTCGGCGAACGGCCGCAGCGCGTCGATGTAGGCGTGCGTGCAATAGCAGGCGCAGTAGGCCTTGAGCCACACCGTCGCGATCTCCATCGGTTTCCCGGCGTCGAAGGCCGCCGCCGCATCCTCGCCGGGGCCGCGCTGCAGGAAGGTCCGGAAGAAGCCCTTCGATCCGGAGAGGAAACCGTGCGGACCGGTGAGCCCCGCGGCCGCCAGATCCGCGGCCACCATGCCGCCCTGGGTGCCGATACCGGCGTGCACGCGCTTGATGGAACCGCCGGTGGAGCTGTACTCGGTGGTGCCCGACGCCCGGCTCAGTGCGATCGCCAGCGCGTCGAGCGTGGTCCGCGCGTCGAAGCCGCGCAGTTTGGCCGCGACCGCGGCGGCGCCGAAGGTCGACAGCACCGCGTGCGGATGGAAACCGCGGGCGAGGAGGTCGGGAGCCGCGAGCACCCCGATCCGGGTGTAGACCTCGTAGCCGGCCACCAGCGCGGTGAGCACGTCGCGCAGGGTCGAGCCCAGTTCCTCGCCGATCGCGAAGGCCGCGGGGATCACGCAGCTGCCCGGATGGGCCGCACTCGGGCCGTGGGCGTCGTCGTACTCGAAGCCGTGGCCGTAGGTGCCGTTCACGAACGCCGCATCGGCCGCGCTGACGGTGCCGTCGTGGGCGGCGATGCGACTCCTCCCCGGCCGCGCGACCGCCAGGGTGTAGTCGAGCACCTGCCGGGACCACGGCATCCGCGAGGTGCCGATCTCCAACGCGATCTGGTCGCGGAGCAGGCGGTTCAGTCCGGCGAGCGCGGGCTCGTCGAGGTCGTCGTAGGTCAGCTCGGTGACGAAGCGGACCACGGCCGCTTCCAGCTCCGGGCAGTCGAGGAGCGTCGCGAGATCCGCAGAGTGCTCGTGTGCCATGGTTTCTTCCCTGTCTTCGCAGATTGAATGATTCCGGTCCCCGCCGATCCCCGAGCCGGTCCGCGCACCCCGTCCGCCCCCCGGACCCCGTCCGCCCCCTGAGCCGGTCCGCGAACGAAGTGAGCGGATCGAGTCGAAGGGCTGCACCGCCACCGGGCCGGGGGACTTCGACACGGTCTCGCCCCGGCGGGCTCGACCGGCTCAGCCGTCGGACGGGGACGCTCGTCGGAGCGGGCGGGGAACAGCCGCCGGACGGCGACGATCGTCTGATCGGAGCGGGCTGGGAACAGTAGTCGGACGGGGACGATCGTCGGGTCGGGGAGGTTCAGTGTTTCCAGACGCCCTGTTTGGCCAGCATGCCGATCAGTTCGTCCGCGCCGGACATGATGTGAGCGCGCATCAGTTCTTCGGCCAGCGGACCGTCGCGCCGGGCGAACGCGTCGATGATCTTCGGGTGCGATTCCATCGTGTCGCGGTTGTGCCCTTCGATCTCGTTGTAGAAGCGGTTCGGCAACTGCTTCACGATCGACCCGAGCAGGACGGCCAGCCGGTGCGACCCGGCGGCCAGGTTCACCGTCCGGTGGAACTCGTGGCCGCAGTGCTCGGTGCCCGCGTCGTCACCGGATTCCAGCGCCGCGCGGTGGCGGTCGACCACCGCGCGGAGACGGGTGATCCCGGCGTCGTCGATGCGTTCGGCGGTGCGCCGGGCGAGTTCGGCCGCGAGCGTGGCCTGCACCCAGAAGAGGTCCCGGACGTCCTGCGGACTGACGTCGTTGACGACGAAGCCGCGGCGCGGGACCAACTCGACGAGTCCCTCCCCGGCCAGCAGGAGAAGTCCCTCCCGGACCGGGGTGTTGCTGACGCCGACCGCCGTCGCGATCGGCTCGGTCCGCAGGAAGTCGCCGGGGCGGACCCGGCCGGAGATGATCATCTCGCGCACGTACGCGGCCACGTCCTCGGACAGCTGATGCCGCCTGCCCGACGTCGTGCCGTTCTCCTGTACCGCCATCCCCGACCGGCCCCCTCGTTCTTCGGTGTCGCGGGGCTACGCGCCCGCGGCGACGGCGTCGGCGAGGTCGATGACGGCCTGGGCGGTCTTCACGTGAGCGATGTCGATGTGCTGACCCTCGAACACCACCGCCGAGCTGCCTGCGGCCTCGGCCTCCTGGTAGGCGGCGATCAGCCGGCGAGCCTCGTCGACGGCCGCCTCGCTGGGCCCGAACACCTCGTTGGCGACGGCGACGTGCGAGGGATGGATCGCCACCAGACCCCGATACCCGAGACGACGATTGTCCTCGCAGAAGGTGCGCAGCCCGTCGAGGTTCCGGATGTCCTGCCACACCCCGACCACCGGATGCTCCAATCCGTGCGCACGCGCCGCCAGGTTGACCCGACTCAGGATGTACAGGGTCTCGCGGCCCTCCGGGGTGAACTCGATGCCCAGCGAGCGGCCGGCGTCGGCGTTCGGGCCGGTGGCCCCGAGCGCCGAGACCATGCGGTTCGAGGCGCCGATGACCTGCTCGCACCGGCCCATCGCCTCCGCGGTCTCGAAGCACGCCAGGAGCTTGACCTGCCCGTCCGGGAGACCCCGCAGGCGCTCGATGTGGCTCAGCACCGCATCCAGGCGGACGATGTCGGTCTCGTTGTAGATCTTCGCCAGGAACAGTCCGGTCAATCCGGGACGGACGACGGCTTCCAGATCGCCGCCCATCAGGCCGGTCTCCTCCGGATTCACCCGGACCCACAGATCCGGGCGCACGCCCTGTTCGGTCAATCGGTCGATCGAGGCGGCGACCACCTCGCGGGCGGCGACCTTCTCCACCGGGGGCACCGAGTCCTCCAGGTCCAGGATCAGGGCGTCGGCGCCGGAGTTGACGGCCTTGTCGGCCCACGGACCCTTGTGGCCCGGGACGAACAGCATGGAACGGTACGGCTTCACGGTCATGAGTGGTTCTCCAGTTCTGTGGGAAAGCAGTGGGGCGGCCGCGTTCGACGACCGCGAGGTGTGACGTGTCAGGCGTCGGGGCCCGGGTCGACGTAGAGCACGCCGGCCTGGATCAGGGCGTCCACCCGCTCGCCGGGCAGCACCTCGGCCGCCACGTCGTACGAGTGCTCGCCGACCCGCGGGGCGGTGCCCGGGCGGTCGGGTCGTCGTGCATCGAAGGTCCACGGCGGGCGGAGCAGCGCGAGGTCGTCGTCCTGCTCCTCCACCATGTCCAGGTGTTTCACCTGGGGGTTCTCCAGGTATCCGCTCATCGAGAGCACCGGGGCGAAGGGCACGTCGTACTTCACGAGCGCCTGTTCCCAGTCCTGCGCCGAACGCGTCGTGAACTGTTCGGCGACCACCTCGGCCAGCTCGAAGTAGTTGGCCTCGCGGGAGCGGTACTCGGCGAATCGCGGATCGGTGCGCAGGTCGTCCCGGTCCATCGCCGCGCACAGCGCCTGCCAGAACTTCTCCGAGGAGGAGAGGTGCATGGCGAAGAACTCGTGGTCGGAGGTCTCGACGCAGAAGTTCTGCGCCTGCGGGTGCCGGCTGGTCCGGGTCGGGTCGTAGCCGTACTCGAAGTACTGCGTGATGCTGTCGGTGGTCAGCAGGCTGACCGCCTCCATGATCGACGTCTGCACGTACGGCGTCTGCCCGGTCTTCAGCTTGCCCACGAGCGCGGCCAGGATGCCCGCCGCGGTGCACACGCCGGTGATCAGGTCGGCGTTGAGGCCGCCCGCGAGCTGCGGGTGGCCCTCGTCGCCGAGGATCGAGTAGAGGCCGCCGTACGACTGTCCGATGGTGTCGTAGGCCGGCCGGCCGGACAGCGGACCGCTGCCGCCGAAGCCGGTCACCGACGCGTAGATCACATCGGGATGCACCGCCTTGGCGTCGTCGGGGCCCAGCCCCATCGCGGCGACCTTGCCGGGCCGCATGTTCTCCATCACGACGTCGAACCGGGGGATCAGCGACTTCACCAGTTCGACGCCCTCGGGGTTCTTGAGGTCGACGGCGATGGAGCGCTTACCGGTGTTGTACTGCCGGAAGTAGGGGCTCTTCTCGTTCATCCGGCGGCGGAAGTCCTCGCCGACCACCGGTCGTTCCACCTTGACCACGTCGGCGCCCAGTGCGCACAGCAGCGAGGTGCCGAAGGGCAGGGCGATGTAGCCGCCGATCTCGAGGACGCGGATGCCCTCCAGAGGCTTGTGCATGCTCAGACCGCCTCGAAGGTGGCGGCCAGGCCCTGCCCGCCGCCGATGCACATCGTCGCCAACCCCGTGCCCCCGCCACGACGATGCAGCTCGTGCAGCATGGTGGTGACCATCCGGACCCCGGTCGCCCCGATCGGATGCCCGAGCGAGATCCCCGACCCGTTGACGTTCAACCGGTCGACGTCGGACCAGCCCCAGCCCGCCAGGACGGCCAGGACCTGCACCGCGAACGCCTCGTTGAGTTCGACCAGGTCGAGTGCGTCGAGCAGCTCGGGCACCGAGGTGCCGGCCCGGGCGGCCAACTTCTCCACCGCCGGGACGGGCCCGATGCCCATCCGCGCGGGATCGCAGCCGGCGGCGGCCCACCCGGTGAGGAACCCGATCGGCTCCAGGCCGAGTTCGTCGAGCTTGTCCTCGGCCACGATCAGACACGCCGCGGCCGCATCGTTCTGCTGGCTCGCGTTGCCCGCCGTCACCACACCGTCCTTCATGAGGGGACGCAGCCTGGCGAGGGATTCGACGGTGGTTCCGGGGCGGATGCCCTCGTCACGGGTGAAGACCCGAGGATCGCCCTTCCGTTGCGGGATCGTCACCTCGACCACCTCGTCGGCGAACCTCCCGGACTCCCACGCCTCCTGTGCCCGCGCATGACTGCGGGCGGCGTAGGCGTCGGCGGCCTCGCGGGTGATCCCGTGATCGGCCACCAGGTTCTCGGCGGTCTCGATCATCCCGGAGATCTTCCCGAACCGGGCCTCCGGCTGGGAGCGTTCCCGACCGCGATCGAGCCGGTCGTAGAGCACCGAGTTGCCGGCCCGCTTCCCCCACCGAGAATCGGTGGAGTAATACTCGATCCGCGACATCGACTCCACGCCACCGGCCAACACCGCATCGGCCGCCCCGGTCTGCACCATCATCGCCGAGGTCACCAGCGCCTGCAGACCGCCGCCGCACCGGCGATCGAGCTGCATGCCCGGCACCGAGATCGGCAGACCGGCGTGCAACGCGAGCCACCGGCCCACGCACGGCACCTCCGAAGAGGCGTACGACTGGGCGAACACCACGTCGTCGATCCGCTCCGGATCGATTCCGCTGCGCTCGACCGTCGCCGACACCACGCGGGCGCCGAGGTCCTCGACCGGCAGGTCCTTCAACGATCCGCCGAACGTGCCGACCGGGGTACGCAGCGGAGCGACGATCGCCGCACGCCGCAGAGACTGTGAAGACATGACTGAGAAGACTCCCTCGAACGATCAGATCTTGTTTCGGGCGATGTGCTGGGCGGCGATCACGTTCCGCTGGATCTCGTTGGTGCCCTCACCCACGATCATCAGCGGGGCGTCGCGGAAGTACCGTTCCACCTCGTACTCCTTGGAGTAGCCGTAGCCGCCATGCACCCGCACCGCGTCCAGGGCGATCTCCATCGCGGTCTCCGAGGCGAACAGCTTGGCCATCCCGGCCTCCAGGTCCGCGCGCTCCCCGCGGTCGAGCTTGTCCGCCGCATCCAGGGTCAGCAGGCGGGCGGCCTGCTGCTTGGTCGCCATGTCCGCGATCATGTTGCCCACCGACTGGTGCTTCCAGATCGGTTTGCCGAACGACTCGCGCTCCTGCGCGTACTTCGTGGCGGCCTCCAGGGCGGCCTGCCCGACGCCCAACGCGCGGGAGGCGACCTGGATCCGGCCCACCTCCAGGCCGCGCATCATGTGCGCCCATCCCTTGTTCGGGGTGCCGCCGAGCACCGCGTCGGCGGGCACCTGCGCGCCGTCGAACACCAGCTCGCACGCCTCCACGCCGCGGTAACCGAGCTTGGGGAGCTTCTTGGAGACGCTGAAACCCTCGGTGGGCTCGACCAGGATCACGCTCATGCCCTTGTGCGACGGCGTGGCGTCCTTGTCGGTCAGGCACAGCAGACCGAACAGACCCGAATGCGAGGCGTTGGAGATCCACGTCTTCGAGCCGGTGATGGAGAAGCCCTCGGCATTCGGCGTCGCCACGGTACGCATCGCCTGCAGATCCGAGCCGCCGCCGGGTTCGGTGAGCGCCATCGTCGCCCGGATCGTCCCCTCGGCCATCGCCGGCAGGTACCTGTCCTTCTGCTCCGGGGTGCCGAAGGTCTTGATCAGGTAACTGATCACCGAGTGGCCGCCGACCGCGCCGGCCAGACTCATCCAGCCGCGAGCGAGCTCCTCGCACACCGCCGAGAAACACGCCATCGACAGATCCACCCCGCCGTACTCCGTCGGCACCAGGAGACCGAAGAAGCCCAGCTCCTTCATCTCCTCGATCCACTCCTCCGGATACACGTCGTCCTGCTCGAACTCCCGGACCCGCCCGGCCACCCGCGTATCGATGAAGTCCCGCACCAGCGAGACCATCTCCTGCTCGTCCTTGGTAAGCGCCATTTCGCCCCGGATTCCTTTCTGGCTGAGATCGCCGTCACATCGGCGTCGTTAATAATATATTATACATACTGCGGAGGTCGGCTGTGGTTTCGAACACACTCGGAACCGGACGGGTCCCGGCACGCCACCGACGTCATCTCTCGACCGACCGAGACAACCAGGGAGTTCCCAATGGTCTGGCAAGGCAACTACGACAAGTTCTTCATCGACGGACAGTGGGTGGATCCGGCCTCGGATCTCACCTTCGACGTCGTCTCCCCGGCCACCGAAGAGGTGGTCGCCCGCGTCCCCCAGGGCGTCGCCGCCGACATCGACCGAGCCGTCGACGCCGCCCGCCGCGCCTTCGACACCGGCCCCTGGCCCCGACTGCCGCTGGCCGAGCGCAGCGCCGTCCTGAGCCGGGTCGCCGAACTGCTCGCCGAACACCAGAACGACGTCGCCGAACTCGTGACCACCGAGATGGGATGTCCCATCACCCTCTCGACCGGCATGCAGTCCATCGGCGCCCGCATGCTCCTGGAGAGCTTCATCGAGACCGCCCCGCAGGTCGCCTGGGAGACCACCCGGTCGTCGATCACCGGCAAGGCGCTCGTCACGCGCGCCCCGGTCGGCGTGGTCGGCGCGATCGTCCCGTGGAACGCGCCGCTGCTCACCGCGATGCTCAAGCTCGCCCCGGCGCTGCTGAGCGGCTGCACCGTCGTCCTCAAGCCGTCTCCGGAGACTCCGCTCTCGGCCTACCTGCTGGGCGACCTCCTCGACCGCGCGGGCCTGCCCGCCGGCGTGGTGAACATCGTCGCCGCCGACCGCGAGGCCGGTGAACACCTGGTGCGCCACCCGGGCGTGCAGAAGATCTCGTTCACCGGCTCCACCGCCGCCGGCCGCCGCGTCGGCGAGATCTGCGGGCACGACATCCGCCGGGTCACCCTCGAACTGGGCGGCAAGTCGGCCGCGGTGGTGCTCGACGACGCCGACCTCGACGTCGTGCTCCCGGCCGTGCGCGCCCTCTCGCTGCGCAACACCGGTCAGGTGTGCAGCAACAAGACGCGCATCGTCGTCGCCGCCTCCCGCCGCGAGGAACTGCACGAGCGCCTGGTGGCGCTGGTCGAATCGATGCCGGTCGGCGACCCCTTCGACCCCGCCACCGAACTCGGCCCGCTGGTCAGCGCCGCCCAGCGCGACCGCGTCGAGGGATATGTGCAGCAGGCCGTCGACTCCGGCGCCCGCCTGCTGACCGGCGGCGGCCGCCCGGCCGGCCTGGACCGCGGCTACTACGTGCAGCCGTCCGTCTTCGCCGACGTCGACCCGGGCTCGGTCATCGCGCAGGAGGAGGTGTTCGGTCCGGTGCTCACCGTGCTGACCGCCGCCGACGACGAGGAGGCGATCGCCATCGCGAACGACACCCCCTACGGCTTGAACGGCTCGGTCTTCAGCGCCGACGACGACCGCGCGCTCGCCGTCGCCCGGCGGATCCTCACCGGCACCGTCGAGATCAACGGCAGGGGTGCGGGCTTCTCCTCCCCGATGGGCGGCTTCAAGGACAGCGGCATCGGACGCGAGGGCGGCATCGAGGGCTTCGACACCTACGTGGAGATGAAGTCGTACGGTCTGACGGACGCACTGTACGAGAAGCTCACGATCGCCTGACCCCGAGTGGGGCGGGGCAGGACGACGATTTCGGTCTCACTCGTCCTCCGCCACGCGACGTTCTTCGAGATAGCGCGCCGGAATCCAGTCGGGCGCGTGTCGCGCGGAGACGTTCGACGCGAAATCGTCGTCCCACCCCGCACTCGACGTCAGAAGGCGCTCTGACATGCCTTGCCCGTTCGGGTGACGCGGAGCCCCTTCGACTCGGACCGCTCACTTCGTTCGCGGTCCGGCTCAGGGATCGACCGGAGAAGACAGAACTCGAGGACACGCGGTCCGGCTCAGGGATCGATCAGAGAAGACAGAACTCGAGGACACGCGGTCCGGCTCAGGGATCGATCAGAGAAGACAGAGCTCGAGGACACGCGGTCCGGCTCAGGGATCGATCGGAGGAGACGGGCCCCACCGCTCCCTGAGCCGCCGACGGAGGAGGCGAGTCGAAGGGGCACCGCGAACCCGACGCTCCCCGAGCCGGGCGACGGAGGAGCCCGAGTCGAAGGGGCTCCCCCGTCACTCCCCTAATCGAGGTTCAGGTACACGGCCTTCGGGTACAGGTAGCCCTCGACGTGCTCCCGGCCGCCCTTCCAGCCGTAGCCGCTGCGCTTGGTGCCGCCGAACCCGATCGACGGGTCCAGCACGCCGTAGCAGTTGACCCAGATCGTGCCGGCCCGCAGCGCCTGCGACACCTTGTGCGCGGTGCCCACGTTCTGCGTCCACACGCCGCCGGCCAGCCCGTACTGGGTGTCGTTGGCGATCGCGATCGCCTCCTCCACCGTGTCGAACGGGATCACCGTGGCCACCGGGCCGAAGATCTCCTCGCGGGCGATCCGCATGTCGTTGTCCGCGTTGGCGAACACGGTCGGCTCCACGTAGTAGCCGTCGGCCTTGTCGCCGCCGAGGCGGCCGCCGCCGGACACCAGCTCCGCCTCCCCGGAGCCGATGTCGATGTACTCCAGGACCCGGTCCAGCTGCCGCGCCGAGATCAACGGCCCCAGCTGCGAGTCCGGGTCCAGTCCGTCGCCGACCCGGACCGTCTTCGCGAACTCGCCCAGGCGCCGCACGAACTCGTCGTGGATCGACCGCTCCACCAGGATGCGGGTACCGGCGACGCACACCTGACCGCTGTTGGTGAACACGCCCATCGCCGCACCGGGGACGGCCTTGTCCAGGTCGGCGTCGGCGAACACGATGTCCGGCGACTTCCCGCCCAGCTCCAGTTGCAGACGCTTGAGGTTGCCCGCCGAGGCCTTCACGATCTCCTGCGCGGTGCCGACCGAGCCGGTGAACGCGATGCGGTCGACGTCGTCGTGCGCGGCCAGCGCCGCCCCCGCCTCGGCGCCGTACCCGGTCACGACGTTGACCACGCCGTCCGGCACCCCCGCCTCCTGCATCAGTTCGGCGACGCGCAGCACCGAGAGCGAGGCGTCCTCGGCCGGTTTGAGCACCGCGGTGCAGCCCGTCGCCAGGGCCGGACCGAAGATCCACCACAGGCCGATCAGCGGACCGTTCCACGGGATCACGCCGCCCACCACGCCGACCGGCGCCAGGTATTTGAGCGACAGGAAGTCGCCGGGCAGCGAGTTCTGCGCCGGAGCGGCCGAACCGGCCAGGCCGGTCTGGGTCGCGTAGAACTGCAGGACCTGCGAGGTCCACTCCTTCAGGCCGCGGGTGCGGGCCAGCGGAGCCCCCATGTCGAGGGTCTCGACGGCGGCGAGCTCCTCGAAGTTCTCCAGCACGATGTCGTGCACGCGCAGGATCAGCTTGCGGCGCTCGTGGGGCGTCCAGGTGCTCCACTCGCCCTCGAAGGCCGCGCGGGCGGCCTTCACGGCCCGGTCGACGTCGTCGGCGCCGCCGGCCGCGATGGCGGCCACCGCCTGTCCGGTGGCGGGATTGACGACGTCGATCGTCTTCCCCGACGCCGCCGGCACCCATGCGCCGCCGATCAGGTTCTTCTTCTCACCCCCGACGAAGTCGGGGATCCGGATTTCGGACGTCGAAGCGGTCATGGTGGTTCCTCTCGGTCGTCGATGACGTCCGCACTGTGATGCGGGTCATGTCATGGAAAATATTATGCTTCATTCGAAGACGAAGACACCCTTGCCCGCGTCCTGTCGGTCGAACCACTCGTACGCCTCCACGGCCTGGTCCAGCGTCCACTCGTGCGAGTACAGCGCGTCCACGGGCAGATCGTGCTTCACGACGAAGTCGGCGCAACGCGCCTGTTCGACGGTCGACATGGTCCACGACGTCATCAGCGTCCACTGCTTCTTGTAGATCGCCTGGGTGGTGAACGAGACCTCGCCGGGCAGACCGACGAAGACCGCCGTGCCGAAGGTGCCGAGCACGCTCAGCGCATCGTCGGCGGCCCGGCCGGACGTGTCGATCACGACGTCGGCGAGCCTGCCGTCGGTGTACCGCGAGACGACGTCGACCAGCGAGGCGGTCCGCGAGTTCACGGTCACCGCGGCCCCGAACTCCGCGGCCTGGGCCAGCCGCGCGTCATCGACGTCGACGGCGACGACGCTCGCCCCCATCGCCGCGGCGAACATCGTGGCCGAGAGGCCGACGGGCCCCTGCCCGAAGACGACGGTCACGGTGTCCTCGACGCCGCCGGCCCGCTTGATCGCACCCCACGCGGTGCCCGTGCCGCAGCCGATCGCCGCGCCCGCCCGATACGAGAGGCCGTCGGGCATCGGCAGCAGCGAGGAGACCGGGATCGCCGCCAGCGGCGCGTGACCGCCGTTCACGTGGACGGCCATGGTGGCCGCGGGCGCGGTCTCGCACATCTGCGGCCAGCCCTCACGGCAGCGTCGGCAGTGATTGCAGCCGTAGTAGTGGTGGACCATCACCCGGTCGCCGGGCTTCACCTGGCCTTCCGGGACGCCGGGGCCCACCGCGAGGACCTCCCCGCACGGTTCGTGGCCCTGGATCACGTCGCCCACCGGGAACGTGCCGTGGACGAAGTGCAGGTCGCTCCCGCACATCCCCGAGGCCCGGATCTTGACCAGAGCCTCGCCGGGGCCCGCCGCGGGCTCCGGGAAATCGCTGACGCCGACGGTGCCGTCGCCGGGGAACACGATGCCTTTCATCGTTTCTTCTCCTTATATATAGGGGTGTGTCGTCGGATGCCGGTCAGCGCTCGCGCAGCGCGGCGGTGGCGGCCTCGTCGATCCGCAGTCCCTCGGGGTCGCGCCGCGGATCCCCCACGACGACGACGCCGTAGTCCCGCGCGGCGCCGGCGATGCTCACGTACTCGTTGCGCACGTCGCGCAGCACCGCCTCCGGCGCCCGCGCGAACGGATCGCCCCAGCCGCCGCCCCCGTTGGTGAGACAGCGCAGCACGGTGTTCGGCGCGGTCTGCCAGACCGGTTCCTGCGCGAAGTAGTGGTAGCTGCCGTTCTCCGGGTCCAGCGCCTTGGTCTCCGGATCCAGCACGCCGGCCACCGGAACGCTGTCGCGGTACGCCTCCGCGGCGGTGCCGATCATCCGGCGCTCGCCGTCGGGCGACGGGAACAACCACATCGCGCCGTTCGGTCCCGGGCGTCCGCCGTGGGCGCCGACCCCGCTGGGCTCCTTGGTGCGGAACGGCGAGAGGTACTGCTGCGCCGCGGTGAACCAGAGCGCATCCTTGAGGTTCGCCGCCCCGCCGCGGTGGGTGCCGGGCCCGCCGGTGTCGATGGCGTGCTCCTTGCGCAGCACCACCACGGGCGAGTCGTGCTCGATGGTCTCGGTGGCCGGATCGAGATTGTTCAGGGTGAACAGCACGGTGTAGCTGTCGCCGTCGCCGGCCGCGGTGGCGCCCCACGGCCCGTGCTCGCCGCCGCACTGGGTGGCGCTGGTCCAGAACCGGCCGTCGTCGGTGAGACCGGAGGCGTTGTGGGTGTTGGTCGAGCCGTAGTCGCCGGCCACGCCGCGCGCGCCGAGCACCGGGTTCAGGGCGTCGAAGATCGCCGAGACCACCGCGCCGGAGGCCTCCCAGAACATCATGATCCCGCCGTCCGGCGGCAGCGACGAGACGATCGTGCCCGGCGCCGTGACCAGGTCGATGTTCCGCCAGGTCCCGGAGGTGAACGGGACCTTCGGGTCCAGGAGCATGGTGAGCGCCACGCCCACCGACGTCTTGGCGTCGAGCACGCCGCAGTTGATGCAGGTGCGCGCCTGCTCGTCGGTCCGGGACAGGTCCACCTCGATGTGCTGCCCGCGCTTGTGCAGCGTCACCCGCACGCGGTACTCGAGCGAGTCGTCGAGGCCGTCGGCGTCGATCAGGGCCGAGCCGTGGTAGTCGCCGTCGGGCACCCGGGCGATGGCCTCGCGCATCCGCTCGGCCGACGAGTCGCAGGCGTAGGTGAGGGTGCCCAGGAAGGCGTCGACGCCGTACCGCTCGATGTTGCCGCGGATCAACTCCTCCCCCAGGTTGAGCTGCTGGAAGATGGACTTGAAGTCCGGCAGCAGCATCCCGCCCCAGCGGGTGTTGTCGAAGATCAGACTGAAGGTGCCGCGCACCGGCTCGCCCTCCGACCAGAGCAGCATCGGCGGGATCACCAGACCGTTCTCGAAGACGTTCCGCTTGGTCGCCGAGAAGCCGCCGGGCACCGTGCCGCCCATGTCGAGCTGGTGCGCGCACATGTTCACGAAGGCGACGATCCGGCCGTCGTGGAACACCGGGCGGATGAACGCGACGTCGTTCACGTGGCGCCCGCCGCGGTACGGGTCGTTGCAGATCAGGACGTCGCCCGGCTTCAGCTTGTCGGGGCCGTACTCGACCACCGCGTTGCGCACGGCGTCGCCCATGGTGCCCAGGAACACCATCAGACTGTTGGAGACCACCGCCATCGGGTAGTCCTGCTCGGCCGGCCCGCTGATGGTGCACGCGAAGTCGTACCAGTCGCGGATGATCGGCGAGAACGCCTCCCGCATGAAGCCGGTCGACATGTGTTCGACGACGTAGTCCAGCCGGTTCCGCAGCACCGACGCGGTGAAGCGGTCGCAGCCGTAGCGGGCCGCGAACTCGTCGTCGGACAGCTGCCGGATCGGGGTGTCCGCGAGATCGGCGGGTTCGAGGGTGCTGGTCATGATGCGTGGTTCCTTCGGATGACGATCTCGCCGTGTGCGCCGACGGTGGCGTGCTGACCTGCGCCGACGTGGGTGGTCGAGAGTTCTTCGTTGATGATCGCCGGGCCTGCGACGACGTCGTTCGCGCGCAGCTGCGCGCGGTCGTAGACGTGCGCGACCTGTTCGCCGTCGCCGTCGGCGAGGTCGCCGAGGTAGCGCAGGGTGCGGGTGCCGACGGGTTCCAGCGGTTGCGCCGGATCGCGTTCGGGGAGCACCGGATAGCTGACCTTCTCGGTGGCCAGGACCGCCCGGACCCGGAAGGTGACGCCCTCGACGGGGATCGTCTCGAACCGGTTGCCCGACCGCTCCTCGTAGGTGTCGTGGAAGGCGGCGACCATCCGGTCGACGGCGGCCGCGTCGAGCGTGCCGTCGGGCACCGGGACGAACGGGGTCTCCCAGCTCTGCCCCGCCAGGTGCGCGTCCATGCTGCGGTGCAGCGTCACCTCGGTGTCGACGTCGCCGATCTGCTCGTGCAGTTCGCGCTCGATGTCGGCGAAGATCGCGTCGATCCGCTCCGCCTGGGAGCCGTCGAGCATCAGGTAGGCGCTGCGGTTGACCGTGAACACCTGGTCGGCCGAGAGCAGACCGAGCGCGGAGAACAGACCCGGGCTCGGCGGCACGACGACCTGCTTGCAGCGCACCGCGTCGAGCACGGCGGGGAGCAGCATCGGTCCGGCCGCGCCGAAGGCCATCAGGCTGTAGTCGCGCGGGTCGACGCCGTTCTTGATCGCGACGTTGAACAGCCCCTCGGCCATGGTGTGGACCGCCATCTCGTACGCGTACCGGACGCGCTGGGCCGGCGTGAACGAGGTGTCCAGGCCCTCGAAGGCCCGCCTCGACAGTTCGCGGTCGATCGTCACCTCGCCGCCGGCGAAGCCCTCGGGGTCGAGGATGCCGATCATCAGGCAGGTGTCGGTGGTGGTCGGCCGGGTGCCGCCGCGACCGAAGCAGGCCGGACCCGGTTCGGCGCGGGCGCTGTCCGGTCCCACCAGGATCTCGCCCTGGCGGCCGACGTGCACGATGCTGCCGCCGCCGGCGCCGATGCTGGCGACGTCGTTCGAGAGCGCGTCGACCACCAGGTCGTGTTCGAGTTCGAAGGAGGTGTTGACGCGCGGCTCGCCGTCGGTCACCACGCTGATGTCGCACGAGGTGCCGCCCACGTCGGCGCACAGCAGATGGCCGGTGCCGATGAGCTCGCCGAAGTGCGCGCACGCCACGGTGCCGGCCGCCGGGCCGGAGAAGACGATGCGGAAGGGCCGCTCCATCGCGTGCCGGGCGGGCACCAGGGTGGCGGCGCAGTCGGCGAAGTTCAGGTGGCCGTCGAACCCGAGGTCGCGCAGACCGGAGTCGAGCCGGGCGGTGTAGTCGGTGTAGATGATCTTCATCAGCGTGTCGACGACGGTGGTCGACGCCCGGGCGTACTCCTTGGCCAGCGGGGAGACCTCGCTGGAGATCGAGACCGGGACGTCGCCGAGGATCTCCCGGACCAGGTCGCGCAGTCGGAGTTCGTGGGCCGGGTTGACGTAGGCGTTGATGAGGCAGATCGCGACGCCGGTGACGCCGCACGTGCGCAGCACCTCGATCTCGGCGCGCGCCTGCTCCTCGTCGAGTTCGAACAGCACCTCGCCGGAGGCGAGCATGCGCTCGGTGATGCCGCGGCGGAGGTACCGGTCGACGAGCGGCTGCGCCGCGTCGCCGAAGGTGCGCCGCCATCCCGGATCGAGGATCGCGTCGGCCGGCCGCCACACGCGTCCCATGTCGAGGATGTCGCGGTGCCCCTCGGTGGCGAGGAAACCGATCTTGGGCAGCGTGCGGGTGATGACGGCGTTCAGGCCGTGGGTGCTGGCGTGGTTGAAGACGCCGGCGGACTCCACGCCGAGCCGTTCGGCGCCCTTCAGGACCGGGGCGGCGACGTCGCCGTACTCGGTCGACACCTTGGTCGTGTGGATCTCTCCGTCGCGCCAGCCGACGACATCGGTGAACGTGCCGCCCACGTCTACTGCGATCATGTCGTGTTCTCCTTCAGATCTTCTCTTCGCGGGGGTGCGGGTCAGACGAGGTCGACCAGCAGGGTGATCGGGCCGAGCCGGTTCGCCGGCTTCCGCTCGAGGGAGTGCAGGCAGGCGCCGCACTTGACGACGCCGACCCAGCCCTCCTCGCCGACGAGGTCGTACGCGGCGAGCGCCTCGGCGCCGCAGCGCGGGCAGGCGCCGTCGACCGGGGTCCGCAGGGCGGGGGCTCTCCCGCCGGTGGTTCCTGGAGTGGTCATGGGTGTCTCCTCCGTCAGTCCGGAAAGTGATTCGGGTTTCATCGGATCCCGTCGAGTGGTGTTCGACACACTAGGAATGCGGTGGTGCGCGACACAATCCGATATGCGCATGTCCGTCCGCATCGCGAAGTCCTGTCCGCGATGCGAATCGGATCGGCCGGAATGCGATGCACCGACCTGGGAATCCTCGAACGGCGGTGCCACACTGAGAATGTGATCGACCTCACCGAGAGGAGTGCGGACGACGATGTTCCACACCGGCCCCGACACCCCGGTCGTCCACCGGACCTTCAAGTCCTCGGACCCGAGCCGGGTGCACGACCACGTGGCCGCGACCTTCGCCGAGCACGACCTGAGGCTCGGCGACGGCGACCCGCGGTTCCGGCTCGAGGCGGCCGTGACCGGAGGGGTCACGGTCGGCCGGATGGCCTACGGCACCCAGGCCCGGCTCGACGGCCCCGCGATGCACGAGTGGTACCACGTGAACCTGCTGGTCTCGGGAAGCTGCACCGTCGCCCAGCGCGACGAGCGCGCCTCGTTCTCCGCCGACCGCGAGCAGTCCGGCGTCGTCTTCGGGCCCGACGATCCGGTGTTCATCGACTGGAGCGGCGACGCCGCCCAGTACCACCTGAAACTGCCGCGGGAGTCGTTCGAGGCGCACGCCGCCCGGTTGGCCGGGCAGACGTCGCCCTCGACCATCGACTTCGACCTGACCTTCCCGCTGGACTCCCCGGCGGGCAAGTCGCTCTCGTCGTCGGTCGCCTTCTACTACTCCCAGCTCGCCAGCGAGGGCGGGATCTCGACCATGCCGCTCGTGCAGCGCGAACTGGAGTCGGCGCTCATGACCCAGGTGCTGCTGGTCGCGCGCAGCAATCTCACGCCGCGCCTGCTGCGCGGCGCGTCGGCGCCCGCCGACGACGCGGTCCGCGCCGCCGTCGAACACATCGACCGGAACGCCAAGACCGAACTGTCGATCGCGAGTCTCGCGGAACACTGCCGGACCTCCGCCCGCAGCCTGCAGATCGGCTTCCGCAGGACGATCGGGGTCACCCCGTCCGAATACATCCGCAACACCCGGCTCGACGGCGCCCGCGCCGACCTGCTGGCCCGCGACGGGGACTCGGTCAGCGAGATAGCCCATCGCTGGCACTTCTTCCATCTGGGACGTTTCGCGAACCACTATCGGGAACGCTTCGGCGAGAGCCCGTCACAGACGTTCCGACACGGATGACGAACCGGATCCCGTCGTTGTGAGACAGGCCTTCGCACCCGTCCCGACCTGACCGGACGGCGAGCGGCGGGCGTCCGGCAGATGTCCAGGTAATTGGACAGCCACACCGTGGTGACCCTTCACATACTGAATTCACCGCTGCGCTCCGTGTCACGAACACGTGAGCAGTCGGCGTCGATCCGCCCGTGAAAGGACCCCATGACCTCCCTCCGTCACCAGCGCACCCGCCGCTCCCGGCTGACCGCCCTCGCCACGGGCATCGCCTTGACCGCGAGCCTGATCGTCGGCGGCCCGGCCGCGGCCCCCGCGGGGGCCGACCCCGATGCTCCGTCGGCGTCGTCGACCGCGAAGACCAGCGGCCCGCAATACCTGGTGGTCGGCGCCGCCGGGGACTCGAACGTCGTCACCTTCAAGGCCGACGGCCCCCGTCTGACCCGGGTCGACAAGACCCACACCGGCCAGCTCTTCTCACTGGGCGTCGTCCCCCATCCCAACGGGAAGTTCGTCTACACCGCGGGTGTCGCCTCGGGGAAGCTCACCGGATACCGCATGCACACGAACGGCCGCATGACGCCGATCCCGGATGCGCACAAGACCCCCGGTCCGGTCACCGGCATCGTCTACAGCCCCGACGGGAAGTACCTCTTCGCCACCGAGGGCCTCCCGAACACCACCGTCGTGACCTACCGGGTGCACGAGAACGGCGCGCTGACCCGCCTCAGCGGCGCCCGGATGCGCACCCCGGTGAGCCTTCTCTCCATCCCCGTGGTGTCCCCGGACGGCGAGTACCTCTACGCGCCCAGCTTCAGCGGCATGACGATGGAGGGCTTCCGGATCGGCGACGGCGGCAGGCTGACCCCGGTCGGCGACATCAAGATGACCGGCCTGGCCCCGGCCCTCCCCTCGATCACCCCGAACGGCCGGTTCATGTACGTCGGCAACGAGCAGACGCACGACATGAACATGTGGCGCATCCGCAAGGACGGCACCCTGGTCGACGGCGGTCGGACCTTCGTCGGCCTGATCCCGCACGGCATGGCGATCCATCCGAACGGCAAGTGGATGTACTTCCCGCTCACCGGCAGCCAGCAGGTCCAGGGCCGTCGTATCCTGTCGGACGGCAGGCTCGCCCCGCTGCCCGGCTCCGACGTGCTCGTCCCGGGCGCGGCCCGCGTCGTGCTGAGCAACGACGCCAAGTGGCTCTACGCGGTCACCGTCGCCGGGATCCACGGCACCGCCGACATCTACACCTTCCGTGTCCAGAACGACGGCTCGATCCGGCCGGCGGGCGGCCCGTACGACACCGGACTGGTGTTCCACGACGGGGCGACCGCGCACATGATCGCGCCGGGAGCCTGATCCACGGTGTCCTGGTCGCGTGAAGAGGACAGCGCTCGTGAATCCGATGTGTACGGTGGGTTACGAGGAGGCTTGACGTGATGCCCGTCTCCACTCGTGTGAGCGGCCGGCAGCGAGAGGACCAGTTCATGCCTACCAGGACACCGGCTCCCCCCGGCGACCAGCGGGAACTCACCCCCGAGATCGAGAGTTCGTGGCGGCGTTCCCGCCTCTACGGACTGACCCGCGAAGAACCGCCCCGGCTCGCCATGACGAAGCCCGGTTGCCGCGTGTCCCTCCAGCGGACCGCGGCGCCGATCATGGATCGGATGTACGAGGAGTTCCGCGGCGCCCCGATGACGATGACGCTCGCCGACACCGAGGGCCGGGTCCTCGATTTCCGCCCCACCAACGACTCGGTCCGGGCGGCCCTGGAGTCCCTGGGACTGGAGTCCGGGGTCTCCCTCGCCGAGGACGTCATCGGCACCAACTCGATCGGCACGATCCTCGAGACCCGCGCCCCGATGATGATCTACGGACCCGAGCACTTCTCGCACGCCTTCACCGGCTTCACCTGTTTCGGATCCCCGGTGATCCATCCGGTGACCCACCGTCTGGAGGGGGTGCTGAACGTCGGGGGCTGCGCCGACCAGGACGACCGGTACTTCGAACCGATCGCGCGCCGCCTGGTGCACGACATCGAGCAGCAGCTCCTGATCAATTCGCCCGCGGCCCAGCAGGAGCTCCTCGCCGCGTTCCACACCGCATCGCGGGGCAACGCCAACCCCGTCATGGTCCTCGGCGAGGGCCTGACCCTGGCCAGTCCGGCCGCCCTCGAGGTGCTCGATCCGGTGGCGCACGCCGCACTCCGGGCCACCGCCGAGGGTTCGCCCCCGGACGGCGAGCAGACCCTCCTGCTGGCCTCCGGCGAGCGGCTGCTCTTCGCCTGCCATCCGGTGGCCGGCAGCAGCGGCGTGCTGATCGAGCTCCTGTCGTGCAGCCGGCGAGGTCAGCCGACCACCGCCCAGATCCGCGCGCAGGCCACCTGGCCCCTGCTGATCTGCGGAGAGACCGGGACCGGTCGCACCTCCGAGGCCCGGCGCATCGCCGGTCCCGGTCACCGCCTGCTCGACGCGGCCGACGTGGTCCGCTACGGTGAACGCCACTGGGTGGAGCTGGCCGACACCGAGTTGCGCGAGAACGACGGCGTCCTGATCATCGAGAACGTCGACCTGCTGAACGATTCGGTCGCCACCGTCCTGTCCCGGATGCTCGGCACCACCCGACGCCGGGTGGTGCTCACCGCGACCGGCGATCCACAGCGGCTGCCCGCCGGCCTGCGCAGCGTCTGCAACGCGCAGCGTGAACTGCCGCCGCTCCGGCGCAATCGTCAGGACATCCCCGGACTGGCCAGTCGGCTCCTCGCCGAGGAGTCCGGCGGCGCACCGGTCCGGTTCACCCCGGAGGCCCTCCGGATCCTGGCCGGCGGCACCTGGCCGGGCAACCTCGCCGAACTGCGGCGCGTGATCCGCGAGGCGGCCCGCACCCGGTCGGTCGGCGACATCACCCCCACCGATCTCCCCGAGGCGTACCGCTCCGTCGGCGCCCCGCTGACACCGTTCCAGGTGGCCGAACGCGAGGTGATCGTCTCGGCGATCGACGCCGCGGGCGGCAACAAGCTCAAGGCCGCCCAGGCCCTGGGCGTGAGCCGGTCGACGCTCTACAACCGCATGCGGACGCTCAAGATCCACTGAGTCGCCCGGCGCCCGCGGCCCCGGGGAGAACTGCTTCACGCCGAGAGCCGGCCACCCCGTTCGGGTGGCCGGCTCTCGGCGTCGGAAGAGGCCCGATCCGGGTCAGCGACCGGCCATCCGGTCGAGGATCGCCGCGACGTCGTCGACCTCGGCCAGATGGAAGACCATGTCGATCACGGCGGCGGCATCGTCGTCGCCCACCACACCCGCCACGTTGTGTCGGAACTTGGCGATCAGCTCGTCGTCGGTCATGTAGGTCGACGGGTCCGACGACGGCGAGCCCTTCGGGTAGGCGCGCTCGGCGACGAACTCCTGCCCGCGGGCGCGCACCGCGACCCGCGAGGCGCGCGCGGCCGGGTCCTTGGCCAGGGCCGCCGCGTGATCGGGATGCGGCTGGAACTCGCTGCGCTCGGTGAGGGCCAGCACCGACGGATCCCGCACGATCTCCGGGGTCTGCCAGTCCTTGCCCGGCGGGATCCGGTGCGCGGCCAGCGCGAGACCGTGCGTCATGGAGAACTGCGCATCGCGCGGATTGGTGATGGTCTCGTTGACCCACGTCGGCTGCTGGACGAAGCTCTCGCCCCAGGCCGTGATGCCCTCGATCTCGTCCGGGGAGAGGTCGTGCCGTTCGACGATCTCGATCAGCCCGTCGAAGATCGCGTGCATCACGCGGCAGTGCGGGTAGGGCTTGAACGACTGGAACGGGGTGAACGTCCACGCCTCGCCCAGCCGATCGCCGATCGCGGCGGGCTCCCAGCGCTTGGTGCCGATGAACCGGGGGAAGCCGTACTCGCGGTCGTCGAGGATCAGCCGGTCGCCGGTGTGCCCCTCCGCCGCCAGGTGCGCCGCGGTCAGTTCGGTCACCGCCATGCCGCCGGCGAGCTGGTATTTGATGGTGGTCGCCGGGGCGTGCATCATCCAGGCGCGCTGGGCGTTGACCGGGGCGGTGCTGCCGGCGATCCCCAGCGCGTCCGCGACGGTCTCGGTGTCCAGGTCCAGGAGCTTGGCGGCGGCCGCGGTGCCGCCGAAGATCGTGCTGCTGTAGCCGATGATCTTCGGGATCACCACCGCGCCGTCGACGATGTCGCGCAGGTAGTCGGTGCACCGGCCGATCCGGAAGCTCATCTCGTGGGAGAGCGCGATCGCCTCGAGCAGGCGGGCGCCGGAGAGTCTGCGGGCCTGCGCCACGGCCAGCGCGGCGGGCACCACGTACGGGGTCACGTGGCCGGGCGGCAGCACGGCGTCCTGGTCGAGGGCGTTGACGAGTTCGGCGTTCGCGAACGCCGCGCCGATCGTCGAGAGCTTCTCGCCGGTGCCGATCACCGACGCCTCCGGGTTTCCGGCGCCGAGCACCCGGCCGAAGGTCACGCCGCGCCGGGCCCCGTCGTCGTCGAGCGAGGCGACGGCGCAGCCGAGCGTGTCGAGCAGGATCCGCTGCGATTCCGCGACGACGTCGTCGGGCAGTTCCGCCGCGGTCGTCGCCGTCGTGAAGGCGGCCAGCCGGTCGATCAGGGTCGTCATTCGAGTCCTCCCACTGTTGAATACATAAAATATTATGCAGTACCTAGTGAGAGAAATCACCATCCCGTCCCCGACCGGCTCGGGGACGGGAACCGAGCCGCGGACGGGTCAGGCCGCCGCGTCGGCCTCCTCCGGGTGGGCGGCGGCGCGTCGTGATGCGTAGATCGCCTCGTACTGGTCCTTCATCTTCGCGGCTTCGGCGCGCTGCTTGTAGGTCAGCGGCGAATCGCCGAGGCCGTGCTTCTCCAGTCGCCGCGCCCGGTTCGGATCCATGTACGAGCCCGAGAAGATCAGCGCCAGGGAGACCGCGAGCAGGACCATCAGCAGGCGCACCCACACCGGGCCGTTCGGGAACGAGAAGTACATGATCAGATAGAGCGGCAGGAAGCTCACCTGCGAGCGGAAGAGGTGGCGGGCCATCGCATGCGGCCCCATGAGGTCGTTGGCGACCCATTCGCGCTTGCTGTCGGGCAGCTTCGCGCCGTAGACGTAGCCGATCCACTGGAGAGGGTTGGGCCTGTTCATGGGAGCGTCCTTCCGGATTTAAGTCGTGCACTATTGAATTACCCACAACTTATCACGCGATCTGATCGTGCGCTATTCATTAGGGCTATGATGTGAGACATGACGAGCGCGAAGATCGACGGCAACCCCCTCCAGCTGGAGCGCCAGGTGTGCTTCGCCCTCGCGGTGGCCAACCGCTCGGTGCTGAAGATCTACCGCCGGCTGCTCGAACCCCTCGGCCTCACCCACCCGCAGTACCTGGTGATGCTCGCCCTCTGGGAGCACGACAGGCTCGCCGTCAAAGAGCTCGGCGCCCTCCTGCAGCTCGACTCGGCGACCCTCTCGCCGCTGCTGAAGCGCCTGGAGGCGGGCGGTCTGATCGAACGACGACGCCGCGACGACGACGAACGCAGCGTCGACATCGTTCTCACGCCCGAGGGCGTGGCCCTGCGCGATCAGGCGGTGACGATCCCCGACCAGGTGGTCGCGGCCCTGGGCGTGAGCCTCGACGATCTGCTGGAACTCCACACGGTCCTGACCAAGGTGAACGCCGCCGCCCTCCGCGCCGGAGCCTGATCCCGTACTCGTCCGGGCGACGAGCACCGCACAAGACGCCCGAGCCCGCACTCTCCAGACGACGTCCACCTAATGACGTCCACCTAGAAAGATCCCTGAGCCGGTGAGGAGCGCAGCGACGAACCGAGTCGAAGGGTCGACCGGTCACCCCGTCCCGGCACACAATGGTCACGACGAACCGCTGCCCTCCACACTCCGGAGCCAGAGAGCCCGATTTCCGTAGCCGGGAGAGGAACGATGTGACGAACCGAGTCGAAGGGGCCGACGACGACACCCCCACGCGACCGAACCCCGTCGTGCCCGGCGCCGTCGACGCCCGCTTCACCCTCGCCGCCGAGCGCACCGTCCTCGCCTGGTTGCGGACCGCGCTGGGGTTGATCGCCGCGGGCGTCGCCGTCCTGCATCTGCTCGGCGGTTTCACCCGACCGGCCGCGCAGAACGGTCTCGGCATCACCCTGATCGCGCTCGGGGCGCTCACCGCGGTGCTCGGAGTCCACCGGTGGCGGGCGGTCGAGCGCGCGCTGCAGCGCGGCGGCCCGCTGCCCGGCCCGTGGCCGGTGCTCGTCCTGTGTGCGCTGCTGGTGGTGGCGGGCCTGGGCTTCGTCCTCTGGCGCTGATCCTCATCGCACGCGCGCCGAAAGAGCCTTCGGCGGCTCCTCGACACACCGGCTGAGCCGGGCGGAGGAACGCAGTGCCGGAGCCCGTGTCGAAGCCTCCCGTCCCCGATACCGGCGCACCCCCGACCGGTCGTCACGAGGAACTCGACGAACACCGGCCATCGGAGCGCAGCCGAGGGCGCATCGCCGTCCGCGCCGCGCCGGCGGCCGGTGTTCGGCGCCGCTCGAACTCAGCCGCGGGCCATGTCCACGAACTTCGACAGGTGCAGCTGGTGGGCCACCGTGATCGTCGCCGTCGGACCGTTGCGGTGCTTGCCGACGATGATGTCGGCCTCCCCCGCGCGGGGATCGTCCCGCTCGAACGCATCCGGGCGATGCAGCAGGATCACCATATCCGCATCCTGCTCCAAAGATCCGGATTCACGTAGGTCAGAGACCTGTGGGCGCTTGTCCGTGCGCTGCTCGGGACCGCGGTTCAGCTGCGAGATCGCCACCACCGGCACCTCGAGCTCCTTGGCCAGCAGCTTGATCGAGCGGGAGAACTCCGAGACCTCCTGCTGACGCGACTCGACCTTCTTGCCCGAGGTCATCAGCTGCATGTAGTCGATGACGACCAGTTTCAGGTCGTGCCGCTGCTTCAGCCGGCGGGCCTTGGCGCGGATCTCCATCATCGTCAGGTTCGGCGAGTCGTCGATGAACAGCGGCGCGTCGGTGATCTCGCCCATGCGGCGGGCCAGCCGGCTCCAGTCGTCGTCGCTCATGTTGCCCGACCGCATGTCGCCGAGCTTCACGCGCGCCTCCGCGGAGAGCAGGCGCATGACGATCTCGGTCTTGCTCATCTCCAGCGAGAACATCGCGGCGGCGTGACCGTGCTGGATCGACGCCGAGCGCAGGAAGTCCATCGCGAGCGTCGAGTTGTGCGTCGGCACCATCCACTCGCCGGCCAGGTAGAGGCGGTCGACGTTGTCCACCTGCACGCAGCGCACCGGCACCGAGTCCACCGGCCGGATGTCGACGATCCGGCGGCCGAGGACCGGGGAGCGTCGTTCCTTGTGCCGCACGGCCTTCTCGTGGACGGTGAAGACGTCGTCGCCGGTGGCCATCCGGATCCAGCCGGTCGGCTCGCGCCGGTACACGTAGCCCAGTCCGGCGATCAGGTCGGTGAGGACCTCGGACATGTGTCGGGTGACCGACGGGATGGTGATCCAGCCGTCCTCCTCCACCCGGGCTCGGGCGTCGAGCAGCCCGGAGAGCACGGCACGACGCTGCCGCACCGAGCCGCGGAGGTACTCGTCGGGGATCAGTCCGGCGAGGTCGGCCATCAGGGTCATCGTGTCGACGGGCCCCTCGGCCTCGATCCGCACCGCGATCTCGGGGTCGTCGTAGGCCATGCCGGCGAGCGCGGCGACGGTGTACGGGCCGTAGGCGAACTCCCGCTCGGGCAGTTCGAGGGGAGCCGCGGTCGGGATCAGCGCGGTCCCGACGTGCTCGCGCAGCCCGTCGGTGGTCAGCACGACGGTCTCGCCGTCGATCTGCACCGACCACCGATGATCGCGGTCGGCGACGATCACCGCGCCGTCGTCGAACTCCAACTCGAAGCACGGCCGGTCGGTCATCACCTCGCTGACGGCCACGACGCGGGTCGGGCGGCCGTCGGCGCCGAGGAGTCGGTCGCCGACGGCGACCTTGCCCATCCGGGTCCAGCCGGTCGGCGTCGGCAGCGGGGTGTCGAGCGCGAGCGCCTTGCCCACACCGGGGCGTGCGGCGACGATGATCATCTGGCCCGGGTGCAGGCCGTTGGTGAGCTTGTCCAGATCCGCGAAACCGGTCGGCACGCCGAGGGAGAGACCGCCGCGCGAGGCGATCGAGTCCAGCTCGTCGAGCGTGGGCTGCATCAGTTCGTCGAGGATCGAGTAGTCCTCGGACGACGTCCGCTCGGTGACGTCGTAGATCTCGGCCTGGGCCCGGTCGACCACCTCGGCCACGTCCTGGCCGTCGGCGCCCGCGTAGCCGTACTGGACGATCCGGGTGCCCGCCTGCACCAGACGCCGCAGCAGCGCCTTCTCCGCGACGATGTCGGCGTAGAAGCCGGCGTTGGCGGCGGTGGGCACCGTGGAGATCAGGGTGTGCAGGTACGGTGCGCCGCCGACCTTGCGGAGCTCGCCCTTGCGGTCGAGTTCGGCGGCCACCGTGACGGCGTCGGCGGGCTCACCCTTGCCGTAGAGTTCCAGGATCGCGTCGTACACGGCCTGGTGCGCGGGCTTGTAGAAGTCGTCCGGCTTGATCCGTTCCAGGACGTCGGCGATCGCGTCCTTGGACAGCAGCATGCCGCCGAGGACCGATTGTTCCGCGGCGGAGTCCTGTGGGGGTTGGCGAAGCGTCTCCTCGGCGGCCGCCGGAGGCTCGTTCGCACCCGGTTCTCCCGGGTCGAGGCCATGAGCGTCGTCACTCACCGGATCGCACCCCCTTCCGCTGCCGCCCCAGATGATCACCGCTGCCTGTCGCCGCGGTGAATCCAATACTTCGGGAAGGTTAGGCGTGTGTGGAGCAGCGAGCAAACAGCGCCTGTGGATAACTTTGGGGACAGTGTGTGTATATCGCGCCATCGCGCGAGTGGAGCTGTGGACAGTGCTGTGGAGGAAGCGGTGCACAACTTCCCTCATTCCACCGTTTCAGCAGGTGAGAACGAATTTTCACTGTCCACAGGCAGTGCACAACGTCACCCTCCGGCGTGTCGCATTGCACCCCGGCGCGGGACATGTCGATCCGAGGTTGAGGTAGAGCCTTCCGTGACGCACACCGCCCCGGTCACCGGACGCCGAGTGCCGACGCGGTGCCGACGGGAGACTTTCCGGTGAGCCCCGACGACGAAGCGCCGGTCACCCCTCACGGGGTGACCGGCGCTTCGTGGACAGAGCGTCGCGTCGGGCGCGGACGGTCGGATCAGACGGAGACGACCGCCACGTCGACCTTGGCCTCGACCTTCGGGTGCAGCTTCACGACGACCGGGTGCGAACCGGTGGCCTTGATGTGCCCCTTCGGGAACTCGACGTTGCGCTTCTCGACGGCCGGGCCGCCGGCGGCCTTGATGGCACCGGCGACGTCCGACGCGGTGACCGAGCCGAACAGCTTGCCCGAGTCGTGGGTCTTCACGGTCAGCGAGACGTTCTCCAGGCCCTCGATGGCCTGCTTCAGCTCGTTGGCGTGGTCCAGGTCGCGCACGACGCGCGCCTGCTGGGCACGACGGATGCCCTCGACCTGCTTCTGCGCGCCACGGGTGGCGACGATCGCCAGGCCGCGGGGCAGCAGGTAGTTGCGGCCGTAACCGTCGCGCACCTCGACGGTGTCGCCGGCCTCGCCCAGGTTCTCCACAGCGGTGGTCAGGATCAGCTTCATGTCAGTGACTCCCTTCCCGCTCAGCGACCGGTCGAGGTGAAGGGCAGCAGGGCCACCTCACGCGCGTTCTTGACGGCCACCGCGATGTCACGCTGGTGCTGGACGCAGTTGCCGGTCACCCGACGCGAGCGGATCTTGCCGCGATCGGACAGGAAACGACGCAGCAGCGCGGTGTCCTTGTAATCGATGTCCGTGGTCTTCTTGTCCTTGCAGAAGGTGCAGGCCTTGGCCTTCGTGACCTTCTCCACGCGAGGCTTACGCCCCTTTTGCTTTGCCATATCGGTGCTCCGTTAGTGCTCCCCGGGCTGGCGAGCCCGGTATCAGAATGGTGGTTCGTCGTCCCCGGCGGCGAAGCCGCCGCCGGTGGCCGGTGCGCTACCCCACGGGTCGTCGGCGGGCTGCTGGGGCTGCTGACGCGGGGCCGGGGACGACTGGCCGTAGCCGCCGCCCTGGTTGCCCCCGTAGCCGCCCTGATTGCCGCCGCCGAAGTTCCCGCCTCCGCCGCCGCTGCCACCGCGCGGAGTGCGGGTGACCTTGGCGGTGGCGTAACGCAGGGAGGGACCGATCTCATCCACTTCGAGCTCGACGACGGTGCGACGTTCCCCTTCACGGGTTTCGTACGACCGCTGCTTGAGCTTGCCCTGCACGATCACCCGGGTGCCCTTGGTGAGCGACTCGGTCACGTTCTCCGCGGCATCGCGCCAGATGCTGCAGCGGAGGAACAGCGCTTCGCCGTCCTTCCACTCGTTCGTCTGACGATCGAAGGTGCGCGGAGTGGATGCCACCGTGAAGTTGGCGACCGGCGCGCCGGATGCGGTGAACCGCAGTTCCGGATCGGCGGTGAGATTGCCTACGACGGTGATGACCGTGTCAGTCATGTCAGTTACCCCTGAATCGTGTGGTTGTCGCCTGGAGCGTCGTCGACGGCCAGATGGTTCGAGACCACCCTATCGGCCGGGTCCGACAATCTCGACGGCGTCAAACCGCAGATGAGATCGGATCCGCTTACTTGCGCAGGACCTTGGTACGAAGCACCGACTCGTTCAGCTTCAGCTGACGATCGAGCTCGCTCACGGTCGCGGGGGCCGCGTTCAGATCGATGACGGCGTAGATGCCCTCGGTGTTCTTCTCGACCTCGTAAGCGAGACGGCGCTTGCCCCAGACATCGACGTTGTCGACCGAGCCGCCGTCCTTACGGACCACGTTGAGAAAGGTATCCAGGGATGGGGCGACGGTGCGCTCGTCCAGACTCGGATCGAGGATGACCATCAGTTCGTAGTGACGCATAAGACCTCATCACCTCCTATGGGCTAAATCGGCCATGGACGTTCCACGGCAGGAGGGTCGCCTGCGTCGGCAACCCCTCCAAGATACATGAGTGGGTCGTGACCAGCGAAATCGGAGCGAAACACCGGAACCGTTAGAGTCGAGTCCATGCCTCCTGCCGGTTCCGACCCCACCGCGCGCACCACCGCCTCCAGCCCGTCCCGCGCCCGGCGGCAGCCGCTTCTGCATCGCGGCGAGACGTCGATCCTCCTGACCGTCGCGCTGCTGTTCACCGCGGCCGCGCTGACCTGGAGCTACCGGGTCAAGGCCGCGTGCGGCGGCGCCCCGTACGACGAGTTCGGCCGCAGCGCCCGCTTCCCCGTCGGCGACCCCCACGCGGTGATCCCCTGCTACTCCGACCTGATGTTCCTGTGGGTCGGCCGGGACATCGACAACCACGTGTTCCCCTACATCCACGGCGGCATCACCGAGCAGGGCCACCTGTACGGCGGCGTCGTCGAATACCCGGTGCTCTCCGGCCTGCTGATGTGGTTGGGCGCCATCGGGCGGTACACCGACCTGGAGTTCTTCCGGCAGTCGGCGCTGATCCTGACGCCGTTCGCCCTGGGGATCACGATCCTGCTGGCCTGGATGAGTCGCTGGTGGGTCCTGCTGTGGGCCGCCACCCCGCCGCTGGTGCTGTACGCGTTCCACAACTGGGAGACCCCCGTCGTGTTCACCTCGGTGGCCGCGATCGCGGTGATGGCCTGGGCCGCCACCGTGAGCCCGAAGACCGGTGAGCGGAGGATGTCGCTGCGCTCGTCGTCGATCATCGCCTCGGTGATCCTGGCGCTCGGTTTCTCGCTCAAGATCTATCCGGGCCTGTTCGTGCTGCCGCTGGCGATCTACGTGCTCACCCACGGCGCCCGCGGCCCGGCGAAGGACGACGACCCCGACCCGAATGCGCCGCGCGTACGACTGGGTGGGCGCGGCCCGGGTCGCCGGCGCCGCGGTGCTCACCACGCTCGTGATCCAGGTGCCGTTCATGATCGTCGGCTACGACGGCTGGAAGGCCGCGCTCGACTTCCAGGGCAAGCGCAAGGCCGACGTCGACACCAACACGGTCTGGTACTGGACCAACTACTTCCTCGGCAACGACGACGTCGACCTCTACAACACGATCGTCGGCGTCGCCTCGCCGCTGCTGATCGTCGTCGGCCTGGCCGCGGCGGTCTACCTCGGCTGGCGCCGCTACCTCGAGACCGGGTGCTTCCCGTGGATCGGGGCGAGCTTCGCGATGCTCGCGGCGTTCATGCTGTTCCACAAGGTGCACTCGCCCCAGTACACGCTGTGGGTGCTGCCGTTCTTCGTGCTCATGAAGGTGCGCTGGTGGGCGATCGCGATCTACCTGGTGACCGACGTGGTCCTGGATCTGACCATCTTCCGTCTCTTCGCCGTCCTCACCTCCCGCTCCGACATGATCTGGTGGGTGATCGGCGGCGTGAACCTGGGGGTCTGGGCGCACGCGGCGCTGCTCGCGTACTTCCTGGTGACCGCGTGCCGGACCGGGCTGCGCGAACCGCTGGCGTCGTTCGTCCGGAGCGAGCTGCCGCCGGCGCCGCCGCTGACCCGGCTGGCCGAGGCCGACGCGCAGCAGGCATCGCGCTGGCTCGGTCGCCCGGTCCTGAGCCGGGCCGGCGTCACCCTGCGACCGCTGACGATCACCGACGCCGAGGCGCTCGGGGCCGTCGGAGCGGGCGACCGCGAGCTCGGGCCCTGGACGTCGATCCCGTCCGGCACCGCCGAGGCCGTCGAGTACGTCACCGCCGCGCATCGGGATCCGCATCGCCTGGCGTTCGCCGTGATCGACGACGAGTCCGGCGACCTCGTGGGCACCACCAGCTACTACGACGTCGACGAGGCGAATCGGTCGCTCGCGATCGGGTACACCTTCTATGCGCGGTCGGCGCAGGGCACCGTCGTGAATCCGGCCGCCAAACTGATGCTGCTCGAGTACGCGTTCGCCGAGGCCGGCGCCGTGCGCGTCGTCTGGCACACGCACGAGAACAACGCGCAGTCGCGGGCGGCGATCGCCAAGCTGGGCGCCACGTTCGAGGGCCTGCTGACCAAGCACCGCCGGTTCGGGGAAGGCTGGCGTACGACGGCGCAGTTCGCGATGACCGACGACGAGTGGGCCGCCGCCCGCACGGCGCTCACCGAGCGCGTCGACGGCCTCGTGACGCCCGCCTGATCCGGAGTCGTACCCGGTCCGGGGTCGTACCTGGTCCGGGCCCGTACCCGGAGCGTCGTCCTCGAGTGCGGCGTGTCGCGGCCCCTCCTGCGTGTCGCGCACGATCCTCGGCACACGGCACAACGCGTGTCGCGGCTCCTCTTCCGTGTCGCTCACCATCCATCACCAGCGACATGGAAGAGGAGCCGCGACACGCCGCCCGTCTACGGCCGGGCCGGACCGAGCCGGGCCAGAAGGACCAGTAGGACGAGGGGCCCGAAGAGGCGACCGGTGACGCACGACCGCGCCCACGTCGAACCGGAGGTCACGCTCCGGATGCGGGCGCTCTCGACGTCACGACCCCGAGACCACCGGCACCGGGAGCAGCCGGCACCGGGAGCAGCGGGCAGCACACCGTTCGACAGGGCGCCGTCCGGGCCGACGCCGCCGTGATCGGGTTCGAGAAGCGGCGGCTCGCTCCCCGGCGTCACCGGCTTCGCGAGCAGATCGCGCACCACCAGACCGCACAGCACCAGCAGGAGCACCGTTCGGACGGCCACCGTGACGTAGAACCACTCCTCCGGCAGCCACTTGCGCGACGGATCCAGGAACAGACCCATCCGCGGCACCCAGACCAGCGCGTCCACCGCCATCCAGGCCAGCAGCAGGCGCGCGTGCGGGATCGCCAGGACCGCGAGCGGCACCAGCCACAACGACGACTGCGGATTCCACGTCTTCGAGAACACCAGGCAGCCGACCACCAGCAGGAACATCACCTGGGCGAACATCTGCGGCGAACTCGGCGCAGGCGACCGGAGCGCCACGTAGGCGGCCGCCGCGATCACCGCGGCCGTCAGCACCAGCACGAGAGCGTTGAACAGCGTCGTCGGCGGCGACCACCCCGTCGCCGTCATGATCAGGTGGTACAGGCTGTCCGCCTCCGGCCGACGGTCCCACCAGGTCCGATAGAACTCGCCCCACCCGTGCGGGTAGGCGAGGATCACGGGCAGGTTCAGCGCGAGCCACGCGATCACGGCGGATGCGACGACCGCGGCGAAGTCGTTCATCCGCCGGTCCCGGGCGCAGAGCACCGCGAGGGCGGGGATCAACAGCAGCGGGTACAGCGCCGCGGCCGCGGCCAGCCCGGCGAACACGCCGGTCGCGATCACCCGGTCGCGGGCCCAGCACAGCATCGCGACGGCCACCAGGGCCACCGGGATCACGTCGAACGCGGTGAAGCCGTGGAAGAGGACCAGCGGCGAGATCGCCGCCGTCGCCCCGATCCAGAGACGACGGCGATCGGTCATCATCGTCGCCCAGACCGCGAGCAGCCAGAACAGCGTCAGCAGCAGCGCGGCGATGTTGAAGAAGGTCACCACGTCGAGCTGCTTCGGGATCGGCGTCCCGTCGATCAGCGCCTGCCAGCCCTGGGCGGCCTTCGCGACCAGGTACATGAACGCGCCGATCAGCACCGGTTGGTCGGCGTAGTGCTTCTGCCCCTGCTCACCGGCCTCGTCCGATCCCGACCAGTAGGTCCGGTACGGCATGGCGCCGTGCCGCAGGTCCTCGACGGTCAGCCGCTGAGCGCTGTACATCGCGATCACGTCGCTGTAGCAGAGGCCGTAGTACTGCCGCTGGTTGTCCCAGTTGAGCCGCATGCCCGACGACGACTCTCCGTCCTTCGCCGGCGCGGGCGCCTGCTGCAGGCAGCCGGCCTTGCCGAACCAGGAGAGCGCCAGCACCGCCAGCGCCATCAGGAACACCACTCGCACCGGTGTCCACCGCCGACTCCGGCCGACGGCGGCGTGCCGACCGACCGGACCGCCGATCAGTTCGCTGGCGGCCGCGACCTGGGCGTTGCTCCAACTGGGCAGGATCCGCGCCGTGTTCAGACGCGGATCCTCCGCCAGGGGGCGCGGCGAATCCACGCCGCGGGGATCGATGTGCGACGTCGAGTCGGCCTCGCCGGACTCGGGGCCGGGTCCGTTCACCCGGGCTCAGCCCTCGGAATCGTCATCGGTGCCGGTGCCGGCTCCGGAGTCCGTGCCGTCGTCGGTGCCGCCGCCGGAGTAGTCGCTCGGCGGGTCCGCGTACTGGTTGCTCGGCGGATCGGCGTACTGGTTGCCGCGTCCCCGGTTGCCACCCGGCCCGGGGATGGTCCAACCCGGGCCGACGGTCCAGTTGCCGTCACGACCGGTGCCCGGAAGACGCGGCTGCTGCGGCTGCTGCGTCGTGTAGGTCTCCGGCGCCGTGTAGGTCACGGGCGGCGGCTCGTACGGGACACCCGCCTGACCGCCGACCGGGGCCGGGTCCGGGAAGTTCTCGATGGGCTTGCCCGAGAGGGCCTGATCCATGGAGGACTTCCAGATCTGCGCGGGCAGGCCGCTGCCGTAGATCGACGATCCGGAGTAGTTACGGAGCGGCTTGTCGCCCTTGTCCGTGCCGACCCAGACGGCGGTGGAGAGCTGCGGGGTGTAGCCGACCATCCAGGAGTAGCGGTTGCTGCCGGTCTTGCCCAGCTGCGCGGTACCGGTCTTGGCGGCGGACGGACGCGAACCGTACGACGGGTCGTAGAGCGAGTTGCCGTTCGAGTAGGCGGCGATCGGCTCCAGCGCCGCGGTCACGTTGTCGGCGACCTTGGCCGGGAAGACCCGCTTGCCCTTGTTCGACTGCCGGTCGAAGAGCACCTCGCCGGTGGAGGTCTCGACCTTCGTGACGAAGTAGGGCTGCCGGTAAATGCCGGAGGCGGCCAGGGTGGCGTACGACGACGCCATGTCGAGCACGGTGGAGTCGTACTGACCCAGGACCACGCCGCCCTCGGCCTTGCCGTTCTCGTTCACGAGCGTCGGCTTGCCGTCGAGCGTCTCGGAGATACCGGCGCGGTGCGCGGCCGAGACCACGTCGTCGGACCCGTGCTTCAGGTCTTCCATCATCAGGCGGTAGAAGACCGTGTTGAGCGACATCTTCATCGCCGTGGCGAGGTTGCAGGTACCGCAGCTCTCGTCGTCGGAGTTGGTCACGGTGATGCCGCTGGGGGTCTTGAACGGCGCCGACGAGTAGGTCTGCGAGAGCGGGATGTCCTGCTCCAGGGCGGCGACCAGCGCGAACACCTTGAACACCGAACCGGTCTGCAGACCGGTCGACGCGTAATCCCAGCCCTGGCCGTCCCAGCCGCCGAAGTAGCCGCGGATGCCGCCGGTGTTCGGGTCCACCGAGACCGATGCGGTGCGCAGGCTCTTCGGTTCACCGCTCATCTTGTTCTTGGCGGTGCTCTCCAGGGCCTTCTGCACCTTGGGGTCGATGGAGGTGGCGATCTTGAGGCCGCCGGTGCGGATCTGCTGCTCGTCGATCCCGAGCTTCTCGAGTTCGGCGATCACCTGGCGCTTGATCAGACCGTTGGGGCCCCGGGTCTCGGTGCTCGTCACCGGCCGCGGCTCGATCGTCTTGGGAAAGACCTGCTTGTTCTCCTCCGCCTCGCTGATCGCACCGATCTTGACCATGCCGTCGAGGACGTACGACCAGCGGCTCCGGGCCTCCCCCTCGTCGACGGCGGGGTCGTAGATCGACGGTCCGCGGATGATGCCCGCCAGGAGAGCCGACTCGGACACCGTGAGCTTGGAGACGTCCTTGTTGTAGTACGCCTTCGCCGCCGACGAGATGCCGTACGCGCCACGCCCGAAGTAGATCGTGTTCAGGTACGCCGCCATGATCTGTTCCTTGGTCCAGACCCGGGACATCTTGGTCGAGATCGCGAGTTCCTTGAACTTGCGCTGATAGCCGGCGATACCGCTGGCCTCGTCGCCGACCATCGCGTTCTTCACGTACTGCTGGGTGATGGTCGAACCGCCGCCCGCTCCCTGGTTACCGGTGACCTTGCCCAGTGCGGCACGACTGAAGCCGCGGATGGAGAAGCCCGAGTTGGAGTCGAAGTCGCGGTCCTCGGCGGCCTTGATCGCATTGATCATCGACTCCGGGATGTCCTCGTACTTGACGTCCGTCCGGTTGCCCTCCGGGGGCACGATCTTGGCGATGACACCGCCCTTGTTGTTGTAGACGGTCGCGACCTGGTTCTGCTTGATGTCACCGGGGCCGGGCACGTCGACCGCCACGTAGGTGATCAGGAAGGCGAGCACGCCGACGATGGCCACCACGGGCACCGTCGCCGCACCGAGCCCGAGGATCCACGCGACGATCCTCGCGACGCGCGAGCGCTGCGACCCCTCGGGTGCGCTGCTCGTGTTCTTGTCGTTGCTCATCTACCTCTCACCATCTCCCCGATACCGGCGTCCTACGAACGAACGAACGCCTTTCAATACTGTGACGGCACAGCTGCCACTGTTCAACTCTCCCGGCCGCTCGGGACTTCCACCGGGGCTCCGAACGACCGCTATTCCGCGGCCCGCTTGCGCGGTTCCGCCGCCGACGCCAGTCCCGCAACGTACGAGCGGATCAAATGGTTCCAACGGCAGGTCCGGCACACCTCCACCACGTGCACGGCGAACTCGCCCGCCCGGGCGTCCAGCCGCGCGATCTCGGCAGGCATCCGGGCCGACCCCGACGTCCGCCCCAGTGACGAACCGAACACCCACGACACCTGGGTCACCTGCTCCTTCCGGCAGACCGGGCAGGCCAGACCGGTCGGAACGCCGTGGAACTGCGCAGCCCTCAGCAGGTACGCGTCGGCGTCGCAGACCTCGTCGAGGCCGATCCGTCCGGCGCGCACCTCCGCCAGCTTCGCGCGCTTGGCCAGCGCGTAGTCGACGACCCTTCGGTGCACGAGGCCCAGAGTAGTCCCGCAGCCGCCGACACCGTCGTGTGATGGATATCAACTTCCCGCCTTACTCAGGGGTTAGGTGCAAGTTATATCGTTACGATACATTCACTGCTACATCACGACGAAGTAGCGGCCACACAGGTCCAGTCGCAGCAGCCGGAAGGGGGCGCTCATGTTGGAGATGGCCATCCTCGGCCTCCTGCTCGAGTCCCCAATGCACGGATACGAGCTGCGCAAGCGCCTGACCGGCCTGCTCGGCGCGTTCCGCGCGTTCTCGTACGGGTCCCTGTACCCGACCCTGCGGCGCATGCAGGCCGACGGACTCATCGTCGAAGACGACAGCCCCGGACCCACCGGCACCAAGGTGCGCCGCGGCCGCCGCGTCTACCGCCTCACTCCGCAGGGCGAGGGCCGCTTCACCGAGCTGGTCGCCGACACCGGGCCGCAGAACTACACCGACGACGGCTTCGGCGTGCACCTCGCCTTCTTCAGCCGCACCCCCGCCATGGCGCGGATGCGGATCCTGGAAGGCCGCCGCCGCCAGGTGGAGGAGCGTCGCGAATCACTGCGCGAACTGCTCAGTCGCGCGGGCCTGGGCTCCGACCACTACACCCGCCAGATGCACGAACTGAGCTTGGAGACCTCCGAGCGCGAAGTGCAGTGGCTCAACAAGCTGATCGCCGACGAAGCCAATTCGCCGGACGCGACCGGGAACGGCACGACCGGACCGGTCGGCTCGAACCCCACAGATCTGACCGCGGCCGGGAGATCCGGCAACGGTGAAGAAGGAAAGAACTCGGCGGCACCGCAATCCGCCGTTCCGCCGCAAGAAGAAGGAGAACCCGACCGTGGGTGACACCAATACAGTGCGCGTGGCCATCGTCGGCGTGGGTAACTGCGCCGCCTCCCTGGTCCAGGGCGTCCACTACTACAAAGATGCCGACGAGAACGCCACCGTCCCGGGCCTGATGCACGTGAAGTTCGGCCCGTACCACGTCAACGACGTGAAGTTCGTCGCCGCGTTCGACGTCGACGCCAAGAAGGTCGGCTTCGACCTCTCCGAGGCGATCGGCAACAGCGAGAACAACACCATCAAGATCGCCGACGTCCCGCCGCTGGACGTGACCGTCCAGCGCGGCCACACCCTCGACGGTCTGGGCAAGTACTACAAGGAGACCATCACCGAGGCCGACGGCGACGGCGTCGACGTCGTGCAGGTCCTGAAGGACGCCGAGGTCGACGTCCTGGTCAGCTACCTCCCGGTGGGCTCCGAGCAGGCCGACAAGTTCTACGCGCAGTGCGCCATCGACGCGGGCGTCGCCTTCGTCAACGCGCTTCCGGTCTTCATCGCCTCGGACCCCGAGTGGGCCAAGAAGTTCGCCGACGCCGGTGTCCCCATCGTCGGCGACGACATCAAGAGCCAGGTGGGCGCCACCATCACCCACCGCGTGATGGCGAAGCTGTTCGAGGATCGCGGCGTCGAGCTCGACCGCACCTACCAGCTGAACGTCGGCGGCAACATGGACTTCAAGAACATGCTCGAGCGCGAGCGTCTGGAGTCCAAGAAGGTCTCCAAGACCCAGGCCGTCACCAGCAACCTGACCGGCCCGCTCTCGGGCAAGGTGTACGACAAGAACGTGCACATCGGCCCGTCGGACTACGTCGCCTGGCTCGACGACCGCAAGTGGGCGTACGTCCGTCTCGAGGGCCGCGCCTTCGGTGACGTGCCGCTGAACCTGGAGTACAAGCTCGAGGTCTGGGACTCGCCCAACTCGGCCGGCATCATCATCGACGCGGTGCGCGCGGCGAAGATCGCCAAGGACCGCGGCCTCGGCGGCCCGATCCTCCCGGCCTCGGCCTACCTGATGAAGAGCCCGCCCAAGCAGATCGCCGACGACATCGCGCGTCAGCAGCTCGAGGCCTTCATCATCGGCGCCGAGTAAGACGCCCCTGGTCGAGCTCCGCCCTCACCGGCCGAGCAGACCTCACCGGCTGAGCTCTCCCTTCACCGGTTGAGTTCTCCTTTCGCTGGTCGAGCGGAGTCGAGACCACTCGCTCCGCGAGCGAACCGAACGACGCCCGCCCCGGACTCTTCCCGGGGCGGGCGTTCGCGTATCCGCGAACGGCACACCGCCGCCTCCGACGATCATCGATGACGAAGATCCGGCCACAGTTCGCGGTCAGGATCAGGACCGCTCATCGCCGACACCACATCAGTTCCGAGGATCACCTCGAAGTCGTAGCCGGTGGTGCGGAAGGTCTTGCTCCGATGGCGCGGGGAGGATCCTGGCCAGCAACCGCAGTGGCTGGCACTCCAGGGCCGGGAGCAGGTCGGCGCCCTGCCACACCACCTCGTTGACGGTGGGGCCGACGGCCTCGAGCGCTTCGGCCGGCACCAGCCCGACCCGATCCCATTTCCGGGCGACGGCTGCCAATATGCGGCGGTAATTCTCGATCACCACGACGAGTCTCGCTCCTCCCTCTCACTCGGACAGCGGCACGCGGACCAGGCCACCTGCGCCGAGACCGATCAGTTCGTTCCGTCCAGCGCCGAACTGCACGCTGTAGGGAGCCGCGACACCCGAATTCACCCGCGTTATCACGCCGAGATCATCGGCCCGGTACACCGCGGAATCTGTACGATTCCCCGTCACCAGAATGCGATTCCCAGCACTGTGCAGCATCACGGCGGACGCGCCAAACAGTACGGACTTGTCGACCTCCAGAACGCCGTCGCCACGTTTCAGTCGCAACAGCTGCCCTTCCGGGGTCACCGCGAGAAGGTCTCCCTTCGAAGTGAAGGCGAGCTGAGTACTCGCACTCGCTGTGAGGTCATCCTTCAGGAACACCGGCTCTTCGTCGCCGCGTATCAGTGCCACCCGGCCGGAGAAGGTCCCGACGGAGATCTCACGACCGTCCGGCGACACCGCCGCTGCGATCACCTGGTCGTCGCCCGACCACGGGAAATTGTAGGTGCGCTCCACCTCTCCACGCACGTTGACCAGGTTGACGTGATCGATGTATGTCGCCACGAATCGTCTGCCGTCGCCCGCGCTAGTCAACCCGACCAACTCCCCCGGCGCGCCCGATCCCTTCCCGCGAACCAGGACTCGGCGCTGGTCGACGAAGAGAGTCCTGGTCATCGTTGCGATGGCCATTCCCGAGTCGTTGACCGCGAACAGGTTCGGTGCCACCGTCCCGGCGCTTTCGGCGAGTACCCGGCCGTCGTCCAGTGAGATCAACCGGCCGATCTTGTCGAAACCGATGATCCCGCCACCGACCTCGGCAGCGGCGATGATCTCGGCGGCCTCGGCATCACTTGGCTTCTTGTCCCCGGAGGTCGTATCCGTCGCCTGATTCGATGTCCGTGCCACGGTCGCGGCCGACGCCGGCTCGAAAGATCGCAGACTGCCCTCCGGGGAGATTCCATACACGCGTCCGTCGTCGCCACGCGCCAGTGCGAATCGTGACTGGTTCTCGTCCGCCGCGGCACCGCGACCGTCTGTCGAAACCGTTCCTTGCCGAAGGAGAGGTACCGGAGCTCCGTCGAATGTCCGGAAAGTGCCGAAGGCGCCGATGACTCCGGCGACCAGCGCATCGTTCCCGAAACAGAGTGGCGGCTGATTGCTCGACGACGCGCGTTTGACCGAGATACCGGTGCTGTCCGCGAGGAAGTCTGTACCCCGCAGCCTCATCCGATAGTTCGCGATCGAGCCGAACACCCGATCTCCGCAACGCGTCGCCACCGGATTGACTCGCGAATTCGGGTTGTGGGCCTTGTCGCCTCCACCGATCTTCCTCGCGCTGCGCACCTTGGCGCGTCCGGAATCCAGCTCGAACGTCACAAGCGACCCGCCTGAGTCGATCGCGTCGGCCAACTGCTGCTCGGAGTCCACCGTGAGAAAGTTGAGCGGAGTCTCGAGTGGGGTCGTCGTGCGGTCCTGACCGGCGTAGTCCGACGAGATCAGATCGTTCACTGTACTCCACCAGATACGATCGCCGTCGGCCGCGAGAGTCTGCACGCCCGAGGCAAGGATCTGTGGGCCGCCACCGTCGACCGGCCGTTTGATCAGGTTTCGTTTGGTGTCGATATACACGAGTTCCTCGCCGGAGAGAGCGAACACGAGTGCCCCGAACCTCGGCCCGGTGGTATCGGCGATCGTGGAGATCGGTGCACCCGTCGACGGGTCGAAGACGTGTATCTCGTCCAGCCCCACCCCCGCAGCACGCCTGGTGCCCGGCGCAAGTACGAGCGAGACATATGTGCCTGAACGCACCGAACCGGTCCGGAGACGGCTGTCTCGGCTCCGTGCCACCGCCAACGCATCATTCGTCTGTGCAGTGGGGTACAGCTTGACCGCTTCTTCCGCCTGAGCGACAGCCTTCAGAGTGTCCGACTCAGTCTCCGACCTCGCCACCAGCGCCAAAGCCCGCGAGCGGTCGGCATTCTCCTGCGCCGAACGCTGCGCGAACAGCGCAATCACCCAGGCCACCACGCTCAGCAATGCCAGCACGCTGAGAATCGACACGCTGGTGATCGCGGCTCGCCGCAGGCGCTTCCGACCAGCGTTTCGTCGGTCGAGCACCTCGCGCAAGTAGGGGTCGAGGGCCGGTGTGAGCATCTGCCAGGGTGCGGCCAATGCCTCGTCGACCACACGCTGCGCGTCGGTCGCCTCGGACCGGGAGAGCAAACGTTCGAACAGGCTCACCGATCCGGCGTCGCGTCCGTGGCGGGCCGCGTCGACCAACCGTGCGTGCGCATCGGCGACGGGGGCGTAGCGGCCGAAGTCGGCGAGTAACTGATCGAACCCACGAATGTCGTTCGGTGTCGCGCAGGCCGTCCATTTTCCCCACTCGGTCAGCAGATCCCACTCCCGACAGCAGTATTCCGAGCCCTCCCAGCTCGGTGTCCGGAGCACGACGACGGCCGTGGCGTTCACAAACTCCCGGGAGATCACATCCCAGTGGTTCTGCCCACTGGGCAGAGTCATTCCGGCACCGTATTCACCACGATCGCTCGGGTCGTCGAGCCAGACGGTATGGCCTGCGGCCCGCGCCCGTGCCTCGATGAGGCGAACGAAGTCGACGTCGCGGTGCGAATAGGAAATGGCGATGTCAGCCATGAAAGATTACTCGCCTGTTCCGGCCGGGATGTGGAAATCTGCGCGCTCACGCGACGTCGCCGGGCGAGGACCGATGACATTGCACAGAGCGCCCTCGCAGTCACTGGTCAGCGATAACGATCCGACGGCCCCCATCGAAGTGATCGTGAGCAACGCATTCGAACCGCTGTCCAAGCGGAAAGCGACGTCGCTGATATACGACGTCCCTACCGCGGGGACCTGCCTCAGCTCTCTGCCCGACGCTCGATCGATGTACGACGACCCCGCACGTCCCATCACCGCGATGGTCTTTCCGGAAGGCGAGACACGCACCGCAAACGGCCGCGTCCCCGGTCCGGTTCCCCCGACCCTGCGCACGGCGGAACGCGTGATCTCATAGATGTCACCGGAATCGGTCACCGCCACGATGGTGCCCTGGAGGTTCTGAAAGGCTCCCGCGGAGAGTCGCACGTCACCCTCGGCCACCCCGGGAATCGAGATCTTCTCCTCATGTCCGGTCTGATCGCGAACGTACCCGTCCGCGGTGAGCGCCCGGCACTCCGGCCGGCCGTCGACCGTACCCGCGATCAATGCCATCGGCGCCCGATCAGCGTCGAAGGTCCGGTCGATCCTGTTCGGACTGCCCCCGGCCTTGGACCAACAGGACAAGTGCGTGGAATCAGCGAGAATCGCTGTCGAAGCATCGTCGTCGACCGCGACCAGCCCCCGCCCGGTGCTCGCGATCGTCATGCCTATCGGTTTACCCTCGATGACCCCACCATCGGTCAGGTCGCCGTCCCAGCCGATTCTGCCGAAGTTCAGGCCGCCGGAGACGACCCGTACTGCTGCCGTACCGCCGGGCGAGAGCGCCATGTCTGCGTTGAGACGGCCGAAGTAGGTGGGGGTCTTCTTGATCGCGGTCCGATCGGTGGCATTCACCGTCCACAGGTAGTTCGGCTGATGGATCACCGTCGCCACCTCTGCTCCGGGTTGCAGGGTGATCTGATTCCGCGTCGATTCGAGAAGGCTGGAGGTGGTTCCCGGCCGGAACGCGGCGCTCCGCATGTCGGAGAGACCGAACGGGAGTGGCACCGCCGAGGCGTCTCCCATGCGCGGCGTCCAGAATCTCACATATCTGTCTTGACCTGCCGTGACGAGTGAATTCCGCCCAGCCATCTGAGCCAGGAACCGGCCACCCGCATGTGCGAGAACCTCGGTCTTCGCGCCCGGTGCCAGGACCCGTCCGTCCCACGAGGCGAAGGCGAACCCGTCGTCGATGCGGACCACCTTGGTGCCGCGCTCGGCTTCAGCGGTCGTCTGTGCTTCCGGTTTCCCGCCTCGTGGCCACCTGACCATCGTGTTCGACGGGTGCCCTGCGACGGCGATCAGATCACCCGATTCGGCGACGGCGACATCCATCGCACCCTTGACCGGAACCCGTACCGGCGCTGTGCCACGCCGGAGAAGGTAGAGGGCATCGACAGAGATCGCGGCGGTCACCGCGCCGTCACCGCTCGTGGCGAAGGCACGCAGTTCCTCGCCCTTCCTGATCTCGAGCACCGTCGTCAAGGCTCCTCCGGAAGCCGAGATCACCGCCAGGCGTTCAGCGGTCGCCACAGCCAGTCGATCAGGCTCGTACCAGCCCAGGAGTTTGACCTTTTCGGGTGCCTTCATCTGACGCGCGCCACCGCCGTCAACGGGATACAAGCGGATCTCGTTGTCCGTCCTCCCCTGCACTGCGACGGTCGAGCCGACTGGATTCATCGCAACAGCCACCAGGTCGTCCACCTTGCCGACCTGCAACGCAGCGATCTCCACTGCCTTCTCGGTATCGAAGACCCGCACCTCGGTCGCCCCTTCCGTACCGATCGCGATACGCGGCGCCGCGTCCGCCCTTCCCATCCGGAGAGGCAGTCCGTCGAGCCGGACGGACCGGTGCGGCCAGGTTCGCTCTGCGATCGAATTCGCGGCGCCGATCACCCGGTCGGTCGGTTTCACCTTCGCCGCAGCCTTCACCAGGATCGACGGTAAATCCGGGTCGGCATCCTGCATCCGTATCGCGTAGTCCGCCAGGCGGTCGGCATCGGCCATCTGGCGAGCCTCGTCAGCATGCTCCCGTGAGTCATTCGCGTTCAGCGCCTGCACGACGGCGAGCACGATCAGCACCACCAAGGCCAGCGCACCGGCGGAGAGCACCGAGATTCCGGTCCTCCTGCGTTTAGCTATCGCCGCCTTGCTTGTCTCGACAAAGTTGACGACCATGTCCACCGCTGTCCGGTCGAAGAACCCGACTCCCTCGGCCAGGAGCAATTCCGCCGACTGGACCTCCGGCTCGGTGAGAAGTGCTGTGTGGGCAGGATCCTCGGACCACTCACGGGCACGATCAAGAAGCCGGTTCCACTCGACGATCCGGCTGCCGCCGATGGCCGCGATCTCGGTGATCGTCGCCGCGGATTCACTGACGGGCACCTGGGTGAGCAACAGGTGCGAGAGTTCGGCGAAGTACTCAGGTGTACCCGCGGGGCGCGAGGTCACCGGGATCACGTCGCCGTACCGGTCGGCGAACCGCCGTACCGATTCCTCCGACGTGGAGGATTCTAGAGCCTCATCGAGTACGAGGACGAGTACGGATGCGCCCGAGGGGGACGCGTCCAGGTCCCGAAGCAGCGTGACCGGTGTGCCCCGGAGTTCGAGTTCGCGAACAAGATCGCGTACCTTCACGTCGTAGCCCACTGCCAGCATGTCGAGGGGCACGTGCCTCCCTGCTGTACTCACGCCCCTGCCAGCCCTTCATGTCCCGGCCGGTGAGACACCATCGACCCCGTTTCTCGTGAGGGTAGGTCCCGCTACGCACCCTGCCTATCGTCCCTTTGGATGAAATACTCCCGCCGAAGCGAAGAGCGAGACGAGCAGATCAGCTGGTGCCCCCTCATCGAGGGTCAGGGGCGCAGGCTCGCCACGAAGTCGAGTTTCTCCATCACCGGTTCCGGCAGCACGAACGGATACAGGTCGTGCAGACCCATCGACCGGTTCATCGCGTTCAGCGCCGTGGACAGCGGGATCCACTCGCTCGACACCAGATCGCCGAACCGGTCGTGCCGCAGCACCTCGCGCACCGGGAGCAGCCCGTAGGCCACCGCCGTGTCGACCGAGTCCTGGATGTGCAGGTAGTGCGCCCAGGACTCGGCGAAGTCCTCGTACGGGTGCATGGTCGCGTACGAGGACACGTAGCGGTCCTCCCAGCCGGCGGGCGGCCCCTCGTCGTAGTGCCGCTGCACGCCGTCCTGGTACGACGCGGTCTCGTCGCCGAACAGTTCCCGCGCCCTCTCGAGCACCGCACCGCCGGGCTGCTCCACCAGCTGCCACTCGTAGTAGTGCCCCACCTCGTGCCGCAGGTGTCCGAGCATGGTCCGGTACGGCTCGTCGAGCTGGTCGCGCACCTTCTCCCGGTGCGCGTCGTCGCTCTCGGCCAGGTCGATGGTGATCACCCCGTTCGCGTGCGCGATCATCACCTGCTGGTCGACGCTCGACAGCAGGTCGAACGCCAGCCCGTTGTCGGGGTCCTCCAGTTTGCTGACCAGCGGGAATCCGAGCGCATCGAGTTCGGCCACCAGCTGCCGCTTCGCGCGTTCGGCGTCGACCAGCTGGGCCAGGCCGGTCTCGTCGTCGTCGGACGGCCGCGTCCGGGTGAGGTCGCACGCGAAGCACTGACCGCCTTCCAGCGGCGCCAGCCACGTGCACCCGGACAGGTTGAGGTTCCGGCAGACGAACCACAGGTAGCCGTCGGCGTCGACGTACTTCCCCGTCTCGTCGACGGGCACGATCTCGGCTTCGGCTCGCGAGTATCCGACGTGCACCCCGCAGGAGACGCAGACCGAGTTCTCGAAGTACAGCTCCGCTTCACACCGGCGGCAGGCATATCGCTTCATATTCCCAGCCTGGCATGGATGCGGCCGGCGCGCTCGGCTCCCCGGCGATCAGTCCTCGACGGATCCGGCCGGGCGCGGCGTCCGGTCGACGATCCGGCGCAGGCGCGCGAGGGCTTCGAGCACCTCGTCGCACACCTCGAGCGTCGGATGCCGCTGGGCGTCGGCGACGTCGTCGAGTTCGCCCGACCACCGCCAGTAGGTGCCCTCCCACGCGTTGAGCTGCGCCAGCGCGGCACCGGAGACCGTCGAACCGGCGGCGACCAGTTCGCGGACCCGCCCGATGCCGGCCGATCCGTCGCCCGCCAGCCACTCGGTCAGCGGGTTGTGCTCGTCGTCCATCGACGCCCCGAGGGCGATCAGGTACCGGTACGGCCAGAGGCCGTCGAGCGATCTGCTCCGGTAGCCGTCGATCATCGCGGTGAACAGGCCCTCCAGCAGGCGGCCCACCTGGTCCCGGGGGTCCGGCGGCCGCACCCCGACGGGGATCGGCAGCGGCTCGCCGTCGACCGTGACGGACAGCCCGGTCAGATCCTCGCCCTCGACGACGGCCTCGCCGGTCAGTCGCGCGACGAACCACCCGGTGAGCAGCAGCCGCCGCGCCTGCGGCGCCAGCGGCGTCCACCTCGACACCGGCCGCGTACGACGGTGTCGCAGGCGTCCCGCGCCGACGTCCGCCGACTCCCGGGCGACCACGTCCATCACGCTGGCGATCTCCACCAGGTGATGTCCGCGCGCGTGGACGACCGTCACCGTCAGGTCGCTGCGCGGCGTGTCGGTGAAGTCGAGCGTTCCCGCGGTGCCCGACCAGGAGGTCCAGATGTTCTGCAGCCGCTGCCGCAGTTCCGGCAGCGAGCCGGGGACGTTCAGCTCCGACACCCGCACGACGTACGACGCCGGGCCCGGCCCGCCGACCGCTCCGGCCATCCTCGGATCGATCCGCAGCGCGGGCGCCGAGGCCGAGAGCGACCCGATGAAGCCGGTGACCAGCGCGGCGCAGCGGCGCACGTGTTCGCTCTCCGGGACGTCCGGATCGGTCAGGTGGTGGCCGAGCGACTCGCGCACCGCCCCGGCGAAGGCGCCCTCGGGGTCGGCGAGCCACGCGTGCACGCTCGTCGACAGCTGCTGCGGGTCCAGGGCGAGCGTCGTCGTCCCCGACTCCTCGACGACGAACCGCGCCTGCTCGATGATCGAGGCCAGGGCGTCGTCGCCGCGGCCGGCCCCGGCGCCGCCCGCGGCGACGCATCGGGGGTCTGCGGCGAACAGTTCGTCGAATCGGGCGGGGAAGTCGTCGAGGTCTGCCAGCACGATCTCGCCGGGTTGCGGGCGGAGGTCCTCGGGGATCCCGGAGTCCCCGGGCGCCGCCTCCATGTAGGGGCGCAGGGTCTGCGACAGCCGGTCGACGGCGGTGCACAGCGCGCCGCGGTAGGTCTCCAGGATGGACTCCTCGTCGGCGCCGGGATCCCCCTCCATGCCGATCAGGCGGTCGACCAGCAGTCGTGTCGCCGGGAACCCGTACCTGCCGAGACCGTCGACGACGGCCCGGCCGAGGTCGCGTGCGGCGCATTCGTCGACGAACTCCGGCCACGCCTCGTCGGCCACGGCCTTCGGGTCCGGGAACCCGGCGTCGGACGTCTCCTCCTCGCCGGCCTCCTCGCCGGAGGCGCGTGCGGGGAGCGCACCGTCGAGCAGCCGCTCGCCGACCATCCGCAGCAACCGGTCGGCGGCGTAGCGGTGGAAGCGGTCGCCGCCGACGCTGAGCCGCGCGCCGCCGAATCCGCGGAAGACGCCCGGGTCCGGCGGCCCGTACGGCGACGAGAGCCCCAGCCCGTCCTCGTCGGCGTCGACGGGACCCGCGGGGTCGAAGGCCTCGGTCATGCGCTCGTCGAGGATCGCGAGGGCCAGGTTCCGGCCCGTCGTCGCATAGGCGTTCTCGCGCCGTTCGGCGGACGACGACTCCCCGGGCGCACCGATGAGGAACACGCTGGTCGGTCCGCCGCCGCGACGCGGGTGGCGGACGCCTCGCGACGCGAAGAGCGGCTCGTTCGAGCCGGTGTCCGAATCCCACAGGCCGACGGCGATCTCGCTCAGCGCCAGCACCGAGTTCTCCGCGGCGTCGAGACCCGCCGGGGCGTCGGGACCGTCGAAGACCTCCGGCGTGTACAGCACCGCGATCACGTCGTCGCACCCCGCCGAACGCAGGACGTCGACGACGTCGAGCGTGATGCCCGACCCCGTCGCCCCGGGGACCGCGCCGACCACCACCGCCCGCGGTCGTACCGGTCCCGGCCGGTCCCGGCCGGTGACGAGCCGCTCCGCCTCGCGCAGCTCGGCGACGGCGGTCGCCGAGACTGCCTCCGTCAGCATGTGCGTCAGCCCCTGCTCCACCGCGTCCAACGACGCCAGCATGCGCGCCCGCGCCGCCGACCGGGAGGCGCCCAGGTCGGGGTCCTCCTCGTCGACCGGTCGCCAGCAGTCCCAGTCACGGTGACGCCGCCACGGATCCGGTTCCACCGCCGCCAGCTCCCGGCCGAGCATCTCGCTCACCACCGAGTACGGCTCGCCGTCGGCGGGCAGATCGAAGTGGACCAGCTGCCAGCCGGCGGGCCACGATCCCTCCCAGCCGATGCTGCGCAGCGTGTCGCCGAGCACGCCGCGGACGACGTCGAGCGTCTGCGCACCGGACTCGCCGATCCCCACGAACACGAAGGGCTGCCACGCCATGCGTCTCTCCCCCCTGAGTAGTCGTTCGGGTCCGGTGGTCGTTCTGATCTAGTAGTCGTTCGGGTCGAACGACGGCTGCGGCGGGTCCGGCTGCCGGTCGCCGACCGTGCGGAACTGGATGCGCACCGCGAGCGCACAGACGTTGTCCGCCATCCGCCCGGTCCGGGGCGTGTCGGGACCGAGTCTGTCATGCACCGCGAAATCCGGCATCTCGGCCCACTCGTCGTCGTCCGCGCCGACCTGCGGCCACGGTTCCCGCTCGAAATCGGTGTAGCGGACCGGCTGGTCGCGCCGGGATCGCGGTGTCATCACGCGCAGCGGCCGGGCGGGGTCGTTCACCAGTCGTTCGGCCACGGCCGTCGCCGCCCCGGCCCGCGTCTGTTCGGCGTAGCGCTCCCAGAGTTCGGAGCTCCGCGCGCAGACGCCGGCCAGTTCACCGGAGTCCCGGCCGTCGTCGTCGGCGAGCGCCGCCAGCGCCTCCTCGGGCGTCGTCTCCAGCCCGTCGGCCAGCATCCGGGCCAGGGCCCGGGAACGCCAGCCGAGCACGGCCGCCCGGTCGCGCAGCCACGCGGTGATCTCGTGGTCGTCGACGAGGGGCACCGCGACCGCCATCGCCCGCGGGGTGTTCTCGGGCAGCACCCGGTCGACGGGCGCGATCACGTCGTCGCCCTCCTGGTACAGCGCCGACAGCAGAGCCAGCCAGCGGTTCAGCGTCGGGTCGAGCGCACGGAGGCGGGCGTTGTCGATCATCGCCTCCCGGGCCCGGTCCAGCCAGCGTCGTCGGACCTCCAGTCGTCGACGCCCGCGTTCCAGGTAGTGGCGGTACGTCGCGGAGAACTTAGAGACGCTCCACAGCAGGAACGCAACGAAGACGATCAGCGCCAGGGCGGGACCGATCCAGATCCGGAGCCACGACGGCGCGTCGGCGCGCACGATGAACCAGCCGACCACCCAGGCCAGCGCCGGGATCGCACACGCGAGAGCACCGAAGAACGCCCGCTGGCGGAACAGCCGGGCGGCTCCGGGCCAGTCGATCAGATCGTCCGACGAGGGCTCGGTCGCGAACTCCCGCCAGCGCTCGGCGTCCAGTCGTGACCGGAGCGTGGCACCGCTCACCGTCGCGGCGAGCCGGTCGAGGAGGGTGTGCGCGGGTTCCACCTCGGGCACGACGATGCCGGCGAGCTGGTCGTGCAGGCGATGCCGGTCACGGCTGTTGCCCTCGTCGACCAGCGCGTGCGGGGTGGTCGCCACGATGCTTCCGTCGTCGGGGGCCTCCAGCGCCGGGCTCCGCGGCAGCCCGGCGGCGGTCACCGCGGACGCCGCCACCGCGGGAGTGCGGGCCGCCCGCAGTTCGGGCACGTCGGAGACCACCGGTTCCGGCGGCGTGGCCCGCACGTCGACCGGAGCGAGCACCGGCGTTCGGCCGTCGACCGGCTCGGGCTCCCACCCGGCCGGACCGGGGCCGCCGTCGCTCACCGACGTCGCCAGGTCGATGACGAGCCGCCAGGTCTCCGGCGACGACCGCGGCGGATCGTGTGCCAGCGTCCGGGCCAGTTCGTCGAGCGCCGTCCACGCCTGCTCGGCCGCGTCGGCGTCGAGCGCGTCGAAATCCGGGACGCGGACGCCCCAGTCGGGGAGCGACGCCGGTGTGCCGCTGTCGTAGTCGGGGCCGAGGAACCCCTGTTTCGAGCGCACGACCGACACCGGTTTCGCGGACCTGCCCAGCAGCACCAGCAGCGCGAATCCGAGGAAACTCGCATAGCGTCGGGCACGTTGGGAGAACGACGCCTTCGCCTGCGTCTGCATCCTCGACGGCCGCGGTCCCCGATAGTCCAGTTCTCCGGGTTCCCGACCGGTCAGGAAGTCGACGGCCTGCCCGACGACCACCTTCGCCTTGCCGCCCCGCAGCTGCCGGAACCGCTCCGGGTAGAAGCCCTCGGTGCCCGCCGAGGCCACCGGCAACTCCTGCCGGAGGAACCGGTCGGCGAGGGGCTCCGTGTCGGCCGCACCCAGCACCACGCGGCTGAATCCACGCATTCTCGTAGTGCCGCTCCACGTGCTGCGCACCCCACGGGAGCACCGGCTGCGCACCGGCCAGGATCCCGGCCGCCAGCAGGACCGCATGCAGGGACACGCCCGACTCCGGCTCCCACCCGGCGTCGGCGGCGTCCGGCGCGCCGCGGTCCTCGGCGAGGACGCGCAACTGCGTCCACCGGCCGGGCAGCGGCGTCACGGCGGTGTCGAAGCGGTCGCTGGGCACGACGACGTCGAGCCAGTGGACGCGCTCGGGCGTCACCAGCTCGTGCAGCAGGTATTCCAGGTCCTTCAGCGGACCGCCGAACGCGTTCTCCGGGGGACGCACCCACACGACCCGGATGTCGTCGCCCGCACCGAGACCGCGCAGGGCGTCGGTCGGTCGCGTCGGTTCGGCGACGCCGTCGGGGCTCAGGCGGCGGACGGGCCATTCGCTCGACGCCTTCGGAGCGGTCGACGGGGCGTCGTCGACCGACAGCCAGAGGCTCTCGGCGATCAGTCCGGCCTCGGCCCACTCGCTCGCGTCGGCGACGACCTCGGCGGCGGCGACGACGATGACGGCAGTTCTCACATCCCCCAACTCCGCTCCGGTTCGTTCTTCGACCGCGCTCGTTCCGGCGGAGCCGCACATCAACGGCTTCATGATACATGCGCCCGACGAGGCCCCGGCTCGTCGAACACGCCCCGGAGACCGCCGAATCGACTGGTGCCTCGTGTTCATCGGCTCGGCCTCCGGCCCGACCGCAGACCGGTAGCGTGCCAGACGAACACCCGGCCGGGCCCCGACGAGACGACACGACCACGCTCGACGGGACCGCCCGAGCACGCCGTCGGCGCGGACGAGGAGAACCGGCATGGACCCGGAATCGGCACACGACCATCGACCGATCGACCGCCTCGCGCAGTTCTGCCGGCGGCGCAGGATCATGACCGGCCTGTGGTGGAGGAGGCACCGGGAGTCCGTCGTCGCTCTCCTCGACGACCACCGGTACGTACTGACCGGGATCACGTGGGCCTTCGCCGCACTGACAGCGGTGTTCCTGACGTGGCTCGCCGTCGTCGCGGCCTGGCCGGACGTCCGCGCATCCGCTCCCGGCTGGATCGCATGGCTCGGCGATCCGTCGTCCTCTCTCACGACGCTAGTGGTACTGACGACGATCACCGTCACGATCCGGCTCCGCTGGCGGTCCCACCGGCGCATGCCGTCGGGTTCGGTGCCGCTGATCCTCGGCGCCCTCAGTCTGGCGACGTTCGGGCTCGGGTGGGCGTCGTACGCGCACTGCGTCGGCGGCGAGGCCTCCGCCGCCCGGTCGTTCTTCGCCGCCCTCTCCCAGTTCGTCGGCAACGTCACGGATCTCGAAGCGACCTGCAAGGAGCCCGGCGTGTACCCCGCCGCCCTCGACGTCTTCCGGATCCTCGCGATCCTGATCCTGATCTCGGCGGCGTGGGCGATCGGCGCCCGGGTCTTCCAAGCGCAGCTCGACCGCGCCCGGATCCGCCGCGGAGCGCTGACCGTCGTCGTCGGCATCGACGACGACGCGCTGACGATGGTCCGCGCGATCGCCAAGAATCCGGTGCCCGGAACGGAACTCGTCGTCATCACCGCCGATGCGGACCGCGACTGCGTTCGCGCCGCCCGCGCCCTCGGTGCCCGCATCGTCGAGACCGATCTCGCCGAGGCCGAGAATCTCGCCGAACTCCCGATCTGGCATCGGGCCGAGACCCTCCATCTCCTGTCCGACGATCCCCAGCACAACATCGACCGGTTCACCGAGATCGACGGCGCCGTCAAGAGTCGGGTCCGCGACGACAGCATGCGACTCCGGGTTCCGCTCACCATGAGGATCGACGACCCGTGGCACGCCGAACACTGGCGTCGGCGTCTGATGCGCGACGCCCGGGGGCGTTGGGCTCCCGACGCGATCGGCCGCTACGAGGTGACCTCGGCCAGGCTGGCCCGGGAGATCCGCCGCAACGATCGGGGGAAGGGCGTTCCGGCGAGACGCGTGTACATCGATGCCTCTCCGGCGCTGACCCACACGCTGCTCAGCGAGTTCGTGCAGCTGGGTAGGGAGATCGAGCTGTTCGACCAGGTGGCGAAGGGCCATGACGCCGAGAGACGCCTCCGCACACCGTTCCGGCCGCCGCTGCCCGAGATCGTCCTCCTCGGCCCCGATGCGGAAGGTCTGCGCGCGGAGTTCCGGTCCAGGGACGACGCGAGATTCGATCCCGAGGGGTTCACGTTGACCGTGGACGACCGGACACCGACCGTGGAGGGCCTCGACCGGCTCCTGCGCGAGGTCGACGACTGCGCCGCCGAAGCCGTCGTCCTGATCCTGGAACGAGACGACGACCGCTCGCTCTCCGACGGCACGCGTCTGGCCGCCCGCCACCCGCGCATCCGTCTGTTCGTCGGCGGGGAACCGGTGAAGTCGTTCAGCCGCACCGCCGTCCTCGGCGATCTGCGGAACTTCCCGCTCTCCCTCGAACTGGAGGACGATGCACCCCATGACGTGTGGGAGCGCGCGGCCCGCCTGAATCACGAGCTGTACCGGATGACCACCGAGTATCCAGAAGCCAGGGGGTCGCGTCCATGGACCGCCACCGACCGCGAGCCGCACGCCCTCCACGACTTCTACAAGGGATCGAATCGGAGGCAGGTGACCAATGCGCTCTGGATGATGGAGGGGATCGCCGACTGCACCTGGGCGTCCCACGACGGCGCCCCGCAGACGGCGGCCGGAGCCACGGTCATCGATGATTCCGGGTCCTATCCCGATGCCTTCTCGACAGCGCACCGGCTGGGTGTCAGGCCCGCCGATTTCGATCGGATCCTGCGGTACGAACACAAGGACTGGCGGATCTATCACCTCAAACAGGGATGGAAGCACGCGAACGTCGACTCGACCGACTTCGACAACAGGATCCGGAACGATCTGGACGGGTCCTATCCGACCGACCTCGGCAAGCTGGAAAGCAATGCCAACAGCATGCTCAGCGTGTTCCGGGCACTCGTCGCACACGGATTCCGCCCGATGCCGAAATGGCATGCCCTCGAATCGTCGGATTCGGAGTTCGTGGAGGCGCGCCGCGCGGTACCCGGCGAAGTACTCGACGGCGACGTCGAGCATCCGGCCGCCGCCGACGACCACGTGGTTCGAGACGGCGACGGCCGGGTGCGGATCGTGTCGAGAACCGATTTCGAGGCCGTCGTCTCGGCGGCGGCACCCCTGACCGACGATCCCGGATCGACGAGCACAGGGACCGCTTCTCGATGAGGACTGCTCGGGGCGGGCGACGAGTCCTCGGCCGGAGAGGGGGTCAGCGGCCGCCGCTGGACACGTACCCCCGGGAGAAGTCGACGCCCGGCACGCACCAGCGGTCGCCGGTGTCGCCCTGCACCACCCAGTCTCCCTCGCGGGCGACGGTCGGCCCCTCCTTCGAGACGACCGTCTCCCCCGGCCGGGCCGGACGCGCGCGCACGCTCCCGATCCTCCGGTACCGGTTCTCCCGACCGGACGGCACCGGCTCGTACAGCCGCTCGAAGTCCTCCGGGGTCACCGAGCGTCGCGCCCCCCACTGATCGGTCACCAGCCAGTCGCCGGCCCCGCCGGTCATCTCGTCGCCGCCGGACGTGGTCCACGTCCAGCTCTCCGACTGCTTCTCCGCCGTCACCTCGTTGGGGCGCCGCGGGAACACCCACCATTCACTCGCGTCGTCGTCGGGCGCCGCGGGGAAGGCCGTGTGGTTCTTCCGCACGATCGCATAACCGAACGCGGCGGCGATCGCCGGATAGGTCTCGGTGACGATGCGGCGGTTGTAGTTCGCGGCGCGCGGGAAGTCGGCGACGAGTCTCTTGAAGTCGTCGTCGACGACGATGCCGCGCTCTGCCGCCAGCCGATAGATCTCCTCCGGAGACCTCTCGAGTTCGGCGAGCGTGAAGTCCCGGACGCCGGACGCACTGAAGTCCGCGGTCCGCCACGCCACCTTCTTGCTCTTGTCGGGGGTGAGCCACCGGCGGATGCCCGGCAGCGGTCGACGTTCGAGCCATTCGCGCCTGCGCCAGTCGTCATGCTCCAGACCGGCGATCTTGACGACGTCGTCGTCGCTCAAGCAGGGCGCGACCGGGGGCCTCGGCAGGTCGGCGGCGACCCGCACCAGTTCGTAGCCGCCCGTCTCGCCGCCGGACGCGCCCTCGTTCTCCGGATCGAGATCCGGGTCGTCGAGGAAGAGCAGCATGTTCTGCACCGCTTTGCGGCACGAGTAACGATTGCCGATCTCCTTCCGTTTCCTCACCCGAGCCCTCTCCTCGGCCGCCGCGAGATACTCGGTCTCGCCGTCGGACCCGGCGATGCCCGGGTGTTCGCTCATCGCCTTCTCGCGGGCCGCCTTCGCGGCTTCGCGTTCCTCGGCGGCGAGCCGCTCGGCCAGCGGCGCCCCGGGCTCCCAGGCGATGATCGAGTAGTCGCCGGCGAACATGAAGTTGTAGGTCTGCGCGAACATGCGCGCCCACTGCAGGGTGATGGCGTCGACCACCAGGTTCGCGTCGAGCCCGATGGCGACCGGGTCGACGACGACGGTCGTCGTACCCCGCGCACCCGGTCCGTCGACGGGTTCGGGGAGCACGGCCCCGTCTTTCATCCACTGCCGCCCGGTCAGCAACGGCTTGCCGACCTCGGCGATGCTGTTCGCCGCGGCCTGGGCGGCGATGCGGTCGGCGACCAGGACCGTCAGGTCGGCGGTCGCGGCCGGATCGGCGACGCGGTCGCGCAGCAGCGCGCTGACCGATCGGGTCGGCGACCCCGCGTACACCCGGACGGTGAGACTTCCGTCCGTCGGCAGCGGCTGGTCGGCCGGGATCACCTCGACCGGTACGATGGGATTGAACATGCCGTCGGCGCGTTCGTCGCCGTTGAGGAAGATCCGTCCCCAGGTCAGCCGTCGCACCCAGAGTTCGACGGTCGCGGCGAGATCCGCCCAGGCCTCGGTCTCGCCGGGCGCGGAGGCGACGTCGACCACCTGCACCGCCACCCGCTCGACCAGGCTCACCGACTGACCGTCGTCCCCCTTCCGGACGGCGCGGGAACCGGTCGCCGCGGCGTCGATGACGTGGCAGACGTGTTCGGCGACGTTCTCCGACGGGCAGGTGACGTCCTCCTCGGCGAAGACACGGCGGAGGGTGGTCGGCCGCAGCGCCTCGGCGAGTCGGGGGTCGGAGACCACGGCCATGAGCGACCGGAAGTCGTCGAGTTCGGCGGCGCCCGGCCGATGCCTGCGGAGGGCCTGACGGATGCGCAGGTTCTCCGACGACGACTCCGTCGCGACGACGACGTTCTGCGCCCGCTTGGCGATGCGGATCAGCCCCGGACTGTCCTGCACCGCATCGAGATTCGGGACGATCAGGGTGGGGCAGGTGCCGCGGGCGGCGAGGTGGGACTCGGAGGTCTCGCTGTGGGTGACCAGGACGACGGAGATCTCGTTCTCGATCGCCGACGTGATGATCGCGGTGGCGGTGGGCCCGTTGCCCAGGACCGCCAACCGGGGATGCGCGAGCCACACCCGGATCGCGTTCCGGGCGCGCCGGGACAGCACGACGACGACGGACGCCGCCGCGGCGATCGTGATGGCGAACGCGAGGGTGGCGGGGATCGCGATCGAGGTGGGCGGGAAATCACCGGCATCCTTGACAGCCGTTTTACCCGGCGCGGTGTAGCCGCCCGCGAAGGTGATGAGCGTGGAGAAGATCCGCTGCCAGTACCCCGATCCGGGGAACACCGCGGTGAACGCGAAGAACGTCCACACGGCGACGACCACGGCGGCGATCGCACCGACGGCGGGCAGGAGGGCCTGGGTGAGGCGCCCGAGCCGGTGCCACCGGGATGCCCGGTTCCGCGCTGAACTCATGGTGGTGACCCGTCCCTCTGCTCGATCGGCGGTGATATCTGGGCAGGCTACCGGGCCGCGCGCCGCGGAGGCCCGGCTTCCGCGGCGCGGCGGCTCCCTCCGCCGGGTCATCGGTTCCCCGCGCGGACGGCGGCCAGGATCTCCCGACTGTTCCGGGTGATCTCGTCCTTGATCTGCGCCATCACCGCGCACACCGTCTCCCGGTGGTCCGGCCGGTGGAGTTCGAGCCACGCGACGGCCGCGAACTCCGCGCGCAAGGCGAGATCGCCGTCGTCCAGTCCCGTCGCCTCCTTGATCTGCCGGTAGACCGGATCGCTCCGGTACTCGGGGGCGTGGGCGGCGAGCCAGGTGGCGACCTGCTCGGGGTCGCGGTCGATGATCTTCTCGAACTCCCACAGTTCGGCGTCGCTCAGGCCGGCGCTGAGGACCGCGCCCACCTCCCGCTCCAGCGTCTCGTACACGGACTGGAGGAACTCCCGGTGCTGGTCGGCCGGCAGTTCCGCCAGACCGCAATCGATCAGGAACTGCTCGTCGAGTCGAAACATGGGTGCGTCTCCTTCTCTCGGTCCGCCCCGGCTCGGGGCTCGGTGCCGGTGGACCGTCGTCCCGGCTTCTCCTCCTCTCCGTTTCCCCATCGGGATCGGCCGCGTGTCACAGCTCCGGGTCCCCGCGGTCGGCTTCTGCGGGGCGGGGTTCTGCAGGGTGGGGTTCTGCGGGATGAGATTCTGCGAGGTCCGGATCCGGTGGAGTCGGCGTCGCCCGCTGTTGCGCCTGACGTCTGGCGAGCCACTCGTCCAGGAACGACGCCCCCGGCGGCTCCGGCGCGGACGGCGAGGGACGACCCGGTTCCCGGACCGGAGTGCGCTTCGTCGTCGTCCTGCCGTCGCCGTACTCCAGGTCGGGGTCCAGGCGAGTGCCGTCGAGTCCTTCCAGGCGGCGCCGCATGGCGCCCGTCACGGCGTCGACGTGGACCGGTTCGCAGTCCGGTGTCGCCGGATCCACGGTCATGGTGAACGGCCGAGCCGTGACGCCGGCCGCCGCGTTCCGGGTGACGATGCTGTGGAACATCGGCAGGTTCGCCAGGGTCGACGCGCTCACCAGACCGCCGGAGGCGGCCACGTGCTCGGCGACGTGCGGGCCGTTCAGCCGGAAGGCGATCGACGTGCCGACGTTGCCGGCGAGCGCTTCGGAGACGTCCTTGGGCAGTTGCCCGAGGTACTGGTGGGCCGCGGTCACCGAGATCCCGAACTTGCGCCCCTCGGAGAGCATGTTCACCAGCGAACCGGCCATCACCGCATGGGCCTCGTCGACGATCACGTGGAAGCGGCGATCGGTGTTCCGGTTCATCGCGGCCGTCCAGAACCGGTTGAGCAGCAGGTAGCCGAGCAGCCGGGCGGCCGACCGCCCGATCCGCCCCTTGGCCAGGTCCACCAGGATCACCTGCCCGGTGTCCATCGCGCCGACCGGATCGTAGGCGTCCTCCCCCGAACCCAGGATCGCGGTCAGCGCGGGAGCGGCGGAGAACCGCTCGAACTTGCTGTTGGTCCAGGCCTCGAGTTCACCGTGCTCGCTGCTGCGGCCCGCGGCGAGCTCGGTTCGCCACCAGAGCGCCTCCCGCGGGTCGTTCTGGATCTCGGCGAGGGCGACCCGCATCCCCCGGTGCCCCAGCATCAGCGGGACGTCGAGCAGGCTGGCCCGGGTGCCGCGCAACCGCACCAGACCGCGCAGCGCGTGCGAGACGCGGTCGATGAAGCGGGGTCCGACGATCCCCTCGCCGCGCGGATCGAACATCTCCTGGAACATGTCGCCGATGTCCGCGATCGCCGTCGCGACCTCCACCGGATCCTCGGACGCCAACGGATTCAACGGCACCGGATGCTCCAGATCGTCGGCCCGGACGACGACGAGGCGCTCCGCCGCGACGGCGGGCCACTCGGCGACGATCCGGTCCACCAGCGTCCCGTGCGGATCCAGGACCAGCGCGCCGTTGCCGCTGTGCGCCAGTTCGTGGACCATCCCGGCGAGGAGGGTGCTCTTGCCGGTGCCCGTCGCGCCGACCACATGCAGGTGCCGGAGCAGTTCGCCGTCCCCGAGGACCACGTCCACCGGCTCGGCGGCATCGGTCTGCGCCGCCCCGACCCGGACGCCGCCGACGCCCGGGCGGGTGTCGCGCAGCGTCGTCGTCATCCGCATTGGCAGGCCCGCGGGGTCGGCGAGCAGGAACCCGCCCGGCCGGTCCGGCCCGACCGGGAGGAGCAGGGAGAGCCGCACCGCGGACTCGTCGCAGCGGAATCGCTCGGTCTCCGTACCGGCCGGCTCGAAACAGGCCGGCTCGAAACGGGCCGGGGCGAACCGGGCCGGGGCGAACCGGGCCGGGGCGAAGACCAGGCCCGGGAAGTTGTCCCGCAGCGCGGCACGTACCCCCAGCGGGGGCGGCGTCGCGCCGGCCACCGCGACCGACACGGCGAACCACTGATCGTCCACGGCGACGATCCGCACCTCGACATGCCCCTCGCCCCACAGGTTCAGGGCCTGCCACAGGCGGGCGCGGTCGCGGACGCCGACCTCGGAGTGAACGGTCCAGGTGCCGCCGCGCTGAGCGCCGGTCCGGAATCCGAGCGCCGCGCCCTCCGGACGGCCGCGCCAGACGTGGCGCGGGGCGGCACCGGTCACCGCCAGGCGCGCCGTCGACACCTCGGCGTCGAGCACGGTCTCGAGTTCGTCGCAGATCTCACCGGCCGGCGAGTCGATCCGCACCACCAGGCTGGGCAGCGCGTCGGGTCGCACCACCACCTTGGCACCCGATTCGATCGCGATCTCGGCGCCCGGCAGCAGCCGCAGCATCGAGACGATCGCGTCGTGCACGGACTCGGTGCCCGCGTCCGCGCTCCGCGGCCGCAGACCCGTGATCGTCAGCGGCGCCGGGACCGTCGCCTGCGCGGCTTCTCGTTCCGACTCCATCGCGTCCACCGTCATCTCTTCTCCTCGTCCCTCCGTGCCGGATGCCTCTGCATCCCGCTTCCCCATCCGCGGTTCTCCCGGCGGACCGGAACGCGACGGGATCCGGCACGGCAGACGGGGGACGGATCGCTCCCGAGGGCGGTCGGTCGGTGCGTCTCACCAGATGGTGACGCTCGGCGCCTCCGCCATGACGGCGCGGATCTCCGGATCGAGTTCCGCCGCCCGGGCGCGCTGCTCCGCCAAGACCACGCGGCCGGTGCCGTCGACCAGCACCGGCGGCGGGATCAGCGGGAGCACCGACGTCGACAACACCGGGGTCGCGCCCATCATCAGCGCGGCACCGCCGCCGTCGCCGGACCCCGGGGGTCCCGGTCGGGGTGCCGGACCGCGATCCATCGGGACCGGTTCGGCATGGTCGTCGTCGAGTTCGGCCTCCACCACGTAGACGCCCGCGTTGAGCGCGGACTCGATCAGGTCGGCGACCAGCTGCGGTGACCCGTGCCGGTGGGCGTACGTGAACGTCTTCCGCATCCGATGCGCGAGATGCCGCATCCACTGGACGCGCCGAGTCACGTCCGTGAACTGGAATCGCTCGTAGTCGGTGGCGATCAGCGCGGAGATCGCGGTGTCGAGCGCGGCGTGTCGCAGCGCGGGCGCCCGGTCCGGGCGCTCTTCGGACTCACGTACCAGACGGGGCACCCGATTCCACTGCAGGTTGGCGATCTGATGATGCATGCCGGCCCCGGAGAGTCCCCGCACCGCGGCGGCGAACGCCGCGTCCGCCTCCTCGAAACGGCCGGTCAGCGCATAGAAGTTGGCCAGGTTGTAATCGCAGGCGGCCGCTCGGTCGGCACGCCGCAGTTCGGTGAAGCGCTGCCTCGTCGCCTTCAGGACGCCCGCCCCGCGCTCCTGTTCGCCGCAGCCGATCAGCACCCAGCCGAGACCGGCCTGCGCCTCCAGGATCCGCAGTTCGTGGCCGATGCGCTGGTAACTCGCCAGCGCGCCCTCGTACGCGGGACGCGCCTTCTCGTACTCTCCCCCGTCGGCGTACAGCGCGCCCAGCGACTCCTCGCACAGCGCGTTCCAGAGCGGATCCGCCGGAACGCTCTCCCGGAGCGCGATCAACTCCCGTTCCGCCTCGGCCCGACGACCGGAGAACCCCTTCAGGTTGGCCAGCGTCAGTCTCGCCTCGATCAGGACGGCCCGATCCACCGCGACGTCCCGGGCCGCCGCCAGCACCTCGTGCACCGCTTCCTCGGCCATCGCGAAGTCGCCGAGCTGCACGACGACGGTCGCGTAGTCGGTCCGGGCCTTGATCCACGGCGCAGCGGCGCCCAGCGCGTCGTACTCGACCGCCGCGAGAGCGTAGTACGACGCCGCGCGTTCGGGATCGCCCGCGGCCAGGGCGCACGCCGCCATCGCCACCAGGCAGTCCGCGGACCGCCGCGGGTCCACGTCGAGGCAGGCGTGCCGGGCCGCGGCGAAGTGCCCGATCGCCGCGGCCGGTTCCACCGCACCGAGGTGGTGTTCGGCGATGCCCGAGCATCGCCCAGGCCAGCGACCGCTGATCCCCGGTCGCGGCGGCGAAGTCCGCGTGCGCGCACAGGTTCGCGCACCGGGCGGACCACTTCGCGTGATCCACCTCGGACGGCATCGCCGGAACCGCCTCCTCGGTGCCCGGCAGCACGACGATCGGGTCCACGACGAAGCCGCGCGCCGCGACCGCCCACGCCGACGCCGGGCTGAGCCCGGTCACCGGACCGATTCCGGTTCCGGTGTCCGCACCTCACGCACCGGGCACACGTGGTTCCCGATGGCCGCCCAGGTCAGCGGGGAGGTGGCCGGGCCCGGGGCGGCCCGCCACTGCGCGAGCTTGTCGCGCTGCCATTCGGCGAGACCCGCGACGGGATCGGCCAGTTCGTGGATGCGGTCGACGGCGAGCGCGAGTTCGACGGTGGGTCCGGGGACCCGGGCGACTCCCGCGAGTTCCCGGAACGCGGTGTCGGTCGGCAGGGGCCACCGCGTGGTGGTGACCACTTCGGCTCCCGCGGTGAACATCGCGGTCACCAGGCCGAAGATCTCCGCGCTGCGGTAGTCGGCACCGCCCTCGCAGGCGATCACCGCCACGCGCGGCGGCATCGGCCAGAGTTCGGCGCCGGACTTGCCGACCTCCTGCGGGACGGCGTCGTCGGGCCCGTGCTCCGGCGTGGCCGTGCCGGCGAACAGGTCGAGGGCGGACAGCGGCCGGTGGGCGCTGTTCATGGGCTCGGCCAGCCCCCATTCCCGCGCGCTGTCGCTCAGATGCAACGACGACGATCCCGGCTGGTCCAACGTCGTCGAGACGTGCCCGAAGTAGAAGAGTCGCCGCACCCCCGCGCCGAGTTCTTCGGCGAGTTCCCAGCGGTGGACGGTCTCACCGATCCCCGAGATCAGGGTGTGCTCGCGCAGGGAGATCCGCCGCTGGAACTCGTCCTCGTCCTTCGTGCCGGTGACGACCTGGCCGAGGCCCGAACCGGCGGGCAGCTCCGGGTCGACGAGGTAGCAGACCGGTTTGTCGGCGACCCGCTCCCACGGCTCGGGCAGCGCTCTCCGGCCGACGTGGATCGCGGCGGGCGGCTCGTACTGCACGGTCGCCGACTCGATCAACCGCTCGTCGTCGTGCACGGCCAGCAGTTCCCACGGCACCCGCGCCAGCGCTCGGCTCGGGGTGATCCGCACCGACACGCGAGGCGGCCCCACCCGTGCGCTCCGGGCCCGCAGCCCGTCGATCACCGAGTCCGGCAGCAGGCCGCGACCCAGCGCGCGACTGAGCGCCGCCTCGTCGTCGCGGCGGGTCAACGGCCCGGTGACCGCACGGCGCACCTGATCGTCGAGGTCGCCGGCGATGAGACCGGCCGCCAGCGGCGCCAGCAGCACGGATCGCTCCTCGGCGGTCACCGCGTGGACCACCGGGTTCTCCGGATCGTCGAGCCAACGATACGAAAGGTACGTCGTATCGGCGTCGAACGCCCTGATCAGCAGTGTGCAGTCACCGACCACCCGGGTTACCGCATGCCGACCGAGTGCAGTTCGGCGAGGGTCGGGCCGGCCGGGCCGTCGACGGTCGGCGGCGCGGTGATGCGCGCGGCGAACCGGTCGACGGCGTTCCGGTACTCCCGCAGCACGTCGGCCGAGTCGTCGTCCCGGTTCCCTCTGACGAGGGCCGCGGCCTTCCGCGCCGCCCCGCGCGCCGCCCGCTCCGCCGTGCGGCGGGCCCGGTCGGCCGCAGCCTGGACCCGGGTGATCGCGGATTCGTCGGTCGCGGCTCCGACCGATGCCAGCAGGGCACCCGCCCGACGATGCTCGGACCACGCGTACCGGCAGTGCCGATCCACGTCGGTCGCCGCGACGCCGATCGGATCCAGCCGCACCTCGGTGACGGCCTCACGAGCGACGATGCCGCAGCGCAACCGCGCGGGATCGAGTCCGTCGACACCGAGCGTCGCCTCCAGCCGATCCTCGACGACCCGCATCGGCGCGTAGGCGAGCAGAGCTCCGGTGTCCGCGTCGGCCGCCACCGCGTACAGGCCGGTGGTCTTCCGGGAGCCGGTCGGCACGTCGTCGCGCAGCCGCGCCTGGACGTGCAGTCCGTCCGCCGTCGTCCAGGTGACGATCTCCGGCCGGTTGGGGCCGGCGAAGAGCAGCAGCCGCGGCGGCAGCAGACTCAGGTCCGCCGTCTGGTCCGGGGTGGCCGAGGCTCCGCCGAGGGTCATCGCGCCGGCGGGTGCCGACGGGGCGATCTGCGCCAGGAAGTCCGTCCAGACACCGTCGTCGTGCCGGATCCGCTCGTCCAACGTCGGCAGCACCGCGCGTTCGTCGTCGGTGAGCGCACCGTCCGGGGCCGAGCGCACCACCTCGGCCAGGCGCCGGGGAAGATGCCGCGGTCGTCGTTGCTCTCGATCTCGTCGACGAGTCGTTCCAGCGCCGCGCCGCCGAAGCCGTAGCCTCGTCGCATCTGCGTGTCGTCACCGATCCGGGCCGCCGCGTAACCGCGGTCGAGGAGGAGCACCGCGTCGTCGAGGTCGCCGAGATGGACGGCGTCGACGGCCTCCACCGTGGCCCTCCTCGTCAACTCGTCGCCGGCACGGGGGCCGCGCACTCGCGCACCGTCGGCCGCGGCGGCGATCTCCTCGATCACCTCCGGGTCGACGAACCACTGGGAGATCGCGCGCAACGACTCCGCGTCGGGGGCGGCCAGTTCCACGAGTTCGTCGCCGCGGGCCGCGTCGACGGAGAACCGGATCCGGTCGACGAAGAAGGCCACCGGACCGAGTGCGACGTCGTCGTCGCCGATCCATTCGACGGACCCGTCTGCCCCGATCCCGACCGTGCCCATCATGATTCCGCTGCTTTCTCCGTCGGTCCGCGTTCGGCCCGGATATCGCGTTCGGCTCGGCCGATCTGGGTCAACATCACCAGCAGGACCTCGGTGACGGCTTCGTCCTCATCGGAGAGTCCGGTGTTCTTCGGCGTCTTCGCGTTCCACTTCCGGCCGATCAGTTCTCGCAGATCGTCCGGATCGAACCGCGCGGCGACCTGCCTGCGCTGAAGCATCGCCTTGGCGGTCGCCGCCTCCCACGACGGTCTCCCGTCGATCCGGAGGTCGGGGTCGGCATCGATCCGTTCCGCCGCACGCGCCAGGAGTTCGCTCGCGTACGTCACTCCCCGGGTCCGGCGGTGTCGCACCTTCGCCGTGCTGTTCCGTCGTCGTCGGTCACGATCCTCGAGATCCGCTCTGACCTGGTTCGCCTTCGTCCAGGCGCCTCTCTCGACACCGTCGAGCACCCGGCCCAGCCGCGCCAACTCCTCCTCCGGGCTCTCCGCCGCGGACTCCCCGGTGTGGTCGTGTCCGGCGCGGGCATCCTTCTTGAGCACCCGGAGGCATTCGACGACGAGCCGCCGCCGGGTCTCGTCGACGTTCTCCGCGGGAGACGTCTCGGCGTAACGCGCCAGCTGATCGTCGAAGATCTCGTTGACCTTGATCTCGGCGGCGAGCTCGAAACGTTTCAGCTGCTCCGGAGGGAACTGCTCGTCCGGGACCGCGCCGAAGTCGACGATCGCCCGTTCGATCACCGCGGACATCTCATCCGACTCGTCCCGTTCCAGCAGATCGCGCTTGGCGTCGTGGTCTCGCCGCAGCTTGGTGACGTAGGCGTTCATCGCCCTCTGCGTGTCGTAGTCGCTCCGCGGGGTCTGGTCGTCGAGGAACTCCGTCACGAGTTCCTCGGACCCGATCACGCACGGCGGGACGGCGAGGGAGGAATCCCTGGCGGGAAGCGGTTCCGCCGGCGGGTCGGTCATGTCGCGGCGCACCGCGACGGCGGCGGAACGGGCGGACTCGCGGTACAGCGTGGAGACGTGCAGCGGCAGGTCGTCGGGTTGCCAGACGTCCAGGCTGATCACCCAGCCGAGCGAGTATCGACTCAGCGGGCCCGCGTACGTCGTGCACGCCTCCTCGACGCCGTCGAGGAGGCCCCTGTCGACCTCGGCGACCGCGGGCTGGGCGAGCAGCGTGCGCACGACCGGAGCGTACTTGTCGCCGATCCACGCCTGCCTGCCCAGCGCGCCGGCCCAGGCGCGCACCTCATTGCTGAAACGCTTCCTGTCCATCAACGGGGGCAGCGATCGGGTCGCCAGATAGGCATCGATGACGACGTTCCGTCCGACGCCCTCCCGCGGGACCTCGTACTCGAGGTCCGCCGACTCGGTCGGAGCCGGGATCAGCGGCTGTGTGATCTGTTCCATCACGCACCCCTTTCGTTACATATGACTCTAGTTCGGCGGAAGAGATCCCCCGGGAAATGGGAACGCCCCTCTCCGGGCTGTCGGGCCGGGACCGAGGACACGACACGGTCGACACCCCACGGCTCCATGCGGGAGCGCGAACTTCGGCATGACCACCCCCTGCCTGTCCGGCTGGATCTCCATCATCCGACGGCATCTCTGTACCCGTTCCCCACCGTCGGACACCTCCTTCACCGCCGTCCGGCGGATCAGTCAGGAACCACGCGGATTCGGACGTCGAGGCGGACCTCGCCGTCTGACATCAGCCGCTGTAGCGCCGCGATCAGGTCTTCAGCACGAATCGTGGTACCGGATTCACCGCTTCGCGTGCTCTCCGCGGCCGCTTCCTCTGGCACTTCTGATCGTGCTTCCGCCGACCCGGCCGTGTGAACACCGTTCGGCTGCTCAGCGGCGTCGCCCTCCGGAACAGGCGATCGTCGACCGCCCGACGCAGAACCGGACCCGCCACGCACCTTCCGCACGATCACGTCGGCGAAGTCCCGGAGCAATTGCTCGTCGGACTCTCGGACATCGGAATACTGAAGTATCTGAAGATAGGAAGGGAGCGGGGCCGTGCGCAGGTAGGCCGGGATCAGCACACCGCCGCCCTCCTCGCGATGCCGGAACATCCCGATGTGCAGTTCTTCCACGCACACCTTCGACTCGAGGTAACCCGGTGAGTACAGACACACGACATGCCGTGAATCGTCGATCGCCTCGTAGATCTCTTTCTGCCAGGCACTGCCCGAATCCAGTTTCTCCCGATCCCGGAAGATCCTGATCTGCGGATCACGCCGATGTATCTCGGTGATCAACCGATCCACCGCGTAGTCATCGGCACGGGAGTAGCTGACGAAGACGTCGTAGGCGCGTTCCGCACGGTGCTCCTCACGCTCCTTCGCGGCACGCTGCGCCGCTGCGTCCAGGCTTTCGGCGGTGTCACGGAAGATCCTGCGCAACGCGCTGATGCCAGAGAAGTCCATGCCGTCGAACAGGACGATCCGCAAGACGTCGATCTCGGCGCCCGAAGACAGCCAGTGGTACCCGGCCTCCACCATGGACCGCAGCATCACGTCCCGTGCCTCGCCCTGGTTACCGGTGGCCAACAACGACGTCGCCACACTCCGGATCCACGGCTCTCCAGAACTGAGCGGGACAAGACCGCGGAACAGATCACCGACCAGCATCGCGGGAAGCCCGTTGCGATGGTCCGGCGGCTCGAAACAGATGATCCTGCGGAACCCCAGACCGCTGTCACTGATCGGTTTGGAGAGCCAGCAGTTCGACGTCGACCGCAGATCCTGGTCCTTGTCCGCTGCCAGTGCCTCCACCGAGACGTCTCGCCTGTAGTACAGCCCACCGATCAGCGTGCCCCGGCCCGGGCCGTAGCTGTGCGGAAACGCCGAGACCACGAGCGCATCCACCGCGTATTCGGGCGGGATCGCCGTCAGGTCGCCGCGCAGCAACTCGATACGACGTTCCTGTCCACTCGCGACCACGACGATCTGATCGAGCAATTCCATGCCGCCGATCGTAAGCGCCCGCGACCTCCCGAGCAGCGCACACGCATCAGTCCTCACCCCCGCCCGATGCGGACGCGCGGCACCGTGCCCGGAGCAGTGAGCCGCACCTCCTACACTCACCGGAATGACCGCCCAGACGACGACGCTCCTGCTGGTGCCCCTGCTCGCGGTGCTGGCGCCGATCATCACCCGCGTGTTCTCCCGCTGGGTCGCCGTGCCGGGGATCGTCTTCGAGCTGCTCCTGGGCATCGCCGTCGGCCCCGCGGTGCTGAACCTGGTCCACCCGTCAGACTTCCTGGAGACGCTCTCGAAGTTCGGCGTCGTGATGCTCTTCTTCATGGCGGGCACCGAGCTCGACGCCGCGGCGATGCGCGACCGGACCGGCCGCATGGCGTGGGCCGGATGGCTGCTGAGCTTCGCCGTGGGCACCGCGCTCGGCGCGATCATCGCGCCCGGAATGGGCGCGGTGATCATCGGTATCGCGCTCTCGTCCACCGCGCTGGGCACGCTGATCCCGGTGCTGCGCGACTCCGGCGAGCTCCAGACCCCGTTCGGCCGCACGGTCGGCGCCGTCGGCGCGGTCGGCGAATTCGGCCCGATCATCGCGGTCTCGGTGGTGCTGTCGGAACGCTCCACCCTCGCGGCCGTGCTGGTCCTGGCGGCCTTCGCGGTGATCGCGGTGCTGGCGATCCGCCAGGCCGGCCGCGCCTCGCACGGCAGACTGCATCGCTTCGTCGAGAACACCATGCACACCTCGGGACAGTTCGCCGTCCGCCTGGTGATCCTGATCGTCGCGGCGCTGGTCGCCCTCAGCCTGGCGCTGAAAGTGGACATCCTCCTCGGCGCGTTCACCGCGGGCATCGTGTGGAAGCTCCTCATCTCCGACGCCGCCCCGGAGACCCGCGACCAGGTGGAGAGCAAGATCGAGGGTCTGGCGTTCGGTTTCCTGATCCCGGTCTTCTTCATCACCACCGGGATCGACTTCGACCTGAAGGCGCTCCTGGCCCAGCCGTGGACCTTCGCCGTCGTGCCCGCGGTGACGCTGCTGCTCCTGCTGGTGCGCGGCCTCCCGTCGTCGACGGCCGTCCTCCCCGGCACCGGCCGCGCCGAACGGATGTCGGTCGCGCTGATGGGTGCCACCGGCCTGCCGATGATCATCGTCGCCACCTCCGCCGGCGTCTCCGCCGGACATCTCTCGTCCACCGCGGCCGCGGTCCTGGTCGGCGGCGGCATGCTCTCGGTGCTCCTCTACCCCGCACTCGCCGCGACGCTGCGCTCACGCACCGCCGACCCGAACGTCCCGACCCCCGACGACGACGATCCGGCCGGCACCGATCCCGACGACACCGGACGATCCGCTTCGGTGGCCTGACCCCTCTCAGGCCACCGCGGGCATCGTTCCGGCGGCGGAGACCGGTCAGGCCGCGCCTGCGCCCTGCCGTCTGGCCTCGGCGAAACCGTCCGGCAACCGGATCCACCCGTCGGCCACCATCTGCAGCAGCAGTTGCGCCTTGTTCCCCGCCGGACGGCCCGCCTCGTTGTACCGGCCGGCGACCCGGCGGTAGTGCGTGCGCACGGTCGAGGTGGCCACGAAGTGCTGTTCGGCCGTCTCGTTCACCGTCGCGCCGAGCACGTAGGTGGCCAGGACGGCGCGCTCCCGCGGGCTCATCGCGATCGCCCCCCGATTCCGCGGCGCCCCCAGCCAGTACTCCAGGGCGGCCTTCAGGTGCTTGGCGGCATCGTCCGCCGCCGGGACCACCGACAGGTTCCGCGCGGAGAGGAACGACGTCCCCTCCGACTCCACGGCGATCACCCGCGCCCGGCCGCTCGCGGCGAGCGCCTGAACCCGGGACAACCGCTCCGGACGTCGCACCACCAGCACCGCGGGCAACGGATCCCGCTGAACGGGCAGCTCGAAGTCGTAGTACACCGCGTCGTATCCGAACCTGCGCACCGTCTCCAGCAATGCTCGGTCGACGAGGTCGTGCTCGACGACGATGCCCACGTCTCTGTTCTCGCGCACCTTGTTCTCCTTCACCCTGCCGAAACCGACTTTCCCAAGTTTGGGGGATTGCCTGAGCGCAGTCAGCATGCATAGCGGCAGTCTTCACGCCACCCGGTGCGGGAAACTCCCCTTATGTCACACCTGCGTGCGTGATTACACATTTGTCGACCTATGGGCTTATCCTCGCTCCATGGCCGCCGGACTTCGGATCCTCATCGCATCACCCCTCGGACACGTGATCTCGGCACCCCTGAAGACCGCGTTCGAGGGCTCCACCATCTCGGTGGCCACCACCGACGACGAGTTCACCGCGATGATCTCCGGCACCGTCCGGTACGACGTCGTCGCCGCCGACCTGATCTGGAACAAGCCCGAGATGGAGTGGAACTTCGACGGCCTCGACGTGATCGACCGCCTCCGCCAGGCCGATCGCGCGGCCCCGGTGCTGCTCGCCACCCAGGGTCACAGCCTGGAGAACGATCACCTGGAGGAAGCCCGACTGCGTCCCGAGGTGTTCGGCGTCGCCCCCAAGGCCGACGGCCTGTCGGCGATCATGGACGGACTGCGCAGCGCCGCCCTGGGGCGACGACTCCCCGACCCGCTGCCCGTCGCCCCGAAGCGCGCCCCGATGTACGAGCTGTTCGCGGACCGCCGCGGCCAGACGGCGGCCCGGATGGCGGGGGCGATCGCCGCCGGGCGCGTGTCCGACAACGCGACGCTGGCCGATGTGGCGAAGGTGTCGCCGAGCACCGCGAACAAGGTCACCAGCCACTACCTGGGACCGATGATCCAGCAGCGCGGCGAGCACGACGACCGCCTCCCGCTGACCCAGGGTGCCGTGTATCGCTGGTGCGGTCTGCACGCGCGGTACCTGACCAGTTGGTGTCGCCGGAACGGTCACGCCGACGTCCTCTGAGCAGCCGCCCGCGACGAGACTGCGACGCGGGCGCTCACGGTGTTCGCCGCCCGGCTCAGCCGTCGTCTTCAGAACCCTGACCGGCAAGGAAGCCCGCTCCCTGCCCCTGGTCTCCCCGCGCGAGCGCAGGGAGACCGGGGGCGAAGGGGCCGGTCACCGCAACGCCAGATCCTCCAGGCGGACGTGCGCGCGGCCCGACGGCACGTCGTCGCCGATCACGATCCGTCGTGCGAGCGCCGCCCCCACCGCACCGGCGAGCGTCGCGGCGGTCCCCAGTTGCGGCCACGACCCGATGGTCCGCCCCACCTGGCCGAGCGAGTACCGCATGCGGTCGGCGACGTCGTCGCCGACGATCGCCCCGGCGATCTCCACCCGGCGCGCCGGATCGTCGAGCGACTCCGGTCCCGCGGCCAGCAGCGCCTCGACGCGACCGTGCAGCAGAGGCCGGTCCGGCTCCAGGTCGAACCGCTCGACGTCGACCATCACCCCGTCGCCGTCGTCGGTCACCATCACCACCGGGATGCCCCGTCGTCGTGCCTCGACACGCAGTTCCAGCTTGCGCCGCAGGTCGTCCATCTCCTCCAGCACCACGTCGGGCCCGCCCGCCAGGAACTCCCCGTCCGGGCGGTAGCCGCCCTCGACCACCGTGATCTCGCTGTACGGATCCAGTTCCAGGATCCGGCGGGCGGCGAGGACCGCCTTGGGCTCGCCGAGGTCGCACACCGAGCCGGAGAGCCGGTTCAGGTTGCTCGGCCCCAGGGTGTCGGGGTCGGTGATCACGAACCGGCGGGCACCGGTGAGCGCACAGGTGTGCAGCACCGAACCGCCCACGCTGAGCCCGGCCACCGCGATCGTCGACGACGACCAGCGGTCCTGCTCCTCGTCGGTGATCAGGTACCGGTTCCGGGTGGTCCGCAGCCGGAGGAACAGGCCGGCGTCGGGCAGCCGAACCACGCGGCGCCGCCACGGGTACACGACGTACCGCGACGACGCGTCGAGGTCGTGCGGGTCGAAGGCCCCGGGGTCACCGGCCAGCGCGCAGAGCGCGGTGAGCTCGTCGAGCGCCGTCGACCAGCCGTCCACCAGGTGGTGTCCGGCGTCGAGCACGGCGTCGATCCGCGCACGGTCGGCGACGGGATGCAGGATCTCGATCATCGCGCACCGCCGATCCGGCGCTGCTTGGCGCCCGGGACGAAGGGGCCGGTCCCGCGCGGGACCACCACGACCCGCGGATCCGCGGCAGTGCCGTGTGAGGCCGTCAGCGCCCGGTACTCGGAACTGTGGTCGGCCAGCACGCTCCGGCAGCGGTCGGCGATCCAATGCGCGAACGCCGCGTCGCCGACGTCCTCGCCTGCCGCCTCCACCGACACCGTCAGTGCGGGCCGCAGATCCTCGCCGAAGCCGCCGACGATCTGGAAGCGGCCGGTCAGCTCCCCGGCGAACGCGTCGCCGTCGAAGGCCGGCATCAGCTGTTCGGGCCAGATGTTCAGCCCGTAGAACGTGGCCGCCACATCGGTGCGCGAACCGAGCACCAGGAACGACGACGACGGATCCACCCGCTCCGCCAGTTCTCGGCAGCCGTGCCGTCGCAGGGCGGCCCGCAGCCCGGAACCGTCGACCAGGTGCCCCCGATCGTTCAGCCGGTATCGGATCAGCGGCACCGCCGAGTCGACGGTGAAGAGCAGACATCCGTCCCCGTCCGTCTCCACGTAGCGACGCTGCGCGTCGTACTCGACGAAGGTCGGGACGGTCTCGGCGTCGGGCCCGTACAGTTCGTCAGCGAGCGCGCTGCCGACCGGCGCGGCACGACGGACCGCGACGCTCATCGGCGTCTCGTGGCCCATCACCCCGGCGTCCGCGGTGCCGTAGATCAGGCAGATGCGGTCGGTCTCGCCGGGGGCTCCGATCTTCTCGAGCAGGTGATCGCGCCAGGCCTCGGTGATCGGCTCGCCCGCCAGCAGCAGACCGAGGCGCTGCCGGAGGATGTCGGGGCCGGCGTCGTCGAGCACGTCCCGGACGAACGGCGGGTAGCCGGCCAGCACCACCTGGTCGTAGTGGGGGCCGAGACCGGCGAGGCATTCGAGGACGGCATCGGCCTGGATCCCCGGGGTCACCACGGAGATCCGGTGGCCGCGTTCACGCAGGTCCAGGGCCGCGTCGTAGGTGTAGACGCCGCCGATCCAGGTGCCCATCGCGAAGGCGTCGACCACCAGCGTGCTGCGGGCCCGGGTGTCGAAGAAGTCGCTGAACATGCGGTCGTGGAAGTGCGCCGCATCCTCGCGGGCCGTCTGGGCGCGCGGCCAGAAGGTGGCCCGGCCGGAGGAACCCGAGCTCGCCGACCAGGCGCCCGCCGCGGCCACGTCGGCGTCCCAGACCAGATCGCTCAGGTCGTGGACACGGAGGTAGCCGTCCTTGGTGACCGGCGGCAGCCCGGAGAACTCCTCCGGAACGATGGGGCCGCCGGTGAGACCGTGGGCGGCGAGGTGCTTGGCGTAGGCCGGGACGCGGTGTGCCGCGCGAGTGGCGGTGGCGGCGGCCCGGGTGAGGCCGTGGGGGCGGACGGGAAACGACATCGTGACTCCTGATCGTCGTGGGTGTGACACAGGTGTTCCCGTTTCCCCACTCGTCCGCGCGTCACCGTCGAGTGGTGAGAATCCTGCCCTCGACGTCGAACTCGACGCGGACCGGACGATCGGCCAGCACGATGGTGACGGCCACGTCGCGCCCCGGCGGCAGCACGCGCACGGTGAGCGTTCCCGACTCCACCTCGCTCAGCGCCGCGATCACCGCGGCGTGGATCCGTTCGCGCACCTCGGCGGAGACGCCGTCGAGACCGTGGTCGTCGAGCAGGACGACGCGGACTCCCCTGCTGCGCGCCCGCCACACGGCCGAGACCACCTCGGGGGCGTCCAGGGCCGGCGCCCGGAGCGCATCCCGGAGCCGTGCTTCGGCGAGCGCGCAGGCGCGGCGCTCGTCGGGGGTCAGCGGTTCGCCGTCGGCGGCCCGCTCGAGCAGAGGGCGGGCCCGCTCGTCCAGGCGCACCATCTGCCGGTCGCGTTCCTCCAGGATGGCGCTCTGCGCGGCCGCGGCGGCGGCCGCCTCAGTCGCCCGGTGCCGCATCTCGAAGATCTCGCGGGCGGCCGGACGGATGGTGTACGCGAAGAAGGTCGCCATGATCATCGGCGCGTAGTTGATGATCGACGACGCGATCCCGTACACGATCCCCTGCCCGGTGAGGGCCGCCCAGCAGGCGATCGCACCGATGGACCCCGTCATCGAGAGCCACGCCAGACCGGTCCGGCCGCGGACGCACATGTACGCGTTCACGACGGCCGCCGCCGAGATCGGCCAGACCTGCAGCAACCGCTCCATCGGCACGGGAAGCACACTGAGCACCAGTGCCATGGCCACCGGACCGGCCAGGACCAGGAACGCCGTCGCCCTCAGCGGGAGCGGATCGCCGGGGACCCGGATGAAGACCACCACCGCCGTGCTCATGATCGCCCACGCCGCGATCTCCGCCGCGATCGCGATGCCGTTGCGCGGCACGGTGAACACGACGACGACGGCGAAGGTCACGATGAACGCACCCACCAGAAAGTACGCGGCACGGGTACGCATCCCCAGCAGTTCCCGGACGTCGCCGGTGACCGGCGCCTCTCTCATATCCGGATCCACTCGAGACCGACGGTGGTGCCGACGCCGAGCGCCGAATCGATCTGCGCCGAACCACCCGGGATCCGGGCCATCCGGCGCCGGATGCTGACGGTCAACCCCAGCCGCTGCGGCGGCACCGTCGCCGGATCGAAGCCGACGCCGTCATCGGTCACCTGCACGCGCAGCCCGTCGGGATGGGCCAGGACGAGGACTTCGCGCAAAGCCTCGTCGCCCGCGTGCCGGACACAGTTGCGCAGGGCTTCGGCCTGGGCCGCGCTCAGGGCCCGGACCACTTCGGCGGGGATCCCCCGGCCCGGTTCCTCGAACGTGCCCGCGCTCTCGTCGGCCACGTCGAACACCGCTCCCGGGTCGGCTTCGGCGGCCGCCGAACGCAGGTGACCCAGTGCTTGGTGGAGGCTGAACGGGCGATCCGAGGCTCCGCCCACATGGATCTCGTCGAGTTCGGCCAGCGTCGCCGCGGCGAGCGGCTGCACCGCCTCCGTCGACTCCACCCGGGAGGCGATGATCAGCGTCGACATCACGCTGTCGTGGGTGAGACCGTCGAACCGTTCGCGCTCCACCGCGCGGGCCTGCTGGGCGGCCGCCGACGCCGCGGTCTCATGCGCCTCCTCGGTGGAGGCGTCGAGGATCCGGCCCGTGCGCAGCGCCATCACCGACCCGCCGACGAACAGACTGCAGAACATGATCGCGAACAGCATCTCCGGAACCAACATCTCCGGTTCCACGCCGCCCCGCACCAGATAGTTGATCCACTGACAGCCGATGCAGGCCACCGCCATGTACGCGAACGCCGCCCAGGCGGGCCAGGCGAGAACCGCCGCGATCGCCGGAAGCCCGGGGAAGGCCGCCAGCCACACCCCGCGCCCGTCCACGGCGACGGACGTGCCGTCCCAGGCCGGATACCAGGTCACGACGCCGACCATGAAGGTCGCCGCGGACAACGCCCCGACCACCGGGATCGACGCGGTGCTGCGGAGCGAACTCGCCACACCGAGCAGCATCCCCGGAGCGAAGATCGTGATCACGGTGACCGGAGTCCACCAGGACGCCATCATCGACGACACCGCCACGAACTCCGGAAACAGAATGAGGAAGTACGCGACGTAGCCGACCGCGGTGAACCGCGCGAACATCCGCAGAATGTGCTCGAAGTTGGCATCGTCGCGGAGTACGACGTCATCGTTCCTCTCACCGCGTGCGCGAAGCATTCCTCTACTTCAGCACGAACCCCCGGACGGGGTCACACCATCCGGGGGTTCTTCCCCTGAATCAGGGACGAAAACGTATCGAACGGGAGCCGGGCGGCATGCCGAAAGCCCCCGTGCCGACCTAGTCGGCGCCGAACTCCATCGCGGCGCTGTCGAGCGCCACCTCGCCCTCGTTCTCGGGGCCCTCTCCGCCGGCGATCGCCGCGGCGCCGCCCTCGGAGAGCTCGCCCACCAGATCGGCGGTCGCGCCGCCGACGATGCCCAGCTCGGCGTACTGCTCCAGGCGGGCCCGCGAGTCGGCGATGTCCAGGTTGCGCATGGTCAGCTGACCGATGCGGTCCTTGGGGCCGAAGGCCGAATCGCCCACGCGCTCCATCGACAGCTTGTCCGGGTGGTAGCTGAGCGACGGACCGGTGGTGTTGAGGAACTGGTAGTCGTCGCCGCGGCGGAGACGCACGGTCACCTCGCCGGTGATCGCCGAGGCGACCCAGCGGACCAGGGCCTCGCGGAGCATCAGGGCCTGGCTGTCCATCCAGCGGCCCTCGTACATCAGGCGGCCCAGGCGGCGGCCCTCGTTGTGGTAGTTGGCGACGGTGTCCTCGTTGTGGATCGCGTTCACCAGGCGCTCGTAGCCGATGTGCAGCAGCGCCATGCCGGGGGCCTCGTAGATGCCGCGCGACTTGGCCTCGATGATCCGGTTCTCGATCTGATCCGAGACGCCCAGACCGTGACGTCCGCCGATCTCGTTGGCCTTCATCACCAGGGCGACGGCGTCGTCGAACCGCTCACCGTTGATCGCGACGGGGCGGCCCTGCTCGAAGCTCAGGGTCACCTCCTCGGTCGCCACCTCGACGTCCTCGCGCCAGGCGGCGACGCCCATGATCGGGTCGACGATGTCCAGGCCCTGGTCCAGGTGCTCCAGCACCTTCGCCTCGTGGGTGGCGCCCCAGATGTTGGCGTCGGTGGAGTACGCCTTCTCCGCCGAGTCGCGGTACGGCAGGTCGCGGGCCAGCAGCCACTCGCTCATCTCGGTGCGGCCGCCGAGCTCTTCGACGAAGTCGGCGTCGAGCCACGGCTTGTAGATCTGCAGGCTCGGGTTGGCCATCAGCCCGTAGCGGTAGAACCGCTCGATGTCGTTGCCCTTGTAGGTGGAGCCGTCGCCCCAGATGTTGACGCCGTCCTCCTTCATGGCGCGGACCAGCAGCATGCCGGTCACGACGCGGCCGAGCGGCGTGGTGTTGAAGTAGGCCTTGCCCGCGGTGCGGATGTGGAAGGCGCCGCACTGCAGGGCGGCGATGCCCTCCTCGACCAGGGCGCTGCGGCAGTCGACCAGGCGCGAGAGCTCCGCACCGTACTGCATCGCACGGCCGGGGACCGAATCGATGTCCGGCTCGTCGTACTGGCCCAGGTTGGCGGTGTAGGTGCAGGGAACGGCGCCCTTCTCCCGCATCCAGGCGACGGCGACGGAGGTGTCGAGACCGCCGGAGAAGGCGATACCGACACGCTCACCGATGGGCAACGAGCTCAGGACTTTCGACATGATGACCAGGGTAAAGCGCAGATATGGGGGAAGCGAAATCACCCGTGTCCGACGGTCCGATCACCGGGTGTCCGGAAAGTTGGACACTCAGCCCCCGACCGAGGCGTCACAGTGAGTCAGATCTCATTTCACGACGTCCCCAGGAGGACCCCATGAGCGAACTGTCCGACAAGATCATCGACGTCCACAACCGTGGTCTGGCCGAACACGACAAAGAACTCTTCGCCACGATCTTCGCCCCCGACGTGGCCGTCGAGCTGCCCGGCGCCGCCTTCGAGGGCATCGAGGGTCTGCTGCAGACCATCGAGGTGTTCTACACCGCGTTCCCGGACATCGAGCTGACCCCCCGCCAGGTGTGGGCCGACGAGACCGGCGTCGTCGCCGAACAGGTCTTCACCGGCACCCACAACGGTCCGCTGGTGAGTGCCGACGGCGAGGTGGCCCCCACCGGCAAGGCCGTCACCTTCGGTCTCATCGACACCTTCGTCGTGAACGACGAGGGCCAGGTGACCGCCCACCGCGTGTACTACGACCAGCTCGCTTTCCTCAGCCAGCTCGGCCTGGCCTGAGTCCCCCGGTTCCGCTGACGCGTCTCACGCCGCGGCCCGGGTCCCCGTCTTCGGGACCCGGGCCGCGGCGTTCCGTGTCATCCGGCCGTGGCGCGCGGCCTTCCGGATCGGCGTCTCGTCAGAAGTCGCCCTCGAGGAACGACGCGTACGCGGGCAGATCCAGCTGACCGTGCCCGGACAGGCCGATCACCACGACCTCCTCGGTGTCGCTGTCGGCGACGTGCGCCGCGCATGCGGCGAGCGCGTGCGTCGACTCCGGCGCCGGGACGATGCCCTGGGTCCGCGCGAACTGCACGCCCGTGCTGAACGCGTCGTGCTGGTCGATCGCCACCCCCTGCACCAGCCCGAGCTCCACCGTGTGGCTCAGCGCCGGCGCCATGCCGTGGTAGCGCAGGCCGCCGGCGTGGATCGGGTCCGGCACGAAGTCCATGCCCAGGGTGTGCATCTTCAGCAGCGGGGTGAGACCGGCGACGTCGCCGTGGTCGTAGCGGTATTCGCCCTGCGTGATCGACGGGCAGGCGGCGGGCTCGGCGGCCACGATCCGCGGTTCGCTGCGGCCGTGGATCTTCTCCCGCAGGAACGGGAACGCCAGCCCCGCCAGGTTCGATCCGCCGCCGGCGCAACCGAAGACGACGTCGGCGCCGCCCGGTTCCACGGCGTACAGCTGGTCGACGGCCTCCTGACCGATCACGCTCTGGTGCAGCACCACGTGGTTGAGGACCGAGCCGAGCGCGTAGCGGGTGTCGTCGTTCTGCGCGGCCACCTCGACGGCCTCGCTGACCGCCATGCCGAGGCTGCCGGTGGTGTGCGGATCCTTGGCCAGCATGGCCCGACCGGACTCGGTGAGGTCCGACGGGCTCGGGTGCAGCGTGCCGCCGTAGGTGCGGATCAGGTAGCCGCGGTACGGCTTGGAGTCGTACGACGCCCGGACCTGCCACACCTCGACGTCGATCCCGAACTGGGCGCCGGCGAACGCGAGCGCGCTGCCCCACTGACCCGCACCGGTCTCGGTGGTCAGCTTCTTCACGCCGTCGACGCTGTTGTAGTAGGCCTGCGCGACGGCCGAGTTGGTCTTGTGGCTGCCGACCGGGCTCACGCCCTCGTATTTGACGTAGATGCGCGCCTTGGTGTTCAGCGCCTCCTCGAACTTCCGGGCCCGGAACAGCGGGGAGGGCCGCCACATCTTGTAGATCTCCCGGACCGGTTCGGGGATCTCCACGTAGACCTCGTCGGTCACCTCCTGCGCGATCAGGCCTGCCGGGAACAGCGCGGCGAGGTCGTCGGGGCCGACCGGCTCCTTGGTGCCCGGGTGCAGGTGCGGCGGGATCGGTTCGTCGAGTTCGGCCGCCAGGTTGTACCAGTGCGTCGGTACGTCGATGGTCACCAGATCGGGATTGGACGCGTCCACTGTGCTCATGCGCGCCACTGTAACCGCGGCCACCCGGGTCCACCCGACTGTTCGTCGCACTCGTTCCGGCCGGAACCGGCCTTCGCTCGTCAGGCTCCGTCGCCTGTCGAGTCCCTCCTCTACGGTCGAGCCCCTTCGCTGGTCGAGTCCCTTCGCTGGTCGAGCGGAGTCGAGACCACCGTTCGAGCTCCGAGAGATCTCGACTCCGCTCGACCACCGAGGGAAGCCGATCACCGAGGGAGAGCCGATCACCGAGGGGGAAGCCGATCACCGAGGGGGAAGCCGATCACCGAGGGGACTCGATCGCCGGGGACACCGCTCCGGTTCTCGTCTCGCCTCGTCGGGTGACCGACACTGGACGGCATGGACGACGACATGAGCACCGACGCGCCTCTCACCCGCGGCTGGACCGCCCGAGGCTTCACCGGACTGGCGGACCTCGTCTTCGACCCGGTCGAGGTGCCGCCGCCCGGCCCGGGGGAGATCACCGTCCGGATCACCGCCGCCGGGGTCAATCCCGCCGACCTCAAGCACGTGACCCGCGAATCGGACCCCGCGCTGCTCCCGATCCGAATCGGCTACGAGGTCGCCGGGGTCGTCACGGCCACCGGATCGGGCACGCGTTTCGAGGCGGGCGACCGGGTCGTGGCCTTCCGGGTGCGCGGCGGCTACGCCGAAGCGCTCACCGTCCCGGTGGCCGACGCGTTCGCGCTGCCCGACCACGTCGACGACGTGTCCGCCGCCGGGTTGCTGCTGGCCGGCTGCACCGCCGCCGACCTGCTGCATTGCAGCGGTGCGCGGGCGGGCGAGACGGTCGTCGTGCACGGGGCCTCCGGGGCGGTCGGCGCCGCGGTGCTGCAGCTCGCGCGACGGACCGGGGTCGTCGCCGTCGGGACCTGCGGGCCCGACCGTGAGGAGGCCGTACGACGCTTCGGCGGCCACCCCGTGCCGTACCGGCCGTCGAGCGACGACGATCCGCTCGACGGCCCTGCGCTGGCCGACCGGATCCGCGCCGCCGCGCCCGGTCCCGTCGCGGCCGCACTGGACTGCGCGGGCACCCCCGCCGCGGTCGCGGCGAGCCTGGAACTGGTCGCCGACCGCACCCGGATCGTCACCGTCGCCGCGCCGGCCGCCGCCCGCGCGCACGGGTTCACCGCGCTGGCCGGTTCGCAGCCGATCAGCGCGGCCTACCGCGACTCGGTGCGGGCCGAACTCGTCGCCCTGCTCGCCGCCGGAGAGCTGGAGGTGCCGATCGCGCGGACCTTCCCGCTGGACCGGGCTCGTGAGGCGCTCGCCCTGACCGCATCCGGACGGGCGCACGGCAAGGTGGTCGTCGTTCCTTGACCGGACGCGCCGAAACGGCGGGGTCGTGTGGATGCAGTCCACACGACCCCGCCGTTTCGAGACCTCCCCTCGCCTCTCGTCGGTCGGCTTCCGTCACCGGTCGAGAGCTCTCCCTCGCTGGTCGAACCCTCCCTCGCCGGTCGAACTTTCCTTCGCCGGTCGGGCCTCTCCTCGCTGGTCGGGCCTCTCCTCGCTGGTCGGGCCTGCCCTCTCCGGTCGGGCCTGCCCTCTCCGGTCGGGCCTTCCCTCTCCGGTCGGGCCTTCCCTCGCTGGTCGAGCGGAGTCGAGACCACTTTTCGAACACCGAGGGATCTCGACTCCGCTCGATCATCGAAAAGGTGCGCGACCGGCGACGTGGTGCTCGGTCACCGAGACGTCGCCCGATCGAGAAGGGGCGGGTCACTTCTTGCCGAGGTGCTCCGAGATGGCGCGCATGGCCCCGATGGTGTCCAGTTCGTCCTGCTCCGTGCCGTGGTCGCTGAGCTTCACGATCACGGTGCGGGTGTCCGGATTGATGTAGATGTACTGGCCGTAGACGCCGAGCGCGGTGAAGTCGTTGTGGCCGAGCGGCGCCGGGTGCCACCACTGCGCCGAGTAGCCCCAGTCCGCGTTCATCGGCAGGTTCGACGGGGTGGAGATCCGCGTGATCCACTCCGGCGAGATCACCTGCTTGCCGTCGACCATGCCGCCGGAGGCCACCGTCTGACCGATCCGGGCGAAGTCGCGCGCGGTGGCGTTGAGGCAGCAGAAGCTCTTCTCGGTGCCGTTCTCGGTGTCGAGGTTCCACTCGGCCTCGGCTTCGGCGCCCATCGGCGTCCACAGTCCCTCGGACACCACCCGGGCGACGGGCTCGCCGTTCACCTTCGCCAGGATCATGCCCAGCATCTGGGTGTCGACGCTGCGGTACACCGCCTTCTCGCCGGGCGTGAACGAGACCGCTCGGTGCTTCATCAGGTAGCCGGGCAGGTCGGTGCTCAGGAGCAGGCGGGCGGTGCCGTTCAGCGGCCACCACGGGTTGTAGTTCTCCGAGACGTCGATGCCGGAGGCCATGTCGAGCAGATCTCGGACGGTGATCTCGTCGTAGTCGCCGCCGCCGGTGCGGAACTCGGGGAGGATGTCGACCATCTTGTCGGTCTCGGAGAGGTCGCCGCGCTCGATCGCCTGTCCGATCATCAGCGAGATCACCGACTTCGCGACCGACCACGACGACAGCCGTGAATCCGCGGTGACGCCGTCGGCGTACCACTCGTCCACCAGCTTGCCGTCCTGCACGACGACGAAGGCCCGCGAGTTGGTCTTGCCGAGCATGTCGGCGACCGGGACCTCCCCACCCTTCCACGGCACGGTCGCCGGGAGGCTCAGGCCCGCGGCGGCCTCCCATTCCCGGACCGCACCGGTGTTGACCACCGGCCGGGTCGGGAACACGGTCCCCTGCTGTGACGGCGCGGTGGTCTGCAGCCGGTAGAGCTCGTGCGGGAACGGGACTCCGATGGCCGCCGTCGCCGCGTAGAGCGTGCCGACCAGGGCCAGGATCACCACCAGGACGATCGTGAGCGGCTTCTTCCAGCGGCCGGCGGGCTTGGCGCCGGCCGGGGTCGTCTCAGCCGGGGTCTTCTCGTTCGTCATCATTCACCTTCCAGGACAATGGTCTTCACGGATGCCCAGAGCGCTTCGAGCAGGGCTTCGAGCACCTGATCGTCGGAGACCTGAGCGAGTTCGAGTGCGTGCCGCGCGATGGCCGGGTGGGCCTGCGGCGATGCCGCGGCGTAGCTCCCGGACCAGGCCTGCACGTCGCCGCGCCGGAGGTCCGGCGGCAGCAGTTCCTGGTGCGCGCGGAGGCTGGCGTAGCCGAGCACGGTGTCGGCGATCATGCGCTGCTGGGCGGCGATCCGATCGGCCGGGACCCCGACCTCGGTCAGGGCCGTCAGGGTGAACTCGACGACGGCGAACTCGCCCGGCCCCCGAGTGGTCCGTCCGCCGATCACCGCGCCGATCGCCGGGTGCGCCGCGAACACCGACACCAGCGCTCGGGCGAACGCCGTCATCCGGTCGTGCGGGGCGAGTCCCTCGGGGACCTCCGCGAGCGCCGTCTGCAGCAGCCGGTCGCCGATCGCCCGCAGCAGCGCGTCCTGATCGGCGAAGTGCCGCCAGATGGCCGACCGGTCGACGCCGAGCTCCTCGCCGAGCACGCGGCCGGTGATGCTCTCCACCTCGCGGCGGCCCGCGACGGCGACGGCCGCGTCGACGATCGCTTCCTGGGTCAGTGTTCTCCGTGGCATGTCACCAATGATGTCATCAGTGATGACAAATGGCAACGAGGCGGCCGCCACACCAACCGAGGAAGACCCCGAACCCGCACGATTCGATCGGCCCGGAGGCCCACGAAGAAGGGGTGTGATCCCCGCCGTCGCCAGATCGATGCCCGGCGACGGCGGGGATCACACCCCTGAGGACCGCAGTCCGATCGACCTACATCCGCTTGGTCATGTCGACCTTGCCGGGCAGCATCATTCCGAGATCTTCCTTCAAATCGATCTTCCGCTTACCCGCCTGAACGACACGGGTCGACGCCGCGAAATCATGCAGTACGCGATGCGGACCGTTCAAGGGAATCGCCGACATCACCAAACTCATCAGAAGCGAGATGAGCCCCACAAGCGCGATCACGTTGAGAATTCCACTCTCGGGGTAGCTGCCGGAAATCGACATGAACACAAACGGCAGAAAGATCATCAACATTCGGACCACCGCCAAACCCACAGGAATCGGAGTCTCACCACTAGCACCGACGGGAATCACCTGTAGGCCCATCAGCCCCTTTCCCAGAGTCTGACCGCGTCGACGAATCAGCAGAAAGACCTCCATCCCCACGTAGGCAAGGAAGTAGCACACCGTGGCCAGCAGCGGAATCACCCAACCGTCGATCACCCCATCAGAGAGGAAAATCGAGACAATACCCGCGACAAGCCCCGCAGGAACTGCCAGAATAAATGTCAGAATCAGGCAGAAGATCAAGTCCAGGAGCCGGGCGGCTATCCTCTTACCAATCGGAGCGGACAAATAATTCAATTCTTACACATCCTCACGAGTTTCCATCCAGAATTTTGTCGACCATACATCAATGCCTCGGCTAAATCGAAGGTCCCGCACCGGCGATCTCATCAAGCAACGTTCCCGTATCGGATCCTTACTCCGTCTACTCGTGCTTCACTGCGCCAAAGTCGCGATCACCGACGATCCGAATCACGGTATGACCAGCCTCTCCGGACGAAAGATACCCGCCCTCCGCTCGCGGCCGAACCGGATCGGCAGCTCTTCCACCACCGCTCCACCATCTCATCCTTCGAGACAGCGACGATTCGGCCGAACGGATGACCTACCCATGTCGGACATCGTCAGTACAGTGGAGACGCAAGCAGGTGTGGCCGACGTCGCACCGCACTACGCATCGAATCGAAAGGACCCGTCTCCATGGGTGTCAGCCTCAGCAAGGGCGGAAACGTCTCGCTCACCAAGGAAGCCCCCGGACTCACCGCGGTGGCGGTCGGTCTCGGCTGGGACGTCCGGACCACCACCGGCGTCGACTTCGACCTCGACGCCAGCGCGCTGGCCGTCGGTGCCGATCGCAAGATCCTGTCCGACCAGCACTTCGTCTTCTACAACAACCTGCGTTCGCCCGACGGCTCGATCGAGCACACCGGCGACAACCTGACCGGCGACGGCGACGGCGACGACGAGGTCGTCAACGTCGACCTCGCCTCGGTGCCGCCGAACATCGACGCCGTCGTGTTCACCGTGTCGATCCACGACGCCGACGCCCGCGGCCAGTCGTTCGGCCAGGTGACCAACGCCTTCATCCGCGTCGTGAACCGCGCCAACGGCTCGGAGATCGCCCGCTACGACCTGTCCGAGGATGCCTCCACCGAGACCGCGATGATCTTCGGTGAGCTGTACCGCCACGGCACCGACTGGAAGTTCCGCGCCATCGGCCAGGGCTACGCCTCCGGTCTGGCCGGCATCGCCCGCGACTTCGGCGTCAACGTCTAAGTCCTCGATCTCTCCCTCGTCGCACCGGTGCCGCACACGATGTGCGGCACCGGTGCGATCGTGCGGCGGCCCGATCCTCGGCCGCCCTCCCGAAAGGCGACCCCGCGTTGCACATCGTCCGAATATTCGGCCTCTCCATCGCCGTCTCGATCGCCGCGCTCGTCGCGGCCCTCCTGTACAGCGGCCCGACCGCACTCGTCCTCACCCTGATCCTCGGAATCCTCGAGGTCTCGCTGTCGTTCGACAACGCGGTGATCAACGCCACCGTGCTGCAGCGGATGAACGAGTTCTGGCAGAAGATGTTCCTCACCGTGGGCATCGTGATCGCCGTGTTCGGCATGCGTCTGGTGTTCCCGCTCGCGATCGTGTGGATCGCCTCCGGAATGAACCCCGTGCAGGCGCTCGACCTGGCCCTCAACCCGCCGGCGAACGACGCCTCGCACTTCCCGGACGGCTCGCCCAGCTACGAGACCATGATCACCGACGCCCATCCGCAGATCGCGGCGTTCGGCGGCATGTTCCTGCTGATGCTGTTCCTCGGCTTCATCCTCGCCGACAAGGAGATCACCTGGCTCTCGTGGATCGAGCGCCCGCTGATCCGGATCGGCAAGCTCGACTCGCTGCCCGTCGTCATCGCCTCGATCCTGCTGGTGATCACCGCCACCGTCATCGCCCCGGACGACAAGTCCGGCACCGTGATGATCGCCGGCGTGCTCGGCATGGTCACCTACATCCTGGTGAACGGCCTCGGTGAGATGTTCAACATCGAGGAGGAGGACGTCGTCGACGAGTTGGTCGGCGAGGAGTCCACCGGACGATCGGGGCCGTCGAACCTCGCCAAGGCTTCCGGCAAGGCGGCGTTCTTCCTGTTCCTGTACCTCGAGGTGCTGGACGCGTCGTTCTCGTTCGACGGTGTGATCGGCGCCTTCGCCATCACCGCCGACCCGATCATCATCGCCCTGGGTCTGGGCCTGATCGGCGCCATGTTCGTCCGTTCGCTGACGGTGTACCTGGTCCGCCAGGGCACCCTCTCGGAGTACGTGTACCTGGAGCACGGCGCGCACTGGGCGATCGGCGCCCTCGCGCTGATCCTGTTCTACTCGATCGGCACGCACGTCAACGAGCTGATCACCGGTGGTGTCGGCGTCGCGCTGATCGGCCTGGCGCTGATCTCGAGCATCATCCGCCGCAACCGGTCCGGCGGCGACGTCGAGGAGACCGAGCCGACGCCGGTCGGCTGAACCGAGGAGGTCCCCTCCACTCCCCGAGCCGGGAAGGAACGCGGTGACCAGCCTGGTCGAAGGGGCTCGGGCGCGGCGCCGTCGCACCCGAGCCCCTTCGACATGCGGGCTCGCTTCGCTCGCGGGCGGCTCGGGAAGCGGGGAGCACACCCCTTCCCGAATCCCCGCTCGGGGATCGATCGGGGACCGCTCCTCTAGCATTGCGGACATGCCCGGCAGACAACGCTCCTCGTGGCGCCACCGACGCAGCCGTGACGATGCTCGGGCGGCGGCCGCCTCCGGACAGCTCACCCAGGCGTTCTTCGCCTGCGAGCAGACGTTCGACCGGTTGAACACCGACATCGGCGCACTCCGGGAGACCGGGGCATCGCCCGCCGCCCTGCAGCACTGGGCGCATCTGCAGCACCGCTACGAGACGGTGCTCTCGGTCTATCTCGCCCTGAACCAGGCCGATCCGGGCCGGCTGGATCACACCGCCGCGGCGCACTGCGCCACCGAGTTCCGCGGCCTGGAGGCCGAGTTCCGGCGTTTCGGCGACCAGCACCGCGGACTGCTCGACGAAGCCGCGGCCACCGTCGCCGACGCCCGCGCACATCAGGACCGGGCGGTGCGGGCCGCCGACGAGGCGCAGGCCGAACTCGCCGCCGCGTCCCCGGAGATCGCGGAACTGGCTGTGATCGTCGCCGCGGCGGAGGAGCTGGCTCGTCGTCGTACCGGATTCGACCGGGCGCTGGGGCTGGCCGACCGCACCCGGGCCGCGGGCCCCCTGCAGGTCGGCGCGCAGACCCTGCGGACACGCCTCGCCGAAGCCCCCGGGTACGCGGCCGAGGCACGACGACTCCTCGGTGCCCTCACCACTCGCACCGCCGGCGTCCAGACCCGTCTGAGCATGCTCCCCGAGACGCTCTCCACCCTGCGTCGCGAGTTCAGCGCGGACTGCTCGCAGGACGTCGAGGGCTCCCAGGAGAAGATCGGTCACGCCCTCGGCAACGCGCAGCAACTGCTCGACGCCGCCCGGACGCTCCCGCCGGACCGGGTGATCGCCCAGGCCGAGACCGTCCGCGATCATCTCGACGTGGCCGACGACCTGCTGCGCAGCGTCGTCGAACGACTGCGCACGCTGCAGGACGTCCGCGCCGACCCGTCCGCCGTGATGCGTTCGGCGCGGTTCAGCGTCCGCGATGCGCAGCGCCTCGCCGTCGCCCACGGGCTCACCGACCAGTGGGGTCCGGTGCTCGACGCCCAGTCCGAACGTCTCGACCGGGCCGCCGAACTCCTCGACCGCATCCACCCCGACTACTGGCGTTACCTCCAGGAGATCGACGCGGTGGACCGGCGGATCGACCACGTCGTCTCCCGCATGCGCGACGAGGTGGCCCGCAGACGATGACCGCACGGACCATGGAACCCGTGGACCGCACCCCGCACCGAAGACCTCCCCGAACACGACAGGAGCACCCCATCACCCCCGTCGACGCGCCGATCCGCTCGGTCACGCACTTCCGTCACCTGTCCCCGCCGACCCGTGATCGGCTCTTCCTCCATCCGCCGCAGCCGGTCCGCACCGACGCCGAGCGGCACCTGGTCGCCATCGCGCTCGGCGCCACCCTCTACGTGCCCGCGACCCGGGACGAGCTCACCGCGACGATCACGCGACGCGCGGCCTCCGGCGTCACCTCGATGGTGATCGACCTGGAGGACGCCGTCGACGACCACCAGCAGGAGGAGGCCCTCGCCGCCACCGTCGCCACCCTGCACGAGCTCTCGGCCGTCGGCGACCTCCCCGCCTTCCTCTTCGTCCGGGTGCGGACCGCCGACCAGATCCGCACGATCGCCGAAGCCGTCCCCGGCGACTCGGTGCTCTCCGGTTTCGTGCTCCCCAAGTTCGGCACCGCATCCGGTCGGGAACAGCTGATGGCCGTCGCCGAGGCGAGCGCCGGACGCACCGTCCCGTTCTACGCGATGCCCGTCCTGGAGTCGCCCGAGGTGATCTACCGGGAGATCCGCGACATCGAACTGGTCCGCATCCGCGAGATGCTCAACGCCTACCGCGAGCACGTGCTGGCCGTCCGGATCGGCGCCACCGACCTGTGCGGCATGTTCGGGATCCGCCGCGACCGGGACCTGACGATCTACGACGTCCGCGTGGTCGCCGACATCATCGCCGCCATCGTGAACCTCCTGGGCCGTCGTGACGGCTCCGGCTTCGTGATCTCCGGCCCGGTGTGGGAGTACTTCGCCAACCACGAGCGCATGTTCGCGCCCCGGCTGCGTCAGACCCCGTTCCGCGAGCAGAACGCCACCTACTTCCGGCAGCAGCTGGTCAGCCGCGACCTCGACGGCCTCCTCCGCGAGATCGCCCTCGACCGCGCCAACGGGATCACCGGCAAGACGGTGATCCACCCGGCGCACGTCGGCCCGGTCCACGCCCTCTCGACGGTGAGCCACGAGGAGTACCAGGACGCGCAGGACATCCTCAGCCGCGCCACCGGCGGCGTCGCCTCCTCGCGCTACGGCAACAAGATGAACGAGCTCGGCCCCCACCGCAACTGGGCGTTCAGCGTGCTCGACCGCGCCGCCGTCTTCGGCGTCGCCCGCGAAGAGGTCAACTTCGTGGACCTGCTCACCGCCTGGAGCGAGCGGTGAACGCGCCGTCGTGGGTGACCCGCGAACTCGGTGCCGTCCTGCACGACGACGACCGGTCCGAGACCTGGCCGCTGGACCGGCTGGTGGTGCTCGGCCTGCGCCGCAATCCGCGGCGGGCGCACCTGCTGGTCTCGCACGTGCTGGGCAAGCACGTCCCGGTGCCGCCCAACCGGGTCCGCGGCGCCGCCGACGCGCTGGGCGACCTCGTCGTCGCACGTCTGGGCGCCGACGCCGCGGCCGCCTCGACCGTCCTCGGGTTCGCCGAGACCGCGACCGGCCTGGGGCACTGCGTCGCCGAACGGATGCAGGCCGCCTGCTGTCTGCACTCCACCCGCCGGACGGACCCCGCGGTGACGGTGCACGGCGGCTTCGAGGAGGGGCACTCGCACGCGACGAGTCACCAGTTGCAGCCGTCGTCGGCGGCGTTGCTGGCCCCCGGCGACGGCGGCTGGACGGTGCTGGTCGACGACGAGATCAGCACCGGGAACACCGCTCTCGGCGCGGTGGCGGCCCTGGAGGCGCTGGCACCGCACGGCCGGTACGCGGTGGCCTCCCTGGTCGACATGCGCGACGCCGAACACGTCGCCGCCAACCGCCGGGCCGCCGACGAGCTCGGGGTGACCGTCGAGTTCGTGGCACTGTGCCGCGGGCGGACCGAGCTGCCGGACGGGCTGATCAATGCGGTCGCCGCACTGGCACCCGCAGAACTGAATCCCTCAGCGCCGGATCCCTCAGCGCCGACCGCCGAGCCGTCGGTCGGCAGCGAGGCGACGGCGGGTGCGGCCGCATACGTCGACGGCCGCTGGCCCGCAGGCGTCCCGGAGAGCGGGCGGCACGGCTTCCTGGCCGGGGAGGCGAACGCCTTCCACCGTGGGGTCACCGCGCTCGCCGGGCAGGTCGCGCCGCTGTTGACGACGGGGGAGCCGGTGATCGTCGTCGGCCACGAGGAGCTGATGTATCTGCCGCTCTGTCTGGCCGAACGGCTCGCCGAGACCGGATTCGACGCGCGCGTCCAGTCCACCACCCGCTCACCGGCGTACGTCCGCGACGCCGACGGCTACCCCCTGCGGCGCGGCTTCACCTTCCCCGACCCCGAGGGCGACCGGGAGGCCGCCCGCTACCTGTACAACGTCGCGGCCGAACCGGGCGCGGCGCCGGCCGCCGTGGTGCTGGTGGTGGACCGCCCCGCGGACACACCCGCGCTCCGGGCCCCGGGCGGGCCGGTGGACGTGCTGACCGCGGCCGGGCACCGCGTCGTGGTACTGAGCGTCCCCGTCGTCGGACAGGCCGAGCTGGCCGCCCGCCGGGCCGGCGGGAGCATCTCCCCCGCCCGGGAACTCCGCGGACCGGATTTCGGCTCGTATCAGCCCGACGAGGTGACCTGGCTGCTCAAGGACCTCTCCGACGTGGATCTGGAGGCCGACGTCGCCGAACGGGAGAGCCGGATTCAGGCCGGTCTCGCGCACTACGCCGAATCGCTGCCCGTGGAGTATCAGCCCGGGCCGGAGTACCGCGAACTGTTCGACGACGCCCTCGCCGCCTCCGCCGGGCGGCTCGCGGAGGCGGTCGGCACCGTCGCCGAACTGATCCTGACCGAACGCGCCCCGCGCCCGGTCCTGGTCTCCCTCGCCCGCGCCGGCACCCCCGTCGGGATCCTGCTGCAACGCTGGATCGCCCGGACCCACGGCGTCGTCCCGCCGCACTACGCCGTCTCGATCGTGCGCGGCCGCGGCATCGACACCGTCGCCCTGGATCACCTGACCGCGCGGCACGACGCATCGGCGCTGGTGTTCGTCGACGGGTGGACCGGCAAGGGCGCCATCGCCCGCGAACTCGCCGACGCCCTCGACGCCTACGCGGCGGCGGGCGGTCCGCGCTGCGATCCCGAACTGGCGGTGCCGGCCGACCCCGGCTCGTGCACCACGCTGTTCGGCACCCGCGACGACTTCCTGATCCCCTCGGCGTGCCTGAACTCCACGGTCTCCGGGCTGGTCTCACGCACCGTGCTCAACGCGGAGCTGATCGGCCCCGGCGACTTCCACGGCGCCAAGTTCTACCGGGAGCTGGCCCCGTACGACGTCTCCGGCCGCCTCCTCGACACCGTCTCCGCCGAGTTCGACGCGGTCGCCGAGGCGGTGGCCGCGCGCGTCGCCGAACTCCGCGCCGCCGACCGGACGCCCACCTGGGCGGGCTGGGCCGCCATCGAGAGGATCCGGCACGAGTACGGTCTGAGCTCGATCAACCTGGTGAAACCCGGGATCGGCGAGACCACCCGCGTCCTGCTGCGGCGCGTGCCCTGGCGCGTCCTGGTGCGCGACCCGCACGCCCCCGAGCACCGGCACATCCGGCTGCTCGCCGCCGAACGCGGCGTGCCCGTCGAGGTGGAACCGGACCTGCCGTACGCGTGCGTCGGCCTGATCCGCGAGCAGTCGTGATCCCGCTCATCGCGACCGATCTGGATCGCACGATGATCTACTCGCGGGCGGCGATGGTGCGTCCCGGCGACGCCGACACCGCGATCTGCGTCGAGTGGTACGGCGGCGAACCGCTCTCGTACATGAGTCGCCGCGCCGTCGAACGGTACGCGGGACTGGCCCGGCGCGGACCGGTCGTGCCGGTCACCACGCGCACGCCCGAGCAGTACCGGCGCGTGCATTCTGCCGGGCGGCACACCGTCGTTCGCCGTGGCCAGCAACGGCGCCCGGATACTCCGGGACGGCGTCGACGACGTCGACTGGCATCGCACGGTGACCGCGACGATCGCCGAGACCTCCGCACCGCTGGCCCTGGTCCACGCCCACCTGGAGTCCCTGGCCGGGGACTGGGTGTCGCGGCTCCGGATCGCCGACGAGACGTTCTGCTACCTGGTGGTGGACACCGGACGACAGCCCGCCGACCTGCTGGCCGACCTCGACGGCTGGTGCCGACGACGCGGCTGGCACGCCTCTCAGCAGGGCCGGAAGATCTACGCCGTGCCCGACGCGGTGACCAAGTCCGCCGCGATCGCCGAGGTACGACGACGCCTCGCCGACGCCGGCGTGCTCGACGACGACGCGCCGCTGCTCGCCGCCGGAGACGGCTGGCTCGACCGGGACCTGCTCGAATCGGCCACCGCCGCCGTCCGGCCCGCCCACGGCGAACTCGCCGAACGCGGCTGGCACGCCCCGCACGTGCACGTCACCGCCGCCCGCGGCATCGGCGCGAGCGAGGAGATCCTGGCCTGGTTCGCCGCGCCCGGTTCGTCTCGGCCGGGCCCCGGGAATCGCCTGCACCCGACATACTGGAATCACCCAACGAAGGAGATCGAGTCACACCATGACTGAACTCGTCAAAGGCCAGAACGCGCCGCTGTCGTCGTCCGACGTCGTGATCGGGGTGGACTCCGCCGCCCCGATCGACCTGTCGGCGCTCCTGGTCACCTCGACCGGCAAGGTCCGCTCCGACGCGGACTTCATCTTCTTCAACCAGCCGAACGGCCCCGGTGTGACGCTGCGGGACGGCCGCCTGCACGTCGCCACCCCGCAGATCACCGACGACATCACGGCCGTGCGCGCGGTGATCACCCTCGAGGACGCCTCCGGCCGGTTCGGGAGCTTCGCCCCGCCGGTGGCCCACCTGTCCGATCCTGCAGGCAATCGTCTCGCGACGTACACGATCACCGGTCTGGGCACCGAGAGCGTGGTGATCGCCGTCGAGGTGTACCAGCGGAACGGTCAATGGAAGGTGCGCGCCGTGGGACAGGGGTACGCCGGCGGCTTCGCCGATCTGGTCACCGACCACGGTGTGCAGGTCGACGACGCCCCCGCGCCCCCGGCGGCACCCGCTCCGGCGCCCGCACCGCCTGCCCCGAACTACGGCAGCCCCGCCCCGAACTACGGTTCACCGACCCCGAACCACGCCAGCCCGGCCCCGAGCTACGGCAGCGCCCCCGTTCCCGGTTCCCCCGCACCGGACTACGGCAGCCCCGCGCCGAGCTACGGCAGCCCGGCCCCCGCCTACGGGGCGCCCCCGACCGCCCCGACTCCGGCGGCGCCGACCGGCGAGGTCAGCCTCTCCAAGGACCGCCCCGTCTCCCTCGCCAAGGGGCAGAAGGTGAGCCTCCGCAAGGAGGGCGGCGTCGCGCTGACCACCGTGCAGATGGGTCTGGGCTGGGATCCGATCGTGAAGAAGGGCCTCTTCGGCACCAGGACCCGCGACATCGACCTGGACGCCTCGGTCCTGCTCTTCTCCGGCGGCCAGGCGCTCGAGGCCGTGTACTACGGCGAACTGCGGTCCAGGGACGGCTCGATCGTGCACTCGGGCGACAACCTGACCGGTGAGGGCGCCGGCGACGACGAGGTGGTCCACGTCGACCTCACCCGCGTGCCTGCGCACATCGACAACCTGGTCTTCGCGGTCACCTCGTACCAGGGGCAGACCTTCCAGGAGGTGGCCAACGCCTACTGCCGGCTGATCGACACCACCACCGGCGCCGAACTCGCGCGCTACGTCCTGACCGGCGGCACACCGAAGACCGGTGTGATCATGTGTGTGATCCACCGCGAGGGCGGCGGCTGGAAGCTGCGCGCCGTCGGCGAGTTCTTCGACGGCAAGACCCCGAGCAAGGCGGTCCCGTACGCCACACGCTTCCTGGGCTGACCCGGCACCGCCGAGGTTTCCCTCGAACAGATGAATTCTCCGTGCGGAGGGCGCGTTCCGCGCCCTCCGCACGGTTTCCTGTGATCCACCCGCATCTTCGGCGAACCCACAGGTCACCGGCTTGCCGGCGTCCTCCGAGCCCGGCCCGAGCACCCGGATCGACGGGATGTACGCCGGGTCTCAGGGCGCCCCGTATGAAACACTGCTCACGTGACCTCGTCTCCGAATCCCTTCGGTCCCGCACCGGGCGGACCGGGCGGCAATCCCGGCAACCCCTTCGCCCCGTCCGGCGGATCACCCGCCGGTGGTCCGCCGCCGTCTCCGGGCGGATTCCCCAGCGGTCCGGGAGGGTTCCCGAACGGCCCCGGCGGCTTCCCGGGCGGTCCGACGAGCACCTCCGGTTTCCCCGGCACACCCGCCTCCCCGCCCGCGGCACCGCTCGAGTCCGTAGGCCCGCCGACACCGATCCTGATCGCCGCGGGTGTGTGCGCGGTGCTCGGCATCATCGTCGGCGCGGTCTTCTTCGCGGGTCCGCTGAGCCTGCTCGGCTGGTTCCTGGCCGGGCCGGTCGCGATCGGAGTCCTGGCCCTGTTCACGTCACGTGACACCGCGAACCGGGCCGCCCCGCTGTACCTGCGACCCGGTTGGGTCGGGGCGGCGTACGTCGGCGTGCTGGTGCTGGTGGCCGTCGGCGTGATCCTCGGCGCCGTCGCCTTCGCCCTCTGGATGGGACACCGATGACTCACCTGACCTCCGCTGCGGCGCGCCGGCTCCTCGTGATCGCCGTCGTCGGTCTCCTGGCCGCGACCACCGCGCTCGCGTTCGGCGGGCCGGCGGCCCGCGCCGCCGACGGCACCCCCGGCGTCGACCGGTTCGGCGCCTGCGTGGCCTCGGCGGGCAAGGGCCGGGTGCTGCTCCTGATCGACCAGTCGTCCAGCCTCGGCCAGTCCGATCCGAAGAACAGCCGCGACACCGCCGCCCGGCTGCTGACCGGGCAACTCGTCGACTACTCGTCGTCGAGCGGCTCCCAGGTGGACGTCGCCGTGTCGGGTTTCTCCGGCGACTACCGCTCGCAGCTCGACTGGACCAGGCTCGATTCCGGCTCGCTGAGCACCGTGAACGACGCCGTCACCGCGGTGACCTCAGACAAGAGCGGGATCGGCACCGACTACCTCAAGGCGCTCGAAGGCGCCCGCTCGACCTTCGCCCGGGGAGCACCGGCCGCGGGGCAGACCCCGCAGTGCCAGATGCTCGCCTGGTTCACCGACGGCAAGCTCCTCGTGCTGCCGAGTGACGGGCAGGACGGCCAGAACCTCACCGCGGCGGCGCAGGAGAGCCTCTGCCGCGAGGGCGGCGTGGCCGACCAGCTGCGCACCGCGGGCATCGTGACCGTCGGCATCGGGCTCACCGGCCCGGATGCGAAGGCCGCCGACTTCGGCCTCGTCGAAGGCATCGCCACCGGCTCCGGGGGCGCGGCGTGCGGCAAGATCACGACGCCCCCGCCCGGCGACTTCCTGCTCGCCGACGGCATCGAATCGCTGCTGTTCGCCTTCGACCGGCTCGGCAATCCGGGTCAGGCCCCGACCGTCGCCGAACGCGGTGTCTGCGTCAAGAAGGTGTGTGATGAGGGCAAGCACTACTTCGTGCTGGACGAGACCGTCGACAACGTCGGCATCCTCGCCGCCGCCGACAACGACGGCCTGGTCCCCGTGCTGGTCTCCCCCGACGGCACCGAGACCAGACTCGAACGCGGTGAGGGCGGCAGCACGAAGATCGGCGGCGTCGCCGTCGCCTACGACTTCCCGTCCGACAAATCGGTGTCGATCCGCATGTCGGACTCCGCCGCGAACCAGTGGACCGGCGTCTGGTCGCTCGTGTTCCTCGCCGACTCCGACGACGACGCGAAGTCGAAGTCGAGCATCCACATCTCGGCGGGTCTCCGTCCGGCCGTGAAGGACGCCGACAAGGCGGTCTTCCGCGCCGGGGAGAGCCCCGAGATCACCTTCGAGCTGGTGAACAAGGACGGCAAGGCCGTCGACACCGGCGGCATGCCCGGCAAGGTCGCGCTGACCGCCGACGTGATCCCGGCCTCCGGCCCCCCGGTGAGCGTCGCGAAGAACCTGGACAAACGCACCCTCACCGCTCCGCAGACCGTGGCTCTCCAGGGGGTCGCCCCCGGCCCGGCCACGCTGAAGATGCGACTGACCATCACCACCGCCCCGGCGAAGGAGAAGGGCAGCACCCGCGAACGCACCACCACGCTGGAACCGATCAACGTGGAGCTGCCGATCACCGTCGCACCGCCCGCCGGATATCCGACCGTCGACGGCATCGTGAACTTCGGCACCCTGACCGGTGCGGGCGAACAGACCGCGACCCTCGCCGTGACCGGTCCCGGCTGCGTCTGGCTGGCCGAGACCGAGTTCTCCGCCACCCCGGACGACGCCGACGGCATCACCGTGACCTCGCCGAACGGCAGCAAGAACGACTGCCTCAAGCTGGGCGACGGCGAGAAGGGCACCCTGACCGTGACCCTCACCGCGCCGCAACCGGTGAACGGCAACGTCGGCGGAACGCTCACCGTGATGGCCTCGCCGAAGGAGGCCGGCGCCGAAGACCTCGCCGTCCCGGTGACCTTCCAGGGCGCGCTGCAGAAGCCGCTGGACGACGTCACCTTCTGGATCGTGCTCGTCGTCGCGCTGATCCTGGGACCGGGTATCCCGCTCCTGCTGCTGTACCTGTTCAAGTGGCTGAACGCCCGGATCCCGGGTCGGGCACTGCGCGCGACCCTGATCCCGGTCCGCGTCTCCGGTTCGCGGTTGGAACGCGACGGCCGCCCGTTCGAGATCCGCGACAACGATCTGGTCCAGACCGTGGCCGCACTCGGCGAGAGCCCCGTCCGACGCCTCGACCTCGGCGGCGCCGTCCTCACCGCCAAGACCGGGTTCTCCCCGTTCGGCACCGGCTACGTCGTCGCCTCGGCGGCCGGAACGGCCGGTGCCGCCGGACCGACCGGCGACACCGTCGGCAAGACCCCGGACGCCCGGCTGCCGCTCGCGGTCCACAACCACTGGGTGCTGTTCCACGACGCCTCCGGTCCGGCCGACACCGCGACCGTCCTGGTGCTCGCCGCGGGGGAGGCCGACGCCGCCCGGATCGAGAAGATGGCCCGGGAGATCGACGACCACGCGCCGAAGGTCCTCGCCGAACTGCGCGCGAAGGCGCACGCCGGCATGGGCGCCGACGCGCCGGACGACACCCCGCCGCCTCCGCCCAACCCGTTCGGAGGTCCCCCCGGCCCGCCGGGCGGCAACCCGTTCGGCGGCGGTTCCGGCGCGCCGGGCGGCAACCCGTTCGCCGGTTCGGGGCCCGCACCGAGCGGCCCGCCGACGGGGGCGAATCCGTTCGGCGGCTCCGGCCCGGCCGGACCCCCGCCGGCGAACCCGATGCCCGGCGGAAACCCCTTCGGCGGCTCCGGGACCTCCGGTCCGCCCTCGTTCGGTCCCCCGTCGTTCGGTTCGCCGCCCGGAGGCGACCGGCCCGGCAGCGACCCCTCCGGACCGAACCCGTTCGGCGGTTCGGGGCCCGCGGGCCCGGCCGGTCCGCCGCCCGGCCCCGGTGGCCCGCCGCGCGGACCGCTCGGCCCGAACCCCTTCCAGCCGTGACCCGGCGGACCCACTCGACCTTCCCGGTGAAGCGCTAGTTAGGACGGATACGCGATGAAGAAGCTCCTCGTCGTCGGTTGCGGCGGCTCCGGCGGTATGGCGTTGTCGTACATGATGGATCAGCTGCTGTCCGAACTCGGCGGACACGGCATCGACTCGCTGCCCGAAGGGTGGCAGTTCCTGCACGTCGACGTCCCGGCGGCGCCCCCGCCCACCCGCGGCGGCGTGCAGAACGTCCGCAGACTCGGCGGCGCATACGCCGGGATCGGCCCGCAGGCCGCCAGCTACACGGGCCTCGACAACGCGCTCACCCAACGGCTGATACAGCAGAATCAGCTCGACGCGATCGCCACCTGGGCGCCGCGCGAACCGCAGCGGGTGCACGTCCCGATCGACGCGGGCGCGGGCCAGTACCGCGCCCTGGGCCGGATGATCACCCTCAGCCGCACCGAGAAGCTGTACGACGAGCTCAGCGCCGCCTGGTCGCGTCTGACCAACCGCGACGTGAACACCGAGATGCGGATCATCGCCGACACGGTGCCCGGGATCGGCGCCTTCGAGGGCGAGGAGAGCCCGCTGATCTTCGTCGTCTCGTCGATGGCGGGCGGCGCGGGCGCCTCGATGGCCCTGGACGTCTGCCGCACCCTCACGCTGGTCCCGGGCGTCGACCCGGAGAAGATCGGCGTGTTCATGGTGACCCCGGACATCTTCTCCACCATCGAGCCCTCCCAGGTCTCCGGCACCCGGCCGAACGCGCTCGCCATGCTCGGCGAGATCGTGGCCAGCCAGACCGGTGCCGCCCGCAGGCACGACGTCGAACTGCTCCGGGCGCTCGGCCGCGGCAACGGCGAAGGCGCGACGACACCCTTCAAGCGCGTGTTCCCGGTCGGCGCGCACGTCGGCGCCGAACGCACCCGGTTCGGCGACGGCAGCCCCGATGCCGTCTACCGCGGCCTCGGCCGCGGCCTCGCCGCCCTGGTCACCTCGAGTTCGGCCATCCACAGCTTCATCGAGTACGACCTCACCAACCCCGCGGGCAACGAGGGCTCCCGCGAGTTCCTCGGCTGGGGCAACGAGCAGTGGGCCAACATCCCGTGGGGCACCTTCGGTTTCGCCAGCCTGAGCATGGGCCGCGACCGCTACGCCGAGTACGCCGCCCAACGCCTGGCCCGGGCGAGCGCCGACCGGCTCCTCTCCGGCCACCGCCAGCCGCAGAATCCGGCCTCGGACGAGGAGCAGGTGAACGCGATCCTGGACAACCAGTGGAGCAACATCTGCCGCAACCTCGGTCTCCCCGACATGGCGCAGGGCGTCGGCGTGGGCTCCTGGCTCACCACCACCGTCATGCCCCAGGACCAGATGGCCCGGCACGCCCGGGCCATCGTCGACGCCACCGTGCGCCCGCTCGTGGACCAGCAGCCCAAGGTGAACGCCGCCCACTGGGTCGGCTCGCTCAACCGGGTGCTCGCCGAACAGCGCGACCCGATCCTCCGCGCGGCCAACGACACCGCGTACGGCATCGCCTACAACTGGGCGCAGCACTTCTCCACCGCGCTGGAACGCACCGTCACGCAGTCGCTCGCCGAACTCGGCATGCCCTACGCCACCGGCCTGGTGCGCCGCGTCTCGCGCACCGTGCAGGACGGCGTGCTGCCCGAGGCCACCTCGCTGGCCGACTACCGGCCGCCGAACGTCACCGAACCCGCCCCGGAGGTGAAGACCACGCTCGCCCACCTCAAGGGGGCGATGGAGAACACCGCCGCCACCGCCGAGCAGGTCTTCGAGAGCCTGGTGGCGAACGTGACCACCCAGCTGTACGCGGCGCTGTCGTACACCATCGCCAACGCCGCCGGAGCCATGGTCGGCGAGCTGTTCGAACCGCTGACCCGCGCCCTCGACGAATCCCAGGCGGTGCTGCGGACCGCGGCGAGCGCCCCGAAGTCCTCCGGCGGCCTGGCCGATCTGCGCACCGACGTCTACGCCGCGTGGCCCGCCGAGAGCGACGACCGCGTGGCCGAGCGCTTCTCCGAGGCCGACAACGAGGTGATGCTGACCAGCTCCAGCGAGTTCAAACAGCGCTACGAGCTGGACCTCCCCGGATCGGTCGGCCTGCAGGGCACCGACCCGATGGCCGTGCAGAACGCGGTCCGGGCGGCCGCCGCCATGGTGATCACCGGCCTCTGGCCGACGGTCACCGGGACCCCGGCGCCCGGCCAGGTGCAGCCCACCGTCGAACGCACCAGCAGCTGGGTGTCCAAGGCCTTCACCTACCATCCGGAGACCCGCGAGACCCAGGTCGCCAGCGCGGCGACGTTCGACGTCCACGTGCGGCCCGCCGAACTCCTGGACCGCGCCCGCTCCTACGTCGCCCGCACCGGGCAGTCGTTCGAGCGCTACTGTTCGCTCTCCCTGCGCGACTACATCACCGGCACCGTCAACGGCGTCGACCAGCACGTCCCGGAGAGCACCCTCGCGGCGCACCGTCGGGATCTGCTGCTCAAGTTCGCCGAGGCGGTGCAGCTGGCCCGGCCGCTGGCCAGCGTCAACGAGGCCGCCCTCAACGCGGTGCACACCGCCACCGAGATGAAGTACATCTTCAAGTTCTCGTCGGTGCCGTTCCAGGGCCTCCCGGTGGCCGACGAGCTCCTGGGCGAGCTGATCGCGCCGATCCGCATCGACAACACCTCGGCGACGGCGTTCCAGGCCGCGCTCAGCTCGGAGAAGTCGACCAAGCGCATCGACATCTTCGGTTCGTACCCGAACTACTCGCCGCTGGTCTACGAGTCTGTCGGCACGCCGGCCGCCAACCAGTGGCTGGCCGCCAGCGAGGTGGCCCGCGAGGAGTTCTGGCGGCTGCGCCGCTCCCGACCGTTGGAGGCCTCCCTGCCAATGCACCCGAAGGAACGCCGCGCCATGGTGGCCGGCTGGATCCTCGGGCGCGGTCTCGGCCGGATCCAGACCCCGACGGCACCGTTCAACCAGCCCGTGCAGGTCTGGGATGCCGAGGCCCGCCGCTGGCTGCCCTTCCCGCACCCGCTGCTGACCCCGCCGTCGAAGTTCAAGGCCGACTACGACTGGCTCCCGGCCGTCCTCGAATCGGTGCTGCTGGCCATCGCGACGTCGCACCAGCCCCCGGTGATGACCTCGCTGCATCCGTACCGCGCCCTGCGCCGGATCTTCGACGCCGCGCCCTTCGACCCGGCGACCGGTCTGCACAGCATCGCCGCCACCGAGAACATGGCGCAGTGGCTCAAGACCGGACAGACCGGCACCGGCGTCTCCTCGGCCGTCGACGACGGCGACCCGAACCGCTCCGTCGACGACCGCGCCGCCGCCCTGCGGAAGTACTTCGACGACTACCACGCCTTCGTCGGCCATCACTTCATGAAACCGGGCGACGGCATCGACGAAGGGCTCCCGCCGGCCCCCGGCGGCGGCACCTTCTCGATCATCTCGACCCGCGCGGTGGCCACGCAGACCCCGCTGTTCCGGGATCTGGCCGCCGACATCTACTGGGCCACCGCCGAACTCTCCAAGCTCCTCGACCAGGCCGTCACCGCGGCTCAGGCCCCGACCGGCACGCCGTGGGGTCCGACAATGCCCACCGACACGCCCACCGCAGTCCAGGCGCCCGAACCCGGAATCGGCGGAGGTCTCCTCTGATGTCTTCTCTCACCGTCTTCCTCACCCCCGGCGACCCGGCCGACGGAGTCCTCTCCGGGCTCGCCGACCTCTCGGCGGCCGGGCTGGTCGACGAGTTCGCGTGGGTCCGGCTGGCGCCCGGACGCACCCGGGTGAATCAACTGATCCTGGTCTCCGAGGGCGTCTCCCGCGAGGTGAGCGTCACCGAGCTGGTGACCGAACGCCGCGTCACCCTGCTGCGCTCGGCCACGTTGGTCCCGCTGTCGGATCCCGGAGTCACGATCGACGTCCCCGCCGAGGTGGCGCTGACCAACGCCCTGGCCTCCTCGACCGGCGCGCGCGTGGTCCGCAGCCGATTCCTGCTGGTGGGTCCGGACGGCGCCCACAGCGATCCGCGGGATCTGGTCCTGGAGGGCTGGCACAACGTGCTGATCTCGCCGGAGGACTCGCGGGCCCCGCAGTTCGGTCGGCATCGCCACCGCACCGGCGCCGGACGCCGCCGAGTACGCCCGCGTCGCCGCACCCGCGCTCGCCGGTCTCTGCGGGATCTGGCAGGGCCTCGACCACAGCCCGCTCGACGAGGAACCGGTCCTCCCGGGCCGGGTGGTCCGGCTGGCCCGCTCGTTCTACCGCAGGCTGCGCACCGACGACGTCGAGGCGCGTCTGCGCACCGAGCTGCTGGCCCAGGGCGGGCGGCTGCCCCTGCCGAGCGATCCGCATGCGGCCGTCGTCCCCGTCAACGATCCGGCGCCCGCCTCGCACTTCATGAGCGGCCGCCTGTGGGAGAAGCACGCCGCGGTCCTCAAGGGCCACCGCTACCAGTACGAGTCGCACACCGTGCAGGAGCAGAAGCTCTGGGACGCGATCAAGATGTTCTTCGGCTTCCTGTGGGCGGCGATGAAGAACGCCCCCGGCGCCTGGTACCGGAACCTCGTCGACAACGTCGCCGGCCGAATCGCGGCCTCGGCGCAGCGGGCGATCTACACCGACGCCCCGGCCGCGTACGAGATCGTGGTGGGGCGTCGTCGTGCCAACGGTGAGCACGCCGGCTGGCGCGACGTCGACATGGCGGTGAGCCAGGTGGCCGCGATGTCCACCGACCAGGTCCAGTACGCCCCCGACGATCTGTCACAGGTGTGGCAGGACTACGCGGGCGGCGCGTTCACTCTCGCCGACGCCGGGGTGCGCGGCGGACACGACGGCCTGCACCCGCCGTCGGTCGGCGCCGCCCGCGGCGCGATCAACGACGCCGCCGCGATCGTCCCGGGTCCGGCCGAGCGTTTCACCGCGATCCCCGGCGTGGTGGCCGCGGCGGTCCGGATGGACGGCGTCGACGGCACCGACATGCTCGGCGTCGCCGACCTCCGCTCCCGGCTGTCGGCGCTGCAGGCCGATCCGGATCTCGCCCTGGCCGCGGGCCAGACGCTCAAGGACCTCGACGCCTGGTACGGCCGGCAGTCGCGCAGTTACGGCGGATTCGTCGGCGCCCGGCTGGCCCAGGCGCAGCTGGACTGTCTGAACGAGATCCGTCATCTCTGGGAGCGGCTGGCCGCCCCGATGGCCGCCGAACCGGACGACGGCCCGGTGAGACTCGCCCGGTGGGCGCAGATCCTGATGCTGCTCTGGGCGATCCTGACCGGCGTGTTCGTCTGGCTCGCCGTCAAGGAGCCCCCGGCAGTCGAGTGGTGGGTCTCCACCGTCGTCATCATCACCACGCTCGCCGCACTGCTGATCGGGCTGTGCATCGGTTTCATGCGCTCCCAACGCGACCAGTTCGCGAGATTGAACGCGCGGAAGAAGGCGGTCAGCGACCGCAAGGTGGACGAACAGAACCTCGAACTGGCCTACCGGGATCACCGCCGTCTCAGTCAGGCCTACCACCAGTACCTCTCGTGGAGTCGGGTCCTGGGCAGCTTCCTCTCCTCACCGCTCGGTCCGGTGCGCCCCCAGCCCGCGCCGCCGCTGCCGATCGACTGGGGGATGCCGATGTCCACCGCGGTCGGCACCGCGCATCCCGCCGAGGACCAGATCCAGCGCGCCGCCGGTTACCTGCGCCGCGACCTGTACCCCACCGGGTGGCTCTCCAAGCCGTGGGAGAACCTGATCCTCTCGTCCGCGCCACCGGCCGATCAGCGTCGGCAGCCCACCGTCGACTCCTCACCGTTGTGGCGGGAACTCGGCGAGGGCTCCGGTTCCGAACTGGACCGCTGGTCCGACGCGCTGTTCGCCGGACGGGTCACCTCCACCGGCGCCGAAGGGCACTGGGCCAAGACCCTGCATCTGCTCTCGACGACGATGCAGGGCCTGGTCACCGAACTGGTCGGGACCGTGCAGGTGGTCGGCGGTTCCCCGCAGCCGCTCGGCGACTTCCTCGGCGGCCTGGAGCAGCAGGTCCCGCCTTCCGGAAGCTTCGCCGAGGACGTCCTCACCGACACCGCGATCGCCGATGCGGCGACGGCGGTCGCGGCCGACCATCGTCGCAGCGTCCGCCAGGGGCTCGGGGTGGTCTGCGTGGCGACCCAGTTCAGCCGGACCTGGACCCCCGACCTGATCGTCCGCGCCGGTCGGACCGTCGAGGGAGTCGGCGGTCCGGTGATCATTCCGGATGCACCGTACGACGCGCCGAGTCCGCAGACCGCTGCGGCCCCCGAGGCCGAGGGCATCTCGGCACCGGGGATCGGGGAAGGATTCCAGTTCTGACATGAGCGACTCCGGTGTCGACGTACTCCTCGCCTGGGCGGCCGATCTCACCGAACGCGGCGGCCGACCGCCCATCCGTGAACGTCTGCTGGCCATCGCGGACGCCCCGCGCCCGTGGGTGCCCACGAGTCCTTCGGAGACTCCCCTCGCCGAGGTGATCAATCACCTGATCGACCAGACCGAGCTCGGGGTGCTGCCCGCCGCGGCCGTCGCAATGCTGCCCGATCACCTGCGCGCGGCCGGACTCGCCGCCCCGTCGACGCTGACCGCGGGCACGCCGGATCCGGTCCCGGCGGATCCGGTGACGGCGCCGCCCGCCGCGACCTCCCCTGTTCCGGCATCCGCCCCCGGGCCGGAACCGGTTCCGCAGCCCGAGCCGACGGCGCCCCCGGTCGACACCAATGCGCTCACGCTCGAAGCCCTCATCGCATGGCGTAAACAGCAGACCGAGCTCGGGGCCCCCGGCGCCGAGACGATCCGCGACATGACGTTCAAGAACCTGCTCAAGTTCGGTCTGACCACACCCGAGCAGATCCGCGGCGCCCTCACCGGTTCGGCCGCCGAACTCGCCGACGACATCGCCGCGGTGATCGCCCGGATCGCCGCCGTCGCCACCGGATCCGGCGCACCGACCGCCACGGCCGCCGTCGTCGAGTCGCCCGACCCCGCGGTGCACGAGCCCGCCGCTGTCGTACCGGAGACTCCGGCCGCACCCGTGCCGCCGACCCGGACGGCGTCGCTGAGCGCCGACACCGGCATCTCCCACGCGCCGGCCGCGCCGATGCTCAGCTTCACCCACGACGACTTCTGCGCGTTCGCCTTCGAGAGCGACCCCGATCCGAACCCGCTGCGAGTGGACCAGCGGACCACCGCGATCCGGCTGGCCTGGGAGCCGATGGAGGCCCCGCCCGGGCAGATCGTGGTCTATCGCCTGGTCTCCAGCGACGACTCGGTCCCCTACAAGCCCGAGGCGGGCGAACTGCTGTACGCGGCCGCGGGCACCGACTTCACCGACGGCCGTTTCCTCACCACCGCCGTACGCAGCTACCAGGTCTGGGCCCACGTCGGCCCCGACTCGGCCTCCGCCCGGGAGGAACAGCCGACCCTCTGGGCGCAGGGCGAGGCCATCAGCCCGGTCGACGACTTCGAGATCTTCGAAGAGGACGGCCGGGTGATCGGTCAGTGGTCGTCCCGCCAGGGCACCGTCGCGGTCCGCGTGACCAGGCGCGTGCTCGACGGCCCCGGCGGCGGCCAGCAGCAGGTCTCCACCACCGATCTGAACCTCACCGGCTTCGTCGATCCGGACGTGCCGCGCGGCCAGCGTTTCCTCTACCGCGCCGAATCGGAGGTCTCGGTCGGCGGCGCCACCCGGCTCTCGCCGCCGGTCCAGCGCGAGATCCTGGTCTCGGTCTCGCTGACCCAGGTGACCGACCTGGCGGCCACCGCCCGGGAGAACTCGTTCGACGCCTGGTGGACCACCCCCGAGGCCGGCCAGACCGTGCGCATCTACCGCTTCGACTCACAGCCGCCCGCCGGCCTGGACACCGAGGACCGCGAGGAGTCCGTGCTCACCGCGGCGGGCTTCGTCGAGGAGTCCCGGATCAAGGATCCGGTGCAGACCCCCGAGCCCGGCAAGTCGAAGATCTCCGGGGTGCGCTGGCCCGCCGACTGGGAACGCGTCTACCTGGTCCCGGTGACCTGGTACAACGGCATGGCCCGCGTCGGCAGACACCAGGTGCTGATCCGGCCGCTCAGCGCGGTGACCGCGCCCCGGCTGATCGAACGGGTCAACACCCAGCTCATCACCTTCGGGTGGCCCGAGGGCGCCGCCGACGTGAAGGTCTACGTGGGTGTGGAGGGCGTCCCGATCGACCAGATCCTGGCGCACCAGCCGTTCGCCGAGGTGACCGCCGCCCAGTACCGTCGCGACGGCGCGATCATCCTGCGGCGGCCGCTGCAGAACAAGGGCTGCGTGGTCTACCTGGTCCCCGTCGCGTTCTCCCGCGCGGAGCAGTTGCGCGGCGAACCGAAGGCGCTCACCTATCCGGGCCTGTTCCGGGCCCGCTACGAGCTCTGGCCGGTGCCCCCGGGCAATCTCCCGCCGGGCACACCGCCGCCGGTGCCCGAACGGTTCCGGCTGGCCGTCCAGAGCGACAACGACGTCCTCGATCCGCCGCCGCTGGTGGCCGTGTTCAATCCGGACCGGCTGCCGTTGCATCCGCAGGACGGGCACTGGCTGCCGTTCCACGACCGCGGCGAGCAACGTCCGTTCGCCAAGCTGGCGCAGCTGCCGCGCAGCGACCGTCCGCTCCCCACCGACTTCGAGCTCGATCTGCGCGGTCGACGCGGCTTCTTCCGCGTCTTCACCAACAGCGCTCAGGTCGGCGACGGCGACGGCCCCCGTCTGGCGCTGCTCGATCCGCCGCTCCGCCACCTGTTCCACACCCCGCCGATGCCGCCACCGGGCCGGATGGGTCCGGGGGGCATGCCGCAGGGGCCGGCGGGAGGACAGATGCGTCATGGCTGAACTCCAGAGGTCCACCGCACCGACCACCGCCCCCGCGGACGGCCCGGCACAGCTGCTCTACACGTCGTTCGACAACCGGGCGAGCGGCAACTCCGGCGGCTGGCAGGTGAAGCAGACCGTCGGTGAGTTGACGCCCGCCGAACAGGACACCCTCGTCGCCCGCGTCTCGACCACCTTCGATCTGGAGCCGCGGCTCCCGGACTTCCCGTCGAGGGAGCAGATCGACGAGCGCCCGGCGCGGCTCAGCTACCTCCGGACCCCGGAGGGGGCGGGCGCCTACTGGCATTCGGTCGACGCGGGCAAGGACGGTTCCGGCCGCCCCGGCAACGTCTTCACCCATGCCCTGCTGGAACGGGGCGCCGCCGGGCACCGGCCGATCGAGTACTGGCGTTCACCGGGCTGGCTCACCCCGTACGGCGCGGCCGACGTCGCCGCGGCGACCCTGACCGAGAACACTCCGCCGCCGGTGAACCCCGCCGTCGGCGCGGCCGCGGCGCTGACGTTCCTGACCGGTGCGTTCCACCGGTTGACGGTGTTCCGGGCGCTGATCGACGCGATCCTCGACCGGCTGCTCACCGGCGGTCCGCAGGTGCTGCTGGCGACCCGCGACCACGACCAGGCCGCACTGTGGATCGCCGCGGTCTCCCACCTGCTGCCGCCGGAGACCGCCGCCCGGCTCTCGTGGTCGTCGCACGACCATCCGCGAACGGCCGTGACCTCGGGCCTCGACCTGGTCGCGATCCCGGCCGGATCGTCGGTCGAGAAACTGCCCGGCAAGTTCGTCGTCGTCGACGAGGACGCCCAGCCCACCCTCGGCCAGACCGGAGGGCGGCACACCCTGTCCGGCGGAGACCGGGTCCCGGCGACGGTCTACTCCGACCTCCTCGAGGGCGTGCTCTCGGATCTGCCGCTCGCCGTGCGCGTGCACGATTCGCTCGACCGGATCGACGCCGAGTTCCCCGGGGAGGCCGTCGACCCCGCCTGGGTGCTGGCCGTCGCGATCCGGAACGAACCCGATCTGGCCGAGTACGCGCCGACCGTCCAGCAGGTGATCGCCGAGGACTATCCGGTCACGGTGAACCGGGTGCCGTGGGCGGTCGACCTGGTCCGCCGAGCCCAGGTCCACTACCCGCCCACCATCGACGCGGCGCACCACCGACTGGTCTCCGCGGTGGAGCGGAAGGCACCCCTGGAAGACGCGGCCGCCCAGTTCACCACCGCCCTGTTCCAGGGCGACACGTGGCTCGCGTTCCCCCTCGACCGGATCCCCCGGGTCGAGGCCGTCGACCCCGCGGAGATCGGCGACGGCCTGTCCGTGGCGATCGCCCGCACCCGGGCGGGCCTGGAGAAGGATCCCAGCGGTGCGCTCCCGTACGCGTTGCGGCTGGGCCAGATCCTGTACGCCCTCGGCCGCCGGGGCCGCGGCTACGACACGATGACCGCCGCCCTCGACGACGCCCTGGTCCTCGCCCGCCCGGATCTGCTCTGGGACCTTCCGAACTGGCCGGCCCGCACCGCCTTCGACCAGATCTCCCAACCGGTCCTGCACCGCTATCTCCGACCCCTGCTGATCCAGGCGGAACCGGCACGACTGGCCGCACTCGAGCCCGAGACATGGCTCCGACTGTGCCGACAGGACTCCCGAGCACTGAACCTGACGTCGACGCCGCCCACCGACGCCGAGCTCTACACCGCCCCCTTCGCCGTCGCCGCGATACTCCGCGACCAGAACTCGAACGATCCGGACATGCGGCGGCAGCTCGCGGCGCGCGGCATCGACGCGGCGCTCGACTCCCGGCAGCTGCCCACCGCCGATGCCCGCCGACTGGTCCGGGAACTGCTGACCCTGGCGCCGCCCGGCGCCGACAAGCTGGCCGAGTGGTTCCACCGCGGATCCGACCGCTTCGACTCCGGCGCGCTGATCGCCGGTCTCCTCACCGGGCCCGCCGATCCGAGGCTGGTCATCAGCCTGATGTCGTCGGCGACCGACGCCGACGACGACCGGGTCCACGCGGTCGCGGATGCGGCCCGGCTGCGCTACTGGTCGGCGCCCCAGTCCCCGGTCCCGGCGGAGGCGGACGACCTGGTCCAAGCGGTCCGGCGAATATCGGCTGCGGTCGACCTGGCCGCACTCCCGCTGATCACCGAAGTGGAGCCGCTGATCCAGAGCGCCCTGATCATCGCCCGCGGCGACGACCAGACGTGGGCCCGCCGCGACACCGAACTCAGCCGCCGCATCGACCACGACATGACCCACCGCACCACCGAGACCGCGACCTACCTCGCAGACCTGATCGCCCACGACTGCCTGCCCGCGGCCTGGGTCGCGGGCAGGTCGTTCGCCGCCTTCGCACTCGGCAGGCATGCCGCGCTCCCACCGTCGTACGACGTCCAGGTGGTGGACCAGGCCGTCGACCTGCTGGTCCAGCGCGGTGGATACCGCGGCCCCAAGAACCCGACCGACCTGCGCGACGCCGCCTGGGCCGAGGTCCGACGGCATCCGGCACCCGAGGCGGAGACCTTCTTCCAGCAGTACAAGAAGACCGCCGACGACTGGGTCCGCACTCACCGCATCGAGGGCGACGCCTTCCGGGGCTGGCCGCTCGTCGGCAGATAAGGAGCATGGAGAATGGCTACGTTCGTCCTGGACGGGAACTCGTCCGCACGTCTCGCCCGCGGACCGGTCGCGATCACGTTGACCACCTCGCACCACGACTCGCCCGTGCGCCTGCAGGCGAAGACGCTGAGCGGTAATCCGCTCCGCATGGTGCAGAGCTCGCCGTCGCTGCTGATCCTGCCGTCGATCACCGAGGAGACGGTGATCGGCGCGGTGCCCGACCACGGGCACGAGCGCTTCCCGAACGGCACCGTCCTGCACGTCTCGCTGGCCCCCGACGGCGCCCCCGGAGCGGTCACCGACACCGCGGCGCTCGCCCCGCGCGACGTCTCCGGGCTGGCGACCGTCGACCTGGCGTCGATCACCCCCGGCTCCCAGAACGACCTCGAGATCCGCACCTTCCTCAGCGTCGACGACGTCCCGCTGCCGCCCGTCGGCGCGGCCGCCCGGCATCGCCAGTCGCGGAGTGCTGGGCACCGACAGCGTGCCCGCGAGCAAAGCGCTGCCGGTCCGCTGCCTGGTGGACTCCTCGGCGTCGATGGCCCCGGCCTTCGCCCGGTCGGCGGTCGCCGCCTGCGGCGACATCGTCGCCGGGATCAGCGCCGTGGTCTCCCATCAGGGCACCGTCGACACCACGGTGCTCAGCCCGGGCACCCCCGGCAGTCGGCGGGTCGCCCCGGACCAGCTCGGCGAGTCGTTGATCGCCCCGCCGGCCGCGGGTTTCGGCCTGGCCGTCCCGATCGCCGCCGCCCTCGCCGCGGACACCGCACCCCGCAGCCTGACCGTCGTCATCACCGACGGCCCGGGCGGTGTGCCGCGCAATGCGGGCGGTCCCGGACGACCGGTGGTCACGCTGGCCGTCGCCGACATCACCTCCACCGACGTCTTCACCGGTCCGGCCGCCGTGGTCTCCCCGCGCGCCTGCGACCGACATGACGTCCGCGCCTTCCTCGCCGAGCGGCCGGACATCGTGCAGGCCGTCGTCGGGCAGATCCTGACGCCGCTGCGAGAGGCCGGTCACCTCGGATGACCGGAACCGCGTACGAGGCCGCCGCGGCCCGCAGGCCCAAGTGCCCCCGCTGCTTCTCGCACCTGCCCGACGACCAGTTCGCCTGGAAGTTCCGGGACCCCGACGAGTTCGTGCACGACGAGATCGCCAGCGCGTACTCCGGCAAGGAGATCACCTCGGCCGAGGTGCACGTCGACGAGCCGCTGCCGGCGGGCGTGAGCATCCACGAAGTGGTCGAGGCCTGTCCGATCTGCCACTACGAGCTGCCGCCGCGCTGGCGCGAGGGCGAGGTGACCTGCGTCGCGATGGCCGGTGCCCGCTACACCGGCAAGACCGTCTACCTGGCCGTGCTGGTGAAGCAGCTCGAGCGCCTCGCCGAACAGTACGACCGCGAGGTGATCCCCGCCGACCACACCACGGCCGAGCGGTACCGGGTCCTGTACGAGACGCCGCTCTTCGTCGAACGCGGCATCGTGCAGGCCACGCCGAGCGCGCTCACGCACGTCAACGATCCGCTGATCTTCAACCTCGGGCACTGGCAGGGCGTGCCGCGCTACCTGGCACTGCGCGACGTGGCCGGGGAGGACCTGGAGAACCCGCACCAGATCAACCCGACGGTGCTGAGCTTCTTCCAACTGGCCGACGCCGTGTTCTTCCTCTTCGACCCGTTGCGCGTGGAGGAGATCGCGAACCAGTTGCGCGACCTGATCCCCGTGCCCGACGAGCTCGGCGGCGATCCGCGCGAGGTGCTCCGCACCGTGATGGGGCTGATCGCCGACAACCATCCGCAGCTCGCGGTGATCATCTCCAAATTCAATGCGCTGCAACAGCTGGCCGCGGTCGCGAACACCGAGTGGAGCCGGATCATGCTGCAGCCCGGTGCCGCGTTCAACCGCGATCCGGGACTCACCAGCAGGTACTACGACCAGATGGACGGCGAACTGCTCGACGCCGAGGTCCGGAGCCTGCTGCACCGACTCAACGCGGGCCCGCAGATCCGTGCGATGCGCAATCCGGTGACCGGCGCCCAATACCCGCACCGGCTGTTCGCCGTGTCCGCGCTGGGCGAGTCGCCGGCCGGTAAACAGCTCCACCCGAACGGCATCTCACCCTTCCGATGCGCCGATCCGGTCCGCTGGCTCTACGCCGGCCGAGGCGTCTTCGAAGACGACTACCCGCAGTATCCGCAGGCCGGGATGTGAGAGAAGGACGACGATGACCAATCCCTTCACACCGAACCCGGGTCCGGGTCCGTCCGGGCCCGCCGCGCGCCGACACGAACTCCCGGTCGGCGGTCCGTTCGGTCGACCGGCCGCACCTCCGACCCCCGCCGCCGGCCCGGGCTCGGCCGCCCCGTACCCCGGGGCCCCCGGGGGCGGCCCGGCGGCGGGCGGTGCGCCGTATCCCGGTGCGGCACCGATGCCCGCCCCGTACCCGCCCGGGGCGGCTCCCGCCTTCCCCGGGACACCGGGCGGCGGGCCCGCCGGGTTCGGCTCGCCGTACCCGGGGGCCGGTGCCGCACCGGGCGGGGCACCGTCGTCGTACAGTCCGTTCCCCACCGGCCGCACGGCGGTGCCCGGCGCGCTCGAGCACCGCGGCCCGTTCGACATGCCCCCGACGCCGCCCGTCTTCGGTGTCGCCCCGACGCCCGTCCACACCCGCTCCGGCCCGGCCGGCGGCGGCGTGCGGGTGCCGCGACCGACGACCGTGATCGTCGCGTCGAGCCTGCTGTGGCTCTGCGCGGCCCTCTGTCTGGCGCAACTCGTCCGGATCATCCTGTTCATCTCCTCGGCCTCCGACCTCGCCGTCGGCATCAGCCGGCAGGATCCGACCGGAGTCGTCCAGACCACCGCCGTCTCCTGGATCAACCAGGCCGAGAGCTGGGCCATCTACCTGGTGTCGGTCTGCACCATCTTCGCGACGCTGAGCTATATCGTGTTCGGGATCTCGGCGTTCCGGGGCCGCCGGTGGCCGCGGGTCGCCGCGGTCGTGTTGGCGGTGTTCTCCCTGGCCTTCCTGATCGGCTTCGAGCCGGTGTCCGTGACCATCGTCATTCTCGGCATCGCCGCGACCGTTCTACTCTGGATGCCCGACTCGCTGGTCTATTCGCTGAAGCCCTGACCGGCATCGACCATCATTCGGCGCGGGGAGAGAATCGATCATCATGGCGATGGATGCACCTGGACTGACCGACGTCACCGTCTCGACGACGTGGAACAAGGCGGCGACCTTCGCCACCGACCTCGACCTGGACCTGTCCGCCCTGTCGCTCACCGGACAGGGCACGGTCCCGTCCGACGCGGAGTTCGTCTTCTTCAACAACAGCGAGTCGCCGAGCCGCGCCGTGCTGCATCGCGCCGATCCCGGCGGCGTCCTGGAGACCCTCGGCATCGCGCTGTCCGCGACGCCGTCCACCGTCGCCGAGATCGCCCTGGTCGCCACCCTGTACGACGAGAAGGGCACCTTCGGGCTGCTGCGCGACGCGACCGTCACCGTCTCGGACCGGCAGCTCGGCACCCTCGCGGAGTTCTCGCTGTCCGAGTCGCTGGGCGAGCACACCGCAGTCCACTACGGCAGTCTCTACCGCGACGGCGACCGCTGGCTGTTCCGCGCCGTCGCCGACACCTACCCGGGGCTGGCCGCGGTGGCCCGGAAGTTCGGCGTCGACGTCTGAGCCCGGGTTCGGCCCCTCCGCTCCCCGATCCGCCCGCGAGCGACGCGAGCCCGCGCCCCGAAGAGCCGCCGTCAGCGCCGCGTCGCCCTGAGCACGACGTCGTCCATGTGCCGCCGCCCCGCGGTGCCGCCGGCCGGACGCCCCCGCGGGACCATCGCCAGCCGCCGCACGTCGAGCCGGTCGGCGAACTTCTCGGCGACGTCCGCGGGCTGGAAGTACTCGTCGGGGTCGTGCCCGTGCGCCCGGATCCCCTCCGGATCATGGGCGACGACGAGCAGCGTCCCGCCCGGCGCGAGCGCGTCGACGAGTGCAGCGATCACATCGGCCCGGTCGATCGCCACCGGGAAGTAGTGCATCGACACCAGGTCGTATCCCGCCCCGCCCTCTGAACCGCCCGCGCCGTCCCCCGACCTGTCCTCGTCGCTCCCCGAGCCGACCTCGCCGCTCCCTGAGCCCGTCGAAGGGACCTTCTCCGCGGTCAGATCCACCCGCCGCCACGCGATGGTTTCACGTGAATCCATCGCCGCCGCACGATCGAGCGCCACCTGCGAGATGTCCACCGCCGTCACGTGCCAGCCCCGGTCGGCCAGCCACCGCGCGTCGGCCCCCTCCCCGCTGCCCACGTCCAGCGCGGTCCCCGGCGTCAGCTCGGCCGCCTCGCGGATCAGCGCCGGATTGGCCTGCGCCGTCCAGAGTCGATCGGCGCTGCCGTAGCGCTCGTCCCATGCGGCGGCGCTGTGCGGATGGTGTGCGTGACCGTGGTCGTGACTCATACCCGAGAGGGTATCGGGGAGCCGGCGCCGGTACGGTCGGCCCGCCGACACGGGGAGGCCGGACACCCTCGCCTCGATCGGGCACCCTCGACCGGGGATGCCCGATCGAGACCACACACCGGCCCCCGCCGAACGGATCCTCCGGCAGACTGGGCTCATGGCCTTCCCCGTGCGCATCGGCGTCCAGCTCCAGCCGCAGCATTCGCCCGACTACGCCCTCCTGCGCGACGCGGTGCTGCGCGCCGAGGACCTCGGCGTCGACGTCCTGTTCAACTGGGACCACTTCTTCCCGCTCCACGGCGACCCGGAGGGCGCCCACTTCGAGTGCTGGACCATGCTCGGCGCCTGGGCCGAGCAGACCGAGCGCGTCGAGTTCGGCCCGCTGGTCACGTGCAACTCGTACCGGAATCCCGAACTGCTGGCCGACATGGCCCGAACCGTCGACCACATCAGCGGCGGGCGGCTGATCCTCGGCATCGGCAGCGGCTGGTTCCAGCGCGACTACGACGAGTACGGCTACCCTTTCGGCACCAAGGGCTCCCGGCTCGACGACCTCGCCGCCGCCCTGCCCCGCATCACCGCGCGGATGTCGCGGCTGAATCCCGCGCCGGTCCGACGCATCCCGCTCATGATCGGCGGCGGCGGACCGCGGAAGACCCTGCCGCTGGTCGCCGAGCACGCCGACGTCTGGCACTCCTTCGTCACCGTCGAGACCTATCGGGAGAAGAGTGCCCTGCTCGCCGGTTACTGCGACGGTCTCGGCCGCGACCCGGAGACCATCGAGCGGTCCGCGGAGATCAAGTACCGGGGCGACGACGAGGCGACCCTCGCCTTCGCCGACGAGATCACCGCCGAGGGCGTCTCCCTGCTCACCGTGGCCACCGACGGCCCCGGCTACGACCTGAGCGCGGCGAAGCTCCTCTGCGACTGGCGCGACCGACACCGCTGATCTGTCACAGGGGCACGCTAGCCTGCCCCTGCAGACGTGTTCACGAGAACCGCACCGCCACCGAAGGAGCAGCCATGGGCGCCTGGGACACCGGAGTCTTCGACAACGACGACGCACTCGACTGGGTCGAGGAATACCGCGGCGAGGAGGCGGGCACCCCTGCGCTCGACCTGATCGTCGCCACCATCGACGAGGTCGTGGGCGACGATGCCGAGGAGTACGTCGAGATGGATGCGGCGTCGCGGGCGCTCGCGGCGATCGCCGTCCTCGCCCGGGCCCACGCGGGCGACCGTGCCCCGGCTCTTCCCGTGGGCATCGACCCGATCGATCCACCCGCCGGGGAGGTCGGGCCGGACCTCCGCCGTCGTGCCGCCGAGGCCGTCGAACGGATCCTGGGCGAGGAGTCGGAGTGGACCGAGTTGTGGAGCGAGTCCGACGCGTACCCGAACGCCCGCGCCGCGGTGTCGGAGCTGCTCGCGGCCCTCGCTCCGTAACCGCCCCGCTGCACCGCCCCACCGACCGGCCTCGTCCCCCGGCCCCTGAGCCGCGACCGAGGAACGAGGCCGCGTGTCGAAGGGGTCGGCGAGCGTCCTTCCTCAGTGATCGAGACTCCCCGGTGATCGAGACTCCCTCGGTGATCGAGACTCCCTCGGTGATCGAGCGGAGTCGAGATCCCCTCGACATTCCGGCGGTGGTCTCGACTCCGCTCGACCAACGAGAAGAGAAAGCCGACTGACGAGGAGAGAAAGCTGACCGGCGAGGAGAGAAAGCCGGCCGGCGAGGAGAGAAAGCCGGCCGGCGAGGCGTTAAAACCGACCGACGAGGCGGCATCGACCGATGAGCGCGACCCTGCGAGTCAGCGTAGAAGCCGGGCCAGCGCGTGCCGCGCCGCCCGGTATCCGCTCATCCCGTGCACCCCGCCGCCCGGCGCGGTGGCCGCCGAACACAGGTAGACCCCCGGCAGCGGCGTGACCTGCGGCGTCGACCTCAGCACGGGGCGAGCCAGCAGCTGGCGCAGGGACGTCGTACCGCATCCGATGTCGCCGCCGACGTTGTTGGCGTTGTGGCGTTCCAGATCGGCCCCGGTGGTGACGATCCTCTCCACGATCACGTCCCGGAATCCGGGGGCGCAGCGCTCGATCTCGGCGATGATCGACTCCGACACGTCGACGTCGCACCCGGCCGGAACATGGGAGTAGGCCCAGGCGAGGTGCGTGCCCGCCGGGGCCCGCGACGGATCGACGCGGGTCGGTTCGCCGCCGAGCACCCACGGCCGCAGCGGGATCCGTCCGGCCGCGGCATCCGCCTCGGCGACGGCGATCTGCGCGGCGTCGGCGGCCAGATGGAAGGTCGCCGTGGCGGCGAAACGCGGATCCCGCCACGGGATCGGCGCGCTCAATCGGAAATCGACCTTGCAGGTGCCGGACCCGTATCGGAATCGCTCGAGCCTGCGCCGATAACGCGCGGGCAGGCGGTCGCCCAGGATCGCGGTGAACGCCCGGGGCGAGGTGTCGAAGAAGAGTCGGGCGCCCTCGGGCAGTTCCGTCGCACAGGTCACCGGGTGTCCGGTCTCGATCCGGCCGCCGTGCGAACGGATCACCGAGGCGAGCGCGTCGCTGATCGCCTGCGAACCGCCCCGCGCGACCGGCCAGCCCGATCCGCCGAGCGCGGCGAGCAGCAGGCCCGGCGCGGTCGAGGCGAGCGCGGAGAGCGGCCGCGCGGCATGCGCGGCGATCCCGGCGAAGAGGGTGCGTGCGTCGTCGTCCCGGAACGCGGTCCGGGTGAAGGCGCCGACCGGCAGTCCGGCGGCCGCCGCGAACCTCGCCGTGGCCGCCGGGTGGCGCGGGAGCCCGGGGAGGTTCAGGACGTCGTCGATCAGCCCGGGCTCGCCGCCCGCCCAGCCGACGGCGTTCTCCCAGGCCCGGCCGAGTTCCCGAGCGCGGACCTCCGGATCGCGGGCGAGTCCGATCGCCCGGTCGGGGGCCGTGCCGTGCACCACCGAGTACTCCGGCACCAGCCATTCCAGACCGTGTCCGGTGAGGTCCAGTTCTTCGAACGCCGGCGAGACGAATCCGGTCGGGTGCACCGCGGAACAGACGTCACGCCTGATCCCGGATCCGAAGACCTCGTCGGTCCGTGCTCCGCCCCCGATCGTCGGGGCCGCCTCCCTCACCAGGACCCGGCGGCCGGCCCGCGCGAGCAGCGCTGCCGCCGTCAGCCCGTTCGGCCCGGCGCCGATCACCACGTCGTCGTATCGCATAGGGCTCCAATGTCCCACAGCGAGCCCGGAGGGCCCCAGGTATCGGATGTCCGGCAGATCGACCGGTGGCCTCCCGGGCCGAGCCGCTAGATTGGACTCATGACCCTCGCTCGTCGGCGCGTGCTCACGCTGCCAGCTCTGAGTCTCCTGTTCGCGCTGTTTCTCGGCGCCTTCCTGGCGGCCCCGGCCCACGCCGATGCGCCCGCGCACCTGCCCACCCAGGTGGTCGACGCCGCCGAAGTCCTCAGCGAGAAGCAGGAGGGGGAGATCAGCCGGGCCGTCGAGCGGCTGTCCGCCCGGAAGGACCTGCAGCTCTGGGTGGTCTACGTCCGCGACTTCGAGGGCAGATCGCCGCAGGAGTGGGCTCACGAGACCCAGCAGCTCAGTGAGCTGAGCTACCGCGACATCCTGCTCGCGGTCGCCGTCGAGGACGGTCGCTACTACCTCGGGGGCGCCGATCACATCGACGATCTGTCCCCGTCCGAACTGGACGAGATCGGCCGGGAGGTCGTCGAGCCCGCCGTGCGTGACAAGAAGTGGGCGAACGCCGCGCTCGACGCCGCCGCCGAGATCTCCGACGTCACGTCGCGGAGCTGGCTCTACATCACGCTGATCGCGGTGGTCGTGCTCGCAGCGCTGGCCGGGTCGATCGTCTACGTCTCCCGGCGCAGCAGCCGGCCGGGAACGGAGACCGGCGAACCCGCCGAGAGCGATCCGCTCACCGTCGGCGAGCTCACCGAGCAGTCGCTCACCACCCTGGAACCGTGGGCCGACGAACGCCTGACCAGCACCGACAACGCGGTGTCGTTGAGCGCCGACGAGCTCGCCCTGGCCGAGGACGAGCTCGGCGCCAGCCGCATCGCACCGTTCCGGGCCGCACTCACCACGGCCGAGAGCGCGGTGTCCGCCGCCTTCCGCCTGCGGCGGGAGGCCGATCGGGACGGTATCGACGACGACGAGAAGCGCGCACTGCTCGCCCAGATCATCAGCATCTGCTCGGACGCCGACCGTTTCCTGGACGATCAGGCCCCCGCGTTCGACTCCGTGCGCTCCCTGATCCCGGAGGCGTCCGATCGACTGGATCGTCTCGCCGAGCGTTCCGCGACACTCTCGGCGCTGCTCGGGGAGAGCGCCGAGCAGGAAACCGGACTCACCGCGGACTTCACCGGCTCGATCGTCGATTCGGTGGACGGGAACGTGCGCCTCGCCGAGGAGCTGATCCAGTTCGCCGACGCCGCCATCGACCAGGGGCGCGACGCCGCCGCCGAGCAGAGCCGGTCGGTGGTCGCCGCGATCCGCTCGGCCGAATCGGCCCTCGACACCGCGCAGAAGCTGCTCGACGCCCTCGCCGACGCCGCCCAGAACCTGGAGGTCCTGGGCCGGGAGTGCACACCGGCCGTCCGGGCCACCGCCGAACTGAGCGCCGCCGAGAGCTTCGTCGACACGCGCCGCGGAGTGATCGGCGCCCGGGCCCGGACCTGCCTGATCGAGGCCGAACGCCTCCTCGATCAGGTGCAGTCCGCCGACACCGACGACGAGCCGACCGACCAGGCCGCCGCGCTCGCCGACGAGGCCCTGGTGCTCGCCCGCCAGGACGTGGCGGCGTGGCAGCGATCCGGCGACGCCGGGGCCCCGGCCCTGACCGGGGTGCTGATCGACGCCGTCGTCGTGCCGACCGCGGTGGTCCCGGCGGATCTGGGCAACGGCGGTTACAGTCACGGCGGTCGTACCCCGGGTTCGTTCGGCGGCCCCGACACGTCCGGCCGGATCGCGACCGGCGGGCGCGTCTGACCATGCCCACCGCACTCGTCACCGGCGCCTCCCGCGGGATCGGTGCGCAGATCGCCCGCGCCCTCGCTCCCACGCACGAACTGATCCTCCTCGGCCGCGACTCCGCCGCCCTCGAGGCACTCGCGGCCGGACTCGGCGGCGCGCGCATCCTCGCCGTGGAACTGACGGACGACGACGCCGTGGCCGCCGCCGTCGACGGGATCACCGAACTCGACGCGCTGGTCCACTGCGCCGGGATCGCCAGCACCCTGCACCCGGTCGGGGAGACCGCGGCCGCCGAATGGCGTTCCCTGCTGGAGATCAACGTGGTGGCCGCCGCCGAACTCACCCGGCTGCTGCTGCCTGAGCTGCGCGCCCGCCGCGGCCACGTGGTGTTCCTGAACTCCGGGGCGGGCCAGAACGTCCGACCCGGCTGGACACCCTATGCGGCGAGCAAGTTCGCGCTGCGCGCCCTGGCCGACGGCCTGCGCGCCGAGGAACCCGACCTGCGGGTCACCTCGGTCTATCCGGGCCGCGTGGACACCGACATGCAGCGCGGCATCGTCGCGATCGAGGGCGCCGACTACGACCCGTCACGGTTCCTGACCCCGGAGAGCGTCGCCCTCGCCGTCGTACAGGCTCTGTCCGCCCCGGCGGATGCGCATTCCGACCGATCTGACGCTCCGCCCGCGCGGCTGACCGCCCCGGTCCCCCGCGGGTGCCGGTCAGGGGGTCGAGCACCGTCGCCTCGATCGAGACCGGGATGCCGAGCACCCTCGGCCAGAGGTGGTTCTCCTCGCCGGTCGGGGATCTCGACTCCGCTCGATCACCGAGAAGGCGCGATCACCGAGAAGAACTCGATCACCGAGCAGTCCCCGATTCCCGGAGCGAACACACCGGGGAGCACTCATCCGGCGGGTCGGTCTCAGGGCAGTGTCACCGTCTCCTCGGCCACGGGCTCGGCCGCCGGGAAGAGTTTCCGCACGATCAGCGCGCAGGCCACACCCGCGAGCACCCCGTACGCCAGGTTCTGCGTCGGCAGCGTCACCGCGACGGTCACCAGCATCGCGGCGCTGTCGGCGACGGGGGCCTTGCGCAGCGTCGACGGCGAGATCGACGTCCAGTCCATCGTCGTGAACGAGACGACGACCATCACCGCGACCAGCGCGGCCATCGGGATCGCGGTGAGCACGGGCTCGAAGAACACCAGCATGCACAGCAGCGCGAGGCCCGCGACGACGGTGGAGAGCCGGGTGCGGCCGCCGCAGGCCTTCACGTTCATCATCGTCTGGCCGATCATGGCGCAGCCGCCCATGCCGCCGAAGAAACCGGTCACCACGTTCGCGACGCCCTGCCCCTGACTCTCGATCAGCGGCGACGACGGCGTGTGCGTGAGGCCGTCGACGATCCGCTGCGTGATCAGCGTCTCGAGCAGACCGATCAGCGCGAGGGCCAGCGCGTACGGCAACACGATCCGCAGCGTCTCCCAGGTGAACGGCACGTCCGGCATGCCGAGGGTCGGCAGCGTCGAGGTGAACTCCCCCTCGTCGCCCACCCGCGGCACGGCGAGCGCGAAGACCACGGCCGTCGCGGTCAACAGCGCGGTCACCACGAGCGGTGCGGGCACGGCGGTGGTGATCCTGGGCATCAGACACATCAGTGCCAGACCCCCGGCGACCATCGGATAGACCAGCCAGGGCACCCCGATCAGGTGTGGGATCTGCGCGGAGAAGATGAGGATCGCCAGCGCGTTGACGAAGCCGGTGAGCACGCTGTTCGGGACGAACCGCATCAGCTTGATCACGCCGCCCCAGGCCAGCAGCACCTGGATCAGGCCGCCGAGGATCACGGCGGCGATCAGGTACCGCACGCCGTGGGAGGCGACCAGCGGAGCGACGACGACGGCGATCGAACCGGCCGCCGCCGACACCATCGCCGGACGGCCGCCGACGAGCGAGATCGTGAGGACGAAGATCACCGACGTGAACAACCCCACCTCCGGGCCGACGCCGGCCAGGATGGAGAAGGAGATGGTCTCCGGGATCAGTGCGAGCGCGGTGACCAGCCCGGCGAAGACCTCGGTGCGGGTCAGGCGCATGCGCGCCTGGAACGTGGTGCGGGACAAATTCGGAACCAATCGTCGGGAAAGCCTCGGGAAGAGTAGCGGAGCGACGACGGAACGACGAAGCCGTGACACCGTTCCCGACTGTGCCACGATGGGCGGGTGACACCGCCGCGCGCCAAGTCGCTCGTCCATCTCGGCGACACCTCGTTCCGCCGCAAGGACGTGATCGCCGGATACCACGCGATGCTGGAGGCGCTCGCGGAGTTCCGGTCCGACGACGAGCGTCCGTGGGATCCGGTGACGCAGGCCGAGTTCTACCACCTGCTGCGCGGTCTGGCGCCGGACGTCTTCGGCAGCGGCACCGCGATCGCCGAGGCCGACGCCGCCAAACGCGCCCGCACCTACACCAGTGCCCTGGTCAAACTGGGTTTCGTCGACGAGCACGAACGCCGGATCACCGCGCTGGGCGAGCTGTTCTCCGGCGGCGACCGACGCCGCCTGGATCGGTTCGACCGGCTGTGCGCGCTCACCCCCGAGAACTCGGCCGTCCTGCGCGGCGTGCTCTCCTACACCGAGAAGACCGACCGCGGCGACCGCTACTTCCCGGTACGACTGCTCCTGCGCGTGTTGCACCGGACCGGACCGCTGAGCACCGACGAGTTCGCCTTCGCGTTCATCGCCGGGCCGAAGCTGATCGGCGTCGACGTCGAGGCGCTCGTCGCGGCGATCACCGACATGCGGGCGCGCGGCGCCACCCTCGACACCGCACTCGGTGCGGCCGAGCGGACCCTGGAGCAGGATCGGTACATCATCTCGGGCGTGTTCACGCCCGAGGCGTTCCCGAACGGCAAGGGCCCCACCTTCGTCGAACGCTACCGGGCCTTCCTGCTGGCGCTCACCGACTTCCGGGAGCATCCCGACGCGGGGACCCTCGCCCGGCTGCGCCGCGCCGTCGCCGACGGCGGCGCCACGGTCAAGGCTCGCTTCGATCCCGCCCGGTATCTCCCCGACCTGCGCAAAAGCGGCAACGGACCGCTCACCGTGTACCGCAGCGCGTGCTATCCGTCGTGGGACGGCGACGTCGTCGACTTCCGTCAGGGCATCGTCGACCTGTTCAACGGCAGCCGGATCACGTCTCTGGTCCGCGAATACCTCGACAACGATCTGCGGATCCTCACCGCGAGCGGCGTGTTCTCGGTGTCGGAGGACCGGGTGAGCGCAGGCGCCGCCTACGCCGGGGAGTTCTTCGCCGCCGTCGACGACCGGCTCGTCGTGCTGTCCGACGTCGCCCCGGACGATGCGCGGCGGGCGGCCGGGGTCGCCGAATCGTGCGGCCCGGATGCCCTCGCCCGCACCGACGCGCGGATCGTCGCCCGGCACGGCATCGCCCCGGACGAGATCCAGGAGTTCGTGGAGGCCCGGGAACGCGCCCGGTTCGACCGGGTCGTCGCGTCGTCGTTCCCGGCCGGAGAGGTGCGGCGACTGCTCGGTCTGATCGCCGACGACTACCGTTCCGCCGCGGTGAACACGGTGCGCGAGAAGGCTTTCCGCGGCAAACCGACGGTCCCCTGCATGTACGAGTACCTGGTCGGACTCTCGCTCTACTACGCCGCCGACCGGGCCTTCGATCCGCGCGCGGCGTTCGGGCTCTCCCTCGACGGCGACTTCCTGCCGATCAGCCACGCCCCCGGCCTGCGCGGCGACATCGAGTTCGTCCTCGACGGCCGCCGCGTGCTGGTCGAGGTGACGCTGATGGACCCGGCCACCCAGCGGCGCGGCGAACTGGAACCGGTGCTGAGGCACGCGACCAACCTCGCCGGCGAGTTCCCCGACGACGAGGTGATCACCCTGTTCATCGCGAACGAGGTGGACCCGAACGTGGCGCGGATCTTCGGTTTCGCCCGGGTGATGGCGATGGCCCCCACCGACGGCGGCACCGGCACCGCGAGCCCGCTGATCGTCTCCCTGCGCACCCGCGACTGGATCGAGATCGCCACCGCTCCCCTGTCGTCGACGCTGGACCAGGTCGCCGCGGAGGCCGGTCGCACCGAGGTGGAGTACCTGAACTCGGACTGGAACGCCGAACTCGTCGACCGGCTCGTGAACCTTCAGTCCTTTTCGGTTCCGGACCGTCCGGCGGCGACCGCGGAGCGATAGATCTCCGCCCAGCGGTCCTCGTCGGGGAAGTGCCCCATCCCCGGGACGACGACGAACGTCGCATCCGGCAGCAGCGTCCTCGCCTTCTCGGCGGCCGCCAACGGCACCTCGTCGTCCTCGTCACCGTGGAACCAGGTGACCGCTCCGACGTCGCCGAAGGCGAAACCCCAGGGTCGCTGCTGCAGCAGCATCTCCCGCCGCATGCCCGCACCGCCCTGAACCGCGGACTCCGCGACGGCGGGCTCGTCCGGCATCGTCTTCCCCAGTACGGCGAGCAGGGTCTTCGCGTAGAGACCGCGGGCGGCGCCGGACCTCCGCAGCAGCGCGAACACGGCTCGCGCCGACACCGGGTACCCCCGGCGGACACCCGCGTAGAACACCGGCGGCAGCCCGCTCACCACCGTCGTCGACACCGGGTTCCCGAGTGCCGAGAGCGCCAGCGCGTGCGGAGCGCCCGCGGAGATCCCGATCGCCCCGTAGGTCTCCACCCCCAGATGGTCGAGCAGCGCCAGGACGTCGGACACCCCGCTCGCGACGTTCCGACCGGGCGCATCCGGAATCGGAGTGGACCGTCCGTAACCGGGTCGCGCGACGGAGATCAGCCGCACCCCGGTGCGCGCGCAGAGCCGCTCGTGATCGGAGTCGATCGTGGCCCCGCCCAGCAGCCCGTGCAGCGAGACGATCGGGAATCCGTCGTCGGGACCGCCGAGCGCGTATTCGAGGAGACGCCCGTCGGCCGGCTCGAACATCTCGTTACCCACGCCCACCTCTGCTCCCGGTGATCGGCGCCTCGCGGGAGGCGCCACGGTCTCCCCGATGGTACGACGAACCCGCGTCCCGCCGGTGACCCGTTTCAGGGGATCTGGTCGTTTCAGGGGATCTGGTGCAGGCCGGTGACCCGGTGGTCGAACTCGCCCGCTTCGTCGTCGACGGCATCGTCGATCCGCCCGAACTCCCCCGGCCGGTACACGAACACCGTGTTCAGGCCCTGTTCTCTCGCCGCACGCAGGTCGTACGGGTGGGAGGCCACCATCGCCGTGCGTTCGGGCCGCACCCCCAGATACCGGCAGGCGCGCGTGTACAGCACGGGGTCGGGTTTGAAGGCGCCGAACACCTCGGCGGTGAAGATCGCGTCCCAGTCGATGCGCAGATCCTTGAACAGGGTCACCATCGTCGCCATGTCGGTGTTCGAGAGCGTCGCGACCAGCGACTCCGAGCGGAGCCGTCGCAGACCGTCGGGGACGTCGTGCCACGGGACCAGCCGCGTCCACGCCCCGGCGAGTTCGGCGCGCCGTTCCGCGGGCAACTCGATCCCGAACGACGCGCACACATCGGCCAGGCCGTCGGCGTAGACCCGCTGCACCGGGTACCACTCGTCCGCGGACTGCTCCAGCGCCGCGACCCGCGCGAAGTAGTCGGCGCGCCACGCCCGCACCACGTCGCCCACCGGCACCGCGACGCCGAGTTCGGCGAACTCCGCGGCGAGCGCCTCGGCGACCGGCGTGTAGAAGTCGAGGAGGGTGCCCTGGACGTCGAACAGGTACGCGTCGAACTCAGCCATGATCCCCGCGCCAGTTGGTGATCAGCACCTCCCGGGACGCGTTGCGGTCTTTCCGCTGGTACGACGAGTTCGCATAGCTGTAGTCCAGCGTGTGCACCACGAACCCGTGCCCTTCGGCCCACTCGGACAGCTGGTCGTGGTCGGACCCCTTGTGCGACAGGACGTTCGATAGTCCGAAGGTGCCGCCGCGCGCGGCGAAGCCGGCCAGGTGATCGAGCAGGTCGGTCTCGTCGTCGACGGTCCAGGCGTTCTGCTCGTTGTAGGGAGCGGTGCCCAGGAGGTACGGCGGATCGCAGTAGACCAAGTCGGTGGTCTCCAGCTTGCCGAAGACGTCGCGGAAATCGAGCGTCCACAGATCCGGATTCAGCCGGTGCATGCAGGCGACCGTGTCGAAGAGGTTCTTGCGGACCCGGCTGTTGAAGTCGCGCTTGCCCACCGGCATGTTGAACTCGCCGCGACGGTTGTAGCGGATCTGGTTGTTGAACCCGAACACGATGAGCGTGAAGAACGTGTACGGACGACGACGATCCGCCGCATCCATCCGATTGAAATCGGTCCGGAGCTGCAGGTACGCCTCCTTGTTCACCTTCCCGAGTCCGTTCGACGAGTTGGCGCCGTAGGTGTCGTACCCGTGCTTCTGGCTGTCGGAGAGCCCGTACTCGTCGATGATCGACTCCACCCGGGCCACGATGTCGGCGTGCGAGACCTCCCGGAACAGCTCGCCGAGCCCCACCACGTCCACCTGGACGTCGTTGAACGCCACCTCTGTGTAACCGGAGTTCATGCCGACCGTCATGGAGCCGCTGAACACGTCGACGAAGCGCTGATGTCGCTCGCTCGGCGCGGGCATCAGCGGGATGATCTCCCCCACCAGGCGCTTCTTGTTGCCGGTGTAGTTCAGCGGGCTGCGGACGAGCGGCGGCGGGGTTCCTGCGGCGCCCGGCGCCGTCGACGTCCCGGAGGATCGACCGCTGCCTCCGGAGAGACGACCGATCGCCGCTTCGGGGACGCGCTCCACCTCCGCGACGGGGCTCCCCGTCGACGGCCCCGAGGCACGATCAGACATCGTCTTCTCGCCCCGGGACACCGGCCCGGTCCCCGCCGACCGCGCGACCCGAGCCGCCGTTCCCGCCGATCGAGCATCCCGATCCGCCGCTCCCGCCGGCTGAGCCTGCTGCGGGACGACGTGACGAGGACGTGTCGAAACCCCGGTCGACGCCGTCGAACCGGCGTCGTCGACATGGCAGACGAAGAGCCGTTCGACGATGTCGCCGATCCCCGACCGGCCGGTGGTGAACTCGCGGTGCGGGACGTCGACCACCTCCACCCGGCCGCGACGGCGCATCACCGAGAGGATGTCGTCGTCGGTCAGGCGTGCCGCGGAGCGGGCGTTCCCACGCTTGCCGGTGTCGTTGTACGACATGATGATCGTCGACGTGTCGAGGGCGTCGATCAGGTCGCTGAACGCCGGGACGGCGGCCGTGGTGCAGTAGTCGCTCTTGAGATGACGCCGATCCATCTTCCGCGCCTTGAACTGCACGGGGCCCTTCTGCCAGTCGGTGACGTTGTCGAGCACGTGGTACAGGTCGCCGTACTGGCGGGAGTTGTACGGCGGATCGATGTAGACCAGATCCCACCGACGCTGCCGGACCAGCTGATTCGCGTCCGACCGGGTGACCGTGTGCTCCCGCTCGAAGGTCTCGGTCTCCGGCAGCCCGAACACCATCCGGACGTCGGTCGCCGCACCCTCGCGGTAGGCGTCGTAGTGGCCGACGGTCGCCGCCAGCCGGTCCATGCCGTAGAGCAGACTCGCGATCAGGACGGCGCGCTCGCGCTCGTTGAGCGCCCCGGACGCGTGCCACCGCTCGATCTCCTCGCGGTAGTGACCGACCAGCCGGGCGTTGGCCTCGGAGTAGTAGGTGCCGCCGAAGGTCTCCGAGAAGTAGTTCGGCGCCAACGACGACGGGTCCGCGGCGTTGATCTCGGCGACGGACTCGGCGAGCCTGTCGTGGTCGAGCGGCTCGGTGCCGAAGAAGGCCCGGTAGACGGTGGTGTTGGACGAGAGCAGGTCGTTGAAGGTCACGGCCAGCCCGGTGCGGGCCAGCGACTCCCCGACCACCCCGGTGCCGGCGAACAGGTCGGCGGCTGTCTCGGGGGGTTCCGGCAGCGCGGCGATCACCTCGCCGATCACCGGCAGCACCGCACGCTTAGAACCGAGGTAACGGCGGTTTCGGAGCTGAAAAGTCTTCACGACCTGCGTCTTTCCATTTCTGCATCAGATTCTGCGGAAAACGCTATCACCCCGGTACGACAAGATCGCAGCGCTGCAGGCAGCAGCCCCACCCGATCGCCGGCAGGCGGATTCTCCTCACCGGCAGGCGGATTCTCCTCGGCTGCAGACGAGTCCTCTACACCGGCAGACGGGTTCCCTGCACCGGCAGACGGGTTCCCTCGCTGGTCGAGCTGATTCCCCTCGCTGGTCGAGCGGAGTCGAGACCACACAGCGCACCGGGATCGGCGAAGCCGATCAGTCGAGGCGGCTCCAGCCCTCACCGGTGCGGATGGAGGTGAATCTCTTGGTCTTGCTCCCCTTCTGGCGTTTCCATTCGATGGTCATCGTGTCTTTGCCGATGTCGAACAGATCGCCGTCGGAGGTCTCGAACTGCACGCTCTTGGGCGTCAGGTTGACGAAGGGCGCCTTGAACAACCGCATGTCCGGGTTCTTCTCGCCGCGCCGCGTGGGGCCGTCGGAGGTCCACGCGAGCAGGTAGCGCTTGGCCCCACCCGCCGGTCGGCAGACCAGGAACCGATGGTCGCCGCTCCAGGTCATCCGGATCGCCTGGTCCGTGCCCGCGCAGCGCACATCCTTGCGGTCGCCGAAACCCTGCAGGTCGGCGCCCCACGGCATCGGCCCGTAGGTGGGCGGCAGGGAGACCGCCGGCTTCTCCGGCGCAGCCTCCGGATCCGACGAACCGCACGCCGCCAGCACGCCGACGAGCGCGATGCTCGTCGTCGCGGCGGCGACGGCCCGTCCGAGCATCATTTCAGGTCAGCGCTCGACTTGCCGAGCACACGACGGGCGATGATCAGCTGCTGGATCTGCTGGGTGCCCTCGAAGATGTCCAGGATCTTCGAGTCACGCGCCCACTTCTCCACCAGTCCGGTCTCACCGTAGGCCTGGGTGGAGCCGATCTCGACGGCTTTGTTGGTCACCTCGGTAACGGTACGCCCCGCCTTGGCCTTGCTCATCGAGGCCTCCAGCGAATTCGGTTCGGAGTTGTCGGCCATCCACGCGGCACGCACGGTGTGCAGCCACGATGCCTCCCAGTCCGACTCGAGACGGATGAACTCGGCCACCGAGGCGTGCTGCGCCGCGGCCGCACGGTCGTAGTCGACCGGGTGACCTGCTTCTTCGAGCATGCGGCGCATCTCTTCCAGCGCGGCGCGACCGACGCCGACGGCCATGGCGGCGACGACGGGACGGGTGTTGTCGAAGGTCTGCATGACCCCGCCGAAACCCTTCTTGACGTCGATGTCCGGGCTGCCGAGCAGGTTCTCCTTCGGCACGCGCACGTCGGTGAACACGATGACGGCGGTGTCCGACGACTTGATGCCGAGCTTGTTCTCCAGGCGGGCGACGGCGACGCCCTCGGCGTCCATCGGCACCACGAAGCTCTTGATCGCCGCGCGGCCCTTCGACTTGTCCAGGGTCGCCCACACCACGACGTGATCGGCCCGCGAACCGGCGGTCACGAAGATCTTCTCGCCGTTGATCACGTAGTCGTCGCCGTCGAGCACCGCGGTGGTGGTGACCGCGGCCGAGTCGCTGCCGAAGCCCGGCTCGGTGATCGCCATCGCGGCCCACACGTCGCCGAACTTCTCCAGCTGCTCCTTGTTCGCGACGGCGGCGATCGCGGCGTTGCCCAGGCCCTGGCCGGGGATCGTCAGCATCAGGCCGACGTCGCCCCAGCTCAGTTCCCGGGCGTTGAGCACCGAGCGCAGGTTGGCGCCGTTGACGGTGCCCTCCTTCGCCGAGTCGGCCTTGTCGGACTTGCCGGAGCGCTCCTGCTCACGGGCCTGCTTCGCGAGCTTGCCCAGCTCGTCGAGTTCGGTCGGGTAGTCGTGCTCGGCCAGATCGTATTTACGGCTGATCGGGCGGAAGATGTGCTCGGCAGCGAGACTCGCACGCTCGACGGTGGAGTTCAGCTTCTCGGGGAGCTCAAGGTTGATCGCCATGCGCGATACCTTACTACTGAGTAAGAAACCTGCCAAGAGTCCTCGCGACGAGCATCGTCCCGGGTCACCGGCGCCCACGCGCCGGGCGCGGTATTTTACTACCGATGAGTACTCCGCTGTATCCCCCGGCACCCGTCGCACCGCCCCACTCCCTCGTGGAGGACGGGCGATACCGCTTCGGCACCTACGACGGCCCCATCGCGATCATCAACCCGCTCGACGCCGGGAACCGTCCCAGCTTCGAGAGCACCCGCCGCAAACGGTTCGACGGTGTGCGCCGCGCCAATCGAAACATGCGGCTCAAGGAGTGGGAGGCCTTCCAGCTCGGCGACGACGACCACTTCGTCCTCGGCGCGGTGTACAACGCCAAGACCGTCGGCCTGATCCAGGTGCTGGTCGTCGACAAGCACGCCGCCACCATCACCCGGTGGGAGACCAAGATGCCCGCGCCGACGCTGGCCGTGGCCCGGGGGCTGCTCGGATCGTCGTCACGGGGCCGGGTGGCCGATTTCCGCGTGGAGATCGGCAATCACCTCGAACGGGGCCGCGTCACCGTCGACGCCCACCACCCCGGCAAGGAGGAGCTCGCGTCGATGGGCCTGCACGTCGCCGGCTCGTGCGGCCCCGACGATGCGGCGCACCTCGTCGTCGTGCATCCGTTCAGCGCCGATCGGGCGCTGTACTCGCACAAGACGATGATGCCGATGAGCGGCAGCCTGGTGATCGGCGGCGATCAGGTGGGATTCGCCGACGAGCGCGGCTACCTGATCCTCGACGACCATCACGGCGACTACCCGCGACCGATGCGCTACGACTGGGTGACCGGCATCCGCCGCAGCGAAGACGGAGTGGTCGAGGGATTCAACCTCACCGACAACCAGGTCCTGGATCCGGCCGAGTTCAACGAGAACGCGATCTGGATCGGGAACCGTCTCCGGCGGCTGCCGCCGGTGACCGTCGAACGCCCCGACGGACCGTGGGGCAAATGGTACGTCCGCGACGTCTCCGGCGCCGTGGACGTGACCTTCACCCCGACGGTGAAGTCGACGATGCACGTCGGCCCGCGGAAATCGCTCGCCGAGTACTACGCGCCGTACGGCTGGTACGAGGGTGAGATCCACGCCGAGGACGTGACCTTGAACGTCGACGGCATGTTCGGCGTGGGGGAGCAGAAGCGCATCACGCTCTGACCATCGTGCCGCCGAACCGCTGATTGTTAGATTAGATGTAATTTAATCTAACAAATACCCACTCACCTGGGGTTTCCGGTGATCTCAGGAGTGCGAGACGCCTCCGACCACCGGATTCAGCCCCGCGACGGTGCGTTCGGCCCCGGAGCCGGGCCCGTTCGGCTTCTCTTCGTGTGCAGCACCCGGGCCGACGACGGTCGAATACCCGAGCCGCCGGTGGTCGGTCTCATCGGAAACATGCTCTTACCTCGGTATTCTCTGAACCGAATGTGTCTCTCCGCGCCTCGGTGCAGCGGGAATCTCGCCGTTTCCGGGGTGACCTCCACCGTCGTCCCGCATGCGTCGATCCGGTGCCGACAACGCATGTACCCGATCTCCGGCAGCCCTGATCGTGGGCGACCGCCCCGATCCGCCGGAGGCCGCCGTCCCCGCGGTGGGATCCCCGAGAACCTGCCGCTGGGCGCCGTCGCCCCCTTCGACGAGTGATTATTAGATTAATGACTGTCTAATCTATCAATACGTGTTCTGCCTGGGAGTTTTCGCTGACCGGAGCGGTCTTCGCCGAGTCCCGTCGCTTCCTGCCGCCGCACCGGACCCCTCGGCTCCCGACGAGCCCTCATCTCAGGGGCGTTCGTACCGGGCGGAACGTCCTGCGCCCAGGCTCACCAGGTCACCCCGTGCGACGAGGGCGTCGAGCGTCCGCTTCACCGTTCCGCGCGACGTGCCGGTGAGGACGTCGAGATCGCCCGTGGTGACGCTGCCGAAGGCATCAACCCAGTCGCAGGCCACGACGGCCTGAGCGTCGAGATCGGTGCTCAGATACGCCATGACGGGGGAGTCGCCGTCCGGATCGTGAGCGGCGGCGAGCAGGGCCCGAGCGGTGGGACCGAGGATCCAGGAGTCCTTGTACCCGACGATCAACGGCCCCGACCGGACCGCCGTCTGCCGGGCCGCCTCCACCGCGATCCGGGCCGCCTCGGCGGACGACTGCAGGGCCTCCTCGATCTGTGTCGTCGTCACGAACGCACGGTGCATCAGTCGGTGGAGGATGATCGCGATCCGATAGTCGTTCCGCCGCTCCGCAGGGGCGACGGCCCGGACGCACTCCATCACCGGATACACCGGCCGCCCGCCCGTGAGGGTGCACAGCACCCGCACGCCCGGCTCCTCGGTGATCTCCGGAGGCCGATGCCCCACCACGAGCATCTCGCGGTACATCCGGTCGACGCCGGCCCCCGGTTTGTCGACCAGGCCCAGCGCCCGGAACAGATCGGCGAGGGCGGGATGGCGAGCCGTCCGCCCGCTCACGACGTTCGACGTGGTGATCCCGTCGGGGAAGCCGCCCGGGCTCACGACGGTCAGCGTGCTCTCGAGGTCGGACCAGCGCACCTCCGTGGGCTCGGGTCGGTTCCAGTCCCGGTGTATCACCCCGTTCAGCAGCGCCTCCCGGACGGCGGGCTCCGGCACCCTCCGCACGGACTCGCGGCGGGCTCCGTGCCCCGCTGCGGCCATCGTGTTCGCCACGCGCACGGCGAATTCGATCTGCATGAGCTGCTCGAGCAGGGAGCCCTCGGGCGCCGCGGAGATCCGGTTGACGAGCGGTCCGTCGGGGACGTCGGACTCCGTGAAATCGAGCAGCGTCCGATCCGCACGGGTGAGCAGCAGGGCTCCCGCGCGGGTGAGCAGCCCGTCGGACCGCACCGCGCCCAGCCTGCGCAGCACCTCCTCGTCGGCGGCCGTGTCCGCGTCGAGGAGTCGGCGCACGATCTCCATCGCACCCGGCCGCACCGTGTCCGGCCCCTGCGGTGACGGCGCCGCCATCGGATCCGCCCGCTCTGCGCGATCCCGGTGTTCCCACCATTCGGAACGGTCGACGGGCCGACTCGAGCCGCCGACCCGCCACCGAAGTCCGCCGTCGGTGTCCTCGACCGGCTCGCGCGCCTCGGCGACGAAGACCGTGAGCAGACGCAGGCCCTCGGCGCGTTCCTCCCGGATGTCCGGTGCCACCCCGATCCTGCCCAGGACGCTGTCACGGAGCCAGTCGCCGTCGAGCTCGGTGCCGATGATCCGGCCGGTGCGGTCCTCGACGCCCACGATCAGCGCGCCGCCGCCGGGGGAGTTCGCCATGCACGCGACCTCGTCGGCCAGGGCGACCGCCGCGATCTGGTTGCTGGGCAGGCCGGCATCGAGCTCGCGCCCGTACCGTCGGCCGGCCTCCTCGTGGAAGCCCACCGACTGCGTCTCGGCGGTCGACGTGAGTCGGCCGTCCGACGCCGTACTCAGCATCACCGAGACCAGGCGTTCGAGTTCGCTCCGCCGATCCGATCTCTTGACCGACACAGCCGGCACCATCCTCACGCCTCACGTCGAGCAGATGTTCTGCAGATTAAAGCCCCGCCAATCTAACAATTTCCACCCTCAGGCGTGAAGACTTGTGAGATTAGCGGGGCTTTAATCTGTTAGATACTCCTGCCTGGGCTCGTGACCTCAGGGAACGACGTTCACCGTCCGGCCCGGCACGTAGATCACCTTGCGGGGCTCGCCGTCGAGGAAGCCCTGCACCTTCTCGTCGGCCAGCGCAGCGGCCACCACGGTCGCCTCGTCGGCGTCGGCGGCCACCGTGATCCGGCTGCGCACCTTGCCCTTGACCTGAACCGGGATCTCGACCGTGTCCTCGACGAGGTGGCTCTCGTCCACCTCCGGGAACGGGCCGTGCGCCAGCGAACCGTCGTGCCCGAGCCGCTTCCACAGCTCCTCGGCGAGATGCGGGGCCAGGGGAGCGAGCATCAGGACCAGCGGCTCGACGGCGGCACGCGGTGCGCCGTCGGGGCAGGTCTTGGTCAGGTGGTTCGTCAGTTCGATCAGTTTGGCGCCCGCGGTGTTCATCCGCAGCCCGTCGTAGTCCTCCCGGACCCCGGCGATGGTCTTGTGCAGCGCCTTGAGAGTCTCGCCCGACGGCGCCGCGTCCGAGACCCGGACTCCGCCGGTCTCCTCGTCGACCACCAGGCGCCAGACGCGCTGCAGGAAGCGCTGCGCGCCGACGACGTCCTTCGTGGCCCACGGACGCGACTGGTCCAGCGGACCCATCGACATCTCGTAGACGCGCAGGGTGTCGGCGCCGTAGTCGCGGCAGATGTCGTCGGGAGCGACGGAGTTCTTGAGCGACTTGCCCATCTTCCCGTACTCCTGGGTGACCTCTTCGCCGTCGTGGAAGAACTTCCCGCCGGACTCCGTCACCTCCTCGGCCGGCACGTAGACCCCGCGCGAGTCGGTGTACGCGTAGGCCTGGATCATGCCCTGGTTGAACAGCTTGCGGTACGGCTCACTGCTGGTGACGTACCCCAGGTCGAACAGCACCTTGTGCCAGAACCGCGAGTACAGCAGGTGCAGCACCGCGTGCTCCACACCGCCGATGTACAGGTCCAGGCCGCCCGGATCGTTCGCGCCGTGCAGCTCCGGACGCGGACCCATCCAGTAGGCCTCGTTCTCCTTGGCGCACAGCGTCTCTTCGTTGGTCGGATCGATGTAGCGCAGCTGGTACCACGAGCTGCCCGCCCACTGCGGCATCACGTTGGTGTCCCGCGAGTAGGTCTTCAGCCCGTCGCCCAGATCCAGGTCGACGGCCACCCACTCGGTGGCCTTCGCCAGCGGGGGAGACGGCCGGCTGTCGGCGTCGTCCGGATCGAAGGCGACCGGCGCGTAGTCGGCCACCTCGGGCAGCTCGATCGGCAGCATCGAGTCCGGCAGCGCGTGGGGGGCGCCCTCGGCGTCGTACACGATGGGGAACGGCTCGCCCCAGTACCGCTGCCGCGCGAAGAGCCAGTCGCGCAGCTTGAACTGCACGGTGCCCACGCCGGTGCCCTCGGCCTCCAGGCGTTCGACGACGGCGGCCTTGGCCGCGTCGACCCGCAAGCCGTCCAGGAAACCGCTGTTGATCAGCGGTCCGTCGCCGGTGAAGGCGGCGGCCCGGATGTCGTCGGAGCCCTCGATCACCTCGCGGATCGGCAGGCCGAAGGCGGTGGCGAACTCGTGGTCGCGCTCGTCGTGCGCGGGGACGGCCATGATGGCGCCGGTGCCGTAGCCGAGCAGCACGTAGTCGGCGATGAACACCGGCAGTCGCTCGCCGCCGACCGGGTTCACCGCGTAGGCGCCGGTGAAGACGCCGGTCTTCTCCTTGTTCTCCTGGCGCTCCAGATCGCTCTTGGCGGCGATCGACGCGCGGTAGGCCGCGACGGCCTCCTTCGGAGTCGATGCCGCACCGGTCCACCGCGGGTCGACGTCGGCCGGCCAGGCATCGGCGACGATCCGGTCGACCAGCTCGTGCTCGGGGGCCAGCACCATGTACGACGCGCCGAACAGGGTGTCCGGGCGGGTGGTGAAGACCTCGACGGCGGTGTCGACCGGCGCGGTGCCGGGCACCGGGAACCGGACGCGCGCACCGCGCGAACGACCGATCCAGTTGCGCTGCATGGTCTTGACCTTCTCCGGCCAGTCCAGCAGGTCCAGGTCGTCGAGCAGACGATCGGAGTACGCGGTGATCCGCATCATCCACTGGCGCAGGTTCTTGCGGAACACCGGGAAGTTGCCGCGCTCGGACCTGCCGTCGGCGGTCACCTCCTCGTTGGCCAGCACCGTGCCCAGGCCCGGGCACCAGTTGACCAGCGAATCGCTCAGGTACACCAGGCGGTACGAGTCCAGCACCTCGCGGCGGCCCGCATCGTCGAGGTCGGACCAGATGCGGCCGTCGTCGAGCGTCCGGGCGCCGGAGTCGAACTCGGCGATCAGCTCGGCGATCGGGCGCGCCTTGTTCCGATCCTCATCGAACCAGGCGTTGTAGATCTGCAGGAAGATCCACTGCGTCCACCGGTAGAAGTCGACGTCGGTGGTGGCGACGCGTCGTCGTTCGTCGTGGCCCAGGCCCAGTCGGCGGATCTGCTGCAGGTAACGCTCGATGTTCGCCTCGGTGGTGGTGCGCGGATGCGTGCCCGTCTGCACCGCGTACTGCTCGGCGGGCAGACCGAACGAGTCGAAACCCATGGTGTGCAGCACGTTGCTGCCGGTCATCCGCTGGAAGCGGGCGTAGACGTCGCTGGCGATGAAGCCGAGCGGATGGCCGACGTGCAGACCCGCGCCCGAGGGGTACGGGAACATGTCCTGAACGAAGAGCTTGTCCGGCGCCTGCGGACCGGAACCCGAGAAATCGCTGAAATCGCCCGCGAGCGGACCGACCGGGTTCGGCGCGGCGAAGGTCTGGTTCTCGGTCCAGTGGTTCTGCCAGGCCGCTTCGATCTCACCGGCGGTCTGCGCGGTGTAACGGTGGCCCGGGGTGCTGTCGGCGTTGCTCACCCGACCAGGGTAATTCGTGGACCGATTCGGGCCATAATGCGCCTCGGCCGTACCATGAGAGACGTGTACGTCCTGTCTCTGATCGCCGCGATCCTCGTCTTCGTGCTGGCCGCCGTGTGGGCCGTCACCGGTGTCGCCGGACTGATCGGAAAACTTCCGGGTAACCGCTACGTCGGTGTGCGCACCGCCGAGACCGTCCGGTCGCCGGAGGCCTGGCAGCTGGCGCAGCGCATCGCCGCACCCGGACATCTGGGCGGAGCCGTGGCCCTGACCTTCGGCGGCGTCGCCGCGCTGACCACCCGCTGGGGATTCCTGTGGGCGCTCGGGGGCCTGGCGGTCGGCTTCCTGGCGATGTCGGTGCTCAGCGGTGTCGCCATCCGGGCGGCCGCCGCGATCCCGGCCCCCGAGTCCGAGGGCGGCTGCAGCAGCGGCTGCTGTTCGGGCGGAGACGGGGCTTCGACCGGCTCCGCCGACGGAATCGGCGCGGCCGGCGGCTCGGGCTGCGGGACGGGGACGACCGCCGGAGGCGACTCGGCAGGCGAGGGCCGCGCATCGGGTACGACGACGAGCCCCGCCGCCGGAGACACCGCCAATCCGGCCGCCGACTGCGGCGAATCCAGTTGCGGGAGTTGCAAACTCAGCGGGATGTGTCTGCCCGAGGACGCCGCGCACAGCCACCCGTCCGCGCCCTCCGGGAGCGGAACCGGGCGCTGATGTTCGGCCGTCTCCTCGCGAAGTCGCCCGTCGACGGCTTCGTCCTCTCGATCATGCTCGCCGTGATCGTCGCCGCCTTCCTGCCCGCCCGCGGCACGGTCGCCGAGATCCTCGACCACCTGGTCGTCGCGCTGATCGCCGTGCTGTTCTTCCTGTACGGGACCCGACTGCACCCGCGCGAGGCGCTCGCGGGGCTGACTCACTGGCGTCTGCACCTGACGATCCTGGCCTTCACGTTCGTGCTGTTCCCGATCGTCGGCGTGGTCCTGGCGCCCGCGCTCTCGTCGGTGATCGGCCGGGACCTGTCGGCCGGACTGCTGTACCTGACGCTGGTGCCGTCGACCGTGCAGTCGTCGATCGCGTTCACCTCGATCGCCCGCGGCAACGTGCCGGGGGCGATCGTCAGCGCATCCGTCTCCAATCTGCTCGGCGTCTTCCTCACTCCGCTGCTGGTGGTGTGGCTGATGTCGACCGACTCCGGCGTGCAGTTCGACGGATCGTCGATCACCAAGATCATGCTGCAGATCCTGCTGCCGTTCGTGCTCGGCCAGCTGGCCCGGCCGTGGGTGGCGCCGTTCCTGAAGCGGTACGCCGAACCCACCAAGTACGTCGACCGCGGCTCCATCGTGCTGGTGGTCTACGTGGCGTTCAGCGAAGGCGTCCGCGAGGGCCTGTGGTCGCTGGTGAACGCCTGGCAGGTGATCCTCATGGTGGTGATCGCCACGGTGCTGGTGATCGGCATGCTGATCGTGTCCGGACAGCTGCCCCGCCGAATGGGTTTCGATCGCGAGGACACCATCGCGATCCAGTTCTGCGGCACCAAGAAGTCCCTGGCCACGGGTCTGCCGATGGCGACGGTGCTGTTCGCGGGCTCGTCCGTCGGCCTGATCGTGCTGCCGCTGATGATCTTCCACCAGGTCCAGCTGATCCTGTGCTCGTGGCTAGCCTCCCGATACGCCCGACAGATCGACGCCGGGGACGACGATCCCGCCGCTCCGCGCGCCTGACCGTCGTGCCGACCCGGGTGGGACCCCGGCGGTCCTGATCGCTTCGCCGCCAGCGTGTCGCGTCTCCTCTTCCGTGTCGCGACCCGTCCATCGGCAGCGACACGGAAGAGGAGACGCGACACGCCCCAAGCCGAGCAGCCGCAGGAGACGCGACACACTCCAGGACCGAACAGCCACGGGGAGAACACACTCCCGGACCGAGGCCGGCACGGGGAGAGCACGCGCAGACCGGCCGGCCGACGACGAGGCGGGAAAGCACCACCGGGGCGGCGCGGCGGTCAGTTGGTCAGCGCATCCGTCGGATACGTGGCCAGCAGGGGGAGCGGCCAAGGCTGGCGGCGCAGCACCTCGTGCCAGATGTCGACGCTCGCCGGGGCCAGGAGATCGGTCGGCAGACCGGCGGCGACCAGCCAACTGCCGTCGTCGAGCTCGTCCTGCAGCTGGCCCGCATCCCACCCGGCGTATCCGGCGAAGATCCGGACACCGGTGAGGATCGGCTCGAGTTCTTCGGGGTCGGCATCCAGATCCACCATGCACACCGGACCGAGCACCCGGTGCAGCCGGGGCTGGGAATCCAGGTCGACGCCGATCTTCGCCACCCCGAGGCACACCGCCGACTCGGTCTGCACCGGTCCGCCGATGAAGACCGCGCGCGGAGACGCCGCGAGCTCGGACCACTGGGGCAGGATGTTGAAGACCGCGGCCTGACTCATCCGGTTGAGCACCACTCCGAGCGTGCCGTTCTCGTCGTGCTCGATGATGTATATCACAGCGCGGGCGAACGTCGGGGTGGTCAGCGTCGTGGATGCGATCAGAAGGGAACCGGGTCCGACCTGCGCCGGATCGCGGAAGTCGTCGTCGTCCACCGCACAATCATGGCATAGCGGCCCGACGGTCGTCTCACTCCTCCTGCTCGGCTCCCGACCGGTAGTGTCGACGGGTGGAGTTCATCCGGTCGCTGGGACATTCGCCAGGCTTGTGGCGGCTCCTTCTGGTGCGGCTGACCAGCCAGCTCAGCGACGGCGCCTTCCAGGCCGCGCTGGCGTTCTCGATCCTGTTCAATCCCGACCGGCACTCCGATCCGATGGCGGTGGCCGCCGGATTCGCGGTGCTCCTGCTGCCGTACTCGGTGGTCGGCCCCTTCGCCGGAGCGCTCCTGGACCACTGGGACCGCCGACGCGTACTGGTCTGGGTCAACGTCCTGCGGGCCCTGGCGATCGTCCTGGTCGCCCTGGCGATGGGCAGCGGCGCCCCGGAACCCGTGGTGCTGTTCGCCGCGCTGTGCGTGACCGGGTGCAGCCGATTCGTGTCCTCGGGCCTGTCCGCCGCGCTGCCGCACGTGGCTCCGCGCGACGTGCTCATCGAGATGAACGCCTTCTTCACCACGCTCGGCGCAGGTCTGCTCGCGGCCGGAACGCTGATCTCGGTGGGTCTGCGCGCCCTCTTCGGCTCCGGTGACACCGGGTCCGCCGCCACCCTGCTGGCCGGGTCGACGATCGCCCTGGTCTCCGCGGCGATCGCGGCCGGGTTCGCCAAACGTTTCCTGGGCCCGGACGTGCCCGACGACCTCGGGCACACGGCGATCTACGCGGTGGCGCACGGATTCGGTCACGGGCTGCGGGCCATCGCCTCCACGCGGACCGTCACCGTGGTGCTCGCGGCGATCGGCGCCCATCGCTTCGTGTTCGGCATGAACACGCTGATGCTGCTGCTCATCGTGCGCACGGCCGACCTCGGTCCGATCCGCGGGCACGACGTCGGCGCCGTGGCGATGATCGGGGCCGGCGTCGCGATCGGTGCGCTGGCCGCCGCGTTCACCACCCCGATGCTGGTGCATCGGGTCGGTCGGCGCTGGACCGTCGTCGCCGCCCTGGTGCTGGCGCTGGCGGCTCAGCTCACGCTGGTGCACATCGGCTGGGTCACCATCTGCCTCAGCGCACTCGCCTTCGGTCTGGCCGGCCAGACGGTGAAACTCTGCGGGGACCTCGCCATGCAGGCCGACATCAACGACACCTACCGCGGTCAGGTCTTCGCCGTTCAGGACGCCCTGTTCAACGCCGCTTTCGTCGGGGCGATGTTCGTCGCGGCCGCCGCGCTGCCTCACGACGGGATCACGCCGGGCCTGGTGCTCTGCGGCGCCGCGCTGTACCTCGTCGCCGCGGTCGGCGTATGGCATCGGCACCCGCGCGGGATCGCCACCTCCGCACCGATCGCGCACGACGAGCCGATCGTCCCGGCGAAACCCGCCGCCGGGACCGACCGGAGCTGACGGTCCCGCACCCCGGACCGGCCTCCGGCACCGCGAGGACGACGATCCCCTCGCCGGCGCGGACGGCCGCGACCCGAACGATCACGGCCCGACGATCACGGCCCGAACGATGACGGCTCCGTCACCCGATCGGCGTGCCCGTCGCCGTCGGTGTCCACCAGGACCTGATCGGGTGTCCCGTCACCGTCGACGTCGATCTCCAGACGACCGGACGCCCGGGCAGCCGGAGCCTCCCGCGCACCGTCCGGCCCCGGGCCGCCCGATCCCGGGCCGCTCTGCCTCTGGTCGCCGGGCGTCCCCTCCGAGCGGACCTCCCACAGGCCCCCGCCGGTGTCGGCGAAGACCGTCTCGCCGAGGCCGTCGTCGTCCAGGTCCAGGACGACGCGATCGGCGATGCCGTCGGCGTCGGAGTCCCACATCGCGTCGTCGGCCCGGCCGTCGCCGTCGAAGTCCAGCGCGACGGCGTCGAGGACCCCGTCGCCGTTCAGGTCCAGGTCGGCGGGAGAGTGCCAGGTGGAGAGCACGCCGTCACCCGTGCCGAAGAAGTACTCGATGGGGTCCATGTGAGTTGGACGCACCGGAACCGGATCCGGTTCCACGACACGCCGCCCGCGCCCGGAACTACGAGCGTTCGGCCCACCACTTGAGCAGCGCGGCCTCGGCCTCGGCGCGTTCCATCGGACCGACGTCGAGCCGCAGCTCCTTGAGGTGCTTCCAGGCGGCGCCGACCTCCGGCCCCGGCGGCAGCCCGAGCAGCTCCATGATCGCGTTGCCGTCGAGGTCGGGCCGGACCCTGTCGAGATCCTCCGCGGCCTGCAGTTCGACGATCCGGCGCTCCAGATCGTCGTAGGTCTCCTGGAGCTTGCGGGCCCGGCGCCGATTCCGCGTGGTGCAGTCGGCCCGCACCAGTTTGTGCAGGCGGTCGAGCAGGGGACCGGCGTCGGTCACGTAACGACGCACCGCGGAATCGGTCCACCGGCCCTCGCCGTAACCGTGGAAACGCAGGTGCAGGAACACCAGTTGGGAGACGTCGTCGACGCGGGCCTTGGAGAACTTCAGCGCGCGCAGCCGCTTCCGCGCCATCTTGGCGCCCACCACCTCGTGATGGTGGAAGCTCACGCCGCCGCCGTCCTCGTGCCGGCGGGTCGCGGGCTTGCCGATGTCGTGCAGCAGCGCGGCCCAGCGCAGCACCGGGTCCGGTCCACCGGTCTCCAGGTCGATCGCCTGCTGCAGCACCGTCAGCGAGTGCTGGTAGACGTCCTTGTGCTGGTGATGCTCGTCGATGGTGAGCTTCATCCCGGGCACCTCCGGCAGGATCCGGTCAGCCAACCCGGTCTCCACCAGCAGATCGAGCGCATCGATGGGATGTTCGCCACAGATCAGCTTGTCCAGTTCCACCTGGACCCGCTCGGCGGTGATCCGCTCGATCTCCCCGGCCATCGCGGCGATCGCCTCCTGCGTCCGCGGGGAGAGCGAGAAACCCAGCTGGGAGACGAACCGGACTCCGCGCAGCATGCGCAGCGGATCGTCGTCGAACGACGTCTCCGGCGAGGCCGGGGTGTCGATCACTCCGGCGAGCAGGTCCGCCATGCCGTCGAGCGGATCGTAGAACTCCTGCGATCCGTCGGCGAGCAGTCGCACGGCCATCGCGTTGACCCGGAAGTCCCGTCGGATCAGGTCTCCGTCGAGGGAGTCGCCGAAGGTCACCTGCGGATTCCGGGAGACGCCGTCGTACTGGTCGGCGCGGTAGGTGGTGATCTCGACGGTCTGGCCGTCCTTGACCGCGCTGACGGTGCCGAACTCGATGCCTGCGGTCCAGATGGCTTCGGCCCAGTCGCCGAGGATCTCCGAGACGACGTCGGGGCGGGCGTCGGTGGTGAAGTCGAGGTCGTTCCCGAGCCTGCCGAGCACGGCATCGCGGACGCTGCCGCCGACCAGGTACAGCTCGTGGCCGCGCTCGGCGAAACGTGCGGCGAGCGGCGTCAGGACGTCACCGAGATCACGGAGACTGATCGCCGCGGCGGCGAGCAGGCGGGCGCGCCGCTCCGCCCGCGCCGCTGCGGTGGGAGCACAATCGGTCATGAGACATCAGCCTACCGACGCGTCGGCACGTCCCCGGTGACAGCCTGAGCTAACAGCCGGTAACAAACGGATAGAGTCGTGGTGTGTCTGCTGAGTCCCCGGTGAGCCGACCGGACGTCGTGAACGACGGTCCGGCCTCTGGCGACCCGCAGAGTCCGCGCCCCCGGCGGCGGCGCGGCCGACGACGCGGCCGGCGGCGCGGCAAGGGCGGCGCACCTCAGCAGAACGCGCAGAACACCGCCTCGTCCCCGACCGCGAAACCCACCGCCGAGCAGGGCGGAACGGCCGAGACCGAGTCCGGCCCGAAGCCGTCGGACCTGGTCAAACCGCAGCGCGGACGCGAGGCGGGCACCCCCGCGGCGATGCCGCAGACCCGGCGTCGTACGCCGGGCAACGCCGCGGCCGGAACCAAGCAGACCGCCCACCAGACCCCGAACGGGCAACGCCTGCGCACCGTCCGGGAGACGTCCGCGGGCGGACTCGTCCTGACCAACCTCGACGAGCCCTACGACCAGCTCAAGGCCGTGCTGATCGGCCGGATCGACCGGCGGGGCCGGATGATGTGGTCGCTCCCGAAGGGGCACATCGAGACCGGGGAGACCGCCGAGCAGACCGCGATCCGGGAGATCTCGGAGGAGACCGGCATCACGGGCAGCGTCGTCGCACCGCTCGGGAAGATCGACTACTGGTTCGTCAGCGAGGGCCGTCGGATCCACAAGACGGTCCACCATTTCCTCCTGCGCTACACCGGCGGAGCGCTCTCGGACGCCGACTACGAGGTCAGCGCCGTCGCATGGGTGCCGTTGACGGAGTTGCCGCGTCGTCTCACGTACTCTGACGAACGACGTCTCGCCCGCACCGCCGAGGCGGTGATCGCCGAACTCCGCAACGATCCCGTCCGCCTGGCCCGGTCCGAAGCCGAGGCCAACCGCACCGAGCCGAACGACTATGAGAAAGCCGCAGCCGCCCGCAACCAGCGTCGTAACGAGCCGCCGACCGCGAAGCCTCGACGACGCCGCCGCCGACCGCGCCGGGGCGGCGCAGCAGCTCGGACCGACGGTGCGACCTGATCCGCGACGGCGTCGCTTTCACTCGGTCCGTCCGCTCGTCGTCCTGGGATCGCTCCTCGCCGCGATCGCGCTGATCCTCGGACTCGGGGTCGCTCCGACGACGGGCCCGGCACGCGCCCTGGAATCGAACTACGCCGAACTCACCCTCACCGAGCTGACGCCGTCCACCGTCACCGCCGCCGGCGGCGACACCGTCCGGGTCGCCGGGCGCCTCACGAACGTCTTCGACCGGCCGCTGAGCGACCTTCAGGTGAGCCTGCGGATCGGCGACCGGGTACGCACCGCCGTCGGCCTGCGCACCTCGCTGATGGCACCGGACACGGCGTTCCCGACGGGGAGTCCGCCGGACCGCATCGGCACCAGGATCGACCCCGGCACCTCCACCGGGTTCTCCCTCGAGGTGCCGATCAGCGGTCCGGACGGGCTGAAGATCGAGGCCACCGGCGTGTACCCGCTGCAGATCAGCGCGGTCGGCATCCCCGAGTCGGGCGGCACCGTGCAGGTCGCGGAGTCGCGCACCCTGCTGCCCGTGCTGTCGTTGCCCGCCGACTCCCGGCGGACCGCCGACGCCCCCGACCCGGCGTGGGAGGTCGGCGAGTCGCGTCTGCGTCAGGACGGTTCGCTCGCCGCCGACGATTCGGCCCCGGCGTCGTTCACGATGATCTGGCCGCTGGCCGCCTCTCCGCAGCTCGCTCCGGGTGTCCTCGGCGGCAAGACCGAACCGGTCCGACTGCTCAGCGACCGGCTCGCCGAATCCCTGAAACCCGAGGGACGCCTGGGGCGGCAGCTCACCGTGCTGGAACGCCTCACCGGGGACGGCGCGGACAAGCGCGTCCGCAGCAGCCTGTGCGTCGCGGTGGATCCGGACCTGCTGGTGACCGTCCACGGCATGACGCTCGGCTACGGGGTCACCGATGCCGCGAACGACCCGAGGTCGTCGACCACCGTCGGCACCGGTCAGCACACGGCCCGCGCCTGGATGGCGAAACTCCAGAGCGTGGCCAAGGACCTCTGCATCACGGCGCTGCCGTTCGCCCAGGCCGGACTCGATTCGCTGCACCGGATCGACGACGAGGCGACCACCGCGTTCGCGCTCGACGGCTCCGCCGACCTGGTCGACGGCATGCTCGGCGTGGAGTCGCAGCGCGGCCTGACCATCCCCGCGATCGGCACCCTGACGGAAAACGGCCGCACTCTGCTGACCGAGAACGGGCACACCGCGGCGGCGGTCGCCTCGTCGTCGATCGAACCGCCCGTCACCACCGCCGAGGGTCGCTACCGGTCCGGTCCGGTGGCCCTGCAGACCTACGACGCCCCCGTGACCGCCGCCCTGGGCGCCACGGGCACCCGACCCGTGGTGCCGTCGATCATCCCGAGTTGGCAGCAGCCCGATCTGCGCTACGAGTCCGCGGTGAGTCGACGCCAGTCCGCGGTCGCGGCCCTGGCCTATTCGATGGTGACCGTGCCCGCCCAGACCGAGACCGCGGGCGCGGTCGGCAGTGCCGTGACCGGGCGCAGCGCGTTCATCATGCCGCCCACCTACTGGTCTCCGACGGTCGACGACGCCCAGGCGCTGCTCGACACCGCCCGGCTGCTCATCGATGCGGGCACCGCTCGGGCCCTGCCTCTGCGCGATCTCACCGACGCGCTGCCGAACGCCGACCAGACCACCCCGCTGGCCACCCCCGGCGACATCCAGCCGCTGGTGGCGCAGGGGCTCCCGCTCTCGTCCGCCGAAGCCCGCACCATCCGGACCAATCTGGCCCGGACCTCGCAGCTCCAGGCCGCGCTCGTGAGCTCCCGCGACATGATCACCACGCCGCAGGGCTATCTCGCGCCGCTCAACGAGGACGCCCTGCGCGCCGTCGCGACACCGGAGGGGCAGGACTTCCCCCAGACCAAGGACCTGCGGACGGCACGACTGGGTGCGGTGACCTCGACGCTCGATCACATGCAGCAGTCGGTCTCGCTGCTCGACCCGGGCGGACGGTACACGCTGGCCTCCGAACGCAGCCCGCTGCTCCTCGTGGTGCGGAACGACCTCTCGCTGCCGGTCCGCGTCCGCCTGGAGATCGACGCTCCGGACGCGTTGAACGTCGGCGACGTCGGCGTCCAGGAGATCCCGCCGATGGGCACCCGGCAGATCCAGATCCCGACGCACGCGTCCACCTCCGAACGTGCGACGGTGAAGATCGCCCTGGCCACGTCGACGGGCGTCGCCCTGAGCGAACCGGTCACCCTCTCGATCTACTCGAACGCCTACGGCAAACCGCTGTTCTGGATCACCATCGCGGCGGCGATCGCACTGGTGCTGCTGACGGCACGACGACTCTGGCACCGCTTCCGCGGCCAGCCGGACCGCGCCGACCAGGATCGCCCCGAGCCCGGTGAGGAGGTGATCCGGCAGGCGGCGTCGACGCCGTACGCCCGCCGAGTCGACCTGGCGCGTGAGGAACACGTCGAAGCGCCCTATCCTGATCCGGTACCGACGGACGCGTCCGACCCCGTCGGGCCGGAGAGCCCCCGGTCCGCAGGGCCCGCCGGGTCCGGAGACATCGGAACCGCACGCGCCGACGCACCCCGCGGGGGCGACTCGGCCGGCGAGCCCGACCACGACCCAGAAACCAGACCGCACCCAGATCCCGGCCCCGCCGAGGCGAACCGGACCCGCGAGGGGGAGGACTCATGAGCGATCGTCACGAGCGCCCGGATCCGCCGCAGGCGCACCCCGCCCGGCACGATCCACCGAATCCAGGCCGCCACGAGGACGCGCAGCGCGCCACCGCGGGCGAAGTGGCCGGGGGCCGCACCGTGCCCGTCATCGACCCCGACGACGCGCACGACGCCGATCTCGACGCCACCCGGCTGATCGAGCCGCATCAGAACGACTCCTCGAACGACGATCCGTCGCCCGAGGAGTCGTCACCCGATGCCTCCTCCGGCGATGCCGCATCCGCCGACGCCCCGGAGACCGTCGACCGAGAGACCGTCGACCGAGAGACCGTCGATCCGGAGGCCGCCGCCTCGGAGACCGTCTCCTCTTCCTCGACGCCCGACGAGGCTCCGCGAAACGAGCCCCCCGCCGTCGAACCCCCGCGCGTCAAGACCCCGCGTGTCGAGACCCCGCGCGAGGGACCTCCACGTGACGAACCTCGGAGCGGCCCGCCCGTCCGGGCGGGTGCTCCGCGCCCGGGCCCGGCCCGGCCCGGCGTGCGGCCCGGCGGACCCCGACCGGCTCCCGGACCTCTCGTCGGCCCGCGCCCGAGCCCCGAGGCTCCTCCGCGCCCGGGCCCGGCGGCGGGGCCCCGGCCCGGCCCGGATGCTCCCGCTGCGGCCGATCACCGGTCCCGCGCCGAGGCCCGGACCAGGTCTCGCACCGCGGCCGGGCCCGATTCCCGGTCCGCGACCGGGCCCGGTACCGCAGCGCCCCGACACCGCTCAGGCGTCCGCCACCGCGCTGCTCACGAGCACCGAGAGCAAGAAGGTCGACGCCGTCGAGGAGGACGACGTCGACGACTCCGACTCCTCGGTGATGAAGACCAGCGGCTCCATCGCGATCGCCACCCTGATCAGCCGCATCACGGGCTTCGTCCGCACCGTCATGGTGCTCGGCATGCTCGGCGCCGGGCTCGCCTCCGCGTTCCAGGCCGCCTACGTGCTGCCGAACATGATCGCCGAAGTGGTGCTGGGCGCGGTGCTCACCGCCATCGTCATCCCGGTGCTGGTCAGGGCCGAGGCCGAGGACGACGACGGCGGCCAGGACTTCATCAACCGCATATACACGTTGACGGTGCTGATCCTCGGTGTCGCCACCGTGGCCGCGGTGGTCGCCGCACCGCTGCTCACCGCGCTGAACGTCGGTGAGGGCAAGGTCGACAGACCGCTGGTCACCGGGCTCGCCTATCTGCTGCTCCCGGAGATCCTGTTCTACGGGCTGTCGGCGTTGTTCATGGCGATCCTGAACGTGAAGAACGTCTTCAAACCCGGTGCGTGGGCCCCGGTGCTGAACAACGTCATCCAGATCGCCACCCTCGTCCTGTTCTGGGCGATGCCCGGCGAGATCACGCTCAATCCGGTCCAGATGAGCGATCCCAAGCTCCTGGTCCTGGGCGTCGGCACCACACTCGGCGTGGTGGTGCAGGCCGCAGTCCTGCTGCCGTACCTGCGCAAAGCCGGGATCAGACTCCGCCTGAAGTGGGGGATCGACGCCCGCCTGCGCCGCTTCGGCAACATGGGTGTCGCGATCATCATGTACGTGCTGATCCTGCAGGTGGGTCTGGTGATCACCTACCGGATCGCCGCGGCGGCCACCGCGGGCGGCATCGCGGCCTACGCGACGTCGTGGCAGCTGCTCCAGCTGCCGTACGGCGTCCTCGGCGTCACCATCCTCACCGCGATCATGCCGCGGCTCTCCCGGAACGCGGCCGCACAGGACCGCGAGGCCGTGATCGACGACATGTCGCTGGCCACCCGCCTGACCATGCTCGCGCTGGTGCCCACCGTCGCGTTCATGACCTTCTTCGGACCGGCGATCGGCATCGCGATCTTCAACTTCGGCGACTACAGCGCCGGAGATGCCGCCCAGCTCGGTTCGGTCCTGTCCTGGGGCGCGTTCACGCTGATCCCGTACGCGATGACCCTGGTCCAGCTGCGCGTGTTCTACGCCCGCGAGGACGCCTGGACGCCGACGTTCATGGTGCTCGGCATCACGATCGTCAAGGTGGCGGCGTCGTACCTCGGTCCGATCCTGTTCGACGACCCCGACCTGATCGTCCGCTGGCTGTCCCTCGCGAACGGGCTCGGCTATCTGGTCGGCGCAGTCGTCGGCCAGATCCTGCTGTACCGGGCGCTCGACCGCGGCCGCATGCGCGACGTGGTCCGCACCTCCGCGCTGACGATGGGGGTGTCCCTCGCCGTCGCCGGTGCGGTCTGGGGGATCGCCCGCCTGACCCACCTCGATCGGATGGCGACGCAGGCGGGCAAGATCGGTTCGTTGGCGTACCTCGCGATCACCGGCATCGTGGTGCTCGCGGTGATCTACCTGATGCTCACCGCGCTCCGGATCCCCGACATGGTGAGCATCAGCAACTCCGTGATGCGCCTGGTCGGACGCTTCATCCCGAGACTGGCGCCCGCCGACGACGTCCGGACCGGTTCCGCGCTGGACGACATCTCCACCACCATGACCGTCCAGTTCCCGCGGATCGGCTCCGACGAGGCCGTCCCGTACTCGGGTCAGGTCGAGGTGCGACGACGCTTCGACCACGGATCGGCGACGTGGCAGCACTACTCGATCGCCAGCGGCGGCGCCGCAGGCGAGACGATGGTGCTGCCCCGGATCGGACCCGATCCGATCCGCGGCCCGCGCCGTGGGCCGCAACCGGCCCGCCGACCGGCGAACATGCCGTCGCAGACGGCGACCCGGGCCCATCGCTCGCCGCAGTCGCCGATGCCTCCCGGTCCCGGCGAGCCCGCGCCCGGAACGCCCCCGGCCGACGCCGCGCAGGCCGAGAAAACGGATGCTCCGGAAGCCACCGTCGAGGCACCCGACACGACGGCCTCCGACGATGCCGCAGCGACCTCCGTCGTCGCACCCGATGCCTCCGCGCAGGAGTCCTCGGGGCACGAGCCGTCGACCGCATCGTCGTCGGACACGTCGACGACCGACGACAATGCCACTCCCTCGGGATCTGCCGCCGCGGTGCAGACGCCCGCGGCGAACACCACGCGCGGGCCCTCCCTGGTCCCGGGCGCGGTCGTCGCCGGCGGCCGCTACCGCCTGCTCGACCGGTGCGGCGGCAACCGCGGGATGCAGTTCTGGAAGGGCCGCGACACCCAGCTGAATCGCGACGTCGGCCTCACCTTCGTCGATCCCGAGCAGCAGGCGCCGCCGTATCGGCCCGAAGACCACGACACCAACCCGGACGGCCCGCAGGCGATCCTGAACCGCACGCGCCGCCTCGGCCAGCTGCACACCGCCGGTGTCGCGCGGATCCTCGACGTCGTGCGTTCGGCGTCCGGCGGCATCATCGTGACCGGATGGGTGCCGGGATCCTCCCTGGCCGACGTGGCCGAGACCGCGCCGTCGGCCGCCGGTGCGGCACGGGCCGTACGAACGCTCGCGGCGGGAGCCGAGGCCGCCCACCGGGCCGGAGCCGCCCTCTCGATCGATCACCCGGACCGGATCCGCATCAGCCGCGACGGCCACGCCGTGCTCGCCTTCCCCGCCGTGTTCGCCGGTCACGACCGCGCATCCGACGTCCGCGGCCTCGGCGCGGTGCTCTACGCGCTGCTCCTGGGCACGTGGCCGCTGGACGGTCCGACCGGCCGAGAGGTGACCACCGCCCAGGCCCAGCAGGGCCCGGTCGGCGGCCTGCCGCCCGCCGCCCCGGACCCCGAACATCCGGGTCGGCCCGTCGCGCCGCTGAAGGTGAAGCCGCAGATCCCGTTCGAGATCTCCACGGTCGCCACCCGCGCCCTGGAGGGCGGCAACGCCCTCCGCACCGCGGGCACCGTCCAGCACGTCCTGGACCAGGCGACCGTCGTCGACCTCGCGACCGACGTGATCCCCAGGGTCGTCGACGAGACGCCGATCTCCGTCGCACCGATCAGCCGCACCCGCAAGGAACGCGTGCTCGGCGAAGGCTCCGCGGGCAAACGCAACGGCGCATTGCTGGTGGGCACCGGGGTGTTCCTGATGTTCGTGGTCCTCGCGCTCGTGCTGTGGCTCGCGAACCCGTTCAGCACGCCGGAGGATCACGACCTCGAGTCCTTCGTCAGCGGAGCGCCCACCTCGGCACCGGCCGATCCCGCGGCGTCGTCCGCCCAGCCCAAGCCGATCAAGCCTCTCGGCGTGACTCTCTACGACCCGATCACGGACCCGGACACCAATGCCGTGCAGAACCTCCCGAACCTGATCTCGGGGGCCGAACCCCACTGGCGCACCTCCCAGTACCAGGGCACCAGCGGTAATTTCGGCGGCCTGCGCGACGGCCTCGGCCTGGTGTTCCAGCTCCCGAAGGGGTCCACCGTGTCCGGTGTGCAGATCAGGACGCCGCTACCGGGGATGAAGGTGGAGATCCGCACCTCCGACGACGAGGTGACCGGTATCGACGCCACCTCCCGAGTCGGCGTCGGCGTCGTGAACAAGGCCACCACCAGGCTCAAACTGGCCGAACCGGTGAAGACGGAGTACCTGGTGGTGTGGATCACCGAACTGGCGGACGACGAGCAGGGGACGTATCAGGGAGTGATCTCCCGGGTGACGTTCACCGGCCCGTAGCGCGCTCGGGCGCGGTTCCCTCACCGGCGAGGGGACCGCGCGTATCCGAGAGAGGCCCCGCCCCGTCGCCCTTCAGACGCGGATCTCGGTGCCGGCGTGAGTCTCGATCATCTCCGCGACGTCGGCCAGCGGAATACCACCGAAGGCGCCGAACGGAACCGTGAACCGGTCCGATCGATGGGCCCGCCCCTGCCGCCCGAAGATCCGCCATGTGCGAGAGCAATCGCCCCGCACCCACAGTTCCAGCGAGTTCTTCTCCACGATCGACAGGGATTCGATGTGTTCCGCGCGCTCTCGGCGCACGACCACTCCCGCGTGATCGGTCTCGAGGACGACGGTTCCCTCGGAGATCACGCAACGGAAGGCGGACAGGGCGGAGTCGAGCAGGGCCGCGATGCCGAAGACCCCGATCACCAGGACGTACACGGGGGATCGCACGGCGACCATGACCGCGACCAGAACGATCATGGACACGGTCATCGGCATCATGAAGACCACCGAGCGTGCCCGACGATGCGTGATGACCACGCGCGCATCGTCGACGACCACCGTACGACGCAGCGCATCCGGTAGCGGCAACGCGCTGTCGAGCATCCCGTTGGTCGCCACGATCACCAGGAGGAAGACCGCCACAGCGGTTATCACAGCGGTCTCGATCGGCGCGAGATGGTCAGCGAGGAACACCGCCACCAGGGCCGCCACGGCGACGACCGCCAACACCGTCCCGCCCAGCCACAGCTTTCGACCGCGGCGCCGTTCCACCGCCCGCCATGCGTCCATGACGACTGAGCGTACGCAGCCGTACGACGACGGGCTCGCGCCCGTCGTCGTACCTCGGAGGACGCCCTCTACGCGGCGGCCTGGTCCTGGGCGCGCCGGGCCTTCACCGACTCCGGGGCCCACCCGGGCGGGCCGAAGACGTAGCCGAGCTTGTCGCGGAGACGGGGAGCGCCGGCGACGTCGTGCGCGAGGTTGACGTACTCGTGGGTCTGCAGCTTCCAGATGTTGTAGGTGCCGACCGGCTTGGTGAGGCCGTAGTTCGGGCGGAAGAGCTCGGCCTGGAAGCTGCCGAACATGCGGTCCCAGATGATGAAGGTGCCCGCGTAGTTCTTGTCCAGGTACTCCGGGTCGCTGCCGTGATGCACGCGGTGGTGCGACGGCGTGTTCATCACGAACTCGAACGGCCGCCACATCTTGTCGATGCGCTCGGTGTGGATCCAGAACTGGTAGATCAGGTTCAGCGAGTAGCAGGCGAAGACGACGGCGGGCGGAACGCCGAGGAACACCAGCGGCGTCCACATGATCATGCTCATGGAGTTGTTCCACTTCTGCCGCAGCGCGGTCGCGAAGTTGAAGTACTCGCTCGAGTGATGCGCCTGATGCGTGGCCCAGACCAGTCGAACCCGGTGTGCGGTCCGATGCTCCCAGTAGAAGAGGAAGTCGAGACCGATGAAACCGATCACCCAGGTGTACCAGGCGGTGACGGGCAGCTGCCACGGCGAGACATAGGTGAAGATCGCGACGTAACCGAACAGCGCGATGAACTTGCCCAGGGCCGAGGTGCCGATGGAGACGATGCCCATCCAGAGCGAGGCCTTGGTGTCCTTGCCGTAGTAGGAGCCCTTCGGGGCACGGCCGTCCTCGTCCGCGTCTTCGAGTTTCGCGGCGGCGAAGAACTCCAGACCGAGCATCAGCGCGAAGAAGGGGATGGCGAGCACGGTGGGTTCGCGCATCGCGAGGGGCAAGAAGTCGAGCATGGTCACTCCCGAGAGACGATCGTCACTGGATCAGTTCTGACACTATAGCGTGTCAGATTACGAAAGGTCCAGGACCTCCCCGGATCGGTCCGGCGCCTAGACTGAAGTCGTGGTACAGGAGAAGGAGCGGGTCTACGGCGGTGTGAGCGCCCAGGAACGACGAGAACAGCGCCGGGCCGCTCTGATCGAAGCGGGTCTGGAACTCTTCGGCACCGAGGGATACCCGAACGTCGCAGTCAAGCGGATCTGCGACCAGGCCGGACTCACCCAGCGCTACTTCTACGAGTCGTTCTCCGACCGCGAGGCCCTGCTCGACGCCGTCTACCGCCACTGCGTGGCCCAGCTGCAGCACGCCACCACCGCGGCGGCACTCGGTTACCTGACGCGGTTCCCGGAGGTCGCGGCCGGCGGAGCGATCAGCGAGGAGCACATCCCCGAACTCGCGCGACACGCGTTCGGCGGCTTCCTGCGCACGCTGACCGTCGACCCTCGGCAGGCGCGCGTGATCCTCATCGAGGTGGTCGGGGTGAGCCCCGCGCTCGAACAGCTGCGGATCGGCGCCATCCACCAGTGGGCCGACCTGATCCTCAGCTTCTCCGGCAATGCGGGCGACACCGCGACACCCCGCCGACGACTCGCCGCGATCGGTCTCGTCGGCGCGATCACCCAGTTGCTCGTCGACTGGCAGACCGCGGCCGTCGCACCGATCAGCCCCGATGCCGGCCCCGACCTGTTCACCGTCGAGGCGATCCACGACGTCATCACCGAGATGCTGATCGGCACCTACGAGCACATCTTCCGGTAGTCGCCGCCGGTCGGAGGGTTCCCCGCAGACGGATCACGCCCGGTCGGCCAGCCGGTGCTGGATCGTCTGCACCGCATCGGACAGATCGTCGACGATGAGCTCCCACTGCGAGCCGTCACCCAACGTCAGGCAGAACCGGTCGATCCGCCGGGTGAACCACCCGCCTCGCCCCGACACGATCCCGACCGCGGCGAGGTGCTTGAGCGCGATCGAGAACCGGAGCCCGTCGACCGAGGCCCCGGGCCCCTTCGGCTCGAACACCACGTGCGTCTCGGTCAGCTGCAGCTCTCCTCCGACCAGGCCCCGGCCCACTGGTCGGAGGGCCCGCCACGTGCGCTGCGGCACATCGTCGTCCATCGTCTCCACCTTCCACCGCCGTTCACCCGAACGGATGAAACCGTCTCGCGCAAGGAACCTACCGCCGTCTCGCCGCGTCTGAGTAGTGTGGGGTTCCATCGACGACGGCCCGGGTCAGGTGTTTCCGACATGAATGCACGGCAGACGAGTGCGGAGGATCCGCCCGAACCGCCCTTCGACGACGATCTGCTCGCCGAGTACGACGCCGGGGCCCTGTCCCCGGAACTCGCCGCACACGTCTCCCGCCGGCTCTCGGACGATCCGCGGGGCCGCGAGGTCCTCGCCGGGCTCGCCGCCCTGCGTGCCCGGCTCGCCGCCGCCGAGGTCGAATCCGCCGATCTGCCGACCGCCGCCGAGGATCGGCTGCGAGCCCTCCTGCGCGCGCTCGGGAACACCAGCCCCTAGGCTGGTGTTGAACACCGACGACACGCATTTCGGCAGCACCGGCCTGCCCGACGACACCCGTTCCACGGAGGATTGATGACCGACACCGACAAGACGATCCACGACCTGATCATCGTGGGCTCCGGCCCGGCCGGCTACACCGCGGCGATCTACGCCGCCCGTGCCGAGCTGAAGCCGCTCGTCTTCGAGGGCATGGCGTTCGGCGGCGCCCTGATGACCACCACCGAGGTGGAGAACTACCCCGGATTCCGCGCCGGGATCCAGGGCCCCGAGCTGATGGACGAGATGCGTGAGCAGGCGCTCCGGTTCGGCGCCGATCTGCGCAGCGAAGAGGTCGACGCCCTCCGCCTCGAAGGCGAGGTGAAGGAGGTCGAGGTCGGCGGTGAGGTCCATCGCGCCCGCGCCGTGATCCTCGCCATGGGCGCCGCCGCCCGCTACCTCGACGTCCCCGGCGAACAGGACTTCCTGGGCCGCGGCGTCTCGGCCTGCGCGACGTGCGACGGCTTCTTCTTCCGGGACCAGGAGATCGTCGTCGTCGGCGGCGGCGACTCCGCGATGGAGGAGGCCACCTTCCTCACCAAGTTCGCGAGCAAGGTGACGCTGATCCACCGCCGCGACGAGTTCCGCGCGTCGAAGATCATGCTCGAGCGGGCCCGAGAGAACGAGAAGATCGAGTTCCGCACCGGTGCGACCGTCGCCGAGGTCCGCGGCGACAAGGGCGTCACCGAACTCGTCGTCGAAGACACCCGCACCGGTGAGCAGACCGTGCTCGCGGCCACCGGCCTGTTCGTCGCGATCGGCCACGACCCGCGCAGCGAACTGGTCCGCGGCCAGATCACCGTCGACGACGACGGCTACGTCCAGGTGGAGGGACGATCCACCTACACCAACCTGCCCGGCGTCTTCGCGTGCGGCGACCTGGTCGACCACACCTACCGCCAGGCCATCACCGCGGCCGGCAGCGGCTGCAGCGCGGCCATCGACGCCGAGCGCTGGCTCGCCGCCCAGGAATCCTGAAGACCCCCACCCTCGCACGATCTAAGGAGCGACCCATGAGTGAACACACCGTCGACGTCACCGACGCGACTTTCCAGACCGAGGTACTCGAGGCCGACAAGCCCGTCCTGGTGGACTTCTGGGCCCCCTGGTGCGGCCCGTGCAAGATGGTCGCCCCGGTGCTCGACGAGATCGCCCGCGACAACGCCGACGCGCTCACCGTCGCCAAGATCGACATCGACCAGAACCCGGGAGTCGCCGGGGACTTCCAGATCATGAGCATCCCGACGATGATGGTCTTCTCCGGCGGTGAGGTGGTCAAGACCATCCGCGGCGCCAAGTCGAAGACCTTCATCCTGCGCGAACTGGCACCGGTCCTCGGCACCGACGCCTGACCGCGGACCCCACCGCCGTCGCCGACAGACGATCCGGGCCCTCCGTCCGCTCTCGCACCTCTCCGTGCCGGGTACGGACGGAAGGCCCGGATCATTTGTCGCACCTGGTGAAGAACTGAGAGAATGGCCCGGAGCGGGTAATCCCGCGGGAGATCGCGCGATGTCGGTGTACATCGAGAAAGCGGGTAGTAGATGGCAACGTTGCGTCCGGGAGATCATGGCTCCGGTGTCGCCGAGGTCCGCAGCATCCTCATCGGTCTCGGGTTCCTGCCCGAGTCCGCGGGTGCGGGCGACGTGTACGACGACGCCTGCGCCACCGCGATTCGTGCCTTTCAGCAGCAGCGCGGCCTGATCGTCGACGGCATCACCGGCCGTTCGACGTATGCGGCGCTCCGGGAGGCGTCGTACCGCCTCGGCAGTCGGGTGCTCACCTATCGGCTGTCGGCGCCGATGACCGGTGACGACGTCGCGACGCTGCAGGCTCGACTGCAGAACCTCGGCTTCTATCACGGCCTCGTCGACGGCACCTTCGCCGAGGACACCCATCGGGCGGTGTGTCTGTACCAGACCGAGTACGGTCTCGCCGCGGACGGCATCTGCGGTCCGGCGACCCTGCTCTCGCTCAACCGGCTCGGTTCCCGCGTGACCGGCGGTTCCCCGCACGCCATCCGTGAGGAGGAACACGTACGACGCTCCGGCCCGCAGCTGTCGGGCAAGCGCATCCTGATCGATCCGTTCGGCGCCGACGCCCCGGAGTCCGAGAAGACGATCCTGTGGGATCTGGCCGCCCGGCTGGAGGGTCGGATGGCGGCCGCCGGCATGAACACCACGCTCTCGCACGACCGGTCGTCGGCGCCGACCGACGAGGAGACCGCCCGCACCGCGAACCTGATCGAGGCGGATCTGGTGATCGCGTTGCGCCTGGCGCACTACCGCAACACCCGCGCCCACGGCATCGCCACCTTCTACTTCGGCAATCACCACGGGTCGTACTCGACCATCGGCCGGAACCTCGCCGGGTACATCCAGCGCGAGGTGGTCGCCCGGACGCCGCTGCTCGACGCCCGCGTCCACGAACGGACCTGGCCGCTGCTACGGATGACCCGCATGCCCGCGGTGATCCTGGAGGCCGGCTACCTGACCAACCCCGAGGATGCCCGGCTGCTGAGCACGCCCGCCTACCGCGACACGATCGCCGAGGCGATCCTCGTCGCCGTCAAACGCCTGTACCTCCAGGGCCAGAACGACCGACCGACCGGAACGTACACGTTCGCGGATCTGCTTGCGGCGGAAGAGCTTCCGTACTGATTCCTCGTGAGGTCATCGTCGTCGAACGATGCACGACGACGGCCGCGGTCTCATCGGGACCGCGGCCGTCGCGCATCTCCGCTCCCTGAGCCGCCCGCGAGTTCAGCGAACCTGCCGTCGAAGGGGGTCGCCGAAGCGGTCCCTCTCCGCGAACCGGTCGGATGTCAGCAACTTCCCTGCAGCGCCATGCTCTCGGCGATCACCAGTTTCTCCAGAGCCCGCTCCACCTGTTGCTTCCAGCCGAGGCCCTCGTCCAGGTCGAGTCGGAGTCGCGGCAGATACTGATCCGGGGCGATCACCTCGAATGCGGCCTCCTCGAGGAACTCCGTCTTCATCAGACACGCATCGCAGACGTTCCCCGACATGCCGCCACCGAGCATCAACGACACCAGATCCCTCGCCAACTCCGCATCCGACGACGTGTAGCCGAACGCCTCGATCGCACGCACACCACGGCCCACGACGTCGGCGATCACCGGCATCCAGCAGCAGGGGAGCGGCGTCCTCGAAACCCGGTTCGGTGGTGACCTTGGTCAGCAGGATCGCATCGGCGCTCACCGGTGCGGTCGGAAAACGCTTGGCTCGCGGAACCCGGCCCGGCGGCGCGTAGAACGCCGAACCGACGATACGGCCCGTCGTCGACTCGACGGCGATCTGACAGCAACTGCCCCATTCCAGAAGCAGCCCGGAGATCCAGGCCTCTTTATCGAACTCGCTCTCGAATCCGGTCGGCGATCCGGTCAACGCCGCGTCGAGAGTGTTGTCGCCCGCGACATCGGGGTCGACCTCCCAGAAGACACAGCGACGGACATGCAACGGGAGATCGTCGAAGCCGTCGAGCTCGAGAGCTCTCACGGTCAGACTCATCGTCGTCGTACATCCTTGTCGTCGAGAACTCCGATCCACACCGGGCCCGACGTCTCGGTGTCACAGTGACGTTTCCCCTCGGTGTGTCCGGTACCGGTGGGAGCATCCTCGAAAATCACTGTTGTTCCGCGATGACCCCGATGATGCGGTCCAGATCGTCGACCGAACCGAACTCGATGACCACCTTGCCCTTACGCTTCGACATGCTCACCGTGACCTTGGTGTCGAGTCGGTCGGCCAGCCGATCGGCGGCTTCCTTCAACCCCGGGACCTCGGCCGGAGGGCGGCGCCTGACAGGCGTCTTCTCCTCCGGAGCGTTCTCGCGGTTCGCGAGCGTGACGGCTTCTTCCGTGGCGCGCACCGACATGCCTTCGGCGACGATGCGCGCAGCCAGTGCCTCCTGCGCATCGGTGCCGGCTTCCAATGCCAGCAGCGCGCGTGCATGTCCGGCGGACAGCACCCCCGCGGCCACCCGGCGCTGCACCGGGATCGGCAGCTTGAGCAACCGGATCATGTTGGTGATCACCGGACGTGAACGACCGAGCCGGTTCGCCAATTCCTCGTGGGTCACATCGAACTCTTCGAGCAACTGCTGATAGGCCGCCGCCTCTTCGAGCGGATTCAGTTGCGCACGGTGGATGTTCTCCAGAAGGGCATCCCGCAGCAGATCCGAATCGCTGGTCTGACGGACGATCGCCGGGATCTTGTCGAGCTGGACGCGCGACGAAGCGCGCCAGCGGCGTTCACCCATGATGAGCTGATAGCGGACGCGGCCCTTGGGGGAGGGGAGCTCCCGCACGACGATCGGCTGCATCAGACCGAACTCACGGATGGAGTGCTCCAGCTCGGAGAGCGCCTCCTCGTCGAACACGGTACGAGGCTGCTGCGGGTTCGGCTCGATCTCCCACGGTGAGATCTCCCGGTAGACCGCGCCCACCTCGTCGACCACCGGATTCACACCGGGCGGCGTCGCCACCGGGGCGGTGGGTCCGCCGCCCAGCAGAACGTCCGCCGCGGTGTTGCCCATCCGAGTGGTGTTGATGCCCTGGCTGGGTTGTTTCTTGGAGTTGCCGATGGGCGGGTCCTCCACCGGACTGTTCGGGATGAGTACCGGGCCGGTGGGGATCAGCGCAGCCAGTCCTCTGCCGAGGCCGCCTCGTCGATTCTCTCTCTGGAAATCGCGCTGATTCACCTGTAGGCCTCCTTTGCACCCTTCAGCGCGAGCTCCCGCGCCGCATCCAGATAGCTCATGGCACCCCGTGAACCCGGGTCGTAATCGATGATCGTCATGCCGTAGCCGGGTGCTTCGGAGACCTTCACACTGCGCGGGATGATCGTCTTGAGGACCTTGTCACCGAAGTGCGAACGCACCTCGGCCGCCACCTGATCCGCCAGTTTGGTGCGACCGTCGTACATGGTGAGAAGGATGGTCGTGACTTCCAGCTCCCGATTCAGGTGCGCCTTGACCATGTCGATGTTGCGCAGCAGCTGACCCACGCCTTCCAGTGCGTAGTACTCGCACTGGATCGGGATGAGGACTTCCTTCGCCGCCACCATCGCGTTGACGGTGAGGAGTCCGAGCGACGGCGGGCAGTCGATCAAGACGTAGTCGATCCCGTACTCGGCGAGCGTCTCCGGAGTGAGCGCCGCCCGCAGTCGGCTCTCGCGGGCGACCACCGAGACGAGTTCGATCTCAGCGCCGGCGAGGTCGAGGGTCGAGGGAACGCAGAAGAGTCGCTCGCTCGCGGGGGAGCGCTGAATGGCGTCCCGCAGCGGGATGTTGTCGAGCAGCATCTCGTAGACGGAGGCGGTGCCCGGCTTGCGATGATCGATGCCCAACGCGGTACTCGCGTTGCCCTGCGGATCGAGGTCGACGACGAGCACACCGAGACCGTGGATCGCGAGACCCGCGGCGATGTTCACGGCACTGGTCGTCTTACCGACGCCGCCCTTCTGATTCGCCACGGTCATGATCCGCGGCGACGGAGGCCGCGGCAGCACTCCGGTGGCCCCCGGCGTCAGGACCTGACTCGCCCGGTGTGCCGCAGCGGCGATCGGGGTGTCCACAGGATTCGGATCGAAGAGACCCGTGTCCGCGGGCAGAGACGTTTCACGTGGAACCGGTCCGCGAGGGTTCACCATGTCATGCTTCGACACTCCGGCGCTCCTTTGATCGTCGTTTACATTGTGCGCCCTGCGCTTGAACGACACCACTTGTCAGCTCTTCCTCTTCTGACGACGTGCAGCCCGCTTCGCAGCCCGTCGGTCATCCTCGGTCTCGACCCGGGTCGCGGTCAGAACGATCGAGGGGGGATCGATCAGGCCGACACCCACCTCATGCACTGCGAGGTCCCGGAGACCCACGCGAGAAGCCGCCGCCGCATGTTCGGTGATCTCGTCCGCGGCCGAACGACCCTTCAGGGCGACCAGCCGGCCACCGACTCGGATCAACGGAGCGGACCAACGAGCGAGTCGATCGAGTGGCGCGACCGCTCGAGACGTCACCACGTCAGCACCCCCCGCAACTGCGATCACCGGCTTCTCTTCAGCTCGCCCGCGAACCACGGACACGTTACTCAAGGATAGTCGCTCGACGACCTCGTCGAGGAATGTGGTACGGCGAAGCAGGGGCTCCACCAGAACCACGTCGAGATCGGGTCGCGCGATGGCGAGCGGAATCCCGGGAAAGCCCGCGCCGCTACCGATGTCCACCACGCGAAGATCGGGATCGATGGCCTCACCGAGTACCGCACTGTTCAGCACATGGCGCGACCACAGACGAGCGGGTTCGCTCGGTCCGATGAGCCCCCGAAGCACCCCTTCCTCGCTGAGGATCGTCACGTACTCGTCGGCCGAGTCCAGTCGATCACCGAAGATCTCGTCCGCTACCGCGGGCCTGGATTCTCGTTCCTGTGTCGCCTCAACCACGATGCTCCTCTCGTCGACCTCTACTCTTTCACGCCCTGCCGACGGATACCCAGTTCTCTGTTCCACGTGGAACCACGGCGATCGAATTCATCGTGTTTCCCGTGAAACACAGGCCGAGGCGGTCGGAAGAAAGGGGATACGACGACGCTCTCGTTCGCTGTTCCACGTGAAACAACCGGCCCGACGATCACCCGGGTGAGCGTCGCGGTGACACCTCGTATCCGGCGGGGACGCAGTCTCGAGCATCCGAGATCCCCGGTGTCCCGTGGTCTGCCACAGTCGTTCGGCATTCGGTCCGACCGGCGGCCGGAACCATGCCACACCCCGGCTCCTGCTCCCTCCGGTGAGCGTTCACTCCCACGCCTCGGCACTCACTCGTCGGCACTCACTCGTCCGAGAGCCGGCGCATGCCCACATCTCGCTATCCGACGGATCCGCACCATGTCCCTCCGCGTGCCGGCCGCATGCCCACGTCTCGACATCGATCCCTGTCCATCCGGCAGCCGGCCACCCCCGCCTCCGTCCTTGCTATCGGTGCTATCGGTGCTATCCGTGCTGTCCCTGCTATCGATGCTGTCCTTGCTATCCGTGTCGTCCCTGCTATCCGTGTCGTCCATTCGTCGGCTGAGCCGGGGAGGAACGCAGTGACGAGCCGAGTCGAAGCCCCCTCCGAGTACTGCCACGAGAACCTCCAGCCCGGCATGCAACGCGGTTCCGGAACCCCGCCCAAGACACTTCCGGAACCCTCCTTCCCGCGAGGGAGGAAGCAGGACACCATGCCATCGACTCGACACACGCACTCCACCCATCGATGCCGGGAAGAAAACCAGACTCCGAGCCCGACAGACATATCGATCGCTCGCTCTGTCCATCCGACGAGTTTCAGCCGTCGGTCGAGCCGGGGGAGGGGAGGAACCCGGTGACGAAGCCGAACCGCAACCTTCTCATCGGCGTCGTGGACATCGAAGTGCCGGACGGCGCCGCAGCATTCGGACGGCACTGGAGCATTCGTACGGCACTGGAGCATCGAGCAGCCCTGAGAGATCATCGAACGAGTCAAGCGACCGATACGGTGAACGGCCGCCTTTCCCAGACGATCATGGACGAAGTCGGGATGATCGATCCCCGGAGCCGACGGTCATAGGCGAGGTGTGAGTGAGGCGTCCCCCGATCCGCTCCCGCTCCCGGCCCAGGAGATGCGGTCGACCCGCGAGGCTTCGAGTCACCGAGGAAGAAGGCGACTCGAAGTCTCGCCACCGGCATCCCGGGCCCGTCGTCGACACCCCCGCATCACCGACGACCGCCTGTCCTCGCTCGTCCTCCCGAGGAGCGTGACTTCGACTCGCTCCGGTTTCTTGCAAGACTCGACCGGCGCAGCCGTCGGACCAGAACGTCGGGAATCACACCACGACGTGGAGACGTCATCGAGTGGAGGAGGGGAGGGGCTCGCCGGATGTCGTCGATTCCCGTGACCATCGGGGTGATGCCGGTCCCGGCCTCGGTGCTTCTCGGGCACCTCGACCGACGAGATCTCGACTCACGACCAAGCCGGGCGCCGATTGATTCACGTGAAACATTCGCGTGAAACATGGGGCATCCGTGCCATAGTCCGTCCTTCACCGCGGGAGAGCGGAGGAACCGGTGAGTCCGTGACCACCCCGTCCCACTCCGTGGAGTCAGTCCTCGATCCCTGCCACCGCCTGGTCGGATGTCGTTCTCTCCATGCACGCGATTCCGTCACCCGACCCCGCAGCATCATGGAAACGCGATGCCGGATGCAGCACCGGGTTCCACGAAAACCCCGACGAATGATTCCCGTGATCGACGTCTTCGCACGGTCCGCTGACCCGGTGCAGAACGCCGTGGCGAACCAGCCCAGGTGAGTCGGGACGGGAGGCTTCGCCGCCGGATTCACTCGTGCTCCCGGTCCGTGTCAGCCGGCGGAGGAGCACCGTCAGAATCGTGCTGCGTCAGATCGAGAGCCGCACGATGGACGACGGTCATCTCTCACCTCTCACCCTCGTCTGCGGAACCCCGGAAGCCGACGACCTCCTGGGAGATCCCCGATCCTTCTGACCGTCCGGTCACCGAAGCCTGTCGGCCTTCCGACCGTCGCGTGAAGGCGGCCGACTCCCCGGAGATGCTGATCGCTGGGGAGGGCGAGGCTCAGAGACTTCCTCTCCAGAGGGGAGTCACGACAAGAACGGACAGCGGTCTGATGCTTGTCGACGCGCTGATTCTCAAAACAGGGCGATCACCGACGACGCTTTCTCCTCACACAGCGCCGTCCGGTCGGTTTCCAGGTGGTCCCCGCTCACCGGAGTCTGGGCACAGGTCGGATTCGCACAGGTCGGATTCCGGGACGACTCCTGGTGACGGCCGCTCGAAATCAGGCGGGGGTCAGGGCCAGTGACGGAAGTCCTTCTGCTTGCCTCGACGGCCCGATGTTCGTCGGTCGTGTCGGCTTGATGAGCGCCCGGCGGTGTCGTCGGCGAAATGCAGGACGCAGGCGGCGTCGCGGGTGTCTTCGGGGTGCCGACTCCCCATCCGTCGGGGGAGGAGCACTCGCTGATAGTCGTCGTGGTCCGCGCGATAGATCGAGAAGCCCCACCGGTTGACGTATTCGACTTGGCGGAGACGAAGCACGTGGATCGCGGCGCCGTGCCGGTCGGTGATGTCGACGTAGGCGTACTGCCCGCGTCAGTTCACGGATACTCCGGTCAGCTGCGGCCATCGTTTCTCAGCGTGAGCGTCGAGACGATGAACAAGCGTGTTCCGCGTCGATGCCGGGATAGCGGTCATCTCATCATGATCGCCGAACGCTCCGACGTGTCACCACGAAAACCCACGATCAGAATCGTCGTCTCTGACCAGGCCGATGATCGGTGGTCTCATGATCGATTCGTCCGGGATGCATGGAGCTGTCCCGGCGGGCACCTCTCATCCGGGCCGAGTGATTCCCGATGATCCTGCACGACCTTCTCCTCACACACCCTCCGCTCCCTGCGCCTCATCTCACGATCCAGCAGATCGCACATCTTCCGCTCCCAGAACCGGACCGAAGCGCCGGCCGAGGAGCGCGTCGAAAGGCGTCGAAGAACGATCACCGAATCCCTTCGACGCACGCAGGCTCGCTGCCGCTCGCGTGCGGCTCAAGAAGCCGAACGGCAGGCCGATCCGCTCGCATGCGGCTCGCTGACGGAGAAGAAGCGAATGCGGACACGATCCGGATACGGCGGTCCGGGTTCTCCGAGATCAGTGCGCCGCTGTCGCGGTGACCGCAGAACGGAGTTTGCCACCGAAGCGATCGCCTGCAGGACCTTGAAGGCGGTCTCCGCGTCCACGACGTGTCGGCTGCCGGATTCCGACGCGATCACGCCGTGAGGTACCCGATCCCGCATCTTCCCCACACGACTCGGACTTCACCGTCGACGCCGCCGGCGTGTTCCCTCCTGTGCACTCCGATGCGAAGGCCCCCGAGGGGAAGGACGAACACGTCATCAGCGTTCACCAGAATTCTCGGCTACAGACTCTTGCCTCATCACTCGGACGTACACCACCGGATCCGGTTCGAGTACTGCCGCAGCGATGCTCTCGACGACCTCGCCGCATACGACCGTCCATCACGTTCGGGTGATCGGTCGTACGCTCCGGTTCCGGGGGAGCTCGCCGCTCGACGGACTCGGCGACAAGATCATGGCGCAAGACTCCCGTGCATGCACCCCAGCCGGGTCTGGCGACATCCCTTTCTCCATCGTGAGACACGAGTCCCCGGCCTTCCCTCGGCCGAAGCGATTCGGTCACAGATCTTGCGGGCGGGGATGACTGGTCTTTCTGCCCAAGTCGTTTTCGATCGTGCCTCCGACACCGGGGGAGGGGAGCGGCCCGAGCCCCCGGTGACGCTTTCCTCTCGAGACACGACGCCGGCGAGCCCCAGATGAATGATCCGCGGTGGACGGTGTCGAGGCCTCTCCTCCTCGACTCGCGCGTACTCATCGACATCCGCGTAGCGGTCGTTCGGGCTGAGCTTCGACTCTGTTCCGACAGTGTTCCACACCGGGCTCAGCCGACGACATGACGGCAGCGACTGCCGGGGATCATCACCGAGTCACCGCGGGCACATCCGTCCACCACCGCGCGATTCACGACTGGTTTTCGCATCCCCATGACGAACGAGCCGGGAGGCCCGGCGAGCACATCACATTCGGAGTTTCACGTGAAACTACCAGAACTCCGCCATCGTGCCGATGTTCGACGATGAGGTGCGCGTACTCGACAACCCCTCGCCGGCCCGCCGGCACGTTCCTCGACGACGATCACGATCTGGGCGACCGGCCGAACATGGTTTCACTCCGGAAAGGACGGCCGACCGAGAGCCGGATCCGCGTCGAAGATTCACGCCGACACCCCGACTCTTCCCTCGATCGCCGACACCCCGCGGTCATCGACGAGCGACCGACACACCGTTCCGACGCCTACCGACTTTCCGAGGGAACACTGTGATGCCGGCAGGATTCACGAACCGTCGGCTCGACCGGGGGGAGAGTCATATCCGATGTTCCGGCACCCCCATCGGCACGGTGGATCCTCCTGTGGATCACGGCGCACCGGCGTCGGGCGTCGACGTCACATCCAGAATGTTTTCCACAGACTTGTGGATTTCTCCCACAGGAGTCCACCCGCCCTGGCCTGCGGTATCTGCACAACTCGCATAGTTATCAACAAGTTGTGGATGACATGTGTGTGATTCTTCTGCGGATTCCGCATTTTCGACTCAGCCCAGACCCATACCGAGGGGCCGACACGCCTGCGACCGGTCGAGCATCCGGTCCAGAGACGGTGAGAGCCCCCCAAGTTTCACGACCACTGCCGCAGCGCACAGCTGTCACGGTGCGGCCGGGGGAGAGGGGTGCCGACTTCTCACGCCTCTGTCGACGACGCGGGTGAATGTCGACTCCCTCTCTCCATTCTGGAGGGATGATCGCTGTGGAAAACTGCAGAGACCCGTTGGCTGTCCAGGGCCGAGGAGATGCCGATCAAAGCGATCGTGCGGGCGCCGAGGTTGTCACGGAACACGGTGCGGGCGGCGATCCGGTCGATCGAGTCGCCGAAGTACGAGCGGGCGCCGAGGGGCCCGCTGATCGGTGGTCGAGGACCTCTCGGTGACCGAAGGCCTCTTGGTGACCGAGGACTTCTTGGTGATCGAGGACTTCTCGGTGATCGAGCGGAGTCGAGATCCGGTGACGGCCGGCCGATGCGGTGGTGCCGCAAATGCGTGATCAGTTGTCGCTGGATCCGAAGATGACGGCGACGGCGATCGCTGAGCAGATCAACCTGCCGCTCCACTCTCTGAACCGCAGGCGAGCGCAGCGATCCTGCGCGCCTCGAAGCGATCCGGTGGTCGTTCTCCGGAACCCTTCGACCCGGTCCTCGGCCAACACTGCGGCCCGGCTCAAGGAGTCGACGCCGGCCGACCTCAGGAATCGCCAGGCGAGAGCGGGGGAGCCGAAGAGGCACGACCCACGCAGTCACCCAGCGAAGTCGGAGAGCGGAAGACTGCGACCGAGAGACCACATCGAAGCACCGGGAATCACTCATCGCGTCCCGACAGTTCTGACAGATGAACATCTCGACCAAGCGCCTGTTCCTGAATCGGTCGCCGTGACGGCGACCCGTCACCGAGCCCGGCGACGACGTCGGCGGGCCACTTCGGACGACCCGAAGACAGACCGCAGCAACGAGTGTGAGGACGACACGGTCGTAGCCGCCATGCTCGGCGCTGCGGTGAAGAGCGACTCGGATCGAGTGCGCAGCACCCGGCGAAGCCACTCGAACGACTTCCGACTCCAGGCCACCGGGTCTCCGTCAACCGCGAAAATCCGAGAGGGAACTTCACGGCACGGTCCAGGCCAGTCGTCACTCCGAGAGAAGCCGGCAAGGATGATGCACGCTCCAGACCGCTCTACGGCGGCGACATCCGAAGGGAGTGCTCCCTCGTGATTCGGCTTCGGCATCCGCGACGAGTTCTCCCACACCAGCGACCTGTCTCGGATCCGCTTCCATGACGACGTCACTCTGACTCCGGGCTTCGGCCCGAGGCTCCTCCGGCGGGAAAGCCGGCGACGATCGCTTCGCGTCGGATGAACCCACCGCGACGGTGGCCGGTCTCGTGCTCTTGCACACCCGCGATGGTTTCCGCACGGGGAAGATCCCGAGGTTCCCCACTCATCGATCCGCCTGCCCTACGCCCACCCCATCGGGGAGCCGCCGCTGTGACACTGGCACGTCATCTCACCCGAACCCTTCTCCGATCATGACCGGAGAAGGCGATTCCGACCGAAGACGGAGACCATGACGTCTCGGCGCATCGAACGATCATCCCGCTGAAATCACCGAGATCTCCGGACACTCCACCCCTGTACGACGACTTGCGTCTCCACGCCCCGGCGACACGCGTCCGGCGTCATCCCTCATATCCCGTCACCCCCGCACCCCGTCTCAGAGCGCCGTCCGTCCAGATCGACAGTCGCCGGCGATCGCGGCCACCGCGCATGCTTCTCGCTTCGGAACTCCAGCATCACGCCGGCCTGAGTCTCGATCTCATCGCTCAGACCTCGTAGCGGACGACGCGGGAGAGTGTTTTCATGATCGATGTCGTCTCGCTCCCACCGAGGTTCCACGTGAAACGAGAGCGAAGGTTCCACGTGAAACGATCCGGCGCACCGATTCACCGAGCGGTCGGGGAGTGGTCTCTCGCGGATTCCTACCGAGACTCCTCGCTCGTCATTCAGCAGTGAGGCAGAACCCGACGTTGTTCATCGACATCGAGTGATCCCCTGAAGACTCCACGATCGGTCACCGCACCCCGCATCTGCGCGGTCGCCCGGATCCTGCCGGCATCGACTCGATCGTCACACAGATCCTCTCCTGCTCGATCGGCGACCATGCCATGCCACGAGAATTCGGGTGCGGGTGCGATCGGGCATCTCGCGATACCGGAAGCATCACGAGAGCATTCTTCTCGGACGCAGTACGGTGCCGCCACCGGAGCCAGGCCTTGAGGGCACGACCCTAGAGCCCGCCGACCGCGGCGTCATCAGATTCGGTCCGCCATCGATCGAGTCACCGATGTCGGTAGTTCTCGAGCGGACCACCGAACCTCATCGCTGCATCGACGGAATTCCAGACGACGCCCCGATTCACTCGCACTCGGAGTGCACGACGTCCACGCATCTCGACCACCACTCCGACACAGACCCGTGACGACCGACATCGACGGCACCAGGCACATCCTTCACCCAGACACGAGTCGAGATGCCTGCCGGATTTGGAGAGGCCGTCGGGCATTCACCGGAGGCCTTCAGACGTCCTGTCATTCACCTCCCCGAGTACGACCGTCTCTGGCACCTGCACCTCTTGAAGATTCAGTGGGTCAACTCTCCGATCCCTGAGCGGGACCAGGATGTCAGCTGGAGAGCGAGTCGACGGGCCTCCGACGCTCGATCACCGAGGCCCGTCGACACACGGCCTCGTTCCTCGGTCGCGGCCCAGACCACTCGGTGGTCGAGCGAAGTCGAGACCAGACCCGGAATACTCGTTCCCCAGGCACAACCCGAGGACCGGAAACTCACCTTCTCACTGCCCCTCGGGTCCGGCTCGAAGAGCGAAGAAGACTCGACCGAGAGTCGCCCGTACGTCCACGACCACGATGCCGAACGAGAACACCCGACCATCGATGACGGTCACCTTCTCTCGTCCACAACCCCTATCCGGTGGGGGAGCACCGTGCCGGGCCGATCGAAACCGATCTCATGAACGGGGCACCGAATCCAGAGCAGGCATCACGTCGAAGGTCCGATCGCCAGGGGAAATCGAGGGCTACCCGAGTGCATCCGCGCCGACGATGTCTCCTCCGCATCTCAGCCGGTCGCTACGGATCGGCACAGGCGCCAGGGCGGAGACCCATCGACTCGTTGCCCTGGGTCATCCGGGCGCAGGTTCGGCACCTGTTCCACGTGAAACACGAAACGTGAAACATCGTGATCGATCACGAGTGACCGCCAAAAGCTATCGATCGTCTACCGGTGCCAGCAGGGGAGGAACCGTACTTTCCATGCGAGATGCATGGCCGTGGACATCGAGTGCGGAGTTCGACATCGTGACCAGATCCGCCCTCCATGTTCGGAGAGCGATCGCCCTCCGAGCATGGAGGGTCTGTCTTGATCGGGTCGTCGACGGGCACACCGTCCTCACCTCGGAAATGAGACCTCCCGCGACACCCGAGAGAAGGCCCGATCCCGGCGATCACTCACCACATGGCGAGACCACTCCGCCACCGACCGGCACCAGACCCACGGACCGTCGAAGGTTCGAGACCGCCGGAGGGAATCGAGATGTGGACGACGTCGACGCATCACACCGTCTGCACCCATGCTTCAACGCCCCGCCGGCACGGTGACTCGAGCACCGATTCGGGCCGGTCTCCTCGGTACGCCACCGAAGAACCTCGATCCGATCCGGCATCCCGGTGAACATCCACCGCGCCCGTCCGGCACTCGGATCCATGCTGTATGAATCTTCCTGCGCTTCGTCGACTGCAAGATGCTCAGCAGGGACGACTCTCCCGCAGATCGCTTTCACCGGACTCCCGATGGCCTCGACCACACGGTGCTCCCGCGGAACTGCCGGCACCCGGACATCCAGCTCACCGGACAACGGTGGGGGAGTCGGCGGTAGAGCATCCCCATTCGCGCCCCCTCGTACTCGTCTCACCGCAGAAGACCAAGCACGAATCCGAGTTTCACCCGCTCGCGGCACGACAAAGGAAACCCGCGGCAGCGGCCGAAGATCGGTGCCGTTCGGAGAATCGACGTCGGGGATCGAGGCGGCTAAGGTCCATACCTCGTCTCTCGATACGACGAGCTCGCGGAAACACCGTCGTCGAAACCGACCATCCGATGAGCCATCCCGTAGCCGGGTCGTCTGGCATGACTCTGAATCCACCCGGATTCTCGAGAGAGTGCAAACATCCCGATGCTCGGTTCCGCTCCAGCTCCGGCGCTCACGACCGCACGTTCGCAACCCGGAACCTCGTTCCGACCCACTCATGCCCTCGATCCGGGCGGACGACTCACCTGCACGAGCAGTGTCGTAGTCACGGTTCCACGTGAAACAACTCCGTGAAACAACGACTGAGAAACACTTCCGCGAATTCCCGGGCCACCCCGACGGTCACACACCGATCCACAACAGGGGAGGCATCTCCGTCCGACCTTCCCAATCCTCGCACCGTCGAAGATCCGATCCCTTTTTCCTGAACCGACTTCGCTACACGGCTCGCATCAAGACCTCCTGGGACCGATGCCACAACCGGTGTCGGCACCCGACCGGACACCTGCCCGACGACGTCCCCAGCCGCGGAGACACTCCACTCACCCTGTGGACTCCGGAATCCGGAGTGCTGCGCACCCCTCGATCCGGCCTCGTCGATCGACGCGTGAACCGTGAGTGCAGTAGTGAGTGCAATGAGCGCAGCAGCCCACGACGCCTCGCGCATCGTCGTGCGCAGAATCTGAGCAATCACGCTCACCGATCAGGAGAGGATCGACGGAAATCCACGGTCGATCGGAGAGAACAACGACACCGGGCATCTCTTCGACAACGTCGAGAGGCCCCCGGTCGACGACTCCGCCACCGACAGAACGACTCTCCGCCACCGAGAGGTGAGGAGCGTGCTTCCGTGGAGGCGAACATCTACCGAGCACCGCGGTCTCCCGTCATCGTCATCGGGTGCCACCGCAGCCCACCGGGGGAGGGGACGACGGTGGAGAGTCCCCGAACCAGCGGTCCGCATCCACCTCGCACGCCCCGATCCGAGCCGGTTTCACGAGCACCGAACCTGACCGGGAGGATTCAGGACGACCGACCTCCACCTCTGCGGCGCACTCGTGTGAACGGCGCACGGCAGCTCCAGATGCCGTCGAACACGTCGAATCGGTGCCGAGGCCGTAGTTCGACTCCTCGATGATTCCCTCTCCGCGTCTTCATCACCGCCTTCGGACTCGGCTCGAACTCCGTTTCGCGAAGCACGAGCGCACTCGTCCGGATGCTCCGACAGACCTCCATATGCCACCCGGTGATCCGTTCACGACGTCGGCGCCGAGGCATCGTTCGGATGCACTGCACCCACCCGTTCTCGGTGCCCATCCGTTCTCAGTGCTCTCATTCCGGCGGAAGTCGCCGACCTCCTCCGTACGGCGGGATGATTCACCTCGGCTCCGACAAGCACGAATTCGATGTTTCACGGAGTTGTTTCACGTGGAACCAGCCGTCGAACCACCCGTCGTACGGTCGTTCCGATTCTCACTCACTCACCGAAGAACGACGACGCACTCCTCGTCGGCTCGTTTCCCCTCCATGGACGTCCACCCGGATCCGTTCTCCGAACATCGCCGTCGAATCAGCGATCAGACCGCGTCGGACATCGTCTCGTCCGGGGGGACATCGCCCGGGCCGGATCTCCGACTGAGAGGTCGCCATCTCGGAATCCGTGGAACCTCGATCCGCTTCGGCGCACTCTCGGTCGTCATGACGACAGTCGCCACACCGACCGCAGATGCGGCACGAACGGCGATGTCACCGAGACGAACCCGCTCCGGCGGCACCCCGCATCCGCATCTCCGCTATCGCTCAGAACTCAGCCACATCGACCGTCACGCTCGGATCCGACGCAGATGCCGTTCCACCCGATAGGTCGACGGACACGCCCTTCCGGATGCTCCGAGCACCTCCGTGTCCCGTCCTCCGACCCTCGCCGGCCGGTGATGACGGACCATAATGAGGAGGCACCCGATACGGCGGTTTCGAGACCTCGACACCGAGAGCCACGCACTCCTGGAGCCACGCACTCCGGAAAGCGAGTTCCCCGCATTCGACGGAGCTCCGTGAAACAACCGGTGCGGAGGCGCACGAGCGACCGGATCCCTTACCGATCGCAGCGGATCGATCCCTGGAAATTAGACCGGAGGAGGGCCAGCCGGGGGAGAGCCGGCCAGGAGGAGTCGCCTTCGACGGACACACCCGATCCCGGGCGTGGTGAGTGCTTCCCCGGTAGGCGCACCATTCCGACTCCTGCCACCGCGAACACCAGGCATCACCCGAGACTCGTACCACTCCGTTGGAAGACCGCCACCGCTCAGGGATGCCGGACACTCTCGCCTCGATCCAGCACCCCTGACCGAAGGCACTCGCCCGAGACCGAGATGCCGAGCATCCCCGAGCGGGGGCGGGTCTCCTCGCTGATCGAGCTCTCGACTCCGCTCGATTCGGATCTCCGTCGAGGGCACTGCCCGGCCGTCACCGGATCTCGACTCCGCTCGATCACCGAGAAGTCCTCGACCACCGAAAGGCTCTCGATCACCGAGAGGTCTTCCACCATCGAAAAGTCCTCCACCACCGAGACATCCTCGGCACCGGAGAGTCGACGCAGGTGCTCGAACCTCGGCGGAGGGGGAGAGGAGCCGCAGTGCTCAGGGGGCGAGCCCTTCTCGCTCGAAGCATCCCGGCGTGTTCATCTCTGACGAGTGACGTCACGAGCGGGATCGAGCGGGATCACCGCCACGCATAAGCCGCCGACACACGAGTCGTCCTCTCTCATCCGGGCATCCCGAAGATCTCGAAACGACCGAATCCCGGATCGCCGTCCTGCACCCACCGGATTCCGACCGCGACGACGTCGAGAAGGAGTCCATACTGCTCACAGCACCGTGAATCCCGTACGAAGCGGCTCCCGTCCGGTCAGCGCCATCAACACCGCCGCACCCTCTCCCGAGCGGACGGCCAACGACACGGCCAGACTCGTCGCCCGACGCAGGGGGAGCTCGGGTGGAGTCGTCGTCACCCCGCCGGCCCGGGCCACGTCGAGACCGTGAACGATCAGTTCGAACGTCCGCGTCGGCAGGTAGCAGCTCGCTCTCATGCCGCCGACCGGGGTGCGGATGATCCCGTCCGCCCATCCCAATGCCGACGCCACCGCACGATCGGCGATCTCCTGGAACGACGACGCCGGGTCCGCACCGAGCGCGGCCCCCGCCTCGATGCCTCGTCGTCGGACCGCCGCCGGATCGGCCCCCAGCATCCGGGCCACCGCCTCGTAGTAGCCCTCGGCATCGATGACGTCCTCGGTCTCGGCCGGCACCCCGATGTACTGCTCCATCGTCAGCAACGCGCAAGCGGTGTGACCGACCAGCCCGCGAAGATCCCACTCACCCAGGCCCGGCCCGTCCCACGACGACGCCGGGAGCATGCGGACCACAACGGAGACCCAGTGCGCCGCATCGGAGAAGGCGACGACCTCGTCGTGCATATCGGTCATCGCCGCAGTGTATCCCCGCGGGGCGGAAAGCAATCGTCACTGTGACGTCTGCACTCCCATGCCCCGGACCATCCTCACCCGCACCGGAGAACACGACGATGCCGCGAACGACCGCCGCCGGATCCGCATCGAAGACCCCGGATGCGGGAAGACCCCCGGATGCAGAGAGTCCCGGCCGAAGCCGGGACTCTCTGACACCAACCGTGAGAAAGGAATCAACCCTTCAGGACCACGACCCGACGTTTCGGCTCGGCGCCCTCGCTCTCGCTGTACACGCCGTCGACGGCGGCGACGGCGTCGTGCACGATCTTCCGTTCGAACGGCGTCATCGGATCGAGCGACTCGCGCTCACCGGTCTCGCGCACCCGCTCGGCCACCTCGGTGCCGAGGGCGGCGAGACGCTCGCGGCGACCGGCCCGCCAGCGGGCGATGTCGAGCATCAGCCGACTGCGTTCACCGGTCGCCTGCTGCACGGCCAGCCGCGTCAGCTCCTGCAGCGCATCGAGCACCTCGCCCTTGCGGCCGACGAGCTGGTCGAGGTCGTCGCCGCCGTCGATGCTGACGATGGCCCGGTCGCCGTCGACGTCCAGATCGATGTCGCCGTCGAAGTCGAGCACGTCGAGCAACTGCTCCAGGTAGTCGCCGGCGATCTCGCCCTCTTCGACCAGCTGGTCCTCCGCGTCCACCTCGTCGGCGCCCGACTCCTCTGCAGTCGACTCCTCTGTGCCCGACTCCTCTGCGGCCGATTCCTCTGCGGCCGCGGCCACCATCTCCTCGGCCTCGGCGACGACCACGTCGCCCGCCTCCGGATCTGCGATCTGATCAGTCATTTCCGATACCTCACTCACTTCATCAAGGTTGGGGCGCGGCTCGGTCATCGACGACCGCCGCGGCGCTTCTTGCTCGAACGAACCTGGTTCTTGCCGCCGGACTTCTTCAGACTCGTCTTCGGAGCCGCATCGTCCTCGGGGGAATTCGTGTTCGACGACGTCTCGGCGACAGCGGTGACCGGTCGCTTCTCGGCGGCGGCCCGGGTCGTCGGCGACTCGACCTTCTCGACGGCCGCGTCGGCCAACGCCTTCGCAGCCTCCTCCACCTGCTTCTTGCCGCCACCGGTCAGCAGCTTCTTCCCGTGCGCGGCAGCGGCGGCCCGGTTCCAGGATCCTGCGACCTCCTCCAGCTCGTCCGCGGAGCTCCCGGCGAGCAGATCGAGGCCGTCGCGGCCGTCCCGCTCGCGCGTCTGCTTCTCGGCGGCCGCGACCGTCAGGTGCTTCCACACCGTGTCCGACGGCGCCGCGGCGACCAGCTTCATCAGAGCCAGCTCGGCCCGGTAGCCGGGGACGTCGACCAGATCGGTCGCCTCGGCCTGCTCCGCCTGCTCGATGATCGTCTCGTACATTCCGGCAGCCTGGCGGGCCCGGTTGCGGGCCTCGTCGTAGTTCCCGTGCCGGAACATCGCGACGGCGACCATCCGGTTCCAGTCGGCACGACGTTCCCGGGCCAGCTCGGGCACCGGAGCATCCTCGTGGGACTCCTCCCAGGCGGTCTCCCAGGCGGAGAGGACCGCGCTGTCGTCACGCATCACGGTGATCAGGCGGCCGTCGTGGCCTTCGTTCAGCCAGGCGAGCAACTGCTGACGACGCAGCGTCAGGTACGCATCCAGATCCTCCGGGGAGGCGTCGGGTGCGGTGGCCTCGTCGCGCGCGGTGTCGGTCCAGCTGAACGCCAGCTTGGCGCGCTCCGCCGGATCCTCCACCAGGCGCACCAGCTCGTCCGCGGCCTGGACCAGACCGTTGCGACCCTTGTACCTCCACTCGCCGTTGCGCTCACCGAAGCGGGCGACCTTGCGGAACTCGGCGACGGCCTCACCGGAGTTGCCCGCGGCCAGCGCCGCGAAACCGCGGTTCATGGCCTTGCCCGGCTCGAAGTTCTTCGGCAGCGGACGGGCGCCGGCCTGCGGTGCGGAGGCCTTGCGCTTCTCCTCGCGGATGGCCGCGGCGTGGTCCTCCTCCTTCTCGATACGACCGAACACGATGTGCTGCTGCCCGTACGTCCAGAGGTTGTTGCTGACCCAGTAGAGCAGGATGGCGGCCGGGAAGAACGGACCGGTCACCAGGATGCCCAGCGGGAAGATGTACAGCGACAGCCGGTTCATGATCCGCGTCTGCGGGTTCTCCATCGCCTCCGGGCTCTGCCGAGAGACCGAGGCGCGCGAGTTCAGGTGCGTCGCGATCGAGGCGACGATCATCAGCGGCACCACCAGGATCGCGATCTGCACGCGGGTGAAGTCGATCTCCGAACCCGGGGTGATGAAGGCCTGGAACTCGGTGACGGGTTCGGTGATGTACGCCGAGAGCGGCACCCCGAAGAGTCGTGCGTCCAGGAAGTTCTGCACCTGCTCCGCACTGAAGGCGTAGTTGCCGTACGCGCGCGTCTCTTCGGCCGTCATGCCCAGCTGTCCGAAGCCGGTGCCCATCCGGTTGAATCCGCGCAGCACGTGGAACAGACCGATGAACACCGGGATCTGCAGCAGCATCGGGAGGCAGCCCAGGAGCGGGTTGAACCCGTGCTCCTTCTGGAGCTTCTGCATCTCCTCGGTCATCTTCACGCGATCATTGGCGTACTTCTTGCGAATCGCCTGCATCTGCGGGTTGATCTCCTGCATCTTTTTCGTCGTGCGGATCTGCTTGACGAAGGGCTTGTACAGGATGCCGCGCAGGGTGAAGACCAGGAAGACCACCGAGAGCGCCCAGGCGATACCCGAACCACCCGGACTGTCCGGCAGGATCTTGTCGAACAGCCAGTGCCAGACCCACATGATCCAGGACACCGGGTAGTAGATGAAGTTGAGCACGGCTCACTTACCCCTATCTGACCTCGCCCGCACCTCATCGACGACGTGCGGACTGTTGGTAACGGAAGTCTGTCCATCCGGTTCGCCGCGGCCGAACAGCCGCTCGGGAACCGGGTCGTAGCCGGGCTTGTGCCACGGTCCACATTTCAGGAGGCGCCAGACCGAGAGCACCGATCCCCTCAGGAATCCGTGGCGGTCGACGGCCTCGACGGCATAGGCGCTGCAGGTCGGCTCGAACCGACACGTCGGCATCCGGGTCGGCGAGATCCACGTCCGGTACAGCTCGATCACGAAGATCAGGGCGCGCCGCGGGAACGTGTACAGCCGATTCATCGGGTCCACACAGGCATCACCGGTCCCCGGCCATCAGCGGGCGGGATCGACGTCGAACGCGGCGATCACCTTGCGATGGGTGAACCCGCGTCGCAGTTGTTGCTCGAGTTCGGTCGCCGAGCAGGTCGCGGCCCCCGGACGCGCCCGGACCACCACGTACGCGTCGGAGGACGGAAGGGCGTTCGCACTGCCGGCGAAGGCATGACGGAGTCGTCGTGCGACGGCATGCCGGACGACGGCGTTGCCGACCTTCTTCGAGACGATCAGGCCGAGTCGCGGACCCCCGAACTCGACGACGTCGGTCCGGACACCCGAGGGGTCCGGCCATCGAGCCGGCAACGGGGCGACGCTGATCGACAGATCACGCGCCGAAACCCGCACGCCCTTATCGAGCGTGCGGGTGAAGTCGGAACTGCGCTTGAGGCGCGTCGAGTCAGCGGACACCGATCGGGCCGACTGGACTCCGGCGACTCACGCAGTCAGCTTGGCGCGGCCCTTGCGACGACGACCGGTCACGATGGCACGCCCGGCGCGGGTCCGCATCCGCAGACGGAAGCCGTGCACGCGGGCACGACGACGGTTGTTGGGCTGGAAAGTGCGCTTCCCCTTAGCCATGGGAACTCCTCGGTCTTCAACTACGGTGGTCTGACAGGCCCGCACGGTTCCGGCGGTGGTGTTCCGCTCGACGGATCCAGACATGCCGGTACGCCGATGGGCCCGTGCACGGGCGACCGTTCGAGACTACTCAGCGTGAGCGGCCAAATCAAACGAGGCGGCCGTGATCTCCGCCCCTCGTCGTTCCCGTGCCCTTGTTCCCGCACCCTATGTTCCCGCACCCGTGTTCCCCGCCGGACGCGGATGCGCCCCCACCGGTCGTCGTCCCCGATTCCGCATCCGGGCACCGGCGAGTCGTGTCCACACCCCGGACGAGACCTGTCCACAGCGCGGCGACACGTCATCCCCACCGCACGTCTGTGGATATATCCACAAGTGTGGATAAAATTGTGGATAGCTCGCTCCCAGGTGCAGGTTCTCCGCACTCGTGGAGCTTGGTTTTTGTGGACGTCATTGGGGACAAGGAGCACAGCGTGGCCAACGATCACGACTCGTTCAGTGAGATCTGGAGCCGCGTGGTCCTCGAACTGTCCGGTCCGGACTCGCCGGATTCGCCGCCGCTCTCACGGCAGCAGAAGGCGTGGCTCTCCCTGGTGCATCCGTTGACGATCACCTCCGGATTCGCCCTGCTCACGGCGCCGACGGCGCTGGTGCAGGAACAGATCGAGCGCAACCTGCGCGACACCATCACCCGGGCGCTGAGCCGGCACCTCGGCCAGCCGGTGGAGATCGCGGTCCGGATCGCCGAGGCCCCGGACGAACCGCCCGCTCCGCCGGCGGCCCCGGCGCCGGCCGCCGAGTCGCCCTCGAACACCCGCCCCGGATCCGTTCCGACCAGGGTGAACACCGGTGAACACACGCTTCCCTCGCTCGGCGGCGGCACCCGTGACTGGGCCGCCTATTTCGACGACCGGAACACCGCGACGCCGGCCGCCGAGAGCACCACGACGCTGCATCCGAAGTACACCTTCGACACCTTCGTCATCGGCACGTCGAACCGTTTCGCCCACGCCTCGGCGGTGGCGGTCGCCGAAGCCCCCGCCCGCGCCTACAACCCGCTGTTCATCTGGGGCGAGTCCGGACTGGGCAAGACCCATCTGCTGCACGCGGCGGGCCACTACGCACAACGTCTCTTCCCAGGCATGCGGGTGAAGTACGTCTCCACCGAGGAGTTCACCAACGACTTCATCAACTCGCTGCGCGACGACCGCCAGATGGCGTTCAAGAGCCGCTACCGCGAGGTCGACATGCTGCTGGTCGACGACATCCAGTTCCTGGAGGGCAAGGAGGGCATCCAGGAGGAGTTCTTCCACACCTTCAACGTGCTGCACAACAACAACAAGCAGATCGTCATCTCCTCGGACCGTCCGCCGAGCAAGCTGGCCACCCTGGAAGACCGCCTCCGGACGCGCTTCGAATGGGGCCTGATCACCGACGTCCAGCCGCCCGACCTGGAGACGCGCATCGCGATCCTTCGCAAGAAGGCCCAGATGGACAAGCTCGACGTGTCCGACGACGTCCTCGAGCTCATCGCCTCTCGCATCGAGCGCAACATCCGGGAGCTCGAGGGCGCGCTGATCCGGGTGACCGCGTTCGCCTCGCTGCAGAACACCAAACTCGACCGGTCCGTCGCCGAAGTCGTGCTCAAGGCGCTGATCCCGGACAACGGGCCGGCCGACATCAGCGCGGCGGGCATCATCGCGATCACCGCCGATTACGCCAACATCTCGGTCGAAGACCTCCGCGGGAGCGGCCGCAAGGCTCGCCTGGTCACCTACCGCCAGATCGCGATGTACCTGTGCCGCGAGCTCACCGACCTGTCGCTGCCGCAGATCGGCGAGGCCTTCAACCGCGATCACACCACGGTGATCCACGCGAACAAGAAGATCAGCGAGAAGATCGGGTCCAGCAGCGACGTCTACAACGACGTCCAGCAGCTCACCGAGCGCATCAAGAAGCGCGCGCGAGGCTGACCCTCAAGTGCCGCCGCAGGGTTGTGAGCGACGCCTCGCGCACCGTCGTACGACGCGCTCGAGGCCGTCTCCGGATGCAAAAGCCCAGGTCAGGATGCTTTCGGATGCTGTGGAGAAGGTGCGGATAACCCGGAGCCGCCCTGTGGACGACCGGTGCACGGCTGTGGACGGATTTCTCTGTCCACAACCCGTCCGAGTTGTCCACAAATGCTCTGCACCTCGGTTCCACAGCGCCGGATGCGCCGCGACCAGCGCAGACGAGCGTTGTCCACAGGATGCACAGGACTTATTACTAATAAGAATTTCTCTTTGAAAGATCTTCTTTTGAAAACAGGGCTGGGGATACACAGCCCGACGGCTGTTCATCGTCGAGCGCACCGCTGAACCGACTCGGTTCCGGCCCGGGCTCACACGAACCGGCCCCAGCGCTCTACAGTGGGATTCGGCGACACCCGTCGTCGAGCCGCTGCGTGGCCGCGCCGTGGCAGGTGAACGTCGAGAAGGGCAAGCACAGCAGATGAAGTTTCGTGTCGTTCGCGACGAGTTCGCCGAAGCCGTCGCCTGGGTCGCTCGGAGCCTGCCGTCTCGCCCGCCCGTGCCCGTCCTCGGCTGCGTGGTGCTCACCACCACCGAGCAGGGACTCCAGGTGGCCGGATTCGACTACGAGGTCTCGGCCACCGAGATGATCTCCGCCGAGATCTTCGAGAGCGGAAAAGTCCTGGTCTCGGGCAAGCTGCTCGCCGACATCACCCGTGCGCTGCCGAACAAGCCGGTCGACGTGAACATCGACGGCGCCCGGGTCGCGATCGCCTGTGGCAGCTCCAAGTTCTCGCTGCCGACCATGCCCGTCGAGGACTACCCGGACCTGCCCGACGTCCCGGAGCAGACCGGTGTCGTGCCCGGCTCGCTCTTCGCCGAAGCCGTCTCGCAGGTCGCCGTGGCCGCCGGCCGCGACGACACCCTGCCGATGCTGACCGGCGTGCGCGTCGAGATCGACGGCGAGCGCATCGTCCTGGCCGCGACCGACCGCTTCCGCCTGGCCGTCCGCGAGCTCGCCTGGGCGCCGCGGGACGCCGCCACCACGGGAGCCGCGCTGGTTCCCGCCAAAACCCTCTCCGACGCCGCGAAGTCGGCCGGCAGCGATCACGCCGGTTCGGTGGAACTCGCCTTCGGCTCCGGCCAGGCCATCGGCGCCGAGGGCATCCTGGGCATCACGGCCGGCGCCAAGAAGACCACCACGCGACTGCTCGACGCCGAGTTCCCCAAGTTCCGCCAGCTGTTCCCGGCCAGCCACTCGTCGGTGGCGACCGTCGAGAGCGCCGCGCTGATCGAGGCCATCAAGCGTGTCTCGCTGGTCGCCGAGCGGGGTGCTCAGATCCGCATGGACTTCGACGGCGAATCGGTGATGCTCACCGCGGGCGGCGACGAGGCGGGCAAGGCCGAGGAGACCCTCGACGTGCAGTTCTACGGCGAGCCGATCCTGATCGCGTTCAACCCGACATACCTGCTCGACGGCCTCGCGGCCATCGGCTCGAGCACCGTCCAGTTCGGCTTCACCAACCCCGAGCCGGACGGCTCGGGGGAGCGTCGTGCCGCCATCCGCCCGGCGGTGCTGCGACCGGCCGGTGAGGACGAGCCGGTGGCCGACGAGTCGGGTGCGTTCGTCGCACCGCAGAGCGAGTTCAGCTACCTGCTGATGCCTGTCCGCCTGCCCGGCTGACGCCGATCACCCGCAGCCGTGGCTCCTCGAGGATGCGCTGACCGGTGTTCGTCCGCGAACTGGCACTGACCGACTACCGATCGTGGGATCGGACGGAGCTGCGACTCCGGCCCGAACCCACGATCTTCGTGGGCCGCAACGGATTCGGGAAGACCAATCTGCTCGAATCGCTCTTCTACCTGGCGACGCTGCGATCGCATCGGGTGTCCTCGGACGCGCCGCTGGTCCGCAGCGGAGCATCCGCGGCCACGGTGCGTTCGACCGTCGAGAACGACGGCCGGGAGCTCACCGTGGAGCTCGAGATCGCCGCGCAGGGGGCGAACCGGGCCCGAGTCAACACCGCGCCGGTGCGGCGCCCGCGGGAGATCCTCGGGATCCTGCGGGCCGTGCTGTTCGCGCCGGAAGACCTGGCGCTGGTCCGCGGCGAGCCGGGGGAACGGCGCCGGTTCCTGGACGAGATCGTCGTGCAGTCGCGGCCGATCGCCGCGGGGTCGCGCGCCGACTACGACAGGGTGCTCCGGCAGCGGTCCGCGCTGCTGAAGACGGCGGGCGCGGCGATCCGTCGTTCGTCGGCCGAAGCGGATTCGGTGATGAGCACCCTGGACGTCTGGGACGACCAGCTCGCCCAGTTCGGCGCGGAGGTCACCGCGGACCGCATCGCCGTCGTCCGGGAACTGGCTCCACTGGTGGCCGGGGCCTACGCGTCGATCGCCCCGCATTCCCGCCCGGCGGCGATCGGTTACCGGTCGGCGGCCGGACCGGAGGTCGATGCCTCGCCGGGCGGCACCGAGTCGGTCGCGGAGATCCGGGACGTGCTCGCGCACCGACTGCGTGAGGTGCGCGCCAAGGAGATCGATCGCGGCGTGTGCCTGGTGGGCCCGCATCGCGACGACCTGCGGCTCGACCTGGGCGACGAGCCGGCCAAGGGCTTCGCCAGTCACGGGGAGTCGTGGTCGTTCGCGCTCGCGTTGCGGCTCGCCTGCGTCGACCTCCTGCGGGCCGACGGGGTGGAGCCGGTCATCATGCTCGACGACGTCTTCGCCGAACTCGATGCGGCCCGCCGGGAGAAGCTGGCGGCGTTCACCGCCTCGGCCGAACAGCTCCTGATCACCACCGCGGTGGCCGAGGACATCCCCGGCGTGCTGGCCGGCCGGCGCCTCGCCGTCGGAGTCGAGGAGGCGGACGGTCGTCGCAGGTCGACGATCGTCGGCGACGAGCGGGTCGTACGGAGGGGAGAGGAACGATGAACGACGACGCACCGCATCCCGGCACCGGAGCCGGTCCGTCCGGGAGCAGCGCCTACGACGCCGCCCGGAAGGCCGCCGCGCAGCACGCGCAGGACGCCGCCGGTGAACGCAGCGCGGGATACGACGTCGCCCGCCGGGCCCTGGAAGAGGCCCGCGCGCAGGCGAAGGCCGCGGGCAAACAGGTCGGCCGGGGCCGGGCGGGGCCGATGTCGGGCGGCGGCGGCCGCCGGGACCGGAAGCGACGCTCCTGGTCGGGGGCGGGACCGGACAGTCGTGACCCGCAGCCGCTCGGCCGGCTGACCGGGGCGATCGCGCGATCGCGCGGCTGGTCGCCGAAGATCAGCGAGGGCACGGTCTTCGGGTCGTGGCCGACCATCGTCGGACCCGAGATCGCCGCGCACGCCGAACCGACGGATCTGTCCGAGGGCGTGCTCCACATCCGTGCCGAGTCGACGGCCTGGGCCACGCAGCTGCGCTACATGCAGGCCCAGATCCTGGCGAAGATCGCCGCCTCGGTCGGCCACGGCGTCGTGAAGAGTCTGCGCATCAACGGACCGGCCGCACCGTCGTGGCGCAAGGGACCGCTGCACGTCTCCGGCCGCGGTCCGCGCGACACCTACGGGTAGCGGTCCGGCACCGGCCGCCCGCGGACGTGTGAACTCTCACAGGGCCGAGGCGCCGCGGAATCGGTTCCGGCCACAATCGGACCCATGCGCACCGAGATTCGGCGATCTGAGGGCAGATCAGGGCCGGGGGCTACCCGCTTCTACGCGAGTTCGAAGTACACTTGCGGGTAACTGTTCTCTATAGAGAAGGAGCGGACGCGTCCCGTGGCCGACACCAGTAGTTCCGAATCGAAGAAGTCCAAGTCCGCGCCGGGTGAGTACGGCGCCGACTCCATCAGCATTCTGGAAGGCCTGGAGGCGGTTCGCAAGCGTCCGGGCATGTACATCGGTTCGACCGGTGAACGCGGCCTGCACCACCTGATCTGGGAGGTCGTCGACAACTCCGTCGACGAGGCGATGGCGGGCTACGCCACCCGCGTGGACGTGACGATCCTGGCCGACGGCGGCATCCAGGTGGTCGACGACGGCCGCGGCATGCCCGTCGCGATGCACGCCACCGGTGTCCCCGCGGTGGAGGTCATCATGACCCAGCTGCACGCGGGCGGAAAGTTCGACTCCGACTCGTACGCGGTGTCCGGCGGTCTGCACGGTGTCGGCATCTCCGTCGTGAACGCCCTCTCGACCAAGGTCGAGCTGGAGATCAAGCGCGACGGTCACAGCTGGCAGCAGACCTATCACCGGGCCGAGCCCGAGGCGCTGAACCAGACCGGCAAGAGCAACGAGACCGGCACGACGGTGCGGTTCTGGGCCGACCCGGAGATCTTCGAGACCACCGTCTACAGCGCCGAGACCATCGCGCGGCGTCTGCAGGAGATGGCCTTCCTCAACAAGGGCCTCACCATCACGCTCACCGACGAGCGGCTCCCCGACGAGGCGGCCGATGCGGAGGACGAGGACGCCAGCATCAAGTCCGACGAGGAGAAGGCCACGGCGGTCGCCAAGGTCAAGTCCCGCGTCTACCACTACCCGGAGGGCCTGGTCGACTTCGTCCGGCACCTCAACCGCACCAAGAACCCGATCCACACCACGGTCATCGACTTCGGCGCCAAGGGCGAGGGGCACGAGGTGGAGATCGCGATGCAGTGGAACAACGGCTACTCCGAGTCGGTCCACACCTTCGCCAACACCATCAACACCCACGAGGGCGGTACCCACGAAGAGGGCTTCCGCGCCGCGTTGACCAGCACCGTCAACAAGTACGCGCTGGACAAGAAGCTCATCAAGGAGAAGGACGGCAAGCTCACCGGCGACGACATCCGCGAGGGCCTGGCCGCGGTGATCTCGGTGAAGGTGGCCGATCCGCAGTTCGAGGGTCAGACCAAGACCAAGCTCGGCAACACCGAGGTCAAGGGCTTCGTGCAGCGCACCTGCAACGAGCATCTCGGCCACTGGTTCGAGGCCAACCCGGCCGAGGCCAAGATCATCGTCCGCAAGGCCGCCGACTCGGCGCAGGCCCGGATGGCGGCCCGCCGCGCCCGCGAGCTGGTCCGCCGCAAGACCGCCACCGACATCGGCGGGCTCCCCGGCAAGCTGGCCGACTGCCGCAGCAACGATCCGACCAAGTGCGAGGTCTACATCGTGGAGGGCGACTCGGCCGGCGGCTCGGCCAAGTCGGGCCGCGACTCGATGTACCAGGCGATCCTGCCGATCCGCGGCAAGATCATCAACGTCGAGAAGGCCCGCATCGACCGGGTGCTCAAGAACGCCGAGGTCCAGTCGATCATCACCGCGTTCGGCACCGGCATCCACGACGAGTTCGACATCAAGAAGCTGCGCTACCACAAGATCGTGCTGATGGCCGACGCCGACGTCGACGGTCAGCACATCGCGACGCTGCTGCTCACGCTGCTGTTCCGCTTCATGCGGCCGCTCATCGAGCACGGCCACGTGTATCTGGCGCAGCCGCCGCTGTACAAGCTCAAGTGGCAGAAGGGCGCCGACCCCGACTTCGCCTACAGCGACCGCGAGCGCGATGCGCCGCTCGAGGCGGGGCTGGCCGCGGGCAAGAAGATCAACAAGGACGACGGCATCCAGCGCTACAAGGGTCTGGGCGAGATGAACGCCAGCGAGCTGTGGGAGACCACCATGGACCCCGAGGTCCGGATCCTCAAGCAGGTGACCCTCGACGACGCCGCCGCGGCCGACGAGCTCTTCTCCATCCTGATGGGCGAGGACGTCGCGGCCCGTCGCGGTTTCATCGCCCGCAACGCCAAGGACGTCCGGTTCCTCGACGTCTGATGCGTGCCTCCGACGCTTCCCCCGAACCGTCGGAGCCCGCAGGCGTTCTTCGACCTCTTCGACGACGGAGCCCGCGCACCGCCTGACCGCGCGCGCCGACCGGCTTGCCGGGGGAGCCCCGTCGACCACCTTCCAGAAAGTGATCCCATGAGCGACGACACCAACGTCCCCGACGACGGTTCGGCCGTCACCCACGACCGCATCGAACCGGTCGATCTCGGCCAGGAGATGCAGAGCAGCTACATCGACTACGCGATGAGCGTGATCGTGGGCCGCGCCCTGCCCGAGGTCCGCGACGGCCTCAAGCCGGTGCACCGTCGGCTGCTGTACGCATCGTTCGACGCCGGTTTCCGCCCGGATCGCGGCTACGTGAAGTCGGCGCGTCCGGTGTCGGAGACGATGGGCAACTACCACCCGCACGGTGACAGCTCGATCTACGACGCGCTGGTGCGTCTGGCCCAGCCGTGGTCCATGCGCTACCCGCTGATCGACGGCCAGGGCAACTTCGGTTCGCGCGGCAACGACGGCGCCGCCGCCATGCGGTACACCGAGGCGCGGCTCACCCCGCTGGCCATGGAGATGCTGCGCGACATCACCGAGGAGACCGTCGACTTCACCCCGAACTACGACGGCAAGACCGACGAGCCGACGGTGCTGCCGGCTCGTATCCCGAACCTGCTGATCAACGGCTCGGGCGGCATCGCGGTCGGCATGGCGACCAACATCCCGCCGCACAACCTGCGTGAGGTGGCCGACGCCGTGTTCTGGGCGCTGGAGCATCCGGACGCCGACGACGAGACCACCCTCGCCGCCTGCATGGAGGCTGTGAAGGGACCGGACTTCCCGACCGCGGGCCTGATCGTGGGCAGCCAGGGCATCAAGGACGCGTACATGACCGGGCGCGGCAGCATCCGGATGCGGTCGGTGGTGGAGATCGAGGAGAACAAGGGCACCACCCAGCTCATCGTCACCGAACTGCCGTACCAGGTGAACATCGACAACCTGATCCAGTCGATCGGCGACCAGCTCAACGACGGCAAGCTCAAGGGCATCAGCAAGATCGACGACCTCTCGTCCGATCGCGTCGGTCTCAAGATCGCCATCACCCTGCGCCGTGATGCGGTGGCCAAGGTGGTCTTGAACAACCTCTACAAGCACACCCAGCTGCAGACCAACTTCGGCGCCAACATGCTCTCGATCGTCGACGGCGTGCCGCGCACCCTGCGCCTGGATCAGATGATCCGCTACTACGTCGCCCACCAGATCGACGTGATCGTGCGCCGGACCCGGTTCCGGCTGCGCAAGGCCGAGGAACGCGCCCACATCCTGCGCGGCCTGGTCAAGGCGCTCGACGCGCTCGACGAGGTGATCGCGTTGATCCGCGCGTCCGCGACCGTCGACATCGCGCGCAGCGGCCTGATGAGCCTGCTCGACGTCGACGAGATCCAGGCCGACGCCGTCCTGGCCATGCAGCTGCGCCGGCTGGCGGCCCTGGAACGCCAGAAGATCATCGACGAGCTCGCCGAGATCGAGCGCGAGATCGCCGACCTGAAGGACATCCTGGCCAAGCCGGAGCGCCAGCGCGCGATCGTCCGCGACGAGCTCAAGGAGGTCGTCGACAAGTACGGCGACGATCGTCGTACCCGCATCATCGCCGCCGAGGGCGACGTGAACGACGAAGACCTGATCGCCCGCGAGGACGTCGTCGTCACCATCACCGAGACCGGCTACGCCAAGCGCACCAAGACCGACCTGTACCGCAGCCAGAAGCGCGGCGGGAAGGGCGTGCAGGGCGCCAACCTGAAGCAGGACGACATCGTCGCCCACTTCTTCGTCACCAGCACGCACGACTGGCTGCTGTTCTTCACCACCAAGGGCCGCGTGTACCGGGCCAAGGCGTACGAGCTGCCCGAGGCCAACCGCACCGCGCGCGGCCAGCACGTGGCGAACCTGCTGGCCTTCCAGCCGGAGGAGAAGATCGCCCAGGTGATCCGGATCAGCGCGTACGACGACGCGCCCTACCTGGTGCTCGCGACGCGCAACGGTCTGGTGAAGAAGTCCGCGCTCGACGCCTTCGACTCGAACCGTTCAGGCGGCATCGCGGCGATCAACCTGCGGGGCGACGACGAACTGGTGGGCGCGCAGCTGTGCGGTCCCGACGACGATCTGCTGCTGGTCTCCAAGCAGGGTCAGTCGATCCGTTTCCACGCCGACGACGAGACGCTGCGCCCGATGGGCCGACAGACCTCGGGCGTGCAGGGCATGCGGTTCAACACCTCCGATCAGCTGCTGTCGTTGAACGTGGTGCAGCCGGGCACGTATCTGCTGGTGGCCACCTCGGGCGGGTACGCCAAGCGGACCGACATCGAGGAGTACGCCGCGCAGGGCCGCGGCGGCAAGGGCGTGCTCACCATCCAGTACGACGTCAAGCGTGGCGAACTGGTGGGTGCGATCATCGTCGACATCGACAGCGAGGTGTACGCCATCACCTCCGGTGGCGGCGTCATCCGGACGCTGGCCAAGCAGGTCCGCAAGGCGGGCAGGCAGACCAAGGGCGTTCGCCTGATGAATCTGGGCGACGGCGACAGCCTGCTCGCGATCGCCCGGAACGCCGACGAACCGGACGAGACCGCCGCCGAGTGATCGACGGCTCCACCGTGAGCATCGGCGCGTGAGCCGCCCCCGGTGGTTCAAGCCACTAGGGTGGATATCCATCAGGGTGGAAGCACGCCAACTTCAGTGAGGACACTTCAGTGACCAAGACCAACGAGCCGGAGGACGCCGCCGACCGCGGACAGGTGCCCGCGTGGAAGCGCGGCGAGACCTCGGCGCCGGCCGGGATGACGGCCGGAGACCTCGCCAAGTCGGCTCCGCAGATCACCGGTGAGTTCCCGGCGGCGGGTCCGGCCCAGGGGAAGCCCACGGGCGCCCCCGGTCCGGTCGGTCGTCCGGGCGGCCCCGCTGCGGGACCCGGCATGCCGGGACCGGGACCCGGGCCGGGGATGCCCGGCCCCGCCGGACCCGGGATGCCTCCCCAGGGCGGTCCGGGACAGGTGCCCGGTCGGCCGGGCCCGGGTCCCGGCCCCAGTGGTCCCGGTCCCAAGGGACCCGCCGGGCCGTCCGGAAAGGGACACGGGGGGCCGCCTCCGTCGGGACCGATCCCGAAGGTGACTCCTCCCCAGGGGCAGCCCGCGCCGACGAAGGCCGGGGCGCCTCAGCAGGCGGCCGCCGGTGCGGTGGGCGCCGCGGCGGGTGTGGCCGCGGGCCAGGCGGCCAAGGGCCCGTCGGCGCCGTCCGCCGTCCAGACGACCACCGTGGTCCCGCAGACCTCGGCGGTCAAGGAGCGTCCGGACCTGGATGCGATCCACAAGACCGGAGCGAAGGCCGATACGGGCGATCGGGCCGCGGTCCGGCGGATCTCGCCGTCGTCGTCGATCGGCACCCCGCTGCGTGCGGCCGTGCAGGTGCGCCGGGTGGATCCGTGGTCGATCTTCAAGGTGAGCGGTGTGCTGGCCGTGGCCGGCTTCCTGATCTGGATGATCGCCATCGCCGTGCTCTACGGCGTGCTCGCCGGCATGGGGATCTGGGATCAGGTCAACAGCACGGTCAGCACCATCGTGAGCTCCGACGGCAGCAGCAGCGGTGACGAATTGATCACACTCGGACAGGTCTTCGGGTTCTCCGCGCTGTTCGGGCTCTTCGCCGCGATCGTGCTCACCGCGCTCTCGACCATCCTCGCGTACATCTACAACGTGTGCGCGGACGTGGTCGGCGGTGTCGAGGTGACCCTCGCAGACCTGGACTGAATGGGCCTCTGACCAGCCGTTTTTGTTTTTCGGCTGACGTCATGTAACGTTTCATCTCGGTTCAAGGGCCTATAGCTCAGGCGGTTAGAGCGCTTCGCTGATAACGAAGAGGTCGGAGGTTCAAGTCCTCCTAGGCCCACCACGAACACCCTTCCGGCTTCGCCGGTCCGGGGCCTTAGCTCAGTTGGTAGAGCGCCGCCTTTGCAAGGCGGATGTCAGGAGTTCGAATCTCCTAGGCTCCACAGGCAAAACACCAGATCAGAGGCACTTTCCCGGTTCGATCGGGGGAGTGCCTTTCTCGTTCCCGGCGAGGATCTGACAGGGATCTCCTGTCATCCATGTGTATTCACGGGGCCTTATGGAGCTACCGCGGGGCTATGACGTATGCGGCTGGATGAGGTGTCGTCCTCGTCGAACAGTTCGGCGACGACAGAGGCGAGTGGACTCACGATGTCGAACACCTGAATGCCCACGCGTTGTGCTCGATGTCGTCGAAGTCGGAGGCGGGCCGATCACGGCATAGTTCGGGGCGGCGGAGTCGTTGACGTACAGGCGGCTACCGTTGGGAGTCACCAGGTGCGAGTTCGGGCCGAACCTGTCCGGCCGGCGTTGAGCTCCTATCACGTTGACGAGAGTCGAGGTCACCGCGCCGACGGTTGAACCTTCCAGGGTGACGACGCCGCACCGCATACCCTGAGCGTATCGCCGCGGCCGTCGCCGATGTCACGATAAGATCGAGCGGGCCGCGTTTAGGCGATGCTCTGTACCGCTACCGCTACGAGATCACCGGCGCATCCCCGCTGGGTGAAGCCAAGGCCGTCACGACCGCCGATCAAGCAGCCGAACATCGAGCGGCGCAGACTCATGTGCAACACATCGTCCAGCCGGGCGATAGCGATGGTCGTCGAACCCCGGCAAGCAACATCCAGGGGCGGGAACTACGGTGAGTATGGAACGACAGCGTTCAAGCGCCGTGCGCGACGTATTTGGTAGGATGAACTTGCGAAGAGACCATCGTCGACTTCCATGTCCAGCACTCTGCGCCAGGTGTCCGCCGTCCTCGCGTCCACCCAGTCTTCATCCCACGCGGTGCTTGGAGTAGGCGTTGTCCATGTTGCAAAGTCATCGTTGCTCTCGAACACCGTTCCCTGAACTACATGCGGAGTGCTCTTAGTTCGGTTTGTCGTGTTTGCCAGAACATCGCCGACCACATACTCGTATCCCGCCGCTACATCTTTCCCCAGCTGCTCCACGGTCTCAACGAACGGGGCGTAAGAGCGTCGTCCGATGAACGTGTGCCCGAGGACGTACTTGGTACCGTCCACTGTCAACTGGCCGCAGATCACTCTCACGTCACCGTTGGGTAGCCGTTCATCAAGCCATATCCGCGCGGCTTTTTCATCCGCAGGTTCTTCGGGATGGATTCGGTCTCCGACCCCCGGCTGGCTCATCAGGGGGAACCCCGTCCACTCTCCCTGTCGATCCCGGTGGGCGATACCGGGCGCGACGTCGGCGAAGAATCCCAGCGCGGTCAGCATCGTCCCGGCAACTTCCTTGCCCTCAAGAGTCGCGTCGTAGTCCGCCTTGAGCCGTTGCGTACTTGGCCGTAGTTGGGCGTGGACGGTAGGGGGCACCTCATCCCAGAATGTGTAGATACGTAGTCCAAGAACGCCGCCGATGAGGACGTGCTCGTCCGCTGGGCGAATCACGTGAGCGACATGCTGTGCGATGTTTCGGACGTACTTCACACCTCGAATCACACCTACGTCCGGGTGTCCACCAGAACTCACTATGTTCACGTATGTCGCAGAGTCGTTCACGCTGTTTGTCAGCAGATCGTTGACAGTCTGAGTGGCGACGAGAAACCTCCGCACAGGTGTACCGAGATCCTCGATGCTGTCGTTGCGAGCGGTCTGACCGTAGTAGTCGGCTGCGGCTGTCTGGGCATTGCGCATCGCGGCGCGGAGCGCGGGTAGCTCAGCGGCAGTGATGCTGACCTGCGGTGGATGACTCACGATGCCTCCTATCTGTAAGGAACAACGCTACCCGTGGGGACCTGTGCGATCACGAGACCAAGTCTTGGTGTGAGCCCAGACAGTCATGTGGTGTACGCCGAACCGCTTGGTGATCGACACGACGCTCTCCCCGCGTTCCTCCGGGCAGTTCGGATTGAGTCCAGTTCCCTCTCCGTCAGGGGTGTTCTAGGTCGTCTTCTTGGGGTTCTGACCACCCCAGGCTCACGCTCTGACGGCTCCAACGGCGCGTCGACAAAGCCGGGTTTCGCCTGATTCCACGCGGAACGGAGCTTCTCGAACCGCTGCCAGGTGTTCGGTTTGAGTCCGGCTGCGTCCACAGTTTTTCTCCGACACCCGCACTTTCCTGGCCGCATCCGGGAAAGGTTTCGTCGTCTCGGCCTCGGTGCCGTCTGTCGGTGTCGGCCGTTGCGAGATATCAGCCGACGAGGGCATATTTCCCTCGTGACCCGGTATTTCGCAACGGCCGACCACAGCGAGGCGCACTCGACTCCGCGGGAGAGTATCCGGGTACCGGTGGACCGGGCCGGCGACCAGCGGGGAACGTCGCCGCCAGCACGACGAGCCGTCGACCGCAGGCATGCAGAAATCGGATGCCGCCGTCCACCGTGGCGGCCAGGATCACTCAGACGAGCACGCTCTCCCTCTCTCCCGTTCTCCGCGTGAGCACCGGAGGACGACAGGCGTTCGGCGGGCAGGCGAGACGGCGGAGGTCACCCGTCGGTGTGCTCGGGCAGGTGGATCTCGAGGCGGGCGCCGCCCATCGGCGACTCGGAGAAGCCGGCCTCGCCGCCGGTGTGCTGGGCGGCTTCGGCGATGATCGCCAGACCGAGCCCGGCGCCGCCGTCGCTGCGGCTCCGGGCGTCGTCGCGGCGTTCGAAACGGCGGAAGAGCCGCCGGCGGTCCTCCTCCGGGACGCCGTCGCCGTCGTCGTCGACGTACAGCTCCACCCGTCCGTCGGCGGCATGCAGGACGAAGTCGATCCGGCCGCGGGCGTGCCGCCGGGCGTTCTCGGCGGCGTTGCGCACCGCGCGCACGAGGAGCACCTCGTCGCCGAACACCCGCGCCGGCCCCACCCGTTTGGTGTCGACGGCGACTCCGAGCGCCCGCAGTCGTGATGCCTCGGCGAAGACGATGTCGTCCAGATCCACCTCCCGGCGGTCGCGCGCCATCCCCTCGTCGAGCCTGGCCAGCAGGAGCAGGTCGCTGACGAGTTCGTGCAGTCGCCGCGCCTCGTCGTCGACGACACCGGCCAACTCCGCCAGCGAGGTGGCGGCGGGGTGCCGGAGGGCCACCTGGGTGTGCTGACGGATCGCCGCGACCGGGGAACGCAGTTCGTGGGAGGCGTCGGAGACGAACCGGCGCTGGGTGCGTTGGGCGGCCTCGAGCTTGTCGAGCATCCCGTTCATGGTCGTCGCCAGTCGGGCCACCTCGTCGTCTCCTCCCGGCGCCGCGATGCGGCGCGTGACGTCGTCGCCCGCGGACTCGACGTCCCGGCGGATCCGTTCGACCGGCCGCAGGGCCCGCCCGACCACCGTCCAGATCAGCAGCGCGACGAAGACGCTCACCGCGGGCACCGCAAACGCCATCAGGGTGGTGGCCGCGGCGACCGCCTCCCCGGCGGTGTCCAGACTCCGGCCGAGCACGAGACGATGCTCCCGGCCGTCGAGGACGAGCGACTCGGCGCGCACCAGATAGCGGTCACCGTCGACCTCGACGATCCGATCGTCGACGACGGGCAGGGGCGACGTCGCGTCGTCGGCGTCGTCGCCGGTGCGGGCGACGACCCGGCCGTCGCGCTGGAGCTGGACGATCACCTCGTCGTCGAACTCCGGGAGCGTCCCGCCGGCCTCGGCGTTCCGGGCCAGCTGTTCGGCCTGGGCCTCGGCCGTCTGCGACTCGGCCTCGACGAGGGAGCGGCCGAGGAGGAACACCACGGCCGCCGCACCGAGCGCGAGGACCACCAGCACGACCGCCGCCGTGGAGGCGGTGATCCGCACCCGCAGCGAGAGCCGCGGTCGACGACGTCCGGCCTCCGGTCGCGACTCAGCCATGAGGTATCAGCCGGTAGCCGGCCCCGCGGACCGTCACGATGGTGTCGAGGCCGAACGGCTTGTCGAGCTTGGTCCGCAGGTGCGCGATGTACACCTCGACGATGTTGGCGTCGCCGTCGAAATCGTCGTCCCAGACGGCGGCGAGGATCTCCGCCTTGCTCCGCACCGTCCCGGCCTCTAGGACGAGGAAGTGCAGGACGGCGAACTCCCGGGCGGTCAGCTTGACCGGTGTGCCGCCCCGGCTGACCTCCCTGGTCGCCGGGTCGACGACCAGGTCCCCGACCTCGATCACGGTCGGTCGTTCCGGCCGGCCGCGGCGGATGAGTGCGCGCAGCCGGGCCGTCAGCACCACGTGCTCGGTCGGTTTGACCACGTAGTCGTCGGCGCCGAGATCGAGGCCGTCGACCTGATCCCACGGTCCGTCCTTCGCGGTGAGCATGAGGATCGGAGTCCAGTTCTCCTCCTCCCGCAGCGTGCGGCAGACGGTGTAGCCGCTCATCCCCGGCATCATGACGTCGAGGACGATCGCGTCGTAGCGCACCTCCCGCGCCCGCCAGAGACCGTCGACCCCGTCGTGAGCCAGGTCGACCGAGAAACCCTCCGCTTCGAGGCCGCGCCGGAGCCCGTCCGCGAAACGGACCTCGTCGTCGACCACCAGTACTCGCATGTCTGTCCTCCCGCGATCGGCTGTGTCCAGGATGGATGACGATCCCGCCGGCCGGACCCGTTCGTCGTCGAGGGGTTCACTCGTCCCGTTCGACGGAGACGACGGCGAGGTCACGAGTCAGCCGGACCTCGGTCTCGCTGCCGTCACCGAGGTCGACGGTCACCTCGTAGTGATGGTTCCGGCCGTTCTCGGTGGAGATCGAGGCGACGGTGCCGCGTCCCGCCTCGGCGAGGGCGGCGTCGACGAGGGCGCCGATCCGCGAGGTGTCGAGCACCGGGTTGCCGTCCCGATCGCCGTCGTCGTCCCGGGTGCGGGTGCCGCCGTCGAGCGCGACGACGACGGTGGCGTCGGCGGCGCCCGAACGGGCGACGTCGACCTCCCAGCCGTCGTGGTCGACGGTGATCGCCGTCGCGCCGGTCGCCCCCGGCACCGCGGCGACCGCGGCGTCGACGGCCTTCACGAGGGCGCCGGAGTCGGACGGCACCGCGCGGCCCGGCACCGCGTCGCGGCGTTCGGCGTCGTCGTCATCCCGGTCGTCGGCATCGGTGCGGTCGTCGGCGTCGACGCTCCTGGAGACGGAGGTCGGCTCCTCGTCCGAGGAGACGGAGAGGGCGATCGCTGCACCGGCTCCGCCGATGAGGAGGACCGCCGCGCCGATCGCGGCGCCGACGAGGATCGGGCGTCGTCGTTTCTCGGGCGCGGTGGTCTCCGTCGGCGGGTACGGATCGGGGCCGGGGGTCGGTGTCGCGTGTTCGTTCACGGCGATCATGCTCTCCCGCGGAGACTGAACCTGATCTGAACGACCCTGAACGCTTCTTCAGGAAGCGGCCGCGTCGGGCGGCCATACGGATCGTCGTCAGACCCGGCCGAACGGATCGGCCGGGTCTGACGACGTGAGCGAAGCCGCTAGGCGGCTGTCACATGAAGCGGGCGACGAAGTTCGACGCGACGCCGGTCATGCCGTTGCGCGAGTAGTTGCCGTGCACGGTGTTCGGACGGTCGATGGGGCCGCCGTCGCAGATGTTGTCACCGGGGATGCAGAAGTGCCGGGTCTTGCGGGCGTACAGGGCGCCGACGCGCATCGGCGGAGCGCCGACCTCGTTGAACCAGCGGTCGTTCGGGGCGCCGAAGGTGATCACGCCGGCCACCTTGCTGGCGATCGACGGCGGGAGCACGTTGGGCACCTCGCGGAGCACCAGCGACATCGGGCCGACCTGGTCGCTCACCGCGTAGACGGCCACGACGCCGCCCTGCGAGAAGCCGCCGAGGACGATCTTGGCGCGGGGGCAGGTCCGGGCGATGTACTTCATCTGGTTCTGGGCGCTCCGCACACCGGCGGCGACGGTCTTCAGGAAGTCCGTGCCCTTGTGGAAGTCGTCGCTGGCCTGGTAGTGGACCGGCGAGACCCGGACCTCCCGGCCCGGGAAGCGGGCCCGAAGCGAGTTGCCGAACGCCTGGCCGGTGGTGCCGACGGGAGCGCCGGCCTCCTGGGTGCCGCGGGCGAAGAGCAGGTGGACGTCGGCGCACGGGGCCGCTGCGGCCTGACCGTTGCCGATCGGGACCGCCAGCCCGACCAGCATGGCCAGGGAGGCGAAGGCGATGAGGATCCGCTTGAACATGGCCTGAATGGTACCGGCAGGTAGGTCGAATGTCCTCCCCACTGGTGTGACATAAGTCTTGACCAGGGAGTCGGACAGGCGATCGGCGTGTCGTGTCCCGGTCGGCGTCGTGACCGGAATCGGGAGGATTCGTGTGGTCACGGGCCGAACTGTCGGGGACGGACGATCCCGTTCGACGAGCGATTCAGAGGATGATCCAGAGGTAGGAGACCGTCGCCAGGATCCAGAACACCACCCAGAGCCAGCCGAGACCGATCGCGAACTTCGCGAACGTGGCGCCCGCGCGTTTACCGGAGGAGCACTCGGTACGTCCGCGATAGCCGAGCCACAGGGCGAACGGCACCGTGATCAGGAGGAACCCCAGACCTGCCAGGACGAAACCGATGATCGCCGAGAGGCTGAGCTGGTGATCCTGCCCGGCGGCTGCGGTGCTCCGCCCCGAGGCGTTCTTCGACGACGATGATGTGGACTGACCGGATTGCACGGCGCTCACCGTAGCGTCTGCCGCGGCGGTGCTCGACGACGCACCCGCATCTCCCTCCCCGGCGGCCGTCTGAGCGGGTGCGGGCTTCCCGGCGGCGGGCTTTCCCGCAGCCGATTGCGTCTGGGCCGACTTCGGGGCGGGGGCTCCCGTCGCGCGCGCCGCAGCTGCGGCCCCCGCGGCCTCCGGCACCGCCGAGTAGGCGAGAGAAGGCTGCTGCGGTTGCTGTTTCGGGGCCACCTGAGTCGGCGGTGCGGCCTGCGGCTGCGGTGCGTTCCCGGCCGGCTTCTGCGGAGCGGCCTGATTCTGCGGTCCGGTGGGGTTCTGCTGCGGAGGTCCCGCCTGCGGCGGCCGCGCGGCCTGCTGCGGAACCCCGGGACTCGGTGCGGCGGGACCGCCGTTCGGCTGCTGCTGAGGGGGTCGACCGCCGGGATTCGGCGGCTGCGGTGCGCCGCCAGCCGGGCCGTGCGCCTGACCGGGGCCGCCGGGCTGGCGGGGACCGGGCGCGCCCGGTCCCGCAGCGGGCCGGGACGGCGCTCCGGTCGGTGTGCGGCCCGCGGAATGCTGGGGTCCGGTCGGCGGCGTCTGCTGATTCGTCGTCGACTGACCACGGGCGGGACGCGGTGCGGCCGCAGCAGGCAGAGGTCCGCTTCCGGACGCGGCTCCCGCGGGGGCCTGCACCGGACCGGCGGCGGGATTCGGTCCGCTCGACGGTGCGGGTGTCGCGGGGATGTCGCGAGAGTTATCGGTTGCCACGGACTACAAACTACCCGTTCAGGTCGATCTCAGCGGCGAACCCGGAGCCGGATCACCGAGGCGTGCCACCGGCGGTGTGGCCCACTTCATGTGTTCAGGAATCGATGCGGGGCGGAGCGGGGGCCACTGCGGGGTGCTCGGTGCGGGCATTGCGGACGACGGCGAGGATCCCGAGGAGGAGTGCGACGACGGCGGAGGCGGCGAGAACGGTGACCTTGTTCGACATGCCACCAGCCTGCCAGGTGTCCCGACTTCCCGGCCACCGCGCGTGGTTGTATGGAACTCGTGAGTGATCAGAGCAAGACCGCGACCCTGCACACCAATCGCGGCGACATCGTCATCGAACTGTTCCCGAACCACGCTCCCAAGACCGTGGCGAACTTCGTCGGCCTGGCCGACGGCTCCAAGGAGTACTCCACCGCGAACGCGAAGGGCGAGTCCAGCGGCCCGTTCTACGACGGCTCGGTGTTCCACCGCGTGATCGAGGGCTTCATGATCCAGGGCGGCGACCCGACCGGCACCGGCCGCGGCGGCCCCGGCTACCGCTTCGAGGACGAGTTCCACCCGGAACTCCAGTTCAACAAGCCGTACCTGCTGGCGATGGCGAACGCCGGGCCGGGCACCAACGGCTCGCAGTTCTTCATCACCGTCGGACCGACCCCGCATCTGAACCGTCGTCACACCATCTTCGGCGAGGTCACCGATCCGGCGAGCCAGGCCGTCGTCGACGCCATCGCGACCACCGCCACCGATCGTGCCGACCGTCCGCGCGACGAGGTCGTGATCGAGAGCGTCGAGATCTCCTGATTTGCCGAACACCTGTCCTCGGCATCCCGACCGCCCCACCGCGCTCTCCTGTACGCGGTGCGGGCGGTCGGCCTGTCCCGAGTGTCTTCGCCCCGCACCCGTAGGTCAGCACTGCGTCGACTGCGTCGCGCGGGAGCAGGCCGCCGCCCGGGTGGATCCCGCGGCGCCGGCGCAGGCGGCCACCGCGACCCCGTACGTCACGTTCGGGCTGATCGCGGTGAACGTCGTCCTCTTCCTCGCCTGTCTGGCACAGGCCGGCCGCGGTGTGCTGTTCAGCAGCCGGGAACTGGGACGTTCGACGATCATGCAGGAGGGGGTGCTGATCACCGGATGGGACGGCGTCTTCCTCGACGAGTACTGGCGCCTGTTCACGTCGGGCTTCCTGCACTGGTCGCTGATGCATCTCGCGGTCAACATGATCTCGCTGTACGTCGTCGGCCGAGATCTCGAACGTCTGTTCGGTAAGGTCCGGTACGGTGCCCTCTATCTGATCGCACTGCTCGGCGGCAGTGCGGCCGTCGTCGTCCTGGAGCACGACGGCGCTCTGACCGCCGGCGCCTCCGGTGCCCTCTACGGTCTTCTCGGAGCACTGCTGGTGGTGGTGCTCAGACTCAAGCTCCCGGCGACGTCGGTGCTGACCGTCATCGTGCTCAACGTGGTGATCTCGTTCGGCATCCCGGGGATCTCGCTCTACGCGCACCTGGGCGGTCTGCTCTTCGGGGCGCTCTCCGCGCTGGCCCTGCTGTGGTTGCCGATGGTGCTCCTCGCCCCCGAAGAGCGCACCGTGGCCGCGGTGAGCCGGGTCGGCTGGATCGGTCTCGCCGCACTGTTCGTGATCGCCTCGGGAATCGGCATCGGATACGGGGCGGTACTGAGCCTCTGATGCGGTCGTGAGTCGAGATCGCTGCGCGCGGCCGGTCTTCGTTCACGCGGTCGATGTGTACCGACCGCAGGAACGAAGACCGACCGCGGGAGGTCGTTCAGCCGGATCCGTCGACTCGCCTCACCGGCGGCGCACGGTGAAACCGGCGTCGGCCAGCTCCTCGGCGACGATGCTCGGATTCTCGCCCAGATCCCATCGGCCGAAGACCAGCAGGCGGCCGCTGTCGTCGGACTGTTCGATCAGCAGTTGCCTGGAGCGGAAGGCGAGTCGCCGGGTGTCGAGCAGTTCGATGCTCGCGATGTCCGCGGGGCGCAGTTCGTAGCCGCCGCGCAGCGTCCGCACGGTGAGTACCGGCCCGGTGGTCAAGGTCAGCCGCGGACGGCGGATCACCGCCGACATCCCGGCGAAGAAGCTGCCGAGTGCGGCGATGCCCAGCAGGACCGTCGCCGGCGGATCCGCGTACGACGCCGCGGCGGCCACTGCGAGGACCGTCCCCAGCCCGGCGAGCGCGATCCCCGCGGGCAGCGGTGTCATCCACGCTCGTCCGGGGTCGTTCACAGGATGATCCACAGTTTTACCCACAGAAGTTGTCCACATTGGGGATAACCTCATCCCACCGTTGTCCACAATGTGGATGACTTATGCACATCGAATCCACAGACTGGGGACAACTGGGGAATCGGTCAGCGCCAACCCATCGTCATCAACAAACCCGCCACCCCGAGTCCGAACCCGATCAGCAGATTCCAGGAACCGAGCTGGTTCATCCAGTGGAGTGCGCGGCCCTCGGCACCGTAACCCGTCGCACCCGAGGCGCCCAGGTAGTAGACGAGGAGCCAGGCGAGGCCCACCAGCATGAACCCGAACATGAAGGTCTGGTAGACGATGCCCGACGGGCCCGCCTTGACCTTCACCGGCGTGCGGCTCGCCGTGTTGATCGTGTAGTCGGTCTTCTTCCGCACCTTTGACTTAGGCATGCTTCTACGGTAACCCAGGCGCGCTGTCGGACGGGAAACCGATAATCTTGCTGCGTGCGCATTCTGGTCATCGACAATTACGACAGCTTCGTCTACAACCTGGTCCAGTACCTGGGCCAACTCGGAGTCGAGGCCGACGTCTGGCGCAACGACGACGCCCGGTTGCTCGGTTCCGGGAACACCGCGAGCGGACCGGAGACGTCGAGTCCGGAGCCCGGATCGGAGACCGTCGAGTCCCTCCTGAACGCCGTGGTGGCCGAGTACGACGGCATCCTGCTCTCTCCCGGACCCGGTACCCCGCAGCGGGCGGGCGCGACCATGCCGATCATCCCGATCGCGGCGGCGGCCGGCACCCCGCTCCTCGGTGTGTGCCTGGGACACCAGGCGATCGGCGCCGCCTTCGGCGGCACCGTGGACCGGGCCCCCGAACTCCTGCACGGCAAGACCTCACTGGTCACGCACGACGGGGAGGGCGTCCTGGCCGGTCTGCCCGATCCGTTCGTGGCGACCCGCTACCACTCGCTCACGGTGCTCCCCGAGACGGTGCCCGAAGAACTCGTGGTCACCGGGACCACCGAATCGGGCATCGTGATGGCGATGCGGCATCGTGAACTGCCGATCCACGGCGTGCAGTTCCATCCGGAGAGCGTCCTGACGCAGGGCGGACACCGGATGCTCGCCAACTGGCTGCGCGTGTGCGGGATGGACGTGCCCGAGCACCGGGTGGCCGCGCTGGAGGCGGAGGTCGCCGCCGCACTCGGATAGCGGTGCCGCCGCGACCGGTTCCCGGGGGTGACCGGTCGCGGGAGCCCTTCGACGCGAAGACTCGCTGCGCTCGCATTCGGCTCAGGGAGCTGAACGAGGGCTCGCCGCGCTCACCTGAAGTCAGGGAGCGGAACGAAGGCTCGCTGCGCTCGCATGAGACTCAAGGAGCGCAGCGAAGGTTCACTGCGCTCACCTGTGGATCAGGGAGCGACGAGGCGATGCGTGCCGAGGACGGGGAGGATCAGCCCGGGATCAGGCTGGCCCGTCCCACGGTGATCGTGATCGACTGGTTCTTCTTCACCCGGGACCCGGACTGCGGCGACTGGGACATCACCTTGCCGTCGAGCCGCGACGTCAGGCCGACACCGCGCGATCGGGTGTCGAGGTCGTTGCTCTCCCAGCCGGCGGAGCGCAGGGCGGCGCGGACCTGATCGGGCGTCTTGCCGCGCAGATCCGGCACCACGAACTGGTTGCCTCGCGAGACCACCACCTGCACGGTGCTGCCGACCTCCACCGTCTGACCGGCCACCGGACGCATGGACAGGACCTGGCCGGCAGGCAGGTCCGAGTCGCCGTCGACGGGTTCCATCTCCAGACCCATCTGGCCCAGCGTGGTGCTCGCCCGATCCTTGCTCTGACCGACGAGGTCGGGCACGGTCACCTCCTTGGGGCCGGTGCCCACGAAGATGATCACCATCGAGTTGACGGCGGTGTCGCTGCCGGCGATCGGATTGGTCCGCAGCACGCGGTCCTTCATGGCCGCGGTGGAGTCGGCCTTGGCCTGCCGGTACTGGAGGAAACCGGCCTTCTGCAGGGTGCTGATCGCATCGCGCGGGCTCTTGCCGCGCAGATCGGGGATGGGGTGCCGCTCCGGTCCGGAGGAGACGTAGAGGGTCACCTCCGAGCCCTCGCGGGTCGGCACGTCGTTGCCCGGGACGGTGTGGATCGCATTGCCCTGAGCCACGTCCAGGCTGGGTTTGTTCAGTGTCTTGACCCGGAATCCGGCCTGCTCCAGGTTGGCCTTGGCGGCGTCGGAGGCCAGACCGGTCACCTTGGGCACCGCGATCAGCGGCGCCGTCGACCACGGAGCCCAGACGAACATGCCGGCGACCAGGGAGATCACCATCAGCACGCCGACCGTGGCCAGGACCGAACGGCGCCGGTAGAACGGCGTCCGGCCGTCGTCGTCGTGATCGTCGTCGTCGCGTCGTCGTCCGCTGCCCATGGCCTTCTGCGGCATCGTCTTCGAGCGACTCGTGGTCGAGGAGCATCGGGGCCGAAGGCTTGCCGCCGGCCAGCACCTTGATCAGGTCGGACCGGAAATCGGCCGAGGTCTGGTACCGGTTGGCCGGGTTCTTGCTCATCGCCTTCATCACGACGGAGTCCAGCTCCGGCGAGATGTCCGGGTTCACCTGAGACGGCCGCCGAGGATCCTCGTGGACGTGCTGATGGGCGACGGCGATGGGCGAGTCACCCGTGAACGGCGGCTCGCCGGTGATCAGCTCGAACAGGACGCAGCCCATCGAGTAGATGTCGCTGCGCGGATCCACCTTGATGCCGCGGGCCTGTTCCGGTGACAGGTACTGGGCGGTGCCCATGACCGCCGAGGTGGCGGTCATGGTGGCGCCGGTGTCGTCCATGGCGCGCGCGATGCCAAAGTCCATCACCTTGACCGCGCCCTGGTGGTCGATCATCACGTTGGCCGGCTTCATGTCGCGGTGGACGATGCTCGCGCGATGCGAGAAGTCCATGGCGGCGGCGACGTCGGCCATCCACGTCATCGCCTGGCGCTGCGGGATCGGCCCCTGCGCCCGCAGGACGTCGCGCAGCGTGTCGCCGTCGACGTACTCCATGACGATGAACGGCAGCGGCCCCTCCGGGGTCTCGGCCTCACCGGTGTCGAAGACCTGGACGATCGTCGGGTGGTTCAGCTTGGCTGCGTTCTGCGCCTCCCGGCGGAAACGCAGGTAGAACATCGGATCCCGGGCCAGATCGGGGCGCAGGATCTTGATCGCGACGTCGCGATGCAGGAGCAGGTCCCGGGCGAACTGCACCTCGGACATGCCTCCGAAGCCGAGCGTCTCGCCCAGCTCATACCGGTCGGAGAGGAGTTCTTCCATCGGTCAGCCCCACGGAGGGCGGAAGGTCGGCAACTGCAGTCCCGGCCGCTGAGTGCTGGGCGCGGTCCGCGACTCCGAGGTCTCGGGCTCGTCGGTCTCCGGCTCGTCCGTCTCGGTCTCGCTCTCCTCCGTCTCGGAGGTGGTGGTCGGCTCCTCGGTGGTCGTGTACTCCGGCTGCTCGGTCGTGGTGGTGCGGGTACGCGTGGTCGTCGTGCGTTCCGGTGTCGTCGAGACGGTCTCCGTCGAGAGCGACGGCGGTGTCGGGGTGGGATCGGTCGGCGACTGATTGAGCACCCAGAAACCGATCAGGCCGACGGCGACGATCAGCAGCAGTGCGGCGACGGCGGCGAGCGTCTTCTGGCCGGAACTCCAGCCGTCCCCGGACGACGCCGCGGCGGTGGCGGCCTTCGACACCGGCGCCGGGCCGGTGGGCGGTCGGTGCACACCGGTGGCGGGCCGGTGCACGGGGGCGGCGGGAGGCACCGCCGAGGCCGCGGTGCTGACCCGGGTGGACGGGCGGGACGCCGGAGCGCCGCCGCCGCGAGGCGTGGGCGGGCGGTGGCCGGCCCGCACGGCGGCGACGGCCTCGGCGAACTCGCCGCCGGTGGCGTACCGCTGCTGCGGGTCCTTCTCCAGGGTGATCATGATCAGCTCGCGGACCGGCGCCGGAACGGAGTCCGGGAGCGGCGGCGGCGGATCCTGGATGTGCTTCATCGCGACGGTCAGGGCACCGTCGCCGGTGAACGGACGCACGCCGGTGAGGGCCTCGTAACCCACCACGCCGAGCGAGTAGACGTCCGAGGCCGCGGTGGCCTCGCCGCCGGTGGCCTGCTCCGGAGAGATGTACTGGGCGGTGCCCATCACCATGCCGGTCTGCGTCACCGGGGCCGCGTCGACGGCCTTCGCGATGCCGAAGTCGGTGATCTTGACCTGCCCGGTGGGCGTGATCAGGATGTTGCCCGGTTTCACGTCGCGGTGGATCAGGCCCTGCACGTGTGCGGCCTGCAGCGCCCAACCGGTCTGCTCGAGCATGTCGAGCGTGTGGTTCAGCGAGAGCGTGCCCATGCGGGAGATCACCGCGTTCAGCGGCTCACCGTCGACCAGTTCCATCACCAGGTACGCGAGCGGATCACCGCCGTTGCGGTCCGGTGTCTCGCCGTAGTCGAAGACGTTCGCGATGCCCGGATCGTTCAGGCGCGCGGTGGTCTGCGCCTCGGTGCGGAACCGGGCGAGGAAGGTCGGATCGTTCGAGTACTCGGCCTTGAGGACCTTGACCGCGACACGACGGCCCAGCCGCGTGTCGATGGCCTCCCACACCTGGCCCATGCCGCCGGTGGCGATCAGTCGGACCAATCGATACCGGTCGGCGATGATGGTGCCGTTCTGCAGGCTCATCAGTTACCTCCCGTATAAGCATTCAACACTGCGCGTCCAATCGGGGCCGCGATCAGGCCGCCGTACGACTGCGCCCCCTGGTTTCCGTTCTCGACCATCACTGCGACCGCGATCCGCGCATTGGCACTGGGCGCGAAGGCGATGTACCAGGCGTAGGCGCTGCCGCTGCGGTTCGGGTCGGTGGTGCCGGTCTTCGAGGCGACCCCCGACTGCCCCTGCTGCGCCGATCGTTCCGACCGGATCATCATGTCGGTCAGCGTCTCGGCCTCTTCGGCGCTGAGCGGTCTGTTGACCTCCGACGGGGACGTCGTCGACACCGTCCGGAGATCGGCCGTCTGCAGCTTGTCGATGACGTACGGCTGCATGCGGACCCCGCCGTTGGCGACGGTCGCGGCGTTCACCGCGTTCTGCAACACGGTCAGCCGGACGTCGCGTTCGCCGATGGATGCCTGGGCGAGGGCGGCGGGGTCGCCGTTCAGATCGCCGATGGTCGATTTCGCGACGCGCATCGGGATCCCGGTCGGGTCCTCGCCGACGCCGAACTTCATCGCGGTGGAACTGAACTCGGCGAACTCGTCGCCGGGCAGCTTCTTGGTCACCAGCTCGGCGAAGGCCGTGTTGCAGGAGGCCTCGAAGGCCTGGGCCAGGGTGACGGTGCCGCCCTCGGCGCCCGGACAGGTCACGTTGTTGTTGTTCGGCAGCACGCTGGTCGAGTCCGGCAGCTGGAAGGTCCGTTCCGCGGTGAGGCGCGTACTGGACTTGAGGCCGGATTTGAGACCGGTCGCGGCGGTGACCACCTTGAACGTGGATCCGGGCGGGTAGAGCTCGGCGATGGCCCGGTTGGTGAGCCGGGCCGGCACGCCTTCGCGGGTGAGCTCGTTCCAGCTCGTCTCGGCGGCCTGGGAATCCTGGGTGGCCAGCGAGTTCGGGTCGTAACTGGGGGTCGACACCATCGCCAGGATCTTGCCGCTGCTCGGCTCCAGTGCGACGACGGCGCCGCGGCACGGTCCCGAGCACTGGCCCTGCCGGAGCGCGTTGAACGCGGCGATCTGCAGTTTCGGGTCGACGGTGGTCACCACGTTGCCGCCGCGCGGATCGCGACCGGAGAACATGTCGACGAACCGCTGGGTGAACAGTCGGTCGTCGCTGCCGGACAGGAAGGGGGCCTCGGCCGCCTCCACGCCGCGGTCGGAGCCGTAGCGCAGCGAGTAGAACCCGGTCACGGGTGCGAACGCGTTCGGGTTGGTCGGGTACTCGCGCTGGTACTTGAAGCGGTTTCCGCTCGGCACCGATCGAGCCAGGATGGTGCCGTCGGCGGCGACGATCATGCCGCGCTGACGCGAGTACTCGTCGAACAGCACGCGGGCGTTGCGGCTGTCGTTGCGGAGTGAGTCGGCCTTGAACACCTGGACGTAGGTGGCGTTGCCGAGGAGCAGCACGATGATCGCGATCACCGCGAGGGAGGCGCGTTGGATGGGGCGGTTCATGTGCGCTTCACCACCTGGGTCGGCATCGCCTCGACCTGGACCTTCGGCCGCGGTTTGGGCGCATCGGGCTCACGTGCGGCGTTGGAGATCCGGATCAGGACGGCAACCAGGATGTAGTTGGCGAGCAGCGACGAGCCGCCGTAGGAGAGGAACGGCGAGGTGAGACCGGTCAGCGGGATCAGCTTGGAGACGCCGCCGAACACGACGAAGAGCTGGATGATGACCGTCATCGACAGTCCGGCGGCCAGCAGTTTGCCGAAGCTGTCGCGGACGGCGACGGCGGTGCGCAGGCCGCGCATCACGAAGATGAAGTACAGCATGAAGATCGCGGCCAGGCCGACCAGCCCGAGTTCCTCACCGAACGAGGTGAGGATGAAGTCGGTGTTGGGGAACGGCACGATGTTCGGGCGTCCCGATCCCAGACCCGTCCCGAACAGGCCGCCGGTCGCGAGTCCGAACAGACTCTGGGCGACCTGATAGCCGGTGGTCTCGTACGTCGCGAACGGATCGAGCCAGACGTCGATGCGGACCTGCAGGTGCGAGAAGAGGAAGTACGCCACCACGGCACCGCTCGCGAACAGTCCGAGCCCGAGCAGCAGCCAGCTGACCCGTTCGGTGGCGATGTACAGCATGACCAGGATCGTGGCGAAGAGCAGCAGTGCGCTGCCCAGATCCGTCTCGAGGCCGAGGATCCCGAACGTGATGACCCAGGCGGCCAGGATCGGGCCCAGATCGCGGGCGCGGGGGAAGTCGATCCCCAAGAACTGTTTGCCCGCGGTGGTGAACAGATCGCGGCGCGACACCAGGAAGGCCGCGGTGAAGATGATGATCAGGATCTTGGAGAACTCACCCGGCTGGATGCTGAAGAACGGGGTGCGGATCCAGATCTTGGCGCCGTTGATCTCCGAGAGCGAGGCCGGCAGGATCGCCGGGATCGCCAGGAAGATCAGGCCCGCCGCGCCGAGCGTGTAGCCGTACCGGGCCAGCGTGCGGTGGTCGCGGAGCGCGATGAGCGTCGCGCTGAAGGCGATCGTGCCCAGGACGGCCCAGAGCAGCTGCTGATCGGCGTTCGAGGTGGGCTCGGTGGCGGTGAGCAGCTCGTCGGGGCGGGCGGTGCCCAGGTCGAGCCGGTGGATCATCACCAGACCGAGACCGTTGAGCGCCGCCACGGCGGGGAGCAGGGTCGGGTCGGCGTACGGCGCGTAGCGGCGGATCACCAGGTGCGCGGCGGCGAACAGGCCGCCGTAGGCGCCGACGAACTTGAACAGGTCCAGGGTGATCGTCTGGTTCTGTGACGTCTCGACGAGCAGCAGCGCCACCGAGACCAGCACCAGGGCACAGACCAGCAGCACCAGCTCGGTGGTGCGTCCTCGACCGGTCGGCGCCGCGGGGGGTGCAGACGAAGCAGGAGAGTCGGCCATCAGCCCTCCCGACAGGGCTGGTGACCCTCTTCGGCATCGGTGGAGGTCTCCGGGGCCGACGTCGGCGTCGGCGCAGCGGAGTGCGACGGTGCCGGGTGCGGTTCGGAGCCGTGCGGTGCCGGGGTCGGTGCGGTCGGCTGATCACCCTCGGGGACTTCGAGGGGTTGGCACAGGCGGCGCAACTCGAGTTCGCGGACGCGCTGCTGCACGTCGCGCAGACCGAGGTTCTTGATGCTCTTGGACTGCACGGTGGTCTGGCTGAAATCGGTCAGATCACTGACCTTCATCGGCAGGCAGGCGGTGCCGGAGTCGGCGGGCATGAAGGTCACCTCGGGCTCCTCCGACTTCGGATTCACGATGCAGACCTTCTCGCCGGGCTGCTCGAAGTCGATGAACAGCAGGCTTTCGGGCGTGCCCCGCTTGATCACCACGGAGCCGCCGTCCTCGCTGACGAAGTAGTTCTCCATCGCCTTGGAACGGACGACGAAGAACCCGGTCACCAGCAGAACCAGGAGCACCACGCCGGCGAGCACCAGCAGGGGGAGCCGCCACGGCCGACGAGGCGGCTCGGGGTCCGGGTCGGTGTTCAGCGTGGGGCGCTGGGTGGGCTCGGGCGGCGGACGCAGCGCCGCGGCCCGGCCGGCCGCCGTCTTCGGGTTGGGGACGTATCCGGCCTGGTCGTCGGTGCCGGCGGCACCGCCCAGGATGGGGCGGGACTCCCCGTACTGGGTGTCGACGACGTCGGCCACCACCACGGTGACGTTGTCCGGGGCGCCGCTGCGGAGGGCGAGCTCGATCAGCCGATCGGCGCACTCGGTGTGGTCGGTGACGGTCGAGAGGGTGTCGGAGAGGGTCTCCTCGCTCACCACGTCCGAGAGGCCGTCGCTGCACAGCAGGTAGCGGTCGCCGGCGCGGGCCTCGCGGATGGTGAGGGTCGGTTCCACCTCCTGGCCGGTGAGGGCCTTCATGATCAGCGATCGCTGCGGGTGGGTGTGCGCCTGTTCGGCGGTGATGCGGCCCTCGTCGACCAGCGTCTGGACGAAGGTGTCGTCGCGGGTGATCTGGGTCAGCTGGCCGTCGCGCAGCAGGTAACCACGCGAGTCGCCGACGTGGCACAGGCCGATGCGGCTGCCCGCGAACAGGATGGCGGTGAGCGTGGTGCCCATGCCGTCGAGTTCGGGATTGCGGTCGACCTGAGCGGCGATCGCCTCGTTGCCCGCGCGGGTGGCGGCGTCGAGGGCGTCGAGCAGGTTGCCGGGCGGCTCGTCGTCGTCGAGCGTGCGCAGCGACTGGATGACCAGCTGGCTGGCCACCTCGCCGGCCGCGTGGCCGCCCATGCCGTCGGCGAGGGCCAGCAGGCGGGCGCCCGCGTAGACGGAGTCCTCGTTGTTGGACCGGACCAGACCCCGGTCGCTTCGCGCGATGTAGCGCAGTACCAGAGTCACGAGCGCAACTCGATCACGGTCTTGCCGATGCGGATCGGCGTGTTCAGGGCGACTCGCACGGCGGTGGTCACCTTGCCGCGGTCCAGATAGGTGCCGTTGGTGGAGCCGAGATCCTCGACGTACCAGTCGTCACCGCGTTTGGAGAGCCGGGCGTGTCTCTCGGATGCGTAGTCGTCGGAGAGGACCAGGGTGGAGTCGTCGGCGCGGCCGATGAGGACCGGCTGGTCGCCGAGGGTGATCCGGGTGTTGGCGAGAGCACCCGCGGTGACCACGAGGTAGCGGGCGCCTCCGCGGCTGACGCCCTTGCTGCGGCGCTGTTTCCGGAATCCGCCGGTCGGCGTACGGTTACCGGCCGCGGAGGCGAGATCACCGCGCATGGATCGGATGATGGCGTATACGAAAAGCCACAGCAGGATCAGGAACCCGAAACGGGTCAACTGCAAGACGATGCCTTGCATTCGCGCTTCACCTCCCGTGAATGGATCGGACCGGACTGTACCGGCAACGGGCATCGGGTCGATGCACGCCTGCGGTCGGGGCGTCGCTGGGCCCCGACCGCATTCTATGGCCTGGCGGATTACTGGAAGCGGACCGTGATGTCGGAATGTCCCAATCGGATCCGGTCGTTGTCGGCGAGCTTCCAGCTCGTCACGGCCATTCCGTTGACGGTTGTCCCGTTGGTGGACTGGAGATCTTGAAGCATAGCGTTCTGCCCGTCCCACGCGATGTCGATGTGGCGTCGGGACACGCCGGTGTCGGGAAGCCGGAACTGCGCATCCTGGCCGCGGCCGACGACGTTGGAGCCCGGACGCAGCGAGTACGTGCGGTTGCTGCCGTCCTCCAGGACCAGGCTGATCGCCGCGGGTGCCTGGCCGCCGGCCATGCCCGGCTGCGCCATCCCGGGAGCGAACGCGGTCTGGTCGTAGGCGGCCTGCTGGCCGTAGGGGTCGGCGCCCGGCTGGCCGTAGCCCTGCTGGTCGTAACCGGGCTGCTGCGCGTAGCCCTGGTCGTACCCCGGCTGCTGGCCGTAGGGGTCGGCGCCCGGCTGCGCGTAGCCCTGCTGGTCGTAGCCCGGCTGCTGCGCGTAACCCTGATCGTATCCGGGCTGCTGGCCGTAGCCCTGCTGGTCGTAACCGGGCTGCTGCGCGTAGCCCTGGTCGTACCCCGGCTGCTGCCCGTACTGGTCGTAGCCGCCCGGCTGCGCGTAGGCCTGCTGGTCGTAGCCCGGCTGCTGCCCGTAACCGGCCTCGGCGGGCGGCTGGCCGTAGGCGGGCTGGTCGTACGCCTGCTGCCCGTAGCCCTGGTCGTATCCCGGCTGGCCGTAGCCCTGCTGGGGGTCGTACGCCGGCTGCTGCCCGTACGGGTCGTAGCCGCCCTGCTGGCCGTAGCCCTGTCCGGGGTACTGGCCGTCGTTTCCGGGGGGATTGGTCATGTCGGGGGCTCCTTGGCTGGGGCTTTCAGTTTGCTGGGACGGTTCGGGGCGGGCCGGCGTCGGTCGTGGTTTGACGTCGGGATCGACGACGCCGCGGGTGCGGAACTGTCCGGTGTGCAGCGACGGCACCTGATCGAACTCTACGACGACGGGGCCGTAGGTCTGCCATCCATTGTCGCGGATGAAGTCTTCGAGGTGTCGGGAAAAGATCTTCCGGTTGAGTTCGTACTCTTCGCTGACGTGACTCAGGTCCGACTCGCTGAGCAGGACGGTGTAGCTGTTGGACACCAGCCAGGCGCCGTCCCCGAGGTCCTCCGCCGACGCCTCGGCCTCGCGCTGCAGGTTGTTCTCGATCTCTTGTGGAGCCACTTGACCACCGAAAACGCGCGCGAAACCGCCGTCGACGGCAGACTCGAGCTTGCGCTCGATTCGGTCCAACAGGCCCACGGTGTCTCCTTCTCGTTCGGCTCGGCGGGTCGGCGTGCTTCGATCGTGGATCAATGCTACCGGCATACCGCCAGGTCGCACCTTTCCCAGTCTGGTCGCACCTCGCCCGTCATCGGTGTGTTGCCGGGTCCGACCCGGTGTGCGTGTCGTCACGTCGCGACGGACCTCGTCGTCTTCGCTGGTCAGGGCGGTTCGGAGGACTCGATTTTTACTTCTGCGATGTCCCGTGTAATCTTCGTTGAGTCCGAGTGACAAGCCGTCGAGAGATCGACAAGCCACGGGCGAGTGGCGGAATGGCAGACGCGCTGGCTTCAGGTGCCAGTGTCCTTCGGGACGTGGGGGTTCAAGTCCCCCTTCGCCCACCGAGAGAAAGACCCCGGTTTCCACCGGGGTCTTTCTCGTTTCCGAGGCCGGATGCGGGCGACGACGCCGGAACGGGGTCTCGACGGCCGAGGCGGATTCATAGGGATTTCCCAGCCGGCGTGTGGTTCGTGTTCAGGTGGCGCGGACGATCGACTCCCGGAAGACCTCGCGGGTGATCTGCGGAACATCGGGTGGAACTGCTGCGCGCTGCCGTGGAGATCTGTTTCAGTTATCAGTGATTAACTGAAAGGACGTCGTCATGGATCATTCCGAAGCACCTCTCGCAGGACGAACCCTCATCATGTCCGGCGGCAGCCGCGGGATCGGCGAGTCGATCGCGCTCAAGGCGGCCGCGGCGGGGGCGAACGTCGCACTGGTCGCGAAGACGGCCGAACCGCACCCGCGGCTGCCGGGCACCGTCTACACCGCGGCCGAGAAGATCCGGGAGGCGGGCGGCCGGGCGCTGCCGATCATCGGCGACATCCGCGACGATGCGTCCGTCGCCGACGCGGTCGCCGCGACCGTCGCTGAGTTCGGGGGCATTGACGTCGTCGTGAACAATGCGAGCGCCCTGGACACGTCGCGCACCGAAGACCTGTCCATGAAGAAGTACGACCTCATGCAGTCGATCAACGCGCGCGGCTCGTTCCTGCTCGCGAAGGCGGCGATCCCGTGGCTGAAGAAGTCGCCGAACCCGCACATCCTGACGCTGTCGCCGCCGATCGTCTTCGATCCGAAGTACTTCGCGACGATCGGCACCGGCTACACGATCTCGAAGTTCTCGATGTCGATGGTCACCATCGGCCTCGCCGCCGAACTCGCGGACGACGGCGTGGCGGCCAACTCGCTCTGGCCGCGCACCATGGTGGCCACGGCCGCGGTGCAGAACATCATCGGCGGAGAGCTCATCGCCCGGAGCCGCACACCGGAGATCATGGGTGATGCGGCGCTGGCGATCATCGTCAAACCGGCGCGCGAGTACACCGGCCGCCTGGTGATCGACGACGACGTGCTCGCCGCCGAGGGCGTGACCGACTTCACGGGTTACCAGGTGGATCCGTCGCTTCCCGAGACCGAGCTGGAACTCGACTTCTGGGTGGACGGCTTCCGGTCCGGAACCCCGGAGCGGGCCGCCTCAGAGTGAACTGAAGAGCACCCGGCCCGCCGGGTTCAGCAGCGCCGCGAGCTCCGGCCAGGGGATCGTGACCGGGACGTGGTCGCCCAGCGCGTGGACCACCGGAACGTACAGGTGCAGGCCGGCGTCGAGCGCGATCCAGGCGTTCAGGTCCTCGGCGACGGCCGGCACCTGCGCGAGCCGGCCGCTCGGATCCGCGGCGGTGGCGAGCGCGGCCAGACGGTGCCGGGCGGCCGCCGGATCGACGAACAGATCGTCCAGCGCCAGCACCCGGTCGCCGCCCGGATCCAGCACCACCGTCTCCACGCCGTGCGACGGATAGGCGGCCCCCGCGGTGGAACTCAGCGTGATCAGCACCCCGGACAGGGTGCTGCGGGCGACGACGGTCCGCGAGCGCTCGTCCGGGGCGAGTTCGCCGTCGGTGATCGTCACCGTCGCATCGTCGTCGCGGGCTGCGGAGGTCACGCGGTCGGCGGCCGCGGCGAGGGCGTCGTTGAACGTGCGCCGGGTGGTGCGGACTCCGCCGCTCACCTGCGGGACGGTGACGTCCCAGGTGGAGCCGTTCTCGGCCGAGTCCGTGAGCCGTGTCGAATCGACCTCGAAGCCCGCGGTGGAGGGGGCCACCGACACGGAGGTGGCGGTGACCGATGCCCGGGCTGGTGGGCGACAGCGAGACCGCCGTCGTCGTCGACCGCGCCGTGCTCGACACCGGAGACATCGGATTCGCCGAACAACCGCCGAGCACCAGTGACACGCCGACGAAGACCGCCGGCCAGACCGACCTCGAACGCTTCATGAGAAGAGTTTAAGAGGCTCGATAGTGTCACCGGTATGACACACGTATTCGATGAGGCGATCGCGGTCCGGCGCGGCGACGACGGCGTCTTCCGGGCCACCACGCATCCGGCGTACTCCAACATGGTGGGGCCGTTCGGCGGCATCACCGCGGCCACCGTCGTGCATGCACTCACCCGGCATCCGGAGGTCCTCGGTGCACCGCTGGCGCTCACGCTGAACTATGCGGCGCCGATCGCCGACGGCGACTGGGAACTCCACGCCGAACCCGTCCGCACCAACCGGACCAACCAGCACTGGGTGTTCCGCATCGAGCAGAACGGGACGACGGTCTCCACCGGCACCGCGGTCTTCGGGATCCACCGGGCCACCTGGGGCGACACCGAGGTCTCGCCGCCCGTCGTGCCGCCGGCCGACGAGGTGGCCGCGGTCGACTTCCCGGAGTTCATCGCGTGGGCCCGCAACTACGACAAGCGTTTCGTGGTCGGCGGCCTGACCGGTGAGAAGAGCGACGACTCGACGTCGACCCTGTGGATCCGCGACCACCCCGAGCGCCCGCTCGACTACCCGGCGCTCACCTCGATCACGGACAACTTCTACCCGCGGGTGTTCCTCCGGCACGGGACCTACATGCCGGCCGGAACCGTCTCGCTGACCACGTACTTCCACGCCACGCCGGAGGATCTCGCCGCGCACGGCACCGCGCATTTGCTGGCCGTCGCTCGGGCCGCCCGCTTCGCCGGCGGGCACTACGACCAGGACGGACGGGTGTGGAGCATGCCCGACGACGGCGAGCCGGTGCTCCTGGCATCGACGCATCAGCTGGTGTACTTCAAGGATCCGCAGGGGTAGGCCGGAGGCGGTGCAGGGGGCGCGCGGAGTACAGGATCATCGAGCCGGGGATGGTCCTTGATGTGGGACTTTGTGCTCAGAGCACAAAGTCCCGCCGATACTTCGTGTTGAAAACCCGTATCTCCTCATGCTCTGCACATCTAGTGTCAGTGGTCACACTCATTGATGAAAGGTGACCTCCGTGACAACAGGTACGTACTTCGCGTGGGATCTGGCTTCCCGAGGGGATACGCCCTGCGTCCGCGACGACGCCCTGGAACTGAGCTATGCGCAGTTCGCGGAACGCGTCGACGCCGTCGCCGAGCAGCTCCGGGCGCTCGGGGTGGGGGAGGGCGACGTGGTCGCCACCTTCCTCCCGAACCGCGTCGAACTGCTCATCACGCTGATGGCGGCCTGGCGACTGCGCGCCGTCGGCACCCCGGTCAACCCCGGCTTCACCGACCACGAGGCCGAGTACCAGCTCGGCGACTCGGGCGCCAAGGTGGTCGTCGGTGCGGCCCCGATCGGGGATCGGGAGGCGCGGGCCTTCCTGAACGTCGACGACCTCGCCGAGGCGCCGTCGAACGACTGGACCGCCCCGGAGGTCCCGACCGAGGCCGACGACGCGCTCCTGATCTACACCTCCGGCTCCACCGGTCGGCCGAAGGGCGTGCGTCTCGGTCACGACAACCTGCGGTTCTTCGCGTCGAGCGCGGGCGAGTACTTCCAGCACGGCCCGGATTCGCACGGCCTGCTGATCCTGCCGCTGTTCCACGTGAACGCCATCTGCGTCACCGTCCTCACCACGCTCGCCGCGGGCGGTCAGGTGAGCATCACCGGACACTTCTCGGTGCGCCGCTTCTTCGACGACGTCGCCCGCCTGCGGCCCACGTTCTTCTCGGCCGTCCCCACGATCTACGCGATGCTCGTGTCCAAGGGCGACGTCCCGGCCGGCTCCCTCGACTCGTTGAAGTTCGCGATCTGCGGTGCCGCCCCGATCTCGAAGGAACTGCTGGACAAGACCGAGCAGACCTTCGGCATCCCGATCGTCGAGGGTTACGGGCTCACCGAGGCCACCTGCGCGTCGTGCTGCAATCCGATCGACGGGCCGCGCAAGCTCGGCACCGTCGGCCCCGCGCTGCCGGGCCAGACCGTCGCGATCGTCGACCCCGACGGCGTTCCGGTCCCGACCGGCGAGCGCGGCGAGGTGGTGATCTCCGGGCCGGCCGTGATGCGCGGCTACCTGAACCGGCCCGAGGCCACCGCCGAGACCATCGTCGACGGCTGGCTGCACACCGGTGACGTCGGCATCCTCGACGAGGACGGCTACCTCCGGATCGTCGACCGCATCAAAGACATGATCATCCGCGGCGGAGAGAACATCTACCCCAAGGAGATCGAGACCGCGCTCGCCGGCCACGAGGCCGTGCTCGAATGCGCGGTGGTCGGCGCCCCCGACCCCGTCTTCGGCGAGGTGCCCGTCGCCTTCGTCGTCGCCTACCCCGATGCCACGGTGGACGCCGAACAGCTCGCCGCGTTCATCGAGCCGCTGCTCACCAAGGTGAAGCGGCCCACCGAGATCAACCTCGTCGACGCGTTGCCCCGTAATCCGGTCGGCAAGATCGACAAGCCGGGACTCCGCAGGAGCCTGAGCGACCCGGCCTGACCTCTCGCGCGACCCCTCGCGCATCCCCGGACGGTCCCCGCGACGAGCGATCCTCGTGCGCGGTGATCGACCCTGCCCGATTCATCCCCTCTCGACAGTCGAGAACCTGACAAGGAGCAAGAAGACCATGGGTTTCAAAGAAGGCGACTTCCCGCCCGTCGACCCACCCGAATTCCTGAAGCAGCCGCTTCGACACCGGGTCCGCACCCTCGCCACCCACTGGGGCGAGTACGGCTTCGGCACACCGAAGATGGTGCACACGATCTACCTGATCAAGGTGGGCGTCCTGTACATCGTCTTCGGCTGGTGCCTGGCCGCACTGACCTCCGGCATGAATCCGCTCCACATCGGGGAGATCTGGAATCAGCCGATCATGTACCAGAAGATCGTCCTCTGGACGGTCTTCCTGGAGAGCCTCGGTCTGGCCGGCTCGTGGGGACCTCTCGCGGGCAAGTTCGTCCCGATGATGGGCGGCGCGCTCTTCTGGGCCCGTCCGGGCACCATCCGCATGGCGCCGTGGCCGGACAAGGTCCCGGGCACCGGCGGTGACACCCGCACCGTCGCCGACGCCGCGATCTACGTGCTGTTCCTGCTGAACACCCTGGTCGCGATCGCGCTCCCCGGCTGGACCGGCGGGGTCGACGTCCCGGCGTGGATCAATGAGAAGGGCCTGGTCAACCCGGCGTACCTGTTCTCGCTGATCGTGCTGTGGGTCCTGCTCGGCCTGCGCGACAAGGTCGCCTTCCTGGGTTCGCGTGCCGAGCAGTACCTGCCGGCCGTCGTCTTCTTCGCCTTCCTGCCGAACCTCACCAACTTCGCCAACATGATCATCGCGGCCAAGGTGCTGATCGTGATCGTGTGGATCGGTGCGGGCGTCTCCAAGATCGGCTACCACTTCACCAACGTCATCCCGCCGATGATCTCCAACACCCCGTGGCTGTCGATCCGGTCGATCAAGCGGCTGCACTACAAGAACTTCCCTGAGGATCTGCGTCCGTCGGGCGTCGCCTCGTTCATGGGACACGTGCTGGGCACCATCGTCGAGATCGCCGTTCCGCTGGTCCTGCTGTTCTCGCCGAACAAGACCCTGACGCTGGCCGCGGTGATCCTGATGGTCTGCTTCCACCTGTTCATCTTCTCGACGTTCCCGCTGGCGGTGCCGCTGGAGTGGAACCTGCTCTTCGCCTACCTGACCATCTTCCTGTTCTGGGGCTTCCAGAACCAGGACGGCTACAGCGTGTTCGACTTCTCCCCGATGTGGGCTCTGGCGATCATCGCGGTGCTGCTGCTCGTCATGCCGGTGCTGGGCAACTTCCGGCCCGACCTGGTCTCGTTCCTGCCGTCGCTGCGGCAGTACGCCGGCAACTGGGCGTCGGCCATGTGGGCCTTCACCCCGGGTGCCGAGGAGAAGCTGAACGGTCCCGAGATCGTCCGCCCCTGCAAGAACAACGTGAACCAGCTGGAGGAGTCGTACCCGGCCGAGGTCGCCGAGATCACCATGCAGCAGACCATCGGCTGGCGTTCCATGCACAGCCAGGGCCGCGGCCTGTACTCGCTCCTCTACCGGGAGATCGGCGAGGACAAGATCAGCGACTACACCATCCGCGAGGGCGAGTTCGCCTGCAACTCGCTGCTCGGCTTCAACTTCGGTGACGGCCACTTCCACAACTGGCGTCTCATCGAGGCCATCCAGAAGCGCGTCGGCTTCGCTCCCGGAGAGTTCACCGTGGTATGGGTGGAATCGCAGCCCATCCACAAGAAGACGCAGGAGTACATGGTGATCGACGCCGCCCTGGGCATCATCGAACGAGGCACCTGGGACGTCCGGGACGCGATCGTGGAGCAGCCGTGGCTGCCGAACGGCCCCATCCCGATCGACGTCTCCTGGCGCCGAGAGAACACCCCGCGGCCGTCGGGCGTGCGGTAGACATGACGACTGCGATCGTCGTCGGCGGCGGGCCCAACGGGCTCGCCGCCGGTCTGCAGCTGGCCCGCCACGGCGTCGACGTGACCGTCCTGGAGGCGGCCGACGAGGTGGGCGGAGGCGCCAAGTCCGGTCCGCTCGGCGTCCCCGGCCTGATCCACGACTACTGTGCGGCCTTCCATCCGCTCGGCGTCGGGTCGCCGGTGTGGGCGGAGTTCGGACTCGATCGGCACGGCCTGGAATGGGCGTGGCCGGAGATCGACTGCGCGCATCCGCTCGACGACGGTCGGGTGGGTCTGCTCTACCAGTCCATCGAGCGGACCGCGGCCGGTCTGGGCGTCGACGGACGACGATGGGAACTGGTCTTCGGCGACCTCGTGTCCGGTTTCGACAAGATGGCGCCGGATCTGCTGCGGCCGATCGTGAACGTGCCCCGTCACCCGTTCCGGCTCGCCGCCTTCGGTCCGCGCGCGGTGCTGCCGGCGACCTGGCTGGCTCGGGTGTTCAAGACCGATCCGGCGCGTGCGCTGTTCGCCGGAGTGGCGGCCCACGCCTTCAACCGGCTGGACATCCCGCTGACCGCATCGCTGGGCATGATGATCACCGCGAGCGGTCACCGGTTCGGCTGGCCGGTGGCCGTCGGCGGGTCGAGCGCCATCGCCGACGCCGCGGCGGGCGCGCTGCGGGAGGCCGGCGGGAAGATCGAGACGGGCGTCAAGATCACCCGTCGCGATCAGATCCCGGACGCCGACATCGTGATGCTGGATCTGTCCGCGGCGCAGACGCTCGCGCTCTACGGGGAGGCCATGCCGCCCCGGATCGCGAAGGCGTACGGGCGCTACAAGGTCGGCTCGTCGGCGTTCAAGGTCGATTTCGCGATCCGCGGGGACATCCCGTGGCGGAACCCGGAGGCGGTCGCCGCCGGGACGGTGCATTCTGGGCGGCGACTACGCGGAGGTGGCGTACACCGAGAAGCAACGCGCGCGCGGGGTGATGGTGGACAACCCGTTCGTGCTCCTCGGCCAGCAGTACGTGGCCGATCCGAGCCGCAGCGCCGGAGACCTGAACCCGATCTACGCGTACGCGCACGTCCCGAACGGATACACCGGGGATGCGACCGAGGCCGTGACCCGGCAGATCGAGCGCTTCGCTCCCGGCTTCCGGGACCGGATCGAGTGGTCGGCGTCGCGGGGGACCGTCGCACTGGAGGAGTACAACGCCAACTACGCGGGCGGCGACATCATCGGCGGCGCCAACAGCGGCCTCCAGATGCTGCTGCGCCCGCGGCCGGCGATCGACCCGTACGCCACGGGCGTCGACGGCGTGTACATCTGCTCGCAGTCGGCTCCGCCGGGTGCGGGTGTGCACGGGTTGTGCGGTTTCCACGCCGCTCGTTCGGCGTTGAAGAAAGCGGGCATCACCGCGGGCTGAGTCCGCGTGAGGCCGGAGGAGACCGAGGAGCGAGCGATGACCAGAACGACGGCCGACCCGGTCGATGCGCAGGTGCGCGCGGCCGTCGGGGTCATCGCTCGCCGGCTCCGCGACATGGAACAGCACATCATCGACGGGATGACCGGCAAGATGCTGGAGATCGACCATCTCGACGGGGATCCGGTGATGGTGGATCTGCTGCGGGCCAGCGTGGAGGGCAACGTCACCACCATCAACCACGTGCTCTCCAACGCGATCCCCATCGCGCACCTGCAGCCGACGACGGCCGCGGTGGAGTACGCCCTGCGGCTCGCGCAGCGGCAGGTGCCGTCGAACTCGCTGATGCGGGCCTACCGGATGGGCGAGTTCGAGTACAACCGGCAGTCCCGGGAGATGCTGGAAGAACTGGAGCTGCCCGACGAGGTCGCGATCCGCACCGCCAGCTACATCGCGCGGGTGATGTTCGACTACATCGACTGGATCACCCAGTACGTCTTCCAGGCCTACGAGAACGAACGACGACGCTGGATCGGCGCCGAGGGCAACGTCCTCTCGTCCACCGTCAACCAGCTGCTCGACGGCGAGGGCGAACCCGCCCAGTACGAGGTGGACGCCTTCGAGGTGGAGACCGGGTACCGGCTCGACCGCACCCATCTGGCGGTGATCCTGTGGTCGTCGGGCCCGTCGGGACTGCTCACCGAGATCGACCGGGCGGCGCGGTCGCTGGCGGTGGCGTTGCGGGCCACCACCGCGCCGATCATCACCGCGAGCGACCGCAACACGGTGTGGATGTGGATCCCGTTCGGCAGCAAGGTGCCGCCGACGGACTCGGCGAGCGTCGCCGACCGCGTCTCGCTCCCGTCCGGGCTGCGGATGGCGATCGGATTGCCGGGGGAGGGCGTGCAGGGTTTCCGCCGCTCGCATCGGCAGGCGCGGGCGGCGTACGACGTCGCGACGGTGATCCCGCGCAGCGAACCGGTGGTGGTGGGCTACGGCGACCGGGGTGTCGCGGTGGTGTCGGTGATGGCGCGCGACCTGCCGTCGACCCGGGCGTGGATCCACGAACTGCTGGGTCCGCTCGCGGCGGCCACGCCGAACGCGCAGATCCTGCGCGAGACGTTGTCGTCGTACCTGGCCTGCGGGGAGAGCCACGTGCGCACCGCGGAGCAGATGACGCTGCACCGCAACACGGTCAAGTACCGGATCGGCAAGGCGATGGAGACGCTGCCCCGGCCCGGCGACCGGATGGACCTGGCGCTGGCGCTCACGGTGTGCGACTACCTGGGGCCCGCGGTCCTGGCGGATTGACGGCGGCGCGGGGACCCTTCGACGCGGTCCGCTCACTGCGTTCGCGGCCCGGCTCAGGGAGCGTCGTACTTCGGAGAGCGGTGGGGAGGCGCCTGCCGATGAGCATCGGGGGTGCTTCCCACCGATCCCTGAGCCGGGGAGGAGCGCAGCGACGAGCCGCGTCGAAGGGGCGCCGCGCTCCTTCCCCCCGTCGAGGTCAGGCCAGCCGGGTGATCCGGACGCTCACGTCCAGCTCGGACGTGCCGCCGCCGGTGTAGATGCCCTTGATCGGGGTCACGTCGGAGTAGTCGCGGCCCGAACCGATGAAGATGTGGTGGCCGTCGATCGGCTTGTCGTTGGTGGGATCGATGCCCCACCAGCCGCCGGTCCAGATCTCGATCCACGAGTGGCTCTCGCCCTCCACCGTCTCGCCGACCTCCGCGGACGCCTTCGGATGCAGATACCCCGACACGTAGCGCGCCGGGATCCCGAGGCTGCGCAGCATGGCGAGCGCGACGTGCGCGTAGTCCTGGCACACGCCGGAGCGTCGTTCCCAGGCGGCGGCGGCCGTCGTGTGCACCTCGGTGGCGCCGGGCAGATACCGCATCTCGGCGGTCACCTCGGCCACCACGGCTTCGGCCGCCGCGGCCGGGGCCAGGTCGCCCGCGGCCTCACGGGCGTGCGCCACCAGGTCGTCGGTGTGCGGGGTGTACGCGGTGGGACAGAGCATCTCGTCGAACTCGTCGACGACCTCCGCCGACCGCAGTCGCTCCCAGCTCGCGGCCATCGACTCGGGGGTGCGGGTCTCGTCCTCGGTCTCCACCACCGCGGTGCTGACCACCTCGAGGCGGTCGTGCGGGGTGTGCAGATCGAAGGTGATCACCTGGGTGCCCCAGTAGTCGCTGTACCGGTACTGGCGGGCCGGGGGCGTGGTGTCGATGTGCTCCAGGACCACCGACTGCCTGCTGTCGTTGCGGGGTGTCAGGCGGGTCTCGTTGAAGCTCTTGACCACCGGCTCGGAGTAGACGAAGCCGGTGGTGTGGACTACGCGCAGTCGGGTGGTCATCGTGCGGCCTCTCCGTCGGGTCCGGTCGCCAGACCGGTGTCGGTCCAGGAAACATACGGGGCGACGTGGAAGTGTTCCTCGGCCACCGATTCGCTCACCGCCCGGCAGGTCTTCTGAATGTGCAGCAGGTAACCGGGCAGATCGCGCATCAGCTTGCGCGGATCGATGAACTCCAGTTCGCTGCGTGCGCGTCCGAGCAGCAGCAGCGCCTCGGACTGCGCGCCGACCCGGTCCGGTCGTTTGTCGAGTTCGGCCAGGTTCTGTTCAGCCACCCGCAGCGTGTGGAAGATCGACCGGGGGAAGAGGCGGTCGATCATCATGAACTCGACCACCTTCTCGGCCTCCACCGCACCGCGGTACGCGCGGATGTAGGTGTCCTGGCCGCCGGCGGCCATCAGCACGCTCATCCACGACGGCGAGCCCGCGTCGTCGGTGGTCCGCGAGAGCAGCAGCCGCGCGGTCATGTCGATGCGTTCGATGGACCGGCCCAGGAGCAGATAGCTGTAGCCGTCGTCGTGGCTGAGGGTGGCGTCGGCGAACCCGGCGAACATCGCGGCGCGACCCTTGATGTGGTTGAGGAAGTCGTGCGGGCCGAGTCGTCGGGCCCGGCTCTCGGCTTCGTTCAGGCCCATGTAGGTGGCGTTCAGACACTCCCACATCTCGCTGGAGATCACCTCGCGCGCGCCGCGGGCGTTCTCGCGGGCGGCCCGGAGGAGATCGACGATGGAGCCGGGTGCGCTGCGGTCGTAGGCGACGCGGTCGGCCAGGCTCCACACCGAGTGCGGTCCCTCGCCGGGTTCGAAGCCGAGCACGGTGAGCACGTGGGTCACCATGTGGTCGGTGTCGACGGTCGGGTCCTCGAGGAGCTGCTGGACGGAGACGTCCAGGATGCGGGCCATGTCGTCGGCGCGTTCGACGTAGCGTCCGATCCAGAACAGTGAGTCGGCGTTGCGGGCGAGCATCATCGGACCGGCACCTCCTCGGTGATCAACCGCTGCTGTTGTTGCTGTTGCTGCTGTTCGGCGGTGCCGGTGGCCGGATCCATCTGCGGCGCGGTGACCATCGGGAGATCGGCGTCGAGCAGTTCCACCTTGCCCCCGGTGGTCTCGGCCTCCTCGGTGGAGCGCCGGGTCGTGAGCACCCAGGTGTCCTTGGAGCCGCCGCCCTGCGACGAGTTCACCACCAGCGAGCCCTTGGTGAGCGCCACCCGGGTCAGGCCGCCGGGCAGCACCCAGATCGACTCGCCGTCGTTCACGGCGAAGGGGCGCAGGTCCAGGTGGCGGGGTTCCAGGTCGTCGCCGACCATGGTCGGGTTGGTGGAGAGGGAGACCATCGGCTGGGCGATCCAGCCGCGCGGGTTCGCCAGGATCTTCGCGGCGAGCTCGTCGAGTTCGGCGCGGGTGGCCTGCGGGCCGAACACGATGCCGTATCCGCCGCTGCCCTCGACGGGCTTCACGACCAGTTCGTCGATCCGGTTGATCACCTCGGCGCACTCGTCGGGGAGCCAGCAGCGGAGGGTCTCGACGTTGTCGAGCAGCGGGTCCTCGTCCAGGTAGTAGCGGATGATCTCCGGGACGTAGGTGTAGACCAGCTTGTCGTCGGCGACGCCGTTGCCCACGGCGCTGGAGATCACCACGTTGCCCGCGCGGGCCGCGTTCACCAGTCCGGCCACGCCGAGCATCGAGTCGGGGCGGAACTGCATCGGATCGAGGAAGTCGTCGTCGATCCGCCGGTAGATCACGTCCACCCGGGTCTCGCCGTCGGTGGTCCGCATGTAGACCACGTTGTCGCGGCAGAAGAGGTCGCGGCCCTCGACCAGCTCCACACCCATCTGCCGGGCCAGGAGCGAATGCTCGAAGTACGCCGAGTTGGCCACACCGGGCGTCAGGACGACGACGGTGGGTTCGGTCACGCCCGACGGCGCCGACGCCCGCAGCGCCTTCAACAGGTGACGCGGATAGTCGCGGACGGCGCGGACGCGGTGGTTGGCGAACAGGTCGGGGAACACGCGCGCCATGGTGCGGCGGTTCTCCATCACGTACGAGACGCCCGACGGCGAGCGCACGTTGTCCTCCAGGACCCGGAAGTCGCCCTTCTCGTCGCGGATCAGGTCGATGCCCGCGACGTGGATGCGCACCCCGTTGGGCGGCCGGATCCCGGCGGCCTGACGGTGGAAGTGCTCGCACGAGTTGATCAGCCGGCGCGGGATCACGCCGTCGGACAGGATCCGCTGCTCGCCGTAGATGTCGTCGAGGAACATCTCCAGCGCCCGGACCCGCTGGGCGATCCCGGCCTCCAGCTTGGTCCACTCGGCGGCGGACAGCACGCGGGGGACCGGATCCAGCGGGAACGGCCGTTCCTTGCCGGAGAGCGAGAAGGTGATGCCCTGGTCGATGTAGGCGCGGCCGAGCGCCTCCAGGCGGGCTTTGAGGTCGGCGGGTTCGAGCTCCGAGAGCGCGGTCGCGATGCCGCGGTAGGGCGGCCGCACGGTGCCGTCCGGGCGGAACATCTCGTCGAGCGCGGTCTGCTCGATCCCGCCGTCATAGTGCGCGAAGGCGGCCGCACCGGTGGGGGCTGGAGTCGGGTTCATAGACAGAATCGTCTCGCATTCTCTGCGACGTTCGGTGTCGTATCTGTTGCCGGCGTGTAACGAGATCTCCGCCACTTCTCTCGATGCCCGGGATCGGGGAGGGCGGTCGTCGAGTCACGTCGTCTCGGCACGGAGCCGGATCCGGTGTCCGGTGCGAACGAGAACGCCCCGCCGATCCGAGATCTCGGATCGGCGGGGCGTCGTCGTGCGTGAGTCGGTCCGTCAGATGACGCCGAGGGCCAGCATGGCGTCGGCGACCTGGACGAAGCCGGCGATGTTGGCGCCCACGATGTAGTTGCCGGGGGCGTCGTACTCGTCGGCGGTGGTCAGGCAGTTGTCGTGCAGGGCGCTCATGATGTCGCGCAGACGGTTCTGCGTGTAGTCGAAGCTCCACGAGTCGCGCGAGGCGTTCTGCTGCATCTCCAGGGCGCTGGTGGCCACACCGCCGGCGTTGGCGGCCTTACCCGGGCCGAAACTGACACCCGCACCCTGCAGGATCTTGATCGCATTGGGGGTGGTGGGCATGTTCGCGCCCTCGGCGACCACCTTGCAGCCGTTCTTGACGAGTGCGGCGGCGTCGTCGGCGTCGAGCTCGTTCTGGGTGGCGCAGGGGAGCGCGGCGTCGGCCGGGACGTGCCAGAGGCTGCCCTCGGTGCCGAGGGTGGCGCCGTTGCCGCGCAGCTCGACGTACTCCGACAGGCGACCGCGACGGACCTGCTTGACCTCCTTGAGGATGTCGAGGTCGATGCCCTTCTCGTCCACCACGTACCCCGAGGAGTCCGAGCAGCCGATCACGGTGCCGCCGAGCTCGTGGATCTTCTCGATGGCGTAGGTCGCGACGTTGCCCGAACCGGACACCAGGACCTTCTTGCCCTCGAAGCTGTCACCCTTGGCGCCCAGCATGTCCGAGGCGAAGAAGACGGTGCCGTAGCCGGTGGCCTCCGGACGCACCTGCGAGCCGCCCCAGGTGAGGCCCTTGCCGGTCAGGACGCCGGACTCGTAACGGTTGACGATGCGCTTGTACTGGCCGAACAGGTAACCGATCTCGCGGCCGCCCACGCCGATGTCGCCGGCCGGGACGTCGGTCTTGTCGCCGATGTGGCGGTACAGCTCGGTCATGAAGCTCTGGCAGAAGCGCATCACCTCGGCGTCGGACTTGCCCTTGGGGTCGAAGTCCGAGCCGCCCTTGCCGCCGCCGATGGGCAGACCGGTGAGCGAGTTCTTGAAGATCTGCTCGAAGCCCAGGAACTTGACGATCGACAGGTTCACCGACGGGTGGAAGCGCAGGCCGCCCTTGTACGGGCCGAGCGCCGAGTTGAACTCCACGCGGAAACCGCGGTTGATCTGCACGCGGCCCGAATCGTCGGTCCACGGCACGCGGAAGATGATCTGGCGTTCCGGCTCGCACATGCGGGTCAGGATGTCGACGTACTCGGGGTGACGTTCGACGACCGGTGCCAGGGACTCGAAGACCTCTTCGACGGCCTGGTGGAACTCCGGCTCGCCCGGGTTCCGCCGGTACACGACGTCGTAGACCTCTTGGAGGGCTCCACTGAATTCGCTCATGGGTTCGCAACTCCTCTTGCTGCCACGGTGCAGCGCATCGGACCCGGCGTGGCCGGGGCTTACGTGGGAACTCTATCGGCGAACTTGTAGTAATCGACAACCGGGTTAGGAAAATCGAACCTACCGGGAGCCGTCGGACGACGGTCGGTTCGGCGCTCGACGACCGGCCCCGACGCCTCGCCGGCGCCGGCCTCTCCGTCCGGACGGCCTGCCGCCCGGACGACGACGGCCCGCCTGCCCGGCTCGGGTGGAGCCGGAGGGCAGACGGGCCGTCGGGGAACCGATCAGCGGGTCGGCACGATCACTGCGAGGGCGTCACCGTCGGCGTCGTCGTCTCGGCGACCGACGGGGTGCTCGGCGTCTCCGGCGTCGAGGACGGCGTCGACGATTCCTCGGTGGTGGTCGTCGAGCTCTCGGTGGTCGTCGTGGCCTCCTCGGTGGTCGTCGTGGTCTCGACCGAGGAGGGGGTCTCGGTCGCGGCCGGCGTCTGCCACGTCGCACTGAGCACGGCGATCTCGCCCGCGGCGCCGGCCGACACCTTCCAGACCCGGTTCGGATCGGCGGCGGCCTTCGCCAGGGCGGTGGCGACCTGCAGGTCGGAGACCTGGAAACTCAGGCTCTGGCAGGCGCCGGACCCGGTCGGGGTCACGGTGGACGATGTGAAGCTCGCCGGGAAACTACAGGTCGCCTCGTCACCGTCGGCCTCGTAGGTGAGCGACTCGATCACGTCGGAGTCGGTGGCGTGCGATCCGAATACCGTCGCCGTGACGCTCTGGGCGGCCGACGACGCGCTCGAAGCCGGCCTGTGACCGAGCGGCCGAACCGTTCGACGGGTTCGTGCCGGAGGCGGAGGCACCGGCGGAGACATCACCCGAGGCCTCGATCTTGAACGGACCGTTTCCATTGTCCTTAGCGGCCGCGAGCACCTGGGCGGCGACCTTCGCCGAACCGGCACCCTCCAGACCGGCGTTCTGGGCGTCCTCTGCCGTCTCGAACGTCGGTGCGCCGTTGGCCTTCTGCGCGGCCTCCGCCGAGAAGTCCCGCATGCCCGCCGGCGGATTCGCCGGGAGGTTGAGACCGCCGCCGACCGCCTGCCGGATGATCTCCCCTGCGATGGTGACGAGACTGAGCGAGCCGGCGGGATCGGCCGGCGCGGCGGCCTCGCGGCGCAGCACGGTGGTGTTGTTGGTCACATAGGTGTTGTGGTAGGCCACGCGGTACGTGTTCTGCACCCGGTAGGCGGGCCAGCGGTCGCCGGTCACACGGAAACCGCCGATGGGTGCGGCGGACGGCGGACGCAGCGGATTGCCGCACGAACAGACGACGCGGGGGACGCCCGCCGCGTCGACCATGACCGCGGTGCCGCTCTGCAGCACCGACTGGAACGGGTGGGCCCCGCTGTCGGAGTAGCTGTGGTTGGTGACCCAGGTGTCGGCGGTCAGCACCACCGGGCTGAGGGAGTCCAGGTACCAGGGGATGTCCTGCGGACGGATGCCCTGGACGTCGGCCCAGGCGCGTGCGGTGGCCGGATTCGCGGCGAGCCGGTTCCCCAGGGCCGCGACGTCGCACGATGCTCGGCCGGGCGTGGCGTACAGGCCGACGGCCGTGCCGTTGACCATCCGCACGCCGTGTCCGCTCGCGGTCTCGACCCGCGGCGCCGGCGGATCGACACGGTTGGTGAGCACCACGGATTCGACGAACGGATCCTCGCCCGGGTCGTTCGCGGCGCGGAGCGTCAGACCGGGGATCGGTGCGTCGCCGGTCTTCTCGAAGATCAGCTGATTGACGACCAGTCCGACGACCACGGCGAGCACGACGACGATCGCCGACAGCGCGAGGGTCAGATTGCGCTGGTTGCGTTTGTGCGTCGCGACGGCGACCGGAGCGGTGGGCGGCGGGTACGGCTGGTACGGATTCGGTGGGAATCCGTGGCCGCCGGTGGGCGGATAGGTCATGGTCTCTCCCTGCTGCGGATCATCGGGTGCGGTGTCGGCTGATCGGCAGACCCCTGCCGGGGTGAGGCAGGAGTCGTCAATCGGAACATCGTCGCCGACGCCGCGAGATGCAACACTTCACGCCGAGGTTCGTACTTTCGGACGACACCCGGACCGGTGTCCGCACGGCGTTCGACGGGGCCGGACGGGGGTGTCGGACGACGAGGAGCATGAGATGTACCGCAGTGTCGATACTCCACATTCCGGTGGCCGACGGGTAACAATTGGTGCAGGTCGAACGACGGCCACCGACGAGAATCCCGGGAGGGTCAGCGATCATGCCGAAGAATGCACTCATCAAGCGGTTGCTCAAGGAAGTCAGTCGCCTGTCTGACGAGGTGATGGCGCTGCGTGATGCCGTGACCGCCCGGAACCCGTTGAGCGGCAACAACGGCGACACCGGCACGGTGGTGGAGAAGACCGTCCCGGCCGTGCCCGCCCCGCCGACCGAGGCGAAGAGCGAGCCCGCCCCGGCACCTGAGGCGTCCGAGCCCGAGGCGACCGAGCCGGTCGTGGAGTCCGCCCCGGCGGAGACCGCCGAGCCCGCCCCAGAAGCCCCGAAGGCCGAGGCGCCGAAGACCGAAGCCCCGAAGACGGAGACTCCGAAGAAGGACGAGGCACCCGCCGAAGCCCCGAAGAAGGAGACCGTCTCGAAGAAGGCGGCTGCTCCGAAGAAGGCGGCTGAGAAGAGCGCGAAGAAGACGGTCGAGCCCGCCGCCGAGCCCGCCCCGGTGAAGGCCGCAGCGTCGTCGAAGAAGAAGACCGTCGCCGAACTGAAGGCGGAGGCCAAGGCCAAGGGCATCAAGGGCTACTCGTCGATGAAGAAGGCCGAGCTGATCGCCGCGCTGAGCTGATCGAGCCTGCTCAGCCGATCGAGTCCGGTCGACTCAGCCGGCCTGCGGGCTGTCGGCGGACACGATCTGCGCACCGAGCGGCAACAGCGCGATCGGGATCATCTTGAAGCTCGCGACACCGAGCGGGATGCCGATCACCGTCAGGCACAGGGCGACGCCGGTGGTGAGGTGGCCGATCGCCAGCCAGATCCCGGCGAAGATCAGCCAGATCACGTTGCCGACGGTCGACGCCGCGCCCGCCCGCGGATCGCGGATCACGGTGCGGCCGAACGGCCACAGCGCGTAGTTCGCCATCCGGAACGACGCGATCCCGAACGGGATGGTGACGATCAGGAGACAGCAGAGGATGCCGGCGACCACGTAGCCGATCGCCATCCAGAGGCCGCAGAGCAGGAGCCACAGGACGTTCAGAAGCGTTTTCACGACCTCCATTCTGCGTGCTGTTCGGCCCGCCGCGCGGACCGATTCCGGCGTTAAGGTGGAGTCATGTCCCGAGCCGCTCGAGAAGCACTCTGGTCGACTGCTGCCGCCCTCGTGCTGGTGTCGCGTTTCCTGGCGACGATCACGACGGTGCTCTGCGCGATGCTGTGGCTCGTCACGGCGATCCGAGATTCGCTGCTGAACGTCTGGCTGTGGTGGTTCCTCGGTTCCGGCGCAGCGCTGCTCCTGGCGACCTACGCCTACAGCTGGCTGCGGGTGCAGTACCCGAAAGAACTGAACGACGACGAGTGAGCGCCGCCGGGCGGGAGCTCGGAACGGAACGGCGCCGTCGTACCCGGGGATCGGGAACGACGGCGCCGTCCGGCATCGGTGCGTCGATCGTCAGAACTGGACGGTCGGGGCCTGGGTGTTTCCGGCCGGCGCCTGGTAGAAATCCCGCGACCTGACGCCCGCCATGGGCGCGAAGAACATCCACGGCAGGGTCTTGACCAGCTGGTTCAGCCGCGACACGGCGTCGTTGTAGTACTGCCGGGCGAAGGAGAGCTTGTTCTCGGTCTCGGCGAGCTCGGTCTGCAGCGACATGAAGTTCGGGGCGGCCTGCAGCTGCGGGTAGTTCTCGGCGACGGCGAACAGCCGACCGAGCGCGCCGCTCATCTGCGCCTCGGCGGCGGCCTTGGCCCCGACGTCGTCTCCCTGGGCGGCCTGCTGCAGGCCGGCGCGCGCGGCGGTGACGGCTTCGAGGACGCCCGCCTCGTGGGAGGCGTAGCCCTTCACGGTGTTCACCAGGTTGGGGATGAGGTCGGCCCGGCGGGTCAGCTGGACGTCGATGCCGCCCATCGCCTCCTCGCACAGGATGTCGGCCTTGCGCAGCTTGTTGAAGCCCAGGATGCCGAACAGAGCCAGCAGCACGACGAGGCCGAGGACGACGGCGATGATGATCAGGGCGATGGTCATGGGGATCCTCTGGTGACGGGGACGGGACCGGTTCGGGTGCTCGGTGCCATTATGCGCGTGATCGGGTGGTCGGGGCGGCGGTCGTGCCGCTCACCGGGTGTCGTTCACCAGGAACCGCCGCCACCGCCGCCGCCTCCGCCACCGGAGAAGCCGCCGCCGAAGCCGCCGCCCCCACCGCCGCTGCCGCTGCCGGCCGACTGCGATGCGCTGTAGGCCGACAACGACGACTGCAGGCTCGACTCGAAGCTGCTGAACGCCGACCCGCCCGCACCGAATCCGCCGACCCCGTGGACGCCGTAGAAGCCGCCGCCGAACCAGACCGGCTCGGGCGGCTCGGACCCGGTGGCGTACCGGTACTTGTCGGCCCAGGCGTCGGCGCAGTCGAAGGCGATCGCGTAGGGGATGTAGTCGGTGTAGAGGTCCTTGTGGGCGCTGAAGTCGAGGCGCTCCTGATTGGACCGGGTGGAGAGCAGTCGTTCGAAACCGGCCGCGCGGGACCAGACCTCGCGGCCCAGCCGGGTACGACGGGTACCCACTCCCGAGGTCCACAGGCCCGCGCCGCCGATGGCGAACGCGGCCGGCGGCAGCGCCCAGACGGTGGCCGGGAGCAGGCCGATCAGGAGCAGGCCGGCCGCCAGGATGAAGCCGAGCGCGGTGAGGCCGCGGCCGAGGTTCTCGAAGCTGCTGTGCACGACGGTGCCGCTGGCCGAACCCCAGCCCTGGACCGCACCGGACAGCCCGCCCTGGGCGGAGTTCAGTTTCTGGCCCGCCGTGACGCCGCCGTCGGCGCGGAAGGTCTGTCCGGCGCGAGTCAGGCCGAGAGAGGTGAGCAGCGAACGGGCGGCCGGATCGAGCTCGTCCATCAGCTCGGGGGTCACCGTGGAGTGCACGGTCCAGTCGTCGCCCTTGCGTTCCAGGCGGACCGCCCCCTCCTCGGCCAGGTGGAAGAGGGTGGCGACGAGCGCCTTCTTGGGCATCTTCTCGTAGGTGACGAAGTAGCTCTGCGCCGGTCCGAGAACCAGCCCCGTCCGCTGCGGGTCCTCCGGCGGGCTGTACATCACGGGCTGCAGCGGCGGCGTCTCCCGGCTGCGCAGCGTCCACCAGATGCCGACGGCGAGAGCGATCGCCGACAGTGCCAGGGCGGCGATCAGTCCGGGGACGGAGCGGCCGAGGACCGGATCGAATCGGACGGACCACGGGAGCACGGTCCGCTCGGGCGCCGGGAACGGCAGGTCGGCGCGCACGGCGACGCCGGTCATCGGTGGGAGCCGGCCGGTGGTGACCACCCGGGTGTTCGGCTCGGGTGCGGTGATCCGGCAGTCGATGCCGCGGTTGGTGGCGCAGGTGAACGAGTGCGGTTCCGCCGGGAGGCGGACGATGCTCTCCGACTTCATCATCGTCATCTGCCAGCCGTCGGCCACCACGCGCCAGATGAGGCGGGAGGTCGCGTCGCTGCCCCAGCTGGCGGTGTCCCCGGGCTCGTCCGCCGGGGAGCCGCCGGGGGCGAGCACGCCGTCGACCTTGTATCTCAGGACGTAGTCGTGGGTTCCGGGGGTCACGTACCGGTCGGGGTCGCCGATCTTGGCGACCCGGAAGCGGTCGTTCTGCTCCCAGCTCATCGAGAACGGCACCGCGCCGCCGTCCATGGTGACGGAGACGTCCTCCGGCGGGAGACGGACGCCCTCGTCGCCGGTGTCGGTGACGTCCCAGAAGCGGAAGATCCCGTGACGGCCGTACGGGAACTCCGCCGTCACGTGCTCGGCGGCTTCGAGGGTGCCGTCCTCGTGCACCGTCACGTCGGCCTTGTAGTCGGTGATCACCACCGGGTCGGAGGAGACCGATTCCGACGACGTCGAGAAGCTGATCAGCGGGAAGAGGACCCCGATCAGCGTGATGATCAGGACACCCACCGACAGGAGCACGCGCTTCATGGGAGTCGATCCTAGTGCCGGGCGTCGAAGGGGTTCGGTGAGCGTTACTCGGCGAGACCCTTCGACTCGTCTCGTCACTGCGTTCCTCCCCGGCTCAGGGAGCGGAGTACGGGGAGCACCCGGAGTCGACGACCCGGTACGTGTTCCTCCGTCCTCCGCCGGGGCGCGAGACTAGCGGCCGCCGAGCATGCCGCCCAGGATGGAGCCGAGCGGGTTGTTGCCGCCGCCCTTGTTGCCGCCTCCGCCGAGCACGCTGCCCAGGACGCTGCCGAGCGCGCCGCCGGAGTTCTGCTTCGCGCCCCCGCCGAGCACGCTGCCCAGGACGCCGCCGAGGCCGCCACCGCCGCCTCCTCCGCCGAGCATGCCGCCCAGCAGGTCGCCGAGGCCGCCGCCACCGGTGTTCTGGCCGCCCTTGTTGCCGGTGAACTGGCTCATCACGTAGCTCATCACGATCGGGGCGAGCATCGGCATCAGCTTCTGCACCAGGCCCTGATCGACGGCCGCGGCGGGCACGGCGCCGCTGATGCCCTGGGCGACGGCCTCGCTCTGGTCGCCGAACAGCTTGCCGACGATCTTGGCGCCGTCGTCGGTGTTCACCTTGTCGATGTCGATGGCGCCGTCGGCGAGCCCGTCGTCGTGCTTGGCCAGGATGCCGGCCAGCTTGTCGGCTCCCGCTTCGTCCTGGGTCTGGGCGGCCAGCCCGGCGACCATCGTCGGCAGGGCGGCGCCCGCGGCGGCGCGGACGTCGTCGGGGCTGGCGCCGACCTTCTTCGCGAGGTCGTCGATGGGCAGGCGGTTCAGGAGGTCGTTGAGATCGGCCATGGTGCGCTCACTTCTGCTCGGTGCGGCCCTCGCCGCGCTGATCGACGATTCTGCCACGTCGACGCCGGATTGCGGTGTCCCCGCGCACGGTTTTCGCAGATCGGTCGGGTCCGGCACGCCGCGGGACGAGCGATGACGACGGGTCTCTCCCGGCGGCGGGCGACTCGGTGGATCGGCGCGCCCGCCGCACGGGGCACGCCTGCCGCGGGGATCGGCCGCCCTCGTCGACCGCGGGGCGTCGCACCCCGCGCGAAGCGGTTTCGGGAGGCCGGTCGGAGGCTCCGGAACCGGGGGCCCTTCGCCTCCAGCGCCTGGCCGGAGAATGTGGTTACAGTGTGGATACCGGCGGGTACGGCCCGCTGGTCCATCACGAGCGAAAGTGGTTCTCATGAGCGACACTCTCAACGTCGGCGACGCCCTCACCTCCGGACAGTCCCTGACCTCGCAGAACGGCGCGTACACCGCGACCCTGCAGGACGACGGCAACTTCGTGCTGTCCGCCGGCAGCGATGCCGTGTGGTCGACCAAGACCAACGGCAAGGGCGCCGTCCGCGCGACCCTGCAGGACGACGGCAACTTCGTGCTGTACAACGCGGGCAACGAGGGCGTCTGGTCCACCCGCACCTCCGGTGCGAACGGCCGCCTGGTGCTGCAGAACGACCGCAACCTCGTCGTGTACTTCGGCGACAGCGGCGCGTGGTCGTCGCAGACCGCCACCGACGAGGTCCCGGCCGCCGCTCCGGCGCCCGAGCCCGAGCCCGCCCCCCCGGCCGCTCCGCCGGCTCCGGCCGCGCAGACCTACACCGTCGTCGGCGGCGACACCCTGTGGGGCATCTCCGAGCGCTTCCTCGGCGACGGCGCCCGCTACATGGAGATCGCTCAGGCCAGCGGCATCGCCAACCCGGACGTGATCAACGTCGGTCAGGTCCTCACCATCCCTGCCCGGTAAGACGGCTTCGGCGGCCGGGTTCGGTCTCGACTCCGTTCGACGGACCCGGCGCCACCCCGTTCCCCCGAGGGGAGAACGGACATCTCAGACGCGAACGCCCGGTCGGGGGACACCCCGGTCGGGCGTTCGCGCATCGTCGTTCAGCGGATGCGTCCGGCGGCGGAGGGGATCACACCCGCACGTAGCGGTCCAGGAAGTCCTTCAGCTCCCGGACCGCCTTCCGCGATTCCGGCGTGAAGTACGGGAACATCTGGAACACGTGCCCCTGGCCGGGCCACTCCTGGAGCGTCGAACGGCCGCCGGCGGCGAGGATCCCCCGATGGATCGCGCGGGCGTCGTCGGCCATCACCTCGCGGCCGCCGTACTGGATGAGGGTGTCGGGGATCGTCATGTCCGGGAGCAGTTCGATCCGCATGCGGGGGTGCGTGGCGGGCAGGCCGCGGTTGTACATGCGCATCAGGCGCCGGGCGCCGGCGGCGTCGATGTGCGGGTCGCGGACCCCGGAGCGTTCCAGTGCGCAGGCCATGTCGAAGCTGGCGTCGTAGAGCGGGGAGATCATCATCATCGCCGCGGGCTGGGGGACTCCGTCGCGATGGTTGGCCGCGATCAGGTCCTGCGCCAGGTGGCCGCCTGCGGAATCGCCGGCGACGATGATCCGGTCGGCGGTGAACCCCTGCCTCAGCAGCCAGCGGTAGCCGCGGACGACGTCGTCGCCGCCGGCCGGGAAGCGGTGATCGGGGCCGAGGCGGTAGTCAATGCTGAAGGCGCCGATCCCGGTCCGCCGCACCAGCCGGGCGACGAGTCCGCGGTGCGTCCGCGGCGAGCAGATCAGGTAACCGCTGCCGTGCAGGTAGTAGAGGATGCTGCGGTGCGACGACGGGTCCGGGATCCCGCCGCCCAGCCGATCGGCCTCGTGCACCCACTCGCCGCGGACGTGCCCGGCGTCGTCCTTCAGCTTCACCTCGGTGGTGCGCGTGCCGCGGGGCACCGGGCTGATCGCGGCCAGAGAGGCGTTCAGCGCGGGCCGGATCACCCGCAATCCGGTCGGCACGATCAGCGGGACCCGGCTCACCGCGCCCATCAACGGGCGGGCGCTGTTGCTCCACACGTATCCGTTCAGAGCGCGGGCGCGCGCCGATCCGCGTCCGGACGGGCCTGAGGAGACTTCGGTGTCGGTCACGGTGCGACGGTACGACGAAAACGTCTCGTAACAGGTGTGTTTCCGAACGATTTCCCTCTTCTTTGCCGGGTCACTCGGCAGCGTGGCATGATGGAGATCACTACGTTCGGCACAGCCACCGGACGCACACAGCAACGAAGCTGATCTCCCCGGCGGTGTACAGCCACGCCGTTTCTCCGGGGCTTCTCCAGTACGTCTTAGTGCGCAGCGTCGCGTACGGAGTAGGCAGATCCATGATGCACATGCCTGGGCCCGTCGGGCTCTACGATCCGATCAACGAGCACAATGCCTGCGGTGTCGCCTTCGTCGTCGACATGTACGGGCGCCGCAGTCGCGACATCGTCGAGAAGGCCATCACCGCGCTGGTCAACCTCGAACACCGCGGTGCCGCGGGCGCCGAACCCAACACCGGCGACGGCGCCGGGATCATGATCCAGGTGCCCGACCGGTTCCTCCGCGAGACGGTCGATTTCGAGCTTCCGCCCGAGGGCGAGTACGCCACCGGGATCGCGTTCCTCCCGCAGTCGGCGCACGACGTCGTCGAGGCGGTCGCCGGCATCGAGGAGATCGTCGCCGACGAGGGCCTGACGCTGCTCGGCTGGCGCGAGGTGCCGGTCGACGACCGCTCGCTGGGCGCCCTGGCCCGCGACGCCATGCCGACCTTCCGTCAGGTGTTCCTCGGCGGCGCGGCAGGCATGGAGATGGAGCGCCGCGCGTACGTGGTGCGCAAGCGCATCCAGTACGAGCTCGGCCACAAGGGCGCGGGTCAGGACGGCCCCGGCCGCGAGACCGCGTACTTCCCGAGCCTGTCCGGGCAGACCATGGTCTACAAGGGCATGCTGACCACCCCGCAGCTGCGCGACTTCTACCTCGACCTGCAGGACGAGCGCGTCGAGAGCGCCCTGGGCCTGGTCCACTCGCGCTTCTCCACCAACACCTTCCCGTCGTGGCCGCTGGCGCACCCGTTCCGGCGCGTCGCGCACAACGGCGAGATCAACACCGTCACCGGCAACGAGAACTGGATGCGGGCCCGCGAGGCGCTCATCGACACGTCGATGTTCGGCGCGGACCCCTCGACGGCCTCGAAGATCTTCCCGGCGTGCACCCCGGGCGCCTCGGACACCGCCCGCTTCGACGAGGTGCTCGAACTCCTGCACCTCGGCGGCCGCAGCCTCCCGCACGCCGTGCTCATGATGATCCCCGAGGCGTGGGAGCGCCACGAGGAGATGAAGCCCGCCCACCGCGCGTTCTTCGAGTACCACTCGGCGCTCATGGAGGCCTGGGACGGACCGGCCTCGGTGTGCTTCACCGACGGCGGCTACGTCGGCGCGGTGCTCGACCGCAACGGCCTGCGTCCCTCGCGCATCTGGGTCACCAGAGACGGTCTGGTGGTGCTCGGTTCGGAGGTCGGCGTCCTCGACATCGATCCCGCCGACGTCGTCTCCCGCCTGCGCCTGCAGCCGGGCAAGATGTTCCTGGTCGACACCGCGGCGGGCCGCATCGTCGACGACGAGGAGGTCAAGGACGCCCTCGCCGCCGAGCACCCCTATCAGCAGTGGCTCGACGAGAACCAGGTCCACCTCGAGGACCTGCCCAAACGTCCGCACGTGCACATGAACCACGATCGCGTCGCGCACCGGCAGCAGCTCTTCGGCTACACCAACGAGGATCTGCGGATCCTGCTCGAACCGATGGCGTCGGCCGGCGCCGAGGCGATCGGCTCGATGGGCACCGACACCCCGATCGCGGTGCTGTCGGCGCGCTCGCGGATGCTGTTCGACTACTTCCAGCAGCTGTTCGCGCAGGTCACCAATCCGCCGCTGGACGCCATCCGCGAGGAGATCGTCACCAGCATCGGCACCCGCCTCGGCGGTGAACGCGACCTGCTGAACCCGGGTCCGGAGTCGGCCCGGCAGATCGTGCTGCCGCGTCCGATCCTGGACAACGACGAGCTGGCCCAACTGGTGCTGATCGACGGCGAGGCCACCGGCTTCCCGTCGGTGCACCTGCACGGTCTGTACCCGGTCGCCGAGGGCGGCGCCGGTCTGCGCAAGGCGCTCGACGACCTGCGCGCGAAGGTGTCGGCGGCCATCGCCGACGGCGCGCGGATCATCGTGCTCTCCGACCGCGAGTCCGACGAGGACCTGGCGCCGATCCCGTCGTTGCTGATGACGGCGGCCGTGCACCACCATCTGGTGCGGGAGCGCACCCGGACGCGCGTGGGCATCGTCGTGGAGGCCGGCGACGCCCGCGAGGTGCACCACATGGCGCTGCTGATCGGTTTCGGCGCCGCCGCGATCAACCCGTACATGGCGTTCGAGTCGATCGAGGACATGATCGACGCCGGCGCCATCGTCAGCCCGGCCGACTTCGGCAAGGCCCGCGAGAACTACATCAAGGCAGCGGGCAAGGGCGTGCTCAAGGTGATGAGCAAGATGGGCATCTCCACGGTGCCGTCGTACAACGGCGCCCAGCTGTTCCAGGCCATCGGACTGAGCCAGGAACTGGTCGACGAGTTCTTCACCGGTCTGCGCAGCCAGCTCGACGGCATCGGGCTGGACGAACTGGCCGACGAGGTGGCCGCCCGGCACGCCCTCGCGTTCAGCGAGCGCCCCGCCGAGCGCGCGTACCGCGAGCTGGAGGTGGGCGGCGAGTACCAGTGGCGCCGCGAGGGCGAGTACCACCTCTTCAACCCGGAGACCGTGTTCAAGCTCCAGCACTCCACGCGTACCGGGCAGTACTCGGTGTTCAAGGAGTACACCCGGATGGTCGACGACCAGTCGAAGAAGCTGGGCACCCTGCGCGGCCTGTTCGACTTCAACTTCGGCGACCGCGACCCCATCCCGATCGACAAGGTGGAGCCGGCCCGCGAGATCGTCAAGCGCTTCTCGACGGGGGCGATGAGCTACGGCTCGATCTCGGCCGAGGCGCACGAGACCCTCGCCATCGCGATGAACCGGCTCGGCGGCAAGAGCAACTCGGGGGAGGGCGGCGAGGATCCGCGGCGTTTCAGCCACGACGAGAACGGCGACTGGCGGCGCAGCGCGATCAAGCAGGTGGCCTCCGGCCGCTTCGGCGTCACCAGCCACTACCTGAGCAACTGCACCGACATCCAGATCAAGATGGCCCAGGGCGCCAAGCCCGGCGAGGGCGGCCAGCTGCCGCCGCACAAGGTGTACCCGTGGGTCGCCGAGGTGCGCGGCAGCACACCGGGCGTCGGCCTGATCTCGCCGCCGCCGCACCACGACATCTACTCGATCGAGGATCTGGCGCAGCTGATCCACGACCTGAAGAACGCGAATCCGAGCGCTCGGATTCACGTGAAACTGGTGTCCGAACTCGGCGTCGGCACGGTCGCCGCGGGCGTCTCCAAGGCGCACGCCGACGTCGTGCTGATCTCCGGCTTCGACGGCGGCACCGGTGCCAGCCCGCTCACCTCGCTCAAGCACGCGGGCGCCCCCTGGGAGATCGGTCTCGCCGAGACCCAGCAGACGCTGCTGCTCAACGGCCTGCGCGACCGCATCGTCGTGCAGGTGGACGGTCAGCTGAAGACCGGCCGCGACGTGATGATCGCCGCGCTGCTGGGCGGCGAGGAGTTCGGTTTCGCCACCGCGCCGCTGGTGGTCTCGGGCTGCATCATGATGCGCGTCTGCCACCTGGACACCTGCCCGGTGGGCATCGCGACGCAGAATCCGCTGCTCCGCGAGCGGTTCACCGGCAAGCCGGAGTTCGTGGAGAACTTCATGCTGTACATCGCCGAGGAGGTGCGCGAACTGCTGGCTCGGCTCGGTTTCCGCACGTTGCAGGAGGCCGTCGGCCACGTCGAGGCCCTCGACACCGCCAAGGCGATCGCGCACTGGAAGGGCGCCAAGGCGGGCAAGCTGGATCTCTCGCCGATCCTGACCATGCCGGAGTCGCCGTTCATGAACCAGGACCTGTACTGCTCCGGCACACAGGACCACGGCCTGGACAAGGCGCTCGACAACGAGCTGATCGCCAAGGCCCGACCGGCCATCGAGTCGGGCACCCGGGTGTTCATCGAGTCGCCGATCACCAACGTCAACCGCACGGTCGGCACCATGCTCGGCCACGAGGTGACCAAGGTGTACGGGGCGGAGGGGCTGCCGGACGGCACCGTCTCGATCTCGTTCACCGGGTCGGCGGGCAACAGCTTCGGCGCGTTCGTGCCGCGCGGGATCACCATGCGGCTCACCGGCGACGCCAACGACTTCGTCGGCAAGGGGCTCTCGGGCGGCAAGATCGTCGTCGCCCCGTCCGTCGATGCTCCGGCGGGGTTCGTCGCCGAGGAGAACATCATCGCCGGCAACGTGATCGGCTTCGGCGGCACCGCGGGCAAGATCTTCCTGCGCGGCGTGGCCGGGGAGCGGTTCTGCGTCCGCAACTCGGGCGTGCACGCGGTGGTCGAAGGCGTCGGCGACCACGGCTGCGAGTACATGACCGGGGGCCGGGTGACCGTGCTCGGCGAGACCGGACGCAACTTCGCGGCGGGCATGTCCGGCGGGGTGGCCTACGTCTACGACCGCACCGGGACCTTCGCGGGGAACGTCAACACCGAACTCGTCGACCTCGACGTGCTCGACGACGACGACCTGACATACCTGCAGGACATGCTCACCGAGCATCGGGACGAGACGCGGTCGCCGGTGGCCGCCAAGATCCTGGGCAACTGGGCGGTGGCGCAGACCAGGTTCGTGAAGGTGATGCCGCGCGACTACAAGAGGGTGCTCGACGCCGTCGACGCCGCCGAGCGCACCGGACGAGATGTGAACGAAGCGATCATGGAGGCGGCTCGTGGCTGATCCGAGAGGTTTTCTCAAGCACACCGATCGGGAGACGCCCACCCGGCGTCCCGTCGAACTGCGACTTCTGGACTACAAGGAGGTCTACAACAAGTTCGACCGCAGCACCCTGCAGACGCAGGCCAGCCGTTGCATGGACTGCGGCATCCCGTTCTGCCACAACGGCTGTCCGCTGGGGAACCTGATCCCCGAGTGGAACGACCTGGTGTTCCGGGGGCGGTGGGACGACGGGATCGACCGTCTGCACGCCACCAACAACTTCCCCGAGTTCACCGGACGGCTGTGCCCGGCGCCCTGCGAGGCGTCGTGCGTGCTCGGCATCAATCAGCCCGCCGTGACCATCAAGCAGGTCGAGGTGGAGTTGATCGAGAAGGCGTTCCAGGACGACGAGGTGAAGCCGGTGATGCCGGCGGAGTCCACCGGTCGGTCGGTGGCCGTGGTCGGCTCCGGTCCGGCCGGTCTGGCCGCCGCCCAGCAGCTGACCCGGGCAGGCCACGCCGTCACGGTGTTCGAGCGGGCCGACCGCATCGGCGGTCTGCTGCGGTACGGCATCCCCGAGTTCAAGATGGAGAAGCACTTCATCGACCGGCGTCTGGACCAGATGGAGGCCGAGGGCACCGTCTTCCGCACCGGGGTGAACGTGGGCGTCGATCTCACCGTCGGCGAACTGCGGGCGCAGTTCGACGCGGTGGTGCTGGCCAACGGGTCGACGATCGGTCGTGACCTGCCGATCCCGGGTCGCGAACTCGACGGCATCCATCAGGCGATGGAGTACCTGCCGCAGTCGAACCGCTTCGCGATCGGTGACGAGCCGGCGGATCAGATCCGCGCCGACGGCAAGAAGGTCGTGATCATCGGCGGCGGCGACACCGGCGCCGACTGCCTCGGCACCGCGCTGCGCCAGGGCGCCGAGATCGTGCACCAGTTCGAGATCATGCCGCGGCCGCCGGCCGAGCGCGCCGGTTCCACCCCGTGGCCGCTGTACCCGCTGATGTACCGGGTCTCGTCGGCGCACGAGGAGGGCGGCGAGCGCGTGTTCAGCGTCAACACCGAGGAGTTCGTCGGCGAGAACGGTCGGGTGACCGGGCTCAAGGCGTGCGAGGTGACGATGGTGAACGGGCGTTTCGAGAAGGTCGAGGGCAGCGACTTCGAACTCGAATGCGATCTGGTGCTGCTGGCCATGGGCTTCGTCGGACCCGAGCGCGAGGATCTGCTCGACAAGATGGGCGTCTCCTACGATCCGCGTGGCAACGTGGCGCGTGACGAGCGGTTCGCGGCCACCGGCCTGGCGGGGGTGTTCGTGGCCGGTGACGCCGGTCGCGGCCAGTCGCTGATCGTGTGGGCCATCGCCGAGGGCCGCAGCGCGGCCGCCGCGGTGGATCGCTACCTCGCCGGTTCGACGGAGCTGCCCGCCCCGATCGTGCCCACCCAGGTGGCTCAGCGCTGAGTTCGGTGCGCGGCGAGCCCGGCGGAGAAGGGGGCTTTCGGCACTCGGCGGGGCCGATGACGACGGTTACGGTTCGAGTGTGAACAGGAAACCCGCTCTCGCCGTGCTCGCCGCGGTCGCCTCCCTCGTGCTGCTGGCCGGCTGCTCGAACGACGATCCGGCGCCCGCCCCGTCGTCGAGCGTCTCCGTCTCGCCGAGCAGCTCCAGCAGTTCGTCGACGCCGCCGAGCAGCACGACGTCGACCACGCCGACGCCGGAGCAGACCGGACCGGAGCAGACGAGCGATCCGGGGGATACGGACATGCCGGAGGATTGGAGCGACCCCGGTGACATGAGCGATCCCGGGGATGCCGACATGGACGAGGAGCCGACCAGCGATCCGGGCGACATGAGCGATCCCGGGGACGGATAGCGGAGCGATTCCCCCGCCGCGCCCCTCCACTCCTCGGGCGACGTTCCTTCGTCGACCTCATTTATGACACAGATCACACATATCGTCTCTTATGGGATGTGCCACTGATCGGAGTGTCGCGGCGGCTTCGGGTAACGGCCGGACGGAACGAGACGACATAGTGTATGAAACCCACGCGCAGCTTCGACAGAGAGGGTATGAGCATGCAGTCGGCGACCTCCGCCCGGACGCTTCGTCGTTCGAATCGCGTTTCCGCTCGGAACATCTGGGGGCGTCTCCGGGCGCCGCGCTCACTGTCAGAGCGGAACGAGCGACTGGTGACCACGCAGGAGCTTCAGCAGCTCCGCCCCGCCTCCTGAGCGGGCACGTCGCACATCAGCTGAAGGCCTGAGTTCCACTCGGGCCTTTTCGGCATCTCCCCGGTGTCCTCGGTCCCGGCGGGGCCCCGAAACCGGCGAGCGCACATCGTCAGGCGTCGGACCGCGGAGCCGCGACGCGCACGCTGATGCCGCCGAGTTCCACCACGTCGCCGTCGTGCAGCTGCCGGCCGCGCCGGAGTTCGACGTCGTCGTTCACGGTGACGAGCCCGTCGGCGATCACCAGTTTGGCGTCGGCGCCGGTGTCGATCAGATTCGCCAGCTTCAAGAACTGGCCCAGCCGGATGCTCTGGTCCCGGATCGGTACTTGGTCCACGGCTCCCATTGTGACCCACCTCCTCCGGACACGAGGAGGCCCGGTCGCGGGAAAGCGGTGTCGGCGAGGCCCGCAGACGGCGGTGATCGAAGTTACTCCGGGGTACAGAACGCGAGGCAGGACGCCTAGACTGGGTGGTTATGACGCTTCCAGAGTTCACCCCCACCGCTGATCTGGTCGACGAGATCGGCCCCGACGTCCGCAGCTGCGACACCCAGTTCACCCAGTACGGCGGCGTCCGCGAGTTCGCCGGTGTGGTGACCACCGTCCGCTGCTTCCAGGACAACGCGCTGCTCAAGTCGGTGCTGTCCGAGCCCAACCCGGGCGGCGTGCTCGTGATCGACGGCGGCGGCTCGGTGCACACCGCGCTGGTCGGCGACATCATCGCCGAACTCGGCCGCAGCAACGGCTGGGCCGGCATCATCGCGATCGGCGCGATCCGCGACGCCAAGACCATCGGCGGCATGGAGATCGGCGTCAAGGCGCTGGGCACCAACCCCCGCAAATCGAGCAAGACCGGGATGGGCGAGCGCGACGTCGCCGTCGAACTCGGTGGGATCGTCTTCCAGCCCGGCGACCACCTCTTCTCCGACGACGACGGCATCGTCGTCGTGACCCCCTAGATCCGACGACACACCTCCCGAACGAAGGGTCCATCCCCATGGCCAAGCCCACCCCCGAGTACTTCACCCGACTCGCCGCCCTCGCCGCGATCGACGACCCCGCCGCCCGCCAGACCAAGCCGGTCCTCGAAGCCTTCAGCGGCGCCGAGATGGCCACCGTCCCGGTCGGGACCGCCGACGACCTGAAACTCGCCGTCGAGCGGGCGCGCGTCGCACAGAAGGAGTGGGCGCAGGTGCGGCCCGCCGATCGCGCCAAGGTGCTCAGCAAGTTCTCCGAGCTGGTGCACTCGCGCGCGGACGAGCTGATGGACATCGCGCAGGCGGAGACCGGCAAGGCCCGCATCTACGCGCAGGAAGAGACCATCGACGTCGCGCTGACCGCCCGCTACTACGCGACGAACGGTCCCAAGATGCTCGCCGAGCGGAAGGCCGCCGGCATGATCCCGGGTGCCACCGACGTGCGCGTCCGGTACATCCCCAAGGGCGTCGTCGGCGTGATCAGCCCGTGGAACTACCCGCTCACCCTGGCCGTCTCCGACGCGGTCGCCGCCCTCGTCGCCGGCAACGCGGTGGTGGTGAAGCCGGACAGCAACACCCCGTACTGCGCGCTGGCGCTGGCCGAGCTGCTGTACGAGGCCGGTCTGCCGCGCGAGCTCTTCGCCGTGGTCCCGGGCCCGGGTTCGGTGGTGGGTCAGGCCATCGTCGAGGCCACCGACTACGTGATGTTCACCGGATCGTCGGCCACCGGCGCGACCCTCGCCGCACAGGCCGGTAAGCGCCTGATCGGCTTCTCCGCCGAGCTGGGCGGCAAGAACCCGCTCATCATCACCGCCGACGCCGACGTCGACAACGCCGTCGAGGGCGCCGCCCGCGCCTGCTTCTCCAACTCGGGACAGCTCTGCATCTCGATCGAGCGGATCTACGTGGAGAAGCCGATCGCCGACGAGTTCTCGCGCAAGTTCGCCGAGTACGTCGAGAACATGAAGCTCTCCGCGACCTACGACCTGTCCGCGGACATGGGCTCGCTGGCGTCCGCGGCGCAGATCGAGACCGTCGAGGCGCACGTCGACGACGCCGTCGCCAAGGGCGCCAAGGTGCTCGCCGGCGGCCGCAAGCGCGCCGACCTCGGCCCGTACTTCTACGCGCCGACCGTGCTCACCGACGTCACCGAAGAGATGGAGTGCTGCCGGAACGAGACCTTCGGTCCGCTGGTCTCGATCTACCCGGTCGATTCGGTCGAAGAGGCCGTCGAACGCGCCAACGACACCGAGTACGGGCTCAACGCCAGCATCTTCGCCGGCAGCAGCGCGCTCGCCCAGAAGATCGCCGAGCAGATCCACGCCGGCACCGTGAACATCAACGAGGGATACGCCGCCGCGTGGGGCTCCACCGCCGCGCCGATGGGCGGTATGGGCATCTCCGGTGTGGGCCGTCGCCACGGCGAGGAGGGCCTGCTCAAGTACTGCGAGGCGCAGACCATCGCGGCGCAGCGCTTCATCGGACTCGACGGGATGACCGGCGTGCCGCGCGACCTGTTCCTCAAGGTGACCCCGCTCGCGATCCGCGGCCTGAAGTACCTGCCGGGCCGGTAGCGTCTCCGGTCACGCTCGGCGCAGCCGACGACGAAAGCGGCTCCTCCCCGGATCGGGGAGGAGCCGCTTTCGTCGTACGTGGTCGAGAGGTGCCGGTTCCGGTCGGTGCGCCGTCTCGTGTCGGCGGGGTCGGGCGGCTGGTGTGTCGCCACCCCTGGCGGCGTGTCGCGTCTCCTCTTCCGTGTCGCGGCCCATCGATCGTCCGCGACACGGAAGAGGAGACGCGACACGGGCGGGGAGGAGGTGTGCGCCAGGCCCGACCGGATCGGATCGAGGCGGCTCAGTCCTCGGTGGAACGACGACGACGTCGCCGGGCCACCAGCACCACCGCGAGCAGGGCACCGGAGAAGCCGGCGACCATCCCGGGGGTGATCCGGCCGCCCGGGAGCTGCGTCGGGGCGGTGCGCCGGACCTGGGCGAACAGATCGCGCGCGGCATCGGCCTTCGCGACGGCATCGGAGTCGGCGCGCCGCTCGGCGGGAGCGGCCTCGGCGCGGGCCCCCGCATCCTCCGGTTCCGCCGCCGGAGCGACGGGCTCGTCGACGTCGACGACCGCCGGGGCGGGGGTCTCGTCGTCGAGGGCGGTCGCCGGAGCGGCCGGTTCGGCGTCGGCGAGCGCGGCGATCAGCTCGGCCTTCTTCAGCGACGAGTAACCCTGGAGTCCCTTCGCCTTGGCCTCGGCGCGCAGCTCCGCGACCGTGCGGCTCGCGGTGTCGTCGCTCGGAGCGTCGATGGACGGGGTGTCGAGGGGCGGGGTCGGGTCGGTGTCGGCCATCGTTGCGGGTTTCTCCTACCGGGGGTGGACGTTCAGGCGGGCGAGCAGGTCGTTGTCGATCGCCGCGAGTTCGTTGCCGATCGCGCGCTGCGCCGCGCGGCGCTGGGTGGGGGGCATGGCGTCGGCCGCATCGGAGGCGACCACCAGGTTGGCGAGACGGGTGCGCATGGTCTCCACGAACGCCTTGCCCTCCGGCGTGCCGTCGAGTTCGGCGACCTTGTCCGCCGAGTTCTGGGCACCGGCGATACGCGCGCGCAGGGCGGCGCTGGGGCCGCCGTACTGGGTGAGCAACTCGGCCGGGACACCAGCGCGACGCGCCTGCAGCGCGGTGATCTCGGCGCGCGCGGCCACGGCGCCGCGATAGATCAGCGGGCCCGCGATGGGGGCGACCATCTTGGCGACGGTCAGGTAGCGGCGGATCTTGGCGGGCTGCAGCAGACCGGCGTTCTGTGCGGCCTGGGCCTTCGCCGCGGTGGCCTTCGCCTCGGCGGCGGCCGCGCGTTCCTGCGCCTTGGCCGTGGCCTTCACCGTCTTCTGTTCGGCCTTGTTCGCCGTCTTGGCGGTCTTGCGCTCGGCCCGGTGCGCTTTCTTGGCGTACTTGTGCTCTTCGCGCAGGGCCTTCTTGTGGCGGCGCTGCTCTTCGTGAGCGTTGACCTGCGCTTCGAGTCGGACCCGGGTCTTGAGGGCCTTCTCCTCCGCTTTGCGGATCTTGGCTTCGGCCTTGCGCTCGACGCGCTTGGCCTTGCGGGACGACGAGAGACCCATGGTGTCCTTTCCGCCGGACGACCGGCTTGGCCGTGACTGCTTAACAGTTTTGCATAGTGTCAGTATCAGATGAGAGTGTGGCGCAGGTCGTCGCCGGTGGTGACATGCGAGGAGAGCGAGGCGAAGCGGTGGGTGCTGCGGTCCTCGGTGCACGCGACCTGACCGGTTGCGAGCACCGGCTCGCGCTGGACAACGCCGCCCGCGTGACCGGAACGGCCGGATCCGAGGTGGAGTCGCCCGATGCGCGTCGCCGGATCGAGGCCGCCACCGCACACCGGCACGAGGTGATCGCCACGATCACGGCGATGCTCGCCGAACAGGCGGCCACCGTGGTGACGATCGACGACGCACTGCCGTACCGCGAACGTGCCGACCGTACCGCGGCGGCGTGTGCGGCGGGCGTCGATTGGATCTTCTGGGCCACGCTGCCCACCGACGTCGAACGCGGCAGGCGCGGGCACGCCGAAGCACTGATCCGGCAGGGGGACGGGTACGTCCCGCTGATCGTGGTGAACCACCGGGTGACCAATCCGGCCAAGGCCGGACGCGATCCATCCGAGCCCGCCACGCTGCGCACCAGTGGGCTCGCGCGGTGGGCGCCGCGCCCGGACCCGACCCGGACCTCGCGGGGGAACAAACGCGACACGATGCGACTGGCGCAGCTCGCGGCGATGCTCGCCGACCTCGGCCATCCGCCCGCGCCCGAGCGCGGTGCCTGGGCGGGCGGAGTGATCGGCACCGACGCCGACTGCATCCTGGTGGTTCCGCTCGGCGCGACGATGGCCGATTACGAGGCGACCTTCGCCCGCCGCCGCGCCATCGCCGAAGGGAGCATCGCGACCGCTCCTCGTCGGATCAACCAGTGCCGCAGTTGCGACTGGTGGCCCGACTGCGAGCAGGAGTTGATCGCCGCCGACGATGTCAGCCTGGTGATCGGCGGCAACGGCACGAGCATGCTGGCCGACGCGGGGATCACCACGGTGTCCCAGCTGGCCGACTACCGCGGCGCCCCGCCGGCCGACTGGAGCGGCCACACGTCGTTCCGGGATGCGGTGGTGCAGGCCAACTGCCGCCGCGCGGGCGTGTCGCTGGTGCGGCGCCTGGAGCGTCCGCGCGTGCAGCGCGCCGACGTCGAGGTGGACGTCGACATGGAGAGCTTCGGTGAGCGCGGCGCCTACCTCTGGGGCACGCTGCTCACCGAGAACACGTGCGACGAACCCGTGCTCTACCGGCCGTTCGTCACCTGGGATCCGCTGCCCACCGTCGACGAGGGCCGTGCCTTCGGCCGCTTCTGGCAGTGGCTGACGGAGCGTCGTCGCACCGCCCACAGGGAAGGCAAGACCTTCGCCGCGTACTGCTATTCGCAGCAGGCCGAGAACCGGTGGCTGCGCGGCAGCGCCGACCGTTTCGCCGGGATCCCGGGGGTGCCAACGCGCGCCGAGGTCGACGCCTTCATCGCCTCGCCGGAGTGGGTCGACATCTACGAGGCCGTCAACGAGAACTTCATCTGCCCCAACGGCAAGGGGCTCAAGAAGGTCGCCCCGGTCGCCGGTTTCGCGTGGGACGACCCGGAGGCCGGCGGCGAGGCGTCGATGGACTGGTATCAGGCCGCGGTGGGACTCGACGGCTCTCCGTTGGACGTCAGCCAACGCGCCCGACTGCTCCGGTACAACGAGGACGACGTCCAGGCCACCAAGGTGCTGCGCGAATGGCTCAGCTCCGACGAGATCCTGGAATTGCCGACGGTCGACGACCTGTTGCGCTGACCGCGACCTCGGCGCGTTCGGCTCCGCACGACGACACCGCGCGGAGACCCTTCGACGCGGTTCGTCACTGCGTTCCTCCCCGGCTCGGGGATCTGGAGGATCGCCGCCCCTCCGCGGCTCGGCGCACTCCGCTTCCCGAGGAGAGCATCCGTTCCGCTCCCTGAGCCGACCGCGAACGCAGTGAGCGGCCGTGTCGAAGGGGCCCGGTGATCGATCGCACCGGGATCAGTCGGCCAGCGCGGCCGGCTTCTCGACGTCGAGGGCGAGCGCCTCGGCGTCGGCGGCACGACGACGCCACGTCCGCACGATCACCACCGAGCCGATCACCAGCAGGGCGCCCGTCGCGATCAGGGTGCCCACGATCACCGGCGGGGCGGCGCCGATCAGTCCCTCGGCGAGCAGCCAGACCGCGAAACCGAGGAAGAGCGCCGCGGCGAACAGGGCGATGACGCGTTCGGGCAGGTGCTTGCCCAGCAGCCGGCCCACGACGATCGCGACCGCGTCGGCCGCCACCATGCCGAGGGTCGAACCGATCCAGACACCGAGCCAGTCGTTGTCGGTGGCCAGGGTGATGGTGGCGAACATCGTCTTGTCGCCGAGCTCGGCCAGCATGAACGCGCTCATCACGGCCAGGAACACCGAGCCGCCGACGCGGGCCGCCTTGGTGGACTCGTCGTCGGACAGCTCGTCGCCGCGCAGGGTCCAGAGGGCGAAGGCGAGCATGGCCAGGCCGCCGGCGATCGACATCAGGTGCGTCGGGATCGAGACGCCGAGGAAGTGGCCGAAGAACACCGAGATCGCGTGGACGGCGGTGGTGGCCACCAGGATGGCGCCCAGCACCACCCACCAGCGGTAGCGGAGGGCGTAGGTGAGGGCCATGAGCTGCGACTTGTCACCGAGTTCAGCGACGAAGATCACGCCGAAGCCGAGGAGGAGAGCAGCGATCATGCGGGCTACGTTAAGGGGCCTCGGACACCCGCGCAACAGCTGGATCGGCCGCATTCATGCAGGTGGGAGGCCCAAAAACGGAATTTCGGCGCCCCGTACCCGGTGATGGCGGGAGACCTGCGCGGCGGTGTCGCCGAAGCGAACCAGGCACAATGGCAACGTGACGCTCCCTTCTCCCGACCAGCGTGCGCGCCCGATCACCGGTCCGCTGCGCCCGCTGGAGATCGCGATCGTGGCCATCCTGTCCGGACTGACGGTGGTGGCCGTGGTCGTGGCCGCCGCGATCCCCATGGCACAGGCCGCCGGCCTGCTCGCCCCCGTGCCGATCGCGCTCGTCGCCGCCCGCACCCGGACCCGCGCGCTGATCGCCGCGTCGGTCACCTCCACCGCGGTGACTTTCGCGATGGCCGGTCTCGGCGCCGCCCTCGGCGTGCTGTCCGCGGCGATCGTCGGCGGCGTGGTCGGCGAGGTGAAGCGCCGCGGCGGGGGAGCGATCCTGCTGACGCTGGTCTCCCTGATCGTCGCGCCGCTGCTGGCCTCGGGTTCGGTGCTGATCCTCTGGGTGCTGGTGCCGCTGCGCGAGTTGGCGCTGACCATGCTGGGAAACCTGATCTCAGGCGTGGGAAGCGCCATCGCTTGGTTCGGTGAGGCCGTCACCTGGGTGATCCGGAAACTCGCCTGGGTGATCCAGCAGTTCGGTGGAGAAGTCTCGGTGGTCGTCGACTTCTCGGGGGCGAAGCGCTTCTTCGACAACCTCGCAGCCACCCTCGTCGACCACTGGTGGGTGTGGCTCTGGGCGTCCGGTGCGATCGGGTCGTTCCTCTCGCTGCTGGTGGCCTGGTGGATCCTGAGCGGCGTCGTGAACCGGCTCGCGCACATCAAGATGCAGGACACCCTCGACGCCTCCGCCGATCTGACCGTCGACGTCCCCGTCGACCCGCTGCCGCTGCGCATGGCCGGTGTCGGTTTCCGCTACCCGGGCACCGACGTCGACGTCCTGTCCGGGATCGATCTCACGCTGATCCGGGGCGAGTTCGTGGCCGTGGTCGGCGCCAACGGTTCGGGCAAGTCGACGCTCTCCAAACTGCTCGCCGGGACCCCCGCCACGGTCGGCGTCGTCGACCGGCCCGGTGATCCCGGGCTCGGCAAGCGCGGCGGCACCGCGATGGTGCTGCAGCGCCCGGAGGCGCAGATGCTGGGCTCTCGCGTCGCCGACGACCTGGTCTGGGGTCTCCCCGAGGACCGGGAGGTGGACGTGGACGCGCTGCTCGCCGAGGTGGGCCTCGAGGGTCTCGCCGACCGCGAGACCTCCGACCTCTCCGGCGGTCAGCAACAGCGTCTCGCCGTCGCCGCCGCGCTGGCTCGTGATCCGAAACTGTTGATCGCCGACGAGGTGACCTCGATGGTCGATCCGCAGGGGCGCCACGACCTGATCGAGATCCTCGCCCGGCTCCCGCGCACGCGCGGGATCACCGTCGTCCTCATCACGCATCGCGATTTCGAGGCGCGCGCCGCCGACCGCGTGATCCACCTGCAGGGCGGGCGGATCGTCGAACACCACCCCGAGTGGATGCGGCCCGAGGAGCACACCCCGCCGCTGCCCGCCGCGCACGACGACTCCGAGCCGCTGCTCGTCGTCGACCGGGTCTCGCACACCTATCTCGCCGGTTCGCCGTGGGAGGTCACCGCGCTGCACGACGTCGACCTGCGGGTCAACACGGGCGACGGCGTGCTGATCGTCGGCGGCAACGGCTCCGGGAAGACCACGCTGGCGTGGATCATCGCCGGCCTCGTCGAGCCCAGCGGCGGCGAGGTGCTGCTGCACGGTGAGCCGATGACCGGGCAGATCGGCAGCGTCGGCCTCGGTTTCCAGCACGCGCGCCTGCAACTGCAGAAGACGACGGTCGGCGACGAGATCATGGCCGTCGGCGGGGAGTCGGTCACCAGCACCGAGGTGGGACGGGTGCTCGATCTGGTCGCCCTCCCGCGGGAGATGGCGGCCCGACGCGTCGATTCGCTGTCCGGCGGGCAAATGCGGCGCGTGGTCCTGGCGTCGTTGGTGGCCTCGGACCCGGACGTGCTGGTGCTCGACGAGCCGCTCGCCGGACTGGATCCGGCGGCCCGCGAGGAGGTGCTCGACGTCCTGGCCGGTCTGCGGCAGCAGGGCATCACCATCGTGATCATCTCGCACGACCTCGAAGCCCTCGACCGCGTCTGCAACCGTCGCGTGGAACTGAACGCCGGAGTCCTGGAGGCACGACGATGACCATGCGCACCCCGCCGCTGCGGCAGCTCCCCGGCGACTCCCCGGTCCACCGACTGTGGGCGGGCACCAAACTGCTCATCGTGCTGATCCTCGGCCTCATGACGTGGGTGCTGCCGTCGTATCCGAGTCTGGGTTTCGTGGCGCTCTGCGTCCTGGTGTTCGCGTTGTGCGCCGGCATCCCGCTGGGGGCGATCCCGCGGCCGCCCTGGTGGTTCTGGGGTCTGATCGTGCTCGGGGGGATCATCACGGCGTTCTCCTCCGGCGGTGCCGGAGTGCTGGTGTTCCTGCGCGGCACGGCCCTGGGACTGATCGTCCTGGCCATGAGCATCATGGTGATCTGGACCACGCCGATGGCCGAGATCGCGCCGGCCATCGCCCGGCTGATGGCGCCGCTGAGACTGCTGCGCCTGCCGGTGGACGAGTGGGCGGTCTGCATCGCGCTCTCGTTGCGCGGCCTGCCGTTGCTGATGGAGGAGATGCGCATGCTGCGTGCCGCGCACCGGCTGCGGCCCACCTCGTCGGCCGACTCCGGTCATCCGTCGGCGGAGATGGGCATCCTGGACATGATCGTGGCCGCGATGAGTTCGGCCATGCGCCGGGCCGCGGAGATGGGCGAGGCGATCACCGCGCGCGGCGGCACCGGGCGGCTCACGGCGTATCAGTCGCGTCCGGGAAGGAACGATGCGGTGGCGCTGGGGCTGGTGATCGCGGCCTGCGCCGCGGCGATCACCCTCACCGTGGTGCTGTAGGCACGCCGCCCTCCGCGGGTCGGGTTCTCCTCGCCGATCTGATCCTCCTCGTCGGTCGGGTTCTCCTCGCCGGTCGGGTTCCTTCGCTGATCTGATTCCCATCGCCGATCTGATTCCCATCGCTGATCGGGTTCTCTTCGTCGATCGGGTTCTCTTCGCGGATCGGGTGCTCTTCGCCGATCTGATTCCCCTCGCCGGTCGGGTTCTCTTTGCTGGTCGAGCGGAGTCGAGACCACACCCGCCCCTCGAAAAGACGATCACCCGCGCCGTGGCGTTGTGGTAACAGAGACGATGAGGCCCCGGCGCCGTCTGGGCCCGGACCGTACGACGAAGGACTCCGCCGTGACCGATCGACCCGACGACTCCGCCCCGCTGCCGCCCGCACCGACGTCACCCGGACAGGGCGACGGCCTCCCGGAGGGCTGGGCGCCGATGCCGCCGATGCCGGAGCCGGAGCCCTCATTCGAACCGGAGAGCGGTCCGCTGTGGCGTTACCTGGGCGTCTTCACTGTGGCGAGCATCGGGTTCAGCGTCGTGTTCGCGCTGATCACCATGCTGTTCGGCGGGGCGAGCTCGTCCGTCGGCTTCCTGGTGCCGTTCTTCGCGGCCTCGGTGGCGATCGACAGCTTCGTCAAGCGGCGCCGCCGGGTGCCGGAGTCGGCCGAGAAGTGGTGGCTCATCTGGTGGTCGTACGGGGTCACCGTGGTCTTGAACCTGATCTCGTTGTCGGCGTTCTGGTTCTCGGAGGAGGCGGCCGCGATCGACGACGGCATGGGCACGGTGCTGCTGATCGTCGGCGCGTTCGCGGTGGTGTTCGCGTTCGCGGTGGTGTGGGCGGCGTACTCGTTCTGGCCCAAGCGGGCTCTGCGCAACCGGCTGCGGTACGAGGAGCGGCAGGCGGCCAAGCGCGGGCGCGGGTAGTCGGACGCGGTCGAGGCAGGCGGCCGCCCCCGAGCGAGCCGCCGCCTCATCCTCTCGTGTGCGCTGTCAGATCAACTCGGGCAGGTGACCGTGAACTTCCACACGGTGCGGTGCAGATCGGTGCGAACCCGGACTTCGATCAGATCCGAGGTTCCGTTGGGCACGTTCACCCGGAGTGAACCGTTCCCGGGTTCGCGCATGGGATGGTTGTTGTCGTTCTCTGTCTTCAGGCCGCGCCAGCCAGTGGAGTCGATCTCGCGTCCCCGGTACAGGACATCGAACTTGTCGGGAGCCTGGTACGCATCGAAGATGAGGGTGATGGTCCGGTTCGCGCCCCGGCCGATTCTGATCGGATAGTACGAGGGATTGCTCGAGTACTTGCCGTTCGCGGCTCCGCCCGGGCAGTTCTGGACCGGGGCACGCCGGTTGTTGAGCGGTGCCTCGCCGTTGCCGTGATCCTTCGGCTGGCCCTTCTTCGGCGGGTGATCGTACTTCGGGTTCTTGGTGCCGTCGGCGTGGGCGGCGGCGGGGGCGATCAGCATCGCGCCGGCCGCGGCGACGGTACCGAGAAGACGTGTGCGGGACGTGGTCATCGGAGACTCCTCCTGGGACGATTCGGGTTCCTCTGAACGACGTTAGGGAGGGCCCGGCCGGGTGTCTGTCCACGGAACGGATGATTGTCCGAGGCGGGTGTCACCGTTCCTGGGACGTGCGAACGGCCAGGTGAAGCACTGTTTCAGTGATCCTGATTGCAAAGTTCGGTAGACCGAACTATAGATGTAGCCATGCCCATGAAGAGTATGTCGAGCAGCCGTGCATCACGGTTTCCCCGTGCCGTCGCCATGGTCGGCGTCCTGCTGCTCGCGCTCACCGGGTGCGATATCGACTCCGACGACGACGGCCGCCCGGTGGTGCTCACCACTTTCACCGTGCTCGCCGACATCGCGCGGAACGTGGCGGGGGAGCGCCTCAGGGTGGAGTCGCTCACCAAGGTCGGCGCCGAGATCCACGGATACGAACCGACCCCCGCCGATCTGCGCCGCGCCGCGAAGGCCGAACTGATCGTGAACAACGGTCTCAACTTGGAGGCGTGGTTCGAGCAGTTCGTCGAGGACCTCGACGTCCCCCGGGTCACGCTCAGCGACGGCGTCGAACCGATCGACATCGCCTCCGACGCCTATGCGGGCAAACCCAATCCGCACGCGTGGATGAGCCCGCTCAACGTCGAGATCTACGTCGACAACCTGGTGGAGGCCTTCGGCGAGCTCGACCCGGCCGGTGCGGACGTCTTCCGGACCAACGGTGACGCCTACAAGAAGCAGCTCCGCGGTGTGCACGGTGAGCTCGTGGACGCGCTCCGGATGCTTCCGGAGAATCAGCGTGCGCTGGTGACCTGCGAGGGCGCGTTCTCGTATCTGGCGCGCGACACGGGCCTCACCGAGCGCTACATCTGGCCGGTCAACGCCGAACAGCAGGCCACACCGCAGCAGGTCTCCTCGACCATCGAGTTCGTCCGCGACGACGCGGTGCCCGCCGTCTTCTGCGAGTCCACCGTCTCCGACAAGGCGATGCAGCAGGTGGCGGAGTCGTCCGGGGCGCGCTTCGGCGGCATCCTCTACGTCGACTCCCTCTCCGAGAAGGACGGTCCCGTGCCCACCTACCTCGATCTGATCCGGCACGACGCCCGGACCATCGCCGACGGCCTGACCGGGAACGCGTCGTGACCGGCCGGACGGCGACCGTCGACGTCGACGACGTGACCGTCACCTACGACGGCACCCCCGCCCTGACTCACGCCACGCTGCGCCTGGAACCCGGTCGCGTGTGCGCGCTGGTCGGGATGAACGGCTGCGGCAAATCGACCCTGTTCAAGACGGTGATGGGGCTGGTGACGCCCGATTCCGGGCGGGTCTCGGTGCTCGGGCGGACCCCGGCCGCGGCACGTCGGTCCGGTGCGATGAGCTATGTGCCGCAGTCCGAGGCGATCGACTGGGCGTTCCCGATCTCGGTCCGCGAGGTGGTGATGACCGGGCGTTACGGGCTGATGGGGCCGCTCCGGCGGGCTCGTCGTGCCGACCATGTCGCGGTCGCCGAGGCACTCGAACGGGTGGAGCTCACCGAGTACGCCGACCGGCAGATCGGCAACCTCTCCGGCGGTCAGCGCAAACGCGCCTTCGTCGCGCGCGGACTGGCCCAGGGCGCGTCGGTCCTGCTGCTCGACGAGCCCTTCGCCGGCGTCGACAAGCGCACCGAGGCCACCATCACCGAGGTGCTGCGTGAACGCGCCGCCGCGGGGGCGACGGTGCTGGTCTCCACGCACGACCTGCAGGCGCTCGACCGCCTCGCCGACGAGACGGTGCTGCTGATGCGGCGGGTGCTGGCCCAGGGGCCGCCGGCCGAGGTGATCACCGCCGAGAACCTGATCCGGGCGTTCGGCGTGGACCCGCTGGGCGAGGATTCCGCGGCGGACGGCGCCGTCGTACCGGGGGCACGACGATGATCGACCTCCTCCTGGACCCGTTCAACTTCGGTTTCATGACCCGCGCGTTGGGGGCGACGCTCATCGCCTCCGCGGTGTGCGCGTTGCTCTCGTGCTGGCTGGTGCTGATCGGCTGGTCGCTGATGGGCGACGCGGTCTCGCACGCGGTGCTGCCCGGCGTCGTGCTGGCGTACCTGCTGGACTGGCCCTTCGCCGTCGGCGCGGTGGTCTTCGGGCTGCTGGCGGTGGCGTTGATCTGGGCGGTGCGCGACGGCGGCCGGGTGAAGGAGGACGCCGCGATCGGCATCGTCTTCACCACGTTGTTCTCGCTCGGCCTGGTGCTGATCTCGGTGACGCCGAGCCAGACGGACCTGAATCACATCGTCTTCGGGAATCTGCTCGGGGTGTCGCGGGGCGACCTGGTCCAGATCGCCGTGCTGGGCGCGGTGGTGGCCGTCGTCGTCCTGCTCAAGCGGCGCGATCTGACCCTGTTCGCCTTCGACCCCACGCACGCCGCGGCGATCGGCCTCAATCCCCGGTTCCTCGGCGCGCTGCTGCTCACGCTCCTGGCCTTCACCGCGGTGACCGCCTTGCAGGTGGTGGGCGTGGTGCTGGTGGTGGCGATGCTGATCATCCCGGGTGCGACGGCCTACCTGCTGACCGACCGGTTCGGCGTGATGCTGATGATCGCGCCGCTCTTCTCCGCGGTGTGCGGGGTGGTCGGGCTGTACATCTCGTACTACTGGGACACCTCGCCCGGCGGGATGATCGTGCTGGTCCAGGGCACCGGATTCGGGCTGGTGTACCTGTTCGCGCCGAGGCGCGGGATCGTCGTGCTGTGGCTCCGGCGTCGTGCGGCGAGTCGTCGTCGTGCGGCGGTGTGATCTCGACTCCGCTCGATCATCGAGGGGAGAGGTCGATCATCGAGGGGCGAGATCGATCTATGAGGGAGAGGTCGCTCGACGAGGCGGCCCCTCCGTTCCCTGGACTCGTGTCACCCGTTCCCTGAGCTCGGCCACCCCGTTCCACGAACTCGTGTCACTCGCTCTCTGGGTTCGGTCACCGTGCTCTCCGGACGTGTCACCCGTTCCCTGAGCCGCGTGCGAGCGCAGCGAGCCCGCGAGTCGAAGGGGTTCGGTCCTCGGCGCCTCTTCCCGGGTCGAGTGCCTCTTCTCCGGTCGAGAGCCTTCGCTCCAACTGAGCGTCTTCTCGCTGGTCGAGCGGAGTCGAGACCACGACGGCGGCCACCCCGGAGAGGGGGGCAGCCGCCGTCGATGATGCGTGTCAGGCGCCGCATTGGGCGCTGTACGCGTTCTTGCAGTAGGAGTAACCGCCTTCACCCGGGCGAAGGCGTAGTTTGAGCACCCGAACCGTGCCTGCCCGGCGCCAGGCCGGTGCCTGGCCGAGCCAGGCCGGGTAGTTGCGGCCTGCGCGCAGGGTTCCGGAGCTGCCGTCGCCGTAGATGTTGGTCCGGCGGGTCAGGGAGATGTCGACGCGTTTGCCGACGGTCCGCCAGCGGCCGACCCACTCCTCGCTGTTGGCGGCGCCGCTGTTGAACGCCATCCGCGCAGTGCCGTTGCGGTTGATCGTCACACTGCCGCCGTGTCGACTCCACTTGCCGTAGAACGCGGGGCTCGGCGCCTTCGGCGCCGCACCCGCCGATCCGACGACACCGGGTCCGGCGACGGCGGGCGCCGCGACGAGTACGGCGATCGCCGCGGTGAGCGCGGCGGCCCAGCGGCGCCACGCACGTGAAGACTTCTTGACGGAAGGCATCGATCGACCTCGGCTCTGAACAGGGGAAACGTTCTGTTCAGGCTAAGCATGAAATCGCGGGGGGCCTATCGTTCGAACGATTGAATATCCGTGGACCGTGCAGCTTGGGCCGGGTGATCTCGACTCCGCTCGATCATCGAGGGGAGAGGTTGATCTATGAGGGGAGAGGTCGATCGTCGAAGGGAGAGGTCGTTCGACGAGGCGGCTCCGCTGTTCCCTGGACTCGTGTCACCCCGTTCCTTGAGCTCGGCCACCCCGTTCCATGAACTCGTGTCACTCGCTCTCTGGGTTCGGTCACCGTGCTCTCCGGACGTGTCACCCGCTCCCTGCGCCGCGTGCGAGCGCAGCGAGCCCGCGAGTCGAAGGGGTTCGGTGATCGTTCTCCGATCCTCCGGCTCGGGGATCGAACGGGTCGAGCGTTCTCTCGCTGGTCGAGCGGAGTCGAGACCTCTCTTCCGAGAGGCGTCGCCGAGAGCTTCCCCCGGAACGACGGCGGCCACCCCCGGGAAAGGGGTGGCCGCCGTCGTGAACGAACGATTCGGCGTCAGGCCGGAACGATCAGGCCGTTGCCCTGGGTGGTCGCGCGGGCGTAGCGCTCGGCGGCGTCCTCCCAGTTCACGACGTTCCACCAGGCCTTGACGTACTCCGGCTTCACGTTCTGGTAGTCGAGGTAGAAGGCGTGCTCCCACATGTCCAGCATGACGACCGGGATCAGGCCCACCGAGGTGTTGCCGCTCTGGTCGGTCAGCTGCTCGATCACCAGGCGGCCGCCGATGGTGTCGTAGCCCAGGATGGCCCAGCCGCTGCCCTGCAGGGTGGTGGCGGCAGCGGTGAAGTGAGCCTTGAACTGCTCGAAGCCGCCGAAGTCGGTGCCGATGGCCTCGGCCAGATCGCCGGTGGGCTCGCCGCCGCCGTTCGGGGAGAGGTTCTTCCAGAAGATCGAGTGGTTGGTGTGGCCACCCAGGTGGAAGCCCAGGTTCGCCGACAGACCGTAGACCTTGCCCGCGATGTCGCCGGCCTCGCGGGCCTCGGCGAGCTTCTCCAGCGCGGTGTTGGCGCCGGCGACGTAGGTCGCGTGGTGCTTGCTGTGGTGGAGCTCCATGATCTTGCCGGAGATGTGCGGCTCCAGGGCCCCGTAGTCGTAATCGAGTTCGGGCAGGGTGTAGACGGCCACGTCGTCGTCCTCTCTGATGCAAGGGATTGAGTTGTTCGTACTAGGTCCAATTTCTACACTCCCGCACGGGTCGGTGCCGCGCAAGGGTTGTGCGCAGGCATGTCGACCGTGGCGGGGAGCGGTCAGAGCACGAAGAGCAGCACGATCGCGACGAGCAGCACCACGATGCTGAGCGCGATGCCGATGCATCGGCCGCGCACGTTGTAGACCGGCCACGCCTCGGTCCGGCGGGTCACACCGGCGGCACGCGTCGCGCTGGAACGTGTTGTCATGGTGGCGTCCCCTACCCTCACCCCGGCCGCGTGACGCGGACCACATCATCTTTCCGTGGTCAGCATAACGGTTGCCCGGAGCGTCGAGCCCGCCCGGGGAGTCGGAGGGGCGTCGTACATTGGGTTCATGAGCTTCTTCGATCGGTTCCTGGCCGCCTCCGACGTGAAGCGGGTGATGGTCGATCCCGCACACGCCCTTCCCGGTCGCACCGAATCGATGTCGCCGCCCGAACGGCACGAGGTGCTCGGCGGGCCCCTGCGCGGCACGCTCGACGCCGACGGCGGTGACGCGCACGGCGGGATCGGGGAGTGGCCGGCCGGTCTGCGCGCGATGGTTCTGGGCGGCGGCTGCTTCTGGGGCGTGGAGGAGATCCTCTGGGCGCTGCCCGGAGTGGTGACGACGGCGGTCGGGTACGCGGGCGGCTACACCCCCAACCCCACCTACGAGGAGGTGTGCTCGGCGAAGACCGGGCACGCCGAGGTGGTGCTCGTCGTCTTCGATCCGAGGGAACTGACCGCCGAAGACCTGCTCGCGGCCTTCTTCACCGCGCACGACCCGACGCAGGAGAATGCGGCAGGGCAACGACATCGGGACCCAGTACCGGTCGGCCGTCTTCACGTTCGACGCCGCCGACGCCGAACTCGCGACGACGATGGCTCAGCGGTTCGCCCCGGTCCTCGCCGAGGCCGGATACGGGCCGGTGACCACCGAGATCAGTGAGCTGAGCGATGCCGGTGACGGCCGCTTCTACTACGCCGAGCCCTACCACCAGCAGTATCTGCACAAGAACCCGAACGGGTACCGCTGCCACGTCTCGACCGGGCTGACCTTCCCGACCGGCGGCTGACCGGCGCGCCATGAGGATCACGGCGGCGCAGTGGAACCGGACCCTGCTGCACCGGCAACACCTGTTGGAGCGGGCCGACGAGGACGCCATCGAGGTGATCGACCGCTGCGTCGGTCTGCGGTCGGAGGATCCCCAGGCCGCGTTCTTCGCGCTGTGGTCGCGTATCGACGGCTTCGATCCGGCGGAGCTCGACGACCTGATCACCCGCCGCGAGGTGGTACGGACGGTCCTGCTGCGCGGGACCGTCCACCTGATGGATGCGCTCGACGCCCGCTGGATACGCAGCGCGGTGCAACCGGCTCTCGATTCCGTGCTCGCCGATCAGCTGTGTGGGCTCGGCGATGTCGACGTGCTCCTCGCCCGGGTACGGCGGATGTTCGACGACGATGCGGGCTCCCCGGTGACCGACGCGCGGATCCGGGAGGAACTGACGGCCGCCTCTCCCGAGGTGCCCGCCGAGGTGTCGGCCGCCGTGGTGCGGGCGCGCCTGCCGCTGGTGCAGGTCCCGCCGCGTGGACTGTGGCGGCGTGAGGGAGAGCCGACGTATCGCCTGCTCGATCAGTGGATCGGGGCGGGCGATCCGGCGGTGACCGGTGTCGAGGCCCGCAAGGATCTGATCCGCATGTATCTGCGCGGATACGGTCCGGCCTCGGCCGCGGCGGTCTCTGCCTGGTGCGGCCTGCCCGGGACGGGGTCGCTGCTGGCGGAGATGGAGTCGGACTGGGAGCTGGCTCGGCTCACCGGGCCCGACGGGCAGGAACTGTACGACCTGGAAGGACTGCGTCTCGCCGCCGGCGACGAGCCCGCACCGGTGCGGCTGCTGGCCCCGCAGGACGTGATGCTCGTCGCCGATGCGGACGGGAACCGGGTGGCCGATCCGGACGTGTACGCCGCGACGGGTGCCGGGAACGGCCGGTCGCCGGGATTCGTCCTGGTCGACGGCAGACTCGCGGGCACCTGGAGGCTCACCGGGGGTGCGGTGGAGCTCACCGAACTGACCTCGCTGTCTCCGGCGGACCGGGTGGCCGTCGCCGCGGAGGCCGCGGAACTGGCGGAGTTCGCCTCGCGGTAGGCCGCAGACTTGTCCACAGGCTGTCTCTGTGGACGGGCTGTCCACATGTTGTCCACAATTGGGGATGGGGAAAGCTCCGATGCCCTCGCAGCAAAACCCAAGGTCGCGAAAATGTGTCAACAACCCTAAAAGTGGATAAAACATGCGATCTGAATCGCATGGATCGGCTGTGACCTCGAAAGTAATCCACAAATCCACAACTTTATCCACAGGCGGCGGTGATAATTCAGAGGCTGTGGGAAAGTCTCCTGTGGATAACTGTGAACAGAGTGATTCCTGGTGCTTCTCGTGTGGCTGAAGCGTGGAATCCGAGATTTTCTCGATAGGGTGTGGTAGAGGCGTTCGGGTGCGCTGATCGGTGTCCCGATGTCCCCGGAGTCGGGAGCTTCGAGCGGGGGGTCTGTGGAACTATGGAGCACGTGAGTATGGACATCGAGCAGGTCGACGTCGCCGAACTTCCGGACGACTTCACCGATGTCACCGACCGCGTGCTGCTGGACGTTCGAGAGGGCTACGAGTGGGAGCAGGCGCACGTGCGCGGTGCCGTGCACATTCCGCTGGACGACGTGCCGGAGCGTTTCGACGAGATCGACCTGGACCGTGAGCTCCTGGTGATCTGCCGCACCAGCGGGCGGTCGTTCCGGTTGCTGCAGTATCTGGCGATGCGCGGCATCGACGGCACCTGCGTCAGCGGAGGCATGGTGGCCTGGGAAGCCGCGGGCAAGCCCGTCGACACCGGTCCGGGGCAGTGAGTTGATCCTCGACGTCTGCATGGCGTGCCGGATCCAGGCCGAGCACAAGCCCGGTCGGGTGCAGTGCCCCCGATGCGGCACCCGACTGACCCTGATCGATCACTCGTCGGGACAGCCGGTGCACCCGGCTCCGCCCGGACCCGTCGGGACGGGCTCCTACGGGCGGGCACCGCAGGCGCCTCGGACGACTCCGCCGCCCCCCTCAATGCCGCCTGCTCCGGTGCGGCAGGCCGCGGCGGTGGGCTCTGCGGTCTCTCCCCGGCGAGATCAGTACGGGCCGGGACCGGATCGACGGGATGTCTCTCCCCCGGCTCGGGCTCGATCCCCGTATCGGCAGGCGCCCGTCCGGTCCGGACCCGCGGAGTCCGCGCGGACGACTCCCGTCGAACGGCCGGCCGCCTCGGCCCGGCTGCGGTGGGTGGCGCATCGCCCCCCGGACACCCTTCCGCCGAGTCCTGCGCCGACATCGCGCGGACGACGACCCGGCGTTCCGCGCTACCTCCAGATCCCGCGCTGGGGTCTGTTCGACGTCGTACCCGAGCAGGATCCGGAGGAGACCTCGGCCACGGCCCCGTACGCCGGGCTGCAGCGCCGACTCGGTCTTCTCTGGCCGGTGCTCACCGCGGCGGCGGTCGCACAGGCGTTCCGTTATCTGGTCCTGGTGGTGAATCGCAGCCACCCGATCCCGGCGTGGCTGGATCTGCTGAGCCTGGTGCTGGTGCTGGTGTGCGGTGTCGTCGCGGTGCTGGGAACGGTCGCGGCGACGATCGCGTTCGCCGACTGGGTGGTGCGGGTGCGGCGGCTGGAGTATCAGAGCGCCGGTCTGACCGATCCGCGGAGGCCCTGGGAAGTGGTGGTGCGTGCGATGGTCCCGTTCGTCAACGTCGTGACGGCGCCGCATTCTGCTGTACGAGGGGGCGCACGCGGTGGGCGGCGGTCAGGAGCGCACGGCGCGGCGCACCATCGATCGCGTCGCCCTGGCCTGGGCGCTGGTGAGTCTGGTGGGGCTGATCGCGATGATCTACCGCATCGCGGCCTTCGGCTCCGACTCGATCCAGGCCGGTGCCGATGCGATGATCTGGGCGTTGCTCGCCTTCGTGGTGTCCGCGCTGTTCTGCCGCTGGCTGAGTCCGCGACTGCCGCGCACGGTGGCCGTCGGGCTCGACGACACCGCGCATCTCCGGCGATGGGTGGTGGCCGCATGACGATCGGCGTCTCCCGGTCCGGCAAGCCTGCCGTCGTCGCACATCGCGGATCGTCGGCGGACCACCCCGAACACACGCTCGCCGCGTACGAGGCCGCACTGCGCGAAGGCGCCGACGGCCTGGAATGCGACGTCCGGCTGACCGCGGACCACCAACTGGTGTGCATCCACGACCGCACCATCGAACGGACCTCGGACGGGACCGGGGTGGTCAGCGAGATGTCGCTGGCGCAGCTGCGCGAACACGACTTCGGTTCGTGGCACAGCGGTCGGCCCGCGTCGGTGCTGACGCTGCCCGAACTGCTGGAGTTGACGCTCGACTGGCGCCGCCCGGTGCGGCTCTTCATCGAGACCAAGCATCCCGTGCGCTACGGCAGTCTGGTGGAGCAGAAGCTGCTCGAGACGCTGCGCGAGTTCCGGGTGGCGTCGCCGCCGTCCGCCGACCACAGTCGGGCCGTGGTGATCTCGTTCTCCGCCTCGGGCGTGTGGCGGATCCGGCGCAGCGCGCCGCTGCTACCGACGATCCTGCTCGGCGAGACGATCCGTGGGATCAGCGCCGGGGCCGCCACCGCGGTCGGGGCCACCGGCATCGGACCGTCGGTGCAGACCCTGCGCGCGCACCCCGACCTGGTCGACCGCGCCGCCGCGGGAGGTCGTGTCACCTACTGCTGGACCGTCGACGACCGCGACGACGTGCAACTCTGCGCTGACCTGGGTGTCCGGTGGATCGCCACCAATCGTCCGGCGAAGGTGCGCGACTGGCTGGTCACCGTCGACTGACACCCGTCGTCGATGGGGCTCTCTTGTCGGGGATCCCTCTTGGCCCGCGTGTCGCGGCTCCTCTTCCGTGTCGCTCGCCATCGACGGGACGCGACACGGAAGAGGAGCCGCGACACGCCGGGCGGTGGGCGACGCCGGGACGCGACACCCCGGGCGGCGACACCTCGGGCCGCGACACCCCGGGCGTCGTGCGACGACGGTGCGGCGCACGACATCGGGCGGTGACGGCAGACGACGGGGCGGCGCGCGTTCCCGGCACGAATCCGGGGCGCCGCGCATGCCCGGCGGCCGCCGGATGAGAGAGTGAACGCATGGCGAAGAAGAGCAAGCGCGGGACGCCGCGGCCCGGAAGCAATCGTGCGGAGAAGGTGGCGGCCCGCAAGGCGCGTCAGACGGCGGTGCCGACCGGCCCCGTCCGACCGTTCGCCGATCTCCCGGCGGCCGAATGCGATCTGGTGGCGCTGCGCGCGTTCATCGCCTCGGCCACCGCGCAGGTCACCTTCGCCGACGGCGTCGACGCCGCCAACGAGGCGGATTTCGCGACCATCCTGCCCGGCGCGGTACCCGGTCTGGTGCGGTCGCGCGAGGCGGCGAAGTGGGGCGAGCGAGGCGCCGCCGAGGCGGGCCCCGACGGCATGGTGACCCAGGGTCTGGTGGCGCTGCAGACCGACCCGGAGCCCGCCGACCTGGCCGGTTCGCTCGCATCGGCGCTGGCCTGGGCGGCGAACGCCGCACCGGGCAGCGAGTACCGCGGCGGCGTCGCGGATGCGCCCGCGCTCGACCGGATCGTCGACCCGTCCGCGCCGCTCGAGGTGGTGGTCTACAACGACTTCGGCTGGTGGTTCGGCGACGACGTCGACGTCGACCCGCAGGTCGCCGCCATGCTCGAACGCGCCGACGACACCATCATGCCGACGGCGCGCCTGGCGCCGCCGAGCGGTACCGGTGCTCCCTGGTGGGTCGACGCCGGCGACCGCGCGCACCTGCGCTGGGTCCGGCCCGAGGACGAGGAGGCCCTGATGAAGGCGATGGCCAGGCTGCACGCCGCGGGTCGCCTCACGATGGGCGAGGGCTCGCGTTTCGCGGGCTCGTTCCGCACCCACGGCCTGCTGGTCCCGGTGTTCGACCTCGACAACGAACTCCACCACGAGGAGTGGTACGACGGCCTCGACGCGCTCGACGCGGCCTTCGCCGAGGCGCTCGCCGACGATTCGGAGCTCACCGCCGCCGAACGGAGTTCCCGCGCGGGCATCATCGGCCGCCAGGTCACTCTGCGCTGATCGCCCGGCCCGCCCGCCGGGCGGGCCGTCGTCGTGCATCTCGGCGGAGACGACGAGCGGCGGCTTCCTCACGCGGTCAGGAGACCGCGCCTCCGTCGTCGTTCAGCAGTTCGTCCGGGAGCGGTTCACCCCGCCGGAGGTAGTCGAAGAAGTCGGTGGTGGACTGGTCGGTGGCCAGCGACGAACCGTCGTCGGTCGTCACCGGTCCGCCGGTGGGGACGGTGGTGGTGACCGTGTCGCCGCGGAGGCTCAGACCGAGCCAGGCGAGGTGCCAGAGGTGGTCGTTCTCACCGACCGTCAGCGCCCCGGTCGCGCCGTTGAGCAGCGGGAACAGGCGGAACGGATTCAGCAGGACGGACGGGCTCAGGGCACGGCTCATCAGCGCGGTCATGAACTTGCGCTGGTTCACCACGCGCTCGAGGTCGGCGTTCGGGAACGCGCGGGTGCGGACCAGCCCGAGCGCCTGCGCGCCGTCCAGCTGCTGGCAGCCGGCTTTGAGCCGGAGACCGGCCTTCGGGTCGCGCAGCGGGCGGTCGAGACACATCTCGACGCCGCCGACCGCGTCGACCAGCGCGTCGAAGCCGCCGAAGCCGATCTCCGCGTAGTGGTCGATCCGCAGGCCGCTCAGCTGTTCCACGGTCTGGGCGAGGAGCGCGGGACCGCCGTCGTTGTACGCCGCGTTGATCTTGTGCTGCCCCATGCCGGGGATCGACACGTACAGGTCGCGTGGGACGCTGATCAGCATCGCCTTCCCGCTCGGCGGCAGGTGGGCCAGCATGATGGTGTCGGTGCGGGTGCCGTCGGTGTCGCCGGTGGCGAGCCGGTCCTTCTGGTCCTGACTCAGATCCGCGCGGGAGTCGGTGCCGACGATCAGCCACGTGGTGCCCGGAGTGCCCGCGGGCCGACCCGAATACGCCTTGAGCGCGTCGACGCGGTGGAGTTGGGCGTCGTAGTAGAACAGCATGCCGATCGGCATGACCACCAGCACCAGCAGCGCCACCAGGAACCAGTGCAACGGGCGCAGGCGCGGCAGCTTCTTCGCGATGGCGCGGCCTTTGCCACGGGCGGAGCTCGCGGCGGCTTTCGCGGACCGGCCCGACGGTCGGTTTCGCGGCGGTCGGCCGGAGGTACGACGATCCGCGGCCGGCCCGGGTCTCCGGGTCGCCCGGTCGGCCGCGGCACGACGCTGATCGGCGGGAACCTTCTCCGGGTCCTGGCGCGGGGCGTACCGGCGGGGGGCAGGCCGGTCGGCGACGGCGACTCCGGCCGCCCCTGCCTGCGCCCGTCCCCGAGGCACGGATTCCTCGGCCGGGTTCCGGGGAGTCGTGAGGCGCGGATCGGTGTCCGAGGACCGCGGGTCGGGTCCGGACGGACGAAGGTTGCTCCCCGAAGGACGAGGGTTGCCCCCCGAAGGCCGGGGGAACGCGCCGGACGGCCGCGGATCGCCGCCGGCGGGGCGGGGAAACGCCCCCGAAGGACGAGGGTCGGCCGCCGGAGGCCGGGGGAAGGCGCCCGAGGGAATGCGGGTACGCGCCGGAGGGGCGCGGCTGGGTCCCCGAGAACCGCTCGCGGGGCGGCCGCGGGACACGACGGGGGTCGGGATCCTCCGACCATGCGCGCGCCGGAGCGTCCTGCGGCGGGGCGGGAGCGTACGTCGTGCGCGGGTCGACGTCGACGGGCGGCTCCGGCCGCGGCGGGGCGGGGCGGGACGCTCCGGGGTACGGCGATCCGGGAGGCGGTGATCCCGGCTGCGGGGGTGCGGGACGCCTCGGGGCGGGACGGCCGTACGGGGATCCGGCCTGCGGGGCGGGTCGACGAGGCGGTCGACCCGGATCGGGACCGAAGCGGTTCGGGTCGACGGGCGGGCGGGGCGGCACGTTCCAGGCCTCCGCCGGGCGGCCGGGACCGCCGGGAGCGCGCCGAGGCGGCTCGGGAGGTTGCGTCATTCCCGCCAGAATACCGGCGTGCGGGCGAATAGACCCTGGACAGGGGTCGCCGTCACACGGCTTCGTCGTCCACGCCGCGGAAAAATGCGTGGCACACCGGAGAAGCCGTGCCGTAGCGTTCCGCGGACCATCACTCATGCGCCCCGCACCACGGGGCGCCGAAACCAAGGACGAAAAATCATGTCTCCCGCGTTCCCGGTGCCGCTCAGCGGTCAGCCGAACGTCAAGCTGTGGGCCCACGAGCACGAGATCGAGCAGGCGGCCCTGAACCAGCTGCGCAACATCGCGCGACTGGATCCCGTGCGCCGCGTGGCCGTCATGCCCGACGTCCACCTGGGCAAGGGCGCGACGGTCGGCTCGGTGATCGCGATGGAGGACGCCGTCTCCCCGGCCGCGGTCGGCGTCGACATCGGCTGCGGTGTGGCCGGCGTCAAGACCACGCTGCGCGCCGCCGACCTGCCCGACGACCTGTCCGGTCTCCGGTCGGCGATCGAGGCGGCCGTCCCGGTCGGCTTCAAGGTGCACAAGAACGAGGTCGACACCCGCCGGTTCGGCGGCGCGATCGAGAGTCAGTCCCACCGGCTCTGGGCGGGCGCCGAGGGGCTGCGCGCCGACGTGACCCGCGCGATGAGCCGGGCCCCGAAGGCGATCGGCACGCTCGGCGGCGGCAACCACTTCATTGAGGTGTGCCTCGACGCCGACGACGCCGTCTGGCTCACACTGCACTCCGGGTCCCGGAACATCGGCAAGGAGCTCGCCGAGCGGCACATCGCCACCGCGAAGGGCCTGCCGCACAACCGGGACCTGCCCGACCGCGACCTGGCCTACTTCCTGGCCGGCAGCGAGGAGATGGACGCCTACCTGTACGACCTGCGCTGGGCGCAGGACTACGCGGCGCACTCCCGCGCGGTGATGATGGCGCTGGTCCGCGGCGTCGTCGCCGAGCGGTTCCCCCGGGTGGGTTTCACCGACGAGATCAACGTCCACCACAACTACGTGGGCAGCGAGACCGTCGACGGGAACGAGTACGTGGTGACCCGCAAGGGGGCGATCCGCGCCGGTTCCGGCGACCTCGCGCTGATCCCGGGTTCCATGGGCACCGGTTCGTACGTGGTGCGGGGCCTGGGCGACCCGGAGTCCCTGTACTCCGCGTCGCACGGCGCCGGTCGTCGGATGAGCCGGACCGCGGCCAAGCGGACCTTCACCGTCGACGATCTGCGTGCGCAGACCGACGGCGTCGAGTGCCGGAAGGACGCGGGCGTGGTCGACGAGATCCCGGGCGCCTACAAGGATCTGAACCGGGTGATCGAGGCGCAGTCATCGTTGGTCGAGGTGGTGACGCACCTGCGCACCATCCTGTGCGTCAAGGGCTGACTCCGTAGACGGCGTCCCAGGTCGAGCAGTGTGACGACACGGCTCGACCTGGGCCGGAAGCTGAAATGAGCGTCCTATCAGGCTGTCTGATTAGTCTGAAAGGGTGAAAGGAATGCCGCGATTCGACCCGGTGACCCCGGGCGAGTGGTCGGCTCGCACCGCCCCGTCGTCCCCGCACGAGGGCGGCGGGGTCCACCGGCTCATGACGCTCGTCGCGCTCGGCATCGCCGTCACGGCGACGGTCGTCGCCGTGCTCCTGTTCGTGACCGGTGGTTCCGGCGAACCCCCGGAGGAGGCGCTCACCGCCCCCGACCCGGCGCTGAAGGCCCGGGCCACGGTGATCGCCTGCGTGCCCCTGACCGCCGGGGCCGACTCGGCCGACGACGATCGTCGCGCCGCCGCGGTCCTCACCGGCGCCGCCGAGACGCAGTACCGGGAGGCCGCTTCGGGGGTCCGCCGGACGCTGGGTGCCCGTCCGGGATCGCGGGTCGCCTGCCGGGTCGACGACATCGGGGTGGTCCGCCACCGGGGCGGCGAGGCGAAGGTGCTCGCCTTCGTCACCACCACGGCCACCACCCTGGAGTCGGCCAGACCGTTCGACGTCGAGTACACGCTGGTCCGGGAAGCGGGAGACTGGCTGATCAGCGACATCGCGGTGCTCACGGCCGTCGAGAACCCCCGGTAGGCCGCGCGGTGATCGCACTCGACCCCGGCGACCGGTTCGCCGGTTACACGATCGAACGGCAGCTCGGCGCCGGCAGCATGAGTGAGGTCTACCTGGCCGAGCATCCGCGGCTGCCGCGCCGTGATGCGCTGAAGGTCCTGGCCTCACTGCTCTCCGTCGACGACGGATTCCGCCGGCGCTTCAGCCGGGAGGCCGATGCCGTCGCCGCCCTGGAACACCCGAACATCGTCGCCATCCACGACCGCGGCGAGACCGACGGGCGCCTGTGGATCGCACTCGCCTACGTCGACGGCGAGGACCTCTCCCGGCACCTGGCCGTCCCGTTGCCGCCCGCCGAGGTCGCCGACGTCGTCGAGCAGATCGCCGGCGCCCTCGACGAAGCCGCCCGGCACGGGCTGATCCATCGGGACGTGAAGCCCGCCAACATCATCCGCGGCGTGCACGGCCAGGCCATGCTCACCGATTTCGGCATCGCCCACTCGATCGACGAGGCCGGTGAGCTCACCGGCACCGGCATCACGATGGGTTCGGTCGCCTACGCCTCACCCGAGCAGCTGCAGGCCATGCCGATCGACGCCCGAGCGGACCAGTACTCGCTCGCGTGCACCGCGTTCGCACTGCTGACCGGCGCTCCGCCGTATCCGCGGAAGTCGTCGGGTGCGGTGATCATCGCCCACGCCCACGCCCGCGACCCGATCCCGTCGGTCGTCGAACACAGTCGCACGGCGCTCCCGGCCGCCGTCGATGCGGTCTTCGCCCGGGCCATGGCGAAGAAACCCGCCGACCGCTATCCGGACAGTCGTGCCTTCGCCGCCGACCTCGCGACCGCGCTCACCGCGGACCCCGCCGCGCCGCCGCCCCGGCCCGAACCGCGGCAGGTCGATTCGGCGCAGATCCCGACCGTCCCGACTCCGGTGACCCGGCACTCGGTGCGCCGCTCCTCGTCGTCGAACGGACTCCGCTGGCAGATCGCGGCGCGGATCGCCGTGGGCGCCGCACTGGTCTCGGTGCTGCTCGCCGGGATCGCCGCCGTGGGCGTGCTCGACGACGGAGACCGCGATTCCGGGGGCTCCGCGCCGGTCGTCTCCGCGGAGGCCGCCGAGGTGCTGGAGCGTGCTCGGCAGATCGTCTGCGCACCGTTCGTCTACAACCATCAGACCGTGGACACCGACCTGGCCCGCACCGAACTGCTCCTGACCGGGGAGGCGAAGGAACGGTTCACCGAGTACGCGAAGACCAACGTCAGGATCATCACCGAGAGCAGATCCGACTCGTCGTGCTCGGTCGCCTCGCTCGGTCTGTCGAGCCTGGCCGGCGACACCGCCGTGGTCCTCCCGGTGATGAAACTTCTGGTCACCGGGCAGTCCCGGGACCGGCGCACCGCCTCCATGACGATGACGCTCCAGAAGGTGGGCGATCAGTGGCTGATCAGCAGGATCGACAGCCGCTGATCCCCTCGACGGGTCGAGCGGCTCGAGATCTCTTTCCGGTCGAGCGTTCTCTTCGCTGGTCGAGTGCCCTTTTTCGCTGATCGAGCGAAGTCGAGATCTCGACTCCGCTCGATCAGCGAAGGGGGTGGTTTCGACTGCGCTCAACCAGCGAAGAGGCGTTCAACCGGCGAAGAGGCGCTCGACCGGCGAAGGGTGTTCAACCAACGAGGGGCGCTCGGTCAGCGGGGTTCGAGGACCTTGAAGCCGGTGAACGTCGCCAACTCGTCCGGGAGCACCACCGAGCCGTCGGGCTGCTGGTGGTTCTCCAGGATCGCGACCAGCCAGCGGGTGGTGGCGAGGGTGCCGTTGAGCGTCGCCGCCGTCTGGGCCTTGCCGTTCTCGTCGCGGTAGCGGGTCGCCAGGCGGCGGGCCTGGAACGTCGTGCAGTTCGACGTCGAGGTGAGCTCGCGGTAGGTGTTCTGCGTCGGAACCCAGGCCTCGCAGTCGAACTTGCGCGACGCCGAGCTGCCGAGGTCGCCCGCGGCCACGTCGATCACGCGGTAGGGGACGTCGATCGCGGCGAGCATGGACTTCTCGAAGTCCAGGAGACGCCGATGCTCGGCCTCGGCGTCCTCCGGCTTGCAGTAGACGAAGCCTTCGACCTTGTCGAACTGGTGGACGCGGATGATGCCGCGGGTGTCCTTGCCGTACGAGCCCGCCTCGCGTCGGAAACAGGTGGACCAGCCGGCGTAGCGCTTGGGGCCGTCGGACAGGTCCAGGATCTCGTCGGCGTGATAGCCGGCGAGCGGGACCTCCGAGGTGCCGACGAGGTACGCGTCGTCCTGCTCCAGGTGGTACACCTCGTCGGCGTGCGCGCCGAGGAACCCGGTGCCGCCCATCACCTCGGGGCGGACCAGCACCGGCGGGATCATCATGGTGAACCCGGCGGCGGTGGCCTTGGCGGCGGCCATGTTCAGCAGACCCAGCTGCAGCATCGCGCCGGGACCGGTGAGGAAGTAGAAACGCGACCCGGCCACCTTGGCGCCGCGACCCATGTCGATCAGACCGAGGTTCTCGCCCAACTCCAGGTGATCCTTGGGGTCGGCGATCTCGCGCGGGCTGCCCACGTGCTCGAGCACCACGTAGTCGTCCTCGCCGCCCGGCGGAGTCTGCTCGGCGACGACGTTCGAGATCGCGCGATGCAGCTCCCCGAAGGTCCGCTCGGCGTCGTTCTGCTTCGCGACCGCGCCCTTGACCAGTTCGGACAGCTCCTTGCCGCGGGCCAGCAGCGCGGCCTTCTCGTCGCCGGACGCCTTGCCGACCTGCTTGCCCAGGCCTTTCTGCTCGGCGCGCAGCGCATCGGCCTCGACGATCGCGGATCGTCGGGTCGCATCGGCCTCCAGCAGCCGGTCGACGAGGGCCGGGTCCTCCCCGCGTGCACGCTGGCTGTCCCGGACCAGATCGGGGTTCTCCCGCACAATCTTCAGGTCAATCACGACTCAAACCCTACTCGGAGTACACCCGGTGGGGTCACCAGGCATGATGGACCACGATGAGTGCTTCCGATGTTGATTCCCCGGACCCCGCAGAGGATCCCGCGGACGCCGCCCCGGCCCCGCGGGTCGGCGCCGTACGGCTGGTCTCCGTGCTGGTCGCGGTGCTCGTCGGCGCGGTGGTCGCGGGCGCGGTGATCGCGGCCCGCGGCGGGTACTCCGAGACCGGTGGACTGGACGAGACGGTGATCGGCGAGGGGTCGTCGTACGCCGAGACCGACTTCACCCGCTCACGGTCCGGCGACTGCCTGAACTGGAACGACGACGACCCGGGCGCCCCCGTCAAGGTGCCCTGCACCGCACCGCACCGGTTCGAGGTGGCGGGCACCGTCGACACCGCGCAGTTCCCGGGCTCCGAGTTCGGCGCCGCCGCGCCGATCCCGACGGCGGAGCGTTTCGCCGAGATCCGGGACGAGCAGTGTTCGGTGATCGTCGACCGCTACCTCGGCGGCGGCCTCGATCCGCAGGGCCGACTGTCCGTGGGTCTGATGTACCCGTCCAAGACCCAGTGGGAGCGCGGCGCCCGCGTGCTGCGCTGCGGCATCGAGCAGCCCGGCCCCAAGGGCGTGCACCAGGAGTTCGCGGGACGCGCCGTCGACAGCGACCAGTCGTTCGCCTGGCCGGACGGGACCTGCATCGGGTACGCGGAAGAGACCCGCAAGCCCACCACCGAGCCGGTGAACTGCGCCGAACCGCACGCGTTCCAGACCACCGGCACCGTCGACCTGTCGCAGCGTTTCGGTGCGCGCGACTCGAATCGTCCGTGGCCGGCCGCCGAGGAGCAGAACCGGTACCTGCGCACGCTGTGCCCCAACCAGACCAACCGTTTCTTCGGGGGACCCCAGAAGTTCCGGTCCACCACGCTGAACGTGCAGTGGTCGGTGATCTCCGAGGTCAGCTGGAACGCCGGGAGTCGTCGCGTGGTCTGCTACGTCGCCCTGCCCGATCGCGGCGGTTTCGCCAAACTCGTCGGGGACGCCCGTCAGCAGGTGCTGATCAACGGCAAGATCCCGGTGCCGCCCGCCCAGGGCCCGCCCGGCCGCGCGTTGCCGACGCCGGTGCCGGTGGCTCCGGGCTATTCGCCGAACGATCAGGAAGCGCCGGCGCCCGCCGGTTGAGGAGCCCCGCATGGCCGTGAAGATGTCCGACGAGGACTTCGAGATCCTCGTCGGCGAAGCCCTCGATCTGCTGCCCGAGGAACTCATGAACGCGATGGACAACGTCGTGATCATGATCGAGCCGGTCAATCCGGAGGACCGGAACCTGCTGGGGCTGTACCAGGGGGTGGCGCTCACCGAACGCACCCACGACTACGCCGGTTTCCTGCCCGACACCATCGAGATCTACCGGGACGTCATCCTGGCGATCTGCGACACCGCCGAGGAGGTGCGCCGGCAGGTGGCGATCACCGTGCTGCACGAGATCGGACACCATTTCGGGATCGACGACCACTGGCTGGAGGAGCACGGCTGGGGCTGAGCCCCGTGCCGGGGTGATCCTCGCAGGACGTCGAAGGGGCTCCGCGCCCCAGACGTCGGAGATCCTGCGGATCTCAGCCGAGGGGTTCGGCGTCCGGGGCGACGAATTCGGTGATCGTGCCCCAACGCACCAGGTTCCACCCGTCGTCGGTGAGCTCGAGCTCCACCGAGTCGGTGTTCCGCAGGTGATGACGCAGGGCGAATTCGCCGTCGACTCCGGCCAGGTGTGCCGCGATCAGGCGGATCGCGGCCCCGTGCGAGACCAGGTACACGTCGCGCGGCTGTTCGCCCCGCAGGTGATCGGTCGCGAGCCGGTCGACCACCGGCACGAACCGCCGGTGCACCATCTCCAGCGACTCCCCGCCGGGCATGGCGACGTCGAGGTCGCCGCGATGCCAGGCGTGCACGACGTCGCGGAACCTCTCGTGGGCCTCGCGGTCGCTGCGCCCCTCCAGGTCGCCGACCTGGATCTCGTGGACGTCGTCGATCGCGGCGGTGTCGATGTCCCACGCCGAGCCGATCAACTCCGCGGTCTGCCGGGCCCGGGCGGCCTGCGAACTGAGCAGCACCGCGGGCGCCCGCAGCGGATTGTGGAGACCGAAGCGGATCCCCTGGCGCGCCCCGAAGTCGGTCAGCTGCGCGCCGGGTAACGCGGTGTCGAGCTGCTGCAGGACGTTCGCGGTGGTCTCGCCGTGCCGGACCAGGTGCAGCCGCGCCATGTCAGACCTCGCCCTTCCGCAGCGCGGCGAACCATTCGACGCTCGCCGAATGGTCGGTCGGCGCGGCCCCGCCGACGCGGTCCACCGGCCACGAACCGAGGAACACCACGCGCTCGGCGCCCCGGTACAGCGCGCGCAGCACCTCGCCGACGGCGGCGTCGTCCAGGTGGCCCGCGGCGTCGAGGAAGAAGCGGTACTGGCCGGGGGCTCCCGGCCCGCGCGGCCGCGACTCGATGCGCGTCAGATCGACGCCGCGGGAGGCGAACTCGGTCATCGCCGTCACCAGGCTGCCGGGCTCGTTCGGCAGGTCGAGGATCACCGAGGTGCGGTCGGCGCCGGTCCTGAGGGTGGGCACGCCGGGCCGACCCAGCAGGAGGAAACGGGTGACGGCGTCGTCGGCGTCGGCGACGTTCTCAGCCAGCGGCACCAGTCCGTACAGCTCGGCGGCGATCGCGGTGGTCACCGCCGCGTCCGCGCGGCCCTCCGCGACGTCCTGCGCCGCGCCCGCGTTCGACGACGCGAGCACGAACTCGGCGTTCGGGAAGAGCTCGGCGACGCTGCGGCGCACCTGCGCGGAGGCGACGGGGTAGGCGGCGACGGTGCGGACCCGGTCGGCGGGCAGCGGTTCGCGGGCCGCGAGGGTGAAGGCGATGTCGAGCGAGACCTCCGCGTAGGCCTGGACCCGGCGGTCGTCGCCGCGCGGCACCAGCGCATCCATGGTGGCCGGCACGGAGCCTTCGAGTGAACTCTCGATCGGCACGCACGCGTAATCGGCGGCGCCGCTGCGCACCATGGCGATCGCGGCGGCGGGAGAGTCGGCGGGCCGGGTCTCCGCCTCGCCGTCGAACGTCGGGAAATCGCGGCTGAGCAGGCGATGCAGCGCCATCTCGGTGAACGTTCCGGCGGGTCCGAAGTAAGCGAAGACGGGCACGTTTCCAGAGTAGTCGGTCACTGATTCGGAGCGGAGTGTTGACGAGACACCAAGGACACCCTAAGTTAGGGAACCATAACTAAGGCTTACCTAAGCGCTCCGGATCGGGGCGACGAGACCAGGAGGACCCCGGATGCAGGGAACCGAACCCGTGGCCATGCCCGTTCCGTGCGATGCGGAGCGGATCCAGACGGCATGCCGTCGTGCGAACGAGGGAACGCTGTCGGCAGACGGATGCGCACCCGCTGCGGTCGCGATGGTTCACCTCTTCGAATCCGAGGCCTTCATGGTGGTGCCCGACGACGGTGAGGTCCGCGAGCGGGCCGAGTACGCGCTCGACGGCCTGCCCGCCATGCTGGAGCTGGCCGACTGCGCACCGATCAGCCTCCGCGAGCGGGTCCGTTCGCTGATCTGGCTCTCCGGTCGCGTGCACGCGGTCCCGGCCGAGCTGGAGCGCGAACTGGCCGTCGAGATCGCCGGCGACCACCCCGACTCCCGACTCCTCGACATCGGCCACGGCTACTGCCTGCTGCGGCTGCACCTGGACAACGCCGTGATCGCCACCTCCGCCGGGGCGTCGGCGGTGGACGCCGCGGCGCTCTCCTCCGCCGAGCCGGACCCCTTCTGGGAGTACGAGGGCCAGTGGCTCAGCCACCTGGACGCCGACCACCAGGACCTGGTCTACCGGCTGGCCAGCAAGTTCCCCGAGCATGTGCAGCGCGGGCGGGTGCGTCCGCTCGGCCTGGATCGCTTCGGCATCACCTTCCGGATCGAGACCCCCGACGCGGACTCCGACGTGCGCCTGGCCTTCGAGCGGCCGTGCCGCGAGGTCGGCGACCTGTCCGAGGCGCTCCACGAACTCGTCGAGCAGTGACCGCGACGATGTCGCGGCGCTTCGCCGCACAGAACGCCCTGGGGTACGACGCCCGGATCGTCAACCTGGTTCCGGGGTACGCCGAGCTGCATGAGATCAGCGCGGCCGTCCTCGCCGCCCGGCTGCCAGAACGCGCTCGCGTTCTGGTGGTCGGCGCCGGGACCGGAACCGAGACCCTCGCCCTGGCCCAGCAGAATCCCGGCTGGGAGCTGGTCGGCGTCGACCCGTCGGCCGACATGCTGGCGATCGCGCGCCGTCGTGCCGCCGCCGAATCGCTCGACACGGTGACCTTCCACGAGGGCTACGTGGGCGATCTCGCCGACGAGAAGCCCTTCGATGCCGCGGTCAGTCTGCTGGTGATGCACTTCGTCGCCGGTGACGACGAGAAACGCGATTACCTCGCCGACATCGCCGGCCGACTGCGGCCCGGCGCTCCGCTGCTGCTGTGCGATCTGATGGAGCACGACGAGGACGACCTCGACGTGATGGCCGAGTACGCCGCCGCCCGCGGGGTGGGCGCCGAGGCGCACGCAGGCATCCGGCAGCGACTGCAGACCGATTTCTTCCCGCTCGACGACGATGCCCTGCGCGCCCTCGCGGCGGAGACCGGCTTCACCGCGCCGCGCCCGTACTTCCGGGGCGTCGCGTTCGCGGCGAACGAGTTGCGCCGCAGCTGAGAAGCCCGTTCCCACGTCGCCGTCACTCGCGGCGACCACCGGTCGGGGGTGGTCACGACCACGAGTGGCGGCGCCCGACCGGATCCGGCGGACTCGTGTGGATTCAATCCACACGAGTCCGCCGTCTGCACGGCGCTCCCCGGTCCTCGGCGGCCGTTCCGCTCCCCGAGCCTCGATTCGTCGGGGCGTGCTCTGCCGGTGGCCGCTTCGCTCCCTGCGCCGAGGCGGAACGTAGTGACGAATCGCGTCGAAGGGTCTCCCGGTGAACGATCACCGGGCCTCTTCGCCGTGCGGGCTTGCTGCGCTCGCCTGCGATTCGGGAAGCGGTGGAGGACTCGGCGAGGACGGCCGTCCGCGGCCACGACTCTGACCAGCGGACACCCGAGTACCGGGAACCACTCATCTGAATGGGTGTTCTCCGGTACTCGAGCGTTCTTCGGTCCTCGAATATTCTCCGGTGCTCGAGCGTTCTCCGGTGCTCGAGCGTTCTCCGGTGCTTGAGTGTTCTTCGGTGCTCGAGTGTTTTTCGGTGATCGAGCGGAGTCGAGATCTCTGCGGTGCTCAGGAGGTGGTCTCGACTCCGCTCGACCGACGAGAGATCCGCTCCACCGACGAGAGATCTGCTCGACCGACGAGAGAAGAGCCCCGACCGACGAGGAAGACCAGGCGCACCACCTCCGATCGGAGATCGGGGCGTCGGGAACCACTCCTCTAGGCTGGCGGCGTGAGTCTGTGGGAGCGATTGCGCCGGGCGCCGGAACCGTCGGTCGAGGTGGAGCACGACCCGGTGCAGCGCCGCGCACTGATCGTCGAACTGGTGATCGTCGGGGCCCTGACCTTCGGGTTCTCCGCGCTCTCGGCGATCCTCTCGCTGATCGACGCACAACTGTCCGGCGGGATCGGCGCGCAGACCGTGGTGCTCAACCCGAGCCAGTCCGACATCGGGGCCGTCGACTTCGCCCGGCAGCTGATGCGGGCCGCACGACTCCTGGCCATCGGTGCGCTCGGGGTCTATCTGCTGTGGCGCAGCGGGATCGGGCTCCGACGCATCGGGCTCGGTGCGCCGCGGAGGAACGACGTCCCGCCCGGGCTGGCGCTCGCCGCGCTGATCGGGCTGCCCGGACTCGGGCTGGTGGCGCTCGCGCGGGTTCTCGGGATCAACGCGAACCTGGTGGTCGGCGGTGCGGGCATCTCGTGGTGGGAGTATCTGACGCTGGTCCTGATCGCGATCGGCAACGCGGTGGCCGAAGAGGTGATCGTGGTGGCCTACTTCCTGGTGCGTCTCCGGCAGCTCGGGACGGGGCGCAACGCGGCGCTCGCGTGTTCGGCGCTGCTCCGCGGGGGATATCACCTCTACCAGGGCTTCGGCGCAGGACTGGGCAACGTGGTGATGGGGGTGATCTTCGCGCGGTGGTACCAGTCCACCGGGCGGGTGTGGCCCCTCGTCGTCGCCCATGCGGTGATCGACGTGGTGGCGTTCGTGGGGTATGCGCTGCTCGCCCCGCATCTGGGGTGGCTCACGGGGTGAGGCGGGTCCCTTCGGCGCGGTGCGCGCACTGCGTTCGCAGACCGGCTCAGGGGTCGGGGCGGTGCTCGACGTCGTCGGGTCGGCGTGTCGAGTCTCCTCTTCCGTGTCGCTCGCCATCCATGCCCCGCGACACGGAAGAGGAGACTCGACACGCCCTCCAAGACACGCTTTCCGAAGGGGGATCGCGGCGGCGGGGCGCGACACGGAACAGGAGACGCGACACGCCCATCAGGGGGAGGCGCGCGGACCTCACCGGAGAACTTCTCACGGTGTGAGCAGCGCCGTCGTGCGGGTTCGGTGACACGACCGGCGCCGCGGACGTAACCGGACGGGAACCGGGGTGCCTTTGGATCGGAGGCAGTCGTGATCCAGAGGAGAACAGCATGTCGTACGTGAAACCGGCGGACTTCGTCCGCTCGATGGTCGACGCCGGAGAGGCGAAGGCCTTCCTGTCCACCCGGGACACCCTGATCCGGGCGTACATGGCCGGTGCCGTCCTGGCCCTGGCCGCGGCGTTCGCGGTGACCGTCACCGTCCGCACCGGTGAGCCGCTGCTGGGAGCGCTCCTGTTCCCGGTGGGCTTCTGCCTGCTGTACCTGATGGGCTTCGATCTGCTGACCGGGGTCTTCACGCTGGTGCCGCTGGCGGTGCTGGACAAGCGGCGCGGTGTGACGGGCCGCCGGATGCTCCGCAACTGGGGCCTGGTGTTCCTCGGCAATCTGGGCGGCGCCCTGACCGTGGCCGTCATGATGGCCGTCGTGGTGACCTACGGTTTCAGCGTGTCGCCGGACGAGGTGGGCCTGCGACTCGCCGAGATCGGGCACGACCGCACCGTCGGCTACGCCGCGCACGGCGCCGCGGGCATGCTGACGCTCTTCGTCCGCGCCGTCATGTGCAACTGGATGGTCTCCACCGGCGTGGTCGGCGCGATGATGTCGAAGTCGTTGGGCGGCAAGGTGATCGCGATGTGGATGCCGATCACGTTGTTCTTCTACATGGGTTTCGAGCACTCCGTCGTCAACATGTTCCTGTTCCCGTCCGGCCTCATGCTCGGCGGCGACTTCGACCTCGCGGACTACCTGGTGTGGAACGAGATCCCGACCGTGCTGGGCAACCTGGTCGGCGGCCTCACCTTCGTCGGCCTGGTGCTGTACACGACGCACGGCCGGACCGAGCCGGACACGCGACCGGCCCCGATCGCGGTGGAGTCGAAGGCCTGACGGCTTCTCCCACCCCCGGATACGAGGCGCCCGCCCGTCACACCGTGGTGACGGGCGGGCGCGTCGTCGTACGCCGGTCCGGCGGGATCAGAGCTTGCTGACGGCCGCGGCCAGCTTCGGAACGATCTGCTCCAGCGAGAACTTCAACGACACCGGGGTGCCCGCGGACAGGCCCTTGTTCGCCGGATCCGTCTCGGGGATCGTCACCGCGCGGCCGTCCCGGACCACCGCGAGCGAGTTCAGCCGCTGGTCGCCCTGCAGGTCGGCGACGGGCAGGGAGATGGTGGAGAGCAGCGCCACCTGGGCGTTGAGGTCGGCGACGCGCTCCACCGGGACACTGGCGAAGAAGCCGGAGCTCTCCAGCTTCTCCACCGGCGGGTTCTGCGTGAAACCGAGCGCCGCGAAGACGTCGAACCGGGCGTCGCCGGCGAGGTAGGCGCCGTAGGCGGTGCCGAACTTCACGGCGTTGACGAAGGTCTTGCCCGCGAAGTCCGGGTTCTCGCTCTTCAGCCGGTTCGACGTCGACTCGGTCTCGCCGATCAGCTTCTCGGCGGCGTCGCCCTTGCCCAGGGCCTTGCCGATCAGCTCGGTCTGCGTCTTCCAGTTCACCGCGAAGTCGCCGCTGCCCTCCGGAGCGGTGACCACCGGCGCGATCTGCGCGAGCCGGTCGGTGACCTTCTGGTCGGCCTTGGCGCGCACGTTGAGGATCAGATCGGGCTTGAGCTCCTCGAGCTGCTGGTAGTTGAACTCGCCCTGGCTCTGCGCGGAGATCAGGGTGGGCTCGTCCGCACCGAACGCGGGCGCATCCCATTCGCCGACGCCCTTGGTGGCGTCGGCGAAGGCCATCCAGTCGTAGATCGCGATCGGTTTCACGCCGAGTTCCAGCGCGATGGCGCCGTCGGACCAGCCCAGGCCGATCACCCGCGGATTCTCCGGGAGGGAGAATCCGGGATCGGCCGACGGGTCGTCGTAGATCTTGTTGTCACCGCCCTCGTCGGTCTTGACGCACGCGGTGAGCGCGAGGAGGAGCGCGGCCACCAGGGCCAGGAACGCTCCGAGACGCCGGGTCGACATGTTCGGTCCTTTCGTCGGGGTGGGGAACTCGGTCGGGCTGGAAGGTCGCGGACCGGGGAGGTCAGTGTCCGCTCGCCGCGCGCAGGTTCGCGGTGTCGCCGGGGAGGGACGTGAAGTCGACGGGGTTCTCGGCCAGCGGGACGATCATCGGGGTGCCGGTCTCCGGATCGGGGACCACCTGGGAGCGCACCCCGAAGACCTTCTCGACGAGGTCGGCGTCGAGGATCTCGCTCGGCGCCCCGCTCGCGAGGATCGCGCCGCTGCGCATGGCGATCAGATGGGTGCCGAACCGGGCGGCCTGGTTGAGGTCGTGCAGGACGGCGACGAGGGTCTTGCCCTCCGCGTTCAACTCGGCGCACAACTGCAGCACCTCGAGCTGGTGCGCCAGATCCAGGTACGTGGTGGGCTCGTCGAGCAGCAGGATCGGGGTCTCCTGGGCCAGCGCCATCGCGATCCAGACGCGCTGGCGCTGACCGCCGGAGAGCGCCTCGACGGTGCGGGTGGAGAGTTCGGTGAGCCGGGTCGCGGCGAGGGCTCTGTCGACGGCGCGCTGATCGTCGTCGGTCCACTGCTGGAACATCGACTGGTACGGGAAACGACCGCGCGAGACCAGGTCGATCACCGTGATGCCCTCGGGGGCGATCGACTGCTGCGGGAGCAGACCGATCTCGCGGGCGAAGCTCTTGCCCTTGTAGGAGGCCACCGGCCTGCCGTCGAGCAGCACCTCGCCGGCAGTCGGTTTGAGCAGTCGGCTCAGCGACCGCAGCAGCGTCGACTTGCCGCACGCGTTCGGTCCGACGATCACCGTGAACGAGCCGTCCGGGATCACCGTGTCGAGGTTCTCGATGATCACGCGTTCGCCGTAACCGACGCGGAGTCCGGAGACGGTGAGCCGGGCGCCGGTCGCTCCCTGGGCTTGTCCGGACGCTCCCTGGGCTTGCCCGGACGCTCCCTGAGCTCCGTCGAAGGGGGTCGATGCGTTCATAGTCGGGCCTTTCGTGCCTGGGCCATGAGCAGGAAGAGGAGGTAGACGCCGCCGAGCGCGGTGGTCACGACGCCGACGGGCAGCTGGGTGGTCGGCGCCAGGACGGTCCGCGCGATCGCATCGCTGGAGACCAGCAGCGTGGCGCCGACCGCGGCCGAGGTGATCAGGGGGATGCCGGCGCTCGGCGTGAGCCGGGCCGCCAGCTGGGGCGCGACCAGGGCGACGAAGGCGATCGGGCCGACCACCGCGGTGGTGGCCGCGGCGAAGCCGACGCCGACCACGAGCAGCAGCAGCTCGGTGCTGTCGGTGTCGACGCCTTTGCTCTGGGCCGAGTCGGCGCCCAGCTCGAACATCCGCATGCGCGGCGTCACGACGGCCAGCACCGGGAGCAGGACGGCCAGCACCACGAACACCGGGACGGTGTCGGTCATGGTGAGGTTGCGCAGATTGCCCATGCCCCACGCGGCCGCCGAGCCGGCGTTCTGCACATTGGCGGTGGCCACCAGGTAGCCGTTGAACGAGACCAGCATCGCCGAGATGCCGATGCCGACGACGATGAACCGGTAGTTGCCGGTGCCGCCGCGCATGCCGAGCAGGTAGACGATCAGGCCGGTGCCCAGACAGCCGATCAGCGCGCCGATCGTGGTGCCCGCGCTGCCGAGGCCGAAGACCAGCATGGCGATCAGCGCGCCGGTGTACGCGCCGGTGGTGAAGCCGATGATGTCCGGGCTGCCGAGCGGATTGCGGGTGACGGTCTGGAAGATCGCGCCGGAGAGCGCCAGCGAGATCCCGCCGAGCACGGCGACGATCACCGCGGGGGCGGCGGCCACCACGCGGGTGGCGCCCGGTCCGCTCTCCTGACCGGCGAGGATCGCGAAGATCTCGCCGAAGCCGAGGTTCGGCGAGTCGGTGGTGGAGATGCCCAGCGACCAGAGCGCGATCAGGGTGGTGGCGAGCACCAGCACCAGCGTCACCGCACCGGCGAGCAGGTCCACCTTCACACTGAGCGGCCCGACCCGGAGGAACCGGATGCGGCCGGGCCAGCGGGCAGGCGGGACGGCGGCGCCGCGGCCGTCCGGGAGCGCGGAGTTCGAGACGTCGGCGGTGGTCACAGCGGGGATCCCCGATCCTTGCGGGCGAGCCAGATCAGCAGCGGGGCGCCGAGGAAGGCGGTCACCATGCCGACCGGAAGCTCGCTGGGAGTGGCGACGCGGGCGATCAGGTCCGAGCCCACCAGCACGATCGGGCCGGTGACCATCGACATCGGGATCACCCAGCGGTTGTCGGGTCCGAGCACCATGCGGACCGCGTGCGGGACCATCAGGCCGACGAAGGTGATCGGTCCGACGGCCGCGGTGGCGGCGCCGCACAGCAGGGTCACGGCGACGAAGCCGACGGCGCGGACCGCGGTGACCGGGACGCCGAGGGCCGAGGCGCGGTCGTCGCCCAGCGCCAGGGCGTTGAGGTAGCCGACCAGGGCCACCGCGACGACCAGTCCGACGACGACCGGGATCCACGCGAGGGAGAGCTCGGTCCAGCCGCGGCCGTCGAGCGTGCCGATCAGCAGTCCGCGGATCTGGTCGAAGGTGCTCGGGTGGATCATCGTCAGCGCGAAGGCCAGGCCGCTGAGCATGGCGGCCACCGCGACACCGGTGAGCACCAGTTTGGCCGGGCTCGCCCCGCCCGGTCCGCGGGAGCCGACGAAGTAGACCAGGACCGCGGCGGCGAACGCCCCGGCCATCGCCCACCAGGTGTAACCGCCGGCGGAGACGCCGAAAGCCACCGAGCCGACGACCATCGCGAAGTACGCGCCGGCGTTGACGCCCAGGATGCCGGGGTCGGCGAGCGGGTTGCGGGTCAGGCCCTGCATCACCGCGCCGGCCACGCCGAGGGCCGCCCCCACCACGGCGCACAGCAGGGTGCGGGGCACGCGGTCGTCGCGGATGATGATCACGTCGGTCGGATCACCGGTGCCCCACAGGGCGTTCCAGGCCTGGTCGAGGGAGATGTCGCCGCTGCCGACGAAGAATCCGCCGAGGAGCAGCAGCGCCAGCAGCGCGGTGAGGCCGAGGACGGCCGAGGCGCGGGTGAGGGGGCCGCGGCGTCCCGGTGCGGGGCCGGGCGACGACGGTGTCGGTGTCTGCACGGATACCTGTGTCACGACGTCCTTCCTCCCGGGGACCGTGGTCCGCCTGTCGGTCAAGTAAGCCTAACCTCGTACATCGAGATATGCACCGATCGTCTCCGCGGGCGTCTCGGGGATCGTTAAGGTCGCCGGTATGGAGGAAGTGCGGCTCAGCGAGCACGTGGTGATGCTCCGCGGCGACGGCGGCGTCTACCCTAACGGCAGTCCGCTCCGGGTGACCGGCGGGGACACCGTGGTGCAGATCGACTCCTCGCTCGACTCCGGTTGCGCCGCAGCCGATCTGATCGTGCTGAGTCACTATCACGAGGACCACGTGGTCGGGCTCGGGGAGACCCGCGCCCCGGTCACGGTGCACCGGCGCGATCTTCCCGCCGTGGCCTCCTGGGACGAGTTCGTGCGCTGCATGAACGTGCCGCCCGGCGCGCTCGGCGACGAGCTGAAACGGACGTTCCGGCTCTCCGAGCGACCCGACGCGACACCGTTCGACGACGACGCGGTGATCGACGTCGGCGGCGGCGTCACCCTCCGCGCGGTGCCGCTGCCGGGGCACACCGGCGGGCACTGCGGCTTCTTCGTGGAACCGGACGGGGTGTTCTTCACCGCCGACGTCGACCTCTCGTCGTTCGGTCCGGTGTACGCGGACCTGGAGTCGACGCTGCCGGACGTGCGGGCGTCGCTGGCGCGGTGCGCCGAGATCGAGGCGGCGGTGTACACCACGTTCCACCACAAGGGCCCGTACACCGACCGGGCCGGGTTCCTCGCGGACCTGGCGACGCACGCCGCCGCCCTGGACGCGCGTGAAGCGCGGCTTCGTGCGCTCCTGGCGGAGAGACCGGCGGGGGAGGGCCCGACGACCGCGCGCGAGCTGGTCGGCCGCGGCGTGGTCTACCGGGTCGGGGGTCGTCGTCCCTGGTACGCCGATGCGGTGGAGGAGGTCATCATCGGCCACCATCTGGCGGAGACGGTCTGACGGCGGCGGCCACCACGCCCGCGGTGAGCGCGGCGTCGACGGCGGCGGCATCCAGGCCCAGATCCGCGAGCACGGTGCGGGTGTGCTCGCCCAGCGCCGGGACCGGGCCCATCGGGGCCTCGTGGTCGGCGAAGGTCGCGGGCGGGAGCAGCGCCTCCACCTGCGCGTTCGGTGTGTCGATCCGTCGCCAGCGGTCGCGGGCCCGCAGTTGCGGGTGCGCGGCGGCCGAGTCGACGTCGCGGATCTCGGCGGCGGGCACCCCGGCCTCGGCCAGGCGTGCGGACAGGTCCTCGACGGTCCACCGCGCACTGAGTTCGGCGACCACCGCATCGCATTCGGCGCGGTGGCGCACGCGGTCGATGTTGGTGGCGAACCGCGGATCGTCGACCAGATCGGGGCGCTCGAAGACGTCGCGCATCAGCGTCTTCCAGCCGTTGTCGCTCTGCACGCCGATGAGGATCTCGCCGTCGGACGTCGGATACGAGTCGTACGGCGCGATCGACACGTGCCCGACGCCCATCCGCGGCGGCTGGCTCCCGGTGTGGAGCGTGCTGTACATCGGGTAGCCCATCCACTCGAAGGTCGATTCGAGCATCGACACCTCGATCTCGGCGCCCTCACCGGTGCGGGCCCGGCGCAGCAGCGCCGCGAGGACGGCCTGGGCGCAGTACATGCCGGAGGCGATGTCGGCGGTCGGGATGCCGGTCTTCACCGCGGCGTCGGCGGTGCCGGTGATCGAGATCAGTCCGGCCTCGGCCTGGACCAGCATGTCGTAGGCCTTGCGCTGCGCGTACGGGCCGCCGCCGCCGTAACCGGACAGGTTCACCGTCACCAGTTCCGGATGCCCGGCGCGCAGTTCGGCCGCACCCAGCCCGAGGCGTTCGGCCGCCCCGGGCGCCAGGTTCTGGACGAAGACGTCGGCCGTGTCGATCAGCGTCCGCACGAGGGTCCGGCCCGCCGTCGACTTGAGGTCGACGGCGAGGGACTCCTTGCCGCGGTTGAGCCACACGAAGTGCGCGCCGGTGCCCTCGACGAAACGGTCGTAGCCGCGGGCCAGGTCGCCGCCGTCGACCCGCTCCACCTTGATCACCCGCGCGCCGAGATCGGCGAGCTGCCGGGTGGCCAGGGGAGCGGCGACGGCCTGCTCCACCGAGACGACGGTGAAGCCCTCGAGCGGAAGCGTCACGGTCAGTTCTGCGCGGCCCCGCCGGCCGGCTCGGCGCGCAGCTCGTGACCCTTGGTGGTGAGGCAGCGGCCCGACTTCAGATCCCACTCCCAGCCGTGCAGGTTGCAGGTGAGCTTGTTGCCCTCGACCACGCCGAACTTGCCCAGATCGGCCTTCAGATGCGGGCAGCGGCGCTGGATGGTCCAGCCGTCCAGGGTGACCGACTGGTCGTCGTCGTGCGCCTCGGAGAACCAGCCGTCGGCGTACGCGATCCGCTCGTCGGTGAGGCACTTGAAGAAGGTGTAGAGGTATTCGTTGTAGCCGCCGATCCGCCAGGTGGTGAAGCGGGTCGAGAGGAAGATGGTGTTGACCCAGTCCGGCTCGTCGTCGCGCAGCACGGTGCGGACCAGTTCGGGGGCGATCCGGAAGCCGTAGCGGTACTTGCCGTCGCCGTCGGCCTTCATGCGGACCTCGCGCTTGGGGAAGTCCAGGACGAAGGTCTCCTCGCCCACGACGAGGCCGACGGGGTAGCCGATGCCGTCACAGATCAGGTCCGACTGCTTCATGATCGGTTCGAACAGGTCCTTGAGCTGCGGCAGCAGCGGCTCGCCGTCGGCCGGGGCCCAGGAGGCCTTCTCGGCCGCGATGATCGGAGCGAACTTCTCCTTCATCCGGTCCAGGTAGGCCTTCTTGTTCTCCCCGAAGACCAGCTCCGGCGGGTACGGATGCGCCAACTCCAGCATCTCCGACCCGGCGAACTTCGCGCTCGATCCGGACACCATCATCAGACCGCGGTGCAGCGTGCCGTCGTCGGTGCCGTGCGTCTTCATCTGCTCCAGGAACTCGGCCTGGTCGGGGAAGATCGACGCCTGGTCGGAGTCGCTGCCGGTGTTGAAGTCGTTGGCGGTGTAGAGGTCGTCGTCGAGGAACATCGGCGGACCGGCCGAGGGGACCACCCAGGTGGCGCCGACCTGCTCGATGTAGCTGCGGGCCCGGTCCATGCCGCGCTGGCGCTTCTGCTTGGCGAAGTTGGCCTTCGACTTCTTCGGGATGTCGTAGACCATCGGGTACCAGATGGCGCCCGAGTACTGGAGCAGATGCACGTCCACGTGCCCGAACTCCTGCTTCACGACGTCGAGGTCGACCGGGCGCGCGTCGTTCATGTTGAAGCAGACGGTCTCGCCGTCGTCGATCAGGATGCCGGAGTCGCCGATCGGGCCGTCGGCCGGGGCGCGGAGCGCGATGATCATGACGTCCAGGTCGCCCTTGGGGCCGCTGACCTTGTGCTTCACCGAGTCGGTGGTCTCCACGAAGGTGTGGAAGCCGAGACGTTCCAGGTCGCGCTTGAGGTCCGGCACCGGATAGTCCGGCAGCAGGACGACGGCGTCCTTGTTGACGTTCTCGATCAGGTTCTGCTCGTCGTAGTGATCGCGATGCAGGTGCGAGACGTAGAGGTAGTCGCAGTCGCCGAGCGCCTTCCAGTCCAGTTCGGTGTTGTCCGGGAACGGGATCCACGATGCGAAGTACGCGGGGTTGACCCACGGGTCGCAGAGGATCGATCCGGCCGCGGTCTCGATGTGGAATCCGGCGTGGCCGATGGAGGTGATCTGCACGGGGCTGAGACCTTTCCGATAGAGCAAGGGCTGTACACCTCAGCCTATCCGGGCGGTCGAGCCGGATGCCCGGGGCCTTGAGCCCGAGTGCGGCGGGACCATCGGGCGGGGTGGTCGCCGTCATGGATCCGGCAGATCGACCGTCGGCGGCATCGCGGTTTCCGCGGAGCGTCCCGTCCCCGGCCGCACGCCGCTCCGGTCGCGGCTCGACGACGGCGCACGTGTCGGACGTCCCGACTAAGGTCGGGGGTCATGGAACCCGTCTACGACACCGTGATCGGTGTGGCTCGCACCCTGTGGCTCGCGCAGGGCCTCAAGTTCAAGATCTCCGGCGTCGAGAACGTGCCGGTGCAGGGCCCCGGTGTGGTCGCGATCAACCACACCGGCTACCTCGACTTCACCCTCGCCGGCATCCCGGCGTTCCTGCAGAAGCGCAAGGTCCGCTTCATGGCGAAGAAAGAGGTCTTCGACAACAGGTACGGCGGCCCCGTCATGCGCGCGCTCAAACACATCCCGGTGGACCGCGGCAACGGTGCGGAGAGCTACCAGACCGCGGTGGACTACCTCAAGAACGGGGAACTGGTCGGGGTGTACCCGGAGGCCACCATCAGCCGCAGCTTCGAGATCAAGACGTTCAAGTCGGGTGCGGCACGGATGGCGCTGGAGTCCGGTGCGCCGATCATCCCGACCGTGGTCTGGGGTGCGCAGCGGATCTGGACCAAGGGGCACCCCCGAGCGATGGGGCGGAACAACTTCAAGATCGCGATCGGGGTGTGCGAGCCGATCCGGCCCGAGGGCACCGTGGACGAGATCACGCAGCGGTTGCACGACTCGATGTCGGCGAAGCTCGCCGAACTGCAGGAGATGTACCGCGAGTGGAACGGCCCCTACCCGGCCGGCGAGTTCTGGGTGCCTGCCAAGTTCGGCGGCGGAGCTCCGACGCTGGCGGAGGCTGACGCCATGGACGCCGCCGACGCCGCGGCCAAGGCGGCTGAGCGCGCCCGGCGCGAGGCGCAGGCCGCCGATCCCGACCGGAACGACGAGACCCGCGGGTAACCCGCACGAGCAGCCGGTCGTCCGGTGCCGAGAGAGAGGGGGAGCGATGGAACCGGTGTTCCGCACCCTGGAGATCACGGCGGGCACGCTCGTCCGCCTGCAGGGCACCCGGCGCCGGTACTCCGGCCTCGAACACGTCCCCCGATCGGGAGGCGTCGTGCTCGCGCTCAACCACAACGGGTACCTGGACTTCCTGGCTCCCGCTCTCGGTCTGTACCGGAGGGGCAGACGCGGGCGGTTCATGGTCAAGTCCGAGCTGATGGACGTCGGGATCATGCGTTTCCTGATCCGCCACACGGGGTCGGTGCCGGTGGACCGCTCGGCGGGCGCACAGGCCTACCGGGCGGCCGTCGACACGCTCCGGGCCGGCCACGTCGTGGTCGTGTACCCGGAGAGCACGATCAGCCGGAGTTTCGAACTCAAAGAGTTCAAGACCGGGCCCGTCCGGATGGCCCGTGACGCCGGGGTGCCGATCGTGCCCGCCGTGCACTGGGGTGCGCAGCGGCAGTGGAGCAAGGGCACCCGGCGACGCGCGGGTTTCACCCGGATCCCGGTCCATGTGAGATTCGGGGAGCCCGTCGTCGTCCCCGCCGACGCCGACGTCGAGACGGCCACTCGGGATCTGCGCGACACGATGGAGCGCCTGTTGCACGACGTCCAGGCCGGCTACCCCGAGGCGCCCGCCGGTGCCGACTGGCTCCCGGCGCGCCTGGGCGGAGGGGCTCCGACGCCGGCGGAGGCGCTCGGGATCGAAGACGCCGAGGCCCGCGAGAAGGCGCGGCGTCGTGCCGAGCGGGCGGTGCGGGAGAAAGCCGACCAGGATGCGAGAGAACGTCCGAAGGAGAACAGACCTGATGACCGATGACCCGGAACCGGCGGCCTGGGCGCCGCCGAACCGAGAGCCGACGGACTGGGGACCGCCCAGCCTGATCGCCTCCGACGTCGACGGAACACTGCTCGACCGGGCCGACACCCTGACACCTCGTACCCGAGCGGTGCTCGAGCGGGCGCGCGCCGAAGGCGTCGAACTGGTGCTGGCCACCGGGCGTCCGCCGCGGTGGATCCCGCAGGTGGCCGATCAGCTCGCCGACTCGTCCGCCGCGGTCCGGTACGCGGTCTGCGCGAACGGCGCGATCGTGTACGACGTCCTCGCCGACGAGATCCTGCACGTCGAGGCCCTCGAGACGGAGGTGCTCCGGGAACTCGCCGAGGCGGTGGCCGAACGCCTGCCCGGGGTGGGACTGGCCGTCGAACGTGCCGCGACCCTCGCGGACAGCGGTGCGGGCGACGCGGCCACCGCGCCCTTCGTCGCCACCGCCGGATATCAGCACGCGTGGCTCAACCCCGACCACGTCGAGGTGAACGACGAGCAGATCTTCGCCGTCCCGGCCGTGAAGATGCTGGTGCGCGACACCTCCATGACCTCGCGCGACATGGCCCACCGGCTCCGCCCGGCCCTGGGCGACCTGGCCGAGGTGACCTTCTCCATCGACACCGGTCTGGTGGAGATCTCCGTTCCGCGGGTGCACAAGGCCCGCGGTCTGGCCTGGTTGGCCGAGCACACCGACGTCGACGCCCGGGCGACGATCGCGTTCGGCGACATGCCCAACGACATCGAGATGCTGCGCTGGGCCGGACTCGGGGTGGCGATGGGGCACGGCGATCCGGCGGCGACGGCCGTGGCCGATCAGGTGGCGCCCTCGAATGCGGAGGACGGACTCGCGCAGGTGCTGGAGCACTGGTTCTAGATTCTCCGGGCCGGTCCTCTTCCCGGGTGGTTCGTTTCCGGCTTTCCGGCTTTCCGGTTTTCCGACGTGTCGCGGCCCCTCTTCCGTGTCGCTGACCATGGACGACGCGCGACACGGAAGAGGAGCCGCGACACAGCGGCGCAAGAGGGGATCGAGCCCGCCGTCGTATCCTGTGGACAACTCCGCGCTCGGCTGACGAGCCTGTGGACAGTGCGAACACGGTTCGCGCGATCGGGTGTCTGATCGGCGGATGGACACAGACGTACGCGGGCTCCCGCACGACGATCACGGGCTCATCCGTCGCGAAGCCGCACTCGCCGCGGGCTTCACCGACAACCGGATCTGCCGACTGGTGGAGAAGAAGTCTCTGGCGAGGCTGGCCCGCGGGGTCTACATGATCCCGGAGGCGTCGGACGAGGCGGACGCCACCCGGCGAGCCGAGATACGAGCGCGGGAGTTCCGACTGCGGAGCATCGCGGTGGTGACCACCGAGCACAGCCGCGGTGCGACGGTGCTCAGTCACCAGTCGGCGGCCGTCGTGCACGGGTTGCCAATGCTCAAGGCCCCGATGGGGGTCGTGCACCTGGTCAACGGGGAGATCGGGGGCGGCAGCGTGCGCAGATCCACACATGTGCACGCCGGTGAACTGCGCGACGGAGACCTGGTCGAGGTCGACGGCATCGCGGTGACCGGCCTCGAGCGCACCGCGGCCGACGTCGCACAGGCGGTGGTGCCGGAGCATCCGCTGGCGTTCGCGCAGGCCCTCGTCGTCCTGGACGGGGCGCTGCACCTCGACGCCTCGCGGGAAGCGCTCGCCCTGCAGTTGGCGGGACGACGCCGCCGCGGCACGCGTATCGCCCGCGCCGCGCTCGCGTACGCCGACGGACTGGCCGAGTCCGTCGGCGAATCGTGGGGTCGTGCGCAGATGATCGGCGCGGGTCTGCCGCTGCCGACACTGCAGGTGGAGCACGTCGTGAACGGGACGACCTACCGCGTCGACGGCGACTGGCGGAGTCGTCTGGTGTGGGAGTTCGACGGGATGAGCAAGTACGGCCGGTATCGCCGGCCGGGGGAGTCGGTGGCCGACGCGGTGGTACGGGAGAAGCACCGCGAAGACGAGCTGCGTGCCGCGGGCATCATGGTGGTCCGGTCCCGGTGGGCGATGCTGGAGGCCGGCACGATGGTGCCGAAGCTGGAGTACTGGCTCGATCGGCTGAGTCTCCGCTGAGACCTACGACGCCCAGGCCCGCCCGGTTCCGTGCTGCAGATCCGTCTCGGGTGTGTCGTGCCGCGGACTCCGGTGACGGTCCCGGCTCGATCGCGCTCGCCGGTTCCGCGCCACGGGCTTTCGTCGTTCGGTGCCGCCTGGCCCCTCGCCCCCCCCTGCGGCGTGTCGCGTTCCCTCTTCCGTGTCGAGGCTCATGGATGACGCGCGACATGGAACGGGAGTCGCGACACGCGGCCCGAGGCGAGGCGACACGCCGCCCGGAGCCTGGAGCCCGGGGCGAGAGCGGGCACGGGTGCGGCGCTCCGACGGGGCTCGCATCGGCATGTCGCGGCCCCTCTTCCGTGTCGCGGCTCATGGACGACGCGCGACATGGAGCAGGAGTCGCGACACGCCGCTCGGGGGCGGGAGGGGAGGCACCGGTGCGTCGGTGGCCGTCTCGGTCGTGTCGCGCCTCGTCTTCCGTGTCGCGGTCCATGGATGATCCGCGACACGGAAGAGGGAACGCGACACGCCAGGCAGGAGTTGCGACATGACGCGCCGCGATCCGGCGCCGGGGGCGTCGTCGACACCCCGCAGCCTCTCCTGAACAGCGATGACGGCACGTGAGCGACCCGACTCTCGGCACTCAGTGTGATCCGGTTGTGACGTGTCGCTGGTTGGCAACCCATCTATATACCACTACTGTCACAGTAGTCCCACTAATCACACGGGCCACAGGCTGCAGCTGAGGTCCCGCGCGAATGAGGTAAGCAGTGCCCAAGACCCGACCCGGCAGAGCCAAGAAGCGGAATCTCACTTTCGCGGCCCTTGCGGTCACCCCCGTGATGATCGCCGGCGGCCTGCTGGCCGGTGGTGGGCAGTGGATCGAGGATGCGGGCATCTCGTTGCGCGCGAGTTCGGTCACCCTCAACGGTCACGGCCACGGTCACGGTCGCGGCCTGGGGCAGTGGGGTGCCTACGGGTACGCCAAACGCGGCTGGAACGCCGACAGGATCCTGCGTCACTACTACGGCAACACGACCGCGGGGAAGGTGGACAACCCCGACGTGACCGTCTCGCTCAGCGAGAAGCGGTCGGTCGATGTCCGCGCGGACGGCGGTGCCAAGGTAGGCGGGGTGAACGTGTCTCCCGGACAGGCCGTGAGTCTGTCCGGGGGCACCGCCACCATCAAGCAGGGCTGCGGCGGTGCCGTGATCCGGACCGCGCCCGCGCAGTGGATCGATCCGATCACCGCGGGCCCGAACCGCCCGGCCGGCGAACTGCTGACCTTCTGCGACAGCGGTGACAAGTATCGCGGTTCACTCGGTGTGACCGCCGACGGCATCGCGAACAAGCTGCACATCGACGACTACGTGAAGGGCGTGATCCCCAAGGAGTCGGTGCCCGGCTGGGCTGACACCGGAGGTTTCGAGGCGCTCAAGGCGCAGGCCGTGGCGGCGCGCTCGTACGTGCTCGCCGGCATCGCCTCGGGCCGCAAGATCGACAACACCCAGCAGTCGCAGGTGTATCAGGGCGCCTCCGGGGAGGACCCCCGCACCAACCGGGCCGCCGACGAGACCGCGGGCCAGGTCCGGATGCGCGGCGGCAAACCGGTGCTCGCCGAGTTCTCCGCCTCCACCGGCGGGTACACCGCGGGCGGCGACTTCCCGGCCGTGATCGACGAGGGCGACTCGGTCTCCCCGAACCACGACTGGACCGTCGAGGTGAGCCCGTCGAGCATCGCGTCGGCGTTCGGGGTGGGCACCCTGCGCAGCTTCGAGGTGATCGAGGCGAACGGTCTGGGCGCGGGCAGCGGCCGCGTGGTCAAGGTGCGCGTGGTGGGCTCGGCCCGCACCGTCGAGGCCACCGGTGACGAGGCCCGCACGAAGCTGCAGCTCAAGTCCGACTGGTTCGCGGTGAAGGGGCAGAAGAGCCTGCCCAAGATCGTCAAGCCTCCGGTGAGTCCGGGTGCGCAGGGCGGCCTGCTGGACTTCCTGGATCTGAGTCCGCTGTTCACGCTGCTCGGCGGTGGCAGCGGCGGACTGCCGGACCTCTCGGCACTCGGTCTCAGCGGCGACCTCAGCGACCTCGCCGGTCAGTTGACGCCGATCATCGAGCAGATGATCGAGGTGGGTCGGGGGGCGCTGGCCCAGAAGCGTGTCGCGATCTCCGGCGGCGAGTTCTCCGACAACCCCGCGGCCGACCCCAACCGGCCGAGCGCCAACCGCAACGGTTCGCTGGGGACCGTCAGCGACGAGTCGGCCACCGATCCCAAGGGGCCGAGCGCGAACCGGCACGGCTCGCTGGGCACGGTCGCCGACGAGTCGGCCACCGATCCGCAGGGACCGAGCGCGAATCGCCACGGTTCGCTGGGCACGGTCGGCAAGGACCGCAGCGACAACTCGCAGGGCTCCCTCGGCACCGTCTCCGAACCGGAGCTGGTGACCGACGGCAAGGGCACGCACGGGCTGGTCCAGGTGATCGAGAACGGCCTCATCTACTACAGCCCGAACACCGGGGCCACGGCGCTGCTCGGCCAGGCGCTGACCGATTTCCTGAAGGCGGGCGGACTCGCCGTCCTCGGCTTCCCCAAGCGGGACGGACTGCGCTGACGGACGGCCGCCGAACCGCCTCGCATCGGGTACGACGCCCGCTCCCTCGTCCGGGTCGGACGAGGGAGCGGGCGCTTTCGGCGGTGTGAGCATCCGAACCCGTGATCGGGGTCGTGCCTTGCTGAACACTCAGGAACCTTCCGATAACCTGAACAGTTGTGACGGATAACCATGCGTACTCGCAGGACGCGACCCGCTCGCAGGACTCCGGCGTCGACCTGATCGTGGTCGGATCCGGTTTCTTCGGCCTGACCGTGGCCGAGCGGGCGGCGACTCAGCTCGGCAAGCGGGTCCTCGTCGTCGAACGCCGCGGCCATCTGGGCGGCAACGCCTACTCCGAGCCGGAGCCGACGACCGGCATCGAGGTCCACAAGTACGGTGCGCACCTGTTCCACACGTCGAACGAGAAGGTGTGGGACTACGTCAATCGGTTCACCGACTTCACCGGCTACCAGCACCGGGTGTTCGCGATGCACGACGGCCAGGCCTACCAGTTCCCGATGGGACTGGGTCTGGTGTCGCAGTTCTTCGGTCGCTACTTCACCCCGGACGAGGCGCGCGCGCTGATCGCCGAGCAGGCCAGCGAGATCGACACCGCGGACGCGAAGAACCTGGAGGAGAAGGCGATCAGTCTGATCGGCCGCCCGCTCTACGAGGCCTTCATCAAGGCGTACACCGCCAAGCAGTGGCAGACGGACCCGAAGAACCTGCCCGCGGGCAACATCACCCGGCTGCCGGTGCGCTACACCTTCGACAACCGGTACTTCAACGACACCTACGAGGGGCTGCCCGTCGACGGCTACACCGCGTGGCTGGAGAACATGGCCGCCGACGAGCGCATCGAGGTGCGGCTGAACACCGACTGGTTCGAGGTGCGCGACGAGCTGCGCGCGGCCAACCCCGACGCGCCGGTGGTCTACACCGGGCCGCTGGATCGCTACTTCGACCACTCGGCGGGTGAACTGGGCTGGCGCACCCTCGATTTCGAGATGGAGGTGCTCGACACCGGCGACTTCCAGGGCACCCCGGTGATGAACTACAACGACGCCGACGTGCCGTACACCCGGATCCACGAGTTCCGGCACTTCCACCCCGAGCGCACCGAGTACCCGACGGACAAGACTGTCATCATGCGGGAGTTCAGCCGCTTCGCCGGCGAGGGCGACGAGCCGTACTACCCGATCAACACCCCCGAGGACCGGCAGCGCGTCGCGGCCTACCGCGAGCTCGCCAAGGCCGAGACCGCGGAGAACAACGTGCTCTTCGGCGGTCGCCTGGGCACCTACCAGTACCTCGACATGCACATGGCGATCGCCAGTGCGCTGACCATGTTCGACAACACGCTGGCCCCGCACCTGCGTGACGGGACGCCGCTGGCGACTCGGAACGACGCGGACTGACGGAGCGAGAACGACGATGACTTCCCCCGACACCGCCATGCCCGCCGCCGACCGGCACGACGTCGCCGATCCCGACAGCAGGGCCGTCTCGCTGCTGCAGCGCGTGATCTTCCCGCGCCCGGGCGAGCCGATCGACGTGCGCTCGCTGTACCTGGTCGAATCCGACCGCAACGAGGCCCGCGCCCACGCGCCCGACCGCACCAGCGTCCGCATCGGCGGCGAGTCCGAGGTGAGCTTCGCGACGTACTTCAACGCCTTCGCCGCCTCGTACTGGCGCCGCTGGAGCGTGCTGAAGTCGGTGGTCCTGCGCATCGAGCTCGCCGCGGGCGACGGTGCGGTGACCCAGGCGCCCGCGCGCGTCGACCTGTACCGCTCCAAGATCGACGGCTCCCGCATCGCGATCGGCGGCGACCTGGTCCGGCTCGGCGCCGACGGCCGGGGCGTCTACGAGTTCGAGACCGACCTCGGCCCGTTCGAGGACGGCGGCTGGATCTGGTTCGACGTCACCACCGACACCGCGACCGAGATCACCGCGGCCGGCTGGTACGCCCCGATCGAGGTCCCCCCGTCGGCGGGCTCGGCACGCGGCCGCGGCGCGGGCACGGTCCCGGACAAGCGCATCACCGTCGGCATCCCGACCTTCAACCGACCGGCCGACGCCGTGGCCGCGCTGGCCGCGCTCACCTCTGACCCGCTGGTCGACGCCGTCGTGGACGCGGTGATCATGCCGGACCAGGGCACCCGCAAGGTGAAGGACGAGCCCGGCTACGCCGAGGCCGCGGCCGCTCTCGGCGACCGCCTGCACATGTTCGACCAGGGGAACCTCGGCGGATCCGGCGGCTACTCGCGCATCATGTACGAGGCGCTGCGTCTCACCGACAGCCCGTACGTGCTGTACATGGACGACGACATCATGATCGAGCCCGACTCGATCCTGCGCGCCCTGGCGATGTCCCGGTTCGCCGAGACCCCGATGCTGGTCGGCGGCCAGATGCTGAACCTGCAGGACCGCAGCCACCTGCACTGCATGGGCGAGGTCATCGACCGCGGCGACTTCATGTGGACCGCCGCGCCGTTCGTCGAGTACGACCACGACTTCTCCAAGTACCCGCTGACCGACCGCGAGGACTCCAAGGACCTGCATCGACGGATCGACGTCGAGGGCAACGGCTGGTGGATGTGCATGATCCCCCGCATCTGCGCCGAGGAGATCGGGCTGCCGCTGCCGCTGTTCATCAAGTGGGACGACTGGGAGTACGCGCTCCGCGCGGCGCGCGCCGGCTACCCGACGGCCACCGTCCCGGGCATCGCGATCTGGCACATGGCGTGGACGGACAAGGACGACGCCATCGACTGGCAGGCCTACTTCCATCTGCGCAACCGCCTGGTGGTGGCCTCGCTGTACGACGGCGACGTCAACGGCATCCTCAAGTCGATGGTCAAGGCCACCGCCAAGCATCTGCTGTGCCTGGAGTACTCGACGGTCGCCATCCAGAACGAGGCGATCCGCGACTTCCTGGCCGGGCCGCACCACATCCGCGAGATCCTGCCGACCGCGCTGGGCAAGGTCGCCGAGATGCGCAAGGGATACCCGGACGCCGTCGTGCTGCCGTCGGCCACCGCACTGCCGAAGACCTCCGGCGAGGCCACCCACCTGGGCATGCACGAGCCGCCGAACCCGGTCGCCAAGGTCAAGACGCTCCTCAAGGCGATCGTCAACAACGTCCGCCCGGCCGATCCGCGTCACCACGAGGTGCCGCAGGCCAACTACCCGCCGATCGAGGCGCGCTGGTACTCGCTGGGCCTCGTCGACGGGGTCACCGTGACCACCGCGGACGGCCGCGGGGTGGTCTACCGACAGCGGGACCGCGAGAAGATGCTCCGCCTGGGCGCCGAGTCGGCCAGACTGCAGAAGGAACTGCGGCAGCGGTTCGACGAGATGCGTGCGCAGTACCGGGCGGCGCACGAGGAACTGGCGAGCGAGGAGAGCTGGGCACGTGTCTACGGAATCGACTGAACCCCTCGACGGAGCTCGGGGAGCGAACGACGGAGCTCGGGGAGCGAACGACGAGGCTCGGGGAGCGGAGAACGAGATTCGGGGAGCGGACGACGGTCTGCCCGCCCCGGACGGCGGGTCGGCACACGACGACGTGCCCGCCCCGAACACCGAGGAGCAGATCCTCATCGATGTGCAGAGCACCGTGGGCGCCCTGCCCGGCGTCGTCGCGGGCGCGCGCGGGCTCAGCCACCTGGGTGAGCACGCGCTGGGCTGGATGGGACTGGCCGCGGCCGGTGCCGCCGTCGCCGCCTACCGGCACGACGACGACGCCAGGCGCGCCTTCGTCGAGGCGGGCATCGGTGCGTTCGGCGCGCACGCCGCCTCGGTGGTGATCAAGCGGATCGTGCGCCGTCGTCGGCCGCATCACCCGCAGATCCGGGTGGGGGTCGGCACGCCGAGCAAGCTCAGCTTCCCGTCGAGCCATGCGACCTCGACCACCGCCGCCGCCATCCTGCTCGGCCGGGCGCTGGCCACCGGAGAGGCCCGCGGTCTGCGTCGGCTGGCCCCGATCGCGGTGCCCGCCGCGCTCGTGCCGCCCATGCTGGCCTCCCGGCTCGTCCTGGGCGTCCATTACCCTTCCGATGTGGCCGCGGGCGCGCTGATCGGCGCGCTCGGCGCCGGGGCCGTCGTGGCGGCCGACAAGCTTTACACCGATCGGCCTGCGCCGTCGGCGTCGACGAAGTGAGGAACAGCTGATGAGCGAGGAGCCGATCGAGGGCAAGGTCGCCGGTCCGCCGAAGAATCTGGCCACCGGTCTGATCAAGGCGTTGCGCCCCCGGCAGTGGGTCAAGAACGTCCTGGTGCTGGCCGCACCGCTGGCGGCGGGCACCGATGCGCTGACCGACGCGACCAAGATGAGTCACGTCGGCATCGCCTTCGTGGCGTTCTGCCTGGCGGCGTCGTCGATCTACCTGATCAACGACGCGCTCGACGTCGAGGCCGACCGCGCGCACCCGACCAAGCGGTTCCGGCCGATCGCCGCGGGCGTGGTCCCGCGGAACCTGGCGTTCGCCCTGGCGGTGGTCCTGATCGCGGGCGCCATCGGGATCTCGCTCGTCGCGAACTGGCAGACCGCCGTGGTGATCGCGGTGTACATCGTGGTCCAGCTCGGCTACTGCTTCGGCCTGAAGCACCAGGCCGTGGTGGACATCTGCATCGTGTCCTCGGGCTTCCTGCTGCGCGCGATCGCCGGCGGCGTCGCCGCCGAGATCGACCTGTCGAAGTGGTTCCTGCTGGTGATGGCCTTCGGCTCGCTGTTCATGGCGGCGGGCAAGCGGTACGCGGAACTGCAGTTGGCCGAGCGGACCGGGGCCAAGATCCGCAAGTCGCTGGAGTACTACACCACCACCTACCTGCGGTTCGTCTGGACGCTGTCGGCCACCGCCGTCGTCCTCTGCTACGGCCTGTGGGCGTTCGACTACGAGATGCACCCGGACAACGTCTGGTACGCCATCTCGATGGTCCCGTTCACCGTCGCCATCCTGCGCTACGCCGTCGACGTGGACGGCGGCGAGGCGGGCGAGCCCGAGGAGATCGCGCTCGGCGACCGGGTTCTCCAGTTCCTCGCCGTGGCCTGGGTCGTCCTCGTCGCGGTCGCGGTCTATGTCCCGTCCTGACCCCGACCGGACCGGTCTGCCCGACACCCCCGACACCGCCGACGCTCCCGACACGGAGCCGTCGGCGGAGGCGGGGGCCGCGTCGTCGTCCCGCCGCTTCCCGACCCCGCGTCTCCTGGTCCCGGGCCTGAGCTGGCTCGTCGGCACCGTGCTGGTGACCGTGTTCTTCGGAATCGGCGCCTGGCAGCGACGGTGGATCGCCGACGACGGCCTGATCGTGCTGCGCACCGTCAAGAACCTGTTCGCCGGCAACGGTCCGGTGTTCAACGCGGGCGAGCGCGTGGAGGCCAACACCTCCACCGCGTGGACCTACGTCAACTGGTTCTGGACGTGGGTCACCGACGGCCAGGTGGAGTATGTGGTGCTGTGGGTGGCGCTGGTGCATTCGCTGCTGGCGATCCCGATCGCGATGTACGGCACCGCGCGCCTGTACGGCAGGCGCTGGCTGCCCGATTCCGGGTCCGGCCGGGCCGCGGCGGGCTTCACCCTGCTGCTGCCGCTCGGCTCGATCGTCTACATCGCGCTCCCGCCGGCCCGCGACTTCGCCACCAGCGGCCTGGAGAACGGCCTGGCGATCTTCTGGATCGCCTGCCTGTGGTGCCTGTTCCTGGCCTGGTCGCGCCGCGATCCGGCGCGCACCGACGTCGCCGCGCGGGCGTCGTTCCTGTTCCTCGCGTTCTTCGCCGGCCTGGCCCCGCTGATCCGGCCGGAGATCACCGTGCTCGGCGCGCTGGTGCTGCTGGTCCTGTTCTGCGCCCCGATCGGTTGGCTCATGCGGGTCGCGATGGTCGTCGTCGCCGCGGTGCTGCCGGTCGGCTACCAGGTCTTCCGCATGGGCTACTACGCGATCCTGGTGCCGAATCCGGCCATCGCCAAGGACGCGAGCGGCTCCAAGTGGGGGCAGGGCTACCTCTACCTGGAGAACCTGTTCTCCCCGTATCTGCTGCTGCTCCCGGTGATCCTGGCCGTCCTGGTCGGCGTGGTGCTGGTTCTGACGCGGGTGCGCGACGACGTTCCGGATCCGGTCGCCGGGCCCGACGATGCCGCCGACGAGGTCGAAGAGGGTCTTCCGGACATCCTCGACCCGAAGCCGCCGCGCCGCCGGACGGTCGGTGAGCGCTGGAAGGCGTTCCAGGCGAGCCTGCAGCGGCCGTCGACCGCGGTGGCCACCGTGCTGGCGGCCGGCGTCCTGCTGTCCCTCTACTGGACCCGCCAGGGCGGCGACTTCATGCACGGCCGCGTGCTGCTCGCCCCGATGTTCATCCTGCTGCTGCCGGTGATGGTGGTCCCGGCGACGCTCCCGGACTCGCTGAGCTCGGCGGTCTCCCGGCCGCGGCTGGCCGCGGCGGGCTTCATCGTCCTGGTGGTCGGCGGCACGGTCTGGTGGGGGGCGGCGATCTCGCAGCAGACCGTCACCGCATCGCCGATGGAGATCGGCCGCGAGGGGATCGTCGACGAGCGTCGCTTCTATGTGGCCAACATGGCCAACCCCAATCCGGTGACCGCCGAGGACTACCTCGACTACCCGCGGATGCGCGCGATGATGGAGACGATCGAGGAGGTCCGCGGCAAGGACGGCGGCATCATCCTGCCTGCGGGTGACTTCGATCACTGGTACGTCGCGAAGCTCCGCCGGGGGCTGCCCGAACATCTCCGCGGTGCGACGACGCTGTACTTCCTCAATCTGGGGATGACGGGGATGAACGCCCCGCTCGACGTCCGGGTGGTGGACCAGATGGGTCTGGCCTATCCGTTGGCGGCGCACACCGAGCGTCTGCAGGACGGTCGGATCGGCCACGACAAGAACCTGCCGAACGAGTGGGTGGTGGCGGAGTCCGGCGGCGTCTCCCGTGGTGCGGGGCTGCCCGCGTACATCGAGGGGATCGACGTCCGACGTGCCCGCGCGGCGCTCAAGTGCCCGGAGACCCAGAAGCGATTCATCTCGTACAAGGTCCCCTGGGACTACGGGCTGTTCCGCGACAACCTGCGAAAGTCTTTGGAATTCAACAGTTACCGGATCAGTCGGATCCCGGAGTACGAGATCCTCCGGTGCGGCCTGGAACCGGTTCCGGACACCGAAGACTGAGAGCCGGCTGAGCCCGAGTCGGTCGAATCGGGCCGTGTGAGGGTCGCCACCAATGGCAATTCCGGTCTCGGAACGGTAACGTCTCACCGCGACAGCCCGATGGTATCGATGACGAGTTTCTGTACGGAACCTGTGTGGAACGCTCGACGTGGAGACATCATCAGCAGCGTCGTGACCTCGGTCACGGTATTGGACTAACGTCGCCGGTCGGATAGGCTTGCCGAATCCGAGAAGCGAGTGGCGTGGGTCCGGTTGCGAGGCAGCTGGCACGGACGAGGCGGCCGTGAGGAACCTGAGAGGGTCCTCATAGCCGGGTAAGCGAAGGAAGAGGGCAGTAATGCGCTTTGGTAAGAACAAGCTGCGCGGCGGCAGCCGCCTGACGGCGATCGCGGTGACCGTCGCGACGACGGTCGGCCTACTGGGCTCCGTGATCGGTGCCGGCACCGCTGAGGCCGCCGCCTACCGGGAGTTCCGCGTCAACTCCTGTGGCATGCCGAGCAACAGTGCGCTGGGCAGGGCGAATCCGAACGGCACCGTCAAGGTGCAGACCTGGTACCGCAGGCAGAACACGCGCACCGTGATCCTGCTCGACGGCATGCGTGCCCGCTACGACCGCAGCGGCTGGGCCATCGAGACCAACGCACGACTGCTCGCCGATCGCGGCGTCAACGTCGTCATGCCGGTCGGCGGCCCGAACAGCTTCTACACCGACTGGGACGCCCCCTCGAACTTCAACGGTCAGCAGGCCCGCTACCGCTGGGGCTGCGTGCTGAACCAGCGGATCGTGCCGGCACTGCGCTCCCGCGGCTACGCGAGCAAGGGCGGCCGGTACGCCCTCATGGGTATCTCCATGGGCGGTAACGCCGCGCTGACCAACGCCGCGCAGAACCGCAGCCGGTACTACGCCGCCGCCTCGCTCTCGGGCTACAACTTCCTCACCTCGCCGGGCATGCGCACCATGCTGCGGGTGGCCATGCTCGACGTGCAGCCGGGTCCGTGGAACGTCGACTCGATGTGGGGCGCTCCGTGGAGCCCGCGCTGGCCGCAGAACGACCCGACCATGCTGATCAACCGCATGCACGGCCTCAAGCTCTACATCGGTTCGGGCAACGGCATGTTCGGTCGTTACAACTACCCGCAGAACGTCGGCGACGACCTGTTCAAGGGCACCCCGCTGGAACTGCTCGCGCTGACCCAGGCGGCTTCCTTCGAGGCCTTCGCCCGGGCACAGGGCCTGAACCCGATGACCCACTACGCCAACGGCACCCACGCCTGGGGCTACTGGCAGGACATGCTCTGGAACGCGCACAGCCGAGGCTTCTTCCGCTGACCCGAGTGAGTCCGCTGCGGTGGCTGTGAAACATTAGTCACACAATTCACACGCGTCACAGCGTGGCGTACGGACAACGAAGCGCCCCACGTGTAAGAACACACGTGGGGCGCTTCGCATCTCTCGCGATCGCCTGTCGGTTCTCCGGAAGTGGACGAAGGAGCAGGGATCGTGACGCTGTGGAGCAGGAAGGCGCGCCTGAGGCGCGTGAAGCAGGATCGGACCGCGCGCGGCAGCGTGCGGGCAGGCGTCGTCGTCGCACTCACTCTGGCCCTCACCGTGTCGCCGGCGGTACCCGCGTCGGCTGATCCGTCGCCCGTGCCGCCCGTCCCGGCGACGCAGGAACCGCGCCCCGCCGAACCCCGTCCCGCCGAACCCAGGACCGCCGAGCCGAGGCCTGCTGAACCGAGGGTCGTCGAACCCAGCCCGGCCGCCCCGAGCCCGGCGGCACCCAGTCCGGCAGCACCGAGTCAGGCCGATCAGCCCGCTCCGGGGCCGTCCGCGGCGGTCCGGGTCACCCGACTGAAGTGGTACACCGATCGGCGCGTGGCGCTGTGGGTGTTCTCACCCGCGATGAACACCGAGATCCAGGTGCAGCTGCTGCTGGCCCGGGACTGGTGGTCCCGGCCGAACGCCAAGTTCCCGCAGCTCTACACGCTCGACGGACTGCGTGCGCAGGACGATCAGAACGGCTGGATCATCAACACCGACATCGAGAGCTTCTACCGCGACAAGAACGTCAACGTGGTGCTCCCGGTGGGCGGCGAGTCCAGCTTCTACACCGACTGGAAGCAGCCCGACCGCGGGAAGAACTACCAGTGGGAGACGTTCCTGATGCGCGAGCTTCCGCTGATCCTGGAGGGGCAGTGGCGGTCGACCGACGTCCGCGGCGTCCAGGGGCTCTCGATGGGCGGCACCGCCGCGATGATGCTGGCCGTGCGCACTCCGGGGTTCTTCCGGTTCGCGGCGTCGTACTCGGGCATCCTGCAGTTGACGTCGTACGGCATGCCGCAGGCCATCCAGTTCGCGCTGCGCGACGGCGGCGGCTACGACGCCATGAAGATGTTCGGCGAGCCGAGCGACCCCGCGTGGGCCGAGCACGACCCGTACGTCCTGGCCGACCGCCTGCGCGGCACCAGCCTGTACATCTCGTCGGGCAACGGCGTGATCGGGCCGCACGACCGCCCCAGCGACATCCCGCTGCTGGCCACCAACTACTCGGGCGTCGGCCTGGAGGCGCTGTCGCGGACCACCAGCCAGCAGTTCGCGACCAAGCTCGCGAAGGCCGGCATCCCGGCGCAGGCCGTCTACCGGCCGTCCGGCACGCACACCTGGCCGTACTGGGAGTTCGAGATGAAGCAGTCGTGGCCGCAGATCGCCAGTGCGCTCGGCCTGTCGGGGGACCGGGTGGCCTGCCGCTACGGCGCCGCCTTCAAGAACGCCAAGCAGCTCCGGAGTCTGGGCGGCTGCCTGACGCCGCAGTACCCGGTGCCCGGCGGGCACGCGCAGGACTTCCGCAACGGCCGGCTCTTCACCGGTCCGAAGGGGCCCAAGGTGGTCGCGGGCGCGATCGGCGGCGCCTATGTGCCGGAGTTCCACCGCCTCGGTCTGCCGACCAGTGATGAACTCACCAGTCGGGACGGCAAGGTGAAGTTCAACACCTTCGAACGCGGCCGAATCGACTGGACTCCCGCCGGGGGCGCACGGGTGTTCGGACGCTAGTGTCGCGCAAGTTGATAATCGCCTGAGTATCTGCCGTGTTTCTGCAGGTGGATACCCTGCGCGGTGCAAGATCGGTGCAATCGGAAGGTAGCCTGAACCCCATGACTGGCAAGATCTCCCGCGGCCTCATCGTGCTCGCGGCGGCTGCGGCCGTCGCGGTCACGCTGAGCGCCTGTGGTGACTCGTCCACTGCAAGCGCGCCGCTGACTCAGGACGTCACCACCACGAGTGTTTCCGGCAGCGCGCCGACGTCCGCGTCGGCCAAGAAGTCCGCCGGAGCCTCGAGTTCCGCGGAGGCCGCGGCCTCGAGCCAGGCGGCTGCAGGCGCCTCGAAGGCCACCCAGACGCTGCCGGCCACCAAGCCGGAGGCGTCGACCTCGGTTCCGGGCAACTTCCCCGGATCGCAGCAGGGTCGTCCGCAGATGAACGACAAGCAGAAGGCCTACCTCGAGCAGCTCAAGCGCGACGACGTCGGGTTCATGGGCGACGACGACAAGAACATCGCTCTCACCTGGGGTTACTACGTCTGCTCGGAGAAGAAGAAGAAGACCGATCCGACGATGATCAAGGTCTACGTCCGCGCGGGGATCGGGCCGACCACCAAGAACGAGAACGAGGCGGGCGCCAAGGCGGACAAGCTGATCGCCGCCGCCGAGAAGAACCTCTGCTAGTCCGGACCCTCCGCTCGTGAAACGCCCCCTCCGCAAGGTGGCGTGGTTCCTGGGGGCGCTGGCGGTCGTCGCCGTGATCCTGGTGATCGTCCTGATCATCCAGTTCCTGAAACCGACGCCGCCGCCCCCCGGCCCCCCGACCACCTCGCCGCCGTCGTCGAGCCCCCAGCGGCCGAAAGCCCAGTCCGCCGACTGCCCGGACGTCCTCGTGGTGTCGGTGCCCGGCACCTGGGAGTCGAAGCCGAACGACGATCCGTACCGGCCCGCGGCCAACCCCCGGTCGCTCATGCTGCGTGTCACCAAGGTGCTGCAGGACAGGTTCCCGCAGGCGCGCGCCGAGGTCTACACGGTGCCCTACCTCGCGCAGTTCCGGAATCCGACGGTCCTGACCGACCGGCAGCGCGACTACAACGACTCGCGGGCTCAGGGGAAGCGTCGCACGGTGGCCGAGATCCGCGAGACCAATGAGAAGTGCCCGCTGACCACCTACGTGTTGATGGGCTTCTCGCAGGGTGCGGTGATCGTCGGCGACATCGCGAGTGACATCGGCAACGGCCGAGGACCGATCGCCGAGCGCGACCAGGACCTGGTCCTGGGCGTCGGGCTGATCGCCGACGGCCGCCGACAGGCCGGCGGTCAGCACGACGTGGGGCCGGTCCCGCCGGGCGTCGGCGCCGAGATCGCCCTGGGCGGTTTCGGTTCGCTGGTCGGGGGGATCACGATGACCGGCGCCCGGCCCGGCGGCTTCGGCGACCTGAAGGACCGGACCTACACGATCTGCGCCCCCGGCGACCTGATCTGCGATTCGCCGACCGCGGCGAACGGTCTGGGCGCGGTCGGTCAGCTCGCCGGTGCGGTGAACAACCCGGTGCACGCGATGTACGCGACCAAGCGGTACTGGTCGATCGACGGTCGGAGCGCCACGCAGTGGATGCTCGGGTGGTCGTCGCGGTTGATCGAGCAGGCTCCGCACCCGAAGCACTCGTGATCTTTTGAGGTCTGCTCACCTGCTGCGTTAACCTTTTCGTGACCTGGCGGTGTCCTTCAAACGGGTGACCGACCGCTCACCACCGCACAGAGAGAGTCGTCCGTGACCGCAACCGTGATCGACCGGAACGCCGAAGGGCTGCGCCGGTTCCGCTTCGGTGCGGGCGGGGAGGGCAACCGGGACGAGGGCGGAGCCCGGAGGTTCGTCCGGCTCGCGCAGACCGCGGAGGAGTACGGGTACGACACGTTCGCCGTCCCCGACCACCTGGGGAACCAGGTGGGACCGCTCGCCGCGCTGGGGGCGCTCTCGCAGGCCACCGATCACATCCGGCTGGCCACCTCGGTGCTCGCCAACGGATTCCGGCATCCGGTGATCCTCGCCAAGGAGGCCACCACCATCGACGTCCTGTCCCGGGGGCGTCTGGAACTGGGCATCGGTGCGGGCTGGCTGAAGGACGAGTTCGATCGGGCGGGGCTGGAGTTCGGCACGCCGGGTGAGCGCATCCGGCGGCTCGACGAGGCGTTGACCGTCCTCGACCTGCTGATGCGCGGGGAGACCGTCGACTTCGACGGCGAGTTCTACCGGATCAAGGGGATCGAGGGGGCGCCGCGTCCGCGCCAGGGGCCGCGTCCGCCGCTCGCCGTGGGCGCCGGCGGCCCGCGGATGCTCGCGCTGGCGGCCAAGCACGCCGACATCATCTCGGTGGCCACCGGATCCACCCCCGACGGCCGGATGAAGCTCTCCGACATGACCATCGAGAAGACGACGGCTCGGGTGGAACGCATCCGGGAGGCCGCAGGCGACCGGTTCGACCGGATCGAACTGAACTGGAACATCGCCGCCGTCGTTCTCACCGACGACCGGGTGGCGGCCGCGGAGACGGCGCTCAAGGCTCTCGACCAGGGGTATCCGCCGACCATCGCGTGCGACGCGACCCTGACCGTCGACGACGTCCTGGCATCTCCGTACCTGGCCTTCGGCACCGTCGCGGAGATCGCCGAGCAGATCCGCGAGGTGCGGCGCAAGACCACCATGAGCTACGTCGGAGTGTTCCCGACACAGATGGATGCCTTTGCGCCTGTCATTCCGATCCTCCGGGAGGAGTAGAATGGCGACGGTTTTGCGCACCCGGGGCCGGTGGACGACAAACCGGTACTGGAAATGAAAGGGCTCTGGTCCCCGTGGGGGTCGAGGATCGGAGCCGACACTGTGACTGATGAGAAGCCGCGCCCGCGCGGCACAGGAGTTTTTCAATGCTGAAGACCGAGTTCGAACAGTTCCTCGATGAGGACGGCAACCTCCGGTTCACCGAGGACGCGACCCTGGTCGACTACGTCGAACGCAACGTGCGTGAACAGGCCGACACCCTCGCCTACCGTTACATCGACTACAGCCGGGAGCGCGACGGCGAGCGGATCGACCTCACTTGGGCGCAGTTCGGCAAGCGCCTGCGCGCCGTGGCCGCGCGCCTGCAGCAGGTGACCAAGCACGGTGATCGTGTCGCGATCCTGGCCCCGCAGTCCCTCGAGTACGTCATCGGCTTCTTCGCCTCCATGTACGCATCCAACATCGCGGTGCCGCTGTTCAGCCCGGACGAGCCCGGCCACCACGACCGTCTGCACGCCGTGCTGGCCGACTGCGAGCCGACCGCGATCCTGACCTCCACCAAGTCCGCCGAGGCCGTGCGCGACTTCTTCTCCGACCGCCCGGCCAAGGAGCGCCCCCGCGTCATCGCCGTCGACGCGGTGCCCGACTCGGTCGGCGCGGCCTGGGTGCCCCCGGTCGCCGGTGAGGACCACAACCGCGACACCGTCGCGTACCTGCAGTACACCTCCGGATCCACCCGCGTCCCGGCCGGTGTGGAGATCACCTACGAGGCCGTCGCCGCCAACGTCCTGCAGATCTACGACTGCATCGAGATCGACCGCAACGCCCGCGGCGTCACCTGGCTGCCGATGTTCCACGACATGGGCCTGCTCACGGTGATCCTGCCCGCGCTCGGCGGCCGCTACATCACGATCATGAGCCCGATGGCGTTCGTGCGCCGACCGGGCCGCTGGATCCGTGAACTCGCCGCCGACGACGACCACGCGCCCACCTTCGCCGCCGCCCCCAACTTCGCCTACGAGCACGCCGCCGCCCGCGGTCTGCCGAAGAACGGCGAGGAGCTGGACCTCTCGAACGTCATCGGTCTGATCAACGGCTCTGAGCCGGTCACCGTCAGCTCAATGCGCAAGTTCAACGACGCCTTCGCGCCGTACGGACTCTCGCCGAAGGCGATCAAGCCCTGCTACGGCATGGCCGAGGCCACCCTCTTCGTCTCCGCCACCCAGCGCGACAACGCCGCCAAGATCTCCTACGTCGACCGCGACAAGCTCAACGCCGGGTACTTCTCCCCGGTGGAGGAGGGCGCCGAGAACTCGATCGCCCAGGTCTCGTGCGGCCAGGTGGCGCTGAGCCAGTGGGCCGTCATCGTCGACCCGGAGACCGGCACCGAACTCGAGGACGGCCGGGTCGGCGAGATCTGGCTGAACGGCCTGAACATCGGCAAGGGCTACTGGGACAAGGACGAGGAGACCGAGGCCACGTTCCACAACAAGCTCGCCCACCCGCTGCCGGTCGGCAGCCACTCCGAGGGGGCGCCCGAAGGCGCCGAGTGGATGGCGACCGGCGACTTCGGCGTCTTCTACGAGGACGAGCTGTACATCACCGGCCGCGTCAAGGACCTGGTGATCGTCGACGGCCGCAACCACTACCCGCAGGACCTGGAGAGCAGCGCGGAGGACGCCAGCGAGGCGATCCGCCCGGGCTTCGTCGCCGCGTTCGCGGTGCCGGCCAACCAGCTGCCCCCGGAGGTCTTCGACGGCGGCTTCTCCGGACTGACCTTCGATCCCGACGATGCCTCCGAGCAGCTGGTGATCGTGTGCGAGCGGCCGGGCCGGAAGGCCAACCCGCAGGAGGTGGCCGACGCGGTGCGCGCGACCATCGCAGGACGACACGGCGTGATGGTCCGGGACGTCCTGCTGGTCCCGAACGGCTCCATCCCGCGGACCTCGAGCGGCAAGATCGCTCGGCGCGCGACCAAGGCGGCCTACATCGACGGCACCCTGCGGGGCGGCTACCAGCAGACCGCGTTCCCGGACGCCGCCGACTAGCTCGCCGGACCCGCGCTCCATCCATGAACACTTCGCCGACGGCCCGGTACGTCTCCACGACGTACCGGGCTCGAAGGCGTACCGACCGATCGATGAGATCTCTTAGGCTGTAGACGATGTCTGACACTGAAAACACCGGTACCAATGCGACCGACGAGGCGACGAACACCGCGGGCGAGACCGCAGGCGGCATGACCGTCGAAGAACTGCGCGAGTGGCTCCGCGAATGGGTCGCCGCCACCACCGGTCTGCCCCTCGAGCAGATCTCGGTGGACCGCCCGATGGAGGAGTTCGGTCTGGCCTCGCGCGATGCGGTGGCCCTGGCCGCCGACGTCGAGGACCGCACCGGGGTGATCCTCACCGCGACGGCCGCGTACAACCACCCGACCATCGCGATGCTCGCCAAGCGCATCATCGAGGGCGACCCCGACGAGGGCATCGACGTCGACGCGGACCGCTACTGGGAGCGCGAGCGCAGCGCCGACGACGACATCGCGATCGTCGGCCTGGCCACGCGCTTCCCGAAGGCCGGTCACACCCCGGAGTCCACCTGGGAGGCGCTGATCGGCGGCGTCGACGGCATCACCGACCTGCCCGAGGACCGCTGGACCGAGTTCAAGGCCGATCCGCGCCTGGCCGAGGTCATCGAGAAGGCCAACGTGCACGGCGGCTACCTGGACGACGTCCAGGGCTTCGATGCCGACTTCTTCCAGATGAGCCCGCGCGAGGTCGAGATGGTCGACCCGCAGCAGCGCCTGGCGATGGAGCTCACCTGGGAGGCGCTGGAGAACGCGCACCTGCCGGCCAGCGACCTCAAGGGCGAGCCGGTCGGCGTCTTCCTGGGCACGTCGACCAACGACTACCGAATGCTGGCCACCCTGGGGCTGGGCGAAGGCGCGCAGGAGACGGCCGCCTACGCCCTGACCGGCACCGCGTCGTCGATCATCGCCAACCGCGTCTCGTACTTCTTCGACTTCCGCGGGCCGTCGCTCTCGATCGACACGGCGTGCTCGTCGTCGTTGGTGGCCGTGCATCAGGCCGTGCGCAGCCTGCGCAGCGGTGAGACGGACGTGGCCGTGGCCGGCGGTGTGAACATGATCATCACGCCCGCGGTGACCCTCGGCTTCGACAGCATCGGCGCACAGGCGAAGGACGGCCGGATCAAGGCCTTCTCGTCGGACGCCGACGGTATGATCCGGGCCGAGGGCGGCGGCGTCTTCGTGCTCAAGCGGCTCGCCGACGCGCGCGCCGACGGGGACCAGATCCTCGCGGTGGTCGCGGGCAGCGCGGTGAACTCCGACGGCCGCTCCAACGGCATCTTCGCGCCGAACCCGGAGGCGCAGGTCGACGTCCTGCGCAATGCGTACGCCAATGCGGCGATCGATCCGCGCACCGTCGACTACATCGAGGCCCACGGCACCGGCACGGTGCTCGGCGATCCGATCGAGGCCGACGCGCTCGGCCGCGTCGTCGGCCGCGGACGCACCCCGGACCGTCCGGCGCTGCTCGGCTCGGCCAAGACCAACTACGGGCACATGGAGTCCGCGGCCGGGGCGGGCGCCCTGGCCAAGGTGGTCCTGTCGCTGCAGCACGACGAGATCCCGGCCTCGCTGAACTACGTCGGGCCCAACCCGTACATCCAGTTCGAGGCGACCAACCTCAAGGTCACCACGGAGAACACCGACTGGCCGCGCTACTCCGGTCACGCGATCGCCGGCCTGTCCGGCTTCGGTTTCGGCGGCACCAACGCGCACGTCGTCGTGCGCGAGGTGCTGCCCTCGGATCTGGAGGAGATCTCGACTCCGCTCGATCAGCGAGGAGAACTCGATCAGCGAGGAGAGTCGGCCTCGCCGGTCGACCGGGACGACGAGGACGACGAGTACCTGACCGACGCCGAGCGCGCTCTGCTCGCCGTCCAGACGAAGCAGGCGGAGACCGCCGCTCCGGCGGCCGAGACCGATCCCGCCGAGGGCTTCGCCCCGGCGGCCGTCGAGGGCGTCGCGGTGCCGCTGGTGGTCTCCGGCTTCCTGCCGTCGCGACGCCGCAAGGCCGCCGCGGATCTGGCGGAGTGGCTGGACTCGGACGAGGGCCGGGCGACGCCGCTGGCCGACATCGGGCGCGCCCTGGCACGACGCAATCACGGGCGCACCCGCTCGGTCGTCATGGCCCGCACCCACGAGGAGGCGCTCAAGGGCGTGCGGGCCGTCGCCGACGGCAAGGCGCTGCCCTTCGTCTACACCGCGGACTCGCCCGACGCCGCCTCGGCCGTGTGGCTGCTGAGCGGTTTCGGTTCGCAGCACCGCAAGATGGCCAAGCAGCTGTACACCGAGAACCCGGTGTTCGCGGGGCACGTCGACCGGGTCGACGAGTACGTGCAGAACGAGCTGGGCTACTCGATCGCCGAGATGTTCCTCGACGACTCGCAGACGTACGGCATCGAGACCTCGCAGGTCGGCATCTACACCATCCAGGTGGCGCTGGCCGACACCATGCGGCACTACGGCGCCGAGCCGGGCGTGCTGGTCCCGCATTCGATGGGCGAGGCCTCGGCCGCGTACATCAGCGGCGGTCTCTCGCTGGCCGACGCGACCCGCGTGATCTGCCAGCGGTCGCGCCTGATGGGCGAGGGCGAGTCGATGCTCTACGGCGACGACATCCGCCTGATGGCGATCGTGGAGTACTCCGCCGACGACATCAACGCCGTCCTGAGCGATTACCCGGACCTGGAGATCTGCGTCTACGCGGCGCCGACCCACACCGTGATCGGCGGCCCGGAGCCGCAGGTGGACGCCGTCGTCGCCCGGGCGGAGGCCGAGGGCAAGCTGGGGCGGAAGCTGCAGACCAAGGGCGCCAGCCACACCTCGCAGATGGATCCGCTCCTGGGCGAGCTGGCCTACGAGCTCACCGGTATCGCGGCGCAGAGCCCGACGATCGGCTTCTACAGTTCGGTCGACCGCGAGGCGTTCTACCGGCCGGGCTCCGATCCGGTGCACACCATCGAGTACTTCACCAAGGGTCTGCGGCACAGCGTGTGGTTCGCGCAGGCGATCGCCAAGACCGTGGAGAACGGTCACCGGACGTTCGTCGAACTCGCTCCGAACCCGGCGGTCCTGCTCTCGGTGGCCGCCACCGCGTTCGGCGCCGGGGTGCACAACGCGGAGCTGATCGAGACCCTCCGCCGCAAGGAGGACGAGAGCTACGGCCTGGTCAACGCGCTGATGAAGCTGTGGGTCCACGGACACCCGGTGAACGTCGGCGCGCTGTTCGGCACCGGCCAGCATCTGCCGTACGCGAACATCCCGCGCACCCGCTTCGAGCGGAAGCCGTACTGGCTCACCGCGGCGGTCAGCAGCTCGCCGGGCGCCTCGGCGGTGCCGGGGGCGCACGTCGCGCTGCCGGACGGACGGCACGCGTGGGAGGTGGCCGTGAGCGCGGTCTCCGATCCGCGGGAACTGGTGCTGGCGGCGGCGAAGCAGGTGCTCGACGATCCCGCGGTGGTCGCCGTGGAGGCGGCCGGGGAGTTCCCCGGCGAGGGCACCGTGAGCACCCTGTTCACCCGGCACCCGGGCGGCGGTTCGGTGACGGTGTTCGCCGACGCCGAGCACGGCAACCGGCTGGTCTACGAGGCCGCGGTGACCGGTACGACGCCGGGCCGCGCGCCCGTCTCGCCGGAGGCGTCGAGCGATCCTCGCGGCGCGGGCGACGCCGAGACCGACGCCGAACCGGGCGCCGAGGCGTCCTTCGCCGCCGGTCCGGTGACGGTCGAGGACGAGGTGGTCGACGACATCGGCCAGAAGTGGGAGCCGGGCTCGGGGGAGACCGTCGAGCAGCGGCTCGCCGTGATCGTCGGCGAGTCGATGGGGTACGACCCCGACGACCTCCCGCGGGAGATCCCGCTGATCGAGCTGGGTCTGGACTCGCTGATGGCGGTGCGCATCAAGAACCGCGTCGAGTACGAGTTCGACATCCCCCAGCTCCAGCTCCAGGCCATGCGCCAGGCGAATCTCATGGACGTCACCAAGTTCGTCACCTTCGCGGTGGACAACCGCGACCAGGTGGGTCTGCTGGCGCAGAGCGCCGCCGACGGCCAGGAGCTCGACACGGCCGCGCTCTCGGCCCTGATCGACGAGGCCAACGCGCGCAAGGCCGCGGGCGAACCCCTCCCGTCGGTCGAGCCGGTCGAGCCGTTGGACGAAGACGGTGTCGACGCCCCCGCCGCGTCGGTCGACTCCACCGACTCGTCGGCTGAGAGCGTCCCTTCGTCGGCTGAGCCCGCCACCCCGCCGGCTGAGACCGCCCCTTCGTCGGCTGAGCTCGTCACCCCGTCGGCTGAGCCGGGGAGGAGCGAAGCGACGAGCCGTGTCGAAGCCCCCACTGAGGACGACGCCCCGGCCGCCGCCCCGGAGGAGAAGGCCGATCTGACCGATCAGGCCGAGGTCGCCGCCGCGGCGGGCGCCGACGTGCCCCCGCGCGATGCGCCCGAGCGTCTCACCTTCGGCGCCTACGCCGTGGTCACCGGCAAGTCGGCCGGCGGCGTCTTCAACAAGCTCCCCGTCCTGGACGAGGCGACCGCGAAGAAGCTGACCGACCGCCTCAACGACCGCACCGGCGGAGACATCGACATCGAGGACGTGATCGCCGCCGAGACCATCGAGGAGCTGGCCGACCACGTGCGCAAGCACATGGATGCGGCCGCCGACATCGAGGGCTTCGTCCGCTACCTGCGGGTTCCGACGGTCGCCGGGAGCGAAGCGAGCGGGACCGATGGAGCACCGCGGGGCGGCGAGCGCCAGCACCGTTTCGACACCGCCGCGGGCGATCCGCTGCCGATGCTGGTGTTCCATCCGGCGGGAGGCAACACCTCGGCCTACGAGGCGTTGCTGAAGCGTCTTCCCGAGGATCAGCCGGTGATCGGTTTCGACCGCGTCGAGGGCAGCATCGAGGAGCGGGTGCGCCAGTACCTGCCCAAGCTGCGGGAGATCCAGCCGCACGGACCGTACGTGCTGGTCGGCTGGTCGCTCGGCGGCGCGCTCGCCTACGGCGCGGCCCAGGTCCTGCGGGAGGAGGGCGAGGACATCGCCTTCGTGGGGCTCATCGACGTCGTGCGTCCGCGGGAGGAGATGACCGAGACCCCGGAGTCCAAGCGGGCGCGGCTCGAGCGGTGGCGGGACTTCGCGGTGAAGACTTACGACCTCGACGCCGACACCCCGATCCCGATGGACCGGCTGGTCGAGGCCGACGACGACGAGCAGTTCGCGATCATCATGGAGATGATCCAGATGTCCGGGACCAAGATCCCCGGCGGCATCATCGAGCACCAGCGGACGTCGTTCCTGGACAACCGGGCGTTGAGCAACATCCAGCCGACCCGGTACGACGGCAAGGTGGTCCTCTACCGCGCCGACAAGATGCACGACGGCGCCATCGAACTGGAGCCGCAGTGGGCCGACATCCCCGAGGACGGTCGCTGGGGCGAGGTGGTCGACGATCTGGAGATCATCCACATCGGCGGCGACCACCTGGCCATCGTCGACGAGCCGTACGTGGCCAAGGTGGCCGCGGACCTGACCGAGCGCATCGCTGATCTGAACCAGAAGGGGGCCGGCGCATGACCGAGCACACCACCGCGGGCAAGTTGGCCGACCTGCGGGCCAAGCTGGAACTCGCCAAGGAACCGGGCGGGGAGAGGGCGCTCGCCAAGCGCGCGAAGAAGGGCATCTGCTCGCCGCGCGAGCGCCTGGAGATGCTGTTCGATCCGGGCACCTTCGTGGAGGTCGGCGCGCTGGTGAAGGCGCCGGGGGCGAACGAGACCGGCTACGGCGACGGTGTCGTGACCGGCCACGGCCTGGTGCACGGCCGTCCGGTGGCGGCGTTCAGCCACGACCAGACGGTGATGGGCGGCAGCGTCGGCGAGATGTTCGGTCGCAAGGTGTCGACGCTGATGGAGTGGGCGGGCAAGCTGGGCTGCCCGATGGTCGGCATCAACGACTCGGCCGGCGCCCGCATCCAGGACGCGGTCACCTCGCTGGCCTGGTACGCCGAGATGGGCCGTCGCAACGATCTGCTGTCGGGGCTGGCGCCGCAGGTGTCGGTGATCCTCGGCAAGTGCGCGGGCGGTGCGGTGTACACCCCGGCGAACACCGACATCCTGGTGGGCGTCGAGGACAAGAGCTACATGTTCGTCACCGGCCCGGACATCCTCAAGGCCGTCAACGGCGAGGACACCTCCGCCGAGGATCTGGGCAGCGCCCACAACCAGGCCCGGTGGGGCAACATCCACCACGTGGCGCCCGATGAGAAGGCCGCGTTCGAGTGGGTGCGCGAGTACCTGCAGTACATGCCGTCGAGCTGCCACGAGAAGCCGCCGGTGATCAATCCGGGCCTGGAACCGGAGGTCACCGAGTCCGATCTGTCGCTCAACGGCTTCATGCCGGACAGCGACAACGCCGGCTACGACATGCGCGATCTGATCGTGCGGCTGTTCGACGACGGCGCGTTCCACGAGATCGGCGAGCTGTTCGCGCCGAACATCCTGACCGGTTTCGTGCGGGTAGACGGGCACAGCGTCGGCGTCGTCGCGAATCAGCCGTCGGTGATGGCCGGCACCATCGACACCGACGCGTCGGAGAAGGCGACCCGCTTCGTCCGGATCTGCAACGCCTACAACATCCCGCTGATCTTCCTGGTCGACACCCCGGGCATCCTCCCGGGCGTCGCCGAGGAGGCCAAGGGCACCATCCGCCGGTCGGGCAAGTTCCTGTACGCGTACGTGGAGGCCGACGTCCCGAAGATCACCGTGGTGCTGCGCAAGGCCTACGGCGGCGCGTACGCGGTGATGGGCTGCAAGCAGCTCGGCGCCGACATCAACTTCGCCTGGCCGACGGCCAAGATCGCCGTGATGGGCGCCGAGTCCGCCGCGGTGCTGCTGACGCGCAAGCAGACCGAGGGCCTGAACCCGCACGACGCCGACAAGGTGCGCCGCGACTTCATCGACTTCTACAACGTGATGATGGCGAATCCGTACCTGGCGGCCGAGAAGGGCTACATCGACGCGGTGATCGAGCCGGCGCAGACCCGCCTGCAGCTCCGCAAGGCCCTCGCTCAGCTCCGCGACAAGCAGTTGGTCCGCGCGCCGCGCAAGCACTACCTGATGCCGATCTAGACTCCTCCGGTTCGACGACGATGCGGGCCCTCCCCTCCACGGGGGAGGGCCCGCATCGTCGTCCCCGAGCGCTCGCGGGCGGACCTATCCGACGGCGTGGCCCACCGGGGTGCCGATCCCGTAGGTCGCCCCCATCGCGATCGCGCCGCCGAGCACGGTGCGGATCGCCGGGCGGAGCGGCCTCGCACCGCCGAGGACGGCGCCCGCAGCGCCGGTCACTGCCAGGGCGATCAGGACCGCGACCGCCACCACGGGGATCCGCCACTGCTCGGGCGGCAGCAGGACCGCGATCAGCGGGAGCAGCGCGCCGAGGGTGAAGGCGATCGCCGACGACGCCGCGGCCTGCCAGGGGCTCGAGAGTTCGTCGGGATCGAGGTTCGACTCCACCTCGACGTGGGCTGCGAGCGCATCCGCGGCGGTGAGCTCCTTCGCCACCTGGGCCGCGGTCTCCGGGGCGAGCCCCTTGTCCTCGTACAGTCCGGCGAGTTCGACGAGTTCGGCCGCGGGGTCGTCGCGCAGTTCGCGCCGCTCCTTCGCGATGAGTGCGGCCTCGGTGTCGCGCCGGGTGCTCACCGAGACGTACTCGCCGAGGGCCATGGACACCGCGCCGGAGGTGAGCGCGGCGATCCCGGCGGTGAAGAGCGGTCCGTGCTCGGCCGAGACGGCGGCGACGCCGACGACGATGCCCGCGGTCGACACGATGCCGTCGTCGGCGCCGAGGTGTGGGCGCGATGTCGCGTCTCCTCTTCCGTGTCGCTCCCCATGGAGAGGGCTCGACACGGAAGAGGAGACGCGACACGCCCGCGGTCGGATGGTCAGCCACCCGCCCGCGGGCGGTCAGCGACGCGACCGCGGCGGTCGGTCAGCGACGCTCAGTACCCCGCCGCGCGCATCGGCGCCGGCGACCACAGTCCGCTCACCCGGCGGTGCCCGAGCTCCAGCTCGGCCGGCTTCGCATCGGGGACCAGCGGACTGAACTTCTCCAGCCCGCCCCAGTCACGACCCCAGTTGTTGCGCAGATAGGTCGGCACGAGGGTGTACGAGAGCAGCGCGTCGCTGATGCCGAGTGGACCGCCGTGCTTACCGGCCATCCACGTCTGGCTGTTGCGCTCGGTGCCCTCGGCATCGGGCATGATCCGCCACTCCGGCAGCTCGAGCACGCCGTTGCGCACCGCCATCGGGCGCTGGCACGGGAACACCAGACCGGGCAGCCAGTCGATGAACACCGGGTCGGTGCGTCCGACGACGTCGTTCAACGTGCGCAGCTCGGGTACGCGCGGCGGCGTGAAGGCGACCCATTCGGGGGCCGCGGCGCCGTCGTCGACCACTTCGAGCTGCACCAGCGTGGCGCCGGGAGGCGCGGCGGCGAGCGGGAAGCGGAGGGTGCGCCATTCGATCTTCTCCTCGAAGGCGTCGATCGGGATCTGCGGCGCCCCCACCGGGATCACCTTGCCGTCGGCGCCGACCCGGGCGTACTTCGCGACCAGCTTGCGGCCGTCGATGACGGCGCCGAGTCCGTTGACCGCCCGGATGGAGCCGACCGCGGACACCACGAGCAGCGGTGACTTCTCCGGCGCCTGTCCGGCGGCGAACGGCAGCCGGTACCAGTCGGTGGTCACCGTGGCGGTGCCGGTGGTGCCGTAGCTGCCCAGGACCGGCGTGGTGGCCGGGTTCAGGCCGTACGGCAGGCGCACCTGCGCGGCCGCCGGGGTCGGCTCGTCCCCGTCCGCACCGCTCGCGGCGTCGCCGTTCTCCCCGTCGGCAGACTCCGTCGTCCCGGTCACCTCGGCATCGGTGACCTCGGAGGTCGCGGTGCTGTCGTCCTCCTCGACCGCGCTGTCGCCGGTCTTGCGCTCCAGCGGGTCGATCCGGACCTCGGAGGGGACGCCGCCCGGGGTGAAGCCGTCGTTCTTCCCGGCCAGCGCGGTCTTCGGCGACGGCGTCGGCCGGCCCGGCAGCTCGGCGGGCGAGAGGAGAGAGCCCTGCGGGTCGGTCTCCACCAGCACGTCGTCGGCCAGACCGCATTCGTCGCCGGACAGCGCCCGCAGGTTCGACGACGTCCACGAGAAGCTGTCGCGCTGCACCCACGCCGCCTTGGCGAACGAGGCGATCATGAAGAACACCACGAGTCCGGCGATCACCGGGAGCGGGGACACCTTGAACCGGTTGATCCCGGTCCGCCGGTAGCCGGTGCGTTTCTCCTCGTCGACGTAGTCGTTCCGGAAGTAGTACCAGAGGCCGACCATCGTGCAGAGCATCGCGAGCAGCAGCACGACCCAGCCGAGTTTGATGCCCGCGACGGCGATCGGCCGGTCCCACCACGAGATGCCGTAGCTGCCGACGTACCACCACATGTTGGTTCCGGTGGCGGCGACGGCGGTCACCAGGAGCACGGCGGCGGCGAAGAACGCCCGGTTGCTGCGCGAGCGCAACAGCGCCGGAGCCATCATCGCGGCGGTGGCGGCGACGATCGAGGCGCCGATGCACGCGTACAGGCCGAAGTGGTGGGTCCACTTGGTCGGCGTGAACGAGATGAAGAACATGGTGCCGAGCATCGCGGCGATCAGGCGCCAGATCGGGGCGCGGGCCACTCCGTTGGGATGGTTCTTGGAGAGCAGCCGGAAGATCGCGATGATCAGGCACAGGAACATGACCAGGATGCCGAAGCGGCGCGAGAACGTGCCGTCACCGGTCTGCAGGATCAGGTAGTAGTAGCGCACCGGCTCCTGCCACCACTCCTGCGTCGGCCCCACCTCGGTGGCGACGCGGCTGCCCTCGATCAGCGGGGCCAGCGGCTGCGCGTAGAAGATCATGAACAGCACGGCGGTGCCGGCCGCGGCGATCGGCGCCAGCATGGGCAGCAGACCGTCGCGTTCGCGGCGCGAGACGATGCCGCGCACCACCGGCCGCAGACCGGCCACCAGCACGGCCACGGCCATCAGGCCGCCGGGCGCCACCGCCAGGGTGAAGGCGCCGAAGATCGCGGCCACCGCGTACGGCAGCAGCCGTCGCGTGGCGATCGCGCGTTCCACCGCACACCAGGTGAGCAGGGCGCCGACGGCCTCCAGCGGCTCGAAGCGGATGCCGTTGTTGTACGGCAGCCAGATCGCCAGGAACACCAGCGCGCCGGACCAGATCGCGGCCGGGCTGGTGCGCACCGACCGACCCAGGCGGGGGATCACCTCGCGGCTGATCAGCCACCAGCCGAGCAGGCCGAGCAGGAATGCGGGCAGACGCAGCCAGGGGGCGGCGACGCTGATCTGCGTCATCCACGACAGCACCTGGTACGGCCAGCCGAACGGGTCCTGCGGCACGCCGAAGTAGCGGAAGTAGTTGATCGCGTAACCGGCTTCCTCGGTGACGCGTGCGACGGTGATGTTGTAGCCGTCGTCGGAGGTGTTGCCGCCCATCAGCCACCAGGCGGCGAGGACGAACAGCACCATCGCGTCGGGCGGGCGGACGGTGAACCAGCCGCGCGGGAGGAAACGCTTGTGGCCGCGGCCGTCTCGCGAGTCGAGCACGCCCAGCGCCACCAGCGAGAGCAGCGTCATCAGGATGCCGAGGATCACCGCGGCGCGTTTGAGCGCGGTCGGGCTGTTGACGAAGCGGGTGTCGACGTCGGCGTGCAGCGACAGGCCGTCGCGGGAGACGTCCGCCGGCAGCTCGGAGAACACGCCGACGATCTGCGGGCGCATCTCGGCGTCGTCGGTGGCGTACCGGACGGTGTCCCCGGACATGCCCTCGGCCCGGGCGGTGACGCCGTCGCCGTCGCCGTCGAACCGGAACACGCAGTCCGGGTTCGACTGGGCGGCCCGGCGGTCCACGCTCAGCAGCACGACGTCGCGGACGGTCATGTTGAGCTTGTCGGCGGTGGCGCGCACGAACATGCCGCGCGCCCCGGCCTGTTTACCGGCCTGGGGGACCGTGGCCACCAGCACCCCGCCCGCGGCCGGGAGCTCCCGGGCCAGGGCGCACGGCACGGTCGCGTTCATCGCCGTCGGGACGTACGACACCATCGGCGCGGTCACGTCGTCGACGGTCCCGTTCTGCGGCCAGGACAGCGCCGCGGACCGCTGCTGCACCGGCAGCAGCGGCGTCGCGACGGCCAGCAGCAGACCCAGCAGGCCGGCCACCACGGCCACCAGCTTGGTCACCCGGTAGTCGTTCGCGGTCAGGAGGGCCCAGCGCGTCGCCGCCGCATCGTTCGACGACGAGGCGCGCTCTGCGGTCGTGGTTTCCTCAGTCATTCTTCGGGGCCTCCACCCGGATCGATCCGGCTCGGGACAGGCCCGACTGGGTCACCTGGCGCGTCGTGACGCGGGCGGTGGCGGCATCCGGGGCGAGCGGGGCCAGCTTCTTGAGCGTGCCCCAGTCCTGGTGCCAGTCGTCCTTCAGATAGGTCGGGACCACCGTCGCCTCGGTGGTGGCCTGCGAGACGGCCAGCAGACCGCCGCCGGAGGCCGCCATCCAGGTCTTGGACTGCATGTTGAGGGTCACGAAGTCGGGCAGGATCCGCCACTTCGGCACCTCCATCACGCCGTGCCGGAAGGCCATCGGCCGCTGGCACGGGAAGAACGCGGCGATCGGGAAGTCGATCAGCGCCGGATCGGCCGAGCCGACCGCCTCCTGCAGCGTCTGCAGTCGGGGCGCGCGCGGCGGCGTGATCCCGATGAACTGCTGCGGACCGAGGTTGGTGTCGTCGAGCACCAGACGCACCACGGTGGCCCCGCCGGGGGCCGCCGACATCGGCACGCGCAGGTTCCGCCACGGCTGGTTGGCGATCTGCGGTCCCGGGTCGATGGGGGTGACCAGCGGTCCCGCGGGCACGAACTCGCCGTTCGCCCCGGACCGGCCGAACTGCACCTTCAGCGACTGGCCGGGCATGTCGACGCCGTTCACGTCGACCGAGGCGATCGCTCCGGCGGTGGCGAAGACCAGGATCGGCGAGGCGTCGCGTGCGGGCAGCCGGTACCAGCCGGTCTCCAGGTGCGCGTTGCCCTGGTAGCCGTAGCTGCCCAGGACCGGCGTGGTGGCCGGGTCGAGGCCGAACGGCAGGGCCACGGTGGAGCCGTTGACGGTCTTCGGTCCGGTGCCGCCGGTGGTGCCGGTGCCCAGGGTGCCGTTGGTGGCGAACGGCTTCGAGGTGGAGCCGCCGACGTGCATCCGGCCCGGGCGGGAGGTCACGGTGGGCGGCCTCAGGTCCTGGGCCACGCCGTCGGGCGTGAAGCCGATACCGCCCTCGCCCGCCAGCGTCGCCGACTGCGAGCGGCCGTCGGCGGGGGTCAGCAGACCGGCGTTCGGATCGGATTCGACGAGGACCTGGTCGGCCATGCCGCACGACGAGCTGCTCAGCGTGTCCACGTTGTGGCTGAACGCGGTCATCGCCGGGGCGCGGGTCACCACGGCCTTGGCGTACAGCCCGAGCGTGGCCAGCACCATCAGCGCCGCGATCACGGTGATGGGCGACGACGCCATGGCCATTCGGCGGCGGTCGGCCTTCGAGTCGGCCTCGCCCGCGCCGTGGTGCGCCATGCCCCTGTTGTCGACGTAGTCCAGGCGCAGGGTCTGCCAGAGCGCCATGGCCACGGCGATCACCGCGAGCACCAGCAGGCCGGACGAGACCTGCTGTCCGGCGAAGGACGGGGCCTGGTCGAACCACGAGATGTTGTAGCGGTAGACGATCGGCCAGGAGTTGAATCCGGAGGCCACGGCGGCGAGACCGAACAGCAGGCCGGCGACGAAGACGGTCAGGTTGCGGCTCGAGCGGGCCGCGCTCTCGGCCACCGCGAGGGTGCCGGTGGCGGCCAGCGCCGCGGCGAGTCCGGCGAAGACGCCGAAGTGGACGGTCCACTTGACCGGTACGAAGAAGAACAGCAGCAGGGTCACGGCGAACGCGCCCACCAGGCGCCAGGCCGGACCGCGTTCGACGCCGTCGACTCCGCCCCGACGCAGCAGCACGGCGGCGGTGACGATCGCCCCGGAGAACAGCAGCAGCAGCGGGACCCGGCGGGCGATGGCGCCGTCGGGGGTGGTGACCGAGACGAAGTAGTAGCGCAGGAACTCCTGGCTCCACGGGATGATGGGACCGGTCTGGTAGCGGATCTTGAGCGCTTCGAGGACCGTCATCAGCGTCTGATCGCGGAACACGACCACCAGCACCACCAGCGCCGCGGCGCCGATCGGGGCCAGCAGCGAGAGCAGCGAGTCCTCGCGGCGGCGCTCGACCAGGACCCGCAGCAGTGCGCGGGCGCAGACCAGCAGGATGGCCAGGGAGATCGCGCCCTGCGGTGCCAGCGCGACGGTGAAGGCCGCGGTGGTGGCGGCCAGCGCGGCCGGGAACAGCTGTTTGGTGGCGATGGCCTTCTCGGCGGCCCACCAGGTGAGCAGCGAGCCGAGCACGATGATGCCCTCGGTGCGCAGTCCGGAGCAGAACGGCATCCAGAACACGAGGAACACCGAGGCGGCGGCCCAGCCCGTCCAGCCGGTCGGCTTCACGGCCCGCCCGAGGCGGGGCAGCACCACGCGGCTGAGCAGGAACCACGAGAGGAGGCCGGCGATCATCGCCGGGAGGTGCAGCCAGACCAGCGACGAGCTGATCGAGCCCCAGAACGCGAGGAAGGCGTAGTACCAGTCGAACGGGGCCTCGGCGATACCGAAGTAGCGGTAGTAGTTCGAGAGGTAGCCGGCCGCGTCCGCGGTGCGGCCCATGTTGATGATGTAGCCGTCGTCCGGGGCGCCGGCACCGACGAACAGCCAGACCACCAGCACCAGCGTCACGGCGGCATCGGTGGCCCGCGGGCGCAGCGCGCGGATCCGGTCGGCGAGGCGGAGGGCGGGCGGCCCGCGGTGGCCGCGGATCAGATCCAGGCAGTACAGGGCGAACAGCGCGACCAGGGCGGCGAGCACCGCGATCACCATGACGACGGTCTTGAGGAGCGTCGCCGAGCTCTCGTAGCGGTTGTCGACGACGATCGTCGAACGCATCCCGGCGGTCTCGAGCGCCGCCACCTGGTCGGTGCTCAGCGCGGTGAAGACGCCGTCGATCTGCGGCCGCTTGTCCGACGGCAGCACGGTCGCGGGGCCGAGGCCGACGAACTGGGCGCCGACCTGGGACGGGGAGACGAACACGCGCAGGTTCCGGCACCGGTCCGAGGCGAGTTCGGCGTGTGTCGCGGTGGCGGCGACGTTGGAGCGGAAGAGCACCGTGACGCGCTCGTCACGGGTGTTGATCACCAGCGCGCTGCCCGCCAGGCGCGGGGCGTCGGGCGGCATGGTGGCCAGCAGCACGCCGTTCTTGCTCGCGGCCCGTTCCAGTGCGGCGCACGGCACCGTGATGTCCAGACGCTGCGGCACCTGGGCGATCAGCGGGGCGACGACCGACGGGTCGTCGTCGTTCAGCTGCTGGCCCTGCGGCCACGTGATCGTGGCTTCGGTGACCTGGACGGGGAGGAAAGGGACGGCCAGGGCGGCGACGATCGCGACGAGTCCGCCGATCGCAGCCAGCAATCGGGCCTGCGGGGCCGACAGCGGGGCCGATCGCGCGGAACGCTCGGTCGCTTCGGGGGCAGTCGTTGACACGATCTCTGAGGTTAATGCACCAAGCTGAGCACACCCAATGCTCCCGACCCGCGGCGGTGCGTGACGTCTGCGACAGGGGTGCGGTCGGGACCGGTCACGAGCGGATGGGCGCCGGACTCCAGAGGCCGCTGCGGGTGACGCTCTGGTGATCGATCACCGCGGGCGCGGCGGCGTCGTACGGCGCGTACACCTCCAGGGCGCCCCAGTCGCGGCCGATGTCGCCCTGCAGATAGGTCGCGACGGTGTCCGGGCGCTGCGACATCTCGAGCCAGCCGAGCGGTCCGCCGCCGGGACCGGACTGCCAGGTGCCGACGGCCGCGGCGAGGTCGGCGCCGGGCTTGATCCGCCAGTGCGGGGTCTCGGCGACGCCCGCGTGGAAGGTGAACGGCCGCTGGCACGGCACCACCAGGCCCGACGTCCAGTCGACGTGCACCGGATCGGTGGATCCGACGGTCTCCGAGAGGGTGGACATCTCCGGCAGTCGCGGCGGGGTCACGACGACGAACCGGTCCTTGGCGAGGCTGTGGTCGTCGGCGACGATGCGCACCGCGGTGAGTCCGTCGGGCAGTCCGGCGGTGTCGATCCGGACGTTGCGCCACGACGGCTGCGGGCCGGGGTCGATCATCTGGACGGAGTCGACGGCCGTGATCTCGCCGTCGCGGGTGCGGGGGCCGATCTTCTCGGTGGTGTACTCCAGGCGCAGCTCGATGGGGGCGAACCGGCCGGCCACCGAGAAGGTGATCAGCGGACGGTCGCGGTAGTCGGCGGGCAGTCGGTACCAGCCGGAGGTGAGTCCGGCCGGGGTCTGGGCGTCGTCGGCGTAGCTGCCGAGCACCGGGGTCCGGGCCGGGTCCAGCCCGAAGGGGAGCGCGGCCGGACTGCCGTTGACGCCGGGTTCGGTGAGCAGTCCGCCGCCGGTGCCGCCGCTGTTGGCGATCAGCAGGTCCTTGTCGACGTCGGCGGCGCCGGCCAGCACGCCGAGACTGCCCGACGACGCCCGCGTGTTGAGGTCTTCGGGCACGCCGTTCGCGGAGAAGCCCGCGGTGGGGCTGCGTTCGCCGTCGCGCGGCTGGGTGGCGGGCCCGGCCAGCGGGTCGGTGAGGGTCCCGTCGACGGGGGACAGGAGGTGGTCGCTCGGGTTCCGCTCCACCCAGACCTTGTCGGCCATGGCGCAGGGCCTGCCCGCGAGCGCCTCCAGGTTGGAGCGCGGCACCGAGTACGACCGACTCTGGTTGATCCCGGCGAAGACGGCGGTGACCAGTGCGAACACCACCAGCGTCCCGGCCGCCACCCCCATCGGCGCGCGCGCCGGCCAGGCGAGGGCGCGACGGACCCGGGGGAGCCGGACGTCCTCGGGATGGTCGAGGACGGGATCGGTGCCGGCGAAGGGCTCCCGGAAGTGGAACCAGAGTGCGGTGGCCAGCAGGGCCAGGGTGAGGTACAGCAGGACCTGGCCGATCATGACGCCGGCGACGGTCACCTGCCAGGTGCCCCACGGCATGCCCCACGCCGAGGAGTAGTAGTAGGAGTTCGGCGCGGTGAGTGCGAGCCCGGTCACGAAGACGACGAGGGCGGCGAACAGCGTCCGGTTGCGCCGGGAGTGCGTGGCATCGGTGCTCGCCGCGACCGTGGCCAGGGCGGCCAGGGCCGCGGTCAGGCCGGCGAAGACCCCGAAGTGATGCGTCCACTTGGTGGGCGTGAACATCAGGAACAGCAGCGACGCGAACGTGATGCCGACGATGCGCAGCGCCGGGCCCTGGGCGGTCCCCGGGATACGGCCCTTGCGCAGCAGGACGGCTCCGGACACCACCAGCGAGAGCACCATCGCCAGCACCGCGAAGCGCCGCATGATGGAGCCGTCGGCGGAGAAGGCGAAGAGCGACGAGTAGCGATCGATCTCGTTGTACCAGTAGGCCGACGGGCCCACCGCGGTCTTCATCGCCGAGCTCTGGGTGAACGCGGCCAGCGTGAGATCGGTGAAGACGACGAAGAGGACGAACGTTCCGGCGGCCAGGATCGGGGCCAGCAACGACGTGTACGCCCAGCGGTCGCGGCGCCCGGTCAGTCGGGTCACCTCGCGGGCGCGGGCGACCAGCGCCAGCAGCATCGGGCGCGCCCCGGCCACCAGCGCGGCGACCGCGAGCACCCCGGTCGGGCCGGCCGCGATGGAGAACGCCCCGACCAGGCAGGCGATCGCCGCGGGCAGCAGCCGTCCGGTGGCGATGGCGCGTTCCACCGAGCACCAGGTGAGCAGGGCGCCCAGGGCGATGATCGGCTCCGGTCGCAGACCGTTGTTGAACGGGAACCAGCAGGCCAGGAAGACGACGGCGGCGGTCCACGCGGGCGCGGTCCGGACGCGGCCGCCCAGCGCCAGGCCGGAGGTGGCCCGGCCCAGCCGCGGCAGCACCTCGTGGCTGATGATCAGCCAGCTCACGATGCCGCAGAGGAGTGCCGGGATCCGCATCCACGGGCTCGCGACGGTCACCTGGCTGAGCAGGCCGAACACCTGGTAGTACCAGCCGAACGGCGACTCCGGCGCACCGAACCAGCGGAAGTAGTTGGCGGTGTAGTCGCTCTCCTGCGCCACCCGCGACATGGTCATCAGGTAGCCGTCGTCGGAGGTGTTGGGGCCGACGAAGTGCCAGAGGAGCAGCAGGCCGATCACGGTGAGATCGCGGGCGTTCAACCGCCACCAGCGGGCCGGGAGGATCCGCCGGTGGCCGCGGCCGTCGGTGGCGTCGAGCCGGGCCAGCGCGGCCAGCGACACCAGGGTCATCGTGATGCCCAGGACGATCGCGAACCACTTCAGCACGGTCGGCGCGGTGCTGTAGCGGGAGTCGACCTCGACGTGCGCGTGCAGCCCCGGCAGCGCGGCGGCCGGGCCGGAGAGCTGGGTGAACAGACCGGTCAGCTGCGGCCGCTGGTCGCCGAGGTCGACCTCGGAGGTCGACGCGGTGCGGGGCTCGTCGTCGTCGTTCGTCAGGCCCTCGAAGCTCGCGGTGACCTCGTCGGAGTCGGCGGTGACCGTGATGGCCGAGCAGGCGCGCGTGAGGACCTGGTCCAGCGGCGCCGACAGGAGCGGGTAGTTGCGGTTGACCACCTCGACGCTGCGGGTCGCGGCGGGGTCGTCGGTGGAGCCGGTGACCCGGACGAACAGTCCGCGCTCGGCGGCCTTCGGGGCCGACGGCGAGGTGGTGGAGAGCAGCACGCGACCGTCGCTCGGCAGGTCGCCCGCGGCGGCGCACGGGATGGACGCCGCGAGCGAGATCGGCGCGTACGAGATCAGCGGGGCCGAGACCGAACCGATCCTGCCCTGTTGGGGCCAGCTGATCTCCGAGGTGGTCTGCTTCACGGGGAGCAGCGGAGTCGCGAGCGCGAGGATCAATCCGGCGAGCCCCGCGACGATCGCGATGACTTGGGTCCGACGGACCGAGAGAAGCGGCACAGAGGCATCGTAGCGATGCCGTCGCCGCGGGTGGATCCGGTGCTTTCCGTAGACTCTGCGAGCATGTCGAGTTCCTCCGCCGCCCCGCTGCCGATCCTGCTGCTGAACGGCCCCAACCTGAACATGCTGGGCGTCCGGCAGCCCGAGGTGTACGGCTCGGCCACGCTGGACGACGTCGTGGAACTGGTGGAGCGCACCGCCGCCGAGTCCGGGCACGGCGTGCGCGCCCTGCAGACCAATCACGAGGGCGAGATGATCGACGCCCTCCACGCGGCCTGCGGCCAGATCAGCGGCATCGTGATCAATCCGGCGGCGTGGACGCACACCTCCGTCGCGCTGCGGGATGCGCTGGTGATCCCGGACGTGCCGATCGTCGAGGTGCACATCAGCAACGTGCACACCCGCGAGCGGTTCCGGCAGCACTCCTACGTGTCGCCGATCGCGGCCGGGGTGATCGCCGGATTCGGGATCGCCGGTTACGAGTACGCCGTCCGGCATTCTGGTGACGCTCGTCTCCTGATTCCCGGTCGATGTCCGGTCCGCCGGCGTCACCGCGTAGGGTGGGGTCATCGGCTTCCCGGGTCCGTCCCGCCGAAGCTGCGCGTCGTAGAACGCTCCCCGGTCCGCGCCGTCGATCCTGATCCGGCGCACCGATGACTTTCCTGCGGCGAACGGATGCGCACACCTGCGTGTTCGCCACCCGATTCCCCGGCCGGAAGAATCGTCGTCGCGCCCTGCGCTCGACGTTTCGCCGCGGTGGATCCCTGAGCCGCAAAGGCTGAATTGATGACGACTGCTTTCACCGACCTCGGTGTGCCCGCCCCCATCGCGGAGGCGCTGGCCGCCGACGGCAAGACCGCCCCGTTCCCCATCCAGGAGAAGACGCTGCCGGACAGCCTGACCGGGCGCGACGTGCTCGGCCGCGGCAAGACCGGCTCGGGCAAGACGCTGGCCTTCTCCATCCCGCTGGTCACCCGGCTGGCCGGGATGGGCGTCAAGCGCGCCCCGGGCCGCCCCACCGGGCTGGTCCTCGCGCCGACCCGCGAGCTGGCCACGCAGATCGCGGTGGCGCTGACGCCGATGGCCGAGGCGATGGGCCTGCGCGTCACCACCGTGTTCGGCGGGGTGAAGCAGGCCGGGCAGGAGCGCGCGATGCGCACCGGCGTCGACATCGTCGTCGCCTGCCCGGGCCGGCTGGAAGATCTTATGAACCAGCGCATCGTCTCGCTCGACGACGTCGAGATCACCGTGCTCGACGAGGCCGACCACATGGCCGACCTCGGTTTCCTGCCCGGGGTGACCCGGATCCTCAACGCCACCCCGCGCGGCGGCCAGCGCATGCTGTTCTCCGCGACCCTCGACAACGGTGTCGACAAGCTGGTCCGGCGCTTCCTGAACAACCCGGTGACGCATTCGCTGGAGGAGGCGCACAGCCCGGTCGAGAAGATGACGCACCACGTGTTCGAGGTGCGCTCGGCCACGGAGAAGAACGATCTGGTCCGCGAGCTCGCCTCCGGCTCCGGTCGCCGCATCCTGTTCATGCGCACCAAGCACCAGGCCAAGAAGCTGGCCAAGAAGCTCACCGCGTCGGGCATCCCGGCGGTGGATCTGCACGGCAACCTGTCGCAGAACCAGCGGGACCGCAACCTCGCGTCGTTCGCCGCCGCCGACGGCGCCCGCGTGCTGGTGGCCACCGACGTGGCCGCGCGCGGCGTGCACGTCGACGGCGTCGAGCTGGTGGTCCACGTGGATCCGCCGGCCGAGCACAAGGCGTTCCTGCACCGCAGCGGTCGTACCGCGCGGGCGGGCAGCGACGGCGACGTGGTGACCGTGTGCCTGCCCGAGCAGCGCGGCGATCTGCGCAAGATGCTGCAGAAGGCCGCCATCAAGGTGACCCCGCAGCAGGTCACGGCGACGTCGATGGCCGTCGACGCGCTGGTGGGCGAGCGAGCCCCGTACCGCGAGCCCGTCGCGGAGCCGGCCCCGCAGCAGCAGCCGCGCAAGCGCTCGGGTCAGGGCGGTGCGGGTCGCGGCTCCGGGCGCGGCGGCTCGGGTCGCGGCGCCTCCGGTCGTGAGGGTGCCGGTCGCGGCGGTTCGGCGGGCGGCAACGCCTCCGGCCAGGGTCGCTCGGGCGGCGGTCGCGGTCGTGGCGGCCGCGGCCCGGAGAACGCCGGCGGGGCCCGTTCGGGCGGCGCCCGGTCGGCCGGTGCGGCATCGGGCGAGGGTCGCGGGTCGTCGAACCGCTCCGGCGGCGTCCGCGCCGTCGCGCAGCCGCGGGCCGAGGGCGGGGCTCCCGCCCAGCGGCGTCGTCGGGCGGCCCGCCGTCCGGCCGGTGCGCCCTCCGCGCACTGACCCGGAGCGCACCGCTCACCGTCGACGCGGGGCCTTCGAGATCGGCGACCACCCGGTGGTCACCGACCTCGAAGGCCCCGTCGGCATCCGGGGTCTTCCCAAGAACGCCGACGAGTGTCACACTGAGACACATCATCGGGTCCGAATCACATAGTCGAGTGCGCTCCCCCGCGTGCACGCGACGTAGACGAAGGACCGATTCCCTTGACTCTCCTGACTTCCGCCTCGACCGGTTCCGCCCGCCCGGATACGCACGACTCCCGCATCCTCTCCGACCGGGTGCAGGCCTGGGCGGACCAGAACACCTGGGATCGCTCGTGGCGATCCGGTGACCTCCTCGGCGCCAAATCCGGTCGCGCCGTCTCGGTGGTGATCCCCGCGCACGACGACGAGGAGACCGTCGGCACCGTGGTCGCCGGCGTCGTGTCCCTGCTCGGCGGGCTGGTCGACGAGGTGGTCGTCATCGACTGCGGTTCGGTCGACGCGACCGCGCAGCGGGCCGCGGCGGCGGGAGCCCGGGTGGAGACCCGGGAATCGGTGCTTCCGCGGGTGCCGGTGCGCCCGGGCCGCGGCGAGGTGCTCTGGCGCGCGCCCGCGGCGGCCTCGGGCGACCTCATCGTCGTCCTGGACGCCGATCTGGTCGACCCCGACCCCGATTACGTGCCGCGCCTGGTGGCCCCGCTGATCGTGCACCCCGAACTCCGCCTGGTGAAGGGCTTCTCGCGGAGCGATCCGCAGAGCGGTGATCCGGCCGAACGCGTCGTGCAGCGGTTGATCGCGTCGCTCCTGCCCGAGTTGGCCGGGGTGGAGCAGGTGCTGTCGGGAGGTTTCGCGGCGACCCGCTCGCTGTTGAACTCGCTGCCGATGGCGCCCGGGAGCGGCGTCGAGGTGGGACTCCTGACCGACACGCTGGAGAGGTACGGGCTCGACGCGATCGGGCAGGCGAACCTGGGGCTGGTGCGGCGGCGCCGGTGGGCGCGCCCGGATCTCGCCGTCGTGGCCTGTCAGGCGGCGTCGACCCTGCTGCAGCGCGTCGGCACGACGACGGGAGCCCCCTCCCTGGAGGAGGCGATCTCCTCGGTCGGGTTCGCGATGCCCGCGCAGAGCCCGGCTCGTTTCGATCGCCCGCCGTTGCGGGCGTGGCGTACCGTCGCCGTGTGACCATGACCGTGCGCCGACTCGCGGCCCGCCGCGGGCTCGGCCTGTCGATCGTGGCCGGTGCCGCCGGCGCCGAGCGCACGGTCCGCTGGGCGCACGCCATCGAACTGCGCGATCCGGTGCCGTGGCTGTCCGGCGGCGAACTGGTGATGACGACCGGTCTGGCCTGGCCCGACGACCCCGACGGGCTGCGCGACTACGTCCACCGACTCGACGACGCCGGCGTCGCCGCGCTCGCGGTGGACACCGGCACCACGTTCACCGCCATCCCGGAACCGGTCCTCGCCGCCGCGGAGGAGCGGGGTCTCGCGCTGCTGCGCGTGCCCGCCGAGACGCCGTTCATCGCGGTGTCGCGGGCGGTGATCGACGACCTCAACGCCGACCTGCTGCGCGCCGTCCAGCGGGTCGTCGACGATCAGGAACGACTGGCCCGGGCGGCCGCCCGCGGCGGGATCGCCCTGCTGGCGGAGACGCTGAGCAGCAGGATCGGCGCGGGCGTCTGCGTCGTCGACCGGGCCGGCGAGGTGATCGCGCAGGCCGGTGCGGTCGCCGGGGTGCGGGCGCGGATCGTCGCACGTCTGGCCTCCGAGGGCGACCGGATCGGCGGCAGCCGGGTCATGGTCGACGACGAGGCGACGCTCACACTCAACCCGCTGCCCCCGACCGGCGACCCGCACGGGTATCTGGCGGTGTCGTCGCCGCGCGCCGTCGATGCGGCGGCGCGGGTGCTGGTGGGGCATGCGGTGTCGCTGCTGTCGTCGGAGATGGCCAAACCGCTGGGGGTGCTCGATGCCGAGTCCCGGCTGCGGTCGGCGTGTCTGGCGCTGCTGCGATCCGGCGGTGCGCTCGATCCGCAGCTGGCCCGGCGGCTGGGATTTCGTGACGGCGACCCCGTCTCGGTGCTGTTCGTGCTGCCCGGTGCGACGCCGCCGGAGGCGGCCGCACAGGCGGCGGCTCAGGCCCTCGATCGGGCCGGAGCGAGCCATCTGATCGAGGCCCTGGACGACGGCGTGGCGCTGGTGGTGGCGTCCTCGGCGGCGTCGCACGTCGGGGAACTGCTGGTCGCCGCGTTGGCCCGGCCGACGGCCGAGCCGGTGCGGATCGGCATCGCGCGCGACGGTGCGCTCGCCTCGGTGCCGGCCGGGGTGGGGCAGGCGCGTGCTGCGGCCGCCGCGGTGCGCGACGGCACCGGGGTGCGCCGTATCGACGAGGTGAGCACCCTGGCGCTGCTGCTCGATCAGCGTCCGGAGGCGCGGGCGGCGCTCATCACCGGGAGCCGACTCGAGGTGCTCGTCGAGCACGACGGCCGCGAGGGCACCGACCTCGTCGCGACCCTGGATGCGTATCTGCGCAGCGGGGGCCGGATCGACGACGCCGCGGCCGCGCTCGGCGTGCACCGTCACACCCTGCGCCATCGCATCCGGAAGGTGATCGCGGTGACCGGGCGCGACATCGACGATCCGGCGCACCGCGCCGAACTCTGGCTGGCCCTCCAGGCCCGGCTCCTCGGACCTACTCCGGCAACCGAGGCGGCGCGGAACGGTAGGTGACCGGGGTCGCGGACAGCACGATCGGATTCGCGACCTGACGGGCCGCGGCCCCGGGGATCTCCACGGTCGGCTGCAGACCGAGCCGTTCCCCCAGGGCGAGGGCCTCGGCGACGTCGTTGATCGGGCCGGCCGGGACGCCGGCGTCGTTGAGCAGCGCGAACCAGTCGTCGGCCGAACGCCGGACCAGCAGCTCGGTGAGCAGGGCGAACAGCTCCTCCCGGTGGGCCACCCGCGCGGTGTTGTCGGTGAACCGGGCGTCGGTCGCCAGCTCCGGTGCGCCGAGCACGCGGGTGAGGGCGGCGAACTGCTTGTCGTTCCCGACGGCGAGGACGATCGGCCGGTCGGCGGTGGAGAACACCTCGTACGGCGCGATCGACGGATGCCGGTTGCCCATGGCCGCGGGCACCACCCCGGCGCCGAGGAACCCCGACGCCTGGTTGACCAGCGACGAGAGCGCCGTCGAGAGCAGATCGGTCTCCACCCGCTGACCCTCGCCGGTCCGGGCGCGGTGCGCCAGCGCGGCCTGGATTCCGGCGAGTGCGTGCAGGCCGGTGAGGACGTCGACGAGGGCCACCCCGACCTTGGTCGGCTGCGACGGATCCGGGCCGGTCACGCTCATCAGTCCGCCGACGGCCTGCACCAGCAGGTCGTAGCCGGCCAGCGCGGCGCCCGCCCCGGAACCGAAACCGGTGATCGAGCAGTACACGATCCCCGGCCGGACGCGCCGGGCGTCGTCGTACCCGAGACCCAGCTTCTCCATGGTGCCGGTGCGGAAGTTCTCGACGACGACGTCGGCCGCAGCGATGAGGTCGAGCGCCTGCGCCCGGCCGGCGTCGGAGCCGAGGTCGATCACGACCGACTCCTTGTTCCGGTTCACCGCGTTGAAGTAGGTGGCCTGGCCGTCGGCGTCGAGCGGCGGACCCCATGCGCGGGTGTCGTCGCCGCCGCCGGGCCGCTCGATCTTGATGACGCGGGCGCCCAGGTCGCCGAGCATCATCGTCGCGTACGGCCCGGCCAGGACCCGGCTGAAATCGGCGACGACCAGGCCGTCGAGAGCCCCTGCGCTCATTGCGCGCCTCCCCGCAGATAGGTGGTGCAGGCGTGCGTGAAGAACTCGCGCGACGCCTCGCCCTGTTCGCTCGGACCGTACCCGCTGCGTTTGGCGCCGCCGAAGGGCACGTGCGGGTCGGCCCCCGCCGACTCGGAGTTGACGTGCACGATGCCGGTCTCGATCTCGGTCGACGCCCGCAGCGCGATCCCGAGATCCCTGGTGAACACGGCGACGGAGAGGCCGTACTCGCCGTCGTTCGCGAGCGCGAACGCCTCGTCGACGCTCGCCGCGCGGCGGACGGCCACCACCGGGCCGAACAGTTCGTCGCGCCAGATCCGGTCGTCGTCGTCGAGTTCGAGCACCGTCGGCGCGCAGTAGTGGCCGGATCCCGCACCGGTCGCTCCGGCGACGACGATGCGCGCGCCCCGCTCCACCGCGGCGGCCACGGCGGCCTCGATCCGGGACCGCGCGGCGGCGTCGATCACCGGCCCCACGTCGACGCCGGGTTCGGCCGGATCGCCGACCCGCAGCGCCGTCACGCCCGCGCTCAGCAGCGACAGGAACTCGTCGGCGATCATCTCGTCGAGCACCAGGCGTGACGTCGCGGTGCACTTCTGGCCGGTGGACCGGAACGCCCCGGCCATCACCTGGTCGACGGCGAGACCGAGATCGGCGTCGGCCAGCACCACCGCGGCGTTCTTGCCGCCCATCTCGGCCTGCACCGGGACCCCGCGCGCGGCCCCCGCGGCGGCGACGGCCCGGCCGACGCCGGTGGAGCCGGTGAAGGTGATCGCATCGATGCCGGGGTGCTCCACCAGGGCCCGGCCGACGGCGTCGTCGCCGATCAGCAGGGCGAGCACCCCGGCGGGGAGCCCGGCGTCGTGCAGCGCCGACGCGAGCCGCTGCGCCAGCAGCGGGACCGACGCGGCCGGTTTCCACACGACGGCGTTGCCGTGGATCAGCGCCGGGGCGATCTTCCACGCGGGGATCGCGACGGGGAAGTTGAACGGCGTGATCGCGGCGACCACGCCGAGCGGACGCCGCGTCACCAGGATCTGCTCGCCGGGCCGCGGGGAGTGGAAGATGCTGCCGGCCTCGCGGTCGGCGGCGCCCGCGCAGTACCGGAGGATCTGGGCGGCGCGGCGTACCTCGCCGATGCCCTCCGGCAGGGTCTTGCCCTCCTCGGCGGTCAACTCGGCGCCCCACGCGTCGGCGTTCGCCTCCACGATCTCCGCGGCCGCGACGAGTACGGCGGCCCGCCGGTGCACGGGTTCGGCGGCCCAGGCCCGGGCCGCCGCCCGGGCGGCGGCGACGGCCTCGGGGACCTGGTCGGGCCCGGCGTGCGGACCGGCCGCGACCAGGACCGACGGATCGGCCGGGCTGCGGTCTTCGAGCGGGCTTCCGGTGCCGGCGATCCATCGTCCGCCGATGAGCTGCTGCAGTTCGACGCTCACGCTGTTCTCCTCACGTCTTTCGATCGGTGTTCGACGAGGCCGCGCTCAGCGGAACGCGGGGATCCCGGTGAGGGCCTTGCCGATGGACAGCATGTGCATCTCCGAGGTGCCCTCGTAGGTGAGCACCGATTCCAGATTGTTGGCGTGGCGCAGCGGCGAGTACTCCAGGGTGATCCCGCTCGCCCCGAGGATCGTGCGCGCGGTGCGGGCGATCTGCAGGGCCTCACGCACGTTGAGCTTGCCCAGGCTGATCTGGTCCGGGGTCACGGTGCCGGCGTCTTTGAGGCGGCCGAGCTGCAGCGCCAGGAGCATGCCCTTGCCGAGTTCGAGGCTCATGTCGGCGATCTTCTCCTGGGTCAGCTGGTAACCGGCGAGCGGGCGGTCGAACACCTCGCGGGTCCCGGCGTACTCGATGGCCGTCTCCAGGCTGTCGCGGGCGGCGCCGAGCGCACCGAAGACGATGCCGAAGCGCGCCTCGTTGAGGCAGCTCAGCGGGCCGCGCAGCGACGTCGCACCGGGGAGCCGGGCCGAGTCGGGGAGGCGGACGTCGTCCAGGATCAGCTCGGAGGTCACCGACGCCCGCAGCGACAGCTTGCGGTCGATGTCGCGGGTGGTGAAGCCGGGGGTGCCGCGCGGGACCAGGAAGCCCCGGATGCCCTCGTCGGTCTGCGCCCAGACGGTGGCGACGTCGGCGAGGCCGCCGTTGGTGATCCACATCTTGGTGCCGTTGAGGATCCAGTCGTCGCCCGACCGCTTGGCATGCGTGCGCATGCCGGCCGGGTTGGAGCCGAAGTCGGGTTCGGTGAGACCGAAGCAGCCGATGGCGTCGCCGGCGGCGAGCCTGGGCAGCCACTCCTGCTTCTGCTCCTCCGAACCCCACGCGTAGACGGAGTACATCGAGAGCGAGCCCTGCACCGAGACGAAACTGCGGAAACCGCTGTCGCCGGCCTCCAGCTCCATGCAGGCCAGGCCGTAGCTGACGGCGTTGGTGCCCGCACAGCCGTACCCCTGCAGGTGCATGCCGAGCAGGCCCAGGTTCCCGAACTCCTTGGCGAGGTCGCGGGGCATGGTCGACGACTCGAACCAGCCCTGCAGGTTCGGGCGCAGCGTCTGGTCGACGAAGGCGCGGGTGGTGGCGGCGATGTCGCGTTCGTCCGCGGTGAGCAGGGTGTCGATGCCGAACAGGTCGAGGGGGGTCCGGGTGTCGGTCATGGGGTTCCTAACGGGGAGGTGTGGCGGGAGTCAGCGGGCGAGGGCGGCGAAGGCGTCGCGGAGGACGCCGATGCCGTCGTGCAGGAGCGCATCGGAGATCGAGAGCGGCGGCAGGAAACGGAGCACGTTGCCGTAGGTGCCCGCGGTGAGGACGAACAGTCCGCGGGCGTGCGCGTACCGGACGATCTCGGCGACGGCGGCCGGATTCGGGGTGGAGTCGCCCGCGCCGGCGACGAGTTCGACGGCGATCATCGCGCCGCGGCCGCGGATCTCGCCGATGATCCCGGCGGGATCGTCGAACGTCGCGAGTTCGGTGGTCAGGACGTCGCCGATCGCGGTGGCCCGGGCCAGCAGGCCCTCGGCCTCGACGGTCTCGAAGACGCCGAGGGCGGCCGCGCACGCGACCGGGTTGCCGGCGTACGTGCCGCCGATCCCGCCGGGGTGGGCGGCGTCCATGATGTCGGCGCGGCCGGTGACCGCGGCCAGCGGCATGCCGCCGGCCAGGCCCTTCGCGGTGGTGATCAGGTCGGGGACGATGCCCTCGTGTTCGCAGGCGAACCAGGTGCCGGTGCGGGCGATCCCGGACTGGACCTCGTCGGCGACGAAGACGATGCCGCGTTCGGTGCAGAAATCGGCGACGCGCCGGAGGAAGCCGGGGGCCGGGACGATGAATCCGCCCTCGCCCTGGATCGGTTCGACGACCACGGCCGCGGTGTTCGACGCGCCGATCTGCGAGTCGACCAGCAGCGCGAACCGGGCGAACGCCTCGTCGGCGGCGTTCGCCGGGCCGCTCGGCCACCGGTACGGGTAGGCCATCGGCGTGCGGTGGACCTCCGGCGAGAACGGCCCGAAGCCCTCCTTGTACGGCTGGTTCTTGGCGGTCATCGTCATGGTGAGCTGGCTGCGGCCGTGGAAGGCGTGGTCGAAGACGACGACGGCCGAGCGTCCGGTGGCGATCCGCGCGTACTTGACGGCGTTCTCGACGGCCTCGGCGCCGGTGCTGAAGAGGGCGGTGCGCTTGTCGTGGTCGCCGGGGGCGAGGGCGTTGAGTCTCTCGGCGACCTCGAGGTAGCCCTCGTACGGGGTGGCGAGGAAGCAGGTGTGGGTGAAGCGCGCCATCTGCTCGGTCATGCGCTCGACGACGCGCGGGGCCGCGTTGCCGACGGTGGTGACGGCGATGCCGCTGCCGAAATCGATGTGCGAGCGGCCGTCGACGTCGACGATCACGCCGCCGCCCGCGGCGTGGGCGTACATCTGGGAAGCGCTGGTCAGGCCGGCGGGCAGGGCGGCGGCACGACGTCGTGCCAACTCCGCCGAACGCGGCCCGGGCACGGTGGCGGCGGTGCGCTCCTGCGGCAGTGCGGGCCCGCCCGCGGCGGGGAGGGAGGTGTCGACGGTGCTCATGGCGGCTCCTTGATCGGTGACGACGATGAGCGGAACTCTAGGGTCGCACCGACGGCATGCCTATGTACGCGGTGGACAACCTGATGTCAGCACCTATCCGGCCGGGCCATGGACAGGGGTCTCTCCGATTCAGTGCCGCAGCGTCGAGAGCGCTTCGCCGACCGCGGCGCGCATCGTCCCCTCCCACAGCCCGCCGTGGCCGGGCAGCAGCAGGTGCGCCTCCGTGGCGGCCAGCGCCGCCAGCGACTCGGCGTTCTCCTCCGGGTCGTGAGTGAAGATCGGGCCCAGACACTGCGGGCCCTGGTGCGAGGTGATCGGATGCCCGCTGATCAGGGCGTCTCCCGAGACCAGGGCCTCGCCGTCCGCGACCAGGAACGCGCTGTGCCCCGGTGTGTGCCCGGGGCTCGGCACCGCGATTGGGCGGCCGGGCAGGGCGGCGAGCTCGGGGAAGGGGGCGGCGTCGTCGAGCCCGGTTCTGCTGAGGGCCCCGAGCGGGATGATCTGACTCAGCCAGCGCAGCACCCGCGGCTGCCAGGCGATCGGAGCCAGGGACGCCGCGTTCGCCTGCATCAGGTACTCGCGCCGGGCGTGGGCCACCTCGCGGGGGTCGGCGTACACGTCGAACGCGTACTCGCCGCGGAGCTTGACCAGTCCGCCGAGGTGGTCCACGTGGGCGTGGGTCAGCAGGGCGGCCCGGATCTCCTCGGGGGCGCTGCCGATCCGCCGCAGCGACTCGAGCACCGCGTCGGCGTGCCCGGGGTACCCGCCGTCGATCAGGGTCACGCCGGCGTCGTCCTGCAGGATCACCCAGTTCACCGCGGTGGTGGAGACGAAGTGGACCTCGCCTTCGCGCGCGGACAGCGAGGTGACTTCCAGCAGCACGTCGGGGCTCCTTCTCAATCGACCGCGACCGGCGGTGCGCGCCGGGCATCTCCTGTCCGCCACGGTATACGCCGGACCGGCTCGTCCGGGCCCGGACGCAGCGCCGGACTCGCCAGCGCGACCACCAGGGCGAGCCCGGCCAGCACCCACAGCGTGCTGCGCAGACCGCCGAGGAAGGCGATCGCGGCGACCCGGCGGGCGGCCGTGCGCACCGCGGGAGCGGCCTCGTCGGCGATCCCGACGCCGAGTCCGCTCCGCGCCGCCGAGTCCGCCGAACACCCGGGCACCGGCCGGTCCGGATGCGCCGAGGCGAGCCGGGTCTGGGCGCAGTAGGCGAAACGGTCGATCACCGCACCGGTGAACATCGGGTCGATCGACGTCTGATGCAGCGACTCCTCCAGCACCGGACGGGTGCCGTCGACGGCGCCCCCCGCGTGCGCGGCGACGGCCCCGAAGAAGAAGACCCCCACCAGGGTGAGCCCCAGCGAGTGCCCGATCTGCTGGACCGTCGGCACGCAGCCGGAGGCCGATCCCACGTTCTCCGGGCCGGTCCGCGACAGGATCGCGGTCTGCAGCGGTGCGATGAACACCCCGATCCCGACGCCGCCGAGGACGAGCGGCGGGAGACTCGCGGGGACGTCCAACGCCGCGTCGGCCGGTTCCAGGACCGCGGCGAACCAGGCGAACGCCGCGCCGACCAGCACCGCACCGCAGCTCAGGGTCCGAGCCCCGCCGATCCGCCCGGCCAGGGTGTTCGACGAGAGCGTCCCGACCACCGCGCCCGCGGCCAGCGGAAGCGCGAGCACCCCGGTCTTCAACGCCGAGTGACCGAGACCGGACTGCAGGGTGAGGGAGATCGCGAAGAAGAAACCCGCGAACAGGCTGAAGAACAGCAGCGAGAGCAGCAGCCCCACCGAGAACTGGCGGCTCGCGAACAGATCCACGCGCAGCAGCGGGCTCCCGCCGCGCCGGAGCAGTCGCCGTTCGTGGAGCACGAACAGCGTCAGCAGGGCGACGGCGCCGGCCGTCATCAGCCACAGGGACGCCGGCCAGTCCTGCTCGCGCCCCACCGACAGCGGGTACAGCAGTGCGAACAATCCGGCGGTGGAGAGCACCACGCCCACCAGATCGGGCGAGTCCGCACCCGGATCCCGCAGCCGGGGGAGCCGGCCGGCGGCGAAGACGAACGCGCCGACCGCGATGGGCACGTTGACGAAGAAGACGGCCCGCCAACCCCAGCCGAACAGGTCGACCTCCACCAGCAGGCCGCCGATCAGCGGGCCGAGCATGGCGGCGACGCCCGCCACTGCGCCGTAGAGACCGAACACGCGACCGTGGTGGCGCTTGGCGAACAGCGCCGCGATCAGTGCGAGGGTCTGCGCGGACATCAGTGCGGCGCCGATGCCCTGGGCGCCGCGGAAGACGATCAGCTCCAGCGGGCTGCGGGCGAGCCCGCACAGGACCGAGGCGACCGTGAACACCACCAGGGAGAGCAGGAACAGCCGTCGTCGTCCGAAGATCCCGCCGATCGTCGCGGCGGTGAGCAGGGTGCACGCGAACGCCAGCGTGTAGACGCTCAACACCAGCAACTGCTGGGCCGTGGAGGCTCCGATGTCGACGGTGAGGTCGGGGAGCGCGACGTTCACGACGGTGGTGTCGAGCATCTGCATGAACAGCCCCAGCAGGCAGCCGCACAGGGCGAGCCGGGCCGCGCGGGTCGGGGCGGCGGGCTCGGCGTCGTCCGGGGTCAACGAGCCGCGGCGGGGACGACGGTGCGGTAGTCGCCCGTCGTGGCCACCTGGTTCATGATCCGGGTGAACGCCTCGAGATAGCGCTCGATGGATTCGTGGGCCTGCGGCGTGTCCGGGAACAGGAACGAGATCATGGTCTCCTTCGGGAACCGGTTGACCCACAGGAACACCTCCTCGCTGCTGCCGCGGTTGCCGAAGAGGTTCACGTCGATGGCGTCGAGCAGTTCGACGCCGGGCAGTCTCCGGACGTCGATGTAGGAGACCATCGGCACCGACCAGCCGGGGGCCACGTCGATGCCGTCGCCGGGTTCGACCAGTTGCAGGACACGGTGGAACGAGACGTCGGTCAGCTCCTTGCCCGCGAGGTAGCTCTGGAAGGCGGGGCCCACCAGCGAGGTGAACGGCACGTCGGCGCCCACCTCGATCGGCACCGGGATGAGACTGGTGAACCAGCCGATCGAGTTCCTGCCGGGGCCCTCGCCCCGGGTGCTCTTGGGCGTCATGCCCAGGTACGACGACCGGCCGGTGAACTCCTGCGCGACGACGGCGGCCACCGCGAGCAACGAGCCGATCATGTTGCCGCCGTGCGCCTTGCCGACCTCGGCGAAGCGCTGCGCGGCGGCCTCGTCGAAGATCACCGCGCTGCGATGCGCGCTGCGGGTGTAGGCCTCGTCGTCGTCCCCGTCCACGCTGCGCAGCGGCAGCGGGAACGACGGCAGGCGCCCGCCGTCGGCCCGGACCAGGTCGAGCCAGCGCCGCACGTGCGGGCTGTCGTGGTCGAGTCCGGCCGAGACGCTGCGCTCGTGCGCGCAGTAGTCGAGGTAGCCGGCGACCTCGGGGAGCTCGGTGTCCGCGCCGAACGCCTCGCCGAGGTAGAGCGAGATGAGTTCCCGGCAGGTCATCGCCTGCGACATGCCGTCGGTGTTGAGATGGTCGACCGCGGCGTAGAGGGTGAATCCGGTGTCGCGTTCGACGGCGCCGAAGGTGAAGCAGTCCCATCGGAACGGGCCCGGGGTGGTCTCCTGCACGTGCGCGACGATCTCGGCGCCGCTCAGCTCGCCGTACGAGGTGGGCGTCATCTCGATGGTCTCCGGTGTCACGACGTGCCGGGCGACGGTGCCGTCGTCCTCCAGGGAGAACCACGAGCGGTACGTGTCGTGCCTGCGCAGGAAGCCGTTGATCGCGCGGCCGAGGGCGTCGGCGTGGAGAGGCCCCTGGAAGTCGAATGCGAGCAGGCACAGCCGGGAGAAGCGGAAGCCCGCGTCGGCGTTGCGGAGGGCCGTGCGCAGGTACTCCTCCTGCTGATGGGAGGGCGGGACGGGGTGGACCGGGGCCCGGGCCGCGCGGTCGAGCGCATTGGGCGACATGCTCCAGGTGGTGACGCGACCGGCGGTGGGACGCCATTCGTCGATGAGGCCGAAATCGACCATGAGGAAGCTCCTTGGGGTTCTTTTTCTTCGAGAGGCCGGAATCATCGGTGCCGCGGGCAGGCTCGCGCCCGGCTGCGGTGTATTCCCGCCTGGGAGGAATTTCAGAGGTGCGGCGCGTAAGCGCGGAACCCGGTCGGAGGCCACCGCCGCGAAAGCGGTGGAGATTCATTCATATAGGGGATGGACAAACTCCGCAACAGCAGGTGACGCTCTTAACAAAAGGCTCCCGGAATCCGCTGTCGCGGTGCTCTACTGGAGTACGGTCGACGACTGACAGGGTGTGTCCGTCAGAGGCGATGAGGCCTCTGACCATGGGATTCGTGGTCGTGTCGGGTGATTTCGGAAAAAGTCTTCCCGCGCGTCCGGGCTCCGGCGAATCCCTCGTGTGCACATCTGCGCATGCATTCCGAGCATTCGCGCCGACGGGCGCGATGAACGGTCGACGGTGAGCGATAAAAGGTCATGAATCATGGCGGGACGGATGACGGGGGTCTCCACCGCAGAGGGCTTCGATCTCGTATCCGTGGCGTGCCGGAAGTCGCCGGAAAAGCAATGGCGAGCGATAGGACCTGAAACGATGAAATCCGAATGTGGACGTGTGCCCGGGGCGCCGGCGGAGGATTGGCTGGCCACCCGCAGCTGGGACCGCGGCTGGGCTGTGGACGAGTTGGTCGCGGCCAAACGGGGCCGCACCGTCTCCGTGGTGTTGCCCGCGCTGAACGAGGAGGCGACCGTCGCGAACGTGGTCGCGAGCATCATGCCGCTCCACGGGACGCTGGTCGACGAGGTGGTGGTGGTCGACTCGGGTTCCACCGACGGCACCCGGCGGTGCGCCGAGGCGGCCGGTGCGCGGGTGGAGACCAGGGAGGCGGCGCTGCCCGAGGTGCCGGTGCTCCCGGGCAAGGGGGAGGTGCTCTGGCGGTCGCTGGCGGTCACCTCCGGCGACATCGTCGTCTTCGTCGACAGCGACCTGATCGACCCCGACCCCGAACACGTCCCGCGCCTGGTGGGCCCGCTGCTCACCACGGACGGCCTGCACCTGGTCAAGGGCTACTACCGGCGTCCGCTGATGGGGGTGAACGGCGTCGATCCGCTGGGCGGCGGCCGCGTGACCGAGCTGACCGTCCGCCCGTTGATCGCGGCCCTGCGCCCCGAGCTGACGGCGCTGGCGCAGCCGCTGGCCGGTGAGTACGCCGGAACGCGCGAACTGCTCATGTCGATCCCGTTCGCCGCGGGATACGGCGTGGAGATCGGCATGCTGCTCGACACCCTCGACCGTTTCGGGATGCGCGCGATCGGCCAGGCCCGGCTGGGCACGCGCATGCATTCGGAACCGTCCGCTGCACGAACTCGGCGCGATGGCCCGGCAGATCGTGGCGACGATCCTCGGGCGGACCGGCGTCGAGGAGTCCGGTGCGCCGCTGGTCCAGTTCGTCGTCGACGACGAGGCACTCGACGTCCGGAGACATCAGCCGGTCTTCGCCGAACGCCCGCCCATGCGGACCGTCCTCGCGCGTGGCGAGGCGTCGAGCGCGGCCGAAGCGGCGGTGTCGCGGGTCTGAGCCCGCGCCCCCTCACCGCTCCCCGAGCCGCAGGCGAGCTCGGGGAGCGGGGCCTAGCCGGGGGTCACTTCCGGATGACCAGCACGAACGGTCCCACCTCGGTCACCGTGAACGCGGGATCGTCGAACGCGGCCGGATCGAAGACGACGGTGTAGCGCTTGATGTTCGGGTCGTTCGGGTAGACGTCCTGGGCCAGGCGGAGGGTGTAGCCGTCGGCGCTGTACCGGAACAGGAAGACGTTCGGCGCGCGCCAGCGGCTCGCATCCAGTCCGGCCTTCAGCTCCTGCGGGGTGCTCGACTCGGCCCACTTCGCGGCGGTGGCGGCCCGGGCGTCGAACTCGGCGAGCGGATTCGCGTAGTGCGAGGTGTGCCCCAGGAAACCCCAGTACGGGTAGACCGACGCGAAACCGACGTCGGCCGTCATGACGACGTTCTCGGTCGCCGGCCTCCCGGTCTGCTCGCGGATCAACCTGTGCAGTTCGCGGTAGTACGACTCCGCGCCCGCCGGGCGCTGATCGGCGCGATGGCCGGCCCCGTCGGTGTCGGTGTAGGCGATGGTGATCTCCGAGGAGAGGTACGCGGGCACCGCCTGCGCGGCGCCGAGCGCCCCCACCGCGGCCAGCACCCCGACCAGGGTGCGGACGTCGCCGAAGCGGTCGACGGCCAGCCGGCCGAGTTCGACGACGCCGAAGACGCCTGCGGCGGCCAGGATCGCGGCGGTGATGCCCTCCAGCCGGAACGAGAGCAGGGTGCTGCCGATCGCGGTGCGGGCCAGCGACGTCATCGTGAGCACCACGATGCCGACCAGTGCGGTGACCAGTGCGAACGCGAGGGTTCGCCGGCGCATCCGACTGACCGCCCAGATCAGGCCGAGCAGACAGAGCAGGCCCAGCAGGGTGGGCTTGAGCATGGGCAGACCGAACACCGAGCCGGCCTCGGGCAGGTAGTGCTCGGCCGCGCCGGAGACGGTGACCGAGGCGCCGAAGCGGGCCTTCAGGTAGCCGAACCAGAAGATCAGCGCCACCGCGCCGGCGATCGCGCCCATGACGATCAGCCGGACCGCGACACCGGTCACCCGGGCGCGGCGCCAGGCGGCGATCCGGTCGTCGTCGACCGCGGTGTTCCGGATCTGCACCCACGTCTGCCCCGTGTAGACCAGGGCGATGAGGATCGCGGTGCCCGCGAACAGCGCGGTGTAGAGCGTGTAGGTGGTGGCCGAGACACCGAGGAACAGTCCCGCGGCGACCACCGCGAGCCAACTCGTCTCACGCAGCGGCGCGGGACCGTCGGCGAGTCTGCCGTGACCGCGCAACGCCGAAGCGATCACCACGAGCACGGGGACGCCGACCAGGATCAGCACCGCGGCGTACGGCTCGGGCGAGGAGTACTGCAGCACGGCCGCGGCCACCGCGAGGCCGACGCCGGTGCCCACCACGGTGCCGACCATGCGGTTCCACAGCGCGGTGCCCAGGGCGGCGGCCGCGGCCAGCGAGACGATCGACCAGGGCTTGTAGGCCTCCCAGCCGGGCAGCCCCATCAGGTCGGCGTAGCGGCCGCCGAACCAGAACCAGGTCGCTGGATAGTACGGCGGCAGATCCGCGAAGGTCATGTCCGCCAGGTGCGGACTGCTGGTGAGGCGGGTCAGATACTCGGTCCGGAACTGCTGGTCGGCGGTGAGACCGTGCAGGTAGAGGCTGGTCGCGCCCAGCGGCATCCCGAGGGTCGCGGTCACCAGGCCCGCCGACGCGATCGAGCCCAGCCACGACGACGTCAGGCGGCCGCCGCGCCGGTACCGCGCCAGCACCACCGCCGTCACCGCGACCAGGACGAAGACCGCCTGGCCGAGCGTGGTGAGCGAGCGCGTCACGTTGGACGTGTTGAACGCGGGCCACTGCGCGGCGTCGATCACCCGCAGCCCCACCGTCGCCACGCCGGCGCCGAGCACCAGCGCGCCGCCGAGCTCGATCAGATCGAACCCGCGACGGCGCGACGACGACACGGCTCCGCCCCCGGCCGTCCCGGAGGACGGGGAGGCGGAGTCGGTTGCGGGGGACTCGGCGGCCGACGCGGTCACGTCAGACGGGGAGCTTGCGGAAGACCGGCCGCGGAATGTGCCGGAGCACCATCATGATGAACCGGAACGGGCCCGGAACCCAGATCACTTCCTTGCCCTTGTCGACGGCGGCGACCACGCGCTGGGCGACGTCTTCCTTGTTCACCGTCAGCGGCGCCTCGGCGACGTGCGCCGAGAGCCGGGTGCGCACCTGGCCGGGGCGGACCACCAGGACGTTCACGCCGCTCGGACGGACCGCCTCGCCGAGGCCGAGGTAGAAGCCGTCGAGGCCGGCCTTGGTGGAGCCGTAGACGAAGTTGGAACGACGGACCCGCTCGCCGGCGACCGAGCTCATGGCGATGATCTGGCCGTGGCCCTGCGCGCGCATGCGCTCACCGAGCAGCACGCCCACCGAGACGGCGGCGGTGTAGTTGATGTCGGCTTCGAGGACGGCCAGCTTCTGGTTCTGCCAGGCCTCCTCGTCGTCGCCCTGGATGCCGAAGGCGACGATCGCGACGTCGATGTCGCCGGCGGCGAACGCGGCGTCGATCACGCCCGGGTGCGAGTCGGTGTCGAGGGCGTCGAAGTCGATCCGCTCGACGCTCGACGCGCCCGCGGCCTTCATCTGGGCGACGGCGGCCTCGGCGGCCGGATCGTTCGGGACGGTGGCGAGCACCACGCGCATCGGGGCGCGGGAGAGGAACTCGGCGGTGATGGCCAGACCGATCTCGGAGCTGCCGCCCAGGACGAGGACGGACTTGGGGACGCCGACGGCGTTACGCATGAGGGGTTCCTATGTTGATCGAGCGGAGTCGAGAGCAGCGGTTCTCGACGGGGGACGGAGTCGAGAGCAGCTCAGACGAGTTCGAGGCGCCGACCCATGTCGGACATGAAGACCCTGTTCGGGTCGACGCGGCGTCGTACCTCGAGCCACTCGTCGATCCGCGGGTACATGGCGTGGAAGGTCTCGGCGGTGGTGCGCGAGTCCTTGGCCGTGTACAGGCGGCCGCCGATGGTCAGGATACGACGATCGAGTTCGGTGACGAACTCGTGCAGACCCCGCTTGATCGGGAAGTCGACGCAGATGTTCCAGCCCTGCATCGGGAAGCTCAGCGGGGCCCGGTTGCCCTCGCCGAACAGCTTGAACACGTTGAGGAAGCTCACGTGTCCGGACGCCTGGATGTCGTAGATGATGCCCTTGAACTCCTCGACGGCCTCCGGCGGCACGATGAACTGGTACTGCAGGAAGCCCTTGCTGCCGTAGGCGCGGTTCCAGTTCCCGAACAGATCCAGCGGGTGATAGAACTGCGTCAGGTTCTGGATCTTGCCGGTGTAGTTCCCGCCCATCCGGTAGTAGGCCTCGCCCACCATCGAGAAGTTGAACTTGTTGGCCAGCCCGTTCGGGAAGACGTCCGGGAAGTTCACCAGCGTGGGGGCGTCGAACTTCAGCGGATCCTTGGCGAGTTTCGCCGGGAGCTGATCGAGGGTGGCCAGCGAGCCGCGCGAGAAGGTGCCGCGGCCCAGCTTCGGCGGCTTGCTGATCGCGTCGAACCAGCCGGAGCTGTAGGTGTAGTTGTCCTCGGAGCCGTCCATGTGCAGGGCGATGGTCTCGTCCAGGCTCTTGGTGACGGTGCCGTCGGCGATGAAGTACGCGGTCTCGGTGCGCGTCATCTTGATCTTGGCGCGCAGGATGATGCCGGTCAGGCCAATGCCGCCGACCGTCGCCCAGAAGACGGAGGCGTCGGGGTCGTCGGGCGAGCCGTCCGGGCGCAGCGTCAGGACGTCGCCGGAGGCCACCAGCAGCTGCATCTCGGTGACGTGGTTGCCGAAGCTGCCCGAGCTGTGGTGGTTCTTGCCGTGGATGTCGCAGCCGATGGCGCCGCCGATGGTCACCTGGCGGGTGCCCGGGAGCACCGGGACCCACAGGCCGTGCGGCAGGGCCACGCGCATCAGGGTGTCCAGGTCGACACCGGCATCCAGGTCGATGATCGCGGTCTCGTCGTCGATCGAGTAGATCCGGGTGAGACGCGTCATGTCGACGGTGAGGCCGCCCGCGTTCTGGGCGTTCTCGCCGTACGAACGGCCGAGGCCGCGGGCGATGACCCCGCGCTTGAGATACGACGGCTTGTCCGCATCCTCGTCGGCCACGCGCGCGACGGCGTCGGCGATGACCTCGGGGTACGGAGTCGACAGGACCTTGCCCTCGATCGGCATCGTGCGACCCCAGCCCATCAGCGTGCGGGTCTCGATCGGGAATACTTCTGAGTTCGTCATCGCCCTAGAGGATACCTGCCCCGACCTGTGAATCGCCTGGGCTCGGCCCGACACCGTGGTCCTTCGCCGCCGGGCCCGTTTCGAGAACGCGAATGCGCTGTTTCGAATTCTTCCTTTGATGTTCCCGTGTGACCGGCCTTACGTTCGGTCCACGGGTCTCCATCGATCGGAAAGCAGGAAGATGCACGAATCACCGCTGGCCGGGATCGTCGTCGTCGAACTGGGCGACAGCGCGTCGGCACCGTTCGCCGGGCAGATCCTCGCCTCGCTGGGCGCCGAGGTCTGGAAGGCCGAACGGCCGACGGGAGACTCGTCCCGGGGCTGGGGACCCAGCATCTGGCGCGGCGACGGAGCCGCCTTCCACGCGATCAATCGCGGCAAGAAGACGATCCGCGCCGACCTCACGGACGCCGGGGAGTCGGACCGGTTGCGCCGACTGATCGTCGAACACGCCGATGTGTTCCTGCACAACCTGCGGCCCGGCAGCGCCGCGCGGCACCGGCTCGACGCGGACTCGCTCCGGTCGGACGCCCCGGAACTGATCTACTGCGAACTCGGCGCCTTCGGCCACGTCGGGCCGTTGAAGGACGAGCCCGGATACGACCCCCTGATGCAGGCCTTCGCCGGGATCATGTCGCTGACCGGTGAGGCGGACGGGCCGCCGGTGCGCGCCGGCGTCTCGATCGTCGACTTCGGCTCGGGGATGTGGTCGGTGATCGGCATCCTCGCGGCGCTCGTCCGGCGCGGGCGGATCGGTGCGGGTGCCACGGTGAACAGTTCGCTGCTGGAGACGGCCATCGCGTGGAACACCATCGCGATCGCGGGATTCCACGCGGACGGCGATCCGGGATCACGCCACGGGTCGGGTGTCGCGTTCATCGTGCCGCACCGCGCCTTCCCGACGGCCGACGGAGATCTGATCGTCAGCTGCGCCAACGACCCGTTGTTCGCGAAACTCGCCGCCGCGCTGGGGCATCCGGAGTGGTCCGGCGATCCGCGGTTCGCGACCAACGCGGCCCGGCTGGCGAACCGGGACGAACTCGAGCGACTGATCGGCGACGTGCTGCGTACCGGAACGCGTGATCACTGGCGCGCGGTGCTGCGGCCGCACGGTGTCCCGGCGGCGCCGGTGCAGACGATCCCGGAGTTCGTCGCCCACGAGCAGACCGCGGCACTGGGGATCATCGGTCCGCCGCCCGACCGGGACGACATCGCGACCGTCGGCCTGCCGCTGTCGTTCGACGGCGAGCGTCCCGGCCCGCTCCACTCCGCGCAACCGATCGGCGCGAACGACGCCGACCTCGACCACCTGCTCACCCACCGCGAACCGACCCCTGGAGACGAGAGATGACCGATTCGGCCGAGTACGAGACCACCACGGTCCTGTCCGGACACACCTTCCTGGAAGGACCGCGCTGGCACGACGGCCGGATCTGGGTGTCGGACCTGTACACCAAGCGCGTGCTGTCGGCGAACGAGGACGGCTCCGACCTGCGGGTGGAGGCCTCGCTCTCGGATCAGCCGTCGGGCCTGGGCTGGCTGCCGGACGGCAGGCTCGTCGTGATGTCCATGCTCGATCACGCGCTGCTGCGCCGCGAGCCGGACGGCGCGGTCGTGGTCCACGCCGATCTCGCGGGCAAGCTCGTCGGCTGGGGGAACGACATCGTCGTCGACCCGGAGTCCGGGGCGACCTACGTCGGCCATTTCGGGTTCGACCTCTTCGCCGGTGACGAGCTGCGTTCGACGTCGATCTGGCGCGTCGGGCCGGACGGCACCGTCACCGAAGCGGCCGACGGGCTGTACTTCCCGAACGGCATGGTGATCGTCGACGGGGTCCTCAGGGTCAACGAGTCCTGGGCCAACCGCACCACCGCGTTCGACATCGGAGACGACGGCGCGCTGAGCAACCGGCGCGTATGGGCGAAGTACGGCGAGCCCTCGGACGCCACCGATCCGTTCGCCGCGCTCGGCGACATGGTGGTGGCCCCGGACGGATCGGCGCTCGACTCCGAAGGCGCGCTGTGGGTGGCCGACTTCGCCCACGGCCGCGTGGTCCGCGTGCTCGACGGCGAGATCGTCGACGAGGTCTCGCCGGGAACCGGCGTCTTCGCCTGCGCACTCGGCGGGTCCGACGGGCGCACCCTGTTCGTCTGCACCGCGCCGAGCTTCGACCCGGAGGAGCGCAAGGCGGACCCGAAGAGCGAGCTCGTCGCCGTCCGGGTGGACGTGCCCGCCTGATCCCCGCGCACCCCTCGACGACCCACGTCTCGAAGACCCGCGCCTCGACGACGTACCCCTGGAAGAGACAGTGAGAAGGAATCCCGTGGCACGACCACATTCGGAACAGCACTGGAGTGCGGTGGAGAGCCTGTCGCGCGCCGAGCACGACGATCTGCAGAACGCCGCGCTCGTGGAGCAGATGGCGTACATCGCCGCACACAGCGAGTTCTACCGCCGCAAGTTCGGGGACGCGGGTGTCGACCCCACGCGGGTCCGGTCCGCGGCCGATCTGGTGACTCTGCCGTTCACCGAGAAGCACGAGCTGCGCGACTCGCTGGCCGCGCGGCGCCCCCTCGGTCTGCATCAGGCGGCCCCGGACTCGGAGATCGTCCAGGTCCAGGCCTCCTCGGGGACCACGGGCAGCCCGTCGTACGTCGGTCTCACCCGCTCGGACATCGAGACCTGGTGCGAGCTGGGTGCTCGTGCCTTCTACGCGAACGGTTTCCGGCCGGGCGACCGCATGCTGCATGCGCTGGGAATGAGCAAGGGCTTCGTCGGCGGGGTCCCGATCCTGCAGATCGTGCAGTACATGGGCATCGTCGACATCCCGATCGGTGCCGAGGCGGACGTCGACCGGCTGCTGCGCGTGCAGGCCGACCAGCGGCCGGAACTCCTCGTCGGCACCCCGAACTTCGCGGCCTATCTCGGCGAGACGGCCGAGAGCACCGTCGGGATCGCGGCGCGCGACCTCGGCGTGCGCGCGATCAGCGTCGGAGGCGAGCCGGGCGGAGGTCTCCCCGGCACACGCGCGAAGCTGGAGGAACTGTGGGGCGCGACGAGTCGGGAGATGCTCGGTGGCACCGATCTGGGCTGCCTGTACTGGGGCGAGTGCGAGGCTCAGGACGGGATGCACTTCCATTCGCCGGACCTGATCGTCGTCGAACTGATCGACCCGGACACCGGAGAGGTGAAGGAGCCCGTCGAGGGCGCCGAGGGCGAGCTGGTCTACACGGCACTGCGCCGGCAGGCGTCTCCGCTGGTGCGCTTCCGTACCCGCGATCACGTGGTCGTGACGGGTACCGACTGCCCGTGCGGGCGCACGGGGTACAAGGTCCGGTGCGTGGGACGCACGGACGACATGCTCATCGTCCGGGGCATCAATCTGTTCCCCTCGGCCGTGAAGCAGTTGGTCTCCGAGTTCGAGCCCGTCGCGACCGGCGGAGATGCGGATCCGCGCCGACTTCGAGGGGCACTCCACGCAGAGACCGCTTCAGGTGGTCGTGGAGTACGCCGACGGCGTCGGGCCGCAGGCGCGGGAGACGCTGGTCGACGGTCTGGAACGGCGGATCCGCTCGGCGCTGAACGTCAAGGCCGTCGTGACCCTCGTCCCGGAGCTGACGCTCAAGAGACCCGACCACGTCAAGGTCGCGCTGATCGAACGCGGATGAGCACGCCTCCGCCACCCCCGCCCCACAGTCAGGAGAAACTACAGATGAGCACCCCAACGACGGGGCCCGTCGCGGCCGTCGTCGGTCTCGGTGACGCCTACGCGGACAAGGAGAACCGGAAGGATCCGCTGCAGCTCGCCGCGGAGGCCGTGATCGCCGCGCTCGCCGACGCCGGGATCACGAAGTCCGACGTCGACGTCCTGCTCACCGGCCGGTCGCCGTGGGCTGACAAACGTTCGCAGTGGAGCAACATCTTCCTCTCGTACATGCAGAATGCCGATGGTCTTCACCAGCGAGATGACGCTGCACGGCGCGGGCCTCACCGGTTCGCTCGGGGTGGCCTCGGAGATGATCCGGGCGGGCCGCGCCGAGTACGTCGTCTGCCTCCAGTCCGACGCGACCGAACTCTTCGTCGACGCGCTCGCGATGGGTGCGCAGGCCGACGCCGATCCCCAGTACGAGGTGCCCTACGGGCCCACGATCCCCGCCCTGTACGGGCAGGCGGCCAGCCGTTACCTCCACGAGTTCGGACTCGCCGAGGCCGACCTCGCGCAGGTGCCGATCGCCAACCAGAAGTGGGGCGTGCGGCACCCGCGCGCGGTGAAGGCCCGCTTCGGCGAGATCGACGTCGAGCAGGTCCTTGCTTCGCCGTACGTCGCGAGTCCGCTCCGGCTCTGGATGTGCTCCCGCTGGGCGGGCGGTACCGCCGGAGCGGTGGTGCTCACCGCGCCCGACAACGTCCGGCCCGGACAGGACGCCGTCTACCTGCAGGGTTACGGCACGGCGACCACGCACGAGTACCTGACCGATCGGATGAACATGAAAGACCTGAGGTTCGCCGGGATGGGAGCGATGCCGAACCTCACCAGTACCGCGACCGTCGAGGCCGCGCGCCAGGCGTACGCGATGTCCGGGCTCACGCCGTCGGACGCGGACGTGCGCGAGCTGTCGGTGAATTTCGCGCACATGGGCCCGATCATCATGGAAGACCTGGGCTATGCGGAGAAGGGGCGCGGCATCGACCTCTATCGGGAGGGTCGCACCGCGCCGGGAGGCGATCTGCCGACCGACACCAACGGGGGCTGGCTCTCGTTCGGCCAGCCCGGCATCTCCTGCAACATGGACGCGATCGTCGAGGCCGTCCGGCAGCTCCGGGGCACCGCGCTGGGCGCGAAGCCCGCCCGGGATCCGGAAGTGGCCCTGGTCCAGGGGTCCGGCGGCATGCTGGCCGCCGCCGGCGTCCTGCTGCTCACCAAGACCGCATGACGAGAGTGACGAGAGTAGGGAACACCGAGATGGCTACCGAGAACCCCACCGACTGGCCGCAGCCGTACCCGCTGATGGATGCCGAGCCGTACTGGGCGGCACTGGCCGACGAGCGCATCACCTTCCAGCGCTGCGACGCGTGCGGCGAGACCCTGTGGCCGGCGCGCAAGTTCTGCGTGCGCTGCGACTCCACCGACCTCACCTGGCACGACGCCGCGGGCACCGGCGAGGTGTGGTCGCACTCCACCGTGATGCGCGGCCCCACCCCGACCTGGCAGGCGATCGCGCCCTACACGGTCGGTTTCATCGCGATGGACGAGGGCTATCAACTGTTCGCCCAGATCGACGAGCCCGCCGACGAGATCGCCATCGGCCGGCGGGTCCGCGCGAGATTCGTCCAGCGGGGAGAGGCGACGCTGCCCGTGTTCGTGTTCGACGGCGAAGACGACGGGTCATGACGGGCTTCACCGAGTACGACCTCTGGACCGGAGGACGGTGTACGAGGAGGTCCCGGGACGATTGAAGTCCCGTGTCGACGGCATGGCCGCGGGCCTGCAGGCCGGTTCGACGGTCTCGCACGCAGCTGATCGGGGACCTGTGCGCCGGGTCATATACTGGCCTGGTGCCGGGCGCTCGCGCCCGGAGTCATGACAATGCGGTGGTGAGGGTGCGCTGATGGCGGGCAGTCTGAACGTCAACCACCTGGTTCGCAACATCGATCTGTTCACGCTGCAGCTGTTCATCGCCGCGGTCGAGGAGCGGCAGATCGGGCTGGCCGCGGCGCGCGAGAACATCTCCGCGTCCACCGCCACCAAGCGGATCAGGATGCTCGAGGACGCGGCCGGCGCCAAGTTCCTCGACCGCACCCCGCGGGGCGTCGAGCCCACGCCCGCGGGCGAGATCTTCCTGTGGCACGCGCGCGAGATCCTCGGGAGCCTCGGGGCCATGCGGCGTAAGGTCAGCGAGCTCACCGACGGGGTGGCGGGCGAACTCACCGTCGTGTCGGCGCGGTCGATCATCGGTTCGCTGCTGGCGCGCAAGCTCGGCGCGTTCGCGTCGGACTACCCGAAGGTCGATCTGGCCGTCACCGAGGTCTACAACCCGAGCATCCCGCAGGAGGTGGCGCGCGGCGAGGCGGACCTGGGCGTCTACGCCGTGGCCCCGAATCTCGATCTCTCCGGGGTGGTCTCGAGTCCGTACCGGAACGACACGGTCGTGGCCGTGGTGCCGCACGAGCATCCGCTCGCCGCACGCGAGAGCCTCACCTATGCCGACCTCGCCGAGCACAACCTGCTGGCGGTGGGGGTGATGTCGGACACCTTCGCGTGGGCGGCGGCCAAGCTCGGGACGGCGTACCGGTCGCGCTACCGCGTCACCACGTCGAGCACGGTGCTCTCGCTGGTGGCGGCGGGGCTCGGAGTGACCGCCGTGCCCGAATGCGAACTGCGGGTGGAGTACCTGGACAAGGTCGCGGTCCGGGAGCTCCGGGAGCCGTGGGCGGTCCGCAGGCTGGCGATCGCGACGCGGCAGGGACAGGCTCGCGGCCCCGCGGTGCAGGCGCTGATCGACTACCTCTTCGACCAGCCCCGGGCCAGGCTCGACGCCGTCGACACCGACTGACCGAAGGCCGGTCGCAGCGCGCCGCCGTATGCTGCGGCGAGGAACCGCCGAAGGCCGCTGCTGGGTGGGTGCGGGGTATGTCCGTTACTGTCGAAGCAACTCGAAATCGGGCCCGGGATCGGAGAGTGATAGGTGATCGTCGTCGGCTATGTGTCCGGAGCTTTCGGACGGGCGTGTTTGGAGCAGGGGATCGTCGAGGCGCGCCTGCGTGACACCGAACTCCTGGTGATCAGCGCCGTCTCCGAGAGCCGCGGGCACCGGATCGTCGAGGCCGAGGAGATCGCCGAAGTCGAGGCGCGTCTGGATGCGTCGGGCCTGGCCTACCGGATCCAGCAGCCGATCGGAGCCACTCCGGCCGAGGAACTCCTCTCGGCGATGGCGGAGCCGGAGGCGGAGATGCTGGTCATCGGCATGCGTCGGCGTACCCAGGTCGGCAAGCTCCTGCTCGGGAGCACCTCGCAGTATCTGCTGGTGGCCTGCCGCAAACCGGTCCTGGTGGTGAAGCCGGGCGAGGAGAACCAGCGCCCCGATCCCGTCTCGGCCGCCGACCTCGTGGACCGGTCTCCGCAGGCCGGCGACGCGATCGAGCCGTAGGCACGACGTCCCCGCCCGCCTGGACGAGTGATTCCTGGTGCTCGCCCCCTCTTCGACGATCGACGTCCTCCACGCTGATCGACGTCCTCCACGTTGATCGACATCCTCTTCGCTGATCGAGCGGAGTCGAGATCTCTCCGCGCCGCTCAGACACCGGTCTCGACTCCGCTCGACCAGCGAGAGCGGCTCGACCAGCGAGAGTGGCTCGACGAACGGGAGTGGCTCGACCAGTGAGAGCGGCGCGACCGGGGGTGAGAAGATCCGGCCACCGGGGATCACTCGTCTACCGCAGGATGCGTTCGACGAACGGCGTCGAGTCCGGAAGCGAGGCCAGGACGGTGCCGGAGTGGTCCTCACCCGGATACAGGTGGAACTCCACCGGCTGTCCGGCCGCGAGCATCTGCGCGTAGAGCGAACCCGCCGAGACCGCGGGCACGTCCAGGTCGAGCAGGCCCTGGCCGAGGAAGATCGGCCGGTCGTACCCGGAGTACGGGGTGGACATGTAGTCGGTCAACGCCGCCCGGATCCCCGGGATCGAGGTGAGCGGCCGGGTGAACCAGCCGTTCAGGCGTTCGCCCTTCAGCTCGGTCTTCAGCTCCGCGTAGCAGAGGGTCTTCGCCTGGCGCAGCACCTCGCGGCCACGCGCGGTCAGCGCCTGCTCACCGTGCAGATCCGGGCGGGCATCGGTGAATCCGGCGAGGATGTACGCGGCGTACACGTTGAGCCCGGCGGGCAGCGAGACCGGCGGGAACGACGGCCCCGCCTGCCACACCACGTGTTCGATGTTGGCCGGGGTGCCGGTGGCCACCACGCCGCGGTAGTCCAGGCCGCTGCCGCGGGAGAGCCGGGTGGCTCGCCGGGCCGCGTTGAGCGCTCCGCCGCCGCCCTGGGACTGGCCGACGATCGCCCACCTCTTCGCGAGCGGCAGACCGGTGCGATGCGCGGCCCGGACCGAGTCGACCACCGAGTAGGCGGTGGCCGCACCGCTCAGGTAGCTCATCAGGCCGGGGGTGCCCAGCCCCGCGTAGTCGGAGGCGACGACGGCGTAGCCCCGACGCAGCCAGTGGTTCAGATACGCGGTGTCCCGGGGCGAGCGGGGCAGCGCCGACGGCGTGCAGCCGTCGCCGAGCCCGGTGGTGCCGTGCGCCCAGGCGATCACCGGGTGGCCGCCGGCCGGGGCGGGCCTGCGCGGGAGGAACACCGCGGCGGTGCTGGTCGCCGGCTTCCCGTGCACGTCCCGGGTGGCGTACAGGTAGCGGTACGCCGCGGCGGCGCCGCTGAGCGAGACCGACCGATCGAGCACGGTCTTCTTCAACAGGGTGCCGGGTGCGCCGATCGGGCCGGAGTGGTCGCGGGCGTCCAGCCCGGACCAGACCGCGGTCGGCGTGGCGCGTTCGGGTTCGGCTCGGACGGGCGCGGGATCCACCGCGAACACCGCGGCGCAGGCGGTGGCGAGGGCCACGAGGGCGATGCGGACCGACCGTCGTCTCATGACCGTCGAGGTTAACTCAATTCACTTCTGTATACGACGCCGGTGTGCGGGTTCCGGTCCGCCAGGATGCCTGGTCGGCGTACGTCTGCGGCGGGCGGGGGCTCTACGCTGGCAGGGTGGCCGACACCGAACCGAAGAGCACGCACGACGACGATCCCGCGCACCCGTTGCATCACGAGGACTTCAGCACGCGCCATGCGCCGATGCCCGTCGAGCTCCCCTTCGACGACGAGGAGGCCTCGACCGACGTCGACCTGAAGACGCAGCTCGTCCGCTTCGTCGCGACCGGCGCCGGTTCGGCGGTGCTCGATCTCGGTCTCACCCTGCTCCTGCAGTACGTCTTCGGCGCCTCGTCCACGGTGGCCAAGGCGTTCGGCTTCATCCTCGGCACCACGGTCGCCTACCTGATCAACCGGCGCTGGACCTTCCGCGCCGAACCGAGCATCGCGCGTTTCATCGCCGTGGTCCTCCTCTACGCGGTGACGTTCTCGGTGAACGTCGGCCTGTACTCGTGGCTCTCGCACCTCTGGGACGAGACGTTCCTCTTCTCGGCGATCGCCTTCGTCATCGCCCAGGGCGTGGCCACCGTGATCAACTTCGTCGTGCAGCGAGCCGTGATCTTCAAGATCCGGTGACGGTCGTCCGGTCTCCGGAGGATCGGTAAGCTCGACGACGGAGCCCGAACGGCGAGGAGGCGCGATGCTGCGAGATCACCGCGGTGCGCCCCGATCCCTGCCGATCCATCTCGTGCTCACGCTGGTCGGCGCACTGACCGCCTTCTCCGGCGAGGTGATCGGCGCCGCTCCGGCCGACTGGCTGCTCTCCTTCTTCGCGCTGACGGCCGTCGCCGTCGTCGTGTGCCGGAACGCGGTGCTGCTGTCGGGCGGCTGGGTGCCGTTGCGCATCGCACTCGAACGACGGCATCGCGCCTGGGCCGCGCTGATCCCGGTGCGGCCCGTCGCCCCGGAGTCGCGCGTCCCGACCGCCGGTCCGCCTCGATGGTGGACGGTGCCGGTGCGCGGTCCGCGGGCGCCCTCGCCGATCCGGTAGCCGCGGTCCGGAGAGTCGTCGAACCCTCTCGAGGACGCGGCAGACGTGTCATTGCCGCCCGGTGCCCGCGCACCGTGATCCCGAGAGTGAGAACCCTTCATGCTGTCCGTTTCGGGCGCCGCCCGCCGTATCGGCGACCAGCGCCTCTTCACCGATCTCAGTCTGGAACTCGACCGCGGTTCCTGCGCGGCCGTCGTCGGCCCCAACGGGGCGGGCAAGAGCTCCCTGCTCCGCTGCATCGTCGACGACGATCTGCTCGACGCGGGGACCGTCACGATCGACGGTCGCCCGCCGAACGACCGTTCCCCGGACTTCCGGAGTCTCGTCGCGGTGGAGCTCGGCGATCAGGCCGCCTACTTCGACGTGACCCTCGCCGAACATCTCACTTTGCTCGCGGCCGCCCACCGGATGGTGCGGCCGGATGTGATCGGTGCGCTGCGCGACGCCGGTCTGGCCGCGTTGCACGACCGCTTCCCGCACACGTTGTCCACCGGGCAGGGGCGTCGTTTCGCGCTCGCCGCCCTGTTTCTGCGGCCGTCCGGTCTGATCGTGATCGACGAACCCGAACTCGGTCTCGACACCGACGGACAGGAGTGGGTCGCGGAGAAGATCACCGCGGCCAAGGAGAGCGGCCGCGCGGTGCTGATCGCCACCCACAGCCCGCTGCTCGTCGAACGCTGCGCCGACACGGTGCTGGCCCTGGGCGACGGCGCGGACCGATGATCGCGGCACTGCGGCGCGCGGACCTGGGGCCGGTGGAGATCGGTCTCCTCGTCTTTGTCGGCGGGGGACTCCTCGTCCAGGTGCTCCGGCCGTCGCGGGTCGCGCAGGTCGTCGCGTTGTCGTCGGGCGCGGCCGCCCACCCGGGCCTCGTGGTGTCGGGGGTGGTCGTCGGCGTCGCGGCATCGGTGTTCGCGATCTCGTCGCGGTGGGGACCGGTCCGCGTCGACCCCGCCGATCTACGCTGGCGGCTGGCCGGCCCGGCCGACCGTTCGACGGTGCTCCGCCGCCGAGCGGTCACCGTGCTCGGCGTGGCGCTCGCAGCCGGCGCCGCGGTCGGCGGGCTCACGGCGACACTGGTGCCCGAGCTCGCGGTCGTCGCCGTCGGCGGCGCCGCGGCCGGGGCGGCGCCGGGGTACGTCCTGGCGTATCTGCGGCAGCGGCGACGGGATCGGCGGCACGGCACGACGCCGCCGCGGGCGTCGTCGTTGTCCCCGGGGAACCTGCACCGGAAGACCTTCGCTCCGCGTGACGGCTACTCCGGTGCGCTGGGGCTCGCCCTGACGATGCTGGACGTCTCCTGGCTGGAGGAGGCACGCGTCACCCGCTGGCAGCGTGCCCGGGTGCGGGCCGGCGGTCGGAGTCTCCCCGGCGGCGCCGCCTCGGCACTCATGCGGGTGGACCTCCGCAGGCTGCTCCGCCACCCGGATGCGCTCGTGCGCTGGTCGGTCTCGGTCGCGGCGGGCGTGGGGGCCGCGGTGCTCCTCGACTTCCGGCACGCCGAGACGGTCGTCGCGGTGCTCGCGGTCTACTGCGCGGGCTGTTCGGTGTCCGGGGGTCTGCGCGTGTCGGTCCGGTCGGCGGCGCTGCGTCGTGCGACGGGACTCTCGGACCGGTTCGTCTACGGCTGTCATGCGTTGATTCCGGTGCTCGGCACGCTCGCGGCCGCCGCCGTCGTCCTGCCGTGGTGGTCGCTCTCGCCGGTCGCCGCGGTGATCCTGGCGGCGGGGACGGCCGTCGCGGTGCTGCGCCGAGGGCTGCGGCCGGAACTGCGGTACGACGGTCCGGTGACCGCCGATCCGATGACCGGTTCCGCTGTGAACCTCCAGCTGTTCTTCGCTCAGATCCGGGGGCTCGGCGCTCTGGCGGTGACGCTCCTGGTGGCTGGAGCGTTCTGATCCCGTCGCCGTCGGCGGGGTCTGCGGTATCGGGAACGGAAGAGGGTCCGGCGGCCTGCACCCCGCACGCGGCAGGCCGCCGGACCGGTCCGGGCGGGCGGCGCGGACTCCGCACCGTCACCCGACGGCGCCGCCGCTCCTGCTCCGGAGTCTCGGAGGCCTGCTACAGGTTCTCGTGCATGCGGCGGAACACCGCGATGGCTCCGTTGACCGCGTGGTAGGCGGTGTTGAGTCCGGCATCGTCGCAGTCTCGGAGGGCGTCGTGCAGCGGGATCAGTTGGTTCCGCGCATCCTGTTTGAGCTGGGCGAGCAGTTGGCTGGAATTCGTCAGTTCGCGGCTCACGCTCACGGCTCTCTCCCCTGTCGTCGGCCCCGCTGTGGACTGATCGGCTCACGGTGTTCGGATGGACACTTCGAGAATCATGGCATGGAAGCAGACGGCGCGAAAGAGTATGAACGGAGGAAAATCATTGTGCGACAACAGATTCGAGAGTATGTAAAACGTGTGGACGGAGTCAGCGGCGGACGGTGAAGGTGGTGCAGCCGGTGTACGCGACCGTGCCGGTCAGCTCGCCGATCCCCTCGGTGATCGGACCGTCGACGACCAGCCCGACCATCTCGTAGTCGCCCGGCCGCTCGTTCCAGCGGAACGGCGTGAGCACCACGTCGTCGGTGAGCCGCACCCCGATCATGTCGTACGAGCCGTACGGCACCTCCGTGTTCTCCGAGGTGGGGCCGAACTGGAAGGTCGCGATGGTCTTCCGGTCGCCGCCGTCGCGGAAGGTCAGGGTCAGCGCGGTCTTGCCTTGATTGCAGGTGTAGGTGCCGCGCCACGTGCCGTCGAGCGCGGCGAGCGTGGCCTTCGCCGAGCCGGTGCCGGTGGTCGTGCTGCTCGAGGCCGGCGGGGCGGCGGCGGACGACGCGCTGCTCTCGGGGGAACTCGACGCCGCCGTCAGCCCGGGATCGTCCGAGCCCCCGCCGAACACCAGGACGCCGACGGTGCCCAGGATCGCGAGCACCACCAGTGCGGCGACCGCGATCAGGGCGACCTTCTTGCCGGATCCGGATCTGGATCCGGTATCGGGCGTTTTCGACGACGATCCCGGCGGCGGAGGCGGAGTCCCGTAGGGCGGACCGTACGACGCCGGGCTCGCGGACGATCCGGGCGCGCCGAAGAACGCGGCGGGCGGCGGGGAACCCGGCGGCGGTGCGCCGTACTGCGCGGCGGCGGGCGACGGTTGCCCGGGCGGGGTCTGCCCGGGGAACGGCTGACCGGGCAGCGGCTGACCGGGCAGCGGGGTGCTGCGGGTCGCGACGTCGTACTCCGGGACGGGCTGCGGCGTCTGCGGCGGACTCGCCGGTCCGAGGCCGAGGGGCGGCAGCGGGTGGTCGAGCGCGCGGGTCGGCGGCTTGGTGCGACCCCCGGAGGGTGACGCGGGCGGCGTCACGGGCGGGGGCGGGGTCTTCAACGCGTTCGCGAAGGCCGTCGACGACTCGAACCGCTCGCGCGGATCCTTGGCGACGGCGCGGGCGATCGCCGCGTCGACGTGCGGAGGCAGTCCCGGCACACTCGCCGACGGCGGCGGGGGAGTCTCGGTCAGATGCGCCTGCATCATCGTGGCGGGCGACCCCTGGGCGAACGGCGGACGTCCGGTCAACAGGTGGAACGCCGTGCAGGCGAGCGAATACTGATCGCACCTGTCGTCCACCTGATCGCCCTGCAGACTCTCCGGCGCCAGGTAGGGCAGGGTGCCCACGGCGAGACCGGTCTGGGTCAGCCGGGTCCGATCCGGGCCGGTGGCGACGCCGAAATCGGCCAGTTTGACCGTGGGCGAGCTGTTCGGGTGCTGCCGGATCAGGATGTTGGCCGGTTTCACGTCGCGGTGCGCGAGACGCGCCGTCGCCCACGCGTGGTCGAGTGCCGCGGCCACCCCGCTGACGATGTCGGTGACCAGTGGCAGGGGGAGGCGACCGTACTCGTCGAGCAGGGTGGCGGCGTCCGGGCCGTCGACGTACTCCATCGTCAGCCACAGTCGACCGTCCATCTCCCCGCGGTCGTACAGGTGCACGATGTTGGGGTGGTCCAACTGGGCCAGCACGTCGGCTTCGCGAGCGAAACGAGCCCGGTAGAGCTGGTCGGTGCTCAGTTCGGCGTCGACCAGCTTGAGGGCCTCCTGCCGAGGCAGCCGGGGATGCCGGACCAGGTAGACGCTGCCCATGCCGCCCGTGCCGAGCTCGCGCAGCACACGGTGACCCGCGATCTCCTGCTGCTCCATCGTCCCCCCGATCGTGGTCCCGTCAGTCGCCCGGTCCGCCGAAACGTTCCCGCCTGCCCATACGGCGCAACCGCATCCATTCGCGGAATCCCGCGGGATCACGCTGCTGCATCAAGAAATACCAGGCGAAGCGGGCGTACTCCTGCGGCAGGAGCTTGCGCATGCCCGGCTGGCTCATCAGATAGCCGCGGTTCCGGTACGTGAAGAAGCGTTTGGTCTCGTTGTCCGGATACTGCGTGTGCATGCGGCCGCCGAGGATCGGTCGGAACTCGGCGCTGCCGTCGGGATGCAGATACGCGGTGGTCAGGCAGGTGCCGAAGGCGATCCCCGACCGCGCCAGTCTGCGGTGCATCTCCACCTCGTCGCCGCGGACGAACAGCCGCAGGTCGGGCACGCCGATCCGGTCGACGGTGGCGGCGGAGAACAGGGCGCCGTTCATCAGCGAGGCGATGCCGGGAAGCAGATCGCCGGCCTCGTCGTCCTCCGCTCCCGGTGCTGGGGTGTCGCCGCCCGCTCGCTGCGCTCCCGGCGCGGTGGCGTCGCCGCCCGCTCGCTGCGCTCCCGGCGCGGGGGCGAACAGTTCCGAGCGCCGTCGCCGCCACACCAGTCCGCGGCGCAGCGGGAACGCCAGGGCGTCGGGATCGGCGATGTCGACGACCACCGGCGAGACCTGGCCGAGCGCATGCGTGTGCGCGCAGTCGAGCAGGGTCGAGAGCACCCGCGGGCCCTCGGGTCTGCCGTCGTCGTCGGCGCACCAGATCCAGTCCGCCCCGAGCGCGAGCGCATGAAGCATGCCGAGCGCGAAACCGCCCGCGCCGCCCAGATTGTGCTGCGACGCGAGATAGGTGGTCGGGATCGGCTGGGCGGCCACCAGCTCGGCCACCTCGGACTCGGCGGCGTTGTCGACGACGATCAGGTGATCCAGTGCGCGATCCTGATGGGCGAGCACGTCGAGGGACTGCGCCAGCAGTTCACGACGACGATGCGTCACGACGACGCCGATCACCGTCTCGGTGCCGGGAGCGCTCATGCGTCGTCGTCCTTGCTCGTCTCGTCGTCGGTCGTGGTCTCCTCGCCGGAGGCGGTGTCCTCTTCGGCGTCGGCGCGGTCGGGCAGCTTGCCGTGCTCGGCGAGCACCTTGCGGACCTGGGCGGCGGCCTCGTCGCCCTGGTAGGCCTGCACCACCTCCTCGATCCCGCCGTCCATCCGGACCTGACCCTTGTCCACCCAGAGCGCGCGGTCGCACAGCTGGGCCAGGAACTCGTTGGAGTGGCTCGCGAAGACCAGGATTCCCGAGCGCTCGACCAGCGCCTCCAGGCGGGTGCGCGCCTTCTTCATGAACTTGGCGTCGACGGCGCCGATGCCCTCGTCGAGGATCAGGATCTCGGGATCGATGCTGGTCACCACGCCCAGGGCGAGGCGCACGCGCATGCCGGTGGAGTAGGTGCGCAGCGGCATCTCCAGGTAGTCGCCCAGTTCGGAGAACTCGGCGATCTCGTCGGTCTTGGCCAGCATCTGCTTGCGGCTCATGCCCAGGAACATGCCGCGGATGATGATGTTCTCGTAGCCGGAGATCTCCGGGTCCATGCCGACGCCGAGGTCGAACACCGGGGCCACACGGCCCTGCACGCGGCAGCTGCCGCGGGTGGGCTCGTAGATCCCCGAGAGCAGCCGCAGCAACGTCGACTTGCCCGCGCCGTTGTGCCCGACGAGACCGACGCGGTCGCCGTGCTTGAGGTGCAGGTTGATGTCGCGCAGCGCCTCGACCACCACCGTCTTGGAATCGGTGGAGCCGATCACGCCGCCGGCGGCGCCGACCATCGCCTTCTTGAACGAGCGCGTCTTGGCGTCGAAGATCGGGAAGTCGACACAGGCGTCCCAGGTGTCCACGCGGACGTCCGTGGCGGCCAGGGGGGCTTTGCCCAGGGGGCTTTTTCGGGAAGACACTTCAGACCAGCTTTCTAGACCCAGTACGCCACGCGGGCCCGGTAATTACGCATGACGACCAGGGCGACGGCGCAACCGAGCGCGGTGCACCCGATCACCACCGCCCAGTGGTAGAGCGCGACGGACTCGCCCAGCAGCGGTCCGCGGGTGATCTCCAGGTAGTGGTACATCGGATTGAGCTCCACCAGGCGCATGCGGCCCTCGACCCGGGCGCCCTGCTCACCGGTGAAGGTGTTGGTGGACCAGATGATCGGGGTCAGGAAGAACACCAGCTGGACGGCCGTGGTGAGGAGCTGGCCGATGTCGCGGAACCGGGTGGAGAGGATGCCGAAGAAGATGGTCACCCAGATCGCGTTCAGCACGAACAGCAGCAGCGCCGGGAAGATCAGCAGCGCCGACCAGCCCAGATCCAGCCGGAAGGCGGCGAGGATCACCAGATAGATCACGATGTTGTGCGCGAAGATGATCAACTGCCGCCACACCACGCGGTAGACGTGCACGCTGATCGGCGCGGGCAGCTGTTTGATCAGGCCCTCGTTGGTGGAGAACACCACCGAGCCCTCTTTGATCGAGTCCGCGATGAAGTTCCAGAAGATGAAACCCAGTGCGACGTAGGGGAGGAACCACTTGATGTCCTGCCCGAACAGCGCACCGTAGAGCAGTCCCATGGCGACCGCGGTGACGGCGGTGGCCACGGTGATCCACAGGGGACCCAGCACCGAGCGCTTGTAGCGCTGCTTGATGTCGGTCCAGCCGAGGTGCAGCCAGAGCTCGGAGTCCCGGAGACCGTCGACGAGGTCCGCGATCCCGCGCGCGAAGGTGCGAGAATCGGAGACCGGCGGAGCCGGGGGGATGTCGTCCGCGCTGTTTTCCACTGACACAACGCCTCAGGATACAGGCGTGCGCGGACGGAGACCCTCGCGCTGGGCCGTCTATCGTGTTGGCATGCCGTACGACGTCGCCTCGGTCCGAGGTCTGTTCCCGACCCTGGGAGACGGCTCGATCCATTTCGACGCGCAGGCCGGAATGCAGATCCCCGATGCCGTCGCGACCGCGATGAACGCCGGAGTCCGGACCCTCCCGGTGGACCCGCGCGGGGTGTCGCCGCAGGCCGAGGCGGCGGCCGATGCGCTCGGGACGGCACGACGCGCCGTCGCGGACCTCCTCGACGCCGCACCGGCGGGAGTGGTGCTGGGGCCGTCGCGGTCGGCGCTGGTCGCGGCGCTGGCCGAGGCTCTCCCGTCGACGTCGTGGGCCGGCGAGGTGGTGTGCTCCCGGCTCGACGACGAGGAGAACATCGTCCCCTGGCTGCGCGGCGCCCGCCACCACGGCGCACAGGTGCGCTGGGCCGAGATCGACGTGACCGACGGGTCGCTGCCCGCGTGGCAGTACTCGGACCTGGTGAACGAGGACACCCGTGTCGTCGCGGTGACGCTGGCGTCGTCGGTGACCGGCGTGGTCGTGGACGTCGCCCAGATCGCCCGACAGACGCAGGCGGTGGGGGCGATGCTGGTGGTGGACGCCAGCTCGGTGGCGCCCTACGTGCGCATGTCGATCACCGAACTCGGCGCGGACGTGGTGCTGCTGAGCCCCGAGCGTTGGGGCGGACCCCGGATGGCGGCGATGGTGTTCGCCGACCCGGACCTGATCGACGGGCTCGCGCGGGTCTCGATGGATCCGGACACCGACGGGCCCGCCCGACTGGAGGCCGAACCGCTCGCCGGACCGATGCTGACCGGGCTGACGGCATCGATCGAGCACCTGGCGAACACCGCCGCCGAGGCCTCGGGGAAACGACGACAGCGGCTGACCACGTCGATGGACGGCGCGTACGAGTACCTCCAGCGGCTGACGCGCTACCTGGTGAGTTCGCTGAGTCAGCTCGGCCGGGTCCACGTGATCGGTGAGGACGTGCACCGCATCCCCGCGGTGAGCTTCGTCGTCGACGGCGTGCCCGCCGAGCAGGTGTGCCGTCGTCTCGCCGACAACGGCATCAGCGCGCTCCACGACGTGCCCAGTCGTGCGCTCGCCCGGATGGGGGTGGCCGACGTGGGCGGGGCGGTGACGGTGGGCCTCGGCCCGTATGCGCGGCCCTACGAGATCGACCAGCTGGTGAGGGTGCTCGGCTCGTTCGGGTGAGCGCGCTCCGTCGCCGTCAGCCGACGGTCAGCAGGATCTTGCCGATCGCGTCGCCGCTCGTCATCCGGTCCAGCGCCGCACCGGCCTCGGCGAGCGGGTACACCGAGTCGATCACCGGCTGCACCCGGCCGTCGGCGATCAGCGGCCAGGTGCCCTCCAGCGTCGCGAGCACCACCTCGGCCTTCGACCCGGGGCCGGTCGCCGGCCGGGAGCGGAGCGTGGTCCCGAACACGCTGAGCCGCTTGGCCAGGACCTTGCCCAGGTCGAGTTCGGCCTTGCGGCCGCCGAGCAGTCCGATCACCGTCATGCGGCCGTCGGGGGCGAGCGCGTCGACGTTGCGCGACAGGTACTTCGCGCCCACGACGTCGAGGATCACGTTCGCGCCGCCGTGCGGCTGGAGAGCCGCGATGAAGTCCTCGGTGCGGTAGTCGATCAGGACGTCGGCACCGAGTTCGGCGCAGCGGGCCAGCTTCTCCGGGGTGCGCGCGGTCACCGCGACGCGGGCGCCCGCCGCCGCGGCCACCTGGATCGCGTGCGTGCCGATGCCGCTGGAGCCGCCGTGGATCAGCAGCAGCTCGCCGGGGGCCAGGTTCGCCGTCAGGAAGACGTTCGACATCACGGTGCAGGCCACCTCGGGGAGCGCGGCGGCGTCGTGCACGGTGACGCCGTCGGGGACCGGGAGCACCTGTGTGGCCGGGACCGCCACCTTCTCCGCGTACCCGCCGCCGGACAGCAGCGCGCAGACCGGGTCGCCCACCGACCAGCCGGCCACCTCCGATCCCAGCGCCTCGATGCGCCCGGACACCTCCAGGCCGAGGATCTCCGAGGCGCCGGGCGGCGGCGGGTAGAAACCGGCGCGCTGCATCACGTCGGCGCGGTTGACACCCGCGGCGACCACCTCGATCAGGATCTCGTCGGGCGCGGGGACCGGGTCGGGGACCTCGGTCGGGGTCAGCTGGTCGGTGCCGGTGATCGCGAGCATGCCCCTACGGTACGACGACGCCGACCAGCTTCTCCGGGTTCCGGACCGCGTACACGGCGGTGACCCCCTCGTCGGTCACCTCGATGCACATCACGGTGTCGACGGCGCCGTCGAACGCGATCACCAGCGCGGGCATGCCGTTGTACTCGGCGAACCCGACGGTCATCTCGCCGAGCCCGGCGCTCATCTTCACCAGTCCGAGTATCATCCGGGCGACGGCCTCCGCGCCGAGCACCGGCCGGCGCGCGGCCACCACGCGGCCGCCGCCGTCGCCGAGGTACACCGCGTCCGGGGCCAGCACGTCGAGCAGCGCCTGGACGTCGCCGGTCGTCGCGGCCTGCAGGAAGGCCTGCGCGGCGGCCCGGGCCCGGGCGGGTTCGGCGAGGGCGACGGTGCGTCGTGCCCGGACGTGACCGCGGGCGCGGTGGGCGATCTGGCGCACCGCCTCGGGTGTCTTGCCGACGGCTTCGGCGATCTCCGGGTAGCCGAAGTCGAACACCTCGCGCAGCACGAACACCGCGCGCTCGGTGGGGGTCAGGGTCTCCAGCACCAGCAGCATCGCGGTGGAGACGGCCTCTCCGGTCAGCACGTGGTCGCCGGGTTCGTCGCCGGTGGTCGGCAGCGGTTCGGGCAGCCAGGTGCCGACGTACTCCTCGCGTCGCCGTGCCGCCGACCGCAGCGCGTTGAGCGACTGCCGGGTGACGATCCGCGCCAGATACGCGCGGGGATGCTCGACGCCGACGGCCGCGTCCCGCCAGCGCAGATAGCTCTCCTGCAGCACGTCCTCGGTGTCGACGACCGAACCGAGGATCTCGTAGGCGATCGAGAAGAGCAGCGGCCGGTACTCGGCGAAGACCTCCTCGGGTCGGGTGCTCATCGCGGTCCGGCGGTACGGGCCGAGCGGGGTGCCGGAAGCCAGGCGTAGCGGCCGCTGCCCGCCGCAGACTTGGCCATCGCGCAGACCTGCTCCTTCACGAAGGCCGCCGGGCGGCCGCCGAGCCAGAACCGGGTCGGGGTGTCGTCGCGTCGGGCGGACTGCACCACGGCACGACGACGACCGATCGACACGTTCTGGCCCGTGTATCCCATGGAGTAGGGCTTCAGCGGCGCGCCGGCCAGATCCCGGGCGAGGTTGTCGGCGGCGTGCGCGCCCTGGGGCAGGGCGGTCTGGCAGCTGAGTCGCTGCCCGGGGACCGCGGCGGCGTCGCCCGCACCGAAGATCCGGGCATCGGCGACGCTGCGCAGGAACCGGTCCACTTCGAGGCGGTCCTCGCCGTTCACCGGCAGACCGCTGCGCGCGGCGAGGTCGGAGACCTCGGTGGCGACGGCCCACAGCGTCAGATCGGAGGGGGCGTCGTCGTCGTACGTCCCCCGCTGGACGACGACGCCGAGCCGCGCCAGTTCGACGCCGATCCGCCGCCGTGCGCTCGGGTGCAGGGAGTCGCCCACCTCGTCCCGGCTCACGATCCGGACGTCGAGTCCGGGCCGGGTCTCGGCGATCTCGGTGGCGGTCTCGATGCCGGTCAGTCCGCCGCCGACCACCGTGACGGGTGCGCCGTCGGGCAGTTGAGCGAGGCGTGCGCGGGCGGTGAGGGCCTGCTCGGGGTCGCCGACGGCCAGGGTTCCGGCCGGGCCGCGGGCCGCCCCGCCCGGGGCGTAGATCAGGCGGTCGAAGGCGAGCGCGGTGCCGTCGGCGAGGGTCACGGCGCCGTCGTCGAGCGTGGTGACGGTGCCGATGCGCAGGGTCACGGCGTCGTCGAGCATGTCGGTCAACGGGCTGCTCGGCTCGCCGGTGCCGGCGATCCGCTGGTGGAGCCGGACGCGTTCGACGAAGTCGGGCCGCGCGTTGATCAGCGTGATCTCGACGGCGGCGGGGTCGGTCTTGCGGCGCAGGCGGTTGGCGGCCATACAGCCCGCATAGCCTCCGCCGACGATGACGATCCGTGTGGTGCTCATGGGTGTGCCTCCTGGTCGGATTCAGTGTTCCGTACCCGAAGACACCGGAGGCGAGGGATCGGTGACATCGCGTGACGAACGGCACGTCCTGGTGCGCGGGCGACATCCCTGCTTTAATTAACTCACTTCGAGTTTTAAGGAGGCGTCATGGACGTTGTCATCGATTGGCTGAACAGTCGGGCCTTCGTCGTGGCCGGTCAGCCGTTCCAGGTGGTGGAGGTGCTCGGTTTCGTCACCGGGGCGCTGTGCGTGTGGGCGGTGACCCGGCAGTACGCGTGGAACTGGCCGATCGGGATCGCGAACAACCTCGTGTTCGTCGTGCTGTTCCTCGGCGCCGGGCTGTACGCCGACACCGTGCTGCAGGCGGTCTTCGCCGTGATCGCGCTGTACGGCTGGTGGCAGTGGCGGCGCGGGGGAACCGGCGCCACGCCGTTGCCAGTCCGGCGGTCCGCCCCGGCCGAACGGGCGGCCGGTCTCGCGGTCGCCGCGGTCGGCACCGTCGTCGTCGCACTGCTGCTCACCACGCACACCGATTCGACGGTGCCGTGGCCGGACGCGTTCGTCCTCGCCGCCTCGCTGCTGGCCACGTGGGGTCAGGCCCGCAAGATCCTGGAGCAGTGGTGGGTGTGGATCGCCGTCGACGTCGTCTCGATCCCGCTGTACGCGTACAAGGGGCTGTGGCTCACCGCGCTGCTGTACACCGGATTCCTCGCGCTGTGCTTCGACGGTCTGCGCCGCTGGCGCGCCGACCTCGCCCAGCAGGCCGCGGTGCGGACGGCCGAGCGTCCGGCGGCGGTGTCGCCGTGAGCACCGCGCTGGTGATCGGCAAGTTCTATCCGCCGCACGACGGCCACGTGGCGTTGATCGAGCACGCCGCGCGAGGCTCCGGCGGGGAACGCGGCGTGACGGTGCTGGTGATGGCGACCCGCGAGGAGTCGCTGTCCCTGGGCGAGCGTGTCGCCTGGCTGGCGGAGTCGTGCGCCGGGTGGCCGGGCGTCACCGTCGTCGGAGTGCACGACGACGCTCCCGTCGACTACCGCTCGCCGGTCGCCTGGACCGCGCACGTGGCACTGATCGCCGCCGCCCTCCGCGCCCACGGGCAGCCGATGCCCGATGTCGTCGTGACCAGCGAGGACTACGGGCACAGGCTCGCGGAGGAGCTGGGGGCGCGCTGCGAGGTGTTCGATCCGGAGCGCACCCGTTTCCGGGTGAGCGGCACCGCGGTCCGGGCCGATGTGGCCGGACGGTGGGCGCAGCTGCCGGCGCCGGTGCGGCGCGGGCTGGCCGTGCGGACGGTGGTCCTCGGCGCGGAATCGACCGGGACCAGCACCCTCGCCGCCGACCTGGTCCGACACTATCGGGGCCGGCCGGGTCACGCGAGGCTGCGGGAGGTGCTCGAATACGGCCGCGAATTCACCTACCGGCTGCACGAGGAGGCGTGCACGGAGGCGCAGGCGGCCGGGCGGCCCGCACCGGGCGTCGAGGACCTGGTGTGGCGCACCGAGCACTTCGCGCACATCGCCGTCGAACAGAGCCGGCGCGAGGACGAGGCCGCGCTCGCGCATCCCCTGGTGATCGCCGACACCGATGCGTTCGCGACCGCCCTGTGGGAGCGCCGCTACGTCGGGCCGGACAGTCGCGGTGCGGCCTCGGCCGGGGTGCCGGCGGCGTCGGAGCGGCGGCTGTACCTGGTGACCGACCACGTCGGCGTGCCCTTCGAGCAGGACGGCTGGCGCGACGGCGAGCACCTCCGCGCCGAGATGCACCGCTGGTTCGTCGACGGGCTCACCGAGGCGGGGCATTCGTGGGTGCTGCTGCGGGGTTCGCGCGCCGAACGATTCCACTACGCGGTGCGGACCGTCGACGCGCTGTGGCGGCGCGGGTCGGCGTTCGCCTCGCCGGAGTGGGCCGACAGTACAGTGCTGGCATGACCCCCTCCGGCGTGACCTCCGCCGACGGTTCCGGACTGCCGTCTCAGCCGCTCATCGCGGTGGACGTGGTGCCGATGCGCTGGTCGGCCGAGGGGCTGGCGGTGGGCGTCGCCCGGCGGGAGTTCGAGCCCTTCGCCGGCCGCTTCGCCCTGCCCGGCGTCCTGCTGGGGGCGGGGGAGTCGCTCGACGACGCCGCCGCCCGAGCACTGCGGACCAAGGCGGGCATCGGTCGGGAACGGGTGCGGCACCGCTTTCAGATCGGGGCGTTCGACGGTCCCGACCGCGATCCGCGCCGGCACGCGATCTCGATCGCGTCGGCGGCGGTGATCGATCCGGCGGCGGAACCCGCGACCGACGATCTCCGGTGGGAACCCGTCACCGAGGTGCCGTCGCTGCCGTTCGACCACGACCTGCTCGTCGCCGAGACGGTCCGCCAACTGCGGACACGCCTCTGGCACGACGACGCCGTGACCCGCGCCCTGACCGGCCCGCGGTTCTCCACGCCCGACGCGGTGCGCCTGACCGCGGCCGTCACCGGGGAGGAGGTCCACCAGTCGAATCTGCGTCGCTCGCTGGCCGCACATGCCGGGTTGAGTTCGGCTCCCGCCCCGGAGTCGGCCGGGCGGGGTCGTCGTCCGCTGGTGTGGGCGTGGTCGGACTGAGGCGGTCGGAGTCGGGACCGGGGCCGAGCGGAAATCCGGTGGCGCCGCCCCGGGGGTGGTGAGCTAGCCTGTTCGGCAGGGCGTGAGCCCTGAGGAAGCGTGGCAGAGCGGCCGAATGCACTCGCCTTGAAAGCGAGCGTGGGTAAGACCACCGGGGGTTCAAATCCCTCCGCTTCCGCCCGGTTCAGGGGTGGTTTCCGGTGATCCGGGAGCCGCCCCTGACTCGCCTGATCCCCACAGATCTCCCCACATCAGGGTTCAAGCGGCGGGGTGATCGAGGTCGGGAACGGGCTGTCCGATGGGGGTGCGGTCGGTCCCTGGTGGCCAAATCCGATCTGCGAGCGCGGCCGATCTACCACCGCAAAAACGACTCCATTGAGGCGCACCTGGCCGTCGTGTTCGCAGCACTGGCGATCGCCCGAGACCTCCAGAACGCGACCGGTGACTCGATCAAGAAGATCGTCCTCACCCTGCGCCGGATCCACACCGCCCTCATCGACATCGACGGACACACGATCACCGCTCAAACCCCGCTCGATGATGACGCAGCCTCGATCATCAACGCTCTCAAAGCCAGGCACTATGGAGGTCCAACTCAGGTCAGGGCTGCGGGCGGCGATCACGTCGATCCCCTCGTACAGGTAGCGGTAGGCCGTAGCGACGCTGATCCCGGTATCGCGGGCGAGAACCCGCAGTTCAGTGCGTTCTTTGAACCAGCGCAGCACAAGCACGGCCTGCTTCCCGATGGTGGCCGCACGCTGCTGCCATGTACGGGCGTCGTGCTCACGGCGGTGAGCGGCCAGCCGCACGCACGCGTGGTCAATGTCTGCTAAGGAACGTCGAGAGTGGCACGATAGGAAATCACGTGGGATCTTGGTGTGTGAGCTTCTGGTTGTGGTGACTCGACTCATACGAAGCAGGACCCCACATCCTGCCCGCGCCGTACCACCACACCGCCACTTGACACACACGGCACACCATCATCAGCAACCTCGTAGGCGACTCTGGCGAGAAAACTTCATTGGGCCTACTTACTCAGGTGGCGTGGCGTGAAGAACAGATCGACCTAACGATGAAAAATCCTGGCTCAAGAACTAGCCTGAAGAAGAAGTTGATGTAACATGACCTCATGGATACACCACTAGACGCGGCCTCAATCAGCGCCGGCGCCCTTTTTTCCAATAGCACCTTTCGTGTTCCTGAGTTCCAAAGGGAGTATTCATGGCAGAAGGACGAGGTCGAAGAATTCTTCGATGATCTATCTGGATCGCTTCGACAAGACTCCTATTTCCTCGGCCTTATAATTGTGACCGGCGAAGATGAAACTAAAGACATCGTCGATGGCCAACAGCGAATCCTCACCCTCACCCTCCTCGCCTCCATCCTGCACCGTGAAGCTCTTGAATACGATAGGAAAGCGTTGGCCGATAGACTGCGCTCCAATTTCCTCGTATCGATAGACTACCGGACAGACGAAGAGCGACCCCGCGTAACTCTTTCAAGCAAATCTGATAACGAAGACCTTCAGAAGATAATTACTGGCGACGCCAAAGGGAAGCCAAATCGCAATAAAGAAACAATTTCCCTATTGATGGATGCGCACGATGTAATGAGTGCCAAATTAGCGCACAATTTAAAGGAAAATCCCTTTAAGCAACTTGGGAACTGGGCTGATTTCATTACAAACCGTCTATATATGGCTCGCTTCGTGCATCCTGATCAAGGATCAGCTTATAGGGTTTTTGAGGTGATCAACACAAGAGGTAAAGAACTAACCACAGCTGATCTTCTAAAAAGTTACGTCTTAAGCCAAACTCCCGATTCATCTAGGTTGGACCGTTATTCCGAATGGAATGAGATCTCTAATGCGTTTGGCCCCGAACAGAAGACTTCCCTGGTCCAATTCATAAGGCATTCCGTGACGGTTACCCATGGTCATATTTTGCCGCGTGACCTGTACGATGTTCTTACAGCACGAACAGGTGGCACAAGGCATCCGGTCCCTCCAGTTGAACTCATGAAACAACTATCCGATACATTGCCCATATATCGTCAAATGATGGATCCCACGGTGGATGGTCCTGGGTCCGAAGCTGAACTCGCAGTTTTTAGTGTCCTAAATCAGCTTGGGGTCTCCTCGGTGCGCCCAATTCTCATGGCCATTCACTCCACGAAAGATTCCGACATAGGCGTAAAGAACATTCTACGTCTGGTCGTTCGACGGATTGTTGTCGGAAGCCTCGGCACAGGCAACGTCGAAAGGAGATTTGGCGTAACCGCTAAGTCGATCCATGATTCGGGGAGTTGGGAAGACGCACTTAAAGCCCTAGATGATCTTAATCCCGATAAGGAAGATTTCGTCGAGAGTGTTCATAAACGATCAATGAACAAGCGTACTCTTTCGATAGTGAGAGAGTCTGTCCTCGAAAACACAATTACCCCCAAAGGGGAAGGGAATCTCTTTTTCATAAAGCCCCGCTCCGCCGATTGGTCCCCGACCCCGGAAGATCGTGTAGTGTATTGGGTCACTACAGTAGGAAATACCTTCCTTTCGAGTTTACCTAGGCGGCCCATGTCAAGCTCCTCTTGGGATGGTTTCAAGAATCACCTAGCATCAACTGGAATACCAAACGAGTGGACAAAAGAAATTACTGATTTTAAAGAATGGAATGTGGAAGCTATTGAAGAAGTGGGACTAGAAATGGGGATGCGAGCGGCTGAGGTTTGGTATGAGTGAGTCGGCGCTATCGCGCCTTCAGGAAATGCGGGGACTGTCTAAGGCGTACTCAGTACTGAATCGGAATTCCAGATTTTCCGCGCTTGAAGAGCTATCCACTAGCTTGGAGCAAACTCATTCTGGATCTACCGAACCGGACTGGTTAGAATCCCTCGATAGTATAGCGGTCGGACTAGACACAAACGCGCTATTTAGAATAGGGCGAGGCGCAAAAGGTCCCGATACTGTGGACTACCTAGTAGGCTCCCGCCGCACCGCACCGTTAATTATCCCAGGCCAAGCGGTTCAGGAAGTTTGGAATAACGCATTGACTGGGGTTAAAACTAAATCAAAGAAGCTTACGGAGGCTCACAAGAGTCTTGTTCGGGAGATTAGGGAACTGGACCGGGATCTGGGCCCCTATGCCGAAGATGCGGCCACATCGTTAGAGTCTTTTGCAAAATGGCACGGAGATTGGTTTGATGTAGAGGCGCAGCAATATTTCATTGGAACGGTTAAGAATCTTACTGATCGAGCCGTATCAATGTCGGTTCCTAGGGTCGAATTTTCGAGCCTAGCGCAAATTCGGAATAATACAAAAACCCCTCCCGGATTCTCTGACCCCTCGGATAATCACGGCGATTTCTTCATTTGGGCCGATTTCATGTATGCGCTCGCCGTATCCGATCTGTCCAATGTGGATGGTATTATCTTTGTTACAGAAGATGGGAAACAAGACTGGAGATTGGCCGGAGTTGGGCACCCGATACTGACCGCAGAGATACGATCGCTAACCGGCCTCCCTTTTAAGCTATGCGATCTTGGAGAATTATTTTCCCTTGCCCAAAAATCAATCGGCGGTCGGTCCGAGAGGTAGCGAGTGCTTATCGTTTAAGTGAGGTTTTCTCGCCAGAATGGTCAGCGTGTTCCGCGCTGCAAGTGGAGCGGGACCCAGGCCGGCGGCGACGATATCGGGCTCTTCACTTTCGGAGTGCGTTGATCCTGTCGGCGAGCTGACCGGAGTGCAGTAGGGACCGCAAGATGTAGTGGTCAAGGTTGCCGAAGCCCTGGGCGATACCGCGGAGGTGTTTGAGGCGTCCGTTGATCGCTTCGACGGGCCTGTTGGAGACGCAGGTGTCGAAGTAGGCGAGGATCTCTTTGCGGCGGGCCCACAGGCTGCGGCCCAGTTGGGCGAGTTCGTCGAGGCCGACGGGCAGACCCTCGCGGATCCGGCGCAGGGCCTTGTCCATGAGTTTCTTGCCCTCACGGCGTTTCGAGTGCTCGTAGTCGGCGATGAGCTGCTGGTAGATGCTGGCGGTGCCAGAGCCGTTCGTGGTGGGCGCAGATGTTGCGCACGATGGTGAGATGTTTCAGCCAGTTGACCAGGGGCGGATTCCTGGCCCATTTCTGCTGTGCCGTCTTCGACGCCCCGGATGCGACGGTGACCCTGAACCACTCCGCGTCGTCAGGACCTTTCGCCCGGCCTATCCGGCCCTTCGCGGTCTTCCACCAGTCGGCGTGGTCGAAAGTCGGCCGGAAACGTGACGGATCGGTGTGGGCGAGCGGACCGTGCTTCCCCCGAACAGGTATTCGGTGCGACTGCGGAGTGCGACCTCGACACGTTCGATCCCGCTGAGTACGAGGGTCTTCAACTCGCGGTCGAAGGCATAAAGCGCAGCGACACTACCGGGAAAGAAATCCGGCCCGCTCCCAGAATGACTCCTGGTGCGGGCCGAACGATTACATGGATGTTAGCACAGCGTGTCGGCTACTGAGGATAGCCTCCGGCTGTGTAAAGACGCGCAAGCTCAACGCCCGTCTGATCACTACGGTCGTCACCGGTGTGACACTGATCGCCGGTGTCGCAGGAGCCGGATCGGCGAAGGTCGCACCGGCTACCTCCCGCACCCGTCACGGGCATGCTGATCAAGCGATTCCTGCTGGGTCGTACTCGCTGACGGCCGACCGGATCCGGCGCAGGTGTTATCGGGACCGGCAAGGGCTTCACCTGATCGCCGACTCGGTCGCGATTCGACGTGCGATCGCCCCGCCGAAGTACGCGCTGATCGGTTGTCGGACCATCCCGCCGGTCTGCGGGTCAGTTCGAGTTGCCGCCCTTCCATGTGGACCAGGGGACCGCCCAGTCGCCGTATGTGTCGTCCAGAGGCAGCGGGTCGCCGCCGGAGTTCGTGATCTCGACGACGTCGCCGAGCCCGAAGTGCTCGAAGAACCACTGCGCGTTCTCGGTGCTCAGGTTCACGCAGCCGTGCGACACGTTCGCGGCGCCCTGCTGGCCCACCGACCAGGGGGCGGCGTGCACGTATTCGCCGTCGTTGGAGAGGCGTTCGGCCCACAGCACGGTCTCCGAGTAGTAGCCCGGCTGGCCCTGGCACACGCCGTAGCTGCACGAGTCCATCTTCACCGACTGCGCCTTCTCGCTGATGACGTGCGCGCCGACGTGGGACGGGGTGTCGGCCTCGCCCAGGCTCATCGGCATCTGGTTCACCTGCCGGCCGTTGTGGAAGATCGTCAGCGTCTTGGCGGCGCCGTCGGCCTTGGCCACCCACGAGTCGTGCACCGAGTAGTCGACGTCGTTGTTCTCGGCGCCGTACACGCCGTCACCCAGGTCGACGCCGTACACGTCGGCGGACAGATGGATCTCGGTGCCCGGCTGCCAGTAGTCCGGGCCGCGGTAGTGTACGTTCTGGTCGTCGATCCAGTACCAGGCGCCCTGCTGCGCCGGTGTGGTGGTGACCGACAGGTGCTTGATCACCTCGGCTTTGTTCTTCACCGGCTCGGTGAACTGCACCGACACCGGCTGGCCGACGCCCACGCCCACCTGATCCACCAGGTCCGGCGACGGCACCACGTTCGCGTAGGCGGTCTTCGTCGGCGCCAGCGTCGTGACTTCGAGGATCCGGTGCGTCGGCTTGCGATCGGCGTTCAGGGCCGTCGCATCCACGGTGTAGGCGGCGCCGTAGCCGAGGTCCTCGGTGGTGCGCCAATGGTGGCCGGTCGAATCCAGCCGGCCCTTCACCTGTTTGCCGGAGGCCTTGTTGGTGAGCGTCACCGTCGTGAAGGTTCCGTCGGCGACGTCCACGATCACCGGCCGCGCCGGATTCAGATCGTGGATCGCGGGGGCGGCGCTGGTGATCTTGGCGGGCGGGGCGGCCACCGGTTCGGTGCAGGCGGTCGCGGCCGCGACGACCGTCACGAGAACGAGGGCCGACCACAGCGGGCGAAGAGATCTGAAGTGCACCCTTGCCAGTGTGGCACCGGATTCTGTGGTCGTGCACAGGTCGACTCGCCCTAAGCGGACGTACCGGATGATCTGCTCTGCGGTATGCGGGATTCACGACGATTGCGATCACCCGAAGGTGGCCGACATCGCTCTCGCCGGGAAAGGCGAGTGTGGGAGAGGTGAGCGTGAGGAGGCCGCCGGGGCGGCCTGTCGTCCGCTTCTGAACGACGACGGGTAGGCGTCTCGTCACCCTTAGGCTAACCTAAGAGAAATGAAGCCTCGGTTCTCGCGTATCCGCGCGGTCGCATTGGTTCTCGTCGCCTCGGCGACCCTCGGCATCGTCGTGACGGCTCCGGTCGCACACGCCCACCCCTCATCCGGTCCGGCTCCGACGGTGCTTCGCGAGGCGGGCTACGACCTCCGCGGCTACTCCGTCGGAAAAGGCAACTACCGCGGTGCCATCGACCCGCAGACCGGTGATCTGTGGCTGACCAACGTCACCCCGATGGAGAAGCCCACCGAGTCGTCGCTGCTCCGCGTCGATCCGAACACCATGCGCGTGAAGAAGCGCTTCACGATCCAGCGCCGGGCCGACACCGGCGGGTACGGGACCGTCGCCGCCGCGTACGAGATCGCCGTTCCCCGCTCCGGTGACACCGTCTGGACCACCGGTTCGCCGGCGAACCAGGTGACGGTCTGGGACAAGCGCACCGGTAAGGAGCGCAAGTTCCTCTCCGACGTGCCGCACGCCCACGGCGTGGTGTTCGCCGAAGACCTCCGTGTCGCGATGATCTCCACCAAGCCGGGTGCTCTGCAGTTCTTCGACATGGACACCTTCGAGCGGCTCGGCGAGGCGAAGTTCCCCTCGGCGGGCAAGCATCTGGGCGCCGGAATGGCGATCACCGACGACGGCCCGAGCGGCGCCACCGTCACCGTCGCGTCGTACTATCGCGCGCTCACCCAGTTCCGGATCACCCGGAACGGGGGATCGGTGCAGGCGAAGGTGCTGTGGAACACCCGTCAGGGCACCGAACAGCACGCCACCGTCCTCGCCGACGAGAAGAAGAACCGCGTGTACGTCAACAACATCAACGACGGACTCTCGGTCTACGACCTGCGCACCGGCCGGCATCTCAAAGACGTGGCCACCGGTAAAGGCACCAACTCGATGACCCTGATGAAGGGCAAGCTGTTCGCGGCGAACTACTACCTCGGCTACATCTCGGTGCTCGACGAGAAGACCCTGAACGTCACCGGGCGCATCTCCACGGGGCTGCTGCCGAACCAGTTGCTGAGCTGGAAGAAGGACACCTTCCTGGTGATCGACAAGTCGAGCACCGCGCTGGAGGGCGGTTACGTGCTCAATCGGGGCACCGACCGGGTCTGGAAGGTCAGCGCGGCCGGCTGAGTCCGGTCGGGCCGCGAGGCTCGCCGACGACGAGGTCGGGCCCGCCGCAGGATCACGGGCCCGGATCGGGGCGGTCTAGTGCACGGTGGGGCGAAGCTCGGTGTGGCCGACCACGACCGGTCCGAGGTGGACCGGCCCGGCGTATCCGCCGCCCGCCCGCCTGTTCAGCGTGTAGCGTGCGCCGTGGGCGTCGACGAAGCCGCCGCCGGGGGTCGCGACGATACGGAATCGCTGCGGACCGAACGGGCCGTAGCTGGTGAGGGTCGAGCCGTCGACCGCCACGTAGCTCCGGGTCGTGCTGCCGAACAGCACGGTCGTCGAACGGTAGCGGCCTTCGGAGACCTTCGCCGAAGCGTCCGGAGCGAGGATCGCGGCGCCGGTGAGCGCCGCCGCGGTGACCGCGCCGACGGCGATCGATCGGGTGAACGGTGAAAGCATCTTCTCACTCCTTGTTCGTAGGTTCACACGAACTCGTGCCGCCCCCCGAACAGCAGCCGTGGTACAGACCATCTTCGCCGAAGAACGGCGCCACGTGGTCTCGATCCGGTCTGTTTCGCATAACACTCGCCGGTCCATCGACGTCGACCGTGTGGGCGAAGAGCGGTCGCCGCCTCGCAGCCGGGCTGAGCGGCGGCTCGACAGGGCGTGGGTTCCTGGTGCCGCCGGAGCGTTACGTCTGCCCGTCGGAGCGGCCGGGTTCCTCCGGTTCCCAGCGGAGCAGGTCGCCGGGCTGGCACTCCAGCACCTCGCAGAGCGCCGAGAGCGTGGTGAACCGGACCGCCTTCGCGCGCCCGTTCTTGAGCACCGCGAGGTTGGCCGGGGTGATCCCGATGCGCGTGGCCAACTCGCCGACGGACATCTTCCGGCGGGCCAGCATCACGTCGATGTCGACGACGATCGGCACGGTCTCAGATCACTCCGTCTAACTCGGCCGTCAGCGCGTCGGCTTCGGCGTCACGCGCGACGGCCTGGGCCAGGAGCGTGCGCAGCACGTAGACGAGCAGTGCGACGCCCAGGACGGCGACGCCGATCCCGGCCATGATCACGACCACGCCGGGATCGTCGGCCTGGTCCGGTGCGCCGATCGCCGTCGCGGCGAACCAGACGGCGGCCGCCGCTACGATCGACGCGATGACACCGTCCACGTAACCGAATGCGGCGGCGGAGAACACGGTTCCGCGTTTCGTCATCGTCACCAGCCGCCAGATGCACAGCACCGCAGCCTGGATCACGATCATGCCCACGAGGGTGACGATCCGGAGCGCGGTCAGCCTGGTCGAGCCGTCCTCGGGGTCGGCGCCGGTGATCAGCACGGCGGCGATACCGACCTGGATCGCCGTCGTGCCGACGAGCATCCCGGCGAGCAGGACGCGGAGCGTGTTGATCGCGAGTGTGCTCACCGCGGCCTCCTGGATCGAACATCATTCACTATCTATCGAAAAACGATAGGTGTGGAGGTGCTTCCCCGCAAGAGGAAGAGGCGGGCCCCGCCCCTGCGACGACGGGCGCCGGGTCTCGGTCCGGCCGTGGACCCGCGATCGGTGGGTAGGCTGCGCGCATGACCGTGCATCTCACCGCGTCCCGCGCCGTGCCCGTCCCCGTCGAGGAGGCGTTCGAGAGGATTCTTCCGCTCCCGCTGGAGCGGATCTTCCGCCGCCGGTTCGCGGCGATCGCCGCGATCTCGGGGGTGAGCGGTCAAGACGGGGAATGGGGGACCGTCGGACAGACGCGCACGGTGGAGCTGAGCGACGGCGGCCGTCTGCACGAGACTCTCACCGAGCTCGACGAACCGCATTCGTTCGCCTACCGGCTCACCGTGACCCGGGGCCCCAACCGGTTCCTGATCGGCGGTGTGGTCGGCCGCTGGAGTTTCGAGCCGGCCGGGACCGGCACCAGGATCACCTGGTCGTGGCAGGTGACCCCGGCGAACACGGTGGCGGGCGCGCTGATGCCCGCGTTCAAGCGCATGTGGAACGGCTATGCGCGACAGGCGTTGGAGGAGATCGAGACCGTCCTGGTCGCCGACTGATCCGAACTCCCGGACTCCGCCGCCGCGGTCGTCGCCCGGGCGTCCAGCCACCGGAGCGCACCCGGGGCGCCGGCGAACTGCAGCGGCAGATGCCATCCGCGCGCGAACTCCCGGTAGGTCACGTCGCCGCCGAGCGCGCGATACCGTTCGGCCAGTGCGCGCACGTCGGCGGCGGCGATCACCTCGTCGCGCTCGCCCTGCTGGATCAGCACGGGTGCGTGCGGCTTGCGGCGGCCCGGCCGGATGTCGTCGATCACCCGCGTGAGCACGGGATCGTCGAGCAGTGCATCCAGCCCGTGGTTCAGATGGCCGTCGATGCTGCGGAAGGTCAGGCGGGCGAGGACGTCGAGGGTGGTGCGCTGCTCGGTGTCGGCGATCCGGTCGCGGAACCGCGGCGCCACGTGGCGGTCGAGGACGTCGTGCAGTTCGGGATAGGCCCGGCACAGCCCGGCGATGAAGACCAGGGGGAACCCGGCGAAGCGCCCGCCGTTGAGCCGCCGGAAGGCGGCGCCGGGGTCGCCCACGGGGGCTCCGGCGACGGTGCCGACCACATGCAGTTCGGGTGCGTAGGTCCCGGCCTCCTCGGCCGCCCACACGGTGGCGAGACCTCCGCCGGAGTAGCCCCACAGACCCACCGGGGTGTCGCCGCGCGAGGCGATCCGCAGATGTTCGTGGGTCGCCCGCACCCCGTCGAGCACCCGGTAGCCGGGTTCGCGGGCCGCCCCGAAGTGGCCGCGCGGACCCTCGTGATCGGGGATCGAGACGGCCCAGCCCCGCCGGACCGCGGCCAGGATCAGCGGGAGTTCGATGCGGGCCAGGGCGCCGTCGGCCCGGCTGCCGTGCCGCAACGCGTACGACGGGAAGCACCGTGACGACACCGCGTCGATCGCGCACTGGTACGAGAGGATCCCGCGTGCCGGCGCGGCGGGGGTGACCACTGTGGTGACCCCCACTTCGGCGCGGCCGCGCAGATCCGTCGTGCGGTAGCGCAGCTGTCGGGCGCGAGCGCGCATCCTGATCCGGCTGGCCGCGGCGAGCGTCACCTCGCGGGTGCCGAGGACGGCGCCGGGAAGCGCATCCGCCAGCCCGTCGCAGGCGGTGTGGAACGGGTCCCGATCGGGGGTGAGGGCCGGAATGGTCATGGCATCCACGGTATTGCCGCGCCCGGCGGCCGTCTCTAGTCGCAGAGGAGAGATCCGGTCCCGCCGATTCGTCGTCGACGACAAGGTCCCCGCCGGGTCACGGCCGGGCGATCCGCACCAGATCGGCGGCCGGGCCGGTGAGACGGGGCGGCCGCCAGATGGCCCGCAGATCACGTTCGACGACGAGGCCCGCCACCTCCGTCACCCGGACCGCGCCGGTGGCCGCGGCGGAGTCCACCGCGAGGTCGCTCAGCACGGCCGGGCCGACGCCGGTGGCCACCGCGGTGAGGATCGCCGCGCTGCTCCCGAGTTCCAGCAGCGGTGCCGCGCGGGGGTGTCCGGCGAGCGCGGCGTCGAGGGTGTCCCGGGTGCCGGATCCGGCTTCGCGGGTCACCAGCGGGGTCCCGGCGAGCTCGTCGACGGTGACCGGACGACGGCGCCGGACCCACGGATGCTCCGGTGGCACCGCGGTGACCAGGCGATCTCGGGCCACCACCTCGCTGCGCAGGCCCTTCGGGCGGGCCGGCGACTCGATGAAGCCGACCGCGCACTCACCCGAGGTGACCAGCTCCAGCACTCCGGCGGAGTTCTGCATCTGCAGACTCACCGAGGTGTCCGGGTAGGTGGCGCGGAACTCGCCGAGCCAGCGCGGCATCGAGATGCTCGGCCACGGTGAGGGAGGCCGCGACGCTCAGCGAGGCGGCCTGCTCGCCGCGCAGACCCGCGGCGACGTCGAGCAGCTGCTGTGCGGTGCCCAGGGTCTCACGCGCCCAGTGCACCAGCACCGTGCCCTGCGCGGTGAGCCGCGAACCGGTGGTGGTGCGGGTGAGCAGCGTGACGCCCAGGTTCCGTTCGAGGCGGCCGATCGCGCGGCTGGCGTTGGGCTGCGCCATCCGGAGCGCGCGGGCCGCCGCCGACAGACTGCCGCGCTCGTCCACCTCCACCAGCAGCTCCAGAGCGGGCAGATCGACCGAACTCGCACGCATGCGCCGAGGATATCCGTTCCGGATATGGCAGGCCATGCACTCGGGATATGACTCCATGCGGAAACGGCGTCTTCTGCACGACGACGATCCCGCGCACCCTGGTGGCATGACCAGAACCGTCAGCCGACCGAATCCCGGGAGACCCGACCCGGCGGCGCCGATCCGGAAGGCCGGGAAGTCCGAGACCGCCGCTCGGATACCGGGGTTGGCGGTGGTCGCCGCGGCGACCGCGGCCGCGACGATCGGGCACCTGCTGGTACCCGCGGTCAGCCCGCCGGTGTTCGCGATCGTGCTCGGGGTCGTCGTGGGCAACGTCCGTCCGCTCGGCGCACGGTATGCGCCCGGCCTGGCGTTGGCCGCCCGGCCGCTGCTGCGCATCGGCGTCGCCCTGCTCGGTCTTCAACTGGTCTTCGGCGACGTCCTGGCCCTGGGCCCGGGGGTGATCGCCGCGATCGTGGTGACCGTCGCCGCCGGCCTGGGCGCGATCCTGTGGCTCGGCGCGAAGCTCGGACTCAGCCCGGCGCAACGCCTGCTGATCGCCTGCGGCACCTCGATCTGCGGTGCGGCCGCGGTCGCCGCGGCCGAGAGCGTGGTGGACGCCGACGAGAACGAGACGGCCACCGCCGTGGCCACCGTCGTGGTGTTCGGCACCCTGCTGCTCGGCGTGATCCCGGCGGTCGTCGGACTGTTCACGCTGAACCCGGAACTCGGCGGGATGTGGGCGGGTCTGGCGATCCAGGAGGTGGCGCAGGCGGTGGCCGCCGGCGGGATCATCGGTTCGGGGGCGCTGGCCGTCGCGGCGGTGGTGAAACTCGGCCGCGTCCTGATGCTGGCGCCGGTGCTCGCCGTGCTCAGTGTTCGACGCCGCCGCACCCTCTCCGCCGGCGCCCGCCCGCCGCTGGTGCCGTTCTTCGTGATCGGTTTCCTCGCGTGCGTGGCGCTGTCGTCGACCGGTCTGGTGCCCGATCCGGTGCTCACCGCGGCGGGACACGTGCAGACGACGCTGCTCGGCGCCGCGATGTTCGCGCTCGGCACCGGGGTGCGGGCGGGCGCGATCCGGGCGGCGGGCCCGCGGCCCTTCGTGCTCGGCGCCGCCGGAACCGTCTGGATCGCGGTGGTCGGACTCGGGGGCGCACTGGCGGTCGGTGGGCTACACCTATAGGCATGAGTGTCGCCGGAAGTCCGCTGCCCGTCGCGATCGAGCCGGAGCGGGATCCGCACCTGGTCGCCGCCGTCGAGGAGGCGGGCGGCATCGTCGTTCCTCTCGACCGGGCCCGCGTGCTGGTGTGGATCGGTGATCCGGCGGAGTTCCCGGACCTCGCCGACACCGTCGAATGGGTGGCGCTCAAGACCGCCGGGATCGAGGGGTTCCGGGCCGCGGGCGTGATCGACGGCAACCGGATCTGGACCAACGCCTCCGGCTTCTACGCCGCCGGCTGCGCCGAACACGCGCTCGCCCTCCTGCTGGCCGGACTGCGGCAGATCGACACCAGCGTGGTCCTCGGCTGGAACGACGACGTGATCCCGCCCGCGGTGCGCACGCTGCGCGGGGCCACGGTGACCATCATCGGGGCCGGCGGCATCGGCCGGGAGCTGACGCCGCGACTCTCCGCGTGCGGCGCCTGGGTGGTGGCGGTGAACCGGTCGGGCACCCCCGTCGAGGGCGCGGTCCGCACCGCGACCCCCGATCAGCTCGACGAGGTGCTGGCCGAGACCGACCACGTGGTGCTCGCGGCGCCGGCCACCGCGGAGACCCGGCACCTGATCGACGACCGCACGCTGGCCCTGCTCAAACCGCACAGCTGGGTCGTCAACGTCGCCCGCGGTGCGCTGATCGACCAGGCGGCGCTGGGCCGCGCGCTGCGGGACGGCGTGATCGCCGGTGCCGCGCTCGACGTGACCGACCCGGAGCCGCCCGCGTCCGACGACCCGCTGTGGGAGTGCCCGAACCTGATCGTGACCCCGCACATCGCGAATCCGGCGCCGGGCCTGACTCGGGAGATGGCGCCGTGGCTGGCCGAGAACATCCGGCGTTTCACGGCGGGGGAGAAGCTGATTTCCGTCGTCGATCCGGCCGCGGAGTACTGAGCCGGGGTGCCGCCGGGGAGCGCGGAGTCCCTTCGACTCGGTCGCTCACTGCGTTCACGCCCGGCTCAGGGATCGGCCCGGGCCCTTCGACACGGTTCGTCGCTACGCTCCGCACCGGCTCAGGGAGCGGTGGGTGGCACTGGGCCGATCGGTTCCACACGCTCCCTGAGCCGCCGACGAACGGAGTGAGTCGGCGAGTCGAAGGGGCTCGGCGTCAGTCGAAGTCCGCGCCGGTCTTCGGCGGAGACTGCTCCAGCAGAGCGTTCTCCTCGTCGGAGAAGGCCCGGGCCCGCGACAGGAAGCGCACGCCTTCGGGGGCCTCCAGCGAGAACCCGGCGCCGCGGCCGGGCACCACGTCGAGCACCAGCTGGGTGTGCTTCCACACCTCGAACTGGTCGCCGGAGATCCACACGCGGACCGCGGGCAGCGGACCCGGCAGCGGGATCTCGCCGACCAGCACGTCGCGCTGGCCGATCCGGTACTCGCCGACCGGGTAACACATCGGGGCCGAGCCGTCGCAGCAGCCGCCGGACTGGTGGATCATCAGACCGCCGTGCAACTCGGTCAGCTTGGTGAGGAGGTCGATCGTGGCCTGCTTGGCCACGACGCGCTCGGGGGCGCCGTTCTGGGAATCATCGCTCATCGTCGTTCCTCTGTCCTTCTCCGGAATCCGGTGAAAACGCGCCGACCCGCTGTTTGTGCCCCCGGATCCTGGGGCACAAACAGCGGGCCGACATCATTGTCTCCCAGACCGATCTAGAAGAAGCCCTTCGGGTCGCCGCTGTAACCGACGAGCAGGTTCTTGGTCTGCTGGTAGTGCGACAGCATCATCAGGTGGTTCTCGCGACCGATGCCGGACTGCTTGTAGCCGCCGAACGCCGCGTGCGCCGGGTAGTCGTGGTAGGTGTTGGTCCACACGCGACCGGCCTGGATGTCGCGGCCCGCACGGTAGGCGACGGTGCCGTTGCGGCTCCAGACACCGGCGCCGAGACCGTACAGGGTGTCGTTGGCGATCCGGATGGCGTCGTCGTAGTCGTTGAAGCTGGTCACCGAGAGCACCGGACCGAAGATCTCCTCCTGGAAGATCCGCATGTCGTTGTTGCCCTCGAAGACGGTCGGCTGGATGTAGTAGCCGCCCGAGAGGTCGCCGCCGAGGTCGACGGTGTCGCCGCCGATGAGGACCTTGGCGCCCTCCTCCTTGCCGATGGCCAGGTACGACTGGATCTTCTCGTACTGGTCGTTGGACGCCTGGGCGCCCATCATGGTGTCGGTGTCGAGCGGGTTGCCCTGCTTGATCTTGCTGACCCGGTCGACGGCGCGCTCGAGGAAGTCGTTGTAGATGCCCTTCTGAACCAACGCGCGGCTCGGACAGGTGCAGACCTCGCCCTGGTTGAGCGCGAACATCGCGAAGCCCTCGAGAGCGCGCTGGACGAAGTTGTCGTCGGCGGAGAGCACGTCGTCGAAGAAGATGTTCGGGCTCTTGCCGCCCAGCTCCAGGGTCACCGGGATCAGGTTCTCCGAGGCGTACTGGGAGATCAGGCGACCGGTGGTGGTCTCACCGGTGAAGGCGATCTTGCGGATACGGTTGCTCGAGGCCAGCGGCTTGCCGGCCTCCACGCCGAAGCCGTTGACGACGTTGACGACGCCGGCCGGGATGACGTCGGTGAGCAGGCTCATCACGTAGAGGATCGACGCCGGGGTCTGCTCGGCCGGCTTCAGGACGACGCAGTTGCCCGCGGCGAGCGCGGGAGCGAGCTTCCACACGGCCATCAGGATCGGGAAGTTCCAGGGGATGATCTGGCCGACGACGCCGAGGGGCTCGTGGAAGTGGTAGGCGACGGTGTTCTCGTCGATCTCGGAGATCCCGCCCTCCTGCGCGCGGATGACTCCGGCGTAGTAGCGGAAGTGATCGATCGCGAGAGGGATGTCGGCGGCGAGGGTCTCGCGGATCGCCTTGCCGTTCTCCCAGCTCTCGGCGAGGGCGATCTTCTCCAGGTTCGCCTCCATCACGTCGGCGATCTTGTTCAGGACGGCCGAGCGTGCGGCGACCGGGGTCTTGCCCCAGGCCGGCGCGGCGGCGTGGGCGGCGTCCAGGGCGAGATCGATGTCCTCGGCGGTCGACCGGGCGACCTCGCAGAAGGTCTTGCCGTCGACGGGGGACGGGTTCTCGAAGTACTGGCCCTTGACCGGCGGTACCCAGGCGCCGCCGATGAAGTTGTCGTAACGGGACTCGAAGCTCATGAGCGAGCCTTCGGATCCTGGCTTGGCGAATACCGGCATCGAAACTCTCCTTTGTGCGGGTGGCGGAACGCCACCGCTTCCTGGTGATCTGAAGCACACGTTACTCAAGATGTGGTTGCAGTCACGTTGCAACTCTGATGCGGGTGCGATGCAACGGCCGTCGCCGCAGTTCGGAGCGGGGAGGAGGAGCCCGGCGGGGTGCGCCGTCTCGCGCGGAGATGCGAGGAGAGGGTGCTCAGCCGAGCCCGTAGCGCCGGTCGAGCAGCCGGGTGCGGCCGGCCGCCATCGTGCGCTGCGGATCGCCGGGCGGGAGCACGGCGGTGAGACGTTGCCAGGCGAGCAGGTCGTCGCGGCCGTGCGGCGACGACGTCCAGGCGGCCAGGGCGTTCGCATCGGCGCCGGCGAGCAGCCGGGAACGGAGGTCTTCGCGGATCTCCTCGAACAGCTCGACGACGCCGGGGGCCTTCGACTCGGCGAGCAGACCGCCCCGGCCGAGAGCGGAGACGGCGTCGACGAGTGAGCCCTGGGCGATGAGCCGCCGCAGGTCGCCGACGTCGGAGGTCACGTCGACGGTGAGCCGGTAGGGGCGGGCGGCGATCAGGTCTCCGAGATCGCGGCGCAGCCGGGAGATCTCGGCGCGCACGGTGACGGCGCCGAGCTCGCCATCGGACAGCCGCAGGGCCAGCTGGTCGGTGCTCAGCCCCTCCGGGCGCTGGGAGAGCAGCAGCAGGATCTCGGCGTGCCGCGGGGAGAGCGGGGAGCGTCGTCCGCCGGCGGCGGTCCAACCGGTGGTGCTCAGGACGGTGAGCCGGGGATGCCGCTGGACCTGTGGGAAGACGCGGTTCGGGCTCAGATCGGTGGCCTGGGCCCGGAGTTCGCGTTCGACGGCGGCGACCACCGAACGCACGGCCGCGAGCGCGAACGGCTGGCCCGCGGCGGCCCCGCCGGTCACGTCGATCGCGCCGAGCACCTCGCCGGTCCGCGGATCGTGCACGGGTGCCGCGGCGCAGTTGAAGTCGTGCACCTGACTGAAGAAGTGCTCGGGGCCGCGGATCTGCACGCCCTTGTCGACGGTGAGGGCCAGCCCGGGGGCGTTGGTGCCGACCGTGCCCTCGCTCCAGACCGAGCCCTCGACGAAATCGATGCGCGCGGCCAGGTCGCGTGCGGTCTTGTCGCCCTCCACCCAGAGCAGCCGCCCCTCCTGATCGGTGAGCGCGACGACGACGCCGGTGCCCGCGATGTCGTCGAGCATCAGGGACTGGACCAGCGGGCGCATCGCGGTCAGCGGGTGGCTGGCCCGGTACTCCTCGAACTCGGCATCGGACTGGTCGTGCGAGGCGACGTCGACGACGCCGGGATCCAGGCCGCCCTGGACGGCGCGCTGCCAGGAGTCTCGGACGACTTTGCGCACTGCTTCGGCGGGGAGTTCGGCTCCGGACAGGAACCGTTCGTAGGCACGCTGGACCTGCGTCAGCGTGGCATCGACCATGTCGCCTCCGGTCGCAGGATCATCGAAACAGGGTTTCGTGCAAACCCTGCCATCGATTGTCCGCAATTGTGCCGGTGTCGGCAATAATCTAGGCATCGAGCCCGGCCGCCGGTGCCGGATGTGGAGGAGACCTGATGAGTGAGCGCACCACCCCGACCGTCGACGACGCGCCGTCGACCGCATCCGCGTCGATCGATACGGTGATTCCCGCCGCGGGCGCCACCAACAAGGAGATCGTGCGCCGCGATCAGGGAGACGGCCGCGGCCGCACGGTGATCGCCGACACCGTGGTGGCCAAGATCGCCGGGGTCGCGACCCGCGAGATCAACGGCGTCCACGACCTCGGCGGCACCGGTGAGCGCATGGTCGGGAAGATGCGCGACTTCGTGCCGGGCACGTCGTCGAACGTGACCCAGGGCATCGACGTGGAGGTCGGCGAGAAGCAGGCCGCGGTGGACGTGCAGATCATCGCCGAATACGGCGTGCCGATCCATCAGCTCGCCGACGCGATCCGCCGGAACGTGGTCTCGGCGATCGAGCAGATGACCGGACTCGAAGTGACCGAGGTGAACGTGACCGTGCACGACGTCCACCTGCCGGAGACGACGACCCCGCAGAACGATCCCGCACAGCCCCCGCGCGTACAATGACCGGCGTCGTCGGCACGGACCACCCCGGCGACCTGGCCGAATCGGTCGCCGCCGCGGTCCTCGCGGTACCGGGTGTCGCCGGGCTGTCCGGCGGCGCGTTCGGCGCGGTGGCCACCTTCGGCCCCGGCGGCCGGGTGATCGGCATCGCGTTGCGCGACGAGGCCGGTGAGGTCGCGATCGTCGGTGAACTCGGCTACGACCTGCAGGCCGTGGCCGAGCGGGTGCGGGCCGCGGCCGAACCGGTGGCGGGTCGGCCGATCGACGTGCTCGTCGCCGATCTCCGGCTGCCCGACGACGCGCCGACCGACCCCGAATCGAAGTCCGCCCCCGCGGATCCGTCCCACCCCCGACCAGCAGAGAGCGACGAACGATGAACAGTTACGCGGCGATCGGGCTCCTCGCGGGCCTGCTGTTGGCGCTCACCGCGACCACCGGCGGCCTGATCGGATTCCTGTTCGGGGTGGTCCTCGGTGCGATCGGTCTGGCGGCCGGTCTGCATCGTGACGGCACCATCGACCTGAGCGCCGTGGTCCGGAGCCGTAATCGTGGGTGACGGCGATCCGTCCGTCGCACCCGACGATGCTCCCGCGCCGGCCCCCGTCGCCGGCACCCTGGTCCTGGCCGATCGGGTCGGTGCGGCGATCGCCGAACGCGCCGCGCTCGACGTCGGATCGGTGGTCGCCTACAAGAACTCGATGGGCTCGATGCTCGGCGACGTCGCCGGTGCTCGCGCGGTGGTGGGCGGCGGATATCCGAAGGCGCGGATCGACATGGGCGCCGCGACCCCGCGGCTGGCGGTGGCGGTGGCGCTCGCCTGGCCGTCGCCGATCACCCGGGTCTGCCGGGAACTGCGCACGCATCTGGCCGAGGAACTGGAACGACTCACCGGGGTGCGACCGGTGGCGGTGGACGTCGAGGTGGCCCGACTGGTGCCGCGGACAGAAGCGAAGAAGCTGCGGTCGGGGATGATCGAACTGCCGCCGCCGGAGACGGTGGACGCCCGGACCGCCCCGGACGACGACGCGGAGGTGCGCGGGTGAACGACGATCACGCGGACGGTTCCCGAGGCCGCGGACTCCCGGCGCTGAGCGACACCGCGGACGGCCGGGTCCGGGCCCCGGCCGCGACACCGGGGGCGGTGATCGTCGGCGCGCTGCTCGGACTGCTCCTGCTGGTCCTGGCCGGGATCGCGATCCGCGACCTGGTGGTTCGGGCGGGCTGGGTCGACGGGCCGGAATGGCTGCGCGGAGCCGCGCACTGGAGCACCGACGTCGGCTGGCACGGCTGGACGTGGGCGGTGGCCGCGGCGCTGATCGCGGTCGGGCTGGGCATGGTGTGGTCGGCGGTGAAGCCGCGTCGCAGAAACCATCTCCCGGTCGGCGCGAGTGGCGTGCTCTGGACCCTCCCGCGGGCCGTCGCACGCCGGTGCAGCGCCGCCGTCGCCGACGTCCCCGGCGTCGACCGTGCGGTCACGCTGGTCGGGCGGCGCACCGTCACCGTGACGGTCTCCGGGGACCCCGACGTCGTCGACGTCGAGTCCGTCACGACGACGGCGCGGGCCGTGCTCGACGGTCTCGGGATCACCTCCCGGGTCACGGTGAAGGTCCGCGCCACCGGAACGAGGAAGAACCGATGAACCGCCTGCCCGCCGCCTGGAACCGGATCTCGGTCGGCCTGATCGGCGCCGTCCTGATCGTCGTCGGACTGGGTCTGGTCTTCTCGCAGGTCGACGCCGGTCCGCCCGCGCGCTGGGTCCACCGCATCGATCCGGACACGGTGCGCGAGGCCGCCGATGCGCACTGGTGGACGTGGGTCCTGGTCGGGATCGTCGCGCTCGCGGTGCTCTGGGGACTGCGGCTGCTGGCGACCCTGGTCCGGCCGCACGCGGTGGACACGCTGGTGCTCGACGGGTCGGACGCGGGCGGTCGCATGACCGTCGCCCCCGGCCTGATCGCTCAGGCGGTCGAGACGGAACTGGCCGAGCACCGGTTGTTCAGCGACGTCTCGGCCAAGGCGATCGACGATCGCGGCGCCAAGATCCTGCGGATCGTCGTCACCGCGCCGCCGACGCACTCCTACGACGAGATCGCCGAGGTGCTGGCGCGCAGCATCGAACAGGTCCGGGAGGCCGTCGACGGTGCCGATCTGCACGTGCAGGCGATGATCGATCTGGTTCCGCCCAAGGCGCGACGATGAGCGAGACCTTCCGGCTGGCCTACGTCCCCGGAGTGATGCCGGCCAAATGGGTCCGGATCTTCGAAGAACGACGCCCCGGCACCGCGGTGGAACTGGTGGCGGTCGAGGCGGGGGAGGCGGCCGACGTCGTCCGTGCGGGCCGCGTCGACGCCGCCCTCGCCCGCCCGACGTCCGCCGGGGAGCCCGGGCTGGCGGTGATCCGGCTGTACGACGAGGTGTCCGTCGTCGTCGTGCCGAAGGACCATGTGCTGACCGCGGCCGACGAACTGGCCGCCGCCGACCTCGCCGACGAGACGTTCCTGCGCCCGCACGACGACGTCGTGGACTGGCCGGACCGGCCCGGAACCGCCGCCGACCACCGCCCGGACACCACCGCCGCGGCGGTGGAACTGGTCGCCGCCGGGATGGCGCTGCTGGTGGTGCCGATGTCGCTGGCGCGGCTGCATCATCGTCGTGACCTGACCTTCCGGCCGATCACCGATGCGCCCGCCGCGCCGGTGGGCCTGCTGTGGCCCGAGCCGACTAGCGAGACGGTGGAGGAGTTCATCGGGGTGGTGCGGGGTCGTCGGGCCGGGTCGTCGCGGGGTCGGAGCGAGCCGGCCCCCAAGCGTTCGGCCAAGGAGAAGGCCGCGGCCAAGCGGGCGGCCCGCGAGGCGGCGGGCCGGATCCCGCCGCGGAAACCTAAGGGCGCGGGGAAAGCCGGGTCGAAGGGGAGCGGGAGACACTCCACCCGCCGGACTCCGCGGCGTGGCGGGCGTTGACGCCGAACCCGTGAGCACGACGAGATCGGCACCGCTCACGGGGCTCCGGACGATCGCCGCGCTGGCGGTGTGCCTGACCCACGCCGCCTACTGGACGGGCGGGTACACCGACGACGTCACCGGCCGACTGCTCTCCCGGTTCGAGGTGGGTGTGGCGCTCTTCTTCGTGCTCTCGGGATTCCTGCTGTTCCGGCCGTGGGTGCGGGCGCTCCGGGACCAGGACCGGAGAGGCAGGGACCTGGAAGACGGGGACCCGGAAGGAGGCGGTCGGCCGTCGTACCCGCGGCTCGGCCGGTACTTCCGGCATCGGTTCCGGCGCGTGGTGCCGCCGTACTGGATCGTCGTCGTCGCCGTGTACCTGATCTATCTGGTGCGGACCGATCCCGGGACGACCGGTCACGGCTGGTCGGGTCTCCTGCGGAACCTGACCTTCACCCAGGTCTACGGCTTCGGTCACCTGCACACCGGGCTCACCCAGATGTGGAGCATGACCGCCGAGGTGGCGTTCTACCTGGTGCTGCCGGCGCTCGCGTGGCTGCTGACGACGGCGGTCTGCGGGGACCGCTGGCGCCCGGGACCGATGCTGGCGAGTCTGGGGCTGCTCGCGCTGCTGTCGCTGTTCTTCTCGATCGTCGTCCACGAGTTCCCGGACGTCGACCCCACCGCGCGGATGTGGCCGCCCGCGTTCGGGCTCTGGTTCGTCGGCGGCATGGCGCTCGCCGTGGTCGCGGCGATGCGGCCGCGCCGGAGCGTGCCGTGGGCGGTGCCGCTCGGCCTGGTCGCGTTCGTGGTCTCCGCGGGGGCGTTCGCGGGAGAACCGACGATCATCCCCGCCGGCGCCGTCGAGACGATCGTCAAGCACGTGCTCTATCTGGTCGTCGCACTCGGGCTCATCGCCCCGCTGGTGCTGACCCCGGAGCGGCCCGGGACGACGGACACGCTGTGGCGCCGGTTCTGCGGCGCCCGCCCGATGGTCTGGTTCGGGGAGATCTCCTACGAGTTCTTCCTGGTGCACGTGATGGTGCTGGAGTTCGCCATGGGCTGGCTGGGTTACTCGGACTTCTCCGGTTCGACGGTGCTCGTCTTCCTCGTCACCACGGTGGTCTCGACGCCGATCGCCTGGCTCCTGCACGTCGTGACCGCCGACCGGCGGACCCGCGCCCGCGTGTTCGGGAGGCCGGACCGATCGGCCGACGTCGGGAAGGCCGCCGGGGAAGGTCGCCGGCGGCGCATATCCTGACCGGGCGGACGCCGTGCGCCCCGTGATCGTCGTTCTGAGGAGAGAAGACTGTGCCGGAACCGTCGCCGGAGCCCCGCCCCTCGGACGCCGCCGGGCCCGGACTGGTGGCGCGACTCGCCGCCGATTGGCCGCGCCTGGCGCAGCGTCTGCTCGACGAGGGACTGGGGGCCGTCGCGCCGGTCGGCGTGCCCGCCGACCACTACGACGCCGACGTGCTCCCGGTGATCGCGGCGTGCGGGCAGGCCGTGTTCGCGGCCCTCGCCGCCGACGAGGTGCCGACGGCCGAGGAGATCCGGGAGTTCGTCCGGCCGGTCGCCAAGGAGCACGTCGACGACATGCTCCCGCTGCCCGTCCTGATCGCGAGCATCCACGCCTCCTCACAGGTGCTGCTGGCGCACGCCGGCGGCCACGTCCGGCCGGAGGAGATCGGTGAACTCCTCGGACTGGGGCAGCGGCTGCTCCAGGTGCTGGCGATGATCGACGTCGCCTGCGTGGAGGTCTACTCCGAAGAACTGGGCACCGCGTTCGACGCCGCCCGAGAGGTACGACGAGAACTCTGCGACGCACTGGTCAACGGCCGCCCCGCCGAAGCACTCGCTTCGCGGGCCGGCACCCGGATCGCCGAACGGTACACGGTGGTGTCGTTGCGCCTGGACTCCGAGCACCACGAGATGCCGCCGAATCTGGTGGTGCAGCGGCGGCGCCGGATCCTCTCGGCCGCGCTCGACGAACTGACCACCGACATCACACCGGCCAGGTTCGACGGGATCGAGGGTCTCGCGTTGATCGCCGACGGCGCCGCCGAATCCGATCCGCGCGACCCGCGCTGGGCGGAGTACGCGGCGGCGATGACCCGGCGGCTCGGCGTCGACGTCTACGTGGGGATGATCGACGGCGTGCGCCCGGAGGAGTTGCCGTCCGCCGCACTCGACGCCGCCGAACTCTGCCGCCTGGCCCGGATCCTGAATCGCGGACCCGGCGCCTACGGGATCGACGACCTGCTGCTGGAGTTCCAGGTGACCAGGCCCAGCGCCGCGCGCGATCGGCTGGCGGCGCGCGTGGCGCCGCTGTTCGATCAGGAGCATCTCCCTCGACGCCCTCCACGCCCACCTCCGGCACGGCTCCGACCGCAAGGCCGCCGCCGCCCGGGTGTTCGTCCACCCGAACACCTACACCTACCGGCTCCGCCGGATCGGCGAGCTCACCGGACTCGATCCCACCGTGCCGCACGAGTCGCGGATGCTGGCGGCGGCGCTGATGGTGTCCGGCCGATGGCTCGAACACGACTGAGCCGGCCGTCGAGACCGGGTGGACCGGCCCGGACGGTTACGGTTCGTAGCGTTCGGGGAGTTCCAGCAGGGGTTCGCTGAGCGAGATCCTGGCGATGTTGCCCTGCAGCACGTCACGGTAGATGCGGAGCTGCTCTTCACCGGCCTTCACCTGCTCGGAGAGCATGCGGGAGTGGTCGGCGGAGAGCTCGCGATCACCCGATCGCGAGACGAGATGATCGATGCGGGCGTCGAGGGTGGACGCCCTGTCGTACTCGTCGAGGAGCCGGAGCTCTTCGGCGGCGGACTCGACGGTCTGAGCGATCTCGACGAGTGCCTGCACGCGGCCGAGCATCTCGGTCCAGACCGGGCGGAGGGCGGCCTCGCGCTGATCGAGGTGTTCGATCAGCCCGGCGTCGTCGCCGCTGCGGGCGCGGGCGCGATCGAGGTCCACCCGGAGTCCGCGGAGCGCGACGACGTCGGTGGCGATCTCGGCGAGTTCGGCGTGCAGATTCACCTGGGTGCGCTGCATCTCGAAGAAGTCCGAATGCCAGGCCTGGCTGCGGAGGATCCGGTCGTAGAAGTGGCCGGCGACGAACTGCAGGGTCTCGTAACCGTCGCTGAACGACGCCCCGCGGCCCAGAGCGCCGGGCCGCTCGAGATCCGTGTCGGAGCCGAGCGCTTCGTTGATCCAGTCCTCGATGTTCTGCGCGGCGCTGCGGCCCGCGAGGGTGCCGACGAGCCCGGCGATCCGGTCGACGGCGGCGCTTCCGGCCCGGCGGGCGGAACCACCGGTCGGCAGTCCGGAGACCGGGGTGGCGAGGAGACCGCCGAAGAGGCGTTCACGCTCGTCGAGTTCCAGGTACAGGTTCTCCCGACGCTCCCGCCGGATGGCGCGGGTGCTGGTGGGGAACACCCCCTTGCCCACGACGACCACCTTCCGGGCGTCCTCGCGGCGACGGATCATTCCGGCCAGCCGCGACCGGAGCACGGTGGCCACCATGTTCGGCACACCGGTCGAGAGCTGCTGCTCGATGCGCACGATCGAATGCTGCAGACGACGGAGATCCGAGTAGGGCATCGCGAGGTGGGGGAGCGGGTGACCGAGCGACATCCGGCGCACCAGCAGGGCGCGCCCGGTGGGGGTGGAGATGCCCGGAGGCGATCAGCAGTGCGGCGTCGTCGGAGAGCTGCGGCGGGTCGCCGGGCAGACGCGACTCCTGCGTCCACCGCCGGAGATCGGCGATGGAGACGGTGACACGCGGGGAGTTCATGTCGTCATTCTACCCGTGTTACCGGATGGTAGTGCGACGAGAAATCCGTCACGACCTGCACCGGGATGTGGCGGGAGAGCCTCCCGGCGTCGTCGAGTCGACGCCGGGAGGCGCACCGGTCTTCGCTGATCGATCAGCGACTCCGCTCGATCAGCGACTCCGCTCGATCAGCGACTCCGCTCGATCAGCGACGACGACGCCGGGCCGGGTGCGGTCGTGCGGAGGGGCCTCGGGCCGCGCGCTTGGCCGTCGGCGCCGGCCGCGAAGCGAGGACCTCGCCGTCGACCGTGACCGCGGGCCGATCGGTGTCGCCGGGCTCGTCGGAGCGTCGTCGGGGCTCCGACCCCCCGTGCCGCGGGGCCGCCGCGGACCCGGACGTCGAGTTCTGGTGCCGGAGGTTGTTGAACCCCTGTTCGGCGACGGTCACGCCGATCGCCAGACCGATGGCGGCCGGCCACTCCAGGATCCCGACGGCGGCCAGTCCGGCGAGGACGCCGTACATGGCCAGATCCCGCGGTTGCGGGACGCCGATCTTCCCCAGCACGGGTAACTGGACGGAGAACTTCTGGGCCTCACGGACCAAAGTACTCAGTTCCCGATGTTCTTCCAGGAACCCTTGGACACCGGCCCGGCTTTGGCTAGGCTTATCAACCATGACGGAACTCGCTCGTGCTCTGGGACCCGACGCTCTCGTCAACGTCGGCGTCCGGCTCTTCACGCCCGCCGTCGAGCACGTCTACACCGTCCTCGTGCGTGCGGGCGTCCTCGTCATCGACGACTGACTCCACCGCGTCGTCCGCGTCCGCACCGGCGGCCGCGAACTCCTCGCGCGCGTCCTTCAGCGCCGCCAGGATCGGATCCAGCTGCTCGGCCAGTTCCCCGCCGACCTTCTCGGTCAGCTGCGGAAGACGGTCGGCCAGCTCGTCGATCACCCCCGGCAGCAGTTTCGCGATGCTCGCCGCGGCGGTGGCGCCGATCATCGCCTGCGCCCAGCCCATCGGACCGATCGGGGTGCAGCCGAACAGGTGGCTCAGCCCCGGAATCGAGACGATCGTCCCCATCAGCGCGAAGGTGCCGATGTTGGTGGCCAGCACCAGCGGACCGTCCGAATCGACCAGCATCTCCAGCATCTGGGAGGCCACCAGACCCACCAGGCCGACGGTCGCGGCCCGCGACTGCCGCCCGGTCATGCTCGCCAGCGACCACGCGATCACGGCGCCGAGCGTCGTGAAGACGGCGCGGACGGCGACGGCCCGGTAGATCGTCGACTCGTCGTGGGCGCCCTGCACGTCGGGGTCGCGCTGCGGACTCACCGCGAGCGCGGCCGCCGGGAAGGCGTCGGTGAGCATGTTGACCAGCATCATCTGCCGGGCGTTGAGCGCGGGCCTGCCGGTCAGCATGGTGGTGATCAGGCCGAAGCTGAGCTCGCCCACACTGTGGCCGAGCAGCACCGAGATCGCCGACAGCACGCGCCGCCACAGCTGCTCGCCCTCGTCGAGGGCGTCGATGATGCCGCTGATGTCGCCGTCGAGCAGCATCACGTCGGCCGCGATCCGGGCCGGGTCGCTGCCCGCGGAGGCCACGCCGATCCCGACGGAGGCGGCGCGGATGGCGGCGGCGTCGTTGGCGCCGTCGCCGACCATCGCGGTGACCAGCCCGGCGTCCTCCAGCGCCTGGACCACCTGCACCTTGTGTTCGGGCGACATCCGCGCGAACACCAGGTGCCGACGGGCCGCGTCGACGCGTTCGGAGGAGGTGTAGCGGTCCCAGCGGTCGCCGGTCATCACCTGATCGGCGGTCACCGTCAGGCCCATCTCCCCGGCGATCGCGGCCGCGGTGACCGGGTGGTCGCCGGTGATCATCCGGACCTCGAGGCCCCGGCCGAGCAACTCGGTGATCAGCGGTTCGGCGGCCGGGCGCGGGGTGTCGGAGAGACCGATCACGCCGAGCAGGCGCAGCGACCGGACGGCGTCGGCCAGGGTGTTCGGCTCCTCGACGGCGGCGGCGACCCGGCGGTCGTCGATCTCGCAGTCGGCGACGGCGAGCACCCGCAGTCCCTTGGCGGCGAGTTCGTCCAGCGCCGTGCGGAGCGTGACCCGGTCGGCCTCGGAGAACACCGGCATCAGGGTCTCGGGCGCGCCCTTGACCATCACGCGGTTCCCGATCAGCGCACCGGCGTACGGGCGTTCGGATTGGAACGGCAGCAGCGCATCGGGTGTGGCGAACACGATCCCGGCGTCGCCTGCGGCGGCGTGGATCGCCGCATCCGTGGCGTGTTCGACGCTCCCGTCGCGGCGGACCAGCATGGTCTCGCCCGCGGCGGTGAGGACCTCGGTCTCGCTCGTCCGGAGCCCCGTCACGGGATCCTCGCCGAGTCCGACGACGGTGTCCACGCGCAGCCGGTTCTCGCTGAGCGTGCCGGTCTTGTCGAAGCAGACCGCGTCGAGCCGGGCGAACGCCTCGATCGCCCGCGAGTTGCGGACCAGCACGGACGAGCCGGTGAGACGACGCGCCGACGCCGACTGGGCCAGCGTGACCACCAGCGGCAGCCCCTCGGGGACCGCGGCCACGGCGATCGAGACCGTGCCGGAGGCCACCTCGCGCAGCGGACGACGCCGCAGCAGCGAGAACGCGCCGATCGCGGCGCCGCCGGCGAAACTCCACGGCATGGCGCGCTCGGTGATCTCCCCGAGCTGCGCGGCCAGACCCACCTCGCGGGACGGGCGCGGCGCCATCGCCAGCGCGCGGCTGGCCTGGGTGCTCGCCCCGACCGCGGTGACGATCGCGTGCGCCTTACCGGCCACCATCGTCGTCCCGGCGTAGAGCATGCCGGTGCGTTCGGCGAGCGGAGCGCCGGGGGTGTCGCGGGTGTCCTTGTCGACCGGCAGCGACTCGCCGGTGAGCGCGGACTCGTCCACCTCGGTGTGCTCGGCGTCGATGATGCGGCCGTCGGCGGGCACCACCTCCCCGGACCGGACCTCGATGATGTCGCCCGGAAGCAGCCGGGAGGCGCGGATCTCCTCGTACTCGGTGCGATCGGAGAAACCGCTGATCCGGCGGGCGAGCGGATCCTGTTCGGCGAGCATCCTCCGCAGCAGACGCTCGGCGTGCAGCGACTGCTGCGCCGAGAGCGCGGTGTTGAGGGCGAGGACGCTGCCGACCATGGCGGCGTCGAGCGGTGAACCGAGCAGGGCGCTGGCGGCCGCGCCGGTGGCGAGGATCGGAGTGATCGGATCGTTGAGGTCCTCGCGCATGGTGTCGCCGAACTCGCGCAGATAGTCGCGGACTCGCTTGGCGCCGGTCAGGCCCGCGGTGACGGCGGGCCGCCCGGTCAGGGCGGCCAGGCCGACGGCCGGGGTCTCGGCGGCGCGCTCGGGCGGCGGGAGGCGGCGGGCCACCTCGGTGATCGGCATCGCGTGCCAGTCGTAGTCGGTCTCGCCGGGCGGGACGGGAGCGTCGAACACCCGGCGCCCGATCACGTGGCCGGCCCGGAAACCGAACAGCGCGGAGGTGTTGGTCGAGCCGGGGCCGTCGCCGGGGACGTCGGGGATCAGCATCAGGGTGCCGAGCACGGAGCCGCCGACCGAGAGCGTCATGCCGCGCTCGGCGGCCGCGACCGCGGCGGGCACGGCGTGCAGGATCCGCCAGGCGCCGGCGAGATCGCGGACCAGGACGTCGGCGTTCCATGGGACGGGGGTGCCCTCGTCGAACAGGCCGACGGTGAAGGCGACCGCGGTGGGCGCCTGCGTGCCGGAGGCGGCGAGCAGCGCGACGGTGTGTCCGTCGTCGGCGAGTCGGCGTCCGACGCGCGCCAGGGCGGCGTCGACGTCGTCGTCGGCGGGGAACAGGTCGTCGAAGGCCTGGTGCAGGGTGCCGTAGGCCTCGTCGGCCAGCGAGAGGATCCGCAGCCCGGCCTTCCGGGCCTCCATCAGGACGACGGGGGCGAGCGGGGCGAAGACCGGGGCCACCAGGACGCCGACCGTCCCGACGGTGGTGTCGACGGTGTTCCACCCCGCGGAGAGGCGGCCGGCGGAGAGTTCGGCGTCGGCCTCATGCCAGGCGGCGGTGCGCTGCTCGCCGTCGACGCCGGTGATCCGGGAGATCCGCAGCTCCTCGGTGAACAGGGCCCGGGGATCCACCAGGAGGGTGTCGATCTCGGACAGGCCGCGCAGTGCGCGCGGATTCATCACGAGGGCGTCGTGGTGGTCGTGCAGGCCGCGGCTCACGGCGGCGGCGAAGGTCTCGCGCACGGTCCGGGCGGCCTTCGGGGCGCCGACCATCACGGCTTCGGCGGCCTGCTCCAGGGTGCCGACCACGCCGATCACCGCGGCCGCGGCCAGACCGGCGTTCGCCGAGACCTTCTCATAGGGCCTGCTGTACGACGTCGCGGCGCGCGGCTGCGCCCCGGGCGGCGGCGCGAGCGAACCCCGGCGTCCGGCCTCGGCTGTGAGTGCGGGGGCCAGCGCCGCCCAGGCCTGCTGCGCGTTGCGCGCCTCCCTCGTCTCGACGGCGCCCAGTCCTGCGCTGACCAGCGCGCTCACCGGAGCTCCGGTGAGCAGGTTGGCGGCACTGCCGACCGATCGCAGCAGCAGGTCGGCGCCCTGCGCGCCGAGGGCGTCGTTCAGGGCGGACCGTGCGGCCGGGTGGTAGTCGAGGGCGGTGACGGGTGCCGCGAGCAGTCGCGAGAAGGCCTGCACCGGGAGTGCGGCGGTCACCGCGGCACCCACCGCGGCGGCACCCGCGGCGGCGGTGCCGAGCAGCGACGAGACCGCACGCGACGAGTCGCCCGGCAGCGGGGCCGGCTCGATCACCGGGACGCCGACGCCTTCGATCCGGGCGGCGACCGCGTTCTCCGCCTCGTCGATCGCCGCGACGACGGACTCGGTGGCGACGCTGCCGTCGGTGTTCACGATCACGCGGTCGAGCGGACCGATCACGGTCACGTCGGTGACGCCCGGAAGCCTCCCGAGTCCGGTGGTCAGTGCGAGTTCGAGCGGCCCGTAGGCGAGGTCGAGGCCGCGCACCTCGATCCAGAAGTCGCCGCCGTCCCGGCTCACCCGGCGCACCGGAGTGCCGCCGACGGCTTCCAGGGCGGCGCCCGCAGTGGCGCGGACCGCGTCCGCGGCGGTCGCCGCGACCTTCCCGGTGACCCCGGCGGCGGTGGACACCGCGGTGGTGACGACGGACCCGGTCACGCGGACCGGTGCGGTGAGAAGACCGGGGACTCGGTCCACGGGCAGAAAAGACATGTCAGCCTCCGTTCTTGTTCAGGCTACGTCGTATCCGGGGCAGACCCATGGCGACGCGGCGCCGCACCGACGACGGCGCCGCGGCCGATCCGTCCGGGACGGGCGCGGTCCGGCAGTCGTGGTCGCCGGCGACCACGACGCCGCGGAACCCCGGGATCGGCGCGAGCCGCGCCTGCAGATTGTTGCGAATCGTGTTGTCCGCGTAGGCGCATCCGTGGCAGCGGCCGCTCAGGACCACGCGCACGGTGCCGTCGTGGACGTCGAGCAGCTCCACCAGGCCGCCGTGCGACCCGGTGTACGAGCCGAACTCCCCGGCCAGCACCTCCTCGACGGCGACGGCGATCTCGCGGTCCGCGGCTGAGACCAGGTCCGCATCCGCGGTCTCCTCCTCGGATCCGGGCACGGGCCACCCGCCGGGCGCCGAGAGCACCTCGAACAGTGCCGAACGCAGGGCCGCACCGTCGGCGGCCGCGGTGTGTCCGGGCGCCAGCCGGGTGACGATCCGGCCCGGCGCCACCGAGACCTCGGTGAGCACGGCGTCGTCGTACAGACGTTGAACCGGGGCCGGGACCTCGCCGGCGGCGAGGTCCCGGGTGAAGCGGACGAGTCCGGGGCCGATGCGCCAGCGGACGGCGCTCGGATCGTCGGCGACCGGTTCGGGGTGGAGATGGATCTTCCGGTCGGTCACCGACTCACCCGACGATCGCCGAGGCGATGGTGTGACCGAGGAGCGCCGCGCCGTAGGCCAGGACGAACATGTACACCCACGAGATGATCGGCCACTTCCACGAGTTGGTCTCGCGGCGGATGGCGCCGACCGTGGCCATGCACTGCAGCGCGTAGACGAAGAACAGCAGCAGCGCCACGATCGTCGGTGTGCTGAACACCTGCTCGCCCCGGTCCGGGCCCTGCGTGTAGGTCATGTTCTCCAGCGCGGCCTGGGGATCCTCGGGATCCTCGGCGGCACCGATCTGGCCGAGCGTGGACACCACGACCTCGCGGGCCGCGAACGAGCCCAGGATGCCGATGTCGATGCGCCAGTCGAAGCCCAGGGGCCGGAAGACCGGCTCCACGAACTTGCCGATCGAGGCGGCGAAGCTGTTGTCGATCACGTACGAGCGGGCCTCGGCCTCGCCTGCGGCATCCGCCTCCTCTTCGGTGGAGCCCTGCGCCAGCGCGGTGGCCACCGCCTGCTCGCGGACCGCGTCGGCCTGTTCGGTGTGCGCGGGCAGCGCGAGCAGACCCCACAGGAGGACGGCCGTCGCCAGGATGATCCCGCCGACCTTCTTCAGGAACTGCTTGGACGAGTCCCACATGGTCACCAGCACGGTCTTGACGCCGGGAACGCGGTACGGCGGCATCTCCATGTAGAACGGCATCAGGTCGCTGCGCAGCGACTTGGTGCGCTTGAAGATCGCGGCGGCGATCATCGCCGAGACCGCGCCCAGCAGGTACAGGCCGAACATCACGGCGCCCTGCGCGCCGAACGGACCGAAACCGGCATCCGCCGGAACCAGCATGCCGACCAGCAGCACGTAGACCGGGATGCGGGCCGAACAGGTCATCAGCGGTGCGGTGACCGTGGTGGCGATGCGGTCGCGTGACGACGGGATGGTGCGGGTGGCCATGATGCCGGGGACGGCGCAGGCGAACGACGACAGCATGGCCACGAACGCGCGGCCCTCGAGGCCGGCGCGGCTCATCACGCGGTCGGTGAGGAACGCCGCCCGCGACATGTAGCCGACGTTCTCCAGCAGCGAGATCAGCAGGAACATCAGCATGATCTGCGGCACGAACACGAGGATTCCGCCGACGCCGCCGATCAGCGCGGTGCCGAGGAAGTCGGCGAGCACCGGTTGGGTGACGTGTTCGGCGACCAGTTCGGAGAGCCAGCCGAAGAAGGTCTCGATGTAGTCCTGCAGCGGTGCGGCGAGGGTGAAGATCACCTGGAAGAACAGGAACATCACCGCGAGGAAGACCATCGTGCCGAACACCGGGTGCAGCAGCAGGCGGTCGACGGCGGTGGTCCGGGAGTGCTCCCGCGGCTCCACGTACCCGGCTTCGGCCAGGGCGGAGTGGATCCAGTCGTTGCGTTCGGCGCCCTCGTGGGCCTGCGGCGGCACCGGCGGCCGCTGCCACGAGTCGGGGTCGGCGAGCAGTTCGCGGACCGGTTCGAGGGTCGACGGCTTGGTGCCGATCACGGCGCGCACGGGGACGCCGAGGGCGCGTTCGAGGGCGGAGGCGTCGACGTGGCCGCTGCGCTGCTCCATCTCGTCGCTCATGGTGAGGGCGAGGGCGACGGGGATCCCGAGGTTCATGGTCTCGGCGACCAGTGCGAGCGAGCGTTCCAGCACGGTGCAGTCGACGACGATCAGCGCGGCATCGGGCTTGGCGACACCGGCCAGGTCGCCGTGCAGCAGGTCGGCGACCACCTGTTCGTCGGGCGAGATCGGCGTGAGGCTGTAGGTGCCGGGCAGGTCTTCCAGGTAGGCGTCCTGCTTCCCGCCGTCGCCGCCGGGTGCGCCGACGCCGGCCGGGGCGGGCACGCGGACGCGGCCGACGGACCGGGTCACGGTGACACCCGGGTAGTTGCCGGTCTTGAGTCGCAGACCGGTGAGCGCGTTGAAGATCGAGGTCTTGCCGGCGTTCGGGCTGCCGATCAGGGCGATCCGCTTGCGGCCGTCGCCGGGGACCGGTTCCACCGTGCCCACGGCGGCGTGGTGCGCGCACCCGGGGTCGTGTGCGGCGGTGCGGCCGGGATCGTCGTCGCCGGTCAGGCCGCCGCCCGCGTTGCAGCAGTCACTCATCGTCCACCTCGCACTGGATGTACTGGGCCTCCCGGTTGCGGAGGCAGATCTGATAGCCCATCACCTTGTAGATGCTCGGATCGCCGAGCGGGGCGTGACGGACCTTGTGGACCGGGGCATCGCCGGCGAAGCCGAGGCTCGCCAGGCGTTGGCGGACCGGTTCGGGACAGTCGTCGGAGAACTGCCGCACGGTGGCGGAGGCCCCGACGGCGACGTCGGAGAGGGGTGTCATGGCGGGCTGCCTTCTACTCAATGATGCGAGGTCGGACCAGCCTCGCATAAGTAACCTTAGTGAAGGCTGACCTGCGGATACCAGGGCAGGAAGGCCTTATCAGACAGTAGCTGTTGTCACATGACCAGGGAGAATTAAGCGATCCTTCAGCTTCGGTGTCATCCGTTCGGACGACCCCAGCTGCGCAGGTACCCCTTCTCGACGTCGGTGAGGCGGCGCAGGGTGTGGGCCTCGATGTCGACGACGGCCATCTGGGTGCTCGCCACACAGGCCGGACGCGAGTCGGGCGCGGCGTCGGCGCCGCGGATCTCGTAGCCGATGGTGAAGTCGACGCTGCGGTGCCCCTTGATCCACATCGCGACCTCCAGCGGACTGTCCTCGTGCCGGAGCTGGGCCTGGTAGCGGATCTCGACGTGCACGATCATCGCGCTCTTGATGAGCGGGGCGTACTCCTCGCCTGCGGACAGCAGCCACTGGATGCGCGCCTCCTCCATCAGGGTCACCATGCGCGCGTGATTGATGTGACCGAACGCGTCCATATCAGACCAGCGCACCGGAACCTGAGCGACGAAAGCGTATAAATCCTTGGACATGTCGGAAGTGTATCGCCAGGTCGGAGCGTTTCACTCACTCGCCTCTCAGTCTTCCTTTACCGAATCGCAATGTCCGACAGGTACTTTCAAGGCTCATGACTCTGCGTCGTTTCTTTTCGGGCCTCGCCGCCGCCACCGCTCTCGCGCTCACCGGTGCGGCGTTCGCCCCCGCTGCGGTCGAGGCCGCACCGAAGGGCGCGCAGGTGACCAAGAAGATCCAGCGCGGCCTGCATCGCACCGATCTGACGGTCCGCAGCGCCGCGATGAAGGACTCGATTCCGGTCACGGTGCTCTCGCCCCCCGGCGACGAACCGCGCGGAACCCTCTACCTGCTCGACGGCGCCGACGGCGGCGACAAGGTGAGCGACTGGATCACCAAGGGCGGGGCGACGCGCTTCTTCGCCGGGCGGAACGTGAACGTCGTGCTGCCCGCGGGCGGTGCGGGCTCGTTCTACACCGACTGGATCCGCAAGGACCGCAAGCTGGGCAAGCCGCAGTGGGAGACCTTCCTCACCGAGGAACTGCCCGAGCTGATGGCCGAACAGTTCGGTTCCAACGGCCGCAACGCGGTGATGGGTCTGTCGATGGGCGGCCAGTCGGCCTTCACCCTCGCCGTCCGCAATCCCGAGCTGTACCGCGGCGTCGGCTCGCTGAGCGGCTGCCCGCCGGTCTCCGGCCCGGCGAACGAGGCCTACGTCCGCACCACGGTGGGCCGGACCGGCGCCGATGCCAGCAACATGTGGGGTGCGCCGGGCAGCAAGACCTGGCGGGAGCACGATCCGGCGCTGCACCTGGACGCTCTGCGCGGCAAGGCCCTGTTCCTGAGCGCGGGTTCCGGAGCGGTGGGACCGCCCGACTTCACCATCGAGCGCGATCCCGACGAGGGACCTGAGGACGCGCAGATCGCGGCCGGTTCGGCGCTGGAGGCGGCCGCGTACCGCTGCTCGCTGGAGTTCGCGGCGAAGCTCACCGGCGCGGGGATCGACTACACGCCCGGCTTCCGGCTGATCGGCACGCACAGCTGGCCGTACTGGCAGCAGGACCTGGAGGGCGCGTGGGGCACGCTCGGACCGTCGATCTCCTGACGTTCCCCCGGTAGAAGGACTGCTCCGCGGGCGAGAGACCCGCGATGGACGAGAAGACCGCCGCGACCGAGGATCGGTCGCGGCGGTCTTCTCGTCTCAGGGGAGCGAACGTCGGAGGTCCGGTTCAGACTTCGACCGCGAGCGCTGCGGCGGAGTCGTCGGGAACGGAATAGGCCAGGGCGATGTGCTCGAACAGCACGCGGCGCCGTTCCAGGACCTGGTCGTCGTCGGGATTGAGCAGGCACTGCGGTGCGGTGCCGTCGAACACGGCGATCACGGCCTTGCTGAACGACTCCGGATCCGGGATGCGGCGGCCGGCCCGGGCCAGCAGTTCGACGACGAGAGGAGTCAGCGCTTCGCTGACGTGCTCCTCGCGGGCCGCGACCACCTCGCGCAGACCCGGTGTCCGCAGCGCGTGGGCGGTCACCTCGGCGGTGATGCCCCACCACTTCGGATCCAGCGGGAGGGCGGCGGAGATGCCGCGGATCACTTCGCGCAGATCCACCACGTCGTCGGCGACCAGCCGGTCCAGTGCGGTCCGGATCTCGGCGAGGATCGTCGACGACCGCTCGGCCCACATCTCGAGGAAGAGTTCTTCGAGGGATTCGAAGTTCGAATAGAACGCGCCGCGTGTGAAACCGGCTCGGTCGACGACCTTCTCCACCGTCGTGTGGCCGAAACCGTTCTCGGCGTAGGCCTCGAAGGCGGCGTCGATCAGACGGCGCCGGGTGTTGCCGCGTTTGCGTTTGGTGCTGGGGTCGACGGTCATCGAGTCCTCCACTTCCGGGCGAACGACAGAAATGCGCCGGTCTCTTCAGGGTGGGTCACGGTGACCCGGACGCCGTCGCCGACGAACGGGCGCAGGATCACTCCGGCTTCGGCGGCTGCCGTCGCGAACGGTACGGCGTCGTCGCCCAGCGCGAGCCAGACGAAGTTGGCCTGTGAATCGGGGACCCGATAGCCGAGGTCGCGGAGCTCCGCGGTCACGCGGACCCGTTCGGCCACCACGGCGTCGGTGCGGGCGAGCAGCTGGTCCTGCGCGTTCAGGCAGGCGAGTGCGGCCGCCTGGGCGACGCTGTTGACGGAGAACGGGAGGTGCGCCTTGCCGAGTGCCACCACCACTTCCGGGTCGGCCACAGCATAGCCGACGCGGAGCCCCGCGAGGCCGTACGCCTTCGAGAAGGTCCGCAGCACAACGAGATTCGGGAACTCCCGACGCAGCTCGAGAGCATCGTAGGAGTGGGCCTCGTCGGTCCTCATGTACTCGAAATAGGCCTCGTCGAGGACGACGACGAGGTCGTTCGGCACGCGCTCGAGGAAGCGGCGCAGGGCCTGGGCCTCCACCACGGTGCCGGTCGGGTTGTTCGGGTTGCACACGAAGATCAGGCGGGTGTGTCCGGTGATCGCCGCGGCCATGGCGTCGAGGTCGTAGACGGCGTCACCGGTCAGCGGGACCTGCACCGGAGTGGCGCCCGCGACACGGGTCGCCAGCGGGTAGGTCTCGAACGAGCGCCAGCCGAACAGCACCTCGTCGCCCGGTCCGGCGGTGACGGTGATCAGGTTCTGGCAGAGGGTCACCGAGCCGCAGCCCACCTGGATCTCCGCCGGGGTCACGCCCAGGCCGTCGGCGAGGGCTGCGGTGAGCGCCGCCGCGCCGTTGTCCGGATACCGGTTGACGCCGGCTGCGGCCTCGGCGATCGCTTCGGCCACCGCGGGGAGCGGCCCGTGGGTCACCTCGTTGCTCGCGAGTTTCAGCGCGCCGGGGAAGGTCTTGCCCGGAACGTACACCGGAAGCGAATCGAGGTCGGGGCGGATGCGGAACGTCACTCTGACAATGTAGGCGTTTCTCCTGCTGTTTTCCCCTGCGGTCCAGCCGATTTGCTTCTGATTGCGCGGCGTGTGTAATGTTTTCTCCGGCGAGCCCGAGAGGGCGAGACCAGGAGACGTGCCAGAGCGGCCGAATGGGACTCACTGCTAATGAGTTGTCTCTTGAAAAAGGGACCGGAGGTTCAAATCCTCTCGTCTCCGCTGACCGGGTTCGCCCGGACAACCGAATAGCGTTCGAACTGCGAATGTAGTACAGTAGTTCGAGTACAAGCGCCCGTAGCTCAACGGATAGAGCATCTGACTACGGATCAGAAGGTTTGGGGTTCGAATCCCTACGGGCGCACTCAGAACACCCCCTTCACCAGCAAAAACGGTGAAGGGGGTGTTCTTCTTTCTCCGGCTGTCGTGGTTCGGTGCGGCGAGCGGCTCCGTCGGCAGGCCTTCGGACTCGTCGTGCATCGAACGCGTCTGGAACGGTCGCGTCTGGAACGGTTCCGCCGCGGCCCCGAGGCCGCGCCGACGTCTGGACGGCGTCGCGAACCGCGGGTGACGGGGTGAACCGCTTCAGTCGGCGTCGGGATCGTCGTCCGTCGGCAGCAGCAGGCGGACGACGTCGAACACCGAGGCCGCGGTGACGCGGGGGTCGATGACGCGGCGGACGGCGATCCCGAAGGCGAGGTTCACGATCATCTCGGCGACCCGGTCGGCGCTCATCGGTCCCTCGCCGGGGAGCGGCAGCCGGTCGGCGATGATCGCACCGAGCCCGCCGACGGCGGCCCGGTTGCGGTCGCCTTCGGTGACCACGAGACCGTCGTCGTCGCGGATGGCGAGGGCGAACTCCAACTCCAGTCGCGGCCATCCGGAGTTCAGGATCTTCTCGCTCCACTGCTCCAGCCGGTCCACGGTCTCCGGCCCCCAGGGGTCCGAGACCATCTCGCTCACCTCGGCCTGCACCTCCGCTTGCAGGTCGCCGAGCACCTCGAGCGTCAGCTCCGCCTTGCTGGCGAAGTTGGAGTAGAACGCGCCGGTGGTGAATCCCGCGGTGTGCGCGAGTGCGGCCACCGAGGTCGCCGGGTAGCCGTCTCGCAGGAGCATCTCACGGCCGACCTCTTTGAGGAGGCGTCGCGTCTGCGCCTGGGCTTCGGCGCGCGATGGGCGGCTCACTCGTCAAACCCTACCGAGAGGTTGCGCGACAGATTTCAGATAGTAGCGTTATCTGAAATATCCGGACCCGACCGAAGGTGGACGGCATGAATGGAATGCGGCTGGACGAGCGCCTGGCCCTGGCGGTCGTCGGACCACCGATGGAGCATGACGACGCCCGGATCCGGAAGGCCGTCGACGGCAAGGTGGTCGTCGTGACCGGGGCGTCCTTCGGGCAGGGCGAGGCGACGGCCCGTCTCCTCGCCGCGAACGGGGCGATCGTGGTCATGGCGGCGCGCACCCGGCCCCGGCTCGCCGAGGTCGCGGCCGAGATCCGCGCGGCGGGCGGCCGGGCCCACGCGTACCCGCTGGACCTGGTGAACCCGGACGCGGTGGACCGTTTCGCCGCCCGGGTGCTGGACGACCACGGGCGTGTGGACGTCCTGATCCACAACGCGGGAAAGTCGTTGCGGCGGTCGGTGTTCCGGAGTGCGCTGCGTCCCCAGGACATGGAGTCGATGGTCGGCGTCAACTTCCTCGGCCCCATGCGGCTGACGCTCGCCCTGCTGCCCGCCATGCGAGACGGGGGCGGGGCACACATCGTCAACATCGCGAGTGCCGGCGTTCAGATGCCGACCGCGCCGCGCTGGGGCTTCTACATCGCCTGCAAGGACGGATTCGACCGCTGGCTGCGGTCGGTGGCGATGGAGTCCAAGCGCTACGGCATCACGGTCACCAGCCTGTACGCCGGGCACATCAAGAGCCGGATGGTCGCCACCGGCTGGGTGGCGATGTCACCGGGGCACACGCCCGAGCAGGCGGCCCGCACCGTCGCCTATGCGATCACCCGGCGGCCCCGGACGATGCAGCCGCGCGGATTCACCGCGCTCAACGTGGCCCGCACCGCCCTGGCCGCACCGCTGGAGGTCGTGCTGTCGATCTTCGACGGCCGGGCCGGGGAGACCGCCGCCTCGGAGGCCGCCTTCGCCGCGGCCATGGCGGGTCGGGGAGCCGATCCCGCATCCGGCGGGACCGCGACCGGCGATCGGGCCGACTCGTGAGCCGCGGCTCGACGGTCCGCGGCGACGGCCGTCAGTGGCTGGGGGCGGCCGTCGCGCTCGTCGCCTCGGGGGTGCTGCGACCGCCCGGCCCGCGGACCGCGATCCGGCTCGCCACGTCGGCGGTACGGTTCGGCGCCACCCCGGCCGTCCTGCTCGGGCTCTCGGCGGCCCGCCACCCCGACCGGGTCGCGGTGATCGACGAGTGGGGTCCGGTCACCTACCGCGACCTGCTCGACACCTCGTCCTCGGTCTCCGCCCACCTCAGGCGGGTCGGATGCGGGCGAGGCGGGTCGGTGGGCATCCTGTGCCGCAATCACCGCGGATTCCTCGTCGCGCTCGCAGCGGCGGCGCAGACCGGCGCCGACATCGTGTCGATCAACACCGAGGTCCCGCCGCAGCAACTCGACGCGCTGCTCACCCGTCATCGCCCCGACGTCCTCGTTCACGACCGCGAGTTCGCCGAGGCGATCGGCGTCTCGGGCTGGTCGGGCATCGCGATCCTCGCCGACCCGGACGCGGACTCCGACACCGGCGCCGCCGTGGATTCGCTGTGGTCGATCCACCGTGATCCGCCCCGTCCGGTCCCACCGAGCCGCATGCCCGGCAGATTCGTTCTGCTCACCTCGGGGACCACCGGTCTCGCCAAGGGCGTGCCCCGCAAGATCTCCCTGTGGGCCGTCCTCCAGCTGGCCGCCACCGGCGTCTCCCACGTCGACCTGCGGGCCGGGGACGTCGCCTACGTCGGACCGCCCTTCTTCCACGGCTTCGGTCTCCTCGGTTCGCTGGGCGTGATCACGGTCGGCGGCACCGTGGTGTGCCGCCGGCGCTTCGACGCCGAACAGATGCTCGACGACATGCGCCGCCACCGCGTGAACGTCCTGATCGCGGTGCCGGTGATGCTGCAGCGTCTGGTGGCCGTCCCCGACCTGGCGGAGAAGGCGAAGGGACTCCGTCTGCGGGTGGCGCTGACCGGTGCCGCCCCGATCACGACGGCCACGGTGCGCGCCTTCCGGCAGCGGTTCGGCGACGTCCTGGTCAACGGATACGGCTCCACCGAGGCCGGGATCGTGTCGATCGCATCGCCGGAGGACCTGGCGAAGGCGCCGAACACGGCCGGGCGGCCGGGGCTGGGCGTCTCGATCAGGATCGTCGACGCGCACGACCGGCCCGTCCCGCCGGGAACCGGCGGCCGGATCGTCGTGCGCGGTCCGCTCGACTACGACGGGTACACCCCGGACCGGGCCGCGGCGCCCACCGCGAAGAGGATCGTCGACGGTCACGTCGACACCGGCGACCTCGGTCACCTCGACGACGACGGACTGCTGTTCATCGACGGCCGCGGCGACGACATGGTGGTCTCCGGCGGTGAGAACGTCTTCCCGCGTGAAGTGGAGGACGCGTTGACCGCGCATCCGGAGATCTCCGATGCCGTGGTCCTGGGCGTCGACGACGACGAGTACGGCCAGGTCTTGAACGCCTACCTCGTCTCCGAGCGGAAACTGGCCGACGACGAGATCAAGGAACATCTGCGGTCGCGTCTGGAGCGCTACAAGGTGCCCAAGGCGTTCATCCGCATCGATGCCGTCCCCCGCAACGCGGCTGGGAAGGTCCTGCGCGGAGAACTCGCCCGCGGCTCGTGAACGACGACGGCAGGCGTCCCGGCGGAGAGCTCGGGACGCCTGCCGGTGATCGTCAGCGTTCGACGCGGTGGAGAGTGAAGTCCTCCGGATCCGGCGCCGACAGCATGCGGATCATCTCTCCGCGGTCGAACGGGAACAGGTCGATGCGGCCCGACTCGGTGAAGTACCAGGAGTGGCAGCCGGTGTTCCACACCGTGGGTCCCATGGCCTCGGCGACCGCCGCGGAGAAGTCGTCGGCGGCCTCCTCGGTGACCTCGATGCGGTCGACGTCGCCGGCCCGCCACCGCTCGAGCCACTGCGCGATGTACTTCGCGGTGAGCTCGGCCGAGAACTGCAGGGAGATGGATCCGGTCGGCGAGTTCGGGCCCAGCACCGTGAACAGGTTCGGGAAACCCGGGATCGCGGTCATCCGGTAGGCGCGCGGACCGTCGGCCCAGGCGTCGTCGAGTGCGATGCCCTCGCGGCCGGTGATCCGCATGGGCCGCATGTAGTCGTGCGCCCGGAAGCCGGTGGCCAGCACGATCACGTCGACGTCGTGCTCGACGCCGTCGGCGGTGACGATGCCGGTGGGGGTGACCTTCTCGATACCCGCGGTGACCAGTTCGGCGTTCGGTTGCTGCAACGCCCGATAGTAGGTTCCCGAGACCACCTGGCGCTTGCACAGCGGCTGATGGTCGGGGGTCAACCGCTTGCGCAGCTCGCGGTCCCGCACCTGGGCGCGCAGCGACAGGTGCGCGTACCGCTGGACGGCCTTGCGGCGCCAGGACGGGCGCAGCACCACGTCGGCGAAGATCCCCGAGCCCCACAGGAGGCCCTGGTAGATCTTCTCGTGCACCGTCGGCAGCCGGCCGAGGAGCGCGGCGGTGCCCGGGAGCTGCGGCAGCCGCATCGGCGCCCACAGCACCCACTGCGGCGACCGCACGAAGTGGGTCAGCTTCTGCGCGCCCGGCTGCAGCGCGGAGACCACCTGCACGCCGGTCGATCCGGTGCCGAGCACCGCGATCCTTCTGCCGTCGGTCACCAGGTCGTCGTCCCAGCGCGCGGTGTGCACCACCGGACCGGTGAAGGAGTCCAGGCCCTCGATGTCCGGGACGGCCGGGTTCTGCAGGACGCCGGTCGCGCACAGCACGAAGTCGGCGACGATCGTCTCGCCGTCGGCGGTGGACAGCGTCCACTCTCCGGTGGCGTCGTCGAACTCGGCGGCGACGACCTCGACGCCGCAGCGGATCAGATCGGCCAGGCCCAGCTCGTCGACCACGTCGCGGTGATACTGCTGGATCTCGCGGCCGTCGGCCCACAGCTTGGACCAGTCGGCCTTCGGCGCGAATCCGAACTGGTAGATCTGCGAGGGGACGTCGCAGGTCAGTCCCGGGTAGCGGTTCCAGTGCCAGACGCCGCCGACGTCGGACCCCTTCTCCAGGACGGTGACGTCGGTGAAGCCGCGTTCTCTCAGCACGTGCGCCGAGGTGATGCCGGAGACGCCGGCGCCGACGACGACGATGCGGGGTTCGCGCCGCCCGTCGAGTCCTGTCGAGTCGTTCATCGGGGACTCTCCGTGCTCAGGGCCGCCGCGACGGTGGCGCGCGTGCTCACCAGCGAGCTCTCGAAGGCCGCCGCGCGACGTCCGGCGTCCATGAAGTTGGCCCCGAGGGCACCGAGTTCGTCGGCGGTCGGCGAGACGACGACCACCTCGGTGCCGCGGCGGCGGACCTCGGCGACCTCCCGGCGAAGCACCGCCGACATCGGTCTGCGCAGCAGCGTGTACTCGGCCAGGCCGCCGACGCCCGGGCCGCGGACGTCGTCCAGGCCGGCCATCGAGGCGATCACGTAGACCACGTCGGCCTCGTCGGCGCCGATCAGGTCGACCGAGGCGGTCGACGCGGCACCGCCGTCGCAGTGGTCGCGGCCGTCGACGGAGACCGACGGCATCCAGCCGGGGATGCCCCAGGAGGCGCGCATCGCCTGGCTCAGCGTGGCCGCCGAACTCAGCGCCGGATTCGCCGGATCCGCCTCGCTGGGACCGGTGAAGGCGATGCGGGTGTCGTCGTCGGTTCGGTAGCCGACCAGCCGGATGCCCGGGCGGTCGAGCCACCGCTTCCCGGGCGGGCACACCGCACCGGCGAGGCGGTCGAGCCAGGAGGCGTCGCCGCGTCCGGCCGGAGCGAGGCCGACCAGCGGGCGGTGTCCGCCGCGGCGGAGAAGGGTGCGCGGATTCGGCATCGCGAGGCCGGGGATCGGCGGGAACGACGGCGGGGTGTTGGCCAGGTGGGCGGCCAGTCGCGCGTCGACCGGCTCGCCCCGCTGCATGTCGACCAGGTCCTGCGTGGAGAACCCGGCGCCGAGCATGGTGGCGATCTCCGCGCCCGCGGAGGTGCCCTGGATGATCGCCGCCTCGCGTGGATCCCAGTCCAGCGCCTGCGCGAGGGAGTGGAGGGCGGCCATCGACCAGGCGCCGCCGACGGTGCCGCCGCAGCCGAGGGCGAGAGCGATCCTGCTCATCGGCCGACCTGCGCCGTCGTCTCGGCGCGGGCGGCCGTCTCCGGCGCGGCGTTCTGCTCGGCGTGCCGCTCGATCCGTTCCAGATACGCCTTGCGGCCCACCGGATCCAGCGCCATGGCCTGGTCGTGGCCGATCAGGGTGCGGAAGAGGCGTTCGACGGTCTCCGGCACGAAGGCCTCGACCAGGTCCCAGCCGTGCAGCACCCAGGTGGGCGCCGAGGTGCGGGCCGCGCGGGTGGTCAGGGTTCGCAGGATCCGATCGGCGACGTCTTCGGGGTCGACGGTCGGCAACACCGAGAGGTCGGCGCCGGAGGAGAGCTCGGTGCGGACGGCCGAGGGCATGATCGCCGAGACCGTGACGCCGGTGCCGTCGTACTCGCGGCGCGCGGCGAGCGAGGCGCCGAGGGCGGCGAACTTGGTGGTGTTGTAGGTGACCATGCCGGGCAGCGGGAGGATTCCGGCCATCGACGAGACGTTGACGACGTGGCCCCTCCCCGCCTGCAGCATGCTCGGCAGCACCAGGTGCATGCCGTTGAGGACGCCGCGGATGTTCACGTCGATCATCAGGTCGGTGACGGCCTCGGGTTCGGCGACGAACGGGCCGACCGGCATCACGCCCGCGTTGTTCACCAGGACGTCGATGCGCCCGTGCTCGGCGAGGATCTCGTCGACGATCGACCGCCAGGAGGCGCGGTCGGTGACGTCGAGGTGCCGTGCCACGGCATCCGGGATCTTCGCGGCGGTCGCCGTGGCGACGTCCTCGTCGAGATCGCCGATCCACACGCGGGCGCCCCTGCTCGCGAAGAGCTTCGCGGTCTCCGCGCCGATTCCCCGGGCGCCGCCGGTGATCAGGACGACGGCTCCGTCGGGGGCGATCTCCGGCACTCCTCTCAGGTACCCGATACGCGAGGTGATCGCGCGATTCACCGAACCCAGAACATCCATGAGCAGCTTTCGTCTCGACGGCATCACCGGCGCCGGGTGTGGCGCAGGACTCACCGAAGTGTTGTTCAGATACTCCGAGTATGTCAATACCTTCGGTATCCGAAGTATGCTCGGTGTCATGGCAGCCCGGCTCAGTCGCGTCGAACAGCGTGCGCACACCCGCGCCCGACTGCTGGCGACCGCCCGCGAGGAGTTCCTCCGGCACGGTTACGCCGCCACCGGTCTGGACACCATCGCCGAACGGGCCGGTTACTCCAAGGGGGCGGTGTACTCGAACTTCACCGACAAGACCGCCCTGTGCCAGGCGGTGCTCGCCGACATCCGGGACGAGAAGTCCGCGGAGGTCGTCTCGCTCGTCCGCTCGGCCGACGGTCTGGAGGCCGTCGCCGATGCGCTCGGCGACTGGCTCCGCGCGAGTCTCGGAGACATGGAGTGGACGTCGCTGGAACTCGAGTTCGCGGCGCGGGCCCGCACCGATCCGCGGGTCCGGGAGATGACCGCGGAATCGCGACGACGGTTCCGCGACACGATCGCCGAACTGCTCACCGAGGTGGTCGGGGACCCCGCGGAACTCGCCCCCGGGCCGGCCCCCGACGTCTCCGACGTCGCCGACCTGCTGCTGGGCACCGGGATCGGGTTGAGCGTCTCGCGGGCCTTCGACCCGGAGGTGTCGCTCGAACCGGGGATCGCCGCGATGAAGACCGTTCTCGGGCTGTTCGAGGCGCTGCGCCGCTTCGGCGACCCGCCTCGGCAGGACGTGGAGGACGTCGGTGACGCCGGAGGCGACGCACCCGGTCGATGACACGTCTCGGTCTCACTGTGCGTGCCGGGGGTTCTGATCTCGGGAGGAATCGGCACAATGGAGCCCATGACCCGGTCACCGCACTCCCCGCGACCCGCGCCGCCGTATCGGCAGCCGATCGCGCGCGGGCAGACCTATCCGCCGCTCGGATTCGCCGACGACGGGACGCCGCGGTATCGCTACGAGCCGCCGCGGTCGGCGGCGCCGTCGACGCCGGAACCGCTCGAACCCGCGCCCGTGTCCGCCCCGGAGCCGCCGCGCGGCGACCCGGTGAACCGCACGCTCGTCGGGGTCGGCGGCGTCGTCGCCCTGGTGCTGCTGGTGGCCGTGGTGCTGGCACTGGTCTCCGGCGGAGATCCCGACGAGAGCCGGTTGGCGCAACGGTCGGATCCGCCGCCCGTGCAGCCCACCGACGACCCCTACCTCGACGGCCTGGAGGACGACTCGCCGTTCACCATCGAGCCGCGGCCGTCGACGCCCCGTCGCACTCCGTCGCGACCGGCCGGGCCGGGGTCGCCCACCGTCTACGAGGTGACCACCGAGGGCCGGGCGACCGTGCTCTACCGTGACGGCGAGGGCATCGAGGTGGTGTCCGTGCAGGGCGGCGTGTGGACCGAACGGGCGACGACGCACGGGGTCGCCCGGGTGAGCGTCCTGGTGGCCGAGGGGAGTGCGGCGTCGTGCAAGATCACCGTCGATCGCGAGGTGGTGGCCGAACAGGAGCTCCGCGAGACGCAGGGCGGACTGCGGCTGCTGGTCTGCCAGGGCTGAACCGTTCGGGGCTGAACCGTTGGGTCGGGTCAGCCGGTGCGGGCCGGTGGCAGGCGCTACCGTAGAGGAGTGACTTCCCCCGAAACGTCGAACGATGTCAAGACCATGCTCACCTGGCGCGGCGCCGACGCCGATCGCCTGGAGCAGGTCCGCCTCAACATCACCGGCGGCCGCACGCGCGCGTACGGCCGGATCATCAGCGCCGCCACGGACGATCACGAGGCGTACTCGGTGTCGTACGAGTTGGTGACCACCGACAGCGGCATCACGCGCCGACTCTCGGTGCGTCTGGTGAAGGCGAGCGGAGAGAGTCAGCTCGACATCAGCCGCGACATGGACGGCCGCTGGATGGTGCAGACCCCCGACAGCGTGGTCCACAGCGACTTCGGCGGCGCCGACACCGTGGACCTGTGGCATTCGCCGTTCCTCAAATCGCTCGTCATCCGGCGGCATGCGCTGCTCGGCGGCAAGACGTCGATCGACGTCCCCGTCGTGGAGTTGAGCCTGCCCGACTGCAGCGTGGACCGGATCGAGAAGCGGTACGACTTCGGCGACTTCACCCCCGACGGCGGCACCGCGCGGCTGAGCTTCGAGCGCGGGGAGTGGGATCTGAAACTCGACCGTTTCGGCCTGGTCACCGAGTTCCCGGGCGTCGCGGACCGGATCTGAGTCCGTCGACCCCCCGTTCCCGCCGGGCCGGCCGGGCCTCAGTCCGTCCAGACGCGGGCCCGGTGGGCCTGGCGACGGAGTTCCCGCGCCCACCCGTCGTCGCCGACCGTGACGCCCTCGATCGGCTCCGGCGCGGCCAGCGCGACGGCCTCGTAGGCCTTCCGGGCCCGGTGGCCGTCGTCCACGACCACCTCGACGCTGCCGTGCTCGCGCAGCGCGTCGCGGGCCGCGGTGAGCCGGTCGATGGTCTCGCTCAGCACGTTCAGCAACGCCGTCGCGTTGCCCTCCAGCATCGCCCGCTGCAGTTCCGGGGCGGTGCCGGCCACCCGGGTGCCGTCCCGGAAGCTGCCCGCCGCCAGCCGCAGCGCCAGCGCGCTCTCGCCCGCGCCCGCGGACGCGGTCACCGCGGCGGTCAGATGCGGGTTGTGCGAGATCGCGGCGACGGCGCGGTCGTGCGCGTCGTTCGCGGCCGGGACCACGTAGGCGCCCGCCGCCCGGGCGATCCCGGCCACCGCGAGCCAGTCGGCGGGGTCGGTGTCGTCGTGCGTGGAGACCATCCACATGGCGCCGGTGAACAGCGCCGGATCGGTGGCGTCCCAGCCCGAATGCGCGGTGCCCGCCATCGGATGACCGCCGACGTAGCGGGCGCCCGGATGACCCGCGGCGACGATCCGGGCCACCTCCTCCTTCACGCTCACCACGTCGGTGAGCAGGCAGCCGGGCGCGTGTTCGGCGACGGCGGCCACCATCGCGGCGAGCGCCGGGACGGGAGTCGCGAGCACGATCACCGCGTCGTCGTCGGCGGCCCGGGCGAGCACCTGGGCCGGGTCCGGGGAGGCGTCGTAACCGGCGGCGCGGGCGTGGGCGACCGTCGTCGTCGAACGGTTGTAGCCGTAGGCCGGTCGGCCGGCGTCGGCGAGAACCCTCAGCAGAGATCCGCCGATCAGTCCGAGACCGAGGATGCAGACCGGGCGCGACACGTTGTTCTCCACCGATTCAGCGTCGCACACGGTCGCCGGATCGACTTGGGGGAGTGCCCGAAACCGACTACCGTGACCTGCATGGTCAGCGCCGAGCGAGAAGCCTCCGAGAGCGACGTCGACGGTTACGCGGTGGCCGTGGTCCGGGAGGAGACGGGCTGGAAGGTGAGCCTCCTCGAACCGTCCGCCCTCGACAGCCTCGACGACGCCGAGAAGCAGCTGCGCGACCTGCGCGTGTCCGGTGCGGTGTTCGGGCTGCTCGACGTCGACGACGAGTTCTTCATCGTCGTGCGGCCCTCGCCGAGCGGTGCGCGGCTGCTGCTGTCCAATGCCACGGCGGCGGTCGACTACGACGTCGCCGCCGACGTGCTCGACCGGCTGCACGTGGAGATCCCCGACATCGACCCCGACGAGGTGGACGACGTCGACCCCTGGGAGGAGGGCGACCCGGCGGTGCTCGCCGACCTGGGGCTGCCCGAGGGCGTGATGAGCATCATCGTCGGCGACACCGACCTGTACGCCGACGAGCAGCTCGGCATGATCGCCGCGCGGCTCGGCTTCTCCGACGAACTCTCCCGGGTGCTCGACGACCTCGGGAACTGAGCCCCGCCGTGTCCGAACCGCCGGTGCCCGGTCCGCTCGACCCGGAACGGGCCATGCGGGCGGCGCTGGACGCCGCCCGGAACGCTCCCGCAGAGGACGTGCCGATCGGCGCGGTGATCTTCGGGCCCGACGGCACCGAACTCGCGCGCGCCGGGAACCGGCGTGAGGCGGACGGCGACCCGACCGCGCACGCCGAGGTGCTCGCGCTGCGGGCGGCCGCCCGACGGCACGGCGACGGCTGGCGGCTGACGGGCTGCACCCTCGCGGTGACGGTGGAGCCGTGCGCGATGTGTGCGGGGGCGATCGGGCTGGCGCGCGTGTCGTCGGTGATCTTCGGGGCGTTCGAGCCCAAGACCGGTGCGGTCGGGTCGCAGTGGGATCTGCTGCGCGATCAGCGGCTGATCCACCGCCCGGAGGTGCGCGGGGGCGTCCTGGAGGCCGACTGCGCGGCCCTGGTCGCCGATTTCTTCGCCGCCCGACGTCGCCCGACGGACTGACCGCGGTCCCGATGCCTCCGGGGCGGGGCGTCCGGGGCAGGTGAGCGGGGTGTCGACGTCCGGTGTCGATCGTCGAACGTCACGTCGCCGAACCTCGCCGACCGGTACGGAGGCGGGGTTAAATGGACGTGCAGCGCGTTCGCGCAGTAGCCGCCTACGAAGGGGAATGCAGATGTCCGAACCGATCGACAAGGTCAACGAGGTCCTCGAGACCGCACGCGAGAAGGTGGCCGGTCTGGCCGACAACGAGCAGATCGCCGGCGTCGTCGAGAGCGCGAAGGCCAAGCTGAGCGAACTGGCCGCCAACGAGCAGATCCAGGGCGCCATCGCCACCGCGCAGGAGAAGCTGAGCGAACTCCTGGCCAACGAGCAGGTCCAGGGCGCCATCAACACCGCCACCGAGAAGGCCACCGAGCTCAAGGACAAGATCACCGGCGGCGGTTCCGATGCGGGCACCGGCACGGACGCGGGCAGCGGCACGGGCGCCTGAGTCCGATCGCCGGTCGTGAATCGCGTTCAGGTCTCTGACCTGCCGATTTCACTTTCCGGCATGGTCTGCTGTAACTTCGTTAGCGGTGGCGTGTCCGAGCGGCCGAAGGTGCAGCACTCGAAATGCTGTGTGCGGTAACCCCGCACCGGGGGTTCAAATCCCTCCGCCACCGCGCTGAGGCCCCCGATCTGTTCGCAGATCGGGGGCCTCCTTCGTGTCTGCGCACACGATCGGGGCGGACGGCGGCACCACGGGCGACGAGAACGGGCCGCGGGGAACGTGTCCCTCGCGGCCCGATGCGTCGGCGCCGGATCCGGCGCGACGGGGTCAGTGTTCGATGGAGAACGACGAACGACGACGATAGGTCTCGCGGGCGAGCTCCACCAGACGATCGATCAGGTCGGAGTACTCCACTCCGGTGGCCTCCCACATCTTCGGGTACATCGACGCCGGGGTGAACCCGGGGATCGTGTTCACCTCGTTGAGCAGCCAGCCGCGGCCGCCCTCCTCGTAGAAGAAGTCCACGCGGGCCATCCCGGCGCAGCGGTAGGCGACGAACACGCGGGCGGCGAGCTCCCGGGCCTCGGCGATCGCGTCGTCGGACAGCTCGGCGGGGATCACCAGCTGCGCGGCGCCGGTGATGTACTTGTCCTCGTAGTCGTAGAAGTCGCTGCCGGGCCGGATCTCACCGGGGAACGTGGTGTCGGGGACCCCGTTGCCGAGCACGCCGACCTCGATCTCACGGGCGGTCACCGCCTCCTCGATCACCACCGTGTCGTCGTACTTCAAGGCCTCGGTGATCGCGGCATCCAGCTCCTCGGCGGACCCGGCGCGAGAGACGCCGACCGACGACCCCATGTTGGCCGGCTTCACGAACAGCGGCAGGCCGAGCTCCGCGACGGCGCGGGCGGCGGTCGCGGCGGGGTCGTCGACCCCGTGGCGCAGCGTGAGCCACGCGCACTGCGGGATCCCGGCGCGGGCGGCCACCTCCTTGGCCATGCCCTTGTCCATGCACAGCGACGACGAGAGCACGCCGCAGCCCACATAGGCCACCTTGAGGAGTTCGAGCATGCCCTGGACGGTGCCGTCCTCGCCGTGCGGACCGTGGAGCAGGGGGAGCACGACGGTCTCGGCGGCGCCGTCGCCCGCGATGACCTCGATCGGATTCACCACCGGACCCTCGACGGCGAGACTGTTCCCCAGGTCGTCGCCTGCGGCGAGCGCCTCCGCGGCGGCGTCGTTGCGGTGCCAGACGCCGTCGGTCGCGATGCCGATCGGGACGAGTGCGTACTTGCTGCGGTCGGAGGCCGCCAGGACGTGCGCCGCGGTGATCCGGGAGACGTCGTGCTCAGCGGAGACGCCACCGTAGAGGACCACCAGCCGCAGAAGGGGAGAACTCATGGGTGTCACGATACGTGGCAGTCGGTCCCTCCGTCGCCCCGCTCGCCGGGCGGGTAGCGTTTGCCGGGTGCACCTTCTTGCCAGTCAGATCGCGGCCGCCACGGGCGGCACCCTCCACGGCCCCGACGTCCAGGTCGATTCGGCCGGTATCGATTCGCGTTCCGTGCGTCCCGGCGAGCTCTTCGTACCGATCGTCGCCGCGCGCGACGGACACGACTTCATCGCGGGCGCGGTCGCGGCCGGAGCCGCGGCCTACCTGACCGATCGGGCCCCCGACCCCGCGGTGCCGGCCACCGCCGTGCAGGTCCCGGACACGTTCACCGCGCTCGCCGACCTCGGCCGCGAGGCACGACGACGCCTGCCCGACCGCGTCGTCGGCGTCACCGGCTCGGTGGGCAAGACCTCCACCAAAGACCTCCTCGCCGGGGTGCTGGAGACCACCTACCGCACCGCTGCGAGCGAGAAGAGCTTCAACAACGAGCTCGGTCTGCCGCTGACCCTGCTCGGCGCCCCCGACGACACCGAGGCCGTGGTCCTGGAGATGGGGGCGCGCGGCGTCGGCCACATCGCGCTGCTGTGCGACATCGCCTCGCCCACCGTCGGCGTCCTGACCCGCGTCGAGGGCGTCCACCTGGAGATGTTCGGGACGCTCGACGACGTCGCCCGGGCCAAGGGCGAGCTGGTCGAGTCGCTGCCCGCCGACGGCCTCGCGATCCTCAACGCCGACCACCCGGTGGTGGCGGCCATGGACGCGCGGACCCGGGCGAAGGTGATCGCCTACGGCCTGGCGGCCGGGGCCGACGTCCGCGCCGAGAACGTCGTGCTCGACGATCAGCTGCGCGCCCGCTTCGATCTGATCACCCCGTGGGGTACCGCGGCGGTGGCGCTGGCCGCCCGCGGCGAGCACCAGGTCCCCAACGCGCTCGCCGCCGCGGCGGCGGGCGGCGGACTCGGGGTGCCGGTCGAGGCGATCGCGGACGGCCTCCGCGCCGCGCGCCTGTCCGGGCTCCGGATGGAGATGGACACCACCGCGGCCGGAGTGACCGTGATCAACGACGCCTACAACGCCAATCCCACCTCGATGGGGGCTGCGCTGGGTTCGCTCGCCCGGCTGGCGGCCCGGCGCCGGTTCGCGGTGCTGGGGACCATGGCCGAACTCGGTGAGGACGCCCCGGCGGCGCACCGCGGCATCGCGGATCAGGCTCGCGACCTGGGGATCTCGGTGATCGCCGTCGCGGAGCCGTCGTACGGCGAGGGCGTGGTGCACGTGGCCGACGTCGACGGCGCCGTCGCGGCCCTGGGGGAGCTGACCGAGGGCGATGCGGTCCTGGTGAAGGGCAGCCGGGTGGCCGCGCTCGAGCGGGTCGCGCAGGCCCTGGCCTGAACCGGATCCTCGGCCTGAACCGGATCCCCCGCGCAGACGACAGGACTCCCACCGCCGCGCCGGGCGAAGCGGTGGGAGTCCTGGCTGTCGGGATCCTCCGGCGGGGTCAGGACGCGGTGAAGGCGAAGACCGAATCGTCCTTGGTGCAGCGGGCCAGCTCGCCGGACTCGGTGGACGGGCCGCAGTCCCAGCCGGACACGGTCTGCGACTTGCCGGTGGCGATCAGCGGGCTGTAGTCCTTGGAGATCTCCATGGCCGTCTTGCAGGTCACGTCGCCGGACACCAGGCGCACCTGGAGCGAGCCGTCCGGTCCCTTGGCGACGCCGCAGTGCTTGTCGTTCTCCAGCTTGGCGGAGGTGGTGCTCTCGGCCTTCCGGCTCGGTCCGCCGACCACCGGCACGCTGCGATCGGCAGGCGGGGCCGGGGTGCTCGCGGAGGTCTGACTGGGGGTGTCGGCAGCTTGGTTCTCCTCGCCGCACGCGACGGCGGTCAGCGCCACTGCGCAGGCGAACAGGGTGGTCACTGCGGTCTTGGTGATTCGCATGATTCCCACGCTATGGGAGAATCGGCCGGGTGACCACTTCTCCCAGCGAGTTCACTCCCCGCAGCAGGCTCGAGGGCACGTCCGGCCGCACCGGCACCATCGTGACCCCGCACGGCGAGATCGCGACGCCGGCCTTCGTCCCGGTCGGCACCAAGGCCACCGTCAAGACGGTTCTGCCGGAGTCGGTGGCGGCGCTCGGGGCGCAGGCCGTGCTGGCCAACGCCTACCACCTGTACCTGCAGCCGGGGCCGGACATCGTCGACCGGGCGGGCGGCCTCGGACGGTTCATGAACTGGCCCGGACCCACCTACACCGACAGCGGCGGCTTCCAGGTGATGAGCCTCGGCGTGGGCTTCAAGAAGGTCATCTCGATGGACGTCCCCGGCGGAGACCAGGCGGTGCGGCCGGACGATGCGGCGGTCGCCCCCGGCAAGGAGCGTCTGGCGAACGTCGACGACGACGGCGTCACCTTCAAGAGCCACATCGACGGCTCCCGCCACCGGTTCACCCCCGAGGTGTCGATGCGGATCCAGCACCAGCTGGGCGCCGACATCATCTTCGCGTTCGACGAGCTCACCACCCTGATGAACACGCGCGGCTACCAGGAGGAGTCGCTCGAACGCACCCGGCAGTGGGCGATCCGGTGCCTGGCCGAGCACAACCGGCTGTCCGTCGAACGCAGCCACCGTCCGCAGCAGGCGCTGTGGGGCGTGATCCAGGGCGCCCAGTACGAGGACCTGCGTCGTAAGGCCACCCGCGACCTGGTGGAACTCAGCCGGATCGATCGCGAGAACGGCGGCAAGGGCTTCGGCGGCTACGGGATCGGCGGCGCGCTGGAGAAGCAGAATCTGGGCACCATCGTCGGCTGGGTCACCGACGAGCTGCCCGACGACGCCCCCCGACATCTGCTGGGCATCAGCGAACCGGACGACGTCTTCACCGCGATCGAGAACGGCGCCGACACCTTCGACTGCGTCTCGCCGACGCGGGTGGCCCGCAACGGCGCCGTCTACTCGTTCGACGGCCGGTACAACATCACCAACGCCAAGTACCGCGACGACTTCCGGCCGCTCGACGAGGAACTGGACAACTACTCGACGCAGTACACCCGCGCGTACCTGCACCACCTGTTCCGGGCGAAGGAGGGGCTGGCCTCGACGCTGGCGACGCTGCACAACCTCTCGTTCACGGTGACCCTGGTCGACCGGGCCCGGCAGGCGATCGAGGACGGGAACTACTTCGAGTACCGGGACGAGTTCCTGGCGCGCTACTACGCGGGGACCAGGAAGAACGCGGGCTGAGACGGGGGTGGCTTCTGCTTCGGGGGCGATGCCCACACGATGGCTGAGCCGCGTGCGGAACGAAGTGACGAACGCGTGTCGAAGCCTCGCCCCGCGCATCCCGGAGAAGACGGGACGCTTCAGACCCTTCGACGCGACGGCTCACTGCGTTCGCGGTCGGCTCAGGGAGCGGGCTCGATGCTCGTATCGAAGCCTCGCCCGGTCACTCCGGCGCGGTGAAGAACCACGGCTCGCGGGGGAGCGACGCCGGAGTGAAGCGTCTCAGCAGCTCCGGGGCGGTGACCGTCTCGCCGGGCGCGGACAGACCCAGGGACGCCGACATCATTCCGAGGACCGCCGCCGCGTCGTACCCGCGGTCGGCCAACCGCCTGAGCGTGATCGCGCCGTCGCGTTTGGACAGCCGCACACCGGCCTCGTTGAGCACCATCGGGACGTGCGCGTACTCCGGGATCGGATACCCGAGTCGCTGCGCCAGGTACGCCTGACGGGGTGACGACGAGAGCAGATCGTCGCCGCGCACCACCTGGTCGATCCCCGAGGCGGCATCGTCGACGACCACGGCGAGGTTGTACGCGGGCGTCCCGTCGCCGCGGAGGAGCACGAAATCGTCGACGGCCCCGGTGTGGTCGCCGTGCAGCGCGTCGTGCACGGTGAACTCCCGGACCCGCGCGCGCAGCCGGATCGCGGCGGGGCGCTCGGCGCGTCGTCGTACCCGGTCCTCCTCCGGCAGTTCGCGGCACGTCCCCGGATACGCGCCCGGGGGAGCGTGCGGGGCCGACGGCGCCTCCTGGATCTCCCGGCGCGTGCAGTAGCACTCGAAGGTCTCCCCGGCGGCGACCAGCCCGTCGACCGCCGCGGCGTAGGCGTCGAGCCGGTCGGACTGCACGACGACGGGCCCGTCCCAGTCCAGGCCGAGCGCGGCCAGATCGGCGAGCTGACGCTGCGCGGCCCCCTCCCGCACCCGATCCAGATCCTCCAACCGGATCAGGAAGTCGCGCCCCGTGGACCGGGCGAACAGCCAGGCGAGCAGCGCCGTCCGCAGGTTCCCGACGTGCAGATCGCCGGACGGCGAGGGGGCGAATCGTCCGGCAGAATTCATGGAGCCCGACGATACCGGCCCCGCGCACATAGGATCGATTCGACTCGAGTCCGGCGCACCCAGAGGAGACGGCATGGACACGTCCACGAACAAGACAACGGGCGCAGCGCCCATCGGCATCGTCGGCACCGGGGTGATGGGCGCGAGTCTCGCCCGGAACCTGGCCCGGAACGTCGACGGCGAGGTCGCCATGTACGACCTCGACCAGACCAAGATCGACGCGCTCCTCGCGGCGCACGGCGACGAAGGCCTGATCGGCTTCTCGGACCTGCCCGACTTCGTCGCCGCGCTGCGGACGTCGCCCCGGGTGATCCTGCTGATGGTGCCCGCGGGCGGCCCGGTGGACGCGGCCATCGGTTCGCTGACGCCGCTGCTCGGCGAGGGCGACATCATCATCGACGGCGGCAACTCGCACTACCCGGACACCGAGCGCCGCTACGCGAGCTGCGCCGAGAACGGGATCCGGTTCATCGGCATGGGCGTCTCCGGCGGCGAGCAGGGCGCCCTCCTCGGCCCGGCGCTGATGCCGGGCGGCGACCCGAGTGTGTGGGCCGACATCGCGCCGCTGCTCGAGCCGATCGCCGCCAAGGCCGACGACGGCGCGCCGTGTGTCACGCTGTGCGGCTCGGGTGCCTCCGGTCATTTCACCAAGATGGTCCACAACGGCATCGAGTACGCCGACCTGCAGCTGATCGCCGAGGCGTACGCGGTGCTGCGGGCCGGCGGTCGGACCGGCGAACAGGTCGGCGCGATCTTCGGCGAGTGGAACGACGGCGAGGGCCGCTCGTATCTGCTCGAGAGCGCGGCGACGGTGCTGGCGCAGACCGATCCGCAGACCGGCGGAGAGCTGATCGAGAAGGTCCTCGACCAGGCCAAGGGCAAGGGCACCGGCGCCTGGACCGTGATCGCCGCGGCCGAACAGGGCGTGTCGGTGAGCGTGATCGCCGAAGCGTTGTTCGCGCGCTCGACGTCGTCGGCGAAGGACGAACGCGCCGCGTGGCTGGGGGCCGCCGACCCGGTGGCCTCCGCCGTCGACCTGGACTCCGGCGACGTGGAGCAGGCCTACCTCGCGGCCCGGCTGATCGCCTACCAGCAGGGTCTGTCGCTGCTGCGCGTCGCGTCCGACCACTTCGGCTGGGACATCCCGCTCGCCGAGGTGGTGCGGATCTGGCGGGCCGGCTGCATCATCCGGGCGGGTTTCCTCGACGACGTCGCCGCGGTCTACGCCGAACACCCGGACACGGCGTCGTTCCTCGCCGTGGAACCGTTCCGGTCGGCGCTGCTCGACCGCTACCGGCCGCTGGGGGAGGTGGCCGCGGCCGCGATGCGCGGCGGCGTCCCGGTGCCGGCGCACGCCGCCGCCTTCAACCACCAGACCATGCTGACGTCGGGGTCGCTGCCGACCGCGCTGGTGCAGCTCCTGCGCGACTTCTTCGGCTCGCACACCTACGAGCGGACCGACGCCGACGGACACTTCCACATCGCCTGGGAGGACGACCGCCGGGAGATCCGGAGCTGACCCGACCGCGGCCCGGGTCTTCGGGCACTTGTCGACCGGGTGACGGTGCGGGTTAGGCTCGCCTGATGAAGCATGTCCGGGTCCTCTTCATCAGTCTGCTGGCGACGGTGACGGCGGCCTCCGGCGCGGTGCTCGCCGCACCCGCCGAGGCCGCGCCGTTCACTCCCGCGATCGCCGTGTACCTGGCCGACGGCACGACGCCCGTCGGCACCACGGGGCTGCACCCCGGCGACACCGTGGTGGTGAAGGGCACGGGATTCGACCCGAACGCCAACACCGGCGGTCTGCCCGTCCCGGTGCCGCCCGGCGTTCCGCACGGCACGTTCATCACGTTCGGCAAGTTCGACCAGAACTGGCGGCCGTCGAAGAACGCGCCGGAGTCCTCGCGCACCACCGACCGTGCGCAGACCAGGTGGGCGATCTCGAACGACGCGCTGAACCGGATCCCGAACACCCCGTTCGACCTGCGCCGCACCGTCCGGCAGCAGGCCGTGACGCTGCACCCGAACGGCGCCTTCACCACGAAGATCACGTTGACCACCCCGAAGGACGCGCCCGCGAACGGCCGCTGGGGCATCTACACCTACGGTGCGGCCGACTCGGTCAACGCCGCCCAGGAGCTGTACGTCCCGATCCGCTACTCCACCGAGCCCGGACCCAACACCCCGAAGCCCGCCGCGCGGAACCTCGTCTGGGGGTACTCGCCGAAGTTCGTGTCGACCTTCGCAGAGACCGCCCAGGGCGGCGTCGTCGGCTCGAAGGGCGCCGCCGCAGGCGCCGACCGCCGACTGTCCTTCGAACTGGCCGCCGACACCGTGAAGAACGGTCGCGGCGAACTGCGCTACCGGGGCACCGTCGTGGCCTACACCCGCTTCCACCTGTACGAGATCGCCCTCGTCGACCCGATCATCCGGGTGAACGGCACGACGGCGGTCCTGAGCATGCGCACCTCCACCACCGACCAGAACGGCACCGACGCGCTGCGCCGCATCGACGTCGCCGACCTCCGGTTGACCGGTGCACAGGCGGACCGGCTCGGCAGGAGGCAGGACGTCACCGGGATCCCGGCGTCGTTCCGCGGCGGCATCACTCCGCCGCTGCTGGGCATGCTCTCGCAGAACCCCGCGTCACCGGTGGACATCCGGTTCTGAACCACGCATCCCGCGGCCCCCGCTGCTCCCCGTTCGTCGGGGCGGCGGGGTCCGCGTCGTCGTGGGCTCGTTCGGTTCGGGTCCCGGCGGGGTGGTGTCGTGCGGTTTCAGGATCCTCCCCGGTCGGCGTGTCGCGGCTCCTGTTCCGTGTCGCTCGTCATGGACGGGCCGCGACTTGGAACAGGGCCCGCGACACGTCGGGGCGGGGAAGGCGGATACGGAAAGTCGGAGGATAGGGGACTCCGTCGCTTCGCTCCTCCCGAATCCGCTCTGCCCGAATGCAGATGCAGCGAGGCCCCACCCTCGTTCCTCGGGTGGGGCCTCGCTGCATTTGCGGAGGATAGGGGATTCGAACCCCTGAGGGCTGTTAACCCAACCCGCGTTCCAGGCGAGCGCCATAGGCCACTAGGCGAATCCTCCAGTGCAACGATGGTAACCGGTGTCCCGACGGGATCCCAAAACGACCCCCGAAAAACGGACGCGCTACACTGGTCCACGGATCCCGCGCGGCGTGCATCCTGTGAACTCCCCCAGGGCCGGAAGGCAGCAAGGGTCAGCAGGCTCTCTCGGGTGCGCGGGGTCCTCTTAACTTCGCACCTTCTCCGCCCGGTATCCCGAGAGGTTCCACGTTGAACTTTCACTCGATGAGCGCTGACCAGCTTCGTGACACCCAGGCGGACCTCAAAAAGCAGTACGACACCCTCTGCGCGGCCGGTCTCAAGCTGGATCTGACGCGGGGCAAGCCGGGGCCCGACCAGCTCGATCTGGCCGAGCCGCTGCTCTCGCTGCCCGGCGCGGGCAACCACGTGAGCCCGGACGGCGCCGACTGCCGCAACTACGGCGGCCTCACCGGCCTGCCGGCGCTGCGCGAGATCTTCGGCGAACTGTTCGGCACCGGCCCCGACCGGATCATCGCGCAGGACAACGCGAGCCTGCGGATCATGCACGACGTCACCGTGTTCGCCCTGCTCAACGGCACCCCCGACTCGGTGCGGCCCTGGTCGCAGGAGCACGCGCACCTCGGATCGCCGGTCAAGTTCCTCTGCCCGGTCCCCGGTTACGACCGCCACTTCTCGATCACCGAGCACTACGGCATCGAGATGATCAACGTCCCGATGACCCCGCACGGGCCCGACCCGGACGTCTGCGCCGAGCTCGTCGCGAGCGATCCCGCCATCAAGGGCATGTGGGTGGTCCCCACCTACTCCAACCCGAGCGGCTACACGGTCACCGAGGAGGTCGCCCGTCGTCTCGCCGCCATGCCGGCCGCCGCACCCGACTTCCGGATCTACTGGGACAACGCCTACGCGGTGCACACCCTGGTGGAGCGTGAGCCGGAGGTGCTCCCGGTCCTCGACTACGCCGCCGAGGCCGGCAACCCGAACCGCTTCTACGTCTTCGGTTCCACCAGCAAGATCACCTTCGCCGGCGCCGGCGTCGCGTTCCTCGGGTCGTCGAAGGAGAACCTGGACTGGTACGCCAGGTTCCAGTCGGTGGCCACCATCGGCCCGGACAAGCTCAACCAGCTCCGGCACCTGCTGTTCCTCAAGGACGCCGACGGCGTGCGGGCGCACATGGCCCGGCACCGCGAACTGATCGCGCCCAAGTTCAAGCTCGTCCTGGACATCCTTCAAGAGCGTCTCGGCGACTCGAAGATCGCCGACTGGACCGAGCCCGAGGGCGGCTACTTCATCAGCTTCGACGTGATCGACGGCACCGCGAAGCGCACCATCGCGCTGGCCGAGGACGCCGGGATCGCGCTCACCGCCGCCGGATCGACGTTCCCCTACAAGAACGACCCCGACGACCGGAACATCCGCCTCGCGCCGACCTTCCCCTCCCTGGACGAGCTGGCCACCGCGATGGACGGCGTGGCGACCTGCGCGCTGCTCGCCGCCACCGAGAAGCTGCTCGATCGCGACTGATCGGGCTGCCGGGCAGTCAGCACCACCCCGCGTGAGAATCGAACGTTCGACGCCGCTTCTGGCCGTCTTCGCCGTGCTCGCCGCTCTCGCGGTGTGGGCGCAGAACGCGATCATCCCGTTCTCCAAGCCGTTCTGGGGCCTGTTCGACTACCAGTTCGACCTCGACGTCTACCGGGCCGGCGCCCAGACCGTGCTCGACGGCGGAGACCTCTACCGGGCCAAACTGCTCGGTCAGATGGACTTCACCTACGCGCCGATCTCGATGGTCTTCTTCGTCCCCTTCGCGTGGATGTCGGCCACGGTGGCGCACGTCGTGTGGACGCTGGGCATCTTCGTCGCCCTGTACTTCGTGATCGTCCTCTGTTTCCGCACCCTCGGGCACGACGTCACCTGGCGGCTGCGCGGGATCGCGCTGAGTCTCGTCGTGATCGCGACGCTCCTGGAACCGATCCGGACGACGATCTGGTTCGGCCAGATCAACGTCTTCCTGATGCTGCTGATCCTCTGGGATCTGCTCCGCGGCTCCGACTCGCGCCTGCGCGGCGCGGGAGTGGGGCTGGCCGCCGGGATCAAGCTGACTCCGCTGCTGTTCGCGGTCTACCTGGTGCTCGTCCGGCAGTGGAAGGCCGCGGCGACGCTGGTCGGGGCGTTCGCCGGAACCATCGCGGTGGGGTTCGCGCTGCTGCCGGGCGCGTCGTGGGACTACTGGACCGAGACGCTGCTCGACTCCGATCGGGTGGCCTCGCCGCAGACCACCGGCAACCAGTCGATCCGCGGGGCGATCGCCAACCTGGGCGGGACCGACGAGCCGAGCACGCTGCTGTGGCTGCTGCTGGCCGGGATCGTCGCACTGCTCGGGCTCGGCGCCGCGGTGCTCGCGCACCGGCACGGCCGGGACCTGCTCGCCCTGACGCTGGTCGGCATGACGTCGTGCGCGGTGTCGCCGGTGGCCTGGGGGCATCACTGGGTGTGGTTGCTGCCGCTGCTCGTCATCGGCATCCATCTGCTCACCACCCTGTCGAGTCCGGTGCGGCGCGGCCTGGCGGCGCTCGCGGTGGTCGGCGGGTTCGCCTACTCCGTCGCCTGGCGGCATCACCTCCCGTACCCGATCTGGTACGTGAACCGGAGCGTCGACGAGGCGTACCTGACCGGCCTGTTCATGAAGGGCGAGGGGCGCTGGTATCAGTTCTTCACGGTGCAGCCGTACAACGTGATCCTGGTGGTGGTCGCGACGGCGGTGATCGTCGTCTACGGCACCGGGATCAGGCGATCGCGGCCGACCGCAGACGCCGTCACACGCCGCCGGTAGGGTTGCTCCCGTGGCTCTCTATCGCACCTACCGACCGGCGACGTTCGCCGAGGTCGTCGGGCAGGAGCACGTCACCGACCCGCTGAGTCGGGCCCTGGACGGCGGGCGGATCAACCACGCCTACCTGTTCTCCGGCCCCCGCGGTTGCGGTAAGACGTCCTCGGCGCGCATCCTCGCCCGTTCACTCAACTGCGTGCACGGTCCGACGTCGACGCCGTGCGGGGAGTGCTCGTCGTGCGTGGCGCTCGGTCCCGGCGGGCCGGGGAACCTCGACGTCGTCGAACTGGATGCGGCCAGCCACGGCGGCGTCGACGACACCCGCGAACTGCGGGACCGCGCGTTCTACGCGCCCGCCGAGTCGCGCTACCGCGTGTTCATCATCGACGAGGCGCACATGGTCACCTCGGCCGGTTTCAACGCGCTGCTCAAGATCGTCGAGGAGCCGCCGGAGCACCTCATCTTCATCTTCGCGACCACCGAGCCGGAGAAGGTCCTCACGACCATCCGCTCCCGGACGCACCACTACCCGTTCCGACTGCTCGCGCCGCCCGTGATGCGCGGGCTGCTCGAACGGATCTGCCAGAGCGAGGGCGCGGTGGTGGCGCCCGAGGTGTTCCCGCTGGTCATCCGGGCCGGTGGCGGGTCGCCGCGCGACTCGCTCTCGATCCTCGACCAGCTGCTCGCCGGCGCCGGGGAGGACGGCGTCACCTACGACCGCGCCCTCGGACTGCTGGGCGTCACCGACACCGCGCTGATCGACGCTGCCGTCGACGCGCTGGCCGCCGGTGACGGTGCGGCGCTGTTCGGCGTCGTCGAACGCGTGGTGGACGCCGGGCACGACCCGCGCCGGTTCGCGATCGACCTGCTCGACCGCTTCCGGGATCTGCTCCTGCTGCAGGCCGTCCCGGATGCCGCCGAACGCGGCCTGGTGGAGGCGCCCGCCGATCAGGTGACCCGGATGCGGTCGGTGATCGACTACCTCGGCATGGCCACGCTGACCCGGTACGCGGAGGTGGCGCATGCGGCGCTCGGCGAGATGCGCGGGACCACCTCGCCGCGGCTGCTGCTGGAGGTGATGTGCGCGCGGCTGCTGCTTCCGGCGGTCAGCGCCGACGACGCCGGGCTGCTCCAGCGCCTGGAGACCCTGGAACGACGACCCGCCGCAGGCCCGCCGATCGCGGCCGCCCCGGCTGTCGCGGGGTCCGCGCCGCCGCCCGCCGAGGAGCCGCCCTCGCGGTTCGTCCGCCCCTCGCAGCGCCGGACGCCGGGCCCGGTCGAACCCGCCGCGACCGCGCCGGAGACCCCCGTGGCGCCGACCCCGGCCCCCTCGGTGCCGGAGGAGCGCACACCGGCACCGCCGGAACAGGTCTCGCCGGCGCCTGCGGTCCCGCCTGCTCCGGAGCCGTCGGCTCCGGTCGAGCGGACCTCCCCGCCGCCGACCCCGCCGACTCCGACTCCGACTCCGGCGGAACCCTCGCCGGTCACCGAGCCGCCCCGCGCACGGCCCGAACCCGAGGCGCCGGCGGCACCCGCGCCCGTTCCGCCGGCGCGCGTCTCGGAACCCGCGCCGCCCGTCACCGCGCCGCCCGTCTCTGCGCCGCCTGCGCCCGAACCGCTCGAGGCGGAGGCGCCCGTCGCGTCGTACGACCCCTACGACGACATCCCGCCGCCCGAGGAGCCCTACTACGACGCTCCGCCGGAAGAGGCGGTCTCGCGACGTCGGCCCGCGGCCTCCCGGCAGGCCCCGGCCTCCCCGTCTCGGGAGTCGTCGGCGGCACCGTTCCGCGGTCGGCAGGGGAGACCCGCCCCGCAGGAGCAGGCCCCGCCGCCGGACCGTACCGCGGAACCGCCGCGCCGGCCGCGTCCCGAGCAGCCCGCCGCTCCGTCCCGGCAGGACCCGGTCGCCCGGCCGCGCACCCAGGACCGGGCCCGTCCCCACGAGCGGCCCCGGACCCCCGAGCCCCGGCCCGAACCGCAGCCCGCTGCGAGACCTCAGCCGACCCCGGAACCTCGCCCCGCACCCGAACCGGCGGCACCGCAGCTGACCGTCGAGGCGGTCTCGGCGCGCTGGGCGGACATCCGCGCCGCGGTGCGCGAGCGCCCGTCCGGACGGATCCTGGAGCCCATGCTGTCCGCGGCGACCGTCCAGTCGGTGGGCGATCACGTGGCGGTCCTCGGACACGCCAACGCCCAGCTCGTCGGCCGACTGGCCGACCCGGCCCGCATCCAGATGTTCGGCGAGATCTTCGGTGAGCTCTTCGGCGGGCGGTGGCAGGTCCAGGTGGTCCACGCCCCGGGCGGCGCCCCGGCCGCGGCGTCTCCGCCGCGTTCGGCGGCCCCGGCGCCGCAGCGACGTCAGCAGTTCACCCGCCGGAGTCGGCCGCCGCAGGGCGGGGATCGTCGTTCGGCCGTCGACGCGGGTCCGCCCCCGCCGGAGCCGCCCCCCGAACCGGAGGAGCCCTGGCCGGCCGACCCGGTCCCGGTGCCGGACGAGGAGCTGACCGATGCCGAACGCGACGAGATGGTCGCCTCGGCGCACACCGGCACCCCGGACGCCCGCCTCGACCCCGACCAGGTCGCGCTGGAACTGCTCAAGTCAGAGCTCGGTGCGCGTCCCGTCGCCGACGGTTCCTGACTGCTGCGCGCGGCGTCGTCGTTCACTGCGCAGGGGCTGCTCGCGGTAACCGCCGTCGGCCAGCCCGGCGCGCACCTCGAAGACGTTGCGGCTCCACACGTCCCCGGTCCGCACCCACGACCAGGCCGATGCGAGCCCGTACAGCGGCAGGAAGACCAGCGGGCACCACGCCCACTGCGTGGCGTGCCGCGCCTCGTGCCGCAGGAGCCTCTCCGACCACGAGTCGCTGCGCAGGATCACCACGTCGCCGACTGTGAACGCCCTGGCCAGAGGCAGCGGAAGCCGCCAGCCGGTGGCGACGAACAGTCCGTCGGGACCCTGCTGGATCCGGGTGCGACCGAGCACGGCGAGCAGGAGCCCGGCCGGCGTCGACAGGTTCAGGGCGTTGGCGATCACGCGGACCACGTGGCGGCCGGCGATCGGCGCCGAAGCGGAGGGAGTGCTCATCGGCTCACGGCGTCCACCAGGGGCGCAGCGGGGTGTTCGGGAGCCGCCGGTCGTCGAGCTTGGTCGCCAGCACGTGGTGCAGTTCGACGACGCCGCGCTCGAAACCGATCCGGCATCCGGCCATGTACAGGCCCCACTGCCGGGCGGTGCCCTCGCCCACCTCGGCGACGGCGGCATCCCAGTTCCGCACCAGGTGGGCGTTCCAGTCGCGCAGGGTCATGGCGTAGTGCTCGCGCAGGTTCTCCTCGTGCAGCACCTCCATCCCGGGGACGTCCTGCAGCTTGGCGACGACGGTGCCCGCACCGGTGAGCTCCCCGTCGGGGAACACGTAGCGGTCGATGAACGGCCCCGCCTTGGCCCGGGTCCGATTGTCCGGGCGTGTGATGCAGTGGTTCAGGAAGAGCCCGCCCGGACGCAGCGTGTCGTGGATGAAACCGAAGTACGCGGGGTAGTTGGCGACGCCGATGTGCTCGGTGAGGCCGATGGAGCTCACCGCGTCGAACCCGGATTCGGTCACGTCCCGGTAGTCGCTGTGCCGGACCTCGCCGAACCCGTCCAGGCCCTCGTCGACGATCGCCCGCTGCGCCCACTCCGCCTGCTCCTTCGAGAGGGTCACCCCCAGGGCGTGCACACCGCGTCGTGCGGCGTAGCGGACCATGCCGCCCCAGCCGCAGCCGATGTCGAGCAGGCGGTCGCCCGGCTTCAACGCCAGCTTCTCGAAGATCAGCCGGTACTTGTTCTCCTGCGCCTCCTCCAGGGTCGCCTCCCGGTCCGGGTAGACGGCGCAGGTGTAGGTCATCGCGGGCCCGAGCACCAGTTCGTAGAAGCGGTTGGAGACGTCGTAGTGGTAGCCGATCGCCTCCGCGTCACGACCGCGACTGTGCCGCAGCCCCTCGGTGAACCGTCGCCAGCGGGGCAGCGCCTCCTGCGGCGGCGGCGCGATCGGCTTGAAGTGCTCGACGCCGAGGTGCTTGGCCACGGTCGCCATGGTGAGCGGGCTCGGCTTGTGGAAGTTCAGGTCGTCGGCCAGCGCCCGGATGTTCCCGTAGGGGTCGCCCGGGTGGCCGCCGATCAGTTCCAGGTCACCCGAGACGTAGGCGCGGGCCAGGCCCAGGTCTCCCGGCGCGGTCACCAGATACGTCGTGCCGCGAGGGGTCTTCAGGTTCAGCCCGAACTCGGCGTCCTCGGGGCCGGCGCTGCTGCCGTCGTACGCGGTGAACCGGAAGTCGGGTTCCCGTCCGAGGAGCATCTCGAAGATCTCTGCCAGGGTCATGCGCGCTTGACCGCCTTCTCGTAGAGGCTCAGCAGCCTGCCGCGCGGGTCGTACCTCTGCTTCAGCGCGCGGTAGGCCTCCGAGCCGTACAGTTCGTCGAACTCGTCCTCCGGGTAGAACGATTCGGAGTAGAGGGACTTGTGGCCGCCGAGCTCGCTCACCTTGAGCTCGATGCGACGGTTGGTGTGGCCGGGACGGCCCGGCGTCACCGGCACCGCGGACCAGAATCCGACGTTGGTGTACGCGCGGCCGGGTCTGAGCGGGTACAGCGGCCACGGACGTTCCGGGTCGGCGTGGGGAGGGCCGGGTTCGGCGAGTTTCAGCGGGCACAGCCAGATCGGTTCGATCGGGATCTCGTCGAGGAACCAGTCGACGAACTCGGCGGTGCGCTCGATCGGCACCTCGACGTCCTGCACCACGCGTTCGCCGGGCGGCTGCCCCCTGCGGGCGTTGAGCCGGTCGCCGATGTTCCAGCGCTGGTCGTAGCCGATCAGCTTCCAGTAGAAACTCGATCGCAGGTATCTGCGCGGCCAGAACCGTCGGACCTTCGGGTTCTGCGCGCCGAACGCGCGGGAGCACCAGAACCAGTCGGTGTCCCAGCGCCACAGGTAGTCCCGGACGGTCAGTCGGTCCCGCTTGGGCTCGTCGACGTCGTCGTGCCGGAGGGAACGGTAGAAGATCCGGTCGCCGGTGTAGTCGCTGACCGGCCCCGGCTCGTCGGTCTGCCGACCCAGCACCAGGTAGCACTCGTCCCGCGTGAACACGACGCCGTCGAGGTGGTCGACGCGTTCGCCTCGGTACTCGCGGTCGGCGACGATCGAGATCATCTCGGTCTGCAGGTCCCGGATCGACCGGAACCGCACGTGCCGCAGCTCCACGAAGGGCGGCACCCGCTCCAGCTCGATCTCCAGCCGCACCGCGTAACCCAGCGTCCCGTAGGTGTTGGGGAAGCCGAAGTACAGGTCGGCGTGCTCGCCGTCGGGGCGGGCGACCACCAGTTCACCGGCCCCGGTGAGGACCTCCATCTCGCGCACCGACTCGTGCGGGAGCCCGTTGCGGAACGACGTCGACTCGATCCCGAGTCCGGTCACCGCGCCGCCGAGCGTGATGGTCTTGAGCTGCGGGACCACCGGGGGGACGAGCCCGTGGGGGAGGGTGGCGTCGACCAGGTCCTCGTAGGTGCACATCCCGGCGACCTGCGCGGTGGCGTTCTCCGGATCGATCGAGATCACCCGGTCCAGGCCGGAGACGTCCAGGCCCGGCGCCGGGTTGTCGGCGCGCTTACGGAACAGGTTCGACGTCTTCTTCGCGAGTCGGACGCCCGCGCCCTCGGGAATCGCGCGGTAGCTCGCCAGGAGGCGATCCACCCCCTGCTGGAAGGCTTTCCTGCCGTACACGAGTCGCGTCGAAGGCACGTTTCCAACACTAACCCCGAAATCGGTACCGTGTAGGTCGCCCCTGACCGAGGGGCCTCGACCATTGCAAGGAGTCCTCCGTGGGCCAGGTTTCCGCCACTTCCGCCATCGACATCGACGCCGCACCCGAGGTGGTGCTGGCCGCGCTCGCCGACTACCAGACGGTGCGCCCGGCGATCCTCCCCGCCAACTACCGGGACTTCGCCTACAACGACGACGGCACCGTCCACTGGATCCTGCAGGCCACCGAGAAGCGGCAGCGCGACGTGCTCGCCGACGTGGCGGTGACCGCCGACTCGGTCACCGAGACCGACCGGAACTCGTCGATGGTCACCGTCTACCGGGTCGGGTCGGCCGGTGCCGGCGCCCGGGTCGAGGTGACCACCTCGTGGCAGGGTGCCGGCGGGATCGGCGGCTTCTTCGAGAAGACCTTCGCCCCCAAGGGCCTGAGCCGGATCCAGGCCGAGCTGCTCGGCAACCTCAAGACCCGCCTGGAGGTCGGGGCCTGAGTCGCCGGGGGCGCCGCCGCGTCAAACCGCTCCCGCTGCGCGACGGGGTGGACGCCACCCGCGTGGTGCTGCGCCCCGAACTCTTCGCGGCGCCGCCCACCGTCGCCGAGGCGCTCCTCGCCGCACCGTCGTCGGCCGGTGTGACGGCCGCCGAACTGGCGAGACAGCATGCGGAGGGGCTCGTGGTGGACGTCGACGGGAACCCGGTCGACCTGTCCGCCACCGTCCTCAGGGCCGTGCCGGTCTACCTCTACCGGGACCTTCCGGAGGAGTTCGACGTGCCCTTCGAAATGGAGATCCTGCACGTCGACGAGAGCCTCGTGGTGGTGGACAAACCGCACTTCCTGGCCACCATGCCGCGTGGCCGGCACGTCACGCAGACCGCGCTGGTCCGGCTCCGGCGTCTGCTGGACAGCCCGGACCTGGCCCCCGCCCACCGCTTGGACCGCCTCACCGCGGGGGTGCTGCTGTTCACCCGCCGCCCGGCCGAACGGGCGGCCTACCAGCGGCTCTTCGCCGAGCGGCTGGCGCGCAAGGAGTACCGCGCGATCGCCCCGCTGCCGACGGCGACGTCCGGAGCGGATACCCTTACGCTCCCTGAGCTCGTCGAAGGGGTCCGCGTCGAGAACCGGATCGTGAAGACCGCGGGCGACCTGCGCGCCCTGGTCGTCGACGGCCCGGCCAACGCGGTCAGCGACGTCACGCTCGAACGGGTCCGCCCGGACGGTCTGGGGGAGTACCGCCTGGTGCCGCACACCGGGCGGACCCACCAGCTGCGCCTGCACATGGCCGGTCTCGGCGTGCCCATCCTGGACGATCCGCTGTATCCGGAGGTGGACGCCGACCTCGCGGCCGCACCCGACCGCGGCGACTTCTCCCGTCCGCTCCGCCTGATCGCGTCGAGTCTGGCTTTCGCCGACCCGATCACCGGCGCGGAACGTCGTTTCGAGAGCCGCCGGACCTGACGGTCCGATCGGGGCGTTCCGGGCGGGGTAAGTTCGCTCGCATGGCGATCATCGCTTCTCACGAACACCACGACGACCTCGGCTGTGAGGCCGTCGTGTTCCTCGACACCGAGTCCGACGCCTGCTTCCAGCTGCAGCGGGACCTGCCGGGCGGCGGCCACGACCACGAGCACTGCGTCACCACCGGCGCCAGCGCGCCGGTGTACGGCGGGGTCCTCCAGTGGCGGCGGGTGGGCGACCGCTTCGAGTTCGCCCTCGACCGACGGGCCACCGCGCTGTTCGCCGCGGAGGTCCTCTCCTTCGAGGTGACCCCGGCCGACGGACAGAGCGTCGACTCGTTGGCCGAGCACGTCGAGCGGCTCCTGTCGTAGGCAGCGGCTACCCTGAGCACCGTGACTGATGCATTCGATCCCAGTGCTCTCTTCGGCGGCGGTGCCGGCGGCGACAACCCGATGGCCGGACTCCTCGCGCAGGCGCAGGAGATGCAGACCCGGCTGATGGCCGCGCAAGAGGAGATCGCGGCCGCGATCGTGACCGGCTCGGCGGGCAACGGACTCGTGACCGTCACGGGCAACGGCACCGGTGAGGTGACCGGCGTGACCATCTCCCCGGACGTCGTCGACCCCGACGACGTCGAGACCTTGCAGGACCTCGTCATCGGCGCACTCGCCGACCTCGCGGAGCGGCGCGAGGCGCTCGCCAACGAGAAGATGGGACCGCTGGCCGGTGGCCTGGGCGGCCCCGGCGGTCTGCCCGGCCTGGGCTGACGGCTCTGCAGGCGTCGAACGAGTACGAGGACGACAGATGTACGAGGGGCCCATCCAGGTGCTCATCGACCAGCTCGCGAAACTGCCCGGGCTGGGGCCGAAGGGCGCCCAGCGCATCGCGTTCGCGTTGCTCGCCGGTGACAAAGCCGAGATCGACCGGCTGGTGACGGCGCTCGGCGACGTCCGGGACAACGTCAACTTCTGCGCCGAATGCGGCAACGTGGCAGCCGAGCGCCTGTGCCGGATCTGCTCCGATGCACGTCGTGACGCCACCAAGATCTGCGTGGTGGAGGAACCGAAGGACATCTACGCGATCGAGCGGACCAAGGAGTTCGGCGGGCGCTATCACGTGCTCGGCGGCGCACTCGATCCGCTCTCGGGCATCGGCCCGGACCAGCTCCGGATCCGCGAACTGCTCCAGCGGCTGGCGAACCAGGAGGACGGCGTCGACGTCACCGAGATCATCATCGCCACCGACCCGAACACCGAGGGTGAGGCGACGGCCACCTACCTGCTGCGCATGCTCAAGGACTTCCCGGGTCTGTCGATGACGCGGCTGGCCTCCGGTCTGCCGATGGGCAGCGATCTGGAGTTCGCCGACGAACTCACGCTCGGCCGGGCGCTGTCCGGTCGTCGGGCCCTGGCCTGAGGTTCAGCGCACCGTGATGACCTGCGACGATCCCGCCACGGAGCCGATCCCCGGTCTGACCGAGGCGGCCCGGGCGGCGATCGAGTCGAACGGGTTCCGCAACGGGATCCTCGCGATCGACGGGCCCTCGGGTTCCGGCAAGAGCAGTTTCGCCGACGCGCTGGTCGCCCGACTCGCCGAACTCGGGCGGCCGCCGCTGCTGATCCGCACCGACGACTACGCCACCTGGGACCGGCCCGCCTCCTGGTGGCCGGAGCTCGAACGCGATGTGCTGACCCCGTTCTCGCTGGGGCACGACATCGCCTACCGGCCGCGGGTCTGGCATTGCGGCGAGGCCACGGTGGGGCCGGTGCGTCGTCGTGCCTGGTCGCCGCTGCTGATCCTGGAAGGGGTGACGTCGGCGCGTCGGGTGCTCGCCGACCGGGTGGACCACGCGTTCTGGATCGACGGGCCGAGCGCCCCGGAACGACTGGAACGCACCGTGACCCGCGACGGCGAGGCGCAGCGTCCCCTGCTGGCGGCCTGGCAGCGATTCGAATCCGGCTGGTTCGCCGTCGACGGGACCCGAGCCCGGTGCGACGTGATCGACTTCGGCGAGGGCGAGAACCCCCTGTGACGTATCCGCCGCCTCCCGGTCACGGACAGCAGTTCCCGCCGCACACCCCTCCGCCGCATCTTCCGCCGCCGCCCCGTTCGTCTCCGCCGTCCAAGGGCCTGGCCGGGCTCTCCACCACGGTGCTGGCGGTGGTCGCCGTCGTGCTCGCGGTGGGCGTCGTGGCCATGGCGGTCGCGGTGTTCGGCGGATCGTCGAACGACGACGAGACGTCGAACCGGACCGCGCCGGTCCCCGGCGCCCCGGTCGAGGCCGGCGGCCCGATCCCGCCCGGAGCCACCGAGATCGGCACCGTCAAGAACCCGCAGTACGGTTCGCCGGTCGCGGTGTTCACCACCGCCGACGGGAACATCGGATGCGGGATCGACGACGACGGTCTGCGATGCCGGGTGTCGAGCTACGACCGGGACAAGCCGCTCGGGGTGGACCGCACCGGCGGCGCGATCGACACGCTCACGATCGAGAACGGCGCCGCCGACATCTCCTACCACGGCAGCGACGTCCCGCCGTGGGCCGACCGCGCGTTCGGCGCCTCGGACCGCATGGTGCCGCAGGTCGTCTCACCGGGGCAGACGGTGTTCTACAAGACGTACGTCTGTCATTCCGGAGAAGCGGGTCTGACCTGCTGGGACAGTGCGACCCGGGCGGGTGCGCTGGTGACTCGGGACCGGACCGACACCTTCGTCGCCGAACCGCAGGAGACGACCGCCGAGCAGGCGAACGACGACGAGAAGAAGTGCAGCGGGCTCACCGGTGAGCAGGCCGTCGTCCAGAATGTGGGAAAGGTGCCGGCGTTCAAGGGCTGGCCGTGGTCCACGGAGTACGCCATGGTCGAGAACTACGACCAGTGCCTGCCGCTGTCGGCGATCGTGCTGCCGATCGAGGGCGGCACGGCGTCGTCGCCGTATCAGGTCATGCTGTTCCACCACGGCGAGTACATCGGGACCGCGACGGAACGGGCGCACGGCTTCGCCCCGGAGGTGGCCCGGGTCGACGACACGACGATCGCCGTCACCTGGACCTGGCCGCGGGCCGGGGAGTCCAGTGCCGGCGCGACCGGCAAGAGCCGGGCGCAGTTCCGCTGGGACGACGCCTCGGGCGAGGTCGTGATGACCGGCGAGGAGCCGTCCGGCACGTGAGACCCGGCGCCGCAGGGGGCGGTGGTCGAGAAGGGGGCGACTTGCGGAATTCGGTGGGAGCCCGTCGGTCGCCTCGGGCGGTAGTTTCAGCCCATGACCTTCCCCACGCGCCTCCTGGCGCCCCTCGCGCTCGCCTCGGTGATCGTTCTCGCCGGCTGTTCGTCGTCCACGGACATCGCCTCACCGGAGAGCTCTTCGCCGCACTGGTCGTACGGCGGGAAGGGCGGTCCGGAGCACTGGGACGACCTGTCGCCGTCCTTCGGTGACTGCGACGACGTGGAGCGGCAGTCGCCGATCGACCTGCCTGCTCAGGTTCCGGCGTCGACCGCGCACACCGTCGTCGCCCTGAAGGCCGCGGCGGAGGGCGCCGCGACCGACACCGGCCACTCCGAGGAGTTCGCACCGGATCAGCCGGTCACCACCGTCACGGTCGACGGCGCCGAATACGTGATGAAGCAGATGCACTTCCACACTCCGTCCGAGCACACGATCGCCGGTCGGCCCGCGGCCGCGGAGTTCCACTTCGTGCACGAGACCGCCGAGGGCAGCCGCCTGGTCCTCGCCGTGTTGGCGCAGCAGGGCGCCCCGGTGCATGGCATGGACCAGTTCCTCGACGCGGTGGACGCGCACGAGAAGAAGCCGGTGGCCCTGAACTTCGGTGAGTGGCTGCCCGCCGCCGGCGACTACTACGCCTACGAGGGCAGTCTCACCACCCCGCCGTGCACGGAGCACGTGAAGTGGATGGTGTTGAGCACCCCGGTCACGCTGTCCGCGAACCAGCTCGGCCGACTCGAAGCGTTGCACGGCGCCAACGCCCGCCCGGTGAATCCGGTGGGCGACCGCCGGATCACCGGCGGCAGAGTCGAGATCGAACGTCGCTGACCGGCACGGCGAGAACGATCGGCGCAGGTCGGCGGCGGGTCCCGCCGACGTGCGATGTCAGCGGGCGGCGGCGAGCCGTTCCCTGCGGAGCCGGTCGATCTCCGGGAGATCCAGCGGTGCGAGCTTCTGCCCGGTGGCCTTCTCCAGCAGATGGTCGGCGAGCTCGGGGTTCCGGGCCAGCAGCGGACCGTGCATGTACGTGCCGATCACACTGCCCTGCACGACGCCCTCGACCTTGTCGGCGGTGCCGTTGCCGACGCCGTGCCGCACCTTCGCCAGCGGGGTGGCGTCGGCGCCGAGCGTGGTGATGCCGCGGTGGTTCTCGAAACCGGACAGCGGCTGCGTCAGGCCGTCGAGCAGCGGGTCGGTGACCAGTTCCCCGATGGACCGGGCGGGGCCGGGGGAGGTGGTCAGGTCGAACATGCCGATGCCGTCGACCTTCTCCCCGGCGGCGGTCCGATACCAGTGGCCGAGCACCTGGATGGCGGCGCAGATCGCCAGGACCGGACGGCCGGCCTCGGCGGCGCGCTGCATCCCGGGATGTTCGGTGAGGTGACGCGTCGCCAGGCGCTGGGCGAAGTCCTCCGCACCTCCGAGGGTGTAGACGTCGAGGGAGTCGGGGACGTCGTCGTCGAGCGTGATGGAGACGATCTCGGCGTCCAGGCCGCGCATCCGGGCGCGTTGGCGCAGGACCAGGGCGTTGCCGCCGTCGCCGTAGGTGCCCATCACGTCGGGCAGCACCAGGCCGATCCGCAGGGTCGATTCGCTCATCGGGCGTCTCCGTCCGTCGGGTGGGGGGCTTCGACACGGGCTCCTTCGTCGCCCGGCTCAGCCGGCGGGGCGGCCGCTTCGTCGCCGGAGGCGGGGGAGTCGGGGGCTGCTTCGGCGGGGGAGGCGGTCTCGACTTCGCTCGACCGTCGAGAGACGGTCGACGGGGCGGAGGCGGCGACCGGGGCGGAGGCGGCGACCGGGGCGGAGGCGGCGACCGGGGTGGCGCCCGCGCGTTCCAGGGCCGTGCCGAGGTCGCGGAACGCGGTGTAGTTCGCGAGCACCTCCACGCGACCGGGCGGGCACGACGCGATCGCGTCCATCGGATTCGGGACGGTGGTGTGCTCGGCGCCCGCGTACAGCAGGCGCACGCCCAGATCGGCGGCGCGCTCGCCCGCGGCGATCACCTTCATGGTCTCGAAGGCCTCGAACCGGACGTCCCACAGCCAGGAGAGGTCCTCGCCGTCGGGCACCTGGCCGTTCACGGCGATCACCAGACTGTCGGCATCCTGGTCGATCATCGACAGGGCCTCCTGCCAGCCCGCCGGGTTCTTGGCGAGCATCGTGCGGACGGTGTGGCCGCCCAGCCGATACGAGCCGTAGCGGCCGGCCACCTCGCCGACGGTGCCGACGGCGGCCACCGCCGACGCCGGATCGACGCCCATGGCGACCGCCGCGGCGATCGCCTGGGTGGCGTTGCCGCGGTTGGCGCGACCGGGCACGGTGAGCGTCATCGGGGCCTGGAAACCGTCCGGGCCGTAGACGTTCTCGTCGTCGAACCACCACTGCGGCTCCGGGCGGCGGAAGTTCTCGTCGCCGGTGGAGTACCAGCCGCCCTCGCGGCGCACGATCGGCTCGCCGGTGCGCGGGCAGCTGACCGAGTCGCCGACCCAGCCTGCGCCGGCGGCCACCCACACGACGTCGGGGGCGTCGAAGGCGGCGGAGGTCACCAGGACGTCGTCGCAGTTGGCGACGAGCGTGGTGCCCGGATGGCGTTCGATGCCCTCGCGCAGCCTGCGCTCGATGTGGTTGATCTCGCCGACCCGGTCGAGCTGGTCGCGCGAGAGGTTCAACAGCACCAGGACCTGCGGGTCGGTGGCGTCGCTGACGTGCGGCACGTGCAGCTCGTCCACCTCCAGCGCGGCGACCTGCGCCGGGCGGTTCAGCGAGAGCGTCGCGATGATGCCCGCGTCCATGTTGGCGCCGTCGGCCTGGGTGGCGACGTCGCCGAGCGGGGCGAGCGCGGCGGCGGTCATCCGCGTCGTCGTCGACTTCCCGTTGGTGCCGGTGATCAGCACGGTCTTCTTCCCGGCGGCGAGGCGGGACATGATCGCGGGGTCGATCTTCTCCGCGACCAGCCCGCCGATCATCGACCCCTTGCCGCGGCCGGCGGCGCGAGAGGCCCATCGAGCGGACGCGGCTGCGGCCAGAGCGGCCCGGGTACGTAATGGCAGGCGCATGGAGAGAGTCTGTCACAGCCGACCCGGACGCCTGCTGCGGCGGACGACGTTGTGTAGCGTCGGCCACTGTGAGCCGTGCGACATCCATCGACCTGTCCGTCCTCGACCGCGCCCAGCGCGGCCTGTTCAAGACCCTGGGTCTGGTCCCGGCCGCGGTGCTCGGCGTCGGGGCGCGGGTCACCGAGGTGAACTCCGACGGCGAGCGTCTCGCGCCGGAGATGGCCTTGGTCGGCCTGGCGACCGCGAGAGTGCCGGGCAAGGCGCTGACGGGTCCGGCGCCGGAGATCGCCCGCCGGAACCTCGATGCGACCGCGGTCTCGCTGGCGCAGGAGTTCCCGCCGTTCGCGGTGGAGGAGGACCTGACGTTCGACGGTCCCGGCGGCCCCGTCGGCGCCACCCGGTATCGGGCGGCCGAGGGCGTCCCGAAGGGGCTGATCCTGTTCTTCCACGGCGGGGGCTTCGTGGTGGGCAGCCGCGCCAGCCACGATTCGGCGGTGCGCTCGCTGGCGATCGAGTCCGGTGCCGACGTCCTCTCGATCGACTACCGGCTGGCCCCGGAGCACCGGTTCCCGGCCGCCGTCGACGACTGCCTGGCCGCGTGGCGCTTCGCCGTGGAGCAGGCGCCGGGGTGGGGGATCGATCCGGCGTGGATCGTCGTCGCCGGTGATTCGGCGGGCGGCAACCTCGCGACGGTGGTGGCGTCGGAGACCCGTGGCGAGCCGGTGGTCCCGAGGTTCCAGCTGCTGATCTACCCGGTCACCGACATGACCGGGGGCACCGCGTCGCGGGCCGAGTTCGCCGACGGCCACTTCCTCACCCGGGCCGACCTGGACTACTTCACCGAGCACTATCTGAACTCGCCGGCGGACGCCGCCGACCCGAAGGCATCGCCGCTGCTGGCCGACGATCTGCGCGGGCTCCCGCCGGCCTACGTGGTGGTGGCGGGTTTCGATCCGCTGCGCGACGAGGGCATCGCCTACGCCGAGGCGATGCGTTCGGCCGGTGTCCCGGTGACTCTGGAACGCGCGGGTGCGTTGATCCACGGCTTCCTCAACATGGCTCTGATCTCCCCGGACGCCCGCGCCTACCTCGCGCGGATGGGGGCCGCCGTGGCCGACGCGCTCGACTGACGGGCGGAGGCACGACGATGATCGCGCGCCCGGGGGACCAGGCCGCACTGCACCGGGCGAACCTCGCCCGGGTCCTGGAGGCGATCGCCGCCGGGGAGGCGCACCAGGCCGCGATCTCGCGGCACACCGGGCTGTCCCGGGCGACGGTCTCGACCCTCGTCGCCGAACTGGAGGCCGCCGGGCAGGTGGAGACCACCCGGAGCGGGCGCCGCACGCTGGTGCGCCTCGCCCGGCGGCCCGGTTTCGTGCTCGGGGTGGACCACGGGCACCGGCACGTGTCGGTGGCGATCGCCGACCTGGACCGCGAGATCCTGGCGCACTCGCAGACCGCACTCGCCGATCATTCGGCGGCCGACGTCGTCCTGCCGCAGGTCCGGGTGCTGCTCGACGACCTCCTGGCCCTGACCGGGGTCGGCCGCAACGAGATCCTGGCCGCGGCGATCGGCCTGCCCACCCCGATCGAGCGCGGCCGCGGCACCGTCGCCTCGCCGAGCATCCTGCCCGGGTGGGCCGGCCGGGACATCGCCGGGTTCGCCGCGCAGACGCTCGACCTGCCGGTGCGCTGGGTGGTCGACAACGACGCGAATTTCGGGGCGCGTGCCGAGTACCGGGCGCACAGCGCCGCGGGAGCGGTCGTCGACTCGTTGATCTACATCAAGTTCGGGGCCGGGCTGGGGGCGGGCATGGTGCTCGACGGTCGGCTGATGAGCGGGATCAACGGCACCGCCGGGGAGATCGGGCATTCGGTGTTCGACGACGAGGGCCCGCTCTGCCGGTGCGGCAACCGCGGCTGCCTGGAGACCCTGGTGGCCGCGCCCGCGGTGGCCCGGCAGGTGGTGGAGACGCACGGGGAGATCTCCATCGCGGAGGTGGTGGCGCTGGCCGACGGCGGAGACCCCGGGTGTCGTCGGACGCTGGCCGATGCGGGGCGGCAGATGGGCCGCGCCGTCGCGGTGCTGGCGAACCTGGTGAATCCCGATCTGGTGGTGGTCGGCGGCGAGATGGAACAGGCCGCCGACTACGTCCTGCCCGCGATCCGGGAGACCCTGGGCCGCGAGTGCGTGCCGGTCGCCGCCGCGTCGGTGCGCGTGGAGCGGGCCCGGCACGGTCGGCTGACCCAGTTGGTGGGCGCGGTGACCGCGGCCGTCGACGAGGTCTCGCCGGTCTCCACGTTCCGGGCGTGAATCGCGGCGGTCTCGGCGCGGATCACGCCGTGAACGTTCGGGTTCCGAACATTCGAGTGCGTGAACATCACGTTTCGGCTGCTTTTCATTCCGCTATCCGACTTCTCGGACTTAGGGTGATCTAAGTCATATCTCAGCGTCGAAAGGTAGTGCCATGAGCGAGGGCGGTCCGGCTCCGGAAGTCGAATCCATCTACGGAGACGATGACGACGGAGGTGGTAAGGGCGTCATCCGGATCGCCTCGGTCGCAGCCCTGGGCGGCCTGCTGTTCGGCTACGAGACCGCGGTGATCAACGGCGCGACCAGCGCCATCGAACAGGACTTCGACATCAACGCGGCCACGCTCGGTTTCGCCGTCGCCTCGGCGCTGCTCGGCGCCGCGGCCGGTGCGCTGTCGGCGGGCCGGATCTCGGACAAGATCGGTCGCCTGAAGGTGATGAAGATCGCCGCGGTGCTGTTCTTCATCAGCGCGCTGGGCTGCGCCTTCGCCCCGGAGTCGTGGGGCGCCGGCGGTCTGGCCGTCTTCGTCTTCTTCCGCGTCGTCGGCGGCCTGGCGGTCGGCGTCGCGTCGGTGATCGCGCCCGCGTACATCGCGGAGACGTCGCCCGCCAGGCTCCGCGGGCGGCTCGGCTCGCTGCAGCAGCTCGCGATCGTCCTCGGCATCTTCCTGTCGTTCCTGATCAACCAGGCGCTCCGCGGCCTGGCGGAGGACGGCGCCAACAGTCCCCTGTGGTTCGGGCTGGACGCCTGGCGCTGGATGTTCCTGATGATGGCGATCCCGGCGGTGCTCTACGGAGTCCTCTCGTACACCATCCCGGAGTCGCCGCGCTTCCTGATCTCGCAGCAGCGGATGCCCGAGGCCCGCGCGGTCCTCGAACGGCTGCTCGGCGAGCGCAACCTGGAGATCACCCTCGACCGCATCCGCTCGAGCATGGACTCCGAGCACAAGCCGTCGTGGAAGGACCTCAAGAGCCCGGCGGGCAAGATCTACCCGATCGTGTGGATCGGCCTGTTCCTGTCGATCTTCCAGCAGGCGGTCGGCATCAACGTGGTCTTCTACTACTCGAACGTCCTCTGGGAGGCCGCCGGATTCGACGAGAGCCAGGCCTTCCTCACCTCGACCATCACCTCGGTGATCAACATCGTCACCACCCTCGTGGCGATCGCGCTGGTCGATCGCGTCGGCCGCAAGCCGCTGCTCCTGGTCGGTTCGATCGGTATGACGATCACCCTCGCCGTCGTCGCGGTCTGCTTCGGCCAGCTGGCCCCGAAGCTGGATCCGGCGACCGGTGAGCAGGAGTTCAAGGTGCTCTCCGACGGTTCGCACGAGATGCTGCAGACCCTGCCGGGAGCCTGGGGCTGGATCGCCCTGATCGCCGCCAACGGTTTCGTCGTCTTCTTCGGCATGAGCTGGGGTCCGGTGGTCTGGGTGCTGCTCGGCGAGATGTTCCCGAACCGCTTCCGCGGCGCCGCGCTCTCGCTGGCCGCGGCCGGTCAGTGGGCGGCCAACTGGACGATCACCATGACCTTCCCGGCGATCAAGGACTTCAGCCTGGTCTTCGGCTACTTCATGTACGCCGCGTTCGCGCTGCTCTCGTTCCTGTTCGTCTTCAAGTTCGTGCCCGAGACCAAGGGCAAGACCCTGGAGGAGATGGACGCCCTCGCCGGCGTCGGATCCGACGAACCCGCCGCCGAGCAGGCGCGGTGATCGGTCATGGGTCGCAAGATCGCCGTCCTGGGCCCGATCCCGAAGGACCACATCGTCACCCATCGGGGTGAGGTGCTCGACAAGTACGGGTGCGCGCTCTACACCACGGCCGCGCTCGCGGCGCTGCTCGGACCGGACGACGTCGTCCGCCCGATCGTCCACGTCCGGAAGGAGGACAAGTCGGCGATCCTGGAGGTGCTCGCGCGGTTCGACAACGTCGACACCACCGGGATCATGGACCACACGGACCGCGGCGACGTCGTCGAACTGACCTTCCGGGATCAGAACTACCGCGATGAGAAGCAGGTCGGGTTCATGCACCCGATCAACAACGACGACGTCGAGTTCGCCCTCGACTCGGACGCCTTCGTGTGCGTGCCGATCACCGATTACGAGGTGAGCCAGTACACGCTCTCCTACATCCGGGAGCACAGCGACGGCGTCATCCTGCTCGACGGCCACGGCCCGACGGTGTCGCTGAGCACCGGCGGCAAGCGGGTGCCCCGCCTGTGGATCGATCGCGACCACTGGCTGCCCAACATCGACATCCTCAAGATGAACCTCGAGGAGGCCGGCTGCAGCTGGTTCCCGCCGCCCGGCGGCGACCCCGACGTGGTGGGGCACGAACTCGACGTGGCGCTGTTGCCCGAGTTCGCCGAGCACTGCCTGAACCACGGCGTGAAGGTCCTCTGCGTCACGCTCGACCAGGAGGGCTGTCGCGTCTTCTGGCACGACGACGACGGGAACCTGCAGGCCGAGAACGTGCGGCAGATCCCGGTGGAGCACGTGGTGGACACCACCGGCTGCGGCGACTCGTTCGCGGCGGGCATGGGTTTCGGCTACCTGGAGTCCGACGGCGATCCGGTGGCGGCGGCGCAGTACGGCAACGCGATGGGCGCGCAGCGCTGTGCGGGCCGGGAGATCGACGTCTACCTCCCGCTGGCGGAGACGCAGGCGCAGCTGCGGTCGGTGTTCGGCGCGATCGGGAGGTCCCGGTGACGGCGCCGGATCCGGCCTGGTCGGTCACCGAGTCCGGGTGGGATCCGGCCCGCGCGAACTATCACGAGACCGTCTTCACCGTCGGGAACGGACGGCTGGGCACCCGCGGCTCGTTGGAGGAGGGACACCACGGCGCGGTCTCGGGCACCTTCCTGGCGGGCGTCTACGACGCGCACGACTCGCAGGTGATCGACCTGGTCAACGCGCCGGACTGGCTCGACACCGAGATCCACGTGGACGGGGTGCGGCTGGACACCGACACCCTCGACGTCGTCGAGCACGAGCGGACGCTGGATCTGCGCACCGGGACGCTGTCGCGGCGGACGGTCTTCGCGCTTCCCGACGGCGGTCGTGCGCGGCTGGAGACGTCGCGGTTCGCCGACCTGTCCGACCGCGACCGGGTGGCGTTGCGCGTGCGGGTCACGGTGCTCGACGGCTCGGCGCAGGTCCGGGTGGCGACCGGTCTCGATGCGCATCGCCGCAACATGGAGGCGCTGCCGGTGTACCCCGAGGGCACGGAGTTCGGGTACGACCGCAAGTGGGAGAAGTGGGCGCGTTCGATCCACTTGACCGATGCGGACTCCGGACACGTCGGCGACCCGTCGACTCCGCCCGGGGCGGACGGCGGGGGATACGTGGTCGCTTCGACCGTCGACTCCGGTCACACGATCGCCTACGCGATGACGGTGCGGCCGTGCGGCGAACCGGTGCGGCGCGATCGGCGGCGGAACCGGGAGCACGTGGTCGACGAACTCGTGTTCGCCGCGGCGGCGGGCGAGCCCGTCGGCGTCGACAAGGTGGTCGGGATCGCCACCTCGCGGGACCCGTGGGGGTCCGGCGAGCCGCTGGAGAGGGCGCTGGCGACGGCGTCGTCGTGCGACGTCGACACCGCGCACGCGGCGTCGGCGGCGTGCTGGGAGCGGCTGTGGGAGCGCTCGGACTGCGAGATCGTCGGCGCCGACAAGGCGGCCCTGGCCATGCGTTTCTCGATCTACCATCTGCTGATCGCGGCCAACCCCGACGATCCGACGGTCAACATCGGCGCCAAGTCGCTCTCCGGCGAGGGCTACCGCGGGCACGTGTTCTGGGACACCGAGATCATGATGCTGCCGTTCTTCCTGTTCACGCAGCCGGAGACGGCGCGGGCGCTGCTGGGCTACCGGCATCACACGCTGCCGGGGGCGCGCGAGGTGGCCGCCGCGGGCGGGAACACCGGCGCCCGGTTCCCGTGGGAGTCGGCGGACACCGGCCGCGAGGAGTGCCCGATCGCCACCCCGGACGGCCGGTTCCGGTTCTGGACGCGCGACGAGGAACTGCACGTGACCGGCGACGTGGCCTACGCGATCGGCCGGTACGTGGCGGTGACCGGCGACCGCGGCTATCTGCACGGCGAGGGCGCCGAGGTCCTGTTCGACACCGCGCGCTTCTGGGTGTCGCGCTGCGAGCCCGCCGGCGAGCCGTCCGGTCCGCTGGTCCTGCGGAAGGTGATGGGTCCCGACGAGTTCCACTCGCACGTCGACGACAACGCCTTCACCAACCGGCTGGTCCGCTGGCACCTGGAGTACGCGGCGGCCGTCTACGACGAGCTCGCCGCCGAGGCGCCCGAACGGCTGGCGGAACTGTCCGAGATGCTGGGGTCGACCCGCGACGACCGGGACTCCTGGGCGGATGCGGCGGCGCGGATCGTCGCCCCCGTCGACCCGGACTGCGGTCTGATCGAGCAGTTCACCGGGTACTTCGAGCGCGAGGACGTCCCGATCGTCGAATGGGACGAGAACAGGATGCCGAAGTATCCGCCCGGGTATCACCACTTCAACTGCGAGGACACTCAGCTGCTCAAACAGCCGGACGTGGTGCAGCTGCTCTTCCAGTTCCCGGACGACTACTCGCCGGCGACCAAACGGGAGAACTACGAGTATTACGAGAAGCGCACGCTGCACAAGTCGTCGTTGAGTCCGTCGATCCACGCGATCGTGGGCCTGCAGATCGGTGATTCGTCGATGGCCGACGAGTACTTCGCGCGGTCGGCGTACGTGGACCTGGACGACAACCAGGGCAACACCGAGGACGGCATGCACATCGCGTCGGCGGGCGGCACCTGGCAGATCGTCGTGCACGGGTTCGCGGGTCTCCTGGCCTCGGACGACGGAGTGCGCTTCGATCCGGCGCTTCCCGAGGGGTGGGAGCGGATCCGGTTCACGGTGCAGTGGCGCGGGCGGGCGATCCGGGTCGACCTCGGGCACGACGACGCCGCGTTCGAGCTGGTCGGGGAGGGTGCGCCCGAACGGATCACGGTCCGCGGCGAGTCGGTGGAGTTGCCGCCGGGGGAGCGGGTCGTCGTCTCCTCCCCGGTGTGAGAGGCGCCGCGGGGGAGGTCTCATAGGATTTTTCGGACATAACGTCTCGGCGACGATCTGTGTGATTCGGGCGTTTCGCTTGCGCGATCCCGCCGTGATCTCACAGGGTGAGTCGTATCCGTGACCGACTGACGAATCCGACGAGAGCATGACGACGACACCTGGAAACGACGCCGACGAGACGACACATCGGGAACCGGAGTCCGCCGCGGCGGACTCCGGCCACCTGATCCCCCCGTTCGAGGACCATCCCGCGATGGCCGGAGTTCCGGCCGAACACCACATCGAGGAGCAGGACACCGACGACGAGATCACCGAGAAACTGCGCAGGCAGGGGGTGAGACTCGGGTGGCAGGAACTCGCCCCGGGCGTGTTCTGGCCGTCGGCGGTGCTGGTGCTCACGGTGGTCGCGGCCGCGGTGATCTGGCCGGCGGGCACCGGCACGGTGTTCGGCGAGATCCAGGGCTGGATCGTCGACAACCTCGGCTGGTACTACGTGCTGATCGTCGCCGCCTTCGTGTTCTTCGCGATCGGGGTCGGCGCCTCCCGGCTCGGCACCATCACCCTGGGCCGGGACGGCGAGGAACCCGAGTACTCGACGCTCTCGTGGTTCAGCATGCTGTTCGCCGCGGGCATGGGCATCGGCCTGGTGTTCTACGGTGTCGCCGAACCGCTGATCTACGCCACCGTCGACAAGAAACCGGGCTGGGACGGCGACGAGGCCGAACGCACCGGTCTGTCGATGGCGCAGACCTTCGTCCACTGGGGTCTGCACCCGTGGGCGATCTACGCGGTGATCGGCCTGGCGCTGGCCTACGCGATCCACCGTCGGGGGCGGCCGGTGTCCATCCGGTGGGCGCTGGAACCGCTGCTGGGCGACCGCGTCAAGGGCTGGGCCGGCGACCTGATCGACGTCCTCGCCGTGCTCGGCACCGTCTTCGGCGTCGCCACCTCGCTCGGTCTGGGCGTGCAGCAGATCGCCGCGGGCTTGGACGCGATCGGCCTGGTGGCCGATCCGACGTCGAAGGCGTTGCTGATCACCCTCATCGTGGTGATCACCTTCGTCGCGACCATGTCGGTGATCAGCGGTATCGGCGCAGGCATCAAGTGGCTCTCGAACATCAACCTGTCGCTCGCCGGGATCCTGCTGGCCGCGGTGCTGGTGCTCGGCCCGACGCTGTTCATCTTCCGGAACTTCGTGGAGTCGCTCGGCTTCTACCTGGGCAACGTGCTGCAGATGACGTTCGACGTCGGAGCCTTCCAGGGCGAGGCGGGCCAGGCCTGGTACCAGAGCTGGACCATCTTCTACTGGGGCTGGTGGATCTCGTGGGCGCCCTTCGTGGGCGTGTTCATCGCGCGCATCTCGCGCGGTCGGACGGTGCGCCAGTTCATCGCCGGCGTGCTGCTGGCCCCGACCCTCGTGGGCTTCGTCTGGTTCGCGGTGATGGGCGGCGCCGGGCTGTTCCGGCAGCTCTTCGGGGAGAAGCTGGTCGAGGACGGCGCCGACTCGGTCGATGCGCCGTCGACGCTGTTCGCGGTGCTCGACGGTCTGCCGCTCGGTCAGATCTTCTCGGTCCTGGCGATCATCGTGATCGCGCTGTTCTTCATCACCTCGTCCGACTCCGGTTCGCTGGTGGTCGACATGCTGGCCTCGGGCGGACACCCGAATCCGCCGACCTGGTCGCGGGTGCTCTGGTCGGTGATCGAGGGCGCGGTGGCCATCTCGCTGCTGCTGGCCGGCGGGCTCGGCGCGCTGCAGTCGGCGGCGCTGGCGACGGCGTTGCCGTTCTCGATCGTCCTGGTGCTGATGTGCTTCGCCGTGGTGCGGGGCCTGCGGTACGAGTACCGGAAGAAGGACCTCGCCCGGCGGCGGGAGCGTTTCGAGCGCGCCGCGGACCTGATCACCGGCGGCATCCCCGACGACCCGCGGGTGCGGAGCTACGTCGACAACCGGATCGACTACCGGCTGGGCCGGACCAAGGGCGGCCTCCACCTGCGCAGGCAGAACAAGGACGACTGACGCTCGACGGGGCGTTCGAGGAACCGGATCACCGCGTGGTCCGGTTCCTCGAAGGGCGGTGCCCGGTCGATGTCGGACCCGGGTGACACACTGGGCCGCATGGGATTGATCGCCGAATATCTGCTGATCGACGACGCGCAGCTCACCGAACTGGTGGAGAGCGACGCCCCGGACGAGCTCGCGATCGAGTGGGCCGAAGACGACGACGCGCGCCGCGAAGACCTCGACAAACTGTGGGATGCGCTGCACGTGGTGCTGACCGGGCAGACCTCGTCGGACCCGGTCGAAGGGCATCCGCTCAGCGAGGCGATCATCGGTGTCGAGACGCTGGGTGACGAGGAGTCCTTCGTCGCGATCGTCCGGGCCACGGACGTGCCGCGCCTCACGGAAGCACTGCGCGCCGTCGACGTCGAGCAGATCGTGCGCGCCCTCGACGTGCCGGAGTCGGTGCGGGAGGCCACCTATCCGTCGGGCATTCGGTGCGACGGCATCGAGAGCGCCCTGGCCGGGACGTTCGCGCTGCTGCTCGCCTTCTACGAGCGCGCCCTGGCCGCCGGAGACCACGTGGTGGTCTCGATCCTCTGACCCCGGGTCGGGGCGGGCTTCGACACGGGTCGTTCACTGCGTTCACGCCCCGGCTCAGCCGGCGACGGAACGGCGGTCGGCGGCGGTGGATACCGGTAGTCGCTGGCTGAGCCGGTTGAGGAACGCAGTGACGAGGCCGTGTCGAAGCCGAGAATCCAGAGAGTGCGGGCTTGCGTTCGCGTCCCGGCTCAGCCGGCGTCGGAACGGCTTCGTCCGCACAGGCAGGTGGCGACAGCGACCAGGTCGAAAGTAGCTGAGTACTCGGTTCACATGCGAAGGAGCCCGGCGGCGACGGTCGTTTCTGAGCCTTCCGCAGATTCTGGAGACCGGTGCTCGATCTCCAGATATGCCGAGGACTGCCGAAGAAACGACCGTCGACGCCGGGCGGCCACCGACTAGGAAACGAGTAAGGCTACGGAGCCCAGGTGCGCGCCCCCTCCGCGGCCTCCTCCGAGGCGGGCGCGGCGGACACCCGGTGGGCGCGGTTCACGGCTGAGACGACGGCGCGCAGGCTCGCGGTGGTGATCGACGAGGCGACGCCGACGCCCCAGACCGTCTCACCGCCGATCTCGGTCTCCACGTAGCAGGCCGCGTTGGCGTCGCCGCCCGCGGTCATGGCGTGCTCGCTGTAGTCCAGGACGCGGACCTCGAAGCCGACGTCGCCCAGGGCGTCGACGAAGGCGGCCAGCGGGCCGTTGCCGGAGCCGGTGATCTCGCGTTCGGTGCCGTCGACCTTGACGATCGCGGTGATGTGGTCCTCGCCGCCGTCCTCCTCGGCCGCGTCGACCTTCTGGCGCATCCGCTCCAGCGGGGTGATCGGCTCCAGGTACTCCTGGGCGAAGACGTCCCACATCTCCTTGGGGTTCACCTCGCCGCCCTCGCCGTCGGTGATCTTCTGGATCTCGCGGGAGAACTCGATCTGCAGGCGCCGCGGCAGGTCCATGCCGTGGTCGGCCTTCATGATGTAGGCGACGCCGCCCTTGCCGGACTGGCTGTTGACGCGGATCACGGCCTCGTAGTTGCGGCCGACGTCCTTGGGGTCGATCGGCAGGTAGGGGACCTGCCACAGGATGTCGTCGACGTCGGCGTCCTGGGCGTCGGCGTCGTACTTCATCTGGTCCAGGCCCTTGTTGATGGCGTCCTGGTGGCTGCCGGAGAAGGCGGTGAAGACGAGGTCGCCGCCGTAGGGGTGGCGCTCGGGGACGTTCAGCTGGTTGCAGTACTCCACGGTGCGACGGATCTCGTCGATGTCGGAGAAGTTGATCTGCGGGTCGACGCCGCGCGAGAACAGGTTCATGCCCAGGGTCACCAGGCACACGTTGCCGGTGCGCTCACCGTTGCCGAACAGGCAGCCCTCGATGCGGTCCGCGCCGGCCAGGTAGCCCAGCTCGGCGGCGGCGACGCCTTCGCCGCGGTCGTTGTGCGGGTGCAGGCTCAGGATGATCGAGTCGCGGCGGGCCAGGTTGCGGCTCATCCACTCGATCGAGTCGGCGTACACGTTGGGGGTGGCCATCTCCACGGTCGCCGGCAGGTTGATGATCAGCGGCTTGTCGGGGGTGGGCGCGATGATCTCGGAGACCGCGTCGCAGACCTGTTTGGCGTAGGTCAGTTCGGTGCCGGTGTACGACTCGGGCGAGTACTCGTACCGCCAGTTGGTGTCCGGGTAGTCCTTCTCGGTCGCCAGGCACAGTTCGGCGGCGTCGGTGGCGATCTTGGTGATCGCCTCCTCGTCGGCGCGGAAGACGACGCGGCGCTGCAGGATCGAGGTGGAGTTGTAGAAGTGGACGATCACGTTGGGTGCGCCGTCGCACGCCTCGTAGGTGCGGGCGATCAGTTCGGGGCGGGCCTGCGTCAGCACCTGGATGGTGACGTCGTCGGGGATGGCGCCGTCGTCGATGATCTCGCGGACGAAGTCGAAGTCGGTCTGGCTGGCCGACGGGAAACCGACCTCGATCTCCTTGTAGCCCATGCGGACCAGCAGGTCGAACATGCGCCGCTTGCGGGCGGGGCTCATCGGGTCGATCAGGGCCTGGTTGCCGTCGCGCAGGTCCACGGCGCACCACTGCGGGGCGCGGTCGATCACCTTGTCCGGCCAGGTGCGGTCGGGCAGCGAGATCTTCTCGACCTCGTCTTCGAAGCTGCGGTAGCGGTGCACCGGCATCGCGGAGTTGCGCTGCAGGTTGTAGGCGGGCTGGTCGGCCGGGATCGGTCCGTTCGGGGTGACGATGCGGCTGGGGCCGGAGGTGAAAGCGTCTGCTGCTGCCATGACTGGTCAAGCTCCTGGTGAGTGAGGAAGAGGGTTGACCGGCGCGTCGGATGGCCCGCGACGGAGGGCCGGTCGTGTCAGACCCCGCCGCGGCACCCGAGAAGAAGCGCGCGCTGCATGCCAGGGATGTTACGCCAGGTGGTCGGCCCGGATCAAAACTCTTCGGGTCTGCGGTCAGGTGAGCGGTTCGCCCCACGTCCCGGCGAAGGCGATCTGCTCCAGCGGGAGGCGTTCGCGGGGCCACGCGTCGCGTTCGCGGATCTCGGCGGGGAGGACGGACGGGTCGTCGGCGAGCCTGCCGACGGCCAGGATCACCAGCGGCCGGTGTCCCTCGGGGACGGCGAAGGCCTCGCGGGCGGCGGCCTTGCTGAATCCGGCCATCGGGTGGCCGTTGAAGCCGAGGGCCTCGGCCTGCAGGGTCATCTGCGCCAGGGCGAGGCCGGCGTCGACGGCGCCGTACTCGTGCGGGCCGGGGTCGTCCGGATCGTCGGTGGTGCAGATCAGGACGAACGCCGCCGCGGCGGGGGCCCACGAGGCGTTGCCCCGGTTGAGCGTGCTGGTCAGCGCGGTGAAGGTGGGGTCCCCGCGACGTCCGACGACGAAGCGCACCGGCTGGATCCGCCCCCACGTCGCCGCCCAGCGTCCCGCTTCGAGGATCGTCGTCAGCTCGTCGTCGTCGATGGTCGCGGTGGGGTCGTAGCCGCGGGCGCTCCAGCGGCCGCCGATCAGTGGGTGCATGACACCAGGGTTCCAGACGCCGCGGCGCCGGGGCCGGTCAGCGTTCGCGCATCGCCCGTGCGACGACGACGCCGAGCACGATCAGCGCCGCGCCCGCGACCAGGGCGGCGACGTGCATGCCGTCGACGAACGCCGCCTTCGCGGCCTCGCGGACCGCGCCGGTGGTCCGGTCCAGGGTGGTGCCGAAGGAGTCGGCGAACCGCCCGTCGCCGCGATCGACGAAGACGGCGGTGGCCAGCGAGCCGAACACGGCCAGTCCGAGGGCGGTGCCGAGTTCGAAGCTGGTCTCGGAGATCCCGGATGCGGCACCGGAGTGGGCGGGCGGCACCGACCCCACCACGGCATCGGTCACCAGGGAGAACTGCACGCCGTAACCGATGCCGGCGAGCGCGGTGAGCGCCATGAACCACCACAGCGGGCTGTCCAGGTCCAGGACGACGATCCCGAGGCTCCCGATACCGGCCAGCAGCAGCGAGCCGACCAGTGCGCGCCGCAGGCCCACCGCGCGGGCGACGCGGTCGGCGCCGATCGAGAACGCGGCGACGGTGAGCGCCATCGGGATCCCCGCGAGGGCGGCCGCGAGGGCGTCGTGGCCCAGGGCCGACTGCAGGTAGACGTTGGTCAGGTACGACATCCCGGCGTGCGCCATCATGCCGACCAGCGCCACCGCGATGCAGGCGCTGAACACCGGACTGGTGAAGAGGCGCAGATTCACCAGGGGCGCGGGGGTGCGGTTCTGGTGGCGGCCGAACACGACGAGCGCGGCGACGCCGACGAGGGCGATGATCGTCGTCGTCGGTGAGAAGCCCTCGGCGGCGAACTCCTTCACCGCGTAGACCAGCGGAAGGATGCCCGAGTAACGACAGGACGACGCCGACGACGTCGAACGGGTGGGTGGCCGCCGAACGGTACTCCGGCAGGACGAACGGGGCGAGGACGAGCAGGAGCACGAGGACCGGCACGTTGATCAGGAAGACCACGCCCCACCAGAAGTGGTGGAGCAGCGCACCGCTGACGACGGGGCCGATCGCGGCGCCGCCGGCGAAGGCCGCGGTCCAGATGCCGATCGCCCGGGCGCGGTCGGCGTCGTGCGGGAACATGTTCGCGATCAGGGCGAGGCTGGCGGGCATCAGGGTGGCGCCGCCGACGCCCATCAGCGCGCGGGCGGCGATCAGCACGCCGGCCGACGGCGCGAAGGCCGCGACGACGGAGGCGGCGCCGAAGAGCGCGGCACCGAGCAGCAGGATGCGTCGTCGGCCGATCCGGTCGCCGAGGTTGCCCATCGTGATCAGCAGGCCCGCGATGGCGAAACCGTAGACGTCGAGGATCCACAGTTCTTGCGCCGCGGAGGGGAGCAGGGCGTGCGAGATGGTCGGCATCGCCAGGTAGAGGATCGAGATGTCCATCGACACCAGGAGGACGGGGAGCACCAGGACGGCCAGGCCGAACCAGGCGCGGCGGCCGCTCACTTCAGTAGGCATGGGGTGCTCCCGTGTCGGTGCCGGCCGCGGGGAAGAGGAGGGGTGGTCGCGAGTCGGCGGTGTCGCTTCGCTGGCGTGCCCGAGCGGAGGACTTCCGTGACGACGCTCAGCACTGAGCGACACGATATGCCCGCCGGCCGGCGGATCGGGGATCGGGTGCCCGCCGGTCGCGCGAGCCTGTCGAACGGGCGCCGATCGGCGCCCGTTCGCATCGCGGGGCCCGGAGCGTCTGGAGTAGGTTACGTGTGGTGCGAAGCGAAGGTCGGCCCGGTCCGGAGGTAGATCTCGGGGCACTCGTGTGCGGCGTGTTCTGGATCGCCGTCGCGGTGGTGGGCGTGATCCAGCTCGCGATGCTCGCCGAGGCGGACTGGTCGCTGTTCGACATCCGCATCTACCTGGACGGCGGGCGCGCGGTGTTCACCGATCCGTCGTCGCTCTACACCGCTCAGTGGCAGGGCGGCTGGCTGTTCACCTACCCGACCTTCTCCGCCGTGGTGTTCGGTGTGCTCGGGGTGCTCACCGAGCCGATCGCGTCGGCGGTGATCATCCTCGGCGGCGTCCTCGCGCTGAGCCGGGTGAGCTATCTGATCTCCCGCGGCCTGCTGAGCGGGTCGACGGCTGCGCGGGCGGTCCCTCCGGATCTCCGCACACCGGCGGTCTTCGGCGCCGCGACCGTGCTTCTGCTGTTGAGCGCGCTGTCGGACCCGGTGCGCGGAACCTTCGGTTTCGGGCAGGTGAACCTGATCCTGACGTGGCTGGTGGTCGAGGACCTCCTCGGTTTCGGCGCCCGCCGACGCGGTCGGGGCGCCGGCTGGATCCCGGGGGTGCTCACCGGAGTGGCCGCCGGAGTCAAGATCACGCCCGCGCTGCTGCTGATCCCCCGGCTGCTCGCCGGCGACTGGCGGGCGGCGCGCAACGGCGCGCTGGCGTGGGCGGGCACGGTCGCGGTGGGCGCGGCCGTCGCACCGCGCGAGACGTTCGACTACTTCACGCGGTGGCTGTGGGACTCCTCCCGCCCGGGACCGCTCTGGTACCAGTGGAATCAGTCGCTGACCGGAACGGTGCACCGCCTCTGGGGGCACGACACCGAGCTCCCGCCGGTGTGGGTGCTGGTCAAATGGGTGTTCCTGGCGGCCGCCCTCGGGGCCGGATTGTTCGCGGCGACGACGCTGATGCGTCGCGGCGATCGGGTCGGCTGTCTCCTGGTGGGCTCCCTGACGATCCATCTCGTCAGTCCGATCTCCTGGTATCACCACCTGGTCCTGATCCCGGCCCTCGTGCTGTGGCTCCTGAGCGCGGCCATCCGGTGGTCCGGGCTCTGGGGGATCCTGCTCGCCGGTCAGGCGGTCCTGCTCGCGGTGACGGTGATCCCCGGCCTGTATCAGCGGGTGCCGCACGACGGCGGAGGCGCCGAACTCCACCACTCGTTCGCGGAGCTGCTCATCGGCGAAGCGTTCCCGATCCTCGGTCTGAGCGTGCTCGTCACTCTGGCGTGCGCGGTCCTCGATCCGGCGGGGAGGACGGGCGCGTCGCCGGGCCCCGCCGGGGGCCGGGACGGTGATTCGGGCGGCGGGCCGCCGACCGGTAGAGTCGCAGACAGTCATGCAGCGTAGAGATCTGAGCACAGGAAGGCCCTGACGTGGCACTGGTGGTCCAGAAGTACGGTGGCTCGTCGGTATCGGACGCGGAGCGGATCCGTCGAGTCGCCGAGCGCATCGTCGCGACCAAACGAGAAGGCAACGACGTCGTCGTCGTCGCGTCGGCGATGGGCGACACCACCGACGAACTCCTCGATCTCGCCGAGCAGGTGAACCCGAGTCCGCCGCAACGCGAGATGGACATGCTCCTCACCTCCGGTGAGCGCATCTCCAACGCCCTGCTGGCGATGGCGATCGAGGCGCTCGGCGAGAACGCGCAGAGCTTCACTGGCTCGCAGGCGGGCGTGATCACCACGTCTAGCCACGGCAAGGCCAAGATCATCGACGTCACGCCCGGTCGTCTCCGGGATGCCCTGGACGAGGGCACGATCGTGCTCGTCGCCGGTTTCCAGGGCGTCGCCCAGGACACCAAGGACGTCACGACGCTCGGCCGCGGCGGCTCGGACACCACCGCCGTCGCTCTGGCCGCGGCCTTGAAGGCCGACGTCTGCGAGATCTACACCGACGTCGACGGCATCTACACCGCCGACCCGCGGATCGTGCCCGACGCCCGGCACCTGGAGACCGTCTCCTTCGAGGAGATGCTCGAGATGGCCGCGTGCGGCGCCAAGGTCCTCATGCTCCGGTGCGTGGAATACGCGCGCCGCTACAACGTTCCCGTTCACGTGCGCTCGTCGTACTCGACCAAGCCCGGCACCATGGTGTCCGGATCGATGGAGGACATCCCCGTGGAAGAAGCGATTCTCACCGGTGTGGCACACGACCGCAGCGAAGCCCAGGTGACGGTCTTCGGCATCCCCGACGAGCCCGGCTACGCCGCCAAGGTGTTCCGCGCGGTCGCCGACGCCGAGATCAACATCGACATGGTGCTGCAGAACATCTCGACGGTGGAGACCGGGAAGACCGACATCACCTTCACTCTGCCGAAGGAGATGGGTCCGACGGCGCTGGAGATGCTCAGCGCCCGCAAGGACGACATCGGCTTCTCGGAGATCTCGCTCGACGAGAACGTCGGCAAGGTGTCGCTGGTCGGTGCGGGCATGAAGAGCCATCCGGGGGTCACCGCGACCTTCTGTGAGGCGCTCAGCCAGGCGGGCATCAACATCGAGCTGATCTCCACCTCGGAGATCCGGATCTCGGTGCTCTGCCAGGAGAGCCAGCTCGACGACGCCGTCCGCGCGCTGCACAAGGCGTTCGACCTCGGCGGCGACGAAGAGGCCGTCGTCTACGCGGGAACGGGGCGCTAGTCGTGGTCGAGCATCGGAGTCGTCGGCGCCACCGGTCAGGTCGGCGGCGTCATGCGCACGCTCCTGCAGGAGCGGAACTTCCCGGCCGATCAGGTCCGGTTCTTCGCGTCCCCGCGGTCGGCGGGCAAGACGCTGCCGTGGAAGGGCGGCGAGATCGTCGTCGAAGACGCCACGACCGCCGATCCGTCGGGTCTGGACATCGCGCTCTTCTCGGCGGGCGGCACCATGTCGAAGGTGCAGGCGCCGCGTTTCGCGGCGGCCGGCGTCACCGTCATCGACAACTCGTCGGCCTGGCGCAAGGACGACGACGTCCCGCTGATCGTCGCCGAGGTGAACGGGGAGCTGGCCGAGAACCCGCCGAAGGGCATCATCGCCAACCCGAACTGCACCACGATGGCCGCCATGCCGGTCCTCAAGCCGCTGCACGACGCCAAGGGGCTGCGCCGCCTGATCGTCTCGAGCTACCAGGCGGTGTCCGGGTCCGGGCTGGCCGGTGTGCAGGAGCTCAAGGGGCAGATCGAGGCCGGTGTCGCCGGTGATCTGGGGCAGCTGGTCTACGACGGCAGCGCCGTCGAGCTCGGCGATCCCGGCGTCTACGCGGCGCCGATCGCCTTCAACGTGCTGCCGCTGGCCGGGTCGATCGTCGACGACGGTTCCGGCGAGACCGACGAGGACCAGAAGCTGCGCAACGAGTCGCGCAAGATCCTGGGCATCCCGGATCTGCTGGTGTCCGGCACCTGTGTGCGCGTGCCGGTCTTCACCGGCCACTCGCTCTCGATCAACGCCGAGTTCGACGACGCGATCACCCCCGACGAGGCGCGGGCGCTGCTCGCCGACGCCGCGGGCGTGAAGGTGGTCGACGTCCCCACGCCGCTCGCCGCCGCCGGCGGCGACGTCTCGCTGGTCGGCCGGATCCGCCGGGACCCGGGTGCCCCGGAGGGCCGCGGTCTCGCGCTGTTCCTGTCCGGCGACAACCTGCGCAAGGGCGCCGCGCTGAACACCATCCAGATCGCCGAACTGCTGGTCTGAGGGCCGGGGAGTGGCTGCGGATCCGCTGATCGACTCGTTGACGCGGGCCGTCGAGCAGGCGCCCGACGACGTCGCGCTGCGCGCGCATCTGGCGTCGTTGCTGGTTGAGCGCGGTCGGTGCGCCGAGGCGATCACCCAGTGCGGGACCGGGCTCGGCATCGCGCCCGGTGATCCTGCGCTGCTCGCGGTGCTCACCGAGGCCACCGCGAAGATGAGCGGCGCTCCGGTGCCGCCGTCGTCCCCGGCCGCGCCGCCGTCGCCTCCGGCGGTGCCGGATCGGGCTCCCGTCGTGCCGCCGGCCGGGTCGCGGACGCCGCCGGGACCGTCGTCGAACCCGGACGGTTTCGACTGGGCGGCCGCCGAGGAGCAGGTCGACGCCGTTCCGGTGGAGGCCTTCGTCGAGGCGCCGGTGCCGCCGATGGACGAGAACGACGTCGACGTCGTGCTCGCGCCCGCCCTCCGGATGGCGGACGTCGGCGGCATGGAGCAGGTGAAACGCCGGCTCGACCTCACGCTGTTCGGTCCGCTCCGCAACCCGGAGATGGCGAAGGCCTTCGGCACCTCCGCGCGCGGCGGCATGCTGCTCTACGGCCCGCCCGGATGCGGGAAGAGCTTCCTGGCCACCGCCATCGCCGGGGAACTGGGCGCCCGCTTCTACCGGGTGGAGATCGCCGACATCCTCAGCAAGTGGATGGGCGAGGCCGAGCAGGCCCTGCAGGCGATCTTCGACACCGCGCGCCGCAACGCGCCCTGCGTGATGTTCTTCGACGAGCTCGACGCGCTCGGCCACAAGCGCTCCCAGGTGGGGCCGTACATGCGCTCGACGGTCAACCAGCTGCTGTTGGAGATGGACTCCGGCACCGGTGAGAACGACGGCGTCTACATCCTCGGCGCCACCAACCATCCGTGGGACGTCGACGACGCCCTCCGCCGGCCGGGACGCTTCGACAAGATGGTCCTGGTGACCCCGCCGGACGAGGCGGCGCGGGAGTCGATCCTGGCGCACCACCTGAAGGACCGGCCCGTCGTCGGCGTGGACCTGGCGAGACTCGCCAAGAAGACCGACGGCCACACCGGCGCCGACCTGGCCTACCTCTGCACCACCGCCACCCAGTACGCCATGCAGGCCTCGGTGCAGACCGGCCGCGTCATGCCGATCACCCGGCGGGAGATCGACGCCGCGCTCGCCCAGATACGACCGAGCGCCGGCAGCTGGTTCGAGACCGCCGAGACCGTGCTGCAGTTCGCCGGCACCGACGGCGACTTCGACGAGCTGGCCGAGTACATGCGCCGCCGTCCGCGTCGTCGTCGCTGAGGCGTTCGGTGGACGAGCAGTCGAGCGCGCTCCTCGACCAGGCGGACCATTATCGGAGCATGGGACGTTACGACCGGGCCCGGGAACTGGCCGGTCAGGTCCTCACCCGCCACCCGGACGACGTGGAGGCGCTCTGTGCGCTGGGGTGGGTCGAGTTCGGCGCCGAGAACACGGAACAGGCGCTCGCCCTGTTCGGCCGGGCCTGCGCGCTGAATCCGGATCACCTGGAGGCCTTGACGTCGTACGCGCAGGCCTGCGAATCGGTGGGGCGCCCGCAGGACGGTCTCCCCGCCGCTCAGCGGGCCGCGGCCCTCGAACCGGAACACCCGAGGGTGCTGTGCGTCCTGGCCGAGGTGCTGGGACGCAAGCACCTGCGGGAGGCGTACGCGGTGCTCGACCACGCGGAACGGCTCGCCCCGGGCGACCCGGAGATCTACCGTGTCCGCGCGCTGCTCCTGAACTCGTCGTTCCGGTGGCGTAAAGCCCGGACGGCCGCCCGCGACTGGGTGGCCGCCGACGTGGACAACGCGTACGCCCTGATCTATCTCGCGTACACCGAGTCGAGGCTGTTCAACGTGCCGCAAGGCATCCGGGCGGTGTTCGCCGCCGTCCGGCAGCGTCCGCAGACCGCGACGCTGGCGCAGGATCTGCTGAGCAGCCTGGCTCAGCGCCTGGTCGTGATGATCATGCTGGTGCTCATCGTGACCACCGTGATCCTGTATGCGGGCTCGCCGAGCGGCCGGGACGGTGGTGCGCCGCCGGAGTCGATCAGGCAGGCCGGACCGCGGGTCACCATGGAGACGACGGTCCTGCCCGGGCGCCCGGCGCCGATCGACCCGGACACGCCGCTCACGCTCCGCCTGCCGGCGCCGGAACGGACCGTCGTCACGCCGCGGATCGAGTCCCGGCCCGCGGCGGCGACGGAGGATCCGGCGCCGTCGTCGATCCCCGCGGTGCCGCGTCTGATCGGCGCGGGGCTGCTTCTGCTGGTCGTCGCGGTGTTCGCCGCCGCCGTCCGCGCGGTGCCCTCGGGCGGACGGGCCGCGATGCGGTCGGCGCTGCGGCGTGCGAAGATCCGGTTCCTCTGGCCCGCGACGGTGCTGGCCGCCTTCGGCGCCGACCTCTTCGGTGTGCTGACCGGTTCGTACTCACTCGAGCCCCTCGCCATCGTGCCGGTCATGGTCACCGCGGCGTACTACTTCTGGGCGGTGGTCGGCGTCGTCGTCCGCTTCCCGTTCCAGGCGAGGGGCCGCTGACGACTGTGCCAGGATCGAGGGCATGACTGATCCGGGTACGCGGGGCCACGACGACGAGCGCATCCCGACTCAGGCCGAGCTCGACGCCGAGGACCTCGCCGAGATCGAGCGGTCGCGGAACCGCCGACCCGCATATCTCCCCCGACCTCAGGAGGACCCGGGTCCGCCGCCGGCGGCCCTGACCCGCGACGCCGTGCTCTGCTGGTACGTCTCCGCCGTCGCGGCGCTGGTCGCCGTCGGCTACGGTCTGGCGACGCTGGGGGCGACCGGAGAACGCCTCCGCGCCCGGTGGGAACCGGAGCTGGCGGAGGCGAACCGGCTTCCGGGGGCGTCCTCGGCCGAGTCGATGGCGTCGTTCTGGCCGTCGACCCTGCTGATCGGTTGGCTGGTCACCATGGCGCTGTCGTATCCGCTGCTGATCGTCATCGACCGCCGTCACAGCAGGCAGGCCCGCACCGTCTACGTGTCGTTCGGCGTGATGATCGTCCTGTTCGCCCCGTTCATCTGGGATCTGCTCTTCGACCATCCGGAGGTGCCCGCGGTCTTCGGGGTCGCGGTGTGGGTGTCGGCGGGCGCACTGGTGGCGTCGCTGCTGATGACCCTCCGCGGCGTCGTCGGCGCGTGGCTGCCGCCCTCGACCCGGCTCCGGCCGTCGAAGGCCTTCCGCGACGCCCGGAACGACTGACGCCCGGAACGACTGAGTCCCGGAGCGGCTTCGCGGCCGGGCGGTGAGGGCTCCGGCGGGGGAGGAGCCCGGACCTGCCCGGGAACGATGCTTCCGTACCCGGGCCGGGCAAACGCGCGTACGTTGAGATCAGGGTCTGAGAACACGATTCGAACGAACGAGAGAAGGAAATCTCCATGACTGTGAACCCCGTGTACCGCGTCTGGTCCGTGTCGAGCGGCGATGCCCGGAACGGCCAGGTGGTGTCCGAGTCCGGCCTGATCGACATGGATCTGCGCACGCCGCCGGAGATGGGCGGCGCCGGCGGCGGCTCCAACCCCGAGGAGCTCTTCTCGGCGGGGTACTCGGCCTGCTTCCACGGCGCGCTGCAGCACGTCGCCCGTGAGGCCGGCGTCACCCTGCCGGAGGGGACCCAGGTGAAGATCACCGTCGGCATCGGCTCCGACGACGCCGACGGCGGCTTCGGTCTCACCGCCGACATCGCCACCACCATCCCGGGGCTCGACGCCGCGCAGGCGCAGGAACTGACGGAGAAGGCGCACGCCTTCTGCCCGTACTCGAAGGCCACCCGGGGCAACATCGCCCACACCGTGACGTCGAACGTCTGACCGCGAACATCCACCGCGCACCGGCGGGGACGCCGGTGCGCGGTAGCGTGGCCTCTCGTGAACGACTGGGGAATCCTCGCAGGACTCGGGCTGCTCTCCTCGGCCGCGACGACCGTCGCCTACGTGCGCTATCGGCGACACGAGTCGTCGTCGCTGCTGAAGGACGTGGAACTGGCCCGCGGTCTGCGTGAACTGGCCGCCGGCGACCCGGTCCGGCTGGCGAGCGTCGACGAGTTCGAGGTCGGCGTGTACCGGCGGCTGTTCTACGTCTCGGCGGTCGGCCCCCGGCTGCGCAGCGCCGCGTGGGCCCTGCTGGCGGCGCTGCTCGCCGCGGTCGGCACCCTGCTCTTCGAACGGGCGGACGGGACCACGGCGGACGTCTTCTGGATCGTCGCGCTGCTCGCCGCCGTCTGCTTCGGGCTCGCCGCACTGGTGTTCCTGGCGCTCGCGGCCTTCACCGCGGCGACCACGCCGCGCGTCTCGTTCGCCGAATCGTCTGCGGGCGACGACGATGCCGCCGACACTGACGGGTGACACCGACAGTTCGACAGCAAGGAACGTCATGACCCTCACCGCCGCAGAGCTCGGTGCCGGGCCGTCCCCGGCAGACCGTCGCGACCCGGTCTCGATCCTCACCGACCAGGACGCGAGCCGACTCCAGGATCTGGTGCCGGTGCGTCACGAGCGGATGTCCGCGACGCCGTTCACCTTCTACCGGGGCGCCGCCGCGGTGATGGCGGCCGATCTCGCCGCCACCCCGGACTCCGGGATCGTCACGCAGCTCTGCGGCGACGCCCACCTGAGCAACTTCGGACTGTTCCTGTCGCCCGAGCGTCGGATGGTCTTCGACCTCAACGACTTCGACGAGACCCATCCCGGCCCGTTCGAATGGGACGTCAAGCGTCTCGCCGGCAGCCTGGTGGTGGCCGCCCAGGCGAACGGCGCCACCGACAAGGAGGCCCGCCGGGTCGCCCGCCGGGCGGCCCGCGCCTACCGGAAGACCATCCGCACCTCGGCCGCCAAGGGCGCGGTGGCGTGCTGGTACGACAGGGCCGACGCCGAAGAGGTGATCCGGCACCTGGGCGACCGGCTCGACACCGCCGCCACCGACGAGATGCGCAGACAGCTGAAGAAGGCCCGGCACCGCAACAGCGCACAGGCGCTGTCGAAACTCTGCGTGGTCGACGACTCCGGGGTGCGGATCAAGAGCGATCCGCCGCTGCTGGTGCCGGCGCACGAGATCTTCACGCACGTCGACGAGGACGTCCTCCGGGACCTGTTCGACGAACGCTTCGTCCAGTACCGCAGATCGCTCGCCGGGCACACCGCGACGCTGCTCGACCAGTACGAACTGGTGGAGGCCGCCCGCAAGGTGGTCGGCGTCGGCAGCGTGGGCACCCGCTGCTGGATCGCGCTGTTCGCCGGGAAGGACCGGACCGATCCGCTGTTCCTGCAACTCAAGGAGGCGCAGGAGTCGGTCCTCGCGGCCTACACGGAGCGGGCCGACTTCGACAACCAGGGACACCGGGTGGTGTTCGGGCAGCAGCTGATGCAGGCATCGAGCGACATCTTCCTGGGCTGGCTCGCCGCGCCGAAGTTCACGCGCACCGACGACGGCGTCCGCAAGGCCGACGGCACCGCCGACTTCTACGTCCGCCAGCTGCGCGACGGGAAGGGCTCGGTGGTGATCGAGGGCATGCCCGCCGAGCGCCTGGCCTTCTACGGCGAGCTGTGCGGCGCGGTGCTGGCGCAGGCGCACGCCCGGACCGCGGCCCGCACGCCCATCGCGGCGTACCTCGACGGGCTCGGGAAGTCGTTCGACCAGGCCGTCGCCGACTGGTCGACGGGGTATTCGGAGATCAACGGGTCCGATCACGCGAAGCTGGTCGCCGCCATCGCCGACGGCCGTCTCTCCGCCGCCGCGATGGAGTGATCGCGGCGATGTCGTTCCCGCTGAAATACCCGCTCTGACCAGCGGATTTCATGTCCGCGCGGGTGATGTTGTACTCTCATTGAGGTTGCAAACACGGGGTATGGCGCAGCTTGGTAGCGCGCTTCGTTCGGGACGAAGAGGTCGTGGGTTCGAATCCCGCTACCCCGACGCTTTGGTTGAGAAGCAGTAGAGGCCCTGGCCGGTGGAAACGCGGGTCAGGGTCTCCTCGTATCTCCGGGTCCGGTTCGACGACGGTGTCGCTGGTACGCAGTGGGTACGCAGCAGAAGTCGAGGAGCAAGGTCAGGTGGAAGGCTGCGGCTGCATCGAGTCGAGGGCGGTGGACACTGACTTCTCGATCGATGGCAGGTCCTCAAACAGCCCGTCGTCGAATTCGGCGCGGATCTCGCTGACGAGGTCGGCAGGTAGCGCCTTCGAGGTCCCGTAGACGATGTCGACAAGCGCGAATGCCGGCTCACCAGCGCCGAGCGCATTCTGTGCCACCCAGTGATCCGCATCCGACAGCGTCGCCGCAGCAAGTGCGGCCTCCGCCAAGTCGTCCAGTGAGTCGTACATGCGAGCAGCCTATTTCGGAGCGCCCCGATGTCTTGTCGTTCTCCGGTACCTCGTGACGGAGTCGGTCGAACAGACGACAAGCGCCTACGGCCCGAGCATGCCAGTCAGAATGAGTGGCACACACCATGGATCGGAGATCCGCCATGACCGCCCCCTACCCGTAGCAGCCCGCACCCGACAGCCCGGGATCCCGCCCGGAGACGACGGCGACGGGATCGGCGAACACCCGCAGATCGACCCGCGAGAGACCGGCGCATGATCCCGCTCCTGATCGATGGACACCTGCCACTAGTGGCGGTATCGGTGGTCCCACCGAGCACGAACGCTTCGACACCGTCCAAGACTCGGCGACTGAAGCACCGGACCCCACAGGACCCGAGGACTGCACATGATAAACAACCACGAGAACTAGGAGTACACAGGTGGGCTGGAGTGATCGAAAGATCTGCCTGTACACACTGCGGATTGAACGCGACGGCAGGGTCTTCAAGAACAACGACGACCGAGACCCATTCGTAGACAACTTCGACGCCGCTGGCGGGGACCTCCTCGTCTTCATCAGCGCGTTCGTCGCGGGACTCCCCGCGGATGAACTGGTCGAGCGCGATACACGGCATTTCGGGCAGCCCCGTGAAGTCGTGCGCCGGGGACGCACCATCTGTTGGGAGATGGACGGTGGCGAATCTGGTCGATCCACGGCGATCAAGCTCAAGAAGAAGGGTAAGACGCGGAAACGCGAGATGTCCGGTGTCGAGTGGGAACCATTCTTCGTCTACGTCGTCATTCCGAAGAACGCCAACGTCGGCTGGCTCCTCGTCGAGAAGGACGGACGCAACTCGCTCCCCGTGGAATGGCGCGAGGAGATGCGGCGCCAGTTCAAGGCCACGCATGCCGGGTACCGGCTCATCGTCGGCACCGTACGCGAAGCCTCGTTGTGGAGCCAGGTCGAGAACGCCGCCAACGAAGGGCGTCTGCTCTCCTTCGAGAGCGCCACACGCAGCGCAAAAGCAACCACCGGTACCGCCGGATACCAAGTCGAGGAGGTCCAGAGTCGAACGTTCCTAGCCTCTGGTGAACCACTCCCCGGTCGGGCACTTCGCCAGTGGAGGCGCGAACGCACGGTCACCCTCGAAGGCACTACCGAGGTCACGCTGCCCGACGATGTCGACGATATGTCTGACGACCGATACCGCGTCAAGCTCCGCGACAACATCGCCTACCTCAAGGCTGTCGTGTTCAATCACGACGGCAAGCCGAAGACTGTCACGTTCGAAGGTCTCGATCCCGTCCAGACCATCGACATCGAAGACACCGCGACCGCCCGGCCAACGCAGACCCGCTTCATGACTGATTGTCGGTCAGCCGTGAAAGACTTGGCCGTATCGAGCGGGATTCACCTCGGCTCGGGGTGGGACGCTGGAAACTGGAAGCACCCGAAGAACGCACCGCGACTGGAGGTCACGAACGATGACTCTTCTGATGCGAGCGAAGAAGCGAGCTGACAGCGCGGCAGTCTCTCTGAGTCACGGCATCGGCCGCCCTCACGACGGCGTCGTGACCAGATTCAGGTTCACCATGGCGTTTCTACTTCCTGCACTCATTGCCGGCGTTTCGATAGGGGCAGGCCTCGAACCTCAGATAGGACCGTTCATCAGCGGCATGTCGGTCATGTCGGGGGTTCTGCTCGCAATCTCGGGTATCGCGTACGGCCGCGTCAAGGATCTAGCCAACGAGGGACGCGGAGACGGCGTGGACCCTATGGCTGCGGCGTACAGGTTCGCTCGTGGTGCGATGTCCGCTGCGGCTGTCTCGTTGACCACAAGCGGCATGCTGATTCTCCAATTGATCTTCGAGTCCGGCACCGTCAGCGTGCTTCTATTCGGCACCAGTCTCGCGTTGATCACACACCTCGGAGCCCGGATATTCTTCATGCTCGGTGCCATGCGACACCAGCTCGAAGCGACGGCGGGAAGCCGATCTGCACAGCGTCCGAACCTGCGCAAAGCTAGTTGAGTCACCGCATTCCACTCCAGGGACGATGACGGCGAAGGCCTCGACCTGCCCTTGGACGACGTCCTCGGCTTCACCGAGGGCGAGGTACAGCGGTGGCTTCAATCAGTCGACACTATTGAAGCGATCATCGCGTCACGGCGTGACGATACACACTGAACTCACTGGCACCGCATAGTGGCGTACTCGCAGTTCACGACTGTTTTGTCGTAGGCTGCCGCTATCGCTCCGCGTCATGGGGTGACCGGTTCGTGGCATCTGTGGCGGTGGCTGCGATCGTCTCGATGGGTGTCAACCGGCCCAGGCGGGCTTGTCGGCGTGGTTCTCAGCACGATCCTGGTCTGGCTACACCAATAAAGGAGACACGTCCTAGACATTCGGCCCGGCAAGCTATCGCCGCCGAACTGTTCAGCTAACAGGGCCTATCGGTACCGGGGTTGGTGGGGCCGCTCGATCAGCAATGTCCGGTAGGGGTCAGCACCAACGGAAACCGCATCGCTTCCGTTTGTGCGGCCGGTCGAAATCCGGCACGTTCACGTTCGGTGCGTCGACGTCCGGGACGTTGTAGTCCGCTGATGGGCTGGTGGTCTCGACCGGATCAGGTGTCGGCGTCGGCGTGAAGGACTTGATCGCCTTGCCGATGGACCAGACCGCGGCCTGGTTCTTGCCGACGGTGAAGGTCGATCGCCGCGGCTGTAGCCGGATGTACTCCAGGTCGGTTCCCTCGCCTCGCCGGATGTGCCCGTAGACATTTCCCTCGGCTGTGCCGGACACCGTGTACTCGAATCCGTCTTCGCCTACGCCGTTGAGGACTGCTGTCCGTTCTTTCCCGGTGATGAGCGCCCAGGAGTCACTGAGGAGTAAAGAGCCCTGGGTGACGTTGATCTTCGCGGAGATGTAGACGTCGGTGGGGCTGGTGCGGACGACCTTGGTGACGGCGACCTTCGCCTTATAAATGCCTGTCTTCTTCGTAACGCCTTCGATGGTTTGCCAGTGGCCGAGTGGTACGGCGGGAAGGTCCGGTTTCTGTGGTGCGGCTTCGGCGGAGGCTACTTCGGCGATGGATGACATGCGCGAGCTGACGAGCGCGGATCTTCTCTCCTGCTCCTCAGCTGTGGTCGTTGTCGACGATGTGGCGGTGGACGTCGCGTACACGCCGACGGGTGCGGCCTTCTGCTCGGGGGCGGGACCGACGATGAGGCCAAGGATCACCAGGAACACGAACATCATCATGATGACAGCGCCACCGGCGGCGAGGACTTCGCCGAGCCGGGGGCCGCGTGGGCGGCCTCCGGGTACCTGCTGCGCTGCTCGGGCGAGGGCGGCGGGGTCGTTGCGTTTCAGGAGCCACCATTCACGGAGTTCACGGGCGCGGGCGACCAGGGGTTGCATGGATTCATTCTGACGAGTGCGTCCGGGCCGTAGGTGCTTGTCGTCTGTTCGACTGACCCCGTCACGCAGGTACCCGAGAATGACGAGACGTCGCGCTCCGAAATAGGCTGCTCGCATGTACGACTCACTGGACGACTTGGCGGAGGCGGCGTTCGCGGCGGCGCGGGTGGCGCCAGCAGATGAACGACTGGCGTGCGGAGCGGTTGGAGCGCATGCGGCAGGCTATCGCCGCTGAGAACGCGACCGACCGATCACCTGACCGGGCATTGAACATGTGCCCCGGTACGCAGCGGGTACGCAGTAGCTCGACAAGTCGCTACCGCTCGGCATCGTCATGAACGCACTGACCTGCGTAGACGAACACCACGAACGTCGTCGTCGCTCACGAATGCCCAGGTGGTCGAGTTCGGGGACGAAGAGGTCGTGGGTTCGAATCCCGCTACCCCGACGCTTTGGTTGAGAAGCAGTAGAGGCCCTGGCCGGTGGAAACGCGGGTCAGGGCCTCCTCGTATCTCCCGATCCGACGACGCCCGCAGTCGTGTCGTCCGCAGAACGTCCGCAGTGGAAAAGCCGGCTCCCTCGTCTGTGCCTCTGGCCGGGGACGCCGAGCATTCGGTCCGGGGCTGGTCTTCTCACTGAATGAGTGATCCCCGGTGGTCGAGGACCCGTGGACCCCGCGTCGTGGTTCTTGTCCGATATCGACAAGAACCACGACGCCGGATCTCCGCTCCCGACTCGGCCCGGGGAGCGGAAGGGCCGCCGCACGGGGTCTGACGGTCTCGGCGCATCGTGTCCGCGAGCTGCGGGAGCGACTGGTCGACGAACTCGTCGTCGCCGCCGTCGTCGCTGGACGCGGTGAGGGTGAGCAGGGTGGCCTCCGGGCGGCAGGCGAAGCGGGCGGGGGCGTAGGGCGAGGTGCCCAGGCCCGCGCTCACGTGCAGCATCATCGTCGAACCCCAGTACGAGGCGCCCTTGACCCGCGAGCGGTCCAGGTGGCAGTTGGTCACCAGGGCGCCGTAGCCCGGAAGACACAGCTGTCCGCCGTGCGTGTGACCGGCCAGCACGAGGTCGTAGCCGTCGGCGGCGAACCGGTCCAGGACGCGCGGCTCGGGGGAGTGGGTGAGTCCCAGGCGCAGCTGCGCGAGCGGATTCGGCCGGCCCTCGATGGTCTCGTAGCGGTCGCGCCCGATGTGCGGGTCGTCGACGCCCGCCGCGGCGATCCGGACGTCGGCCACCTCCAGCTCGCGCACGGTGTGCGTGGCGTCGAGCCAGCCGCGCTCGGAGAACGCGGCCCGCATGTCCTGCCACGGCAGCGGCTCGCCGTGCGTGCGCTTGTGGTCCTTGCGGAAGTACTTGAACGGGTTCTTGGGTTTCGGGCCGAAGTAGTCGTTGGACCCGAACACGAACAGTCCCGGCCGCGACAGCAGCCCGTCGAGCGCCTGCACCACGGCGGGCACCGCGGTGGGGTGGGCGAGGTTGTCGCCGGTGTTGACCACCAGGTCCGGTTCGAGCTCGTTCAACTCACCGATCCACGACTGCTTGAGGAACTGCCGCGGCATCATGTGGATGTCGCTCAGGTGCAGCACACGCAGGGACGACGACCCCGGTTCGAGGATCGGGAGGGTCACGTGGCGCAGCGCGAAGGCGTTGCGCTCGATCACGGTGGAGTACAGGAGCCCGGCCGCGGCCGCGCCCGCCGCACCGGCGGCGAGATGGGCGGCCTTCAGCTTCGGGTCGGAGGAAGAGACCATGAGTCCACGATACGCGCTCGGGGACGTCGTAAGACGTCCCCGAGCGCGGTGATCGTCCGGCTCCGGTCGCTCAGCCCTCCGGCACCTCGATCACCACGGGGCCGACGCCGGGGACCGTCACGGTCTTGGTGACCGTGCCCTGGGCGGAACGCTGGGTCTTGCCGTTGCTGACGTACAGGGCGATCGTGGTGCCCGGCATGGCGCTGTCGGACGGCGCGGTGAACACCACCGTGCCCTTGGGCTTGCTGCTGTCCACCTCCAGCTCGCTCACCTTGAACCCGGCTTCTTTCAGGCGGTCGGTGGCCTGACCGGCCGGAAGGCCCGCGACGTTCGGGATCCGGCCGCGGTTGCTGCCGTTGACGAATCGCTGATCGTTCGGGGGGAGTCGTACCGGGCCGAACTTCTGGGCGATCGGAAGCATGGTGCGGAACCAGGTGCGGGCCGGTTCCATGCCGCCGTAGAGGTCGCCGTCGTAGCACTGCCGCAGCGGCGAACTGCAAATGCCGGAGGTCTGCCTGCCGTCGTTGTAGACGTACGACGCGGCCGACAGCTGGTTGGTGAAGCCGAGGAAGGCCGCCGAGCGGTGCGCCTCGGTGGTGCCCGTCTTACCGGACATCGGCAGGTTCCATCCGGACGACGCCGCCGCCTGGGCGGCGGTGCCCGAGCCCTGGGTGTCCTGGCTCATCGCGTGCGAGAGCGAATTGGCCAGCCCGCGTTCGATCACCTGCTCGCACTTGGGCGGATTGAACGGGACGTTGACCATCACCGGCTTGCCGTCGGAGTCCATGACGGCGTTGCCGTACCGGTCCCGCTTGGCCTCCTGGATCGACAGGATCGGGCTCGGCGGGCACCATCGGCCGCCGGAGGCGATCGTGGCGCCCACGTTGGAGAGTTCGAGCGCGTTCACCGGGAACGGGCCCAGCGTGAACGAACCGAAGTTCCCCTTCTTGATGTGGTCGGCCAGGCTCTGGTCGTTGACGCCCGACGAGCCGGGGACGGTGTACGAGCGCAGGCCCAGCCGGACCGCCATGTCGACGGACGGTTTGACGCCGGTCTGCTGCAGCAACTGGACGAAGCTGGTGTTCGGCGACTGCGCCAGCGCCTGCGTCAGCGTCAGACTCGCCGGGTACGGGCCGGCGTTCTGGACGCAGTAGGCGTTCGCCGGGCAGCCGAACGCGCCGTTGCTGTTGCCCATGCCGTACACGGCGACGCTGGACGGGACGGGGAGCACCGTGCTGGTGCCCAGGCCCTTCTCCATCGCCGCGGCCGTGGTGAAGATCTTGAAGACCGAGCCCGCGCCGTCGCCGACCAGGGAGAACGGCTGCGGCTGCACGGTCTCGTTGCGTTCCTGGTTGAGGCCGTAATCGCGGCTGGACGCCATGGCCAGCACGGGATGCGAGTCGGCGCCGGGCTGCACCACGCTGATGACGTTGGCGAGGCCGGTGACGTCGGGGCTGGCCTGGGCCTTGGCGGAGCGCAGCGCGTTGGCCTGGACCTCGGGGTTCAGGGTGGTGCGGATGGTGAAGCCGCCGCGGGCCACGGTGGAACGGGTGAGACCGTTCTCAGCCAGGTACTGCAGGACGTAATCGCAGAAGAAGCCGTCGTTGCCCGCGGTGATGCAGCCCTGCTTGGGCGTGCGCGGCTTGGGCAGCACGCCGAGGGGCTTGCTCTTGGCGGCCCGGATCTCCTCCGCGCGCTGCGGGAAGTTCTCGATCATGGTGTCCAGGACCGTGTTCCGGCGGGCCAGGGAGGCCTCGGCGTCGTTGTACGGGTTCAGGGCCGACGTCGACTGCACGACGCCGGCGAGCATCGCCGACTCCTGCAGGTTCAGCTCCTTGGCCGACTTGCCGAAGTAGGTCCGGGCGGCCGCCTCGATGCCGTAGGCGTTGTTGCCGAACGGCACGACGTTCAGATAGCGGGTGACGACCTGCTTCTTGACCTCCTGCTTGGCGGTCGCCTCGTCGACGTCGCCCTCGCGCATGGTCTGCTCGGTGAGCGTCTTCTCCAGCGTCATCGCCATCCGGGCCTCGCGGAGCTTGCGGGCCGGAGTGGACTCGGTGGCCGCCTCGCGCTCGGCTTCGGTGCGCGCCAGCACGAACAGCAGATAGTTCTTGACGTACTGCTGGTCGAGGGTCGACGCACCCTGCTGCACCTCGCCGGAGGACTGGTTGGTGAGCGCCGCACGGAGGGTGCCGCGCCAGTCCACGCCGTCGTGCTCGAGGAATCGACGGTCCTCGATGGAGATGATCGCCGCGATCATGTCCTGCGAGATGTCGTTGTAGCCCACCTGGGTGCGGTACTGGTCGTACAGCAGCGCGATGACGGAGCCGTTGGCGTCGGTCACCGTGGTCACTTCGGGCACCGTGCCGTTCAGCAGTTCGGACGACGTGTTCTCCATCGTCGCCGCGGCCCGGTTCGACAGCATGGCCGCCCCGGCCGTGAACGGAAAGAGGAGCCCGGCGACCAAGACGCCCGCGAGCACGAGCGCGAGCGCCAGGCCCGGGAGTTTCGAGGAGTACCGCACTCGGTCAGGATACGTGCCCGGACGCCGGGAGTGCCGGATCGGTGTGCACCGGGGAGTCTGGACGTCGCTCCGGGCAGGAATTGTCGGAACTGTGACTTGCGCTATCAGCCCAGACCTCAATAGATTGGCAAACGTGAGTCGTCTAACACTTGTGGAAAAGTGTGAGGCAGATCATGAAAGTGGATCTTGTGCGCGGTTCCGACCGGCGGAACCGATGTCGATGGGTTGTTGAAAGGCGGACTACCGCAATGACTTTGGCCCCCCTGTCCAGTGGAGATTCCGAAGCCCGTCTCGCGTGGGTCGCGCAGGCCCGGTGCCGCGGTGGCAACCCCGATGATCTCTTCGTTCGAGGCGCCGCGCAGCGCAAGGCGGCGACCATCTGTCGGCATTGCCCGGTGCAGCTCGAGTGCGGGGCCGACGCCCTGGACAACCGCGTCGAGTTCGGGGTGTGGGGCGGCATGACCGAACGTCAGCGGCGGGCTCTGCTGCGGCAGCATCCGGAGGTCACCTCCTGGGCGGACTTCTTCGAAGCGCAACGACGACGCCAGCGCCTCGCGGCCGTGCCGTCGCCCGTCCAGCACTGACGCCTGTCGGAAGCCGGCCGCGGCCTTCCTGCGGGAGCGTCACGGAGGGCCTGCGGGAGCACCGTCCGGGAGTGTCGTCGAGGCCGTGCCGTCCGACCGGCTGCGGGTGTGACCTGCCGGTCCGGGTAGCGTCGCCAGGGTGACCGAGCAGCCGAAGACCCCGCCGTCCACGGGAGCCGAGCGTCCCCAGCCCCTGCGCCCCCCGTCTCTTCGCAACGCCCTGTGGCTGATGTATCTGGCCGCGGCGCTGCAAGCGGCGTTCGGGATCTACTTCTGGATTCTTCTCGGCCGACTCCGGACCGACCCCGAGGTCCACGCGGAGTTCGCCGCGTCGGCGGCGGACGGTGCCGACGTGCAGGGGCTGATCGACTCCACCGTGCAGACCTGGCGGATCGGCGTCGTCGCCGGAACCCTGGTGGCCACCGCGCTCTGGCTCGTCATGGCCTGGGGCAACGGCGGCGGCCGCAACTGGGCGCGTGTCACGTCGACGGTCCTGGGCGTGTTCGCGATCACCGGATCGGTCTTCACTCTGCTGAACGGGTTCAACCCGGTCGCACTGATCGCGCTCCTGGTGGTGCTGGCGGTGCTCTACCTGCTGTATCGGCCGGAGACGGCCGCCTTCTTCGAGGCGGCGCCCGCCGAGGCGCCGGACGCCGGGACTCCCGCTCTCGCCGAGCCGACCGGCACCGAGCCGGTCGCCGCGGGACCGGACCTCGCCAAGCCTGCACCCGTCGTCCCCGAACCCGTCGTCCCAGAACCCGCCGTCCCCGAACCCGCCGAGCCGGAGAGCGCCGAGCGGCCGGTCCCCGCCGAGGACCCGGACCCCGCCGTCACGCCGACGGACGGCCCCGCCGCGGCCCCCGGGCGAGACGCGGCCGAGAAAGGCGAGACCGGAAAAAGCGAGACCGCGGAGAGCTGAGTCCGTCCGCTCGGACTACTCGTCGCGAGTCTCGTCGCCGGTGATCTGCCCGCCCACCGCGCGCAGCGCAGCCGCGTCGGCCACCTCGAACGGCAACGCGGGCACGTGCACCGTCGCCACCCTCGGATTCGCCGAACCGAACCGCGCCATCAGATGGGCTTCGCGCTGAGCGGTCTTCGCCCGGTCGACGTGGATCGCCAGCACACCGTGGGTGAGGTCGTCGGTGAACCGCTCCAGCGCGGCCTCCGCGGCCGGAGTCGAGACCCCCGCCAGCGTCGGATGCGTCCGGTTCACGATCAGGCCGCACAGCGGCATCGAGTCCTGAGCGAGGCGGTTGACGAAGAAGCTGGCCTCGCGCAGCGCATCGGGTTCCGGGGCCGCGACCACGACGAAGTGGGTGCCCGGCTGCTTGAGCATCGCGTAGGTCCGGTCGGCGCGTTCGGAGAACCCGCCGAACATCGTGTCCAGGTCCCGGACGAAGTCCGCGACGTCGCGCAGCATGTCTCCGCCGATGATGGTCGAGATCCCGCGCATGGCGACGCTCATGGCGCCGGTCACCATGCGGCCGACGCCGCGTCCGCCGCCGACCAGCATCTTCATCAGTCGACCGGAGAGGAACGAGCCGAGTCGCTGCGGGGCGTCCAGGAAGTCCAGGGCGTTCCGCGAGGGCGGCGTGTCGACGACGATGAGATCCCAGCGGTCCTCCTCGAGGAGCCGACCGAGCTTCTCCATCGCCATGTACTCCTGCGTGCCGGAGAACGACGACGCCACGGTCTGGTAGAACGCGTTGTTCAGGATCTTCTCGGCGCGTTCGGGCGTGGAGTGCTCGATCACCATGTCGTCGAAGGTGCGGCGCATGTCGAGCATCATCGCGTCGAGCGTGCCGCCGGAGGCCGCCTCGAGCGGAGTCACCGGGACGGGCTGCGGCTCGTTGGTCAGCTCGGTCATGCCCAGCGACTGGGCGAGACGTCGTGCCGGGTCGATGGTGAGGACGGCGACGGTCCGCCCGCGTTCGGCGGCGTACAGGGCCATCGCGGCGGCGGTGGTGGTCTTGCCGACGCCACCGGACCCGCAGCAGATCACCACGCGGGTGCGCGGGTCGCGCAGGGTGGCGCCCATGTTCAGATCGGGCATCAGACGCCGGCCTCCTTCATCGCGCGGGCGAGTTGATAGAGCCCGCCGAGGTCGACGTGTTCGTCGATCTCCGGCAGGTCGACACGGGGCACCTGCACCTCGTCCAGGTCGGCCTGGGCCACCTGCTGCGCCTGCAGGCGGACCGCGTAGTCGACGGCCTCCCGGATCAGGCCGGCCATGTCGTCGTCGGACACGTCGAGCCCCGCCTTCGTCAGGCCCGCCCGCAGCGCATCGGCGTCGATCCGGTTCTCGGCGACGGCGTCGAGCTCGGTGTCGGGCAGATACTGGGGTTTCACTCGGTTCACGAAGATCGAACCCAGGTGCAGGTTCTTCGCGGCCAGGTCGTCGACGGCCTCGATGGTCTCCTGGATCGGCATGGCCTCCAGCAGCGTGCACAGGTGCACGACGGTCTCCGGCGAGTGCAGCAGCTGCACGACGCCCTCGCTCTGGTTGCGGATCGGACCGGTCTTGGCCAGGTCGCTCATCGCGGAGGTGACGTCCAGGAAGTTGCCGATGCGGCCGGTCGGCGGAGCGTCGACGACGACGACGTCGTACAGCGGGGCGCCCCCGTCGTCGACGGCGATCACGCGTTCCTTGATCTTGCCGGTGATCACCACGTCCCGCAGGCCGGGGGCGACGGTGGTGACGAAGTCGATCGCGCCGACCCGTTTGATCGCCTTCGCGGCGAATCCGAGCCGGTAGAACATGTCGAGGTATTCCAGGAGCGCGTGCTCGATGTCGACCGCGAGCGCCCAGACCCCGCCGCCCGCCGGATCGATCTTGTGATCGGTCGGGGGGAGCGGGGGGACGTCGAAGATCTGCGCGATGCCCTGCCGGCCCTCGACCTCGACGAGAAGCACCTTCTTGCCCTCGCTCGCGAAGGCGATCGCCAGCGCGGCGGCGACGGTCGTCTTGCCGGTGCCGCCTTTGCCGGACACGAAGTGGAGCCGGGCGGAGCGCGCGTTCGCGGGCCAACCGCTTCCTTGCTGGGTCAACGCGTCAGTCGTCACGCGATCAACCTTAACGATCCCTTACCGTCGGAACGGAAGAACCTCGCTGACTGCGCCGTGGATCACCGGATAAGGTGGCTGCATGAGTGAACTGACCACCTGGGAATACGCGACCATTCCGCTGCTGACGCACGCGACCAAGGACATCCTCGACACGTGGGGCTCGGACGGATGGGAGCTGGTCAGCGTGCTGCCCGGTCCCACCGGCGAGCAGCACGTGGCCTACCTCAAGCGGCCCACCAACTGACATGGCGGGCCAGTGGAGCGCTCGGCTCGCCGAGCTCGGAATCACCCTGCCCGCGGTCGTGACGCCGGTCGGCAGCTACACCCCGGCCCTGCGGGCCGGCGACTTCGTCCACACCTCCGGCCAGCTGCCGGTGGTCGACGGCGAGCTGACGCTGCGCGGCAAGGTCTCGCAGGGCGCGGAGGGCATCGTCTCGCCCGAACAGGCGACCGCCGCCGCCCGGCAGTGCGCGCTCAACGCGCTCGCCGCGGTGGACTCGGTCGTCGGGATCGACGCCGTCGAACGGGTGGTCAAGGTGGTCGGCTTCGTCGCCTCGGCGCCCGGCTTCACCGGCCAGCCCGGGGTCCTCAACGGGGCCTCGGATCTGCTCGGCGAGATCTTCGGCGAGGCCGGCGTGCACGCCCGGTCCGCCGTGGGCGTGGCCGAGCTCCCGCTCGGCGCCCCCGTCGAGGTGGAGCTGGTCGTCCAGCTCGCCGCCGGAGCCTGAGCCCGTGACCGGCGCGCCGATCACGCATCCCGCCTACGGGCAGGTGCGTCCGGTCACGGAGTTCGCCTCCGTCCTGCTGCGCGACAATCCGGGGCTGATGGAACTCGACGGGACCAACACCTGGATCCTGCGGGCCCCGGACAGTCCGACCGCCGTCGTCGTCGATCCGGGTCCGCCCCGGTCGAAGCGGCACGTGAAGGCGATCGCCGCGGCCGCGGGCGAGGTGGAGCTGACCCTGATCACCCACCGTCACGCCGACCACACGGGGGCGATCGAGCGCATGCGCAAGCACACCGGTGCGATCCACCGGGCGTACGACGATCGATTCAGCCACGGCGCACCCCGGATCACCGACCGCGAGGTGATCGAGGCGGCCGGACTGCGGATCACCGCCCTGCACACGCCCGGACACACCGCCGACTCGATGAGCTTCCTGGTCGAGTGGGAGGGACGACAGGCGATCGTCACCGGCGACACGATCCTCGGCCGCGGCACCACGGTGCTCGACCCGAAGGACGGCGGTCTGGGCGACTACTTCAACTCGCTGAACCGGCTGATCGTCGACGCTCCGTCGGCGACCCTCCTGCCCGGGCACGGACCCGACCATCCCGAACTCGAACCGGTCGCCCGCTACTACAAGGCGCACCGCGAGGACCGGCTCGACCAGATCCGGCAGGCGCTGGACGAGCTGAAGCTGACCGCCCACGAGGCCAAACCGATGAAGGTGGTCCGCCGGGTCTACGCCGACGTCGACCGCAGGCTCTGGCCCGCGGCGCGGATGAGCGTGAAAACGCAACTGGAGTACCTCCGGACCCTCTGAGAGGGATCGCGGAGGCACTCCAGCGGTTGTTCTTCGGCCGTGAGAGCCCGCGGCGGTGGAACCGTCGAATCAGCGGGCGCGGCGCGCCAGACGCTCCGAGTCGGCGATCAGCACGCTCTTGCCCTCGAGGCGGAGCCAGCCGCGCTGCGCGAAGTCGGCCAGGGCCTTGTTCACGGTCTCGCGCGAGGCGCCCACCAGCTGAGCGATCTCCTCCTGGGTCAGGTCGTGGGTCACCCGCAGCGCACCGCCCTCCTGGGTGCCGAAACGCTGCGCCAGCTGCAGCAGCTGCTTGGCGACACGGCCCGGCACATCGGTGAAGATGAGGTCGGCCAGGTTGTTGTTGGTCCGGCGGAGCCGGCGCGCGAGCACCCGCAGCAGCTGCTCGGCGATCTCCGGGCGGTCCTTGATCCACTTGCGGAGCGCATCGCGGTCCATGGTCGCGGCGCGGACCTCGGTGACCGTCGTCGCCGACGACGTGCGCGGGCCCGGATCGAAGATCGACAGCTCGCCGAACATGTCCGACGGCCCCATGATCGTCAGCAGGTTCTCCCGGCCGTCCGGGGAACGGCGGCCGAGCTTCACCTTGCCGGAGAGGATGATGTACAGGCGATCACCCGGCTCGCCCTCGTGGAAGATCACGTGGCCGCGCGGGAACTCGACCTCCGTGAGTTCGGAGGCGAGCGCCGCAACGGCGGTAGGCTCGACCCCCTGGAAAATACCCGCACGGGCAAGAATGTCGTCCACCAAAGAACCTTTCTCGTTCTCGTCGCATCAACTGACGCGCGTGATCCACGCTACTCGAACACAAAGTGTAAATGTTGTGAGAGTCACGTGTGCGGCTGACCGGTGGAACGACCGTAACCCGAGTTGTCGGAGTGGTTTCGGGCGGGTGCGTCAGGATGCGGGGCCGGTGGCCTCGTCGTCGTGGCCGTGCCGGTGGCGGAGTTCGTCCAGTGCGGCGGGCAGGCCGGACTTGGCGAGATTGTCCACATCGGTGGCGTCAGCGGATTCGAGGAACTCGTCGACCTGTTTGCCACCGACCGCGCCGTAGTCGAGCCGGACCTGGACCCGGTTCATCAGGATGGCGAAACCCATGAGCAGGAGTGGATAGACGATCACGACCAGACCTTGCATGCCCTCCACGTAAACACAGCGCTCGGCGGAGGCGGAAACCGGCACGGGCGTCGTCATCGACTTGTGACCTGCGGCTGCGAAGCGTGCTGCGGCCGCCGGTATCGGTAACGTGGTCCGGTGTGAAGCGACGGACGCCGGAGACGCACCTGGGGTTGGTCCGTCGTGCCCGGCGGATGAACCGGGCCCTGCAGGTGGAGTTCCCCGAGGTCTACTGCGAACTCGACTTCACCGATCCGCTGGAGCTCTCGGTGGCGACCATCCTCTCGGCGCAGTGCACCGACGTCCGGGTGAACCAGGTGACCCCCGCGCTGTTCGCCCGCTACCGCACCGCCGCCGACTACGCGGGCGCCGATCGCACCGAGCTGGAGGAGATGATCCGCAGCACCGGTTTCTACCGGAACAAGGCGAACTCGATCATCGGGCTCGGTCGGGCGCTGGTGGAGCGGTACGACGGCGAGGTACCCCGTCGTCTCGAAGACCTGGTGACGCTGCCCGGGTTCGGCCGGAAGACCGCGAACGTGGTGCTCGGGAACGCGTTCGGGGTGCCCGGACTCACCGTGGACACGCACTTCGGGCGCCTGGTGCGCCGCTGGGAGTGGACCGCGGAGGAGGACCCGGTGAAGGTCGAGCGCGTGGTGGCCGAGCTGTTCCCGCGCAAGGAGTACACCGACCTCTCGCACCGGATCATCTTTCACGGGCGGCGGATCTGCCATGCGCGCAAACCCGCGTGCGGGGTGTGCACCCTGGCGAAGGACTGCCCGTCGTACGGGACCGGGCCCACCGGACCGGAAGAGGCGGCGGCCCTGGTGAAGGGCCCGGAGACCGAGCATCTGCTCGCACTGGTCGGGATGGAACGATGAGAAGCGGCGCCACCGTGAAGACGATGCTCGCATCGTCGTCGGTCCGCGCGATGATCGTGTTCGTCGTGGTGATGGTCGCGCTGATCTACGCGCTCTGGCCGCGTGACGGCGCCGCGGACACCGCGGGCGGCGGGCCGCCGTCGTCGACGCGCGGGGTGACCGACGAGGCGGTCCCGGCGAGCATGCTGGCGCAGGCCCGGACGGAGGCTGCGTTGCCGCCGTGCCCGCGGAGCACCGCACCCGTGCCCGGCGGAGCCGCGTTGAAGAACGTGTCCGCGCTGTGCCTGGCGGACGGGGAACGGGTGGATCTGGGCGCCGCGACCGCGGGGCGGCCGACCGTGATCAACCTGTGGGCCGTGTGGTGCCTGCCGTGCCGTCGGGAGCTTCCGCTGTTCGCCGAACTGAGCGAGCGGGCCGGGGACCGGCTCGACGTCCTCGCCGTGCACGCGCGCGACGGCGGCGCCAAGCCCTACGCGATCTTGAAGTTCCTCACCGAGGTGGGCGTGCGACTCCCGACCGTCACCGACGTCGACGGCTCGGTCGCGGCCGCGCTCGCCGCGCCGCGCGTGTTCCCGTCGACCCTGCTGCTCCGCGCCGACGGCACCGTCGCCGCGACACTGCCGCGGGTCTTCGACTCGTACGACGACCTCGCCTCCGTGGTGGAGAAGGAACTGGGGGTGGACGTCTCGTGAAGCGTGAACCGACCTATGTGGGACCGCTGGTGGAACGGTCGGCGATCCCGCCGTGGCTGCGCGGGGTGACCGACGATCCGGCGGCGGTGAACGAGGCCGTGCTGCGGCGCGGCGGCGACCGCGCGCGCTGGGCCGCGACCTTCCGGGCGCAGCGCGCGGCGGCCGTGCTGGTCCTGTTCGGAGGCTCGTTCGAGGCCGCGCTCGACCATCCGGGCGGACTGCCCGCCGACGCCGACGTCCTGCTCACCGAGCGGGCCGCCACCATGCGGACCCACAGCGGCCAGATCGCCTTCCCCGGCGGCAGCCGCGACCCGGGTGACGACTACCCGGTGGGCACCGCGATGCGCGAGGCCCGCGAGGAGACCGGCCTGCACTCGGACGGGGTGCGGCTGCTGGCCAACCTGCCGGCCTTCCCGGTGCCGTCGGGATTCGAGGTGACCCCGGTGATCGGGCACGAGCCGGTCCCCAGCGCCGTCGGCGTGGTGGACGAGGGCGAGACGGCCCGCGTGGTGCGGGTGAACCTGCGGGAACTGCTCTCGCCCGAGCACCGCTTCCAGGTCCGCCGGGCGATCTCCGGGATCACCGCCTACAAGGGTCCGGCCTTCCTGTACGACGGCATGCTGGTCTGGGGCTTCACCGGCGGACTGCTGGCGGCGATCAGCCAGACCGCGGGCTGGGACGTGCCGTGGGACACCGACGACGTCCGGCCGCTGGAGCAGATGATCGCCGAGACCGGCGGTCGCCAGGTCTCCGGCTTCCCGACCGACGACGCGGCGGACCGCTCATGAGCGGTTCGGTCTGGGTCGAAGTGATCGTCGTGGCGATCGCGGTGCTCGCCGGTGCCAGCGGGTACCGGCAGGGCGCCGCCGCGTCGGCGATGGCCTTCATCGGCGTGGTGATCGGGGTGATCGCGGGGATCCTGCTGGTCCCGCACGTGGTCACGCTGATCGACGATCCGCGACTGCGCGTGCTGGTCGCGCTCCTGGTGCTGGTGGCGCTGGTGGTGATCGGCGAGGTGTCCGGCATGGTGGTGGGCCGCGCGATGCGGAGCGGTCTTCACTCCTTGCGCCTGAGGCGGGTGGACAGCCTGATCGGGGCGTGTTTCCAGTTCTTCGCGATCCTGATCGCGGCCTGGCTGGTGGCCATCCCGATCCGGGAGTCGTCGCAGGGGGAGTTCTCCCGGGCGGTCGACGGTTCCCGCGTGATCGGGGCCGTCGACGCGGTGGCGCCGCAGTGGATGCGCGACCTCCCCGGCGAGTTCACCGCGCTGCTCGACAGCTCCGGCCTCAAACAGGTGATCAGTCCCTTCGGCGAGACCGAGGTGGCGCAGGTCGCTCCGCCGAACCATCGGCTCGACACGTCGTCGGTGATCCGGCGGGTCCGCCCGAGCGTACTGAAGATCTACGCGCTCTCCCCCGACTGCGGGCAGTCGCTGGAGGGCTCCGGTTTCGTGTTCGCACCGGAGCGGGTGATGACCAACGCGCACGTCGTGGCGGGTTCGAGCGAGGTCTCGATCCGGACCCCGAACGGACGGAGTCTGGAGGCGAAGGTGGTCTGGTACAACGCCCGCGCCGACGTCGCGGTGCTCGACGTCCCCGGGCTGACCGCACGACCGCTCGACTTCGCCGGCGACGCGGCGGGCACCGGGGCCGACGCGATCGTCCTCGGGTACCCCGAGGACGGGCCGTTCACGGTGACGCCGGTCCGGGTCCGCAACACCGTCAACCTGGTGGGACCGGACATCTACCAGAGCCCGGAGAAGGTCCGTCGCCAGGTGTACACGGTGCGCGGCACGGTGCGCTCGGGCAATTCCGGCGGCCCGATGATCTCCCCGGAGGGGGAGGTGCTCGGCGTGGTCTTCGGGGCGTCGGAGGACGTCGCGGAGGACACCGGCTTCGTGCTGACCGCCGAACAGGTGAGCAGCGACGTGACCGCATCGGAGCAGCGGAGCCGGGAGGCGTCGACGTCGAGCTGCGTGACCCGGTGAGGCGCCGGGCCGGGTGACCGGTCGGGGGCGGGGCGCGCCGCGGGGAGGTCTCCGCCTCCGGGGCGGGCGTCGTCAGCGATCGAGGAGCTTGAGCAGCGCGGCGTTGACCGCGGTCGGGTTCTCCTCGTGGACGAAGTGGCCGGCGGCGGGGATCACCCGGTAGTCGAAGTCGGAGGCCCAGTGCCTGCTGGCCGACATCACCGAGTCGAGGATGTAGTCGTCCGCGCGGCCGCGGGCGGCCAGGACCGGGATGTGCAGTCGCTTGTTCATCAGGTGCATGAAGCGGCGGCCGTCGCCCCGGAACTGCGAGCGGAACGCCCAGCGGCGGTACTCCAGGCTGCAGTGGGCCACACCGGGGATCTGGATCGCGAGCCGGTTGCGGGCGACGGACTCGGCGAAGTCGGGGGTCTGCCGCCAGGCGGATCCGGCGTGTGCGCGGAAGTACTCGTCGAGGTGGGCGCCGTCGTCGCGGGTGAGGCGTCGTTCGCCGATCCGGGGGACCTGGTCGTGCAGGAAGGGCACGAGGAAGGCGCGTCGTTCGGGGCCGTTGGTGAACATCGACCGGCGGAGCGCTCGCGGGTGCGGGGAGGCCAGGACCGCGATCCGCGCGACGGACCTCGGGTGGAGGGTCGCGGTGGCCCAGCACACCAGGCCGCCGTCGGCGTGGCCCACCAGCGTGGCCTGGGTGTGGCCGAGAGCGCGGACCAGCGCATGGGTGTCGCCGGCCAGCGTCCAGCCGTCGTAGCCGCGCGGCGGCTTGTCGGAGTCGCCGTAGCCGCGCAGGTCGACGGCGACGGTGCGGTAACCGGCGTCGGTCAGCGCGCCGAGCTGGTGGCGCCAACTCCACCAGAACTCGCCGAAACCGTGCAGGAACAGGACCAGCGGGCGGTCCGCGATCGACCCGGCGACGGTCTCCACCGCGTGGAAGCGGAGACCGTTCGCGCGGATGTCGAAGTGATGCCACGGGCCGTCGAACCGGACCTCCGTGGCATCAGGGGAACCCGACAGGGTGGCCAGGGCGTCAGCTCCGCTTCGACGGATAGCTGCTCGGCGGGACGTTCGCCGGAGGGATCTGCGGGTGCGCGTAACCGCCGGCCGGGGCGGTGTCGCTCTTCCCCGGCACCAGGGTGGACAGCTCGTTGACCGAATCGATGGTCTTCTCCGGTTTCCGGAGCCGTTTGAAGAGGATGTAGGCGACGAGGATGCCGGTGATCGCAATGACCATGAGCAGCAGGAAGACGATGAGGAACGCCAGCCAGGTGGAGAGCCAGACGTCGAGCAGGAAACCGAGGAAGACGAAGAAGAAGAGGCTCGCGTACAGCAGGAGCACCCCGGACAGGACGATCAGACCGGTGCCGGCGCCGGCCTTCTTCGCCTCGCCGATGAGCTCGGCCTTGGCCAGCTGGACCTCGGCGCGGAACAGCGCCGACGCGCTGGCGGTGGCGTCCTTGACGAGATTGCCGAAGGTGGGCTGACCGTCGGGTCCGAGGTTCGCATCGGACATCGGGATCGACGGCACCTGCGGGGGGTTCTCGGGCCCGCCGGGCCAGGTGTCCTGATTGCCGCTCACGAATTCTCCTTGCGTTCGGGTATCGGACCTTATGTTGCCATGCCGGTCGCCGGGAGCGTAGCGAGCGGGACAGATCGGTTCGGCCGGGTGCGGAACGGCCGGGATCCCGTCGTCGTGACGGGGTGGGATCCCGGCCGAACCGGTGTGCTCTCAGGCGCGCTTGGCGCGGATCGCCTCGAAGACGGACGGGTCGACCAGGGTCGAGGTGTCGCCGAGTTCGCGGCCCTCGGCGACGTCCTTGAGCAGGCGGCGCATGATCTTGCCGGACCGGGTCTTGGGCAGTTCGGGCACGATGTTGATCTCCCGCGGCTTGGCGATCGGGGAGATGTCCACCGCCACCTGGTTGCGCATCTCGGCGATCAGGGCGTCGCCGCTGTTCTCGGCGCCCTCCAGCAGGATCACGAAGGCGACGATGCCCTGACCGGTGGTCTCGTCGGCGGCGCCGATCACGGCGGCCTCGGCGACGGCCGGGTGGGCGACGAGCGCCGACTCCACCTCGGCGGTGGAGATGCGGTGGCCGGACACGTTCATCACGTCGTCGACGCGGCCGAGCACCCACAGCGCGCCGTCCTCGTCGTACCGGGCGCCGTCGCCGGCGAAGTACCAGCCCTGCTCGGCGTAGCGGGACCAGTAGGTGTCCTTGAACCGCTGTTCGTCGCCCCAAATGCCGCGCAGCATGCCCGGCCACGGGCGGTCCAGGACCAGGTAGCCCTGTTCGCCCTTCGGCAGCGGGTTGCCGTTGTCGTCGACGATGTTCGCGCTGATGCCGGGCAGCGGACGCATCGCCGACCCCGGCTTGCACGCGGTGACGCCGGGCAGCGGGGCCACCATGATGGCGCCGGTCTCGGTCTGCCACCAGGTGTCGACGATCGGGCAGCGGCCGCCGCCGATGACCTCGTGGTACCAGCGCCAGGCCTCCGGGTTGATCGGCTCGCCGACGCTGCCGAGCAGGCGCAGCGAGCTCAGGTCGTGGGCGTCGGGGACGGCCCGGCCCCACTTCATGAAGGTGCGGATCAGGGTCGGCGCGGTGTAGTAGGTGGTGACGCCGTACTTCTCGATGATCTGGAAGTGGCGGTGCTCGTCGGGGGAGTTCGGGGTGCCCTCGTAGATCACCTCGGTGGCGCCGTTGGAGAGCGGGCCGTAGACGATGTACGAGTGGCCGGTGACCCAGCCGATGTCGGCGGTGCACCAGAAGACGTCGCGGCCCTCCTTGTGGTCGAAGACGTTGTGGAAGGTGTACGACGCCTGGGTCAGGTAGCCGCCGGAGGTGTGGACGATGCCCTTGGGCTTGCCGGTGGTGCCGGAGGTGTAGAGCAGGAACAGCGGGTGCTCGGCGTCGAACGCCTCGGCCTCGTGCTCGGGAGACTGCTCGGCGACGGTGTCCTCCCACCAGACGTCGCGGCCTTCGACCCACGGCAGGTTCTCGTCGTGGTTCGTCCGGCGGACCACGAGGACCTTCTCGACGGACGGTGCGGCGTCGTCGCCGGTGCCCAGGGCCTCGTCGACCTGCGTCTTGAGTTCGGCGGGCTGTCCGCGGCGGAACTGGCCGTCGGTGGTGACGACCATCTTGGCCTCGGCGTCGTCGACGCGGGAGCGCAGGGCGGCGGCGGAGAAGCCGGCGAAGACCACCGAGTGGGTGAGGCCGAGGCGGGCGCACGCGAGCATCGAGATGATGGCCTCGGGGACCATCGGCATGTAGATCGCCACGCGGTCGCCGGCCGTCAGACCGACCGCGGAGAAGTAGTTCGCCGCGCGGCTGACCTCGTCCTTGAGCTCGCGGTAGGTGATGTCGCGGGAGTCGCCGGGCTCGCCGACCCAGTGGATCGCGACGCGGTCGCCCTTGCCCGCGGCGACGTGCCGGTCGACGCAGTTGACGGCGACGTTCAGCTCGCCGCCGCCGAACCACTTGGCGAACGGCGCATCCGACCAGTCGAGGACGCCGGTGAAGGGCGTGGCCCAGTCGAGCCGTCGTGCCTGCTCCGCCCAGAACTCCTCGGGATCGGCGTCGGCGCGGGCGTACATCGCCTCGTCGGCGTTGGCCTGGGCGGCGAACTCCGCTGACGGGGGATAGACCTGGTCGGTGGTGGACATGGGCTGCCTTTCGGTGGTGCGAACAGGACTGTCGGGGGTGGTGCGTCGACGACGATCGTCGGGTGGCGCGGCACTCCATGACTTCTGGATGTGAGCGTAGTCACCTCGTGTGATGAGCGTAACGGCGCGTAGGTTGCGGGTGCGATGCGCGCGGTGAGCGGTCGATCGGCTGCGGTCGGTGGATGCCCGTGTGCCGGAGGCCGGGTCGACGGCGGGCACTACTGTGGACGCGTGACTTCTGATCCGCTGGCGCCCCTGCTCGATCTGCCCGGTGTGGCGGCCGCCGCCGAGGAGGCCGGGGAGGCGCTCGCGGCGGTGCACCGGCATCCGGTGAACCTGCGCGGCTGGGACAAGACCTCGCGGGAGTCGTCGTGGCGGGGCGGCCGCAGTTCGGCGGCGATGGAGGGGGCGACCACCGAACTCAATCGTGAGCACGACTTCGACGATCCGGTGATGTCCGGCGCCATCCGCGTCGCCCAGGCGATGGATCCGGACTCGCTGGACCGGGAGGTGGCCGTCTTCCGTCGGGCGCCGATGCAGTCGCTCGCGCGGCTGCACGCGCTCGCCGCGGCCGAACTGGTGCCGGAGTCCCGGCTCGGTCGTCCGCGCGAGGAGCCGCACATCGCGCAGCGCCTCGACTTCCTCGGGCAGCTGATCACCGGCGCCACCTCCGTGCCGGCCGCGGTGCTCGCCGCGGTGGTGCACGGCGAACTGCTGGTGCTCGCGCCGTTCGAGGAGGCCAACGCCGTGGTGGCCCGCGGGGCGTCGCGGCTGGTGTCGGCGGCGACCGGGCTCGATCCGCATCTGCTGGGCGTGCCCGAGGTGACGTGGCTGCGTCGGCTGGGCGACTACCGCGAGAGCTCGGCGAGTTTCGCGACGGGGGATCCGCTTGCGCTGGCCGACTGGATCGTCCTCTGCTGTCAGGGGATGGCGTCGGGGGCGGCGGAGGCGCGGTCGATCGCCGACGCCGCCCGATAACCGATCTCTCCGGTCGAGTTTCTTCTCGCTGGTCGAGCGGAGTCGAGACCACGACCACCGCGTAATAATGCGGGCGGCCCCCGCACCGGTGAACCGGTGGCAGGTGCCGCCCGCGAGCACGGACGCAAGTTACCAAGCGTGCAAGGTGGGTTGTGAGATCGCCTCGGCGAGGGAAGGTGGTCACGGACGTGACGTCTCGTGTCCTCGATGTCGCAGGCGCACAACGCTTCTGCCAATGCGGCGCGCTCCGCGTGGGTGCTTGCCGCCCGTGCTGGGAACGACCTTCCGGGAGTTCGGATCTTCTCTTCCGATCCGGACTTTGCCTTCCGGCGTTCCGTGGTTATTTTCTACCACGTGATGCGAGTCACATCAAGCGTTTCGGAAAGACGTCAGGCCGCGGCGTGTCCGGCGTCGGACGGCCCGTCGGTCCGGTGCCGCAGGTGGGCGATCCCGTAGGCCACGGCGACCGCCGCGACCACCCCGACGCCGGCCGCGGCGGCGGTCCAGCCGCGCGTCGTCGAATCCGACCAGTCCACCAGGGGAGCGGGGTTGGGGAAGTCGAGGATCTCCCAGTCGTGTTCGGCGGCGTAGGTCCGTAACGCCTTGTCCGGGTTGACCACCGCCCGATGTCCCGCGGCCTCCAGCATCGGGATGTCGGTGCTGGAATCGGAGTAGGCGTAGCAGTCGGCGAGGTCGTAACCGTTCTCGGCGGCCAGCTCGCGCATGGCGACGGCCTTCTGCTCGCCGTAGCAGTAGAAGTCGATCTCGCCGGAGTAGCGTCCGTCGATCACCTTCATCACGGTGGCGCGCACGATGTCGGCGCCGAGCAGTTCGCCGATCGGTTCGACCATCTCGATGCCGATGCCGACACCAGGATGATGTCGCGGCCGGCCGCCTTGTGTTCGGCGATGAGGGCGGCGGCCTCGTGGAAGATCACCGGGCGCACCACGTCGTCGAGCGTCTCGGAGACGATCGACCGGACGGTCGCGGCCTCCCAGCCCGCGGACATCTCGGTGACGTGTCTGCGCATCTTCTCGACCTGGTCGGTGTGGTCGGAGGTGAGCAGGAACTGGAGTTGCGCGATCGCCGAGCGCAGCATGCCGCGCTTGCTCAGCAGTCCGCCGTCGTAGAAGTGTCGGGTGAAGGCGAGCGCGCTGGATCTGGCGATCACGGTCTTGTCCAGGTCGAAGAACGCCGCCGAACGGGTGGGTGCAGTCACTGCCACGACAGCGACGTTACGGCCCGCGATTCGGCCGGTGTCGGCGAACCCGGGAAATGGTGGATTCCGATTCGTTTCCGGATCCTCCGGAAGAGTTGCGGGATTCGGTGATCCGGAGGTAGTTTGGCAGTGTCCGGCTCAGGCCGGTGCTTTCAACCCGACCCCCGGGGTTGAAAGCAGATGACCCCGGCCTCCTCCCCCCTGGCCGGGGTCATCGCTATCTCCACGGTCCGTCGTTCCCCGATCCGCTGCGGTCTTCTCGAACCGGCCGCCTCGTCGGGTCGACGCTCCCGGTCTCGCTGCACAGTCGGCACCCGATTTCAAGACCCTGCGCCGCATTTGTGGACGACTCGTGCCGAAGGGTTCGCCTGTGGACGACGCACTGGTGTGTCGGCGCCGGTGCGCCGATCATCGGCGCATGAGCGAGATGCTGCTGGTCCTCACCGACGCCGTCCTGCACGACGCGGTCGTGCGCTGCGGTGCGGCCGCCGGATACACGACGGTGCGCGGCGATCCGGCCACCTGCCGGCGCGACTGGCTGCGCGCCGGCGCGGTGGTGGCCGACGGCGCGGCGCTGGAGGCGCTGGCGGCCCTCGCGCTGCCCGCCCGGAGCGGGGTGCTGGTGGTGGCGGCATCGGCGGCGGATCAGTCGGCGTGGCGGGCCGGTCTGGCGGCCGGCGCGCAGGGCGGCTACGTGCTGCCCGACGACGAAGCGGGCCTGACCGCGGCGATGTCGGGCCTGCGGCGCCCGCACCGTTCGGCGGCGCCGGTCCTCGCCGTCGTCGGTGGTCACGGGGGTGCCGGGACCAGCACGTTCGCCGCGGTCCTCGGGCTGTCGGCGGCGCGGTCGGGGGCGGCGGTGCTGCTGCTCGACGCCGAGCCCGCCGGCGCCGGACTGGATCTGCTGCTGGGCGCCGAGGAGGTGTCCGGGCTGCGCTGGGACGAGGTGGCCGGGGAGACGGGGAGCATCCATCGGCAGGCGCTGTCGGCGGCGCTGCCCCGTCTCGGCGGACGGCTGGCGTTCCTGACCAGGAGCCGCGACGACGGCGCCCCGCTCTCGGCCGAGACCGCGCTGGCGGTGCTGGATGCGGCGCGTACGGACGGGCAGACGGTGATCGTCGACGTCGGACGGGCGATGGATCCCTCGGCCGCGGGAGTGCTCGACTCCGCGGACCTGAGCGTGGTCGTGACCCGGGCGACGGTGCCCGGCGTGGCGGCGACGCGGAAGCTGGTGTCGCGGTGCGCGCTCGGCGGGGAGTCGGGGCTGGTGGTGCGGGGTCCGGCCCCCGGCGGGCTGAGCGACGTCCAGGTGGCCGAGGCGATCGGGCTGCCGCTGCTGGCCGGGATGCGCTCGCGCAAGGCGCTCCGGCGGCGATGCGACGACGGCGGGCTGCGGGATTCGCCCCGGGGATCGGAGGCCCGGGCCGCGGAGACCGTGCTGGGCGAGCTGGCGCGGGTGCGCGGAGCACGACGATGAGCGTCGAGCGGAACGCCGAACTGCTGGAACGGGTGCGGGAGCGGCTCGCCGCCCGGTCGGTGGACCCGGATGCCGAGACCATCGCCGACGCGGTGCGGACCGAGTCCGGCGGCCTGCTCTCGGACACCGACCTGTTGGCGGCCCTGCGCTATCTGCAGACCGAACTGGTCGGGGCCGGTCCGCTGGAGGGGCTGCTGGCCGATCCCGCGGTGACCGACATCCTCGTCGTCGGACCGGAGCGGGTCTGGGTGGAACGGGGCGCGGGACTGGAACCGACGGGGGTGACGTTCGACGACGAGTCGAGCGTCCGGCGACTCGCCGTGCGGTTGGCCTTGGGGGCCGGGCGGCGACTCGACGACGCCCAGCCCTGGGTCGACGGGCGGCTCTCCGGGGTGGGCAGGCACGGGTACGCGGTGCGGTTGCACGCGATGATCCCGCCCCTCGCGCTGGACGGGACCTGTATCTCGTTGCGGGTGCTGCGCAGCGCCGCGAAGGACTTCGATGCGCTGGTCGCCGCCGGCGGCATCCCGCTCCGGGCGCGGGAGCTGATCCTCGACGTGATCGCCCGGCGTCGTGCGTTCCTGGTGGTCGGAGGGACCGGAGCCGGAAAGACGACGCTGCTGAACGCACTGCTGGGGCGGGTGGATCCGGGGGAGCGGCTGCTGATCGTCGAGGACGCCCCCGAACTGGATCCGCGCCATCCGCACGTGGTCCGGCTGGTGGCGCGGGCGCCGAACGTGGAGGGGATCGGCGAGGTCTCGGTGCGGGCGCTGGTGCGTCAGGCCCTCCGGATGCGGCCGGACCGGATCGTGGTGGGGGAGGTGCGCGGCGCCGAGGTGATCGACCTGTTGACGGCCCTCAACACCGGGCACGAGGGCTGCGCGGGCACATTGCACGCGAACTCCGTGGCCGAGGTGCCCGCCCGGATGGAGGCGCTCGCGGCGCTCGGCGGCATGACCCAGACGGCTCTGCACAGTCAGCTCGCCGCCGCGCTCGACGTGGTGTTCGGGGTGGAACGACGCGCCGACGGCACCCGCGGGCTCGCCGAGATCGGCGCGGTGGAGAGGTCGGGGGCGGGCACAGTCCGGATCCGTCCGGTCTGGACTCGCGACGGTGGAACGGAGGCCCGGTGCTGACCGCGGCGGCCTCGGTGCTGGGCGCCGTGGCGCTGCTGGTGTGGCCGTCGCACGACGCGGCCCGCAGGCTCCGGCGGCTGACCGGCGACGCGGCGGCCGGGGCCGTCCGGCTGCCGGTCGGGCCCACCGTCGCGGCGGGGGTGGCACTGACGACGGCGACGGTGGGGATCGGGCCCGGGATCGCGGCGGGGATCGTCGCCGCGCTGGTGCTGGCTCGACGACGACGGAGCCGGGCGCGGAGCACGGTCGTGACGCATTCCGAGGCGCTGATCCGGGCGCTGTCGGTGATGTCCGCCGAACTCTCGGTCGGGGCGCCGATGGTCGGTGCCTGCCGGGCGGCGGCGCAGGAGGTGGCCGGGCGGCACCCGGAGGTGGCAGCCGAACTCGGGCGGATCGCGGCCCGGGTGGAACTCGGCGGCGAGGTCGGCTCGGCGACGATCGACGACACGGTGCCCGGACTGCGCCGGGTCGGTGACGCGTGGTCGATCTCGGTGCGGAACGGACTGCCGATGGCCGCGCTGCTGGAGGCGCTCCGGCGCGACCTGGTGCAACGCCGGGAGTTCGGTGAGCGCACCGAGGCCGGGATGGCGGGGCCGCGGGCCACCGCGACGGTGCTCGCCGGTCTTCCGGTGCTGGGGCTCGGGCTGGGCGAGATGATGGGCGCGGGGCCGGTCGGGGTGCTGTTGGGGTCGTCGTTCGGTTCGATACTGCTGGTGATCGGGACGGGACTGGCCGCGGCGGGGATGCTGTGGTCGGACGCGATCGTGGCGAAGGTGCTGCGATGATCGCCGCGGCGGTGCTCGTCGCCGCGGCCTGCCTGATCTGGCCGGGCCCCGGGTCCGCGCTGGCCCGGGTGGTGCCGGAACAGCCGCGGTCGGGGAGCCCCTGGCGGCTCGACGGCGAGCCGCGCTGGTTGCGGAGCAGGGTCGCGGCGGCCGACCCGTTCGAGACGGCCGCAGCCTACGACCTGTTCGCGGTCTGCCTGCGCGCGGGACTGCCGGTGGCGACGTCCGCGGCGGTGGCCGCCGAGCACGCGCCGGGAGTGCTCGCCGAGGGGCTGCGACGTGCCGCGGAACTGCTCGCCCTCGGGGCCGTGCCGGAGAAGGCCTGGGCGCTGGATTCGGCGATGCCGCAGGACGACAGATTCGCCGAACTCGCGACGCTGGCGCGGCGGGCCTCGCGGGCGGGGTCGTCGTTGGCGGATGGGGTGGCGGCGCTGGCCGAGGCGACGCGCGAGCAGGCGCAGACCGAGGCCCTGGCGCGGGCCGAGCGGGCCGGCGTCACCATCAGCGGGCCGCTCGGACTGTGTTTCCTGCCCGCGTTCGTATGCCTGGGGATCGTGCCCGTCGTCGTGGGGCTGTCGGGAGGGATGCTGGGCGATCTTTGAGTGTTTCGCGCGGTTTCAGGGCGAGGGCTCTGTCAGAATCGTCGACGTGACCTCACTCGCCCGCGGGCAGAACACCCCGATCCCAGGAACCCCACCCGGCGGCGGAGCGTTGGCGGTCTCCGTCACCGGTGTCACGCCGGGCACCGTCGATCTCTTCGCGCTCCAACTGTCCGACGACCATCGGGTACGCGACGACGCCGACCTCGTCTTCTTCAACAGTCCGAGATCGCCGGAGGGGGCGATCGTCCTCACCGGCCCCGACAGTCTCGTGATCGACCTGGCGCGGCTCCCCGATCGGGTCACCGTCGTCCGGCTGGCGGTGGCGCTCGACGACGCCGCGGCCGGCTCGCTGGCGTCGGTCGGCGGCCTCGGGGCCCGGCTAGGCGAGATCCACTGCCCGGCCGCCGGACTGTCCAGCGAACGGGCGGCGGTGCTCGCCGAGGTCTATCGGCGCGGCGGCGCCTGGAAGGTCCGCAACGTCAGCGCCGGGTGGGATGCGGGTCTGGTGGCGCTGCTGACCGAGCACGGGGTGACGGTCGATCCGCCGGAACCCACGGCACCGGCTCCGGTCGTATCGCAGACGAATCCGGTGCCGGCCGCACCGCTGCCCCCACGGAAGATCTCGCTGACCAAGGAGGCCCCGAACGTCTCCCTGGCGAAGTCGGCGGATCGCCCGACCGGGTCGATGCGGGTCAACCTGAACTGGACGCAGGGACAACGCGGCCTCTTCGGCGTCGGCAAACGGGTGGACCTCGATCTGGCCTGCCTGTACAAGCTGAAGAGCGGGGAGAAGGGCGTGGTCCAGGCGCTCGGCGGGACGTTCGGGAACCTGGACAAGCCGCCGTTCATCCGGTTGGACGCCGACGACCGATCCGGTGCGGCGAAGGGCGGCGAGAACCTGCACATCAACCTGGCGCACATCGACGACTTCGCGAAGATCCTGATCTTCGCCTACATCTACAGCGGAACCCCGAACTGGGCTGCGGCCGACGGCGTGGTGACGATGTATCCGCCGGGCGGTCCGGAGGTGGAGGTGCGCCTGGACGACTCGAACCCGCGGGCGCGGTCGTGCGCGATCGCCCTGCTCACCGTGCAGCGCGGAGAGCTCTCGGTGCAGCGCGAGGTCCGCTACATCGACGGCAGTCAGGCCGAGGTGTCCAAGGCGTACCGGTGGGGCCTGAAATGGCAGGCCGGCCGGAAGTAACGCGTCGTCTCCCGGCGTGTCGGGGAACCGGACGGTGCTCCGCTGCGTCTAAACCCTGACAACCGTGTTTCACGGCGAACCGTGGGACGTCGAACAGAGGGGGAGATCATGAATCGGAAGCATGTCGGAGGGGGACTGCTCGATCGGGTGGAGGCGCAGGCGCGTCGTCTGGTGGACGACGACGCCGGGATGTCGACGGCCGAGTACGCCATCGGGACCATCGCGGCCGCGGCGTTCGGCGCGATCCTGTACACGGTGATCAGCGGCGACAACGTGGTGAACGCGTTGACGTCGATCATCAGCCGAGCCCTCACCACGACGGTGGGATGAGCCCGAGATGGTGGCGACGGCTTGCGGGGGACGAGACCGGGATGGCCACCGTCGAGGCCGCCTATGCGCTGGCGGCACTCGCGGCGTTCGTAGTCTTGTGCGTCGGGGTGATCGGCGGGATCACCGCCCACCTCCGCTGCACCGATGCGGCCCGTGAGGTCGCCCGGCTCGCCGCCGCCGGCGACACGTCGGCGGCGGCGGTGGGCGCCCGGGTGGCGCCGCACGGGGCGCGGATCGAGGTGCATCAGGAGGGCGACCACGTGGTGGCACGGGTCGTCGCCCGGCTGCCGCTGGTTCCGCTGCTCGACGTGTCCGCGCGCAGCGTGGCCGCCAAGGAACCGGACTACGGCGCGGCCGAAGACGGATGAGCGTCGGCGGCTGGGACATGACGAGAACGGCTCGGCGACGGTGACGGCCGCCCTCACCGTCGCGGGCCTCGCCGCGCTGCTGATCGCGATCCTCGCGGTCGGGAGCGCGGTGGCGGCCCGGCACCGCGCCCAGCACTCCGCGGACCTGTCGGCGCTGGCCGCCGCGCAGGTGCGCCTGTTGGCCGACGGCGACCCGTGCGCGCAGGCCAGAGCACTCGCCGAACGGCAGGAGGGAACGCCGCGGGTCACCCGGTGCGAGGTGCTCGGCCGGGACGTCCTGGTGACCGTGCAGGTGCGGGTACGACTGGGCCGCTGGGGCATCCGGGACGCCACCGCCCAAGCCCGGGCCGGACCGTGAACGCAGCGTGGGGCGTCTCGAACTCAGAACAGGGTCGCCGGGCGGACCAGATTGGCCAGATCCACCAGCAGGAAGCGGTGGGCCCGATTGTCCCGGGTCCGCCGGGCCAGCTCCCGCAGCGAGCGTTCGGTGCCGGCCCGCAGACCGTGTTCGGTGAAGGGGAAGCCGAGGAAGTCCGGCGGGTCGTCGGACTCGGCCTCTTCGGGGTGCATGTCGATCCAGCCGAGGGTGGAGCCGAGCACGATCAGCTGCAGTCGACGCAGCCGACCGTCCTCGTCGGTCACCCGCTGCAGGCGTTCGGCGGCCTCGAAGAGCTCGTCACGCTGGATCTCGCCGGGCGGGCGGCCGTGCACCAGACAGAGGATCGCGCTCTCCTGCGCGACGCCGTAGTGGCGGCTCGTGGTGGGCACCTCGTCGAGCGGTTCGATCGCCTCCAGGTGCCGGTCGTCGGCGATCAGCATGCGGGCCAGGCCGAACGCCGCGGTCACGACGGAATGATCGGTCAACCACAGGTCGTGGTAGTGGTGCCGCGCGATGTCGTACCAGTGCTCGATCTGGGCCACCTGGTCGTTGCTCAGACCCTCCTGCACGGACTGCCAGTACCCGATCAGTTCGGCGGTGCCCGCCACGGCGAGCTTCGGCGCCACCTCGCCGGGCATCGCCTCGTGCACGGTGTGGAAACGCTCGTAGGCCAGTTCGGCCGCACCGTCCTGCAGGGCGCAGATCCCCAGATACCACTGGACCCGCCACGAGTCGCCGTGATTCTCGACCACCTCCTGCAGCAGACGCTGGGCGATGTCCAGATTCCCGAGCTCCAGGTGGGCGCGGGCCTCGGCCAGATCGATCTCCGCCGACGGATGCTCGGGATCGGCCGGTGCGGGGGTCCCGGCGTCGTCGTTCCGGGCCAGTCCGGGGAACCCCTCGCTGCGCGCCGCCTTGATGGTGTCGAGCACCTGGCGCGGATAGCTGAGCGCGGCCGAACTGAGGAGCCCGGCCGCCGGATCCTCCGGATCCACCAGCGGCACCGGCAACGCCCGCGTGATGTCGGCGGGATCGGGCATCGCGGCCTCGCTCTGATCGAAGAACCCGTCGATCGGCGCCAGGATCAGGTTGGTGCCGAAGGTGGAGCGCTGCGGGGTGAAGATCTTCGACATCGCCGGCCGCGGGACACCGGTGTGCAGGGCGACGGTCTCACGCAGCACCGCGAGGACCTGCGTCGTCATCTCCTCGGTCGACTGGAAACGCTCGTCCGGGTCGGTCGCGGTGGCCCGCTGCAGGAGGTAGTAGTATGACGGGTTCTCGACGAAGAGCTCGGTGGTCTCCGGATCCGGCAGGCCGTCGACGTAGCGGCCCTGCTCCATCGGCAGATCGAGCGTGAGCGCGGCCAGGGTGCGGCCGATGCTGTAGATGTCGGTGACCACCTGCGGTCCGGTCTTCACGATCTCCGGGGCCTGATACCCGGGGGTGCCGTAGAGGTGGCCGTAGCCGTTGATCGCCGAGACCGCGCCGAGGTCGATCAGCTTCACCTCGTCGCCGGTGATCATGATGTTGTCCGGTTTGACGTCGTTGTAGACCAGCCCGAGGGAGTGCAGGTAGCCGACCGCCGAGAGCACCTCGAGGAGATAGGCCATCGCCTGCTCGATCGGCAGGTTGATCTTCGCGCCCTTCGGCCCGGTGGTGAGCTGTTTGAGCGTGTGGCCGCCCACGTACTCCATCACGATGTAGCCGAGCTGGCGGTCCTCGTCGTCGGTGTACTCGACGAAGTTGTAGATCTTGACGATGCCGGGATCGTTGACCGACGCCAGGAACTGGCGCTCGGCGATCGCGACGGCCCGCGCCGCCGAGTCCGACGAGTTCAGCAGGCCCTTGAGCACCACCGGACGGTCGGACACGTTGTGGTCCACGGCCAGGTAGATCCAGCCCATTCCGCCGTGCGCGATGGCGCCGGCGATCTCGTACTGGTCGGCCACCATCGTGCCGCGCTGGAGCCCGGGGACGAACGAGTAGCGGGATCCGCAACTCGGGCAGTACCCGGTGAGCGGACCCTCCCCGATCCCGGAGGTCCGGCCCACGGGGCGGCCGCACTTCCAGCAGAAGCGTTTGCCCTCGACGATGATCGGATTGGCCAGCACCGCGTCGGAGGGGTCGATGTCGTGCACGTCGGGCAGCTGCACCAGGTCGCTGCCGAGCCTGCGGTCGTGCACGGCGGGCGGGCCCTTGCGCGGTTTGAGCCGAGTGTTCGCCGGATCCTCGAAGTACGGTCCCGACGGGCCGGACACGTCGGCCTGCCCCTGCGGAGAGGCCTGGGTGGCCTGGGTGACGGGCTCGTCCTCGTCGTCGAAGAACGACATCGGGGTGGCCTCGGTGCCCGGATAGTCGTCGTCGAACGACGGCATCGCGGCCTGCGTGCGGACGGTGCCGACGGTGACCGGTTCGGGCCGTATCGATGCGGCGGTGTCGAGGTCCGGGTCGCCGACCTCGCAGGGTCCGGTGTCGGGGCCGTCCGGGTCGGGGTGCGCGGTGGAGGTCATCAGGTCAGTCCCGGTAGGCGGTCGGTGGCGGGGCGGCGGGGCCGAGCCCGGAGAGCCAGTCGTCGTAGGCGTTCTGCCAGCTGCCGTCGGCGCGACGCTGTTCGAGCACCCCGTTGACGAAGCGGACCAGATCCGTCTCGCCGAGCGGGAGTCCGACGCCGTAGTACTCCACGCCGATGGGGTCGCCGACGATCCGGACCCACGGATCCTGCGCGACGATACCGACCAGGATCGGGCCGTCGCCGGCGATCGCGTCGACCCGGCCCTGCTGCATCATCACCAGGCAGTCGGCCCAGGTGTTGGTGGTGACGATCTTCGCGGTCGGGACCCGATTCTGCACCCGGGTGATCGAGGTGGCGTTGCGGGTCGCGCACACCGATTTCCCGGCGAGGCCCGCGACGTTCTCGATGCCCGAGTTCCGGTAGGTCAGCACCCGCTGATAGGCGACGAAGTACGGCGCCGAGAAGTCGACGGATTCACGGCGGCTGCAGGTGATGCTCATCGACTTGACCACGATGTCGACGTCGCCCTTCTGCAGCGCGGTGACCCGGTCGCCGGTCGAGAGGATCCGGTACTCGATGCGGGTGTCGCCGAAGATGGCCCGGGAGATCCAGACGGCGACATCGACGTCGAACCCCTCGATGTCGCCGGAGATCGGATCGCGGAAACTCAGCGGGTTGCTGCCGATGTCGGTGCCGACCACCAGGCGGCCGCGGGAGGCGATGCGCTCCATGGTGGAGCGCGGGGGCATCCTGCCGGGTTCGGGCATCTGCGCGGGCGGCCGCAGACTGAGCGTGGCATTGCAGGAGGTCGCGTCCACCCCTTCGCGGGCCGGCGCGCCGAACGACGCCCCCGGCGGCGTGGGCAGATCGGCGGTGGTCGTCGGCGGTTTGTTGGCGGCCAACTCCTGCATGGTGCACCCGGCGAGGAGCAGGACGACGACCACGCCGACGACGAATGCGGTGAGACGGCGCAGGATCATCGGTACTCGCCGATCCTCGGGACCAGCCCGGCGGCGATCGCGATCGCCGCCAGCACACAGAACCAGCCGATGCCGGTGCCGGTGTAGCCGAGCAGCTGCTGGGCGCTGTGGATGTTGTCCCGGAACGTCGCGCGCGTCTCCTCGATGGCCTCCAGGAGCGAATCGTTGACCTGCGTGTAGCCGGTGGCGGTGCTGATGTCGCCGGTGCCGATGGTGAGGGCGCGGGCGGAGACGAAGTCGCCCGCCGCCAGCCGATCGCTCACCTCCTGGTGGGCCCGGTCCCAGCGGGCGACGGACTGCTGCACCCGGCGCAGCGGTTCGGTCATGCCGGGGTCGCCGCCGTGTTCGGAGAGCAGCGCCTCGGTCTTGTTGCGGATCTGGCCGACCGCGGTGTTGAAGGTGCGGTCGAGCTGGCCGGGGTCGGAGCGCCGGACCAGGCTGAGGGTCTCCGCGGAGCGGGCCTGCTGGGTGAGGATCCGCATGGTCGTCAGATCGTGGAGCGGTTCGGCGCCGGAGTCCTTCGCGGTGTTCGCGGCCGCCACCGAGGTGAGGCCGGTGACCAGCAGCCAGAGCGTGCCCAGGCCCAGCGCGGCGAGCGAGGCGATGACGCCCAGGTTGAAATGCCGCCGGGTCCGTCGTGCCAGGTAGCGGCCGCTCGCGGAGATCATGGCGATGGTGGCGAACAGCGCGACGTACACGCCCCACGGCGGGACGGTCAGGGTGCGCTGCGGTTCGGAGATCGCCGCGGACCGCTGGTCGTAGAGGCGTTGGGCCGCCGGGAGGATGCTCTCCTGCATCAGCCCGGAGGCCTGCACCAGGTAGGCCGAGCCGACCGGGTTCCCGAGCCGGTTGTTGGTGCGTGCGGTCTCGATCACGCCGGTGTAGACGGGGATGTGCACGGCCATCGTGTCGAGGTCTTCGCGCACGGAGATCCCTGCGGCGGGGCCGGTCATCGCGGCGAGGCCGCCGCCGTCGGCGGAGGCGACCAGCGAGGTCCCCGAACTGGCGATCGCGTCGGCGTACAGCTTGCGCAGTTCGGGGGATTCCCGGCCGCCGGAGATGAACGCGGAGTTCGCGGCGGCGTCGGCCACGGACAGCGAACTGTAGAGCACCTCGGCCGATTCGGCCAGCGGCTCGCTCCGATCGATGAGGGACTCGAGGGTCTGGCTGCGGTGGTTGAGGACCTCCGACGAATACCAGCCGGTGAGCAGGCACGCGAGCACCATCGCCAGCATCACCACGACCAGTTTCCCCGGGGTGGTGAGTGCATAGAATTTGAACGCGGAGATCGGCGAGCGGGCCCGTTCACGGGTCAGTGCGGCGATCGCGCGACGGTCGGCGATCACCTGGCGCAGCCGCGGATTGGCCTGCGTGGACTCGGGGAGGACGTTCCGACCGGCATGCGTCAGCGCACTGCGTACCGTCGACCTTTGCGCGCACACGAGCAAGCCCTCCTGTCGTGATTTCACCCTAGTAGGGAAACCTGTGTGACATGTGTGCACCCGGTACCGTAGAGATTCGACAAGGTGTGTATGTCCACCGGTGCGGGTCCGTGCGGCCGGTTTCCCGGCGGTACGGCGGGAGGTCGGCGGTGCGCGGTGATGGCGACGGGTGGGTCTTCGATCCCGACGGCGCTCGGTATTGGGGGCGTTTCGGGGCGGCCGGGCTGCTGGTCTGCACGCGGATGGACGACGGCGGCATCGGTGTGCTGCTGCAGCACCGCGCGGTCTGGTCGCACCAGGGCGGGACGTGGGGGCTGCCCGGCGGCGCCCGCGACTCCCACGAGTCGGCGGTGGACGCCGCGGTCCGCGAGGCGAACGAGGAAGCCGGTCTGGACCGGGCGCAACTGGAGGTCCTCGAAGACTCGGTGACCCACGAAGCGGTCAGCGGCTGGACCTACACGACGGTGATCGCGCGCGTCCCCGAGCCGGTGGCGACCACCGCGAACGGCGAGTCGGTCGAACTCCGCTGGGTGCCCGAGGCGCAGGTCGACGACCTGCCGCTGCACCCGGGTTTCGGGCGCGCCTGGCCGGAACTGCGTCGCCGCCTGCGCTGAGCGAACCCGGACCCGGGCGCGGGCGGGTCAGTCGCCGACGCGGTCGGTGAGCTGGTTGGCCGCCGAGATCAGCGCCCGGGCGGTGGCCTCGTCGCCGGTGTGCGCCCGGCCGTACGCCCAGCAGGTCCGGCCGTCGCGTCGGCACCGCAGGTACGCGGCGATGTAGGCGCCGTCGTTCTGGTGGTGGAGCGAGACGATCTCGACGCCCGCGCCCAGGCCGTAGAGCAGTTCGCTCATGGCGCCGATGGCGCCGGGCGCACTGGTCTCCAGGTCGACGGGCTGCTGGTCGATGATCAGGCCGACTCGGCAGCGGACGGTGTCGCCGGTCTCCGGCTCGACGTGCATCTGCCGCAGCGCGATGGCGCCCTGCGGAGCGAAGGCGCCGGTGAGGATCTCGGCGGTCATCGTGCGAGCCTCCGCGGGGAACCAGTGCGGGGGCTGCGGACGACGGTGGGAAGTGGACGGACTCTGGGTCGAAAGACTCTGGTGGTCACGCGTCCAGGTTCGGGTATCGGTCAGAACGGTAGGCATTTCGCGGTGTCATCTCGGTCGAAATCTCGGTGACCGACGAAGAAACGGGCGAAGCACGACGAACCCGCAGCGGGGGAGTCGGTCGTGTCAGACCCCGCTGCGGCGGACTACGAGAAGAAGCCGGTTCATGATGGAGACAGATTACTCGGATCGATTCATCGCGCAAGTGTTTTTCGCGAACAGCCGTTCTCGGGGGATTTCAGTCCTCACCGAGGGCGGTCCGCAGCGCCCGCGCCGCGGCCTCCGGATCATCCGCCGCCGTGAGCGCCCGGACGACGACGATGCGTTCCGCCCCGGCCGCGGCGACCTCGGCGACGCGCCCCCGATCGATCCCGCCGATGGCGAACCACGGCTTGCCCGCCGCCTGCGCCGCGGCCGCGGTGACCAGGTCGAGACCGGTCGCGGCCCGACCCGGTTTGGTGGGGGTGGTCCAGCAGGGGCCGGTGCAGAAGTAGTCCGCCTCGGGGTCGGCCGCGGCGGCGCGCATCTGGTCGTCGTCGTGCGTGGAGAGCCCGATCACCACGTCGGGTCCGACGATGCGTCGTGCCTGCTCCGGGGTCAGATCGCCCTGGCCGACGTGCAGCACGTCGGCATCGGCCAGGGCCGCGACGTCGGCGCGGTCGTTGACCGAGAGCAGCGCCCCGAACTCCCGGGTGAGTTCCCGCAGCTGCGCCAGGATCTCCAGCTCGGCCCCGGCCTCCAGCGCCCCGAACTCGCGTTCGCCGGGGGACCCCTTGTCGCGCAGCTGGATCAGGTCGACGCCGCCGGCGAGCACGGCCCGGACGAAGTCGACCAGGTCCCCGCGCTCGCGCCGGGCGTCGGTGCACAGGTACAGGCGGGAGGCTTCCAGACGGCGTCGGCGATCCATGCGGCCAACGGTAGGCTAGGGACGCAATACGACACACGGGAGCCCGGGGGAGCGCCGGGCTGAGATCGCGGGACCGCCACCGCCGAACCGTCGAACCTGATCCGGGTCATGCCGGCGAAGGAAGGTCTGGAGTGGCAGTGGCATCGGAGCTCTCGGTGATCGGCGGCGGCGCCGTCGGACTGGCGTGTGCGCTCGGCGCCGTCGACGCCGGGTGGCGGGTGCGCGTGTACGACGCCGGGCCGCAGCGGCGTGCGGCGCAGGTGGCCGGCGGGATGCTCGGCTGCCTGGGCGAGGCGCATCCCGGCGAGGAGGCGCTGCTACGACTGTCCGCGGCCTCGGTCGCGCGCTGGCCCGCCCTCGCCGCCCGACTCGACGACCACCGGGGCGTCGGCATCCTCGCGGCGACCGACACCCTGCTGGTGGCCGGTTCGGCGACCGACCGCGCCTACCACGACGAATCGATCGCCTTCGCCCGCGAGACGCTGCCGACGGCGGACCCGGTGGAGCAGACCGCCGCGCAGCTCCGGGCCGCCGAGCCCGGACTGGCCCGCACCCCGGCCGGGGGACATCTGATCCGCGGCGAGGGCGCCGTGGACAACCGGCGACTGCTCGACGCGCTGCGCACGGCCTTGACCGCGGCCGGTGCGGAGCTGATCGACCGCCGGGTGGAGAGCGTGACGGACGTACCCGGCGACCGGGTGCTGGTGGCGGCCGGACTCGACTCCGGTGCGCTGATCCCCGGCCTGGACCTGCGCGGGGAGAAGGGCGAGGTGCTGCGGCTGCGGCGGACCCGCTGGTCGGTGCCGCCGCCGAGGCACGTGATCCGGGCGCGCTGGCATTCCCGGAACGTCTACCTGGTGCCCCGGCACGACGGCCTGGTGGTCGGCGCGACCCAGTACGAGGCGCTGGACCTCGACGACCGCGCCCCGCAGGCGGGCGGCGTCGCCGACCTGCTGTCGGACGCCTGCGAGGTGTTCCCGGGTCTGCGCACCTACGACCTCGTCGAGGCGGCCGCGGGGATCCGTCCGGTGTCCGGGGACGGACTCCCGATCGTGCGCCGCGTCGACGACCGCGTGCTCGTGGCCGCCGGACACGGCCGCAACGGCATCGCACTCGCACCGGGGACCGCGCATCGCGTGCGGGAACTGCTGGGCACGGCGCCGGAAGCAGGCCCGACGGCGACAGACATGACGGAAACGGAAGAGAGGAGCGCGGGATGACCCCGACGCGAGGACCGGTGGAACTGACGGTCAACGGAGAGACGGTGAGGCTGGAGGAGCCGACCGACGTGGCGGGGCTGCTCGCCCACCTCGGGCTGCCCGACTGCGGGGTGGCGGTGGCGATCGACGGCATCGTGCGCCCGCAGTCGCGCTGGTCCGAGCCGGTGTCGCCGTACGCGGTGGTCGACGTCCTGACGGCGGTGCAGGGTGGCTGACCCTTCGACGAGCTCAGGGAACGGGCCGACGAGCTCAGGGAACGGGCCGACGAGCTCAGGGAACGGGCCGGAGCACCCGGAGACCGGGACGGAGAAGCCTGGGGATGCGTTGGAGATCGCCGGGCGCGTGCTCGGTTCACGCCTGATCATGGGCACCGGCGGCGCACCGAACCTGGCGGTGCTCGAGGAGGCGCTGGTGGCGTCGGGCACCGAGCTCACCACGGTCGCCATGCGGCGGGTCAGCCCGGAGTCGGGGACCGGGCTGCTGGACATGCTGCGCCGCCGGAACATCGAGGTGCTGCCGAACACCGCGGGATGCCACACCGCGGCCGAGGCGCTGCTGACCGCGCAGCTCGCGCGCGAGGCGACCGGCACCGAACTGGTCAAGCTCGAGGTGGTCGCCGACGACCGGACGCTGCTGCCGGACCCGCTGGAACTGGTCGACGCCGCCGCCGCGCTGGTGGCCGACGGCTTCTCGGTGATGGCCTACACCAACGACGACCCGGTGCTGGCCCGCCGCCTGGAGGACACCGGGTGCGCGGCCGTGATGCCGCTGGGCTCGCCGATCGGAACCGGGCTGGGGATCTCGAACCCGCACAACATCGAGATGATCGTGGCGCGTGCGGGTGTCCCCGTGGTGCTCGACGCCGGGATCGGGACCGCCAGCGATGCCGCGCTGGCGATGGAACTCGGGTGCGACGCGGTGCTGCTCGCGACGGCGGTGACCAGGGCGAACGACCCCGTCGCGATGGCGCACGCCATGCGGCACGCAGTGCGGGCGGGCCGTCTGGCGGCGGGGGCGGGACGGATCCCGAAACGCTTCTGGGCGCAGGCGTCGTCGCCGCAGCGGGAGGGCTAGCAGCGGGAAGGCTAGGAGTCGGCGGGGTCCGGCTTCGCCCGGCCGCGCCGCCATCCGCCGATCTCCTCGGGGGCCTCGCCGAAGTGGTCGGGGTCGCCGCTGCCGTACCAGGCCACCAGGATCGCGCCGATCACCGAACCGACGAAGCCGGCGATCGCCAGCCAGGCCAGACCGGGCTGGGCGTGGTCGCCGAGGAAGAGCACGCCGATGAGGCTCGGACCGGCGGTCTCGCCGACCACCAGCACCGCGGTGACGCCGTTGACGGCGCCCACCTGCAGCGCCACCGTCTGGATGTAGAAGCCGCTCGCCCCGGCCACGGCGATCGCCCAGGCCGCCGGATCGGTCAGCAGCACCGCCGGATCGAACGGGTCGATGCCCTCCAGGACGCGTACCGCGATCGCGATGACGCCGAACTGCAGGCCGCCGGCGAAACCGCCGACGAAGGCCGCCGCCCGCCCCAGCCGGTACACGCCGAACAGTCCGATCGCGCCGATCACGAAGGCCGCGGCGAGGATCCCCCAGCGGAAGGTCTCCGACGCCTCGTCCCGGGTGGCCGGCGACGACGACGCGCCCAGCAGGCACAGCGACAGGACCACCGTCCAGATCGCCACCCAGTCGCGGGTGAGCAGCTTGATGTTCAGCAGGAACGTGCCGACCAGCGCGGTGATCACCAGGTTCGCCGAGACGATGGACTGGGCCAGGAACAACGGCAGGAACCGCGCGGCGACGGCGCCGCCGGCGAAGCCGATCACCACCAGCACGGTGCCGAGGATGAAGGCCGGATCGCCGAGGGTCGCGACGGTCGACGCCATCGACGGCGGGGAGCCCTCCGTCGTCGAACCCCCTGCCGTCGCCGCTGCGGGGCCGTCCTTCTCCTGCGCCGCGCGTCGTTCGGCGACGGCGACGCGTCGGGCTCCGAGCGCGCGCAGGACGGTGGACATGCCGTAGGCGACGGCCGCCATCATCGCCGCGATGATTCCCAATGCGTACACGGACGGTCCTCTGCTGGGTGATGTGATTGTCGGGTGGTTCGGATGCGCTGCCCTCCACCGATCGGGCCGGGAGGGTTTGAACGCTATCAGGTGACCGATAACAGCAGGTCTACGATGGTTGTCGTGGAGTCAGGTAAGGGTAAGCACATTCTGATCACCTTCGGGCGGTCGTTCCTCGCACTCAACCTGGCGCGGCTCCTCGCGGCCGCAGGCCACCGGATCGTCGTCGCCGACAGCATCCCGCTCGCCCTCAGCCGCTATTCGACGGCGGTGAGCCGATTCCATCGGGTGAGCCCGCCCCGCGACCGGCCGCAGGAGTACTGCCGGGAGATCGCCGCGCTCGTCGAGGCCGAGGGCATCGACATGGTGATCCCGATCCACGAGGAGACCGACGTTCTGGCGATGATGGCGGGCCTGTTCCCGCCGTCGTGCGACCTGTTCTTCTCCGATTTCGCGATCGAGGACATGCTGCACGACAAGCTGAAGTTCCAGCAGGCGCTGGCGGACTGGGGCATCCCGACGCTGAAGTTCGCGCGGATCGCCGGCCCCGACGACGTCGCGGCACTCGACTTCGACACCCCGTTCGCGGTGAAGCAGGCGTATTCGCGCGGGTCGCAGCAGGTGTTCAAGGCCTATCCGGGGGACCGGCTGGAGCAGTTGACCTTCGATCCGGGCAATCCGTGGATCGCCCAGGAATGGCTCGACGGCGAGCGTTACTGCACCTATTCGGTCTGCCGCGACGGCGAGGTGTACGCGCACGCGACGTATCCGGTGCGCTATGCGATCGGCGGATCGTCGTGCCTGACCTTCGAGCAGGTGGAGCATCCGCCGATCGTGGCGTGGGTGCGGGACGTGGTGCGGCGGGCCGGGTTCACCGGGCACCTCGGGTTCGACTTCATCGACCACCCCGATCGCGGTCTGGTCACCATCGAGTGCAATCCGCGTGCGACGAGCGGGATCATGATGTTCACCCGCGAGAACCGCGTCGACCGGGCCTTCTTCGGTGCGAACGACGAGTTGATCGTCCCGCCGACGGGTCGGACCCGGATGATCGGAATCGGGATGGCGCTCTACGGCTGGCGGCGGGACGCCCTGCCGGGCAACACGTTCGGCAGGTTCCTGACCGAGTTCCGGAAGGCCGACGACGTGATCGCCGAACCGGGCGACATGCGGCCGGCGGCGATGCTGCTGCCCGCCTACGGCAACATCCTGCGCAACAGCGTCAAGTACCGCGTCGGCATCCAGGGCGGCTTCATGCACGACCACGAGTGGGACGGCCGCCGGATCTGACCGGCGGGGATCGGACCGGTCGGGGCATGATGGCGGAGTGATCCTCGTTGAACATCTGACCAAGCGCTACGGGAGCACGGTCGCCGTCGACGACGTCTCCTTCGCCTGCCATCCGGGACAGGTGGTCGGCTTCCTGGGGCCGAACGGCGCGGGCAAGTCGACGACGCTGCGGATGCTGACCGGGCTCACCCCGATCACCTCCGGCCGCGCCACCGTCGGCGGCCACGACTACCGGGACATCCCGAACCCGGCCGTGCAGGTCGGCACCCTGCTGGACGCGTCGGCCTTCCACGACGGTCGCACCGCACTCGAGACGCTGCGGCTCAGCGCTTCGACGATGGGTCTGCCGACCTCCCGCGTACGGCGGATGCTCGACGTCGTGGGGCTCACCGGCGACGAGTCCACGCGCCGGATCGGGAACTACTCGCTCGGCATGCGGCAGCGGCTCGGGGTGGCGGTCGCGCTGCTCGGCGATCCGGCGGTGCTGATCCTCGACGAGCCGGTCAACGGCCTCGACCCGGCGGGCATCCACTGGATGCGCGGGGTGCTGAGGGGTTTCGCCGACGCCGGCGGCACCGTGCTGCTGAGCTCGCACCTGCTGCACGAGATCGAGCTGATCGCCGACCACATCGTGGTGATCGGGCACGGCCGGATCATCGCGCAGGGGACCACCGAGTCGCTGTCCGGGGCGCCGGGCACCCACGTGGCGTCGACGGACGACGCCGCGCTCGCCGCGACGCTCGCCGCGGCCGGGCTGGTCTGCCGCCCGGACCGGGACGGCGGGATCCACGTCGAGTGCGAACCGGGGGAGGTCGGCGCGGCGGTCGCGGGGACGTCGATCGTGCTCACCGAACTCCGGAAGGCCGGCACCGGGAACCTGGAACGGATGTACCTGGAGCTGACCGCGGGGGCGCAGCGTGGCGCGGGAGGTCTGGCATGACCGCCTCGAGGCCGCCCCGGACCATCGACATGAGCGCGCCGGGCATCCCGTTCACCCGGGCCGTGGCCGTCGAACTGCGCAAGCTCGTCGACACGCGCGGCCCGCTGATCCTGCTCGGCCTGGCCGCCCTGGTCTGGGCGGTGATCCTGGTGATCGCGCTGAGCCAGTCGACGCCGATGGGCTTCGCCGAACTGCTCGAGGTGTTCGGCGGCGGCAGCCGGATCTTCGTCGGGGTGCTGACGATCGTGCTGGTCACCGCGGAGTGGGGGCAACGCGCGGTGCTGACCGTCTTCACCCTCGAACCGCGCCGGGAGCGGGTGATCGCGGCGAAGCTCGGTGCCGCCCTCCTCGGTGCGTCGGCGCTGTTCATGTCGTCGCTGGCGCTGGCGGCGACGGCGACCGTGATCCGCGGCGGGTCGTTCGCCGGCGCCGGCGCAGCCGTGCGGTCGGTCGGCATCCACGGACTGTTCGACGTCCTGCTGGCCTTCGCCATGGCGATCGTCGTCCTCAACACGGCGGGGGCGGTGGTGGCGTACCTGGTGCTCCCGGAGATCGTCGTGCCCGCGGTCCTGTTCTTCGGGGGACTCATCGTGCGGGACGAGTCGGGGGACGGGCCCACCGTCTTCGATCGGGCCGCCGACTGGGTCTCGCCGCCGCGGATGCTGAAGGTGCTCGACCACGCCATGGGAGCCCAGGAGTGGGCTCAGCTGCTGGTCTGCACGGTGCTCTGGATCGGTCTCCCCGGCCTGCTGGGCGTCTACCGGGTGCTGAAGGCCGAAGTGAAGTGACCGGGTGACGCGGGTCAGACCGCTTCGAGGATCATGGTCACGGCCATGCCGCTGCCCGCGCAGATGGAGATCAGACCGCGTCCGGAACCCTTCTCCGCCAGCAGCGTGGCCAGCGTCGCGGTGATCCGGCCGCCGGTGGCGCCGAACGGATGGCCGGTGGCGAGCGAGCCGCCGGCCACGTTCAACCGACTGCGGTCGATCTCGCCCATCGGCGCGTCCCGGCCGAGGTGCTCGCGGCAGAACTCGGCGTCGTTCCAGGCGGCCAGGGTGGAGAGCACCTGCGAGGCGAAGGCCTCGTGGATCTCGTAGAAGTCGAAGTCCTGCAGGGTCAACCCGTTGCGGTGGAGCAGTTCGCTCACCGCGTAGACCGGCGCCATCAGGACGCCCTGGGTCTTCGGGTCGCCGTCGACGTAGTCCACGGCTCGGCTCTGCGCGTCGACGACGCGGGCCAGCGGGGCGAGCCCGCGCCTGCTCGCCCACTCGGCGGTGCCCAGCAGCACGGCGGAGGCGCCGTCGGTGAGGGTCGTCGAGTTGGCGGCGGTCATCGTGAAGTCCTCGCCGAAGCACGGGGTGAGGGCGGCCAGGCGCTCGGCGGTGAGGCCGCGGCGCAGGTTGTCGTCCCGGGTGAGGCCGGCGAACGGCGTCACCAGGTCGTCGAAGAAACCGTCGTCGTAGGCCGCGGCGAGGTTGCCGTGCGAGTTCAGGGCGATCGCGTCCTGGTCCTCGCGGGAGATGCCCCAGGCCGCGCCGGTGATCGCCTGGGCGGCGCCGGGCACCAGGTCGGTGCGGCGTTCGGCCGGGCTGGGGACGTCGAAGTCGAGGGACAGCGGGAGCCCCGCGGCGAGTCTGAGGCGTTCACCGAGCGAGGTGGCGGCGTTGAGCCGCACCAGCCGGCCGCGCAGCCGCGGCCCGAAGCCGATGGGCGGATCGGAGGTGGTGTCGGCGCCGCAGGCGACACCCGACTCGATCCGGCCGCAGGCGATCTTGTCGGCGATGTGCACGACGGTCTGTCCGCCGGTGGCGCACTGCTGCTGGATGTCCACGGTCGGGGTGGAACGGGCGATCTCGGTGTCGAGCAGCGCCTCGCGCGTGAGGCTGTGGTCGCGGGCCAGTTTCACCACGGCGCCGCCGGCCACCTCGCCGAGGTGCTGTCCGGCCAGGCCGTAGCGCGCCACCAGGCCGTCGAGCGCGGCGGTGAGCATGCTCTGGTTGGTCTCGTCGACGTAGGCGCCGTTCGAGCGGGCGAAGGGGATGCGGTTGCCACCCAGGACGTAGACGTCTGTCAGCTGCTTCGTCGGCATGGATCGTGACAATACGCGATGGCAGTATCGGGATCAGGATCGGAGTGCCAGCAGCGGCCAGGTGACGGCGAACGCGGTGATCACCGAGACCAGGGTGAGGGGGATGCCGAACTTGAGGAACGCCGTCGTGGTGTATCCGCCCGGTTCCATCACCATCAGATTGGACTGGTGACTGTACGGGTTCAGGAAGGTGAACGAGATGCAGGTGCCGACCAGGATCAGCAGCAGCGTCGGGTCGAGCGACATCGAGTGAGCGATCGCGACGGCGACCGGCGTGAGGATGCTGGCGGCCGCGGCGTTGGTGACGAAGTTGGTCAGCAGCGTGGTGCCGAGCGCGAGCACCGCGACCATGACCGGGATGCTGCCCGCCGAGAGGTGGACGATGCCGTCGGAGATGTGGTCGCCGAGCCCGCTCTCGATCACCATCACGCCCAGGCCGATCGATCCGGCGATGATCGCCAGGATGTTCCAGTCGAGGGCGCGGACCGCCGAGCGCGGGGTGAGGATGCCCGTCATCACCATGGCGACCGCGCCGGTGCCGGCGACCAGCTCCACCGGGGCGATGCCGAACGACGCGCCGACGATCACGGCCAGCAGGATGCCCAGCGCGGCCCACGTCTTACCCGGCTGCGGAGCCTTCCCCGCGACGTTCTGCCACAGCCCCACGTACGGGTGCTGGTCGAGCACCTCCCGGCTCGCGGCCGAGACGTAGACGGTGGACCCGGGGCGCATCGGGGTGTCCCGGAACCGTCTCTCGGTCTCCGCGGCCACCACGATGAGGTCCTCGTCGTCCTGCAGATCCCGGACGCTCCCGGGGTTCTGCGTGTCCAGGGTGACGGCGAACAGGTGGTGGGGCGCCAGCCCGAACCGGGGGCTGGACCAGAGCATGCGGATCCCGGCCTCGGTGCAGCGGTAGATCAGGACGTCGTCCTCTTCGAGGGGGCTCTCGACGACGACGGTCCTGCCCCAGCGCCGGATCCCGATCAGCTCGTATTCGACGGTCTCGGCGATGCCGATCTCCTCGGCGGTGCGCCCGATGCTGACGGACCGCCCGGAGACGGGCAGTTCCGCACGCCAGTCGAGGCTCTTCTCCTTGACCCGGGGCTTGCTCTTGAGCAGCCGACGGGAGGTGAGCACGATCGCGATCCACCCGACGACCGCCACCGGGGCCGCGATCGGCACGAACGAGAACATGGTCAGTTCGATGTCGGACCGCGCCGCCATGCCGGCGATGATCAGGTTGGAGCTGGTGCCGATCAGCGTCATGGAACCGGCGAGGGTGGTCGCGTGCGCGATCGGCAGGAGCACCGAGCGGGCCGGGATCCCGGAGCGCTGCTGCAGTTCCTTGGTGGCCGGGATCAGCATGGCCACGATCGGGGTGGTGTTGATCAGCGAACTGATCACCCCGACCGGCGGGATCAGCCGCAGCAGCGTCTGGCTCGCGGTGCGCATGCCGTTCAGCAGCCGAAAGGTGAGCCGCGAGATCACTCCGGTGGCCAGCACGCCCTTGGCGATCACCAGCATCGCCGCGATGGTGAGCACACCGCCGTTGCTCAGGCCCGCGAAGAGTTTCGCCGGGGGCGCGATGCCGGTCAGCCCGGCGACGAGCAGCGCGATGATGAGGGCCAGCACCGGTGGGATCCGACCGCTGGTCATCGCGATCAGCGTGGCGACGACGATCACCGCGGTCAAGAGGGCCATGGTTGGCCATTGTGAACCACTCTCGTCCGGAAAGTGAACGAAGCGCGTCGGAAAGGTGTCCGGACTACAGGAGGACCCCGGGATTGAAGATCCCCTGCGGGTCCAGGGCGTGTTTGACGGTGGCGGTCAGCTCCATCACGTCGTCGCCCAGCTGCGCGGGCAGCCAGCCCTTCTTGAGTCGTCCGACGCCGTGCTCGCCGGTGATGGTGCCGCCCATCTCGACCGCCAGACCCATCACCTGGTCGAAGGCGAGCCGGGCGCGACGGGCCTCGTCGGGGTCGGCCGGATCGAAGACGATGAGCGGATGGGTGTTGCCGTCGCCCGCGTGGGCGATCACCGCGATGGTGACGCCGTTCGCCGCGGCGATGGCGGCGACGCCGTCGACCAGGTCGGGGAGCGCGGGGAGCGGGACGCCGACGTCTTCCAGGAGCAGCGACCCGCGTCTCTCCACCGCCGGGATGGCGACGCGGCGCGCCCGGGTGAACGCCTCGCTCTCGGCGGGGTCGTCGGTGGTGAAGACCTCGTCGGCGCCGTGGCCGGCGAAGGCCTCCTCGATCAGGGCGATCTCGGCGGCGCCGGCCGGCCCGGGCGCGTCGGACTGGGCGATCAGCATGGCGCCCGCCGCGCGGTTCAGACCCATCTTCAGGACGTCCTCCACGGCGTCGATCGAGGTCTGATCCATGAACTCCAGCATCGCCGGACGGGTCTTCGCGGTCACCGCGAGGACGGCCCGGCTCGCATCCCGGACGGTCGGGAAGATCCCCACCACGGTGCTCGCCGCGGCCTGCGGCGGGATCAGCCGCACGGTCACCTCGGTGATCACGCCCAGCAGACCCTCGCTGCCGACGAAGAGCCGGGTCAGGCCCAGGCCTGCGCTGTCTTTGAGCTGTTTGCCGCCGAGCCGCACCGCGCGGCCGTCGGCCAGCACCACCTCCAGGCCCAGCACGTAGTCGACGGTGACGCCGTACTTCACGCAGCAGAGGCCGCCCGCGTTGGTGGCGGCGTTGCCGCCGATGGTGCAGATCTCGAACGACGACGGGTCCGGCGGATACCAGAGGTCGTGCTCAGCGGCCGCGGCCTTGACCTCGGCGTTCAGCATACCGGGCCGGCACACCGCGGTGCGGGTCGCGGTGTCGATCGTGACCCCGCGCATGCGCTCGGTGGTGAGCATCAGGGCGCCGTCGACGGCGGTCGCTCCGCCGGACAGGCTGGTGCCCGCACCGCGGGTGATCAGCGGCGTCCCCGTCTCGGCGCACCATCGGACCGTGGTCTGCACGTCGGCGGTGGTCAGCGGACGGACCAGGGCGAGCGGGGTGCCCGCGGTCGGATCCTGGGCGCGGTCCTGCCGGTAACCGGCGAGGACGTCCGGGTCGGTCACCACCATGCCTTCGGGGAGGGCGGCGATCAGCGTGGTCACATCGGTCATGGCCCGACACTAGCGTCGGCGGAGGGGCGTCAGGTCGTGATCAGCGCCAGCCCCATGCCGCCCATCACCAGGGCCACGGCGGCGTCGAGCATCCGCCAGGCCCGCGGCGACCGGAGATGCGGGGACAGCAGTCGGGCGCCCTTGCCGAGCGCCAGGAACCAGAGGGCGCTGCCGGTCGCCGCCCCGAGCGCGAAGATCCAGCGGGCCTGCTCGCCGTGCCCGTTGGCCAGCGAACCGATCAGCACGACGGTGTCGAGGTAGGTGTGCGGATTGAGCCAGGTCATCGCGGCCGCCGCGCCGAGCACCGCCCAGAGCCCCGCCGACTCGCCTGCGCCCGCCGGATCGTCGACCGTGCCGGGGCGGAGGACGCGCTTGGCGGCGAGGGCGCCGAGCACGATCAGATAGGCGCCGCCGCAGTAGCGCAGGGCGTCCACCACGCCCGGATGCGCGGTGACCAGTGTGCCCAGGCCCGCGGTGCCCGCCGTGATCAGGAGCGCATCGCTCACCGCGCACAGGGCGATCACCGGGAGGACGTGCGTGGCGGTGAGGCCCTGGCGGAGGACGAACAGGTTCTGCGGTCCGAGGGCGACGATCAGGCCGAGCGTGGTGACCAGGCCCGCGACGGCGGCGAGGAGTGCGGAGTTCACGCGCTCCACGCTAGGAACGCCCCCGACATCAATCCAGCGAAACATTGTGATGAAACATTAGAATCACTTACGTGGATGTGACCTCCGACGGCCTGCGCACCCTCACCGCCGTGGTGCACGAGGGCACGTTCGACGCCGCCGCGGCCGCCCTCGGACTCACCCCGTCGGCGGTCAGCCAGCGCATCAAGGCGCTCGAGCAGGCAGTCGGCCGGGTGCTGGTGCAGCGGACCAAACCGGTCCGGGCGACGGTCGACGGCGAGGTGCTGCTCCGGCTCGGTCGGCAGTGGCGGCTGCTGGTCGACGAGGCCCGCGCCGAACTCGTCGGCCCGGTCGACGAGCCCGACGATCCGCGGGACCGGGTGCGGATCCCGGTCCGGATCGGCTGCAACGCCGACTCCCTGGCGACGTGGTTCCTCCCGGTCGTGGCGGAGTTCCACCGCGCGCACCCGGTGAACGTCGAGGTCCAGCGCGACGACGAGAGCGTGACCGCGGACCTGCTGAGGTCGGGCGACGTGCTCGGCGCGGTGACGTCGGCGCCCCTCGCCGTCCGCGGCTGCCGGACGCTCGCGCTGGGATCGCTCCGGTACTTCCCGGCCGCGTCCCCGTGGTTCGTCGAGCACTGGCTGGGCGACGAGATCCGGCCCGCCGACCTGGCGCGTGCACCGATGATGATGTTCGACCGGAACGACGCCGTGCAGCGCCGGACGCTGCGGCAACTGGCCGGTCCGGCGGCGGATCCGGACGGGCCGCCGATCAGTCTGGTGCCCGCCGCCGCCGAATACCGGCGCGCGATACAGGCCGGGATGGGCTGGGGTGCGATCCCGGCGGCGGAGCTCGACGACCCGGTGACCGGGGCCGGACTGGTGCGGCTCTCCGGCGAGCCCGTCGACGTCCCGCTGTTCTGGCAGCACTGGGCGCTGCGCTCTCCGCTGCTCGGGGCGCTCACCGGGATCGTCGTCGACCATGCGGCGCGAGCCCTGATCCCGCCGCAGGTGTGAGCCCGGCGATTCTGGCAGGTCACCGGTGGTTCCGGTACCGGAGCTTCGGTGCGGTCACCGAGAATTCGGCTGCGGGTCGCTGATCCGCACCGGAACGACGTCGTGCCGTCGCCGTCGGTTCATGCGGCGCTGTGAGGCTTCTCGTCGTGTCGGATTCCTCGTCGTCCCAGGCCTCCGGGTCTTCGTCCCGCCCTCGTCCGTCCCTCTCCCGTCGTGCCCTGGTGACCGCGGCGGGCGCCGGCGCGGCCGGTCTCGCGGCCTCGCGTCTCGTCGGCGCCCCGGGCGCCGCGCGCGGGGAATCGGGGTCGGGGGTGTTCGCGCACGGCGTGGCCTCCGGCGACCCGCTGCCGGACCGGGTGATCCTGTGGACGCGCGTCACACCGAGCAAGGACGCCGCCCCCGGCTCCGGCCGCGGACCGGCGGTCACGGTGCGGTGGGAGATCGCCGCGTCGCGCGACTTCTCCGCACCGGTGGCCTCGGGGACCGTGACGACGGACGCCGGGAAGGACCACACCGTCAAGGTCGACGCGGGCGGGCTGTCCCCGGACACGTCGTACTGGTACCGGTTCCGGGCGGCCGGGGCGGTGTCGCCGACGGGCCGGACCCGGACCGCCCCCGCCACGGGTGCCGCGGTGCACAGGGTCCGCTTCGGCGTCGTCAGCTGCGCGAACTGGGAGGCCGGGTACTTCGGCGCCTACCGAGAGCTCGCAGAGCGGAGCGAGCTGTCCGCCGTCGTGCATTTGGGCGACTACCTCTACGAGTACGGGGCGGGCGAGTACGGCGGCAAGAACGGGCCGGTGCGGCCCCACCGTCCGGCGCACCCCATCGTCTCGCTGGCGGACTACCGGATCCGGCACGCGCAGTACAAGACCGACCCGGACCTGCGGGCCGCCCACGCGATGCATCCGTTCATCTGCACCTGGGACGACCACGAATCGGCCGACAACGCCTACACCCGCGGCGCCGAGAACCACGACCCCGCCACGCAGGGGTCGTGGGCACGACGCCGCGCCGCCGCCGAACGCGCCTACTACGAATGGATGCCGGTACGACCGCAGGTGACCGGCACCGGCCGCCACCTGTACCGGCGGCTGCGCTACGGCACGCTGCTGGAACTGACCATGCTGGATCTGCGCACCTACCGCGACAAGCAGGCGTCGGCGACGTCGGCGAAGGTCGACGACGCGGGTGCCACCATCACCGGCCGCGCCCAGATGCGGTGGCTGACCGGCGGGATCGAGACCTCCGAGACCACCTGGCAGATCGTCGGCAATCCCGTGATGATGTCGCCGACGCTGGTGCCGCCGCTCGACGCCGAACGCACCTCGATCCTCACCGAGCTGCTCGGTCTGCCGCGCGGCGGCGTCCCGGCCAACACCGACGCCTGGGACGGCTACCCCGCCGACCGGAAGCGGCTGCTCGACGCCGTCGACCGGAGCGGGCGCCGGAACACGGTGTTCATCACCGGTGACATCCACATGTCGTGGGCGTGCGAGGTGCCGCGCGATGCGGGCCGCTATCCGGCGGCGGGCACCGTGGCGACCGAGTTCGTGGTCACCTCGGTCACCTCGAACAACCTCGACGACATGCTCTCCGTCCCCGAACACACGCTGGGCACTCCGGCGGCGGCCGCGATCATGGCGAGCAACCGGCACACCCGATGGGTCGACACCGACGCGCACGGGTACGCCGTGCTGACGGTGAGTCCGGCCGCCGCGCAGATGGACTGGTACTTCACCGCGGACAGGGCGCAGCGGCGGGCGCCGTTCCGTCATGCACAGTCGTGGCGGGTGGCCGCGGGGTCGCGTCGGCTGACCAGGGCGGCCGGTCCGGCCTGAGCGCGGTCGGCCCCCGAGGTCCGGTGCTCTTCGGGTCCCGGTGCTCCTCGGGGCCCGGGGCGTGCCGGGATCTCAGCCGATGATGATCGGCGGCAGACCGGGGATCGGGTTCGGAATGGTCCGGCGGGTGTGCGGTCGAGGTTTGTGCCGCGTCGGCCGGGCGGTGGTGGTGATCTGCTCCTCCGTGGTCTCCGGCACGACGGTGGTCGTGGTGGTGGTGCTCGACGGCGGGGTGTAGCGCTTCATCTGCGCCCGCGCCGCCCGCAGATCGGCCGGTTCGACGGTGCTGGGCGCGGCCACCGGGGTGGGGGCGGTCGAACGATCGCCGGGCAGCGCCGGGGTCTCGTGGGAGGCGACGGCATCGTCGTCGTCGTTCACCATGCCCACGGCCAGCCCGGTCGCGGCGACGGCGACCACGGCGAGCGCCGCGGCGGTACCGATCACCGTCCGCCGGTGCGGGTCCCGGAGGCGGAGCGGGCCCGGCATCGACCGCTCCTCCGATCCGGTGTACTCGTCCTCCTCCGGCGGTTCGGCGGCCCAGGCCAACGAGGGAGGCGCCTCGACGGGGTCGAGGGTGTCGGTCTCCCGCTCGTCGCCGGCGAACGTCTCGGGGAACTCGTCGCCGGGCAGCATCATCGTGTAGCCGCGAGCCGTGAGGGCTTCCCAGAGACCGGGCCAGGCGTCGGTGCCGGGGCCGAGGAACACCGCGGCCACCGGCTCGTCCCCGGCCAGTTCGACGATCATGCCGTGCACGCGGTTCACCTCGGGCACGGTGGCGGCCATGACGGCATCCAGGGACACGGTCACCAGACGCAGACCGGAGGTGCCCATCATCAGGACGCTGTCACGGTCGATCAGGGTCCTGCGGGCCCGCCGGCACAGATCGAGGAGTTCGTCGAAGACCGCCGGATCGTCGGCTTCGGGAACGTCACCGTTGTCACGCAGGTGGCAGGTGGTGCGGAGATCGAGCACCGCGGGCGTGATGCGCGGCTCGGCGACGCTCTCGTCGACGCCCATGGACTCGTCGATGCGCGCGGCCCACGCCCCCTCGTCGTCGATGTCGAAGGCCAGCACCACCCCGGCGGCGTCTGCCGGAATCGTGAAGTCGTCGAACCAGGGCGGGCGGTGGGAGTCGGGGGCGGTCATCGTCGTCCGCGCTATCTCTGTATGAAGTTCAGATACGCCTTCGACGGCGTCGGGCCGCGCTGGCCCTGGTATTTCGAGCCGACGGCGGCGCTGCCGTACGGGTTCTCGGCGGGCGACGACAGCCGGATCAGGCACAGCTGGCCGATCTTCATGCCGGGCCACAGGGTGATCGGCAGGTTCGCGACGTTGGAGAGCTCCAGCGTGATGTGCCCGGAGAACCCGGGATCGATGAACCCCGCGGTCGAGTGGGTGAGCAGGCCGAGGCGCCCGAGGGACGACTTGCCCTCGAGCCGGCCGGCGAGGTCGTCGGGCAGACTGCAGACCTCGAGGGTGGAACCCAGGACGAACTCGCCCGGATGCAGGACGAAGGGCTCGCCCGCGGCGGGTTCGACGAGGCTGGTCAACTCGTCCTGGCGCTGCGCCGGATCGATGTGCGTGTAGCGCGTGTTGTTGAAGACGCGGAAGAGGCTGTCGAGCCGGACGTCGACGCTCGAGGGCTGCACGAGTTCGGCGTCGTAGGGATCGATCCCCAGACGCCCGGAACCGAGCTCGGAGCGGATGTCGCGGTCGGAAAGCAGCACGGCATCGAGATTATCCGATGATCGGTGCGAGCCCGATGCTCGACGTGGTCGGGCCGGGGTGCCACGGCGGTGTTCCCGGGGCTCCGGAGGTTTGCTACTGTGTGTTGCGCAAGGCCGCAAGCCTTGCAGTGCCGATGTAGTTTAGTGGTAGAACATCAGCTTCCCAAGCTGAGAGTGCGGGTTCGATTCCCGTCATCGGCTCCATGAAAACCCCAGGTCAGAGACTTCTGGCCTGGGGTTTTCGGCTGTCCGGGGCGTCATGCGAGGGAACGCTCTCACCTGGGACGATCCCGTCGGGCTTTTTCGCGAAGGTTAAGTTGCGGGTTAAGTCGCAGCCGCACCGGGACGGCGTGCCGTCAGTGGTCGTCGGGCTTCTTCGGTGGGCGTCCGGGACCTCGTCGTCCCGCGACCCAGGCGTCGACGGTCTCGACGGTCCAGCCGCGCACCGTGCCACGAGGCAGCGTCCCGTCGGGGTTCACAGGTCCGACCGTCACGTCGGGCTCGGGTATCAGGACGTGTGCCAGCGTGGCCGGTTTGACGCCGGCGCGCTCCGCGAGTTGGGCGCGGTTGAGGAATCGCAGTGTCACCGGGCGCGACTCCGGCTGTATCGGCGGGCGAGGATCACGCCGCACGTGAGGCCGATGGCGGCGAACGCGGCACCCGTACGGGCGTCGCCTCGGCGGACGGCCAGTCCGGCTGCGGCGAAGGTCATGACGACCCCGGTGGCGGTGAGCAACTCGTTCTTGTCCATGAGGTGGTCCTCTGTGAGTGGTGTGCGGAGTGTGTGGCCGACCGGGAGGTGCCGGTGTCAGACTCGACTTCGGTTCGTGGTGGCCTGGGTGCCGATGTAGGCGGCACGGGCGAGCGCGGAGGCGGTGAGGGCGCCGCCGACCCACAGGACCCAGGGGCCGAGCCCGATCGTGTGAAACGCGTACGTGCCGAGCGAGAAGAGCGCGGCGTCTTTCAGCGGAGACAGGAATGGCGGCATGACTGCATCCTTCCTCATCGGCGGACCTCGGTGTGGGTTCCCCCGGGACGGCTAGAACGGTGGTGGTCCGAGGTCTTCGTCGTCGCGTTCTCGTGCGCGGCGGAGGCGGGCCCGTGCTGCCCGCCGCCAGGCGTGCTTGTACGCGGTGACGGCCTGGATGCCTCCTCTCTGTGATCGGTTCGGGTCGTGCTCGGCACTGGGTTCCGGTGGTGCGAGTGCACGGTGGCGGCAGCGCAGACGCTCCAGTTGCGGGAGGAGCCATCGGTTGGGTGCGCGGGTGTCGACGGTGATGCCGTGAACCGTGACCGACGTCCACGGGGTGCCGTCGGCGGGGTCGATCCAGAGGTCGTCGACCCATCCTTCCGCCGGATTCGTCGCACCGAGATGGGTCTTCAACAGATGATGTTTGAGACACTTCGGTGCGAGATTGCAGAGGCAGGTCGGTCCGCCCGAGGCTGGGCGGAGGTGGTCGAACTCGGCGACGTGGTCGAGGTGGCACGACCAGGCCGGGTGCTCGCAGCCGGGGAGTGTGCAGGTCCCGAAGACCGCACGGGCCAGGGCGTCGAGGGCCGCGGTCGGACGATACCGATCTCCGGGCCGACTGGTGTTCCCGATCCGCACGAGAGGTTCAGGAGGACCCGAGAGTGCAGCGATATCGGCGTCTTCGACGGCACCCGTGCTCTCGGTGTCTCGGAGGGTGTCGAGGTCCAGGTCTCGGACGATGGCGTCGGGTCGCTGGGCCAGCTCCCGCACGTGCGCGGCGCTGATCGGACCGTGTCCGTCCAGGTGAGCCGGTAGAGCGTTCTCGCCGGCCAGCGTCGTTTTCTGGCAGACCGCGTGGATCACGATCGAGGCCTGTCGTTGGGAGATCTGCTGCTCATCGAGTTCAGCGGTACACGCCTCTTTCGCGGCGCAGGCGCAGGTGAAGGGCAGGCGGCGCAGGCAGGCGATCGCGGCGGCCGAACGTCGTTGCCCGATCGTGCGGGGGTCGTTCGGACAGCATGCTGTCGCGAGGACGTTCACCGCGTCTTGGGCCAGTCGTGTCTCCTCGGCGTCGGCGGTGATGTGCAGCCCGCCGAGGCCGTCGGGGTAGTCGCGCCGGGTGACGTTCTTCCGGCCATTGCGCTTCTCGTAGCGGCGCTTGACCGCATCGGTGTCATGGATCTCGACGATCTGGTCGGCGATCTTGCCCGCGGCCTTGGCCGAGAGGTGCCCGGCCCCGGCGAGTGCTTCGGCGAGATCACGGTCGACGGCCGCCAGTGGCGCCCGCTCATCGACGATGTCGGTGCGATCGACCACAGTGGCGAACACCGCCGAGCCGATGACCCCGTCCCGCAACAGCACCGCCGTCTCGGGCAGCCGGTCGGCGGTGGCGACGGCCTCGCTCACCAGGGCTTTCGCCTGGAAGGCGGGGAGGGCGAAGACGATCGCGACCTCTTCGATGGTGACCGTCCACGGATCGAACAGATCCCGCTGATCCTCACCGCTCTCGATGAGGTCGGCGAGCCGGCCGAGGGTGATCTCCAGGAACTCGGCGACCGCGGTCAGTTGCGACCAGCGTAGGAAGGCTTCCCCGCGATGCGCCGCGGCGGCGAACAGCAACCAATCCCGGCCCTGGGTCTCCTCGTTCGTCCTGGGATCGGGCGGTGTCATGCCGACGCCGGTGAGATCGAGCCGAGTCCAGGGCGAAGCGCCGTCGTCACGATGGATCATGGTGCCCCCCCTGCGCCCGGTCCGACGAGTGTTCCGGCGAACGTGTGTTCGATCGACCGGACCCTTGTGGTCGGTTCCGATGTGATCTACGCTACTCCCATGAAGCTAATCGATCAAGTGTTCGAAGATGTGAATCGAGGTTCTTCGGCCGGTCGGCGGGAGCGATCCTCGGTGGAAGCCGGCGGGCGGGGAACTGGGCGACCGCGCTCTCCGCCCGGTGACCTCAAGCTCACTTGAGGTCGGATCGGTACGCTCGGGACATGGGCGATACGGATGAGTCGACGACCGGGCGAGAGGCCGTCGCGCTGCTGACCGTCGGAGAGATGAGCAGGCGGACCGGCGTCGCGGTGTCGGCGCTGCACTACTACGAGAAGCTTGGGCTCATCGCCTCCGAGCGCACCTCGGGGAACCAGCGACGGTATCCGCGCCACATGCTCCGCCGGGTGGCTCTGATCTCCGTCGCCAAGCGCCTCGGCATCCCGCTGGCCGACGTCCAGGACGCGTTCGCGGAGGTTCCGCTGGACCGTCGTCCGAGCCAGGACGACTGGGAGCGCGCCTCCACGCGGTGGAAGAAGACGCTGGAACTCCGCAGGCAGGGCATCGAACGACTGGAGAGGGAACTGACGGGATGCATCGGCTGCGGGTGCCTGTCGATGAAGGCGTGCGGCCTGTTGAACCCGCACGACGAGCTGGCCGAGACCGGTTCCGGCGCCCGCCGCGTTCCGGTGTGAGCGGCCCGGCGCTGCGATGGCAACGATTGTCATCAGTGGTGCATGTGCGTACCTTTGCCCTGTGTCGAGCGACTCCGTGGAACCCCGAGAAGCACAGGAGCCGCGTCCCGCGGCGTTTCTGCGGCCCGGGACGGTGGTGTTCTTCGTGCTGCTGGCCGTCGGCGTCGCACTCGCGCTCGGCTGGCGGGGCGCCGTGCTCGACGATCGGAGGGTGGCCGCCGGAGCCACGATCTTCACCGGGATCTTCGTCCAGGCGGTGCCCTTCCTGGTGCTCGGCACGGTGGTGAGCGGCGCGATCGCCGCGTGGGTCACGCCCGCGATGATCGCCCGGGCGCTGCCGAGGTCGCAGGTCGCCTCGGTCGGTGCGGGCGGTCTCGCCGGGGCCCTGCTGCCCGGCTGCGAATGCGCGTCCGTTCCGGTCTCGGCGCGGCTGATGGACCGCGGCGTCCCGCAGGCCGCGGCCCTGGCCTTCCTGCTGTCCGCGCCGGCGATCAACCCGGTGGTGCTGGTCTCGACGGCGGTCGCCTTCCCGGCCGAGCCGCTGATGGTCGCGGCCCGATTCGCGGCGTCCCTGGTCACCGCGGTGGTGATGGGCGGACTGTGGGCGCGCTTCGGCGATCCGACCCTCATCACCCGGCGGGTGATGCACGACGACGAGGCGCGCGGCTGGTCCGGGTTCGCCGACTCCATGCGGCAGGACTTCCTGCAGTCGGCGGCCTACCTCTCGATGGGCGCGCTCTTCGTGGCGGTGCTGCACGTCGTCGTCCCGGCGAGCGTGGTCGATTCACTGGCCGGGCAGGTGCTGCTGGGGATCTTCCTGATGGCGGTGCTGGCCGTGGTGCTGTCGGTGTGCTCGGAGGCCGACGCCTTCGTGGCCGCGAGCATGTCGCAGTTGCCGCTGCTTCCCCGGCTGGTGTTCCTGGTGGTGGGCCCCGTGGTGGACCTGAAACTGATCGCCATGCAGGCCGGCGCCTTCGGCGCGCGGTTCGCGGCTCGGTTCTCGGCGGCGACCTTCGTCGTCGCGATCGCCGCGGCGACCGGTGTCGGCGCCCTGATCCTCGGGTGGCGTTGAGATGAACTCCGAAGTCCAGAACCTGTCGCTGCTGTGCATCGGGCTGGCGATCGTGCGGATCACGCTCGACGGCTCGTTCGTGCGCTACGTGAAGCCGTCGCTGGAGCCGTACCTGTTGATCTCCGGCACGGTGCTGGTGGCGCTCGCGCTGTTGGCGATCGTCCGGGACATCCGAGCGGGCGGCCCGGCGGACCGCCGCGACGAGCACGCCTGCGATCACGGCCACCGCCACGACGGCAAGGTCCTGTGGCTGCTCGCGGTCCCGGTGCTGGTGGTCTTCTTCCTCCGACCCCCGGCGCTGGTGCCCGCCGCCGAACCGGCTCCGACGAACGTCACCGTGGCGGAATCGTCGATGTTCGATCCGCTGCCGGACGAACCCGCGCCCCCGCTGGACATCTACGAGATCGTCCAGCGCGCCGCCCAGCCCGACGGCGGCGGACTGAACGGCCGGGCGATCACCGTCACCGGATCGCTGCAGCATCGGGGGAAGGAGCTCGATCTCGCCCAGGTGCGCATCATCTGCTGCGTCGCCGACGGACGCACCTTCCGGATGGGGATGAGCGGAGCGGCAGCGCAGCGACTGGCCGAGTCGCCGCAGGGTTCCTGGTGGAAGGTGATCGGGACCGTCGTGCCGGGCAGTGCGAACGCCGAACGCGACTACATCCCGCTGCTGGAGGTGGGCGACGCCCGGTCCGTGCCGGAACCGGAGAACCCGTACGGCTATTGAGCGCGACCGTCCGGCCGGACGGTCAGCGGCGGCACTCGCTCTCGGCCGGTTCGCCGCGGAGCCGGGCGTCGAGCCAACCCATCGCCTCCGGGTAGGCGATCACCGCGGCGGACAGATGTTCGCCGGGCACCTCGCGGTAGACGGCGTTCGCACCGAGCCTGCACTGCTGGGCGTAGAGGTTCCGGGCGCCCTGCGCGGGGATCCAGATCTCGTGGGTGCCGTGATAGATGTACATCGGGACGGCCGAGGCGGCGTCGGGCATCGTGGTCTTCCGGTAGATCCGCTCGGCCACCTCGGAACCGAACGGGTCCCGGTCCTTGGACAGGATCTGCGCGGGCAGCTGGAACGGCCCGGCCAGGCCGTAGTCCGAACCGCAGGAGTTCTTGAACGTCGACGTCGCGAGCAGCGTGCCCGCGTTGTTCGCCAGCGTCAGGATCTCCGGGTTCTCCCGGGCGATGCCGAGGACGCCCGCCAGCATCACGCCGGTCGCGACGTTCCGGTTCATCGCGGCGGCGAGCAGACGGAAGTCGGCCGGGACGCCGCCGAGCGCCGCGCCCACCACGCGGGGGACCAGATCGGGGGCGTACTCGCCGATCACCTTGGCGGTGCCGTCGGTGGCGATCGCCCCGCCGGAGTAGCCGGTCACCGCGACCCGACTCCGCGCGTATCGCTGCGGAGCGAACTTCGCCGCGGCGCGGATCGCGTCGAGCACGACGTGGCCGGCGAGGGTCGGCTCGGCGTAGGCCTGCCGGGGCCCCTCGTGGTCGGGGACGATCACCGCGTAGCCGCGGGCGAGCGCCAGCTGCGTGGTGGGCGGGAACAGATCGGTCTGATTCGACTTGTCGTGCCAGCCGTGGGTCAGGGTGTAACCGCTGGTGCATTCCACACCGAGACCGTTGATGGGCAGATTGTTCACCAGGATCGGCCGCGGACCCGGGCCCTTCCACGGCGCCCGCGGTTCGACGACGGTCGCCGTGCCGTAGATCGGCTGTCCGTGGGTGTCGGTGGACCGGTATTTGAGCATCGTGGCGTGACGGAGCGGCACGGTCATCAGGAAGCCGGTGGTCCGGGTGATGTCGCGGGTGGCGAGGACGTCGCCGTTCTGGCGCTTCTCGAGTCCGGCGGGCCAGTGGTCGAACATCGCGTCGCCGATCGGATCGGGCAGCACCGCATCGCGCAGTTCGAGCGTCGCGTGGTCGTATCCGGGGGCCCGGGACCGCTGCGGGATCCGCGTGAGCTTCGGGATCGCCGGTGCCGGGATCACGTCGTCGAGGCCGCGGATGATCTCCTCGGGGATCGGCTTCAGATTCGGCGGGGTCGGTTCCGCGTGACCGGTGCCCGGTACGGTCCCGAGCAGCACGACGGCGAGGACGGCGCCGACGACGATCCGAAAGGCCCTGCAGTGCATGGCTGTTCACATTCTTCTGGAAGGGTGACCCGGCTCATGTCTACTACATGCGCGGCCGTGAAGCGAGAGGGGAACGGCGGGTGAACGCCGGGTGCCGCCGGAGCCCGGATCTGACAACGATGCGTTCATCTTTCTGTGTCAGGATCCTCCGGTGACCGACAACAGCCCCCGGCCGGTCGATTTCGGCCTGAGACGACGTTCCTTCCTCGCCGGTGCCGCCGTGGCGGCGGGCACCGCCGCCGCCCTCGGCGGAGCCCGCCCCGCCCCGGCGCACGCGGCCGCGAGGTTTCCGCTCCCGAAGCGGGTCGACCGCTTGCACGTCCTCGTCACCGGTGACGCGGGCACCGGGAAGGAGCCGCAGTACGCGGTGACCGCGATGGCGCGGAGGGTGCACGCCGAGCGGCCCTTCGACCTGGCCGTCGGACTCGGCGACAACATCTACGAGAGCGGGCCGAACGGCCCCGACGACGTCCAGTTCCAGACCAAGTTCGAGAAGCCGAACGCCGGCCTGGACTTCCCGTGGCTGATGGCGCTGGGTAACCACGACACCTCCGCGGTGTTCCCCGGCGACGGCGGCTGGCTGCTGCGCGGCGACGCCGAGGTGGCCTATCACCGTCGTTCCCGACGCTGGTACATGCCGTCGCGGTACTACTCCGTCGACACCGGCGTCGCCGAGTTCTTCGTCCTCGACGTGAACCCGCTCGCCGCCTACATCCCGCCCTTCCTCTCCCCGGAATGGGAGCCCGGCGGCCGCTACATGACCCGCCAGGCGGACTGGCTCGACCGCGCCCTGCGCGCGTCGACCGCGCCGTGGAAGTTCGTCTGCACCCACCACCCGTACGCGAACAACGGCCCGCACGGTCCCGCGGGCGACTTCGACGGGCTGCCCGCGCCGCTCGACGGGCAGGCGCTCAAGGAGTTCTTCGAGAAGCACGTCGCCGGCCGCGCCCAGTTCCTGCTGTCCGGGCACGACCACTCCCAGCAGGTGATCGACGTGGTCCCCGGGCTCAAGGGCACCCGGCAGATCGTCTCGGGCGCCGCGGCCAAGACGGTGCACTCGCAGTCCGGCAACCGGTTCCGCGCCAAGTACGAGAACTACACCGACCGCGGCTTCATGACGATGGAGATCGAGCCGTCGTCGCTCACCCTGAAGGCCTACCAGGTGGTGCCGAACCGGCCGAGCGTGCACAAGACCTTCTCGACCACCTACCGCCGCTGAGACCGGGGAGCTTTTCGATGATCGCGCCTTTATTCGGTGATCGAGCGGAGTCGAGATCCCTCGGCGCACAGGTGGTGGTCTCGACTTCGCTCGACCAGCGAGGTGGAAGCTCGACCAGCGAGGAAGAAGTTCGACCAGCGAGGTGGAAGTTCGACCAGTGAGGTGGAAGTTCGACCGGTGAGGTGGAAGTTCGACCGGTGAGGAGGAAGCTCGACCTCTCGGATCGGAGTCGGGACGCCGGGGAGGCTCGTCTCAGTGCTGGACGTCGATGTCCAGATCGCGCGGGGTCAGGAGGTAGACGACCGCCGCCGCGGCGGCCAGGATCCCCGCGCCGATCAGGCCGACCCGGGTCAGCGCATCGGTGAACGCCGACATCGCGGACGCGGCGAGCTCGGGTGATCCGGTGTGCTCGGCGGCCTTCAGGGCCGCGGCCAGCGACTGGTCGGCGCCGGGGACGGAGGTGTTCAGCCGGGAACTGAAGATCACCGCGCCGACGGTGCCGAGCAGGGCGACGCCGAACACGTTGCCGAGGTCGTAGGCGGTCTCCTCGATGGCGGCGGCGTCTCCCGCCTTCTCCTGCGGGCTGGCCGACATGATCATCGCCGAGCCGATCGCCAGGGCGCCCGAACCTGCGCCCTGCAACACCATCGAGAGCGCCACCCAGCCGTACTCCAGCGGATCGGGCGAGGCCCACAGGATCAGGAAGCCGATCGCCGGGAGGCCGAGGCCGAACGCCATCACCAGGCGGGCGCCGAGGGCGTCGACCAGTCGGCGGGCGCCGACCGAGGTGACGATCGCGCCGGCGGCGAAGGGCAGCAGCCGGTAGCCGGTCTGCAGCGGGGAGAGACCCTCGACGCCCTGCAGCCACTGGGCCAGGAGCAGCAGGCCGCCGCCCATGGCGAGCATGGAGAACAGCGCGGCCAGGACGCCCGCGGTGAGCTGCGGACGGAGGAACAGCCGGACGTCGAGCAGCGGGTCCGGGCGGTGCAGGCAGCGGCGGACGAAGACGGTCAGCAGGATCGCGGCCGCGGTGAGGGCGAGCAGGGCCGGGACGTTGGCCAGGCCGTCGTCGAGGAAGTGCTTGCCGAACTCCTTGATCGACCACACCAGGGCGGCGACGCCGCCGAGGGAGAGCGCCGAGCCGACGAAGTCCCAGCGCGCGGTGACCTGCACCCGCGACTCCGGCAGCAGGAAGGCGGCGGCGAGCAGGGCGAGCACCATCGGCGGCACGTTCACCAGGAATGCCGAGTGCCAGGAGAAGTGTTCCAGGAGGAAGCCGCCGATGATCGGGCCCACCGCGGCGCCGGCCGCCGAGACCGCCGCCCAGATGCCGAGCGCCAGGGTGCGTTCGCGCGGATCGGAGAAGATCACGCGCAGCATGGACAGGGTGGTCGGCATGATCATCGCGCCGCCGAGGCCCAGCAGGGCGCGCAGGGCGATCACGACGGGCGCCGAGTCGGCTCGGAGGACCAGCAGCGAGGCGACGGCGAACAGGCCGAAGCCGACCATCAGCAGGCGGCGCCGCCCGAACCGGTCGGCGAGACCGCTCATCGAGATCAGCAGGCCGGCTAGGACCAGCGAGTAGGCGTCGACGATCCACAGCTGCTGCACCGCCGTGGGCTCGAGCTTCTTCGCTGATCGACGGCAGGGCGACGTTCAGGACGGTCAGATCCATCACGACGGTGAGCAGCGCGAGCGAGAGGACGGCCAGGCCCGACCAGCGGCGCCACGCGGGCATCTCGTGGACCAGGGTGCCGTCCGGTTCGATCTCGGGGGAGTGGAGGAGGTTCATGACGTTCTCGGTTCGGTCTCTTCGGGGGCTCGGAGGCGGGGTCGGTCGGCGGTGCCGGTCATCAGCGAGCGGGTCAGGTCTTGCAGCAGGGGCAGGTCCAGCGGCTCGTCGTTGAGGGCCGCGTGCATGCAGGCGCCGTCGACGAACACCGCCATGGTCAGCGCGGTACGACGGTCGGTGAGGCGGGAGAGCAGGTCGACGAGGCCGGAGAACCACCGGCGGCTCACGACGGCCAGCTCGGGGCGGGCGAGGCTCGCGCTGTAGAGGACGAGCTCGGTGCGGACCCGCTCGGCGTCGGACAGGTAGTCGTGGAACATCGCGGCGACGGTCTCCGGCGAGCCGTCGCTCGCGTCGAGCAGTTCGGCGGTCTCGGCGAGGTCGGCGTCGACCTTCTCGGCGAGGAACTCGAGTGCGGCGGACCGCAGGTCGTCGAGCGAGGCGAAGTAGTAGGTGGTGGACCCGAGGGGGACCCCGGCGTGCTGGGCCACCCTGCGGTGGGTGATCTTCGGCTCGCCGTGGCACATCAGATCCGCCATGGCGGCGACGATCTCCCGCCTGCGGCCGGCCGGATCACGTCTGGTTCCGGACATCCTCGACTCCCTTCGTTGTGTACAAAAGTACATGTACATACGTACACAACGCAACGATGCGTGCAGGAAGCGGAGGTGGGAGAGCGGTCAGGCGCCGGAGGCCTGCGCGGTTCCGGAATCGTCGGCCTTCGCGGCCTCGGCATCGCGGCGGCTGCGGGCGATCGCCAGGTAGTCGTCGAGCTGGCGGGTGAGCTCGCGGTCGAGCGCCCGGTTGAGACTGTTGTGCGCGGAGACCCGGCCGGCCTGGCGGAGCTGCCGGATGAAGGTCATCGCCCAGTCCGACTCCTCGTCGCTCTCCGGGATCCAGCCGTCGAAGCGGCCCTCGATGATCGCGGCGCGGCCGGCGGTGACGAGTGTGCGGGCCGAGCCCTCGAGGTCCCGGTCCAGCTTCTCCTGCAGGCCGAGGAGGTACTTCAGCGGGATCCCGATGCGCATCATCGAGCGGTACGCATCGAGGGTCTCGGTGTCCTTGATCAGGTAGTGCGCAGGCGCTCCGGCCGCACCGTCGTCGATCGGCTCGATCAGGCCGGCCCGCTCCATGCGATGCAGGAGGTCCGGATCGTCGGTGTCGAGGACCCGGTGCAAATCGGCGGCCTTGATCTGCTCGCTCGGCGTGCGCTGGATCGGCTCGGTGATCAGATCCTTGAGGCCGAGCACGTCGACCAGGTCGTCGCCGCGCTGCAGCCCGGAGAGGAACTCGCCGATGTGGGTCATGGTGAAGCCGCGACGGAGCAGGTCGTTGATCACCTTGAGCCGGGAGAGATGCTGCTCGGTGTAGATCGCAATGCGTCCGCGGCGCACCGGGCGGGGGATCAGGCCGCGGTCCTGGTAGCCGCGTACGTTGCGGACGGTGGTGCCGGCCGCCCGCGCCAGGTCGTCGATCCGGTATTCCGTCATGCCGTCGATTATCTCAGAGGTCATATCGAATCGTGCTTGCGTTCGTGTTCACATTCACACCTCCACGGTGAGTTCACCGGCCGTGCACCGGGAGACGCACGGAAGGAAGTGACCCCGTGCACGTTCGGGGCCGGTCAGGGCCGTATCGCGGTGATCGATCTCACCGTCGCGGACGACCAGCCTGCAGGTGCCGCAGAAGCCCCGCCTGCACGAGAACGCGAGATCGGGTCGTACGCGGCGGAGCGCATCGAGCGTCGACTCGTCGGCGGCGACGGTGACGGTCTCGCTGGAGGAGGTGAGCCGCACGGTGAACTCGGTGCCGCCGACCACCGGCGGCGGGGTGAACCGCTCGACGTGCAGTTCGACGTCGGTGCGGCCGTCCAGGTGCTGCCGCAGCCCGTCGAGCATCGGGGCGGGGCCGCAGCAGTACACCGCCAGACCCGCCTGCCGATCGGGGGTCGCGCCGAGCAGGTCGGCGGGGGCGGGGACGCCGTCGACGTCGTCGGTCCGCACGGTGACCCGGTCGCCGTAGCGGGCGAGCTCGTCGAGGAACGGGATCGACGCCCGGGTCCGGCCGGTGTGGGCCATCGACCAGTCCAGGCCGTGCTGCTCGGCGGCGGCGAGCATCGGGAGCAGCGGGGTGATCCCGATGCCGCCGGCGACGAAGCGGAGCCGCCGGGCCGGTGAACCGTGGCCGGGCAGGGCCAGCGGGAAGGCGTTGCGCGGACCGCGCACCGGGAGCACGTCGCCCACCTGGACGTCGTCGTGCACCTCGACCGAACCGCCGGCGCCGTCCGGGAGTCGGCGCACCGCGATCCGGTAGGAGTGCCGGTCGTCGGGGCGGCCGCACAGCGAATAGGTGCGGATCCGGCCGGACGGCAGGAAGACGTCGACGTGCGCCCCCGGATGCCAGTCGTCGACGGCCGAGCGGTCCAGGCGGGCCAGGGTCAGCGCGACGACGCCGGAGTCGTCGGCCACCGTCTCGCGCCGGACCACCGACATCAACTGGATCCGGGGCCGAGGCCGGTGCTCGCGGATCCGGGTGCGCTTGGCCCACAGCGGGAACCACGACTGCGCGCCGCCGGCCAGGATGCGCATTCAGCGGGTCGCGGCGCCACCGGCCGTACACGTGCGGCGGGTCGGTGGTGAGGTCGGTGGCGTTCGCGTAGAGCGGCGATTCCACGGTCAGACCGCCCGTCGTGCGGCCGGCGAGGCGGCGAGATAGGCCACCGCCTGCGCGGTGTCCCCGACGTCGGCGGGGGAGTAGTCGCTCCGGAAGTACGCGGCGACCGCCTTCGGGAGGATGCGCAGGGGCGGCACCACGTCGGCCCGGGTGCCGCGGAAGTACTCGCGGAACCGGCCGACGGCCGACAGGCTCATGTCGGGATCCGCGCGATTCAGGAAGCGGACGCCTCGGGCGAGCAGGATGCCGAGCGGAATCGCGATCACCATGGAGCGTCGACGATGCGAGCGCGTGTCGGCGAAGTACGTCGCGACGTCGTAGGCCACCGTCCGGTGTTCGACCTCCTCGGCGCCGTGCCAGGCGAAGAGATCGGCCATGTTCGGATCGGCGCCCTCGGCCGACCAGCGGTTGTTCAGCGCGTAGTCGCCGAGGAGCGCGGTGAAGTGCTCGGCGGCGGCGATCATCCACAGGCGCTCCACCAGGTGTTTCCGACGTTCCTCCGGGGTCGCATTGGGTCGCGGGCCGAGCACCTTCCGGAAGATCCACTCCATCTGTCTCCGGTACGGCGCGGGGTCCACGCCGTGGCGGACCAGCCACTCGTCGACGGCCTTGTCGTGCGTCTGCGCGTGGACCGCCTCCTGGCCGATGAACCCGCGCATGTCGGCGGCGAGCTCCTCGTCGGTCACCAGCGGCAGCGCCTCGCTGAAGGTCTGGACGAAGAAGCGCTCGCCCTCGGGGAGCAGGAGATTGAGCGCGCTGATCACGTTGGAGGCGACCGGGTGGCCGGGAATCCAGTGCAGCGGCGTCTCGGACAGATCGAAGTCCACCGCGCGGGCGTGCAGTTCGACCTTGCCGGGGTCTGTCGGGAAAGGGGGCGGGGTGTGTGTCACGGCCGGGCTCCGGGTCGAGAGGTGCATGTCGTGCGGACCCGGACCCGGTCCTTCTCGACCCCCCGGTCGAGTAGGAACATTAGATATTAAATATTTCATCGAGGCAAGCCGCCCCTCCGTGCGCTCGTGCCGGACCGGGCCGGTCCGGCACGAGCGCCGCCGCCCGGGCGGTTACTGCCGGTACGACGACAGGAAGTTGCCGATCCGCTCGATGGCATCGCTCAGATCCTGCGCCCACGGAAGCGTGACGATCCGGAAATGGTGGGTGTCGGGCAGATTGAAACCGCTGCCCTGCACGACGAGGATCTTCTCCTGCAGCAGCAGATCCTGGACGAAGCGCTCGTCGTCGTGGATCTCGTGGACCTCGGGATCCAGGCGCGGGAACGCGTAGAGCGCACCCATCGGCTTCACACAGCTCACGCCGGGGATCTCGTTCAACTTGTTCGCCGTCACCTCGCGCTGCTCGTAGAGCCGTCCGCCGGGGGCGCAGAGCGCGTCGATGCTCTGGTAGCCGCCGAGCGCCACCTGGATCGCGTGCTGCCCGGGGACGTTGCTGCACAGCCGTGTCGACGCCAGGGTGTGCAGGCCCTCGATGAAGCCCTTCGCATGGTCCTTCGGACCGGTGATCACCACCCAGCCGGCGCGGTAACCGCACACCCGGTACGCCTTGGAGAGGCCGTTGAACGTGAGTACCAGCATGTCCGGAGCGAGCGAGGCGATGCTGGTGTGCACGGCGTCGTCGTACAGGATCTTGTCGTAGATCTCGTCGGCCAGGATCAGCAGCGAATGCCTGCGGGCCAGGTCGACGATGCCCTTGAGCACCTCCGGCGAGTACACCGCGCCGGTCGGGTTGTTCGGGTTGATCACCACGATCGCCTTGGTGCGATCGGTGATCTTGGCGGCGATGTCCTCCAGATCCGGGTTCCAGTCGGAGTCCTCGTCACACCTGTAGTGCACCGGGGTGCCGCCGGAGAGCGCCGTCATCGCGGTCCACAGCGGGTAGTCCGGCGACGGGATCAGGACCTCGTCGCCGTCGTTCAGCAGAGCCTGCATGGTCATGGTGATCAGTTCGGAGACACCGTTGCCCAGCAGTACGTCGTCGACGTCGAAGTACGGGAAGTCGGAGATCAGCTCGTAGCGGGTGACGATCGCGCGGCGCGCCGGGAGCACACCGAGCGAATCGGAGTACCCCTGCGAGAAGGGGAGGGCGTGGATCATGTCGCGCATGATCACATCGGGCGCCTCGAAACCGAACAGCGCCGGGTTGCCGATGTTGAGCTTGAGGATGCGGTGCCCCTCGGCCTCCATGCGTGCCGCGTGTTCGTGCACCGGACCACGGATCTCGTAGCACACGTTCTTGAGCTTGTCGGACTGCTCGAGGGTGCGCAGGTTCAGGTTCTGATGGGATACATGCGGTCGGCTCACGGGTTCCATTCTGTCAGCCGGGGCAAATGGATTACGCGCAGGCGGGTGCGGCATCGTGGCGTCCATGACTCGATCCGACGTCCCGGCCTTCAGCGTGGCGAGCTTCAACGTGAACGGGATCCGGGCCGCGCGGCGCCGGGGCTTCGACACCTGGCTCGCCGAACGGGCGCCCGACGTGGTCGCGCTGCAGGAACTGCGGTGCGGGGCGGACGACGTCGGCGGGTTCCCCGGATATCACGCGGCCTGCGACGTTGGATCGATCCCGGGCCGCAACGGGGTGGCCGTGCTGACGCGGACCGCGCCCGCGGCGGTGCGGTCGTGGGACGTGTGCCCGCCCGTCGCCCGCGGACTGGGCGCCTTCGCCCACGAGGGGCGTTACCTCGAAGTGGATCTGGCGGACCGGCCGCTCACCGTCGCATGCCTCTACCTGCCCAAAGGCGGGCTGCCCGCGGAGCTGCAGCGACCCGGCGCCATGCGGGAACAGCCCGACGGCGGTGCCAAGTACGCGCGCAAGAGGGTTTTCCGGACCGCGTTCGCCCGGGAACTGGAGCGGAACCGGCGCGCGGCGCTCCGGGCCGGCAGACAGTTCCTGCTGGTGGGAGACCTCAACGTCGCGCACACCGAACACGATGTGACCAATTGGCGCCCGGCGCGGAAGATGGACGGTTTCCTCCCCGAGGAGCGGGAGTGGTTCTCGTCGATCCTCGGATCGCGGCGACTGGTCGACGTCGTCCGGCGGCTGCACGGCGACCGGCCGGGGCCGCTCACCTGGTGGAGTTGGGCGGGCGCGTCGTTCGTGAAGGACGTCGGCTGGCGGGTCGACCACCAGCTCGCCACCCCGGATCTCGCCCGCCGGGCGCTGTCGGTGACGGTGGACAAGGAACCCTCGCCGCAGGAGCGGCTCTCCGATCACGCTCCGCTCGTGGTGCGCTATGCCGAGACCTGACCGGGCCGAGACCTGACCGGGCCGAGACCTGACCGGCCAGCCGGATGCGCGACGGCCCGGACCCCGCGAAGGGGGTCCGGGCCGTCATGCATCCGGGCCGGTCAGCGGTTGCCCATGCCGGGGCGCTTCTTGCCCGCGGCCATGCCGAAGCCCTTGGCCTTGCCTTCGGTCGCCTCGGTGGTGACGACCGGAGCAGCCGATGCCTCGGCCGGTGCGGCGGCCTCCGCCTCGACGGCCGGTGCGGTGGTGGCCTCGGTCTCGGCGACCGGTGCCTCCTCCGCCTGGGTCTCTTCAGCCTGGGTCTCTTCGACGGGCGCCGGCGCAGCGGCCTTCGGCGCGACCGGCTTCTTGATTCCGCCGGGCTTCTTCAGTCCGCCCGGCTTCTTGAGGCCGTTCGGTGCGAGGGCGGGAGCCTCTGCCGGTGCCTCGGTCGTCGTCTCCGCGGGTGCGGCGGTCGCGGCCGGAGCAGCGGCGGCGGGCTTCTTGAGTCCGCCGGGCTTCTTCAGGCCACCCGGCTTCTTGAGCCCGTTCGGTGCCAGGGCGGGGGCCTCCGTCGGTGCCTCGGTCGTCGTCTCCGCGGGTGCGGCGGTCGCGGCCGGAGCAGCGGCGGCGGGCTTCTTGAGTCCGCCCGGTTTCTTCAGGCCGCCGGGCTTCTTGAGCCCGTTCGGTGCGGTCGCGGCGGCCGGAGCCTCCGCGGGTGCGGCCGCAGCCGGAGCGGCGCCGCCCGGCTTCTTGAGTCCGCCGGGTTTCTTCAGTCCGCCGGGCTTCTTGAGGCCGTTCGGTGCACTCGCGGCAGCGGGAGCCTCCGCGGGTGCGGCCGCCGCGGCGGCGCCGGGCTTCTTGATTCCGCCGGGTTTCTTGAGTCCGCCGGGCTTCTTCATCCCGCCGGGCTTGCCGAGTCCACCGGCCGCCGGGGCGGCCTCGGCCGCGGGAGCGGCGCCGCCCGGCTTCTTCATGCCGCCGGGTTTCTTCATGCCGCCCGGCTTGCCCAGTCCGCCGGCGGCGGGCTTGGCGGGCGCTGCTGCTGCGGCAGCGGGCTTGGCCGCGGGGGCGGCCTTGACCGGTGCGGGTTCCGGCTCCGGCTCGGGCTCGGGTTCCGGCTTGGCGACCCACTTGGGTCCGTGGTGCTTGTCGCCGCGGGTGATGTTCTCGTGCCGACCGCGCTTGACGCCCTCCAGGATCATCTGGGCGACGTCGACGACCTCGATCTTCTCCTCCAGCTCGGTGCCCGCGGTCTGCGCCGTGACACCGTCGGTGAGCATGACGCGGCAGAACGGGCAGCCGGTCGCGACGAGCTTGGTGTCGTCGCCGGTCGGGGTGGTGGCCAGCGTGTCGAGCGCCTCGTCGACGCGGTCGACGTTGATGCGCTTGCCGATCTGCTCCTCCATCCACATGCGGGCGCCGCCGGCGCCGCAGCACATCGAGCGGGAGCCGTGTCGCGGCATCTCGGTGAGGGTGGAGCCGGAGGCCTCCATCAGTTCACGCGGGGCGTCGTAGATGGTGTTGTGGCGGCCCAGGTAGCAGGGGTCGTGGTAGGTCACCTCGCGGCCGCCGACCGGTGCCACCGGCACCAGGCGCTTCTCCCGCACCAGGCGGTTCAGGAGCTGCGTGTGGTGGACCACCTCGTACTGGCCCGCGGTGGCCTCGCCGTTGATCGCGGCGACCTGCGGGTACTCGTTGTAGATCGCGTTGAAGCAGTGCGCGCAGGTCACGACGATCTTCCGCCGCTGCTTCGGCGCGGTGCCGAACAGCTCGTTGAAGGTCTCGATGTTCTGCTGCGCGAGCATCTGGAACAGGAACTCGTTGCCCGCGCGGCGAGCGGAGTCGCCGGTACAGGTCTCGCCCTGGCCCAGGACCATGAAGTCGACGGCGGCGATGTTGAGCAGCTCGGCGACGGCCTTGGTGGTCTTCTTGGCGCGGTCCTCGTAGGCGCCGGCGCAGCCGACCCAGAAGAGGTACTCGTAGCCCTCGAACGATTCGACGTCCTTGCCGTACACGGGGACGTGGAAGTCGAGCTCGTCGATCCAGGCGGTGCGCTGGGCCTGGTTCTGGCCCCACGGGTTGCCCTTGTTCTCGAGGTTCTTGAACAGGCCGGCCAGCTCGGACGGGAAGTCCGACTCGATCAGGACCTGGTAGCGGCGCATGTCGACGAAGTGGTCGATGTGCTCGATGTCGACCGGGCACTGCTCCACGCAGGCGCCGCAGGTGGTGCAGCTCCACAGCGCCTCGGCGTCGATCACCGCGCCGGTGGTGCCCTCGGACTCGCCGACCAGCGGGCGCTCGGCTTCGGCGCGGGCGTCGGCCGAGACGGCCTCGAGCTTGTCGTCGAGGACGTTGCCGTCGGAGTCGACCAGGCCGATCTCCTCGCCGCCCATGTCCTTGGCGCCGCCGGCCAGCAGGTACGGGGCCTTCGCGTAGCCGTGGTCGCGCAGCGACATGATCATCAGCTTCGGGGAGAGCGGCTTGCCGGTGTTCCACGCGGGGCACTGGCTCTGGCAGCGGCCGCACTCGGTGCAGGTGGTGAAGTCGAGCCAGCCCTTCCAGCTGAAGTCCTCGATCTTGCCTGCGCCGAAGGCGTCGACGTCGGGGTCGGCGGTCTCCATCTCCAGGACCTTGCCGTCGCTCTCCATCGGCTTGATGGCGCCCAGGGCGACGCGGCCGTCGGCCTCGCGCTTGAAGAAGATGTTGGGGAACGCGGCGAATCGGTGCCAGGCGACGCCCCAGTTGAGGTTCAGGCCCACCAGCAGCAGGAACAGCGAACCCGACAGCACCTTCACGACGGCGAACAGCGACACCATCAGCGGGCTCGCCGGGAGGAGTTCGGCCACCCGCATGGTGAAGAAGTCGGAGTAGACGTTGGAGTGGTGGAAGGTGGCGATCTTGCCGGCCTTCACCAGGATCATGCCCAGGCCCTCGACCATGACGATGCCTTCGATCGTGTAGGCGGGCAGGAAGTTCGAACCGGAGAACCGGGAGAGCGCCTTGGGCACGCGCGGATGATTGCGCTGACGGATGACGATCAGGGTGCCGATGCCGATCACGGTGCCGATGCCCAGCAGTTCGTCCCACAGGTGCCAGGCGAAGGTGTCGCCGAAGAACGGCCAGTGGAACTCGGGGTCGATCGCCTGGCCGTAGGCCTCGAAGAACAGGAGGAAGCCGCCGAGGAAGCCGACCATCACCAGCCAGTGCGCCACGCCGACGGTCGGGAACTTGACCATCCGGGTGTGGGCGGCGAACTCCTTGAGCATGGTCCACAGCCTGGAGAGGGGGTGCGCGAATCGCGACGAGTCCACCTTCTGGCCCTGGAAGATGATGCGTGCCATCCGCACGACACCGCGCAAGAAGGAGCCCCAGCACAGGAGGCTGATGGCTGCCGTAATGCATCCGATTACAACCGTCGTGGTCGTCACGGCGAGTACCGGCCTTTCTTCGGGTCGTTACCACAACTGCGCGTCGGCACGGGTGCGCCTCAGCGTAGCCAGACATTCGTTTCAGGTAACCGTAGAGGTTCGAAGGGGTACTCCGCCGCCAAGGATTACCTAACTTCGCAGGCCACAGTTGTTTCAGTGACCCGCCCAACACAGGCTACTCGCGAGTAACAAGAAATCCAGTCGAGCCGGACACCTGTGGTGGAGGTCATCGTCGGACGCGACGACGACCCGGGCGGCGCCCGGCCCCGGAGGGGTCGAGAGGATGCCGCCGCACCTGATGGTACGGCGGCTAATCAGTACGGATCAACGACTCTCGTCAGTCGAGCGGTTCGATCTCTTCCAGTTCGGTCAGCGCGATCTCCAGGTAGTCCAGGAGACGCTGAACACTGGGCAGCTGGGCGCGGGCGCCGACGATGCCGAAGCCGGTCTTGCCGCCGATGGTCGTCATGGTGATGTTCATCGCCTGACCGTCGGTGGGGATCGACGCCGGGTAGCAGCCGTCGAGCCGGGCGCCGTTCCAGTAGAGGTTCTCCCGGTTGCCGGGGACGTTCGAGATCACCAGGTTGAAGTTCAGTCCGGCGAGCCGGTGGGCGCCCGGCACGGTCGACGCCGCGAGCGGCATGATGTTGGCCAGGCCCAGCGCGAGCTGCTGGATCGGGCGCAGGCCGCGGACGACGTTCTTCGCGCTCGCCGCGGAGGCGCTGATCTCCCGGAGCCGGTCGGCCGGGGAGGGCAGGTCGGTGGCCAGGCGCACCAGGATCACGGTGACGGCGTTGCCGTCGGAGGTGCCGTCGTGCATCGACACCGGCACCATCGCGGTGAGCGAGTCCTCGGGGAGGTCGCCCAGGTCCTCGGCCAGATAGGTGCGCAGCGCGCCGGAGCACATCGCGAGGATCACGTCGTTCACGGTCACGCCGTGCCGTTTGGCCGCGGCCCGGAGACGATCGGTGGTCCAGTCCTGGGCGGCGAAGCGTCGTGCGGAGCCGATCGGCACGTTGAGGGGGGTCGACGGCACGGGGCCGCCCGGTGCGACGAAGTCGCGATCGAACACGCTGGAGGCGGCGACCTTCGCGGCGGCGGGCACCATGCCGACGATGTCGTCGGCCATGCGCAGGGCTCCGCCCGCGGTGTCGGTGACCTTGTCGAAGAGGCTCTTCTCCGGCTTCGGGCTCCGCGGCTTGCGGCGGCGCAGCAGTTCCGGATCCCAGAACGCGGTGCAGTCGCGGGCATCCGCGTCGGTGGTGAGGCTGCGCTCGAGCATGCGCATGGCGGTGACGCCGTCGACCACGGAGTGGTGGATCTTGGTGTAGAGGGCGAGCCGGCCGTCGGCCAGGCCCTCGATGATGTGGACCTCCCACATCGGCTTCGACCGGTCGAGCAGGGTGCCGTGGTTGAGGGAGACGTAACGGAACAGGTTCTTGATCTCGCCGGGGCGCGGGAGCGCGATGCGGCGGACGTGGTAGTCGAAGTCGATGCTGTCGGCCTTCTGCCAGGCGAGGTAGCCGGCGATCGCCGCCGGGCTGGCCGGGTACTTGAGGAACACGTCCTGGATCTCGGTGGTGGCCTCGAGCTTCGCGTGGAACTCGTCGGCCAGCTCCGCGGCGGTCTGCCCTTCCCGGGGAACGAACAGCTGCAGTCCGCCGACGTGCATCGGCTGGTCCCGCGTCTCGGCGACGAGGAACATCGATTCGGTAGCCGGCATGTACTGCATGTGGACCCCTTACAAGTTACTGGTCAGTAGATATTGGATTTTAAGAGACGGGACCCGGGTGAGGCCACTCGATGTGTCGTGTCTCGCGCTCAGTCGTCGATCGGATCGATCCGCTCGAGTTCGACGAGCGCCGCCTCGAGGTGGTCGAGGATGCGCTGCAGCTTCGGCAACTGGGTGCGGGCGCCGATGACGCCGAAGTTCGCCTTGCCGCCGACCGTGGTGACGGTGATGTTCATGGCCTGGCCGTCCATCGCGATGGACACCGGGTACAGGCCGTCGAGCCGGGCGCCGTTCCAATACAGCGGCTCCTCGGGTCCCGGGACGCTGGAGACGATCAGGTTGAAGCCGCGCGGGGTGAGGTCCACGAAGCCCGGGACCGGGGCGAACGCCAGCGGCCAGACGTTCGCCGCGCCGAGCGCCAGCGACTGGACGCCGTGCAGGCCGCGGACCACGTGCTTGGCGCTCGACGACGAGGCGCGGATCTGCCGCAGGCGGGACGTGGGATCCTCGACGTCGGTGGCGAGCCGGACGATCACCGCGGTGACCGCGTTCCCGTCGCCGTCGCCGTCGCTGTGCAGCGACACCGGCAGCATGGTCGTCATCGAGCGGTCGGGCAGGGCGTCCTGATCGAGGAGGTAGCGGCGCAGCGCCCCGGAGCACATCGCCAACAGGATGTCGTTGAAGGTGGCGCCGTGCTTGCGGGCCACGGCGCGCAGTCGTTCGGTCGGCCAGTCCTGGGCGGCGAAGCGTCGTGCCGAGCCGATCGGCACGTTGAGCGGGGTCTTCGGGGCCGCCTGCAGCGGGGCCACGAAGTCGCTGTCGGAGATGCCCGCGACGGCCACCTTCGCGGCGGCGGGCACGAGACCGGCCACCTCGTCGATCATGCTCAGGGTGTCCCCGATCGCGCCGGTGAACTTCCGGAACAGGCTCTTCTCCGGGGCCGCGGCACGCGCGGGCCTGCGGTTCAGCAGCTCCTGGTCCCAGAACGCGGTGCCGGAGCGGTCGTCGGGGTCCGTCGAGAGGGTGCGCTGCAGGATCCGCAGCGCGGTGACGCCGTCGGCCAGCGAGTGATGGATCTTGGTGTACATCGCCAGGCGGCCGTCGGCCAGACCCTCGATGAGATGGACCTCCCACATCGGCCGGGAACGGTCGAGCAGGGCGCCGTGGTTGAGGGAGACGTAGCGCAGCAGATCCTTGATCTCGCCCGGACGCGGCAGGATGATCCGGCGCACGTGGTAGTCGAAGTCGATCTCGTCGTCGTGCTGCCAGGCGGTGTAACCGGCGATCGAGGCCGGGCTGGCGGGCCGTTTGAGGAAGAGCCGCTGGACCTCGTCGGCGCCGAGGAACCGCCGGTGGACCTCCTCGGCCAGTTCTTCGGCGGTCTGACCCTCCCGCGGAACGAACAGCTGCAGTCCGCCGACGTGCATCGGCTGGTCCCGGTTCTCGGCGAAGAGGAACATGGACTGCGTCACCGGCATGTACTGCACTGGGTCACTTCCTCCCCTGAACGACCCCGAGTCTCGGCGGTCCGCGATCTGTGCGATCCGAGTATGTCACGCACGTCACAGCCGGAAGAATCTCGGGTGCATGCCGCGGGAACGGCGGCGGAGGCCGTGTCCTAGCGTGGAGGAGTGCGGATTCGTGTCGGGGCGCTGGCCCTCTGGGCGGTGGTGCTGGTCGAGGCGATCGTGTTCGTCAGCTCGGTGTGGTCGGTGTGGGCGGCGCGCGGCCGCGTCGTCGAACCCGCCGAGGCGCCGGACGGACCGTCGACCCTGATCGTCCTCGGGGCCAAGGCCGCGGACGGGGAGCCGGGCGCCTACCTGCGCAATCGGCTCGACGTGGCCGTCGACCTCCATCGTCGCGGGGTGGTGGACCGGATCGTCTCCTCCGGCAACGACCACGACGATGCGGGCAACGAGGTCCAGGTGATGCGGTCCTATCTGGCGGCGCGTGGCGTGCCGCACGAGAGGATCGTCGACGACCCGATCGGTCTGAACACCGCGGCCACCTGTCGCCGGGCGGCCGCGGAGTACGGCGTGCGGCGGGCGCTGATCGTGACCCAGGACTTCCACGTGGGCCGGGCCGTCGGACTGTGCCGGGCCGAGGGCATCGACGTGCTCGGCGTGATCGCTCCCCGGAACGGGTGCACCGTGCTCTCCCTGGTCCGGAACCACCTGCGCGAAGCACTGCTGTCGCGGCCGCGCGCGATGCTCACCGCACTGCTCTGAACACGCCCGTTCTGCGCCGTGCTCAGTGCCGTCGACGCAGCGGCAGCCGCGGCCGACCGGTCAGATAGACCGAGCCCGGGAGACGCCGGAGCACCTCGACGACGACGAGCGAGAGCGCGACGGTGAGCAGATAGGTCGCCGTCGTGCCCCACGGCTGGCCGAGCGCATGCACGAGCGTCGGTTCGCCGTCGGTCTTCGGCCGGAGCAGGAGGAACAGGATCAGCACGTGCACCAGGAACACCGGGAAGCTGCGGTTCGACGCGTACGCCACGACCCTGCCGAAGCGCGGTGAATACGGTCGGACGTCGGTGGCCCAGTGCAGTCCCATCGCGTAGATCGCCGGGACCGCCAGGACCATGAACGGGAGCAACGTCACCGAGAAGGGGCTGTCGTGGCTGAAGACCTCGCCGCGGGTGAGGGCGCCGTACAGGTAGACGCCCAGTGCGAAGGCGCCCGCCCCGATCAGCGCCGCGGTCAGCGCCCGTCCCCGGCCGCGGATCCAGCCGTCGAGTTCCTCGCGGTGCACGGCGGCGACCGCGCCGAGGAGGATGAAGAACTGGTACGGGATCACCGTGGCGTAGTGGTGCCACCACCAGCCGGCCCACGATGCGGGCGGCGTCCAGTAGGTGATCACCGCGTACACCGCGATCTGCACGCCGAGACTCGTCGCGAGCAGTGCGGCGTGATGCCCCCGGGTCTTCGTCACCAGCAGCCGGATCGCCGGGAACAGGATGTACACCTGCAGCATCACCAGCAGGAAGTACAGGTGGAAGCCCGCCGTGCCCCATTTGAGCTGGTTCCAGAACTCGTCCAGGCTGTGCGGGATCTCGTCGAGCCGTCCGTACGACCACATCCCGATCACCGCCCAGTAGACCGCGGACCACAGGATGTACGGCACGATCACGAGTTTCATCCGACGCCGCCAGAACCAGCCGGCGCGGAAGTCGGCGCGCCCGGCGTACTGGTACATCAGCACGAACCCGGTGAGGGCGAAGAAGATGTTCCGGGTCGCGTGGAACAGCAGCGCGGTGGAGTTGGTGCCGATGCTGCCGATCTCGTCGGTGGTCCGGGTGAGCGCGTGGATGAAGATCACCAGCGCGAACGTGGTCGACCGGATCAGGTCGACCTGGAACAGGTAGGGGCGCTTGGCGGAGCCGAACGCGGTGTTCGACCCCGCCGGGTCCGGGAGGTTCCGGGCCGGCGAGGTCGACATGGGCCGGATCACCACCAGCCGGTGGCCTTCTGGACGTCCTTGCCGATGTACGGGGCCAGACTGCGGACGAATGCGGTGCTGAGGTGATGCCGGTCGTGCCAGACCAGGATGTTGCCCACCACGGCCGGGCAGTAGTGCTCGTCGCACATGGCATCGGAGTAGTCGAGGAAGGTGATGTTCGGGAAGTCCCCGGCGATCTTGTCGGTGGGGGCGACCTTCGAGAGCATCGCACCGCGCGGGATGCCGCATTCGGTGGGCTTGCGGCCGGCGGCGATGCAGTCCGGCGGGGCCAGCGGTCCACGCAGGGCCCACGGGGTGTCGCGGACGGCGATCACCCGCTGCCCCCTCTTCCGGAACTCGGTGAAGATGTCCAGATATCCCTCGGGGACGTAGTCGCCCCAGGTCGGGCCCTCGATCGGGCGCGTCGAAGTGGTGAAGACGACGTCCGGCTCATCCTTCGCGAGGCGCTTCATCACCGAGCGGACCCACGGGAGACACTCGGTGAGCTTCTCGCCGTCGAATTCGACGTTGGCCTCGGTGCTGAGCGCGCAGCCGGCCTTCATGTAGGTGGTGACCCGGAACCCGTGCTGCTTGCCGAGCATGTCCATCGCCGTCATCCAGTGTTCGGAGTGCGAGCCGCCGACCACGGCGATGGTGCGCTTCGCGGTCCGGTCCCCGTAGGTGCCGACGCGGATGCTCATGTCGCCGAAGTTGCTGAAGTGGTCCCAGTGATTGAGCGGCCAGTCCTCCACGGCGGCCTCCGGACTCGGGACCGGGGGGACCACGGGCACGGGCGCGCCGTCGAGGAAGGCGCGCGCCCCCGGGTACAGGCGCGGATCCAGGTTGGTGGTGTCGATGTTCATCGAGGCCGCGCGGACTTGCCAGTAGACCGCGCTGCCGCCGCCGAACACGCTCAGCACGACGAGGACGACGGCCAGGATCCGCCGGTAGCGGGAGGTGAATCCGCTGCGTGCGCCGCTGCGGATCGGCGCCTCGACGAACTTGGTGCAGAGCCAGGCGAGCAGCACCGACAGCAGCAGGATCCCGGTGCCCTCGAGGAAGGACGCCGAGTCCTTCTCCCGCCACGCCAGGTAGAAGATCAGCAGCGGCCAGTGCCACAGGTACAGCGCGTAGGCGATCGACCCGAGCCACACGATGGCCGGGTGCGCCAGCAGTCGACCGCCCCCGGACAGGTCGCCGCCGGGCACCGGGGTCTGCGCCGTCGCCGACGATCCGACCCAGATGATGAGCAGCGTGGCGCCGACCGGGACCAGCGCCATCATCGCCGGATACTCCTGGACGCCGGCGATCCGAATGCCGGAGGTCGCGATGAGGGCGACGCCGACGAAGGTCAGCGCGGTGCGCAGCCACTGCGGCATGGCCAGGCGCGGCATCCAGATCGCGAGCAGGCCGCCGACCAGCGGCTCCCACACGCGGGCGAGGGTGTCGTAGTAGTTGAACGGCTGGTTGATGCCGTGCCGCCAGTTGGCCCACGCGAAGGAGAGGGCCGTGACACCGAGGATCGCGGCGAACACGACGGCCGTGATCGTCCGGCGGTCGCCGAGCACCGGACGACGGCGGGCGCCGGCCTTCAGGAGGGCGCCGAGGAGCAGGGCGGCCAACAGGGTGGTCACGAAGAACTGGCCCTGCATGGACATCGACCACAGGTGCTGCAGGGGGCTCACCGCGGAGTCCGCGGCGCCGTAGTCCTGGGCGGCGAAGGCCAGGTGATAGTTCTGGAAGTAGAACGCGGAGGCGATGATCTCCTCGCCGAGCGGTCCCCAGCGGGTGGTCGGCGTGACCAGCCAGACCAGGGTGACGACGGCGGTCAGCAGCAGGAACAGCGCCGGCACCAGTCGCTTGAGCAGTCGCTGGAGACGCGGCCACGGATTGATCGCGGTCTTCCAGGACACCTCGGCGGGCACCGAGGAGATGACGTGCTTGAGCAGCGAGGCGACGAAGAAGTACCCGGAGAGCGTCAGGAAGACGTCGACGCCGCCGGAGACCCGGCCGAACCAGACGTGGAAGACGGCGACCAGGAAGATCGCGATGCCGCGCAGGCCGTCGAGATCGAGTCGGTAGCCGGAGCTGTTGCCGGTGGCGGCGTCTTCGTTCGGAGTCGGCGGGCTGGCCGGGTCCGACACTGCTGAATTGCCTGACACGACTACGCAGTCTAGCCAGTCCGGGGGCGGTCGCGCCGAATCGAACGAGCGGATACGGGGGTGCGCGGGCGCCGGTCCGCAGGCATTTCACCAAAACGGTGCGCGACTCCGGGACGGCGGGCAATCATGCGTGAGGAGAGATACGAGACGCCCGTCGTCGGGCCCGCGGAAAGGGAATCCACCTCGATGAAGACCAAGGCAGCCGTCCTGCGCGGAGTGAACGAAGAGTGGCAGATCGAGGAGGTGGAACTCGGCGACCCGGTGGCCGGCGAGGTCCAGGTGAAGCTGGTCAGTTCGGGTCTGTGTCATTCCGATCACCATCTGCGTACCGGCCAGAGCCCCGCGCCGCTGCCGATCGTCGGCGGCCACGAGGGCGCGGGCATCGTGACCAAGGTGGGCCCCGGCGTCACCCGCTTCGCCGAGGGCGACCACGTGGTGACCGCGTTCATCCCGGCCTGCGGCGTCTGCCCGTCGTGTTCGCGCGGTGCGCAGAACATCTGTGACGAGGGGGCCGGTCTGCTGACCGGGCTGGCGATCGCGGACAAGACGCACCGCGTCCAGGGGGCCGACGGCACCGGTTACGCGCAGATGTGTCTGCTGGGCACCTTCTCTCCCCACATCACCGTGCACGAGGCCTCGCTGGTCAAGATCGAGGGCGACATCCCCCTGAAGGAGGCCGCGCTGCTCGGCTGCGGAGTCGCCACCGGATGGGGATCGGCTACCGAGATCGGTGGGACCAGGGTCGGCGACACCGTCGTGGTGGTCGGCACCGGCGGTGTCGGCATCAACTCGATCCAGGGCGCCAAGGCCGCGGGGGCGCGCTACGTCGTCGCCGTCGACCCGGTGAAGTTCAAGCGCGACATGGCCGAGAAGCTGGGGGCGACCCACACCTTCGCGAGCATGGAGGAGGCCGCGCCGGTGGTGGGCGAGATCACCTGGGGCGCCAACGCGAACACCGTGATCCTCACGGTCGGCGAGATGAAGGGCGAGTACCTCGCCCCGGCGCTGGCGATGACCGCGAAGGGCGGGCAGGTCGTGGTGGTCGGCATGGGCGACTTCCAGGCGATGGACGTCTCGATGAACCTCTTCGAACTCACCCTGCTGCAGAAGCGCGTCCAGGGTGCGATCTTCGGCGGCGCCGGCCCCCGCACCCAGGTGCCCAAGCTGCTCAACGAGTACCGGGCGGGTCAGCTGAACCTCGCCGACCTGGTCACCCAGACCTACCGGCTGGAGGAGATCAACAAGGCCTACGACGACATGCTCGAGGGCAACAACGTCCGCGGCATGATCGTGTACGACGAGGCCGACTGGTAGATCGAGCCCGGATCCGAGGACATCGGATCGATCTCACCGAGTCGAAGACGACGAAGACCGGCCTGTCCCTCGTCAGGCCGGTCTTCGTCTGTCCGCGGGACCCCTCAGCCCGCGGACCTCGCACCCTGCACGGTCAGGGACGGAACGGGGGCTCCGCCGGATACGGGGCCGGACTCGGGTTCGGATTCGGGTTCGGGCCGGTGGGCGGCGGGACCGGGTCGTCGTCGTTCAGGCTCTGCGCGTACGCGACGCCCAGGCCCAGCAGCACCAGTCCGACGACGATGAACGCGATCACCCGGAAGATCCCGGCGAGCGCGGCCAGGTCGAACAGGAAGAGTTTGGCGACGGCGCCGCCGATCACCACGAGCCCGGCGGTCAGGACGAGCGTGCGCGACGACCCCCGCAGTCTCCGCGCCCACAGCAGGGCGGCGGCGCCCGCGGCGACGAAACCGATGGTGGCGCACATGTGTCCGGCCCGGAATCCGGTCACCGAGCCGCCGGAGGCCAGGGCGCCGATCGCGACGCACAGGACGTTGAACAGCACCAGGCCGATCAGGCAGGCGATCCCGGCGAGCGTGTGACGGTCCGTGTCGGGGCGGCCCTCGGACCAGCCGATCACGAGGGCGACCAGCGCCGCGATCGCCAGCAGCGAGCCGATCAGCACCACGACGCGGTCACCGCCGTCCAGGGAGTCCGGGGTGGCGAGCTGGGTGATTCCGGGGGCGGCGAGGGCCAGCAGGCCGATGCCCAGGCACACGGTCGCGATGATCCGCAGGACCGGGCCGAGGTCGTCGCCGTGGCGGGCGGCCACCCCGAAGACCACGGCGATCCCGAGGAGCCCGAGCGTCAGCCCGTCGGCCTCGCCCGCCAGTCCGATCGCGATCACCCCGGCGGCCACCGCGCCGGACAACCAGACGATCCGGGTCTGCCGGGTGCTGCCGGGCAGGAGCGGTCCGACCGCGGTGAGACCGGCGAGCACCGCGGCCGCGGCACCCAGCAGGATCGCCGCCCCGGTGCCGCCGACCACCGGGGAGGCGCCGATCAGGGGGAGCACCGGGATCAGCGTCACGAGGGCGGGCACCAGCGGGACGCGGCTGGTGCGCAGCAGTACGGCGGCCGAGCCGACCGCGAGCAGGAAGCAGGCCGCGGCGGCCAGGACGAACCGGGTGGCGTCCCCGCGATCACCGAGACCGGCGATCACGCCGAGCGGTGCGGCGGTGGCGATCGTGTTCACGACGAGGAGCACCGGCCAGTCGCGGCCGATCTGCACCGCGAGCGTCGCGGCGGCGTACACCAGCAGGAAGACGACGAGGGTGAGCGTGACCCCGTGGGTGAGGAACGGCGCGAACGCGATCAGCCCGATCCCGACGGTCACGCCGAGCGCCTGGCTGCGCCAGCGTCCGGCGATCCAGAACCCGCCCGCGGCGATCATCCCGGTCAGCACCAGCGCGGCGATCACCGGGATCCAGTGATAGATGTTCGCCGAGGCCAGGACGGTGAACAGCGCGGTGGCGACACCGGTGGCGACCACGGCCGACGCCGCCGTGCGCTTCACCTCGGTGCGGCCGATCCGCAGACCCGCCGCGACCAGGGCGACGGCCAGGACCGCGCCGCCGGCGACGCGGACCCCGGGGTTCAGGTAACCGGCCTGGGCGGCGAGGACGAGGAGGAAGACGACGCCGAGCAGGGTGATCGCGACGCCCAGGAAGGCGAGGACCTTGCCGAGCGTGACGCCGTCGCCGGTGGCGGGGCGCGGCGGGACCGGCGGGGCGGACACGGGCGGGGGACACATCGGCCCGGGGGCGGCGGTCGCGTACTGGAGTCGCGGTTGCGGGGCCGGGCGGGGCGGTGACGGCCGGCCGGCGGGGGCCGGACCGGCGACGGGCGGGACGTGCGAGGCCGGATCGGCCCACGGGTCCCGCGAGACCGGCCCGGGATGGGCGAACTCGGACGGCACGAGACCGGGCGTCGTCGGACCGGGAACCGCGGGATCGGGCGCGAGCCGCTCAGCGGCCGGGGGCGCGGGCGCCGGAGCGGCGGTCTCCATCGCGTCGCGGAGTTCGGCGACGTCGTCGGTGACCTTGGCCAACCGTGCGGTGATCGACGTCAACTCGTCGCCGATGCGCGTGACGGCGGTGAAGAACGGATCCGGCGTGGTGCTCATGCTCCCAGTCTGGTCGCCGAACGGCCGGACGGGATGCGCGAAACTACCTAGAAGCGGTAGGGGACACCCCGGACCCGGCGGCGGTGAACGGGGCGGGCGTCCCCGTCAGGAGAGGCCGTGCTCCATCGCGTAGCGCGCGAGTTCGACGCGGTTGCCGAGCTGGAGTTTGCGCAGCGTCGCGCCGACGTGGTTCTCCACGGTGCGCGGGCTCAGGTGCAGGCGCTCGGCGATCTGCCGGGAGCTCAGCCCCTTGGCCACGTAGCGCAGCACCTCGGTCTCCCGCTCGGTGAGCGCGGGGGCGTCGTCGACTGGCTCCTTGGCCAGGCGCCGGAACTCGCCGAGCACCAGACCGGCGAGTCCGGGCGTGAACACGGCCTGGCCGGCGGCGGTGGCGCGGACCGCGGCGACCAGCTCGGTGCGCTGGGCGCTCTTCACCAGGTAGCCGGTGGCCCCGGACTTCACGGCTTCGAGCACGTCGTCGCGCTCGTCGGAGGCCGAGAGCACCAGGATCCGGGTCTCCGGCGACACGGTGAGCACGCCCGCGGTGGCCTGGGCGCCGTTGCCGTCCGGGAGGTGCATGTCCATCAGGACCACGTCCGGGCGGCAGGCGCGCGCCACCTCGGTGGCCCGTTTCACGCCGTCGGCGGTGGCGACCACGTCGAAGCCCTCGTCGGTGAGGTCCCGGGCGACGCCGTCGCGCCACATCGGGTGGTCGTCGACCACCATCACCCGCAGCGGTCGTCCGGTCCCCCCGGGCTGGGCTCCGGGACGGGAGGGGTGGGGGTTCGGGGTCATCGTCCGGTTCTCCTCGAGGTCGCCGAGTCGCCGCGGGGCAACGGGATCGTCATCTCCCATTCTGTCCCGGCACCGGGGGCCGATTCCAGTGCGACCCGGCCGTCGAGCGACTCGATGCGGCCGATGATCGACCGGCTGATCCCCATCCGTCCCTCGGCGACCGCCTGGTCGAGGCGTCCGGCGGGGATGCCGCAGCCGTCGTCGCGCACGCTGAGGACCACCGCATCGTCCAGGTCTTCGAGCAGGATGAAGCTCTGCGCCGAGGGGCCGGCGTGCAGACGGGTGTTGTCGAGGACGTTGTCGACGGCGGCGAGGATCTCGTTCGCGGTCGGCGTCGGCATCACGACGGCGTCTCCGGGGGTGCTCACCGAGACCTGATCGGACGCGCGGAGACGGAGCGCGGCGCCCAGATCGGTCCGCCCGCTGCGCGGCGTCGGAGTGGCGGTCGAGCCGTCGGAGATCAGTCTGCGCAGCCGCAGCTCCTGATCGGCGGCCAGTTCGGCGAGTTCGGCGGTGGGGCCGCCGATCTCGCGGCCCCGCCGGGAGATCAGCGCCAGGGCCTGGAGCACGCCGTCGTGGACCTGCCGCGACAGCCGTTCCCGTTCGGCGGCCCGGACCGCGGCCTGCACCGCGGCGGTGAGCCGTTCGTGGGTCACCCGGGCGCGGGAGGCCGCGAGCCCCACCGCCATGCCGGACACCAGCAGCAGCAGAAAGGTCGCGTTCTTGCCGAAGTTGAGGAAGACGTCGCCCTTGTAGACGAAGTTGGTCAGCCCGATCAGGATCCCGGCGGCGCTGCCGGTCCACGCCCCGCCGAGCAGGGCCGCCGACAGCAGGGCGCTCGACGCCCAGAGGGTGGTCGGCCACGTCTGATTGTTCTCGACCCACTCGGGGCCGGCCACCAGCAGGGTGGAGAGCATGGCCGCGAGGAACAGCGCCGTCTCGGCCGCCACGCACCACCAGCGTCGCCAGACGCCCACCACGTAGCCGGCGGCGAACAGGACGTTGGCGCCGGTCAGGACGATGAAGAGCAGCCAGGTGAGCTGCGGGCGCTCCAGATCGGAGTTGATCGCGATGTCGAAGCCGAGGGCGTAGACGAAGCCGACCAGCCGGAAGATCTGGGCGCCGCGCCAGAGGGGGCCGACCGGATCGTCGTCGTCGAGCTCCCGCCACGACGCCGGGAACAATCGATCCAGCCCGGTGGCGGGGGTGAGCCGGGGCCGGGACTCCGTCATGGCGTCAGATCCGTCCCGGCATCAGAACTGTCGGTCGGTGAACCGCGGCGTCTCGCGGGCCAGTCCGGCCTTGCGGGCGGCCGCGTGGTTGCGCCCGGTGAGCAGCCGGACCTGGAGGGCCTGCTCGACCGGGAAGGAGAGGCGCGAGCCGTTGTACCAGGTCTGCTCGAACAGGGCCTTGGTGGCGGCCACCGAATCGGGGGAGCGTTGTCTGATCGCGTCGATCAGTGCGGTGGCCGCGGCGTGCGGGTCGTCGGACACCTCGCTGACCAGCCCCCATCCCGCGGCGCGCTCGGCATCGAAGACCTCGCCGGTCATCGTCAGGCGTTTGGCGACGTCGATGCCGGTCAGCTGTGCGATGCTCGCCGAGAGGGACATGTCCGGGATCAGCCCCCAGCGCGCCTCCATGATGGAGAAGTCGGCGTCCGGGGCGGTGAAGCGGAAGTCGGCGCCGAGCGCGATCTGCAGGCCGCCGCCGTAGCAGTGGCCGGTGATCACCGCGATCACCGGGACCGGCACCGAACGCCACGCCCACGCCGACGCCTGGAAGACGTTGGCCGCGGTCCGCCGCCGGGGGATCAGGGCGCGCATCACGCGGCCGCGGTCGGAGCCGGCCGAGGCGAAGTCGAGGCCGGAGCAGAACGACTCGCCCGTGCCGGAGAGCACCACCGCCCGCAGCGACCGGTCCGCCGCGGCCCGCCCGGCGGCCTCGGCGAGGTGATCGATCATGTCCATGGTCAGGGCGTTGTGCTTGTCCGGCCGGTTCAGTCGGACGTGGGCGACGTCGTCGATCACCTCGTAGGTGACGTCGTCGTGGTCTTCGTGCTTCATCGTGTGCGGCCCGCCTGTCGATCCCTGGATGCTGTGCTGTCGTCTCCATCATGGCGCACGGGTGCGACAGGGCCGGTCGGCCCCTCGCGGCCGGGTGCGCGCTCGTGCGTCGCGGATCCGCCGGGGCGGTCGTGCGCGATTCCGGTGACTCCCTCCTGTGGTCGACATCACTGAAAATTGAGCGGAATACGCTCAACTCTGGGAACACATCCGCCCTGGACGCCGTTGAACGAGGCAAGAAACCTGAGTGACCCAGACTCAAGAACCTTGAAACCCGGCGCGGAAGCCGGTAAGACCTGAGTCAGGAACGCTGAAGTTTCGGAGTGCCACCACGACAACCGGCCCGTCTCGGGCCGCGCAGACGCCGGCTCGCGAGAGCCGAAACGAAACTAGGAGGAACACACATGTCCCGTGCCGTCGGAATCGACCTGGGAACCACCAACTCCGCCCTCTCGGTGCTGGAGGGCGGCGAGCCCGTCGTCATCGCGAACGCCGAGGGCTCGCGCACCACCCCGTCCGTCGTCGCCTTCGCCCGCAACGGCGAGGTCCTCGTCGGCCAGCCCGCCAAGAACCAGGCGGTCACCAACGTCGATCGCACCATCCGCTCGGTCAAGCGCCACATGGGCGACCCGAGCTGGAACATCGAGATCGACGGCAAGAAGTACACCGCGCAGGAGATCAGCGCCCGCACGCTGATGAAGCTCAAGCGCGACGCCGAGGCCTACCTGGGCGAGGACGTCACCGAGGCCGTCATCACCGTGCCCGCGTACTTCAACGACTCGCAGCGTCAGGCCACCAAGGAGGCCGGACAGATCGCCGGACTCGACGTCCTGCGCATCGTCAACGAGCCCACCGCGGCCGCCCTGGCCTACGGCCTGGACAAGGGCGACAAGGAGCAGACCATCCTGGTCTTCGACCTCGGCGGCGGCACCTTCGACGTCTCGCTGCTGGAGATCGGCGACGGCGTGGTCGAGGTGCGCGCCACCTCGGGCGACAACGAGCTCGGCGGCGACGACTGGGACGCCCGGATCGTCAACTGGCTCGTCGAGAAGTTCAAGTCCACCAGCGGCATCGACCTGACCAAGGACAAGATGGCCATGCAGCGTCTCCGTGAGGCCGCGGAGAAGGCCAAGATCGAGCTGTCGGCCTCGCCGAGCACCACGATCAACCTTCCGTACATCACCGTCGACGCCGACAAGAACCCGCTGTTCCTCGACGAGACCCTGTCGCGCAGCGAGTTCCAGAAGATCACCCAGGACCTGCTCGACCGCTGCCGTGAGCCGTTCAAGGCCGTCGTCGCCGACGCCGGGATCTCGGTGTCCGACATCGACCAGGTGGTCCTGGTCGGCGGTTCGACCCGCATGCCGGCCGTCACCGACCTGGTCAAGGACCTGACCGCCGGTCGCGAGCCGAACAAGGGCGTCAACCCGGACGAGGTCGTCGCCGTCGGCGCCGCACTGCAGGCCGGCGTGCTCCGCGGCGAGGTCAAGGACGTGCTGCTGCTCGACGTCACCCCGCTGAGCCTGGGCATCGAGACCAAGGGCGGCGTCATGCACAAGCTGATCGAGCGCAACACCGCCATCCCGACCAAGCGCAGCGAGACCTACACCACGGCCGAGGACAACCAGCCGTCGGTGCAGATCCAGGTGTTCCAGGGCGAGCGCGACATCGCGGCCCACAACAAGCTGCTGGGCAGCTTCGAGCTGGGCGGCATCGCCCCGGCGCCGCAGGGCGTCCCGCAGATCGAGGTGACCTTCGACATCGACGCCAACGGCATCGTGCACGTCACCGCGAAGGACAAGGGCACCGGCAAGGAGAACAGCATCCGGATCCAGGACGGCTCGGGTCTCTCCAAGGAGGAGATCGACCGCATGGTGAAGGACGCCGAGCTCCACGCCGAGGAGGATCGCAAGCGTCGCGAGGAGGCCGAGACCCGCAACCAGGCGGAGTCGCTGGTCAACCAGACCGAGAAGGTGCTCAAGGACAACGAGGACAAGATCCCCGCCGACGTCGCCGAGACGGTCAAGGGCGCGGTGGACGAGGCCAAGGAGGCGCTGAAGGGTACCGACACCGCCGCGATCCGCTCCGCGATCGAGAAGCTGTCGGAGAAGTCGCAGGCCATGGGCCAGGCGATCTACGCCAGCGCGCAGCAGGGTGACGCCGGTGCGGCCGCCGGTACGCCGGGTGCCGCCGCCGGTGCCGACGACGACGTCCTCGACGCCGAGGTCGTCGACGACTCCACCGACGAGACCAAGTGACCGAGCCGGGCACCGAGAACGTCGCGGGCGAGTCCGGCCCCGACGTGGACGGTGTGTCCCAGGACGGCGAGACCCCGGGTGACGCCCGGGGCGGCGACACCGGGAACGGCGCCGAGGCGGGGGCCGAGCAGGCCCCCGCCGCCGGCGGCGAGGAGCGCGGTGCGAACCCACAGGTCGCCGAGCTGACCGAGGCGCTGCAGCGGGAGCGGGCGCAGTTCGTCAACTTCCGTCGCCGCAGCGCCGAGGAGTACAAGCAGGCGACGGCCGCAGGCAAGCAGCGGATCGTGGAGAAGCTGCTGCCGATCCTCGACGACGTCGACCGCGCCGCCGAGCACGGTCACCTGGAGGACGGCAGCCCGCTCAAGGTGTTCGCGGACAAGCTCCGCGACGTCCTCGTCGGCGAGCAGCTGGAGAAGTTCGGGGCCGCGGGCGATGCGTTCGACCCGGAACTGCACGAGGCGATCCAGAACGAGGCGACCGGCGGCGAACTGGTCCTCGGCCAGGTGCTGCGCCCCGGCTACCGTCTGGGCGAGAAGGTGGTCCGCACCGCGATGGTCGCCGTGACCGATCCCGCACCCGCGGGTGAGGCCGCGGACGGCTCCGCCGAGTCGGGCGACGTGTGACCGTCGGGCGGGACCGAGGCCGGACACGGCCCGGTCCCGCCCCCGGCGCGCATCGTCGTCGAACACGTCGAGACGCCCGAACGACGGATCGCCGCAGACCGGCGACCACACAGACCGACGACCACACGGTCGACGGAGAAGACCTGCCGTTCGACGACGCCGCGCGGGACGCGCGCGCCGGACGGGAAGAAGAACGACAACGGACGAGACGATCAACGTAAGGAGGTGACGTCCGAATGGCTGTACAACGAGAATGGCTCGATCGAGACTTCTACGCCGATCTGGGCGTCGCTTCGGATGCGTCGGCCGCTGACATCAAGAAGGCCTACCGGAAGCTGGCAGCTCAGCTGCACCCGGACCGTAACCCCGGCGACACCGCCGCGGAAGAACGATTCAAGAAGGTCTCCGAGGCCAACAGCGTGCTTTCCGACGTGGAGAAGCGCAAGGAATACGACGAAGCACGTGCACTCATGTCCAGCGGACGATTCCGCGGGGGCAACGGCGGCGGCTTCGGCGGCGCCGGAGGCGGGTACACCGGCACCGGCGGATTCGACATCGGTGATCTGGGCGATCTCTTCGGCGGGGCCGGCGGCGGTGGCGGCGGAGTGGGCGACCTGTTCGGGGGCCTGTTCGGCGGCGGTGCCGGCGGCGGGAACCGCTCGCAGGGCTACACCCAGCAGCCGCAGCGTCCGCGCCGCGGCAACGACCTGGAGACCGAGACCACGCTCGCGTTCCGCGATGCGATCGCGGGCAACACGGTGAGCCTGAAGGTCACCAGCCCGTCGCCGTGCACGGCGTGCCACGGCAGCGGCGCCAAATCGGGGACCAGCCCGCGCACCTGCAACAACTGCAACGGCTCGGGGTTCCTGAACCGCAACCAGGGACACTTCGGGTTCTCCGAGCCCGACCCCGAATGCCAGGGCACCGGCACCAGGATCGACGAGCCCTGCGCCGACTGCCAGGGCACCGGCGTCCAGATCCGGCCGCGCACCATCAACGTCCGCATCCCGAAGGGCGTGGAGGACGGTCAGCGCATCCGGCTCACCGGGCAGGGCGAGGCCGGACGGCGCGGCGCCCCGTCGGGCGACCTGTACGTGACCGTGCACATCACCCCGGACAAGCTGTTCACCCGCACCGGCAACGACCTGAAGATCACCATGCCGGTGAGCTTCGGCGAGCTGGTGCTCGGCACCACCGCCAAGGTGCCGACGCTCGACGGCCAGGTGAGCATCAAGATCCCGCCGAACACGGCCGACGGTCGTACCCTGCGGCTCAAGGGCCGCGGCGTGCCCAAGCGCGCGGGCGGTGCGGGCGATCTGCTCGTCACCGTGAAATGCGCTGTACCGCGTAAACTCGACGACGCCGCGATCGAGGCGTTGAAGGTCTACGTCGAGGCCGAACAGGCGACCGGTTTCGATCCGCGGGCGGATTGGGGACGGTGATCAGCGCATGCGTGAGAACGACGGCACGGGGCCGATTCCCGACGACACCGCCACGTTCCTGATCTCGGTCGCCGCCGAACTGGCCGGGATGCACGCGCAGACGCTCCGCACCTACGACCGCCTCGGCCTGGTGACCCCGCAGCGCACCAGTGGCGGCGGCCGCCGGTACTCGCAGCACGACGTCGACCGGCTCCGCGAGATCCAGCGGCTGTCCCAGGACGAGGGCGTCAACCTCGCCGGCATCAAGCGGATCATCGAACTGAGCGATCGGCTCGAGGAACTGCAACGCCAGGTGGAGGAGATGGCCGGGGTGATCCGGAACAGCGCGCCCCGGCGCGAACTGGTCCACGTGGAACGCGGCAACTCGGTGGTGGTGTGGCAGCCGCGCAACCGCCGCCGCGCCATGTAGCAGCAGTGATGCAGACGACGCCGCACTCCCGTCCGGGGGTGCGGCGTCGTCGTGCATCAGAGCGGCCGATCGAGCGGTGAACACTCTGGTAGATCGGCGAACACGCTGATCGAGTGGTGAGCACGCTGATCGAGCGGTGGACACGCTGATCGAGCGGAGTCGAGATCCCCCGGCCGACGATCTTCGAGGTCGTGCGTCGGGGCCCGAGCGCGACGTATGTCGTGAGGGGGGTGCTGTGACGCACCTCTGCATCGCATCCCGCTTCGAAGACGAGTCCCGGATGGTCGGCCATTGCGATATGACGGAGCACAAGGGATATATGCCCTCGTACGTTCTCATATCGCAATGGCCGACATGCCGCACGCTGTGTGGGCGGGGTAAGACGACGATCTTCGGTCTTGCTCGTCCTCGCCACGTGACCCGTCATGGTTTTCTGCCCGTCGGCTGAGCCGATCGAGCCGCTAGGCGAAGATCGTGTCGAAGCCGAGCCCGGATCGGCGACCGGATCCGGACGAGCGTACTCGAATCGAGGGCGGGAGGTTTCGACGCGGATCGGTGCTGCGTTCCTCATCCCGGCACGGATGGGGCTCCCGACGCGGGGCGGACAGACGTGGACGAGACGGAGTGGTGGAAGCAACGAGGGCACCCCGCCGGAGCCGATATCGGACGATGCGGAGATCGTCGCACTGTCGGCCTCGGTGGTTCCGCGGGAATCAGGGTGATCCGACTCAGATCGGCGATGTCGACGTTCTGCTCGGACCGTTGCCCGACGACGTGGCCGAAGGACTGCTCGCCGAGACCCCGCGGTGAACGGGTGTCGAGATCGAGTACGAGGGAAAGAGCTAGGGTCTCCCTCGTGGGGGAGACGGAGTGGCAGAAGCGTCGGCGGGCGATCGGAAGGGTGCCGAACTGGATGGTCTTCTTCGGGGTGGCTATCGGAGTGCTCTTCGTCATCATGGCACTGGCCGAACTCGCCGATGACGAGGTGCGCCACGCCTCGCTCGACCTGGCGGTGGCACTGATGATGTTCTCGGTGATGTGGATACTGTTCTTCGTGCGGAGGAATCCGTTGATGCGGCGGGTGCGACGGAGACCGATCGTCGAGGGGACGGAGACCCCGCTGCTGCTGTACGGGAACGGTCTGATGGCCTTCGCGCCGTTGCTCACGGCCGCGATCTGGGTCTGCGCCGCAGGAGCGCCCTTGTTCGGATGGTGGTCGAAGGGCGTGATGTTCTCCGGCCTCCTGGTGATCATCGTGCTCGCAGTGATCGCGATCGTGGAGCGATCCGTCGTCGTCGAGGTGACCGACGATCGGCTCGTGCAGCGCGTCAGCTACTACGGCATCGCGGTGTGTACACGGGAGATCGACCGACCGGATTCCGCATGGATGGAGAGCATCCCGATGCTGCACGTGACCGGAGCCGCGACGCAGACGTGGATGTTCCGGGGCCGTCCGAGGGAGACCACCGCGATCGGGGAGATCATCCTGGGCCTCGGTGCACTGCCGGAGGACGTGGGCGCGGAGTTCCTCGCCGAGGTCGAGCGGCGGCTGGGCGTCGAGATCGAATATCGAGAGACGTCGTCTTCCACTCGGTAGTCGGTGGGGATGGGTGGTCTCGACTCCGCTCGACCATCGAGGAGACGCTCGACCACCGAGGGGACGCTCGACCGGCGAGGGGTGTCGACCTGGTCTGAACCGTGCGGATGGGCTCTCCGATCCGCCGGCTGAGCCGGGCGAGCCGCTGGGCGAGACCGTGTCGAAGCCCGCTTGCTCGGGATACGAGGGCGGTGGCGCTCGGACCCTTCGACTCGGGTCGTCACTGCGTTCCTCCCCGGCTCAGGGAGCGGTGGGGTGCGACTCGGCGGCGGTCGGGCGAGGTCGGGATCAGACCGACGAGTCGGGGAAGGCGATCACCGACAGGAACCGGATGGGGAGCTCGGTGAGCGCCACCGGGCCGTGGGCGCCCTCGCCGTCGAACTGCAGCGCGTCGCCCGGGGTCAGGCTGTAGACGGCGTCGCCGTGCGCGTAGTCCATCGCGCCGTCGAGCATGTAGATGAACTCGGTGCCCGCGTGCTGGAACAGCGGGTGCGGGGCGGAGGCCCGGGTGAGCGTCACCATCAGGCACTCCAGACGTTTGTGCTCCCCGCGGAGAGAACCGAGGATCTGGTACTCGTGCCCCTCGCGGGAACCGGCCCGGACGATCGGCGAGCCGGTGCCCGCCTTGACGAAGACCGCGGGACGCTCGGTGTCGGCGCCGCGCAACAGCGACGACGCCGACACGTCGAAGGCCTCGGCGAGCCGGGCCAGGGTGCTCAGACTGCACGACGTCTGCGCGTTCTCGATCTTGGAGAGCATCGCCTTGGAGATCCCGGCCCGGGCGGCGGCGTCGGCGACGGTGAGCCCGGACTGGACGCGGAGCCGTCGAACGTTCCGGGCGATCGCCGACTCCAGTTCCAGGGCCTGCGCCGGTTGTCCTTCCGGGCGGTCCCGGGCGATGCCCGCCTCGTTCCGGATCAGCGGTTCGTCGCTCACCCGGGTAACGATAGCGGGGCGGCGACCCGGGAGCCTGCCGGGACGGGGCCGGTCAGCGCATCTCGCCGGCCCCCGCATACGGGAACCGGGTGGTCAGCAGGTCGCCCTCGGCGAACCGGGAGAGCCGGAAATCGGTCTCCGGGATCCGCGGATCGGTGCTGCGCCCGGTCGTCACCAGGTCGGCGACGAGGCGGCCCACCGCGGGCGAGATCTTGAACCCGTGGCCGCTGAACCCGGCGGCGATCACCAGACCGTCCAGCGGGCCGGCCGAGATCACCGGGTTCCAGTCCGGCGTCACGTCGTAGCAGCCGGCGTAACCGGCGCTGATCGACGGATTCGGGAGACCGGGGAAGCGGGTGCCGACCTTCTCCGCGGTGAGTTCTTCGAACGCCGCGTCGGCCCGGTTGAGGTAGTCGTCCGGGTCGGCGAGGTCGAGCCGGGCCAGATCGCTGTTGCCGAACAGGATCTCCCCGCGCACGTCCGGGCGGACGTACTGGAGGGTGACCAGGTCGGAGAAGACGGGGACGTCGCCCAGGTCCTCGCCCGGATCGATCATCACGATCTGCTCGCGGTGCACCTCGATCGGCACGTCGATCCCGTAGCGGGCCAGGAACGGCCTCGTCCAGGCCCCGGTCGCGACGACGACGGTGTCGGCGTGCACGGAGGTGCCGTCGGCGAGCGTCACCCCGGTCGCCTTCTCGCCGTCGACGATCAGCCCGGTCACCTCGGTGCCCTGTCTGATCCGGGCGCCGGCGGCGCGGGCGGACGCGGCGAAGGCCTGCGCGGTCTGGTAGGCGTCGCCGTAGCCGCCGCGCTCCTCCCAGCCGAACGCCGCGAACGGGCTCAGGTCGGCGGTCGGCCACATCGTCGCGACCTCGTCGGCGCCGATCTCCTCGGTCTGCACGCCGACGGCGCGCTGGGCGGCCATCGAGGCCCGCATGGCGTCGGCGTTCTCCGGTCCGACGCCGACCACGTACCCGGTCTGCCGGAACCCGATGTCGGTGCCGAAGATCTCCTCCGCCTTCTCGAACACCTCCAGGCCCGTCGCCGCCATGGCGGCCAGCGAGCTCACCCCGTAGTGGCAGCGGACGATGCCCGACGACTTGCCGGTCATCCCGCCGCCGACGGTGCCGCGCTCGCAGACCAACACGTCGGTGACGCCGCGCTCGGCGAGCGCCCACGCCGCGGCGGTCCCCTCCAGGCCGCCGCCGACGATGACGACCGACGCGGTGAGGGCGGCGCCGGAGGCGGTCACCGGGTGCTCCCGGGGATCCAGTCGGTGCCGGCCAGCGGCACGCGGGCCATGGCGGCGGCCTCGATGGAGATCGCCACCAGGTCCTCGGGCTCCAGGTGCTGCAGGTGCGCCTTGCCGCAGGCGCGGGCGATGGTCTGGGCCTCCATCGTCATCACCCGCAGGAAGTTCGCCAGCCGCCGTCCGCCCTCGATCGGGTCGAAGCGGGCGGCGAGCTCCGGGTCCTGGGTGGTGATGCCCGCGGGGTCCCGCCCGTCCTGGAAGTCGTCGTAGAAGCCGGCCGCCGAACCGATCTTCTCGTAGTCGTCCTGGTAGCGCGGATCGTTGTCGCCGAGGGCGATCAGGGCGGCGGTGCCGATCGCCACCGCGTCGGCGCCCAGCGCCATCGCCTTGGCGACGTCCGCGCCGTTGCGGATGCCGCCGGAGACGATCAACTGCACCTTGCGGTGCAGACCCAGTTCTTGCAGGGCCTGCACGGCCTGCGGGATCGCGGCCAGGGTCGGGATGCCGACGTGCTCGATGAACACGTCCTGGGTGGCGGCGGTGCCGCCCTGCATGCCGTCGACCACCACCACGTCGGCGCCGGCGGCGACGGCCAGCTTCACGTCGTAGTAGGTGCGGGTGGCGCCGACCTTGATGTAGATCGGCTTCTCCCAGTCGGTGATCTCGCGGAGCTCGTTGATCTTGATCGCCAGATCGTCCGGTCCGGTCCAGTCCGGGTGCCGGCTCGCGCTGCGCTGGTCGATGCCCTCGGGCAGGGTGCGCATGCCCGCCACCCGCTCGGAGATCTTCTGCCCCAGCAGCATGCCGCCGCCGCCCGGTTTGGCGCCCTGGCCCAGCACCACTTCGATGGCGTCGGCGCGCCGGAGGTCGTCGGGGTTCATGCCGTAGCGGGACGGCAGGTACTGGTACACCAGGTGTTTGGACTGGCCGCGTTCCTCCGGCGTCATGCCGCCGTCGCCGGTGGTGGTGGAGGTGCCCACCTCCGATGCACCGCGGCCCAGCGCCTCCTTCGCCGGCCCGGAGAGGGCGCCGAAGCTCATCCCGGCGATGGTGACCGGGGTGTCCAGGTGCAGCGGGAACCTGGCGTTCCGGTCGCCGAGGACGACGTCGGTGCCGCAGCGTTCGCGGTAGCCCTCGAGCGGGTAGCGCGACATCGAGGCGCCGAGGAACAGCAGATCGTCGAAGTGCGGGAGCGCGCGCTTGGCGCCCCAGCCGCGGATGTCGTAGATCCCGGTGTCGGCGGCCCGCTGGATGGCGGCGATGGTGGTCCGGTCGAAGGTGGCCGATTCGCGCAGGCCCTGCTGGGCGGCGGTGCGGTTCGCGGTGGTCATGGGGTCCCCGGATCAGTAGGCCGACGAGTTGTCGGAGTGGAAGTGGTAGAGCTCGCGGGCGGAGCCGTAGCGGCGGTAGTCGGCCGGGTCGTCGTCGAACCCGGCGGCTTTGAGCAGGCCGGCGAGTTCGGCGACGTGCTCCTCGCGCATCGGTTTGACGATGCAGTCGGCACCGAGCGAGGCGACCTCGCCGCGCACGTACATGCGCGTCTCGTAGACGGAGTCGCCGAGGCCGTGACCGGCGTCGCCGCGGATCACCAGGCGACCGGCCTGGGCCATGAAGGCGCTGGAGTGTCCGACGTCGCCGCCGACGACGATGTCGACGCCCTTCATCGAGATCCCGCAGCGGGCGGCGGCGTCGCCCTCGATCACCAGCAGGCCGCCGTGGGCGGTGGCGCCGGCGGACTGCGAGGCGTTGCCCTTCACCACGACGGTGCCGCTCATCATGTTCTCGGCGACGCCGGTGCCCGCGTTGCCCTCGATCACCACCTCGGCCTGCTGGTTCATGCCGGCGGCGTAGTAGCCGACGTGGCCGTCGATCGTCACCTTCAGCGGGGCGTTCAGGCCGACGGCCACCGAGTGCGCGCCGAGCGGGTTGGCGATCACCACGTCGCCGTCGGCGGCGGCGTGCAGGGCGGCGTTGACCTCGCGCAGCGGGGTGACGGCCAGGTCGAAGGAGTGGGTCGGGTTCAGCGCGTCCATGCGTAGACCACCTCGGGTTCGGGCTCCCAGATGCGAGCGGAGGAGACGCCCGGCAGGTGTGCCAGGGCGCGGAATTCACTGGCCATCGCGACCCAGTCGTCGGTCTCGGCGATGACGGCGGGCTTGCAGGCGATGGCATCGCGGACCACCGCGAACGAGTCGCGATGGGAGACCAGCAGGGTGTAGAAGCCGTCGAAGGTGTCGCACAGCTCCTTCAGCGCCGGTTCGACGCCGCCGCCGCGGGCCAGCCGGTGGGCGACGAAGCGGGCGCCCACCTCGGTGTCGTTCTCGCTGTCGAACTCGACGCCCTCGCGGCGCAGGTCGCGGCGGATGGTGGCGTGGTTGGCGAACGAGCCGTTGTGCACCAGGCACTGTTCGGGGCCCACCGCGTACGGGTGGGCGCCGGACGGGGTGACGGCCGATTCGGTCGCCATGCGGGTGTGGCCGACGCCCTGCCACCCCGATGCCCGGGCCAGACCCCAGGACTTCGCGAGGTCGCGGGGTGCGCCGACGCCCTTGAGGACGGCCAGGTCGGCGCCGAAACCGGCGACGAGGGAGTCCGGGAAGAGGCCGCGGGCGGCGCCGAGGAGCTCCTCGGAGGCCACCGGCGCGGACAGGATCAGGGTGTTCTCGACGAGCTTGCCGGTGACCGTCGTGCCCAGTGTGTCGCCGACCGCGGCGGCGGCGCCGGCCGGATCGCGGTCCACGCCGAGCAGGCAGACGTTGCCGTTCCCGGGCGGGGTCCAGTCCGGGTCTCCGTAGACGGCGATGCCCGCCGAGTCGGCGCCGCGGTCCTGCATCTCGCCGAGCATGCCGGCGAGCAGTTCCCCGAGGCGGGGATAGAGCTCTGGATTGCGCAGATGCAATCCGACGATTCCACACATGGTGTTGCGACTCCTTCGGGGTCGGGTTCTGGTCCGGGGAGACCGGAGGGGGTTCAGAAGGCGGTGAGGTACTCGTCGATCTCCCACGGCGTGACGGCCGCGTGCCAGGAGAAGAACTCCTCGCGTTTGAGGTGGGAGAAGTACGACGAGACGGTCGGCTTGTCGGACGGCCAGTCGGTGGGCAGGCCCGCGTCGAGCACCCCCGTCAGGACCGGGTCGGAGTCGAGCGCCTCGACCGCGTGCAGCAGGGTGAGCGGCAGGTTGGTCACGTGGTCCGGTCCGGTGCCGAGCGCACCGGGGTCCAGCGAGCGCTTGATGCCGTCGAGACCGGCGCCGAGCGCCGCGGCGATCGCCAGGTACGGGTTGGCCGAGCCGTCGCCGCCGCGCAGTTCCACGCGCTGGTCGTCGGGCACCCGGATGTAGTGGGTGCGGTCGTTGCCGCCGTAGGTGGGACGCCGGGGCGCCCACGACGCGCCCGAGCGGGTCGCGGTGGCGCCGGTGCGCTTGTAGGAGTTCACCGTCGGCGCCATCAGCGCCTGCAGCGCGCCGGAGTGTTCCAGCACGCCGCCGATGAAGCCGTACGCGGTCGGGGAGAGGCCGAGGCCCCGGTCGTCGTCGGACAGGCCGGGGAACACCGGGGTGCCGCCGGAGGTGAGGGACAGGTGGAAGTGCAGGCCCGAGCCGGTGCGCTCGGCGAACGGCTTGGGCATGAAGGTGGCGACCATGCCGCGTTCGGCGGCGATGGTGGAGATCAGATAGCGCAGGGTGATCACCCGGTCGGCGGTGGTCAGCGCGTCCGAGTACGCGAAGTTCTGCTCGAACTGGCCGTTGCCGTCCTCGTGGTCGTTGGCGTAGTTGGCCCAGCCGAGCCGGTTCATCGCACTGGAGATCGAGGTGAGGTGGTCGTACATGCGGGTCAGGCCGCGCACGTCGTAGCAGGGGTGGTTGGAGTCGTCGGCGGCGTCCGCGGTGTGCAGGGTGCCGTCGGCGTCCCGCTTGAGCAGGAAGTACTCCACCTCCGCGCCGACCCACGGTTCGAATCCGGCGTCGCCGGCCTGGGCGATCAGCGATTTGAGGATGTTGCGCGGGGCGAACGGCCACGGCCGGCCCTCCACGTGCGGGTCGCAGTGGACCAGGGCCAGACCCTCCTTGATGAAGGGGATCGGCAGGAACGACGACGGGTCGGGGATCGCCACCAGGTCGGGGTCGCGCGGCTCCTGACCGATGGCGCCGACCGCGTAGCCGGCGAAGCCCACGCCGTCGGCGGCGAGCTCGTCGACCGCCTCGACGGGGACCAGCTTGGCGCAGGGTTTGCCGCGCAGGTCGACGAACATCGCCAGGATGAACCTGGTGTCGTTGGCCGCGCAGAGTTCGGCGAGGGTCGCGGATTCGGTCATCATCTCTCCCGGAGGGTCTTTTCGGTGCTGTCGAAGGCCGACGTCGCCGGTCTCGGATGTTTCATGTAGTGAACTTTTGTCTACAAACAGTGAACAGCGCACGTATTGCCGAGGTGTTACGCGGGAGTGAGACCTGGATATCGCATCCGGGCTCGGACCTGTGGGTTTCCCGGGAGTCGGCGGACACGACGAACGGGGGCGCACCGCAGGCGGTGCGCCCCCGTTCGGGGTGGCGACGTCGTTGTCGCTGAACGGATCAGGCCTTGGCGGCCGGGATCTCGTAGGCGTTCTCGGCGTGGACGACGGTGTCCAGGCCCGCGGTCTCGGTGTCGGGATCGACGCGCAGGCCGATCAGCTTGTCGAGCACCTTCGCGATGGCGTAGGTCATCACGAACGAGAACGTGCAGGTGATGACGATGCCCGCCAGCTCCTTCCACGCCAGGTTCAGCGAACCGCCGAGCAGCAGACCCTCGACGCCGGCCGGCGCCGCGGCCGAGGCGAACGCCACCACGCACAGGGTGCCGACGATACCGCCGAGCCCGTGCACCGCGAAGGCGTCCAGGGAGTCGTCGGCGTGCATGCGGTGCTTGAAGCTCAGCAGGAACGCGACGGCCGCCGCCGCCAGGAAGCCGACGGCGAGAGCGCCGAGCGGAGTCATGCTGTTCGCCGACGGGGTGATGCCGACCAGGCCGCCGATCGCGCCGGTGGTCAGGCCGAGCGAGGTGACCGAACCCTCGCGCCAGCGCTCGACCACCGCGTAGCCGAGGATTCCGGCGGACCCGGCGAGCAGGGTGTTCAACAGCACCTGTTGGGTCAGGAAGCTCGAGCCGAGCGCGCAGCTGCCGTTGAAACCGAACCAGCCGAACCACAGGATGCCGCCGCCGAGCAGGGCCAGCGGCACGTTGTGCGGACGTTCGCTGCGCTGCAGGCGCGGGCCCAGGGCCATCGCGAGGGCCAGCGCCGCGACACCGGAGTTCATGTGCACCGCGGTGCCGCCGGCGTAGTCGTGGATCCCGATGTCGTTGATCAGGAAGCCGCCCTCGTAGCCGTCGGCGTCGACGGCGAAGACCCAGTGGGCGACGGGGAAGTACACCAGCAGCAGCCAGACCGGGACGAACACCAGCCAGCCGGTGAACTTCATGCGGCCGGCCGCGCCGCTGGCCACGATCGCGACGGTGATGGCCGCGAACAGGATGAACCACGCGGCGAAGTACAGCGTCTGCACGCCGCCGCTGCCGTCGTCGGTCATGGTGTCGCCGAGACCGATGTAGTCGGACGGATCGCCGATGAATCCGCCGACGGTGGGTCCGGAGACCAGGCCGTAGCCGACGATCACGTACAGCACGGCCGAGATGCCGAGCGCCACCAGCACCATCGACATCATGTTCAGCGCGTTGCGGCTGCCGACCATGCCGCCGTAGTACAGGGCCAGACCGGGGACCATGAAGAAGATCAACGTGAACGCGGTGAGCATCCAGGACAGGTCGGCGTGTGCGCCGAGTAACGCTTCCATAGCGGGCACCCTTCGTTTCTCAGTGAGGTGATGAAGACTCCGCCGGTCGGATCCGGCGGAACAGGGGCGACCACGTTGTCGCGGGCGACCGGGGCAACCGGTCGGGTTCGAGGCGGGGTCCGGGATCGGACGGGGGGTCAGGGGTCGAACGGGTCGGGGAGTCGGCTCCGGAGGTGGGCGACGACGTCGTCGCGGTACTCCAGGAAGCCCTTGTACGCGGCGACGTCCTCGTCGAGCGTCTCGATCACCGAGGCCAGCTGGGCCGCGTACTCCGGGATCGTCCTCACCTCGTCGAGCGAGGCCATCAGGGTCCGGATGTTGAACGTCACCGCGCCGGAGGCCGGCAGCCGGATGAAGTGCTCCAACTCGATACGCAGCCGCGCCCGGCCGAAGTCGCCGTCGGCGACCATCGCGGGGACGTCGCCCGCCCACTCGGGCGACTCCTCCAGACTCACGTCGAGCTTCTGCGAGTCCGACGCCGACAGCGTCCAGTTGACGCGGCGATACACCTGGTCGGCGGGAAGCCTGCGCAGGAACTGCTCGGCCCGGGCCACGATGCCGTCGCGCACCAGCCCGGGGACCGGCGCGTGGATCTCGTACATGTCCATGCCGACGTCGAACGAGACCGCCCAGCCCGCCGCGAACGTCACGACGCCCGCATCGAAGTACAGGCGCCCGTCGCGTTCGACGACGAGCAGCAGATCGTCCGGGATCTCCCGGGCCAGGAACTCCATCGGACCGTACGGGAGGGAGTCCCGGTCGCCGACGACGAATTCCTGGTCTGTGCCCAGCAGCGTGTTGCGCCAATGGAGACGACCGCCGTCGTACTCGTCCAGTCGCATCGCCGCCGGATAGCTCAGCGCGAGGTCGCGAAGATAGTAGAGAAGCAGATCCCAGCAGGCGGACTCCATGCCGCGGCGGATCCGGATGCGCGCCGGATCCCGATCGAGGATGCGGCGGCGTTCGGCCATGATCGCCGGATACTCCTCTCCGCCCAGATCCACCAGATACCTGCCCCACTCGCCCGCGCGGGTCCGGTGCGGGATCCGGCCCGGTTCCACGTTCACCGAGTAGCTGAACTCCTCGGTCTCGTCCGGGAACGGCCAGGGCAACGCGGCGAGACGGTTCACCGCGCCGGTCGCGAAGTCGGTGGCGGCGGGGGAGACGGTCATAGCGGCACCTCGATGTTCGATCCACGCGAGACGCAGCAGAGCATGCTGTCGCCGCGCGTGCGTTCCTCTTCGGTCAGGACGAAGTCGCGGTGGACGACCTCGCCGCCGGTCACCGGGATACGGCATTCGCCGCACACCCCCTGCCGGCACATGTTGGGGACGGCGACACCGGCGTCGAGCAGGCTCTGCAACGCCGACACCCCGGACGGCACCTCGACGGTCCGTCCGCTCGCGGTGAGGGTGACGGTGAACGGTTCGCCCGGATCCTGCTCGGGCGCGGCGAACATCTCCAGGTGCACCCGCGCGGCCGGCCAGCCCGCCCCGGCGGCCAGCGCGCGGTAGGTCTCCAGCATCGGCGCGGGGCCGCACGCGTAGGCGTGGGTCCCCAGGGGCTGGTGCCGCAGCAACCGGGTCAGCGCCTCGGTGGTCTCCGGAACGCCGGTCGCCTCGTGCAGGGTGATGCCCGGCCGTTCGGCGAGTTCCCGCAACTCCGTCAGGTGCGCCGCGTGCCCCGGCCGGTACGAGTACAGGACGTCCGCGGTCCCGCCGTCGCGGACCGCGGCCCGGGCGTGCGAGAGGATCGGGGTCACCCCGATGCCGCCCGCGACGAGCAGCGCGTGATGCTGATCGGCGACCGGGGCGAACATCGACCGCGGCCCCTCGACCTCGATCTCGTCGCCGACCGCGAGGTGATCGTGCAGCCGGTCCGAGCCGCCGCCCTCGCCGCGGCGCAGCACCGAGATCCCGTACGACGTCGGGAGCAGGCCGTCGTCGACGAGCGAATACGCGTTCCGATGGTCGCCCGCGGTCACGATGACGTGGCTGCCCGGCTGGAACGGGATGAGCGGGGTCCCGTCCGTCGGCGTGAACCGGAAGTGCTTCACCGACTCGGTCAGCGGCACGATCTCGGCGACCCGCAGGAGGCGCGGGGCGGTGCGGTAGGCCGGATGCAGGTGGGAGTTCCGGGGCGCTTCGACGGTGGTCACGACGCCGCCTCCGTGCTCACGGGGCCCCCGGCGCCGGACGCGAGGAAGCTGCCGTGGACCGCCGCATGGTGCGGATGGATCTCGACTCGCCGCCGGCAGCCGGGGCAGGTCACCGTCTCGCCCGGGGCCCCGACCACCCGGTGGGTCGCCCGACACTGGGCGCAGTACATCGGCAGATCGTCCAGCCCGGTCACGAAGCATGCGAGTTCTTCGGCCAGCGCCCCCGACTCCCGGGCCAGGGCCAGTGCGGTGAGCACGTCGTACTGGCCGCCGGTCACGTGGATCCGCACCCCGGTGCGCGTCCGGGTCAGCTCGTCGATCAGCCGGGTGCGGTCGTCGGCGTCGCTCAGGGAGTCGAGCACCAGCATCCGGGTCGGTGCGATGACCCGCGCGGCGTTCAACCAGGTCTGGGCGGTGTGCGAGACGAGCCGGTCGTGTCCTATCGCGACGAGGAGAAAGGAGGCGGCCCCGGTGTCCGGTTCGGCCGGGCGGGTGGGCCAGTCGGGCAGCCCCGGCGGCCGGTCGGCCGGGTGCCGCTCCAGCCACCTCGCCGCCCGATCCTTGTATTTGTCGATGCCCTTGTACTCGGCCATGTCCTCGGGGAGTTCGGCGAGGACCGCGGCGGTGCGGGTGCGCCACGGTTCCACCGCGGCCAGCTCCTCCAGGGGCATCAGGTAGGTGCGGATCAGGAACATCACCGCACCGGAGTCGGGGAGCCGGACCAGATGCTGCACCTCCACGCGCAGGTGGACGAGCCTGCCGAAGGTCTCGTCGTCGACCGTCTGGACCAGCTCCCGGTCCGGGCCCCAATGCGGGTAGCGCTCGGTCGAGACGTCCAGTCGGCGGCCGATGGTCAGCGACCAGTTGGTGCGGCGGTACGGACGGTGCGGCTGCAGGCTCTTGATGAACTCGTGGGCCCGGGTGATCACGCCCTCCCGGCGCACCCGCGGCACCGGGCCGTGGATCTCCAGGAAGCTCATGCCGACGTCGAAGCCGAAACTCCAGTCCGCGCCGAAGGTCACCAGACCCGCGTCGACGTACAGCTGGTCGTCGCGCTGGTCGAGCAGGGCGATGTCCTCCTGCACCTGCGCACCGATGAAGGCCAGCGGCTCGGCGGGGAGCGTCGACGGGTCGCCGTAGTCGAACTCCACGTCGATGCCGAGCAGCCGGTTGGTCCAGCGCCAGCGGTCGCCGTCGAGGCGCGCCAGCGTCATGACGTCCGGGCGGACCTCGGCGAGCTCGCGCATCAGGGTGAGCATCGCGTCCCACGCCGCGGGCGCCATGTGCGGCAGCACCGCGAGGCGGGACGGATCGTCGGCCAGGATGTCGGCGCGTTCGGCGAGCTCGGCGGCGTAGTGCCGGTCGACGTCGACCAGCGCCGCACCCCAACTGCCCGCCGCGGTGTCGACGGTGCGGTCGGCGGGCTCGACGTTGGTGCTGTAGCGGTACTCGTCGGCCGGGAAGGGGAACGGGAACCGGCCGGCCGGGGATTCCGAGGCGGTCGGGGTGTCGGTGACGGTCACAGGGGAACCTCCAGGGTGCGGTGGCGGTCGGCGCGGGAGACGCAGGGCATGATCGCGGTGCCTGCGGCCTTCTCGTCGTCGGACAGGTACAGATCGCGGTGGACGGGGGTGCCGCCGGTCAGCGGGATCCGGCACTGTCCGCAGACCCCTTGGCGGCACAGGTTCGGGACCTCGACCCCGTTCTCCTCGAGGGCCTCGAGCAGGGAGACTCCGGACGGGACCTCGACGCGGGCACCGGACTCGGTCAACGCGACGGTGAACGGCTCGCCGGGGTCGAGGGCCCCGACGCCGAAGCGCTCGAAGTGGATCCGGGACGGCGGCCAGCCCGCCGCCCGCGCCGACTCGACGACGTGGTCGATCATCGGGCCGGGTCCGCACACGTACAGGTGGGTGCCGATCGGCTGCTCCACCAGGGTCCGGGCCAGGCGCGCGGTGAACTCGGCGCGGTCGTCGAAGAACTCGGCGGCCGGGCCGGCGAGCTCGGCGATGTGGTGCAGGTGCGCGGCGCGTCCCTCCCCGAACGCGTACATCACCTGGACCGGGCGGCCCCAGCGGTGCGCGGCACGCAGGTGGGAGAGGATCGGCGTCACCCCGATGCCGCCGGCGATCAGCAGATGTCTGGTCGCGGCGGCGATCGGGGCGAAGGCCGAACGGGGGATCTCGACGGTCAGCTCGTCGCCGACGGCCACCCGCTCGTGCAGCCACCGGGAGCCGCCCGCGCCGCCGGTGACGCGCAGCACCGACACGGTGTACTCGTTCGGGGCGATGCCGTCGCCGGTGAGGCTGTAGGCGTTGACGGTGCCCGCCCCGGTGCGGATCGGCAGGTGGCTGCCGGGGACGAAACCGGGCAGTCCGGCGCCGTCCGGTGCGGTCAGGGTGAACGACCGGATGTCGGGCGCCGGTTCGTCGATCCCGGCGACCGTCAGAGTCAGGGTGTCGGGCGGGCGGCGGACGGCGGAGGTCGACGGGTGGGCGGTGACGGTCATCGGACCGGCTCCTTCCGGGTGAGCGCGGCGGCGAGGACGGGATCGTCGACGTCGGCGGGCCGGGCGGTCTCGGCGTCCTCCTGGAAACCGAGGAAGCGGCCGGTGCGCCGGGAGAGGTGGTGGTAGACGACGAGGTCGCGGCCGCAGCCGAGACACCGGACCCGATCGCCGACCGCGCACTCGGACGGGGTCACGGCCCGACAGTGCGCGCAGTGGACGTCGACCGGTCCGGTGCCGACGGGGGCCACCGCGATCTCGTCGTCGCACAGTCCGGCCGAGAGCGCGGTGGCGCGCAGGGCCAGGCAGTCGCCCGGCGGGCCGGTGAGCAGCAGGCGCACGCCGACGGTGGCGCGACTCAGCGCGTACCGCAACACCTCGGCGGAGTGCGGTCGGTCGACGCCGAAGAGCACGGTCGTCGCCGACCCCTCGGGGTCGAACTCGGCCCGCCACCGCGCGGCGAGGCGGGGGCCGTCCGGGCCGATGCCGACGAGGATCCGGGTGCGGCCGTATCCGCCCGCGGGAGGTGCGGGCGTCCCGGCCGGCGACCGGTCGCCGGCCGCCGCGGGACGGGCCCACTCGGGGATGCTGGAGTAGGCGATCTGCTCCATCGCGCTCACCTTTCTGCTGTGCCGACCTGAGGGGTGTCGAGTCGGGTCAGAGCAGGGTGCCGTCGCGGTAGCCGGTGTAGAAGGCGAGGGCGTGGTCGGGAGTGCTGAAGTAGATCTTCGAGCCCTTCGGGAAGAAGATGGCGTCCTTGGCCTTGGCGACCAGTCTCTGGCCGGTCTCCTTGTTCTCCAGCAGGAACTCGCCCTCCAGGACCACCTTGGTCTCGTCGTACTCGTACTCGTAGTACAGCGGCGCCTCGGTGTGATACAGCTCGAAGTAGCCGCAGCACATTGGGCTGCCGTCGGGGTTCTCGTAGGTGTCGCCGATGAACCCCTCGGTGCCGGGGAACTCCTCCTCGGACATGCGGGGCAGATCGAGGTGGGCGTTCGAGGTGACCCGGAACGGGAGGGCGGTGGGGGCGGTCGCTTCGACGGTCATGTTGGGCTCCAAACTCGGTGACGGTCTCGGGGACTTCGAGCCTCGGCCGATCGATCATTGCCAGGAAACGAAGTCACCTACGATGAAACAGTCATCGGGTTTCGGAGATGTGACGGTCAGATTGAGGGCTGGGAACGCGTGGGACGTCGCGGGGCGATGCCGTCGCACCGTCGTAATCGGCGCAGGTCACGACGCCCGTGTCGACGCCGGACCCGGTCCGGGTCAGCTGATGACGGGGTCGTGCAGCATCCGGTCGATGGGCACGCCCGCGAGACGGAGCTTCAGCTTCGTCGACGCGATCATGTCCTCGGACCCGGCGATGAGGACCTGATGGTCGGACCAGTCGCCGAACTGCGCGGCCACGTCGCCCACCCGGCCGACGAGGATCTCGGTGCCCCACTGGCGGGGATCGGGGCCGCCCTCGGCCCACCAGGGATCGCTCTTCTCCTCGATCACCCCGGTGACCCGGAGCCACGGGTTGGTGGCGGCCAGCTCGCACAGGACGGCGAGGTCGTAGAGCTCGGCGGGGAACCGCGCGCCGTAGAAGAGATGCGTGGGCGGGGAGTCGGCCCGTCTGGCCATCTCCAGCAGGATCGCGCGCAGCGGTGCCAGCCCGGAGCCGCCGGCGACCATCAGCACGGGCCGGTCCGGCTCCACCTGCAGCACCCCGTGCGACTGGGCGAACGTCCAGACGTCGCCGGGCGCGGTCTCCTTGACGATCGACATGGAGACGTTGCCGCCGGGCACCGCGCGGACGTGGAACTCCAGCTCGCCGTTCTCGTTCGGCGGGATCGCCGGAGAGAGGTCGCGCCACGCGTGCGGCCACTGGGGGATCCGGGTCTCCAGATACTGTCCGGCGTGGAACGGCGGCATCGGGTCGATCGCGACCAGGCGGATCACGGCCCGTTCGCGGTTGATCGTGAACTTCTGCACCACCCGGGCCCGCCAGGTGGCCGGGCCCTCCGCGCTCTGCGCCGCACCGCGCATCACGCCGGTGGTGAGCAGCATGGCCTGCACGACGGTCTCGGCGACGTCGTCCTTCCAGTCCGGCCCGAACAGGACCGCGGACTCGGCCACCAGCGCGCGGAACATCAGGTGGTAGTGCTCGTCGGTGACCCCGTACTTGCGGTGATCGCGGCCGAGCTGCGCCAGGAGCTCGATCAGTTCGCTGTGCCCGTCGTCGGCGGGCAGCACTTCGAGCACGTGGTCGAGCACGTCGGTGATGGCCTCCCGGACATGGCTCATGTGGGCGGGGAACATGTCCCGCACCGCGGGCGAGGAGCCGAAGAGTCGGGCGAAGACCTTGTGGGCGAAGACATCCGAGTCGGCGGCGATCATGTCGCGGAGGCGATGCAGGATCGGGGGCGTCGGCTGATTCATGCGCGTGCTCCTCCCTGACCGTCGCGGGATCACCAAAGGTTCCCAGAGACTCCAGGATAGTCCTGCCGTCGCGTCGGACTTCTCACAGGAGCACGATTCGCCGACCGGATGTGGCAGTCTGACCTCGTGTCGACACTGGACGGGCGGGTGACAGGGATCGTCGACGCCCATGCCCACTTCTTCAATCCGCGGACTCCGCCGTGGAGTCTGCAGCGGCTCGGCCGATCCTCGGTCCCGGTGCTGCGCGCGCTGCCCGCGCCGCTGCTCCGGCTCGCCGGGAGGTTCACCGACGAGCACCGGCTCGGCGACATCGCCGGTCCCGGTGCGCTCGGCCGCCGGTACGAGATCCGCGAATACGGCCGGGATCTCGCCGGACTGGGGACCGTCGCCGGCGTCTCGGTGGAGTCGGTGATCCCGGTCGATTCGCAGTGGCGTCGTCGTTCCTCGCCCGACGACGCCGCGGCCGACATCCGCCGGAACACGGAGTACCTGGCGGGTCTGGCGTACGGGAACGGCATGCCCGCGCTGGGCGGACTCGTGGTGCCCGCCGACGACCGACTCCCCGATCTCGGGATCCGGGAGTCGCTGGCGCACGACGAGGCGGGGCTGATCCGCGGTGTCCGGCTCCGCTGGGGACGCCACCCCGATCCGCTGGTGTACGACTGGTCCGACGACGCCGCCGTGCTCGACTCGGCGAATCTCGGTCGGACGCTCCCGAGCCTGATCGAACGCGGACTCCTCCTGGAGGTGCTGTGCTACTCGCACCAGCTCGGCGACCTGGCCGTGTTCGCCTCCGACTATCCGGAGCTGCCGATCGTCGTCGGGGCCCTCGGCCTGCCGGTCGGGGTGTTCGGACCGGTCGGGAGCTGCACCGGGACGACGGCGGCGGCGCGCGCGGACATCATCGGTCTCTGGCGCGAGCGGATGGCGATGCTCGCCGCCCGCCCGAACGTGTCGGTCAAGATCAGCGGGATCGCGAACTCGCTGTTCGGGTACGGGCGCGAGCGGTCCGGGAACATCGGCGGGCAGCACATCCTGGCCGACATGATCGGGCCGCTGGTGCTGCACGTGGTGGACCGGTTCGGGCCCGAACGCGTCCTGTTCGGCTCCAATGCGCCGCTCGACGACCACAACGCGACCATCGACGTGACGGTCGGTGCGCTGCTCGACGTCCTCGCCGACCGCGGCGACCACCTGCTGGCGCATTTGTTCGCGGAGAACGCGCGCCGCCTGTACCGGATCCCGGAAGCCGGCCCGAAGCCCGGAGAACCGGAGCCGGCGGGACCGGAACGTGAAGAACCGGGGTCTGCGGGACCGGAGGGTTCGGGTGCCGAGATCTCCGGCGGCGTGGACACCAGGAACGGGGATCCGGAGGCCGGCGGGGAGCCGGGCCCCGATCAGGAGTCCGCCGGGGACGCGCTCACCGGCGACCGGAAGATCTGAGAGAGACCCTGTAGAGAGAAAGGCCCCGTCATGGCGTCGCACCCGTCGTCGACCCGACCGGAACCGCACGTGACCCACCGGGTCCTCAACCAGCCGCCGCCCCGGATCGACGTCAACGAGTACCTCGGCAACCGGGTGCTGGTGGAGGCCGTCGCCCGGCACGACGGCGGGTGGGCCGACGCCGAGCTCACCGAGATCGGCGCGCACGTGGGCACCGCCGAGTTCCAGCACGACGCGCACCTGGCGAACACGATCACCCCGGTGCTGCACACGCTGGACCGGTGGGGCGAGCGGATCGACGAGGTGGAGTACCACCCGGCCTACCACCGGATCATCTCCTCGGCGCTCGCCCACGGTGCGCACACCCGCTGCTGGGCCGATCCGCGACCGGGTTCGCACGTGGTGCGGGCCGCCGCGTTCATGCTGTTCGGGCAGATCGAACCGGGGCACGGGTGCCCGGTGTCGATGACCCACGCGGTGATCCCCTCCCTGGAGCTGCAGCCCGACCTCGCCGCGCACTGGGTGCCGCGCGCCCTGCGCCGCGACTACTCGCCGGAACTGTCGGCGGACAAGCCGTCGGCGATCTTCGGGATGTCGATGACCGAGAAGCAGGGCGGTTCGGACGTCCGGGCCAACACCACCGTCGCCGAGCCCGCGGGACGCGGCGGGCCGGGGCGGCCCTACCTGCTGACCGGGCACAAATGGTTCTGTTCGGCCCCGATGTCCGACGCGTTCCTGGTCCTCGCGCAGATCGACGGTCTCGGCGACCGGCCCGGCGCGGGACTCTCGTGCTTCCTGCTGCCGCGCGTGCTGCCCGACGGGACGCGCAACGTCTTCCGGATCCAGCGCCTGAAGAACAAACTCGGCAACCGGTCCAACGCCTCGAGCGAGATCGAACTCGACGGCACCGTCGCACACCTGGTGGGCGAGCCCGGGCGCGGCGTCCGGACGATCATCGAGATGGTCGCGCAGACCCGGCTCGACTGCGTCCTCGGCTCGGCGGCGGGCATGCGGCAGAGCGTCGCCGAAGCGCTGTGGCACGCCCGGCATTGGAAGGCGTTCGGCGCGACCCTCGTCGACCAGCCCGCGATGACCGCGGTGCTGGCCGACCTCGCGCTGGAGTCCGAGGCGGCGACGGTCACCGCGATCCGACTGGCCCGGGCGCACGACGACGATGCCTCCGACACCGAGCGCGCCTTCCGCAGGCTGGCCACGGCCGTCGCCAAGTACTGGATCTGCAAACGCGGACCGCACCACTCCTACGAGGCCCTCGAATGCCTCGGCGGCAACGGCTACACCGAGGACTTCCCGCTGGCCATGCGCTACCGGGAACAACCGGTGATGGCGGTCTGGGAGGGATCGGGCAACGTGATCGCGCTCGACGTCCTGCGGGCGATGACCCGCGAACCCGAGTCGGTCGGCGCGTTCGACGCCGAGGTGAACCTGGCGCGCGGTGCGCATCCGCTGCTCGACGACCACCTCGACCGGGTGCGGGTCCGCCTCGCCGAACTGGCCGGGCTGAATGCGGCGTCGGCGCAGCGTCGAGCCCGCGGAACGGTGGAGGCGATGGCGCTCGCCCTGCAGGGGTCGCTGCTCGTCCGGTACTCGCCGACCCCGGTGGCCGAGGCGTTCCTGGCCGCCCGCCTGGGACCCGATCGGGGACTGGAATACGGCACGCTCCCGGCGGGCGCCGACCTCGCGGCGATCCTGGACCGGCACTGAGGGCTTCCGTCGGCTGAGCCGCGGCCCGGCTCAGGGGTCGAGATCGGTGACGAGGCGTTACGCGGTCGAGCCGGCCGCGTCGGCCTTGGCGGCGGCCCGCCGGGCCATGGCCTCCTGGATCTTCGGGTCGGTGTCGACGCAGTGGCGCAGGCTCCACTCGTACTGTTCGAGCGAGGTGCCCGCGGCCTCGTGACCGGCGAGCAGCAGCATGCACAGTGCGGCGAACTGCTGCGCGTGATCGTCGTCGACGCCGATGCCGCGGAAGTGCCGGGCGATGGTCTCGCGTCGGATCTCGTCGACCTGGGCGAGAGCCTCGTGGATGCGTTCGTCGCCCGCGGCCCAGACCCGGATCGCGGCCTCCGACCGGTGCGGGAGATGGATCGCCACCTGGATCAGGGCTTCGATCCGGTCGTCGACGTCCACCTCCTCGTCGAGCCACTCGATCAGACGATCGGTGGTCTCGATCCGCCAGTGCTCGATCAGCTCTCCCTCGAACTCCTTCCAGTTGCGGAAGGAGTGGTAGAACGCGCCGGTCGTCAGACCGGTCTCCTCGCAGACCGCGGCCTGTTTGAAGCCCTTGTAACCGTCGCGTCCGAGCACGCGCATGCCTGCGGCGAGGAAGCGGGTGCGCAGCGGGGAGTCCTCGGGAGAGGCATCCTCGCGGGGCGATCCGTCCTGGCTGATCCCGTCACTCGTCATGCCCATGATTCTGCCAGCCCGCCGTTCGTGATCTTGCGTTAACGTGACCTGCATGGTGAGTGGCGCCGAATTGAAGGCCGGGGTGGACCCGGTCCGTGCCGCGGCGGTGTTCGATGCGCTCGAGCCCGTCACGGCGGAGCAGATCCTCGGCCGGTGGCACGGCAGCGAGGTCCCGACCGGACACCCGCTCGACGGGCTGCTCGACGTCTCCGGTTGGTACGGAAAGGAATTCGTCGACACCGAGACCGTGCACCCGCTGCTCTTCGGGAGGCCCGGCGCACTGTGGGCGGTGAATCCGAAGCTGATGCCGCTCGGCCTGTTGAACCGGCTCGGCACGCGGTTCCCTCGGTGGCTGCCGCCCGGCGGGACGGCGCTGTTCCGGCTCGCCGCCACCGGCAGTCCGCGGGCCCGGCTCCGCGAGGTGGAGTTCCGGGGCCGGGTCGGCGCCGCCATGGTCTACGACGACCTCCCGATCATCGACCACTTCCGCCGCCTGGACGACGACGCGCTCCTGGGCGCCATGGACCTGCGCGGTTCACGCAGCCCCTACTTCTTCCTGCTCGAACGGGACTGACGCGGTCGGCGCTCAGCTCGCCGAGACCCGCAGATCGGCTGCGGCGTCGGACGGGGCGTCGGACCGGGACTCGTCGAACAGCGGTGTGACGCCTTCGGCGAATCGGTAGGCCTCTTCGATGTGCGGGTTGCCGGAGAGGACGAAGTGGTCGATGCCGACGTCGCGGTACTGCTGGATGAGGTCGGCGACCTCCTCGTGGCTGCCCACCAGCGCGGTGCCCGCGCCGCCGCGGACCAGCCCGAATCCGGCCCAGAGCCCCGGATGCACCTCGAGGTTCGACGGATCGGCCGACAGCGCCGCCTGCCGACGCTGCCCCTCGGACTGGGAGCCGTCGATCGACCGGCGGGCCAGGGCGATCGTCGCCGGGTCCATGCGGTCGAGGAGCTTGCGGGCCTCGGCCCAGGCCTCGTCGTGGGTGTCGCGGGTGATCACGTGGGCGCGGATGCCGAAGGAGAGCGGCTTGTCCTGAGCGGAGTCGAAGCGGTCGTGTTTCGCGGCGCGGGCGCGGACGTCGTCGACGAGTCTGCCGACCGCGGCGGGCGGCTCGGTCCAGGTGAGATACGTGTCGGCCTGGCGGGCCGCGGACTCCCGGCCGGCCTCGCTCGCGCCGCCGAAGAAGATCTCCGGCACGGGCGACGGCGGGGTGGCGACGACGGCGCCCCGGACGTCGTAGTACTCGCCGGTGAAGTCGTAGGGGACACCGGTCCACGCGTGCCGCACGATGTCGAGGAACTCGGTGGTGCGCGCGTACCGTTCGTCCTTGCTCAGATGGTCGCCGAAACGGGCCTGTTCGGCCTGATCGCCGCCGGTGACGACGTTGAGGGCCAGCCGCCCGCCGGACAGGTTCGCCAGGGCGGCGGCCTGTTGGGCGGCCAGCGTCGGAGAGATCAGTCCGGGGCGGAACGCGACCAGGAACTTCAGGCGCCGTGTCGCGGCGATCAGCGCCGAGGCCACGATCCACGAGTCGTCGCACCAGGTGCCGGTCGGGGTGAGGACCGATTCGAAGCCGAGCCGGTCGACGGTCTCGGCGACCAGCGTCAGATACTCCAGATCGGGTGCTCGGCGCGCGGTGGCGTAGCCGCGGTGCGTGGTCGCCTCGGTCACCTCGCGGCCGTCGCCGGTGGTGGGCAGATACCAGTGGAAGTGCGGGGCTCCCGGGTGCGGAGTGCTCATCGGACGTCCTCTCCTCGCCGGGCGCCGGAGGGTGCCGGGGCGCCGACGCCGAGGTGTCCCAGGACGCGTTCGCGCAGCTCCACCAGGCGGAGGTCGTCGCGTTCGCGGGGCCGCGGGACGTCGACGGCGATGTCGTGGGCGAGGCGTCCCCCGTCGAGCACGATCACGCGGTCGGCGAGGACCACGGCCTCCTCGACGTCGTGGGTGACGAGGAGCGCGGCGAAACCGTGCTCGGCCCACAGCCGGGTGAGCAGGGCGTGCGCCTCCAGTCGGGTGAGCGCGTCGAGGGCGCCGAAGGGCTCGTCGAGCAGCAGCAGATCGGGTTCCCGGACCAGGGCCCGGGCCAGTGAGGCGCGCTGGGCCTCGCCGCCGGACAGCGTCAGCGGCCAGGCGTCGACGCGGTGCCCGAGCCCCACCTCGTCCAGGGCCTCGGCGGCCAGGGCGTCGAGGTCGCGCCGGGTGGCGCCGGGGCGCTCGAGGTTCAGCGAGACGTTCGCGCGGACCCGGCGCCACGGCAGCAGCCGGGGCTCCTGGAAGGCGACGGCGCGCGAGCCGTCGACGTCGAGCTCACCGTCGTAGCCGTCGTCGAGCCCGGCGATGATCCGCAGCAGCGTCGACTTGCCCGAACCGGAGCGGCCGACCAGGGCGACGATCTCGCCGCGGTCGACGTCCAGGTCGATGCCGGACAGCACCTCGACGTCGCCGAACGCGCGGGAGACGTCACGGGCGTGAACGATGGGCGTGGTCATCGGGCGGTCCTCCAGCGCAGCAGATACGATTCCAGGCCCCGCACGATCGCGTCGGTGGCGAGACCGAGGAAGGCGTAGATCACCAGGCCGAGCACGATGATGTCGTTGCGGAGATAGGTGCGGGCGTTCATCACCAGGTAGCCGAGACCGGCGTCGGCGTTGATCTGCTCGGCGACGATCAACGACAGCCACGCGATCGAGAGCGACAGCCGGAAGCCGGTTAGCGCGCTGGGGACGGAACCGGGCAGGATCACCGTCCGGGCCAGGCCCCACCGGCCGAGACCGAGGGAGCGACCGACCTCGATCAGCTTCGGATCCACGCTCGCGATCCCGGCCACCAGATTCAGGTAGAGCGGGAACATCACGCCGAGGGCGATGAGGAAGATCTTCGGCTCCTCGCCGATCCCGAACCACACGACGAACAGCGGGATCAGGCCGAGGAAGGGCACGGTGCGCAGCATCTGCAGCGGCGGGTCGATCGCCAGATCGGCCACCCGGAAGAAGCCGACCAGCAGGCCGAGGACCAGGGCGAGTGTCACGCCGAGGAGCAGGCCGTAGGCGACGCGTTCCAGGGAGATCGGCAGCGCGGCCGACAGGCTGCCGTCGTTCCAGGTCTCCCGGGCGGCGGCCAGGACCTGGGACGGCGCGGCGAGCTTGTCCTCGGGGAGCACCCCGGTCACCGACAGCACCTGCCACAGCACCAGCAGGGCCGCCGGGGAGATCAGCCGGAGCAGTCCGCTGTGACCGATCGCGGGCAGCGGCAGGGCGAACCGGCGGCGGGGCCGGTCGGCCTCGGTCGCGGCGGTCGGCGTCGTCGTGCCGACGACGCGGTCCGGCCGGGTGAGCACGCTGGTCATGACCGGGTCCCCTCGATCACGTCGTTGAACCGGGCGTCGAAGTAGTCGGCGGCGGTCGGCTTGTTCGGGATCACGCCCGCGCCGGAGAACAGGTCGATCAGCTTCTGCTGCTTGGCGATCCGCGCCTCGTCGATCGTGACCACCTCGCGTGCGGAGGTGTCGAAGGTGGCGGCGGCGACCGGCTCGGGCAGCGTGGTGAGCTTGCTGAAGATCGGGACCCACCGGTCCTTGTGGGCCACGGCCCACCGCTGCGCGCGGGTCACCCGGCCGACGAAGTCGCGCAGCGCCTTCTTCTTCGCCGGGTCGGCGAGGGCGGCGTCCGAGGCCAGGTAGTAGCCCTGCTGGGTGGTGAGGCCCTTGCCGTCGGCGAGCACGCGGGCCTTGCTCTGCCGGGTGCCGATGGTCGCGTACGGATTCCACACCGCCCAGGCGTCCACCTGTCCGGAGTCGAAGGCGGCCAGGCCCTCGTTCGGGGTCAGGAACGTCTCGGTGATGTCCGACGGCTTCAACCCGGCCCTGTCGAGGAGGGCCAGGACCAGTCCGTGGGAGCTCGACCCCTTGGTGAAGGCGACCTTCTTGCCCTTCAACTGCTCCACCGAGGTGATCGGCGAGTCCTTCGGGACCAGCAGGAAGTCGTTGGCGGCCTCGCCGGCGAGGACCGTGATGATCTTCAGCGGGGAGCCGGCGGACTGGGCGAACAGCGCGGGGACGTCGCCGGTGGACCCGACGTCCACCTTGCCCGCGGCGGCGGCCTCGAGCAGCGGCGGGCCGGCCTCGAACGACGCCCACCGGACCTTGTAGGGGAGGTCCTTCGACTCGCCCGCCGATTCGAGCAGCGTCTGCGTGGACTTCACCTGATCGCCCACCACGAGGGTCACGTCGCCGGTGCCCGCGTCGGCGTCGGACGAGTCCGCGGAGCAGCCGACGGCAGCCGCCATGACCGCGGCGGCCACCGCGAGAGACACACCTGTCCGACCGATTCTGTTGCGTGACACCGTCACTCCTCTGTTGCCTGCTCAAGCCGCCGGGATGGCGGTACGACGAGTCTGTGCGGGGGCCGGAGACTGGGCAAACGGGTTCGGATCAGGGTGCGCGAAAGTCGCGTCGGTGCAGGTCAGGGTGTTTCTCTTTGTGCTCACGGTGGGCATAACGTTCGGCTCACGGTGAGCGTGATTAGGCTCGTGGCCATGCCCGGGGAGCCGGGGCCCACGTGCGAGAGCGGAGCGAAGGATGACGCAGGTGCTGATCACGGTGGACGAGCTGGTCGACGCGATGCCGTCGGATCGGCCGCCGGTGGTGCTCGACGTGCGATGGCGGCTCGGCGACGACGAGGGCTTCGCCCGCTACAAGGAGGGGCACGTCCCGGGCGCGATCCACGTCGACCTGAACACCGAGCTCGCGGCGCCGCCGAGCCCCGGACTCGGCAGGCATCCGCTGCCCACGGTGGACGACCTGCAGGCCGCGGCCCGGCGCTGGGGGATCGACTTCGGGGCGCGCGTGGTGGTCTACGACGACTGCGGAGGCCTCTCCGCGGCGCGCGCCTGGTGGCTGCTGCGCTGGGGCGGCATCGCCGACGTCCGGCTCCTCGACGGCGGTCTGGGCGCGTGGCGCGACGCCGGACTGCGGCTCTCGAAGGGCGATACGACGCCGCGCGCGGGAAACGTGATCCTGACACCCGGCGGACTGCCGACCGCCACGATCGACGACGTCGCCGCACTCGCCTCCGCGGGGGAGGGGGCGCCGGTGCTGCTCGACGCCCGCGCGGGGGAGCGCTACCGCGGGGAGATCGAACCGGTGGATCCGCGGCCGGGCCGCATCCCGGGTGCGGTGAGTGCGCCGACCACCGAGAACCTGTCCGCATCGGGGACGTTCCGGAGCGCGGAGGAACTGCGGTCGAGGTTCACCGGACTCGGGCTCGGGGAGCCGGGAGACGGTGCGGGTGCGGCGGCGATCGTCTACTGCGGATCGGGGATCAACGCCGCGCACCAGATCGCGGCGCTGGAGATCGCCGGGTACCCGGGCGCGGTGCTGTACCCGGGGTCGTACTCGCAGTGGAGCAACGACGAGACCCGCCCGGTCGAGACCTCGTGATGTGAGGTCCAGGCCCGAACGGGTCCGAGTCGTGGTGCCGGTGCGTGCGGCTCAGTGGTCGTCGTAGTGACCGTCGTGGGCGGCGTGGCGGTGGCCGTCGTGCACGTAGTCGACGTGATCGCCGTGCTGGACGGCCTCGTGGCCGCAGTCGTCACCGTGCTCGTGGTCGTGATCGGCGTGGACCACGTGCTCGGTGGTCTCGCACTCGTCGTAGTGGCCGTCGTGCTCGCGGTGCAGGTGGCCGTCGTGCGCGTAATCGGTGTGGTCGCCGTGGGCGACGGCGGTGTGGCCGCAGTCGGCGCCGTGCTGATGGTCGTGGTCGGCGTGCTCGATGTGGGCGGTGGTCATGGCATCTCCTCGGACGGATTCGGATCGACACATTCAAATATGCGCATGGATAAATATATGGGTACGCGCATATGGTGTCAACCCCCCGTGTCGTCCGCCGGTGGCGACCGCCGGTCGGGGTCAGCCCTGTCGCGCCTTGAATCGGGGGTTCTTCTTGTCGATCACGAAGATCCGCCCGCGGCGGCGCACCACCTGAGAGCCGGGCTGGTTCTTCATGGACTTGATCGAGTTGCGGACCTTCATGCGTCACTCCTTATTGATAATTGTTATCAATAAAGAACGATAGCGAGATCCGGTGCCCGGGGCAACGGCCGGCCTTCCGCGCACACCTCCGGGGCCGGTCGCACGGACCGCCCGGCGACCGACCCGCCTCGCGCCGACGGCGGCCGGATACGGTCGGAGCATGGATGGACTCGCCGATTCCGCAGTCCGGATCGGACCGTTGCTCGCGGTGGCGCTGGTGCTCCTGGCCGCGATCGCGGTCGGAGTGAACCACGTGGGCCGGACGGGACAGGCCGTCGACACGGCGGTCGCGGTGGTGCGCGCCGTGGTGCAGCTCGCGGGTCTGGCCGTCGTGCTGGTGCTGGTGTTCCAGGCGCTGTGGGCGTCGGCGATGTTCGTCGCCTGCATGGCGCTGGTGGCGGCGTGGACCTCCGCCGGTCGCATTGATCGGGGCCGCGGATCGCTGCGGACGACGACGCGATGCCTCCTCCCGGTCGCCGCGGCGACGCTCACCGTGGTGACGGTGCTGGTCCTGATCGGGGTCCTCCCCGCGCACGGGACGGCCGTCGTCCCCACCGCGGGCATCCTGCTCGGCGGCGCCATGAACACCACGTCGCTGGCCGGTCGTCACGCGCACGAGGCGCTGCGCGAACGGGCCGGCGAGGTGGAGGCCGCGCTGTCGCTCGGGCTCGCCGAACGCGATGCGCGGGAGATGGTCGTGCGGCCGGCCGCCGCGAGTGCGCTGATCCCGGCGCTGGACCAGACGAAGTCGGTGGGGCTGGTGACGATTCCCGGGGCCTTCGTGGGCATGGTGCTCGGCGGGGCCGGGGTGGTGGACGCCGCGATCATGCAGCTGTTCGTGCTGATCGCGCTCCTGGCGGTGAGTTCGGTGGCGCTCGTGACGACCGGTGAACTGGTGTCACGGGGACTGCTCTGAAACGTCGGGGGAGCGGCCGACCCCTGCCCGCGAGCCGGCGGGCAGACCCCGGTCAGGCCTCGTCGAGGGACTGGAGCAGGGCCCGCGTGCGGGCGCGGCGGTCGGCGTCGCGGTCGAAGGGGAGCCCGACGAACTCCTCGACGCCTGCCGCGCGGATCTCGGCGATCCGCTCGGTCACGGTCGCCTCGTCGCCGATGATCGCGGCCTCCGAGGAGTGCTCGTACCCCTCGCGGTCGAGCATCGCCCGGTACGACGGCAACCCGTCGTAGACGGCGAACTGTCGTGCGGCGAGGGCCTCGGCGGCGTCGACGTCGTCGGTGACGGCCACCGGCAGCATGGCCACGGTCCGGACCGCGTCCGATCGTCCGGCGTCGGCGGCCGCGGCGCGCAGGGTCGGCACGATGTGGTCGCCGAGGGTCTTGGGGCCGGTCATCCAGGTGACCGTCCCCGACGTGCGCCGGCCCGCGACCCCGAGCATCTTGGGGCCGAGGGCGGCGAGATAGACCTCCGGCGTCGGGGTCTCGGTCAGGCTGAGGGCGCCGTGTGCGGAGACGAACCTCCCGTCCGTCGACACCTTCCGGTCGTCGAGCAGGGGCAGCAGCGCGTCGAGGAACTCCTCGGTGCGCCGGACGGGATGGTCGTAGGGGATGCCCCACATGCCCTCGGTCACCACCTGGTGGCTCAGCCCGAGACCGAGGCTGAGGCGTCCGCCGACCACCGCGTCGACCGTCAGCGCACGCTGCGCCAGCAGCATGGGGTGTTGATTCTGGATGGGCAGGACGCCGGTGCCGAAGCGGATCTCCGGGACGGAGTGCCCGGCCACGGCGATCATCGTCAGCAGATCCGGTTCGCTCGGCATCTGGGTGGACCAGACGCGGCGGAAGCCCTCGTTGTGCAGGGCGCTGAGGGTCTCGACGGCGCGGATGGCCGACGCGGTGCGCGCATTGATGGTCCAGACGACGCTGACCTGCATGGTTCCTCCGGGTGGCGGGGGCCGGGTGCGCTGCCGCGCGAACGGCCTGGCTGTCCTAACTGTGACGTATCCGGCCGAGACGAGCACCGGTTCCCGGGCTATTGGCCGGTGACCCGCTCGATACGTCACAGTATTGATGCGCCGCAGCCTCGATGTGACACAGCATCGAGGCACGGCAGCGGGGAACGACGGGAAGGCGGGGACATGGAACTCGAGGTGAGTCCGGCGCGCCGTCGGCTGCGCGCGAGGGTCGAGCGCGTGACGGGCTTCGACCTGTTGCCCGACGAGACCGTGATCGGGGAGTACCTGGCCGGACAGACCGCGGGCGACCCGGTGGCCGAACGTTTCGTGGCCGAGACCTATCACGGGTCGATGGGCGCCGATCGGGCGCGCGAACTCCTCGACGAGGCCCTGCGGGTGGGCGTCGACCGGGTGCCGGAGGCGCCGGAGTCCATGCGTGCGCTGTTCGCCGAGTTCGAGACCGTCCCGGACTGGGTGGATCCCGACCTGCTCGAACGCGGTGCCGCGGTGTGGCGACGGTGGGGTTACAGCCTGGGCGCCGTCGGGAACGCCGGCACCATGGACACCTACACCGAGGGTTCGCTGGCGGTGCCGCTCTCGCTGTCCGGGGGGTACGCCGGGGCCAGTGCGCTGCACCGCTACCTGGAGACCAGCCGATGGTGGCTGGAGGTGTGCAAGCCGGGTGCGGTGCTGACCCCGGGGTCGCGCGCCCGCGAGGTGTCGCTGAAGGTGCGCGTGATGCACGTGTCGGTGCGCGCCCGCGTGGCCGCGCACCCGGAGTGGAACGCGGCCGCGCACGGACTCCCCATCAGCCAGAGCGAGATGATGCTGACCCTGCTGGGCGGCAGCGTGGCCCCGGCGTTCGGGCTGTATGCGCTGGGTTTCCTCACCGGCGCCGACGAATGCGCGCGGTGCTCCACTTCAACCGGTACCTGGGACATCTGGTGGGGTGTCGCGTCGACCGGATGTATCCGGAGACGATCGGCGAAGCCGTCCGTCTGCTCTACTACTTCGACTCGACCCGCCGTCACGACTCCGGGCCGCTCGGTCCGGAACTGGTGGAGGGCTTCGTCCCGTCGTTCGCCCCCGGCGACGACGTCGTCGGCCGCGATCGGCTGCGGGCGCGCTACCACCTGATGCTCCAGGCCGGCTACACCCGGCTGTTCATGCTGCCCTGGAACCGCAGGCGCTACCGCCTGCCCGGCGGGCTGCCCGGAGCCGCACTCCTGATCGGCCGGGCCCCGCTGATCGCGCTGGTGGAACTGGCCCGGCGGGTGTCCCCGGACATCGACCGCCGATGGCAGGAGGCGTCGTACCGGCGGTGGAGCCGCTGGCACGCGTGGCACCTCGGGCAGCGCGAGGAGCGCTTCGACGCCGGCCGACGACTGCGCCGCTGACCTCGGCCCGCCGCGGGATGACGTCGAGCCGCCGTCGATCGACATCGGGCCGCCGCGTGGTCGTGGCTCCTCTCGCTGGTCGTGGCTCCTCTCGCTGGTCGCCGCTTCCCTCGCCGGTCGAGCGGAGTCGAGACCACCGCCCGGCCGCCGGCGGGGGCCGGGCGGCTCGATCAGCGGGGCAGGATCGCCTCGGCGATGGGGACGTCGCCGTCGGTGAACGGGATGTCCCTGCCGACGGTGGCGGGTTCGGCGAGCACCGCGGCGGCCACCTGCGCGACGTTCGCGCGGGAGGTGCCGGGGTTGTCGGCCGCGCGGACCGCGGTCGGATCGATGCCGCCGGTGGGCTCGTCGAGGGTCAGACGGCCCGGCATCAGGACGGTCCACTCCAGGTCGGTGGCGCGGAGGGCGGCGTCGGCGGCGGCCTTGGCCTCGGCGTACGGGAAGAACGAGTCGTCTTCGGCGACGCCGTGGTCGGGCCCGGCGCCCAGGTACGACACCATCACGTAGCGGCGCACCTCGGCATCACGGGCGGCCTGCATGGTGCGGATCGCGGCATCCCGGTCGACGGCGTAGGTGCGATCCGGATCCCCGCCGCCGGCGCCCGCGCTGAAGACCAGCGCGTCGGCTCCCCGGATCACCGCGGCGATCTCCGCGGCGGAGGCGTGCTCGACGTCGAGCAGCAGGGGCGTGGCACCGGTCTCGGTCACGTCGACGGCGTGCTCGGCGTTGCGGACGATCGAGGTCACCTCGTCGCCGCGGGCGGTCAGGATCGGGGCCAGGAGGAGGGCCACTTTGCCGTGTCCTCCGATGATCACGATTTTCGACATGGCATCGACCGTACCGATCGGGTCCGACACTCTTCCGGGGGCACCGGGCCGGGCCGCCCGGATCGGCTCGGTCGATCCTCTTCGCGATGCGCCGGACGGCGCCCCCGACGAGCTCAGCCGAGCTCCGGGAGACCGGGAGGGGGACGAAACTCTCCCAGGCGACGGGGTGTTCGGCGGGGGAATCCTGGAGACATGTCTGATTCCCCGAAGTCCACTGCCGAGACCCTCATCGTCGGCGGCTCGCTCGGCGGTCTGGTCGCCGCGCTGAGCCTCGCCGCGCACGGCCGCTCGTCGACCGTGTTGGAGCGCACCGAAGGCCGCACGCAGCGCGGCGTCGCGATCCTCGTCGCCGGCGCCGACCTGCGTCGGGCGCTGTCGGTGCGGGCGGCGCAGACCGTGTTCGCCGCCCTCGGCCCGGCCGCGTCACGCCAGGGCGTCTACCCGCACGCGTGGTGGGACGTCTATCGGGCCCTCCACGCCGCCGCGCAGGAGGAGCCGCTGATCACCGTCGTCCCCGGTGAGCGGGTGATCGAGGTGGGTCAGAACGACGCCGAGGCCTGGGCCCGCACCGCACGCGGCGAGACCTGGACGGCTTCGGCGATCCTCGGTGCGGACGGATACCGCAGCGTGGTCCGCACCGTCGTCGACGCCGAGCGGCCGATCGCCCCGTACGCCGGTTACGTCGTGTGGCTCGGTCAGGCCGAGGTGCCCGAGGAGTACGCGCACCGGATCGGCGGCCCGAACTTCTTCGACGGCGACGACGGCATGCTGGCCGTCTACCCGCTGATCGATCAGGACGAGCAGGTGCGGCACTTCGGTTTCGGCTGGTTCGATCCGAACCGCGACGATGTGTTCCGGGCCGTCGGGGCCGTCGACGGCGACGAGGTGAAGCACACCCCGCGCGTGACCGACCTCCCCGATGCCGTCTTCGACGGTCTGATCGCCTCCGCCGACGAGTGGAGCGAGCCGTGGCGGTCCGGGGTGATCGGGGCGCTGCGCGAACGGGACGTGGTGCCCACCCCCATCACCGAGTACCTGCCGCGCACCGTCGTCGACGGCCGGCTCGCCCTGCTCGGCGACGCCGCGCACGCGCAGACGCCGATGACCGGCGCCGGATTCCAGGAGGCGGTGGCCGATGCCGTCGCGCTCGGCGAGGTGATGGACGACGACGCCGTCGAGTCCCTGGCCCGCTACGAGGCCGTGCGTCTGGCCGGAATGCAGCGGCGGGTGTCGTCGGGGCAGAGCTTCAGCCGGTCGTTCGCGTCCGGCGCCTGGTGAGCCGCGCCGGACACACGGACCCGATCAGGCGGCGGCGAGCCAGGCCTTCGCCTCGTCGAGGAACTCGGTGATCATCGGCAGATCCGCGGACGGGAAACGACCGGCCAGCCGGTCCAGGAACAGTGCGGAGAACGGGTCGGCGACGATGTCGGTGATGTAGTCGCGCCGGATCACCAGGAACTGCTGCGTCTGCTCGATGTAGTCCTCGATCCAGTCGGTGGTCACCCGTTCGGCGGCGGCGTCGCTCGCCCAGTCGGCGGTGATCACGCCGGACAGATCGCTCTCGTCGCGGCGGAGCCGGAGCTGCTCGTCGCCGTCGTTCACCACCAGCTCGTCGTCGTCGATCTCGACGAGGTAGTCGTAGCCGGTCATGCGGGTGACGGCGCCGTAGGCGACGATCCGGCGCGCGGCATCGGTGAACGTGGTCGGGGCCGGTGCGGCGTTGCTCATGCCACCACGGTACGACCGCCCGCGTCGCGTCGACCGCCGGGCTCGGTAGGCCTCCGGGGTGCAGCCGGGACGATCAGGGTGCGGCGAGTCCGCGTTCGGCGATCTTCTCCAGGATCGTCACGTCCCCCCGGTGCGGCTCCGTGGTGCGCGGGCGGTGCACGATCACGTCCGTGTACCCCGTCTCGGCGGCCCGCCCGGTGATCTCGTCCCACGCGTCGACACTGCTCAGGGCCTTGATCGGGGCGCTGTCGAGATTCAGATACGAGTCGGGGACCTGCGGGCGCCCGGCGTCGTGCGCGGCGGCGACCATCAGATCCCGCCGCTGCTTCGCCTGCGCGAACCACTCGTCCAGCGTCGCCGTGCCGTAGGCGCCCTGGGTCACCCAGCCGTCGCCCTCGCGTGCGGCGAACCGGATCTGCCGGGGGCCGTCGCCGGCCAGGATCAGCGGCAGGCGCGGCCGGACCGGGCCGCCGACCAGGCGCATGTCCCGGGCGGAGTAGTGGTCGCCGTCGAACGTCACGTGGTCGTCGACCAGGGTGCGTTCCAGGAGCCGGACGAACTCCTGGAAGCGGTTCACCCGCTCGCCGACGGACAGTGCCGGCTGTCCCAGGATCCCGTCGTCGGGGGTGCCGCCCACCCCGAGTCCCACGATCAGCCGGCCGTCGGAGATGTCGACGAGGGTCTGCAGTTCGCGGGAGAGCGCGACCGGATGGCGGAAGTTCGGGGAGATCACGTAGCTGCCGATCTTCAGGGTCGACGTCGCCGCGGCCGCCGCGGTGAGAGTCGGCAGACAGCCGAACCAGCGGGCGTCGGGCAGGCCGCCCCAGACCAGGTGGTCGTAGGTCCAGGCGTGGTCGAAGCCCATCTGCTCGGCCTGCTGCCAGAGCGGTTTGGCCTCGGCCCAGGGCATGTCCGGCAGGAGGCAGATCCCGTATCGCATGGTCCGAATCTACGACAGATCTGTGACACCGACCATCGACCCTTGCGCATATACCCCATGGGGGTATGGTGGACCGTGTAGGTACCCCATGGGGGTATGTCGATGAGGAGGAACACCATGGCGAACGTCGAATACACCGTCACCGGAATGACCTGCGGCCATTGCGAGGCCTCGGTCCGCGAAGAGGTCGGCGAGATCACCGGTGTCGAGGTGGTCGAGGTCAGTGCGGCCGACGGAAAGCTCGTGGTGTCGGGCGATGCGGTCGACGACGCCGCCGTGCTCGCCGCCGTCGGGGAAGCCGGCTACACCGCCGCCCGGGCCTGATGAAAGCCGGAACCCGGCTGGCGCTCTACGCGCTCGGCCTGGTCGTGGCGTTCGTCGCCGCGTTCGGGATCGCCAGGGCGGTGATCCCGGACGGCGCCGTCGAGGACTGGGAGCGGCGGGCGAGCGCGCACGACCACGGCGCCGCCGAGGCCGGTGCGCACGACGGCCACGCGCCCGCGGGACTCTCCCTGGAGAGCGACGGCCTGCTGCTCTCGCCGATCCTGGCGCCCACCGCGCCGGGTGTCGACGGTGCGCTGACCTTCCAGATCCGTGACGACTCCGGCGCGCCGGTCGCCGACTACACGCCGACCCACGAGAAGGATCTGCATCTGATCGTCGTGCGGACCGACGGCGCCCACTTCCGGCACGTGCACCCGACCCTCGACGAGGCCACCGGCACCTGGTCGGTGCCGTGGCGCTGGGAGACCGCGGGGACGTACCGCGTCTACACGGACTTCACCCCGGCCGGCGACGACGCCGAAGGCGTCACGCTGTCCCGGCTGGTCGACGTCGGCGGACCGGTCGAGCTCGCCCGCACCGAACCGACGCGCACCGCCCGGGTCGGCGGGTACACCGTGACACTCGCCGGTGATCTGGTGCCGGGGTCGTCGAACACGGTGACCGCATCGGTGACCCGCGACGGACGGCCGGTCACCGCGCTGCAGCCGTACCTCGGGGCGTTCGGTCATCTGGTGGCGCTCCGCGAGGGCGATCTGGCCTATCTGCACGTCCACCCCGAAGGCGCCGCGCCGAAGCCGGGCGAGACCTCCGGACCGGACATCGCCTTCGCCGCCACACCGTCCACACCGGGCCGGTACCTGCTCTACCTGGACTTCCAGGTGGACGGCACGGTCCACGCCGCGGCGTTCGCGGTCGACGCGGCCCCGCCGCACGACGCCCACGACCACGCGCACTGAGCACTCGGCACCTCGCCGAACCCACCCACCGCCCACGGAAGGACGCGCCATGAGCGCCTCGACGGCACCCGACACACAGGTCGGCGCCAGCGTCGAACTGGACATCACCGGGATGACGTGCGCGTCGTGCGCCAACCGGATCGAACGCAAACTGAACAAGCTCGACGGGGTCTCGGCGACGGTCAACTACGCCACCGAGAAGGCCAAGGTCGTCGTGCCCGACGGTTACGACCCCGAACTGCTGGTCGAGGAGGTGGAGAAGGCCGGTTACGCCGCCACCCTGCCCACGCCGGAGAAGGCCCCGGAGGAATCGGCGGAGACGGACGACGACGCCGATCCCGAACTCGCCTCGCTGCGGCAGCGCCTGATCGTCACGACGATCCTGACCGTGCCGGTGATCGTCGTGGCGATGGTCCCGGCGTGGCAGTTCGAGTACTGGCAGTGGCTGTCGTTGACGCTGGCCGCGCCGGTGATCGTGTGGGGCGCGTGGCCGTTCCACCGGGCCGCGTGGATCAACCTGCGGCACGGCGCCGCCACCATGGACACGCTGATCTCGATGGGCACGTCGGCGGCGTTCCTGTGGTCGCTGTACGCGCTGTTCTTCGGGACGGCGGGGACGCCGGGCATGCGGCACCCGTTCGAGCTCACCGTCGCCCCGTCCGACGGTGCCGCGAACATCTACCTGGAGGCGGCCGCGGGCGTCACCATGTTCATTCTCGCCGGGCGCTACTTCGAGAAGCGGGCCAAGCGGCAGGCCGGCTCGGCACTGCGGGCGCTGCTCCAGCTCGGGGCCAAAGAGGTGTCGGTGCTGCGCGGCGACACCGAGGTGAAGATCGGGATCGACGAGCTGGCGGTCGGCGACGTCTTCGTCGTCCGCCCGGGCGAGAAGATCGCCACCGACGGCATCGTGGTCTCGGGCGGCTCCGCGGTGGACGAGTCCATGCTCACCGGCGAATCGGTCCCGGTCGAGGTGGCCGAGGGCGATGCGGTGACCGGGGCGACGGTCAACGCGGGCGGACGGTTGACGGTGCGGGCCACCCGGGTCGGCGCGGACACGCAGCTGGCGCAGATGGCCAGACTGGTCGAGGACGCGCAGACCGGAAAGGCCGAGGTGCAGCGTCTGGCCGACCGGATCTCCGGGGTCTTCGTCCCGATCGTCATCGCCGTCGCGGTGATCGCGCTCGGCGCCTGGCTGGGCGGCGGATTCGGGGTGTCGGCGGCGTTCACCGCGGCCGTCGCGGTCCTGGTGATCGCGTGCCCGTGCGCCCTGGGCCTGGCCACGCCGACCGCGCTGCTGGTCGGCACCGGCCGCGGCGCGCAGATGGGCGTGCTGATCAAGGGGCCCGAGGTGCTCGAGTCCACCCGCAAGGTCGACACCGTGGTGCTCGACAAGACCGGCACCGTCACCAGCGGCCGGATGACCCTGGTCGACGTCGTGCCGGAGGACGACGTCGACCGCGCCGAACTGCTGCGACTGGCCGGCGCGCTGGAGAACGCATCCGAGCATCCCATCGCCCAGGCGATCGCCGCCGGAGCATCCGCGGAGGTCGGCGACCTGCCCGGCGTCGAGGACTTCGCGAACGTCGTCGGCAAGGGGGTCCAGGGCATCGTCGACGGCGCCGCCGTGATCGTCGGCCGGGAGAGCCTGCTCGACGAATGGTCGCAGCGGCTGTCCCCGGCGGTCGCCGCCGCCAAGACCGCCGCCGAGTCCGAGGGCAAGACGGTGGTCGCCGTCGGCTGGGACGGGCGTGCGCGCGGCGTGCTGGTGGTGGCCGACACCGTCAAGCCGACCAGCGCCCGGGCGATCGCCGAACTCACCGGCCTCGGCCTCACCCCGGTGCTGCTCACCGGAGACAACGAGGCCGTCGCCCGGCAGATCGCCGCCGAGGTCGGGATCGATCGGGTGATCGCCGAAGTGCTGCCCGGTGAGAAGGTCGACGTGATCGCGCGGCTGCAGGACGAAGGCCGGGTGGTCGCGATGGTCGGCGACGGCGTGAACGACGCCCCCGCCCTGGCCCGGGCCGACCTCGGTCTGGCGATGGGCACCGGCACCGACGTGGCGATCGAGGCCTCCGACATCACCCTGGTCCGGGGCGACCTGCGCAGCGCGGTGGACGCCATCCGACTCTCCCGCAGAACGTTGAGCACCATCAAGACCAATCTGTTCTGGGCGTTCGCCTACAACGTCGCGGCCATCCCGGTCGCCGCCCTGGGCATGCTCAACCCCATGCTGGCGGGCGCGGCGATGGCGTTCTTCGAGCGTCTTCGTGGTGGGCAACAGCCTGCGTCTGCGCGGATTCCGCAGCGTGACGGGATCGAGCGAAGCGGCGGTGTCGAACGATACGACGTCGACCGGCGTGGCAGCATTGAGGTGAGAACGCCGACGGCCCCGGCGGAACCGATCGTCTTGTCGAAGGAAGCGAGGACTCGCGGTGAGTGAAGAGACTCGGAGCGAAGCGGTGGAGAGCACGGCGCCGGACGTCGTGTGGGAGCAGAGCGGAGACTGCTCGTGCGACGGCCACGCGCATCCCCAGCGCGGCTACGACGAGCAGAAACAGCAGTACCTCAAACGCATGCGGCGCATCGAGGGCCAGGCCCGAGGCATTGCGAAGATGATCGACGAGGACAAGTACTGCATCGACATCCTCACCCAGATCAGTGCGCTCACCCGCGCCGTCCAGGGCGTGGCGACCGGACTGCTCGACGACCACCTGAAACACTGTGTGCTCGACGCCGCCAAACTCGGCGACGAGGAGGCGCTGGCCAAGATCGAGGAGGCCACCGTCGCGATCCACCGGCTCGTGCGGTCGTGACGGTGGCGAGTCGGGACCGGGCGCACGGGATACAGGTGAGCCGGGCATAGACGAACAGGGCGGAGGCGGACGGAACACGGTGGAGGATCGACCCTGGTACGCAGGACCGACCGGATGGCTGGTGGACCTGGGCACCAGTCTGCCGATCCCCTCGAGCCTGCCCAGCCTGCCGATCCCGTCAGGACTCCGCCGACTGCCGGCGGACCTGGCCGTGCCGGTGTTCGACACCGCGAGGCGAATCGGGGCGCTGCCGATCGAACCGCTGTTCGCGGTGCTGCGGGCGGGACTGGTCGGCCGCCGCATCGAGACGAGCCTGGCCGGTGAACGGCTGGCCTTCACGGTGACCGGCATCGACGCGCGCTTCGACCCGGTCAGCGCGGCGATCGGGCAGGCCGACGACGTGTCGTTCAGCGGCGGCGACGTCGAATACGACGATCTGCGCGCCACCTCCGTCACGGTGCGCCCGCGGCACGTACACACCCGGCTCGCCTTCGATCCGCTGCTGGTGGCGGCGCCGGTGGACATCGTCGTCGTCGCCGAATGGGACCAGGTGCAGGTGCTGCTGCGACGTCACCTGGGCGGGATCGACATCGAATCGCTCGGCGGCACCCGGGTGCGCCTCCGCACCCACGGGACGAAGGCGCGCCACGGTTGGGTCGACGTCGAACTGGCGGTCGCCGGCGGCCGCCTGGAGCTGCGGCCCACCGCGGCCGGGTGGGGAGACTGGTTGCCGCAGCGCCGGTTCAAGGGGGATCGGGCGATCCCGATCTCCACGGCGCTCAGCGAGAACGTCCGGATCACCGAGGTGTCGGCGAGCGACGACGAGGTGACGGTGGTGCTGCGCCTCGACGAGTGGTCGATGGCCTACAGCCGGTTGCTGTCCTTCTGACCTCGTGTGCTGGGGCGGGGCAGAGGGCGCTGTGATGTCCACGCGGTGGTCTCGACTCCGCTCGACCGGCGGGTGGGTGGTCTCGTTTCGGTGATCGCGTCCTCTTCGATGACCGAGACCTCACCTTCGATGACCGAGGCCTCCCCTCGGTGATCGAGGGCCTCCCTTCGGTGATCAAGGCCTCCCTTCGACGACCGAGGCCTCCCTTCGGTGATCGAGCGGAGTCGAGATCTCTCGGTGCTCGACGACCGACGATGGTCTCGGCTCCGTTCGCCGGAGGCCGATCCCTCAGCGGGTGTCGGGCTGTTCGGCGGCGGCGGGGCGTCGTCCGAGGCCCAGCCGGAGGTGTTCGCTGTGGTAGACGGCCTCGTCGAGCAGTTGGGCGACGTGGTCGTCGTACAGGCTGTAGACGATGCTGCGGCCCTCCCGGTCGCCCGCGACCAGGCCGAGATTGCGGAGGAGCCGCAACTGGTGCGAGACCGCTGACGGTTCCATCGACACGGCGGCGGCGAGCTCTCCGACCGGCATCGACCGGGCTTTCAACTGGGACAGGATCATCAGCCGGCTCGGCGCAGCGAGCGCCTGGAGCGTCGTCGCGACGCGGTCGGCGGTCGCGGCATCCAGCGGTGCGGGCGCGTCGTCGTCGGGCAGTCGATGTCCCATGGGAACGATGGTAGCGCCGACCTCTTCACTTGCTCATCTGAACAACTCTGCATATATTCGTGAATCATCCGGCGGCGCCGGAGATGCGGAGAGCATGCGGACCAGGAGGGCGACGATGGCGTTCACGACCGATGGAGAAGTCCGTGCGGTGGGCGACAGGAGCGGACGGGTGCCGGTGTGCCGGACCCGGCCGTGGGAGCTCGTCGAGATCCGGTGGGCGGCGTCGGCCCTGCTGCTCTTCGGGATCGGCCTCGGGCTGCAGTCCGCCGGGGCGCCGACGTGGAGCTGGTGGGCGTTCTACCTGGCGTGTTACCTGGCCGGCGGCTGGGAGCCCGGGCTCGCCGGGCTGCGGGCGCTGCGCGAGAAGACCCTCGACGTCGACCTGCTGATGGTGGTCGCCGCGCTCGGCGCCGCGGCGATCGGGCAGGTCACCGAGGGGGCGCTGCTGATCGTCATCTTCGCCACCTCGGGTGCGCTGGAGGCGTGGGCCACCGCGCGCACCGAGGACTCGGTGCGCGGACTCCTCGACCTGGCGCCGGAGACGGCGACCCTGCTGCGCGACGACGGCGCACAGACCGAGATGCCCGCGTCGGACCTGACCGTCGGCGACACGATCCTGGTGCGTCCGGGGGAGCGGATCGCCGCCGACGGCACGGTGGTCGACGGTGCGAGCGAGGTGGATCAGGCGACGATCACCGGGGAGCCGCTCGCCGTCGACAAGCACGTCGGCGACGCGGTGTTCGCCGGGACGCTGAACGGCACCGGGGCGCTCACGGTGCGGGTCGACCGGGCCGCCGCGGAATCGGTGGTCGCGCGGATCGCGGCGATGGTCGCCGAGGCCGCCGAGACCAAGGCCCGCGGCCAGGTGTTCATCGAGAAGGTGGAACAGCGCTATTCGGTCGGGATGGTGATCGCCACGCTCGCGGTGTTCGGGATCCCGCTCGCGTTCGGGGCCGAGATGCAGAGCGCACTGCTGCGGGCGATGACGTTCATGATCGTCGCCTCGCCGTGCGCCCTCGTCCTGGCGACGATGCCGCCGCTGCTCGCCGCCATCGCGAACGCCGGCCGACACGGAGTGCTGGTGAAGTCCGCGGTGGTGATGGAGAACCTGTCGGGCGTCGACGTCGTCGCCTTCGACAAGACCGGGACGCTGACGCGCGGGCTGCCGGTGGTCTCGGGCGTGGTCGCCGCGGGCGGGTCGAGGAACGGCGGCGGGGTGAACGGCGGCGGGGTGAACGACGAGACCGTGCTCGCTCTCGCCGCGGCCGTCGAACAGCTCAGCGAACACCCGCTGGGCGCCGCGATCACAGCCGAGGCCCGGGCCCGGGATCTGCCGGTGCCGCAGGCCCGCGACTTCCTCGCGCACCCGGGCAGCGGTGTCGAGGCGGTGGTCGACGGGGCGCGCATCGCGGTGGTGTCACCGCGCGGCGACCGGGCCGACGGCATGGCGGCGGAGAAGACGGATGCCGGGGAGGCGGTCGCCGGGTTCGAGGCGCGCGGGGACACCGCGGTGCTCGTCGTGCGCGACGAAGCGGTGATCGGTGTGCTCGCCCTCTCGGACACGGTGCGGGACGAGTCGCCGTCGACGATCCGGGAACTGGGCGCCGCCGGAATCGGCTCGGTGCTGCTCACCGGCGACCATCGACGGGTGGCCGAACGGGTCGCGGCGGACGTCGGCATCGATCGGGTGCGGGCCGGGCTGCTGCCGGAGGAGAAGACCGCGGCGATCGGTGAACTCCAGGCGGCCGGGCGCCGGGTCGCGATGGTCGGCGACGGGATCAACGACGCGCCCGCCCTCGCCCGGGCCGACATCGGGATCGCCATGGGCGGGGCGGGCACGGACCTGGCGCTGCAGGCGGCCGACGTCGTCGTGGTGCGCGACGACCTCTCGACGGTCCCCGCCGCGCTGGCGTTCGCGCGCCGAGCGCACCGGGTGATCGTCGCGAACCTGGTGATCGCGGCCGCCTTCCTCGTCGTGCTCGTGGCCTGGGACCTGCTCGGCGACCTGCCGCTGCCGCTCGGGGTCGCCGGGCACGAGGGATCGACGGTGATCGTCGGCCTCAACGGTCTACGACTGCTCCGATCCGGTGCGTGGCCGGGCCGGACACCGGCCGCGCGTCAGCGACCCATGCCGTAGAACTCCGGGTTCGGGCGCATCGAGGTCACATTGGCCATCCGGTTGGAGAGCCCGAAGAACGCCGAGATCGCGGCGATGTCCCAGACGTCCTCCTCGTCGAACCCGTGGCGCTCGAGGGCGGCGAAGTCGTCGTCGTTCACCGCGTACGCCTCCCGGGAGACCTTCAGCGCGAAATCGAGCATCGCCTTCTGGCGGTCGGTGATGTCGGCCTTGCGATAGTTGGTCGCGATCTGGTCGGCGATCAGCGGGTCCTTGGCCCGGATCCGGAGGATCGCGCCGTGCGCGACCACGCAGTACTGGCACTGATTGGGCGCGGAGGTGGCGACGACGATCATCTCGCGCTCGGCCTTGGTGAGGTTGCCGGACTTGTCCATGATCGCGTCGTGGTAGGCGAAGAACGCGCGGAACTCGGCGGGCCGGTGCGCGAGCGCGAGGAAGACGTTCGGCACGAAACCCGACTTCTCCTGGACCTCGAGGATCCGGGTGCGGATGTCGTCGGGCAGGTCGTGGAGTTCGGGGACGGGGAAACGGCTGACGGGAGAGTCGGTCACGGGATGCCTTCGGTGGAGTCGGTCGGGGCGACGGTGTCTGATGGGTCGGTGGTGTCCGATGGGGCGGTGGTGTCTCGGGTCAGCTGTTCAGGGGTACGACGACGCGGCCGCGCACCTTCCCGGCGAGCAGTTCGGCGGCGAGCGCGGGGACGTCGTCGAGTGCGACGGTGCCGGTGATCGGGGCCAGGACGGCGGGATCGAGGTCCCGGCCGAGGCGCCGCCACGCCTCGGTGCGGTCGGCGGCGGGACGGTAGACGCTGTCGATGCCGGCGAGGGTGACGCCGCGCAGGATGAACGGGGCGACCGTCGCGGGGAGGCCCATGCCCGCCGCCAGACCGCACGCGGCCACGATGCCGCCGTACCGCATCTGGGCGCAGACGTTGGCCAGGACCTGGCCGCCGGCGACGTCGACCGCGCCGGCCCACTGCTCCTTGGCGAGCGGCTTGCCGCGTTCGGCGAAGTCGGCGCGCGGCAGGATCCGCTCGGCGCCCAGTCCGGTGAGGTAGTCGGCCTCGGACTCGCGGCCGGTGACGGCGACGACGTGGTAGCCGAGCTCGTGCAGGACGGCGATCGCGACGCTGCCCACGCCGCCGGCGGCACCGGTCACCAGGATCTCGCCGTCGTCGGGGGTCACGCCGTGCTTCTCCAGTGCGAGGACGCACAGCATGGCGGTGTAACCGGCGGTGCCGATGCCCATGGCCTGTTCGGCGGTGAACTCGGGGACCAGCGGAACCAGCCATTCGCCCCGCACCCGTGCGTACTCGGCGAGACCGCCCCAGTGCTTCTCGCCGACACCCCACCCGTTGAGGACGACGCGGTCGCCCGGGTTCCACGCCGGGTTCGACGACTCCTCGACGACTCCCGCGAAGTCGATGCCGGGGACCATCGGGAAGCTGCGCACCACCGGGCTCGTGCCGGTGACGGCGAGGGCGTCCTTGTAGTTCACGGTGGACGCCTCGACGCGGACGGTCACGTCGCCCTCGGGGAGGCGGGCGCGGTCGACCTGCTGGACGGAGACGGTCTGGCCGCCGTCGCTCTTCTCCGAGAGGTCGTTCTTCTCGATCAGGAGGGCGCGGAAGTCGGTGTCGGACATGGTTTCTCGATTCTCTGGTCGGGTTCGTCGTTCCGGGTGGAATGCGGTGTTCAGGTGGTGAGGGAGGAGAGGAAGTGTTCGGCGAATCGGTCGAGGGGCGCCGGGCCGCGTTCGAGTTTGGCGCGCAGGACCGCGCCCTCCCAGCCGATCCAGAAGAACTCGGCGAGGCGGTCGCAGTCGGCGGACGGGTCGATCTCCCCCGCGTCCCGCGCTTCGCGGAGGCAGCGGGCGGTGCGTGCCTGCCAGCGGTGCAGCACGTCGACGAGGCGCTCGCGGTAGTCCTCGGGGAGGGTGCCCATCTCCTGGCCGAGATTGCCGACGAGGCAGCCGCGCCGGTAGCCGTGCCGGGCCATGCCGTCCCGGGCGTCGACGGTGAACGCACGCAGTCGGTCGAGCGGCGCGGCGATCGAGTCGTCGTCGAACCAGCGGTCGAGCTTGGCGAGGAAGTACCGGTCGTAGGCGTCGATCAGGGCGAGTCCGAAGGCGTTCTTGCTGGCGAAGTAGTGGTAGAAGGAGCCCTTCGGCACGCCCGCGGCGGTGAGGATCTCGTCGATCCCGACCGCGCTGAACCCCTTCTCGGTGAGGATCGCGACACCCGCGCGGATCAGGCGTGCGCGCGGTGCGTCGGGGGCGTTCCGGTCCTTCGGCGGACGGCCTCGTCGGCGAGGGGGAGTCGAGGTGTCGGGCGCCATGCCTCAATTATTAGACCAATCGTCTCGTTTAATCCGGGGTTTCGATGGATCGGTCGTGCGGCGTCGACCCGGCTACGTCGTGTGGGTTTTTGACTCATCGCGATCGGGTGTTCGGCGCCGGTGCGACGATGCCCTGCGCGCGAGGGATCGCGCTGCGACACTGCAGTGACGGGAAACCACGGATCGGTGAAGTGAGGGAGCGATGCAGAGGTCGGGACGGATCATCGTCGGCGGTGGAGCGATGGGGTTGGCGACGGCCTGGCGGCTCGCCGTCGGCGGGACCCCCGTCGTGCTCCTGGAGCAGTTCGATTTCGGCAACGCGATCGGCGCCTCGCACGGTGCCGCGCGCAACCTGAACGACGCCTACCTCGACGACGACTACCTCGACCTCTACGACCGCGCCGTGACGCTGTACCGCGAGCTCGAAGAGGTCGGCGGCGAGGACCTGCTCACGATGTGCGGGGTGGTGACCTTCGGCGATCCCGAACGCGTCCGGGCCATCGGCGACAAACTCCGGTCACGCGGCGCCGACGTCGAGATGCTCCTCGATCGACGACGCCGCACGGCGATGGCCGGGCGTGGGATTCCACGGAGCCGTGCTTCTCAGCCGGGGTGCGGGACGCATCCGCTCCGAGCGGACGCTCCGGCTGATGGAGGAGCAGGCTCGTCTCCACGGCGCGGACCTGCGGCCGAACCATCGCGTGACGTCGATCGTCTCCGGCGGCGACGGCGTCGCCGTGACGGCGCTCGATCCGCAGGGGCGGGCGGAGGTGTTCCGGGCCGACGGGGTCGTGGTGACCGCGGGCGCGTGGACCGAACGGCTTCTCGGTGATCAGGTGCGGCTGCCCGAACTCGTCGTCACCGAGGAGCACCCCGCCCACTTCCAGCCGGCCGCGGAGTGCCGGGACGCGCGGTGGCCGTCGTTCAACCATCTCGTCGCCGCCGGGGAGGGGCTGCGCAAGGGGGACGTGTACGGGATGTTCACGCCGGGGGAGGGCGTGAAGGTCGGATTCCACGGGACCGGGCCGCGGATCGACCCGGATCGGCGCACGTTCGCCGGCACCGAGCAGGCACGTCGTGACCTGGCCGACCACGTCGCACGATGGTTTCCGGGTCTCGACCCCGGGTCCGCGGCGGAGATCAGCTGCACCTACACGACGACGACCGGCGACGACTTCGTGATGGATCGCCGCGGCGCGATCACGATCGGTGCGGGCTTCAAGGGCGAGGGCTTCAAGTTCGTGCCCGCCGTCGGACAACTCCTCGCCGACCTGGCTCTCGGCGAAGCCGAGTCTCCGGAGGTGTTCCGGCTGCCCGGATAGTCGTGCCGCCGGGAGAGACCGTGGCCTCCGCGGCTCGCTGCGCTCGCGGGCGGCTCAGGGTTCGGGCGGGGGGATCGGGGCGGGCTCGTCGTCTTCGGGTCTCTTCGCCCGGAGTCGCTCGATCTCGGCGATCGCGCGTTCGATCATCGCCTCGAAGAGCACGTCGGGCGTCTCGCCGGGGCGTGCGGCGACCTCCCGGGAGAGCGGCGCCTCGACGTCGGGGTGCGCGTCGAGCCAGGGACCGGGGACCGGGTGCGACATCATCTCGCGGATCGCGGTGCCGCTCCGGTCGTAGCGGTAGTCGATCAGCATGACGAAGCCGAAGACCTCGACGAGGAAGAAACCGCGGACGGCGAGCGCGTCGTCGAGGGGGAGTCCGACGTCGACCAGGAAGGCGAGGAGCCGTTCGGGCTGAGGATGCGCCGTTCCGGCACCTCGGTGGGGGTGATGGTCTCGTCGAGCGAGACCAGGGTGGCCCGGGGGAACGCCCGGTAGGCCGCCCGGGCCTCCCGGTACATCCGGCGGACCGACCGACGCCAGTCACGCGCGTCGTAATCGTGGTCGGGCAGATTCTCGACCATGCGGGCGGCCGTCAGATCGACCACCTCCTGGCGGTCGGCGACGACGTTGTAGAGCGCGCGGACGGTCACGTCGAGCTCGGCGGCCAGCCGACGCATGGTGAGCTGCGGGAATCCCTCGTCTCCGGCGATGCGCAGGCCGGCCTCGGCGATCGACTCCTTGGTCAGCGGTGCCCGGTCGGCCGATCTCGCCGGCCGTCCTCGCTTCCGTCCGCCGGTGGTCGTCATTCCCTCCACGCTAGTACTCGGATACGAGGGTCGAGACCGGGAGGAATAAATACACACATCGTTGATTAATCGCCGCGGCGAAGTTAGGGTCCCCTCATGGATTCCTCGCACACCTTCGGCGGGATCGTCCGCCGCCGCAGAACCGGACTGATCCTCGCGGCGCTGCTGGCGCTCGTCTCGGCGGGTCTGGCGCTCGCGCCGTACGTCGCGGTGTACTCCGTCGCCGTCGAACTGTTCACCGACGACGGCGACCCGAGCCGGATCCCGGCGATCGCCCTGTGGACCGCGCTGGCGATCGCCGCCCGCGCGGTGCTGGCCGGGTTCTCGTCGCACGTCGCCCACGTGGCGGCCTACCGGGTGCTCGCCGACCTCCGCCTCGCGCTGGCCGCCACGCTCAAGGCGATCCCGCTCGGAAAGGTGCAGCAGCGGTCGTCCGGCGAGATGAAGAAACTGCTGCACGACGACGTCGAGCAGGTGGAGGAGGCGCTGGCCCACGGTGTTCCGGACCTGGCCGCGGCGATCGCCGTCCCCCTCGCCACCACGACGCTGTTCTTCGTGGTCGACTGGCGCCTGGGCTTCGTCGCGCTGGGCTCGCTCCTCGTGCTCGTGGTGGTCTCCGGTGTCGGCATGGCCCTGGCGCAGAAGTCGAACCAGGACGCGGCGGAGAAACTGGTCGCGCTGAACTCCGCGGTGATGGGCTACCTCAACGGGCTGGCGGTGATCCGCGGCTACCTCCGCCCCGACTCCGGCTACGACCAGGCGCGCAACGCGATCGTCGACGGCTACGAGTCGCAGCGGAAGGCGGAGAACGGCCCGACGTCGTGGGTGGTGTCGGTGATGATGGTGGGCAGCGGTTTCGCGGTGGCCGCGATGCTGCCGATCACGGGCCTCGGTGTGGTCGACGGCGGGGTGAGCGTTCCGACGCTGGTCCTGATGCTGCTCCTGTGCCTGGGCTATCTGTCCCCGCTGATGAACCTGGTCGGGCTCCTGGCGACGCTGATGATCCGGATCCAGTTCGCCGCCGGGGAGATCGCTGCGGTGCTCGACGAACAGCCGCTGCTCGAGCCCGCCGCCCCGGTCGAACCTGCCGGATACGACGTGCGCTTCGTCGGCGTCGGCTTCTCCTACGACGTCTCCTCCCCCGAATCCTCCTCCGACGGCGAGGGCGAGGGCGGCGAGGACGCCGCATTGGAGGGGAAACGGGTCCTCGTCGACGTCGACCTGGAGATCCCGGCGGGGTCGACGACGGCGCTGGTCGGCCCGACCGGTGCGGGGAAGTCGACGCTGGCCCGGCTCGTCGCCCGGCAGTGGGATCCCGGATCGGGAACGGTCACCCTCGGCGGGGCGGACCTGCGGGAGATCGGATCGGCGCGGGTGGCGCGGCTGGTCGCGTTCGTCCAGCAGGACGAGTACGTCTTCGCCGCCACCCTCGCCGACAACATCCGCGTCGCCCGGCCGGAGGCGAGCGACGACGAGGTGATCGCCGCGAGCACCGCGGCGCGGCTGGCCGACGTCGCCGACGAACTCGGCGGCTGGGAGGCGGAACTCCCGGCAGGCGGCGGGCGACTCTCCGGCGGCCAGCGCCAGCGCATCTCCATCGCGCGGGCGCTGCTCAAGGACGCGCCGGTCGTCGTGCTCGACGAGGCCACGGCCTCCCTCGACGCCGAGACCGAGCGGCTGACCCTGGCCGCGTTGGACAGGCTCACGCAGGGGCGGACGGTGATCGCGATCGCCCACCGGCTGGAGACCATCCGGGGCGCGGACCGGATCGCCGTCGTCGTCGACGGCGGGATCGAAGCCGTCGGCACGCACGACGAACTGCACGAGAGCAACGACACCTATCGGTCGCTGTGGTCGGCGTACACGGAGGCGCAGGGCTGGCGGACGGATCGGCCGGACGGCGACGGGGGCACGGTCGACGAGGCGGGCTCGACCGTCGAGGCCGAGCGGTCGCGACGGAGCCGTGGGGCGAGCGGAGTCGTGACCTCGACTGACGAAGGGGCGGCCGACGAGTGGACCCGGGCCGCGCACGACGTGGTGACCCCGGGGGTGGGCGCGATGAGCTTCGGCAAGCAGTGGCGCACGCTGTACGGGCGCAGCTGGAGCGAGTTGAAGAAGTACGGTCTGGTGCGGATCGTGCTCGAGTCGATGGTGCGCGGCATCCCGCTCGTCACCGTGTTCCTGACGGTGGACCGGGCAGTGAACGGCACGCTGACCAGCGGCTTCGTCTGGCAGATGTTCGGGTTGCTGACGGCCGGACTGACGGTCAGGTTCTTCCTCTCGCACTGGGCGAACGTCTACGTGTGGGGGCTGGCCGGGCGTGCCAAGACCGACCTGATGCTGTCGCTGATCGAACGGCTGCGGCAGGTCCCGCTCGGATTCCTCGGACGGGTCGACCGCGGCCGGGTGGCCACGCTGATCACCAACGACACCGTGATGCTCGACTTCCAGAACGTGCCCGGACAGGTCGCCGGAGCCTGCCTGCAACCGGTGTACGCCGGGGTGATCCTGGCGATCGTCGACTGGCGGCTCGCCCTCGCCGCGCTGGCCGGGGTGCCGGTGTTCCTGCTCGTCACGGCGTGGAGCGACCGGATCTACCACCGCGTGTTCGCCGACCTGCACCGCACGCGCGCCGAGGCGTCGACGGTGCTGGTCGAGCAGGCGCGCGGCGCATTGGTGCTGCGCGGCGCGGAGGACTCGGAGATCGCGGGCCGGTACCGCGACGTCGTCGAACGACTGCGCCTGACCAGCGTCGCGATGTCGGTGAAGACGCTGCCGTCCAACGCCCTCGGCAGCATCGCCGTGGAGAGCGGCCTGGTGGCGCTGATCCTGGTCGGCGCCTGGCTGTTCGACCGCGGCGACGTCACCGCCACCACGCTGCTGCTGTTCCTCATGCTGATGCTCGCGTTCTACCAGCCGATCCAGGAGCTCAGCGCGCTCGCCGGATACCGGCGGAACCAGGAGCAGATCGCCGCCAAGATCGGTGAGGTGTGGGACGAGCCGGTGCTGCCGGAACCCGAGACGCCGGCGGTCCCCGCGGACGCCTCCCTGAAGTTCGACGGCGTCGGCTTCGCCTACGACGACCGGCAGGTCCTCACCGACGTCTGTTTCCAGGCCCGGCCGGGGACGGTCACCGCGCTGGTCGGCCCGTCCGGTGCGGGCAAGTCGACGGTCGCGAGTTTGGCCGCGCGACTCTGGGACGTCGACGAGGGCCGCGTCGAGATCGGCGGCCGCTCGCTCCCGGAGATCGGCAGCGACGGCGTGATGGCGATGGTCACCACCGTCTACCAGGACGTCTACCTGTTCCCGGATACCGTGCGGTTCAACGTCGCACTCGGTCGGCCGGAGGCGTCCGACGACGAGATCTGGGCCGCGCTGGCCGCCGCGCAGTGCGACGACGTGGTCGCGGCGCTGCCCGGTGGACTCGATGCGGTGGTCGGGGAGGGCGGGTCGAGCCTGTCGGGCGGACAACGTCAGCGGCTCTCCATCGCGCGGGCTCTGCTCAAGGATTCGCCGGTGCTGATCCTCGACGAGGCGGTCTCGGCCGTCGACCCGGACACCGAGTCCCGGATCCAGCGGGCCATCGCCGCGCTCACCGCCGGCCGCACCGTGCTGGTGATCGCCCACCGGCTGGAGACCGTGCGGCACGCCGACCGGATCGTCGTGATCGACGACGGGAGGGTCGACGGGATCGGCGCGCACGCCAAACTCGTGGAGACCAGCGCGGTCTATCGTCGACTGCTCGGAGAGGTCGGCTGACCGGGCGGCATCGGACCGTGGATCGGGCCCTGCGAATTCGAACATCTGCTCCTCCTCGGCCTCCGGGGGACGCTCCGATATCGACCACGGCCTCGCCGAAGCTCTCGCCGAGTCCGGGCACATCTCAGTCAAAGCCGCGCGCAGGATCGCCGACCAGATCGTCGACACCCACGACACCGACGCGGTCAAACGCCGCTACGAGAAGCGCAATCGCAGGAAGAACGTCACCCGGCGCGACTACCCCGACGGCCTCGGTGGGCTGCACATCACCGCCGATACCGAGGAGACACGACTGGCACAAGACGCGGTGAACGTTCCCGCGACAGCATGCTGTGCGAACGATCCGCGCACCCTGGGGCAACGGAGTTCGGCCGCCGCGATCGCCTGGCGACGGGCAGCACGGGCCCGTCTCCGTCGTGCACGCGAACGAGAACGCGACGACAGTGATCGAGCCTTCTTCAGGGATCGAGCCTCTTCGGTGATCGAGCGGAGTCGAGATCTCCCGCGCTGACCAGACTGTGGTCTCGACTCCGCTCGACCAGCGAGGGGACTCCAACCAGCGAGGGGACGCCGACCAGCGAGGGGACGCCGACCAGCGAGTGGACACCGACCAGCGGGGAAGACGTCGATCACTGAGGAGGAGATCGATCAGCGAGGGGGAGGCTGGTCACCGAGAGGACGCCGTGCACCGGGAATCACTCGTCGGGAAAACGAGCATGGGCTATCTCCCGGGGGAGACCAGCGTGAGCTGACGGTCGGCCGCTTCCGCGAGCAGGTCGTCGTCGTGGCTGATCAGCAGGACGACGGCGCCGGTGGCGGCCAGGTCGCGGATCTGGTCGGCGATCGAGTGCAGGTGGCGCCGGTCGACGCCGGAACTCGGCTCGTCGAAGACCACGATCTCGCGTCCTGCCACGCGGGCCGTGGCCACCACCAGCCGTTGCTGCTGTCCGCCGGACAGCGACAGCGGGTGACGGTCGGCGAAGGCGGCCAGATCCAGCTCGGCGAGCACCGTCTCGGTGTCCGGTGGATCGACGGCGTCGACGGCGGCGAGTCCGATCTCGGATCGGACCGATTCGGTGAAGAGTTGGCGCTGGACGTCCTGCATCACCAGTGCGCTCCGGCGCTGTCGGGCACGACGACGCAGGCGCTCGCCGTCGAGCCGCACATCGCCGCCGGAACGCGTCAACCCGGTGACGATCCGGGCGAGCATCGATTTACCCGCGCCGTTCATTCCCCGGATCGCGGTCACCTCGCCGCGGGTGAACGTCGCCTTGTCGATCTCGACGACGGTGCGCCCGCCTCGACGGCACCGGATCCCGGTCAGGGTCAGGTCGCCGTCGGGCACCGCGGAGACGGGCACGGGCGCGGCCGCCCCGGCCCCGGCGGCAGGCAGTTCGGGGAGGTCGACGGCCGGTGCCCGACCGCGCAGTCCCTCGGCGGCGAGCTCGTCGTCGCTCACCGCCCGGAAGCGCTCCCTCGACCACTCGACGTCGACGACGCCGTCGCGCATCACCACCACGCGGTCGGCGAGATCCCGCAGGTATCGGAGCCGGTGTTCGGCGACGACCACCGTCGTCCCGGACTCCTTGAGGCGGGCCAGCGTGCGGGCCAGCCGTTCCACCGCGTCGGCGGAGAGGTTGGCGCTGGGTTCGTCGAGCAGCACGATCCCGGGGCGGTGCGCGAGGGCCGCCTCGATCGCGACCTGCTGCATCTGTCCGCCGGAGAGCCGCAACAGCGGTTGATCGAGGGGGACGCCGTCGGCGAGCCGCGCGAGTGCGGCATCGACGCGCGCCCGGATCGTGGGGACCGGGAAACCGAAGTTCTCCATCGCGAAGGCGATCTCGCTCTCCGCGTGCGACGTGAAGAACTGGCGTCGCGGATGCTGCAGCACGGTCCCGGTGACCAGCCCGATGTCGTCGAGCTCGGCGCTCACCGTGTCGATCCCGGACACCCGCACGGCACCGGTCAACCCGCCGCGCTCGTGGAAGTGCGGGATCAGTCCGTTCAGCGTCCGCAGCAGCGTCGACTTGCCGGAACCGCTCGCCCCGCACAGGACGACGAACTCGCCGTCGGCCACGGTCAGGTCCACCGCCCGTAGGGTCGGCGCCTCCGCGTGCGGGTAGGTCCAACCGACGTCGTTCAGCGTGATCACGGGAGCACCGGTCATGCGAGCACCGGGGGAAGGGCGAGCGCGACGATCGTCAGCGCCGCGACGGCGACGACGGCCACCAGGTCGGCGCCGCCGAACCGCACCGGGTGGAGCGACGTCGCACGACGACGCGAGCCCATCCCGCGGAGCGTGGCCGACGCCGCCAGATCCTCACTCGACCGGAGGCTGGTCGCGATCAGCGGGACGGTGAACCGTTCCAGCGTCAGGACGGGGTGCCGCACGATGCCGCGCACGCCGGTCAGACCCCGCAGGCGCATCGCATCGCGGACGGCGGAGAACTCGGCGGCCACCGTCGCGAAGAAGCGGAGCATCACGGCCAGGGTCACCGAGACGACCCGGGGCACCCGCCACGCGTTGAACGCGGCGGCCAGTCCGGTGGGCGACGTGGTGACCACCAGATGCGCGACGATCCCGGCCGCCGCGCCGTATCGCAGCAGGTAGAACCCCGTCAGGCCGAGGGTCGCGGTGAACGCGCCGGGCCATCGCGCCGGAACCCACCAGCCGAGCAGCCAGGCCGCCGTGACGAAGACGACGAGGGCGAGGGCGCGACGTCGGGCGCGGTCGTAGAACGCCAGCCCGAGACCGAGGGCGTAGGCGACGGGGACGAACCGCATGCCGCCCGGCCCGAGGACGACCGCCGCCGTGACGACGGTCAACAGCACCGAGGTGCGCGGATCGAGGCCGGAGCGCCCGGACCTCGCGACGACCGCCGCGGTCACCGTTCGCTCATGCCAGGCCGGCCCGGGTGAAGTGCTTCTTCAGCATCGTCGTGCCGAGCAGTCCGCCGAGGGCCGCGCACAACACCATCGCCCCGGCGCTGGCGAGCACCACCGGGGTGGTGACCAGCCGGTCGAAGTCCGCCGCGTAGGAGTCGCCCATCTCCTGCATGCCCTGCGAACGGATGTACTCCTCCTTACTGAGGAAGAACGGGATCCACGTCGCGACGTACCAGAGCGAGAACACCGTGTAGGCGACCACGGACAGCGGCCGGGACCGATAGCCGCCGCGGGCGCAGATCAGATCGGCGATCGCGCCCAGCACCGTCGTGGCGATCGCGATCATCCACGGCAGGCCGTACAGCAGGTACAGCAGGCCGGACACGACGCCGAACAGGGTGACCATGCCCGGACGGTGGACGCGGGTCAGGAAGAGCATGTACGGGATGCCGCAGACCAGCGGTGCCAACGGCAGGGTGACCATCATGACGAGCGGGCCCGCGATGCCGAGCATCGCGACGATGCTGCCGGCGATCACGTACAGGACCGCGAAGATCGCGACCGTGAACAGGTCGCGGGCGGTGAGGGCGAAACGGGAGTCCTGCACCGCGTCCTTCGGCGCCGCGCCGCCGTGGTCGTCGTCGGGGGCGGTGGCGGGTGTCGTGTCGGTCATGCCGGGTGCTCCTTCGTCTCAGGGGCGAGCGTCTCGGGGGCGAGCTGCCAGCCGGTGGCGGCCACGCGTTCGTTCCAGTAGCGGGCGTAGGCCCCGCCCGCGGCGAGGAGCTGTTCGTGGGTGCCGGACTCTCCGATGCCGCCGTCGCCGTCGAGGAAGAGGATCTGGTCGGCGGTCATGATGGTCTGCAGACGATGCGCCACCACGACGACGGTCCGGTCGGGTCGGATGGCGTCGACGGCCTCGGAGATCGCGATCTCGTTGCCGATGTCGAGGGCGGCGGTGGCCTCGTCGAGAATGACGATCGGACCGTCCTTGAGCAGGGCGCGGGCGATGGAGACCCGCTGGCGTTCGCCGCCGGAGAGATTGGTGCCGCCCTCGCCGACCGGGGCGTCCCAGCCGCCGGGCAGGCGATCGGCGATCTCGTCGACCCGGGCGCGCCGGGCCGCCGCGATCACCTCCTCGCGACTCAGCTCCGGGGCGCCGATCCACACGTTGTTCAGGATCGAGTCGTCGAACAGGTAGACGTCCTGGAAGACCGGTGCGACGGCCTTCTCGATCAGCGCGGTGCCCAGTTCGGGTTCCGGGACGCCGCCGAGGGAGACGGTGCCCGACTCGGGGTCGTAGAAGCGCGCGATCAGCTTGGCGACGGTCGTCTTGCCCGAACCGGAGGGGCCGACGATCGCCGTCATCGCTCCGGCGGGCGCGGTGAACGACAGGTTCTTCAGGACGGGTTTTCCGCCGTAGCCGAAGGTCACGTCGTCGAAGGTGATCGACCAGTCGGCGGGTTCGGCGGGCGTCTCCGGTTCGGGCAGGGCCGCGATCTCGTTCAACTCGTCGAGTTGGTCCAGGGTGGTCCGCGCCACGGAGATGCCTCCGCCCATGTCGCCGGCGGCGATGATCGGTTCGGCGAACCGGAGAGCGAGCACCAGGAGCGCGATCAGCGTCGCCGGATCCACCGAACCGTGCAGGGCGAAGTAGGCGCCGAGCGCGATCACCGCGGCCACCGACGACTGGACGAGGGCGGCGAAGGTGCCGATCCCGGCGCTCCCGGCCATCAGCATGCCCCGGTAGGCGCGGTCCTGCCGGGCCAGGGACTCGTCGACGAGCCGGTCGGCGATCGACCCGGCACCGGCCGTGCGCAGGGCCGGCTGGATCCGGCCGAACTCGATGACCCGGGCGGAGGCGTCCGCGACCGCCGCCTGGTGGACGCGATCGGAACGCGCGATCGTCGCACGGATCCACCGGTAGCCCAGCGCCATGAGTGGAATCGTCGCCGCCATCGCCAGCGCCAGCCGCCAATCGAGGAGGAACATGCCGACCAGCACCGTGCCCGGGGTCACGAAACCGCTGATGATCAGGCGGATCATCGCGTACGGCGTGGTGGAGACGAACATCGCGCCCTGGGTCGCCATGCCGACGACGTGCCCGGTCCGATCGGTCGCGAACCACGCCACCGGGAGATCCACCAGGCGGTCGCCGAGCCGGATCAGGAGGGATTCGAGGACGGCGGTCGACGCCTTCATGCCGATCTGGCTGATCGCCGCCGACACCGCGATGTACGCCGCCGCGACTGCCGCGAGGGCGATCAACCACGGCCGGGCGGCGGCGAGGTCGTCGTCGAAGAAGCCCCGCAGGATCGGGACCACCAGCAGGAAGGCGAGGCCCTGCAGCACCGCCACGACCACCGATAGGACCAGCTCCCAGACCAGCAGGCGCCGCGCCGCGGGCAGGGAGTAGTGCAGCAGTCGCCGGATCATCGACGGGCTCCTTCCGGGACGGAACGTTCGTGATTCGCCTGGTAGGCGGCCCACATCTGCGCGAACACCCCGCCGGCGGCGACGAGTTCGGCGTGCGTGCCGCGTTCGACGATCCGGCCGCCGTCGAGGACGCAGATCTGGTCGGCCCCGACGATCGTGTGCAGCCGGTGCGCGATCACCAGCACGGTGCGGCCCGCGGCCAGGCGGGTGAGCGCCCGCTGGATGGCGGCCTCCGAATCGGGGTCGGCGAAGGCGGTGGCCTCGTCGAGGACCAGCACCTTCGCGTCGGCGAGCAGGGCCCGGGCGATCGTCACCCGCTGCGCTTCGCCCCCGGACAGCTGGGCGTCGTCGCCGATCACCGAGTCGTAGCCGCGAGTGAACTCGCCGATCCGGTCGTGGATCTGCGCGGCGCGGGCCGCGTCCTCGATCTCCCGATCGGTCGCGTCGGGGCGACACAGTGCGATGTTGTCGCGCAGACTCGCCCGCAGCAGCTGCACGTCCTGGAAGACGAACCCGGCCTCCCGGTACAGCTCGTGCGAGGCGATGTCCCGGACGTCGGCGTCGCCGATCGTCACCGCGCCGGAGGTCGTGTCGTAGAAGCGCGGCACCAGTTTCGCCATCGTCGACTTCCCCGATCCGGAGGCGCCGACGAGGGCGGTGACCGTGCCGGGGCGGCAGTCCGCGGTGATCTCGTGCAGCACCCGGTGGTCGCCGTCGTAACCGAAGTCGACGTCGTCGAATCCGACCCGATGCCCGTCGGGCCGCACCGGGTGCGCGGACTCGGGGATCGCCGGTGAGGCGAGGAAGGCGCTGAGGGAGGCCTGCGCCTTGGCGGCGTTGCGCAGGAACTGGCCGGAGGCGCCCATCCGCAGCAGCGGGGTGGTCAGCCCGAGGCCGAGCAGCAGACCCGGCAGGACGTCGATCGGTTCGCCCCGCCCGGTCGAGACCAGCCAGTATCCGAAGGTGAGCAGCCACGTCATGACGACGACCGGGGACGTGAGCACCTCGATGGCGGTGAACTGCTTGGCGGTCTCATCGGTCCAGTCGCCGGTGAAACGGACGTAGCGGCCGGTCTCGTCGCGGTAGCGGCGGTGGCTTCGGCCGACCTGCCCGAACCGCTTCACCACGGCGATGCCCTGCACGAACTCGGCGGTGGCACCGGACAGTCGTTCCACGGCGGCCTCGTACTGGCCGTACTTGTCGTCCTTCGCGTCGCGCATGTAGAGCGAGATCATGACGACGGCGATCACCATCGGGAGCAGAGCCGCCAGGGCGACCCGCCAGTCGACGACGAACAGGTAGACGATGCTCACCAGCGGCACGACGACGGCCGTGGTGACGTCGTGGACGGCGTGGGCGACGAGCTGGTGGATGGCGCTGACGTCGTTCTCGATGAGTTTGCGCACCGTGCCCGAGTTCCGTGCGTCGAACCAGCCGAGCGGCAGTCGCTGCAGGTGGGCGACGATCCGTCGCCGGATGCTCAGCTGCAGTCTCGCGTCGACGAAGTGGCTGAACATGCCGGAGCCGAAGGCCGCGCCGACGCTCACCAGCAGCGCGACCGCGGCGATCGCGACGATCCACCAGACGCGCCCGGTGTCGACGACGCCCCCGTCGAGCGACGGGATCAGGGCCTTGGCGAGTTCGACGACGGCGATGTAGGGGACCACGCTCGCGACGGCGCTCACCGCGCTCAGCGCGATGATCATCGCGAAACTGTCTTTGACCGGTGCGAAGAACGACGGTTCCGGCGGCGGCGTGGAAGCGGTGGTCGTCGGCTGTCCGGTTTCGTGCGACACGAGCCCTCCTTCGTCGGAATTCGGGCTCAACCTAGCCTTCTTAGGCTTACCTAAGCAACAGTGCATGGATTGCGGGGCCCTGCTCCGGGGGCCTCTGTTCACCGTGTGTTCACCTTCGCGGCCGCCGTCGGCGAGCCGGTTCTGGAGACCGCGCGGGCCTCAGGCGGTGCGGGTCTCAGACGGCGCGGCGGCGCAGCAGGATCACCCCGTCCTTGACGAACGCGGTCTCCTCGCCGTCCGGGCCGACGGCTTCGCGCGGGCGGGCCTCGGCGGCGACCGTCTCCCACTCCGCGTCGTCGAAGGCGAGCGCCGCCAGGTCCTCGGCGGGGGAGAGCATCTCGGCCAGGCGGGCCTGCAGGTCCGGGTCGTCGGCGGCTTCGGCGCCGTGGAACCGCACCGCCCACGGCGGCACGTCCTCCGGGCCCTCGAAGACGTGGGTGACGATCAGCAGGTGGCCGCCCGGATTCACCCGCTCGCCGGCCCGCCGCAGGATGTCGGCCCGGGGCAGCTCGATCGAGGAGTGGAGGAACGAGGTCGTCACCAGGTCGAACGACGACGACGGTTCCCACGTCGCGAGATCGGCGGCGACCCAGTCGATCCGGTCGGCGACGCCGTGCTGTTCGGCGCCCTCGGCGCCCCGGGTCACCGCGGTCTGCGAGATGTCGACGGCCGTCACCCGCCAGCCTCGCTCGGCCAGCCACACGGCGTCGCCGCCCTCGCCGCAGCCGAGATCCAGGGCGGTGCCGGGGTCTCCGGGGAGGGCGTCGACCACTGCGGCCGTCGTCGCGTTGACCCGGCCGGACCAGCGCCGCTGCGCGCCTGCGTACTCGTTCTCCCAGTACTCGGCGGGGGAGGACGGATCGTCGTCGGCGGTGTCGGCCGCGGCCCGGTCGAAGTCCTCGGTCACCAGTGCCGCGTTCACCGCGGCGCCGGCGAACGCCGCCGCACCGATCGAGATCGGGACGTTCGCGCCGGGGTTGACGACGTTGCCCGCCGCCCAGATCCGGGGGTGGCTGGTCCGACCCATCGGGTCGGCCTTGAGGAACTCGCCCATTGGCGTCGTCGTGCGCTCCAGGCCGAGTCCGGTCAGGAATGCGTCGTTCGGCCGCGGTACGGGCGCCACGAAGATGCCGTCGACCGCCACCCGGGTCCCGTCGTCGAGGAGGACTCCGGTCAGCTCTCCGTCGTCGCTGAGGATCTCGGTGACCGGGGTCGACACGAGTTTCACGCCGCGGTCGCGCAGGCGTCGGGCGGCGGCCGGGTCGAGGTCGCCGAAGTCCGCGGTGAAGAAGGTGAGGTCGTCGGTCCACTGGCGGATCAGTTCGGCCTGGTGGAGGGAGAACGGCGAGACGCCCACGACGGCGAGCGGGCGGTTCCGGACCTCCCAGCCGTGGCAGTACGGGCAGTGCATGACCCCGGCGCCCCACTGCTCGGCGAGGCCGGGGATCGCGGGCAACTCGTCGGTCGCTCCGCTGGCGACCACGACGGCCCTGGTGGAGAGCACGGTGCCGTCGGTCAGGGTGACGGTGAGGCCGTCGTCGGCGTCGTCGATCCGATCGACGGCCCCGGGGCGGATCGTCACGTCGTACGCGGCGACCTCGTCGCGGCCCCGGCGCAGCAGTTCGGCGGGATCCAGGCCGTCCAGGCCGAGGACTCCGTGCATGTGCGCGGCGAAGCGGTTGCGGGGTTCGCCCGCGTCGATGACCAGCACCTTTCGGCAGGCTCGCCCCGCCATCAGTGCCGCGGACAGGCCGGCGGACCCGCCGCCGACGATGAGGACTTCCCAGATCTCGTTCATGCATCCAGTGGAACGCGGCCATGTACGATATGGCAAGTGAGTTTGCTGAATTAGCAAGAAGGGGCGGGGATGGTCGACGAACTCAAGCAGATCGGCGCGCGGCTGCGTGCCCTGCGGAACGATCGCGGGTGGACGCTCGACGAGCTCGCCTCCCGCGCGGACATGTCGCCGAGCACCCTGTCGCGGCTCGAATCGGGGAAGCGGCAGGCCAGCCTGGAACTGCTGCTGCCGCTCACCCGTCAGCTCTGCGTGAGCCTCGACGACCTCGTGAGCCCGCCCGTCCGCGATCCGCGGGTGCGCCGGCCGGCGATCCGGCGCGACGGCATGATCATCGCGCCGCTCGCACCGGAGGGATCGCCGATCGGCACCTACAAGATCACCTATCCGCCGGTCGACGAGCCGCCGGAGCCGCGGGTGCACGACGGCTACGAGTGGCTGTACGTGCTGTCCGGGAGACTGCGCCTGATCCTCGGTGACCAGGATCTGGTCCTGACCGGCGGGGAGGCCGCCGAGTTCGACACCCGGGTCCCGCACAGCATCTCCGCGGACGGCCCGGACGGGGCCGAGATGCTCAGCATCTTCAACAACGACGGCGTGCGCATGCACACGCACACGGCGGAGGAGTTCTTCGACTGAGCTCGCGTGTGGGGCGTCAATCGGTGAAGACGTCCTCCAATCGGGTGGCGTCCCATTGGCGCCGGGTCCAGGTGTGGAGTCGGTCGAGGTCGGCACTCTCGATACGGGTGCGGGCCTCGGGGTCGAGTTCACCGAAGCGGTGGGTGAGGATCTCGATCAGCGCGGCTGCGCGGCCTTTGGTTTCGCCTTCAGCGAGGAGTTGTTCGGCGGTGGTCATGGCGATCTCCTGTGCTGTGGGTCCGACGGTGGAAAGAAAGTCCTGGATCTGGTGTCGTCTTGTTCCGCCGGCTGAGCCCGGCCGCGAACGAAGTGAGCGCCCGGTGTCGAAGCCTCCCGTTCTCGACGTGGGTGTGCTCACCGGTGTGTTCATCCGACGGTCGGCTCGAGGTCGTCGTCAATCGTGGATCTGTGGGACAAGCATGCGGGTGAGGTCCACGCGAGGGCTGCGCTCACTCGTCGCGGGGTGTCGGGGCGAGTGGGATCGTCATCTCGGTCCCGTCGGGCATTCGGTACACCACCGCGCCGTCCTCGGCGGTCTCGACTCGGGTCGGCGGCGGATGTTCGTCGGTGGGCTTCATGTTCTTTCCGATGGTAAGCCGACGCTCTTCCCGGCATCGAGCAGTTCTGTGGTGTGAATCACCAATGAGTTCAAAGTTAAGCGGAACAGACTCAACTCTGAGTGCGTTGGAAGTGATCGAGAGGCCGAGATGAGCCTCATAGACTCAGGTCCCGGAAGCCGCTTCCGGAGTACCCATGACGTGAACGACAGAAAGGCGAACGCTGTGGACAGCTTCACCCCCACCACCAAGACGCAGGCTGCACTCCAGGCCGCCGTCCAGGACGCCGCTGCCGCCGGGAACCCCGACGTGCGGCCGGCCCACATCCTCGTCGCACTGCTGGAGCAGTCCGACGGCATCGCGACGCCGCTGCTCAAAGCTGGCGGCGTCGACCCGGCACGGATCCTCGCCGAGGCCAAGAGCCTGGTGGGTCGCGCGCCGGTCGTCTCGAGTTCGGCGGCCCAGCCGCAGCTGAACCGCGAGTCGATCGCCGCGATCACCGCCGCCCAGAACCTCGCGACGGAACTGAACGACGACTACGTCTCCACCGAGCATCTGATGGTCGGCCTGGCCACCGGCGACTCGGAGACCGCCGCGCTGCTGACGAACGCGGGTGCCGGTCCGGACGCGCTGCGCGACGCCTTCCAAGCGGTCCGCGGCACGGCCCGGGTGACCAGCGAGAACCCGGAGGACACCTACCAGTCGTTGGAGAAGTACTCCACCGACCTCACCAAGCGCGCCCGCGACGGCGAACTCGATCCGGTGATCGGCCGCGACAGCGAGATCCGGCGCGTGGTGCAGGTGCTCAGCCGCCGCACCAAGAACAACCCGGTCCTCATCGGCGAGCCCGGCGTCGGCAAGACGGCGATCGTCGAGGGCCTGGCCCAGCGCGTCGTCGCCGGTGATGTCCCCGAGTCGCTCCGCGACAAGACCGTCATCTCGCTCGATCTGGGCGCGATGGTCGCCGGCGCCAAGTACCGCGGTGAGTTCGAGGAGCGGCTCAAGGCCGTGCTCGACGAGATCAAGGCCGCCGACGGCCAGATCATCACCTTCATCGACGAGCTCCACACCATCGTCGGCGCCGGTGCGACCGGCGATTCGGCGATGGACGCGGGCAACATGATCAAGCCGCTGCTCGCCCGCGGTGAGCTGCGTCTGGTCGGCGCCACCACGCTCGAAGAGTACCGCAAGTACATCGAGAAGGACGCCGCCCTGGAGCGTCGTTTCCAGCAGGTGTACGTCGGGGAGCCCTCGGTGGAGGACACCATCGGCATCCTGCGCGGCCTCAAGGAGCGGTACGAGGTGCACCACGGCGTGCGCATCACCGACTCGGCGCTGGTCGCCGCGGCCAGCCTCTCCGACCGGTACATCACCTCCCGGTTCCTGCCGGACAAGGCGATCGACCTGGTCGACGAGGCCGCGTCGCGCCTCCGCATGGAGATCGACTCGCGACCGATCGAGATCGACGAGATCGAGCGCGTCGTCCGTCGCCTCGAAGTGGAGGAGCTGGCGCTGGCGAAGGAGACCGACGCCGCGTCGAAGGAGCGCCTGGAGAAGCTCCGCAAGGAGCTCGCCGACGACCGCGAGAAGCTCAACGAGCTCACCGCCCGGTGGCAGTCCGAGAAGAACGTGATCAACGCGGTGCGCGACCTGAAGGAGGAGTTGGAGAACCTGCGCGGCGAGGCCGATCGGGCCGAGCGCGACGGTGATCTGGGCAGGGCCGCCGAACTCCGTTACGGCCGCATCCCGTCCCTGGAGAAGGAGTTGGAGGCGGCGATCGAGAAGACCGGCACCGACCCCGACCAGGACGTCATGCTGCAGGAGGAGGTCGGCCCCGACGACGTCGCCGACGTCGTCTCCGCCTGGACCGGCGTGCCCGCGGGCAAGATGCTCGAAGGCGAGACCGAGAAGCTGCTGCGCATGGAGTCCGAACTGGGCAAGCGGGTGATCGGCCAGACCGACGCCGTGGTCGCGGTGTCCGACGCGGTACGACGCGCCCGCGCCGGCGTCGCCGACCCGAACCGGCCCACCGGCTCGTTCCTCTTCCTCGGACCGACCGGCACCGGTAAGACCGAGCTGGCCAAGGCGCTCGCGGAGTTCCTGTTCGACGACGAACACGCGATCATCCGGATCGACATGAGCGAGTACGGCGAGAAGCACAGCGTCGCACGCCTGGTCGGCGCCCCTCCCGGCTACGTCGGATACGAGGCCGGCGGGCAGCTGACCGAGGCGGTGCGTCGTCGCCCGTACTCGGTGGTGCTGTTCGACGAGGTGGAGAAGGCGCACCCGGACGTCTTCGACGTGCTCCTGCAGGTGCTCGACGAGGGTCGCCTGACCGACGGTCAGGGCCGCACGGTGGACTTCCGGAACACCATCCTGATCCTGACGTCCAACCTGGGCGCCGGCGGCGATCGGGACCAGGTGATGGCGGCCGTCCGCGCCGCCTTCAAGCCGGAGTTCGTCAACCGGCTCGACGACGTGGTGATCTTCGAGTCGCTGAGCCCCGAGCAGCTGGTGTCGATCGTCGACATCCAGCTGGCCAACCTGGGTGAGCGTCTGGCGCAGCGCCGCCTGACGCTGGAGGTGACCCCGAAGGCGAAGGAATGGCTGGCCGAACGCGGTTTCGACCCGCTGTACGGTGCGCGTCCGCTGCGTCGCCTGGTGCAGCAGGCCATCGGCGACAAGCTCGCCAAGGCGCTGCTGGCCGGTGCGGTCCGGGACGGCGACACCGTGTCGGTGGACGTCGCCGAGAACGGTGACGAACTGAAAGTCGGCTGACGGTCTGACCCGGACAGACGCGGAGGTCCCGCTCCTTTCGGAGCGGGACCTCTCGTCGTTCGTGGCGGTGTGTCGCGGGTGTCAGCGTCCGGCGGGTCGACCGTTGACGATCACGCCCACCGCGTAGCCGCCCTGTCGATTGGCGCCGATCAGATAGGACTGGCGTTCTCGCGGAGAAGACATGGGTGCGCGCTGCGTTTTCGACGAGCAGTAGCCCCAGATCGAGTAGCGGCCGTTGCGCAGTCGTCCGAATGTCGTACGGCCGTTGCCGTTGCGGTCCAGTTTGACGCGTCGAGCGGGCTGGTTGCCCAGGCTGACCTCGCACGTGCGGCTGCCGGTGAGGGCGTCCCGGCGTCCGGTGATCACTACAGAGATGTTCTGTCCGGCGGAGCTGATGGCCACCTTTCCTCCCTGCCTGGGAGTCGGTGGACGGTGGTAGTCGACGGTGCCGGCATTCGCGACGCTCGGGACGGCCGTCGATCCGAGGGCTGCGGCGGAGACCGCGACGGTCGCCACGAGGATGCGGGCCATGGTTGATCTCATGTCTGACTCTTTCTGAACGTTGCCGAGGGTTCGTTCAGTAGAGCAGCGGCTGGACGTCGAAAGTACGGGAAACGCACAGTGAACCGGTGTGACCTGCGGATTTCACTTGTTCGGATGACACCGAGTCGGTGGGATCAGGCAGGCCTCGTCGTACGTTCGTCCACTTCTGCGGGGGCCTCGCCGAGAGGTCCGCCGACCCGGCGAGGGCGCCCGATCCTCAGGGAGCGGGCGCCTTCATCGCCGACCGGTGTCAGACGAGTGGGATCACCCGACGGGCATCTCCGGACCGATGTACTCCTTCACGCTGACGGCCTTGCCGTCCTCGACCTCGACGAGCTGGATCAGATGGAGCTTCATCGGGTTGCCCATCAGCTCGACCTCGACGTAGCACTCGTTGAAGAAGCCCTTCTCGGTGTAGGTGACGCCGCGCGCCTCGAATGTCGGCGGGGTGTCGCCGGGGGTGCGCTTGTGGACGTTCTCGATCGCCGTCTCGACGGAGATCCACTGGTCGTCGTTGCTGTGCCAGACCTTGCACCCGGGTGCACAGAGGTCGTAGAACGAGTCGAGGCTGTTGAGGGCCTTCGCCCAGGCCTCGCCGATCTCGCGGGTGGCCTCGTCGGGGGTGACTGCGGTGGTCATGTCAGCGCCTTTCGGTTGGTGGATGTCGCTGCACACCATCGTCATCGAGTGTGACACCGGTCATATGTCCAAGTTCTTGGACAGACGGCCTCGGTCGTCGTCACTGGACGGGGCTGCGGATCGTCCCGGGCGGTCTCCGTCGCAGGTCGCGGAAGCCTGGGGAGCGCACACGCGAGACGCTCGACCGGGGTACCGGTCGGGCGTCTCGCGCAGTCCGATCGTATTGTCGTGGGATCTCCTGGAAGCCGTGCTCCCTCATCTGGTCGGCAGAATCCCGAATAGATGAGGGGTTCGTTTCGGCGGCTATTGACGGCCGTACACCGTGACGTAGTAGTAACGCCCGTTCCTGGACAGAGCCACGCCGGCACCCAGGCGATTGAACTGCCGGTTCATCATGTTCTTCCGGTGCCCGGGTGAATTCCACCACCCGTTATGAGCTTGGGCGGCGGTGCTGTAGCCGGCGGCGACGTTCTCTCCGACCATCGTCATCCTGCAGCCGCTCAGAATCGGATTCAGGTTCTGATGCCAGATCCTTGGATTCTTGTTCCGCGGGGGATCGTTCCGGGCCATGGCCGCCGCATGGGATCGGGCGTAGTTCTTCAGGCAGGCGTTGGCACTCACCGCGGGGACGCCATGGCTCTTCCTCGTCTGGTTGGTGAGCGAGAACAACTGGTTCTCCATGGTGGCGGTGCTGGCTGCCTCGGCCGGCGAGACCGGTGCGACAAGCAGCGTGAGAACCCCTAGCATGAGGGTCATCGCGAAGATGAGCGCAGTGCGGACGGTGGTGAATCTCATCGGACCTCCTGGAGAGTGCGGGTGGTGACTTCGATCATGGGATGGTGAACTGGTGCGAATGACATCGTTCATTCGAATCGGGTCCACGTCGCAGAATGTGACATTGAGGATAGGCGGTCCGAGAGGGGCATCACTGTCCCCGGTTTCTGGGGACAGTGCTGTCTGAAGAGGGTTGATTAGACTGTTCTCGGCCCTACGGAAAGAGATTTCATGACCGGATCGGCACCTGCGCTGGGGCTTCGTCTCGGGGTTCGGAATGTGCAGAAGTGAGTTCACGCCACCCATCACCCTCAAGCACCTCACGGCGACGATGATCGGGGAATCGTAGTCGACCTTCAGGCGGGTGATGTGAGAAACGATCGGGTCGAAGTGCGGTGCGGTTCGGCCGCATGATCGCCCGGTGTCGGAGAAGTCGCGCGTCGGCTGTGCGGTATGAGATCGCGGGGTCCGCAGAGTCGCCGGCGCGATGAATCCGGATCGTATCCGAGGAGATTCCGTCGGCGCCGTTCTCATCCTCTGGAGAAGGCCGGTGTCCGGTCAGCGGGATTCCGAGACGCGAACTCCGTCGAGGTCGTAGTGGCACCGCCGACTGTCGGACTCGCCTCTGACCACGACGGTCACCAGCTTGTCCCGTCCCGGCGGGACCACCCGGACGGTGATCGTGCTGCCGGCGGGGGCGTCGTCGATCTCGCGCGGCAACGCCGTCAGCACCCGCTCGCGGATCTCCGGTGTCACCTCGTCCATGCCGTTGTCGTCGAAGAGGACGACGGTCGCTCCGCGTAGGCGTGCCGCTTCGACCGCGGTGTTGATGTCCGGGTGGAGCAGGCCGCGGGCCCGGATCGATTCGCGCAGTCGTGACTCGAGGTTGTGGCAGGCCGCGACCTCTCCGGGAGTGAGACCGTCGGGATCTGCGGCGATGCGTTCGAGCAGCGGCCGGGCGGTGTCGTCGAGGCGTTGCAGCTGTGCGTTGCGCTCGTCGACGGCTGCATCGGAGGCGGCGTGACTCGCGATCTCATGGACTCGGCGTTCCCGCAGTGCGATGAGGCGGTGCACGGAAGGCCGGATGGTGTAGGCGAAGAAGGCCGCCATGGCCAAGGGGGCGAAGTTCGACGAGGCCAGCAGGATTCCGTGGACGGGACTGTGTCCCAGCCGGTACGTCCAGACGGCGGCGACGGCGACCATCGCCGTCATCGTGAGCCACGCGGAGATCGTCCGTCCCCTGACGCACAGGAAGACCAGGATGCCGATGAAACCGTGCAGCGGCCAGAGTTCGTGGACGGAGTCGACGAGTGGCGGGGTCTGGGTCGTCGCCGCGACGGAGAAGACCGCGGCGGCGGCGATCACCAGGGTCGCCCACCGCGGAAGCGGATCGCCGGGGACGAGCAGCAGCACGGCGACGGAGACTCCGATCGCGGCGAGGGCGGGCGCAGCGACCACTAGCGGTGTCTCCCCTCTGGACACGCGATCGATGGCGAGGCAGGAGATTCCGAACAGGTAGGCGCCGGCGACGAGCCAGGCCGCCCGGGTGTGCATGCCGAGCATGGTGCTCACGTTCGAGGGCGTCTGCTGTCCGGTCATGAGGCGGTCCAGGTGAGAGTGACCGTGGTGCCGTCGCCCGGCTGCGACCGTATCCGGAGGGAAGCGCCGTCGAGCCGATTCACCTGGTCGCGCATGCGTCGCAGCCCGAACCGGTCGGGCCGATGCTTCTCGACGTCGAAGCCCACGCCGTCGTCCGCGATGGTGATCGTCACGCCGTCCGCGCGGAAATCCGCCGTCACCACGGGAACGACGTCGCGGCCGGCGTGTTTGAAGCAGTTGCGTACCGATTCGGCGACGGAGACGGACAGTGCGCGCACCGTCGTGTGCGGGATCAGGAGGTCGTCGGTGCCGTCGGAGAAGTGCACGTCGACGTCCAGCGTGGGGGAGACGTCGCGGACCGAGGTTCGGAGCGCGGCGGCCGTCACCATGGCGTCGACGGGTTCGTCGGCTCCGGCGGGGCCGTCGCGGACGCTGTCGAGCTTCTCCAGTGCGACCTGCGCCTGATGTCGTACGGTCTCGGGTGCGGCGTGGCGTGAGACGCTGCCGAGACCGGCCATCACCCAGTCGTGGATGAGGTCGGTGAAGCGCTCGTGTTCGAGTTCGCGGGCGCGTGCCGCGGCGGTCGCCGCCGCGGCGACATAGACCTGCGGCCGGGTGGCGTCGAGCACCCGGGCGGTGTGGATGATCACCAGAAGCGCCGTGACGAACGGCAGGCTGAAGGTGAAGTTGTCGATGACGGACAGCACGGACGAGGCCTTCTGCTCATCGGGTCGCTGCAGATGCAGCAGCTCGGACAGAACGGACACCGCAGCGAGATAGGTAAGCGCGTATCGGGCGGGGAACACCAGGGCGACGGCCATCGCGGAGAGCCCCGGAAACATGCACAGCCACGGGGTGTTGGGGATCTGCCCTTCCGGCCACAGCAGCAGGGTGCCGACCGCGGCGAGGACGTATCCGACGCTGCAGGCCAGCGACGAGCGGACGATGAACGGCCCGGCTCGGCGAAACGATGCGAGGAACAGCGCGACCGCGGGCAGGAAGGCGAGTCCCATCGCGAGCGGAGTCCACCAGTCCGGATAGTAGGGGGCCTGCATCCTGATCAGGTCGGAGATCACGAACAGGTAGAACACGTATCCGGAGGCGATGAAGCGGGCCGCCAGCCCGATGACGCGGTCGGTGTCGCTGTGGCGGTCGGTTTCCGCGGGTGGCGGTACCGCTCGGGTGCTGGTCGCTCTCAACGTCGTTCAGAGGATTCCGTCTTCGCGGGCGACCGTCCGCAGATCGAACTTCGTGTACACGGGGCGGCCCACCGCGGCGTACTTCTCCTTGACCCGTTTGATGTACTCGCGGACGGTGTACTCCTTCACCTGCAGCAGGTCGGCGACCCGGGGCGCCGTCTCTCCGCTGGCATAGAGTTCGAGTACTTCGCTCTCCCGCGGAGAGAGTCTCGGTCGGAACTCGGCGTCGGCGTCGATCGCCGCGGCCCAGTCCATCGAGGCGACCGATTCGCCGTCGGCGGCTCTGCGGATCGCATCGGCCACGACATCGCTGCGCTCGGTCTTCCGGATCACCGCCAGGGCGCCGGCCCGGGCCGCCTCCTGAACGAGATCGCGGCGTTCCCCGTACGTGTACACGAGCACGTTCGCGATGCCGGCGGCGTGCAGTGCGGCGATGTTCGCCGCCGGAGTCGACCCGTCGGGCAGGCCGTGCAGGTCCAGGACCACCAGGTCGAGGCGGGTCGTCGTCGCCTCCGCCGCGAGGCCGGAGAGCAGTGCGTCGACGGTGGACGAACTCGCCACGATCCGGAGGTGGGAATGGGCCGTGAGGGTGGCGCGCAATCCGTCGACGATCACCGGGTGGTCTTCCACGACGCCGATGCAGCGGTTCTGGCGGTCGGCGGCGGGCGGGGCAGTGGTCATGGGGGACTCGTTCTGTGACGTTTCGGACCGAATGTGCGGGATGCCGGAGAGAGTATGTCGGTTGCCGATCGGATCGGCCCGGTTCCGGCGGAATGGGACCCCGGGTCTCCTCGTCTCGTTCTCCCGGTCACCGGGCCTCCTCGTCGATGGCGACTCCGCTCGGGTCGCCGATACCCTGGGAGGATGACCACGCCGACCGTCGCCCAGATCGCCGAATCCGAGTACGTCATGTTCACCACTTACAAGAAGGACGGCACCGCGGTCGCCTCGCCGCTGTGGGCCGCCCGTGACGGCGACGACCTGCTGCTGTGGACCGTCGCGGACTCGTGGAAGGTGAAGCGCCTGCGGCGCAACAACTCGGTGTTGGTGCAGGCCTGCGATGCGCGCGGCAACAAGGTGAGCGGGCCGGTGGTCGCCGGGGTCGGCGAGGTCGTCGACGGCGCTGCCGCGGCCCGGGCGATCGTGCGCGAGTACGGGATCGTCGGCCGGATCACGGTGCTCGGTTCGCGACTCCGGCGCGGGGCGGGCGGCACGGTGGGGATCCGCGTGCGCGACGTCGTGTAGCTGCCTCCGCACAGAACATCGAGCGCCATCCCGGAAGGGGTGGCGCTCCTTCGTGTCCGGGGCTTGCGGGCGTGTTCGGGGCTTGCGGGACCTCGTCGTCGACCTTATTGTGAATCTGCTTTATTAATAAGTATGGCAAACCTAACTACTTGAGCCGCTCGGCGGCGACGAGGAGAGTCATGACGACGGCAGAAGCGCCACCGGTCCGTGAACCGGACGACGACGCGCCGACCGATCCGCGCGTGCAGCAGCGCGCGGACGCGAAGGCGCTCAAACGACTGATGAGCCCGGTGTCCGGGCGGCTGACGACCGGCCGGATCCTGGCGGTGATCTCCGGCATCCTCGCCGTGGTGCCGTACATCGCGCTGGTGAACGTCGGCGACGTCCTGGTCGAGGCGGCGCACGACGGCGTCGCCGTCGATGGCGACGAGGTGAACCGCTGGATCCGGATCCTGGTCGTCGCCTTCACCCTGCGCCTGTTCGTCTACTTCCTGGCGCTGGGCATCACGCACTTCGCCGACATCAGGCTGGGGCACCTGATCCGGGAGCAGATGGTGCAGCGGTTCTCCCGGGTGCCGCTGAACTGGTTCACCTCGACCAACTCCGGGCGCGTCCGCAAAGCGCTGCAGGACGACATCGGCGCCGTCCACCACCTGATCGCGCATCAGCCGGTCGACGGCACCCAGGCGGTCGTGATGCCGCTGGCGCTGATGGTCTACTCGTTCGTCGTCGACTGGCGTCTGGGGCTCCTGGCGATCGCGACCATTCCGCTGTACGCCGCGGCCATGGGGCTGGGCATGCGGGGGATGGGCGAGAAGACCGTCCAGATGGACAAGAAACTCGGCGTGGTCTCGGCGCGCATGGTGGAGTTCGTCACCGGCATCGCCGTGGTCAAGGCGTTCGGCCGGGTCGGCCGCGCCCACGGCGCCTACCAGGAGTCCGCGCACGACTTCCAGGAGTTCTACTACGCCTGGGTGAAGCCGCTGCTCCGGGTCAGTTCGCTGGGCATGTCGCTGCTGTCGGTGCCGCTGCTGCTGTTGATCAACATCGGCGGCGGCACCTGGCTGGTGGGTCGCGGCGACGTGACCGCGGCCGACGTCCTCGCCACCTCGCTGATCGCCCTGCTCATCCCGTACGGCATCGAGGTGCTGATGAACTCGATGTGGTCGCAGCAGATGGCCGGCGCCTCGGCGCGCCGGATCACCGACCTGCTGGAGACCCCGACGTTGGCCGAGTCGACGTCGGCCGAGGGGGACCGGAGCTCCGAGCCCGACGGTCACGACGTGGTCTTCGACGGCGTCAGCTACTCGTACGGCGGGAACGAGTCGGATCTGGCGCTCGACGACGTCTCCTTCACGCTCACCGCGGGCACGGTGACCGCGCTGATCGGCCCGTCCGGGTCGGGCAAGTCGACCATCGCGACACTGCTGGCCAGGTTCGACGACCCCCGGCGCGGCCGGATCCTGCTCGGCGGCGTCCCGGTGTCCGAGATCGAGGACCTCTATGCGCACGTCGGATTCGTCCTGCAGGATCCGCAGCTGCCGTCGATCTCGATCCGCGACAACATCGCGCTCGGCCGCTCGGACGCCACCGACGCGCAGATCCGGGAGGCCGCGCGGGCGGCCCGGATCCTCGACGAGATCGAGGCGCTGCCCCGCGGCTTCGACACCGTCTACGGCGCCGACACCGGGCTGTCCGGCGGGCAGGTGCAGCGCATCGCGATCGCCCGGGCGATCCTCGTCGACGCTCCCGTGCTGATCCTCGACGAGGCCACCGCGCTGACCGACCCGGAGTCGCAGCACCAGGTCCAGCAGGCGCTGTCGGAGCTCTCCCGCGGCAAGACGGTGCTGTTGATCGCGCACCGGCCCGAGGCGATCAAGGGCGTCGACCAGATCGTCCTGGTGGACGGCGGGCGCGTGGTCGCCACCGGCACCCACGACCGGCTCATGGCGCAGCCCGGCTACGCGAATCTGTGGAGATCGACCACGGCGAGCCTCGCCGACGACGCAGGAGAGAACCGATGAACCTTCCCCTGATCGACATCGTCCCGCGGATGAAGCGGATGGTCGCCAGACCGGAGGCCCTGCGCCCGGCGCTGGCCGCGGCGGTGGGCAGCGGCCTCGCGGAGGGGCTGGCGTTGGCGGCGCTGCTGCCCGCGATCAGCGCGCTGGCGTCCGGCGACCCGGTGTGGGGGCTGCGCACCGGCGGTTGGCTGGTGGTCTTCGCGGTGCTCGCGGCGGCGAGTTTCGCCCTGATCTACCTCCAGGAACGGCTGACGTACACCGTCGCCCTGGACTTCCTGTACTCCATCCACCGGCTGGTGGGCGACCAGGTCTCCAAGCAGCCGCTGGGCTGGTTCGCCCGTCCGCTGGCCGGGCGGCTCTCGCGCATGGTGTCCACCGAGCTGATGCAGGCCGGTGAGATCTTCGCGCACATGATCGGCCCGCTGGTCTCCCGGATCACCGCAGGGCTCGTGATCGTGGTGGCCGCCTGGTTCTGGAATCCGCTGCTGGGCCTGGTGCTGACGGTCGCCGCCCCGGTGTTCGTGCTGATCACCCTGGTCTCGACGAGTCTCATGCGCCGGGGCGGCCGGATCCACGAACCCGAGGAGGTGAACCTGGCCGACCGGATCGTCGAATACGCGCAGTGCCAGGGCGCGTTGCGGTCGTGCGGCCGGAGCCGACACTTCGCTCCGCTCGACGACGCCCTCGAGGACACCACGATCGCGCGGATCAGAGCGATGTGGATCGAGACCGTGGGCATGGTGCTCAGCGGTGCGGTGACCCAGGGCGTGATCGTCGCGCTGATCTCGGTGACCGGGTCGCTGGCGGTGTCCGGTTCGCTCGAACCGATTCCGGCGCTGGCGTTCATCGGTCTGGCGCTCCGTTTCACCTCGACGCTGTCGACCATCACGGAGACCGCGATGAGCCTGGAGTCGAGGCGTCCGCTGCTCGACGCCATCGACGAGGTGCTCACCTCCGAGCCGCTGCCCGAACCGGCGTCTCCCGCGACGCTGACGGCACCCGGTTCGGTGGAGCTGGACGGGGTGACCTTCGGTTACGCGCCGGGGGAACCGGTCCTCGACGACGTCTCGCTCTCGGTGCCGGCCGGGACGATGGTGGCCCTCGTCGGCCCGTCCGGCTGCGGCAAGACGACGATCGCCCGCCTGGTCAGCCGGTTCTACGACGCGGACTCCGGCGTGGTGCGGGTGGGCGGCGTCCCGGTCGGCGAGCAGACCACCGAGCAGTTGATGGGGCAGCTCTCGATGGTCTTCCAGGACGTCTACCTGTTCGACGACACGCTGGAGGCCAATGTCGCGGTGGGCCGCGAGGACGCGACCCCGGCGGAGATCCGCGCGGCCGCCGACCTGGCCGGCGTCACCGAGATCGCCGAGCGACTGCCGGACGGCTGGTCGTCGCCGGTGGGGGAGGGCGGCAAGGCGCTCTCCGGCGGTGAGCGGCAGCGCGTCGCGATCGCCCGCGCGCTGCTCAAGAAGTCGCCGATCGTGCTGCTCGACGAGGCCACCTCGGCCCTCGACGTGGAGAACGAGGCCAACATCGTCGCCGCCGTGGAACAGCTGCGGAAGCAGGCGACGGTGCTGATCATCGCCCACCGCCTGGACACGATCGCGGCGGCGGACCAGATCGTCGCACTCACCGAGGACGGCCGGGTCCAGGCGCAGGGCACCCATGCGGAGCTGATCGCCCAGGACGGGACGTACGCGCGGTTCTGGCACCGGTTGCACAGCGCGCAGGGCTGGGAGTTGACCGGCGGGCCGGGTTCCGCCGACTAATCTGGATCCGTGAACACGACGTCGAACGGGCCGGTCCGCGGGGGCCGGAAGGTGGGCCGCAAACCCGCCTTCACCGCCGACGACGTCGTGGCCGCGGCGATCGCCGAGGGCATCGACCGTTTCAAGCTCTCGGCGGTCGCCGACCGGCTGGGCGTGGTGACGCCGGCGATCTACCGGCTCTTCCCCTCGCGGGACGATCTGGTGATCGCCTGTCTCGACGCCGCCGGGGCCACCATCGCGTTGCCGGAGCCGGGTCTCCGGTGGCGCGAGGTGCTGCAGTTGTGGGCGGACGAGTGCTGGCGGGTGTGCGACGACTTCCCCGGTCTGGCCCGGCTGGTGTACACGTTCCCGTCGGCGCCGTCGCGCATCGAGTACGTCTTCGCGGCCTATGCCGCGGCGCTGGCGGCGCAGGGCAGGACGCGGGGGCAGTCGATGTTCGCCCTCGACTTCCTCGGCGACACCGTCTTCGCATCGCACCTGTCGGTGGAGGCGATGCGTGCGGTCGACGATCGGGGGGAGTCGGGACTGGATCGGATCCGGAACGCGCTCGGCGACGGTGACACGATGCTGCGGCCCGACGACACCTGGCTCGATCGGGGTGCGATCGACACCAAGATCGCCTTCATCCTGGCCGGTCTGGAACGGGACTGGCCGGAGCTCTGAGCGGTGCCCGGGGTGCGGCCCGCCGGATCCGTGATTGTCTTGATCCATGACCGACACGCGCGTCGCCGATCTGGGCAAGGGAAACCGATTCGTTCTGCTGACCACCTACCGGAGGGACGGGACCCCGGTGTCGACGGCGATGTGGGCGGCGCCGGACGGCGACGACCTGGTCTTCTGGACGCCCGCGGACACCTGGAAGGTGAAGCGGCTGCGTCGCGACCCCGCGGTGCGGGTGCAGGCGTGCGACCGACCGGGGCGGAACACCTTCGGGCCGGAGCTCGCCGGTGTCGGCGAGATCGTCGATGCCGACACGGTCGCCTCGCTGCTCGCGCGCAAGTACGGGATCGTCGGCGCGTTGATGATCCGCGGTTCGCGGCTGTTCCACCCGCGCGTCGGCAGCGTCGGGATCCGCGTCCGCGACGCGGCCTGAGTGTCGCGGTCCGGGTGGACTCCGCCGTCAGTCGACCGACAGCAGGTCGACGGCGGCGCGCACGTACGCCCGCGCGGCGATCGCCAGTTCGGTCAGGCTCACCGACTCGTCGGGCTGATGCGCCTGGGTGTTGATGTCGCCGGCGCCCATCACGACGGTGGGGACGTGCAGGTCGCGGCTGACGTATCCGCCGTCGCACGCGGCGGTCCAGCCGCCGATCGAGGTCTGTCCGCCGCTGTCGGTGACGGCCCGGGCCACGGCCTGCACCAGGGGGTGGTCGTGCGGGGTGGTGAAACCGGGCAGCTCCATGGTCGGCCGCACCTCCACGCGCGCACCGCCGTCGCCGATCCCGGCGGCCTCGATCGCCGTGCGCAGCCGGGCCGCGACGCCTTCCACTGACTCGTCGGGCATCAGCCGTCGGTCCACCCCGAGATAGCAGTCGGGGGCGACGACGGCGATGGCCTGGCCGCCGCGGATCAGGCCGACGTTCCAGGTGCCGTGGCCCAGCAGGGGGTCGGAGTCCCGGGCGAGGGCGGCCTGGTCGTCGTCGATCAGTCCGATCACGGCGGCGGCGGCCGCGATGGCGCTCACCCCGTCCGACGGACGCCCGGAGTGGGCGGCGCGGCCGGTGATCGCGATGTCGATGTACGACGCCCCGCGGCAGGCCCGGACCACCTGCAGCGAGGTCGGTTCGGCGACGATGCAGCCCGCGAAGGAGGGGAGCGGCTGCCGCACCAGGTGGCGGCTGCCGGAGTTGAGCTCCTCCTCGTCGACGGTGGCGGCGAGCGTGACCGGGCCGGAGAGCGTGATCCCGAACTCGGCGGCGCGGGCGAGCGCGGCCATCGCGGCGACGATCGCGGCGAGCCCGCCCTTCATGTCGCACGTGCCGCGTCCGATGAGCCGGTCGCCGTCGCGCCGGGCGGTGAACGGGTCGCCGGTCCAGCCGGGGCCCGGCGGCACGACGTCGGTGTGGCCCAGGAAGAGCATCCCCGGACCGGTACCGGTGCCGGCGGTGGCGAGCAGGTTGGGGCGCTGCGGGGACACCTCGTGCAGGTCGACGGCGAACCCCGACTCGCGGCACGCGGCGGCGAGGACGTCCACCGCGGGCTGCTCCACACCGCCCGGGTTGACACTCGGTGCTTCGATCAACCTGCAGGTCAGCGACTCGATGAGGGTGACATCGACCGAGTCCGCCAGCGCGTCGACCGCGTTCCGGGACTGTGCGTTCATCGTCGTTCCTCCTTGGTTCCGCCTGCGCCGAGTCGCTCCGGGACGTGCCGAGGACCGAGTCAGCCAGCGCTGCGTGAGCGTTCGATAGTAGGCTATCTGCGATGACTACCGTCTATTTCGTGATTGCGGCCCTCGCGCTCGTCGGCGCCGGTGTCCTGCTCTGGCTCGACCGTAACCGGTCCGAGAAAGTGCATCACCAGCGTGCTGTGTGGGGCGAGGCGCACTCCTTCAAGTACCGCGAGTCCGACAGCAAGCTGCGTTCGGCGTTCGGCCGTGCGGCCATGGCAGTGCCCGAGCACGTCGTGGTCCGCGATGTGGCCTACGGCCATTACGAGGGCGCCGAAGCCGTGGTGTTCGACCTGGACGAGACCGCGACCGTGGTCGCCGTGCGTCGTTCGACCGCATCGCCGGTGACGGTCGATCTGCGCTACGAGGACGTCCTGGCTCCCGCCGAGGAGGACGTGGACCTGCTCGGCGCGATGGGTTCCCGCGTGATGTTCGCGAGCGACCTCGATGCGGCGCGCCGGGTCTGCGACCGTCGCATGGTGGAGTTGGCCACGTCGACGCCGGACTACATCGAGATCCTCTGGAACGAGGGCAACTGGGCACTAGGCTCGATGCCGCTGACCTCGGACAGCGAGATGCTCGACGTCGCGTTGGACACGGTGCGCCGGTTCGCCGACCTGCTCCGCGCGCTGCCGGTCCTGGCCGACGGGAAGCCCGATCCGGAACGCTCCGCGCTGGAACACGCGGTGCCCGAGCGTGCGGTGCCGGTCCGGCAGGAACCGGTCGAGGACGTGCCCACCGGTCTGCTCGACAAGCAGCAGCGCGAGCGCACGGCCCCACCGCGCGGCGGAGTGCCCGCGGAGACGCCGCGTCGACCGGCTCCGGCGTTCGACGACGAGTCGTCCGATCTGCCGGCGGCCGCGCCGTCGGGCTACGGCGACCGCCCGTCGTCGCGTCCGGGCGGTCAGCGTTCGGCGCGACCGACGCCGTTCGGTGCCGCCCGCGCCGGTCGCGACCGCGTGGATCCGCAGGATCTGCCGCCGATGTCCGGCCAGCACGACCGCGACTGACACCCGCTTCCCAGACACTTCCAGGAGACGTTCACGATGGCCGATCCGGCTGCCCCCGCCCTCGACACGGCTGCGCGTGCCCGCCTCGCCGAACTGGTGAAAGAGCTGGCCGTGGTGCACGGTCGGGTGACGCTCTCGTCCGGCAAGGAGGCCGACTACTACGTCGACCTGCGCCGTGCGACGCTGCACCACGAGGCGAGCCGACTGATCGGCACGCTGATGCGCGAGCTCACCGCGGACTGGGATTACGTCTCGGTGGGCGGACTGACCCTCGGCGCGGATCCGGTGGCGACGTCGATCATGCACGCCGACGGCCGCCCGATCGACGCCTTCGTGGTGCGCAAGGCGGCCAAGGCGCACGGCATGCAGCGGCGGATCGAGGGCCCGGACGTCGCGGGGCGTCGCGTCCTGGTGGTCGAGGACACCTCCACCACCGGTGCTTCGCCGTCGCAGGCCGTCGTCGCAGCCCGTGAAGCCGGCGCGATCGTGACGGGGGTGGCCACCGTCGTGGACCGCGCCACCGGCGCCGACGCCGTGATCGAAGAGCTGGGCGTCCCGTACCGCTCGCTGCTGGGGCTCGGCGACCTCGACCTGGCCTGACCCCGGGCAGCCTCTCCTTGCCCGAGAACAGCCCCGCCGAGAGCGGTCCCACCGAGGACTCCGGCGCCGGGCCCACCGAATGGCGCAGCGGGATCGGCGAGCCGGTCGGCGTCGGCCCCTGGCACGACGAACACGACGTCCCGCCGCCGGACGACCCGCGCCACGACCCCGAGCTGCTCGCCGGGGGAGATCGCCGCAACGTCGTCGACGCATACCGCTACTGGTCGCGCGAGGCGATCGTCGCCGATCTGGACACCCGTCGGCACGGTTTCCACGTCGCGATCGAGAACTGGGGCCACGACGCCAACATCGGCACCGTGGTGCGCACCGCGAACGCCTTCCTGGCGCACACCGTGCACATCGTCGGACGACGCCGCTGGAATCGCCGCGGGGCGATGGTGACCGACCGCTACCAGCACATCCGGCATCACGCGACGGTCGACGACCTCGTGACCTGGGCCGGGGAGAACGATCTCGTGGTGGTGGCCGTCGACAACACCCCGGGCGCGGTCCGGCTGGAGGAGACCGAACTCCCCGAGAACGCCCTGCTGCTGTTCGGGCAGGAGGGGCCGGGGGTGACGGACGAGGCGTCCGCGGCGGCGGCGATGACGGTCTCGATCGCCCAGTTCGGTTCGACGCGCAGCATCAACGCGGGGGTGGCGGCCGGGATCGTGATGCACGCCTGGGTCACCCGGTACGCAGATCTCGACCGCGCCTGGTGACCGGGGCGCGGCCTGCGGACGGGGCCGCGGCGAGGAGCGGGTCGCCGTGGTGCCGGATCAGCACGGCCCGGGCCGTCAGCCGCCGTTCGACGCGGTCGACGGCGTCGGCGAGTTGCCCGGGGTCGTCGGGATCGGCCACGAGTGCGACGACCCCGCCCCCGGAACCGGTCAGGAACGGTACGACGTCGCTCGCCCGGTCGCCGACGACGCCGAAGCCGACGCCGTTCCGGGCCAGGGCGCGTGCGTAGCGGTGGGCGGCGGGGGAGTCGAGGATCACCAGCTGGACGGTCCGAGGCGGGGCCTCAGGCCGGGTCGGAGATGCGGACGAGGCCGGGTGCGTGATCGTCGTCATGCACCCAGCCTCGCGGGGAAGCCTGTACGGCGGCTCCGGCCGTCCTGTGAACCGGCTGGCGGTCAGGCGGCGGGGCCGTCGATCGGGACGTCCTCCTCGGGGAACGGCGGCCGCGAGTTGCGACGACGACGCCACCACTCGAGCACCATCGGCAGCACCGAGACCAGCACGATCGCGATGAAGATCGGCTCGATCAGCTTCTGCACGATCTCGAACTGGCCCAGCCAGTAGCCCAGCAGCACGATGCCGGCGCCCCAGATGATCGCCCCGACGATGTTGTAGAGAGCGAAGACCGGGTAGCGCATCTTGGCGGCCCCGGCGACGATCGGCGCCAGGGTGCGGACGATCGGCACGAAGCGGGCCACGAAGATGGTCAGCGGACCGCGCTCTTCGAAGAAGACGCTGGCTTCGGTGAGGTAGCGCTGTTTGAGGAAGCGCGCGTCGGGCTTGAACATCGACGTGCCGACGTAGCGGCCGATCCAGTATCCGATCTGGCCGCCGAGGATGCCGGCGACCGGAATGAAGACGCACAGCTTCCACAGGTCGAAGTTCGCGTTGGCGACGGCTTCGGCGTGTTCGCCGGTGGCGCTGCCCGCGGCGATCAGGCCTGCCACGAAGAGCAGCGAATCGCCGGGAAGGACCGGGAACAGGACGCCGGACTCGATGAGGATGACGAGCAGCAGCCCCCAGAAGGCGAAGGCCCCGAACCATCCGATGAGGGTGTAGGGGTCCATGAAGCCGGGCATCAGGGCCACGTTCATCGTCGTCTCGGCGAGAAGATGTTGGGTCACAGACAGTCAGAATAGCGAGTCGACCTGGAAGAAGGCTAAAGCCAGAGTTGTGATTATCATCCCTTAAGGGAAGATTGCTCCGTTTCTCGACGGTCGCGCATCTCCTCGACGGCCGCGGCGCCGCGGCGAAGGTTCGGGTTCGCTGAAAGCGGATCGTCCGCCGTCGTCGGACTCCCGTAGATTCCGGGGTGTGAACACCGATTCCGGGTGGCTCGGCGCCACCGCAGACTGGGCGGTCTCACTCATGGAGTCGCTCGGCGCGTTCGGGGCGGGCCTGGCCATCGCGATCGAGAACATCTTCCCGCCGCTGCCCAGCGAGGTGATCCTGCCGCTCGCCGGATTCGCGGCCGGCCGCGGAGATCTCACCCTGCTCGGGGCGATCTTCTGGACCACCGCGGGATCCATCGTCGGAGCCCTCGTGCTGTATCTGCTCGGCGCCCGGCTGGGCCGCGACCGGATGCGGCGGCTGGTGGTGAAGGTGCCGCTCGTCGACATCGCCGACGTCGACCGCACCGAGGCCTGGTTCGACCGCCACGGCGACAAGGCCGTCCTGCTGGGCCGGATGATCCCCCTGTTCCGCAGCTTCATCTCCGTTCCGGCGGGCATCGAGCGCATGCCCGTCGCCCGATTCCTGGTGCTCACCCTGATCGGCAGCGCCGTCTGGAACACGGTGTTCATCCTCGCGGGGTATCTCCTCGGCGAGAACTGGGAGACCGTGCAGCGCTACGCCGACGTGCTGCAGTGGATCGTGGTCGCCGTCGTCGTGGCGGCCGTGGTCGTCTTCGTCGTACGTCGTGTCCGGAACCGCCCGCACGAGGTGGAATAGCCGGGGGCCGACGGACCTCACCGGCCGTCGCCGATGCCTGCCATAATCAAAGGGTCGAGAGCTCGCCACCGCGAGAGACCACCGATCTGGAGGACGCACCCCCATGCCCATCGCCACCCCCGAGAAGTACGCCGAGATGCTCACGAAGGCCAAGGAGGGCGGCTACGCCTTCCCCGCCATCAACTGCACCTCCTCGGAGACCGTCAACGCCGCGATCAAGGGCTTCGCCGACGCCGGCAGCGACGGCATCATCCAGTTCTCCACCGGTGGCGCCGAATTCGGTTCGGGCCTGGGTGTCAAGGACATGGTGACCGGCGCCGTCGCGCTCGCCGAGTTCGCGCACGTCGTCGCCGAGAAGTACGACGTGACCATCGCGCTGCACACCGACCACTGCCCGAAGGACAAGCTCGACACCTACGTCCGCCCGCTGCTGGCGATCTCGCAGGAGCGCGTCGACAACGGCCGGAACCCGCTGTTCCAGTCGCACATGTGGGACGGCTCGGCCATCCCGATCGACGAGAACCTGGAGATCGCCCAGGAACTCCTGGAGAAGTGCAAGAACGCCAACATCATCCTGGAGCTGGAGATCGGCGTCGTCGGCGGCGAGGAGGACGGCGTCGAGGCCGAGATCAACGACAAGCTGTACACCGACGTCGAGGACTTCGAGAAGACGGTGCGCGCGCTGGGCACCGGCGAGAAGGGCAAGTACCTGCTGGCCGCCACCTTCGGCAACGTGCACGGCGTCTACAAGCCGGGCAACGTGAAGCTGAAGCCGTCCGTGCTCGACGACGGCCAGAAGGCCGCCGCCGCGCTGGCCGGCCAGCCCGAGGGCGCCAAGCCCTTCGACTTCGTCTTCCACGGCGGCTCGGGCTCGGAGAAGCACGAGATCGAGGAGTCGCTGAGCTACGGCGTGGTGAAGATGAACGTCGACACCGACACCCAGTACGCGTTCAGCCGTCCCGTCGTCGGCCACATGTTCACCAACTACGACGGTGTGCTGAAGATCGACGGCGAGGTGGGCAACAAGAAGGTCTACGACCCGCGCAGCTACCTGAAGAAGGCCGAGACCGGCATGGCCGAGCGCGTCGTCGAGGCCTGCAACGACCTCAAGTCGGCGGGCAAGTCGATCAGCGCCTGATCGTCCCCTCCCCTCTCGCCGGTCGAGCCCTCTCGCTGGTCGAGCGGAGTCGAGACCACGAAGCGCCCCTGCCGATCGGCAGGGGCGCTTCGCGTTCTCCAGGTGTTCTCCGGGGGCCGAGACGGCCCCGGGGAGGAGGTCAGGGCTTGGCGCAGACCTTCCATTCGCCGCTGACCTTGTGGAGAGTGATCTGGGCGCTGGTGGTGGCGTCGCTCTGGTTGGTCACGTCGACGCCGACCCGGGCGGTGTCGCCGTCCACGGCCACGCCGGTGATCTTCTTGAACGAGAGCAGCTGACCGCGGTCGCGCTGATTCTGGTAGGCGCGGGAGAACTCGTCGGCGGACACGCTGGAGTAGAACTCGTACTCCTCGCCGCAGGTGACGTTGCGCAGCGTGTCGAGGTCGCCCTCCTCCATCGCGGTCTGGTAGTTCTCGGCGGCGTCGGCGGCCTTCGACTGGGTGGAGTTCGCGAAGGCGAGCCACCAGACCGCGGCGGCGACGATCACCACGACCAGGGCGGCGAGGACGATCCAGAGCCACTTGCGGCTCTTCTTCTTCCCGTCCTCGGGCGCGGCCGGCGGGATCACCTCGGGCTGGTGCGGGCTGTTCGACCAGCCCTGCTCGGGCGCAGCGGGCTGGTCCGGTGCCGACTGGCCGGGCTTGGTGATGGAGACGGTGGCGCTTCCGGCGGCCGCCGCGGCAGCGGCTGCCGCGACCACGGCGGACCGGTCGATCTTCTCGGTCGGGGTGGCGTCGGCGGTGTCGACCACCTGGGTGGCCTCGTTCACACCGGTGGTGTCGACCACCTGGGTCGCCTCGTTCGCGTCGGCGGCGGGCGTCTCACCGCTCGGCTTGGGGATCACCTGCGTGGCGGTGGCCGCCGCCGCGGCGGCCGCGGGGCTCACCGGGAGCACGGTGGTCGCGGACTCGTCGGCGGTCACCTCGTCGTCGGCACCGGCCTCGTCGTCGTCGGTCTCGGTGTCGTCAGCGGTGTCGGTGTCGTCGGCCTCGGCGGTGTCGGGCTCGGCAGGGTCCTCCTCCGAAGCGGACTCCTCGTCGGCCGAATCCTCGGCGGCGGATTCTTCGGCGGCGGCGTCCTCGGCGGCGTCCTCCTCGGAAACGGGTTCCTCGTCGGAGGCCTCTTCGGAAGCCGGCTCCTCGGACGCGGGCTCGTCGTCGGCGGGCTCCTCGTCGGCCGGGGTGTCGTCCGCGTCGTCGGCGGGCTCGTCGTCGTTCGTCGCGGCCACTGCGGCGACCGCGGCGGCTCCGGCCACCGCGGCACCGGCTGCGGCGGCCTTCACGGCGGTGCCGCCGGAGGACTTCTCGGCCTCGTCGGCCGCGGGCTCGTCGGCGGGAGCGTCCGCGGCCTCGGTGTCGGCCGCAGCGGGCTCGGCCTCGGCGTCCTCGGGCTCCGCGGATTCGGCCGGAGCGGACTCGTCCGCGGCGGCCGCATCCGCGTCAGAGGTGTCCTCGGTCTCGGGCGCCTCGGCCGGAGCCTCGTCGTCCGCTCCGGAGTCGTCCGCCTCGGAGGTGTTCGCCTCGGGCGTCGCAGCCTCGTCGGCGGAGTCGCGGAGGCCCGCCGGGATCGGGATGGTCTTGGTGGGTGCGTCCGAGCCGCCGCCGCCGGGCGTGGGACCGGCTTCGATCTTCACGATCGGGGTCGCGGAGGCATCGTCGGAGGCCGTGTCCGTCGCGGAGGCACCGGTCTCGCCGGCGCGTCGGGCACGGAATGCGTCGACCACCTTCTTGACGGCAGGGTTCTTGTCGTTGTCCGAAGTCGGCATGCTGCGCAGGTCCTGGATCGAAGGGTATTCGGGCGCCGGTTCGGCGGCACGCACAAGAGAATATCGAATGACGGGTGGCTCGTGCCGGGCCGGGCGGGTGTGCGGGGGTGATTGAATGGCAGGATGACCTCATTCGGAGACCTGCTGGGACCGCCGCCGACGCTGCTCACCGGAGACGACGACGCCGAGTCCGACCTGCTGAACGGAGCCGATCCCGCCGCGGTCGCCGCCGAGCACCCGTCCGCTTCGATCGCCTGGGCCTATCTGGCCGAGGCGGCGCTGACCGGGGCCGAGGACGACGTCAGCCGTCAGGCGGCCGCCTACGCCTATGCGCGGACCGGCTACCACCGCGGCCTGGACCAGCTGCGCAGACACGGCTGGAAGGGCTTCGGCCCGGTGCCGTGGAGCCACGAGCAGAACCAGGGCTTCCTGCGCTGCGTCGGTGCGCTGGCCCGTGCCGCGCAGTTGATCGGCGAGGAAGACGAGTACCTGCGCTGCCTGGATCTGCTGAACGACAGCGATCCGCGGGCGATCGCCGAACTCGGGCTCGACTGACGTCCGGCTCGACGAGGGACGGGAGCCGGATGACCACCGCGCGGATCCGGGAGCGTCGTTCCCGGGTGCTCGGTCGACTGCCCGCCCCGGTCGCCGGGCGGCTGCGGCGGCTGGGGCTCTCGCTGGTGCCGATCCTGCAGTGCGCGATCGCCGGCGGGGTGGCCTGGTTCGTCGCCTTCGACCTGCTGGGGCACAAGGCGCCGTTCTTCGCGCCGATCGCCGCCGTCTCATCGCTCGGGCTGGTCCTGGCCCGACGATGGCGCCGCTCGATCGAACTGATCAGCGGTGTGTTGATCGGCATCGTGGTCGGCGACCTGGTGATCTCGCTGATCGGTTCGGGACCGTGGCAGATCGCCGTGGTGGTCGCGCTCGCGATGGCCGTGGCGGTGGCGGCCGACGGCGCACCGATGATGACCACTCAGGCCGGGGCATCGGCGGTGCTGGTGGCGACGCTGCTGCCGCCGGGCAACGCCGCCGGATACGAGCGCGCCGTCGACGCGATCATCGGCGGCGTGGTGGCGCTGGTGATCGGCGCCCTGATCCCGGTCAATCCCGCCCACCGGGCCAGACGCGATGCCGCCCTGGTGCTGGAGACCCTGCGCGATCTGTCCGGCCGACTCGCCGAGGCCCTCCGCCTCGGCGACACCGACGACGTCCAGGTGGTTCTGGATGCGGCGCGGGGGACGCAGACCGAGATCGACGCCATGCACGCGGACATGCGGGCGGGCCGCGAGGTGGTCACCCTCTCGCCGCTGTTCTGGTCCGAGCGGCCGCGCCTCGGGGTGATCTCCGCGACGGCCGCGCCGATCGATCGGGCGATGCGCAACTTCCGCGTGTGCGCCCGGCGGGCGCACGGGCTGTGCCGGCGCGGCATCGCCGTCGAACCCGCGGTGATCGATCTGATCGCCGCGCTGCCGGAGGGGTTCGAGGTGCTGCGCGAGATGATGCTGGCCCCGCCGAAGGGGCACCCGGATCAGGCGGATGCGGCGACGGTCCTGCGGTCGATCGTCCGCCGGGCGCGCCCGGCGATCAACGATGCGCGGGCGGCCCTGGACGACGGCGACGGCGATGTGGCCGAGATCGCCCTGCTGGTGGAGTTGCGCTCGCTGCTGGTCGACATGCTGATGGTGGCGGGGCTGCAGCGGGAGTCGGCGATCGCGCAGTTGCGGCTCGACGCGTCGTGACCCCGCGCGGCCGGGGGCGGACGTCGGGGCTGTCGAACCGGGTGATCCGGGTCTCCGGACCCTTGTGATACATGCGTGAAGTCGCATATATTCGAGCCATGAGTTCATCACACGACCACGGCGGTGCACATGAGCACGGCGGTGCGCACGGCCACGGGCACGAGGGGCACTCGCACGGGCCCACCGCGGCGGATCTGGTGGCCGACGGGGGAGCGCATCGCAGGCTCTGGCCGATGGTCGCGGCGGTGGTCCTGATCGGCGGTTACTTCTTCGTCGAACTCTTCGTCGGCATCGCGATCGACTCGCTCGCGCTGATCGCCGACGCCGGACACATGCTGACCGACGTGGTCGCGGTGTCGATGGGGCTGTCGGCGCTGCTGCTGGCCCGACACGGCCGGATCACCGGCACGCGCAGCTTCGGCTGGTTCCGGGCCGAGGTGTTCACCGCGGTCCTCAACGCCGTGCTGCTGATCGGCGTCGGCGCCTTCGTGCTGTACGAGGCGATCGAGCGGCTCGGCGGCGACGCCCCGGCGATCCCGGGCGGCACCCTGATCACGGTCGCGGCGATCGGTCTGCTGGTGAACCTCGCGGTGATGCTGTTGTTGCGGGCCGACGCGGAGGGCTCGATCGCGGTGCGCGGCGCCTACCTGGAGGTGCTCGCCGATGCGCTCGGCAGCGTCGGCGTGTTGGCAGCGGGCGTGGTCATGACGACGACCGGCTGGCGGTACGCGGACGTCGTGGTGGCGGTGGCGATCGCGGTCTGGGTGGTGCCCCGGGCGATCCGGCTGGCGTTCGACGCCCTGAAGATCCTCAACCAGCAGGCGCCCGACCACGTCGACGTCGACGAGGTGGCCGCCGAGCTCGCGCGGGTGCCCGGCGTGACGGACGTGCACGACCTGCACGTCTGGTCGGTGACCACGGGCATGGACGTGGCGACGGTGCACGTCTCGAGCGACGGCGACTACGCGAGGGTGCTCGCCGACGCCCGCACGGTGCTCGCCGGACACGGGCTGGTGCACGCCACGGTGCAGGTGGATCCGGTCGACGACCGGGGCGCGTGCTGCGCGAAGCTGTCCTGGTGAGGCTCCGACGGCTCCGCGGCGCATGTCTTCCCGGGGTCGTCGTCGTCCGGCGATAAGGTCGCCTGATGGACAGACGGACGTTCCTCGCGATGCTGGCCGCCGGGGGTGCGGCGGCGCTGACCGGCTGCGCGGTCGAATCCGACGGCGAACCGGGCAGGCTCCTGGCCTCGCCGACCCCGGAGCCGGGGACGGCGACGACGGGTCGGCCGGTGCCCACGACGCCCGCCGCGAAGCCCGGCCTCCCGCTGGCCGGCGGCCCGCTGGAGAAGAAGGTCCCGATCGGGAAGACGCCGATCACCGCGTTGCCGGGCCGCGGCCGTCACCTCGCGCTCACCGTCGACGACGGCGCCAGCTCCGAGGTGGTGGGCGCCTACTGCCGATGGGCGGCCGATTCCGGTGCGCGGTTCACGTTCTTCGTCACCGGCCGGTACGACAGCTGGCGGGAGAATCGTGCCGCGCTGGCGCCGCTGGTCGAGTCCGGGCAGGTCCAGCTGGGCAACCACACGTGGACGCACCCGGACCTGACCGCGCTCGGCGAGAAGGACATCGCCATGGAACTCCGTCGGACCAAACGGTTCCTGAAGAACCGGTACGGCGTCGACGGCACCCCGTACTACCGGCCGCCGTTCGGCTACCGGAACGCGAGCGTCGACAAGGTCGCCGCCGACCTCGGCTACACGGTGCCCACGATGTGGGAGGGATCGATCGCCGATTCCGGCCTGGTCACGCAGAAGTTCCTGATCTCGATGGCGCGTCGCTACTTCCGCCCGCAGCACATCGTGATCGGCCACGCCAACCACGATCCGGTGACCCACGTCTACGGGAAGTTCACCGACATCATCCGGTACCGCAGACTGCAGACGGTGACCCTGGACGACTACTTCCGGACCTGATCGGTTCAGTAGCCCAGATGGTTCCAGAACAGGAACAGCCGGTAGCCGTCGTACATCAGGTCCGCCGGGACCCCGAACAGGTCGATCACCCCGTGGACCACGTCGAAGAACGCCCGGTTGAGCTGCGGGATCCACAGCAGCGCGAAGACGATCAGGAAACCCCACGGCGCGATCTGCGCGGCGCTGCGGCGGGTCTCGTACGAGAGGTACGGCGCGATCGCGTTGAACCCGTCGAACCCGGGCATCGGGATCAGGTTGAGCACCGTGGCGGTGATCTGGAGGAACGCCAGGAAGGTGAGGCCGCCCAGCAGATTCGCGGTGCCCGCGTCCTCCGGCGTCACGGCGACGGCGATCAGCAGCAGGACCCCGAGGATCAGGTTGGCGGCCGGTCCGGCCAGACTCACCCGGGTCTGCTGCCCCTTGGTCATCCGGTCGGTGTGCAGGTACACCGCGCCGCCGGGGAACCCGATGCCGCCGAGCACGATGATCAGCAGCGGCAGCCCGAGGGAGAGCAGCGGGTGCGTGTACCGGCGCGGATCGAGGGTCAGGTAGCCGCGGAGTTCGGCGGAGTGGTCGCCGTAGCGGAACGCGGTGAAGGCGTGCGCGAACTCGTGCAGGCACAGCGAGATCAGCCAGCCGCCCAGGATCAGCAGCCACATGCCGCCGATCGCGGTGCCGCTGCTCTCGTCGCCGCTGAGCCACAGCAGCACGCCGCCGGCCGCGGTCGCCGCGACCAGTCCCAGGAACACCGGGCCGGGTCGGACCGCGCGCAACGCGGTGGCGACGGGGGTGGAGTGGTTCACGGGCGGACCAGCTTCCAGTCGAGGTGATGGCGGTAGTAGCAGGAGCGTTTCACCACGCGCGGGGTGAGCACGCCCTCCCGTTCGACGACGAGGTCGATCCCGCCGGTCTGCACGGCGCGGCCGGTCAGCCAGCCGCCGGGGAGCAGCCGCTCCCGGCGGCCGCGGACGCCGGGGAGGTCCGGGATCGGTTCGATCACGATGCCGCGGACGTCGCCGTCGAACAGCCGCTCCGAATCGACGTAGGTCTCGCCGTGCAGCGTGGTCGGCTTCCCGTCCTCGCCCGGTCTGCCCAGGTGCCGAGCGTAGCCGACGAGGACCGTGCCCGCGTCGTCGCGGATCAGCGGAAGCGTCTGCGCGGCACCGTCTTCGGCCAGGACGCGGGCCGCCGCGCCGTGCGGGAGGCCGTAGTTCCGGGTGGCCCGGGTGGCCCGCGGGGCGACGTAGGCCACCTCGACGTCGAGCCGCTCGTGCCGCATCAGGACGCCGACCGCCTGAGAGAAGAAGACGTCGGGGTTCGCCGGACCGTCGGCGGGGGGTGCGATGATCAGTCGCGTGACCGCGGGGTCGGCGACGGCCTCGCTGACCATGCGGGCCAGCGTCGCCGCTTCGGCACCCGGGGGCGGTGGGAGGATCTCGGTGGAAACCACGCCAATAGGGTATCCGCGCCGATCAACAAGTAGGGTGCTGCATGAACAGGAGGAGCACCTGACATGGCTGCGATTGTGCTTATCGGCGCCCAGTGGGGCGACGAAGGCAAGGGTAAGGCGACCGATCTGCTGGGCGGAAAGCTGCAGTGGGTGGTCCGCTACCAAGGTGGAAACAACGCCGGGCACACCGTCGTTCTGCCGAACGGCGAGACCTTCGCCCTGCATCTGATCCCCTCGGGAATTCTGACGCCGGGCGTCAACAACGTGATCGGCAACGGCGTGGTCGTGGACCCGGCGGTGCTGCTGACCGAGCTGAAGGGGCTGGAGGATCGCGACGTCGACACCACCGGTCTGCTGATCTCGGCCGACGCGCATCTCGCTGATGCCGTACCACGTCGCGATCGACAAGGTCACCGAGCGATTCCTCGGCAACAGCAAGATCGGCACCACCGGCCGCGGCATCGGCCCGTGCTACCAGGACAAGATCGCCCGCGTGGGCGTCCGCGTCGCCGACGTGCTCGACGAGAAGATCCTCACCCAGAAGGTCGAGGCGGCCCTGGAGATCAAGAACCAGATCCTCACCAAGATCTACAACCGCAAGGGGCTGGATCCCCAGCAGGTGGTGGACGACACGCTGGCGCTGGCCGAGGGCTTCAAACACCGCATCTCCGACACCCGGCTGCTGTTGAACCAGGCGCTCGAACGCGGTGAGACCGTGCTCCTGGAGGGCAGCCAGGGCACCCTGCTCGACGTCGACCACGGCACCTACCCGTACGTGACGTCGTCGAACCCGACCGCCGGCGGCGCCGCCGTGGGCTCGGGCATCGGTCCGGGCCGGATCGAGACCGTGCTGGGCATCCTCAAGGCCTACACCACCCGCGTCGGCTCCGGTCCCTTCCCGACCGAGCTGTTCGACGAGTGGGGCGAGTACCTGGCCACCACCGGCGGCGAGGTGGGCGTGACCACCGGCCGGGCCCGCCGCTGCGGCTGGTACGACGCCGTGATCGGCCGCTACGCCACCCGCGTCAACGGCATCACCGACTACTTCCTCACCAAGCTGGACGTGCTCTCCGGGATCGAGGAGATCCCGATCTGCGTGGCCTACGAGGTGGACGGCGAGCGCATCGACGAGATGCCGATGACGCAGACCGGCTTCCACCACGCCAAGCCGATCTACGAGACCATGCCGGGCTGGACCGAGGACATCTCCGGCTGCCGCACCTTCGACGAGCTGCCGCAGAAGGCGCAGGACTACGTGCTGCGGCTGGAGGAGCTCTCCGGCGCGTACATCTCGTGCATCGGTGTGGGACCGGGTCGGGAGCAGACCATCGTGCGTCGCGAACTGGTGTAGAAACCTCACCGTGGCGCGGATCAGCAGGGACTACGGCTCGATCCTTCTGGGGTCGGCCACCGAACGCGGCCGCAGACAGCGGGTCCGCATCCAGACGCTGCTGACCGGCGCCCTGGTGCTGGCGAACGTGATCGGCATCGTCATCGCCGTGGCGTTGACGGCGGTGGGCATCCCGGAGCCGTCGTTCCTGCGCCGCGATCTGCTGCTGGTCAACGTGGTCGCGATGCCCGTCTACACCGGTGTCGCGCTGCTCATCGGCGTGGTCGCGGGCACCGTGATCATGCTCCGCGGCCTGCGCTGGTCGGTCCGGGAGCAGACGCCCACGCGTGACGACGTCCGCGCCACCCGCCGCGCCCAGCGTCGGCTGCTGTGGCTGCAGTTCACGTTGTGGGCGGGCGGGGCGGGGCTCGCGGCGCTGCTCTACGGGCTGCAGGATCCGAACCTCATCGTCAAGGCCGTGCTGGTGGTCCTGATGAGCGGTCTGGTGGTGGCGGCCGTCTGCAACCTGCTCACCGAGATCCTGCTGCGGCCGGTGTCGGCCAGGATCCTGCAGGCCGGTCTCGGTTGGCGTGGCAGCTCCATGCGCTGGCGCGCGGTGATGTCGTGGCTGGTGGGGACCGGCATCCCGCTGGTCGGCATCCTGATGGTGGTGCTGTTCGGCTTCTTCACCGACACCTCGCGCACCCACCTGTTCGTCTCGGTCACCGTGCTGACGGCGGTCGCCGCGGGCGTCGGGCTGCTGTCGGTGATCCTGTTCGCGTGGAGCGTGACCGGACCCATCCGCAGTGTGCGCGAGGGCATGGCCAAGGTGCGGACGGGCGACGTCGCCGAGAGCACCGACCTGGTGGTGTACGACGCCTCCGAGCTCGGTGAACTCCAGCTGGGTTTCAACAACATGGTGTCGGGTCTGCGCGAGCAGGAACGCACGCGGGACATCTTCTCCCGGCACGTGGGCCGCGACGTGGCGGCGGCCGCGCTGCTCGGCGATCCCGCCCTCGGCGGCGCCGAACGCACCGTGGCCGTGGTCTTCGTCGACGTGATCGGGTCCACCGAACTGGCCACCCGACGGTCGCCGACCGAGGTGGTGGATCTGCTCAACCAGTTCTTCGCGGTGATCGTGGAGGCCACGGAACGGGCCGACGGCCTGGTGAACAAGTTCGAGGGCGACGCCGTGCTCTCCATCTTCGGTGCGCCGATGGCGATCGAGGACCCGGCGGGCAGCGCGCTGCGGGCGGCTCGGGAGATCGCCGAGCGGCTCCGCAGCGAGGTGCCCGATCTGCGGGCCGGGATCGGCGTGAGCCACGGTCCGGTGGTGGCGGGCAACGTCGGAGCGATCCAGCGTTTCGAGTACACCGTGATCGGTGATCCGGTGAACGAGAGCGCCCGGATCTCCGAACTGGCCAAACAGGATCCGAGCGTGCCGTGGGCCTCCGAACGGGTGGTCGCCGCGGCCGACCGCGCCGAGCGCACCCGCTGGAAGGAGATCGACCGCGTGGTGCTGCGGGGCCGCAGCGAGCCGACCGGACTGTTCGTGCCGCGCCGGATTCCGAACCCGGTCGCGGCGCAGCCCCGGCAGGAGCCCTCGGGGCCGTAGACTGGGAGTATGACGTCGTCTCAGAACTCCGACGCCCCTTCGCCCGCCGCCGCGGACTCCGCCCCGGAGCAGGATGCGGGGGATGCGCGTCCCGTGGCGGACCCGGCCGAGCAGGCCCCGGCGGAACGGGAACCCGAACCGGCCACGGAACCGCTGGGCACCGGATCGGAGGATGCCTCGTCGGAGAGCTCGGACCGCGAGCACCCGGCAGGACCGGTGACGGTGCTCGGCACCCCGCAGTCGCCGACCGCGACCAGGGTGATGCTGCTCGGGTCCGGTGAACTCGGCAAAGAGGTCACCATCGCGCTGCAGCGGCTGGGCGTCGAGGTGGTGGCCGTCGACCGCTATGCGGGGGCGCCGGCGCACCAGGTGGCCCATGCGGCCGAGGTGATCGACATGATGGATCCGGCCGCGGTGCGCGCCGTGATCGAGAAGCATCGGCCGCGGTACGTGCTCCCGGAGATCGAGGCGATCGCCACGGATGCGCTCGTCGAGGTGGAGCGGGAGGGGATCGCCGAGGTGATCCCGAGCGCCAAGGGCGTCTCGGCGACGCTCAACCGCGAAGGCATCCGGCGGCTGGCCGACGAGGAGCTGGGGCTGCCCACGTCGTCGTACCTGTTCGCGGACTCCGAGGAGGAGCTGCGGGTGGCGGCCTACCGGGTCGGGTACCCGTGTGTGGTGAAGCCGGTGATGTCGTCGTCGGGCAAGGGCCAGACGGTGATGCACAGCGACGCCGACGTGGCGTCGTCGTGGGAGGCGGCCAAGACCGGCGGCCGCGTCGACTCCGGACGCGTGATCGTGGAGCGCTTCATCGATTTCGACTACGAGGTGACGCTGCTGACCGTGCGCGCGGTGGACCCGGAGACCGGGGAGCTGGCCACCTACTTCTGCGAGCCCATCGGGCACCGGCAGTCCGGCGGCGACTACGTGGAGAGCTGGCAGCCGCAGCCGATGAACCGGATCGCCTACGGGACCGCGCGGTCGATCGCCGCCCGCATCGTCACCGCGATGGGCGACGCGGAGACCACCGGATCGTCGTTCTCCGGTCGCGGGGTCTTCGGCGTGGAGCTGTTCGTGAAGGGCGACGAGGTGTTCTTCTCGGAGGTGAGCCCCCGCCCGCACGACACCGGTCTGGTGACGTTGGCGACCCAGCGGCTCTCCGAGTTCGAGCTGCACGCCCGCGCCGTCCTCGGTCTCCCGGTGAACGTCGAGACGGTGTCGCCGGGGGCGTCCGCGGTGATCTACGGGCGGCACGACGAGGAGGCCATCCGATTCGCCGGCGTCGCGGAGGCGCTGGCCGATCCGCAGGTGGACCTGCGACTGTTCGGGAAGCCGGAGAGCTTCGCCAAGCGCCGGATGGGGGTGGTCGTGGCCCGCGGCGCCGACACCGACGAGGCACGACGTCGAGCCGCCCGCGCGGCGGAGACGGTGATCCCGCTCGCCGCGGGCGATCCGATCCCCGGCGGGCGACCGGAGGCGTCCGCGGACGCCGCGCCGGCCTCGGCGGAGAAGGCCGCACCCGAGACGGACGATTCGGAGGCCGCGACCGAGGTGGTCTCGACCGGGGCGGACGAGCGGACCGAGTTCATCGTGGACAAGGCGACGCTGGAAGCGCGCGCGGATCCGGTGACCGAGCGGCACGCGACGATGCCGTCGGCGGCGCGTCCGGTCGGCCCCGTGCCACCGGGTCGTGCCCCGGTCGGCGCCACGCCGCCGGGCCCCGCTCAGCGGGGTGCGGCGCGTCCGGGGCCCGCGCCCGCCGGTCCCGGCCAGCCCGGGTTCGGACCCGGCGGGCGACCCGGCGGAGCCCCGCACGGCGCCCATCCGGGCCAGCCCGGTGCCGTCCGCCCGCCAATGCCCCCGGGTGCGGGGGCGCCGCCGATGCCGCCCGGCGGGAAGATCCCGCCGGGGGAGCAGCCTCCGCAGGGCGCCCCGCGCCCGCCGCAGGGCCCCGGACCGGCCGGACCCTCACACGGACCGAACGGCCCGGCGGGCCCCGGCGGGCCGCGTCCGTCGGCCCCGCCGCCTCCGCGCTGAGCGCGATCGTCGGCCCCGCCGCCGCGAATCTGAACGGATCCGTAACAATTGCTGTGACAGGTGCGATGGTCATACTGAGGAGAGTCGCTGATGTGGCTCGGCCCTGAGGCGTAGCGGGAGCAGATCTCCCTCGCCACCTGAGGTGTGATCCCGGTCCGGATCGCACCGGAAGAGACGAAAGGTTTGATCATGAAGAAGACTCTCAAACGAGCCGTCGTCGGCGCTTCCGTCGCCGGCCTCCTGGGCACGGGCGCTCTCGTCGAGGCGGCCCCGGCGCAGGCGGGCCCTCCCGGTGATCTGCAGATCATCGGCGGCGTGAACTGCGTGTTCAAGGTCTGGGGCCAGCGATGGAACTCGGGCCCCGTGTGGCAGACCGACCGTTTCATCGGCGTCCGCAACGCCGGCGGCTCCACCATGACCAACGTGTCGGTGACCGAGTTCGGCGGCGCCACCAAGCGCGTCGCGGCCAACAAGACGCTCAAGACCCGCGCGGGTGAGCTGAAGGCCGGTCAGACCTCGATCACGCACCGCTACACCCACCAGGGCTGCTGGCCCGAGTCGATCTCCGGCTACACGATCGGTGCCGAGGTGGAGAACCCGGTGAACAACGTCGGCTACTGGGAGAACCAGATCGCCAAGTCGATCCCGCGCGGCCGCGGCGGCAACAGCGGCAACGCCGGCAACTGACCGTCGTCGTATCCAGCGCTCGTCGAGGGCGGTGACCGGACCGGTCACCGCCCTCGACGCATCCCGGGGCGCGGTGACGGCGCCTCCCACGACGTGACGTCCGTCTCGCCTAAGATCTCCGGTACACCCCGGGCGTGCTCACGACGGACATGCCGGGGTGGGCACGAGCGAGCGGGAGTACACGATGAAGACAGTCAAGACGCCGGCCTGCGTCATCGGTGCGGGGGCACTGGTGATCGCGGCCTCGGGGCTCGGAGCCGGTGACGCCTCCGCTGCGCGCCAGGGCGACCTGTGGGTCCAGGCCACCGCGATCTGCGACGACGGCAAGGCCTTCCGGATGGTGGCGGTGATGAACGTCGGCGACGCCGAGATGACCGGCGTCCGCGTCGGGACCGTCGGCGGCCCGGAGATCACGGTGCCCTACATCAAGGAACCGAACATCGCCGCGGACACCGCCAACAGGTATGTGAACGGAGTACCGGTGGTCTCGGCGACCGGCACCTCGGCGGCGGGCACGCTGGCGCCGGGGGAGCAGGTGATCGCGGCGCACGTCGTCCCGGGCTGCGGTCCGTACGGCCTGGTCGGGTACGCCAAGGGCGACCGGTTCGACGACGTCCTCAGCGCGCCGAACTACGCGATGGAGTTCGCGAACGCCCCGGCGCCGGCCGCGCCGCGCTGACCGACGCGGCCGCATCGACGACGACCCGCCGTCCTCGGGAGAGGGCGGCGGGTCGTCGGTGGTCTCGGCGGGCCCGACCGGAGGGGCCGGGCCCGACCGGTGTCGTCAGGCCTTGTCCGGCTCCGAGGCGGCGAGCATCTCGTCGCGCTCCACGACCTTCTTGCGCTCGCGGCCCTCGGCGGCACCGAGGTTGCGCTCGTACTCGTCGAGGCGGTACCAGCCGTCCCAGGTGGTGTACGGGATCTTGCGCGACTCGAGCAGCTCGATGATCGCTTCCTCACCCGGCTCCTCCGGGGTGTTGAGCGCGTCGTTCACCATGTCCTCGACCAGGCAGGTGACGGTCTCGTTGGCGTCGCCCTTGGTGTGACCGATGAGGCCCACCGGACCGCGCTTGATCCAGCCGGTGGTGTACAGGCCGGTCAGGTGCGCGCCCTCGTCGAAGACGCGGCCCGCTTCGTTCGGGATCACGCCCGCCTGATCGTCGAACGGGATCTCCGGCAGGTTGTCCGAGAGGTAACCGACGGCGCGGTAGACCGCCCCGAGCTCCCAGTCGGTGGTCTTGCCGGTGCCCTTCACGTTGCCGGTGCCGTCGAGCTCGGTGCGCTCGGTGCGCAGCCCGACCACCTCGCCGTTCTCGCCGAGGATCTCCACCGGGTTCTCGAAGAAGTGCAGGAAGAGCTTGTGGATCGCGCCCTGCTTCGGCTCGTGGATGGCGTAGTTCTCGATGATCGTCGCGACCTGGTCGGTGATCTTCGAGGTGCGGCGGGCGACGGCCGAACCCTCGTCGTACTCGATGTCCTCGGGGTTCACCACCACCTCGATGTTCGGGGAGTGGTCGAGCTCCTTGAGCTCGAGCGGGGTGAACTTGGCCTGCGCCGGGCCGCGACGTCCGAAGACGTGCACCTCGACGGCCTTGTTCGCCTTGAGGCCCTCGTAGACGTTGTCCGGGATCTCGGTCGGCAGCAGCTCGTCGCCGGTCTTGGCGAGGATGCGGGCGACGTCGAGCGCCACGTTGCCGACGCCGAGGACGGCGACCTTCTCCTGATCCAGCGGCCATTCGCGCGGGAAGTCCGGGTGGCCGTCGTACCAGGCGACGAACTCGGCCGCGCCGTAGCTGCGCTCCAGGTCGATGCCCGGCAGCTCGATGTTGCGGTCGTCGGTGGCGCCGGTGGAGAACACGACGGCGTCGTAGTGCTTCTTCAGGTCCGCGAGGGTGATGTCGGTGCCGTAGTCGATGTTGCCGAGCAGGCGCACCTGCGGCTTGTCGAGCACCTTGTGGAGGGCCTTGATGATGCCCTTGATGCGCGGATGGTCGGGGGCCACGCCGTAGCGGATCAGACCGAACGGGGCCGGCATGCGCTCGTACAGGTCGATGCTGACCCCGCGCTCGGCCGCGGTCTCCGACTTCATCAGCGCGTCGGCGCAGTAGATTCCGGCGGGACCGGCACCGACGATCGCCACGCGCAGCGGGCGGCTGTTCTCACTCATTGGGCAGTCGCTTCCTCAGCTGGAGTTTCGTGTTTCGCATCCACGGTATGCGCTGGTGAGCCGTGCCCAAAATCCTCAACTGAGGCTCCCCTCACTCGCGCATCGCTGCGGAAAACTCTTGACGCGATCCCGTTGATCTGCATGCGTTCGCGGCCCGATGACGTGCGCAGACGGGTGCGACCGGGCGACGACGATCCGCGCCCGGTCGTTAGAATCGGGCATCATGAGTGCTCAGACGCGCGACGGCGCGGATCGCCCCGACGATTACCCGGAGAAGTTCGCCGAGGAGTTCGGCGACGACGATCCGTCGGGCAGCAGGTGGCCCTTCCTGGTCGCGCTGATCGTGGTGGGCGTGCTGGTCGCGGTGGTGCTGCTGATCGCGGTGTTCAGCCCGCCGGCCGAGCGCGTCAGCGACTCCACCAGGGTGCAGTACGTGGTGAACGACGCGTTCACCGCACGCAATTCGCTGAACTACGACCAGTACCGCGGCTCCTTCTGCCGGGCGAACGTCGAGGCGCCGGACTTCCCGGCCGCGGCGAAGTTCACCGACGAGAACCGCAAGGCGCGGGACGCCGACGGTCAGATCGTGATCCCGAACATGGACGTCGAGGTGCAGGGCGACACCGCCCGGGTCGCCGTGCACTGGCACCGCGAGCGCACCGAGGACAAGAAGGAGACCACCGAACTCACGGTGGTCAAGCAGGGCGACGACTGGAAGGTGTGCAACTCGTGAGCTACGCAGGAGATCTGACCCCGCAGGAGGCCTGGGCCGTCCTTCAGGAGAACACCGAGGCGGTGCTCGTCGACTGCCGCACGCAGGCCGAATGGGACTTCGTCGGCGTGCCCGAGCTCGCCTCGCTGGGTCGGCAGACGCTCTTCGTCGAATGGATCGACTACCCGAGCGGCTCGGTGAACTCGGAGTTCGTGCAGGAGCTGCGGCGGGCGGGCATCGACGACGACGCCGAGGTGCTCTTCCTCTGCCGTTCCGGCGCCCGCTCGATCGCGGCGGCGGAGGCCGCCACTGCGGCCGGGATCGGGAAGGCGTACAACATTCTTGACGGGTTCGAAGGCGGACTCGATGCGCAGAACCACCGCGGCGACCGCGGCTGGCGCGCCGAGGGCCTGCCGTGGAGGCAAGGATAGAAGGAGACTCGAATGAGCCGTGACCTGCCCGAATGGGTGTCGCCGGAGACCATCGCCGTCCGCGGCGGGTTGATGCGGTCAGGGTTCTTCGAGACCTCCGAAGCGCTGTACCTCAACAGCGGCTACGTCTACGACTCCGCGGAGGCGGCCGAACGCGCCTTCACCGGCGAGGACGAGCGCTTCGTCTACACGCGCTACGGCAATCCGACGGTGGAGATGTTCACCGAGCGGCTCCGGCAGATCGAGGGCACCGAAGCGGCGTTCGCGACGGCGAGCGGCATGGCGGCGGTCTTCGTAGCCCTGGGCGCGCTGCTCAAGAACGGCGATCGCCTGGTCGCCGCGCGGAGCCTGTTCGGGTCGTGCTTCGTGATCTGCAACGAGATCCTGCCCGCGTGGGGCGTGGAGACCGTGTTCGTCGACGGCGAGGACCTCACCCAGTGGGAGGAGGCGCTGTCGGTGCCGACCACCGCGGTGTTCTTCGAGACGCCGTCGAACCCGATGCAGACCCTGGTGGACGTGCGCAGGGTGTCCGAGCTGGCGCACGCGGCGGGTGCCCGGGTGGTGCTCGACAACGTGTTCGCGACACCGCTGCTGCAGCGCGGTCTGGACATGGGCGCCGACGTGATCGTCTACTCCGGCACCAAGCACATCGACGGCCAGGGCCGGGTGATGGGCGGCGCCGTGATGGGCACCGAGGAGTACATCACCGGTCCGGTGCGCGAACTGATGCGGCACACCGGACCGGCGCTCAGCCCGTTCAACGCCTGGGTGATGCTCAAGGGCCTGGAGACCATGAAGCTGCGGGTGGACCAGTCGGTCGCGACCGCGCTGAAGATCGCCGAGTTCCTCGACGCCGATCCGCGGGTGGCCCGGGCGATCTACCCGTTCCTGCCCTCGCATCCGCAGTACGAGCTGGCCAAGGCGCAGATGGCCGGCGGCGGCACGGTGATCACCTTCGAACTCGGCGCCGCAGACGGCGGCGGCTCCTCGAGCTCCCCGGACCGATCCCCGAGTTCCCCGGACCGCTCCATGGGTTCCCCGGATCGCTCCCTGAGCTCCGTCGAAGGGAAACAACGCGCCTTCGAGGTGCTCAACCGCCTCCAGGTGATCGACATCTCCAACAACCTGGGTGACGCCAAGAGTCTGATCACGCACCCGGCCACCACCACGCACCGTGCGATGGGTCCGGAGGGGCGTGCCGCGATCGGGCTCACCGACGCCATGGTGCGGCTGTCGGTGGGTCTGGAGAACGCCGACGACCTGATCCGGGATCTGGATCAGGCGCTGGGCTGACCGCGGGCCCTCGTCGGCTCGCCGCATTTTCTTTCCCGGCACCGGGCTCGGCTTTCTCACCCCGGCGTGTCGCGTCTCCTCTTCGGTGTCGCGTTCCATCGATGACGCGCGACACGGAAGAGGAGACGCGACACGCTGCGGGGGAGCGGGGACACGCTCGGCGGGGACCCCTCGCGGGGTTAAACCCGCGATGGTTTTATCTCTCGCGTCGCGGTGGGGGTCCCGTGCATAGTGGTCGCAGGTCACGAGCACCAGCGCTAAGCCCCGGCTAGCTGGTCGGCAACCCTCCTTCGCGGTGGGGTGCTCCGGGTGACGACCTGGCCGCCGGCCGACCGGTCGCGGCAAGCGCGGATTCGCTGAGGAGCATCGCCATGACTGCTGTCCTGGACACCACCGTCACCGTCACTGCCGACGTCGTCGCCGAGCAGGGCACCCCGATCTTCGACGAGGGGCACTGCCCGGGGACCACCTCCCTCGCCCCGGTCGTCGGCGGCACGCAGACCGTCCCGGTCTCGGGCGGTCGGGAGGTCCGGTACGCCAACTTCGACTACGCCGCCAGCGCCCCGGCCCTGACGGAGGTGGCCGAGGCGTTCACCGCGGCGCTCGGTCAGTACGCCAGCGTGCACCGCGGCGCCGGTCACCTCTCGCAGGTCACGACCGCTCGCTACGAGCAGGCCCGGGAGACGGTGCGCCGCTTCGTCGGCGGCCGCGCCGACGACACCGTCGTGTTCACCCGCAACACCACCGACTCGATCAACCTGGCCGCGCACATCCTGCCCGCCGACGGCGAGGTGGTGGTCCTCGACATCGAGCATCACGCCAACCTGCTGCCGTGGCAGCGGACGGGGCGGGCGCGTGTCGTCGTCGCCCGGTCGACGTTCGCCGAGACCCTGGCGGCGCTGGAGGCCGAACTGGCGGCCAGGCCCGCCGCGCTGCTGGCGATCACCGGTGCGTCGAACGTGACCGGTGAGGTGCTGCCGATCCGGACGCTCACCGCGCTCGCGCACCGGCACGGCGCCCGGATCCTGGTCGACGCCGCGCAGCTGGTGGCGCACCGGGCGGTGTCGCTGGCCAGCCACGGGATCGACTACCTGGTGTTCTCCGGCCACAAGGTCTACGCGCCGTTCGGCGCCGGGGTGCTGGTGGGCCGCAGCGACTGGCTCGACGCGGCGCAGCCGTACCTCGCCGGCGGCGGGGCCACGCAGAACGTGGCACTGGAGGAGACCACCTGGCACACGGGTCCCGCACGCCACGAGGCCGGCAGCCCGAACGTCCTGGGCGCCGTGGCGATCGCCGCAGCCGCGGACGCGATCGACCACCTCGGCTACGAGCTGATCGGTTACCACGAGCGTGACCTGCTGACCCGCCTCGACGCGGGCCTGGCCGGACTCGAGGGCGTGACCCCGCTGCGGATCTTCGACGACGTCGACGAGCGCGTCGGGATCGCGGGCTTCGTGGTGGACGGCCGCACCGCCCGCGAGGTAGCCGAACATCTGAGCGAGCACCACGGGATCGGCGTGCGCGACGGCAAGTTCTGCGCGCACCCGGTGCTGCGCCGCCTCGGTCACGCGGACGGCGCGGTGCGCGCCAGCTTCGGCCTGGGTACCAGCTCCGACGACGTCGACCGCCTGATCGCGGCGCTCGCCGAGCTCACGCGCTGAACCTGCGGGGTGTTCGAACCGGCTCTTCGAGCGGGGAGCCGGTTCGAACCGCTCGGGGAGGCTTCGACGGAGCTCAGCCGTCGGCTGGGAACTCAGCTGTCGGGCGGGAACTCAGTCGTCGGACAGGGCGCATCCTTTCCCGATTTCGAGTACCCCCGAACCGGGCGAACCGGAGTGCGGACTCGGCCTGCGGATGCGAGCGTGGCGCACAGGGTTGTCTCTGAGCCCTCCGCAGCCCTTTCCGGGGGCGAGTGCGCTATCTCGCGATAGCGGCGAGGACTGCCGAAGAGACGACCCTGTGCGCCACGCGCCCACGAGACGAGGGAAGAGCAGACGACGGAACTCAGCCGGCGGAGGGGCGTACTGGAGTGCGGACTCGGCCTGCGGATGCGAGCGTGGCGCACAGGGTTGTCTCTGAGCCCTCCGCAGCCCTTTCCGGGGGCGAGTGCGCTATCTCGCGATAGCGGCGAGGACTGCCGAAGAGACAACCGTGTGCGCCACGCGCCCACACAGAAGCGGGAAGAGCAGACGATCAGCCCTGGTAGCGCGCCACCGCAGCCTCGGCGACCTTGGCGGCCTCGTCCTTGCCGACCCAGCCGCCGGGGGTGACGGACTTGCCGGGCTCGAGGTCCTTGTAGCGCTCGAAGAAGTGCGAGATGGCCTTGAGCTCGAACTCGTTGACGTCGCCGACGTCCTGGATGTGATCCCAGCGGGGATCGCCGGCGGGGACGCAGAGCAGCTTGTCGTCGCCGCCGGCCTCGTCGGTCATGGTGTACATGCCGATGACGCGCGACTTGACGATGACGCCCGGGTACACCGACTCCGGGAGCAGCACCATCGCGTCCAGCGGGTCGCCGTCCTCACCCAGGGTGTGGTCGATGTAGCCGTAGTCGGCCGGGTATCCCATGGAGGTGTAGAGGTAGCGATCCAGGTAGACCTTGCCGGTCTCGTGGTCGACCTCGTACTTGTTGCGGGCTCCCTTGGGGATCTCGACGGTGACCTCGAACTCCATGCGTGTGTCTCCTCGTTGGTCGTGCGCAGTGGTCTCAGCCGTCAACGATACTGTGGATGTGGTCAGCGCCATGCGCGCAGCCCGATTTTTCGGGTGCCGAGCCGATCGACACGAAGGGGACCACGTGGCTTCGACGACGACGCCGGGACGAAGCAGGCGCCGGACCTGGATCGTTCTGGCGCTGAGTCTGCTCTTGATCGCGGCGCTCGTCGTCGGCGGTCTGTTCGCCTATCGCTGGTATCACCAGCGGCCCGAGCCCGTTCCCGCGGGCACGCCCGCCCGGCCGGCGGCCGCGACCGTGGATCCGAGTCTCCTCCCGGTGGAGCCGAACGCGCCGAAACCGACGAAGGCCGGTGTCGCGGCCGCGTTGCGGACGGGGTTGAAGGACAAGGCGCTGGGCAAGCTGACCGGCATGGTGTCCGATCCGTTGACCGGCGAGGTGTTGTGGTCCCGGAGTCCGGACACCCCGCGCACCCCGGCGTCGAACGCGAAGATCCTCACCGCGGCGGCGGTGCTCGCCCGGCTGGACCACGACATCCGGCTCAAGACCACCGTCGTGCAGGGGGCGGACGGTCAGGTGATCCTGGTGGGCGGTTTCGATCCGACGCTGTCGGCGCAGGATCCGAAGGACGACACCTTCTATACGGATGCGCCGCGCATCGCGTCCCTGGCCGATCAGATCCGCAAGTCCGGGGTGGAGGTCACGTCGGTGGCGGTGGCGCCCAGCGCCGTCGAGGGCCCGGCGATGGAGAAGTCGTGGGACGACGCCGACATCAAGGGCGGCGACATCGCGCCGATCACCTCTCTGATGCTCGACGGCGCCCGTGAGGATCCGCTCGACGAGTACTCGCCCCGGTCCGCGGAGTCCGCCCTCGATGCGGGGCGGGCGTTGGCCCGGGCGCTCGGGGTGAACAGCCGTGTGGTGGAGGCTCGGCCTCGGGCGTCCGCGCGGGAACTGGCGTCGGTGCAGTCGGCGCCGCTCTCGACCCGTGTCGGAGACATGATGCGGCTCAGCGACAACATCATGGCCGAGACCCTGGCGATCGAGCTGTCGACGGAGATGGGCGGTCCGGCCAGCATCGCCGGCGGCACGGAGGCCGTGGTGAAGGTGCTGCGGGAGAAGGGCTTCGACGTGAACGGCTTGACGTTGCACGACGGCTCCGGACTGTCGTCGTCGAACAAGGTTCCCGCGCGGCTGCTCGACGAGGTGGTGTCGGCGGCGGCCGGTGACAAGCAGCCGAAGCTGCGGCCGATGCTCGACACCTTCCCGGTGGCGGCGGGCACGGGCACCTTGGCGGAGCGTTTCCCGGTCGGCGAGAATCCCGGTGCCGGATGGGTTCGTGCCAAGACCGGCACCCTGACCGGTGTCAGTTCGCTGACCGGCATCGTGCAGACCGTCGACGGCCGGGTGCTGGCCTTCGCGCTGATGTCCGGCGGCACCTCGCCCGCGGACGCGCGTCCGGCGCTGGACGACCTGGCCGGGGCGTTGCGCGAGTGCGGTTGCCGCCGCTGACCGTAGTCTGGCGGAGAGAGATTTCGGCATCGGCCCCGACGCGGCGGTGCCCGTGAGACGTCCGGGCCGGGCGGGACGCCCGCCGGCGTGATGAGGGGAGCAGACCCGGTGACCACCGCGGACACGCACGACGACCGGACCCGGAACGATCCGGACCGGAACGACGCACCCGGCGACGAGACCGGCGCGCAGAAGCCGCTCGCCTCGATCGACTGGGGGCTGGCGGCCTCGCTCGGGGGCCGGATCGCCCGACCGGGGCCCCGGGTCACGCGGTACACGATGGATCTGGCGCACGCCGAGCTGATCGAGGCGTCGGCGCGCGCCGAGGGACCGGTGCGCGAGGTGACGATGCTGGCCGACGGTCTGCGGGTCCCGACCGCCCGGGTCCTCGACCGGTCCGGCTGGATCGAGGCCGCCGCGGCCTCCATGCCCGCCATGCTCGGCGACGACGTGGAGCGCACCGGCCACGGGATCGCGGGCAAGGTGGGCGGGGTCCAGGCCGCGGGCCTGCTGGCCTTCCTCTCCAGCGCGATCCTGGGCCAGTACGACCCGTTCTCCACGGATCCGGAGACCGGGGAGCCGGGCGTGCTGATGCTGGTGGCGCCCAACATCATCGGCGTCGAACGGCAGTTGCGCGTGGTGCCGTCGGACTTCCGCTACTGGGTCTGCCTGCACGAGGTGACGCATCGGGTCCAGTTCTCCGCGAATCCGTGGCTGGCCGACTACATGCGGACCAATGTCGGGCTGTTGACCGGCGATTCGGGCGAGTCGACCGCCGAACTGGTCGGCCGGATCGCCGAGACGCTGCGCAGCGGCCGCAAGAGGGAGAACGGCGTCCTCGGGCTGATGCAGCTGGTGCAGACCCCGGAGCAGTCGGAGGCGTTCGAGCGGGTGATGGTCCTCGGCACGCTCCTGGAGGGGCACGCCGACCACGTGATGGACGCGGTGGGTCCGGCGCACGTGCCGACCGTCGAACAGATCCGCTCGGCCTTCGATGCACGACGCTCCCGTCCGCAGAACCCGCTGCAGCGCCTGATCCGCGCCCTCATCGGCATGGATGCGAAGCTCGCCCAGTACGTGCGCGGCAAGGCCTTCGTCGACGCTGTGGTGGACCGGGTGGGGATGGCCGCCTTCAACACGGTGTGGACCTCCCCGGACACCATGCCGACGATGGCCGAGATCGACGATCCCGAGCAGTGGATCGCCCGCGTCCTCTGACCGGCGTCGTGCCCCGGGCCGCCTCTCCCCGCCGGCTGAGCCGGGCCGTGAACGAAGTGAGCGACCCGTGTCGAAGCCCCACGCGTCACGGACGACGGTGAGATCCCGCGCACAGCAGGAGCTGATCGGCGCGGTCGGCGGGTTCGCCCGCCGACATCTCGGCACCGGGAGGGGGATCCCGGTCTGCGTCGCCCTCTCCGGCGGCGCCGACTCGCTCGCCCTGACCGCCGCGTCGCTGCGGGCCGGTCTGCGGGTGCGCGCGCTCGTCGTCGACCACGGTCTGCAGGACGGTTCCGGCGAGGTCGCCGAGCGGGCCGCGGCCGCCGCCCGGGACCTCGGCGCCGCCGCGCGGGTGCTGACGGTGACGGTCGACGGCCCCGGCGGACCCGAGGCGGCCGCGCGCACGGCCAGGTACGCCGCGCTGGACGAGGCCCGGGAGGGGCTGCCGGTGCTCCTCGGACACACCCTCGACGACCAGGCCGAGACCGTGCTGCTCGGCCTCGGCCGCGGTTCGGGCGCCCGCTCACTGGCGGGCATGGCGGCCTGGAACGCCCCGTGGGGTCGCCCGCTGCTCGGCATCCGGCGGTCGCAGACCCGGCGGGCGTGCACCGAGTGGGGGTTGAGCGCGTGGGACGATCCGCACAACGCGGATCCGCGCTACACCCGGGTCCGCGTGCGCCGCGAGGCGCTCCCGCTGCTCGACGACGTGCTGGGCGGCGGCGTCCCGGAGGCGCTCGCCCGCACCGCGGAGCAGTTGTGTGACGACGCCGACGTGCTCGACGACCTCGCCGCCGAACTGCTGGCGCGGGCCCGGACGCCCGACGGGCTCGCCGCGTCGTCGCTGCGGCGGGCGCCGCGGGCGCTGCGGACCCGCGCGCTGCGGGCCTGGCTGGTCGAGATCGGGGCCGTCGAACCGTCGTCGAAGGTCGTCGCCCGGGTCGACGCGCTGGTCGCCGACTGGCGCGGCCAGGGCGGGGTGGCCGTCGGCGGAGACGACGAAGCCCGCCTCGTCGTGACGAGGCGGGCTTCGGTCGTGGTCGCGCTGCGGCAGCAGCGGTGACGATCAGTTCTTGTCGTCCTTCTTCTCCGAGGTCTTGCTCGGCTTCTTCTTGTCGTAGATGGAGCACTTGATCGGCTTGAACGGGGAACGGACCGTCCTGTTGTAGCGGTCGAAGGCTCCGGCGGACACCGCGCCGCCGAGGCCGAGGCCTGCGCCGACGAGTGCTCCGACCGCTGCGCCGATCGGAACCGTGACGATTCCGACGAGCCCGATGATCGCGCCGATGGCGGTGCCCACCAGTGCGCCGATGGTCACCGAGGTGCCGAGCTCGCTGTTCAGTCGGGCCTGTGCCTCGGAGTCGCGCTGAGCCCGGGTCATCGGGCCGCAGATGTCGTCGCGGCCGGCGTCCTTCTTGAGGGCGGTCTTCGACGGCACCAGGGTGGCGGTGTCGCCGTCGACGGTCGCGGCGACCGGGAACTCGCGCTTGTCCGGGGCGACGAAGGTGAGGTTGTGCTGGTAGACCACCTCGTCGGCCTCGTTCTTGAAGACCAGGTAGCCGTCGTCGACGGAGAGGCTGCCGTCCTTGATCCGGATCTTGATGTCCTTCTCGCTCCGCTGGATCGTCGTGGAGGGCTCGGCGGTCTTCGCCTTGGAGTCGGACGGCTCGGCGGCGGCCTTCCCCGCCATGAGGGGCAGGGCGGCGACGAAGGCCAGCAGGACGACGAGGACACGTTTCCAGGTCGCGTGGAAGGAGGGGTGCATGATCTTTTCCCTAAGGGTCGGTCCCGGCGGGCGCCGAGGGACGGATAGGGCCAGGTCAAGGCCCCTGTTCGGTCCTCATGCTAGGAGGATAGGGGGACCTATGTAATCCCGGATCGGGCTTCTCCGCAGGGTTCCGGAGAAGTTCAACCGAACGTTTGTCACCGGGTTCTCTGTCACCCGTTCGGGGGACAAGACGTGTGGTTCCGCCGCGGTGGTCGTCGTCGTGCATCGTCGATCTCCGGGGTGCGGACGGCCGGGTCGACGGGGCGGCGGGAGCGCGGACGAGGGGGCTGCCGTCCACGGGGCGCGCTCGGATGTGACAAGGTGAATTCGTGGCGTACGGGTATTCGCAAGACGACATCGAGAAGGTCCTCATCTCCGAGGAGCAGATCGCGGAGCGCACCGCCGAGATGGCGCAGGCCGCCGCGGAGCGGTACAAGGATTCGCCCGACGATCTGCTGCTCATCGGCGTGCTGAAGGGCGCGGTCATGTTCATGACCGATTTCGCGCGGGCGCTGCCGATCGCCAACCAGATGGAGTTCATGGCGGTCTCCAGCTACGGGTCGTCGACGTCGTCGTCGGGCGTGGTCCGGATCCTCAAGGACCTCGACCGCGACATCGCGGGCCGCGACGTGCTGATCGTCGAGGACATCATCGACTCCGGCCTCACCCTCACCTGGCTGATGAAGAACCTCGCGACGCGCAATCCGCGTTCACTCGAAGTGGTGACGCTGCTGCGCAAGCCGAAGGCAGTCCAGCTGCCGGTGGAGGTGGCCGACGTGGGTTTCGACATCGAGAACGAGTTCGTCGTCGGCTACGGCCTCGACTACGCCGAGCGTTACCGCGACCTGCCCTACATCGGTCGGCTGAACCCCAGCGTCTACAGCGACTGACGCCGCCCGGGTCGCTCCCGGGTTACGCCGTGCGGGAACAAAAGACGGGTCCCGCGCCGTTGAAAGGTAGCCTCGTTAATCGAGTGAGACGGGAAGGACAACGGCGCGCCCCGCACGCATCCCCGCCGGATGCGGTGTGTGGAGCCCGCGTGTAACAGCATGGATCGAAAGAAGCTGTACCGAAACCTGGCCATCGTGGCCGTGATCATCCTGGCCCTGTGGGGTTTCAGTGCGCTGCGCAGCGACGACGGCGAGTGGACCGGGGTTGACACCTCCGTCGCCATGACGCAGATGAACGTCAAGAACGCCGAGTTCATCCAGATCGACGACAAGGAGCAGCGGCTCCGGATCACGTTGAAGAAGCCGGTCAAGGTCGACGGCAAGAACGTCACCAAGATCGAGTCGCAGTACCCGTCCGGCGTCTCGGCCCGCATGTTCCAGGCGGCGACGACGACGGGTGCGCCCTATCAGACCAACATCACCCGCGAGTCCGGGATCTGGCAGACGCTGCTGATCTTCGTGCTGCCGATGGTGATCCTGTTCGGTCTGTTCTACTTCGTGATGAGCCGCATGCAGGGCGGCGGTCGCGGCGGGGTGATGGGCTTCGGCAAGTCCAAGGCCAAGCAGCTCAGCAAGGACATGCCCAAGACCACCTTCGCCGACGTCGCCGGCGCGGACGAGGCGGTCGAGGAGCTCGACGAGATCCGCGACTTCCTGCAGAACCCGGCCCGGTACCGGGCCCTGGGCGCCAAGATCCCCAAGGGCGTGCTGCTCTACGGTCCGCCCGGCACCGGTAAGACCCTGCTCGCGCGGGCCGTGGCCGGTGAGGCGGGGGTGCCGTTCTACACGATCTCCGGTTCGGACTTCGTCGAGATGTTCGTCGGTGTGGGCGCCTCGCGGGTCCGCGACCTGTTCGAGCAGGCCAAGGAGAACAGTCCCTGCATCATCTTCGTCGACGAGATCGACGCCGTCGGCCGCCAGCGCGGGGCGGGCATGGGCGGCGGTCACGACGAACGCGAGCAGACCCTGAACCAGCTGCTGGTGGAGATGGACGGCTTCGGCGAGCGTTCCGGGGTGATCGTCATGGCGGCCACCAACCGTCCCGACATCCTGGATCCGGCGCTGCTGCGTCCGGGACGCTTCGACCGGCAGATCCCGGTCACCAACCCGGACATCGCGGGTCGTCGCGCCATCCTCGCCGTGCACGCCAAGGGCAAGCCGATCGCCCAGGACGCCGACCTCGACGGTCTGGCCAAGCGCACCCCGGGCATGTCCGGCGCCGACCTGGCCAACGTGATCAACGAGGCCGCGCTGCTCACGGCCCGCGAGAACAAGAACGTGATCACCGGCGAGACCCTCGAAGAGGCCGTCGACCGCGTGGTCGGCGGTCCGCGCCGCAAGAGCCGCGTGATCAGCGAGCACGAGAAGAAGGTCGTCGCCTACCACGAGTCGGGTCACACCCTGGCGGCCTGGGCGTCGCCGGACCTGGATCCCATCTACAAGGTGACCATCCTGGCCCGCGGACGGACCGGCGGCCATGCGCTCGCCGTGCCGGAGCAGGACAAGGACATCATGACGCGGTCGGAGATGCTCGCGCGCCTGGTGATGGCGATGGGCGGTCGTGCGGCCGAGGAGCTGGTCTTCCACGAGCCGACCACCGGCGCCAGCTCGGACATCGACCAGGCGACCAACATCGCCCGCGCGATGGTCACCGAGTACGGCATGAGCGCCCGCCTCGGCGCGGTCCGCTACGGCCAGGAGCAGGGCGATCCGTTCCTGGGACGCGGCGGGATGGGGACCACCCCGGACTACTCGGTCGGCGTCGCCGCCGAGATCGACGAGGAGGTGCGGCGGCTGATCGAGGCGAGCCACACCGAGGCGTGGGCGATCCTGGACCAGCATCGCGACAAGCTCGACGAGCTCGCCGGGGCGCTGCTGGAGAAGGAGACCCTGGTCCGCAAGGATCTGGAGGAGATCCTGGGCGACGTCGAGAAGCGTCCCCGGATGACCGAGTTCAGCGAGTTCGGCGACCGCACGCCGAGCTCCAAGCCGCCGATCAAGACGCCGGGCGAGCTGGCGATCGAGCGCGGGGAGCCGTGGCCCCCCGTGCCGGAGCCGGTCGGTGCGGCGGCCGGCGGCCCGAACGGCGCGGTCCCGAACGGCGCGGTCCCGAACGGCGCGGTCCCGAACGGCGCCGTTCCGGTCGGTGGGGTCGCGACCGGTCCCGCGCAGTCGTACGAGGGCGATCCGCACGACACCGAGCCGAACGACACGCAGCCGAACGACACCCGGCCGCAGGCGGGGCAGCCTCCGGTGATGCAGCCCGGCTACGGCCCGTCCTACCCGGGAGCGCCCCAGAACTGGCAGCCGTACGCGCCGCCGCAGTACGGCCATCCGCAGCAGTACGGGATGCCTCCCGCGCACACGGGTGCGCATCCGGTGGTGCCGGGGACGCAGTACCCGGCCCCCGAAGGCGCTCCGGGCCAGACCCCCGGTCCGGTGCCGGGACCGTACGGCGGCCCCGCACAGCAGGCCGGTCAGCGAGGCGGGACCTGGCCCGACTACGGCGCCCCGCGGGACTGGCAGGCTCCCGGGTGGCCGCCGGCCGACGACCCGCGCAACCCCTGACCGGGGTCACCGACCAGGACGCACCGTCCAGTACCCATCGACCAGGCGCCAGCCGAGCCTTCCGGAAGGACTTCCACCAGTCATGAGCGACGACGAGCCGCTGATCACCGCAGACGGTCGCCCGTTCGACCAGGCACGGGCCGAGGCCGCGGTCCGTGAGCTGCTGCTCGCGGTCGGCGAGGACCCCGACCGCGAGGGCCTGCGCCGGACTCCGGAGCGGGTGGCGCGCGCCTACCGGGAGATGTTCGGCGGGCTCTACACCGAGCCGGACGAGGTGCTCGCGACCGTGTTCGACGAGGACCATCGCGAACTGGTGCTGGTCAAGGACATCCCGATGTACTCCACGTGCGAGCACCACCTGGTCTCGTTCCACGGGGTGGCGCACGTCGGATACATCCCCGGCGACAGCGGTCAGGTGACGGGCCTGAGCAAGCTGGCCCGACTGGTGGACCTGTACGCGCGGCGCCCGCAGGTGCAGGAGCGCCTCACCAGCCAGGTCGCGGACGCGCTGATGCGCAGGCTGGAGCCGCGCGGGGTGATCGTGGTGATCGAGGCCGAGCACCTCTGCATGGCGATGCGCGGCATCCGCAAGCCGGGCGCCAGCACCACCACCTCGGCGGTGCGCGGGATCTTCCAGACCAGCGCCGTCTCGCGCGGCGAAGCCCTCGACCTGATCGCACGCTGATGCGGGCGGGCGGGTCGGCCGGGCCCACCCCGCGCACGCTCGTCATGGGTGTCCTCAACGTCACCGCGGACTCGTTCTCCGACGGCGGGCGTTATCTCGACGTCGACCGGGCCGTCGCCCACGGGCGGGCGCTGGCCGACGACGGCGCCGACATCGTCGACGTCGGCGGCGAATCGACCCGGCCGGGGGCCGATCGGGTGGACCCGGAGATCGAGGCGCGAAGGGTCGCCCCGGTGATCTCCGCGCTGAGCGCCGAGGGCATCGCGGTCTCCGTCGACACCATGCGGGCGAGCGTCGCCGCGGCGGCGATCGAGGCCGGGGCGGTCTACGTCAACGACGTCTCGGGCGGTCGGGCGGATGCGGACATGGCGCGGGTCGTCGCCGACGCCGGACTGCCGTGGATCCTGATGCACTGGCGGCCGTCGAACGACGCCGGCGCGGGGGAGCGACACTTCACCCACCGGGCCGAGGACGCCGTCGAATACCGCGACGTGGTCGCCGAGGTCTCGGGCGAACTGCTCGGCCAGGTCGACGCCGCGGTGGCGGCCGGGGTGGATCCGGACCGGATCATCCTGGATCCGGGCCTGGGCTTCGCCAAGACCGCCGAGCACAACTGGGCGCTGCTGCACGCGCTGCCCACCCTGATCGGTCTGGGGCTCCCGGTGCTGGTCGGGGCCTCGCGCAAGCGCTTCCTCGGGTCGTTGCTCGACGACCGGGACCCGGCGGGCCGGGACGTCGCGACGGCCGCGATCTCCGCGCTCGCGGCGGCGGCCGGAGCCTGGGGCGTGCGCGTGCACCACGTCGCGGCGAATCGAGACGCCGTGGCGGTGGCCGCGGCCTGGCGAGAAGGCGGAGGCCGACATGGCTGATCGGATCGAACTGCGCGGCCTGCGGGTCCGCGGCAACCACGGGGTCTTCGACCACGAACGGCGGGACGGTCAGGAGTTCCTGATCGACCTCACGCTCTGGCTGGATCTGCGGCCGGCGGCGGTGAGCGACGACCTCGCCGACACCGTGGACTACGGGGCGCTGGCCCAGCTGGCCCACGACGTCGTCGCCGGCACCCCGCGCGACCTGATCGAGACCGTCGGCGCGGAGATCGCCGATCGGGTCATGACCGACGACCGCATCCACGCCTGCGAGGTGACCGTGCACAAGCCGTCGGCACCCATCCCGCTGACGTTCGACGACGTCGCCGTCGTGACCCGGCGTTCGGGCAAGAGCGGTCCCACGAGGCAGTCGTGACCCCCGCGGCGGTGACTCCTGCGGCGGTGGCTTCTGTGACGTCGACCAGCCGCGTCGTGCTCTCGGTCGGATCCAATCTCGGCGACAGCCGGGCGCGGCTCGCGGAGGTGGTCGACGCCCTCGGCGATCGACTGGTCGCGGCGTCGGGCGTGTTCCGCACCCCGCCGTGGGGCGGGGTGGAGCAGGACGACTTTCTGAATCAGACCCTGATCGCCGAGGCGGCTCTGACCCCGCGGGAGTGGCTCGGTTTCTGCCGCGAACGCGAGGCGGCCGCCGAACGCGTCCGCGAGGTCCGGTGGGGGCCGCGGAGTCTGGATGTCGACGTGGTGTCGGTGCAGGTGGACGGGGTCGAGGTGGTCGACGACGACCCCGAGCTGACGCTGCCGCATCCGCGGGCGGCGCTGCGGGCCTTCGTGCTGGCGCCGTGGCTCGACGTCGATCCCGAAGCGGAGCTGTGGACGCCCGACGGGGTGCGCCGCGTCGTCGATCTGCTCGCCGGACTGGCTCCGGACGAGCGGTCGGGTGTGGTCCGGGTGGAGGACTCCTGATGGTCGGCCGCACGCGGACACCGGGGGGACGGGGCGACGACGAACCGGCCCTGGGTCCGACGCGGGTCCGCGACCTGCTGGCGATCGCCGCGGTGACCGGTGTGCTGCTGTGGGTGGTGGCCCGCTACTACTACGGCGGGTTCCCGTCGCTGCCGTGGCCGGCGAGCCTGATCCTCTATCTCCTCGCCGGACTGGAGGTGATGATCGCGTTCCTGGTGCGCAGCCGGGTCGCGAATCGGAAGGTGGGGCCGGGGGAGGGACAGCTGCACCCGATCAACGTGGCGCGGTCGGCGGCGTTGGCGAAGGCCTCGGCGGTGCTCGGGGCGATCGCTCTCGGCGGCTGGTCGGGTCTGCTGGTGTTCCTGCTGTCGCGGCGGTACCTGGACGTGGCCGTCGCCGATCTGCCCGCAGCGGTCGTGGGGGCGGTGGGCGGTCTGCTGCTGGCCGCCGCGGCGCTGTGGCTGGAGTACTGCTGCCGGGCGCCGGACGATCCGGATCCCGAGATCACCGATACCTCACCGAATCCCGCATGATGCAGGGATTGGCCCTTTCGTGACCGACTTTTCGCGGCCGGTGCAGGTCCGAGGCCGCTCGGCCAGGTAAGTTGACTGTCATGGCCAGCACCAACAGCAACACCAGTAACACCCGTCGCGCGCCGCGCCGGAGAGCGACGAAGCCGGCCGGCCCCGACGAGTCGGATAAAAGCGATAAACGATCGGCGGTGCGCGCGGCCGCGTCGTCGACCGGGTCGACGCAGGTCGCCCAGTGGTTGCTCGGACTGTTCATCGTGCTGGCGGTGATCGCGAGCCTGCTGATGGTGTTCGGCGACGACATCTCGCTGACCGGTTCGATCGCCGTCGTCGCCGCGCTGTGGGCCGCGGTGATCGGTGCGATCCTGGTGACCAAGTACCGCCGCCAGGCCGATGTGGCCGAACTGCGCGGCCGGGACCAGCGCGACATGTACGAGCTGCAGCTGGAGAAGGAGATCTTCGCGCGGCGACAGTACGAGTCCGAGGTGGAGAACGCGATCCGCCACGAGGTGGCGGAGGAGACCAGCGAGGAGTTCGAGGCGCTGAAGGTCCAGGTGCTGGCGCTGCGTGCGAGCCTGGAGGAGCTGCTGGGCAAGCCGCTTCCGGAGGTGCCGCCGGCGTTGCGTCCGGAACGTCGTCGCGAACTGGGGTCGGGACTGTCGGGGGTCGGCTACGTTCCGGTGACCGACGATCGGGTGGCCGCCGATCTGGACTTCGAATACACCGCGCCGCCGGCGGACACCGGGCGGCACGCGCCGGAACCGGTCGAGGCGACCGGCGAACTGGAGGTGGAGGCGCCGGGCGACGTCGAGATGACCGAGATCATCCCGGTGGTGACCGGCGAGGAGCCCGCCGAGCGGGAGTACGCCCCCGAGTATCACGAGAGCGACTACTACGAGGTCCCGGCCGAGGTGCGCCCGTTGACGGGGTCGCCGGATCCGGCGGACTACACCGCCGACGACTACGACTACCCGTCCGGCGAGTACACCGAGGCGCCGGTGCCCCCCGCGCAGCAGTACGGGGGACGACGCCGGCACGACGACGGCGAGCAGTACACGCAGCAGCTGCCCCAGTACGACGACGACCCCCGGTACGAGGAGCAGCCGCAGGCGTACGACGCCGCGGCGTATCAGCCGCCCGCGGTGCCGGGCCGCCCGGCGTACACCAGGCCCGCGCCGCAGCCGCACCAGGTGCCGCAGGTCCCGGAGGTCCCGCCGATGCCGCAGCGGGGTCGGCGCGCCTCGACGCACGACGACGGCGCCCACACCGACGGCCTGTCGGTGAACGACCTCCTGGGTCGGCTGAACGAGGGGCGCGGCCGGCGCGGCGGCGGTCGCCGCCGCCGCGACTGAGCCCCTTCGACGCGCAGGCTCGCTGCGCTCGCATGCGGCTCAGGGAGCGGTTGGGCGTCGCCGGGAGTAGACGGTGGGGTGCTTGTTCATGCGCTGGCTGAGCCGCCGGAGGAACGAAGTGACGGAGGCGTGTCGAAACCACCCCTTCCCCGACCAGACGCCGCCGCGGTGAAGCCGCCCCGTCGATCGGTGAAGCGGGTCACAAGATCTGGTGCGACGTGTTAGGCGGGCCTACTCTTGCGGGGTGAAAGTCTGGTACCCGGCCCGTGCCGGGACTGGAACTGACCTTGGAGGACTCCGGTGACCGCATCCACCCCTGCTCCGCGCCTGAACGTCGGCATCGTGTCGGCGGGCCGCGTGGGCACCGCGCTCGGCGAGGCGCTCGCCGCCGCCGGACATCGGGTGGTCGCCGTCCACGCCCGTTCCGAGGCCTCCCGTGAGCGTGCCGAGCGCCGCCTCCCGTCCGCCCGTCCGGGCTCCGTCGACGACGTGGTCGCCGCCGCCGACCTGGTGCTGCTGGCCGTCCCCGACACCGAACTCCCCACCGTGATCGACCGGGTGGCCGTCTGCCTGCGGCCCGGCCAGATCGTGGTGCACACCGCGGGCGCGCACGGCACCGCGATCCTCGATCCCGTCGCGCGGCGCGGCGGCATGGTGCTGGCGATCCACCCGGCGATGACCTTCGTCGGCGGCGACGAGGACACGCCGCGCCTGGCGTCGTCGTGCTTCGGCATCACCTCCGCCGACCCCTTCGGCGACGCGGTCGCGGCCTCGCTGGTGCTGGAGATCGGCGGGACGCCGGTCCGGATCGACGAGTCGCAGCGCACGCTGTACCACGCCGCCCTCGCGCACGGCGCGAACAATCTGATCGCCCTGGTCACCGACGCCGTCACCGCGCTGCGGGCCGCGATCGACGGACCCCACCGCCTGGCCGAGCAGGCGACGGTCGACGGCGGTGCCGCCGGCCTTCCCGAGCAGATCCTCGGCCCGCTGGTCCGGGCCTCCCTGGAGAACGTGCTCGCACTCGGTCCCTCCGCCCTCACCGGTCCCGTCGCCCGAGGCGACCGCGCGACCGTGCAGCGGCATCGCACCGCACTGGAGGGTCTGCCCGACCCCGGTGTGGCACTCGGCTATCGCGTGCTCTCAGCCCGAGCCGCGACGCAGGCCGGCGCTCCCGCCGACCTGCTCGACTCCATCGAGGGGAATCCATGACAGAGATCATCGAGGCCGCGCAGGCCCCGTACACCCCCGGTGCGCTGACCGTGCACCGCGACCCGGCCGAACTCCACCGGGTCAGCAAGGCCCTGCGTGCCACCGGCAGGCGGGTCGCCCTGGTCCCGACCATGGGCGCACTGCACGAGGGACACCTCGAGCTGATCCGCGCCGCCGAGGGGTGGGGCAACACCGTCGTCATCGTCTCGATCTTCGTCAACCCGCTGCAGTTCGGCGCGGGCGAGGACCTCGACGCCTACCCGCGCACGTTCGACGAGGACTGCGCCAAGCTCGCCGCGCTCGGGGTCCCGCTGGTGTTCGCGCCGACCGTCGACACCGTGTACCCGAACGGGCCGCGGACGACGGTCCACCCCGGCCCGGCCGGGGTCGGCCTGGAGGCCGCCGCCCGCCCGACGCATTTCGCGGGCATGCTGACCGTGGTCAACAAGCTCCTCAACATCGCCGCCCCCCACGCCGCCTACTTCGGGGAGAAGGACTACCAGCAGCTGGTCCTGATCAACCAGATGGTCGCGGATCTGAACATGGACGTCGAGATCGTCGGCGTCCCCACGGTCCGCGAGGCCGACGGGCTGGCGATGAGTTCGCGCAACCGCTATCTCACGCCGGAGCAGCGTGAGCTGGCGACGACGCTCTCGGCCGCGCTGCTGGCCGGGACTCATGCGGGGGAGCACGGGCGCGACGCGGTGCTGGCCGCCGCGCGTGCGGTGCTCGAAACCGAGCCCGGCATCGACGTCGACTATCTGGAACTGCGCGGCCGCACGCTCGGCGATGCGCCGGAGCAGGGCGACGGTCGGCTGCTCGTCGCGGCCCGCATCGGCGACACCCGTCTGCTCGACAACGTCGGCGTCGACATCGGCGGCGTCCGCCGACAGTACGACGACGCCGCCAAGGAAGCGTTCTTCACCGACGGTGAAGACAACTAGAAAGAGGGGTACCCCATGTTCCGCACCATGATGACGTCCAAGATCCATCGCGCTCGCGTGACCCAGGCCGACCTGCACTACGTCGGCTCGGTGACCGTGGACCAGGATCTGCTCGACGCCGCGGGGCTGCTCGAAGGCGAGCAGGTCCACATCGTCGACATCGACAACGGCGCCCGCCTGGAGACCTACGTGATCGCCGGCGAGCGCGGGACCGGCGTGATCGGCATCAACGGTGCGGCCGCACACCTCGTGCACCCGGGCGATCTGGTGATCCTGATCGGCTACGGGATGCTGAACGAGGAGGAACTGAAGAGCTACTCGCCGAAGGTGGTCTTCGTCGACGAGCACAACCGGCAGATCTCGCTCACCGACGACCCCGCGGACGTGCCCGCCGATTCGGGTCTCAAGGACCCGCGTCAGCTCGCCGACGCCGGGAGCGAAGCGAGCGGGTCTGTTCTCGCCGACGCCGTCGTCTGATGCTCCTCACGGTCAGCGTCGGCAACACGAACATCCATCTCGGGGTGTTCGCGGGATTCGGCGACCATGCGGCGCTGGTGCGCGACTGGCGTATCCACACCGATCCGCATCTGACCGCTGACGAGCTCGCGCTGACCCTGCGCGGACTGCTCGGCGACGACATCGAGCGCGTGACGGCGGTGGCAGCCCTCTCCACCGTCCCGTCGCTCCTGCGTGAGATCCGAGTGATGCTGCCGCGCTACTTCGGCGCCGGGAGTCCGGGCGCGGGCCGATCGGAGACGAGCCCGCATGTGCTGCTGGAGCCCGGGGTGCGCACCGGGATCCCGCTGCTCGTGGACAATCCGAAAGAAGTCGGGACCGATCGCGTCGCCAACGCTCTGGCGGCGCACGCGAACTTCCCCGGCCGACCGTGCATCGTCGTCGCCTTCGGGACGGCGACGGTGGTGGACGCGGTCTCGGCCAAGGGAGAGTTCCTGGGCGGCGCGATCGCCCCCGGCGTCAACCTCGGGGTGCAGGCGTTGAGCGACCACACGGTGACGGTCCGCAAGGTGGAACTGCAGCCGCCGCGCAGCGTGCTCGGCAAGAACACCGTCGAAGCACTGCAGTCCGGCATCCTCTACGGTTTCGCCGGCCAGGTCGACGGCCTGGTGGAACGGATCAAAGCCGACGTGCCCGGCTTCGCGGGGCGCGACGTCGTCGTCGTGGCGACCGGTTATCAGGCGCCGATGATGTACGACGAATGCCGCACCCTCACCGACCACGCCCCGTTTCTGACGTTGGACGGTCTCCGCCGCGTCCACGAGCGCGCCAAAGCCGGGAGGAATCGATGACCGTCGGCGGGAAAGACCTGATCACAGGCACCACGTACACGTTCGGGGAGTACGCGTTGACTCTCGACGACGTGCTGTCGTTCGCGGAACGGTGGGATCCGCAGTACTTCCACACCGACGAGGCCGCGGCCGCCCGCGGGCTGTTCGGCGGGGTCATCGCCAGCGGCATCCAGACGATCGCGGTGATGCAGCGACTCACCGTCGACGCGGTCTACCGGCAGTGGCGGGTGATCGCCGGTCGGGATCTGCGCGAGGTGGTGTTCGTGCGGCCGGTGCGCCCCGGCGACGTGCTCACCGGGTGGGCGCGGATCGACGAGGTGCGGCTCGACGAGCGACGGGGTCGCGCGGACGTGGTCCTCACGAGTGCGTTGACGGTCGACGGCGAGTCGGTGCTGACGGCGGTCGCCGACGTCGTCGTGTTCGCCTGAGCACGACGACGTCGGAGAACGAGCCGGTCGTCTACAGAAGCGAGCCGACCATGCCGCCGTCGAGCACCAGGCTGCTGCCGGTGCACCACGACGACTCGCCGGAGGCGAAGAACAGCACTGCGGCGGCCACCTCCTCCGGCGTCCCGTAGCGGCCCTGCTTCTGCTCGATCAGTCCGTCGAAGCCGCCGGCGGGCAGGCCCAGAGCGGCCTCGAACTGCGGCGCCGCGGTGGTGACCAGCGCGGTGTCGACGAAGCCGGGAAGCACCGCGTTCACCCGGACGCCGGCCGGACGGAACTCGATGGCGGCGGTCTCGGTGAGGTTGCGCACGGCGGCCTTGGCCGCGGCGTACGGGGCGAGCAACGGGGAACCCGCGGTGGACGTGATGGAGCTGATCGTGACGACGGCGCCGCCGCCGCATTCGGCGATCACCGGCGCCGCGTAGCGGATGGACAGGAACACGCCGTCGAGGTTCACCGAGGTGGTCTTGCGCCAGTCGTCGTACGACATCGCCGCGATCGGTTGGACGAACCCGACCCCGGCGTTCGGCACCATGATGTGCAGGGCGCCGAAGTGCTCCCGCGCCTGCTCCACCAGTGCCTTCACCTCGGCCTCCGAGGTGACGTCGGTGGTGACCGCGAGGGCGTCGTCGAGCGAGTCCGCCACCGCCTGCGCGGCGGCGCCGTTGATGTCGGAGACGACGACCTTCGCGCCCTCGGCGGAGAGTCGTCGTGCGATGGCTTCGCCCAGACCCGCACCGGCTCCGGTGACGATCGCGACCTTGCCGTCCAACTGCTTGCTCATACCGTGTGTTCCCTCTCCGTCCGGACACGGGGATGTGTCGTGGGTCTCAGTCAACCCTGTGTCGGAAGGGTCGCACCATGGTCTGCGGGGACAACATCGGGCCGGATCGTTGTGCGCGCGGGCGGTCGCGCGTCTCGCGTTCGACGGTCGGTCGGGTGTGGGCGGGTCGTCGCGGGCGGGGGCTTCGACACGTACTCGTCACTTCGTTCCTCGCACGGCTCAGCCGGCGGAAAGGACGGTCGCCGACGTCGTCGTGTTCGCCTGAGCACGACGACGTCGGAGAGCGGCATTGTCGAGATATGTGATTTCCGGTGGTCGGGTGTTCTCAGCGCGGTGATCTCGCACCGGTCGTCGCCCGACAGCGCCGCGATCGGCTGGAGGAACTCTCCCTCGACGTCCGGAACCGGGCTGTACAGGGCACCGAACCGCTCTCTCGCACACTCGACCGGTGTCGTGGCCCGGCCTCCGAAACGGCGTCGACGTCGGAGACGACGACCGTCGCACCCTGGCCGTCCAACTGTTCACTCATACCGTGTGCTCCTTCTTCGTCCCGACACCGACGTGTCGTGGATCTCATTCAACTGCCGACGATTCGGTCACACCATGGCCTGTGGGGACAAGGATGCGCCGGGTCGTTGTGCGCGGGGATCGAGGGTCTCGGGTCGGTGAGGGGAGTCCGCCTCGTCTACGGCCGGTGTTCGGTGTGGCTTCGACGGAGCTCCGCCGGCGGAAACGAAATCCATTCGGCGGGAACAGATTTCACTTTCTGGGAGCGGATTTCAGCCGTCGGGGGACGATTCCCGCCGGTGGAGCCGGGTTCCCGCCGGTGGGAGTCGGTGTTCAGCCCAGGAGGGTCTTCTCCGCGGCGATCGTGGTGTCGGCGCCGTGACCGGTGTGCACCACCGTGTCGGCGGGCAGGTCGTACAGACGCGCCCGGATCGAGTCCTCCAGGACCTCGCGGCTGGAGAACGACCGTCCCGTCGCCCCCGGACCACCACAGAACAGGGTGTCACCGGTGAACACACACCCCAACTCCGGCGCATACAGACACACCCCACCCGGCGCGTGACCGGGCGTGTGCAACACCCTCAACACCGTCCCGCCCACCGTGATCTGTTGACCATCGGCCAGGTCCGCATCCCACCTGCGCCCCGGATGCGTCAGCTCCCACAGCGGGGCGTCGTCGGGGTGCAACCAGATCGGCGCCCCCGTGGCCTCGGCCAACTCCGGCGCGTACCGGACATGATCATCATGAGCGTGCGTACACACGATCGCTTTCACTTCCCGGCCGCCGACGACGTCCAGGATCGCTTCGACCGAGTGGGGGGCGTCGAGCACGACGCACTCGGTGTCGTCACCGATCACCCACACGTTGTTGTCCACGTCGAAGGTCTCCCCGTCCAGACTGAACGTCCCGGAAGTGACCGCGTGATCGACCCGCACCCCCATCACAACACCACCACGCTGCGCAGCACCTGGCCGTGGTGCATCTTCTCGAACGACGCCTCCACCTCGTCGATCCCGACCTCCTCGGTCACGAACGCATCCAGATCCAACTGACCATTGCGATACAAGTCCACCAGCATCGGGAAATCCTTCTCCGGCAGACAATCCCCATACCACGACGACTTCAACGCGCCGCCGCGTCCGAACACGTCCACCAGGGGGATCTCCGGGACCCTCATCTCCGGGTTCGGGACCCCGACCAGCACCACGGTGCCGGCCAGGTCCCGGGCGTAGAACGCCTGCTTCCACGTCTCCGGACGGCCCACGGCCTCGACCACCACATCGGCCCCCTCCGCACCCGGATAATACTGGTCGCAGATTTCGGCGACCGCAGTGACGGGATCGACCTGCGAGGAGTCGATGACGTGGGTGGCACCCATCTCCCGGGCCTTCTCTAGTTTCTTGGCGTCGATGTCGATCGCGATGATCGGCAACGCCCCGGCCAACTTCCCGCCCGCGATCGCCGCGACGCCGACGCCGCCGCACCCGATCACGGCCAGGGACTTGCCGCGGCCGGCCTGGCCGGTGTTGATGGCCGCGCCCAGGCCGGCCATCACCCCGCAGCCGAGGAGTCCGACCGCGGCCGGCCGCGCTCCCGGATCGACCTTGGTGCACTGTCCCGCGGCGACCAGGGTCTTCTCGGCGAACGCCCCGATCCCCAACGCCGGACTCAACTCCACACCCGCGTCCTCGCCGTCGGCGATGGTCATCTTCTGCGTCGCGTTATGGGTGTTGAAACAGTATTTGAGGTCGCCGCGTTTGCAGGCGCGGCACTGCCCGCACACCGCACGCCAGTTCAAGATCACGAAATCACCCGGGGCCACCGAGGTCACCCCCTCACCGACGGATTCGACGATCCCGGCGGCCTCGTGACCCAACAGGAACGGGAACTCGTCGTTGATCCCGCCCTCCCGGTAATGCAGATCGGTGTGACACACCCCGCACGACTGCACCTGCACCACCGCCTCCCCGGGTCCCGGATCCGGGATGACGATGTCCACCGTCTCCACCGGCGCCCCCTTCACCCGAGCGATGACTCCCTTGACGACCTGACTCATGAAGAACTCCTTGTCTCGTGATGGATTCGGGGGGTCATCGGGCGCGGAATCCGCCGTCGACCACCAGTTCGCTGCCGGTCATGAAGCGTGCGTCGTCGGACGCCAGGAAGGCGACCGCCGCGGCGAGCTCGGCCGGATCGGCGCGTCGTCCCAGCGGGGTCTCGGGGACCACGCCGGTGCCGGGCTCGTTCGCGTTCAGCGGCGTCGCGACACCGCCGGGGACCAGCGCGTTGACCCGGATGCCGTCGGCGGCGAACTCGAGGGCGGCGGTGCGGGTGAGCCCCAGCAGCCCCGACTTGCTCGCCGCGTAGGCGGCGTACCCGATCGCTCCCGACGGGCCGAAGATCGACGAGGTGTTGATCACCGAGGCGACCGACGACGCCCGCAGCAGCCCGAGCATGGTCCGGAGGCCGAGGAAGGCGCCGGTGAGGTTCACCGCCAGGAGACGGTTCCAGGCCTCGGCCGTCTCCTCTTCGAGCGGGGTGACGTGCACGATCCCGGCGTTGTTGACCAGGACGTCGAGGCGGCCGTGGTCGCCGGCGATGCGGTCGTGCGCGGCCGTCCACTGCTGCTGGTCGGTCACGTCGAGACGGAGGTAGGTCACGTCCGCGCCGGATTCGCGGAGCGCGGCGGCGGTCGCCTCGCCCTCGTCGTCGAGCACGTCGGCGAGGTAGACGGTCGCGCCCTCGGCGGACAGCCGCGCCCCGTGCGCGGCGCCCTGGCCGCGGGAGCCTCCGGTGATCAGTGCGATGCGCCCGTCCAGCCGACCGGGGCAGGGGGCGATGGTCGATGCGGAATTCATCTCGGCAGGTCTCCCGTCAGTTTCCGGCCGAACCGGCGGCGACCGGCGCGGGGGTGGCCGCGAGCGAACGGAGCAGCCGCTCGGTGTCGCGCATCTGCTCCTCCCAGATCGCGCGGACGATGTCGATGCGCAGCTCCGCCTCCTGCATCACCGAGAAGTAGTTGGCCAGGGCCATCCCGAGCGGACCCGCCTGCTCCTGGAGCGCGATCATGTCGAGGACCAGCTTGGACTGCACGCCGTAGATCGGGATCTGCGGTCCGCGCGGCGCGATGAGGCCGACGAAGTACAGCTTCTCGGCGCCCTCGGGCAGGATCCCGCCCGCGTACCGGCGGGGCACGCCGGCCTCGCCGGCGAGCAGGTCTGCGTCCAGGAAGGGCAGTGCGACGTCGAACCCGGTCGCGTAGACGATCGAGTCGTACTCGGCGCTCGTGCCGTCGGAGAAGTGGACGGTCTTGCCGTCGAAACGCTCGATGCCCGGCCGCACCGTGACGCGTCCGTGCTGGATCCAGTACAGGAGCAGGTCGTTGACGGTGGTCGCGCCGCCGGCGAGGTCGTGCGATTCGGGCTCCGGCAGACCCGGGTAGGCGCTGTTCGGTCCGATCGCCACCTTGGCGAGCAGGCGGGCGAGGAGGTCCTGCTCGGCGGCGGTGTACTCGCTCAGCCACGGCACCTGCTGGCGCGGCACGCCGAAGTACATCTTGGGCTGGAAGTGGATCCCCTTGCGCACCACCACATCGGCTTCGAGCCGATGCTGGGCGACGTCGACGGCGATGTCGCATCCGGAGTTGCCCGCACCGACCACCAGGACCCGGTTCCCCTCGAGGTCTCCGACGTTGTCGTACTCGCTGGAATGGAGTGCGGTGCCGGTGAACGTGCCGGGCACCTCGGGGATCCTGGGGCTCCACAGGTGCCCGTTCGCCACGACGAGGGCGTCGAAGACCCCTTCGTCACCGCGGCTGGTGACCACGCGCCATCCGGCGCTGCCGACGGGCGCGTCGCCCGCGGGGACCGGCTCGGCCGAGAGCACCTCGGTGGAGAAGGCGATGCTCCGGCGGAGGTCGGCGTGGTCGGCGTACGACTCGATGTACCGGCGGACCTGGTCGCGCCGGGGGAAGTGCGGGTAGTCCGCGGGCATCGGGAAGTCTTCGAAATGGGTGGCGTCCCGGGCCGTGATCAGGTGCAGCGCCTCGTAGTCGGTGTGCCAGTGGCCGCCGACCCGGTCGGTCTTCTCGAAGCATTCGACGTCGTGCCCCGCGGGACGGAGTTGAGCGATGGCGGACAAGCCGGCCGCGCCGGCGCCGATGATGCAGATACGAGCCATGTCGCGTCCTTTCGGATCTGGCGGATCCTCCGGTGGGATCCCTCGCCTCGATTGTTCGGTCGACCGGGTCATCGGGTCCATAACCATTAGCTGCACCCTCATCAAGGATTAACCTATGGTGATGTCGAGGACGCCGATCACGCTGCAGCAACTGACCTATTTCCTCTCGGCGGTGGAGCACGGTTCGCTCTCCGCCGCGGCCGAGGCGAACTACATCGCGCAGCCGAGCCTCTCCGACCAGATCCGCCGTCTGGAACGGGCGCTCGGGGTCTCGCTCTTCACCCGGACCAACCGCAGACTGATCCTCACCGAGGCGGCGCGGATGCTCGTCCCCTACGCCGAACGCACGCTCGCCGCGGCGGAGGAGGCGGTGACCGCGGTCGACCCGATCCGCAACCTCACCGGGGGCAGCGTCTCGTTCGGCACCTTCTCGAGCGCGCACGACCTGATCAACGTCGACCTGATCGCCGAGTTCCGTGCGCTGTACCCGGGGGTGTCGCTGCGGATCGAGGAGCTCAACTCGGTGCAGGTCGCCGAGGCGGTGCGCAGCGGCGATCTGGAGGCGGGCGTCGTGGCCCTTCCGGTGGACGATCGCGGTCTGGAGATCAGCCCGGTGATCTGGCGGTCGGAGGCGTGCTACTACACCGCTGCACCCGAGCGCGCCGCCGGACCGATCGGCATCGAGGCGATCGCCCGGGCGACCCTGATCCTGCCCGAAGCGCGCTGGGGCGACATGGACCCGACCCGGCTGCAGCTCAATGCGCGCGCCCAGGCCTCCGGCCACGTGATCCGGCCGGCCATCGAGGTGGAGTCGTACGCCGTCGCCCTCGAACTGGCGCGCCGCGGCGTGGGCGACACGATCGCCTCGCCGCCCGTCGCGGAACGACTGGGATTCACGCGCGGGCTGCGTTCGGTCTCGCTCGACCCGCCGCTGATCGAGCAGTACGGGTTCGTGTGGCGGCGGAACGCGGTGCTGTCCCCGGCGGCATCGGTCCTGGTCGGCCTCACTCGAGCGCTGCTGGAGGCGATCCCGATGCCGGCGGCCCCGGAGGTCTAGCCATAGCTTAAAACTTTGACCGATCATTTGATTCATGCCTTTACCTAGTCCTGCGAGGTGAATCACACTCGGAAAACGCTGATCGTCAACGTCGACGGTCGGTCCCGGTTCACCGACTGCTCTTGGAGGGGCCATGTCGACGTCACCACCTGTCACATACGAATCAAATGCGAAATTCCAACGCCGGATGTCGCTGCAAGCCGCGATGTTCATCGCGATCGGCGGCCAGATCGGCTCCGGATGGCTGTTCGCCGCGCTCTCCGCGGCCGGCGTCGCGGGTCCGTCCGCGGTGCTGTCCTGGGTGATCGGCGGCGCACTGACCCTGGTGATCGCCCTCGCCTGGATGGAAGTGGGAACCGCGCTGCCGTTCTCGGGCGCGATCGTGCGTTACCCGTACCTGTCGCACGGCGGCCTCACCGGCTGGATCCTCGGGCTCTCGTACTGGCTGGCGAACGTCTCGCTGCCGGCCATCGAGGCGATCGCCGCGATCACCTACGTCGGCGGCCTGTTCCCCGACCTCGGGCTGCTCACCACCGTCGACGGCGTCTCGATGCTGTCGTGGCCGCGCGGCATCCTGGTCGGCCTGGCGATGATGGTCTTCTTCCTGCTGATCAACCTCTTCGGCGTGAAGCTGCTCAGCGAGGCCAACCGCTGGGTCACCTGGTGGAAGATCATCATCCCGACGGTGACCTTCCTGATGCTGTTCTTCGTCTTCCGCGCCGGGAACTTCACCGACTACGGCTTCTTCGGCAACGGCGGGGGCAGTCACTCGGGCTTCTCGTCGACGCTCCAGGCGGTCGCGGTCTCCGGTATCGCCTTCGCGATGATGGGATTCCGCGGCGTGATCGACTTCGCCGGCGAGGTGAAGAACCCCAAACGCAACATCCCGCTCGGCACGGTCGGCTCCGTGCTGATCCCGCTCGGCATCTACATCGGACTCCAGGTGGCGCTGATCGGCGCCCTCGACTGGGCCGACGCCGGTGTCGCCGCCGGAGACTGGTCCGCCCTCGAAGGCAGCACCTGGGCGGACGGGCCGCTGAACTCGGCGCTGAAGGCCACCGGCATGGCGCTGCTCGGCGCGTTCGTGTCCGTGCTCCTGCTGGACGCCATCCTCTCGCCCAGCGCCGCCGGATACCTGTACCTCGGCGGCGGAGCGCGCGTCGGCTACGGCCTGGCCACCAACAAGTACTTCCCGCGGGCGCTGACCTCGATGAACAAGCACGGCATCCCGGTGGCGTCGGCGGTCGTCGCCTTCGTCGTCGGCTGTTCGTTCTTCGCTCCGGCGCCGAGCTGGTACCGGCTGGTCGGGTTCATCAGCTCCGCGCTGGTGCTCAGCACCCTCGCCGCCTCCGTCGCGCTGATGGTGTGGCGTCGGACGGCCCCGGATCTGGTGCGGCCGTACCGGCTGCCCGCCGCCCGGGTGCTCGCGCCGGCCGGCTTCCTCGCCGCCTCCCTGATCATCTACTGGTGCGGATTCGTCACCCTGGTCAACCTCATCACGATCCTGCTGGGTGCGCTGTGCGTCTACGCCGTGTGCTTCTCCACCTACAACGGCTGGGTCAAGCGCGGTCCGGCCGCCCTGCTGGCGACGCTCTTCCTGGTCGGCTGGATCTTCGTCGCCGGCCGGAGCGGGTTCGTCCTCGCCGCACCGGGCACCACGACCGATCTGTCGACCATGCTCGCCTACCTGGGCGGCACCATCGGGCTCTGCATCGTCTTCCTGGCGGTGCTGCGACTGCTGACCAGCGAACCGGGAGTCCCGCACCTGCGCGGCGGATACTGGCTGGTGTTCCAGCTCCTCGCCTTGCTGACGCTCGGCGGACTGGGATCGTACGGCCCCCTGGACGAGCCGATCCTCGCCTTCCCGTGGGACATCCTCGCGGCGATGATCGTGTCGCTCATCGCCTACTTCTGGGCGGTCGCCACCGGTTTCGCACCGCCCGAGATGACGATGCTCGAAGCCGAGTCGGTCGCGGCCGCCGAACTCGAAGCCGCGGGCGACACCGAGGGCGCCGAGGCGATGAAGGACGAGATCGTGCACACCGCGGTCGATCCGCTTCCCGATGCTCACCCCGAACCGAACCAGAACCCCGAACGAAAGGCAGATCTGTGAGAACCGCTGTCGTCACCGGCGCCGCGAGCGGCATGGGCCGCGCCACCGCCGAACTGTTGACCTCCTCCGGCTGGCAGGTGCTCGCGCTCGATCGCGTCGAGACCGAGTACCCCGTCGGCACCGAGACCGTCCGCACCGTCGCCGTCGACGTGACCGACCGCGAGGGCGTCGGCCGGGTGCTCGACGCGCACCTCGCCGCCGACGGCGCGCCGATCGCCCTCGTCGCGAACATCGCGGGCGTGTACCCGCCCACCACCCTGGAGACCTTCGACGAGGCGACCTATCGGCGGGTGTTCGACGTCAACGTCCTGGGCACCCTGAACGTGACGGCCGAGGCCGTGGCCCGGATGGACGGCGGCGCGGTGGTGAACTTCGCCTCGGTCGACGCCTTCACCGTCTCGCCCGGTCAGCTCCTCTACTGCGCCTCGAAGGCGGCCGTGGTGATGCTGACCAAATCGCTGGCGCTCGAACTCGCCGGCCGGGGGATCCGGGTCAACGCGATCGCCCCGGGCTGGGTGGACACCCCCGGCAACGCGGCCACCGGACGGATGGCCGAGGCCGCCGCGTCGGTACCGCTGGGCAGGGTCGCCCAGCCGGCGGAGATCGCGCGCTGGGTCGAGATCCTCGGCTCCGGCGACGCGGGCTTCATGACCGGTGAGACGATCGTCCTGTCCGGTGGCGACGTGATCCGGTGAGCACCCGGGTCGGTGCGGCAGAGGTGCGACGAACGGGAGTCCGACGATGAGCGACCTCGACCTGGAGACCTTCCTCGTCGAACAGCCGCCCTTCAGCGCGCTCTCCGACGAGACTCGCGCGCGGGCCGAGGAGTCCGCGGTGATCACGGCCTACCCGGCCGGGGCTCTCATCGTCGACGCCTTCGCCGCACCGACCCACGAGGTGTTCGTGGTGCTGACGGGCACCGTGGACCTGTGGTTCGACGCCGACCGGCTGCACCAGGGCGCGGCCCACCGCGCGGGGGCCGGGGAGATCTTCGGCTATTCCGCGCTGCTCGCGGCCCGTCCGATCGGGCCGCGAGCGGTCGCCGTCACCGAGACGACCGCGGCGCGGATCCCGCTCGACATCGTCGAGGAGGCGTTCGCGACGCGGGTCGGAGCCCGATTCCTCGCGGAGTACATCGGCACCGCGCACCGGAGCGACTCCACGCGGCCCGAGTTCGTGTCGGTGAGCGATCTGGTGCTCTCGTCTCCCGTACGGGTGTCTCCGGGCACCCCGATCGCCCGGACCGCCGCCCTGATGACCGAACGCGATCTGCCGTACGCGGTGGTGGATGCGACCGGCGGGTTCGGGCTGGTGACGGATGCCCGCCTGCGCAGCCGGGTGCTCGGTGCCGGACTGGCGGCGACGACCCCGGTGTCGGAGGTCATGACGTTCCCGGCGCCGGTGATCGCCTCGGACAGCCCGGTGTCCGAGGCGGTGCTGCGCCTCCTCGACCAGGAGGACGAGATCCTGCTGGTGACCGGTCCGGGCGGGGCCCTGCGCGGCGCCGTGAACAGCCGGGACTTCGTGTCGGCGCCGGTCTCGGCGGGCGTCGGTCTGCACGAGCAGCTGCGTCGTTCGGAGACCGCGGACGCGCTGGTCACCCGGGCACGGAAGATCCCGGGCGTCGTCGAGGAGAGCTGGCGCGGCGGCCTCACCGTCGACCGCGTCGTCTCGCTGTACTCCGCGATGGTCGACACGCTGATCCGGCGGGCGATCCGGTTGGTGTTCGAGCGTCACCCGGACCTCACCGCGGACCGGTTCGTCTGGCTGTCCCTGGGGAGCAACGGGCGCCGCGAGGCCCTGCTGTCGTCCGACGTCGACGCCGCGGTGGTCTTCGACGACGACGTCTCCGACGAGGAGGCGCATCGCTACCGGTCCGCGTTCGCCGAGGTGAACCGGATCCTCGCCGATTCCGGGATCCCGACCGACACGCACGGGGCGAGCACCGCCGCCCCCGCGTTCTCGCGCACCAACCGGCAGTGGCTCGCCGCCGCACGACGCTGGCTGGCCGAGCCGTACGCGGACAAGGGCATCCTGATGATCTCGCTGCTGCTCGACGGTCGGCCGATCCACGGCGACCCCGGGCTGTCCGACGTCGCCCGGACGCTCGGCCGGGTCCGCAGGCACCCGAAGACCCTGGAACTGCTCCTCGAGGAGGCCCTCGCGCATCCGGCCCGGCGCCCCGGCCTGCGCGGCCTCGTCTCGCCGACGGCGAGCGCGTTCGACGCCAAGACCCGGGGGCTGCTGCCGATCGTGAACATCGCGAGATGGGTGGCGCTCTCCGAGGCGTCGACCGATCTGCGGACCGTCGACCGGCTCCGGAACCGATCCGGCTCGGACCTGCTGACCCGCGTCGACGCGGAGCGACTGACCGAGGTCTTCGAACTGATGCAGCAGCTGCGGTTGCGGCACCAGCTGCATCAACTCGATCGGGGGGAGCCGCCCGGCGACCTCATCGAGCAGGACGAGCTGACGCCGATCGAACGCCGGATGATCGGTCAGGCGATCCGGGAGGTCGACGCGATCCGCCGCCGGATGGGCCGTCGTGCGGAGATCGGCGCCGCCGCCGGCAGCTGGACGCCGTGAGGATCGCGGTGCTCGGCGACGTCGCCGGCCACGCCGATCAGCTGCGGGCCGAGCTGGACCGGCTCGGCGTCCGCGACGGGCGCCTGCCCGACGACCTCGTCGTGATCCAGGTGGGCGACCTGATCCACCGCGGCCCGGATTCGGAGGCGGTGATCGAGTTGGTGGATCACCACCTGGAGCGGTCCGGGCGGCGCTGGGTGCAGTTGATCGGCAACCACGAGGCGCAGTACGTGCATCAGCCGGTGTTCGCCTGGCCGCAGAAGCTGAGCCGTCGTTCCGCGAAGACGCTGCGCCGATGGGTGGCCCGCGGCGATGCGCGGGTCGCGGCGGCGATCTCGACGCCGACGCGCGAATATCTGGTGACGCACGCCGGACTCACCGAACCGTTCTGGCGCCGGATCCTCGGCGGCCCGACGACGGCGGCGGACGCGGCGTCCGCACTGAACGGCCTGCTGCGCGGGCGGGATGCGTCGGTGTTCGCGGCCGGTGTCCTGCTGAACCGGAGCAGTCCGATCGTCGGACCGCTGTGGGCGCAGACCGCGACGGAGCTGGTTCCGGGCTGGCTCGCGACGCGGGTCCCGTTCAGCCAGATCTACGGCCACTCCACGATCACCGACTGGGCCGACCCGGTCGCGCCGCCGCCGACGCTCGCCGGACGTCTCGTCGTCGACCACGTGTTCAAGCACGAACGGATCGCCGTCGGGGACCAGGAACTCGTCGGCATCGACCCCGGTCACGGCAGTCACCCGGTGCTGCCGTGGCGGGCGTTCGAGGTGACCGGGACGGTGTCGTAGACGCGTCGGAGCGGACGTGTCGTGGGGGTCAGCGCAGCGGATGCGCCAGGAGCAGCTCGCAGTTCCGGTCCGTCATCTTGCCGAGCGCCTCGTCGTTGCGATGGATGTCGTTGTACGAGAGCTCGCGGTAGAGGCTGGCCAGCCCGGTGGGGGAGAGGTCGGACTCGTCCGCGGTGTACGGGCTCTCGGCCTCGATGAGCGGGGTGAAGATGCTCAGGGTGCCGTCGCCGTTGTCGGTCACCTCCAGGATCCGCGCCAGCTGCGGGAAGTCGATGTGGCTGGCGGTGTTGATCTCCCAGAAGCTGTGCTTCGGCGAGCTGCCGCGGTGGGGCGTCATCTCGTTCCGGTGGGTGTGCCCGTTGACCCAGGCGATCAGATTCGGGTGCTTCTTCAGCACCGACACCAGATGCTCGCCGCCGTACTGGGCCTGGCCGGGCGTCTCCGGGTTGGGCAGCTTGGCCGTCATCGTCGTGGACGTGTGGTGGCTGAACACGATCACCAACCGGTCGCGGTGGCGGCGCAGTTCACGTTCCATCCAGTCCAGCTGCACCCGGCTGATCGAGCCGTCGGCGATGCCGAGCGAATTACAGGTGTTCAAGGCGATGCCGCGCAGTCCCGGAGCGATCTCGAAGCCGTAGTAGGTGGGGCCGTCCGGCGCGCTGAACCCGTGGCCGACCGGACCGGGACCGGTGACGGACGGGTGGAAGTGCCTGCGCACGAACTCGGCGTTGCCGAACGGGCGTCGTCGTGCGTCGGGGGTCACCGGGTACGACGGCCCCGTGACCCGCAACTGCGCCAACTGCGGCCCCAGCGCCGCCGGATTCGACTGGAACGCGCTGCTGATCGCCGCCGCGGCCGGATGGTCCGCCGGCAGATCGAACTTCACCCCGGCCGTGTACATCCAGTCGATGACGTTGTTCGGGACGGTGCCGAGGAACTGGTCGTCGTGGTTGCCGAAGACCGCGAACCAGCGGGTGTCGAGGCCGGGACTGCGATGCGTGCGGATCGCCGCGCGCAGGAACCCGGGGATCTGCACGAAACCGCGGTCCTTGTAGATGTCGGCGCGGTCGGACTCCGGCTGCCAGTACAGCGACGACCCGAACGACTGGACGCCCTCGTAGCGGTCGCGGGCGCCGGTGTTCGGGGTGATGTCGCCGCCGGACATCACCCGCTGGAACCAGGTGAGCTCCACGTCCTCACGGTTGTCGGTGTTGTCGCCGGTGGTCACCACGGCGTCGAAGGCCCGGCCGGTGAACGGCCCGCACTTGAGCGCGTTGACCCGCTCGACCAGCGAGACCGCGCCCTGCGTGGTCAGCGTCTCGTGCGGCCGGAACGCCGAAGGCGCCTGCCGGTGGACGTACTCGAAACGCGCCGGGCTCTGCACGTCGGTGATGTGCATGTCGGTGAACTGCACGAACGATGCGACGGCCGTACGACGATCCGCCCGCGACCCCTTCGCCGCGGCCAGGTCCTGGCGGACGTACAACGGCCAGCCGGGCCCCGCGGTCAACTTGCGGTAGCCGCCCTTGCGGGCCTTGCCGGGCACCCCGACCCGGGCGAGCGTGGTCCCCTCGATCCGGGCGCCGCCGAGCGCCCCGGGATCGGCCCTGACCTCGCCGGCGCCCACGGCGAGCGCGCCTGCCGCCGCGGCACCCGCGGCCAGGAAGGAGCGGCGGGAGAGCGCCGTCCGTGCGTCATCGGACCCGGGACATGAACACGACATGGCCCTCACAGTAACGGCAGTCGCAGGCGATATGAACGAGACGGGTTCTGTGCGGCCGTGCACAAAACTCTTCGTCGGCGCTGCGGGCTGTGGCAGAATCGTCGTCGTGATCGAGAGCTGTCGGGAGTGTTGTCAGAGCTGAAACCGCCTTTCGCGGTCGGCTCCCTCGTTCGACTCTCCCCGCTCCACCCGATCATTCCTGAGGACCCTTGCGATGACCCTCGCCTTCGACGTTCCCGTCACCACCTCCTTCGGCACCCTCTCCGAGGAGCCGACCCCGCTGTCCGTGCAGACCGCGCAGTACCGGTCCCTGATCGACGACGGCGCCGTCGTCGTCGATCTCCGTTCGGCGCAGGCGCGTCATGCCGACGGCGCCCTGCTCGGGGCGATCGCGCTCGACCTCGACGACGCCCTCACGCTGCTCACACCCGGAGCCCCCGGGGCGCTGCGCTCGGCGTCGTACGAGGCGCGGTGGCTGCTGATCACCGAGGACGGGTACGACGCCGAGCAGCTCGCCTGGCATCTGCAGGCGCGCGGCGTGCGCGGTGCGCGGTTCCTGGTCGGCGGCCATCGCGCGCTGCGGGCCGCCGGGATCACCGGTGCCGTCGACGCCGCCGCCCACCACCTGTTCTCCTGAACGCCTCGGCCGTCCCCGTCTGCTTCGTCCCAGCCTGCCTCGTCCCCGTCTGTTCGTCCGGGAGTGCATTGCGCCGATGGCCGAGCCGGTCGTGGACCGCACTCCTACCGATGGCTGAGCCGGTCGAGGAACGCAGTGACGAGACCGTGTCGAAGCCTCCCGCCGTTCGGGGCCGTCGTGATTGGCGGGACCCGCGGGACCGGGCCTAATCTTGATCCTCGTGAATGAGCAGGTGGCAGAGACCGACGACCAGACCCCCGAACAGCTGCGAATCCGGCGTGAGAAGCGCGAGCGGATCCTGAGCGAGGGCCGCGAGGCCTACCCGGTGGGCGTCGGGCGGACGCACACCCTCGCCGAGCTCCGCGCGCAGTACGGCGACCTGGAGGCCGGCACCGAGACCGGTGTCGAGGCCGGGATCGCCGGGCGCGTGATCTTCCTGCGGAACAAGGGCAAGCTGTGCTTCGCGACCCTGCAGGAGGGCGACGGCACCAAGCTGCAGGCGATGGTCAGCTTCAACGGCGTCGGCGAAGAGGCCCTGGCGCGGTGGAAGGCCGACGTCGACCTGGGTGACATCGTGTTCGTGCACGGCCAGGTGATCAGCTCGCGGACCGGTGAGCTCTCGGTGATGGCCGACGGCTGGGAGATGGCGTCGAAGGCGCTGCGCCCGCTGCCCGTCGCCCACAAGGAGATGAGCGAGGAGTCGCGCGTTCGGCAGCGGTACGTCGACCTGATCGTGCGGCCGGAGGCCCGCGAGATCGCCCGCACCCGCATCAAGGTGATGGCCGAGCTGCGCAGGTACATGACCGACCGGGGCTTCCTCGAAGTGGAGACCCCCATGCTGCAGACGCTGCACGGCGGCGCCGCGGCTCGGCCGTTCGTGACCCGCTCGAACGCGTTCGACATGGACCTGTACCTGCGGATCGCGCCGGAGCTGTTCCTCAAGCGCTGCGTGGTGGGCGGGATCGACAAGGTCTTCGAGGTGAACCGCAACTTCCGTAACGAGGGCGCGGACTCCACGCACTCCCCGGAGTTCGCGATGATGGAGACCTACGAGGCCTACGGCGACTACAACACCTCGGCGACGATGATCCGCGAACTCATCCAGTCGGTGGCGATGGGGGCGCTCGGCACCCTGACCCCGACCATGCCGGACGGCTCGGAGTACGACCTGAGCGGGGAGTGGCTGAGCATCGAGATGTACCCGTCGCTGTCGGAGGCGCTGGGCCGGGAGATCGTTCCCGAGCAGACCTCGGTGGAGGAACTGCTCGCGATCGCCGACGAGGTGGGACTCGAGGTCCCCGAGGGCAAGGGTTACGGCCACGGCAAGCTCGTCGAGGAACTCTGGGAGCACATGGTCGGCGCGAAGCTCGACCAGCCGGTGTTCGTCCGGGACTTCCCGGTGGAGACCTCGCCGCTGGTGCGTGCGCACCGCAGCGTGCCCGGCGTGGTGGAGAAGTGGGACCTGTACGTTCGCGGCTTCGAACTGGCCACCGGCTACTCCGAGCTCGTCGACCCGATCATCCAGCGGGAGCGGTTCGTCGACCAGGCACGCCTCGCCGCCGCCGGTGACGACGAGGCGATGGTTCTGGACGAGGAGTTCCTCGCCGCGATGGAGTACGCGATGCCGCCGACCACCGGAACCGGCATGGGCATTGATCGTCTGCTGATGGCTCTGACCGGCCTCGGCATCCGTGAGACCGTGCTGTTCCCGCTGGTGAAGCCGCGTATCGACGGTTGATCGACCCGGCGCCGGCTGCGCGGCGGACGGTGACTCGTTCACTGGTCCGCAGTGCGGCCGGCGTGGGGGTTGTGTGCTTGTTCAGTGTGGTGACCTGCGGGTTTGTGTTCGTGTTGACGTGTGTGTAACTTAGTTCAGGTCGCCAGCGACGAACTTTCGAAAGAAAAACTTCTGCTGCTGGTTGCGAACAGGTTCTAGATTCTGCTAGAGTTTAGGGCCTGGGTGGTTGGACGCCGGATGTTTCACGCGGTTCCTGCTTCTCTCACTTCGTGAGGGCGCGGGACTGGGAGGAAAAATCCGGGTTTGACTTCCGACTGCCGGTCTGGTTAGGCTGGTGGAGTTGCCCGCGAGTCGGGCGGCAAGGCTCCGGTTCACCGAAGTTCGCATGCTGTTTTTACGGGGTGTGGTGTTGGTGGGTGTGTGTTTTTTGAGAACTCGATAGTGTGTGATGGATTTTCTTGTGCCAACTATTTTCGGCTGGCATTTGAGGGAGTCTGTCATGTTTTTGACAAGATGATTTTTTGCCAGTTGATTCTTTTGAATTTGGATTATTTTTTGGTCAGGTCTATTTCTCTGATTGGTTTTTTGTTGGAGAGTTTGATCCTGGCTCAGGACGAACGCTGGCGGCGTGCTTAACACATGCAAGTCGAACGGAAAGGCCCTGCTTGCAGGGTACTCGAGTGGCGAACGGGTGAGTAACACGTGGGTGATCTGCCTCACACTTTGGGATAAGCCTGGGAAACTGGGTCTAATACCGGATAGGACCACCGGCTGCATGGTCGGTGGTGGAAAGCCTTGTGCGGTGTGAGATGGGCCCGCGGCCTATCAGCTTGTTGGTGGGGTAACGGCCCACCAAGGCGACGACGGGTAGCCGACCTGAGAGGGTGATCGGCCACACTGGGACTGAGACACGGCCCAGACTCCTACGGGAGGCAGCAGTGGGGAATATTGCACAATGGGCGCAAGCCTGATGCAGCGACGCCGCGTGAGGGATGACGGCCTTCGGGTTGTAAACCTCTTTCGCCAGGGACGAAGCTTTTGTGACGGTACCTGGAGAAGAAGCACCGGCCAACTACGTGCCAGCAGCCGCGGTAATACGTAGGGTGCAAGCGTTGTCCGGAATTACTGGGCGTAAAGAGCTCGTAGGCGGTTTGTCGCGTCGTCTGTGAAATCCTGCAACTCAATTGCAGGCGTGCAGGCGATACGGGCAGACTTGAGTACTACAGGGGAGACTGGAATTCCTGGTGTAGCGGTGAAATGCGCAGATATCAGGAGGAACACCGGTGGCGAAGGCGGGTCTCTGGGTAGTAACTGACGCTGAGGAGCGAAAGCGTGGGGAGCGAACAGGATTAGATACCCTGGTAGTCCACGCCGTAAACGGTGGGTACTAGGTGTGGGGTCCATTTCACGGATTCTGTGCCGTAGCTAACGCATTAAGTACCCCGCCTGGGGAGTACGGCCGCAAGGCTAAAACTCAAAGGAATTGACGGGGGCCCGCACAAGCGGCGGAGCATGTGGATTAATTCGATGCAACGCGAAGAACCTTACCTGGGTTTGACATACACCAGACGACGGTAGAGATATCGTTTCCCTTGTGGTTGGTGTACAGGTGGTGCATGGCTGTCGTCAGCTCGTGTCGTGAGATGTTGGGTTAAGTCCCGCAACGAGCGCAACCCTTGTCCTGTATTGCCAGCGGGTTATGCCGGGGACTTGCAGGAGACTGCCGGGGTCAACTCGGAGGAAGGTGGGGATGACGTCAAGTCATCATGCCCCTTATGTCCAGGGCTTCACACATGCTACAATGGCGCGTACAGAGGGCTGCGATACCGTGAGGTGGAGCGAATCCCTTAAAGCGTGTCTCAGTTCGGATTGGGGTCTGCAACTCGACCCCATGAAGTCGGAGTCGCTAGTAATCGCAGATCAGCAACGCTGCGGTGAATACGTTCCCGGGCCTTGTACACACCGCCCGTCACGTCATGAAAGTCGGTAACACCCGAAGCCCATGGCCCAACCCCTCGGGGAGGGAGTGGTCGAAGGTGGGATCGGCGATTGGGACGAAGTCGTAACAAGGTAGCCGTACCGGAAGGTGCGGCTGGATCACCTCCTTTCTAAGGAGCAAACAACAACAAGTGGTTTCAGGTCTGTTCATGGCCGGCCGCGTGTTTGTTCGAGGGTGAAACACAAGAAAACCATCCGAGATACTGTTTCTGTCACTGTGACGGAAAACGGTGGGGTGGACTGATACCGGGTGACCGGGTCAGACGATGTCACACACTATCGGGGTTCTGAGAAAACACCCGCCGAACTCTTCCACTAGATGGAGGGGATTGGTTGTGGGGTTGACTCTAACTGTGCTCGCTGACTACCGCGCGCGATGTTTTCGTGTGTATGGGGTGGGTGGGTGTGTGTTGTTTGAGAAGTGCATAGTGGATGCGAAGCATCAATAATCAAGGCCCTGGAGATCAGGACTTCTGAGTTTTGGTGTTTGTACTGCAATTAAACATTTTGGTTTCTGTTGTTCAATTTTTTGGGCACAGTTTTTACTCATGTGTTTGTGGGACTCCACATTCGTATCCTTGTTGCTTGCTGGTTTTTGCTGGTGGGTGTGGGGGTGTGTTTGTGGGTGTTGTTGTAAGTGTTTTAGGGCGTTCGGTGGATGCCTTGGTACCAGGAGCCGATGAAGGACGTGGTAGGCCGCGATAGGCCTCGGGGAGTTGTCAAACGAGCTGTGATCCGAGGGTGTCCGAATGGGGAAACCCAGCACCAGTGATGTGGTGTTACCGCCCGGTGAATGTATAGCCGGTGCGGGGGGAACGTGGGGAAGTGAAACATCTCAGTACCCGCAGGAAGAGAAAACAATTGTGATTCCGTGAGTAGTGGCGAGCGAAAGTGGATGAGGCTAAACCGCGCGTATGTGATACTCGGCAGGGGTTGTGCGTGTGGTGTTGTGGGAGTGTCGTGGATCGGTCTGCCGGCTGGTCGGCCAGTTGAGAAAGTGTTGTGTTAGGTGAAGTGGCCTGGGATGGTCTGCCGTAGACGGTGAGAGTCCGGTAACTGAAAACGCAATGCCTGGTTTCGATGTTTCCCGAGTAGCAGCGGGCTCGTGGAATCTGCTGTGAATCTGCCGGGACCACCCGGTAAGCCTAAATACTTCCTGGTGACCGATAGCGGACGAGTACCGTGAGGGAAAGGTGAAAAGTACCCCGGGAGGGGAGTGAAATAGTACCTGAAACCGGACGCTTACAATCCGTCAAAGCCTGCGCAATCCTTGGGGTTGGTGGGTGATGGCGTGCCTTTTGAAGAATGAGCCTGCGAGTTAGTGCTCAGTGGCGAGGTTAACCCGTGGTGGGGTAGCCGTAGCGAAAGCGAGTCTGAATAGGGCGTTTTGAGTCGCTGGGTCTAGACCCGAAGCGGAGTGATCTACCCATGGCCAGGGTGAAGCCACAGTAAGATGTGGTGGAGGCCCGAACCCACTTCAGTTGAAAATGGAGGGGATGAGTTGTGGGTAGGGGTGAAAGGCCAATCAAACTCCGTGATAGCTGGTTCTCCCCGAAATGCATTTAGGTGCAGCGTCATGTGTTTCTTGCCGGAGGTAGAGCTACTGGATGGCCGATGGGCCCCACTAGGTTACTGACGTCAACCAAACTCCGAATGCCGGTAAGTGAGAGCATGGCAGTGAGACTGCGGGGGATAAGCTTCGTAGTCGAGAGGGAAACAGCCCAGATCGCCGGCTAAGGCCCCTAAGCGTGTACTAAGTGGAAAAGGATGTGGGATTGCTTAGACAACCAGGAGGTTGGCTTAGAAGCAGCCATCCTTGAAAGAGTGCGTAATAGCTCACTGGTCAAGTGGTCCTGCGCCGACAATGTAGCGGGGCTCAAGTACACCGCCGAAGCCGCGGCAATCACACAAAACATCCATGAGGATCTACGGGTTCTTGTGTAGTGGTGTGGTTGGGTAGGGGAGCGTCCTGCACTCTGGGAAGCAGCCTGGTGATGGGTTGTGGAGGGTGTGGGAGTGAGAATGCAGGCATGAGTAGCGAAAGACAAGTGAGAAACTTGTCCGCCGAATGACCAAGGGTTCCTGGGCCAGGTTAATCCGCCCAGGGTGAGTCGGGACCTAAGGCGAGGCCGACAGGCGTAGTCGATGGACAACGGGTTGATATTCCCGTACCCGTGTATCCGCGCCCAGTGGCGAGGCAGTTGTACTAACCACCCAAAAACTTCTTCTCAGTCCTTCGGGATTGTTTGGGGGTGGCTGCGTGGGACCTCGGCTGTAGTAGTCAAGCGATGGGGTGACGCAGGAAGGTAGCAGGGCCACGCGGTTGGTTGTCGTGGTGTAAGCCTGTAGCCCGGAATATAGGTAAATCCGTGTTCCTTGAGGGTGAGGGGTGATGCGTAGCCGTTGAGGTGAATTCTGTGATCCTATGCTGCCGAGAAAAGCCTCTAGTGAGTTGGTGCACGGCCCGTACCCCAAACCGACACAGGTGGTCAGGTAGAGAATACTAAGGCGATCGAGAGAACTGTGGTTAAGGAACTCGGCAAATTGCCCCCGTAACTTCGGGAGAAGGGGGACCACACCTGGTGACGACATTTACTGTTTGAGCTGGGGGTGGTCGCAGAGACCAGAGAGAAGCGACTGTTTACTAAAAACACAGGTCCGTGCGAAGTCGTAAGACGATGTATACGGACTGACGCCTGCCCGGTGCTGGAAGGTTAAGAGGACCGGTTAATCATCTTTTGGGTGGTGAAGCTGAGAATTTAAGCCCCAGTAAACGGCGGTGGTAACTATAACCATCCTAAGGTAGCGAAATTCCTTGTCGGGTAAGTTCCGACCTGCACGAATGGCGTAACGACTTCTCTGCTGTCTCAACCACAGACTCGGCGAAATTGCAGTACGAGTAAAGATGCTCGTTACGCGCGGCAGGACGAAAAGACCCCGGGACCTTCACTATAGCTTGGTATTGGTGTTCGGTACGGTTTGTGTAGGATAGGTGGGAGACTGTGAAGCGGGCACGCTAGTGTTGGTGGAGTCGTTGTTGAAATACCACTCTGATCGTATTGGGCTTCTAACCTCGGACCCTGATCGGGTTCAGGGACAGTGCCTGGTGGGTAGTTTAACTGGGGCGGTTGCCTCCTAAAGTGTAACGGAGGCGCCCAAAGGTTCCCTCAGCCTGGATGGCAATCAGGTGTTGAGTGTAAGTGCACAAGGGAGCTTGACTGTGAGACGTACATGTCGAGCAGGGACGAAAGTCGGGACTAGTGATCCGGCACCGGCAAGTGGAAGCGGTGTCGCTCAACGGATAAAAGGTACCCCGGGGATAACAGGCTGATCTTCCCCAAGAGTCCATATCGACGGGATGGTTTGGCACCTCGATGTCGGCTCGTCGCATCCTGGGGCTGGAGTAGGTCCCAAGGGTTGGGCTGTTCGCCCATTAAAGCGGCACGCGAGCTGGGTTTAGAACGTCGTGAGACAGTTCGGTCTCTATCCGCCGCGCGCGTCTAGAAACTTGAGGAAACCTGTCCCTAGTACGAGAGGACCGGGACGGACGAACCTCTGGTGTGCCAGTTGTTCCGCCAGGAGCACTGCTGGTTAGCTACGTTCGGAAGGGATAACCGCTGAAAGCATCTAAGCGGGAAGCCTGTTCCAAGATGAGGTTTCTCACCCACTTCGGTGGGGTAAGGCCCCCTACAGATGATGGGGTTGATAGGCCAGAACTGTAAGCGCAGTGATGTGTTCAGGTGACTGGTACTAATCGGCCGAGGACTTACAATAACACCCGAACACCAAAAATTTTTGGTGTGTCGCATCCACTATGTGCTTCTGAAACAACACACGAGCATTCGACCCCCCTTCTGGGGTGGTTGGGTGTGGTGTTGTTTCGTATTGTTTCGGTGGTTTTAGCGGAGGGGAAACGCCCGGTCCCATTCCGAACCCGGAAGCTAAGCCCTCCAGCGCCGATGGTACTGCACTTTAGTCAGTGTGGGAGAGTAGGACACCGCCGAACACAACATTATGGGGAGACCCTCGAGACCTCGTGTCTCGGGGGTCTTTCCGCATCCCCGGGGGTTTTTCTTACTGGTCGGGTCTTCTCGCTGTCCGGGCCGCTTTCTTCTTTTTTCTTTGTTGGTCGGGCCTCTCTCTTCTCCTGACCGGGCCTCTCTTCTTCGGTGGTTGAGCCCCTTCGGTGGTTGAGTCCTTCCGCGGGTTGATCCGGGCCTTCTTCGTTGGTTGAGCCGGGGTCGTGAACGGAGTGAACGACCCCGTGTCGAAACCACTCTTTCTCGGGACTGGGGGGCTTCGACGCGAGTGTCGTCACTGCGTTCCGCCACTCGGCTCAGCCAGCGGGGCGGGATGCCGTCACTGTGTTCCATCGCTCGGCTCAGCCGGCGAGGGCACGACTTCTTCTCATCTTCGCGGAGCCCGACAAGGTGAGCGTGAACGCAGTGAACGATCCCGAGTCGAAACCATCTGATTCCGAAACGAGAACCGACCGGTGCGCGAGATCGCGCACCGGTCGGCCCGGCAGGTGCAAGAGGTCAGGCGTTGACCGGCTCCGGTGCGTCCGGCTCGGTCTCCTTGGAGGAGTCTTTCGCTGTCGGCGGGGTGTCGGCGTCGTCGTTGCGATCGGAGATCAGCGACGAGAGCGCCAGTCGTCCGGGGCCGATGAAGACCAGCAGGAACAGAGCCCAGCAGAAGAGGGCGGCGCTGTCGCCGTCGTTCTGGATGGGAAGCAGGCCGTCGGTGTGCATCCAGAAGTAGGCGACGGCCATCGCGCCGGAACCGATGAAGGCCGCGATGCGCGTGCCGATGCCGAGCATGATCGCCAGACCGCCCACGAACTCGATGATGCCGGCCCACCACGACGGCCAGGCGCCGATCTCGGCGGTGCCGCCGCCGTAGGGTTCCTTGAACCAGGCGAACAGAGTGGACGCGCCGTGGCAGAAGAAGAGGAAGCCGACGACGATGCGGAACGCGGTGATGACCCACGGTTGGGCCCGATTAAGAAAGGGTAGCATTACCTAATAATTACGGCATACGACCCGATGTGCGAGGCTTCGTGTCTCAACTCACATCGAATGGGGTTGCGGCGGATCGAAGGATCGCGTCTCAGGATGTGGACATCGGCGTCGTCTGTGGCCTTAGTCGATCGCCGCCGGGTCTGGTCAAGACCGCGAGTGCGGCGACGAGGAGCGCCATGCCGACCCATCCGGCCGCGGGGAGGTGCTCGTGGAGGATCGTCACCGCCAGTACCGTCGCCACCGCGGGCTCGATCAGGGTGAGGGTGGTGGCCGTCGTCGCGTCAATGCCGCCGAGTCCCCGGCTGAACAGCACGTAGCCGAGGAACATCGGAACCACGGCCAGGTAGGCGAGCATCCACCACGAGAGCGGTGCGGCCTCGGCGAGCCGACCGCCGTGTGCGGCGATCACCGGGAGCAGTGCCACGCCGCCCGCGCCGAGGACGACGCCCGCAAATGCCGAACGCGGAACTCCCCGTCGCATGAGTCGGCGCAGCGCCCACGAGTAGCCGGCGTAGGTGCCGCCGGCGACCAGGCCGAGCGCGACCCCGAGGAGCACCGAGCCGTCGCCGTCGCCCCCGTGCGACAGGCTGAGCAGTGCGCTGCCGGCGATACCCAGCGCGCAGGCCGTGAGCCATCGTGCGCCGAGGCGTCGCCGATCGGTGAAGCGTTCGATCACGGCGGAGGCCAGCGGTGCGGACGCGAGCGACACGGTGGTGCCGAGTGCGACGCCGCCGATCCGCATGGACGTGTAGAAGGCCAGTGGATAGGCGAACACGCAGAGGGCGCCGAGGACGACGACGCCGAGGTTCGCCCGGATCTCCCGGCCGTGGCGTCGGAGGGCGGGTGCGTTCACGGCCGCCTGGAGCAGTCCGCCCACGCCCATGGCCACCGCGCCGACGGTCGGCGGGCTGACGTCGGGGGCGAACGCCGCGGCCGTCCCGGTGGTGCCCCACAGCGCGGCGGCGGCGAGCACCGAGGCGCTCGCGCCGCGCTCGGTCGTCACGGGGCGTCCTGGGGCAGAGCCGAGAGAAGGGTCTCGGCGAGTGTGCGCGCATGCGTCAGCCGGTCCGGTCCGCCCTCCAGTCCGGCCCGCGCCATCGCCCCCTCCAGCAGGAAGGAGAGGTGTTCGGCCAGGCGGGCGGCCTCGTCGTCGACGACGAGGTGCGCGAGCTCGTCGTGCATGATCTGCTCGACCTCCTCCTTGTGGCGCCGGACCGCCTCGCGGCCGGGATCGTCCGCGGGGAGTTCGGCGGCGGCGTTGAGCAGTCCGCAACCCCGGAATCCGTGGTCGTAGGCGAGTTCCGCGTGGTCCCGGTAGGCGTCGAACACGGCCAGGACGCGGGCGGTCGGTGAGTCGGCGTCGGCGCGTCGTCGTGCGTAGAGGGCGAGCCATTCGGCGTGCCGCTCGGTCAGGTAGGCGTGCACCAGATCGGCTTTGGACGAGAAGTTGTTGTAGAGGCTCATCTTGGCCACGCTCGCGTCGGCGACGATCGCATCGATGCCGGTCGCGGCGATTCCGTGCGCGTAGAAACGGGTCGCCGCGGCATCGAGGAGTCGGCGGCGGGCGGGCGACGGGCGTCGTCGGGAAGGGGTCATGATCACTCTCCACTTGATAGGTAGACCAGTCTACCTATCAATGACGATCGTCACGGTCCGGGGCGTGTGACCCCAGTCATGCCTGCGGTAGCATGGCGGCACGAAGGCGGGCGCGTGTCCCGGATCCTTCGGTCGAACGATCTCATCGAAGAATGTGGAGGGTCTGATGACCAAGCCTGCAGCGGCCGGCGTGCGTGCCGGGGACAAGGTGTCGTCGGAGGCGCATTCCCTGACCGAACTGCTGGAGATCCAGAAGGCCGCGTTCCTGCGCGACGGCGTCCCGGATGCCGAGACCCGGATCGATCGCATCAACCGGCTCGGTCAGCTGCTGCTCGACAACGCCGACGAGATCGTCGCCGCTCTGAACGAGGATTTCGGTACCCGCCCGCGCGAGGTCTCCATCGCCACCGACGTCGCCGGCTGCTTGATCGACCTGACCGATCAGCGGCGCCACGTGTCGTCGTGGATGGGCGACACCGCGGTGGGTCGGATCCAGGGTCTGCTCGGGCTGAAGCAGCGTCTGCGGCACGATCCGCTCGGCGTCGTGGGCATCATGGGGCCGTGGAACTTCCCGCTCCAGCTCACCTTCGTCCCCGCGGGATCGGCGTTCGCCGCCGGTAACCGCGTGCTGATGCGCCCGTCGTCGGTCACCGCCAAGACCACCGAGGTGATCGCGCGCGTCGCGCCGGACTACTTCTCGATCGAGGAGCTGGCCGTCGTCACCTCGGCGCACGGCGGCGGTTCGGACTTCGCCAAGCTGCCCGTCGACCACATGTTCTTCACCGGATCGCCCGAGGTGGGCGCCTCGGTGGCGCAGGAGGCCGCCAAGAACCTGGTTCCGGTGACCCTGGAACTCGGCGGCAAGAACCCGGCCATCGTCGACTACGACACCGACATCACCGCCGCGGCGAACTTCCTCGCCGACGCGCGCATGATCAACGGCGGCCAGGTGTGTCTGTGCCCGGACTACGTGTTCGTGCCCGAGGGCAAGGTCGGCGAGTTCACCGAGAAGGTGCTCGCGCGCTGGACCGAGTCGTTCCCGACGATCAAGGACAACCCGCAGTACACCTCGACGGTCAACGAGAAGAACTACACCCGCATCGTCGGCCTGATCGACGACGCCGTGGACATGGGCGCCACCAAGCACCAGGTGATCCCGGCCGGCGAGTCCCTGCCCGACGCCGAGGCGCGCAAGATCCCGCCGACCCTGCTCACCGGGGTCAAGGCGGGCATGAAGGTCGAGGAGGACGAGGTCTTCGGTCCGGTGCTCACGGTGTACCCGTACCGCGAGCAGTCCGAGGCCGTCGACAAGATCAACTCCGCCGGGCATCCGCTGACCATGTACTGGGTGGGCAAGGACAACGAGCGTCTGCAGTACATCGCCGACCACACCCGCAGCGGCTCGATCAGCGGCAACGACTTCGCCATGCACCTGCTCACCGGGCACCTGCCGTTCGGCGGCGTCGGCCGGTCGGGCATGGGCAACTACCACGGCAAGTTCGGTTTCGACACCTTCACGCACGACCGCGCGGTGTTCGTCTCCCGTCTGCCGATCACCTTCGCGGACATCGTCTCACCGCCGTTCGGCAAGTTCGATGCCCGACTCAGCGACATCCAGATGACGATGTGGCGCTTCCTGAACGGTCGTGCGCTGCGGAAGTCGTCCAAGCGCTGACCCGCTGACGGTTCCCTCGGTGCCCCGGTGCTGTGCGCGCCGGGGCACCGTTGCGTCGTTCGCCGGTGCCGGAGGTCGGCATGCCCTAGGCTCGTCCTGACTCAGACGAAGGGGGACGACATGGTCGCGGTCGAGGACGAGGTGCCCGAGATCCAGTACCGATACGAGTGCGTCGAGGGGGACGCCCGGCGATTCGTCCGGGACGGCATGGCGCTGTGGCCCCGGCGGAATCGGGCGCTGTGGACGGTGATGGCGTTCGAATCGGTGGTGTTCATCTTTCTGGCGTGGGCCACTCGGATGCCGTGGTTCCTGCTCGGGATACCCGCGCTGTTCCTGTTCTTCGCCGCCCTCTCGTACTGGAATCTGCTGCGGAACTTCCGGCGTGTCGTGGCGCCCGGCGAGATCTTGGCGAGCGGATACGGGGACCGCGCTTTTCGTCTCGCCGACGGCGGAGTCCAGTTGACTCTCTCCTACGACCGGGTGGAGAGCGTGGTCCGTCGTCCCGGTTGTCTGGTCGTGAGGCTGAAGAAGGGGCGGTGGCTCCTGATCCCCGCCGAGAACGCCCCGGCCGAGGCCGAAGCCAGGATCCGCGCCGGAATCGGCGGTGCCGCGGAGTCGTGATCTCGGTGCGGCCGGACGTGGCGGGGTCCAAGGTCCCGACCTTCCGGCGAACCATCGACTTAGGGGACCCTAATCAATAGTCTGGACGTGCAGGTTGTTTCTGAATCTACTTCAGAAACGGCTCGGACAGGCGGTGCCCGATGCGTGTCGGGTGTCGTTCCGCGACGATTGAAAGGGTTCGACGATGAGCCGTCCCCCGCTGCTGGATCTGGTGAACGTGACCGTCGAGGTGGACGGAAAGACCGTCTGCCGGGAGGTCTCCCTGGCCATCGGGGAGGGGGAGACGCACATCCTGCTCGGGCCGAACGGATCGGGTAAGTCGTCGCTGCTCAACGCGATCATGGGCACCGGTCCCGGCGCCGTCGTCGACGGCACCGTCACATTCGACGGCGTCGACGTGACCGACGCCGACGTGACCGAACGCGCTCGCCTCGGCCTCGGCATCTCCGCGCAGCACCCGCCTGCGCTGCCGGGGGTCACGGTGCGCAGGCTGGCCCACGCGATGGGCGCCGACGACCGGCTCGCGGAGGCCACCGAAGCCCTCGAACTCGACCGGATGATCCCGCGCGACGTCAACGTCGGTTTCTCCGGCGGCGAGGTGAAGCGCTGGGAGGTGTGCAAGCTCCTGCTGCAGCAGCCGCTGCTGAGCCTGTTCGACGAGCCCGAGTCCGGTGTCGATCTGGAGCACGTGGCCGTCGTCGGACGGGCGGTGGGGCGGCTGCTCGCGACGCCGACCCCGACCGGCCGCGCCCGGTCGGCGCTGATGATCACGCACACCGGCTTCGTCCTCGACCACGTGACCCCGACGCGGGGGCACCTGATGGTCGACGGACGACTCGTCGCCGACGGCGATGCGCGCGAGATGTTCGACGCGATCCGTCGTGACGGCTTCGCCGCCTGATCCCCGACCTCACCACCCTCCCCGCTCGGTAAGGAGCCCGACGATGACCACCACCGTCTCCGACCTCGTCCCGGTGTCCGGCCTCGGCCGCGAATCGGTGTCCGGCGACCTGCTCGCCGGCATCGGTTTCGTCCCCGAAGACCGGTGCGCCGCCACCAGCATCATGGTCGATCACCACTTCGAGAAGACCGTGAGTCACGACGGCCAGGTGGAGGTGATGCCGCTCGCCGACGCCGTCGTGACCTACCCCTGGCTGCAGGACCTGATGTTCTCGCTGATCGACCCCGACTCGGACGAGACCCTGCGGCGCGCCTTCGAATCGACGCTGCGCCCGCTGGGCACGTTCACCTGGGTCAAACCGGGTGCCGTGCTCGACAAGCCGCTGCAGTCGTTCAGCTTCATGACCGTGCCCCAGGAACGACAGTTCGTCCACGACGTCACCGTGATCGGTGAGGGCGCGGTGGTCGACAGCCTCAGCGGCAACGGGGTGACCCCGGCGCTGACCCACGGCAGACACGTCTCGGTCTCGGAGACCTTCGTCGGCAAGAACGCCCGGATCCGGTCGCTCGACGTCGAACGGTGGGGGCGGCGGATGGACGTGCGCAGCTACACCGCGACCCGGCTCGACGAGGGCGCCGTGAGCAGCAGCGTGTCGGTCGCGGTGTCCGGCGTCCGGAACCACGTCTCCACCTCGCGCAGCGAACTGGCCGCCGGCGCCAAGGAGTCGGTGCACAGCGTCGTCTTCGCGCCGGCCGGCACCCACCGCGAGATGATCACCTGGACCGACCTGCGAGGCGAGGGTGCCCGGTCGGAGCAGGTGGCGCGGATGGTCTCCGACGGCGGCGAGGTGCTCAACGAGTCCACGCTGATCGGTTCGGCCGCGGGCGTCAGCGGGTTCCTCGAGTGCGACGGACTGATGCTGTCGGACCGGGGGTACATCGATTCGGTGCCGGCGCTGAAGGCCCGGACCGACAAGGCCCAGCTCTCGCACGAGGCGAGCGTCGGCATGGTCGACGAGGCCAAGCTGGACTACCTGATGGCCGTCGGCCTGGAGGCGGACGCCGCCCGCGACCTGATCGTGCAGGGTTTCCTGGACCTGGAGGATCAGAGCCTCCCGGCGTCGCTGAAGTCGACGGTGGAAGACCTGGTCAGCGCTGCGCGCGCCGCCGAGATGTAGCCGGTCGGGCACCAGCGGTACGCGCGGGCCGTCAGCGTCTCCGCGAGGCGGTCACGGTGAACTTCCGGTTCCGGGCGATCTGGCGCGTCGGTCCGACGATCCGCTCCAGCGCGGGCCGATAGCGCAGGTGGGAGTTCCACACGCACCACAACTCCCCGGCCGACGGTTCGTCCGAGGAGCCGCCGGGGGAGCGCAGCGTCCGCGCCGCCTCGGCGAACAGGTGCTCGGCGATCCCGGTGCTCAGCGCCGCATCGCTGTGGAACGGCGGATTGAGCAGGATCAGTTCCTGCGAATCGTCGGGCAGGGTCTCGAGGCCGTCGGCCTGCACGACGACCACCCGGTCGGCGACCCCGTTCGCCTCGGCGGTGGCCAGCGCCGAGGCCGCCGCCGCGGCCGACCGGTCCGTCGCGGTGACCCGCAACGCGGGATCGCGCCGCGCCAGCGCCGCCGCGACCGCCCCGGAACCGCAGGCCAGATCGACGGCCGTCGCGGCCGGCGGGAGCGCGGCGGACTGCGCGAGGAGGAACCGGGTGCCGATGTCGAGCGCGGCGCCCGCGAACACCCCGCCGTGCGCCGCGACGGTGAGCCCGACGTCGTCGTGCGTCTCCGTGCGCGGCCACCGGACGAGGGCGGCCGCGGCCGCGGCGGGATCGGGTCCGGAGGCGATCAGAACGCGCGACTTCTGGCGCGCATGCGTCACGTCGACGGTGTCGAAGACGGTGCGCAGGACGTCGTTCATCGAGACCGACATGTGTTTGATCCGCCCGCCCGCGAACACCCGCACCGACGGGTCGGCGTGCGCGGCGATCCACGCGGCCACCTCGGCCAGGCGGTCGAGCGAACGGGGGAGCCGCAGGAGGACGGTCGTCGCGCCGGCGACGAGTTCGGCGCTCAGCGGCAGGGAGTCGAACGCGTCGGAGAGCGCGAGTGCTGCGGCGTTGGCGGCCAGGGCGCGCTCGCCGGTGAGCAGGTCCTGGTGAACGCGGATCCCGCGGGCTCCGCATCGCGCGGCGCCCAGCGTGAGGGCGCCGTAGGCGTCGTCGATCACGACGAGTCGCCCCGGCGGGGTCGTGCGGAGTGCTCCGGCGGCCTCGTCGAGCAGGAGCCGGTCGGCGGCATCGACCGCGGTCAGACCGGGGCCGTCGACGTCGGGGAAGCGCCGGAGCGCGGTGAGATCCACGGATTGCAAGATTACCGATCGTTTCCGATTCACCCGTCCGACGTGGTGCACTGAACACCGATGCCGTCGTTTCTTGCACGGTGCGCCGCGACGCGGCAAGGTGGTCGGGTCACGATCGATGACGGAGAGATCGATGGCGGAGGGAAGGTCATGCGGAATTCGAGGCGGATCCGGACGGCGTTGCTGGCCGGGGTGTGTGCCGGAGCCCTGGCGCTGAGCGGATGCTCGACCGACGGCGCGGCCTATCGCGACGACGACACACCGGCCGAGACGACGGTCGCCGCGACGACGACGAACGTGTCGAAGGCGTCGAAGACCGGGGTGGAGTCCACGCGCGCCAAGGCGCCCGGCTCGTCGGCGGCGAGCGTCACCCCGTCGGAGAGCTCGGCGCCGAGGTCGCCCAGACGGAGCGCGGCGGCGAGCACTGCGGCGAGCACGGTCGCCTCCACGTCGGACCGGCCCGCGTCCACCTCGGGGGCGCGGACGGGGAAGGCCTGGAACATGTCGTGCTCCACCTACAACCAGTTGAGCCCGGACGAGGCGAAAGAGGTCACCGCCGAGCTCGGCAGGCTGATGAACAAGAAGCAGCTCCGGGAGAACGAGCGTTCGTGGGCGATCGTCAAGGAGTTCTGCCGGGGCGGACTCGTGCGGGACAGCCGGGGCGTGCGGGACTCGGGATAGGCCGTGCCCTCCGACGACGCCCGGCTGATCGCGGCGGCCCGCGCCTACGTCGATGCGCTGGTGTCGCACGATCCGTCCGCGGTGCCGCTGCACCCGGCGTGCACACGCACCGAACTCGGGGTGACGACCGGTCGTGACGGCCGTCACATCGCCCGCAGTCTCGCCCACGGCCCGCAGTTCCGGCTCATCCACGCCGTCGGCGACTTCACCGCGACCGTCTCCGGGCGTCGTGTCGAGACGACCTTCGTCGTGCATGTGCGGCCGAAAGCCCTCGGACTCGGTGCGCGGGTGGTCGAGAGCTTCGAGTTCGACGACGAGGACCTGATCACCCGGATCGTCGCGCGGTTCTCGCCGCCCCGTCGCGTCTGAACCGCGCGACGATCCGGGGCGCGGCGGGAGACCGCCTGTCAGAGGACGTGCAGATCCAGCGGGGTGACGTCCGCGTCGCGCCAGCGACGGTGCAGGTCGGCGCGCACGGCCGGGTCCACGAGCGCGATGCCGCAGTCGCCGCCGCCGGCACCGGAGGTCTTCGCGACCGCGCCCAGGGACTCGGCGACCGTGCGCAGGCGGGTGAGCGGCGGCGTCTCGATCGGGACCCCGGCGTCGTCGCCGATCTCCCGGAGCAGCCGGCCCGCCTCCGTGACGGCGGTGTCGACGTCGGCGCGGACGTCGCCGCGCAGGGCGTCGACGAGCCGCTGGACACAGGCATCGCTGCGTCGACCGAACTCGGCGAACCGCGCAGGCGACACGGCCGAGCGCAGGGACCGGACGAGTTCGGTCGAACTCGCGGGGCGGCCGGTCCACCCGACCGCCACCTCGCGTCCGCGCGGCGCCGGAAGCGGAGCCGCCGTGAATCCCGGCCACTCGCGGTCGACGGTCTCGGCGATGCCGACGCTCTCGCGCCACCGCGTGAGCTGTTCGCGGTCGGGGGACCGGTACTCCACCCAGCCGGTCGGCCAATGCGGCGAAGCGTCGCTGCGCGAGTTGAGCAACGACGTCGCCACGTCGCCGCCCGAGCCGCGGGGGTCGGCCGCGAACACGGCGAGCAGTGCGAGCTTCAGCTGCGTGTCCCGGCTCAGGCCGTCGGGGTGCAGTGCGGCCAGCGCCTGGACGACCCCCGCCGTCACGGCTCCCGACGAGCCGAGGCCGTACTTGGTTCCCGTCTCCGGGTCGTCGAGTTCGGAGACGATCTCGATGTCGGCGCCGATCGGGCCCCGACCGGTCTCCCGCGCGTACTGGCGGACCGCGTCGGCGGCGGCCGACACGTAGGGCAGCGCCGTCGAAGGGGCGTCGAGGAGCACCGGGGAACCCCCGGTGTGATCGCTGGTCACGGTGATCTCCTCCCGGTCGTTCGCCCGGGCGTGCACGGTGACGAACCGATCGAGGGCGATGAGCACCGCCGCGCCGCCGGGAGCGAGCACCGCGTATTCACCGGCGATGTACAGCTTGCCCGGAGCGGCGACGGAACACCTGCGGGTCATCTCGCTTGGACGCCTTCTCCCGGGCGCGCGATCCGCGTCGACGTAACCCCGGCGACCTCGCTCAGCGCGGCGTCGACGTCGGCGGCGTCGCCGCGGGCGCAGAGCACCTTGACGTTCGGGCCCGCGTCCATCGTCGCGTAGGCCGCGATGCCGTCCGACCGGAGCTGCTGGACCCGGTCGAGGACCGCCACGGAGGCCGGCGCGAGGTACCGGATCGGCGGCCTGGCGCCCAGCATCGTCGCGTGCATGCCGAGTGCGTTGGACTCGGCGATCTCGCCGACCGTGACGAGGTCGCCGTCGGCGAGGGCCTGCCGGATGGCGACGAGATCGAGTGCGGACGAATCCACCCACGGTCGATACAGGGGCGACGTCGCCACGGTGGAGCGCATGGCGGTCCGGCTCGAGACGGTCTTCTCCCGTGCGTCGACCACCGCGACGACCATGGCGGCGTCGAGGGCGGAGTCGACCGGTTCCGCGTAGCTGCTGAGGTCGCCTTCGGCGCCGGTTCCCTCGCCCCGGTACCAGACCGCGAAACCGCCGAAGACGGAGCGGGACGCACTGCCCGAACCTCGGCGCGCGAGCCGGGACAGCGCGCGTCGGTCGAGGTCGAGGCCGTAGGCGTTCGACGCGGCGAGGGCGAGGGCCGCGAAGCCCGAGGCCGAGGAGGCGAGTCCGGCGGCGGTCGGGACGGAGTTCACCGTGTCCACCCGGGCCCGCCGGTCGTCGCCGGCCAGCGTGCGCACCACGTCGAGGAATCCGGAGACCTTGTCGGCGAACGGCCCGGGGGCCGCGGCGCCGTTCAACGTCGTCGCGTCCTCACCGGCGTCGAGGAGCGTCACCGTGGTCTCGGTGGGGAAGACGTCCAGCGTCATCGAGAGGCTGGTGGTGGTGGGCAGGTGCAGCGCCTCGTCCCGTTTGCCCCAGTATTTGATCAGCGCGATGTTCGGGTGCGCGACGGCGGTCGAGTTCGTCATGAGAGCCGGATCTCCTTCGTCCATGCGGCTCCGGCTTCGGCGAGTGCGGAGCGCAGTCGCTGCGCGGCCGCGTCGTCGGCGGCGAGGGCGATGATGCAACCGCCGAGCCCGCCGCCGGACAGCTTCGCCCCCAGGGCGTCCGCGTCGAGAGCCGCGGCCACCAGCCCGTCGATCTCCGGCGAGCTGACGCCGAGTTCGACGAGGATCGCCTGGGCCCGACTCATGCCTCGGCCGAGACCGGGGAGGTCGCCCCGGCCCAGATCGGCGGCGGCCGTCTCCGTGAGCGCTCCGGCGCGGTCGAGCAGCGCCGCGCCCTCGGCGCCGAGGACTTCGAGACGTCGTCCGGCCTCGGCGACCGCCTCGCGCGTGCTGCCCGCGCGACCGGTGTCGGCGACCACGAGGATCCCCGAGGCCGCGTCGGCGCCCACCGGCAGCGGCTCGCATTCCCCCGCGGAGAACCACAGGGGGCCGCCGGGCCACAGCGCGGTCCGCGCGTCGACGCCGCTGGCCCGCCCGTGCGCGAACGACTCGGACCGCTGGACCAGTGCGAAGGCCTCGTCGTCGGTGAGCGTCCGACCGTGCAGATCGGCGGTCGCACGGACCACGGCGCCCGCGAGCGCGGCGCTCGAACCGAGACCGCGCCCCTCCGGGATGGCGCTGTCGACGGTCACCTCGAGCCCGGCGGCCGACACCCCGAGGTGCTCGCACGTGGCGGTCAGGGACAGGTCGGTGATCGTCTGCGAGTCCGAGCGCGGCGCCCCGGCGTCGTCGGCCGCGCCGACCGCCGGATCGCCGGCCGTCGCACCGCTGCGGTGAACGTGCGCGGTCACCGAGAACTCGGGGACGGGCAGCGCGATCGCGGGGCGTCCGTACACCACGGTGTGTTCGCCGATCAGGATCACCTTGCCGTGGGCACGGCCGATGCCGGTGCGGGCCGCCTCGGACGCCGGGGGCGCGTCCTGCGGAAGCGGCCGCTCGCCGACGTCGTTCACGGTTGCTTCTCGATCGCTTCGTAGATGCGCGAATGCCCGTCGATCGCCGCGAGCCGGTACGGGCCGGTGCCGCTCGCCGGAAGTTCGGCCCGGGAACCGTCGGTCGGCAGCGTCGCCTCGCGGAGGCCGCGGTACGTCGCGTAGTCGATGGGTTCCCGGCCGAACACGGCTTCGCGGTCCCGCTCCAGATCCAGGGTGTCCCGGTAACCGGGCACCACCGTCAGCGAGAAGAACTCGGAGACGCACCCGGATCCGTAGCTGAACATCCCGATCGTCTCGCCCGTCAGGTCCTCCTGCTGGTCGAGCACCCCGAAGAGGGCGATGTACAACGCCGCCGAATAGCTGTTGCCGATGATCCTGCCGTACCTGGTGGTCTGTGCCAGATCCGCGTCGAGGCGTTCGCGCGACGCTTCGATCCCGTTGATCTCCAGCAGGCGGGCGTGCGCCTTGTAAGCCATCCGGGAGAACGGCTGGTGGTAGCAGAATCCGTGGAACTCGCCGATGCCGTGCCCGCCGCGCGCGGTGTAGTCCGCCCAGGCGTGTTCGAGCGCCGACAGGTAGGTGTCGATGGAGAGCTTGCCGTCGACGACCGGGGTGGACCGGTAGTTGGGGCGCCAGAAGTCCTGGACGTCGCTCGTGTGGAGCCCGGCGACGGTGTCCAGCACGGCGACCTTCGGGTTCGCGGAGATCAGCATGGCGACGGCGGCGGCGCCCTGGGTGGCCTCACCGCTGCTGTCCAGGTCGTACCAGGCCACGTCGGAGGTGATCACCAGCACCCGTTCCTCGGGGTTGCGGGCGACGATCCCCGCCGCGAACTGGAGCGCCGAGGTGCCCGAGTAACAGGCCTGTTTGAGTTCGACGGCCCGGACGTCGGCCGGCATCCCCAAGAGGCCGTGCACGTAGACGGCGGCGGATTTGGACTGGTCGATCCCGGTCTCGGTCGCGAGCATGATCGTCCGGATGCCGTCCGTCCCGTTCCGGTCCAGGACGGGTCGTGCCGCCGCGGCGGCCATCGTCACGATGTCCTCGTCGGCCGCGACGATGCTCTGCTTCTCCTGGCCCAGGCCGATGTAGTACTTGTCGACGTCGACGTTCCCGTGTTCGGCGAGTTCGGCCAGATCCAGCGAATACCTGCCCGTCGCGACGGCGAGATCGTGGATGCCGATCGGGGTGCTCACGGCTGTGCTCCCTGCTGTTCGGTGGTGCGTTCGAATCGAAGATGGGCAGCCATGAGCTCCCCGGGGTTGGTCTGTGCCGCGAGCAGCGAGAGCTCGCCGCACAGGACCGTCGCCGCGATGATCGCGGCGAGTCGCCGGGAGTTGGCTCCCGGTTCGCGCTCTTCTCTGCAGCCGAGTCGCGTGAGGTTCTCCTCGACGAAGTCCAGGCCCTTGCCGTTGCCGACGGTGCCGACGATGAGGTTGGGGAGGGTGGCGGAGAAGTACAGGTCGCCGTCGCGGTTCTCGACGTGCGTGATGCCCTGGGAGCCCTCGACGATGTTCGCCGCGTCCTGGCCGGTCGCGAGATAGAGCGCGAGCAGCATGTTGGCGTAGTGGGCGTTGGCCGAACGGATCCCGCCCGCCAGGAGGGTGCCGATCAGGTTCTTCCGGACGTTCAGGTCGACCATCTTCTGGGCGGTGGTGTGCAGTCGCTGCTCCACCACCTCGCGGGGGATCAGCAGCTCGGCGACGACGTTCTTGCCGCGCCCCAGGATGCCGTTGACCGCGGTCGCCTTCTTGTCGGTGCAGTAGTTGCCCGAGATCGAGCCGTAGCGGACACCCGGAACGGTCGAGGTGATGTGGGCGGTCAGGGCGTCCGCGGCGAGCGTCGTCATGTTGTGGCCGGAGGCGTCGCCGCTGGTGAACTCGAACCGGACGAAGAGCAGATTGCCCGCGATCTGGTGGTGGATGTCGATGAGCCGCGCGAATCGACTCTGCGCGGTGACGATCTCGTTGAGCTCGTCGAAGCCGGTCTGCAGCAGGCGGACGGCGGCCAGGGCGGCGGCGGCGTCGTCGGCTTCGAGGAGGATCGAGCGCGTCATGCGCTCGTCGAGGAGGGTGGCGGAGATCCCGTTCTCGCACAGGCGGGAGATCTTCGCACCCCGCCCGACCGACGGCCACAGCGGCGACTCGTAGGTGGCCAGCGGCACCTCGACCTCGTCGTTCAGTACGTTGCCGCTGATGCGGATGGGACCGATCCAGCGTGTGGGCACCACTGTCGGTTTGTCGTCACTGTTCACCATGTGATTCTCTCTGCTCGTCGTCGCGGTCCGAAAGGGTCTGACGATCTGTCGTGTCCAGTAGACCCGAGCGCCTGAGACTATCGAACCCGCCACCCTCTGTTATCTTCCCAGCCTTCCAGATCGCCCGGTACACCCCATCGTGAACCACCGGTTCCGGGGTGTGTGCCGAACCTGTGATCCGGCCCGCCCCGGACTCCGGTCGACGCGGGCGCCGGCGGCGGTTCACGGTGCATCGCTGCGCGACGAATACTTCCGCCAGTCGATCCCGCGGGACTCGCAGAACTCGCGGACCCGACCGGTGATCACGAGATCGCTTCTCCGCAGTTCGCAGACGTTCCGGGCGCCGAGAACCGTCATCAGTGCGGTCAGATGCGAGAGCCACGTGCCGACCAGGGAGATCACGGTCTCGGGGCCGTCGTCGACGACGGCGGTGAGGAACGGTCCCGAGGCGCCCGCGGCGACACCGCCGAGCGCCAGTCCGCGCGCGACGTCCAGGGGGTTCCGGATTCCACCGGAGGCGATCAGGGGGAGCCCGCATTCCGCGGCGTCCAGCAGGCTGACCGGAGCCGACTGCCCCCACGACGTCAGATAGGAGTAGTCGCCCTCGGCCCGGCGGGAGTTCTCGATCGCGGCGAAGTTGGTGCCGCCGCGGCCGGCGACGTCGGCCGCGGTGACACCCAGGTCGGCGAGAAGGGCGACGGTCTCGGCGCTCATCCCGAAACCGACCTCCTTGACGATCACCGGGACGTCGACCCCGGCGGCGATCCGCTCGATCTGCGCGGGCCAGGAGCGGAACGCCCGGTCGCCTTCGGGCATCACGATCTCCTGCACCGAGTTGACGTGCACCTGCAGGGCGTTCGCCTGGAGGAGGTCCACCGCGCGGCGCGCGTCGTCCACCGACGCGGTCGCGTTGACGTTCGCGAGGACGAAGCCGTGTGGATTCTCCTCGCGGATCACGGCGAACGACGGTGCGGTCGCCGGATCGGAGAGGTAGGCGCTGAGCGACCCGCTGGCCATCGCCACCCCGGTCTCGCGCGCCGCGATCGCGAGGTCGCGGTTGATCGCTCCCGTCTTCGGCGTCCCGCCGGTCATGGCGTTGATGAAGATCGGCAGGGGCCAGTCGATCTCGCCGATGCTCGTCGCCAGCGAGACGTCGGCGACGTCGATCGCCGCCAGCGCGTGGTGCACGAAGGTGACGTCGTCGAACTCGTTCTCGCCGGGTCGTGCCCGCTGATGTTCCTCGGCGAGCCGGACGTGGTCGTCTTTACGACTGTTGGTCAAAATGCCGTTCCTTCGTGTCTCTCCGAGCTGCCCCGGCCTTGCCTTCAGAGGCTAACCGCGCTCTCTCCCGAGGCGTCGGTCCGGTCGCGGAACGGTCTGCGTGCACGACTGCGCCCGACCATCTCGGGATGATCGGGCGCAGTGGTCGTCTCCGACGGTTCCGGTTCCAGAACTTCAGAAGTTGGGTGCGCGCACCACGAGCGGAACGCCCGGGAAGAGCGCGGCCAGCTCGGAACGGGACTTGCGCAGCGCGGCGGTGCCGTAGCCCTGCTTGCGCTTCTCCGGACGGATCCAGATGCGGACGTCCACCTCGCCCTCGTTCAGTTCGCCGAACACCAGGCCCACCTTGGAGTCGCCCTCGACGGCGACCAGCCAGACCGCGTCCTCGTCGTCGACGCGCTGGACGCCCTGGGCGATCTCGTCGGACAGGGCGCCGGCCTCGTCGCCCGAGCCGTCGGCGGCGAGCCCGACCTCGGCGGTCCGCTCGGACAGCAGGTCGGCGTCGTCGTCCGGGGTGAACGGGCGCAGTCCGAGGGTGTCGCCCGCGGCGGCCGGGCGGTCGGCGGCGGTGAACGTGATCGCGGCGTTGAGGTCGTCGAGCTCGGCCTGGTTCTTCCGGCGCTGATCCTTGGTCAGCTGATGGAACGACATGTTCAGGACGGCTTCGACGCCCAGCGGCGACGTGCCGAGGAGTTCGGCGACCGCCGCGACGGCGGCTTCGCGGTCCTCGGCCTCGACGATCGCGTCGAGGACTTCGTGTCGCCGCTCGAGGGCGGTGAGCAGTGCTTCGGTCATCTCGCGGCGGGCGGTCGCCTTGTCCACATCAGTCATGTTCCCGATGGTAGGCGCGTTGCCGAGGTTACGGATGGGTAGCAACGAGATGTTTACGGCGCCGGACGTCGGGGGTTCTCGACCGGTCGGGAACCGAGCGTTCGGGCGGCGGGGGTGACTCGCGAGTTGACTCGTGAGTAGCTGGGAACGGTCCGGATCCGGCGGTTCGGCGGGGGTGGATCCGGGGTGCGATGCCCTCGCGGCGGTGTGTGTCAGATCACCGTCGACGAACGATCGCAGACGGCGGAGTTCTGTCGACTCGGTCGATGGAACCCCGCCGGATCGCGGGCGTTCGGGCTGTCGTCGGCGGGGTGGATCGGTCCGGGGCGGCGTCGACGGGGATCGAGGTCGTGGCACAGTGGTCGCCATGACCGACACCGCACCGACCGTCTCCGCCGACATCGTCATCTCCGCCGACCCCGCGAAGGTCTACGCGCTGATCACCGATCTGGACGTGATGTCCGGGATCGCCGCCGAGACCACCTCGATGGCCTGGATCCGCGGGCGCGGGGCGGCGCCGGGGGCCAAGTTCAAGGGCCGCAACGCCAACGGCGGCAAGAAGTGGACCACCACCTGCACGGTGACCGCGGCCGAGCCGGGCCGGGCCTTCGAGTTCGAGGTGAAGAGCGCGGTCCTGCCGATCGCGCGTTGGCGCTACGACATCGAGGCGGTCGACGGCGGCTGCCGTGTCACCGAGAGCACGTGGGATCGGCGGCCCGGCTGGTTCGTGCCGATCGGCGGCAAGGCCACCGGGGTCGTCGACCGTGCGGGGGCCAACGCCGACCACATCCGGATGACGCTGGCCGGCCTCAAGGCGCGGGCCGAGGCGGTCTGACGGGGTCCGCGTCCGCGTCGGACCGCGGGCCGGATCAGTGCCTTCCGCGTGCGGCGAGGACGTTGCCGTCGACCGACAGCTTGCCCTGCGAGGCGAATCCGACGGCGACGAGTCCGGCGATCAGCGCGAGGCAGAACTCGTAGCCGCCGTCGCTCGCCCAGAACCCCTGGTCGACGTGGGCGGTCAGGATGGCGCCGATCATGTCGATGATCAGCACGACGGAGACCAGCGGCACCGCGACGCCGACGATCAGCGCGGCACCGCCGACCAGCTCGGCGAGGCCGGCGAACCAGGCGGAGAAGGTGGGCATGGGGACGCCCATGGCCTCGAATCCGGTGGCGACGTTGTCGATGCCGTTGGTGAAGAACTTCTGCCAGCCGTGTGCGATGAAGATGATGCCGAGGATCACTCGGGCGATCGTGGTGGCGACGGATTGACCTTGCTGCAGCCGGTTCATGGCGATTCCTTCACTCGTGGTGGGCGGGGTGACGTCCAGTGTAAACGGACTGTGGTCCGTTACTGATCGACGATAGCAGGATTCACCCGGTGTTCATCTAGGCACATCTCACCTGCCACAGGGGTCTCTGCCGTTACTCTCGTCACCATGCGAAGCACTTCTGTCCCGGCCGGTGCCCTGGCCGCCCTCGCGCTGACCCTGACCGCCTGCGGAGGCGATTCCTCGGAGGCCTCGAACGCGTCGGTCTCCCTGACCGGATCGGATCGTTCGACGGCGTCGGCCGCGCCGGTGTCGTCCTCCGTGGAGCGGTCCGTGGAGTCGTCGGCACCGGGGAGCCGGGCGGCGACCACGGAGGCGAGTCGCAGCGAGCGTCCCGCGCCGGCGGTGCGGGTGACGCCCGGCGCGCTCGTGAGCGGTGAGGGCTTCCTGAAACCGGGCGACTACTCCACCTACCAGTTCACCGCCGGCGGCGGCCGATGGACGTGCGTGGTGACGCAGAAGACGGCCGGGTGCACGGGGCCGCTGGGGCGCGGCGCACAGGCCGGCGCCGACGGCGTCCAGGTGACCGAGGCCGGGAAGGTGAGCTTCACCGGGACCGGCGCGAAGGACTTCGTCGCGAAGGGCGGAGCCAAGGAGCTTCCGGCGGGGCGTTCGCTGCCCAACGGCAAGTTCGTGTGCGCCGCGATCACCGGCGGCGTCCAGTGCGAGACGGCGTCGTCGTCGGCGGGCTTCAAGCTCACCGAGGGCGAGAGCGCGCGCTGGGGGTAGCCGACTCCGCGTTCAGGACGCGGCGGCCAGGGACGAACCCGGGGCGGAGAACGCGGCGGCGAGGTCGGCGGCCCGGCGCCGGTGCTCCCGTTCGGTGAGCGCCTCCGGATGGTCGGCGCGGCGGGTGGCGAGCCTGGCCAGCGAATCGGCGCCCTCGTTGAGCGGCTGTCCGCGGTGCCCGGGCACCCACTCGTAGGCGACCTGCGAGTGCTCGGCGGCGACGTCGTCGTGCAGGGTGTGCAGGGCGGCGGGCAGATGCTTCCACGCGTCGTAGCCGTGCGGGAGAGCGCGTTCGCCGGTTCGCCAACGGTCCAGGAGGGCGAGGGCGTTCCGGGAGTCGCTCAGGATCTTCAGACGGCGGCCCCGGTGGGCGTCGACGGCCGCGGCGACGGCGCGCAACTCGGCCACGACGATGCGGTCGCGGTGTCTGGTGAGCCCGGTGTCGGCGTAGGCGGTCGAACCGTGGTCGCCGTGCTCGGAGAGCCACCCGTAGCCCGAGTGCCGGCGGGTGACCGAGCCGTCGGCGCCGATCGTGAGGACCGGGAGCCGGTGCGCGGCGACACGGATCTCGTGGGTGAGCCGTCGTTGGATCCGATCGAGGTCGGGGGCGTCGCGACCGCGCTCGATCTCGATTCGCACGCCCGGAAAGTGCGCCTCGAGGGCGGTGGCGTGCGGGTGGGTGACCGGCGGGCCGGGGAAGCGGGCGACCACCCGGAGCCCGGTGTCGGTGTCGATCTCGCGACGCACCGCGACGACGACGTCGAGCAGCGCGACCCGGGCGAACCCGGCCTGGATCTCGCCGTGCCACTGCTGCCCGCCGGCCTGCGCCCGATACCGGAAGCGCCCGTGACCGAACCGCATGACCACGAGATGCACGTCGACGACCGGTCGGATCCGCGGGAAGACGATGCCTGCGGCGAGTGGGCGTGCGGTGGGAATCGCGGTCATGATCGTCCCCTTCGATCTCGTCCCGTCCGCCCCGGTCGACGGATGTGTGGTCACCCTAGACCCGGGGTCCGACAATTTCAGGCTGAGCGGCGAGGCCGGGTCTTCGCCCATGCGCTCGGGTGACCTCCGCGTGTGCGGAGCGAACTCGCGCATCGTCAACTCGCGGCCCTGCGCGTTCGGACTACCTCCGCGAACGCGGTGAGGATCCGCACGACCTCGGCCTCAGCCGGACTACCTCCGCGTGCGCGGAGCGAACCCCATCGGCAGCTGCATCGCCTCGGGCATGTCCGGACTACCTCCGCGTGCGCGGAGCGAACGGGATGACCCGCTCACGGCTCAGCGTGCAGCGGGGACTACCTCTGCGTGCGCGGAGCGAACTTCGAGCTGCAGGGACGTCCCGGATCGTGGAAGGGACTACCTCCGCGTGCGCGGAGCGAACTTCTTCTGCACTACCTCGGCGAAGTCGAACGTGGGACTACCTCCGCGTGCGCGGAGCGAACACCGAGCTGGTGGTCCTCGTCGGCCCACATCACGGACTACCTCCGCGTGCGCGGAGCGAACGAAGTACGCGCGGATGCGCGGGGTCCTTACGAGGGACTACCTCCGCGTGCGCGGAGCGAACATCCCCACCAGGTCGAATTCGGCGTCGCTGGTGGGACTACCTCCGCGTGCGCGGAGCGAACCCTGGCCGCCGAACAGGCCAAGACCGGTATCGGGGACTACCTCCGCGTGCGCGGAGCGAACATTCCCGCCCTCATGGATGGACCAAACGCTGCGGGACTACCTCCGCGTGCGCGGAGCGAACTTCATCAAGTTTCCGTCGAGCTACCTCGATTCGGGACTACCTCCGCGTGCGCGGAGCGAACGGGGCGAGCGTCACCGTGGAGAACGCCACCGCGGGACTACCTCCGCGTGCGCGGAGCGAACCGCACTAAACTTCGTCAGATCCGTCAGAGATAGGGACTACCTCCGCGTGCGCGGAGCGAACACGGGGGCGGCACCGTGGCCGGTGACGTCGTCGGACTACCTCCGCGTGCGCGGAGCGAACACTTCATGACCTGCGAGGATGTCTTGCTCAGAAGGGATTCTCCTTCACTTTGTCGTTCTCGGCGCAGTATCGGCGCACCGGTCGATGACCGTGTTGAGGTCGAGTCGAGTATGCGGTCTCGTGTTGAGCACTCCTTTGATCGGTACTGACCCGAGCGGCGTCAGCGAGGTCCGGTGCGCCTTACGAACTCGAGGTCCCAGAACTTCTCGTAGTCGGTCGGTTGAAGAAATGATCCGTGCAGCATCCAACCGCAGTCGATCGATGCCCAGTCCCATCGTCCTCCGCTCTCCTGATCTCCGATGAGTGTCAGTGCCCGCAGCGCTGCGAGCGTGGTGAACCGGCCTGGAAGCGGCAGTGTGAGTGTCCGGTGGGCGACTCCGTAGCCGGCGGTCGGCGGTGTTCCCAGCGCGGCGAACGCGTGAAGGATGAATGGGGTGAGCAGTCCGCGGCTCTGGCGTCTACCGTGATCACCGAGGCCGTCGACGAGCGGCCGGATCGTGGGCGACCGGTCGAGGCCGCCATCGAAGTTCGCTTCGACGAAGCCTTCTGCGGGATCGAGTAACGCGGCCAGTCCGGCGCTCGACGGTTTGGCGAGTGCCGCAGCGGTGACGGAGCCGAACGACGAGTTGTTGGCCGCCACGGGCATGGCCAGTTCGAGTTTGGCGGCAGCGGGGGCGGCGTCGTTGACGACCCCGGTGATCAGCGGAGATCCGGTGTCGGCCTGCTTCAGCAGATCCCGGACGTTCTCCACGCTGCCGAGCTTGTGCGACTTGGCGAACAGGTCCTGACCGAGCCGGGCGCGCGTGAGATCGTCCGCCGTAGTGATGAGATCCGACTCCCAGAGGGCACGAACGAGGTCGTCGAGATCGGCGTCGAGCCGGATGACCGGCAGCGCGGGCCGATCATCACCGGCCGACATCGCACGCCAGCAGGCAGAAGCGGAAACCCCTTGTGACTCGGCGAACCCGAGTAACCCGACGACGGTGAACCAGCCGGCAGTCGGGCTGACGGTCAGCCCGGTCAGCGGTACCTCGTCACCGGACACGGTGTCGAAGGGGAGGACCGAAGGCCGTGTGGAACTGTCCAGAGGAGTGAGTTCTGTCGGCACATGCTCCGTGTCGACGGATTCACTCGGATACTCGGACGCTCGTCGGTCCGCGAGGCGAAGGACGGCTTCGAGGTGAGCCAACCCCCACGGGCCGTACGTCACGTTCAGTTCGTCGAACCGATCGGCATAGTCTGCACCGTAGCGTTGGCACAGCCGTTCGGCGTCCGGCAGATCGACGGTCGCATCGAGAAGATGTTTCAGTGGTGGAGCGAATGGGCGGAACCACCCGTGGTGCGCGGCGATGAGGTGGCAAGTGAGGGGGGATTCGCCGCGCTGGACCGCCAGCAGGTAACTGAGTGCTTCATGGCGCCAGCCCGGAGGAAACCCGAAGGCGTCGGCGAGTGCCCTCCATCTTCCTCGTGGCACCTGATACGAGTATTTCGCGATCGCAGATTCGGGTATGAGCCCGCGATTCGCCAGTCGTTGCCACACGTCGGCCCGCTTGCCTTCGTCATGGCCGTATCCGGCTGCGGTGATCTGCTCGGTGAGGTCGTCCGGCAGCCCGATGGCCGAGGCATCCGCGCCGGCCCACATCGCCACTTGGGAAAGATGCTCGTCGAGTGATTGGACCCGGCCGTGCACTGTGCGATTGTTCGTCGAACTCGTGATTCGTGCGATGAGCGGACCGTCATCGGACTCGACGATGTCGTCGAGTCGAGCCCGCGAGGATCCTTGTGTCTCCGCGTCCGCGAGCGCGGCATTGAAATCGGAACGCAGGTCTTTTCGGGTCTGCGGGTCGAACCCGTCGGGGTCGGCGATCCTGCGCCGGAACTCTTCGGCGAATCCGGTATCGACCCATCGCACGGCGACGAGCGCAGCCAAGGCCTTCTCGGTGATCGGGAAGGACCGCGGCCGAGGATCGTTCGCGGTCGCGAGAGCGGCGATCGCCGACACGTCGGGAACCGGGCGACGGCTTTCCGGGTCCCAACCGTCCTCAGGCGTGTATCCGCCGTCGGACGCATCGATGACGACTTCGCACCCCGGACTCAGATTCGCCAGCCCGCCCCACTCGGAGCCGCCGCTGCGGATGAGGAAGCCGGGCGCCGTCGAACCGGGGCGAACCCGAACGTCTTCCCCTCCGGCACCCGAGTCGGAGAGATCGTCGGTGCGGTCTCGATGTCCGTTGAGCAGGCGCCGCACGTCTCCGATCGGCACACCGACCGACTCTCCGTCGAGCGGGGGACAGTCGGGCACCAGGCCGATGTCCGCACGCCACGCGACTCGCACATCGGATCGGGGCTTGGCGTCGGGGCCGGTGATGAACGCATCGACGGGGAAGTCGGACGGGAGCGTCGGACTGGTCATCGTGAGAAACGGAACGACGGCGGAGGTGAGGGTGGCGTGCCGATCCCGGCGCGGCCAGAACTCCTCGTGATTCGGCCAGCTTCGCTGGGCATGGACGGAGGCGTCGACGATCCCGTCATGCCCGCTCAGGTCTCTCAACGCGGCGACGGTCTCGCGGACCGGTTCTTCTCCGTACACGGCGGCGGTGCCGGCTCGGACGATGTCGGCGCCTTTGGCGCGGCCGAAGACGAGGTAGCCGCTGCCCGCCGACCTCGAATCGCCGAAACGATTGAGTCGTCCCACCCGCTGCCGGAAAGAAGGCATGGGACAGGCTTCGGTGACCAGGTGATCGAACGAGAGGTCCATGCCGACCTCGATGCACTGGGTCGAGACGATGATGGAACCACGGGCATCCAATGCCGTCTCAGCGATCGAGACCCGATCGAGTGGACGCATCCGCGAGGTGATGACGCGGACGGGGAAACCTGCTTTTCGGACCAGACGAGCGACACCGTGTGCCATCGCGATCGTGTTGACGACGACACCGATCGAAGCGTCCGGATCAGCGGTTCTCAGTTCGCGGACATGTGTGGCTATCCGTTTGGCGAAGGCCGTGTCGCTCTTACTCGAGACTTCCGACAGAGTGATGCTTCGTTCGGCGTGGACGCGGACGTTCGCACGGTCGTCGGACACGAATGCGAACTCGCCCCGATCCGGATGGACCAGATCGGCGCCGAGGGCAGGCCGTCGCGTCGCTCCCAACATCGTCACCTGCAGACGCGGAATCCCGAGATCGAGGCTCCGACTCTGCAGGTCGACGATGTCTGACAGCGCGGTGAGCGACGGTTCGCTCAGATGAGGTTCGTCGAACAGCACGAGGCTGTCGACTCCGGCCAACCCCGCGTCGATCGAGCGGTTCTTGGCCCCGACGCCGAACCCGCGGAAGAGGATCCGGGACATGAACTGGTGGGCGCTCATCGAAGTGATCGAGCAGCCGTGCACCCGTTGCGGATCACCGACGCGGAGGGTTCCGTCGTAGCGAGCGAACCCGACGACCGGGCCTGCCTCATACGGGGACAGCGCCAGGGCCAGCGCATCGTGTACTGCCCGGAGGTGCTCGTCGGAGGGTTCATTGATCGCCGCGGCGAGGTCGTGGACGTCGGAGTACGACTGTGCGACGACGGTGTTCCGGTCGATCACATGGTGGATCCGCAGCGGTGCCGTCCGTGATTCGCCGGTGTGTAGTTGCCTGGCCAGTTCGTAGACCGCGACATGGATGCACGAGGTCTTGCCGAGGCCGGTGGGCACGTCGATCGCCCCGGGCCACCGTCCCTCTGTGCGGATTCTGTCGGCGAGAGCCGACTGCCACGCAAACGGTTCGTTGCCGGTGGCGGAGTGGAAGAACTCGGTGAACGACGGGAATCCGATCATCGGGATCCTCCTGTGTGGACGGGGACACAGAGACCGAAGCCGAGGTCGGTGCGAGCACCGATCGACAACGGCCCATCGATTGCCTCCGGTGTGGTGAACCGGACGAACCACTGGCTCAATCCGTCGGTGAGATCGAGATCGGGGAACCGCTGCTGCCATGCGTCGAGTGGTCGGGTGGATGCCTCGACGTCGATCGCTCCGGTCGGCAGCACTGAGGTCAGTGCTCGTTCGAGCATGCGGGGGTGGCCGAATGCGCGGATCGGGGTCGCCGTGATCCAGCGTCGACCGGCAGCCATGTCGGTGTAGCGGTGGAAGAGGGGACTCTCGACCCCCACCTCCTCGGAGGCGAGAGGACCGATGCGGTCCCGAATCAGTGCGGCCGCGGTCAGCCGTGGTTGGAGGGCCCCGGAGACGGCGAAGCCGTAGCACTTCGCCCCGGGGCGGTTGAAGTTCACCAGCGGGATCGCTCGGACACCCTCGGGCAGGGCCCCGACGAGGCGCAGTTGTCGGGGGACATCGCTCAGCCGGATTCCCCGGGTGAACATCACCGGTGTCAGCGGGTCGCGGCTCGTGTCCGGAGGCGCTGTCGGATTCGAGGAGGATCTGCGGTCGTAGCGGAGGCGAGTGAACACGCCGACCTCGGCGGGAAGCGGTCGGCCGGGATCGAGCATGATCGCGTGATGTCGTGCTTCGAACCATGAGACGGATTCCGGGGTCCATCCGCGCTGCCTGCCGAGCGGATCGGGGTGCGGTTCGTAGACGACCTCGCCGGGAAGTGCTTCCGGATCCGATGTGCTCACGGTGACGATCGCGTGGTCCTGCGATCGTCCGAAATAGCCGATCGCATCTGCGGCCCGTTGCAGGAGGGACGCATCCTCGTCGGACATCGCCCCGACGTCGAACCGGATCGTCGGTGCTTCCAACAGCACTCCGTGGACGGGTTTCGCCGTGCGGGAGGACGTCGACATGCCTACGACGGTCAGGTCGAGGAACTTGTCCAGCACACCGGCTGTAGCGCCGGCGGTGCCGGGCGCGGTCTTCTCGGTGTAGGTGCGCGGATGCCGGAGGTGGAGGTGCCCCGGAGCATGAATCACCGGTGCGGCTCGGAATGTCAGGCGCTCGACGGCCCCAAGGACCGACCTCCTCTCGTCATCGGATTCGAGCGTGTGCGCTCCGGCGATCAGGGCACCGAGGAGCCGGAGCGGGCTCGGTGGCCAGTCCGGGTCGTCGTTGCGCCCGAGACCGTGATATTCACGCCGGTGCAGAAAGTCGATGCGGATGTGTGCCACGATTACTCGCTGGAACCGGTGGACTTCGTCACCTCGCGAGCCACGCGCTCGGCGACGACGGCGGCCTGGGCTCGAGACAACTGAACGGTGACCGGGGCAGCGAATCGCAGGCCGACGTCTTCGGCAGCAGCCACCGCGGAGACGAGAGCCGCCGCCGCGGTATCCGCGTCGGGGACGTCGAACTCCTCCACACCTGCACCGCCTCGTGCCGAGGTCTGACGCCATCCCCACCGGACCTCTTCCCGGATGAGGCTGCACTCCGAACGCAGGAAGCCGTCTTCCGCGGCGAGCTCATGGCCGGTGATCGCGAGCAGAGTGAACACCGTTGCTGCGGCATCGCGTTTGCGATGGTCGTCGTCGGCGGCGAAACGGAACGTGCGGAAGACCGGGAGGGAGATCGAGGACTGCTGCAGGATGGATCCGCACACGAACGCGGCCTCGTGCGGTGACGTCGGGATCTGGCCGAACCCGAGATCGGACGGCTTGTGGCCCTTCGCCTCGACGAGTTCTCCGTCGGCGACGTTCAGGGTGGTCTCCTTCGCCGCACCTCCGCCGACGTCGAGCTTGGTCGCCGCCCGCCGGACGGGCATCGCTTCGAAACCGACGATCTCCGAGCTGTACGCACGGGGGATCCGGTGGCGGCGAGAGACGCCGGACGACAGCCACATGCCGTACACGCCGGCGTTGACGAAGTGCGAGTACAACTCGTCGGCGTGTTGGGAGCTGGCCGTCGTGATCAGGTCTCGAATGCTCCCGCCCTGCCAGATCTGTTTTCCGTCCGGAGTCGCCGCGTACTTGATCCAGGCGTCTGCCTGCCGGTGAGCGGCGGTCCACGTCGAGACCTCGAAGTCGCCGAGGATGGCTCCGGCCTCCGCGCGGATCTTCTCGGCCGTGCCCGGCCCGGCCCCGACCTTCTTGATCGCGGCGGCCACGACCTGGTCGATCGTCTCGGTGTCGGGGCCGCCGACGACGATTCCGGGGAGCGTGAGATCGGCGCAGATCCGGCGTTGAGACAGCCAGAGGGACTCCTCGGCGCGACCTGTTTCTGCCGGAGTCGAATTCACGACCACCTGGGTGGCTGTCATCGGCCGACCTGCATCGTCGCGCTTGATCTCCGTGTGCCACCCGTGTGCGTCGATCTCCGGGATGTACGCGTCCGGCGTGTACGCGAACTCGGCGGAAACGTCGCCGGCGTAGGTGGGCGGTGCGATCGGCTTGGCCCGGCCTCCTGCTGGTGTGTACGTGGACTCGCTCACGAGTGCCGCGGCGCGGGGGTTGCAGACGATGGATCGTACGGTGTCGTACAGAGCTGACATGGGAGTCTCCTAGTCGGTGAGAGGGGAGGTCTGGATGAGGCCCAGGCCGAAGTTCTTGCCCTTGCCGATACCGCCGGCCAGGGCATCGTTGAAACGGTCCTGGTCGACGGCGACTCCGGTGGCCGTGATCTCGACGTAGGGGATGGCCCCGCCTCGTCGGCGGCCGAGGTGCGCTCGGTACAAGGGCGAGAGGGTGAGCGAGCCGTCGTCGACGGCGAAGCCCGCATGGTGCAGAAGGCGCTTTCGAACCCAGTCGGGGCGATCCGCCTCGGGGACGACGACCAGTTTCGAGCGGAACGCGCGACCCCGCCCCGCCGCCGCGTTCGCGGCGCGCAGTTCCTCCTGGAGTTCTCTGGGAATTCGCGTCGGTGGGGTCTTCTGAACGTTCATCGCGAAGGTGATCCGCAGACGGCCTTCGCGCTCCACCTCGCGAAGCCCCGTGACGATGCCCGAGGTGGGTGGTCCCCGCGGGGATCCTCGCGGAGGGGTAGCGGACCACGAGGCGTTCGCCTGCCCGGTCGACGTGCCAGAGCACGCCTGCTTCGTGTCGAGGATTCGATCCCAGGCCTCCCGGAAGCGTCGACATCACGTGTGTGTGGCCGAGTGAGCGGTCGGACTCGATTGATCGGAGCAGCGGTGCGCTGAGTACGACGTGGACATCTGTGACTGGCGTCATGGATCGGGCCTCCCTGATGGTCTCGCTACCGTATGGCCTGGGTGTGACAGAACGCTCCAGAATGAAAAAATATATTATTTTTATGAGTAGAAATCCAAATATTACTTTCATATAGAATGAAGAGGCCTGCTGAGAGTTGCGGGGTCGACCGGCCATATTTGGTTTTCTGCGGTGATGTGTCGGTGCTACGCGCACGCGTAGGTGTCCGCCGCACCTGCGGGCTGGAACACGGGACGGCCCGTCCGCAGGTGCGAACGGGCCGTCGGTGTGGGTCGTGAAGAACTACTTCCGGCCGTACTTCCGGTTGAACTTCTCCACGCGTCCGGCGGTGTCCATCAGGCGCTGTGCGCCAGTCCAGAACGGGTGTGAGTCCGAGCTCACCTCCACCGTGATCAGCGGGTAGGTGTTCCCGTCCTCCCATTCGACGGTGTCGGTGGAGGTGGCGGTGGACCGCGTCAGGAAGGCGTTGCCGGTGTTGGCGTCGCGGAAGACGACGGGGCCGTAGGCGGGGTGGATTCCGGGTTTCATCGGGTGGTCTCCTCGGTGGTGATTTCGCGAGTCCCTTCGACGGAGCTCGGGGAGCCGTCGGAGTCTTCGCAGGGGTCGATGTGGACGTCGCCGAACGGCGACGGGAGGGCGGCGAGGTGGTCGGCGCCCAGGGCGATCTCCTCGTCGGTGAGCAGCGCCTCGCGCAGGGCCTGCTCGATCTCGACGGGGTCGGCGCGGTGGGTCACCGCGACGATCGACGAGTGGCGGTCGCCGTGCTCGTCGTTCCAGTGCAGCGAGGCCATGGCGTGCATCTCGGGCGTGATCGAGTCCATCTCGTCCTCGCCGCGTGCGGCGATCCAGCGTGCGACCCGGCTGACGCCGAGTGATTCGCCCGCCGACTCCAGCCAGAGCACGTCGTCCGGGCTGGAGGTGAGCCACAGCCGCCCGCGGGCGGTGATGACGCCGTCGAGCAGCACGTCGAGGGCGTCGTGCAGGCGTTCGGGGTGGAAGGCGCGATCGGCCTCGAACGTGACGATCTCGATGCCGCAGTCGGCTTCCAGCGGCGGGCAGCCGTCCAGCAGCGGGTCGAAGGCGGTGTGCAGCCGGCCGCGCCGGGACTCGGGGCGTACCGCGGCGAGCGAGACCAGCAGTTCCCGCGTGCCGAACTCCTGGTCCGGGCGCACGACGGTCTGGATGGCGGCCGGGTTCACCCGGCGCAGCGCCGCCTGCAGCCGGGCCAGTTCGTAGCGGGTCTCGGCGTTGCCGGAGTCCTCGATCACCATGACGTCGGCGAACCGGGTCTGCGCGACGGCGACCTGCGCCAGACTGCGCTCGTCCTCGACCTCGGAGAGTCCGGCCTCGTAGAGGGTGAGGTCGCCGGTGGCGTCGTTGAGCCAGGAGTCGCCGGTGACGGCGGTGACCGTCGCCCGCACCACCACGTGGTCGCCGACCACGCCCTCGGTGCCGCCGGGGAACTCCACGATGGTGCCGAGGATCTCGGCGACCACCGGTTCCGGTTCGAACGCCGGATCCAGCACCACCACGATCCGTTCGACGGTCTCGTCGCGGTGCAGCTCCCACAGCATGGGCAGCAGGTCGAGGCGGAGCGTGCAGGTGGCGCAGCCGTGTTCCAGCTGGACGCCCTCGATGGAGAACCGGTCGCCGTCGCCGGTGATCTGGCGGGTCTGCCGCACGACGTAGCCGAGCGGCAGCGCGCGCAGATCGTGCGAGATGAACGCGGTGCCGGGCACGGCCAGGGCGTTCGCGATCCGGGCGTTGGCTTCCCGGTTGAGTCCGGTCACCAGGGTCACCGGGGTGCGCCGGTCCGTGCGCTGATCGGTGCGTGGATCCACTCGATCTCCTCCTCATGGGAACGATTGCCATTACGGTGCCACGTACGGTACCGTCGCCGAAGTCTTAACGCCAATCATTATCAATAAAGGAGGACGCATGAGTGCGCGCTGTCAGGTCACCGGCAAGGTGCCGGGCTTCGGCAAGCAGGTCTCCCATTCGCACCGTCGCACGTCCCGCCAGTGGCGGCCGAACGTGCAGCGGCGGACGTACTGGGTGCCGAGCCTGCGCCGGAAGGTGACCATGCGGGTCAGCACCGACGGGATCAAGATCATCGACCGCGACGGGATCGATGCCGTCGTCACCCGCCGGCTGGCCGCGGGGGAGAAGTTCTGATGGCCAAGAGCACGGACCTGCGTCCGATCGTCAAACTCAAGTCCACCGCGGGCACCGGCTACACGTACGTGACCCGCAAGAACCGGCGGAACGACCCGGACCGGATGGTGCTGCGCAAGTACGACCCGATCGTCCAGCGGCACGTCGAGTTCCGCGAAGAGCGCTGAGGAGCAGCCATGGCCAAGAAGTCCAAGATCGTCGCGAACGAACGACGACGAGAGGTCGTCGCCCGGTACGCCGAACGACGCGCCGAACTGAAGAGGATCATCCTCGACCCGGCGAGCACGATCGAGCAGCGCGATGCCGCGCAGCGGGAACTGATGCGGCAGCCGCGCGATGCCAGCCCGGTGCGGCTGCGCAACCGCGACTCGGTCGACGGCCGCCCGCGCGGCTACCTGCGCAAAGCCGGACTCTCGCGGATCCGATTCCGCGAGATGGCGCACAAGGGCGAACTGCCCGGGATCTCGAAAGCGAGCTGGTGATGGGAACCAAGAGGAAGCCGGCCGAGCGCAAGCGGCCGAAGAAGACGGCCGATCCGAACCTGACCTTCGACTACAAGGACACCGCCACCCTGCGGAAGTTCCTCAGCGATCGCGGTCGTATCCGGTCGCGTGCGGTGACCGGACTCTCGCCGCAGCAGCAGAAACAGCTCGCGACGGCGGTCCGCAACGCCCGTGAGATGGCTCTGCTGCCGTACAGCACCCGCTGATCTCGCGCGTCCGGATCCCACGCGTCCACGCATCGCCGGGCGCCGTCGCCGCTTCCGCGGGTCGACGGCGCCCGGCGTCGTGTCGTACGGGGTGCGGAAGAACGGACAGGGTACGTCGTCGCCACGAGGTGTGGGACGTTTTCTATCGAAAATCTCAGGCGACGGCCTGATCTCGGGCGCATCGAGGGTGACACCGGCTCGTGATAGCTTCAGCCCCTGTCGGGACAAGGAGGGGACTTGCTGCAGAGGCTTGCCGCCCCGATGGGAGGAGTCGGCGACTTCGTCGCACTGTCCGTCGAGACGGCGCGGGAACTCTTCCGTCGACCCTTTCAGGCGCGCGAGACGGTGGAACAGGCATGGGCGATCGCCCGTGTCTCGCTGGTCCCTACCCTCCTGGTCGCCATCCCGTTCACCGTGCTGGTGAGCTTCACCCTGAACATCCTGCTCCGCGAGATCGGCGCACAGGACCTGTCCGGCGCCGGGGCGGCGCTGGGCACCATCACCCAGATCGGCCCCATCGTCACCGTGCTGATCGTGGCCGGTGCGGGAGCCACCGCGATCTGCGCCGACCTCGGCGCCCGCACCATCCGCGAGGAGATCGACGCCATGCGGGTGCTCGGCATCAATCCGATGCACCGCCTGGTGGTCCCGCGGGTGATCGCGTCGACCCTGGTGGCGCTGCTGCTCAACAGCCTGGTCTGCACCATCGGCCTGGCCGGCGGCTTCGTCTTCTCGGTGTACCTGCAGGACGTGAACCCGGGGGCGTTCATCGCCAACCTCACCCTCCTCACCGGACTCCCCGAACTGATGATCTCGATGATCAAGGCCGCGCTCTTCGGGCTCTTCGCCGGGCTGGTGGCCTGCTACCGCGGGCTCAACGTCCGCGGCGGCGCCAAGGGCGTCGGCGACGCGGTGAACGAGACCGTCGTCTACTCGTTCATGGCGCTGTTCGTGATCAACGTCGTCGTCACCGCCGTCGGCCTGAAAGCGACGGCCGGCTGATGGCGGACCCCGGCGAGACCGCCCTGGAGCGGGCGGGCGACGCCGCCCGACGAGCAGGCCGCGACTGGAACCGGACCGGCGACCAGGCGCTGTTCTACTGGGACGCGGTGATCGCGATCCCGCGCGCCCTGCGCCAGTACAAGAAGGAGACGCTCCGGCTGATCGCCGAGATCTCGATGGGCACCGGCGCCCTGGCGATGATCGGCGGCACCGTGGTGATCGTCGGCTTCCTCACCCTCTTCACCGGCGGCACCATCGCCGTCCAGGGCTACAGTTCGCTGGCCAACATCGGCGTCGAGGCGCTCACCGGATTCTTCTCCGCGTTCATCAACGTGCGGATCGCGGTCCCGGTGATCTCCGGCATCGCGCTGGCCGCCACCATCGGCGCCGGGGCGACCGCACAGCTCGGCGCGATGCGGGTGAGCGAGGAGATCGACGCCCTGGAGGTGATGGCGGTCGCGTCCGTCCCGTACCTGGTGAGCACCCGCCTGGTGGCCGGAATGATCGCGATCGTCCCGCTCTACTCGTTGGCCGCGCTGGCGTCGTTCCTGGCCAGCCGCTTCGCGACGGTGGTGCTCTACGGCCAGTCCGGCGGCGTCTACGACCACTACTTCGACACCTTCCTGATCCCGTCGGACATCCTGTGGTCGTTCGTCCAGGCCATCACCATGGCGATCGCCGTGATGCTCATCCACACCTACTACGGCTACACCGCGTCCGGCGGCCCGGTCGGCGTCGGCGTGGCGGTCGGCAACGCCGTGCGCGCCTCGCTGGTGGTGGTCGTCGTGATCACCCTGCTCACCTCCCTCGCCATCTACGGCGCGGACGGCAACTTCAACCTGGCGGGCTGAGGCGATGCGCAGACACCGCCCGCACCAGGTCCGCAAACTCGCCGCCGTCGTGATGGTCGCGCTGCTGGCCGGCATCGTCGTGCTGGCCGCCGGACAGTTCCTCGGCTGGTTCGCCGACACCCAGCGGGTCACGCTGGTGTCGCCGCGCGCCGGACTGGTGATGAGTCCGTCCGCCAAGGTGAGACTGCGCGGCGTCGAGGTGGGGCGGGTGGCGTCGATCCGGGACTCCGGCCGCCAGGCGGTGCTCGAACTCGACATGAACACCCGCGACCTGCCCCGGATCCCGGCGAACGTGCGCGCCGACATCACGTCGAACACCGTGTTCGGCGCCAAGAACGTCAACCTGGTGGTCCCCGCCGAAGGGCCGCACGGCAGCCTGCGCGGCGGGGTCACCATCAGCGCCGAGCGGGTCGTCGTCGAACTGGGCACCGTCTACCAGAATCTGGTGAACGTGCTCGCGGCACTCCAGCCCGAGAAGCTGAACGTGACCGTGAGCACGGTCGTCGAGGCGCTGTCGGGCAACGGCGCCGACGTGGGGAAGGCGCTGGTGCAGCTCGACACGGTCCTGGGCCGGACCGAGCCGCACCTGCCCGAACTCGACCGGCTGATCTCCGAGGCGGCCGGGGCGACGAACGTCTACGCCGACGCGATGCCGAACCTGCTCCGCACCCTCGACGACGCCACCGAGGTCGGCGACCTGCTGGTGGCGAACACGGCCAACCTCGACGCGCTGCTGCTCAACGTCACGTCCATGGCCGGCACCGGCGACCGGGTGCTCTCCCGATCCCGGAACGACCTGATGGCGACCCTGGCCGACCTGAACCCGCTGATGTCGCTGCTCGGCTACCAGTCGCCGGGTCTGCGCTGCTTCATCGTCGCGGCGTCGAACGCGTCCGACGTCGCCTACCCGCTGCTCGGCGGCCGCAACGGTATGCTGCTGCTCGACGCCGGGCTGATCCCCGGCCAGAACCCGTACCGCTATCCGCAGGATCTGCCCGCGGTCCGCGGCGACGCCCCGCCCACCTGCGAGGGCGGCCTGTCGGACATCGACGCGAAGAAACCCGTCAAGTTCCACGTGATCGACAACGCCGCACAGCCCTATCAGCCCCGGACCACCGCCAAGGTGCAGCCGTTCATGCTGTTCAACCTGCTCTTCGGAGGGCCGGCGCGTGGCTGAGGGCGAGAAGAAGGCCGACGATCTGGTCCGCAAACGCCGACGCGCGTTCCAGGCCACCGTCATCAAACTCACGACCTTCACAGTGGTGATGCTGCTGGTGATGACGGCCCTGGTGATGGTGTTCAGCCGCTACCAGCCGGGCAGCGCCTCGAAGTACAGCGCGTTGTTCACCAGCGCCTCGCAGATCGAGGCGGGGAGCGACGTGCAGATCGCCGGGGTCGACGTCGGCGTGGTCGACGAGGTGGCGCTCACCCGCGACAACGTCGCCGAGATCACGTTCACCGTCCGCGACGAGTACCGGCTGCCGACGTCGGTGCAGGCCCGGATCCGCTACCAGAACCTGACCGGCGACCGCTACCTCGAACTGACGCAGGGCACCGGGCCGGTGGGGCGGTATCTGGCGCCGGGCGCGCAGATCCCGGTGACCCGGACCGAACCCGCCCTCGACCTCGACACCCTCCTCGGCGGATTCAAACCGCTCTTCCGCACCCTGAACAGCGACCAGGTGAACGAGCTCTCCCAGGCCCTGATCGCGGTGTTCCAGGGGCAGGGGCCCGCGCTGCAGCGACTGCTCGCGGCGACCGACTCGTTCACGAACACCCTCGCCGACCGCGACCGGCTGATCGGTTCGGTGATCGACAACCTCAACAAGACCCTGGGTCTGCTCGAAGACGGCCACGAAGGACTCGACCAGAGCGTGGACCGCCTCCAACAGCTGATCAGCGGCCTGTCCGGCGACCGCGACGTGATCGGCCGTTTCCTCACCCACACGGCGAAGGCCACCGACAGCCTGTCCGGTCTGCTCGCGACCACGCGCCCGGACCTCAAGGGCTCCCTCGCCGCGCTCGGCAAGACCTCCGGCCAGGCGCTGGAGGCCGAGCCCTTCCTCCGCGACCTGCTCGGGGACCTGCCGGGCGACTTCAAGACGCTCTCGAACCTGGGCAGTTACGGCGCCTGGCTGCAGATCTACTTCTGCCGGATCCGCCTCCAACTGCCGGGCCCGGGCGACACCCAGTACTACTTCACCGCGATCGACGCGATGGGCGACACCACCAAGGCCGGGGGGAGGTGTGACGGATCGACACCGTGAACGAGGAACTCGGAAACAGCGGTCCCGGGAGCAGCGGTCCAGGAAACGACGACACCGGGAACGGGGCCCCGGCCGAGCGGCCCGCGCCCGCCCGGCCGCACCGCGGCGGCCGGCGCTCGCGCGTGTCCACGGGCACCATCGGCGTCGTGCTCACCGCGATGCTGGTGATCGTCGCACTGCAGATGGACCGCCTGCCCTACCTGGCTCAGGTGAGCACGTACGACGTCTACTTCGACGACGCCGGCGGACTGGTCACCGGCGACCAGGTGACCGTGGCGGGCATCGGCGTGGGGCAGGTGACCGCCATCGAGCTGGCGGCGACCCCGGACGGGACCAAGGCCAAGGCGACCTTCCGGCTCGACGACACCGTGGTGATCGGCGACCGCACCCGGGCCGCGATCAAGACCGAGACCGTCCTCGGCCGACGAAACCTGACGATCATGCCGCTGGGCGACCACCGGCTCCGCCCCGGAGGGTCGATCCCGGTGGACCGGACCCTCGCCCCGTACTCGCTGTCCGACGCGCTCGAAGACTCCGTCTCCACTCTCACCGAGACCGACACCGATCAGCTGAACACCGCGCTGCAGACGGTGACCGAGGCCTTCGCGGACACCCCGCCCGCCGTGCGCGGCGCGGTGGAGGGCGTCGGTCGACTGTCCCAGGTGATCGCCGGGCGCGACAACGCCCTCAACGAGCTGATGGAGCGGGCGCGCGGCGTCTCGTCGATCGTCGGCGCCCGCAGCGAGCAGATCCAGCGGATGCTGATCGACGCCAACCTGCTCCTGGGCGAGTTGAACCTGCGCCGCGACGCGATCCGGCGGATCATCGCCGGCACCGAAGCCCTGACCGCCCAGCTGATCGGCTTCGTCGACGACAACGAGGCCCAGCTCACCCCGGTCCTGCAGAAGTTCAACCGGGTCCTGGACATCCTCAACGACAACGCCCGCAACTTCACCGAGGCCATCGACAACCTGGGCCCGTACGCGAACATCCTCGGCGAGGCGGTGAGCAACGGACCGTACTTCTCGTCGCTCGTCGGACTCCCCACCTGGGGCGATTACACGGGCACGTTCCTGCGCATCCTGGGACAGAAGTATCCCGAGGCCGCCGAGTACTTCTTCAAGTTCTCCGGTTTCCCGCTGCTCCCGAACACGTGGAGCCAGGCGCCGTCGCGCACCGCACCGGACGTGCGCCGGCCGACGCCGTCGAACGAGCCCCCGCGCCCGCGGAGTCGCGGCGCCGCGCCGGCCGACACGACACCGACGGGTACGACACCGGCGCCGACGACGGGAGGCCGCTGACATGACCGCATCCGACCGCTTCCCCGGGCTCTCCCTGCCGCGCCGCGTGATCGCGTCGGCCGCGCTGATCCTGGTCGCCGTCCTGATCGCGCTGCTCGTCGTGCTGGGCAGGCAGCACGCCACCACCCGGCTGGTCACCGCCTACTTCCCGTCGGTCACCGGCCTGTACCAGGGCGACTCGGTCCGGGTGATCGGCGTCCCGGTGGGGAAGGTGGAGAAGATCGAGCCGCGCAGCCGCGACGTCCGCATCGTGATGCGGATCGACGACGACGTGTCCCTCCCCGCCGACGTGCGCGCGGTGATCGTCGCGCAGTCCCTGGTCTCCGGCCGGTTCGTGCAGCTGACCCCGACCTACGAGGGCGGGCCGAAGCTCGCCGCCGGCGCGAGCGACATCCCGATGGAGCGCACCGCCGTGCCGATGGAGTGGGACGACGTCAAGAAACAGCTCGACGAGCTGAGCGCGGTGCTCGGGCCGGCGACGAGCGAGGACGGACCGGTCGACCGGGGGACCGCCGCGAAGGCGGTCGACGTGGCCGCGGCCAACCTGGACGGCAACGGCCGATCGATGGCGCTCGCGATCCGGGAGCTGTCCGCCGTGACGGGGACGCTGGCGGAGAACCGCGACGACCTGTTCGCGACGGTGAAGAACCTGCAGAAACTCACCGAACTGCTGTCGAAGAACCAGCAGCAACTGGTGCAGTTCAACGGCCGGATGGCCTCGGTGAGCTCGGTGCTCGCCGACAGCGACGAGGCGCTCGGCGACGCGCTGAGCGGCCTCGACGAGGCGCTCGGCGACCTGAGACGGTTCCTGGATGCCAACACTGCCACGATGTCGGCGACCATGGCGAGACTGGCCCCGTTCACCACGACCCTGCGGAAGAACGACGAGGGGCTGCGCGGCCTGCTGCACTCGGCGCCGAACCAGCTCGCCAACTTCTACAACATCTACAACCCGCTGACCGGTTCGCTCGACGGCGTCTTCGGCCTCGGCATGGGCAACAACCTGATCACGCTGCTCTGCGGCTCGCTGGCCGCGACCGAACGCCCCCTGGACACCGAGGACGGGGTGGAGAAGTGCGTGGACCTGCTGGCGCCGATCCTCAAGGACCTCGCGGTGAACTTCCCGCCGTTCGTCGCCAATCCGCTGATCGGGCGGGCCGCGACCCCGGACATGATCACCTACCAGAACGAGAGCGTGAGACAGCGCGCCCGGACCGGTGTCGCCGAACGGGACGCCGCGAGCACCGAGCCGAACCCGCCCGACCCGATGCTCAAACTGCTCCTGCCGTTCGGGGGCAACTGATGGGCGCCGTCCGGAGGATCCCGGCCGTCGTCGTCGCGGCGACCCTGCTGCTGCCCCTCGCCGCCTGCGGCGACCACGTCGACGCGCTGTCGTCGATCGGCGCCCGCGGCACCGGCGAGGGCGCCTACCGGGTCACCGCGATCATCCCGTCGGCCGCCGACCTGGTGCGCAACGCCCCGGTGATGATGCGGGACACCACCGTCGGCAGCGTCGCCCGCATCGAGGTGGTGAACTGGTCGGCGAAGGTGACCGTCCGCCTGGAGAAGGACGTGAAGGTCCCCCGCGGCTCGCACGCGATGGTCTCGATGACGAGCGTGCTGGGATCGTCGCACTTGGAGATCGTGCCGCCGGAGCATCCGAGCGGCGAGCTCGTGGCGCCCGGCGGCGCCCTGGCCGCCACCGACTGCCCGGAAGCGGACGACCTGGCGCAGCCGCAGGGGAGACCGATCCCGGGCGTCACGCTGGCGCAGCACATCGATCCGTGCCGCTACCCGACCACCGAACAGGTCCTCAGCTCGCTGTCGGTGGTGCTCAACGGCGGTGGCCTGGGCCGGCTGGGCGACGTGGTGGCCGAACTCAGCGACGCGCTGGGCGGCCGCGGCGACGAACTCTCCTCCCTGATCCCGCGGCTCGACACGCTGATGACCGACCTGGAGAAGCAGACCGGCGACATCATCACCGCCACCCGCGGACTGGATCGTCTCACCGCGCGGATCGATGCGCAGGGACCGGTCGTCGCCCGAGCCCTCGACTCCGGTCCGCAGATCCTCCAGCTGCTGGTGGACCAGCGGAAGAACCTGATCGCCTCGCTCGACGCGGTGGGCAGGCTCTCGGCGACGGCGAATCAGATCATGGACCGCAGCACCGACGACATCGAGGTGATCGTGCCGAACATGCGGGCCCTGCTGGACCAGCTCTCCCAGACCGGTCCGGCGCTGACCAACTCGCTGCGGATCCTGCTGACCTTCCCGTTCCTGCAGGAACAGATCTCCACCCTCGTCAAAGGCGACTACGTCAACTCCGATCTGGTGCTCGACCTGACCTTCGACCGGTTGAACCGCACGATGCTCACCTCGGTCGGACTCACCGGGCCCGAAGGGCTGCTCGGCACGTCGGCCGGCAACGCACGACGTTCCACGGACCCGCTGACCGCGCCGTTCGGCCGGAACCGGCAGACCCCGCGCGGGCAGACCCCGAACAGCCGGGCGCCGGGTGCACCGCGGTCGTCGACGCCCGCGCGCACCGCACCGCACAGCAGCACGTCGACCGGCCCGACACCGACGAGCACCGGGGGAGGCCACCGATGAAGATCACGTCGTTCATCCGCGGCCAGCTGACGATCTTCGCGATCGTCGCGGTGGTCGCGATGCTCGCGGTGGCGGTGTTCTACGTCCGGATCCCGGCGATGTTCGGGATCGGCAGCTACCGGGTGACCCTGCAGATGCCCGCGACCGGCGGGCTGTACCAGAACGCGAACGTGAGCTTCCGCGGCGTGGACGTCGGCAAGGTGACCGGGGTCTGGCTCACCGCCGACGGCGTCGAGGCCGAACTCACCATCGGCAACGGCGCGGCCATCCCGAAGAACTCGAACGCCACGGTGCGCAGCATGTCCGCCGTCGGCGAGCAGTTCGTCACGTTCACCCCGCCGTCGAACCCGAGCGGGGACCTGCTGCACGACGGCGACCGGGTGGCCGTGCACGACGCCGACATGCCGGTCGAGATCTCCTCGATGCTCGACCAGGCCGACGCACTGCTGACCGCCGTCGACGACACCCGGCTGCGGCAGGTGCTCGACGAGACGTTCCTGGCGTTCAACGGCACCGGCCCGGAGCTCCGCCGACTGCTCGACTCGATGATCCTCTTCGTCGGCGCGGCCGAGGAGAACATCGGCGCGGTGACCGATCTGATCGACGAGGCCGGGCCGATCCTGGGCACCCAGAACCGCACCGCGGGCGAGATCCGGGAGTGGACCCGGAACCTGCAGATCACCGCCGACACCCTCCGCGAACACCGGACCAACATCAGCGGAGTGCTGCGGAAGGGGCCGGGGACCGCCGCCGCGGCGACCAGACTGTTCGACGACGTCGCCGAGACCTTCCCCGTCGCGATCGGGAACCTGCGGGTCAACGCGCGCACGATGGCCGTCTACCTGCCGAATCTGAAACAGACGGTGGTGCTGTACCCGCGGGTGCTCTCCGCGCTCATCACGGCCATCAACAACGGATCCAACCGGCACGGCCCGAACGTGAACTTCACCCTCGGCTTCCAGGATCCGCCGACCTGCACCGTCGGGTTCGTCCCGCCGTCGGACTGGCGGTTCCCGAACGCGCAGACCCCGCAGGACGTCCCACCCGGCACCCTGTGCCGGCTCCCGCAGAACGCGCAGACCTCGGTCCGCGGCGCGCGGAACTTCCCGTGCGTGCAGCAGCCGGGTCGTCGGGCGCCGACCCCGGCCGAATGCCGGACCGGTTACCGGCCGTCGCCGCGCGACAACGTGGCCTTCCCGAACGGGCTGCCCGGGACGGGCCTGCCGAGGCAGCCCGCCGGACATCTGGTGCCGGGGACCCCGACGACGCACGACCCCGCGCCCGCCGTCTACGCGACGACGTACGATCCTGACACGGGAGAGTTCATCGGTCCGGACGGCCGGGTCTACGACGCAGGACTGGGCGAGCAGGCGGGGTCGAAGAAGACGAAATGGTACGAACTGATCACGAAGACGGTGGAGTCCTGAACCCCGACGACCCAGGCCCCGACACCACAGACCGGGACACGGCAGACCCGGAGGACCGGGAGCCGAACGACGTGAACCGGGACGACGCGGACCGGGACGGCGCGGCCGCCCCGGGCCCGGCACCGGAGAAGCCGGCCGCACCTGTGGTCCGCAGGAGCAGCCCGCTGGACCGGGTGAAGAAGACCGCCCCCGCAGGCAAGCGCAAATCGGCGGAGTCCACCGCGGCGAAGAACTCTGCGGTGAAGAGTTCGGGGACGAAGAACTCCGGAATGAAGAGCGCTGCGAAGAAGGACGCCGAGAAGAAGCGCACCGCGGCAGCGCGGCCGGCGGTGCCCCGCACCACCACCCGCGTGCTCGTGTCGAGCGCGGGTGCGGTGGTCCTGGTGATCGGCACGGTGCTCTCGGTGTTCTTCGGCATGCGTTACGCGCAGCTCGCCGACCAGCGCGATCTGCGTGCCGAATACGCCGGTTTCGCCCGCGAGGTGGTGGTGCAGATGACCACGCTCGACGCCGACAACGCCGACAACATGTACAAGCTGGCCATGGAGAAGACGAGCGGCCGCGCGCAGCAGGTGTTCCGGGACAACATGAAGACCGTCGCGGAACTGATCCGCAAGGGCGATGCGGTCACGCGGACCACCGTCCTGACCGAGGCGGTGAGCAAGGCGACGCCGGAGGAGGGCGAGGTCCTGATGGTGGTCGGCTGGGAGCACCGCAGCAAGAAGACCGGTGGGAAGGCCGCAGAAGGGAAGAGCGCGGAAGGGACGAGCGCAGAAGAGAAGAGCGCGGAAGGGACGAGCGCGGAAGGGGCGAGCGAGGCTCCGCTGTTCCAGACCTTCCGCTACCAGGTGGGGATGACCCGGCTGAACGGCGAACTGAAGGTGACCGATCTGGAGTTCGTGTGGTGACGATGCGCAGGATCTCGACCGCGGTGTTCGCAGCGCTGGTGACGGCGGCGGTGGTCGTCGCCGTCGTGCTCGGCGTGCTGTACGGGCAGGCCCGGTCGGTGGAGAACGCCCGGACCAGTGCACTGGACGCCGCTCGTGAGTACGTCCAGAAGATGTACGCGTGGACCCCGGAGAACATCTCCGACAACATCACCTTCATGATGGGCGTGCTCACCGGTGCGGCCAAGGAGGAGTACGAGCGGAACGTCCTCGGGGAGCGGATCGCCGAGCAGGTCAAGGAGCAGAAGGTGGTCGCGACGGTCACCGACCAGGGGTCCGGCGTCGTCGAGAACACCCGGGACACCGCGAAGGTGCTGCTGTTCATCAACCAGTCGGCCTCGCGGTCGGGCACCGACGACATCCAGGTGAACCCCAGCCGGGTGCTCTACACGATGGAGCGGCGCGGCGAGAGATGGATGATCACCGAGGCGGAGATCATCACCGACGAGACGCTCGCCGACCTGGTGGCCGAACGCGACGGGACGCCGCAGGAGACGACGATGCGGGTCACCCCGCCGTCGACGACCGCCGAGACCCCGTCACCGGCCCCGACTCCGTGACTCGCGGCCCCGCTCCCCGAGCCGCGAACGCCTTTCTCGTCGGTCGAGTTCCCCTCTCGCCGGCCGAGTCCTCTTCGTTGGTCGAGTCCTCTTCGCCGGTCGAGTCCTCTTCGCCGGTTGAGTCCCCTTTGTCGGTCGAGCCTCCTTCGTTGGTCGAGCGAAGTCGAGACCATGGAGAGGGGGATCTCGACTTCGCTCGATCAGCGGGTTGAGACCGCGGAGAGGGAGGTCTCGACTTCGCTCGATCAGCGGGTTGAGGCCGCGGAGAGGGAGGTCTCGACTCCGCTCGATCAGCGGGCGGACGCTTTCTCGACACCGGTCGCGTGGCGAGGATCCGGTGAGACCGAAGATCGTCGTCCGGCCCCGCCCCGCACGGAGCCGGGCGCGTCAGACTCGAGGAGAGACGTCCAACACGACCTCGAACTCCAGCAGGTCGGCGCCGCTGGCGACCGGCTTGCGGTCGCTCTTGTGGGCGGCGCGGGCGTCGCCGCCGGCCCACGCCTGGAAGCTCTCCTCGTCCTCCCACTGGGTGACGACGAAGTAGCGGTCGTCGCCCTTGACCGGGCGCAGCAGCTGGAATCCGAGGAAGCCGGCCGACCCCTCGACCACACCGGCGCGCGCGGCGAAGCGCTTCTCCAGTTCCGGGCCCTGCCCTTCGGGGACATGAATCGCATTGATCTTCACAACAGCCATGCCCCGACACTACTCGGCCGCCACCGGCACCTCCGGTGAGGCGAAGAGCACATCCGGTGGTTACTCTCGGTGCCGTGGAATGCTCTGGGGGACTGCTCGATCACGGTGGCGACGACGACGGTTTCGGCGCGATCGTCCTGCTCCACGGATTGATGGGCCGGGGCCGCACCTGGCGGCGGCAGATCCCCTGGCTGCGCGATTACGGGCGGGTCTTCACCTTCGACGCCGCATTCCACCAGGGCGCGGACCGGGTGGGCGACCCGACCCCGGAGGAGCTGTCCACCGAGCGTTTCGTGGGCGACGTCGCCGAGATCCTCACCTGGATCGACCGCGGTCCGGCGGTGCTGATCGGCCATTCGATGGGCGGCCTGCACGCGTGGTGCACCGCGGCGGAGTTCCCCGAGCTGGTGTCCGCCGTCGTCGTCGAGGACATGGCGCCGGACTTCCGGGGGCAGACCACCGGGTCGTGGGCGCCGTGGTTCGAGTCCTGGCCCGAGCGGTTCGCGAGCCTGGACGAGGCCGTCGCGCACTTCGGGCCGGTCGCCGGACGTTACTTCTACGAGGCGTTCGACGACGGGCGGCTGCACGGCCGGATCCCGGTGTGGGCGGCGCTGGCCGAGGAGTGGGGCGGCCGGGACTTCTGGGATCGGTGGGAGCGGGTGGAGGCGCCGTCGTTGCTGTTGGAGGCCGAGTACTCGGTCACCCCGGCCGGGCAGATGGCCGAGATGGCGCGGCGCAATCCGCTCTCGACGCTGCTGCGCGTCCCGGGTGCCGGGCACCTGATACACGACGACGCCCCGGAGATGTTCCGGGGCGCCGTCGAAGCGTTCCTGTCGATGCACGCGAGCCTGGGGAAGGCGTCGGGCGAGAAGGCCCTGAGCCGCTGAGCCGCCCGCGTGCGGTCGCCGGGATCAGTGCATGATCACCGGGGCGGCGGGGCCGCCGTCGCCGTCGAGGTCGACGTCCTCGGAGTGTGCGGCGACGATCTTCTTGCGGGGCAGGAAGAAGGCCGGGACGAAGGTGATCGCGATGAGCACCACGGCGATGATGAAGGTGTCGGCGAACGCCGAGGCGGCTTCGTCCAGACCGGCCGCGATGGCCTGCTCCTGCGCCGGTGCGGGCAGCGAGGTGAACTGCTTCGGGAGCAGCGCGGGCATGGTGTTGGAGAGCTGGGCGAGCATGGCCGGCGCGGTCAGCAGGCCGGTGTAGATCACGGTGATCACGGCGGTGCCGATGGACGAGCTGGTCTGCTGGATCACGTTCACCAGCGTGGAACCGTCGGGCACCTGCGCGCCCTTCAGCGAGGCCAGCGCCGACGACATGATCGGCATCATCGTCATGCCCATGCCGAGGCCCTGGACGAACAGCGCCAGGCAGATGATCCAGTACGGGGTGTCCGCGGTGAGCTGGGTGAAGGTCGAGACGCCGATCAGGATCAGCACCAGGCCGCCGAGCACGAACTTGCCCGGTCCGATCTTGTCGGTCATCTTGCCGGCGATCGGCATGGTGAGCATGGCGCCGATGCCCTGCGGCGCCAGCAGCAGGCCGGCGATCAGCGTCGACTCGCCGCGCACGGTGATGAAGTACTGCGGGTACAGCAGCGATGCGCCGAAGAACGCGACCATGAAGGTGACCATGGTGATCACCGAGATGGCCAGGGTGCGGTTCTTGAACAGCCGCAGGTCCAGCAGCGGCTTCTTGCTGCGGAGCGCGTGCGCCACGAAGCCGACGATGAGGACGGCGCCGATGATCATCGGGATGTAGACGCCGGTGTGGTTGAAGGTCTTGTGCTCGGCGCTCGAGGAGACGCCGAACAGGAACAGCGCCAGACCGGGCGAGAGCAGGGCGAGGCCGAGGAAGTCGATGGACGACTTGGTCTTCTCGTCGTCGTCCTTCAGGGCGAACCACGCGTAGATCACGGCGACGACGCCGATCGGGATGTTGATCAGGAACACCCAGTGCCAGCTGGCGATCTCGATCAGCCAGCCGCCGAGGATCGGGCCGGCGATGGGGCCGAGCAGCATCGGGATGCCGAGCACGGCCATCACCGAACCGACCCGCTCGGGGCCGGCGGCGCGGGTCATGATCATCATGCCGACGGGCATCAGGAGGCCGCCGCCGAGGCCCTGGATCATGCGGAAGGCGACCAGCGTGCCGATGCTGGTGGCCATGGCGCACAGGATCGAGCCGATCACGAACAGCACCAGCGAGGTCATGTAGACCTTCTTGGCGCCGAAGCGGCCGACCGCCCAGCTGGCGATCGGGATCACGGCGGCCAGCGCGAGGGTGTAGCCGGTCATGGACCAGGCGGCGCCCGCGGCGGTGGTGCCGAAGTCGTTGATGAAGGTCGGTTGCGCCACCGCGACGACGGTGACGTCCAGGATGGACATGATGGCGCCGAGCACCACGACGCCGGCCACGACGAAGACGTCGCGTCCGAGCTTGTCGGGTGCCGCAGCGGCCGGAGTGGCCTGAGACATGGGATTCCTTCTCTGTGGAGGGCTGACGGTCAGCAGGTCGGAGGTCGGGGACCGCGGCAGATGCCGTGGTCGGGCAGGTAGGCGACGGCTGCGGCGAGCACGTCGCGGAGCCGACTGCGGAGGTCGGTGGGCAGCGGTTCGAGGAGCACTCGGACGTCCTCGTCGCGGAGCCGGACGTGATTGGCCATCAGGTCGCTGCCCGATTCGCTCAGCGAGAGCCGCTTCACGCGGCGGTCGCGCGGATCCTCGCGCCGGTCCACGAGACCGACCGCGACCAGGCGGTCGGCGGCGCGGCCGGTGGCGGCCAGCGAGAGGTTCACCTGTTCGGCCACCTCGTGGGTGGGGAGCCCGTCGTCGTTCTGCATCAGGACGAAGAGGACGCGTACCTGCGAGAACGTGAGGTCGGTGGACGCCAGCGTCTCGGCGGTCGCCGCCCGGGTCGCCGCGAGCACCCGTCCGACGAAGTCCGCCACGGCGGCGGCGGTGTGATCGTCGACGGGGGCGTCGAGTTCGGTAGGCGAAGGCACCGAGCAATGATCGCGTCCACGCAACTATTGTTGCAACACAATTATCGGTGACCTTGGTCACTGATCGTTCTAGGCTGAAGGTCATGACTGACACCGCACACGGCATCAAGGACATTCCGGTCGAGGCCCTCGACGGCTCCGACTTCTCGCTGGCCGATCTGCCCGGTCCGCTGCTGATCGTGAACGTGGCATCCCGGTGCGGACTGACGCCGCAGTACTCGACGCTGGTGGAACTGGCGAAGGGCTACCGGGATCGCGGCCTGACCGTGGTCGGGGTGCCCTGCAACCAGTTCATGGGACAGGAGCCCGGCACGGCCGAGGAGATCGCCGAGTTCTGCTCGACGACCTACGGCGTCGACTTCCCGCTGCTGGCGAAGGCCGACGTGAACGGCGAGGGGCGGCATCCGCTGTACGCCGCGCTCACCGAGAAGGCCGACGCGGAGGGGGCCGCGGGCGACGTCCAGTGGAACTTCGAGAAGTTCCTGGTCTCCGCCGACGGAGAGGTGCTGGCGCGCTTCCGGCCGCGGACCGCTCCGGACGCTCCCGAGGTGATCGCCGCGATCGAAGCCGCGGTAGGGTAGAGGCCGACATTCCAGCGTGTGAGGAGCGATGCCGAGATGGCGCGTGTAGTGGTCGATGTGATGCCCAAGGCCGAGATCCTGGACCCGCAGGGGCAGGCCATCGTCGGCGCCCTCGGGCGACTCGGTTTCGCCGGGGTCGCCGACGTCCGTCAGGGCAAGCGGTTCGAGCTCGAGGTGGACGACACCGTCGACGATGCCGCGCTCGAGCGGATCGCCGAGGAACTGCTCACCAACACGGTGATCGAGAACTTCGCCGTCCACCGCGTCTCGGAGTGACGATGAGCGCCAAGATCGGAGTCATCACCTTCCCCGGCACCCTCGACGACGTCGACGCGGCCCGCGCCGCGACACTGGCCGGCGCCGAGGCCGTGAGCCTCTGGCACGGCGACGCGGACCTGAAGGGCGTCGACGCCGTCGTCGTCCCCGGCGGCTTCAGCTACGGCGACTACCTGCGCTGCGGCGCGATCGCCAAGTTCGCGCCGGTGATGTCCGAGGTGATCGCGGCGGCCGAACGCGGCATGCCGGTCCTGGGCATCTGCAACGGCTTCCAGATCATCTGCGAGGCCGGACTGCTCCCGGGTGCCCTGGCCCGCAACGAGGGCCTGCACTTCCTCTGCCGGGACCAGTGGCTGCGCGTGGAGAACAACCAGACCGCGTGGACCACCCGGTACGACGAGGGCGCCGAGATCCTGATCCCGCTCAAGTCGGGCGAGGGCCGCTACGTGGCCTCCGACTACGAGCTGGAGAAGCTCGAAGGCGAGGGACGCATCGTGTTCACCTACGCCGGCGGTAACCCGAACGGCAGTCGTCTGGACATCGCGGGCATCACCAGCGAGAACGGCCGCGTCGTCGGTCTGATGCCGCACCCGGAGCACGCGGTGGAACCGCTGACCGGTCCGAGCGACGACGGCCTGGGCCTGTTCTACTCGGCGATCGACGCGGTGCTCGCGTCGGTCTGACACCCGTCTCCGTCGCCCCTCGGGCTCGTCGAAAGGCGCCATGATCACCACCTCCGCCACCGCCGAGGGGCTCGGCGCCTTCGTCGACGCGTCTCCGTCGCCCTTCCACGTCTGCGCGACGGTCGCGGCTGAACTGGAGGCCGCCGGCTACTCCCGACTGCACGAGACCGACGAATGGACGCAGGCGGCGGGCCGCCGCTATGTGATCCGCGGCGGCTCGCTCATCGCCTGGAACGGCGACGGCGCCGCCCTCGGGGCGGCGCTGCGGATCGTCGGCGGGCACACCGACAGCCCGAACCTGCGACTCAAACAGCATCCCGACCGGCGCAGCGCGGGTCTGGCGACCGTCGCCCTGGAGCCCTACGGCGGGGCCTGGCTGAACTCGTGGCTCGACCGCGACCTCGGCCTGTCCGGTCGGCTGGCCTACGAGGGGCCGAGCGGAGTCGAGTACGCGCTGGTGACGATCGACGAACCGGTGCTGCGGGTGCCGCAGCTGGCGATCCACCTGTCCGAGGACCGCAAGGGCGTGCACCTGGATCCGCAGCGGCACGTCGATGCGCTCCGCGGCGTGGAATCGGCCGAGCCGATCGTCGACTGGGTCGCCGCGCGCGCCGGTCTGGCGCCGGGCGGCGTGCTGGGCTGGGAACTGATGACGCACGACCTGGCGCCGTCCCGGCTGATCGGCACCGACGCCGAATTCCTCAGCGCACCCCGGCTGGACAACCAGGGCACCTGCTACGCGGGGCTGCGCGCCCTGCTCGATGCGGCGGCCGGCGACGCGGTCCCGATGCTGGCGCTCTTCGATCACGAGGAGGTCGGCTCCGGTTCGGAGCGCGGCGCGTCGTCGGACTTCCTGGTGACGGTGTGCGAGCGCCTGGTGGCCGGACTCGGCGGCGGTCGCGAGGACTTCCTGCGGACCATGGCGGCGAGCATCTGCGTCTCCGGCGACATGGCGCACGCCACCCACCCCAACTACCCGGACCGGCACGAGCCCGGTCACCTGATCGCCGTCGGCGGGGGACCGGTCCTCAAGGTGAATCAGAACCTGCGGTACGCCTCCGACGCGGTCGGCGAAGCCGAGTTCGCGTTGGCCTGTCGGGCCGCGGGGGTGCCGCTGCAGCGCTACGTCCACCGCGCCGACCTGCCCTGCGGTTCCACCATCGGCCCGCTCACGGCCACCCGCACGGGGCTGCGGACCGTCGACGTCGGGGCGCCGCAGCTGGCCATGCACAGCAGTCGTGAACTGATGGGCGCCGCGGACGTGCCCATGTACTCGGCGGCGCTGCAGGCGTTCCTCGCCGGCTGACCGGCCCCGGCGCCGCCCCGGCACGGCCGCCGATCGAGGCGGTCGCCGGGCGGTGCGGTCGTCGGGCAGGGGCGCCCGAGACGGGTCAGCTGGGCGCGAGCATCGTGATCGAGCGGCCCTGCGTGAGCACCACGTAACCGTTCACGGCGGCGGCGGTGCCGTTGATGTCCATCGTCCAGGCGGGCTTGCCGGTCTCGGCGTCGAACGCGGTCAGCCTGTCGCGGCTGGCGAACAGCGACGTCGTGCGCGACCGGCCGTCGCCGCTGGTGCCCACGCATTCCAGCAGGTCGAGGTTCTGGTCCGGGTCCAGGTACGACGGCGGAGCCATCGACCCGAGCGCGCGGCCGTCGGCCAGGGTGTAGAAGACCCGCGAGCGGTCCTTCTTGGCCAGCGCGACCACCGAGCCGCACGGCCGGGTGTTGCTCTTGGAGAGCTGCGCGTCGGCCACCTTCCACAGGCCGTGCCCGGTGGCCGGGTCGATCACCTCGTACCGGCCGACGGTCTCCATGATCTGACCCGAGCCGGTGCCGGTGAGGATCGGCAGGTTCGACGGTCCGGGCACCACGGTCAGGCCCTCCGCCTGTCCGGCGGGGGTCGACGAGATCTCCAGGCCCTGGCGTCGGTACACGGTGATCTCGCGGGCGTCGCCGGCCCCGCTCTGGGTCAGCACGCCCCCGGCGTAGACCAGGACGTCGCACGACTCGCATTCGACGATCGACGAGCCGGTGTCGGGGTCGAGGACGAAGCCGCGGCCGTCGGAGGTGTCGACCACCAGGGTGCCGAAGCTCATGCGCGGGGAGGCGGTGCCGGCGAAACTGCGGCTCCAGCGGACCACGCCCTCGGGGGTGCGCAGACTGGCCTGGCGGCCGAACTGGTTCACCCGCAGGAAGTCGCGGCCCACCGCGGTCACCGAGACCGAGTCGTCGAGCGGCCCGGCGTGCTTCGGGGCGCCCTCGTCGTCGATCATGTAGAAACCGTCGGGCACCGTGCCGTTCTTGATCGCGCAGCCCACCCGGTGGTCGACGTCGATGGCGCAGTCGCCGAGGCCCACGTGCACCGGCTCCTCCCAGCGGAACGTGCCGGTCGCGGCGTCGATCAGGAGGAACGCGCGGCCGTAGGCGGAGGGGTAGGCGACCAGCCAGTCCCGTTCCTGATGGTCGTCGACGGTGATCTGGCCCGATCCGGAGATCCCGGGCAGGTTCTCGTCGCTGAGGGTCCAGGCCGGCTGCGGCGTCGACGTGTAGACGCGCAGCTGGCCGTCGGAGGCGGTGTAGGCGGGCTCCGCCGGTCCCCACAGCACCGCGCCCGCGGTCAGCACCAGCACCAGCGAACCGAGCAGGCCCACGGCGGCGATCCCCAACGGACGACGACGGCCTCGGCTTTCCACACGCGACATGGCGACCAGTCTTTCACGACGTTCGCTCACGGCGTATCGGCCCGTGGAACATCGCTCCCGCGTGCGTCGTTGAGATCAGCAGAACCCCCGAGCGGCCGCAGGTACGACGTCGACCGGCGCACTTGTCGTGACGACCACTACAGTGGAGACAAGTGGCTCGCTGCCGGGGCCAGCTATGTGAGGAGAACAATGTTCGAACGGTTCACCGACCGCGCGCGTCGAGTCGTCGTCCTGGCGCAAGAAGAAGCGCGGATGCTCAACCACAATTACATCGGCACCGAGCACATCCTCCTGGGTCTGATCCACGAGGGCGAGGGTGTCGCCGCCAAGGCGCTCGAGTCGCTGGGGATCTCCCTGGAGGCCGTGCGCAGTCAGGTCGAGGAGATCATCGGGCAGGGCCAGCAGGCTCCGTCCGGGCACATCCCCTTCACCCCGCGGGCCAAGAAGGTCCTGGAGCTGAGCCTGCGCGAGGCGCTGCAGCTGGGCCACAACTACATCGGCACCGAGCACATCCTGCTCGGCCTGATCCGCGAGGGCGAGGGCGTCGCCGCCCAGGTCCTGGTGAAGCTGGGCGCCGACCTCAACCGCGTGCGCCAGCAGGTGATCCAGTTGCTCTCGGGCTACCAGGGCAAGGAGCCGGAGGCCGCGGGCACCGGCGGTCGTTCCTCGGAGTCGTCGGGCACCCCGTCGACGTCGCTGGTCCTCGACCAGTTCGGCCGGAACCTGACCGCGGCCGCGGGCGAGGGCAAGCTCGACCCGGTGATCGGGCGCGAGAAGGAGATCGAGCGGGTCATGCAGGTGCTGTCCCGCCGCACCAAGAACAACCCGGTGCTGATCGGCGAGCCCGGCGTCGGCAAGACCGCCGTCGTCGAGGGCCTGGCGCAGGCGATCGTGTCCGGCAACGTCCCGGAGACCCTCAAGGACAAGCAGCTCTACACCCTGGACCTCGGTTCACTGGTGGCCGGCAGCCGCTACCGCGGCGACTTCGAGGAGCGCCTGAAGAAGGTGCTCAAGGAGATCAACACCCGCGGCGACATCATCCTGTTCATCGACGAGCTGCACCAGCTGGTCGGGGCGGGCGCCGCCGAGGGCGCGATCGACGCCGCCAGCATCCTGAAGCCGAAGCTGGCCCGCGGCGAGCTGCAGACCATCGGCGCCACCACGCTCGACGAGTACCGCAAGTACATCGAGAAGGATGCCGCGCTGGAACGTCGTTTCCAGCCGGTCCAGGTGGGCGAGCCCTCGGTGGAGCACACCATCGAGATCCTCAAGGGTCTGCGCGACCGTTACGAGCAGCACCACCGCGTGTCCATCACCGACGGGGCGCTGGCCGCGGCGGCGACCCTGGCCGACCGCTACATCAACGACCGGTTCCTGCCGGACAAGGCGATCGACCTGATCGACGAGGCCGGGGCGCGCATGCGCATCCGCCGGATGACCGCTCCGCCGGACCTGCGCGAGTTCGACGACCGCATCGCCGACGCCCGCAAGGAGAAGGAGTCCGCGATCGACGCGCAGGACTTCGAGAAGGCCGCCAGCCTCCGCGACAAGGAGAAGCAGTTGATCTCTGAGCGCGCCGAGCGGGAGAAGCAGTGGCGGGCGGGCGACCTGGACGTGGTGTCCGAGGTCAGCGACGAGGAGATCGCCGAGGTCCTGGGCAACTGGACCGGCATCCCGGTGTTCAAGCTCACCGAGGAGGAGACCACCCGGCTGCTCCGTATGGAGGACGAGCTGCACAAGCGGATCATCGGCCAGGAGGACGCCGTCAAGGCGGTCTCGCGGGCGATCCGTCGTACCCGCGCCGGTCTGAAGGACCCCAAGCGTCCGTCGGGCTCGTTCATCTTCGCCGGCCCGTCCGGCGTCGGCAAGACCGAGCTCTCCAAGGCGCTGGCGAACTTCCTGTTCGGCGAGGACGATGCGCTCATCCAGATCGACATGGGCGAGTTCCACGACCGCTTCACCGCGTCGCGGCTGTTCGGCGCCCCTCCCGGGTACGTCGGCTACGACGAGGGCGGCCAGCTCACCGAGAAGGTGCGCCGCAAGCCGTTCTCGGTGGTCCTGTTCGACGAGATCGAGAAGGCTCACCCGGAGATCTACAACACCCTGCTGCAGGTCCTCGAGGACGGTCGTCTCACCGACGGTCAGGGTCGTACGGTCGACTTCAAGAACACCGTGCTGATCTTCACCTCGAACCTGGGCACGTCGGACATCTCCAAGGCCGTCGGCATCGGCTTCAGCAAGAGCGACGGCAGCGGCTCGAACTACGACCGGATGAAGCAGAAGGTCAACGACGAGCTGAAGAAGCACTTCCGTCCGGAGTTCCTGAACCGCATCGACGACGTGATCGTCTTCCACCAGCTCACGCAGGACGAGATCATCCAGATGGTCGACCTGATGATCGGCCGCGTCGAGGCGCAGCTGAAGGTGAAGGACATCGATCTCGAGCTCACCGACAAGGCCAAGAACCTGCTGGCCAAGCGCGGTTTCGATCCGGTGCTGGGGGCGCGGCCGCTGCGTCGCACCATCCAGCGCGAGATCGAGGACCAGCTCTCGGAGAAGATCCTCTTCAACGAGATCGGCGCCGGCCAGATCGTCCTGGTCGACGTCGAGGGCTGGGACGGCGAGGGCGACGGCGAAGACGCCACGTTCACCTTCGTCGGTACCGAGCGTCCGCGCGCGGTGCCGGACGCGCCGGTCGAGCTGACCAAGGCCGCCGAGGGCGAGGCCGGCTGAGCCCGATTCCGCCGGTCGGGTGACCGACCGGCGACCGGACGCAGGACCTGAACGCCGGGGTCCGACAGAACGCTCTGTCGGACCCCGGCGTTCTGCTGTTTCCGCGGACTGCCGCGAGGGCTGTTACCCTTGTGACTGTTGTTACTTGTGTGACGGGAGTCTTCATGCGTGCGAGGGCTGGTGACAGGCGCGGCCGGATCGGGATCAGGATCGCGCTCGCCGTGGCGGCGGTCCTGGGCGTGGTCCTCACCGTGCCCGAGTACGTCGGCGCGGGATTCGGACCCGCGCTGAAGGCCGATCGGACGGCGGCGTCCCGGATCGTCTCCGAACAGGTCATCGGTCCGCAGGAGCACTGGATCGTCGTCTATTCGGCGTCGATGGACCGGAACATCCCGCTCACCGTGCTGCGGCCGCGTGACCGTCGTCCGGCGCCGACGCTGTACCTGCTCAACGGCGCGGGCGGCGGCGAGGACGACGCCACCTGGCGGGCCAAGACCGGGTACGTGCAGTTCTTCGCCGACAAGCACGTCAACGTGGTGACCCCGATCGGCGGTGCGTTCTCGTACTACACCGACTGGATGCGTGACGACCCGGTGCTCGGCCGGAACAAATGGCAGACGTTCCTCACCGAGGAGCTCCCGCCGCTGCTCGACAAGCGGCTCCGGACCACCCGGGTCAACGCGATCGCGGGCATCTCGATGTCGGGCACGTCGGTGCTCAACCTCGCCATCGCCGCCCCGAATCTGTACCGGGTCGCGGCGTCGTACAGCGGTTGCGGCCGGACCAGCGACGGACTGGGGCAGGGCTACATCCGGACCGTCGTCGAGGACCGGGGCAAGGGCGACGTGACCAACATGTGGGGGCCGCTCGACGGTCCCGAGTGGAAGGCCAACGACCCCTACCTGCACGCGGCGAAACTGCGCCGGACCAAGGTGTACTTGACCACCGGCACCGGGCTGCCCGGCGAGTTCGACGTCCCCACCGCCCGCCTCATCGGCGGCGACCTGGAGGTGCTCGCCGACCAGATCATCACCGGCGGCGCCATCGAGGCGACCGTGAACGCGTGCACCCACCAGGTCCGGGATGCGCTGGTCCGGGCCAAGGTGCGGACCCGGCTGACGGCCCGCCCGAACGGCACGCACTCGTGGCAGTACTGGGAGCAGGATCTGTATCGCACCTGGCCGGCCATCGCCCGCGACCTGCGGCGGCGCTGACCCGGAGCCGACCGCCCTGACACCGGCCTCCGGCGCCCGGTGGCCTATCCTGCTCAAGCGAGGATTCTCGACCAGCGAAGGGTGATTCATGAGCGACCGTCGAACAGCGACCGAGGCGCCGGCGAAGGACCAGAGGCGGTTCGCCGCCGCGGTCGCCGCCGTCGCGGGGGTGCTGACGGTGGCCTTCAGCTTCCTGCCGTGGATGCACTACGCGCCCTTCGGCGAGAACGCGAAGTCGGGGCCCGCGTACCTGCGCGGCTGGCCCGGCACGCTGCCGGACGGACTGCCGTACGGCGGGGTGAGCCCGGCGGCCTGGACCGCGGTGCTCGGCGCGATCGTGGCCGTCTGCGGAGGACTGCTGTTGACCGTCGCCGGCCGGAATCGCCGGGTCGGCCGCATCGTCTCGGGGACGGCCGTCGTCGCGGCCGTCGCCGGATTCGGGGCGCTGTGCTTCTTCCTCTCCGATCCGCAGACCGCGTTCGACCTGCAGGCCGGCCGGATCGGCCTGAACGTCTTCCTCACCGCGGCCTGGGGGATGTGGCTCGAGTTCCTCTGCCTGAGTCTCGCGGTGGTCGCCTCGATCACCGCGGCGGTGCTGGCGATCCGCGGCGACGCCCCCGACGACACCTCCGACGACGACACCTCCGCCGACGCCTGAGCATCCGTCCTGAGCGTCGTCGTACGAGGCCTGCCGGGAGCACCGGAGCGGTCCCCGCAGAGGTCCGCGCACGATGTTCGACGACGCTCCCGATCCGGGTCGCCGCCGCGGCGAGATGTGAGCGACGACGCCGTGGCGCTTACGGAATTCACACGGGGTTCATGCGAAACTGGACGTCATGCGCGCAATCCCTTCCGGCCGCCTGGCGGTCGCCGTCATCGCTGCCCTGGTAGTGGTGGCGGTGGTGATCTCGGGCGTCCTGCTCGGTGGTTCGGACTCGAAGCCGACGACGGCCGATCCGGTCAAGAAGTCCAATCAGGTGAAGCAGCCCAAGTACGTGGCGCTGGGCAGTTCGTTCGCCTCCGGAGTCGGCGAAGGCAAGCCGGTCGGGTTCTGCGGCCAGACCCAGGACAACTACCCGCGGCAGGTCGCGCAGGAACTCGACATGAAGCTGGTGGACGCCAGCTGCGCGGGCGCGGTGATCGCCGACGTCCTCAACCCGAGCGTCAAACGACCGAAGCGGGTCGCCCAGATCGAGTCGGTGACTCCCGACACGTCGCTGGTGACCCTGACGATCGGCGGCAACGACCTCTCGTACATCGGGCGGCTGGTGACCTCGGTGTGCGCCAACCTCGCGGCCGGGCTCTACCTGCCTCCGCTGGGCAAGTACTGCCAGACCGCGAACTGGCCGACCCCCATCCCCGATCCGACGCGGTACGCGTCGGTGGAGAGTTCGCTGGTGCAGACCGTCGAGGCGATCCGGGCGCGCGCCCCCAAGGCGCGCGTGGTGCTGGTGAACTATCTTCCGGTGGTCTCGATGACGGAGCCGCCGTGCGAAGGACTGCCCCTGGAGCCGTGGCAGGTGATCGAGACGCACACCGTGGCGACCGAGCTCGCGGCCGCCACCGCGCGTGCCGCCAAGGCGACGAACGCGCAGTACGTCGACACGCAGGCGCTCGGCGCCGCACACACCACCTGCTCCCCGAAGCCGTGGATCATCAGCTACGGCAAGAGCATGCCGTTCCATCCGAACGCGGAGGGCAAGGCCGCCGTCGCCGACGCCGTGGTGGGCGCTCTGCGCTGAGCGCGGACGTCCGTCGGCGCGGACTGCGATGCCGGGCGTTCACGTCGTTCGCGGTCGGATCCGGCCGGCGGAAGGGGCCTCGCCGATCCCCGTAGTCGTCGGCTGAGGCGGCACCCGTCGGCGTCGGGCGGCGGCCGTCCCGGGCGCGCTCACCTCGTCCGCAGCCCCGGGCCGGGGTCGGCGGATCTTCGGGCGGCAGAAAGTGGATCTTCGGGCGGCGGAGGTGGAGCTCTGGGTGCCGACGAACACCGGCCGCCGACGCGGAGCGGACGGCGACATGCCCTCGGCGGTGCGTCGGCGGCCGGTGTGCGGCCGAACTCTCAGGCGGAGGCCTTCGATTCGAGGGGCTCGTAGGGTTCGGTGCGCTGCTTGCGCAGCACCGCGGAGGCGCCGATCAGCAGGATCAGGCCGCACCCGGCGAGGAAGGCTCCGGCGCCCTGGCCGGTCAGCCACTGGATGCCGACGCCGACGACGATCGCCGCCGCGGCCACCGCCGACTGTTTGCGCGGATTCTGGGTGCGCCAGTCGATGCGGTTGCGTCCCGTGGTGATCAGGCTGAACGGGCTCAGGCGCAGGATCTCGACCAGGAACACCGTGAGGACGCAGACCAGCAGGTACATGACGAAGACCTGCCAGCCGATGCCGATGCCCGAGCTCTTGAACATCGGGGTGACGGCGAAGATCGCGGTGACGTGCGCCAGATAGATGCCGAACGAGCGGTCGGAGGCCTTGGCCATCAACTGGTCCGGGATCGACTTGGGCGTGCGGCGGTTCTGCCAGGCGACGCCGCCGATCCACAGCAGCACGATGATGCCGAGGAACGCGAACATGTTGTGCGGCATGAACACGTTGGTCGCGCGGAAGACCTCCTCGCCGCGGCCCACCAGGACGTCGTAGTAGACCAGGGTGGCGACGATGGCGACCACCGAGGCGATGCCGAGCGGCCAGCGCCAGCGCTTCATGAAGGCGGTGAACGCCTCGAAGTGGAACGCCGCGAGACAGCCCGCGAGGATGAAGAACTGGTACGGCATCAGGGTGATGCCGATGTTGCGCCACACGAAGTTGGGGATGCCGTCGGCGAACAGCTCCAGCGGCGGGCGGACCCGGTGGTAGAGCAGCCACAGGTGGATCGTGAGCGAGGCCGCGAGCAGGTAGCGGTGGTAGCCCACGGTGCGGCGCAGCAGCCACAGCACGAACGGGAACACCAGGTAGATCTGCATGCTCACCGACAGGAAGTACAGGTGGTAGGTGGCGTTGCCGGTGAGCAGGTCGTAGGCGATGCTCTTGAACGATTCGGCGATGGCGGCGAGGTCGGAGAAGGCGGCGGTGATCGCTCCCCAACTGCCGTGGCGCCACCGGTTGAAGAACCAGTAGAAGAGCGACCAGGTGAGGAACGGCAGGCCGATCAGCTTGAAGCGGCGCCGCCAGAAGGTCGGCGCGTCGAGTTCGCGATGTCGGTACTGGTAGGTGAGCACGAAACCGGTGAGCGCGAAGAAGCAGTAGCGCGTGTACCTCAGCAGCAGACCGATGCCCTGGGCCACGATCTCGGCGTTGGTGGTGATCGCCAGGATCACGTGGTCCAGCACGACGCCGGCGAACGTGACCAGCCGGATGAGGTCGATCTGGTAGAGGTGCTTGTCCTTCTTGGGCGGCCGGGCCTGCGGCGGGGCGGCCTCGGTCTTCGCAGCGTTCTCAGCGGGCTGCGGCGCGGACACCCGAGCTTCGGTGCGCGAGTCGGCAGACGAATCCATGATCGCACACGTTACCGGTGATGCGCTCCATCTCTGCATTCGGCGATGGAGACGTCCCGCACGTTCGGCGGTCGAGCGGCGGGTCGGACACCGTCGTCGGACGGTCGGGTCCGGTCGCTCCGGATCACCGGCAGGGCGGACTCGCGGGCGGGCATTCGGTCCGCGGTCCGGCCGGACGGGCCCCGGTCGCGGCCGGGCTGCTGCATAATCGCCTGATGAACGGCGGGCGACGAGATCGCGAACACGCGGTGTCGCGCCGGCTGCCGGGGGTGCGGACCGCGCGGATGTACCGCCTCGGCTGGCTGCGCGGCGATCTGGTCGCCGGCGTCGCGGTGGCGGCGCTGATGATCCCGGCGGGTCTGGGCTACGCGGAGGTCGCCGGGTTGCCGCCGGTCACCGGGCTGTACGCCACGATCATCCCGATCGTCGTCTACGCGCTGGTGGGGCCGTCGCGCATCCTGGTGATGGGCCCCGACTCGGCGCTGGCGCCGATCATCGCCGCGGCGATCATCCCGCTGGCGATCACCGACGTCGACCGGCGCGTGGAGCTCGCCGGTGTGCTGGCGATCGAGGTGGGCGTGATCCTGCTGCTGGCGTCGGTGCTCCGGCTGGGTTTCGTCACGACGCTGCTGGCCAAACCCATCCGCATCGGCTATCTGAACGGGATCGCGCTGGTGGTGGTCCTCGGTCAGCTGCCGGGGCTGCTCGGCTTCCACGCCGACGGCGCGTCGATCGTCACGGTGGTGACCGAGGACGTGCGCGGGATCGCCGAGGGGCGGGTCGATCCGAAGGCGGCCGGGATCGGCATCACCTGTCTGGCGGTGATCCTGCTGATCAAATGGTGGCGCCGGGCGGTGCCCGGGGTGCTCGTCGCGGTGACGGGGGCGATGGTCTTCCTCGCGGTGAGCGGCTGGAAGGACGACGTCCCCGCGGTGGGCGCCATGCCCGCGGGGTTCCCGGCGCCCGCCCTGCCGTCGGTCGCGTTCGCCGACTGGGCGTCGTTGCTGGTTCCGGCGGTCGGCATCGCGTTGATCGCGTTCGCCGACACCAGCGTGCTCTCGCGCACCTTCGCCGCCCGCGCCGGTCACACGGTCGACGGGAACCAGGAGATGGGCGCGGTGGGGGTCGCGAACGTGGCGACCGGGTTCTTCGGCGGTTTCCCGGTGACCGTGTCGAGCACGCGCACCGCGGTGGCGGCGGCCACCGGCGCCCGGACGCAGCTGACGCCGGTGATCGCCGCGGCGGTGCTGCTGGTGGCGTTGCTGGCGCTGCCCGGGGTCACGGCGTATCTGCCGTCGGCGGCGCTGGCCGCGGTGGTGATGACGGCGGCGCTCTCCCTGGTGGACGTCAGCTCGGTGGTCGAGTTGTTCCGGACCGACCGCGTGGAGGGGCTGATCAGCATCGTCGCCTTCCTCGGCGTGGCCGTGCTCGGCGTGCTCGAGGGCATCCTGGTGGCGATCGGCCTGGCCTTCGTCGCGTTCATCTACTCGGTGTCGCGGCCGTACCGGACGGAGCTGGGCGACGTCCCCGGCCTGCGCGGCTACCACGACGTGACCGCGTACCCGCACGCGCGACTGATTCCCGGGACGCTGATCCTGCGGTTCGACGCCCCGCTGTTCTTCGCCAACGGCGCGATGTTCGCCAACTGGGTGCGCGACCAGGTGAAGCAGGCGCGGTCGGCGGGTCGGACGATCCACGTCGTGGTGCTCGCCTGCGAGCCGATCACCCACATCGACTCCACCGCGATCGACGAACTCGTCGAACTCGACGACTACCTCTCCAGTCACGGCATCGACCTGGTGTTCGCCGAGATGAAGGACCCGGTACGACGGCAACTGGAACGCTATCGGCTCAAGGTCGACGGCAAGCCGCGTTTCGGGCCGGGACACTTCGCCCCGACGGTGGGTTCGATGGTCGACGAGATCCTGGACGAGAGCTGACGCGTCGAGGCGAGGACGGCGGCCTATCCGTCGCCGTGGCTCAGCGCCTCCCGTTCGAAGGCCGCGGTCAGGACCGGTGCGGGTTCGACGTCGGCGCGCACCAGCGCGACATGCGTGCGGGCGGCGCCCAGCACCGTCGACTCGACCCTCGCGGATCCGGTCTCCGCGGAGACGACGGCGGGGAGCCACGTGCTCGGCACGATCGCCGCCCAGTTCCCGGTGCCGACCAGCGCGATCAGGCTGGCGATCGAGTCGGCCTCGATCCGCGGATCGAGCCGGACGCCGTGTTCGGCGGCGGCCTCGTCGATCAGCTCCCGTCCGCGCATGCCGGGCCGGAGCAGGCACAGCGGCAGGTCGGCGAGCGTGTCCCAGGGCGGCGGGCCCTCGCCGTCGACCATGCCGCGGGCCCCGATCAGGACCAGTTCCTCGGTGTAGAGCGGGGTCACGACGAGTCCTGCGGTGTCCAGGCCGCGCGGATAGACCAGGCCCGCGTCGAGTTCGAAGCGGCGGATGCGGTCGAGCACGTCGGCGGACTGCAGCCCGGTGGTCAGGCTCACCCGTACCGCGGGCCGGTCGGCGCAGAACCGGTCGGCCAGCGCGGCGACCGTCGTGACCGCTCCGGGGACGACGCCGAGGCGCAGTTCGCCGGAGAGTCCTTCGCGGAGCGTGGCGGCCTCGGTCCGCATCGAGGCGCGGTCGGCCAGCAGACGCCGCGCCCACCGCACCAGCTGTTCGCCCTCCGGGGTGAGTCCCTGGAAGCTCTGCGCGCGCCGGATCAGCGGCACCCCGAGCTCGTGCTCCAGCTTCCGGATCGCTTCGGACAGCGCGGGCTGCGACACGTAACAGGCCGCTGCGGCGCGCGCGAAGTGCCGTTCCTGGGCGACGGCGACGAAGTATTCGAGCTGACGGAACAGCATGATGACATGTCTACCAGTACTGATAGGCCGCACCGATCGGATGGTCGAAGACATGTCTTGGACGCCGAACAGCGCCCCGGCGACCATGGCGGGAGACGACCCGCGACGACCCCGAACGGAGCCACCGGTGACCGACGACCACGCGCACGCCCTCCGCGTCTCGGCGGCACTGGCGATCCCGGGGGCGGCGCTGATCGTCGTCGGCCGTCCGGAACTGCTGGTCTATGCGGTCTTCGGCTCGTTCGCCGGGATGTACGGGCGTGCGTACGGCGGCCGGGTCCGCAGCGTTCAGCAGGCGCGCGGCGCGCTGCTGCTCGTCGCGGGCGTGACCGTCGGGGTGACGCTGGCGCATCTGGAAGCGTCGCCCGCGGTGCTGGTGGCGACGGAGGTGGTGTTCGCGGCGGTCGCCTCGCTGTGGGCGGACCGGTGGCGGCTGCGGCCCGCGGGACCGTTCTTCCCGATCTTCGGGCTCGGGGCGACGGCGCTGGTCCCCCCGGCGATCGCGTCGCCGCAGGCCGGGATCGGGCTCTGTGCGGTCACCGCGCTCCTGGCGATCGGTCTCGGCCGGGTCGGCAGCGGGGGACTCCCCGGAGAGTTCACGACGCCGAGGGTGTCGCACCGGGCCGTGGTGATCCACGCGTCACGCTACGCACTCGCGGTGGGCGGGGCGGGCGGGTGCGCGGTGGCGTTCGGTTTCGCGAATCCGAACTGGGCGATGGCGGCGGCCGCGGTGCCGCTCGCGGCGATCGACGTCGGTCGGGCCGAGGGCTGGGAGATGCGGTCGGTGCTGGTGCGCGCCGGTCATCGGATCGCCGGTACCTATGCGGGCCTGGCGGTCACGGCGGCGATCCTCCCGATGCATCTCGCTCCGGGCGTCATGGCCGCGGTGACCATGGCGTTCCTGTTTCCGACGGAGCTGTTCATGACGCGCAACTACGCGATCGCGATCGGTTTCTTCACCCCGCTGATCATGCTGATGACCCAGCTCGGCGCACCGATGGACCCGGTCGAGATGCTGGTGATGCGCGGCCTGGACACCCTCATCGGGGTGGCCGCGGGGGTGGTCGTCGCCGGGGTGATCCGAAGGCGGAATCCGAGGATCGCGTCGTCGTCGGCGCGGGTCGCCGCCCCGCTAGGCCCGGTCGGGGAGGAGCGGCCGATGTCGCGCCGTCGTGCAGGCCCGGAGACGGAGGTCCCGGGTCCAGGGGCCCGGTCGGTCGGGCGCGATCATGCGATCTCCCACACGACCCCGTAACCTGACTCATAGCAACTCCTCAGGTGCGCGTAGAGCACCACCGAAAGTGATCCCGTCATGACTTCTCACAACATCACTCCCGCCCAGGTCGCCGTCGCCGACACGGCGCCGACCCGAGCCCGCGCCGCAGTGCTGCGCATGCTGGCGCTGCTGGCCGTGCTGGCAGGCCTGCTCACCCTCATCCTGCTCATCGCCACCGCGGCCTGAGCCGCCCGCGCGTCGCTGCGGTATGGCCGCGGCGTCGTCGTCGGGGCGGCGTCGTCGGGGCCTGGGCCGAACGACCCGAGCCCCGTGCGACCCGAGCCGGAAACCGACCGAGCCACCACCGCCCAGGGCGGTGGTGGCTCGGTTCCGGAGCAGATCCCGAAGGGTCGGGAAGGGGCTCAGGCGTGGCGCTCGATCGCGTCGCCGACCGGCTGCAGGGCCTCGGTCACGTAGTTCTTCGCCTTGCCGCGGAGGCTCTTGTAGGCCTTGTTGAGTGCGGACGGGGCCGACTCGGCGTGGCGGTCGGACACGGTGAGCAGCGCCTCGCTGGCGGCGTCGGAGTTGGCGGCCAGGTGCGCGCCGAACGAGGTGCCGGCCGGCTTGGTGTCCCACAGCGGCGAGAGCGCGTCGAGGAACTCCGGCAGCATCTTGTCGGTCGCGTGCACGACGATGCCCGGCTTGAACTTGTTGGCGGCGGCGTAGGCGGCCTTGACGGCGGCGCCGGACATGCCGGACTGAGCCTTCACCTGCTGGTCGATCACCTCGGCGAGGTCCTCGGACAGGGCGGCGCGATTGTTCAGCAGGGGGGCGAGTGACGACATTGGTGTTCTGTTCTCTTTCCTTAGACGACGTCTGGTCGTCATCCATCTTCCCAGGTCTGCGTCGGAGATGCCGCATGGGCTCACCCGGGTCCGCGTGTCAGACCCCCGTCAGCGCAGCAGTTCGGCGACCTTTTTCGCCGTCTCCTCGGCCGATCCGGGGTTCTGGCCGGTGACGAGGTTCCCATCGACCACGACGTGTGAAGTGAACGGCAGTAGTGCTTTTCGGTACTTCGCGCCGTGTTCGACGGCGCGGCTCTCGGCGTCGTAGGGGACCAGTTTCGCGACCCCGGCGAGTTGTTCCTCACGCCAGGAGAACCCGGTCATCTCGCGGCCCTCGATCAGGTATCGACCGTCGGACAGGCGGGTGTCGAGCAGCCCGCAGTAGCCGTGGCAGACCGACGAGACGATCTTGCCGCTCTCGAACAGTTCGCGGGTGATCCGCTGGAGCCCTTCGCTGCCGGGGAAGTCGTACATCACCGCGTGCCCGCCGGTGAAGTAGATCGCGTCGTAGTCGGCGGCGTCGATCGCGTCGGGGCTCGCGGTGTCCTCCAGCAGCGCCATCGCGGCGGGGTCGCGGTGCCACGACTTCGCCGACCTGTCGTAGTTCGGGAACTTCAGCGACCGCGGTTCCAGCGGCACCGCGCCGCCGGCCGGGCTGACCAGCGTCTGCTCCAGGCCGAGGGCGGCGAACCGGTGCCACGCGTGGGTCAGCTCGGACAGCCAGAGTCCGGTGGGGTGGGCGGGGTCGTCGTAGTGGGCGACGTTGGTGACGACGTGCAGGACGCGTTTGGGCATGGCGGGCTCCCGGGTCGGGCGACAGTGGATGTTGACGACGTTTACATACCCGAGGGTAGGGGATTCATGTAAACGATGTCAACACCCCGTTCGGGGTGAATCCTCGCTCGCGTGCTCCGGTGCGGGCGGCCGAATCGACAGCATGGCGGAGAACGCGGAGCGGACGTGGGCGGCGATCGCCTCGTCGGAGTCGGCGCGGAGCTTGCCGTCGAGGTACAGGCTCGCCATCCCGTGTGCGAAGGCCCAGCCCGCATCGGCCAGCGCGCCCGCCTCGGCGGCGGGGAAGGCCTGGGCGACGGCGGCCTCGAGGAGTCCGTGGATCCGGTCGGCGGCGGCGACGCGCTCGTCGTTCTCGGTGTCGCACGGTTTGCCGAACATCACTCGGAACAGGGCGGGTCGGCGCAGGGCGAAGGCGACGTAGGCGACGGCGAGGTCGGCGAGGTCGGCGGCGGTGGCCATGGGCTGCCGATCGGTGGCGAGGTCGGTCAGCAGGTCGCGCAGGCCCTCCGCGGCGAGCGCCGACTCCAGGGCGTCCCGGTCGGCGAAGTGGCGATAGAGCGCGGGGGCGGAGACGCCGACGTCGCGGGCGACCGCGCGCAGCGAGAACGGCTCGCCGGCTTCGAGCATCGCCATGGCGCTGGTGAGCGCGGAGGCTCGGAGGTCGCCGTGGTGGTAGCCGCTCCGCGAAGAAGTTGACACTGTTTACTTCCTTCCTTACGCTTTGATGTTATCAACGTAAACATGCTCGTCTCGAGGAGTTCCCCATGACATCCGCGCAAGCCGCACAGACCGCCTCCCCCGTCTTCGAGCCGTTCACCCTGCCCAACGGCACGGTGCTCGGCAACCGTATCGCCAAAGCGGCGATGGAGGAGAACATGGCGATCGCGGGACAACTGCCCGGTCGGGCCCTGTTTCGGCTCTACGAGCGCTGGAGTCGCGGCGGGGCCGGACTGCTGATCACCGGCAACGTGATGGTGCACGCGCAGGCGCTGACCGGTCCGGCCGGCGTGGTCCTGGACCGGCAGGCGCCGCTGGAACCGTTCCGGGAGTGGGCGCGCGCCGCCAAGAGCGGGGGAGCGCGCGTCTGGATGCAGATCAACCATCCCGGCAGGCAGGTCGGTTCCGACATGCCCGGCGTGGCCTGGGCGCCGTCGGCGATCGGGGTGGACGTGGGCCGCAACAGCGGACGTTTCGCGACGCCGGTCGCCATGACCGCCGCCCAGATCGAGGAGACCGTCGAGCGGTTCGCCACCACGGCCCGACGCGCCGAGGAGGCCGGATTCGACGGCGTCGAGATCCACGCCGCGCACGGGTACCTGCTGTCGCAGTTCCTCTCGCCGCGGGCCAACCGGCGCGACGACGAGTGGGGCGGGGACCTGGCCGGACGGGCGCGGCTGCTCCTGGAGACGGTGCGGGCGGTACGACGCTCCGTCGCCCCGGAGTTCGCCGTCGCCGTGAAACTCAACTCCGCCGACTTCCAGCGCGGTGGCTTCGGCGCCGACGACGCCGCGGCGGTGATCGAGATGCTCGCGCCGCTGGGCGTCGACGTCGTGGAACTGTCCGGCGGCAGCTACGAGGCGCCGGCGATGACCGGGCAGGCCGGCGACGAGCGGACCCGGGCGCGGGAGGCGTACTTCCTGACCCTCGCCGAGGAACTCGCCGCGACCAGTCCGCTGCCGCTGATGCTCACCGGCGGGGTCGTCCGGCGCCCGGTGGCCGAGGAGGTCCTGGCCGGCGGCATCGCGCTGGTCGGTATGGGCAGTGCGCTGGCCGTCGACCCGGAACTGCCGAACCGGTGGCGCTCGGACGCCGACGCCGCGGTGCGGCTGCGGCCGGTGACGCTGAAGGACAAGGCCGTCGCCTCGGCGGCGGGCATGGCCCGGATCCGGCGGCAGCTGCGCCGCCTGGGCCGGGGCCGGGCGACCCGGCCGGGGATCGATCCGCGGATAGCCCTGGCCCTGGAGACGCTGCGGCAGAAGGTCGCGCTGCGCCGGTACCGCCGGTGGCTGTCGGCGCGGAACTCTCGATGATTGAGTCTTCCCTCGATGATCGAGGCCTCCTTCGGTGATCGAGTCTTCCCTCGGTGATCGAGGCCTCCTTCGGTGATCGAGGCTTCCTTCGGTGATCGAGCGGAGTCGAGATCGTTCGGTGCTCGGAGCGCGGGCGGTGGTCTCGACTTCGCTCGACCAGCGTGAGGGGGCTCGACCAGAGTGAGGGGGCTCGACCAGCGAGGAGGGTATCGACCAGAGCGGAGGGGTCTCGACTCCGCTCGACCAGCGAGGAAGAAGCGTCTTGACCAGCGAGGAGGAAGGGGCTCGATCAGGGAGGAGGAAGGGGATCCACCTGCGAGACGGCGTGTCGAAGCCCACCGCCTCGGCGCCGCCGACTTGATGGTCGGCCGTTGCGAGATGACGGCTCACGAGGGCATATCTCCCTCGTACCCCTCTCCTGGCGCAACGGCCGACATCGGCCCGTCCGGCTATCCGGTGGGCGGGGCCGGTTCGTGGCCGAGACCGAACATCGCGCCCATCGGATCGGTGACCGCGGCCAGGGTTCCGTAGGGGCCGCTGTCCGGGCCCATCCGAAGGGCGCCGCCGAGTTCGACGGCCTTCGCCGCGGTGGCCGCGACGTCGTCCGCGCACAGGTAGATGCTCCACGACGAGCCCACCTCGGCGGGGATCATCGGCATCGCGTTCGCGTCGAGCACCCCGGCCCGAGCGGTGTCGCCGTAGAACAGCTGCGTGTAGTCCCCGGGTGCCCCGGGCACCGGTTCGGGCCGGGCGCCGAAGACGTCACGATAGAAGTTCAGCACCGCGGCGTGGTCGCGGCTCACGCCCTCGAACCAGTACGGCGCGCCGGGCACGTTCCACTCGGCGAAGCCGGTATGCGCACCGGACTGCCAGTAGCCGAACGCGGCCCCGGCCGGGTCGACGGCGTATCCGACCACTCCCATGTCGCCGACGGCCATCGGCGGAAACTGTTCCGCGCCGCCGAATCCGACGATCCTCGCCGCGGTGGCCTGCGCGTCGTCGGTCCGGAAGTACACGGTCCAGACGTTCGACGGTCCGCCGGCCTCGGCCATGTGCGGAACCAGTCCCGCCACGCGTCTGCCGTGCCGCAGGAAGTTCCGGTAGCCGGCGAAACCGGGATCGGGATCCTCCACCTCCCATCCGAACAGCTCGCCGTAGAACGCGGCGGCCCGATCAGGGTCGGAACTGGTGAGATCGAACCAGACGGGGGCGCCGTCGGGCGCGGAGTAGGAGGCCATGCGCTCGATTGTGCTCCGGCCGGGTCGTGCGGGGAAGGGTCGGCGCGGAGTCGAAACCTCTCTTCGGTGATCGAGCGTCCCTTCGGTGATCGAGCGGAGTCGAGATCTCTTGGTGCTCGACAGGCGGTGGTCTCGACTTCGCTCGACCAGCGAGGGGGCTCGATCTGCGAGGGGACTCGATTAGCGAGGGGGCTCGACCTGCGAGGGGGGTCGACCAGCGAAGGGGTGGTCGAGCGGAGTCGAGACCCGGCGTCGGGTCCGATCAGTCGAGGGGGGCGACGTCCACGGAGACGTCGATCGTCGAGCTCGTCGAATCGGTGTAGATCACGCCGCGCAGCGGGGCGACGTCGTCGTAGTCGCGGCCCCACGCCACGGTGACGTGCCGTTCGTCGACGAACTTGTTGTTGGTCGGGTCGAACGGCAGCCACAGGTCGCCGGGCATCCAGACCGCGGCCCAGGCGTGGGTCGCGCCGGCGCCGATCACCCGGTCTTGTCCGGGCGGCGGCTCGGTGGCCAGGTAACCGGAGACGTACCGGGCGGCGAGGCCCTTGGAGCGCAGGCAGGCGATCGCGACCCGCGCGAAGTCCTGGCAGACGCCCTCGCGGCGCTCCATGACGTCGGCCACCCGGGTGGCCACCGAGGTGGAGCCCGACCGGTAGGCGAAATCGGTGTAGATGGCGGTGGTGAGCTCCTCGACGGCGGTGACCAGGGGTTTCCCCGGCGTCAGGATCTCGTCGGCGTAGCGTCGGACGGCTTCGCCGATCTCCGGCGGCCGCAGATCGAGGACGTACTGGCAGGCCATCTCGTCGCCGAGCCCGGCCTGCCCCAGCGGGCGGGCGTCCTCCCACGGGGCGAGGGCGGCCGGGCAGCCGGTGATCTCCTCGTCGAGCGGATCCACCTCCACCAGCGACGAGGCGTTCACCGTCAGCTGGGTGTGCCGGGTGGTCACGTGGAAGAAGGTGTCGAGGTTCCCGAACGCGTCGGTGCCCTCGGACCGGTCGGTCGGCTCGGGGTCGATCATGATCTGCTGCTCCAGCACCCGCTGCCCGGGCAGATCGCGCGGGGTGAGGAAGCACCGCCCGTACGACGACGACACCGAATCGTCGTAGGTGTAGGTGGTGGTGTGCGTGACCCGGTAGGTGACGGTGTGCGACGCCGCGGTCCGCGCGCTGAACGCGAGCGGCGGCAGCGGCGCCGGGGTCTCCACCGGGTTCTCGACGGGTGTCTCGGTCATCGGGGTCCTCCCGGGACGGTGCCGGCCCACAGCGGACGCGCGGCGACCGGCGGGGCGAAGCGGGTGCGTTCGAGCACGTCGGACACCTCGTGCAGGCCGTCGCGCAGCGTGTCGAGCAGGCGCTCCAGTTCGGCGCGGCGGTCGTCGTCGACCACGTCGACGTCGTCGGTGTCGAAACGCCGCAGCGCGGTGATGAGTTCTTCGACGATCCGTTCGGCCGGGCCCGAGCGGAGCTCGTCGGGGAGCCCGGACAGGCTGGTGCGGAGCGCGGTGAGCTGGAAGACCGCCGAGCGCGGGTTGGTGTCGTCGAACAGCATGAGCGCCATCGCGGTGCGCGGCCGGGCCGGGCCCGGGTACAGCCTGCGGTAGGTCACCGACGACTCGCCCGCCACCAGGTAGGCGTCGACCAGGGCCGACTCGGTGTCCGGGTCGGACACCGGCACGACGGTCCCGCGGGTCATCTCGGCCAGCCCGAGGGTGCGCTCGATCCGGCGTCCGACGTCCATCATCAGCCAGCCCGCGTCGCGGACCAGCGCCTCGTGCGCCAGACCGGCGAAGGCGAGCAGCGAGACCAGCAGTTCGGTGAGCGTCTCGTCGAGCCGGACGCCGTCGTCGTCCTCGGTCGCCGCGAGCGCCGCGAGGGCGCGTTCACCGCCGCTGAGCACGCTCCAGGTGGTCACCGACATCTGGTCGCGCACCGCGCGGGCCGCTTCGGCGAGCGCCGCGACGGCGTACCCGACCGTGCCGGCGACGTGCGTGTCGGCGGTGAGCGAGGTGAGCCCGGCGAGCACGTCGGTGGCGTTCGGTCCCTCGGCGCGCAGCGGCGCGATCGCGGTCGGCGCACCGGCGACGGAGTACACCGTGTCGAGCAGCGGCTGCAGCGCCCGCGAACCGAGCTGCCACGGACGGTTCCGGTAGAACTCGTCGCGTTCGCGGGCCACCGCCAGCAGCCGCACCAGCACCTCGGCGCGGTCGGCGTAGCGGCCCATCCAGAACATGTTCGAGAGCATGCGCGGGGTGACGGCGGGGACGGCCGCCGACACGGTGCGCCGCGACGGCACGGTCGACACCCGCACACCGCTGCGCACCTCCTCGGACACCGGGACCCAGACGTCCTTGGCCGCCGACGAGTGCAGCAGCCGACCGGCGAGGCCGCCGGCCAGGACGTGGCCGAGGCCGCCGCTGAGCACCTTGTATCCCGACTCCTGCGCCACGGTGAAGGCGCGCAGGGAGAATCCGCGGGCGGTCACCACGCGGTCCCCGGGCACCATCGACGGCACCTGCGACACCTCGACGAGGCGCCGGGCGCACCACGACGCGGGGTCGGCGTCGATCCGGGCCCGGACCTGCTCCCGTTCGGGCGCGGTCAGCCGCGGTCCGACGACGCGTTCCCCGCTGGGGAGGTGGGTCAGCACCAGGTCGTCGAGGTCGTCGAGCGCGGCCCGGCCGCGGGCGGTCCCGAAGTGGTACGACGGCGCCGACGGCAGCAGCAGATCCTCGTCGAGCAGGGCCCGGCACAGATCCGGCAGGTAGGCGTGCAGCGCCGGGTTCTCCAGCAGTCCGGAGCCGAGGGTGTTGACCACGCCGACCGCGCCGCGCGTCATCAGTTCCACGAGGCCGGGCACGCCCAGCCGGGAGTCGGCGCGCAGATCGAGCGGATCGGTGTATTCGGCGTCGACCCGGCGCAGGACGACGTCGACGCGTTTCATCCGGCCGAGGGAGCGCATGTACAGGCCGCCGCTGCGCATGGTGAGGTCGTCGGCCTCCACCAGCGGCAGACCGAGCGCCGAGGCCAGGGTGGCCTGGTCGAACGCGGTCTCCGAGGCGGCGCCCGGACTCATCAGGACCAGGGTGGGGTCGCCGGCGTCCGGTGGGGCCGCGTCGAGCAGCGCCAGCCGCAGGTTCTGGGCGAACGACGACAGCGACCGGGGGGCGACGCCGCGATACATGATCGGGAGGGCCCGCGACATCACGCGACGCCCGGCCAGCGCGTACCCGATGCCCGAGGGCGCCTGGGTGTGGTCGGCGAACGCCGCGAACGAGCCGTCGGCGAGCCGTCCGACGTCGGTGGCGTGCAGGAAGAGCGATCGTGCGCCGGGGACCCGGACGCCGACCGCGCGCCGCACGAAACCGGGGTGCCCGAAGACCAGTTCGGGCGGGACCAGCTGTTCCCGCAGGGTGCGCTGCGCGCCGTAGAAGTCCTTCAACAGCATGTCGAGCAGCAGGGAGCGCTGGGCGAGCGCCCGGGCGAGCCGATCCCACTCCTCCGGTGAGATCACCATCGGCAGCGCGTCGAGCCGCCAGCGGACGGTGCGATGCGGCGGGGCGTCCGGATCGTCGTCGTCGGTGGGCACGTTGTAGGTGAGGTCGTCGTCGTCGACCAGTTCGCCGACGCGGGTGCCCAGACGCCGGGCGCCGGACTCGCCGAGTTCCCGGAGACGGTCGACGACGGGATCCCACTGCGGGCGGACGGCGCCCGCATCGTCGTACAGCTCGTCGTAACGGTCGCCCGTCCGGCCGGCGGGCGGGTATCCGGAGAACACGCTGCGGCCGGTCGACGCGTCGGCGTGACCTGCTGTCGGAGGCGCGGAGGTCATTCGAGCACTGTACGTGCCCGACGCAGGTCCAGGATGCCCGGCGACCCGTTGTCGGTGGCCAGCCGCGCGGCGAGCTCGCGGAGACGGCCGACGGCGACGGGCCCCGGGGTGTGTCCGAGCGCCTCGAACCGGCCGCCGCGACGCGATTCGGCCTCCACCGCGTTGACCGGCGGGACGTCGTAGGCGCGGCCGCCCGGATGCACCACGTGGTAGGTGGCGCCCCCGACGGAACGACCGTGCGCCAGGTCGACCAGATCGAAGCGCAGCGGCGAGTCGACGGTGAGCGTCGGGTGCAGCGCGCTCGGCGGCTGCCAGGCGCGGAACCGGACGCCGGCCACCGAGACGCCGGGCTGCCCGGCCGGGACGAAGGGCACCGGGTACCCGTTGCAGGTCAGCATGTGGCGGGCCGGGTCGAGGCCGCGGGCCAGCAGCTGCACGCGCTCGATCGACGAGTCGACGTAGCGGGCGGTGCCGCCGAGTGCGGACTCCTCGCCGAGCACGTTCCACGGCTCGATCGCACCGCGCAGCTCCACGTCGACCCCGGCGAGTTCGACGGTCCCCAGCCGCGGGAAGCGGAACTCGGTGAACGGGGCCAGCCACGCGGTGTCGAAGGGCAGACCCGCCTCGCGCAGGTCGGCCGCGACCTGGGCGATGTCGTGTTCGATGAAGTGCGGGAGCAGCCATTTGCCGTGCAGGTCGGCGCCGTGCCGGGCCAGCGGCCGCCGGTACGGCTCCCGCCAGAACCAGTCGACCAGGCAGCGGACCAGCAGCGACTGGACCATCGCCATCTGAGTGTGCGGCGGCATCTCCGAAGCCGCGCAGCTCCAGGATGCCCCAGGCGGCCGCGCGGCGAGTCCGGGCTGTAGAGCTTGTCGATGCAGAACTCGGCGCGGTGGGTGTTGCCGGTGATGTCGGTGAGCAGATGCCGCAGCGCGCGGTCGGCCACCCACGGGGGGACGTACGCGTCGGGATCGCCGTCCTTCCGGGCTTCGGCGGCCTCGCGGGTGAGGCGATCGATCTCGGCGAAGGCGATCTCCATCTCGTACAACGACGATTCGCGGCCCTCGTCGGCGCGCGGCGCCTGGCTGGTGGTGCCGATGAACTTGCCGGAGAACAGGTACGAGAGCGCCGGATGGCACTGCCAGTAGGTCAGCATGGACACCAGCAGGTCCGGGCGGCGCAGCAGCGGCGAATCGGCGGGGGTGGGCCCGCCGAGGGTCACGTGGTTGCCGCCGCCGGTGCCGCCGTGCGCGCCGTCGTGGTCGAAGGTCTCGGTGCCCAGCCGGGTGAGGCGGGCGTCGGCGTACAGGCCGTCGAGCACCTCGTTCTGTTCGGCGAAGGTGCGGGTGGGCTGCAGATTCACCTCGATCACACCCGGATCGGGGGTCACCGTCAGCGACCGGATCCGTGCATCCGACGGCGGCCCGTACCCTTCGACGACGATCGCCTCCCCGGTCTCCCGCGCCGCGGACTCGACGGCCGCCACGAGTTCGGTGAAGTGCGCGGCGTCGACGGTCGGCGGCAGGAACACGTGCACGACGTCGCCGCGCACCTCGACGACGACGGCGGTGCGCGGCAGCCACTCGTCGCGCTCGTCGTCGACCTCCGGCATGGCCTCCTCGGCGGCGCGCGGGGTGGTGGGCGGAACGGTCGGGGTCTCGTCTCGGGATCCGGGGGAGCCCAGGGGTTCGGCCGGGCGCAGCGGATCGGCGGGGAACTCGTGGGGCGGCGTACCCCAGGAGATGGAGTCCAGCGGGAGCCGCAGCCCGGCGGGGGAGGTGCCCTCGGTGAGGACCAGGCGGCCGCGGCGGGTGGCCCAGCGGTTGCCGGTCCAGTGCTGCTCGTCCTCGGTCCGGGACACCGGGAGCACGTGCGCGGTGGCGGCGGTGACCGACGCCTCCAGGCGCGCGAGCAGCGCGGCGCGGGTGTCGGGGGCGTCGTCGGCGAGGTCGTCGTCGAATCCGGCGGGGACGGGCGGATCGCCGACCGGCTGGGCGAGCCAGCCCGCGTACGCCGCGACCGGGTCCTCGAAGGCGGGCAGCACCAGGTCGGTCTCCAACGTCAGCGCCTGCGCCACCGCGGCGGTGAAGACGGCGCTGCGTTCGGCGTTCCGGGCCTGCTCGGCAGGGCCGTACACGGGGGTCGACAGGCTCGCCTCGGCGAGTTCGGCGTCGGCCCACGGGTCGGCGAGCAGCGTCGGATCCGACCACAGCGCCTCCCCGTCGGTGCGCCAGAGCAGGTCGATCTGCCAGCGCGGCAGCGGCTCGCCCGGATACCACTTGCCCTGGGCGCGGCGGACCAGCCCGCCCGGGGCGAACCGGTCGGCCAGGCGGTGCGCCAGCGCGGAGGCGAGGCGGCGCTTGTCGGGGCCGTCGGCGTCGGTGGTCCACTCGTCGGCGGTCTGGTCGTCGATCGAGACGAACGTCGGTTCGCCGCCCATCGTCAGGCGGACGTCGCCGTCGGCCATGCTCGCGTCGACGCGGGCGCCCAACGCCAGGATCGAGGCCCACTGGTCGTCGGTGTAGGGCAGGGTGACGCGCGGGTCCTCGTGGATCCGGGACACCGCGTTCCGGAAGTCCATGGTGGCGTGGCAGGGGGCGACGGCCCCGGTGATCGGCGCCGAACCGGACGGGTCGGGGGTGGCCGAGAGCGGGATGTGCCCCTCACCGGCGAACAGCCCGGAGGTGGCGTCCATACCCACCCAGCCCGCGCCGGGCAGGTACACCTCGGCCCAGGCGTGCAGGTCGGTGAAGTCGTTCTCCGGTCCGTCGGGGCCGTCGAGGGACTTGACGTCGGAGGTGAGCTGGACCAGGTAGCCGGAGACGAACCGGGCCGCGAGCCCGAGCCGGCGGAGCACCGAGATCAGCAGCCACGCCGAGTCCCGGCACGACCCGATCGCGCTGGTGAGCGTGTGTTCCGGAGTCTGGACGCCGGCCTCCAGGCGGACCGAGTAACCGACGGCCTGCTGGATCGCGGTGTTGATCCGGACCAGGTAGTCGATGGTGCGCTCGTCGACGGGGTCGCGGAACCGGTCGGCGAACTCCACGACGACGGGGGCGGGGCCTTTCCCCTCGTGGTCGTCGACCGGCCGCAGATACGGGGCGAGATCGGCGCGCAGCTCCTCCGGGTACTCGAAGCCGGCGTACTCGGCGTCGTCGTCGATGAAGAAGTCGAACGGGTTGACGGCGGTCATGTCCGCGACCAGGCCGACGGTGATGCTCAGGTGGTCGGTCGGCTCGGGGAACACGACGCGGGCCAGGAAGTTCCCGTAGATGTCCTGCTGCCAGTTGAGGAAGTGCTCGGCCGGTTCGATCCGCAGCGAGTAGGCCTCGATCGGGGTCCTCGAATGCGGTGCCGGGCGCAGCCTGATCACGTGGGGGAAGACCTTCACCGCGCGATCGAAGCTGTAGCCGGTGTGATGTTCGAGGGCCACTTTGATCGTCATCCGATCATCCCATCACGACGGCGGAGATCTCGCCGGGTGAGGGAGGTTCTTCGCCGTCCCGCCGATCCCTGAGCCGCACGCGAGCGTAGCGAGCCTGCGTGTCGAAGGGGCTCGGTGATCGTTCTCGGTGAGCCCCCTTCGACTTCGAGTCTCGGCTGACGCCTCGAATCGGCTCAGGGAGCGGAGGGGGTCCCGCTGGTCTCCGGCGGGAGGAACAGGATCGTCGGACGTCCGTCGCGGAGCCGGACCTCGGCGCGCACCCGGTAGACGCGGGCGATCAGGTCGGCGGTGAGGACCTCCGCCGGGGTGCCGGCGGCCACCACCCGGCCGCGGTCGAGGACCACGACGGCATCGCAGAACATCGCGGCCAGGTTGAGGTCGTGCAGGGCGACGACGGTGGTGGTCGGGAGCCTGCGGACCAGTGCGAGCAGGTCCAGCTGGTGGCTGATGTCGAGGTGGTTCGTCGGCTCGTCCAGCAGCAGTTCCCGGGGTTCCTGGGCGAGGGCCCGGGCGATCTGGACGCGTTGGCGTTCGCCGCCGGAGAGGGTGCGCCACGACCTGTCGAGCAGGTCGTGGAGGTCGGTGCGGGCCACCGCCGCCGCGATCGCGGACCGATCGTCGTCGGTCTCCCCGCCCCACACACCGCGATGCGGGGTGCGGCCCAGCGCGACGACGTCGGCGACGCGCAGGTCCACCTCGGTGTCGCTGTGCTGCTCCACCTGCGCCACCCGGCGGGCGACGTCCCGGCGGCGCAGCTTCTCCAGCGGGACGTCGTCGAGCGTGACGATGCCCGCCGTCGGCCGTCGGATGCCGGCCAGCAGTGTGAGCAGCGTCGACTTCCCGGAGCCGTTCGGGCCCAGCAGTCCGACCGTCGCGCCCGGTGCCGGGGTGAGGTCGACGCCGTCGACGATCAGGGACTCGCCCGCCCGCCAACTGACCGAGGCCGCATGCAGTGTCATCGGCCGGCCTTTCTTCTCCAGAGGATCACCGCGAAGGCGGGCACGCCGACCAGTGCGGTCACCACGCCGACCGGGAGCTCCTGCGGGGCCAGCGCGGTCCGCGCGACGGCGTCCACCCACACCAGGAAGATCGCACCGATCAGTGCGGTGGCCGGAAGCAGCCTGCGGTGGCCGGGTCCGACGATGGCGCGGGCCGCGTGCGGCAGCACCAGGCCGACGAAACCGATCGCGCCGGCGACGCTGACGACCGCCGCCGTCATCAGCGCGGTGGCGACGAACAGGCTCGCGCGCACCCGCCGGACGTCCACGCCGAGACCGGCGGCGGACTTCTCGCCGAAGGCGAAGGCGTCCATGGCGCGCGCGTGGATCAGGCAGACGGCGAAACCGGCGGAGAGGACGCCCAGCACCATCGCCACGTCGAACCAGTCGGCGCCGCCGAGCGAGCCGAGCAGCCAGAACAGGACGCCCCGCGTCTGTTCAGGGTCGGCGGCGGTGATGACGATGAACGAGGTGAGCGCCGAGAACAGCTGGGTGGCGGCGACGCCGGCGAGGATCACGTGCGCCGGGGCGCCGCCGGCCACGTGGGCGAGCAGCAGCACCAGGACGAAGGCGACGAGTGCGCCGACGAACGCGCCGCCGGACAGTCCGACGACCCCGGACCCGATGCCGAGGATCACGATCAGCACGGCGCCGGTGGAGGCTCCGGAGGAGACGCCGAGCACGTAGGGGTCGGCCAGCGGGTTGCGCAGCAGCGATTGCAGGATCGCTCCGCACAGGCCCAGTCCCGCGCCGCAGAGCGCGGCGAGGAGCGTCTGGGGCAGCCGCAGGTTCCACACGATGCCGTCGCGGATGTCGGTGGTGCCGGACGGCGGTCCGCCGAGGTGGTCGTAGACGACGGCCACGACCTCCCGCACCGACAGTCCCGCCGGGCCGAGGGTGATCGCGACCGCCACCGAGGCCGTGAGCAGCACCGCTCCGCCGATCCACAGGAGGACGACGGCGGGCAGCCGGGAGAGCGGGGGACGGGCGCCGGATCGGAGGGGCGCCCGGGTCACCGGACTCCGTAGACCACGTAGTCGTCGAGGAACTGCCATGCGGTGCCCGACTCGGCGAATCCGGCCTGCGCCAGCGCCGCGAGCTGGAAGTCGACCGCGGTGGGCGGGGAGGCGAGACGTTCGGCGAACCGCCGGTCGCGTTCGGCGGCCGCGGCGGCCATGCCGGGCGCCTCGCGCAGCCGCTGCCACCAGGAGTCCCAGGTGGGTGCGCCCGCGGCGAAGGCGTCGCGCTGCGTCCGCGCGTCGTGCCGGGCCGCCCAGTCGGCGATCACCGGGGTGCGGGAGTCGAACCGGAAGTGGTCGCCGTTGACCAGCAGGCCGCCGTCGGCCAGCAGGTCGCGGGTCTGCGCGTAGAGCGCGACCAGCTCGTGCGGGGCCGTCCAGTGCAGGGCCGTGGTCGACACCGCGGCGTGGACCGGCCCGCCGGCGCGTTCGGCGACCTCGCTCGTCCACGCGGGATCGAGCAGGTCGGCGTCGACGAGCCGGAGCCGGACACCGTGATGCGGCGACGTCCGCCGGGCCAGTTCGAGGAGGGTCGGGTCGTGGTCGACGCCGATCGCCGACGCCGCGTCGAACCGGTCCAGGATCCGGTTCGACAGCGATCCGGGACCGCACCCGAGGTCGACGACGGTGAACGGGGCGTCGCCGAAACGCAGCTCGAGCAGGTCGAGCATCGCCGCGAAACGCAGTTCGCGGTGGGCGATGTAGGCGCTCTGCTGCGCGTCCCAGTCGGCCAGGAGACGCGGAAACGTCACTTCACCACTCCGAGTCTGCGCAGCCCCGCCGCGACCTCCTCGGTGCCGGCGACGTTGCGGATCGACGGGTCCATCGTGGTGCCGTTGAGGATGATGTAGCGCTTGTTCTTCACCGCGGTCAGCCGGCTGGCCACCGGATCGGATTCGAGGAACTCGATCTTCGCGGCGGCGCTGTCGCCGTCGTCGCCGCGATCGAGGTCGGCGAGGATCAGGACGGTCGGGTCGCGGTCGAGCACGCTCTCCCAGCTGACCTCCGGCCAGTACTGCTTGCTGTCGGCGAAGGCGTTCTTCGCACCGAGCGCGGTGGTCATCAGGCCGGGAGCGCCGCAGCAGCCGGCGAAGTAGGGCGTCTTGGTCGAGGCGTACCACCAGCCGAGGGTCACGTCGTCGGCGTTCAGGTTCGACGTCGCGGCGTTCGCGCGGGACCGCAGGCTCTCGGTGAGCTCCTCGCCCTTCTCCGGCACCTGGAAGAGGGTGGCGATGTCGGAGACCTCGGAGTACAGGTCGTCGAGGGTCCACATGCGTTCGCGGTCGGCGTCCTGGCCGCCGCATTCGCTCGGCGACTGGTAGGTGGCCACGCCCATCTCGCCGAACTTCTCGCGGTCGGCGATGCCCTCGGAGGTGAACGCGTAGTCGAAGGTGGCGTACACGAAGTCGGGTTCGCGTTCCAGCACCGACTCGAAGGAGGGGAACTCGGTGTCGAACGGCTTCACCTCGCCGCGTGCGGCTTCGAGGTGCGGGAGCACGCCGTCGTCGCTCTGCGCGTAACCGACCATGCGGTCCTGCAGGCCGAGGGAGAGGAGGAGTTCGACGGCCGGCTGGTTCACGGCGATCGCCCGCTCGATCGGTGCGGAGACGGAGACTCTCTGGTCGCAGTTCTCGACCGAGGCCACCGCGTTCGACGAGTCGGAGTCGTCTCCGGAGGAGCACGCCGTGGTGGACAGCGTCAGGGCACAGGTCAGGGCGACCGCGGACAGTGCGGTCTTGGGGAATCGCATTGGTTCTCTTTTCGCCGGGACTCGTTCGCGGAGTCCGCACCGTCGGGGACGGCACCTTCTCGGTGCCGCTGCCAGCCGGTATTCGGACTCGAGATCGCTCCGCCGAGACGCCTTCCCGGATTCGTGTCCAGTGGCGTGGTGCCCCGGCGGTCCCTCTCACCGCTGCGCGTCAGTTCCGGATTCGCACCGGATTCCCCTGCCTCCCGGTGAGGGAGGCGCGCTGGCGCGAGTGAGCGTAACACGCGATATCGGAGGTCAGCGGAGTATCGGGCCGGGGACTCGGTCGGACGACGACGGGCGGTCGGCGACAGCGGTACGACGACGCCGAGTCGTCTCCTCCGCACCTTCGGGATGCGTTTCCCGCGGTGCGGACGGGTGTCGTCACGGCTCGGTTGGTCTCCGGGGCGGTGCGCGCATCATCGTGGGCGCGCATCACGGCGGGGATCACGATGTCCGGGCCGGGTCAGGCCCCTCGTCCTGACCCGGCAGCGGGGATGAGCGCAGTGCCTGCGCAAAACAAAACCATTCTACCGGTTACCTGAAAGAACTGTGGCACCCGAGCCCTGGATCCCGTAAGACGGCGGCCGTCCCGTCGGTGGGGCTTCGGCTTCCGAGGGGGCGGGTGAGCGTCTACGAAGGTCCAGGCTCCGCGTCATTTCCGTTTCAGGTCTTCCAGGACGGCCCTGATCCGGCGGGTGTCGAGGGTGTGATCGGCGGCGACGAGGTCGATGTGTCGCGGGGTGAGACCGAGTCCGGCGGCACGGTCGAGCGCCTCCGCGTATGAGATGCTCGGCAGCGGTCCGCCGGGGACGTCTGCATCGGAGGTGCGCCGCCACAGGTCTCGGATGGTCTGCGGGGTGTCGTCGGCGACGTTGACGACGGTTCCTCGCAGGTGGTCGGGAATCGGCGCCCCGGCCAGAGTGGTGGTGATCGCGGCGAGGTCGGCGGTGGAGACGATCGATTGGCGGGCGGCACCGTCGTCGACCAGGGCGCCGAGGGCCGTGATGATCCTCGCCAGTCCGGTCAAGAAGCTCTGCGGTCCTGGTCCGTGGACGAATCCGGGGCGCAGAACCAGCCCGCCGGTGCCTTGGACGATCTCTTCTCCGGCTCGTCGGCTTCGGCTGAGGTCGGTCACGGGGCGGGGCGCGTCGCGTTCGGTCCGCTCACGGAAAGGCCCGGCTCCGTAGACGCCGATGGTGCTCAGATGGATCAGGCTGTCGATACCCAGTGCTTGGACGGCCTCGGCGATTCGTGCGGTGCCGTGCTCGTTCGTCTCACGGGCGAGCGCGTGTTCGGTGCCGGTGTAGGAGGCGGCGTGGATCACCACGTCGGCGCCGTCGAGAGCGGGGGCGAGGGTTTCAGGGGCGGTGATGTCGGCGGCGATCGCGGTGACGGCGTCGTGATGCGCGGGCGCGGGATGTCGCGAGACGGCGCGTACGCGGTGTCCTCGTGCCAGGCAACGGTCGACGATACCGCTGCCGCAGAATCCGGTGGCGCCGATCACGGCGACGGTGCGGGGCGGTGGGGAGTCGTTCATGGATGAGGGGCCTTCTGCTGATGGGGTGGTTCTGGGAGTGCGTCTACGGTGGGAGACGACGAGAACTCGTCTCGAACGTGTGGAGGGAGTGCCGGTGGCCAAGCAGGCTCGCGCTGTGGTGACCTATGAGCAGATTCTGCGCGGTGCGGCGCAGGCGTTCGGCGAAGCGGGCTACGAGCGCGCGAAACTGAACGACATCGTCGAGGCGACCGGAGTGACGCGCGGTGCCCTGTACTTCCATTTCGAATCCAAGGAGGCGCTTTCCGCCGCCGTGATCGAGCGGCAACACGAGTTGTCGATGCGCACGGTGGCGGCGATCGCCGAGTCCGGTGCGCCGGCGCTGGCGCAGATCGTGATGCTGTGTCATGAGATGGGTCGGCAGATCGTCACCGACCCGATCGTGCACGCCGGAATCCGGTTGACGCTGGAATTGAACGCCGCGCAGGGCCCGAAGAGCCCGTACGAGGACTGGATCGAGGTGTGCCGCGCCTTGGCGGAGCGGGCGATCGAGGAAGGCGACCTGCTGTCGACGGTGTCGGCGGCCGAGCTCGGGGATTTCGTCATCTCGTCGTTCACCGGAGTACAGATGGTGGCGAACGTGCTGACCGGGAGGTCGGACCTGGAACAGCGCGTCGATCGCATGTGGGGTCTGCTGCTGCCGGCGGTCATGCGCCCGGACAGCACGCATCCGCTCGACGAGATCAGGCGGGCCCGCTGGACGTCGCCGGACGATCCGGCCACTCCGGTCCCCTCGAATACTCCGATTCCTGCTGCCGGCCCGACGGATTCTGCCGACTGACGCTGAGTCGGACGTCCGCGTCGGCGACGGGGTGGCCGTCCTGGACGCAGGTCACGGTGAACTCGTCGTCTGAGTCTGATCTCCGTTTCACGGTGACCGTCACCTCCGCATCGAGTTCGGCGAAACGCATGAATCGCGCATCGATCGAAGTCAGGATGGCTTGCGGGTCTTCTACGGCGAGTCGGACGGCCTGGCGGATGCCTTCCAGGATCAGCATTCCCGGTACATGGTCGCAGCTGTGGTCGAACAGCACCGGATGCGTCGGATCGATGCGCAGCGGCCACGAGTCTTCTCCGCGGCGCCGGCCGAGGACGACATCCTCCCGGTCGACCACGCCGACCGCATCCGGATCCACCGGAATCGGCATCGACGGCGATCCGGGAGTTCGGGGTTCGGCTCCGCCCCAGCGAACCTTCTGGTAGCCGGAGTCATCGAAGATCCGTGCGTCCCCGGTCCCGGTGGCCACGATCTTCCCGTCCCGCACGAATTCGAGGTCGACCTGGAGCGCGGCGACACGCGACTGCCGACGGTGGACGTTTCGGACGACGATGCGTACACGCAACTGTGCCGGAGCATCGTCGACGATCAAACCGGATGACCGCTCCGGCACGGCGATCCCGAGCAGCTGCATCGTGAACCGCGAGTTCAGAGGCACGTCGTAGAACGAGTGCGCGACCGCGATCACCGACTGCCGCAGCACTTCGGCCAACAGGAGCGTGTCGTGTCGGCCGTCGGTCGAACGATAGAACCCGTGCCGTCGGGGCAACTGCACACCGACGACGAACACGTCGTCGCGACCGGAGGCCACGACATCGGTCACGAACACTTCGGCCACGGCGGCGCGGTGGACGAGTGTGCGGTCGATGGTGCGGTCGTATCGGACTTCTGGAACCGGATGTTCGGCATGGTTGAGCGTGCTGAGGGTGGGCGTCACGGGGTAGATGCGTACCACATCGCCGGCCTCGACAGAGGGTGTGCACATCATGGTGGTCGGCTTCTGGCTGTCCTGCTGCCGCAGCGTTCCTGCCTGGTGGTTTGGGGTTCTTCGAGGTGGAGCGAGGGGCTTCGATGGTGGTGATGGTCACGTTGTGCGGCGTGCAGTGCGGTGTGTCATGATTCTGTTCAATAACCGGACAAACGGTTTTATTTGAGGTGGAGGATGTGTGATGGTGTCTCGCTGGTGGTGTGCGGGGGTGTGTGCCGTGGTCGGGGTGTTGGTCTCGGGGCCGGTGGTGGCTGCCGAGCCGGCCAAAGCCGATTCGTTCGCTGACCGGGCGGTGTCGAAGACGACTGCCGACGGGTGGCGGGTGTCGGCGGTCAAGGCGAGGGAACGGGTCCGTAGTGTGCCTCCGCTGAATCAGTCACCCTGGTCGCGGGAGGGGTTTTTGAGTCTGCGGGGTGAGGGGCGGATTGCGGGGACGAGCACGCTGCCGGTGAACGCGGGCACGGTCGCGACGGGTTTCCAGTTGGGGTGCAACACCGATGTGACTTCCGGGGCGACGGTGGGGGTGACCGGTGGTCCGACGGCGCAGATGTCGATCTCGTATCCGCCGGCGATGGTGATCGGTGGTCAGTTGATGCCGAGTATCTCGACGACGTTGCGGCCCGGGACGATCGCCGATGTGCCGTTCGGGACCAAGCAGATGGCCGGTGCTCTGGCGGGGATCGAGCTCGACGGCGTGCATGTGAAGGTCGACGGGTGTCTGGGTCCGGTGGCGGTGCGCGCGTATACCCGGGTGGCGATCTCGACCGCGGCCAATGACACCACGGTGCACGTGTACGGCGAACCCCACTACCTGTAGACCGCCGTCGGCGAGCAGCAGATCACCGCTGAGTAGCAGAACAGCAAGGTAGACGACGAGTTTCTCGGTGTCGGCGGTAGTCGGTGCTGAAGGGGCTGATGAGGAGGATTCATGACCACGAATACGACGACGGGCACCGATACGGCCGAGGCGGAGGCGGTGACGGCGGTGCTGGATACCGGTGCCGGCCGAACCGCGGCACGCCTCGGCCGAGCCGAGGTACTCGCCGGCGGGCGGGGGTGAGGGTCGGTCGGTGCCGGTGACGACGGTGTTGTTGTTCCTGGCCGGGTGCGCGGTCATGGTGGCCGCGGCGGCGAATCTGGCGAATCTGTCGGCCTGGGCCGAGCGGTGGGGTCAGATCCCGGTGTTTCTGGTGTTCTTCCTCATCATGGCGCTCGGTGGTCGGTGGTTCTGGGCCGGTGTGGACGCGTTCCTGGCCGCGTTGAAGGGCAAAGACCAGTAGCGATGGGTGAGTTGAGAAGAACCTTCCGATGGTCGTCTCTGGCGGCCACCGGTGCGGCGGCGGTAGTGGTCGCTGGTGGGGCCTCGTTCGGGTTCGGGTTGGTCGGTGCGGGTGTGGCGGGTGCGGATGCGTTGTGTGATCGAGATGCGGGCTCAGCACGGCCCGAACTGGCCGTGTATCAATGTGCCGACGTATACGCCGCCGCCGACGCAGAACAGTCCGGCGCCGATCGTCCCGGGTCAGACTCAGGCGCCGGGGTCGGGTCCGGGGGTCGGTGGGGCTCCGGGCAGTGGTCCGGGGGTCGGGAACGGTACTCCGATCGTCCCGGCACCGGGTCGAGGTCAGGCACCGGGTCAGGACGAGGGGTCTGATCCGGCACCGGCATCGCAGGTACCGGCTCGGCGGCCGGGGCGGACGACCGCTCCGGCTGTTTCTCCGACCCCGTCGGAGCGGTCGCAGCCGTCTCGGTCGCGGGGGTCGGTGTCGAAGCCGGCGGTGTCGTCGGTGCGGCCGGTTCCGAAGCCGGTTCCGGTCACCGAACCCGGAGATACGCCTTCGGTGGAGAAGACCGGTGAGGGTCCTGCCGGTGGTGTCCCGACCGGTGCGTGGTTGATCGGTGCGGTGGCCGCGCTCGCGGTCGGCTACCGCCGCCCCGCGGCGCGGCGGAGTGGCGGGGCGAGCTCGGGCGCGGTGGTCGAGTCGCCGTCGATGGCGCGGTCGTTGTTGGAGCGGGGTGGATCCACTCGTGGGGAGATCGGTCCTTCTCGGATGGTTCTCATCCATGATGAGAGCAGTCCGGAGACGTATCGGTTCGACATGGACGTTCCCGAAGGCGGGGAGACGAGGGTCAATCCGGATGGGTCGGCCACCGTGTACGACAAGAACGGGAACCCGATCCGACACGTCGCGCGGCCCTGGGCCTTCGACGCGGCCGGTCGGCCGCAGAAGACCTGGTACGAGGTCGACGACAACGGTGACCTCGTTCAACACGTCGAACCCGCCGATGACGCCCTCTACCCCATCCTCGCCGACCCGGCTGTCGTACCGACGTCACCAGACAGTGATATCCCATGGGGCCCCGACCATCCCGGTTGGGACCCGCAGTACGACCTTGGTCGCCCAGACGTCGATCCCGACGCCCCGTACCACGGAATACCGCCGCAGGATTTCGATCCGGGACCACCTGCCGAGCAGTCTCCTCCGCCGGTGGAACCGCCGCCGCCCCCACCCATCGAACAAACTCCCCCACCCCCGGTCTATGAGCAGCCTCCGGTATACCAGCAGCCTCCGGTGTACGAGCAGCCGTCTCCACCCATGGAGTCATCCCCAGCCGTACCGATACAACCTGCGGATCCGGCTCCATTTCAACCATCTGTTCCACAGGTGCCAATCGCACCAGAATCGGATGACATACCAATTGAGCCTGCACCTGAAGGCAACGAATATCTGCCAGCAGATGCCGGAACTGCAAATCCGGGTGATTTGGATATTGAATTTCTACCTGCTCCGCTGATAATTTTGCTCTCTCTTCTTGCTCTGATGGGTTCACTGGTCGGGGCGATTTGGGGAGGTCTTGAATGGCTGTTCTCGAACATGATGGAGCTTCTTCAATCTCCAGGGAAAACCAGGGAAGAAACTGTCGAAGAGGCTCTTCGAAAGCATATAGAGGAGTTGGAGAATAATCCGGAGGCGCTAGATAAGGCAATTCGAGATACTGTTCGAACGGCCACGCCGGAACAGATCGAGGAAATCCGCAAAAAATTGCAGGAATCGAATAGGAACCTTGACCAGATTCCAGACGAGGACTTGCGGGAGAGGCTTCGGCGTATCAATCGGAGAAGCCTTGATGTTTTTGAAGAAGCATTGGAGGAGCGAGACAGGATTGAATCAAAACCGAAGGAAAATCCTGAATCCAACCCGAAGCAAAATCCGGGTAGGCAACCTGGTAAACCCCAGTATCCAGGTGAAGCAGACCCTAACAGGGAAGATCTCCCAACGAACCCTGGTGAGAATCCCCAACCTGTCAATCCCTACCCGCCTACGCCTGATCGGGCCCCTCCTACCATCGGTGATCGTCCTGAACAAGCTCCCATAATCGAAGATCCCGGAACTCTCCCCACTCAGCCAGGGGAAAACCCGGAAACGCCTCCATTGTCGCCCGGAGACCCTGGAAGTCTTCCTGATATCGATACTCCACCCTCGGGGCACGATCATAGAGGGCGTCCCATCGCTCCGGAACTACCGGAATGGACGCGTGGCCTGCCTCCGGAACTAGTCGAATTCATGCCGCCAAATTGGTGGACTGCAATCGATTTGGTCCTGGGAAGATTGAATAGGATGGATCGGATAATTCCAGAACCTCTGGATCGAGACAATCCTCCCTCGAATAACGGGGGTGAAGAATCTGGCATGGAGATTGGTGAAGCGGTCACCTGGATTCTTGATATCCTGGGAGTAGACCAGAAGAGATTTCCGGACGACGGGGACCAGGGCATCGTTCCGGACTGGGCTATCAAATCCCCCCACGATTTCCAGAAGGAAATTCCGCCCGAGTTCCGGAAATCAATTTGGGAATTCACGTATGAAGAACGCGAGCAACTCATGCGGTGGATTTTAGAGTGGCTCGACTTCTCTGGGGGTGGGGATTTTGGTAAAAAGCCCCAGGGGATCACCCCGTTTCCTCTCGACAGGTCGGATCAAAACTGGAACTATATGGTGTCGCAGTTGCAGGGGATTCATCGAGTACTGTACTGGCTCCTTTTCGGAGAGAGTCCGGATGGTAAGGATATCCACCATAATATAGAACAGCAAATATTCGAGAAACTCCCTGATCTATTTTCTGCAATACTGCGAGATTCTCCGTGGTTCCTTCGGGGAATTTGGCTTCAGGCCGCCCCGATATGGCATCAAGGGGCGATTAGGAGATTCTGGAATGCTATCTATAGTTACCTTGAGGAGGAGGGGGTTCTCCCGGGTGGGTGGCGCAGTAAGAAGGGGCCTACTAGGATGGGGGAGTCTGATATCGAAAGAGCGCAAGAGGCACTTATGGCTGGAATGTGGATAATTGACATCCTTGTGGGTGAGCACATGGTGCCACGTCCAAGAATATTGGAACTTCCTCAGATGCCAGGGATTCTAGAATGGATGGGATTCGCTGAAGGGACGACCATCGAAGAAATTTCTAAGATGAAGTCAGAAGAGCTCGAAATTTACCTTAAGAAAATGCTGGGAACTTCTTGGAAGGGCGGTCCATGGCCGTTTGACCTTCCCAGGCCAGTTAAAATGGAAACATATTCACCTTGGGGATGAGGATTCTGCTGAAATGACTTTCTATGAAGTGTCGCCCAACGTTCCGGCCGATGTGCTCTGCGAAGAGGAAGATCTCGTTGTTTTCCATCCTGAGATTATAAATGTGCCCATCGCCACTCACTCGAAGTATATGTTTGTGCTCCCTATGGGTGAATCGAAAATAATTTGCTGTAGTGCTTCGATTGGAGTGACGGAAGATCTTGCTGACGCAATTCGTAATTCTGGGCTGACGGGTGTGCGTGTGGGTCCGGAAGCGGAAGTGGAAATGGCGAGTGGATGCGATCCGGAGCGGATCGGAGAGCTCCCTACATTGTTTTCACTGATTCCGGACGGAGTGCCCATGGTTGATGATTTCGGGGTGGGTGGACCAATTGGTGGGAGTATTTATGTGTCGCAGCCGGCATATGATCTGCTGCTAGCTCATGAGCCAACCCTGGCGGCCTGGGAAGTGGGACCGGATGGCAGGCCATTGCCCCGGGACGAGGCGGAGTTTCTCCGTAGGGTGCGTGCGCGAAAAAAGCGGGATGACTGAATCTTCTCCACCTCAGTCGAGGACCATCGTGTCTCATCTTTAGTTGAATTCGATAGCGTATCGGAATTATGTGGCGGCAGTGGTCCGTGCGATGCGCTAGCGTCGCCGCAATGATCGTTCTTTCTGATGTGTGAGGATGTGCCGACCGCAAGAGTGCAGCGACTGTAGTGAGAGGGGTCTGGCGTGTGGAACATACGCGGTGTCGTCACGGGTACGTGAGAGGACGTGGCATGAGCATCGAACTGACGGATGTACAGGAGAAGATCTTGTGGCAGGCGATGGCGGAGGGATCCGCGGCCAGGGTGCCGATGGTCTCGATATATCGCGCCGGCCGCTACTTCCTCGGCGCCGACGACTACGACGCCGTCGCAATCCTGGGCGACGTCGTCGGACGGATCGCGCGAGACGGGATCGCACTCGCCGGGGAACTGGGTGACGAAGGGTTCATCCCGTGGCCGGTGAGCGGGAAGGAGCAGGAATCACGTCTTCGCGAGTACATCGCCGAGAATCCGTCTCCACCGGTCGACACCTACGAGATCTGGTTTCTCCTCACCGCGAAGGGGCAGATCGAGCTCGAAGAATTCTGGTCGGCCAAGGGGCTGCTGCCCGGACAGGTGATCCCCGACATCGGGGACGAAGAGGCGGCGACGGGCGCCTACGAAATTCCCGATTGGGTGGATCGGCGGTTGATCGTCGACGTCGACGACGCGAAGCCCGGTACCAGTGTCATCGATCACAACCCGCATACCTTCCGTGGACTGGTGGGCCTGTACGACCTGACGGACGGCCTGAGTTTCTCGAAGAATGCGAAGGACATCTCGGCGCGGACGGAGTACGGCGAAGGTTGGCTCGCCGGCTACCTCACAGGTAACGAGCCGCCGCTGGACCCGGACGGAGTGTTGCCGAAAAGCCGATGGCAGAGAGAGCGGGACTACTTCCACGACAGTGGTCGGGAGCTTTCTCCCGAAGGGCGGGGCGCGATCGTGTTCTCGGTGAAGTCTCATGTCCCCGATACGGACCCGTCGCCCTTCGCGCTGGTCGAGGAGACGTTGGCCCGGCTCCGGTCGACCTCTCCCCGGTGGTCCGAATGCGTTGGACACCCATCGGCCCGGACGGCGCACATCTGGATCCGGTTCCGGTGGGCGACGGCGGCACGGTGGAGAAGATGTTCTGGCGGCTCAATCCTCCGTACACACTGGAATCGGGTGTCGGTGCCGGGCCGCGAATCCGCCTGGTCTCCGCTGAGCCGCATCTCGGGGAGGTGGAGTTGATCGTCGAACTCGACGGTGAGGTGGGCGGGGAGTTCACCGTCCTGGATCTGCTTCTGAACGTCGAGAGTGTCGAGCCGTTCGGTCTGGAGTCGGAAGACGAGCGCTCCGCCGAGGCGTCGGAGTGGATGCGGTGCACGTTCCTCGTCCTCGTCGAAGGACTGTCCGCCGATCTGGCCTCGGTGTCGTTCGGTTCGGCGTTGCGGGAAGGCGACGCATTCGGTCGGGACATCGGGGGCGGGAGGCTCCAGTACTGCGTCCCCGGATGGTTGACCTATGTCACCGGTGACAATGCACGAGAGATCGATGTCTCCGGATGGGAAGGCGCACCGCTGGGGCATGGGACCGTCTTCGAATGCGTCGGCGGCACCTCGCAATTCGGGATGCTGCGCTCCGACGACCTCGCGGCAGTCCTGGATCGGGGATGGGCATGGGATCGAGCATGCCGGTAGGTCTGAATGCCGCGGATCCGAAGGTGGTTCTCGGAGGAGTTCGAGATCTCGATCAGGGGCCGCCCGCCGAGCAGTCTCCTCCACCGGTGGAACCGCCGCCGCCTCTACCCGTCGAGCCGAATGGAAAAGGAAATAGGGTGTTGAGTATGAGGTTAACCAACCTGCAGGAGAAGATTTTATGGAGAGCGATGGCGGAAGGTGAGGATGACTGAGTTCCATTACCGTCGCTGTACTACGCAACCAGGTACTACATAGGGGCAGATAAATACCATGCCAGCCCGATTCTGGGGAATGTGGCCAGGGTGATTCTGCGAGAGGGAATTGCGATCCCGGGGAGTATAATTGATTCAGACTTTGAGAGATGGTCAATCGACAAAGAGGAGCAGGAGCTTCGAATCTGCGGGTTTATCGAAGGGCATGATTCTCCATTGGAGAATGGGGATGGTTATGGAATTTGGTTCGAAGTCGCCGAGAAAGGGTTGCGACTGTGTGACGAGTACTGGTTGGCTCACGGATGGAAGCCTGGAGAATTCCTTCCCGGGGATTCCGCGTTCTGGAATTAGTTGATTTCATTTTCAACTATAGCTGGTTTCGGGGCGTTCCGGATCCCGGGGGTCGTGAAATGGGTGGGGTTCCCGGAGTGAAACCCTTGAAGATGTATGGGATGGCGGGCCGTGACCCTTCGCTCCGTTTGATTCGGTAAAAATGCAAATACACCACCACTTCTCCGGAAGTCGGGATCTGGGTTATGCAATTCCATAAGGTGCTGCCGGAGGTTCCGGTCAGAGCTTACGGAAGATCTTGCCGAAGCAATTCGAGATTCCGGACTGACGGGTGTGCGTATCGGTCCGTAGGTGGAGGTCGGTGTCGAGGACGGGTGCGATCTGGACCGGATGGCAGGTCGTCACCGAGCCCCGTTCTCCGTAGAAGCAGATCTGGGACGATCAGGCGCCGGGCCGGACGAACCCGACACACGATCCGACGGCCCCGACGCGAGTCAGGCCGTGCGCGGTCGCCTCGTCGGACAACTCCTCGACGCCGAGCGCCCGCCACGAATGGGCGGAGGTGCGTCGTTCCACGACGTGTCCGTCGGCGTCGGTGAGCGTCCACTCCATCGTCCACTCGACGGTGTGCTCGTCGAGCGGTTCGGCCCTGCCTCGGCTGTGCACCCGGTCGTCGCCGATCGGCACGGTCCCGAAATCCGTCCAGGGGATCGAGGTCGCGCGTTCCGGCGGTTGCAGGGCGACGACGAATCGTCCGCCCGGCACCAGGCGTTCGGCCAGCGTCTCCCACAGCCGGAGCCGGGCGTCGTCGGTCAGGTGGCCGACGGCGTTGAGCATCACGGCCGCACTCCACCTGTCGGGGAGCCGCCGCAGTGCCGCCGGCCAGGCATCCGGCACCACGGTGGTGCGGTTCAGCAGACCCGGATGGGCGGCGAGGGTCGCGACGAGCCCGGCGCGCATCGACCGGGACGGCTCCACGGCCACCAGACGTTCGGCGCCCGAGCCGTCGAGCAGCGGCAGACAGGTCCCGGTCCCGGCGCCGAGATCCACGGCGATGCCGCCGGGGATCTCGCCGAGCAGTTCGCCGACGGCGGCCTCGGTCGCCTCCTGCCAGGGCGCGCTCAGCGCGCCGTACCACTCGGCGTTAGCGGTGTAGAGGTCCGTGTCCATGGTGATGCTCCTCGTGACGGGGGCCGCCGACGGTGGCGGGGACGGCGCGGGCGGCGACCAGGGCGCGGGCCTCGTCGTCGTTCAGCATGGCCTCGCCGAACGCGGCCAGCGCGGCGGCGCCGTCGAAGTTCACCCCGATCAGCACCACCTCGTTCGACGGCGTCACCTCGGTGTCGTTCCAGTAGGCGGCCGGCTGGATGGAGAGGTTCGGTCCGGCCTGGCTCCAGAGCTGGGCGAGGTCGGGCTGGTCGGCGATCCAGCAGTGGCCCTTGGAGCGGATCAGACCCCGGGTGCCGCGGAGCGCGGCGATCAGCCGGTCGCGGTGGAAGGGGCGGTCGCCGCGGAACACCACCGACGAGATCCCGTACTCCTCGGTCTCCGGGGTGTGCGGATTCGTGAGCTCCTCGGCGTAGTCGGGGCGCTGGGCGGCGGCCTCGGGATCGTACAGGGCCGCGTCGAGCACGGCGTCGGCGGCGATCCTCCCGTGCGTCACGGTCACGATCTTCGCGTGCGGGTTCATCGCGCGGACCGCGCTCTCGGTGGCCTGGGCGACGGCCGGCCGGACGAGATCGGTCTTGGTCAGCAGGATCAGGTCGGCGAACTCCACCTGGTCGACGAGGAGGTCGGCGACGGTGCGCTCGTCGTCGGGTCCGGCGCCGCGGTCGGCCTCGGCGAGTGACCGGTTCTTGGCCATCTGCTCCAGGAACTGGGAGGCGTCGACCAGGGAGACCATCGTGTCGATGGGGGCGACGTCGGCCAGGCGGCTGCCGTCGTCGAACCGCCATTCGAAGGTGGCCGCGACCGGCATCGGCTCGGAGATCCCGGTCGATTCGATGACGATCTGGTCGTACCTCCCCGAGCGGGCCAGCTTGCCGACGCTCTCCACCAGGTCTTCCCGCAGCGTGCAGCAGATGCAGCCGTTGGACAGTTCCACCAGCCGGTCCTCGCCGCGTTCCACGTGGCCGCCCGCGGCGATCAGCTCGGCGTCGATGTTCACCTCGGAGAAGTCGTTGACGATCACCGCCAGGCGGCGGCCGTCGCGGTTGGCGAGCAGGTGGTTCAGCAGGGTCGTCTTACCGCTTCCGAGGAAGCCGGAGAGCACGGTCACGGGGGTCGAGGGCATGCGCCCACCCTACACTAATGAAAATCATTATCAATAAAGGTGGGGCCGGCGCGACGACCTTCCACGGCCGTGCGGGTTCGGAGCGCCGCGAGCATTACCCTTTGAACAGGGAGCCGCACCGGCGGCTCGCTGCTCGTCGGTAGGGAGAGGGATGGACAAGCAGGGGTACGAACTGTCGGACCTGGAGGCCCTGGAGGCCGAGTCCGTCCACATCTTCCGCGAGGTCGCGGCCACCTTCGAGCGCCCGGGCATGCTGTTCTCCGGCGGCAAGGACTCGGTCGTGATGTTCCACCTGGCACGCAAGGCCTTCTGGCCCGCGCCCATGCCGTTCCCGCTGATGCACGTCGACACCGGGCACAACTTCGACGAGGTGATCGAATACCGCGATCGCGTCGTCGAGCAGACCGGAGTCCAACTGCTGGTCTCCCACGTGCAGGACGACATCGACGCCGGCCGCGTCGTGGAGCAGACCGGGATCGGCGCCTCCCGCAACCGGCTGCAGACCGCGGCGCTGCTGCGCGGGATCACCGAGAACCGGTTCGACGCCGTGTTCGGCGGCGCCCGCCGCGACGAGGAGAAGGCCCGCGCCAAGGAACGCGTCTTCAGCTTCCGCGACGCCTTCGGCTCGTGGGATCCACGCAACCAGCGGCCCGAGCTCTGGAACCTCTACAACGGCCGCCACCACCGGGGCGAGCACATCCGGGTGTTCCCGCTGAGCAACTGGACCGAACTCGACATCTGGCGCTACATCGAGGCCGAGGACATCGAACTGCCGCCGATCTACTACGCGCACGATCGCGAGGTGGTCCCGCGCGACGGCATGCTGCTGGCCAAGACCCGATTCCTGACGACCGGCCCCGACGAGGAGTCGTACACCGAGCGCGTGCGGTTCCGGACCGTCGGCGACGCCACCTGCACCGGCTGCGTGGAGAGCGACGCGGACACGCCCGCGAAGGTGATCGTCGAGGTCTCGGCGACCCGCGTGACCGAGCGCGGCGCCACCCGCGCCGACGACCGCATCTCCGAAGCCGGAATGGAAGACCGCAAGAAGGAGGGCTACTTCTGATGGCCGGAGAACTGTTGCGGATCGCCACCGCCGGCAGCGTCGACGACGGCAAGTCCACCCTGATCGGACGCCTGCTCTACGACTCGAAGTCGATCTTCACCGATCAGCTCGAAGCCATCGAGCGGACCAGCGCGAGCCGAGGCGACGAGTTCGCCGATCTCTCGCTGCTCACCGACGGCCTGCGCGCCGAACGCGAACAGGGCATCACGATCGACGTCGCCTACCGGTACTTCTCGACGCCGGAGCGCAAGTTCATCATCGCCGACTCGCCCGGTCACGTGCAGTACACGCGCAACATGGTGACCGGCGCGTCCACCGCCGACCTGGCGATCATCCTGATCGACGCGCGCAAGGGCGTCCTGGAGCAGACCCGCCGGCACGCGTTCCTCTCGTCGCTGCTCGGGATCCCGCACCTGACGATCTGCGTCAACAAGATGGACCTGGTCGACTACTCGCAGGAGCGTTTCGAGGAGATCCGCGACGAGTTCGTCGCCTTCGCGGCGAAGCTCAACGTCACCGATCTGACGTTCATCCCGCTGTCGGCGCTCAAGGGCGACAACGTCGTCGAGCACTCCGAGGCGATGTCTTGGTACGACGGCCGACCGCTGCTCGGGCACCTGGAGAACGTCTACATCGCCTCCGACCGGAACCTCATCGACGCACGCTTCGGCGTGCAGTACGTGATCCGGCCGCAGCGCAGCGACGGCTTCGACCACCGCGCGTACGCCGGCACCGTCGGCGGCGGCGTGTTCGCCGTCGGCGACAAGGTGACGGTGCTCCCCGGCGGCTTCGGGACGACGATCGAGAAGATCTGGGGGCCGGGCGGCGCCGAGCTCACCGAGGCGTTCGCGCCGATGGCCGTCTCGATGGAGCTGGCCGACGAGATCGACATCGTGCGCGGCGACATGATCGTCCGCCCGAACAACCGGCCGCACGTCGACCGCGACGTCGACGCGATGGTGTGCTGGTTCTCCGAGAGCAGCAGGCTGCAGACGGGGTCGTCGTACCTGATCAACTGCGGGACGCGCCAGACCCGGGTGACCGTCTCGGGCATCAACTACCGGCTCGACGTGAACACGCTGCACCGCGACGAGACCGCGACCGCCCTGGAGCTCAACGAGATCGGCCGGCTGCACCTGCACGCGCAGCAGCCGCTGCTGTTCGACTCCTACCGGCGCAACCGCGACACCGGCAGCTTCATCCTGATCGACGAGGCCACCAACGCCACCGTCGCCGCGGGCATGATCACCGGTCCCGTCGCGCACGACGCCAACGTGGTGTGGCAGGAGGCCAAGGTGACCCGCGAGCAGCGGTCGCACCGGGGCGCGACGATCTGGATGACCGGTCTCTCCGGTGCCGGGAAGTCCTCGCTCGCCACCGAACTGGAACGACGACTCGTCGCCGAGGGCCGCCCGGCCTACCTGCTCGACGGCGACAACCTCCGCCACGGACTGAACTCCGACCTCGGTTTCAGCGACGACGACCGACGCGAGAACATCCGCCGCACCGCCGAGGTGGCCGCGCTGTTCGCCGACTCGGGCGCCATCGTGGTGGTGGCGTTGATCAGCCCGTTCGCGGCCGAACGCGAGCGCGCCCGGGAGATCCACGAGGCGCAGGGGCTGGCGTTCCACGAGGTGTTCCTGGACACCCCGTTCGACGAGTGCGAGGCCCGCGACCCCAAGGGGCTGTACGCCAAGGCGCGTGCGGGGGAGATCCGGCAGTTCACCGGGATCGACTCGCCGTACGAGCGCCCGGAGAACCCGGACATCGTTGTGACCCCGGCCGACGGATCGCCGGCGGAGACCGCCGCGGGAATCCTGCGCGACCTGGGACTGTAGGGACGTTCACGCGCAGGGGGTGGTGAGCGCCGCACCGATCGGTGTCTTCGAGGCGTTCGCGCCTCGGCGAGAGACTCCGTCCTGCCCTGGATCACGGACGCCCTCGGGCGACTGCCCATCCTCGCGGTCCGGCTCGCGCTGAGCGAGTACGCCAGGATCCTGCTGGGGCGAGACGGCGCCGCTCAGACGATCGGCACCCCCGCGGCCTGAACGACGACCAGCGCGGCGAACCACAGCGCCACCTGGACGCCGAAGCCGACGGCGACGACCGGGAACCCGGGTCTGCCGCCGAGGAACCGGGCGAGCGCCCAGACCGCGGTGACGAGCAGCGCGCCCGCCGCGAGGACCGCGGCGACGTCGGCGACGTCCTCGACCAGGCGCAGGTTCGCATCGGTCGGGAAGAGCGCCGCACCGACGTGGATCAGTATCCAGGCGGCGACCGCGCAGACGGCCTGGACCGCCCAGAGGACCAGGGAGCCGATCACGTCGAAGACCACCGAGAGCGGCTCGCGGTGAGTCGGCGGGCGTCCGCCGGTCACGATCACCAGCCGATCACGAGCGCGACCAGCACGCACAGCGCCGACAGCGCGAACTGCAACAGCACCCCGAGAAGAGCGACACGGGACGCGAGGCCGCCGCGTGCGACCCGGACGACGATCCCGACCGCGACGCCGACGGCGAGCAGCACCGAACCGGCGAGCGCGACCTGCGCGGTGGCGACGACCAGCGCCTGAGTGTCGCAGGCCTGCGGGTCGCCGGTGCGGATCACCCCGCAGTGGGCGCCGGCGTAGACGAAGAACCCGACGACGAAGACCCCCGCGACACCGAGGGCGCACTGCAGCAGCCACAGCATCGCGGCGCCGACGACGTCGGAGGCGCGGTAGGCGGGATCGTGGTCGCGCGCGGACGCGGAGGAGGCGGCGGGGTGACGCGGGGGACGGTGAGACGCGGCCGGATCGTCGTCGACCGGGACGCCGGAATCAGCGAGTGCGTTCATATCGTCCAGTCTCGACCCGGCCCGGCGGCGGGGATAAGCGTAGAACTACCTGGATTCGACCTCGGGCGCCCCCGGACCGGGTCGTCGGCGACGGCGTGGAGCCGCCCGGCGCCGAACCCTCCGGTGTTCACCGGTGCGGGAGCGGGGCGACGGTCGCGAGGGCCCGTCGCACGTCGGCGTCGGTGAGCGTCATCAGGTCCGCTTCGGTGAGGTCGTCGAGAGCATCCGACTCGGCCAGCCGGTGCTCGCGTTCCTCCTCCGCGGCCTCGATCACGTTCCGGGCGAAGCGACCGTTCCCGGCGGCGTCGGTGCCGCGCCGCGGACCGTCGGGAGTGTCGTCCACCCGGTCGTACAGTTCGGTGAAGACCTCGGTGAGGGTCGCCGAGGCGGCGGCGGTGAGCCGGGCGTCGCGGCGGCCGGCGATCACCTCGGCGATCCGGGTGAGCTCGTCCGGCAGGTACGACGGGAACCGGATCCGGCGAGCGAACCGGGAGGCCAGCCCCTCGTTCGCGGCCAGCAGACGGTCGATCTCGTCGTCGTATCCGGCGATGATCACCACCAGCCGGTCGCGGTCGGCCTCCATGCGTTGCAGGAGCGTGTCGAGGGCCTCCCGGCCGAAGGCGTCACCGCCGGTCAGCCCCTCCTGGATCAGGGTGTAGGCCTCGTCGAGGAAGAGGACGCCGTCGAGCGCGGAGTCGATCACCCGGGCCGTCTTGGGGGCGGTGCTGCCCAGGTGTTCGCCGACGAGGTCGCGGCGCGTCACCTCCACCACCCGATCGGTGGCGAGCAGCCCCAGGGCGCAGTAGAGCTCGGCGACGATCCGCGCGATCGTCGTCTTGCCGGTGCCGGGCGGACCGGTGAACGCCGAATGCAGGCTGCGTTCCCCCGTCCGCAGGCCGCGTTCGGCACGCAGTCGTGCCAGCCGGGCCGTCGACTGCAACCTGGCCACCTGCTGTTTCACCGCGCCGAGCCCCACCTGGTCGTCGAGTTCCCGGGCCAGCTCGGCCAACCGGTCGGCGTGCGGTTCGGGAGCGTCGAGGGAGTCGTGGGCCCGGCCGTCACGCGTCGTGTCGGCGGACTCGGGGGCGTCGATCGTCAGTCGGTACCGCGGATCGGCCAGCGCGCGTTCGGCATCGGTCATCCGCGGATCCAGTGCGAAGGCCTCCTGCAGGGGGGCGTGCGCGGCGGCCTCGTCGCCCCGGGCGCGATGCGCCATGCCGACGGTGAAGGCCACCTGCGCGCGACAGTGGGTCAGCGGGCCGGTGCGCGCCTGCTCCAGGCGGCGGAACCCTTCGTCGAACATGCCGAGGTGCACGCACGCGGTGCCGGCCATCAGAGCGCCGGCGCAGACCAGGTACTCGTCGTCCCACGTGTCGATCCGGGAGAGCGCGCCGAGCACCTGCGACCAGTCCCGGCCGCGCAGGTGCAGGATCGCCCAGCAGAATCCGACGATGGGCGCGGCGTCGGGCGTGGACCCGCCGGGGAGGGCATCGAGGACCTCCCGGGCCCCGGCCGGGTCGTTTCCGGCGAGCAGCGATGCCGCGTAGGCCAGGGCGGCCTGCGTCGCATCGGCGACCGGATAGTCGACGTACATGCCCGTCGGCGCGCGTCCGCACAGCAGCCCGGCCGGCAGGCCGAGCCTGCGCTGCTGGAGGCCGAGGGAGTCGCGGGCGGAGTAGAGGCCCAGCAGCGTCTCGCCGGAGGCATCGCCCGCGGCGAGTCTGCCCAGCCAGGCATCGCCCATGCCCGGATCGGCTTCGGTGGCGCGGGTGAACGCCAGGAGCGCCTCGTCGGGCCGCGGATCGGGATCCTGGCCGTCGATCGGAACACCGAGCCGGACGATCCCGGCGTCGAAGTAGTCGCGTGCAAGGCGATGCAGATCAGTCATGGTCCCCCCGAACCCCAGAGCTGTTGCCTGCGACCTTAGCGCGGGATGTCGTGGCGTGCAGTCGATTTCGGACGGAGTCGTTCCGCGGGGGGGATCGGGTCTCTCCGGGGTGATCTGACTTCTCTCCGAGGTGATGCGACTTCTCTCCGGGGTGATCTGACTTCCTTCCGCGGTGGTCTGACTTCTCTTCGAGTGGTCGGGCCTCTCCTCGGCGATCGAGCGGAGTCGAGATCCCCCGGGGCTCTGGTCTCGACTCCGCTCGACCAGCGAAAGGTGCTGATCAGAGAAAGGTGATGACCAGCGAAAGGACGCTGACTCGCCTCGCCAGGGAAGCCGATTCGCGAGGGGAACCGACCTGCGAGGGACACCGACCTGGAGGGGGCGCCGACCGGTCCACCCGACGGAGGCCCCGATGGTCGGCCGTTGCGAAATGACGGCGTACGAGGGAAATATGCCCTCGTGGCCCGATATTTCGCAACGGCCGACACGCCGACGATCCTTCGAGGGAACCGGACACCCGCCGATCGCGTCTAATCCTGTGTGGAGAACAGAGATCAGGTCCTCGTCGGTTGTGACACCGGGCAGGGCGGCACGGTCCACGGGGTATACAGCCGCGCCGAATTGGAGTCACTCGGCTTCGGTGCGCGGGAGATCCGCAGAAGACTGCGGGTCGGAGACCTGATCACGGTCCGGCGCGGCTGGTACGCGGCTCCCCGGCACGACCCGGACGTCGTCGCGGCGGTCAGAGCCGGAGGCGTCCTCTCGTGCGTCAGCGCCCTGGCGAGGTACGGCTTCTGGGTTCCACCCGGGTACACCGGAGACCATGCCCGGATCGGGCGCGGAGTGGCGTCGAAGTCCCGCGCCTGCCGGGGGTTCTCGGAGACGGCGGCCGGGACGCTGGGGGTGGACCCGATGACGGTCGCACTCGAATGCGCCGCCCGCTGCATGCGCCCGGAGGACTGGATCGCGACCTGTGACTCGGTGCAGAACTCGCTGGGTCGTTCCGCGGCCGAGATCCGCGGTGCCATGGGCCATCTCCCCGAACACGTGCTGGCGTTGTTCGACAAGACCGACGCCCGCGCGCAGTCGGGCACCGAATCCCTCTGCCGGGTGAGGTTGCGGGCGTTGCGCTACAAGGTGGTCGTGCAGCCGCAGATCCCCGAGGTCGGACGGGCCGATCTCCGGATCGGCCGGCTGATCATCGAATGCGACGGTCGGCGGTATCACTCGGACGAGGCCGCCTACCGGAACGACCGGATCCGGGACCGCAGAGCGACGGTCGGCAAGTGGCTCACGTTCCGGGTCACGCTCGACGACGTGATCTACCCGTGCGGCTGGAACGAGGTGGTCGAGGACATACGGGCGATCACCGCCGCGGATCGTCATCGCTTCCGGGCCGAGGAGCCGAGCCGCCGACCCCCGAGGTGAGCGGGGTGAGTCGCTCGTCGTCTGGCTCCCGTTCGGGCGACGGTGAGAGTAAGGAACTGAAACCTTCATCGCGGGGGCACCGGAGAACCGGTGGTCGGCCGTTGCGAAATATCGATTCGCGAGGGCATATATCCCTCGTACGCCGCCATTTCGCAACGGCCGACCGAACACCCGGTGCGAGAGTCCGCCGGACCCCGAGTCGGGCCGAGGCGTCGGCCGAGGACCGCGGAGAAGAGGCCTCCAACGGCGTGGCACCCGTGCGTCCACGGTCACGATGCGGAACGAGAACACCCGACCGTCGGACATCGCTCGTCTAGGATTCGGGAACGAACATCGTCGTCCCGGATGTCGGGGCGATCGGCAGGGAGGAGTCGTCACATGCCAGGTCCCACCGGACTCGACATCTTCTTGTCGGTCTTCATCGTGGTGCTCGCCTTGGTGCCGCCCTTCTTCATGGTCCGTGCTCGACTGCGTCAGAAGCGCCGCCGCTTCGGGAATACGTACCGCGGGGGATACGGGACCGTAGCGGGAGCCGAAGCGGGCCGACGCTGGGACGAACTCTCGCTTTCGCTTCCCCCATCCACTTCGGATGGCTCGGGCACCGGTCACGCAGGATCCAGCGGATACGGCAGCGGTCGTAAGAGCTGCGAGGGCGACGGTGACTCGGGCGGGTGCGATGCTCATGGCGGTGGCGGCCATGACAGCGGTCACAGCGACTTCGGCGGTTACAGCGACTTCGGTGGTTACAGCGACTCAGGCGGCTCCTCCGGTCACTGACGATTCCGGTGCTCCCGTCCGGTGAGCATCGATCCGGCGTCGGTCGGTGCGGGACGGTCTCGACTTCGCTCGATCGGCGAGGTTAGGCTCCCGGCATGGATCTCGGTTCCGTTCTCACAATGCTGCTCTTCTGCGTACTGCTGGCCATGCTCCCGGTGATTCTGATCGTGGGTCGTCGCAAACAGAAGCGTCGCCGGTTCCCGGACATCGACATGGGGCCGCGGCGCTGGGACGGGGCGGCGGTCACCCACACCTCGTACGATTCGCCGACGCACACCACCTCCGCGGGTTTCGGCGGTGGTGCGGGTTCCGGTGACAACGACTGCGGGAGCGGTTCCGGCGACTCCGGGAGCTGCGGCGGCGACTGACGCCGTCGGAAGCCTTCACGACAGGGCGTCGACGGTGGGGGAGTCGAGTTCGGCGCGGGAGGTGTCCTTGAGGTCCACCCCGGACCGGCCGAGACGACGCGCCCCGGTCACCAGCCCCGCCGCGACCGTGGCGGCGGTCGCGTAATCGAGGCCGTCCGGCGGATGGATGTTGGAGATGCAGTTGCGGTCGGCGTCGGTGATGCCGCCGGCGTAGTCGGCGGGGTCGCCGCGATGCGTCAGATCAATGCCGACGCTGTCGGCCACCGACAGGCCGGGCCGCTCACCGATCAGGACCAGGACGGTGCGGACGCCGAGGGCGTGCGCGATGTGATCGCCCAGCGCGACCCGCGCCTGCAGCGCGACGACCGGCGGGGCGACGACGACGTCGGCCGGGAGCCGGTCCAGCAGCGCCTCCAGCAGCGCCGCGCCGTGCTCGGCGAGCGCCCGCGACGACAGTCCGTCGGCGAGCACGATCGCCAGGTCGGCGGGGGCGTCGAGCGCCTCCAGCGCACTCAGATCGGCGGGCCGCCGGCCGAGGTCGGGCCGCCGGAGGTACTGCGCCCGGTCGGTCGCCAGCGAATGCACGACGACGGGCGCCCCGAGTCCGAGGCCCTCGAGCCGCGCGGTGAGCGGCGCGACGTCGAGCGCCTGGTGCACGGCGTCGCGGGCGGCGGCGTGCGCGGCCCCGAACTCCAGCAGGCGCGCGGTGGTGAGCGCATCGCCTGCGCGCCCGAGACCGATGCGGGCCTGCGTCGTCGTGCGGAGCTCCCGCCACACCGCGTCCGATTCCGCCGCGGTCACAGCGCCTCCCCGGCCGAGGTGAGGGCCCGCAGCGGCGAGGCGTCGACGGTGATGTCGCGGAGACCGCCGGCGTCGTCGAGCATGCCCTGGGCGCCGAGCCAGGTCTCGAACTCCGGGGCGGGGCGCAGGCCGAGGGCGCGGCGGATGTAGAGCGCGTCGTGGTAGGCGAGCGACTGGTAGCCGAGCATCACGTCGTCCGCACCGGGAACGGTGATGACGAAACCGACCCCGGCGACGCCGAGCAGGGTGAGCAGACCGTCCATGTCGTCCTGGTCGGCTTCGGCGTGGTTGGTGTAGCAGACGTCCACGCCCATCGGCAGGCCGAGGAGTTTGCCGCAGAAGTGGTCCTCCAGGCCGGCTCGGGTGATCTGCTTGCCGTCGTACAGGTACTCCGGTCCGATGAAGCCGACGACGGTGTTCACCAGCAGGGGATCGAGGTGTTTGGCGACGGCGTAGGCCCTGGTCTCCAGGGTCTGCTGGTCCACCGGCCGGCCGCCGGTGCCCAGGTGGGTACCCGAGGAGAGCGCCGACCCCTGCCCGGTCTCCAGGTACATGACGTTGTCGCCGACGGTGCCGCGGCCCAGCTCCCGGGCGGCGGCGTTCGCCTCCTCCAGCAGGGCGACGTCGACTCCGAAGGCCCGGTTCGCGCCCTCGGTCCCGGCGATGGACTGGAAGACCAGGTCCACCGGGGCGCCCTTCTCGATCAGCCCGAGCGTGGTGGTCACGTGGCTCAGCACGCACGACTGGGTGGGGATCTCGAAGCGGACGCGGATGTCGTCGAGCAGATGCAGCAGGTCGGCGGTGGCGTGCGGCGAGTCGGTCGCCGGGTTGATGCCGATCACCGCGTCGCCGCAGCCCAGCAGCAGTCCGTCGAGGGTCGCCGCGGCAATGCCGCGCGGGTCGTCGGTCGGGTGGTTGGGCTGCAGGCGGGTGGCCAGGGTGCCGGGGGTGCCGATCGTGGTGCGGAACGCCGCGCGGACCTCGACCGCCCGGGCCACGGCGATCAGATCCTGGTTGCGCATCAGCTTGCTCACCGCGGCCACCATCTCCGGGGTGAGCCCGGCGGAGATCGCGGCCAGTCGGCCGGCGGCGTCGGGGGCGGCGGTGACGGTCAGCAGCAGGTCGCGCAGGCCTCCGACGGTGAGTCCGGACAGCGGGGTGAAGGCGGCGCGGTCGTGGGTGTCGAGGATCAGCCGGGTCACCTCGTCGGTCTCGTACGGCACCACCGGCTGTTCCAGGAACACCGTCAGCGGCAGATCGGCCAGGACCCACCGGGCCGCGGCGCGTTCGGCGTCCGACTCGGCCGCGCACCCGGCGAGTTCGTCGCCGCTGCGCAGCGGCGACGCCTTCGCGAGCACCTCGATCAGCGAGGTGAAGGTGTGGGTGCGGCCGTGCAGCGTCTGGCTCGCGATCATGTGACGTCACGCTCGGCGTCGGCGAGGGCGGCGAACTCCTCGTCGGGGGAGTTCGCGACCAGACGGTGGCGGCTGTAGACCCCGAAGTAGACCAGGAACGCGGCGAAGGCGGCCAGTGTCAGACCCGCCGCGAGCGGATCCACCAGGAATGTGGCGATCACCGCGAGACAGGCGACGACCAGCGCGAACGACGTCGTCGCGATGCCGCCCGGCGTCCGGTACGGGCGCGGCATGTCCGGTTCCCGGCGGCGCAGGACGATGTGGCTGACCATCATCAACACATAGCTCACGGCGGCGCCGAAGACGGCCATGTTCAGCAGGGTCGCACCCTGGCCGGTCAGCGACAGGGCGAAGCCGATCACGCCGGGCACGATCAGCGCGAGCGTCGGCGACTTCCGCGAGTTCGTCACCGACAGGCTCTTGGGCAGGTAGCCGGCGCGGGAGAGCGCGAACGTCTGCCGCGAGTAGGCGTACATGATGGAGAAGAAGCTGGCGACCAGCCCGGCCAGACCGATGTAGTTGACCACCTTGGCCACCCCGGTGTCGCCGAGCGCCTCCACCAGCGGATTCCCGGACCCGGCCATCGCCGCCGACCCGGCCGCCCCCGGCGCCAGGAGCAGCACCATCGCGCCGGTCACGATCAGGATCGACATCGACACGATGATGCCGCGCGGGACGTTCCTCGCCGGGTCGCGGGCCTCCTCGGCGGCCAGCGGCACGCCCTCGACGGCGAGGAAGAACCAGATCGCGAACGGCACCGCCGCCCAGATCCCGAGATAGCCGTAGGGTAGGAACGACGACGCGCCCACCGCGTCGGTCGCCGGGATGTCGAGCAGGTTTCCCGCGTCGAACCGGCCGGCGGCCGCGACGGCGAAGATCAGCAGTCCGACGAGCGCGATCGCGGTGATCACGAACATCGCCTTGAGCGCCTCGCCCGCGCCGGTCAGGTGGATGCCGATGAACACCGCGTACACGACCAGATAGATCCACCACCCGTCGACGATCCCGAACAGGTTCAACGACTCGACGTAGGCGCCGATGAACGTCGCGATGGCGGCCGGGGCGATCGCGTACTCGATCAGGATCGCGGTGCCGGTGGCGTAGCCGCCCCACGGGCCCAGCGCCCGCCGGGCGAAGGTGTAGCCGCCGCCCGCGGCGGGCAGCGCCGACGACATCTCGGCCATGCCGAGGACCATCGCGAAGTACATGGCGGCGATCACCGCTCCGGCGATCACCAGACCGCCCCAGCCGCCCTCGCCGAGGCCGCTGTTCCAGCCCGCGTAGTCGCCGGAGATCACGTAGCTCACCCCGAGTCCGGCCAGCAGGACCCAGCCCGCCGTCCCCGACCGGAGCGTGCGTCTGGCCAGGTAGTCGGCGCTTTCCGGAGCCTCGTCGACGCCCTGTGCGTGCGTGGCCACCGGTTCGGTGATGCTCATGGAGATCTCCTTCGATGGAATCAGCCCAGTGAACGAGAACCGTGTGTCGGATCTGTTTCGGCGACGTCAACTCCGGGCGCGAGTTCCCAGGCGAATCGGAGCGTCGGCGCTGGCATAGACTGGTCCGCGTGAGCGCCCAGGTAGATACCGTTTCCCACGCCGCCGAGACCCCCGAGCATCCGCAGCCCTTCGCCGAGCTGGGTCTGAAGGACGACGAGTACGCGCGGATCCGCGAGATCCTCGGCCGTCGGCCGACCGACGCCGAGCTGGCCATGTACTCGGTGATGTGGTCCGAGCACTGCAGCTACAAGTCGTCGAAGGTGCACCTGCGCTACTTCGGGGAGACCACCACCGACGAGATGCGGGCGGGCATGCTGGCCGGCATCGGCGAGAACGCCGGCGTGGTGGACGTCGGCGACGGCTGGGCCGTGACCTTCAAGGTGGAGAGCCACAACCACCCGAGCTACGTGGAGCCCTACCAGGGCGCGGCGACCGGCGTGGGCGGCATCGTCCGCGACATCATGGCGATGGGCGCGCGCCCGATCGCCGTCATGGACCAGCTGCGTTTCGGCGCGGCCGACCATCCCGACACCCGGCGCGTCGTCGACGGCGTGGTGCGCGGCGTCGGCGGCTACGGCAACTCGCTGGGTCTGCCGAACATCGGCGGCGAGACCGTCTTCGACGCCTCCTACCAGGGCAACCCGCTGGTCAACGCGCTGTGTGCGGGCCTGCTCCGCAAAGAAGACCTGCACCTGGCGTTCGCCTCGGGCGCGGGCAACAAGATCATCCTGTTCGGCGCCCGCACCGGCCTGGACGGCATCGGCGGCGTCTCGGTGCTCGCCTCGGAGACGTTCGACGACGATTCCGACTCCGGGCCCAACCGGAAGAAGCTGCCCAGCGTCCAGGTGGGCGATCCGTTCACCGAGAAGGTGCTCATCGAGTGCTGTCTGGACCTGTACCGCGAGCACCTCGTGGTCGGCATCCAGGACCTCGGCGGCGCGGGTCTCTCGTGTGCCACCTCCGAGCTGGCCGCGGCCGGTGACGGCGGCATGCACATCGACCTGGAGAAGGTGCCGATGCGCGCCGTCGGCATGACCCCGGCCGAGGTGCTCTCGTCCGAGTCGCAGGAGCGCATGTGCGCCGTCGTGACCCCGGAGAACGTCGACGCCTTCATGGAGGTGTGCCGCAAGTGGGACGTGCTGGCCACCGTGATCGGCGAGGTCACCGACGGCGACCACCTGCAGATCACCTGGCACGGTGAGACCGTCGTCGACGTTCCGCCGCGCACCGTCGCCCACGACGGCCCCGTCTACGAGCGCCCCGTCGCCCGGCCGGACGGTCAGGACGACGTCATCGCGTCGACCACCGCGGGCCTGGCCCGCCCGCAGACCGGCGACGAGTTGCGCGAGACCTTCCTGACGCTGCTCGCCAGCCCCGCGCTGTGCAGCCGCCGGTTCATCACCGAGCAGTACGACCGCTACGTGCGCGGCAACACCGTGCTCGCCGAGCACGCCGATTCGGGCATGATCCGGATCGACGAGGAGACCGGCCGCGGCATCGCGATCGCCACCGACGCGTCGGGCCGCTACACCTTCCTCGACCCGTACCGCGGTGCTCAGCTGGCGTTGGCCGAGGCGTACCGCAACGTCGCCGCCTCGGGGTCGTCGCCGCGCGCGGTGACCAACTGCCTCAACTTCGGTTCGCCGGAGGATCCGGCCGTGATGTGGCAGTTCCAGCAGGCCGTCCGCGGTCTGGCCGACGGCTGCGCTCAGCTCGGCATCCCGGTGACCGGCGGCAACGTCAGCTTCTACAACCAGACCGGGGCGACGGCCATCCTCCCGACCCCGGTGGTCGGCGTGCTCGGCGTGATCGACGACGTCGACCGCCGCATCCCCACCGGGTTCGGCACCGAGCCGGGCGAGAACCTGATCCTGGTCGGCGACACCCGCGACGAGTTCGACGGCTCGATCTGGGCGCAGGTGGTGCACGACCACCTCGGCGGCGTGCCGCCGCAGGTCGACCTGGACCGGGAACGGGAACTGGCCGAGATCATGGTCGCCGCCTCCCGCGACGGACTGGTCTCCGCCGCGCACGACCTCTCCGAGGGCGGTCTGATCCAGGCCGTCGCCGAGGCCGCGCTGGCCGGGGAGACCGGCTGCCGCCTGGTCCTGCCGGAGGACGCCGATCCGTTCGTGACCCTGTTCTCCGAGTCGGCCGGCCGCATGCTGGTGTCCGTGCCGCGCACCGAGGAGTCGCGGTTCTGCGGCATGCTCGACGCGCGCGAGGTGCCGTGGGTGCGTATCGGCGTCGCCGACGCGGGGATCGACGGCCTGGAGATCCAGGACCAGTTCTCGGTGTCGCTGGACGAACTGCGTGAGGTGCACGAGGGCACGCTGCCCGCGCTCTTCGGCTGAGCCCGCCGTCCCGCGTCTGGTACGGGCGATATGGGGAATCTGAGGGCGTCGTGTGGTGTGGCGTCGGTTACGATCACCCTGCTGATTCATCCTGAGAGGAACACACGCGATGACGAACCCGTTCGATCCGGAGAAGCCGGACCTGTCCAAGAATCCGAGCACCCCGGACCAGCCGCAGCAGCCGTACGGCACGCCGCAGCCCGGTCAGGATCAGTACGGTGCGCCGCAACCGGGGCAGGATCCGTACGGGGCTCCGCAGTTCGGTCAGGTGCCGCCGTACGGTGCTCAGCCGGGGCAGGATCCGTTCGGTGCGCCGCAGCCGGGGCAGCAGTTCGGTGCGCCGATGGGGCAGCCCTACGGTGCTCCGGGACCGGAGCCCGACAACAACCTGGTGTGGGCCATCCTGTGCACCGTCCTCTGCTGCCTCCCGCTGGGCATCGTGTCGATCATCAAGTCGACCTCGGTGAGCAAGCTGTGGGCCCAGGGTGACTTCGCCGGTGCGCAGAAGGCCGCCGACGACGCCAAGAAGTTCGCCATGTGGGGTGCGATCGCCTCGGTGGTCGTCGTGATCCTCTACGTCATCTTCATGGTGGTGGTCGGCATCGGCGCCTCGTCGAGCGGATACTGACGGTCACGTTGACCGGTACCGATATGCCGCCGGGCCGCGCGGAGGACGTCGTCCTCGGCGCGGTCCGTCGTGTATCGCAGAACAGATGTCTCGGTCCCGCGGCCGTCCTCGTCGGGGCCGCCGGGGTCGGCGCCCTCGTCTGGTTCGCCGATCCGACCACCCCGGGCGGCATCATTCCGCCCTGTCCCACCAACACCCTGCTGCACATCAACTGCCCGGGGTGCGGGGCCTCACGCTGCCTGTACTCGCTGATGCACGGTGACCTCGCCGGTGCGCTGCACTACAACGCGCTCGCCGTCGTCGCCCTCGTGCTCCTGGCCGTCGCTTTTGTGACCTACACGGTAGGGCTGTGGCGTGGCCGCAGGGTGCGCAGCTGGCAGAATCTGCGCTATACCCCGGTGGTCGTCCTCGTCGTCACGATGATCTGGTTCGTGATCCGGAACATCCCGATGGCGCCGTTCGACAGTCTGAAAGTGTGAGATGACAGATCCGCAGAACCCCGATGAGAAGGCCGACGACGCGATGACGAGCGCACCGGCCGACGACACGCTCGCCGCGGCGCCCGCGGAGCCGGATCCGGCGGTGAACCTCTCGAAACAGCCGAGCTCGGCGGAACCGGGCGCGTACGACGAGACGCAGATCGGTGCCGCGTACACGCCGCCCACCTATGAGTCGCCGTCGTACGAGTCGCCCTCCTACGAGAGCCCGTCCTATCAGTCGCCGTCGTACGAGACACCGGGCTACGTTCCGCCGGTGTACGGCGGCCCGGCGACCGGGCCGGACGCCCCGGTCCCGGGTCCCCCGGCCGTCCCGCCGACTCCGGAGGGACCGCCTCCGCCCGCCGCCGACCCGTACGCGTTCTCGCCGATGCCCGATCCGTTCGCCGCCCCGCAGCAGGCCGTCCCTCCGCAGGCCATGCCGTATCAGCCGCCGGCACAGAACCCGTACAGCGTTCCGGCTCCGCCCTACAGCCCGTACGGCGGTTACCAGGTGCCGGGCGCCATCCCGCCGGCCACCGGCCAGGTGTCGGCGATCATCTGCGTGGTCGTCAGCGCGTTGATGACGGTCAGCTGCTACTTCACGCTCATCGGGCTCGCCCCGCTGATCGTCGGCATCGTCGCCCTGGTGCGGTCGAACTCGGTCGAGACGCTGTGGCGCACGGGTCAGGCCGAGGCCGCGCAGCGGGCGGCCGAATCCTCCAAGACGCTGGCGATGTGGGCGTGGCTCAGCATGGTGATCGGCGTCATCGTGGTGGTGTTGATCGGCATCATCGTGCTGGTCGCAGTCGGCACCGGATAGTTCGGTCGACGAGGATCACCCTTCGCCTGGTGCGTCGTCGGTCTGGTGTCGGCCAGGCGTGCACCGGCTCGCCCGGATGCATCAGCTCGATGTGATCGGTGAGCATCCGTGCAGTGTGCTCGATCGGGCGTCGCCGGCCGCAGGGGCAGCTCGTCGGGGCCGATCCAGCCGCTATCCGGTCAGTACGGTCTTCGCCCGAAACCCCGCCGCGCGCCGAGGACGAGGTTCTCCCGGGCGGCGTCGATCAGGTCGAGTTCCACCTCCATCCCACGCAGCGGCTCGGGTGGCCTGCTCTGGTCGGTGGAGCGGTCTTCGGTGAGTATTCGTGAGACGGCCTCGGTACCCCGCGCGACCTGTGACCGGAACCGGACCGGTCGGCCCCGGTGGAAGTGCTGACGGTCGACGTCTTCGCCTATGGAGGCCATGGTGCAGGACCGGAGAATGATCGGCGAGTGGCCTCAGGTGGTCCCGCTGGGGCCGAATCAGCTGTTCTGGCCGATTGCCGCGGCGAGCCGGACACACCGGGAGCCGTCGTATTCGCTGCGCTGCAGCATCTCCAGATCACGTCGGGCGGCACGAGGTCTTCCACTGTGGAGGTTCGCCCAAGCTCTGAGCTCGAGTGCGTACTTGCGGTGCTCGCCGTGTGCCACAGCGAGAGCCTGCTGCGTTCTTTCCACGGCATCGGGTGTGTTTCCCGACACCGCGGCTTCGGCGGCGATCATTCTGGCGGCGAAGGTCGCGTCGGTGTCGTCGTCGACGAGTTCGAGCCAGTCGATCGCAGCAGAGGGCTCCCCGAGCACCAGACTCAATTCTGCACCAAGAATCAGGTGTGCTTCGGTGAGAAACGGGGAGTTCCGACTGTGGTCCTGCAGTACGTCGAGTGCTGATGATGCGTATTCGGGCAGGTTGAGAGCGTACTCGCCGTAAACGAGTGGAAGGCTGCCTTCGCTCAGCGGGAGGTTCACATCGAGGTATCTGCTGACGACCACGGGGATCGGCGGGTCGGGGAATCCGGGTCGCGAGGCGGAGGCTTCGACGGCGGTTCCGAAACGCACGGCATTCTGCAGCATGGCGCCGGCATAGGGCATTCGAGCCCAGTCGGCCAACAATGCGAACACGGTGACGGCGAGCGGATCGGCAGGGGCCTGACGGTAGGCGATCTCTGCCGAAGCGAGATCGCCAGTGGTGAGAACACGACCGAGATCTACGGAAGCATAATTCGGTGGAGCCGCGGGTGATCGGACGACATGGTTCTCGTTTCCGCCCCGCTCATATGATTGTCTGGCGGGTGCCTGCCCGGGTTTGTTTCCAGATTTCGTGCGAATGGTTTTGTGGTGACTCAGGCCCTTGACTGGAAGGTTGATGGAGCGACTCACACCGCCGCCTGCATGCTTCGTCATTCGCACGCGTTTGCTTCCGACGGAGAATCCGATGCCGCTTTTGGCGAGAGTCACACGGGTGCCCGGCAGGACTTTCCACGTACGGCGATAACGGAACCCCATGGCTTCACATCTCCCGAAATCAGTAGGACTGGGTGCTGCTGATCATGATCATGAGAAAATAGAATGCCCATAGAACCAGACCCAAGCCGATGGCCAGATAAGAGAGCTGTTTGGCGGTCCGGGCAGACTGCTCGGCACCCGCGTAGTTTCCCGCGGCCCACTTCTTGTTGACCTGCGTAGCTTTTATGATCGCAGCGATTCCGACCGGAAGGCAGCAGCAGAGTGTGCTGACGATTGCCATGGCCAGGCCGCTGTCGGGAATCGGTGGCCGTTGCTGCTGGTAATCGTAGGGAGATCCAGGCGCCTGCTGATGGACGGGCATCGGGCCCGGGGGCTGGTTCCATTGGGAGGGTTGCGGCGGCTGAACGGGTTGTGGTGGAGGCGCGGTGCGGGTGGGAGGCGCCACAGGTGGTCGTTCGAATTGCGGACGATGCTGCGGGCCGGTGTGCGGCGGAGTCGGAGAGGGAGGTTTCCGAGGTGAAGGCTTCGGCGGTGTGGGGGCAGTCGTCACATCACGCGGGGTTATCGGATATGAAGCCAGCGACGAACTCATCGTGAGCAGTTCGGCGCTGGCGTCGTCGAACCGTTCGGTCTTCAGATAGCGGATTCCTTCTACGACGGCCTCTGCGCCCGGGGACGTCGAGACCGAGTTCTGCACACTGCTGGCAGCTTGAAACCACACGAGCAGAGAGAACTCAGGTCTGCCCACGAAAGGCTTCACAGCGCGCAGTGCATTGCGGGCCGAGCGGTTTGCCGGAGTGGCCGCTTTGCTGTCCAGTCGAACCAGTGCTTCGTCGACGGTGCTGTCGGTCACGGCACGTCCGGCGATCGAGACATGTGCGGGAACGGTGGTCAGGGAGATCGGTTCGCGTTCATCGACCCGTAAGAGGTGCGCCACGGTGGGAACTCCGGCTTGCGCGACGTCGGAGTTCAGTGACGTCACCTTGCTCGAAGTGCCGAATGCGGCATCGACCATCGACCGGTCCGGGGCCTGCACGACGATCAGTCCCACGGACTTGAATGCTGCGGAGAGGTCTGTGTTGTCGGGAACCGGGACCCGCGCGGCGCGGAGGAGTCCTTGTGCGGTAGCGCGGTTGATCATTCCTGATTTCGCCGACAGCACGTCGTGCTGTCGGCATTGTACGGGCCCACTGGACCACGTCGGAAAGCGCATCGAGGTCGGGTTGCCGCTCGGGCTCAGAGGTGCGGGACGACGGCTGCGTCGATGTCAGTCCGGCGATCGCATCCGCGCCGTTCTCGTCGTCCCACGCTGCGAAGCGCTTGCACGCCTCGCCCACGGGTCCGTGTCGGTCTGCTTGGAGATTCCAGTATTGGCGAACAGCTTTGAAATGGGCAGCCGGATCCGCCGCCGCAGCAGGCGACCATTGGTACAGTTCGGTCGGCGAGGGTATCTCGCCGCTCTTGCGATATTCGGCGATGACCGCCGTCTTGTAGCGGGCGGGGTCGAATGTCACGATGCGCTCACCTTGAGCAAGGACACCCGCGTCGCCTGCTGAGCGATGTCTTCTTCGGAAAGCACCGCGACGCGGACCTGGACGTGTGCGGTCAGCCCAGTGGCGACGTGAGTCGCGTTCATGCTGATGGCGCCCTCGGCGTCTACGTTGTATTCGACCTGGATCTCATCGCCGGCCGGTCGGGGAGGGAAGCCGGTGATGGTGCCGGTGCCTCGGTCGATGAGCTCATTCGCCTCGACGTCTTCGGACGGTACGGCACTGGCCTGCTGGAAAAGTTTGAGGGCGACCTGGGTCTGGTTGTTCTGGGCCGTGCCGTAGCTTCGATACACCGGTTCGGCAAGCGGGATCTCGGTGTTCTGGTCGATCACGCAATCGATGTAAGGCTTGTGATCGGCGCCCCTGACCAGCTGTACGCCGATGGCCTTCGGCAAGACGTTGCGGGTCTCCTTGTTCGCGATGGCCGCCACGGCATCGAAGTCGAGTCCGGCCGCTGCGGCGACTCCGGCGATGGCCGCGGTGGTGTTCGCACCGGTCGATCCCCCCGCGGATTCGGCGTTCTCCATCCACTCATGGACCTGGCGGCCGAGAGCGAAGATCGCGGCCCCCTTCGCCACTGCGAGATCGGGGTCGTGAACGCGTGGTTCCCAACCGAATTCGTTGCGGAGTGCCTCGGTGATGGCGGGCATCCGGGTGGAACCTCCGACCAGGATGACGTCATCGATCCTCGTCGACCCGTGCTTCGCCTCAAGTGTGCGTAGCGCGCGCCGAGTGATGGTCACGGTGTCGTCGACGAGGTGGCGGGTCAGACCGTTGAACTCGTCTCGGGTGATCTCCACGGTTGCGGAGTTTCCGTCGTGACGCAAGGGGAGCTTCTTGCTCGCTGCGGTCGACAGGTTCTTCTTCGCCTGTTCGGCTTTCGTCGCGATCTCTTGAAGGAAGGCATCGTCGAGTTCGGCATCGGTGTCTCCGGTTGCAGCGACATAGCGCTCCAGGATCAGATTCACCAGCTCCCTGTCCCAATCGGCACCGCCCAGTTCTTGATCGCCGTCGGTGACCAGGACTCGGAACTTTCCGTTGTCGACCGTCATCACCGATATGTCGAAGGTGCCGCCTCCGAGGTCGAAAACCAGGATGGTGCGTCCGTCGGTGTCGTTGGTGACGTCGTAGTGCAGAGCAGCGGCCACGGGTTCGGGGATGATCGAGAGCACGTTGAGCCCGGCGATCTGTCCTGCCGCTTTGGTCGCTTCGCGTTCCAGCTGGCCGAAGTATGCGGGGACCGTGATGACGACGTCGTTGGTCTCGCTGCCCAATGTCGCGTTGGCGCCGTCGACGAGGTTGCGGAGGATCAGTGACGAGATGGTCTCCGGTGTATACGTTTGGCCGAAGAAGTCCTGCGACCAGTTGGTGCCCATCTGGCGCTTGATGAGGGACAACACCGAGTCCGGGTTGACGACGGCGTTCTCCTTTGCCGTCGACCCGACCACGACATTGGTCTCGTCTTCGAACCACACGACGCTCGGTGTGGTCTCCTCGCCGTTCTCATTACGTGCGATGATCGGGGTGCCCGCATCGTCGAGTGTCGCGACGGCCGAGTAGGTGGTGCCGAGGTCGATTCCAAGCGGACGGCTCACTGGAGTTCTTCTTTCTCTTCGAACTTGTAGATCTTCACGCGTGCGAGTCCGGTGGTCTTACCGCTTTCCCTGTTCGTGTAGAGGCGGCCACGGGCTTCGGCGACGGTGCGATCTCTGGTCGAGTCGTCTGTCGGGACGCGCCCGACGACCCGATGCCGGCGAGCATCGAACGGTTCTCCCTCCTCGACCACGGAAGCGGTGATCCCCTCGTCTGCGAGGAGTTCTTCGATCTCCACCGCATACGTCTCGAATCTGGACGCGACGTCTCCGTCGGAGGCCGCGGCATCGTCGATGAGATCGTCGTGAAGGCTCTGGAGTCGAGTGGTGACCTGCTGTACCGCCGTACGGGCCAACTGATCGAGAAGGAGGCGATTCTGTTCCGCGAGGTCCTTCAGAACTGCCTCACGAGCTGCGGAGCGTGTATTGAACTGCTCCACGGTGGTGCTCAATTCGGTGAGACGCCTGCTCTGATCGGTGAGTGCGGAGTGGAGCACGATGAAGTCGTCGACATCGCTCTTCGCTGTCGGCTCTGCTGAGCCGGTGGCGGGGGTGTCTGCCAGCGGACCCGCTTCCGGTCTCTCCGCGTCAACGGGCGACTCGGCACGCGGTTGCGGAGAAGTGGATTCCGGAGTCAACGGGGAAGGCGGTGCGGGAGCATCGGATTCGGTGGGAACCGGCCACGGAGCGTGGGGTGTCGTAGGCGTCGCGAGGCCGCCGGGAAGCGCCCACGGGTTCGGTTCTGTCGGTGCCTCGGAGGAGTATTCGGCAGGAGTTCCGCTAACGGGCGCAGGGTCTGAAGGAACAGGTACTGTGGTCTCGGTCGGTGCGTAGGCATCGGCTTCTGCGGCTGTAGACGTGCCGCGGTCGGATCGGCCGTGTCTTCCGAGTATCCCCATAGCGTTTCTGTCCCCCCGTCAAGATCGAAAGCTCGTATTCGAGTTATGGTGCAAACCTAGCATTGCCCTACGACAACGTATCGATCTCGTCGGCGTCGTGTGTTTGCGATCGGCACTTCAGGCGGACTCACTCGAACGGTGCGATCAGCCCCAGATCGATGATCTGCTCCACGACCTCGTCGGACGTCCTCTCCTGCCCGATCCGCAGGGTCTTGTTGGTGCCGTGGTAGTCGCTCGATCCGGTCTGCAGCAGACCCAGATCGGCGGCGATCCCGGACAGTTCGGCGCGCGCGGCGTCGTCGTGGTCGGGGTGCTCCACTTCCAGGCCGCGTAGACCCAGCGGGATCAGCGTCTCGATCAGCTCCGGGGTCAGGACCGCTCCCGCGCCGCGGGCCCGGCCGTGCGCGATCACCGGGACACCGCCCGCCGCGGCCACCAGTGCGACGCCCTCGGTCAGCGGCAGCGCCCGCAGCGGCGCGTAATACGGGCCCTTCTCGTTGAGCAGTTCGGCGAACGCCTCCGTCACGGAGTCGACCGCGCCGATCTCCATCAGCGCGCGGCCGATGTGCGGGCGGCTGATCGAGCTGTTCCCGGCGATCTCGGTGACCCGTTCCAGCGAGATGTCGTAGCCCGCGGCGATCAGGTTCTCCACGATCCGGGTGCCGCGGCCCGACCGCTCGGCCCGCATCCGCTCCCACTCGGACACGACCCCCGGGTTCTCCCGGTCGAACAGATAGCCGAGCAGGTGGATCGAGATCAACCTGCCGTCGTCGTCGGGGTGTTTGGTGGAGAACTCGGTCGCCGGCAGCACGCGCATGCTGGCGGGCAGGAGATCGCGTGCCTCGTCCCAGTGGTCGGCGGTGTCGTGGTCGGTGATGCCGAGCGTGGCGAGCCCGGCGGCCTGCGCCGCGGCGAACAACTCGGCGACGCTGTCGGTCCCATCGGACCAGGTGGTGTGGACGTGGAGATCGGCGGTACGGGTCACGTCTTCGAGGTTAGCCCTCGTGTTCCCTCCGTTCCCCGAGCTGAGGAGGAACGCAGTGACGCGTCGAGTCGAAGGGGGTCTCGACTCCGCTCGACCAGCGAGGAGTGCTCGCTCGACCACCGAGACGGGCTCACTGCCTCGACCTCCGAGACGGGCTCACTGCCTCGACCTCCGAGACGGGCTCACTGCCTCGACCTCCGAGACGGGCTCGCTGCACTGTCGTGATTCTTGTCGGGAACAGAGGATCGGCGTCGCGGTTCTTGTCGGGAGCGGGGCGAGAATCGCGACGCAGGGGTCCGGGCTTCGACACGGTCTCGTCACTTCGTTCCTCGACCGGCTCAGCCGGCGGCATGTCCGAGGCGGGAGGCTGCGACGTGTCGGCATTCCGGCGGGGGACGGGGCCGCGGCCTGTCGGCGTGATAGGCGGCCGGGGTAGTGCGCCGACTATCCTCGCCGCAGTGACCCCTGGGGAAGGAGCGCGCCGCGTGGCGACGAAGAAGGTGGATCCGGCCGAACTGCGTGCGGCGATGCTCGCGGTGGCCGACTGGTTGCACGACGACTCCCGGCCCGCCCCGTCCCGCCCCGCGCTGGCCGCCGCGGTCCGACTGTCCGCCCGCGCGCTGGCCCAGGACGCGCCCGGCAACGCCGTCGAGGTGCGGGTGCCGCCCTTCGTCGCCGTCCAATGCCTGGAAGGGGTCCGGCACACCCGCGGGACGCCGCCCAACGTCGTCGAGACCACGCCCCGGCAGTGGCTGCTGCTGGCGGCCGGGCTGGCCGACCTCGACGAGGCGATCGCCGACCACCGGGTGAGCGCTTCGGGCCACCGGGCCGCCGACGTCGCCGGACACCTGCCGCTGGTTCCGCTCCGTCGAACATGACGCCACCGGCACGTCGGCACGGGTCACCCGGGATACGAACCGGGGTTCTCCGGCGTGTCGCGGAGTGCGTCCGGTGTGTCGACCACCACGTCACATCTGCCGATCGTGTCTGTTCACGCAGCGATCCGACACGTAAACTCGCGGGTACGTACGCCCGCAACAGCCCACCTCGGTGCGTCGAGAAAGAACCGGAGAGTCCTGGTGACCGAGCTGTCCGTCCACTCGTCCAATCTGCTGAACCTCGAAGAGCCCGAGAACGAACCCCGTGAAGAATGCGGTGTGTTCGGTGTCTGGGCGCCCGGCGAGGACGTCGCGAAACTGGCCTACTACGGCCTCTACGCCCTGCAGCACCGCGGCCAGGAGGCCGCGGGCATCGCCGTCGGCGACGGCGCGCAGGTCCTGGTGTTCAAGGACCTCGGCCTGGTGAGCCAGGTGTTCGACGAGCAGACGCTCGGCTCGATGCACGGGCACGTCGCCGTCGGACACTGTCGGTACTCGACGACCGGCTCCACCACCTGGGAGAACTCCCAGCCGATCTTCCGGCACACCGCCGCAGGCAACGGCGTGGCGCTCGGGCACAACGGCAACCTGGTGAACACCGCCGCGCTCGCGCAGCGGGCCCGGGACCTGGGCATCTACGGTTCGAGCGAATCGGCCACCTCCGACTCGGACGTGATCGGCGCGCTCCTGGCCCACGAGGCCGCCGACAAGACGCTGGAGCAGGCCGCCCTCGAACTGCTGCCGACCCTGCGCGGCGCGTTCTGCCTCACCTTCCAGGACGAGAACACCCTGTACGCGGCCCGTGACCCGCACGGCATCCGTCCGCTCGCTCTCGGCCGCCTCGACCGCGGCTGGGTGGTGGCCTCGGAGACCGCGGCCCTGGACATCGTGGGTGCGTCGTACGTCCGGGAGATCGAACCCGGCGAGATGCTCGCGATCGACGCCGACGGCGTCCGCAGCAGCCGGTTCGCCGAGCCGACGCCGAAGGGCTGCATCTTCGAGTACGTGTACCTGGCCCGCCCGGACAGCGTGATCAACGGCCGTTCGGTGCACTCGGCCCGCGTGGACATCGGCCGCCGTCTGGCCCGGGAGTTCCCGGCCGACGGCGACCTGGTGATCCCGGTCCCCGAGTCGGGCACCCCCGCCGCCGTCGGCTACGCCCAGGAATCGGGGATACCGTACGGCCAGGGCCTGATGAAGAACGCCTACGTGGGCCGCACCTTCATCCAGCCCAGCCAGACCATCCGGCAGCTCGGCATCCGCCTCAAACTCAACCCGCTCAAAGAGGTGATCCGCGGGAAGCGCCTGGTGGTGGTCGACGACTCGATCGTCCGCGGCAACACCCAGCGCGCGCTGATCCGCATGCTGCGGGAGGCCGGCGCCGCCGAGGTGCACGTGCGCATCGCGTCGTCGCCCGTGCGCTGGCCGTGCTTCTACGGCATCGACTTCGCCTCGCCGGCCGAGCTCATCGCCAACGGCATGGAGTCCGAGGAGCATCTGGTGGACGGCGTCTGCCAGGCGATCGGCGCGGATTCGCTGGGGTACGTCAGCGTCGACGAGATGGTCGCCGCCACCCAGCAGCCCGGTGACGCGCTGTGCGCGGCGTGCTTCGACGGCAAGTACCCGATCGAGCTGCCTCGGGAGACCTCGATGGGCAAGGCCGTGCTGGAGACCATGCGGAAGAACCCGAACGCCGCCGAGGCGATCGATCCGCTCACCACGGCCAACGACAACGTCAGCGCCGTAATGCGCCCGTAGCGTCCCTCGCGCCTCTCCTCGCCGGTCGAGAGATCTCGACTCCGCTCGATCCGCGGGTCGGGGCTCGATCCGCGGTTCCGTCGAGAGCGTTCGCCGGATCCCCAGCGGGACCGCTCCCCGGATCTCCGGCGAGACCGTCCGTCGACGGGTACACGGCGTGGTCCGACTGCGGGCTCTCCGGTACCCTGGTCACGGCGCTGAGACGCATTCGCGGTGCGCCCTTCTCACCGGTCAACCAAGGAGAGCCATGAACGACGGCCCCGTCGCCAATCCCGTCGAGAACGGAGCCGCCTCGTATGCGGCCGCCGGCGTCGACATCGATGCGGGTGAACGCGCCGTCGAACTCTTCGCGCCGCACGCCAAGCGAGCCACCCGCCCCGAGGTGATGGGCGGCCTGGGCGGCTTCGCCGGGCTCTTCTCCCTCAAGGGCGACTACCGCGAGCCGGTGCTCGCCGCCTCCAGCGACGGCGTCGGCACCAAGCTGGCCGTCGCGCAGGCGCTGGGCATCCACCACACCGTCGGCCGCGACCTGGTCGCCATGGTCGTCGACGACCTCGTGGTCTGCGGCGCCGAACCGCTGTTCCTGCAGGACTACATCGCCATCGGCAAGGTGGTCCCGGAGATGGTCGCCGACATCGTGCGCGGCATCGCCGACGGCTGCTACGACGCCGGCTGCGCCCTGCTGGGCGGCGAGACCGCCGAGCACCCGGGCCTGATGGAGGACGGCCACTACGACATCTCCGCCACCGGCGTGGGCGTGGTGGAAGCCGATTCGATCCTCGGCCCGGACCGTGTGCGCCCCGGCGACGTCGTGATCGCGATGGGCTCGTCCGGTCTGCACTCCAACGGCTACTCGCTGGCCCGCAAGGTCCTGCTCGAATGGGGCCACATGGACCTCGAAGGTCACGTGGAGGAGCTCGACCGCACCCTCGGCGAGGAACTCCTGGAGCCGACGCGCATCTACGCCAAGGACTGCCTGGCGCTGGCCGCCGAGACCGAGGTGCGCACCTTCGCGCACGTCACCGGCGGCGGACTCGCCGACAACCTCGCGCGCGTGTTGCCCTCCGGGCTCTCGGCGCAGCTCGAGCGCGGCTCGTGGACGCCGGCCCCGATCTTCTCGCTGATCGCGCAGCGCGGTCGGGTGGAGCGGGCCGAGATGGAGCGCACCTTCAACATGGGCGTCGGCATGGTCGCCGTCGTCGCCCCGGAGGACACCGACCGCGCCCAGGCCATCCTGACCGCACGGCACCTGGACAACTGGGTTCTCGGTTCCATCGTCCGGAACGACGAAGCCGGTGCCGCCGGACACGCGGAACTGCTCGGCGAGTACGCGCGCTTCTGAACGACTGATCGCCGCCCGACGACACCAATTGGGCGGCACGACGACTCGGGCTCGACCGGCGGGGTGAACCCCCGCGCCGGTCGAGCCCGAGTCGTCTGCGAGGCTTCCGGCGATCGACCGACCGATCGCGGTGTTCGATCGATCACGGTGATGCCGACACCCGACCGCCGTCGTACCGGCCGCCTCGATCGAGACAGCCGCCGGTACGGTGCGCGGGCACGTTGATCCGTCGTGAGCGACGCCGTGAGGAATAAGGGGCACGGTCGTCGACGGAGGCTCGTGCGGCGAACGCGAGGTTCACCCGGGAACCGCCCGGTCGGACGAGGCCGACTCGAGCGGAGAATGCCAAGCCCTGGAAGAGAATGACCGGAAAACCCGGCCGCCACACGACGTGGGGCCGGGTTCCTCCAGCGTTGGTGAGAAGCAGGCGCGTCAGGCGCGCCGCCACTCCTCTTCGGAGTAGCGGTCCACGTCGGCCCAGTCGTCGACCGGACTGTGGGACTGGCCTGCACTGCCCGACAGCTCGCGTTGCAGGCTGTCGAGATCGGTGTTCGGCGTCGAGTACTTCAGCTGACGAGCAACCTTCGTCTGCTTAGCTTTTGCCCGGCCACGGCCCATAGGGGACCCCCTCGCACAATGACGGGGCGGCCACGTGGTGGCGGCCCCGTTCTACTCGTTAGTTATATTCCTGGTGCACAGTCTACCCCGCTTCCGCGGATTATGTAGCCGCCGGGTGTTGTCCGCGCGGCGCAGGGTCTGACCTGGGGTTTTCCGAAGAGGGCTGGGTCAGCCGCGGCCGCGGAGCCGAGATTGGGCCGCACGACCGGCGGGCACGGCGTCGTCGTCGACGTAGTGGTCCGGATCGATCCGGGCGGCGACGCCGTCGCCCTCCCCGGCGCTCAGCTCGGCATCCACGGGGACGTTGCGCTTCACCAGGGCCAGCGCGATCGGGCCCAGATCGCAGTGGTCGACGACGGTGCCCACCCGGCCGACCGTCCGGCCCGCCAGGGTCACCGGGTCGCCGGTGGCCGGACGCCCGTCGGCGCTGCCGTCGAGGTGCAGCAGCACCAGCCGCCGCGGGGGACGACCGAGATTGTGCACGCGGGCGACGGTCTCCTGCCCGCGGTAGCAGCCCTTCTCCAGGTGGACGGCGCCGGTGAGATTCGGCCCGCTCGCTCCGCTCCCGGCGCCGGTGAGATTCGGCCCGCTCCCGGTCCCGGTGAGACCGCCGTCGCCGATCCAGTCGGCCTCGTGGGCGATGGTGCGCTCATCGGTGTCCAGGCCCAGGCGGGGACGCACGGCCGCCACCCGCAGCGCCTCCTGCGCCCACACCCCGCCCGGCGTCGCACCGGCCGCGGTGATCTCCCGCCACCACATCTCCACCTCGGTGTCGGGCACCACCAGATCCACCACCGGCAGCGAACGGCCCTCGCCGATCGACGGCATGATCCGCCAGAACCCCAGCGGTTCGTCCTCGTGGTGCATCTCGGGCAGATCGCCCGCGTCGTAGACTCGGGAGTGGTCGTGGATCTCGAGCATCTCCGCGAGCGGCCCCGAGCGGGCGGCCGGGCCGATCAGGGTGAGCACGTGCATGTCCGGGCGCGGCGTCACCGCCACCGCGGCGCGGAAGACCATGCGGCCGAGATAGTCGGCGAGCGCGGTGCCGCGGCCGTGCTCGGTGTCGAGCCAGGTCACCAGGTCGACGTCGGTGAGGGTGAAATGGTCCTCGACGCGGCCGTTGACGTCCAGGGAGAGGCTCTCGGCGCTCTTGCGGTCACCGAGGCCGGCCACGGACTGGGAGACGATCGAGTGGAGCCACGTGAGACGGTCGCCGTCGGCGAGTTCGATCACCGCGCGATCGCTGCGGTCGACGATGATCGCGCCGCGGGCGGCGGCGCGCTGCTCCCCGAGCGGGTCGCCGTAGTGCCAGGCGACGCCGGGACTCGGGTCTCCGTCCGGCGTCGGCACCGCAGCAGGGTGATGGAGCAGGATCGGCGAACGCGCGTCGGTCATGGATGGCAGTCTACGGTGGCAACCATGTCGATGATCGTGGTCTCCGGTGACGGCCGGCTGCTGGACCCGGATGTTCCCCTGCTCCATGCCGACGACCTGGCGGCTCTCCGCGGCGACGGCGTCTTCGAGACGCTGCTGGTCCGCGACGCGCGGGCGCTGCTCGTCGAACCGCATCTGGACCGGCTCGCGGAGGGCGCCGCCGCCCTCGCGCTGCCCGCGCCGGACGTCGCGGCGCTGGCGCACGCGATCGACGTCGCGGCGCGGGAGTGGGCCGACGCCGGCGAATCCCGGATCGGCGGGGCGGGGGAGGGGATGCTGCGCGTCGCCTACTCGCGGGGCCGGGAGAGCGCACCGGACGGTCCGCCGACCGCGTATGTGACCGTCGGGCCGGTGGCCGCGCGGGTGGCGCAGGTGCGCCGTGCGGGGATCTCGGCGATCACCCTGGACCGCGGGTTCGACGTGACCGCGGCCGCCGCCGCGCCCTGGCTGCTGGCCGGGATCAAGGCGCTCGCGTACGCCGGGAACGCCGCCGCACTCCGGCACGCCGTCGCGCTCGGCGCCGACGACGCGCTCTTCCTCGGCGCCGACGGCACGGTGCTGGAGGGGCCGCGCTCCTCGGTGGTGATCGAACGCGACGGCGCACTGCTGACGCCGCCCCGCAGCCTGCCGATCCTGCCCGGGACCACGGTGGCGGCGCTCTTCGCACACGCCGCCGCGGCGGGCATCGAGACGGCCGAGGAGAGGTTCACCGTCGACGAACTGCACGACGCCGACGGCGTGTGGCTGCTCTCGTCGGTGACGCTGGCCGCACATGTGAACACCCTCGACGGGGCGGCGCTGGCGTCGTCGTCGACGGTGGACGTGCCGGGGCTGGTGGAGGCCGCGGTGTCGGTGGCGGACTGAGCGACCTCCGGCTCGGGTGCCGCCCCGCAGATCCCCGAGCCGGTGCGGAACGCGGTGACGAACCGAGTCGAAGGGGCTCGGCGTCGCCGATCGCGGGTGTCGGGGCGGTGCGGCTTCGACTCACGCTCCGTCACTGCGTTCCTCCGCGTGGCTCAGCCGGCGGAGGAAGACGCTCGTCGGTGCGAAGGAGTGCACAGTCGGCGGCGGGAGGTATTCGTCGGCGAGAAGAGGTCTCGACGGGCGGAGGAAGGCTCTCGGCGGCGGGCGGCGACGAGCACGGGTGGGGGACGAGTTTGCGGCAACCCCTGCGCGGCGGGGTGGACGGGGTCATGATGACACCGGGTGAACACGGTGTGAAAACCCCCACACGCAGGGTGTTCGAGCGGGGCCTTAGGTCCCGCACGGGTGGATCCGACTGCGTCGGGACGTTACGTTCTCCGTGTATCACTACGTTCCGTAGTAGGACGGTACGCAGCGGTCCGGCAGCCCCCGGGTCCGCTTTCGGGGAAGGGAGTCCTGCGTGGACCTCGTAGACATCTCACGGTGGCAGTTCGGCATCACCACCGTGTACCACTTCGTTCTGGTGCCGCTGACCATCGGTCTGGCGCCGATGATCGCCGTCATGCAGACCGTCTGGCTGCGCACGGGGAACGAGGCCTGGCTGCGTGCCACCAAGTTCTTCGGCAAGGTCTTCCTGATCAACTTCGCCCTCGGCGTGGCCACCGGCATCGTGCAGGAGTTCCAGTTCGGCATGAACTGGAGCCAGTACAGCCGCTTCGTCGCCGACGTCTTCGGCGCGCCGCTGGCCTTCGAGGCCCTCGTCGCGTTCTTCCTGGAGTCGACCTTCCTCGGCCTGTGGTTCTTCGGCTGGAAGAAGCTGCCCAAAGCCGTGCACCTGACCTGCATCTGGCTGGTGGCCATCGGCGTCACCGCCTCGGCGTACTTCATCATCGCGGCGAACTCGTTCATGCAGCACCCGGTGGGCGTCGAGTGGAACGAGACGCTGCAGCGTCCGCAGATGAACAACTTCATCGCCGTGCTCACCAACAACACGACGCTGGTCGCGTTCCCGCACGTCGTCCTGGGCGCCTGGCTCACCGCCGCGACCGTCGTCGCCGCGGTCTGCATCTGGTGGATGGCCCGCAACAGCCACCGCGCCAAGCAGCTCGAGGCCGGTGACGCCCCCGTCACCACCGCACCCAGCCAGCTGGGCGCCGACGCCGAGACCCTGCGCGGCGAGAACGACACGCTGTGGCGTCCGGTCGCCAAGTTCGCGCTGTGGACCACCATCGTCGCCGGTGTCGGCCTGATCATCACCGGTGACATGCAGGCCAAGCTGATGTTCGAGCAGCAGCCGATCAAGATGGCCGCCGCCGAATCGCTCTGCGAGACCGAGGAGGGCGCCGGCTTCTCGGTGCTCGCCATCGGCCGTCAGAACAACTGCGACAACATCGAGCACATCGTCACCGTCCCGAACATGCTCTCGTTCCTCGCCGACAGCGACTTCAACAGCGAGGTGAAGGGCGTCAAGCAACTCCAGGCCGAGTACGAGAAGGCGTTCGCCGACGCCGGGATCGACATGTCGGGCCAGAACTTCGCGCCCAACCTGTTCATCACGTACTGGACCTTCCGCGCCATGATCTTCTGGGGTCTGGGCTCGGTGATCATCGCCCTCGGCGGCCTCTGGTACCTGCGCAAGGGCCGGATCGAGGTGCCCAAGCGGTTCGGCACCGTCGCGCTGTGGATGATGCCGACCCCGTTCCTGGCGAACTCCTCGGGCTGGGTCTTCACCGAGATGGGCCGCCAGCCGTGGGTCGTGGTCCCGAACTGGGCCGACCCGACCGAGGCCGATCCGTTCAAGATCCACATGCTGGTGCAGGACGGCGTCTCGCTCTCCAACTCGGCGGGCGCGGTGCTGACCACCCTGATCGGTTTCACGCTGCTCTACGGCGCGCTCGGCGTCGTCTGGTTCATGCTGGAGCGCCGCTACGTCCGCGAGGGCCCGGACGCTCCGGCCGACCCGCACGCGCCGGCCGCCGACCCCGAAGAGAGCGAAAAGCTCTCCTTCCAGTACTAAGAGGAGGACTTCGATGACTCTCGAGACTTTCTGGTTCATCCTGATCGCGGTCCTGTTCATCGGATACTTCGTCCTCGAAGGCTTCGATTTCGGCGTCGGCATGCTGATGCCCTTCCTCGGCCGCAGCCGTGAGGACGAGACCGATCCGCTGGCCGGCGACAAACGCCGTCGCCTGGTGATCAACACCATCGGCCCGGTGTGGGACGGCAACGAGGTGTGGCTGCTCACCGCGGGCGGCGCCATGTTCGCGGCGTTCGGCGGCTGGTACGCCACCCTGTTCTCCGGCTTCTACCTCCCGCTGTTCCTGATCCTGGTGGCGCTGATCATCCGCATCTGCGCGATAGAATGGCGGCCCAAGATCAACGACCCGCAGTGGCGCAAGTGGTGCGACGTCGGGATCGGCATCGGTTCGTGGGTCCCGGCGATCCTGTGGGGGGTCGCGTTCGCCAACATCGTGCGCGGCGTCCCGATCGAGATGCAGGGTCCCAACCACGTCTACGTCGGCGGTTTCTTCAACCTGCTGAACCCGTACGCGCTGCTCGGCGGCGCCACCGTGACCCTGGCGTTCCTGACGCACGGCGCGATCTTCGTCGCGCTCAAGACCAAGGGCGCCATGCACGACGACGCCGCGCGCCTCGCGGCCCTGCTCGCGATCCCGACCCTGGTGGTGGCCGGAGCCTTCGTCCTGTGGACGCAGCTCGCCTACGGCAAGGGCTGGACCTGGATCGTCTTCGTCGTCACCGTGATCGCCGCGCTGGCCATGGTCGCCATGACCCGGCTGCGTCGTGAGGGCTGGGCGTTCGTCGCCAACGCGCTCGCCATCGCCGGCGTCGTGGCGCTGCTGTTCGGTTCGCTGTTCCCGAACGTGATGCCGTCGAGCCTCGACGAGGCGTTCAACCTGACGACCACCAACTCGTCGTCGAGCCACTACACGCTCGTCATCATGAGCTGGGCGGCTGTCGTGATGACGCCGGTCGTGATCGGATACCAGGCATGGAGTTACTGGGTGTTCCGGAAGCGCCTCTCCCTGGAGGACGTGCCGGAGGTGGCGGCGGGCCTCTCGCCGACGGACGCGCCGAGCGAGGCGACCGCCGGGAAGTGAACCGCCCCGACGTCGTCGACGACGCGGATCCGGCGGGCGCCGGAAGGCCCCCGCTGGATCCGCGTCTGCTGCGGTACTCGCCGACCGCGCGCCGGTACATCGCCGTCACGGCGGTGTTCACCGCGGCCACCGTCGGCGCGATGATCGTGGCGGCGGTCGCGATCGCCGGACTGCTGTCGGAGATCATCGTCGACCCGTCCGCCCGCACCTTCGCGGCGCAGGCGGTGCACCTGTGGGTGCTCGCCGCGGCGCTGACCGTGCGGGTCGCGCTGAGCTATCTGTCCGGGCGTTACGCGCACCGCGCCGCCCTCGACACCATCGCCGAACTCCGCGCCCGGGCCCTCGACACGCTCACCGATCCGGCGCGCACCTCGCCGCGGGAACTGCTGTCGGCGCGGGAACGCGCGCTCACCGTCGCTCTGCGCGGCCTGGACAGCCTGGTCGACTACTTCGCCGGGTACCTGCCCGCGCTGCTCTCCACGGTCCTCATCACCCCGATCGTGGTGGGCGTGATCACCTGGGCCGACTGGCCGTCGGGCCTGGTCGTGCTCATCACGCTGCCGCTGATCCCGCTCTTCATGATCCTCATCGGGCTGGTCACCCGCGACCGCACCGAACGCAAACTCGAGTCGATGGCCGCGCTGACCGCCAGTCTGATGGACCTGCTCACCGGGCTGCCGACGCTCCGCGCCCTCGGCCGGGCCCAGGCGCCCGCCGCGCAGGTCGCCCGGCTCGGCCAGAACCTGCGCCGGAGCAGCATGTCCGCGCTGCGGATCGCGTTCCTCTCCGGCACGGCCCTGGAACTGATCGCCACGCTGAGCGTCGCGGTGGTCGCGGTGGGGATCGGCATGCGCCTGGTGTACGGGGAGATGGGTCTGTACGCGGGCATCCTGGCGCTGGTCCTGGCGCCGGAGGCCTACCTCCCGCTGCGCCAGGTGGGCGCGCAGTTCCACAACTCCGAGGACGGGATGACCGCCGCCCGCGAGGTCCTGGCCTTCATCGACGTCCCCGACGCCGTCGTGCCCGCGGCGGAGCGCACCCCGGTGGTCGTGGCCGGTGCGACCCTCACCCTGACCGGGGTCGGCGTCCACGGCCGCGACGGCTGGGCGCCCCGCGGACTCACTGCGGAACTGCGCCCCGGTCGCCTCACGGTGCTCACCGGCCCCAACGGGAGCGGCAAATCGTCGGTGCTCTCGGTGATCCTGGGTCTGCTGCGCCCCGACGAGGGCGAGGTCCGGATCGCCGGACGGCCGCTGGGCGACGTCGACCCGGACTCGTACCGCAGCCGGATCGCCTGGCTGCCGCAGCAGCCCGTCGTCGTCCCCGGCACCGTCCGCGAGAACCTGGAGCTCTTCGGCGTCCCCGACCCGCGGCGGCTCGACGAGGCGTGCGCGGCCACCGGGTTCGACGCCGTGCTGGCCGACCTCCCGCACGGCTACGACACCCCGCTCGGCACCGGCGGCGCGGGACTCTCCGCAGGCCAGCGGCAGCGCATGGCGCTCACCCGGGTGCTCGCCGCCCCGGCCGACCTGCTCCTGCTCGACGAGCCCACCGCCCACCTCGACGAGGCGAGCGAGGCCGCGGTGCTGGCGGCGATCGCCCGGCGCTCCGGCGACGGCGCCACCGTGGTGATGGTGGCCCACCATGCGAGCGCCGTCGGGATCGGCGACGTCGTCGTCGATCTGGGGGCGCCCGGCGCGGGGGTGGACCGTGCGGAGTGACCTCGCCTCCCGCGACCCGATGCTGCGGGCGCTGCGGTTCGTCGGGCTGGGAGCCCGGCCGGTGCTCGTCTCGGTGTTCCTCGGCGCGGCCGGGGCGCTGTGCGCGCTCGGTCTCGCCGCCGTCTCGGCGTGGCTCATCACCCGGGCCTGGCAGATGCCGCCGGTGCTGTACCTGTCGGTCGCGGTGACGTCGACGCGCGCCTTCGGCATCTCGCGGGCGCTGTTCCGCTACGCCGAACGACTCGCCACCCACGACACCGCGCTCGATGCGATGGCCGTCGCGCGGGAGAAGATCTACCGGGTGCTGGCCTCCGGGCCGCCCGCCTACTCGGTGGGACTGAGCCGGAGCAGGCTGCTGGCCCGCACCGCCGACGACGTCGACGAGATCGGCAACGCCCTGATCCGCGGGCTGATCCCGATGACCGTCGGGGCGATCACCTCCGTCGCGGCCGTCGCGGTCACGGCGTTCGTCTCGCCGCTGTCCGCGGTGATCCTGGCGGTCGCGCTGATCGTCAGCGGCGGCCTGGCCCCGTGGCTCGCCGCGCGCGGCGCGGCGCTGGCCTTCGAGCAGAGCGCCCGCGCCCGCGAGGACGTCGCCCAGGAGACCACCGCGCTGCTGTGGCACGGCCCCGAACTGGTGATCGCCGGACGACGACGGGCCGCCCTGGACCGGCTGCACGCCGCGGACCGCCGGGTGGCGGCCGCGACCGACCGCGGTCTGCGCCGACAGGTGGCCGCCACCGCCGCGACACCGTTCGCGCTGGCCGTCAGCGTGACGGCGGCGGCGCTGATCGCCGTCGACCTGGCCACCGGCGTGTCCGGGTCGCTCGCCGAGGTGTCGTCGACGGACACCCGGTTCACCCCGATGCTGTTCGGCGTCCTGGTGCTGCTGCCGCTGTCGTCGTTCGAGACCACCGGGCCGCTCACCGAGGCCGGGATCGCCTGGCTCAAGGGCAGGCAGGCGGCCGCGCGGGTGATGGACCTGGTCGACGGCGCGCACCGCCCCGACCGCGCGCCCGGCTCCGGACCGGACACCGCAGAATCGGACGCCGATCCCGTCGTCGACCCGGCCCCCGCGGTGCTGACCGCGGACCGGCTGGAGTGGGGACGGGACCGGCCGCTCGGGCCGTCGTCCGGCCTGGATCTGCGGCTGGCGCCGGGGGAACGGGTCGTCGTGACGGGGCCGAGCGGCTGCGGCAAGTCGACGCTGCTGCTCACCCTCGGCGGACTGCTCGACCCGCTGTCCGGCACGGTCACCGCGACCCGCGCCGACGACGGCGCGGTCGTGCCCCCGACGCGGGCCGCCTGCTACTTCGCCGAGGAGGCGCACCTGTTCTCCACGTCGGTGCGGGAGAACCTGCTGGTCGCCCGCGGCGACGCATCCGACAAGCAGATCCGGGCGGCGCTGGCCGAGGTGGGCCTGACCGAGTGGGTCGACGGCCTGCCCGAAGGTCTCGACACTGACCTGACCGGCGGCGGTTCGGCGCTCTCCGGCGGGCAGCGACGTCGTCTGCTGCTGGCCCGGGCCCTGCTGCACCCGGCGCCGATCGTGCTGCTCGACGAGCCCGCCGAGCACCTCGACGCCGGGGACGCCCGGCAGATGATCGAACGGATCTGTGCCGCCGGCCCGGACTCGCTGTTCGGCCCCGACCGCGCCGTGGTGCTGGTGACCCACCAGCACGGCGACGCCGGACACGACGCCGGCGCGCGACTGCTGCCGCTGGCGCCCGAGTCGGCCGGGGACCGGTGAGCCCGTGCTGACCGGACTGCGGATCCGGAACTTCAAGGCCTGGCGCGACACCGGCGAGGTTCCGCTCGCCCCGCTCACCGTGTTCTTCGGCGCCAACTCGTCGGGCAAGTCGAGCCTGCACCAGCTCCCGATGCTGCTGCGGCAGACCGTGGAGTCGGCGGATCGACGACGCGTGCTCCACACCGGCGACCGGCACACCCCCGTCGACCTCGGCGGTTTCGCCGACCTCGTGCGCGACCCCGCCGAGCCGCTCTCCTTCGAACTCGGCTGGCGCCGAGAGGAGCCGCTCACCGTCGTCGACCCGGGGTCGCGGCGGGCGCTGTCCGGCCGGGACCTGCGATTCGGTGCGACGATCTCCGCCGACGGCGGTCTGCCGCCCCGGATCGCCGTCGACGAGTACGCGTACACCCTGACCGGTGACGACGGCGCCGTCTCGCTGGGCGGTCGTCGTACCGGGCCGGGCGACTACACCCTGACCGCCGCCGGGATGACGCTGCAGCCGGTGCCGGGTCGCACCGGCACGGTCTCGCCGCCCGGGCACTTCCACGCCTTCCCCGACGACGTGACGACGCACTTCGCACACCTCGACTTCGTGCCGGACCTCACCTACGCGCTGGAGAAGCAGCTCACCGCGCTGGACTACCTGGGGCCGCTCCGGGAACCGCCGGGCCGCCTCCACCGCTGGTCGGGGGAGGAGGTCGGCGGCGTCGGCCGACGCGGGGAACAGGCGGTGGAGGCGCTGCTGGCCGGTGCCGGGCGCCGATACGGGCGCACCCCGGACGGGCCGACCGCACCGCTGGGCGCGGCGGTCGCGCGGCGGCTGCAGACGCTCGGCGTGATCGACGAGTTCACCGTCGCCCCGATCGCGCCGGGCCGCGACGAGTACGAGGTCCGGGTCCGCACCCCGGACGGCACCCGCGAGGTGCTGCTCACCGACGTCGGATTCGGCGTCTCGCAGGTGCTGCCCGTCGTCGTCGAATGCCTGTACGCGCCGCCGGGATCCACCGTGATCATGGAGCAGCCGGAGATCCACCTGCACCCGTCGGTGCAGTCCGGGCTGGCCGACGTGCTGATCGACGCGATCGGGACGTACGAGGAGGGCAGACCCCGGAACGTGCAGCTGGTGGTCGAATCGCATTCCGAGCACCTGCTCCGGCGGCTGCTGCGGCGCATCGCCGAGGAGGCGATCGACCCCGCGACGGTGGCCTGCTACGTGGTGACCCCGGGGCGCGACGGCTCGCGCATCGAACCCCTCGACGTCGACGCGTACGGGGCGGTCCGGAACTGGCCCGCCGACTTCTTCGGCGACCCCGCCGAAGACCTGGTGGCCCGCTCGCGCAGCGCGCGGCAGCGGCGCAGGCGGGCGGAGGAGCGCAGACCGGCGGAGGAGCACAGGCGGGTGGAGGAGCGATGACCAAGGTGGTCGACACCAATGTCGCACTGGTCGTCAAGTTCCCCGACGAGCACCCGCCCGCCCTGGTCGACGCGTGTGAGGAGTTCCTGGAAGAGGTCCTGACCCGGCGGCTCACCGTGGTGACCGACGAGGGCGGCGAGATCGTCGAGGAGTACTTCCACCAGCTCAGCCGCAGCGGCGGGCCGTCGTTGGGTGACGCGTTCGCCCGCTACGTCCACGACCACCGCTACGGATGGGACCCGGAGCTGCGGCCCGACATCGTGCCCGCCGCCGGCCTGGAGAACATCTACCGGGTGCTCGACGGCGACGACGCGGAGATCGACCCCTCGGACCGCAAGTTCGTGGCCGCGGCGAAGGTCGCCGGCGTGCCGGTGGTGGAGAGCACCGACACCAAATGGCTCGACTGGGGACCGGTGCTCGCGCGGCACGGCGTCGTCGTCGAGTGGATCGACGAGCGGGCGATCCGCATCGCGTACCGGGAGAAGTTCGGGCGGAAGGCACCCAGATGAGCGAGTTCTTCAGATTCCCGTCGACCACCTACCTGTTTCAGCCCGACGGCGTGGACGTCCGGGACGACAAGGTGCTCACCGAGTCCGAGCGCGCCGCGTTCCTGGCCCGGCCGCTGCACGTCGAGGAGAAGCTCGACGGGCAGAACCTCGGCATCTCGGTGGGCCCGGACGGGCTGCGCTTCCAGGCGCGCGGCAGTTACGTGGAGACCGGCGGACGGTACTTCCGCGGCCTGGAGAACTGGGTCGCCGCGCGCCGCACCCGGCTCGAAGAGGGGCTCGGCGACGACCTGATCCTGTTCGGCGAGTGGTGCGCGGTGGAGCACAGCGTCTCCTACGACGCGCTGCCCGACTGGTTCCTGGTGTTCGACGTCTACGACCGCGGCCTCGGCGCGTTCTGGGAGATCCCGCTGCGCGACGAACTCGCCGCCGACCTCGGCCTGCACACCGTGCCCTTCCTCGGGGAGGGGCGTTTCGAGGAGGACCGGCTGGTCCGGCTGATGGACACCACCAGCGCGGCCGGCGCCCACCCGATGGAGGGCCTGGTCGCGCGGACCGTCGACGACGGTCCCCCCGAGCGCGCCAAGGTGGTGCGTTCGAACTTCGTGCAGCAGATCGAGCAGCACTGGATGACCGGGCCGCAGACCATGAACCGCCTCGACACCGGCTCCGGCGGCGACTGAGTCCGCCCGGGTGCGGCGCCCTCGCCGCCGGCGACCCCGCCCCGCCGTCCTCAGCTTCGTCCGGCCGTCGAAATCCCTGTCCCGATGGCTGAGCCCGGCCGCGAACGGAGTGAGCGACCGGTGTCGAAACCTCTCGTTCCCGCGTCGAGCGCCGGTTCGTGCAGGGCTTCGACACGGCCTCGTCGTGTTACCCGGCGATGCCGTCGTATTACCGGTTCGTAACCACATCTGCACCGGTCGGGGCCGGTGTCGCGTGCGGTCCGGGACGGGTACAGCATGGGTGGAACCCGAGAGTGGAGGTCCCCATGCCCGTCACCGATCGTCAGATCACCCTGCGCTTCCTGGCCGCGCCCACCGACGTCGCCTCGATCGGGGGAGGTGTGCGGGGCGGCCGGATCCTGGAGTGGGTCGACAAGGCCGCGTACGCGTGCGCCGCGGCGTGGTCGGGCGGCTACAGCGTCACCGCGTACGTGGGGAACACCAGCTTCGGCCGCGACATCTCCTCCGGCGACCTGGTGGAGGTCACCGCGACCGTCATCCACACCGGCCGCACGTCCATGCACATCCAGTGCGAGGTCTCCTCGGCCGATCCGCGGGTGGGCATCTTCCGCCCCGCCAGCTCCTGTCTGCTGGTGTTCGTCGCGATGGATGCGGACGGGCGACCCACCCCGGTGCGTCGGTGGGAGCCGGTGCACGCCGACGACGTCGCCCGCGCGGAGTACGCGCGGGTCCGCACCGAGGTACGACGACGGATCGCCGCCGCGATGGAGGGCGCCGACTACCGTCGTGCCACCGCGGCCTGCGAGGTGGACACCCGTTTCCTCGCCTCGCCCACCGACGTCAACTGGGGCGGCAAGGCGCACGGCGGCCGGGTGATGGCCTGGATCGACGACGCCGCTTACCTGTGCGGCGTGCGCTGGAACTCCGGTGAGGTGGCGACCGCGTACATGGGCGGGGTGCGCTTCTACCGGCCCATCCACATCGGGCAGGTGGCCGAGGTGTCGGCCCGGCTCATCCACACCGGCAGGCAGACGATGCACGTGGCGGTGCACGTCCGGACCTACTGGCCGCGGGAGGGCCGGGAGACCGCGCGGCTCGCCGCCCACGGTCTCACCGTGCTGGCCGCGCTCGACGCCGCCGGCGACGCGACCGATGTGACGCAGTGGGCGCCGCAGCTCCCCGGGGACGTCGCGCTCGACCTGCACGCGCGGGAACTGATCGCGATCCGCGGTCGACGCGACCCGGACCGCGCCCACCGCATGGTCGCGATCTAGATGAACGAGCCCCGGTGCGCTCGCGCAGAGCATTCGGGACTCCCTCGGTGGTCAAGCCCCTCTCGGCGTTCGAGTATCGCCTCGGCGGTCGAGCCCCTCCTCGGTGATCGAGCGGAGTCGAGATCCGGTGCGAGCCGGACGGTGCTCCCGACGGAGACCCTGGTCGGACTCCGCAGGTCGCTTCCTCCGCTCCCTGAGCCGGACCGAGGCGTCAGCCGAGGACCGAGTCGAAGGGGCTCCGGAGCGCGATCACCGAGAGATGAACGACCACCGGGCCCCTTCGACGCGTCGGTTCACTTCGTTCGCCGACGGCTCGGGGAGCGTGACCGGAGCACCCAGCCGATCTCCGATCCGGGAGGAACGCGGTGACGAGCCGCGGGACGGGGCGTGCGGCGCGGGGTGGCGGTTCGCTGTGTTCGGGAGCGGTGGGGAGTGTCCGGATGTACACGAAAACGGGGGTGCCTCGGGCAGATCGCCCGTGGCACCCCCGGATTTCGGTACATTCTGCCGCGCCCCGGCGGACGAGGGTCAGCCGATGACGCGCTTGAGCTTCGCGGAGAGGCGCGGGGTCAGGTCGCCGTCGGTGTCCAGGCGTTCTTCGACGTAGGCCAGGTCGCCGTCGGGGACCAGCCCGTAGAGACGCTTGGCCGCACCGGTGTGCGTGCCGGTCTCGGTCCGGATGTTCACGTCGGTGGTGAGGTTCCACGACGTCTGGTTCAGCGGACGGCCGTAGTACAGCTCGATGGATCCCTCGGCATGGGTGAGCAGCAGTTCGACGGTGTCGTCCTCGCCGATCCGCCAGAAACCGGACTCGCGGAGGTCGGGCTTCACATAGGCGCCGTCCTCGTCGAGGACCCACGAACGCGACTCCCAGCAGAGGTAGTTCCCGCCGTCGTGGCTCACGATGATCTGCTGCCCGAACGGGTAGTCCTCGCCGGTGATCGGGTCGTGGCCCTCGCCTTCGCCCTCCCACACGCCCACCAGGGGCAGCAGGCCGAGCAGGCCCGGGTGCAGATCGGGGCCCAGCCGTAGGTTCGCCGTGTTCTCGGGCAGCGGAAGATCACCGACGGCGGGGATGTTCTTGTCCCCGGTCTCGGCGGCGCGCTGCTCGGCGTCGGCGATCGCCTCGTTACCCGAGCGGGTCGTCATGACTCGTCGGTGACCAGGCGGTAGACGACGTACAGGGCGAACCAGATGATCAGCAGGGAAGCGAGACCCAGCAGTACCTCGAAGAAAATGACCACGGCCTGATGATACCGCGTAGCTGAGAATCCTCAGAGTCGGTCCCCTGAGCTATGGCTCATCCCACTCACGTCCACCAGATGATCGACAACTCGACGGCGGCACGCCCGAGCTGGGCGAGGAAACCGGGTCCTCCGCACCCGACAGCGGCGGCGAGGGCGACGGCGAGCGCGCATTCGAGGTCGGAAGTGGTGTCGGCGTGGGGATCGCGGAACCGGACACGCCCGTCGCCCGGGGGCCGTCGTAGTCGCGTCAACGCCGTCTCGCCCTTGTACAGCACTGATTCGATCATGGTGCGCGGTACGAAGGTGTACTCCACCTCCTCGACTCGTACCGCGTACCCCCGTGCCCTACGGAACGGATTCCGCTTTCCGCGCCGCCGCAGCGACACCTCGGCACCGTCGAACGTGATGGTCGGTGCGGTCGTGTCCGAGGAGCCGATCGGCGCGTCGCCGCGGCCCGACTGCTTCCCGATCCGGGTCACGACTGCGACGGTGCCGTCGACGTCGACCCTGATCGAGTCCTCGAAATCCGTCACCGTCACGCTCCGGCCCGGTCGAGCGTCGACCGAGTAGGTGCGCATCCGCATGTCGCCGAACGTACCGGGGAGGAGCCGGGGTCATGCAGGGAATCGGGAACGACCCTCCCCGGGTACGGTGGCCGGCGTGAGTGGACGACGGGTGCTGCGGCCGGGCGACGACGATGTGAACTCCTACGCCCTGCTGACGGCGCTCGTGGTGCCGCGGCCGATCGCCTGGGTCGCGACGGTGGACGCCGACGGAGTGGGGAACCTGGCGCCGCACTCGTTCTTCACGGTGGCCTCGGTGCGGCCGCCTGTCCTCGCGTTCACCTCGATCGGAGTCAAGGACACGCTGCGCAACATCCGGGCCACCGGGGAGTTCACGGTGAGTCTGGTCGACGAGGAGTCGGTCGACGCGGCCAATGCGACGAGTGCGACGTTCGGGCCCGAGGTCGACGAGGCGGAGCGGGCCGGGGTCGTCATGGCGCCCGGCGTCGTCGTGAATCCGGGGTACGTCGCCGAGGCCCCGGCCGCCCTGGAATGCCGATTGCACGACACCGTGGAGTTCGCCGGGTCGACCGTGGTGTTCGGCGAGGTGGTGGCCTTCTCGATCGACGAGGACGTCCTGGACGGCGGGCATCCCGTGTTCGAGCGGCTCCGCCCGGTCGCGCGGCTCGGGCGCGACGAGTGGGCGCTGCCGCCCGAGGTGATCCGGCGGGCGCGGCCCGACTGAGCAGGCCCGGAGATGCGGAGAACCCCGACCCGCGGGGTGCGGATCGGGGTTCTCGGGTCTCGACTTCGCTCGACCGGCGAGGAGGGCTCGACCGGCGAGAGCAACACTCGACCGGCGAGGAGTTCAGCCGGTGAAGGTCACTTGGCGACGGTCACCGTGTACTCGTGGACGCCGGGGGCCTCCGGAGCGGCCTCGGTCTGGCCGTTGCCCTGCGAGCTGAGCGCGCGGAGCGTCCAGCTGCCGGGAGCGGCGAAGAACCGGAAGTCGCCGGTGGCCGAGGCGACCACCTCGGCGGTGAACTCGCCGGAGGCGTCGAGCAGGCGCACGAAGGCGCCGGCCACCGGGGTGCCCTCGCCGTCGACGACCTGACCGGTCAGCACCGTCTCCTTCTCGACGTCGACGCCGGCCGGAATGGTCTGACCCTGCTTGGGGGCTGCACACATGGTGGTTACTTCCTCACTCAGATCTCGATCGGAACGCCGACCAGCGAGCCGTACTCGACCCAGCTGCCGTCGTAGTTCTTGACGTTCTTCTTACCCAGGATCTCCTGCAGCACGAACCAGGTGTGGCTCGAACGCTCGCCGATACGGCAGTAGGCGATGGTCTCCTTGTCGTCGTCGAAGCCCTTCTCCGCGTACAGCGCGGTGAGCTCGTCGTCGCTCTTGAAGGTGCCGTCCTCGTTGGCGGTGGTCGACCACGGGATGTTGATCGCGCCGGGGACGTGGCCGCGCTGCTGCGCCTGCTCCTGCGGGAGGTGCGCCGGGGCCGAGATGCGGCCGGCGAACTCGTCGGGGCTGCGGACGTCGACCAGGTTCTTGTTGCCGATCGCGTCGACGACCTCGTCGCGGAACGCGCGGATCGAGGTGTCGGCGGGCTGGGCGACGTAGGTGGTGGCCTCGCGGGTCACGGTCTCGCCGTTCAGCGGGCGGCCGTCGAGCTCCCACTTCTTGCGGCCGCCGTCGAGCAGCTTCACGTCGGCGTGGCCGTAGGTCTTGAAGTACCAGTAGGCGTACGCGGCGAACCAGTTGTTGTTGCCGCCGTAGAGGATCACGGTGTCGTCGTTGGCGATGCCGCGCTCGCTGAGCAGCTTGCCGAAAGCGTCCTGGTCCAGGAAGTCGCGGCGCACCGGATCCTGCAGGTCCTTGCGCCAGTCCAGGCGCACGGCGCCCGGGATGTGGTTCAGATCGTAGATCGAGGTGTCTTCGTCGACCTCGACGAACACCACCTTGTCGGCGTTCAGGTTCTGCTCAGCCCATTCGGCGCTGACCAGCACATCCTCACGTGCCATGTGTGTAGATCCTTTCGGTGATCCCTCACGCCTGGCGGGTACCCCATGTACCCCGGCCGGGAACTGGTGACGACGCTACCGCCGCGGAGGAGGGCCGGATCAGAACGCGCGCGGCTCCACGGTGCCGCCGGGTCGCTCACCGATCAGCACCAGGTCGCTTCCCCGGGACAACGCGCTGGTCACCGGGGTGTCCCAGGCCGTCGGCAGCGGCGGCAGAGTGATTGAGAAGAGTTTAAATACGTGTGATCGAAACTCCTCCGGCACGTCGTCGGAGAAGTGTTCCTCGGGTCCGGTGTAGAGGTCGACGGCGTCGATCCGGACGCGGCCGTCGACCACCGAGACCCGCGCCGAGACGCTCACCTTGACCTTCGGATGGCGGTATTCCGACGCCGACGGCGGATACTTTCCGTCGCGGGCGGGGGAACCGGGCAGCGGCACGGTGCCGCTCAGCATGATCCCCTCGGTGCGTTCGAGCAGTCCGTCGCCGGGTCCGCCGCCGCCGATCCTCCCCTCGGGCGCGGGGGTGTTGATGTAGAGGTCGACGATGTTCATCAGCCGCCCGAGGTTCACCGAGTCGACGCGGGTCTGCGCCTCCAGCCGCTGAAACCGTATCGGCGACGACGGGGTCGTGGACCAGACGTCACCGAGCTCGGCGTCGTACAGGCGCGCGTCGACGTCGACGGTGCAGCGGCCGCGATCGGCGCAGCCCGGCGCGGTGACGCCGCGGGCGCTGAGATGGATCATCGGGAAGTCGCCGCGGCCGGCGCGCGTGAGGAACGGGAAGCCGTTGAGCATCACCTCGGGTTCGTAGGTGACCGAGGGGGAGGCCTGCACGGCGTGAGCAAGTCGACTCTCCGCACGAGATGCCGTGACGAGATCCGTGAGCAACGCGACGACCAGCATCGATGCGACGACGGCGACCGTCACGGCCAGCGGCCGCCGGATCCGGGTTACATCTGCGATGCGGGTGGATGACGTCATTGACGCTATTCTGTCATTCACGTGCAAGGAGCTGCGACCAGCGTCGATCGGCAGCCCATCTTGGCCACCTCTACGATGAGGAGTGCTCAGTGGACCTGTTGTTGTTGACCGCTGAAGAATCCGCAGACGCCGTTCTCCCTTCTCTCTCCCTGCTGCCGCACCGCGTGCGCACGCTGCCGGCCGAGACGTCCTCGCTGACCGAACTGGGCGACGCCGAGGTGATCCTGGTCGACGCCCGCCGTGACCTCGCGGGGGCCCGCGGCCTGTGCCGACTGCTCACCGGGGGGCGTGCACGACTCTCGGCGGTGCTCACCGAGGGCGGACTGGTGGCCATCACCGCCGACTGGGGGATCGACGATTTCCTGCTTCCCGAGACCGGACCCGCCGAGCTCGATGCCCGGCTGCGTCTGCTGGTCGCCCGCGGTGCGTCGGGCAACGACGAGCCGGACGACCGCGTGACCCTCGGCGAGCTGGTGATCGACGAGGCCACCTACACCGCCCGGCTCCGCGGCAAGCCCATCGACCTGACCTACAAGGAGTTCGAGCTCCTCAAGTTCCTGGCCCAGAACGCCGGCCGCGTCTTCACTCGCGCTCAGCTCCTGCACGAGGTCTGGGGTTACGACTTCTTCGGCGGCACCCGCACGGTCGACGTCCACGTCCGACGACTCCGCGCCAAACTCGGCAGCGACCACGAGGCCCTGATCGGCACCGTCCGCAACGTCGGCTACAAGGCCGTCCGGCCGGCCCGTTCGCGTGACGGCGGCTCCGACCACCCCGACGACGACGGCGACCTCACCGAGACCGCGGGCTGAACACGACTCCGTCGACCGCCCGATCGGCGGGTTTCGCCCGAGGTGATACGGGGGCTCACCGAGACCGGGCCCGGAGACTAGCCTGGATCGGGTGACCGCTACTTCCGCTCTCCGCACCGTCCGCGGCGCTCTGCCCGCCGACGACCTCGCCGCCGTTCTGGCCCTCGTCGCCCGCGCCGAACAGTACGACGAGGTGTCGCCGCTCTCCGAACAGTTCCGGCTCGCCCTCACCGCGCCGGACTCGCTGCACGTCCTCTCCGCGCACGGGTACGCCGGGATCGTCGTACCGCCCGCCGGGGGAGCGGCGTCGGTGGAGGCCGCGGTGGACCCGGAGCATCGCGGGCGCGGCGAGGGCGCACGACTCGTCGCGGCCGCCCTGGCCGCGGGCCGGGAGGCGGGCGAGGGCGCGCCGTCGCTCTGGGCGCACGGCGACCTGGCGGGGGCCGCCGGACTGGCCGCCAACCTCGAACTCGAACGGGTCCGGGAACTGCTGCAGCTGCGGCGAGCCCTGGCCCCGACCGCGCCGGCCGCGATCCCGCTGCCGCCGGTGCCCGCGCGCGACGACGTCGTCGTCCGGACGTACGCCGGACCGGCCGACGACGCGGAGATCCTGCGCGTGAACAACGCCGCCTTCGCGTGGCATCCGGAACAGGGCGGCTGGACGCAGCAGCAGATCGACGACCGCACCGGCGCGGACTGGTTCGACCCGGCGGGCCTGATCCTCGCGTTCGACGCCTCGGCGGCCGCCGCGGGCGACGGTTCGGCGGACGGGGGCGGCTCCTCGGTTTCCACTGGACCAAGGTGCACCCGGAGGCCGAGACCGGCGGGGCGCCGCTCGGCGAGGTGTACGTGGTGGCCGTCGATCCGGCGGCGCAGGGCCGCGGGCTCGGGAACCTCCTCACCCTCGCCGGACTGCATCACCTGGCCGACACCGGTCTCGGCCGGGTGCAGTTGTACGTGGAGGGCGACAACGCCGCCGCGCTCGCGACCTACCGTCGTCTCGGATTCACCCGGTACGCGGTGGACGCCGCCTATCGCTGATCCCGGACATACCGGGCCGACCCCCCAGGTGTGACACGTCCCACCTGGGGGTTTGTCTCTGTGCTGGACGTTGTTCGCATTCGCGTCATCTCGCGGCCGATTCGGGCTCATCGGACATCGATAGCTTCGCCTTGTTGACGAAGCAATCGAAAGGCCTTCACTCGCATGTCCGCGACTCTCTCCTCCGCCGCCCGCCGCACGACCTTCGCGGCCACCGCGGTCGTCACCGCAGGTCTGGTGCTGTCCGCCTGCGGTTCCGGTTCCTCCTCCACCACGATCACCGGTGAGGGCTCGACCGCCCAGCAGAAGGCGATGACCCACTTCGCCGACATCCTGACCGACGACGGCGGCGCCGTCCTGGACTACACCGGCTCCGGCTCGGGTGCGGGCGTCAAGAAGTTCCTGCAGGGCGACGTCGACTTCGCCGGCACCGACTCCCCGCTGAAGGGCGAGGAGATCGCTCAGGCCAAGGAGCGCTGCGGCGGCAACGACGCCTGGCACCTCCCGATGGTGATCGGCCCGGTCGCCGTCGCCTACAACCTCCCCGGTGTGGCGAAGCTGAACCTGAACGCCGCCACCCTCGCCCAGATCTTCGACTCGAAGATCGCCAAGTGGAACGATCCGAAGATCGCCGCGCAGAACCCGGGCGTCAAGCTGCCGGACACCGCGATCGTGCCGGTCCACCGCTCGGACAGCTCGGGCACCACCGACAACTTCACCAAATTCCTCAAGAACGCCGCCCCGAAGGACTGGCCGTACGAGCCGAGCAAGGAGTGGGCGGGCAAGGGCGGTTCCGGCGCCACCAAGTCGACCGGCGTCGGTGACACCGTGAAGAAGACCGCGGGCGCGATCACCTACGTCGAGTGGGGCTTCGCCACCGAGAACAAGCTGGGTGTGGCGAACATCGACTTCGGTGCCGGGCCCGTGGAACTCACCGCGGCCTCCGCGGCCGGTGCGCTCGACGGCGTCAAGTTCAAGACCCCGGGCAGCAAGGACCTCGTCGTCGACACCGACGCGCTGTACTCGCTCTCCAAGCCCGGCGCCTACCCGCTGCTGCTGACCCCCTACTCGGTGGTCTGCTCGGCCGGCTACTCCGACGAGAAGACCGCCGAGGCCGTCAAGACGTCGTTCGGCACGATCCTCGACAAGGGTCAGGAAGGCCTCGACGCCCTCGGCTTCGTCCCGCTGCCCGCCGCCTACGCCACCACGCTCCGAAGCACGATCGACGCGTTGTGAGCACCCCGGATACGACGACGGGACCGCCGGTGAGCACGACGGCCGACACCGCACCGCGCCCGGAGCGGACTCCGGGCACCCCCGCGACGCCGGAGTCCGGCGCACTGAGATCGGTGTCGCGCCTGGGCGACCAGGTGATGCACGGCCTCGCCACCGGATCGGGACTGCTGGTCTCGGCGGCGATCGGCCTGATCGCGGTGTTCCTGCTGATCACGGCGATCCCGTCGTTGCTGAAGAACAATGCGAACTTCTTCACCTACACCGGCACCTGGGTGGTGTCCGGCGGGGAACTGAAGTTCGGCGTCCCGGCCCAGTTCTACGCCACGGTGCTGGTCTCGGTGATCGCACTGGTCATCGCCATGCCGGTGGCCCTGGGCATCGCGATCTTCGTGACCGAGTACGCCAAGCCGCGGATCGCCGGTCCGATCACCTACGTGGTGGATCTGCTGGCCGCGGTGCCGTCGATCGTCTACGGCCTGTGGGGCATCCTGGTCCTCGGCCCGGCGATGGTCGGCATCAACCAGTGGCTGGTGGACCACTTCGGCTGGCTGCCGTTCTTCCGGCCGCCGGAGAACGCCGCGAACATGTCCACCGGCGGCACCCTGCTGACGGCGGGCATCGTGCTCGCGGTGATGATCCTCCCGGTGATCACCGCGGTGACCCGCGAGGTGTTCTCCAAGACCCCGGTCGCCCAGCGCGAGGCCGCACTGGCCCTCGGCGCCACCAAGTGGGAAGTGGTCAAGACCGCGGTGATGCCCTTCGGCTTCTCCGGCTACATCAGCGGTTCCATGCTCGGCCTGGGACGCGCCCTCGGCGAGACGATGGCGCTGCTGCTCATCATCTCGACCGTCGGACCGATCAACTTCAACCTCATGGAGAGCGGGCAGACCTTCGCGACCGTCATCGCGAACAACGCCTCCGAGTTCGACACCCCGGCCAAGACCGGCGCGTACATCTCGGCCGGCCTGGTGCTCTTCGTCCTCACCTTCATCGTGAACGCCGCGGCGCGTGCGGTGATCGCCCGGAAGGGGGCCTGAGATGACCTCGACGACCACTGAACCGGCCGCACCGAGCGGACTGGAACATCTCACGACGGCTTCGCCGCGTCGCAAGCTCGCCGACGGCACCGCACGGGTGCTGGTCACCGCGTCGGTGGCCCTGGCCGTCCTGCCGCTCGGCTGGCTGGTCTGGACCCTGGTGGCCCGCGGTATCGGGCCGATCCTGGATCCGGACTGGTGGCTGTCGGCCGAACGCTTCGGCGGCGCGGCCAACGCCATCATCGGCACGCTGATCCAGACCGCCGTCGCGGCCGTGATCTCGGTGCCGCTGGGCGTCCTGGTGGCGATCCTGCTGATCGAGTACGCCGACCAGAACAGCCGACTGGTCAAGATCACCACCTTCATGGTGGACGTCCTGTCCGGCGTCCCGTCGATCGTGGCGGCGCTGTTCGTCTTCGCGGTGTGGCGGACCACGCTCGACCTGCCCCGTTCGGGTTTCGTCGTCGCCCTCGCCCTGGTGCTGCTGATGGTGCCGCTGGTGGTGCGGTCCACCGAGGAGATGCTCAAGATCGTGCCGCACGAGCTGCGCGAGGCGTCGTACGCGCTGGGCGTCCCGAAATGGAAGACGATCCTGCGCGTGGTGCTGCCGACCGCGATGGGCGGCATCATCACCGGCGTCATGCTGGCGGTGGCCCGCGTGATGGGCGAGTCCGCTCCGGTGCTGATCCTGGTGGGCGCCACCCGCGCCACCAACTGGAACCCCTTCGAGGGCAACCAGCAGACCCTGCCGCTGATGATGCTCCAGAACTACAACAGCGGCCCCTCCGGCTACGACACCGTCTGGGGTGCGGCGCTCACGCTCGTCGTCCTGGTGGCCGTGGTCTACGTCGGGGCGCGGATCCTGGCCCGGTTCACCGGCACCAAGACCGACCGCTAGCCGACAGCACCGAGAAGAAAGACTCGAACCATGGCCAAGAGCCTCACCCTGAACGATCTGAACATCTTCTACGGCGACTTCCACGCCGTGAAGGACGTCTCGCTGAACATCGCCCCGAAGACGGTCACCGCCTTCATCGGCCCGTCCGGCTGCGGCAAGTCCACCGTGCTGCGCACCCTCAACCGCATGCACGAGGTGACCCCCGGCGCGTACACCACCGGGCAGGTCCTGCTCGACGACCTCGACCTGTACGGCAAGAACGTCGACCCGGTCGGCGTCCGCACCACGGTCGGCATGGTCTTCCAGCGCCCGAACCCGTTCCCGACCATGTCGATCCGCGACAACGTCGTCGCCGGTCTCAAGCTGGCCGGCGTCCGCGACAAGGCCAGGCTCGACGAGGTGGCCGAGACCAGCCTGCGCGGCGCCAACCTGTGGGACGAGGTGAAGGACCGCCTCAACAAGCCCGGCGCGGCGCTGTCCGGCGGTCAGCAGCAGCGACTGTGCATCGCCCGCGCCATCGCGGTGTCGCCGCAGGTGCTGCTGATGGACGAGCCCTGCTCGGCGCTCGACCCGATCTCGACCCTGGCGATCGAGGACCTGATCAACGAGCTGAAGTCGCAGTACACGATCGTGATCGTCACCCACAACATGCAGCAGGCCGCGCGAGTGAGCGACCAGACGGCGTTCTTCAACCTGGCCGCCACCGGCAAGCCCGGCGAACTGATCGAGGTCGGCGCCACCGCCGACATCTTCCAGAACCCGACGCGCAAGGAGACCGAGGACTACATCTCGGGGCGCTTCGGCTGAGACCACGGTTCCCCTCGCACGGCGGGGGGACTGCGAAGGCGAAGGCCTCGACGGAGCACCGTCGAGGCCTTCTGCATCGGCGTCGTCCCCGGCCTCCGGCGGCACTCGGCACACGGTTCGGAGAGGATCCCCGCCCCGCCGACCGAGCCGGGTGGGGAACGACGTGACGAGGCCGTGTCGAAGCCGCACCGGCCAGACACGAGACGCCCGCCGGATCGCGATGATCCGACGGGCGTCCTTCAGCGCTCAGCGTGCGTGTCAGCCGGCTTCCTGGAGCTGTTCGGGGGTCTTGCCGGTGGCCTGGAACACGACCCGGCGGCCGATCGAGACGGCGTGGTCGGCGTAGCGCTCGTAGTATCGGCCGAGCAGGGTGACGTCGACGGCGGAGGCGACGCCGTGCTCCCAGTCGCGATCCATCATGACGGTGAACAGGTGACGGTGGAGGTCGTCCATGGCGTCGTCGTCGTCCATGAGGGCGAGGGCGTCCTCGTGGTTCTGGCTCGCCAGGACGCGGCGTGCGTTGCCCGCGAGTTCGACGGCCAGGCGGCCCATCTCGACGAAATAGCCGGCCACCTCGTCCGGCAGCACCCGGAAGGGGTGACGACGGCGCGCGATCTTGGCGACGTGCAGGGCCAGCGCCCCCATCCGGTCGATCTCGGCGACCAGCTGGAATCCGCCGACAATGCTGCGCAGATCACCGGCGACGGGAGCCTGCAGGGCGAGGAGCTCGAAGGCCATCTCCTCGGCCTCGGCGGAACGCTGGGTGAGCGAGTCGTGGTCGGAGATCACCTGCTCGGCCAGTTCGAGATCGGCTTCGAGAAGGGCGTGGGTGGCCCGTTCCATCTCGTGTCCGACGGTTTCACACATTTCCCCGAGCAGCGAGTTCAGCGCTGCCATCTGCTCCTGGTAAGCGTCACGCATGGAGCTAATCGTACGTTCGACCAGGGCCCTCGAACCGACCTCCGGGTGAAGCCGGTGTGAACAGTGTCCGACCGTACTCGTGCAGGTCAGCTGCAGGTCGTGTCGCCGGCGTTGGTCACCGCGAGATCGTTCGGGAGATCGGTGTTGGTGTTGGCCTTGGGGAGCTGCCCGACGGTCAGGGTGCTGCCCGGCGACGGGGCGTCGGCGATCGACGACATGCCGCCGAAGTCCGAGCCGAGGATGATCTCCACGCCGGCCTTCACGTTGCGGTCCTGCTGGATCCGCGCACCCGGGAACATCTTGGCGATGGTGGCCGCCGAATCCTTCTCCCCGGGGCCGTAGCGGACGACGGTGTCGACACGCTTGTTCGAGGCGTCGGCGACACCGGGAACGGTGAACTCGTCGCCGATCAGCGCGTTCATCACCTCGGTGGCCACCCCGGACTCGCCGGAACCGTTGAGGACGCGCACGGTCACGTTCGACGGGTGCTGTGCGGTGGCCTCGGTCTGGCCGGGGGTGGCCGGTTCCTTCGGCTCGGGGGGCGCCGGGCTCGGATCGGGAGCGTCGTCGGCCTTCGGCTTCGGCTTCTCCTTCTTCTCACCGGGCAACGGCTTGTCGTCGATGATGGCGGTGAAGAGCGCGTCGACGTCGTCGGTGCGCGGGAGCTCGTTGTTCAAGCCGTCGGTCGAGGTGCCCGCGGTCGGGATGGTGACGAAGGTGACGCGGCCCGCGTCCACCTCCTGCATCGACTCGGCGAGTTCGATCAGCGAGTTGGTGTCGACCCGGTCGACGGTGCTGTATTCGATGAAGGTCTTGACGATCCGGTTCAGCTTGGCCGGATTGGACATCACGTCGCTCGAGAGCGCCGACCGCAGCAGCGACGACATGAACAACTGCTGTCGCTTGATGCGGCCGTAGTCGCCGTTGCCCTCCGTCGAGATGTTCCGGGCGCGCACGTAGTTGAGGGCCTTCCGGCCGGTCAGATTCTTGCTTCCGGGCTTCTTCAGGATGTAGCCGAGTTCGTAGTCGTAGAGCGGCACCTTGGAGCACACCTGGACGCCGCCGATCTGGTTGACGACCTTCTCGAAACCCTCGAAGTCCATCGCGATGAAGTGGTTGATCTCCAGGCCGCTCATCTGAGTCAGGGTCTTCACCAGGCACTGCGGTCCGCCCTCGGCGTACACGCCGTTGAGTTTGACCCCGGAGGCGCCGGCCAGATCGGTGCCGTACTCGCCGGTTCCGAAATCCCACTCCTTGCAGTCGGGCCGGTCCACCGCGAGGTCGCGCGGCCACGACACGGCCACCACGCGACTGCGGTCGGCGGGGATGCTGACCATGAGGATCGTGTCGGCGCGGGCGCCTTCGATCGTCGTCGAATCACCGCCGCCGATCTTGCCGTTCTTGCCGGAGCGGGAGTCGGTGCCGACGATCAGGTAGGTCTCGTCACCGTGCTGGGCTGCGCGATCGCGGACGTTCGGATCGTTCTTGTCGATGGCGACGGTGGTGGTCCAACTGGCGTTCCAGCTGCGCTGGATGCTCCAGGCGTAGCCGGTGCCGACCAGCGTCAGGACGCAGACCAGCGCGACGATGACGCGGCCCGCGTTCTGCGCGGCGACCTGCTTGAACTGCTTGCCGCCGGTGGTGATCTTGCGCTTGCGCTCGGCCTTGACCAGTTCGAGGGCGCCGGTGAGGTCGGGCGTCGGCTCCAGCGGACGATTCAACCGCCGGAGACGGTCGCCGACCGAGGGCGCGGACGTCTCGGCAGGGGGGATCTCGTCGAGGAGGCTCTCCACCGCGGACTCGGTCGGAGCAGCGGGTGCCGCCGGAGCGCGGTACTCGTCCTGCGGGAGGCGTTCGATCCCCGGTACCGACAGGTCGACGGTGGGGTCGCTCGGCGGGAAATGCGGCATCGCCGTCGTCGGACCGGCGGGCCCCGCCGCGTCCGGGCCCTGCGGACCGGCTGCCTGCGGTCCCTGGTTCTGGGGTCCCTGGTTCTGCGGACCGGGACCCGGGGTGCCCGGCGCTCCCGGAGCCTGGGGCCCGGGGGCGGAGGTCTGCGGTCCGGGTGCCTGCGGACCGGGCGTCTGCTGTCCCGGTGCGGGAGCGCCCGAGGTCTGGGCGGGGCCCGGAGCCGGTGCGGGCCGGGTGTGTGCTCCGGTGTCGCCTCGTCCCGGACGGGTGCTCGGAGGCTGCGGGACGGGCGGCAGCACCGGACGAGGGGGTCGAGGAGGTCGACCCGGCTCGCGCTTGGCGGTCTGTCCCGGCTGGGGCTGACTCTGCGGAGCCGCACCCTGCGGAGCCTGACCTTGAGGAGCCCCGCCTTGGGGAGCCTGACTCTGCGGAGCCCCGCTCTGCGGGGTCTGCGGGGGAGTCGACGGTGCGGGGCTCGACGGCGGGGAGACCTGCGTCTGGGGAGCCGATGGGACCGGTGCGGTCGGGGTGGTCCGCGGGGACGCCTGAGGAGCCTGCGGCGCCGGGGGCGTCGTCGGCTGCTGCGGAGCCTGCGGTTGCGGAGCCTGCTGCTGCGGGGGCTTCGGCGCGGGGGCGTCCTGCGTCGACGACGGAGCCGACTGCTGTTCCATGACCCGCGTGGGTGCGGCCTGCGGAGAGGGAGCCTGCGGGGGTGCAGGAGCGGGGGGAGCGGCCGGTGCCTGCTGCTTCGCGGCAGGCGGCACGGCGGGCTTCTGCGGCGGGGCCTGGTGTGCAGGCGGCGCCGTGCTCCCCGGGTGCGAGCTGCCGGTGGCGACCTGCTCCATGAGTTCGCGGACGGTCAGCCGTTCCCGGCCCGGAACCTTCTTCTCACGGCGGGCGGGCTCGTGGAGTCCGTCGTGCCGTTCGGAGACCTCGGGATCGCCGAACCGGGACCGGAAGTCGTACGACTCCGACGTCCGCCCGGCGCGCCGAGACCGCCGGACAGGCCCGGACGGGCCGTCCGGCTGCGTCGCACCGGGCTGGTCTGAAGTCACGTGGTCTGCACCTTTGCTCGAACTGGGAACATCCTAGTCTCTCAGAACTGAGAGCTTTCTCAGTGACTCGGGATCATCCGCCGGAATGCATGATCTCGGCGCCGTCGGGAACGATGTCCTCCTCGGGATCGTCGAGCCACCCCTCGGGCAGTGCGACCTGTGCGGGGGTGCCCTGCCTGCCCCGCGGGCCGTGGCCGTCCCGGGGGAACGGGGCGTCGGCCGGCAGCCCGGAGAGCAGCGCGCGCAGGTCGGCGAGTGTCTCGACCAGCGAGAGCTGCGACCGGATGTCCGACCCGGCGGGGAATCCGCGGAGATACCAGGCGACGTGCTTGCGGATCTCCCGCATGCCCTTGCCCTCGCCGTGGTGTGCGCTGAGGAGTTCTCCGTGGCGGTACATGATCTGCACCACCTCGCCCAGATTCGGGGAGGGGGGAGCGGGCAGGCCGCGGAGCTTCGCGGAGAGTTCGGCGAACAGCCAGGGACGTCCCAGGCACCCGCGGCCGATCACCACGCCGTCGCACCCGGTCCGCGCCATCATGGCGACGGCGTCGTCGGGTTCGAAGATGTCGCCGTTGCCCAGGACCGGCACCTCGGTCACGTGTTCCTTGAGCCGGGCGATCTCGTCCCACTGCGCGGTGCCGGAGTAGCGCTGCGAAGCCGTGCGCGCGTGCAGCGCGACGGCCGCCGCGCCCTCCCCGGCGGCGATCCGGCCGGCGTCCAGGTGGGTGTGGTGCTCGTCGTCGATCCCGATCCGGAACTTGACGGTCACCGGGATGTCGGTGCCCTCGGTGGCCTTGACCGCGGCGGCGACGATGTTGCGGAACAGGCGCCGCTTGTAGGGGATCGCCGAGCCGCCGCCGCGCCGGGTCACCTTGGGGACCGGGCAGCCGAAGTTCATGTCGATGTGGTCGGCCAGACCCTCGTCGACGATCATCTTCGCGGCCTTGTAGGTGTACTCCGGGTCCACGGTGTACAGCTGCATCGAGCGCGGCGTCTCCGACGGGTCGAAGGTGGTCATGTGCATGGTGACCGGGTGCCGCTCGTAGAGGGCGCGGGCGGTGACCATCTCGCACACGTAGAGACCGGACACCGTGCCGGTGCGGGCCAATTCCTGCTCGCGGCACAGCATCCGGAAGGCGACGTTGGTGACGCCGGCCATCGGCGCCAGGACCACGGGACTGGCCAGTTCGAGGGAACCGATCCGGAGCGCGGCGGAGGCGCCGAGCGGGGCGGAGGCCGGTTCGGGAGGTACGGATTCTGGATGCACGGAACCGGCGCCCCCGGTGGTCGGGGGCGCCGGCGACGCGGTGGTGTCGAGCGTCAGCGGGATCTCGCTCGGCTCAGGAGGCCTGCTTGGCCTTGGCGGCCTTGGCTGCTTCACGGGCCAGGGCGCGGTCGCGCATCTCCTCGAAGCGGGACGCGTCCTTGTCGAGCTGCTCCAGGAAGGCGGCCAGCTCGTCGCGGGTCTTCTCGCCCTCGGGGCTGAAGTCGTCGCGGCCGAAGATGTTCCACTTCTTCAGGACCGGCATGACGACCTCGTCGAGGTGCTGACGCAGGTCGTAGATGCCGTGCTTGGCCATCAGCACGCCGTGGCGGCGGAAGTTCGGCATGCCGGCGCCGGGCATCTGGAAGTTGGTGACGATGTCGGTCACGGCCCGCAGGGTCTGGTCGGGAGCCAGGTCGAGGCCCGCGCCGCAGATGTTGCGGTAGAACATCATGTGCAGGTTCTCGTCGGCCGCGATGCGCTGCAGCATCTTGTCGGCGATCGGGTCGCCGCAGGCCTTGCCGGTGTTCCGGTGGCTGACGCGGGTGGCCAGCTCCTGGAAGGTCACGTACGCGACCGAGTGCAGGATGCCCAGCTCGTCGGCGTACTCCTCGAGCTCGTCGGTGCGGCCGGCCGCGGCGAGCATCGGGTCGTAGCCGTTGGTCATGTGGATCATCCGGGCCTCTTCGAGGGCCACCGGATCCACGCCGCGGGTCACCACCAGGTAGTCGCGCATCACGATGCCGTGGCGGTTCTCCTCGGCGGTCCAGCGACCGACCCAGTGGCCCCACGCCGAGTCCATCGAGAAGTTGTCGGCGATCACCCGGTGGTACGAGGGCAGGTTGTCCTCGGTCAGCAGGTTGGTGATCATGGCGGCCTTGGCGACGTCGCTGAGCTGCGACTGCTCCGGCTCGTAGTCCTTGCCGCCCAGTTCGGCGTAGTCGCGGCCCTCGTCCCACGGCACGTAGTCGTGCGGATTCCAGTCGCGTGCCACCTTCAGATGCCGGTTGACCTCCCGCTCAGCGGCAGGCTCCAGCTCCTGCAGAAGCTCGAGTTGCGTGAGTGCACGTGCCATCGGTGATTCCTCTTGGTTATCGGGGCTCTCCCGCCGGCGCCGGGTCAGGGTCAGCAGGGCTTACTGTCTCCAGGCTACGTGAACCTCGGGGTGCTCCCAAGTCCCTCGGCCAGGATTGGCGACCTTAGTCACGGGTCGCTGTCATCGGGTTCATCGTCGGATCCCCGGCCGACGTTACGGAGGCGTAGGTTCGGCTCCGGATCACCTCCGGCGACGCCGGGGTCGTCGGACGCTTGTCCCTCGGGGGCCTCCGTCCCAGGTCTAGAGTGAATCGAGGGGCGTGTGCCGCGGGGTGTGCGAGGGATCGGGCCCGAACAGAGGGAGAGTGTCGGATGGAACGTCTGAGCGGACTGGACGCGTCGTTTCTCTATCTGGAGACCTCGTCGCAGGTGATGAACGTCGCGACGATCCTGCAGGCCGATCCGTCGACGATCCCGGGCGGCTACTCGTTCGAGAAGGTGCGCGCCGAGATGGCGCGCCGGGTCGTGGGCCTGCCGTATCTGCGCCGCCGGATCACGAACTCGCTCACCAACGTCGACCACCCGGTCTGGGTGGAGGACGACGACTTCCGCATCGAGCGGCACGTCCACCGGATCGCGGTGCCGTCGCCGGGCCGGATCGAAGAGGTGTCGCAGATGTGCAGTCACCTGATCGGTCAGCAGCTCGACCGCAAGAAGCCGCTCTGGGACCTGTGGGTGATGGAGGGCATGGCCGGCGGCCGCATCGCCTTCATGCTCCGAATGCACCACGCCCTGGTCGACGGCGCGACGGTCGCCGACCTCCTCGGCGACCTGGCCACCGAGAGCGCGGACCCGCCGCCGCTCGACCCCGAGCAGGCGGCGATCACGGCGGGTGCGGCGCCGCGCGCGGAGATGGCCGTCGGCGGCGCGTTCAACTTCTTCGTCCAGCGGCCGATCGCCGCGCTCAAACTGATCCCCAAGACGCTGCCGGTGCCGGTGGAGTGGATCAAGCGGATCCGGGCGGGCGACGGCATGCCCGCGCCCTTCGACGCGCCGCGGACGCGGTTCAACGCCCCGCTGACGCCGCGCCGGTCCATCGCGCTCACGCAGCTTCCGCTGGCCGAGGTGAAGCGGGTCAAGGACCACTACGGGGTCAAGATGAACGACGTCGTGCTCGCGATGACCGGCGGTGCGCTCCGCGACTATCTCGCCGTGCGCGACGAACTCCCGGACCGGCCGCTGGTGGGCCTGGTGCCGGTCTCGGTGCGCGGGTCCGACGAGACCGATCTCATCGTCACCGGAACCAACAAGGTGACCGGCATGTTCACCCGGCTGCCCACGCCGGTGGAGGACCCGGTGCAGCGGATCCGGGTCGCGCAGGTCTACGCGAATCAGGCCAAGAAGCACCACGAGGACGTCGAGCCGAACCTGTTGCGCGCGTTCGCCGAGTTCGCCCCCGGGCATTCGCTGGGCGCCCTGATGCGGCTGTACGCCGACCGCAGGCTCTCGGTGCTGCACCCGCCGATCTTCAACACGGTGATCTCGAACGTGGCCGGCCCCCGGTTCGACATGTACTTCCTGGGCGCGAAGGTGGAGGCGGTCTACCCGCTGGCGCCGATCTTCCACGGCCTGGGCCTGAACATCACCGTGTTCTCGGCCGGCGACAAGTTGAACGTCGGCCTGCTGACCTGCGCCGACCTGACCCCGGACATCTTCGATCTGTGTCACGCCTTCGAGGCGCAGCTCGGCGAGCTGTCCCGCGCGGTGGACGCGGACGAGTCCGCCGCCGAGACGGCGGCGGCGATGGATGCGGCGATCCGCGAGGCGGTCGCGCAGGCCGCGATCAAGGAGTTCCCGATCGACCTCGGTCGCAGGACCGACGACGGGGACTCCGGCGACGGCGGCGATGACGCTGTCTCCGAATCAGGCCCCTGACCTGCGGATTTACCGGATCTGTCGGTGGTGCGTGTGATCATCGACGGCATGACCGCGATCGGAGAAGAGTCGGTGCCTGTCGACACCGCGACGCGCCGCAAGACGAGGGGTGCGTTCTTCACCCCCGCCGAGGTGGCGGATTTCATCGTCGACTGGGCCGTGCGGAATCCGGCCGACCTGGTTCTCGAGCCCTCGGCCGGGGAGGCCGCCTTCCTGGTTCCGGCGGCGCAGCGGCTCCGGTCGCTGGATCCGGGACGCGGACACCCCGAGGTGCACGGCGTGGAGATCCACGCGCCCAGCGCCGAGACCGCGATCGCGCGGGTGCGGGGTGCCGGGGCCGTCCCGGTGATCACCGTCGACGACTTCTTCGCCGTCGAACCGACCGCCGGATACGACGCCGTGGTCGGGAACCCGCCGTACATCCGATTCCAGGACTTCACCGGGGAGTCCCGGGCCCGTGCGAAGCGAGCGGCTCTGCACGCCGGTGTCGCGTTGTCCGGGCTGGCGTCGAGCTGGGCCGCGTTCACGGTGCACGCGACCCGGTTCCTGCGGCCGGGTGGACGGTTGGGGCTGGTGCTGCCGGGGGAGTTGATGTCGGTCAACTACGCCGGACCGGTCCGGCGGTACCTCTTCGATCGCTTCGCCTCTGTCGAGCTGGTGTTGTTCGACGAGCAGGTGTTCCCCGACGCGGAGACCGAGGTGGTGCTGGTGCTGGCCGACGGCTTCGGTCTGGGGCCGACGGACCATGCGGTGCTCCGGTCGGTGCGCAACACGGAGGCGCTCGCGCAGTCCGGGGGCGGCCGTCCGTGGGTGCCGGCGGATCCCGCTGGGAAGTGGACCGGTGGTCTGGTGGATCCGAAGGCGCTCGCCGCGTTGTCCTCGGTCGAGGCGGCCGGTGCCTTCGGACCGTTGACGGAGTGGGGCGAGACCACGCTGGGCATGGTCACCGGCAACAACCGGTATTTCACGATGTCCCCGGAACGTGCGGCCGCACAGGGACTCGTCGAGGAGGACCTGCTCGTGGTCTCCCCACCGGGGAGCGCTCATCTCCGCGGACTGGCGCTCACCGCCGAGGGGCTGGACGAGCTCGGTCGGGCGGGGAAGTCCACTCGACTCTTCGCCCCCGGCCCGGACCCCTCACCGGCCGCGGAACGATACATCGATACGGGTGAGGCGCTGGGTGTCGACTCGGCGTACAAATGTCGGGTGCGCAGTCCGTGGTACCGCGTACCGCTGCTTCCTCCGGCAGATCTGCTGCTCACCTGTATGAACGCCGACACACCACGCCTCACGACCAATGCGGCCGGGGCGAGGCACCTCAACTCCGTGCACGGGGTCTACCTGCACGACGGTGCTCGGGACCTGGGGCGGCGGGTCCTGCCGCTGGCGAGTCTGAACTCGCTGACCCTGCTGCACGCGGAGCTGGTCGGGCGCTCATACGGCGGGGGCGTCTTGAAGATGGAACCGCGGGAGGCGGATCTGTGGCTGCTGCCGTCGATGACGACGGCCGAGGCGTCTGCGGAACGTCTCGGCGCCGTCCGGAAGCGAGTGAGTGCCGCGCTGAAAGCGCGAGACCTCGGTCGTGCGGTCGACCTGGTGGACGAGGTCCTGTTCGACGACGCGATGATCGGTTCGGACGAGTTGAGCACGGTGCGGAGCGCACGCCGCGCGATGGCGGAGAGGCGGACGGAACGGGGACGAAGTCGTGGCTGAACTCAGCATGAAACAGCTCGCGTGGATCGGGTTCGATCGGATCGTCGCCGATGCGGCACCGGACGGTCGACACACCGATCCGTGGTCGAAGGTGGCCGGCAGGCTGGAGTATCAGCCCGATTACACGACGTTGTGCCGTCTCCTCGGTGTGCCGTTGGCGCTCAAGGTCAAGTCTCAGTCGGGTGTGCCGGCTCTGGCCATCGACGTGTGGATCAGCTACGAACTGCGCCGAGCCGGATTCGACCCCGATTCGACCTGGCCGCGTGCCGCTGAGCCGCGAGTCCTCCCCGCGGCCGTCTCGAACCTGCTCGCAGCACTGCCGAAGCAGGAGCGCGAGGCGCTCCGGGCTCGGCTGGCACGCAAGTCGATCGCGGGGGTGACCGCGTCGAGTGCCAACATCCTGGGCAAGAACTACACGAAACAGGTCGATGTGGTGATGTCGGATTGGGCCACCGGTCCCGAACTGCTCGTCTCGACCAAGCGCATGGACTCGTCGTACGGGAAGAACGCGGCGAACCGGGTCGAGGAATCGTACGGCGACGCGAAGAATCTCCGCCTCCGGCATCCGCTCGCGGCGCTGGGTTTCGTCTTCGGGCTCCGGTCGGACATCCTCACCAAGGAGCCGGACACCGCGGAATGGCTCATCGATCTACTCCAGAAACTGGGCCGTGAAGACGACGCCTACCATGCGACCTGTTTGTTGATGATCTCGTACGACGATGCACTGGCGACTGTGCCGGACGCCTCGGACAGCGGAGAGGGACCGATCGTCGAGGCCGGTCCTGCGAAGGAGACGGAAGCAGTCGACGTCGAGGCCTTCTCCGGTATCGAGCAGGAGATGCTGGGGCTCTTCACGGACTCGCCCCCGGTGATCCTGCGACATGACGTGGTCCCGGCGGCGCTCGATCCCGCCCGGTTCCTGCAGACGATGGTCGAACGGATCCTGGATACGACACCGGTCGACCGGCATAAAGAGGCGCGCAGGCGTCGTCGTGCGGCGCAGGGCTGACTCAATCCAGGGCGTCGAGCCAGGCGGTCGACGGCGCGTCCGAGGGCGCCCGCCAGTCGCCGCGCGGCGAGAGCGAGCCGCCCGAACCGATCTTCGGGCCGTTGGGCATCGCGGTGCGCTTGAACTGGCTCGACATGAACCGCTTGAGGAACACCTCGAGCCAGTGCCGGATGGTGGCGGCGTCGTACTCGTGGCGCTCGTCGTCGGACATCATCGCGGGCCACAGTCCGGTGCTCCTGTCACGCCAGGCCTGTTCGGCGAGGTAGGCGATCTTGCTCGGCCGGTAGCCGAACCGGGTGAGGTGGTAGAGGAAGAAGTCGTGCAGCTCGTACGGGCCGACGGCGTCCTCGGTGGACTGGACCGCGCCGTCCGCGCCGGCGGGCACCAGTTCGGGACTGATCACGTCGTCGAGGATCTCGCGGAGCGCGGCGGTGGTGTCGTCCCGGTACGAACCGGCCGAGATCATCCACCGGATCTGGTGCTGGATCAGCGACTTGGGCACCGAACCGTTGACATTGTAGTGCGACATCTGGTCGCCGACGCCGTACGTGCACCAGCCGAGCGCCAGCTCGGACAGGTCGCCGGTGCCCAGCACGATGCCGCCGCGCTGGTTGGCCAGCCGGAACAGGTGCGACGTGCGCTCGCCGGCCTGCACGTTCTCGAAGGTGACGTCGTAGACCGGCTCGCCGTCGGCGAACGGGTGGCCCAGGTCGGTGAGCATCTGCAGGCACGACGGCCGGATGTCGAGCTCGGTGCCGGTGACGCCGAGCGAATCCATCAGGACGTGGCTGCGCGCGAGCGTCGCGGTGCCGGTCGCGAACCCCGGCATGGTGTAGGCGAGGATGTCGGTCCGCGGCAGACCGAGCCGGTCGAAGGTCTCCACCGCCACCAGCAGCGCCAGGGTGGAGTCGAGGCCGCCCGAGACGCCGATGACGATGCGTTCGAGTCCGGTCGCGCGCAGTCGCTGCGCCAGCCCCTGGACCTGGATGTTCATCACCTCGCGGCAGCGTCGTTCGCGGTCGGCGTCGGACGCCGGGACGAACGGGAAGCGGGGGACCAGTCGTCGCAGATCCGAGTCCGGTTCGTCGAGGCCGCCGAGGGTGAACTCGATGCGGCGGAACCGGCGGGCCCGCTCGGCGTGGTCGCCGACCTGGTCGCGCAGGCTGATCATGCGGGCGCGTTCCTGGCGCAGCCGGTCGAGGTCGACGTCGGCGGTGATCGTCTGCGCCTCCATCGAGAAGGCCTCGCTGCGCTGCAGCAGCGTGCCGTTCTCGGCGATCAGCGCATCGCCGTCCCACGCCAGATCGGTGGTCGACTCGCCGAACCCGGACGCCACGTACACCTGGGCGGCGACACAGCGGGCCGACGTCCCCGTCACCAGCGCTTCGCGGTACCCCTCCTTGCCGATCGTCACCGGGCTGCCCGACAGGTTCAGCAGGACCGTCGCACCGGCCAGCGACGCCCAGGTGCTCGGCGGGATCGGCACCCAGCCGTCCTCGCAGACCTCGGCGTGCACGCGGAGACCGGGGAGGTCGGTCGCGGTGAAGATCAGGTCGGGCCCGAACGGCACCTCGCGGCCGCCGAGCACGATCGTGTCGACCACCGCGTCGCGGGCGGCGGCGAAGTACCGCTGCTCGTAGAACTCGCGGTAGTTCGGCAGATAGCTCTTCGGGGTCACGCCGAGGATCTGGCCGTTCTGGATCAGCACGGCGCAGTTGAACAGGGCGTCGTCGACGCGCAGGGGCGCGCCGACCGCCACCAGCGGCCGCAGTCCGGCGGTGTCCGCCGTCACCTCCTCGAGCGCCTCCCGCACGGCGTCGAGCAGGGCGTCCTGCTGCACCAGGTCGTCGACGCTGTAACCGCACAGGCCGAGCTCGGGGAACGCGACCACCGCCGAACCGGCGTCGTGGGCTCGGCGGATCAGCTCGACGGTGCGTTCGGCGTTGCGCCGGGGATCGGCGAGCGCGAGCAGGGGGACAGCGGCAGAGATCCGGGCGAAGCCGTGGGAGTAGACCGACACGGCTCTACGGTAGCCGCACCTGGCACGATGGGCGCATGACCCTTCGCCCGTCCGTACGACTGCTCGCCGCCGCCCTGACCGGGGCGCTCCTGCTGCTCGGCACCTTCTTCGGCGGTGTCGCCGCGGCGCACTCGGGAGCCACCGGCTCCAGCCCCGAAGACGGCGCGAAGGTCGACAGGTCGCCCGGCGTGGTCTCGGTGACCTTCAACGAGAACCTGCGGTCCGAGTTCGCCTACCTCACGGTGGTGGGCCCCGACGGCCGCCTCTACCAGCAGGGCGAGCCGACCGTCGAGGGAAGCAAGGTCTCGGTGCCGGTCAACGGGCTCGGACCGGCCGGGACCTACGAGATCAACTTCCGCGTCACCTCGGCCGACGGCCACCCGGTCACCGGGCAGCGGAGGTTCGAACTCACCGTCGCCGGCGACGGGCAGCCGGGGGAGCTCGCCGAGCCCGACGCGGCCTTCGCCGACGACTCGTCGACGCCGGTGTGGGCGGTGGTGCTGATCGGCGTCGCACTGGTGCTGGCCGTGACCGGTGCGGTGGTCGCGGTGATCCGTCGCCGCGGAGCCTGAGCGCGGGTCGGTGAGGTCCGGGACGGCCTCCGGCCCGGAGCGCACCCGGTGGCCGGTGGCGGCCGGGGCCGGCGGCGTGCTCGCCGGACTGGCGCTGTGCACCGTCCTCGTCGCGCTGCCGGGAACCGGCGGGCGCGGCACCGAGCTCTCGGCGTGGCCGTCCGGGGTGGCGCTCGCGGCGGCGTGCCTGCTGCTCGGCCTGGGATCGCTCGAACCGATGCGGGCCCGGCCCTCGCGGGCGGTGATCGCGGTGACGGCCGGGGTGTGGGCGTCGTCGTCGTTGATCGCGGCGTGGCTGCAGCTGGCCGAGCGGGCCGGGACGGGGCCGTTCCGGCTGTCCTCGGCGGCGCTGGGGCCCGGACTGGCCTCCGGGCTCGGCCCGCTGGTGTGCGTGGCGGGGGCCCTCGCGGTGCTCGCCTGGACGGTGCGGCCGTTCGCCCCCGAGATCGCGGTGGCCGCGGTCGCCGCGCTGGGCATCGTCGCGGTGAGCACCGCCGGACACGCCGCCGCGGGGGCCTGGGCTCCGCTGCTGGTCGGGGTGCACGCGCTCGCCGCGGCCTGGTGGGCCGGGACGCTCGCCGCGCTCGCGTTGAGCGTGCGGGGCCGACGCGGATGGGCGGAGAGCCTCCCGGCGTACTCGCGGTACGCGCTCCTGGCCGCCGCGCTCGTGGTGGCGACCGGACTGCCCGCCGCGATCGGGGAACTCGGCCTGAGCGATCGCTGGATCGTCACCGGATACGGGCGGGTGGTGCTCGCGAAGATCGCCGCCCTGGCGGTGCTGGCGGCGCTCGGCGCGGCGCATCGTCGTACGTGGGTGCCGGCCGCCGCCCGGCACGCCGTTCCGGAACAGACCTCGCTCCGGCGGGCCGTGGTGGAGACCGCGCTCCTCTCGACGGTGCTCGGCCTGGCCGCCGGACTCGCCGCCACCGCACCGTGAGGGGTGCGGCCCGCATCGAGTCCGGCGGGATGCCGCGGACCCGGCCGCAGCGTGCGGGTCGGCGCGGAGAACCTGAACAGAACCTCAGTGAACAGGGCCGATGTTCTCAGGCGGCCATGATCACGGAAGGGTAACGTCGAGGTCGTGGTGAAGAAGCAGTTCGAGTTCGGAGCGGTGAGACGGGCGGTGGGACACGTCGTCCGGCCCTACCCGGTGAGGGAGTTGCCCACCGGGCGGTATCTGGAACTGCCCGGCCGCGGCACCACCTTCGTCACCGACTCCGGTCCGCGGGAGGCGCCGGTCCTGTTCCTGCTGCACTCGGTGGCCACCACGGGCCTGCTGTGCTGGTACCCGGTGCTCCCGGAGATGAGCCGCGACTTCCGCGTCGTCACCATCGATCATCGCTGGCACGGCCGCGGGATCAGGTCCGCGGACTTCTCCCTCGAGGCCTGTGCCGACGACGCGGTCGCGGTGGCCGACGCCCTGGGCATCGATCGTTTCACGGCGGCCGGCTTCTCGATGGGCGGCGGGATCGCTCAGCTGGCCTGGCGCAGGCACGCGGGTCGGGTCGACGGTCTGGTCCTGTGCTCCACCGGCCCGTACTTCTCCAGCATCGACCCGGCGGAACTCGCGCGCGACGTCAAGATGGGGTCCATCGCGGCCCGACTCGACCGTTTTCTCCCGGTGCCCTCCGACGCACGCCTGAACGACTGGAACAGGCACCCCGCCACGTGGGGGATCAGCCAGTTCCTCTCGACCCCGATGAGCAAGATGGGTGCCTTCAGCGAGGCGATGGCGGACTTCGACTCGCGCGACTGGCTCGGTGAGATCGACGTGCCCACGTCGGTGGTGATCTCCGTCAAGGACAAGACCGTCCCGCCCGAGCGGCAGTCGATCCTGGAGGAGCGCATCACCGACTCGCGGGCGTTCCCGGTGGACGGCGGTCACGCGTGCTGCGTGATCGGTGCCGAGCGTTTCATCCCCGCGTTCGGCGACGCGGTGCGGTCGGTGCACGCCCGCGGCCGGGCGTCGGCCGCGCTGCTGTCCTGAACGCCTCCTCCCGACCCCTACGACTCGGCCCAGGCGGCGGCGCGGAATGCGCTGCGACCTGGGCCGGAGAGGTGCCCCCTGTCGGGCTCGAACCGACGACCTATGGATTAAAAGAAGGCGAATCAGTGTCGACCAGGGGGTTTGCCTATCCTCGTGTGTGTCGCGACCAGGCGAAACGACGACCACGGACGACAGTGAACATGGGTGGCCTGTACCGAGTTGAGGCACCGATGAGGCACTGAGGCGAGGCGGAACCAGTCAGGCGCTCGGAGTCGGTCGGCCTGGCCGGGGCCTTGCTGAGCTACTGCGGACGGATACCGTGGCGGCTACTCTGGCCGAGCGATTCCAACTTGCGCTTCGGCTTCGGCGTCGGATTCGGCGAAGTACTCGTCCTCGGTGATCGCGTTGAACCCAGCCGCGACGGCCTTCGCCCGCAACGCCGCCTCCACCGCCACCACATCCACATGGTCAGCGGTCTGAATACGCACGACCACGCACTCGTCACCGTCCCACCCGGTATACGGATCGGCGAGGATCCCCACGAGCTTCCAGTCCAGACCGTCGGCGACGACCTCAGCCACGCGCGGCGCAGTCGCGCGGGGGGTCATCACGTAGAAGTTAGCCGTCCTGGACACGCTGCCAGTATTCCACCGCGCCGTGAGTTGGTCGCCTGGCTGGCGGGGGAGGGCATGTCCACCCGCGCCATCGCCGACGTGACCGGAGTCAACGATCGGACTGTCCGGCGTGATCTCGATTCAGGTGCGGCAAATGCCGCACCTGCCACAGTCACCGGGCTGGATGGGAAGACGTACACGCCGCCGGTCTCGCCGCCGCCATGTCGGACGCAGTGTGTGGTCAGGCGGCGTTCTTGTAGTTGTAGACGCTCTGCCGGGAGATCCCGTATTCCTTGGCCAGGGCGGTGGCGGATTCTCCGGCGGTCAGGCGTGCGCGGAGTTGGTCGGCTTGGTCGGGGGTCAGGGAGGCTTTGCGGCCGGTGTACTTGCCGGCGGCCTTGGCGATCGCGACGCCTTCACGCTGACGTTCCAGGATCAGGGAGCGTTCGAACTCGGCGACGGCGCCGAGCATGGAGAGCAGGAGGGTGTTCATCGGGGAGTCGTCGCCGGTGAAGGTCAGGCCTTCTTTGACGAATTGGACGGTGACGCCGCCGCCGGTGTGTTCCCGGACGATCCGGCGGAGGTCTTCGAGGTTGCGGGCCAGGCGGTCCATGGAGTGGACGATGAGGGTGTCGCCGTCGCGGAGGTAGTCGAGGGCTTGGGTGAGTGCGGGCCGGTCGGTGCTCTTGCCGCTGACCTTGTCGGTGAACGTCTTGTCGACGTCGATGCCGTCGAGTTGGCGGCCGGTGTTCTGGTCGGTGGTGCTGACTCGGATGTAGCCGATGGTCTCGCTCATGGTGTCTCTCCCCGCTCGATGTCTAAATAGACTCTAAGGGTTGACTAGACGAGTGTCAAACAATGGTGTTCGTCGGTCTAGTTATACGGGTTGACCGGGGAGGGCCGGTTGTCGAGTTGGGGTATACCCCAGATATACGGGTGTCACTTCGGGGTGAGCAGGCGCAGCATGTCCGCGGCGCCGTCGAGGTAGGCGCGCGTATGGTCTCCGTGCGCGACCTCGCGCATGCCGTCGAGCAGCGCGAGCAGTGGTGCGGCGGTCTCGGCCGGCAACCGGAGTCCGTCGGGGAGTTCGGTGGTGATCTCGGACAGGCGTCGGGTGCTCGTGTCGTTCATGCCGTCCATCATCCGCTCAGGGCGTGACGTCGGCCAGGCGGTTGTCGACGATCTTCCGCAGGCGTGCCAGGTCGGTGCGGGGCGGCACCATGCCGGGAATGATCAGGCACTCCCAGGCCTCACGCACATCGCCGGCCGGTAGTAGGACGTCGTTCTGTTCAGCGACGACGAGGGCACGCTCAAGCACCATGCCCATCTCGCCCGCGTCGTAGTCCTGTCGCAGGCACTCTGCATCGCAATGGTCACGAACCACCGACAACAGCCGGTCGGCTACCGCCGTCGCACGGCGCTGATCATCAGGAGTCATAGGGGCGACCATAACGCTCCTCGTGCGCGTGCGGCCCGAGACACGACGACGGCCGGGCTCCCCTGGTGAAGGGCGGCCCGGCCGTCGCGGTCGTGGTCGTGGAGGGTGGTCAGGCGACGAACCGCCACAGAGTGAACTCGCCGGGCCGTCGGTACCGATAGAACTCGTGGCCGGCCGTGGTCAGGAAGTCCGCGAGCCGGTCCGCGGCCTGGCTGGTGAGGGGATCGACCTCGGCCGCTACCTGGTCCTGGTCGATGATGACGATCCGGTGTTCCTCGTTCACTGGTGGTTCCTTCCGTAGTGGCGGGCCTGGTCGGCTTCGACCTTGGCGATCGCGCGCGCCAGATCGTAGGCGGCGACCTCGGACGGGTCGGTCGGCCACCGGTCCCCGTGGTAGGCGATCGCGGCGCGGGCCTCTCCGGCCATACCGGCCGCCGCGGGTCCGGCCCAGTCGTTGAGGTGCGCGTTGAACCAGTCGTCATCACCGCGTACCTGTTCCCATCCGGGGTGCGGCGATGACGGGGCGTCGGCCTGGTCGGGGCGCCAGGCGTAGACGTTGCCCTGGTAGGCGATGATCCATCGGCCGCCGTCGCCGTAGCAGTGTGTGCCGACCCATGCGTGGATGTCGACCGTCCGGCCCATGTCGTCGGTGACGTAGGGGCTGGTCGGCCAGTTCTTCGGCGGCAGACCGGGCCGGGTCGGGGTGCAGCACGCGACGGGATCGACGGAGGGAAGTTGATCTTCGGGGATTCGTCGAGTGACCCGGTCGAGGGCCGCGGCGGCCGCGTCCACGCGCGGGGCGAGCATGCGATGCCCGGCCAGGATTCCGGCCATCGAGAGTTCCCGGCGGATCTCGGTGTCTGGCACCTGACGCCAGGTTCCGGCGTGCTGGTCGGGTCGGACGAACCCGGTGCCGTAGCGGCTCATGTCGCGGGCGTCTCCGTAGCGGCGGGTCTGTTCACGGTCGGGCATGATCGTGGACCGGCCGTCGCCGTCGGTGTAGGCGGCGGCGTGTGCGGCGCGTGCGATCGTCTCGGGGTCGAACCGTGCCGGGCCCTGCTCGACGACGTCGCCGCCGGTGTCGCGGCCCGGGGTCTCGCCGACTGCCGGGTCCGCGTCGTCACTGTGGGCCGACCACCGGGCGCGGCGTCGTGCCCGGCGTTCCTTCCTCGTCAACTGCTCACTCATCATCGTCTCCTTCATCATCGTGGTGGTCGGGTGCCGGTAGCGGCCGCGGGTGCGGGCCTTCGAGGAGGTCGAGGATCTGGGCCTGTAGTTCCCGGATGTCGGTGCTCGTCGTCTCCGGCGGGGTCAGGTGGACCTCGGCCGGGGCGTCCAGGCCGAGGAGTCGAGCGCGCCGCTCGGAGACCCGGACCGCCGCGGTGATCGCCGCCGGCGACCGATCCGCGGACAGGGTGGCGAGCGCTTGGCGCCACAGGGTGTCCAGGCGGGCCGATTCCACCGCGCGTAGCTCTTCGACGGCGGTGGCTTCGCGGCGGGCCAGCAGGCGCCGGACCGCGGACCGGGCGGCCTCCCCCGTCGGGTAACCCAGTCGGGCGGCGATCTCGTCGAATCCGGCGCCCCCGACCCGCAGTTTGACCGCTTCGGTGTCGCGGGTCCGGGTCGCGATCCGGTCGGGTGCGGTGGCGCCGCCGGAGATCCCGGGCCGGGTGGTCACTGCTGGTCTCCCGGTCGGTTTCTGCCGGTCGCTTCCCGTTCCTCGTCGGCGAGTTCGGCGGCGGAGAAGGAGACCAGGTTGGAGCGCAGGATCAGGAGCGCGCGGGTCTCGCTGACGCCTTCGTGTCCGAGCCGGTCGAGGGCCCGACGGACTTCGAGGCGGGCCTGATCGACGGTGATGCCGAGGTGGTTGGCGACTGACTCGTAGGGTGCGTCGGCGATCCGTAGGACGAGTGCGAGGGCGACGGCCTCGGTCTTGGGTTCGGTGGTCATCGGTTAGTCCTCCAGGAGGGTGCGGCGGCCGTAGATGGCCGCGAGGTGGATACAGCGGTCGAGGGTTCGTTCGGTCTGTGAGCGTTGCGCGTAGCTGGATTGTTCGGTGAGCAGGTGTGCGGCCTGGCGGGCTGCGGCGGTGAGGTCTTCCACCGCGCGGGGCATGGCGGTGTTGGTGGCGCAGTTCGCGGCGCGTCGCAGGTCGGCGGCGAGCGCGGCGCGTTCCCGGTCGTTGGCGGGCCGGCGGGCGGGGTCGGCGAGGGCGTGCTGTGCGGCGCGGGCGGCGGCGATCAGGGCGGCGACGTCAGCGCCGAGCGGCCCCATCACCGGATGTCCTGACCGGTGGCGGCCTCGATGTCGTGTGCTCCGGCGGTTTGCTCACGCGACGAGTCGCCTAAGTGTTCAGATATTTCCGATTCCTCTACTGCCTGAACACTTAGACAGACGGGGCATCGTGCGGCCGCCGCGGGTGGTTCGGGGAGCGGCACCAGACGGCTCACGCATCTGCCGTCGACGTCGACCAGGCCGGCCCTCACGAGGGATCGGGCCGCACGCATGATCGCGGAATACTCCGGCGACGAGGTGCCGTCCACGTAGTCGCCGGGATCGACGAACCGCTTTCCGGAGGCGGTCATGCGGCAGTGATTCGCCGACCAGACCCGCCGCTGAACCCAGACCTCGGGCGACGGCTCGTAGGTCCCGAACCTCTGGTTGACCTCACCCGGCGTGAGGTATTCGACCTGTTCGGTCGCGTGGTAGACGGCGTGCAACAGCAGTCGCTGCCAGCGGCCCGGGCCCCGGCTCACCGGTTGAACCTTCCGACGATGACGTTCCCGGGGAGCAGGTCGACGCGGAGCGTGCCGGCGTGGTCGTCGGCGTAGATCACGGCCTGGCCGGGTGAGGGCATGCCCTCATCGAACGGGGCGAGGGCGAAGCGGGTCAGTTCCCGTTCCCCTGGCACGGGGTCGGCGGCGGGGAACGTGTAGGCGAACGTGCGGCCGTGCTGGTATTCGACGGTGCCGGAGATCGGGCGGCCGTCGCTGTACCGGTCGAAGCGGGAGAGGACGACGTCGAGGCTGCCGGCGGCGCGGGAGAGCCAGTCGAGGCGGTCGCAGGTGTCGCAGTCGTCTCCGCATTCGTGGTCGAGGTCGACGGGAAGGTTCTCGGCGGCGATCGCGGCGGTGATGATCTCGTGGGCCTCGTGGATGAGGTAGTCGACCGTGCGGCTGGGTGAGCGGGTCATGGCTGGTTCTCCTGGCTGGTGGTGTCGATGGTGGACGGGTAGGCGTCGACCCCGAATGATTCGAGGAGACGGTGTAGGGCGACGATGTCGCTGATCGTCCCGGTGACGGTGATCTGGTGGTCGGGGATGTGGAGTCGGTTCGAGGGTGGCCGGATGTCGTCGTGGGCCGGGGTCGGGTTCCCGGTGTCTCCGTCGGCGCCGAGCTGGTCGAGGTCGATGACGAAGAACGTGGTGGTGCCGTCGATGTCGATGGTTTCGGCGGCGGCCAGTCCGGGTGCCCCGGCGTCGGTGAGGTCGACCAGGTCGGCGCGGTTGGGGCAGATCCACCGCGGGCCGTCCTCGCTCATCGGATGGTCTCCGGTTCGCCGAGTCGGTACGTTTTGCCGTCGTCGTCGAGGTGGAGGCGGCCGGTGGCGGTCAGGTAGTCCAGGGCCGGGTCGACTCGGCCGCGGTCCGGGCTGGTGCTGGAGTACCCGTGTTGGATGTCTCGGCGGCGCGCGGGTCCGTGGCGGGTGATCTTCCGGATGATCGCGGCGCCGACCCGGGTGGTGTCGTCGTCGATGACGGGGAGCGCGCGGCCGTCGAGGTCGAGTTGAACGGGCTCGACTGGGCGGGGGACGCCTCGCATTGCGAAGTCCACCCGTCCACCCGTTCCACCCGTCTCTGACCTGCGGTTATGGGTGTCCACCCGTCGGTCCACCCGTCCACCCGTGAGGCTGTGGGAAGGTCCACCCGTGGACCCCTCAGGTCCACCCGTCAAACTGTCTCTGACCTGCGGAGATTCCAACGGGTGGACGGGTGGACGGGTGGACCCTGCAAGGCGATAGCGCTTACCTCCCTGCTTCGCCTCGAACTCGGCGACGATGCCGGCGTCAACAAGTTCAGCGACCGCAGCAGCGACGTCGTCCCGACGGTCACCGCGAGCCCGACGACGGAGAGCGGCCATGCCCATTCCTTTCTCGTCCTCGCCCTCCTTCGGGGTGAGCCAGCGGACGACGGACGCTTTCGCGTTGTCGAGCTTGCGGGCCGCGACCTCCTCGTCGTGCTCGACTGTCGCGCGGGCTTTCGCCTTGGCCGTACGGCGGGCGGCGTCGGCAAGGTCCCGTTCGATCCGCGCGCGGGTCCGGTCGGAGACGTGGATCAGCCACCCGGCCAGTTCCCAATCGTCGATAGAGACCTCCCCGAGGCGGCTGTCGAGGAGCATGAACGCGGCGGCGAGCTTCGCCCTCGTGAGCATCTTGTGTCCGTCGAGCGGGTCGACGTCCTCGCCGCGGAGCACCGCGAGCCGGTGCGCCTGCATCGCCGCGACCGCGTCGCCGGGTAGGTCCAGGACCAGGCGGCCGCCGTTCGGTGCCAGGGGTCGGCGGACAGTGGCCGGGGCCGGGCATGCGGGAGCGACGTCCGGGGCGTCGGGGTCGCCGACGGGGAGCCACAGCATGCGCTGTGCGGTGCCGGCGGTGTCGCCGAGGAGACCGGCGGCCCGCTCGGGTTGCACGCCGATCGTCATGCACGCGCGGTAGGAGTGCGCCGGGATGTTCAGGCGGGTGTGTGCTTGGGAGTTCGCGGCGCCGAGTGTCTCCCCGGACCACATCGAGCGGAGGGTCGGCAGGAGCGTCGACCCTTTCCGGCCAGCGACTGCGGCGACGGTGTCGACTTCGGCGGCGGTGAAGATCGCCCGCGTGACCGGCTCGGTCACCGGCTCGCCATCCTTCCCGGCAGGTGGCGGCGCGAATGTGCGCGCGATGCCCTCACCGGAACCGATCGGCAACTCCGGGACCTGTGGCAGGTTCGTGGCGCGCCGGGCCGCGGCTTCGGTGGCGCCCTTGCCCGCGCCGGACGGGCCGACGAACCCCAACAGCAGATTCAGGGAGGCGTGATCGCCGACCACCGCGGGCAGCACCACGGTCGGTTCGGTGGCCGCGACAGCGCGGACGAGGAGCGCGCCGAGCAGCGGGAGCGGCCCGACGCGGCGAGCGCGCGCGAAGTCGCGTGTGTGACGCAGGATCGGCCGGGACTCCCAGACGTCGAAGTCTTCGCCGGTCATGCGGCACCTCCGGCGCGGAGTCGGAGACGGACCTCGGCGAGGTCATCGAGGTGTGCCTCACCCCGGGTCCGGATCGCGGTCCGGTCGTCTTCGTGTCCGAACACCGATTCGCGTAGGGCCGCGGCGTAGGCGATGATCGCGGCCGCTTCGACGTCGGCGGCCAGATCAGCGGCGAGCCACCGGAACGAGGCGCCGGGCACTGCGGGGGACGCCGCGGCCTCTATCCGGCCCCTGAGCAGGCGGCCCTGGTGGTCGTCGGTGAACAGGCCGGTCCGGCGCAGCTCGCCGACGACGAGGGTCTCGATCGGGTCCAGGCCGCGTTCGGCGACGGCCAGGACCGCGCTCAGGGCGGTAGCCGACGGCGGATCGAGGGGCCGGATCATCTCGGGTGTGAGGATCGTCAGGACCTCGACGACGGTCCCGGCGAGGGAATGCATGGCGGCCGACAGCAGCGGTAGGGCGTGTCCCCGGCCTGCGATACCCTGCGGGTCGAGAGTCGTCGGAAGCTCTTCTTCGGGGCCGGTCCTGGTGTGCTGCTGGGGCCGGCCTTCTGTTGTGTTGGTGGTCATCGACCTGTCTTTCCGATGGTGTGCCCGGCCCAACCGCCAGCGGCGCTGCATGTGTTGTTGAGGTGTGCTCAGAGTCCGAGTTGCGCGCGGACCGCGGTGCTCGGGATCCGGATCGACCGGCCGACCCGGAACGACGGGATCACTCCGTCCCGGACCGCGCGGTAGGCGCTGGTGCGGTGTAGTCCGGTGAGGGCCTGGTAGTCCGGGACGGTGATCGAGCCCTGTTCGGTCAGGCGCCGGTAGGCGGCCTCGTAATCGCTGTTGGTGGTTCGGGTCGTAGTCATGGTTCGGGTCTCCTCCGTGTCGGGTGTGCACACACTGGCAGAGAGGGGTGACCGGAGGCGGCCGCTGCGGAACGGCGGGGTACGCCGTTGCCGGGGCCGGATACGGGATCCGACCCCGGCAGAGGGCTCTACGCGCTGGTCTCGGACTCGGCGAGATCGGCGGCCGCGCACAGGACGGCGGCGAGTTGCCGGGCCTCGGCCGGGGACGCCAGGGCCGTGCACGCCTCATCTCCGTCCCGCGTCGGCTGGGCGACCACGATGCCGACTCGCAGACCCCACGCCGTCGACAACTGCGCGGACACCTCGACCGTGGTCCTGGTCAAGCCTCGGCCCCGATTGATCGACCGATCGCGCTTGAACGCGACTCCGGCCGGCGCCGACGAGTAGTAGGCGAGACCGTGACCGATGTGGTCGTAGTCCGGGTCGGACCAGGACGGGCGGGCCAGGTCGGTCACGCTCGACGTGTCGCCGTAGTGGCAGATCGTCGGCCGATCACCGTTGCCGACCAGCGTCAGCCAGGCCTGGCGGACCGGCGCGAGCGGTGCGCCCGGGCACGCCTTCTCGTGGTCGTCGACGATCTTCTCGACTCGGGTGAGGTTCAGTGCCCACCCGTTCGGCGCCTTCGGTGCCGGGTCGAGTTCGACCGTGATGATCTCCGAGCAGTCCGGGCAGATCACCTCGTGCAGCGGCGTCACGGCCACGGCTGCGGGCTCGCTACCGCAGGCGCGGTGATCGTCGGCCCACTGGTCGGCGAACTCGTCGACCTCTCCCGGGTCGTCGCAGGAGATCCCGGCCTCGCCGCCGCACCCGACGCAGGTGAACATCTCGTGGCGGACCGGCGCGGTGTCGTCCTCGGAGACCGACTCCGCGGCGGCACCCCGGTAGTGGCCGGCCTTCTCGTAGTGCGCGTCCAGCGCGGCCAGGTAGCCGGTCTTGTCGACGTCGCTGCTGGGGAAGATCGGCGCGTCGCACACCGGGCACAGGGACGGCACAGACGGGTCACCGATCGGGAAACCGGAGCCGTCGAGGCGCTGATCGTCGCTGCCGCTCATCGGGCACCTCCGACCACGTCGGCCAGTTCGAGGAGTTCGGTCAGGTCCGCGGGCCGGCGGACCGCGGCCAGTACCGCGTCCAGGCGCGCCGGGCAGTGCCGGGCCGCGACGGTGATGAGCTGCTCGAGTGCCCCGGACCGGGCGAGGGCGGTGAGCAGGTGCGGCGGCTCGACCGAACCCGCAGGCTCGTGGGTTCGGTCGGCCTGGTTCGGGCAGGGTGTCGCCGCCGCGGACGGGCGACGGATACGATCGTGGTTCATCACTGATTCTCCTGGTGAGTGTTGGTGGTGGTCACCTCGACGACGCGGCTGTTCTTGGTCGGATGGACCGTGTCGTCGAGGTTTTTCTGTGCGGTGGGGATGGTCGAGGCGGACCCGCTCACGCGCCCCCTCAGGGCTGAGGGGGTCGTCGTCACGCGCATGCTCCGTCTGCCTCGTCGGTGTCGACGACGAGCTTCTCGACGTACTCGGCGATGAACGCGTCGGTGGTGAACCGGCGGCGCCCGACCTTCACGCTCTTCAAGCGCCCGGCATTCATCTCCTTGTAGATCGTCGACCGGGACACTCCGATCTCGGAGCACGCCGACGGCTTCCCGTCCGGCGCTTCGATGGGGATGAGTTTCGAGGACATCGGATCTCCTATTCGTAAAAACAACTCGCGTACATGGCTGGTGCGCGTTGTCTCTACGAGTATTACTCTGTGCGTGGAGATCGCGCAAGCGGTCCCGTAGCGTGCGTGAATATGGCGTGGACGAAGCCTCCTGAAGGCTGGAATCAGCAGACGACCGAGCGCATCGCGAGTTCAGTGCAAGCGAGGAGGAAGGCGAAGAAGATGACCGCGGCTCAACTGGCGGACCGGACGGCCGAGCTTGGGCATCCGCTGTCGCGCTCAGTCATTTCGGACATCGAGACAGGTCGGAAGCGGAGCCTTGAGGTCGGGGAGTTGATCGTGCTTGCGGCTGCGTTGGGGGTTCCGCCGATCGTGCTCATCTACCCAGACATCCCAGACGGCGAGGTCGAAGCGCTCCCCGGTTGGCAAGTCCCCAGCGGTGCAGCACTCGACTGGTTCAGCGGAGACGGGGCCCTTAGCCGAACTCGGACGGCGGACGACATTACCCACTTCGAGACACTGCCAGTAGATCGCGACCAGCAGGAACTAGTCAGGGCGGTGCGGGCCTACCGGCGCACCAAGCGAGCCCTGATGCGGATGATCGCCGACGAGATGATCGCCGACGATTCTCGTACTCCGGCCGAGATTGAAGCGGGCCGGCGGATCCAGAGGCAACTCAGCGAGGAAGTGGAGCGATTGAGGGAGAGGATCGGAGAACTCGGCGGCGTCATTGACGAGGATCCCCTGGGGATTCAGGAGGAGTCGGGGCGCGATGGCGCGTAAGCAGCTCCCGACCGGCATCGCGAAGATCACGGTCACGAACCGGCGCACAGGCAAACCAGAACCACGCTGGCGAGTCCAGCTCAACGTCGGCACCGGCGACGACCGGCACCAGGTCCGCCGATCGTTCCGGAGCGAGGCCGAAGCGCGAGCCTTCCACGCCGAAACCCTCGGCGCCGTCCAGGCCGGCAGCTACGTCCGGGTCAGCACTCGCACCGTCGAGCAGGCATGCGCGGACTGGCTCGCCTCGAAACACAGCCTGAAGTCGTCGACCCTGCGCGGCTACATCGCAGCCCTGCAACCCGTGCGGGACGAGCTCGGCGACACCGCTATCCAGAAACTCACCAAGCGGCACCTCGACGACCTCGTGGCACGACTGCGCGCCGGCGACGTCGAACGCACCACCGACGACGGACGAACCGTGACGCGCAAGGCGTACGCGCCGGCCACGATCAACCAGACGATCGGCCGACTCTCCCAAGTCCTCGACTCCGAACAGGCGCAGGGGAACGTCGTGCGGAACGTCGCCGCGCTGGTCGACAGGATCCCCTCGGACAAACAGACGTTCCGCACCCTGACTCATTCTGAAATGCGGAGAGTCCTCGAACACCGCTGCCGCGACCGGCACCTGTGGACACTCGCGCTCTACGGGCTCCGCCGCGGCGAGATCGCCGGGCTCCGCTGGTCCGACGTCGACATGAAGGCCGGGACCGTAACCATCACGGAGACCAGGGTCGACGGAGTCGGCGGAATCGTCGTCGACACCCCGAAGTCCCGAACCTCGGCGCGGACGCTCCCCATGCCCGAGGACGTCGTCAAGGTGCTGAAGGCGGCGCGGAAACAGCAGCGACGCGAGCGGCTGGTACTGGGGGAGGCGTACGCGGGCGGCGAATACGTCGCGTGCGACGAGGCAGGGCGGCCGCTGAACACCTGGCAGGTGTCGGCCGGATGGGACCGCATGCTCGGCGACCTCGGCATCGAGCGTGTCCGACTGCACGATGCACGTCACACCTGCGGGACACTCATGCACCTGCGCGGGGTGCCGATAGCGGTGATCGCGCAGTGGTTGGGGCACAGCTCGGCGGCTTTCACGATGTCGACGTACGCGCACAGTCAGGACGAAGCACTGAAGGCGGCGGGGCGGAGTTTCGCCTGAGTTGAGGCAACGTGAGGCACCGAGCCCTACGACTCGGCCCAGGCGGCGGCGCGGAATGCGCTGCGACCTGGGCCGGAGAGGTGCCCCCTGTCGGGCTCGAACCGACGACCTATGGATTAAAAGTCCACAGCTCTACCAACTGAGCTAAAGGGGCATCGAAGAGTCTAACCGGTGCGTCTGCGGACCGGTGGACCGGGGCCGCAGGAGGTCGACGGCGGCCGCGGTTCGCGGCCTCGGCGGACCGGGCGGTCGGCGTCGTCTCCGGGGCGGGAGAAAGCCCTGTTTCAGTGCTCGGACCAGCCGATTTGTGATTCACCATGGATGTGCCATACGCTGATGAAGCTCCCAGCGAGGACGCGGGCCCCCTTCGTCTAGCGGCCTAGGACGCCGCCCTTTCAAGGCGGTAGCGCGGGTTCGAATCCCGTAGGGGGTACGCTTCGCGGCTCGCGTCGTGAAGACAATTGAATAGCAAGGCCCTGTGGCGCAGTTGGTTAGCGCGCCGCCCTGTCACGGCGGAGGTCGCGGGTTCGAGTCCCGTCAGGGTCGCCAGAGATGGCGTCGGTCAGGCTGTGCGCCCATGTGCACGGTCGCCGATATCTGGCCAGGTAGCTCAGTTGGTACGAGCGTCCGCCTGAAAAGCGGAAGGTCGCCGGTTCGATCCCGGCCCTGGCCACGTGGTCCTCGGTGAAACGAGGACTTCAACACCCCGTGTGAACGGGAACAATCGAATAGCAAGGCCCTGTGGCGCAGTTGGTTAGCGCGCCGCCCTGTCACGGCGGAGGTCGCGGGTTCGAGTCCCGTCAGGGTCGCCATGGTGCGACACCGAAGGTCCCCTGGAAGAATGGAACTGCTTGAGGCAGTGCGATTCTTCCAGGGGATTCTTCGTTTCTCAGCTTCTCGACGGTGTGGCGCGTCGCCACCGTGTTGATATCTTGGGACACTACGCATCAGACTGGAAATCGCTGAAGTCGGGGGCGGTAGTACGCCCGTGCGGTCGTCGTCAACCGATCGGCGACCGGTAAAGGGAGGCATAGTGGCTAAGAACGACCGTAAGGATTCGAGTCCGAAGGTCGTCGACAACGTCGTGGATCACGACCTGGTCGTCGAGCGGTTGGTGGAGAACCCGGTCGAGCGCGTCGTGGATAAGCCCGTGACCCTCGAACGGATCGTCGAACGACTCGTCGTCGAGACCGTGGACATGGTGGTCGACAAGCCCACCACCGTCAGCCGGCTCGTCGAGCGCCCCGTCGTCACCGTCGTCGACACCGTCGAAGACCGCCCCGTCCAGGTGAGCCGGCTCGTCGAGCGTCCCATCGTCAGTGTCCGCGACGACGTGCAGGACGTTCCGGTGGACGTCAGCCGGCTCGTGGAGAAGCCCGTCGTCACGATCGTCGACGACGTCGTCGACGCGCCCGTCGACGTCACGCGCATGGTGGAGAACCCCGTCGTCACGATCGTCGACGACGTCGTGGACAAGCCGGTCGACGTGACCCGCATGGTCGAGAAGCCGATCGTCACCGTGCTCGACGACATCGTCGAGCGCCCGAAGCCGGTCTCCCGCATGGTGGAGAAGCCGATCGTCACCGTCGTCGACGAGGTGGTCGACAAGGAGATCGACGTCCCGCGGCTGGTGGAGAAGCCGGTCGTCACCGTCGTCGACGACGTCGTGGACAAGCCGGTCAACATCCAGCGCATGGTGGAGAAGCCGATCGTCTCGATCGTCGACGACGTCGTCGAACGGCCGGTCGACGTGCCTCGGATGGTGGAGCGTCCGGTGGTGACGATCGTCGACGAGGAGGTCGACGCCCCGGTCGACGTGCCGCGTCTGGTCGACAAGCCGATCGTGACGATCGTCGACGAAGTGGTCGACGCCCCGGTCGACGTGTCCCGTCTGGTGGAGCGTCCGGTGGTGACGATCGTCGACGAGGAGGTCGACGCGCCGGTCGACGTGCCGCGTCTGGTCGACAAGCCGATCGTGACGATCGTCGACGAAGTGGTCGACGCGCCGGTCGACGTGTCCCGTCTGGTGGAGCGTCCGGTGGTGACGATCGTCGACGAGGAGGTCGACGCGCCGGTCGACGTGCCGCGTCTGGTCGACAAGCCGATCGTGACGATCGTCGACGAAGTGGTCGACGCCCCGATGGACGTGCCGCGGGTGATCGAACAGCCGGTCGTGACGATCGTCGACGAGGTCGTCGACGCGCCGATGGACGTCGCCCGCCTGGTCGAGAACCTCGTCGTCACCCTGGTCGACGAGGTGGTCGAACGCCAGATCGACGTCCCGCGCCTGGTTGAGAAGCTGGTCGTGACCGTCGTCGACGAGGTCGTGGAGGCCCCGGTCGAGGTCGACCGCCTGGTGGAGAAGCTCATCGTCGACATCCGCGACCGGATCGTCGAGAAAGAGGTGACCGTCGAGCGGATCGTCGAGAAGCCGGTCGTGACCGTCGTCGAACGCGAGGTCGAGGTCCCGGTCGAGAAGATCGTCGAGAAGGTCGTCGAGGTCCCCGTCGAGAAGATCGTCGAGGTCCAGGTGGAGAAGCCGGTCGAGACCATCGTCGAGAAGGTCGTCGAGGTGCCGGTGGAGAAGATCGTCTACCAGATGGTCGAGGTCCCGATCGAGAAGGTCGTGGAGAAGGTCGTCGAGGTCCCCGTCGAGAAGATCGTCGAGGTCCGGGTGGAGAAGCTGGTCGAGACCATCGTGGAGAAGGTCGTCGAGGTGCCGGTGGAGAAGGTCGTCTACAAGATGGTCGAGAAAGAGGTCGAGAAGGTCGTCGAACTCGTCGCCGAGAGGCCGATCATCAAGCACGTCGAGGTGCCGCGCGAACTGATCGTCGAGAAGATCGTCGAGAAGCCGGTGGAGAAGCCCGTCGACCACATCGTGGAGCGGGTGGTCGAGACGCCGAATGTGATCGAGAAGGTGGTCGAGACCCCGGTCGATCGCGAGGTGGAGCGGGTCGTCGAGATCCCGAACATCATCGAGAAGGTGGTCGAGCAGCCCGTCGATCGAGTGGTCGAGCGGATGGTCGAGGTTCCGAACATTCTTGAGGAGATCGTCGAGAAGCCGGTTGATCGGACCGTGCCGAAGGTGGTCGAGGTTCCGAACATTCTTGAGGAGATCGTCGAGAAGCCGGTTGATCGGACCGTGCCGAAGGTGGTCGAGGTTCCGAACATTCTTGAGGAGATCGTCGAGAAGCCGGTTGATCGGACCGTGCCGAAGGTGGTCGAGGTTCCGAACATTCTTGAGGAGATCGTCGAGAAGCCGGTTGATCGGACCGTGCCGAAGGTGGTCGAGGTTCCGAACATTCTTGAGGAGATCGTCGAGAAGCCGGTTGATCGGACCGTGCCGAAGGTGGTCGAGGTTCCCAATATTCTTGAGGAGATCGTCGAGAAGCCGGTTGATCGGACCGTGCCGAAGGTGGTCGAGGTTCCGAACATTCTTGAGGAGATCGTCGAGAAGCCGGTTGATCGGACCGTGCCGAAGGTGGTCGAGGTTCCGAACATTCTTGAGGAGATCGTCGAGAAGCCGGTTGATCGGACCGTGCCGAAGGTGGTCGAGGTCCCCAACATCCTCGAAGAGGTCGTGGAGAAGTCCGTCGACCACGTCGTGGAGCGGGTGGTCGAGGAGCCGAACCTCGTCGAGAAGGTGATCGAGAAGTCCGTCGACCGTGAGGTGGAGCGGGTCGTCGAGGTCCCGAACATCATCGAGAAGGTCGTCGACAAGCCGGTCGACCGCGAGGTCGAGAAGGTCGTCGAGGTCCCGAACATCATCGAGCAGGTGGTGGAGAAGCCCGTCGACCGGGTGATCGAGCGCGTCATCGAGGAGCCGAACCTGATCGAGAAGGTGATCGAGAAGTCCGTCGACCGCGAGGTGGAGCGGGTCGTCGAGGTCCCGAACATCATCGAGAAGGTGATCGAGCAGCCCGTCGACCGGACGGTCGAGAAGATCGTCGAGAAGCCGAACGTGATCGAGAAGATCGTCGAGAAGCCCGTCGAGCGGATCGTCGAGCGGGTCGTAGAGAAGCCCGAGGTGGTCGAGAAGATCGTCGACAAGCCTGTCGAGCACATCGTCGAGAAGATCGTCGAGCGCCCGGAGATCACCGAGAAGCTGGTCGAGAAGCCGGTCACCCGCGAGTTCGAGAAGATCGTGGAGAAGCCGGTCCTCGTCGAGAAGCTGGTGGAGAAGGACATCAACCAGATCGTCGAGCGCGTGGTGGAGAAGCCCGTCTTCATCGATGTGGAGAAGGTGGTCGAGCGCCCCGTCTACGTCGAGGTGGAGAAGGTGGTCGAGAAGCCCGTCGAGAAGATCATCGAGGTCGAGAAGATCGTCGAGATCCCGGTCGAGAAGATCGTCGAGAAGGTGATCGAGAAGCCCGTCGAGAAGATCGTCGAGGTGGAGAAGATCATCGAGGTGGAGAAGATCGTCGAGAAACCGGTGGAGAAGATCGTCGAGAAGGTGATCGAGAAGCCGGTGGAGAAGGTGATCGAGGTGGTCGTGGAGAAGCCGGTCTTCGTCCGCAAGGTGGTCGAGAAGCCGGTGGAGCGCGTGATCGAGGACACGTCCACGCAGCGCACCGTGACCCACGACGCCATCGGCGGCGACGTAGTGGCCGCCCAGTTCCTGGACTCCGGTGACCCGGTCGACTCCGACTGGCTGGACGCCCGCACCGGCGCGCACCCCGAGGACGGCGTCGCCGGCGCCACGTCGCCGGAGCTCAACGTCAAGGGCCTGATCGACGCGCGGTACGCGATCGCCGACGACGACGATCCGAAGTCGAAGGGCCGCCGGTCCTGATGTCCGAGCGGCTTCGTCGAGGTTCCATCGCGCTCATCGTGGCCGGCGTGTTGCTGGCCGCCTTCGGTGTCCCGGTCGCCCGGGCCGATCTGATGACGGACGCGGTCGTTGCCATCAGTGGTTACGTCGCCGAACCCGCCGTCGCCGAGAAACTCGGTCCGCGCCGCAGCGAGGTGCGGCCCGAGACGGGCGGTGCCTCGCAGGTGTTCGAGGGCGGCATCGTGTACTTCTCGCCGGCCACCGGCGCCCACGCGGTGCTCGGTGCCATCGTCGACCGCTATCGTGCGGTCGGCGGACCCGCCGCGATCGGTTTTCCGACCGCGGACGAACAGGCGGCCGGTGCTGGACGGTTCAGTTCGTTCGGCGATCCGGACGGCGCCGCGATCTATTGGAGCCCCGGCACACGCGCCTCGCTGCTGACCGGCGAGGTGCTGCGCGCCTGGGTCGCCTCGGGCGCCCAGGACGGGCCGTTCGGATTCCCGATCACCGACACCGCCAACGTCGGGCGGGCCGACGAATCGCGGTTCGCGGGGCCGGAGGGCCGAGTGATCCGGTGGTCGTCCACCGCCGGACTGGAGACGGTTCCGGCCGAACTCATCGAACTGGTGCCCGGTATGGGCGTGGAGCCCCCCGCGACCACGACGAGTCCGGTGACGATGGCCGAGGAGACCGCCGAACCGGAGGTCGCGAAACGGGCCTGGTGGAGGGAACCGCGGGTATGGCTGGGGCTGCTGGCCGTGCAGATCCTGCTGGTGATCCTGATCGGTGCGTTCCTGTGGTGGCGTCGTCGACGAAGCGGCTCGGGGACCGTGCACGAGGCTGTGGTGGCGTCGACGGACGCCCCGCCGACCCCGGCAGAAGCGGCGCCCGCAGGTGCGGTCGCGGCGCCGACGGCCGATTCGACGCCGTCGCCTGAGCGCACGGAGCCCTCGCTCGAGAGGGCCCGGCCGAATTTCGCGGCCGGGCGGCCGATGGCCGGTGGCAGGCCGCCGATGCCGGGTGCCTCCGGGATGCCGCCGCTGGCGCCGATGAACCTGGCGAAGACCCCGAGCAGGCCGGGACCCATGGTCCCGCCGAACCCGGGCGGGCCGGACAGGGAACGACCGGGTGCGGAACGACCGGACGGGAGATCTCCCGAGCGGGATCGACCCGGCACGGAACTGCCTGGCACGGAGCCGTTCGGTACCGCGCCACCCGGAGCAGAGCGGCCGGTCGCCGGATCGCCGGAGGGCGGAGCCGATGCGTCGGGCGCCCTCGGACCGGTCGGACTGTTCGGTGCTGCGCCCGGGGCCCCGGTTCCGGGCACCATGCCCGCACCGGGACTCGGAACCGCACCGGAACTCGGAGCCGAATCGGAACTCGGAGCCGAACCGGAGCCGGTGGTCGAACCCGAGGCGGAGCCCGAGCCCGAACCGGTGGTCGAGCCGGAACCCGAGCCGGAACCGGAACCGGAACCCGAGCCGATTCTGAGCGAGGAGACGGCCCAGGCCTCGGCGCTGGTGGTCACCTACGCCACCGTCGACACCGATTCGACCGTCGACACCGGTTTACAGGTGGCATATGAGAACAACGCGCTCGGTGACGACCAAGCGGGCACCGACGATGTGACGCACGCCTGGCTGCACGGGGTGGAGTCGATGGACGACACCGGGGCGGACACGCCCGAATCGGATGCGCCGGCGCCGGCGTCGGCGGAGCCCGAGGCCGTCGCACTCGCGGGGAGCGATCCCGCCGAGAACGAGACCGCTGTGCCTGCGGAGGCAGAACTCGACGCACCCGCCGACGCGCCCGTGGAGACCGAGGACGCGGAGACCGAGTCCGCGGAGTCCGGTGCCGACGAGAACGTCGAGACGAAGGTCGAGACCCCGGAGGCGGAGACGGCAGAGGTAGAGACGGCGGAGGCGGAGACGGCGGCGACCGACGGTCCGGAGGCGGACGAGTCGGGTGCGTCCGAGGCCGATACGCCGCAGGAGGACGAGATCGCGGCGAGCGACTCGGCAGCCGTCGAGCCGAGCCCCGATGAACCGAACACCGATGCGCAGAACCCCGATGAGCCGGGCACCAACGAGTCGGCGGGAGACGATCCGGCCGCCGGCACCGAGGTGAATGCGCTGGTCGATGCCGGGACGGAGCCGGCGGAGACCACGGCGAGCGAACCCGACGCAGAGATCCCGACGACCGGCGTCACCGAGGAGTCCGGCGACGCCGAGGAACCCGGAGACGCCGAGCGAGCGACGACCGCGGGGGAACCGGTGGACGTCGGGGCGACCGGTGAGGGCGTCGAACCCGAGGCCGATCCGGACGCCGCAGACAGGTCCGAGCCCGCCGGAGCAGCCGCCCCGGAGGCGAAGCCGACTGCGCAGGACGACCCCGAACCGGCGGAGACCCCGATCGAGGAACCGGCACCGGACGAACGGCCGGAGCCGAACACGACGACCGACGACCGCCGGGCTGTCCCGGAGGGCCGATCCCGGCGTCTGCACGGGACGCCGCGGCGCCGGATGCATCGTCGTCGTCGATAGACCGGCTCGTGCGGAGGACCGGTACCCGGGTCTGATGCGCGACCGGAGACCCGCGCTCGACGATGATCGTCGGTGGGCTTGGGTACTCTCGATCCATTGTCCGTCGAGCTACCGGGGGTGACCGCGTGGAGATCCAGCGATCCCGCGAATCCCTGCATCGTCTGGTCGACCAGATCGATGAGCGCTGGCGGCTGCGCCGCTGGATCTTCGACGTGTTCGACGGGCCCCGGGACGCGGACGTGCCGAACGAGCACCTCGCCGCCGTATGGCCCTCGGTGGAACCGCGCTTCAAGCGTGCGGTGACCCGGCGGGCCGCCGCGGTGAGCGTCACCATCGGGGTGGGCTCCAAGTTCCTGATCGGCATCGAGACCTTCGTCCTGGTGATCCTGGCGTTCAACGGCGGGTCTTTCACCCTGCGCACCGAGTCGATGAACCCGGGCTACTGGGAGATGTTGATCGCCCTCGTGATCGGCGCCGGCGCCAGCACGGTGATCTCGTTGCTGCTTCTGCAACCCCACATCCGCTGGTTCATCGAGAACGGCGGCACCGACAGTCTGCGGCGCCGGTCGGTGGCCGGGATCCCGATCCGGCAGAGCGGCGCCGACGTGGCCGGCTGGCTGGTCAGCTACGTGATCTACATGCTGATCTCGGACGTGAGCCGGCAGTTCCTGGCGACGGTCGGCGGCGCCTTCGTCCTCTCCGCCGTGACCTCCGGCAGTCTCATCTACCTGTTCGCGGAGGTCTCGGCCCGTCCGCTGGCCATCCTCGCGCTCAGCGGCGCCTCGGAGCCGCGGGTGGTGCACGGAGTCCGGGAACGGATGGTCGTGGTCTGGCTGGTCTCGTCGGCGGTGCCGATGGTCGGGCTGATCACCATCAACATCGGGCGCTGGATCGGCTGGCTGCCGCCCGCCGTCGGGCCGCTGGACTGGACGTCGGTGTTCCTCGCCGTGGTGGCGCTGAGTTCGGGGCTGCTGGTGGTGATGCTGGTCGGCAGGACGCTCGCCGATCCGCTCAACGAGATGCGGGAGGTGGTCGAGTCGGCCTCCGCCGGCGACTTCGACCGCCGGGTGGCCGTGTACGACGTCTCCGAGCTCGGTGTGCTGCAGACGGGGCTGAACCACATGCTCGACGGTCTCGCCGAGCGGGAGCGGATCCGGGACGAACGCGAACGGATCCGGTCGCTCTTCTCCAAACACGTCGGCGACCGGGTGGCCGAGCTGGCGATCGAGCAGGGCGGCGAGATGTCCGGGGCCAACACCGACGTGGGCGTGGTCTTCGTCGACCTGACCGGTTCGACGAGCTTCGCCGCCGAACGCGATCCGCGGGAGACCGCGGTGGTGCTGAACGTCTTCTTCTCGGTGGTCGCCGAGGTGGTGGAGCGGCACGACGGGCTCATCAACAAGTTCGAGGGCGATGCCGCGCTCATCATCTTCGGGGCACCGGCCGCGCTGCCCGACCCGGCCGGATCGGCGCTGCGGGCCGCCCGGGAACTCGGTGAGGCGCTCGGCGAACGAGTCCCCCTGGAGTGGGGCATGGGCGTGGGCTACGGGCGGGTGTTCGCCGGCAACATCGGTGCCGCGAGCCGCTACGAGTACACCGTGATCGGTGATCCGGTGAACGAGTCGGCCCGGCTCTCGGACTGGGCCAAGGAGTCCGGCTCCCCGGTCTGTGCGAGCGGCGACACCGTGGACGCCGCCGACCCCGGAGAGGCGGAGCTGTGGAGCGAGACGGGGGAGGTCCACCTGCGCGGCCGCGCCGCGAAGACCGCGATCTTCGTCCCGACGACGATGGTCCACAGTGAACCGCCGACCCTGGGCAGCGTGCTCTCCGACCTCGTCAAACGGACGGGACGACGCGGCAGGCAGACCCCGGACCGACGGTAGCGCCGCCGGCTCGACTACAGCGTGCTCAGGCGGCGGGCCGCCTCGGCGATCACGTCGTCGCGTTTGCTGAACGCGAAGCGCACCAGATGATTCCAGCCGCCCGCGCCGTGCGAAGCCGGCGGGTCGACGAAGGCGCTCACCGGGACCGCCGCGACACCGATCCGCTCCGGCAGGGCCCGGCAGAAGGCGGCGCCGTCGTCGTACCCGAGAGGCCGGGGGTCGGCGAGGACGAAGTAGGTGCCGTCGGTGCGATGGACGCCGAACCCGGCGTCGGCCAGGGCCGCCGACAGCACGCCCTGTTTGCGTTCGAGGTCGCGGGCCATCGCCGCGACCCAGTCCGACTCGGTGCGCAGCGCCAGTGCGACGGCGGGCTGGAACGGGCCGCTGCCGACGTAGGTGAGGTACTGTTTGGCGCCGCGCGCCGCGGCCACCAGCGCGGGCGGACCGCACACCCAGCCGACCTTCCAGCCGGTCACGTTGAACGTCTTGGCGGCGCTGGAGATCCGCAGGGTGCGCTCGCGCATGCCGTCGAAGGTCGCGAGCGGCCGGTGCCGCAGCCCCCGGAAAGTGAGGAACTCGTAGACCTCGTCGGCGATCGCCACCACGTCGTGCTCCACGCAGAGCCGGGCGATCTCGGCGAGCTCGTCGTCGTTCAGGACGGTGCCGGTCGGGTTGTGCGGGGTGTTCACCAGGATCGCCGCCGTATTCGGTCCGAACGCGGCGCGCAGGGCGTCGAGGTCGAGCCGGAAGCCGTCGCCCTCCGACACCAACGGCACCGTACGACGGACCGCCCCGGCGAGGGCGACGGTGGCCGCGTACGAGTCGTAGTACGGCTCGATCATGATCACCTCGCGACCCGGTTCCACCAGCCCCAGCACGGCCCCGGCGACGGCCTCGGTGGCGCCGACCGTCACCAGGACCTCGGTGTCGGGGTCGTAGTGCAGGGCGTAGTCGCGGGCGTGCTGCTCGCCGATCGCGTGCCGCAGCTCCGGGATCCCGATCCCCGGCGGGTACTGGTTGCGGCCGTCGGCGATCGCCTGCTGCGCGGCGGCGAGCATCGCGGCGGGGCCGTCGGTGTCCGGGAACCCCTGACCGAGGTTCACCGCATCGTGGGCGACGGCCAGGGCGGACATCTCGGCGAAGATCGTCTCCGCGAACGGCCGCAGTCGGGCGACGAGGCGCCGGGGGTCTCGACTCCGCTCGACCACCGAGGAGGAGGGCTCGACCACCGAGGACGGGGACTCGACCACCGAGGAGGAGGGCTCGACCAGCGAGGAGGGGGGATCGGTCGTGGGGGAGGGCTCGGGCATCACCGGATCAGTCCACCATCGGCAGGTCGCCGGCATCGACGATCCGGTAGGCGTACCCCTGTTCGGCCAGGAAACGCTGCCGGTGCGCGGCGTAATCGGCGTCCAGGCTGTCCCGGGAGACGACGGAGTAGAAGTGCGCCTGCCCGCCGTCGGCCTTGGGCCGCAGCAGTCGGCCGAGGCGCTGGGCCTCCTCCTGACGCGAACCGAACGTCCCCGACACCTGCACCGCGACGCTGGCCTCGGGCAGGTCGATGGAGAAGTTCGCGACCTTCGACACCACCAGGGTGGAGAGCTCGCCGCGGCGGAAGGCGTCGAACAGCTTCTCCCGCTCGGCGTTCCGGGTGGCCCCTTGGATCACCGGGGCGTCCAGCTCGCGGCCGAGCTCTTCGAGCTGGTCGATGTAGGCGCCGATTACCAGGGTCTGGGACCCCCTGTGCTGTTCCAGGATCGAGCGCACCACGCGCAGCTTCGAATGCGCGGTGGAACAGAGCTTGTACTTGGTGTCGGCCTCGGCGACGGCGTACTGGAGACGTTCGTCGTCGGACATCGTCACGCGGACCTCGACGCACTCGGCCGGGGCGATCCAGCCCTGCGCCTCGATGTCCTTCCAGGGGGCGTCGTACCGTTTGGGGCCGATCAGGCTGAACACGTCGCCCTCGCGGCCGTCCTCGCGCACCAGCGTGGCGGTGAGACCGAGGCGGCGGCGCGACTGCAGGTCGGCGGTCATCCGGAACACCGGGGCGGGCAGCAGGTGCACCTCGTCGTAGACGATCAGGCCCCAGTCCCGCGAGTCGAACAGGTCCAGGTTCTTGTACTCGCCCTTCGATCTGCGCGTCATCACCTGGTACGTCGCGATGGTGACCGGGCGGATCTCCTTGCGCTCACCCGAGTACTCGCCGATCTCGTCCTCGGTGAGCGACGTGCGGGCGATCAGTTCGCGCTTCCACTGCCGTCCGGCGACGGTGTTGGTCACCAGGATCAGCGTCGTGGCCTGGGCTCTGGCCATCGCGGCGGCGCCGACCATCGTCTTGCCGGCACCGCACGGCAGCACGACGACGCCGGAGCCGCCCGCCCAGAACGAGTCCGCGGCCAGCTGCTGGTAGTCGCGCAGCTCCCAGTCGTCCTGCTCCAGGGCGATGGGGTGCGCCTCGCCGTCGACGTAACCGGCGAGGTCCTCGGCGGGCCAGCCGATCTTCAGCAGCATCTGTTTGAGGCGGCCGCGTTCGGACGGATGCACGACGACGGTGTCGTCGTCGATCCGGGCGCCGAGCATCGGCGCGATCTTCTTGTTGCGCATCACCTCTTCGAGCACCGCGCGGTCGAGCGAGACCAGGCTCAGCCCGTGCGCCGGGTTCTTCACCAGCTGCAGGCGCCCGAAGCGGCCCATGGTGTCGACGATGTCGACCAGCAGCGGCTGCGGGACGGGGTAGCGCGAGTGGGTGACGAGGGCGTCGACCACCTGCTCGGCGTCGTGCCCGGCGGCCCGGGCGTTCCACAGGGCCAGCGGCGTGATGCGGTAGGTGTGCACGTGTTCGGGGGCGCGTTCGAGCTCGGCGAACGGAGCGATCGCGGCACGCGCCGCACCGGCCAGGGGATGGTCGATCTCCAGCAGCACGGTCTTGTCGGATTGGACGATGAGGGGTCCGTCAGTCACCCGATCCATTGTCCCCGGTGGCCGTCGACGCTGCCAGTAGGGGTGCTCACCGTGCCGCCGGCGGGACGCCCGCCAGGCCGTCGGGGGCGGTCACAGGACTTCGAGATGGGTGATCCGGTGCAGGGAGAAGCTGACGTCCGCCTCGTCGTCGGTGGCGCCGAGCAGATGGCCGGCGTGCAGTGCGCGCGGGCGCACCACGTGTCGGCTCGCGGCGCCGTGGGCGTCGACGTAGCCCAGGCGGACCGGTCGCCCGGTGCGCAGCGCCAGCTGGATCAGCGCCGACGCGCTCTCCCCGCCGCCCGCGGCCCGCACCGATCCGGTCGGCGGCGCGTCGGCGCGGTCGGCGGCCCGGAGCCGGTCGACGACGGTCTGCACCTGCCCGGGCGCGATCCGGGCGCGGCGCGGGCGGGGACGCGGCGAGGCCGCGCGGGCGGGCACCCGGCTGCCGCGGCTGCGCAGATCCACCAGGGCTCCGGTCGAGTCCTCCCCGGCCGGGGCGAAACCGTGTCTGCGCAGGGCGTCGACCACCTCGCGGAGCGACGCCGCCGACACCGCGACGGTGGAGGCCAGCGCACGCAGCGAGACCTCGGCGGCGGCCTCGCTGGTGAGGACCGCGGCGAGCAGCGCCGGATCCTCGCAGCGGACGAACGACGACGCCACGCCCACCCGCAGGCTGCCGTGCCGCCGGGCGACGTCCTCCACCAGATAGGTCAACGACTGCGGCACCGGCGTCCGGGACCGGCTCTCCAGGAGGGTGACGATCTCCGAACCCGACCGGCCGGTGTCCAGGGCGCGCCGCAGACTGTCCTCGCTGATGCGGTACACCGACGCCGCGCCGCCGGACTCCAGGTCGGCGATCGCCTGCACCTGCTCGGCCAGCTCCACCGTCATCGGTCCGGGCACCATCAGGGTCAGGTCGGCCTGCACCAGGAAGTGGTCGACGGGCTCCGGGAGCGCCCGATCCATGGCCGCCAGGACCTCGGCGGCGCCCTCGTCGTCCTCGGTGGACGCGGTCAGCAGCATGCGGCCGGGGCCGGTGAGGCAGCCGTGCGCCACCAGCCCGAGTTCGCGGGCCTCGCGCAGCGTCTCGCCCACGAACCGCCGGGTCCAGCGACGCAACTGCCGCGGGTGCCGCCAGCACAGGGTGTCCACGAGCGCCTCCGTCTCCACCGGGGCGGCGGGCGGAACGTCGAGCAGCGGCGCCAGGATCTGGCGGCGGGTGAGCGGCGCGGAGGCGTCGAACAGCTCGCTCGACAGCGCGGCGAGGGTGTTGCCGTCGCGGTCGGTGTCGCCGATCTGCCAGGGGCGGCGCGGGAGCTCCAGCCAGGCGGCGGCGAGCGCGTGCCATCGTCGTTCCGGGCCGAGGTGCAGCCACGGGTCGACGGCGACGGTCGGCGCGAACGCCTCGTCGCCGCTCCAGTCGGCGGGCTCGGGGTCGGGGAGACCGGCGTCGAGCAGGCGCGCCGCGGCCAGCACCTCCGTCAGCAGTCCCACGCGCGCCACGGGGAGACCGGTCGCCTTGGCCAGCCGCCGCAGCTCCCGGATGCCCAGGCCGCCGGACTTCAGGATGGTCGCCGGGGTGCGGCCCACGACGTCGACGAGGTCCCCGGCGTGGCGCAGCAGCTCCAGCGCCTCCCCGGCGCCGGCCGCGTCGACGTCGTCCGCCCCGAACCGGCCGGGGCCCGCGGTCGGTTCCGGGGTGCCGAGCGTCGCCGTGGTGAGCGGCGGCTCGCCGCGCAGCAGCCGGCCGACCATCGGCGGGAGTTCGACGGTCTGCTCGTCGATCCGCAGCAGCAGCCCGGCCGCGATCAGTCGGGAGACCGGCGCGGCCGGGTCGGCGTCCGGCGCGGCATCGCGGCTGCGGCCGAGGGCCGGGCCGGCGGCGAGGGTGTCGAGCAGTTCGCGCGGGCGGTCGTCGAGGTCGTCGAGCAGCGCCCGGATCTCGTCCGGCGGGACCGTCGCGAGCGGACCGAGCAGCTGGTGCCCGCGCCAGGGGAGGGCGGCGGCCAGATGGATCCCGCCGACCCAGGCGGTCTTCTTCGGGTCCGTCCGCTTCGGGGCGCCGGCCCCGGAGTCCCAGATCAGGCACTGGGCCTCGAGGGCGCGCAGTCGGGCGTCCACCTCGGCGCGGCGGAGCCTGCGCCCGAGACGGGAGACCACGTCGTCACGGGTCACCGGACCGATCAGGTCGTGCCGGTCGGTCCCGGCGGCGGCGTCGAGGAACGCTTCGAGGACGGCGACCCCGGCCAGGTCGAGGGCGTCGCCGGCCAACGCCAGGGACGACGCCGAGAGCGCGCGCTGGGCGAGCACCGCCGAACCGCGGGGCGGGGGAGAGGCCAGGTCCGGGCGTGCGGTCAGGAGCTGCGCCAGCTGCTCGTCGGAACGGTCGGCCAGAGTCTCGGCCAGGCCGCGCTGGGGGCGGTCCGGGTTCATCCGGCACAGTTTACTTGCCCACCCGGCGCGCGACCGGTGCAGGCATGGCAGAATGGCGCACGTGGCTAACAAGAACACGTACGTGGACAACGGATGGCCGGAAGTCCCGGCCGATGAGCATGCGGTGACCGAGCTCGTCTCGCACCTGGCCGGCGCACTGTCGCCGTTCGGTAACGAGACCGTGTTCCCGGTTCCGGCCGATCAGCTCTCCTTCATTCAACCGAACGCCGTCATCAACCCCTGACGCTCCGGCCGGTCCCCGGCCTCCGCGTGCTCGGGCTCGTGCCCGGCGGCTGACCTCTTCGGCCCCGTCTCCCCCGTGGAGACGGGGCCGAACGCATCGGCGGACGGGGATCTCGACTCCGCTCGATCAGCGAGGGGGAGACTCGATCAGCGAGGGGGGAGCTCGATCAGCGAAGAGAGGCCTGATCGGGGAGGGGGAGGCTCGATCAGCGGGGGCCCGATCGGGGAGGCGGAGGCTCTTCGATCGGCGCGGGGAGGTGTGATCGGCGAAGCGGGGGCTCGATCAACGCTGGACGGGGTGCGGATACGCGACGTCCCCGTACCTGGCGCGGTACGGGGACGTCGTGCAGCGTGTGGCAGCGGGAGTCAGTTGACGCCCAGCTTGTCCTTGTTCTGGTTGAACAGGTTCAGCTGGCCCTGGTCCAGCTTGAAGCCGGCCTTCTCGGCCTCGCGGGCGGCCGCCGCGACCTCGGGCATGCTGCTCGTCTTGGCCTGGTCGATGGCCTCGTCGGTGTTCGCCGCCGAGCCGTTGCCGCGGGGGTTGATGAGCTTGTCGAACGGGTTCGGGATGCTCGGGGTGCTGCCCGGACGCTGACGCTCGGTCGGGCCCGAGAGGTGGGTGCCGCAGGTGGGCCATGCGCCCTTGCCCTGGCTCTTCAGCACCTTCTCGGCGACGTAGATCTGCTGCTGCTTGGTGGCCTTGTCCGCGGTCGGGGCGAACTGGGTGCCGCCGTGGCCGGCCCAGGTGCTCGGCGAGAACTGCAGGCCGCCGTGGTAGCCGTTGCCGGTGTTGATCGCCCAGTTGCCGCCGGACTCGCACTGGGCCACCCGCTCCCACTCGGCGTCGGACGCGGCCGAGGCGCCGCCGGCGCCCGCGCTCATCATGGCGGCGCCGCCGCCGATGACGGCAGAGGTCAGGGCGACCTTGGCGAAGGTCTTGGTGTTGCTGTTCGACGGCTTGGCGTGACGTGCCATGGGAATTCTTTCCTCTCTCCACGCGCCTGCGAAGTAAGCTGTCGGGTTCGAGCGAGAGGTGCTCGGTCCGGCGTCGGACTGGAGGTCCGATCGAAGGACTTAACCCCAAGGCGGCGAGCCGGGGCTCGTCGCCGTTATCCGGTGGGATGGTGGGTCCCCCGCCCTCGTTCCTGAACTGTGTCGTTCGGTGTTCCCGGCGGCGGAACGAGGTTGGGCGCGACCGTCGGGGTATTGATTTGTCGGTGCCGGTGAGGGCGACCGACATGAAGACTACGTAATCCGATCGGGGGAGTCACCTCCCTGAAGAGGTCGATTTCTCAGGGTCGATCAGTACTCGAGGTCGAGCATCGGCGTCACCGCAGGTCTCGGCGTTGACGGTCGTCTCGTGCCCTGTTCGTTACCGTCCCGTTATGTGATTAAGGTCACAGTGTCGTTCGGGTGGACGACACGCCGATCACCGATCGTCGAGCGCGCGCCGCGCCTCGAGGGCGCGGAAGGTGCTCGCGTGGAAGACCAGGGGTTCGACGCCGGGGTCGCTGCGCAGCGCGTCGATCCGCAGCAGCACGACGGTGTGGTCGCCCGCGGGGAACTCCCCGGCCAGCGAACAGGCCAGATGTGCGGTGGCGCCGGGGACGAACACCGCGCCCCCCGGCTGCACGAGGGGGACGAAACCGGTGAACCGCTCGGCGGGCGGGCCGGCGAGCCGTCGGCACAGATCGCCCTGGTCGGCGGCGAACACGCTCACCCCGAGCTCTCCGGCGTCGCGCAGCTGCGGCCAGGTCTCGGAGGCGTCCCGGACGCAGAGCGACACCAGCGGAGGGTCCAGGGAGACGGTGGTGAACGCGCTCGCCGACATCCCGACGAGCCCGCCGTCGGCAGAGGCGCGGCAGACCGCCACCACCCCGGACGGGAAGCAGCTGTAGGCCTGCTTCAGTGCGGCCGCGTCGCCGGCGGGGGCGAGCGGTGCGGCGAGCCGGTCGGCGGGGAGTCGATCGGCGGGGCTCATCTGCTGCGACGACCCGACAGCAGGGCGAAGACGACGGCCAGCAGCATGCCGAGCGGCGCCAGCATGGCCAGGAGGTAGGTGATCACGACGATCACCTGATTGGATTCGCGCACCGCAGGGATGATCAGGGCGACACTGGCGACGGCGCCGATCAGGACCATGATGACGGCCGCGGGGAGCAGGGCCGACGACTTCTGGGTCTGCATGGCCACCACGGTAGTCGGGCGCGTACCATCGGGCGAAGTGCGCCTGATCTCCCCCGCGAGTTCCTCCGGGCCGGGGCCGGGCGCTTTCCCATGGGCTGATCGGCCCGCGGGTGTCGACGAGCAGTGCGAAGGTGAACGACAGTGCCGACCGGTCGGGTGAAGTGGTACGACTCCGAGAAGGGCTTCGGCTTCCTCTCTCAGGAGGAGGGCGAGGACGTCTACGTGCGATCCTCCGCGCTGTCGGAGGGCACCGAGGGCCTCAAGGCCGGCCAGCGCGTCGAGTTCGACATGGCCGCCGGCCGCCGTGGACCGCAGGCGCTGCGGGTCGTCGTGCTCGACGACGCCCCGCGCGTGGAGCGGAACGTGCGGGAGCACCAGCGGGCCGCCGCCAAGCGGCACACCCCGGACGAGTTACACGGCCTGATCGCCGATCTGATCACCCTGCTCGAAGGCAAGGTGCAGCCGGATCTGCGCAACGGCCGCTACCCGGACCGCAAGACGGCGCGGCGGATCTCCGAGGTGGTCCGTGCCGTGACCCGCGAGCTCGACCGCTGAGGGCCTGAACCGCCGAGGGCCGGAACCGCCGAGAGCTGGAGCGGGCTCGGCGACCGACACGCGAAGAACCGCCGTCGTCCCGGAGAGGGACGACGGCGGTTCTCGTTTCGCTGCGGGCTGCGGGCCGTGGGAGGGGCCGTCGGGAGGGGGTCAGCCCCGCTCGGCGGGCAGCTCCTTCGGGTTCGGCGGACCGGCGTACCCGCGGGGCGCCGTCGCCACCGAGTAGTGGCCGCGGAACAGGATGTCGCCCTGACCGGCCTCCAGGCCGTCGGCCCCGTCGGGGGCATCGACGACGACGGTCGACACCGGCTTGATCTCGATGCCGAGCAGCGTGCGGTCGGCGGTGGAGGCGAGCACCTGCGTGGAGGTGGCGCCCGACCGATGCCACCACAGCACCGGCACGATCCCGGCGGGCGTGGCGTAGACCGCGGTGAGCTGCCACGGCGCCTCGGCGACCTCGGTGGGGACCGAGAGCGTCAGCGAGCGGCCGGTCTCGACCGGGAACGACGCCTGCGGCAGCCGCGCGATCTCCTCGTTGCTCAGCGGGCGCGGACGGCACTCCTCCATCTTCAGATCGCAGAAGAACGTCGGTGCGACGCGCTCGTAGTCGCGGTCGGCGGCCAGCGAGATCCGCGGATCGTCGTGGTGATCGGCGCCGCGCACCACCAGCAGGGTGGTCACCAGGGCGATGACCGCGGCGACGGCCACGGCCCCGGCGGTCACGAGCGCCAGGGCTTTCTTGTCGGACGGTTGAAGAGACACGGGTGCGGGCTCGCTATCGGTGACGGGGACGGCGGGGCGGATTCGCCGGGGACTGGGAGGTGGGCAGAGGTCTGGTGCCGGTGGTGCCGGTGCGCGGAGGTCGTCGCGGCCGCCTCGACGACGGGGCGTCGGCGCGGGCGGTCTCGGGCTCGGCGGCCTCGGTGCGGCGCGTCGGCTCGACCACCGTGAGCGGCGAGGTGGGCGCCGGATCGGTCGGTCGTCGTCCACCGATCCCGGGGATCAGGGTGGAGCCGCGACTGGTCAGGACGGTCTGGGCCAGACCGAAGGCCATCAGCGCCGCGATCACGGTGAAGCCGATCCAGAGGGTGGTCGGCAGCACGACGCCGAGGCTCGCGCCGAGCACCCAGCAGAGCTGTAGGACGGTCTCCGAGCGCCCGAACGCGGAGGCCCGGGACGCCTCGGGGAGGCCGTCCTGGATGGTCGAGTCGAGGCAGACCTTGGAGACCGCGCTGACCCCGGAGGCCACCACGGCGGCGACGATCACCATCGCCAGGCTGCCGAAGATCGCCGCGAGCGCGGCCGCGACGGTCGCCGCGATCGCACACATGACGATGATGCGCGGGGGCCGGGAGAGCTCGAGTCGGGTGCCGACGGCGTTGCCCGCGGCGTTCCCGACCCCGGCGCCGGCACCGACCGCACCGAGCATCAGCAGCTGGTCCATGGCGTCGCCGGTGCCCTGCTCGCGGGCGTAGAACGCCACGTAGATGGTGAGGAAACCGGTGAGGATGCGGATGGTGCCGTTGCCCCAGAGCCCGGTCACCACGGCGCGGCCGAGCGGCTGCCGGATGGACGAGGCGAGCTTGGCCGAGAGGGCGCGGGCGCCTCGTCGTCGATCGGCGGCCGCGGCCTGGGCGATGTCGTCGCGGTAGGTGATGGTGGTGGGGACCTCGCCCTCGGTCACCTCCACCCACGACGGGATCTTCATGCAGAAGTACGCGCCGGCGATCGCCAGCAGACACAGGAACGCCATGGCGCCGGGGAGGTGGAACGGCAGCAGACTGCCGAAGACCAGTTCGACCAGCGCCGCCAGGCCGCCGGCCACGACGGTGCCGAAGATCAGGCCGAACATGGTCAGCCGGGAATTGACCCGGACCAGGTCGATCGACGGCGGCAGCACCCGCGGCGCCACCGCCGACTTGAGCACGCCGAACGACTTGGACAGCACCAGCAGTCCGAGCGCGCACGGATACAGGATCCACGGTTTGTACTGCAGCTGATGGCTCACCGGATCCCACGACGAGTTCACGATGATCAGCAGCGCCAGCACGGCGCGCAGTCCGAAGGTGACGGCCATCGAGATCCGGCGGCCGTGCTGGAGCCTGTCCAGCAGCGGGCCGATCAGCGGCGCGATCACGGCGAACGGAGCGATGGTGAGCAGCAGATAGAGGCCGACGTTCACCTTGGAGTCGCCGGTCGCCGCCGCGAAGAAGAGGGTGTTCGCCAGGGCGACGGCCATGGCGGCGTCGACGGCGCTGTTGAGCACCACCGGCATGGTGAGCGCGGTGAGACCCGAGCGATCGGCGCCGTCGGCGGTGGCCGCGCGGTGCACCATGCTGACGCCGCGTCCGGCCAGATACTTCGAGCGGGTGGCCATCACCCGGACGACGGTCACCTTCTCCGGCGGCACGAATCCGTCGTCGCGGTCGTCGTCGCCGGCGGGGCGGGTCTCGGCGTCGGCGTCGAACACCTCGGTCTCGGCGGCCTCCAGCGGCGGCAGATGCGGATTGTGCGTCCGCGGCGGGAGGTAGGCGCCGCTGGCGGCGTCGCGCCTGCGGAGGCGGCCGGGCGGATCGGGGGGATAGTTGTCCTGCCCCGGGTGGGCCGGCCTGCGCGGGGCAGGCGGTGGCGGCGTCCGCGGAGGGCGCGCGGAACCGCTCGGCGGAACGCCGGAGTCGTCGCGGGGAGGTCGGGGAGCCACGACGACGATTCTTCCCTATCGGCCGGGCCGAACGGTGGATGGGCACGCGGGCGCGCGCGGAGGAGGAGCGGAGAGAGCCGAGGCGGGTTCCCGACGGAGTCGAGGGTGAAGGTGCAATCGGGCAGTGCACTGTTGCACACTAGGAGGGTGAGTGTGGAAGCCCAGACGGACCTGACGGCGGAGCCGTCGCTCTTGGTGCAGGCCGAGCAGATCGCGCGCGATGCTCTGGTGGCCGAGGGCGAGGACCCGGGAGCTCATCTGGGTTCGCAGGCCGAGGGCGACTGGGCGGTGGCCCACTACTTCGCCGCGCAGGTGCCCGGCTACGTCGGCTGGCACTGGTGCGTGGTGCTCGCCGGCGCCCCCGGGTCGGACGTGCCGACGGTCTCCGAGGTGGCGCTGCTGCCCGGCGACGACGCGCTGCTGGCACCCGCGTGGGTGCCGTGGTCGGATCGGATCGCCAAGGGCGACCTGGGCCCCGGCGACCTGCTCGCCACCCCGCCCGACGATCCGCGCCTGGTCCCCGGGCACGTCGACACGCTCGACGTCGACCCGATCGACCGCGATCAGGTGGGTCAGGTGTTCGGCGAGATCGGGCTGGGCCGGGACCGGTTGCTGTCGTACGAGGGGCGCGCCGAGGCCGCCCAGCGCTGGAACGACGGCGAGTACGGCCCCGACTCGGCGATGGCCCGGGGCGCCCGGCACACCTGCGGCAGCTGTGGCTACTACCTTCCGCTCGCCGGGGCGCTACACGGGTCGTTCGGCGTCTGCGCCAACGAGTTCGCCGCCGACGGCCACGTGGTCGCGGCCGGTCACGGCTGCGGTGCCCACGCCGACACCCCGATGCCGCCCGGCGGTGCGGGCAGCCCGGCCTTCGACGCCTACGACGACGGCGCGGTGGAGATCGTGAAGATCGACGCCCCGGTGTCTTGACGGTGAAGAGCCGCTTCTGACCTCCCCGGCCGCGGCGGATCCCCGCGATCCCGCCGACCCGTTCGGCACCGCCGCGCTGCGGGCCGCGACGCTCGCGGCCTGGCGCGACTCGCCGACGCGACTGGCCGAAGACCTCGCGGCCGAGTCGGATCTGCTGGCCGTCGGCTACCGCGCGCGATGGTTCACCGAACTCGCCGCCAACGCCGCCGATGCGGCCGCCGCAGCGGGTCTGCCGGGCGAGATCCGGGTGTGGGCCGAGGGGGACCGGGTCCACGTCGCCAACACCGGCGCCCCGCTCACCGTCGACGGCGTCCGCGCGCTCACCGCGCTGCGGGTCTCGCCCAAGGCGTCCACGTCCCCCTCCGCCTGCGCCGCCGACGATGCGGTCGGCCGGTTCGGCGTCGGGTTCCGGGCGACGTCGTTCGCCGGGCGCGTCGATCTGCTGTCCGAGTCGGGGTCGATCACCTTCGACCGGGCTCGGGCGGCCGCCGCGGCCGGTGCCGACGACGTCCCCGCGCAGCGTCTGGCCTGGCCGCTCGCCGCCCGCCCGACCGCGGGTTTCCACACCGAGGCGGTGCTCTGGTGCGGCTCTCCGGAATCGTCCGACGACGGCGCGGAGACCGCATCGCGCCTGGTGGCCGAGGCCCTCGCCGAGGCTCCGGATCTGCTGCTGGAACTGCCCGCGCTGCACCGGATCGGCGGCGTCGGGCAGACGCTGACCCGCATCGACCGGCCCGATCGGGTGGTGATCGCCGACGCGGACGGTCGCCCGGCGGCGACGTGGCTGCAGGCCGCGCGCGGCGTGCATCGCTGGCTGGTGCCGACGGACGGAGCACGGATCCGGCCGCTCGAGGCCGACGTGCTCCGCAGCCCCACCCCGACGCAGATCCCGCTGTCGCTGCCCGCCCGCCTGATCAGCCGGCTGCCGCTGACCCCGGACCGTCGGGAACTGCACCCCGACGCCGATCCGGCCGCCGCCGCGACCGCCTATCCCGCGCTGATGCTCCTGGCCCCCGACGACGAACGGCATCTCCTGGTCCCCGCACCGGCGTTCGCGGCCGGACCGGAGGACGCGGTCCTGCGGGCGGCGATCCTCGCCGAACTCGCCGCCGCGCCGTGGGTGCCCGCCGCGGACGGGAACCTGCTGACCCCGGCCCGCGGACGGGTGCTGCGCGGCCTGAACGACGCCCTCGCGGCGCTGCTGGGCGAGGTGATCGCGCCGCTCGTCGCCCCGGTGATGAGCGACGGCGCCCCCGCGCGCACCCTGCTCCGGCTCGGCGCGCAGGAACTGGGCCTCGCCGAACTGGCCGACCTCCTCGGCGGCATCGAGCGGGAACCGTCCTGGTGGGCGCGGCTCTACGCCGAACTCGACGCGCTCGCCCTCGGTCGGGACCTGCTCGGCGAGCTCGGCGCGGTGCCCGTGCCCCGGTCGGACGGGCGTCTGCACCGCGGGGCGCGGGGGCTCTTCGTCGTCGACGGTGCGGTGGAGCCGGACTCCGCTCCGGACGGGACGATCCGGACGGACTGGATCCCGGTGATCGATCCCGCGGCGTACCACCCGCTGCTCGATCGGCTGGGGCTGGAACACCTCGCGATCGAGCAGGTGCTGAATCATCCGGCGCTGGAGGCGGAACTGGCGCAGGCCCTCGACGACGGCGACTGCGAGGAGCTCGCCGACTCCGTGCTGCGCCTGCTCGCCGTCGCCCCGGACGCCTCCGCGCTGCCGAGCGGGCTCGGCGCCCTCGAGATCCCCGCGGTGGATCCGGTGACCGGAGAGAGCGACGGCGTCCGGCCGGTGGACGAGCTGCTGCTCCCGAGCGGCCCGCTGCGCGGCGTCCTGTACGACGACGCCCCGTTCGGCGTCGTGGACCCCGCCGTCGTCGAGGCGTACGGCGCCGAACCGCTGCGCCGACTCGGCGCGGGCTGGGGCTTCACCCTGGTGCACGACGACCTCCCGACCGCCCCCGAACACGACCTCGACCGCGAGCGGCAGTGGTGGGACTCGCTGGAGGTCCCGCCCGAACGGCTGGTCGCGGTCCGCGACCTGGACCTGGTGGATCCGGCGCGCTGGCCGGAGGCCCTCACCCTGCTGGTCGGCGACCCGGAGACCGCCGCCGCCCTGGCCGATCCGCTCGGCTACACCCGCTGGTGGCTGCGCCGGTTCGCCGCCCTCGACGACACCGCGCTGCGTCACCGGCGCGACCCCGACTCCGCCGACTGGCGCGGCCTCTTCGACCCGCTCGACCACCCCGCCGCCCCCGAACTGGCCGCCGCCGGGCTGCTCGCCGACACCCACCCCGACGACGCCGCCGACGCCGAACACTGGCTCACCGCGCTCGCCGACCCGGACCGGGAGATCGCGCCCGGCGTGGCCGTCCGCGCCCACGCCGCGCTGACGGAGGCGTATCGGACCGGACGGTTCACCCTCGACGAGGTGGCTCCGCCGGACCGGCTGCGCACGCTCGACGGCGGTGTCGCGGCGGAGGGCGTCGTCGTCGAACATCCGTGGTGGCTGGAGGTGCTGCCCGCGGAGACGATAGTCGCGGCCGCCCTGCCTCCGGAACCGCGGTCCGCCGCCGAACTGGCCGCGCTCCTCGACGTGCCGTCCGCATCGGAGCGGTACTCGGTGCGCGTGGTGTTGGAGGGGCGGACGGTGGATCCGGACTCGGCCGAGGCCGTCGCCTTCACGGGACGGACCGGATGGGCGCCGTCCGGGCCGCTGATCCTGCACGACGAACTGGTCGTCGCCCGATTCGACGGCACCGGGGAACGACGATTCCCGGTGACGCGATGGCAGGACGGATCGGGCGCCCTGCACGCGTCGGTACGGTGGATCCAGACCCCGAGGAGAAAGGCTGCCACGGATGACGGTTGACCGGCTGCTGCCGACCACCGAAGCGATGGACCTGATCGAGCTGACCCGCGAGGTGGGCGACCGTCTCCTGACACCGATCGTCGACGCGCACGAGAAGGCCGAGAGCTACCCGGAGGGGGTCTTCGCCGAGCTGGGCCGCGCCGGGCTGCTCGGCCTGCCGTATCCCGAGGAGTACGACGGCGGCGGCCAGCCGTACGAGGTGTACCTGCAGGTCCTCGAAGAACTGGCGGCGCGCTGGGCGTCGGTGGCGGTCGCGGTGAGCGTGCACGGACTCTCGTGTTTCCCGCTGCACGCCTACGGGACCGCCGCGCAGAAGGAGCGGTGGCTGCCGTCGCTGCTGCGCGGGGAGCTGATCGGCGCGTACAGCCTGTCGGAGGCCCAGGCCGGTTCGGACGCCGCGGCGCTGACGTGTCGTGCGGTTCCGTCGGCGGACGACGGCTATCGGATCACCGGGTCCAAGGCGTGGATCACTCACGGCGGCATCGCCGACGTCTACAACGTCTTCGCCCGCACCGGCGAGGGCTCCAAGGGCGTCTCGTGCTTCCTGGTGGACCGCGAGACGCCCGGCCTCGCCTTCGGCGCGCCGGAGGAGAAGATGGGACTGCACGCGGTGCCGACCGCGGCGGCGTCGTACGACGATGCGCCCGTCGACGCCGAGCGCCGTCTCGGCGACGAGGGCCAGGGACTGCAGATCGCCTTCTCCGCACTGGACTCGGGCCGCCTGGGCATCGCGGCGTGCGCCACCGGGCTGGCGCAGGCGGCGCTGGACGCCGCCGTCGAATACGCGAACGAGCGCACCGCGTTCGGCCGCACGATCATCGAACACCAGGGACTGGGATTCCTGCTCGCCGACATGTCCGCGGCCGTCGACACGGCCCGCGCCGCCTACCTCGACGCGGCCCGCCGCCGCGACGCCGGACGCGACTACTCGCGGGCCGCCGCCACCGCGAAGCTGGTGGCCACCGACGCCGCCATGAAGGTCACCACCGATGCCGTCCAGGTCTTCGGCGGCAACGGTTACACGCGCGACTTCCGAGTCGAGCGGTACATGCGCGAAGCCAAGATCATGCAGATCTTCGAGGGCACCAACCAGATCCAGCGGCTCGTGATCGCGCGCGGGCTGGTCCGCTGACGGGGACGACGATGAGCCTCGCACCGTTCGCCTTCGATCACGCGGTCACCGACTGGGTGGTGTCGATCCGCGCGGAACCGTGGAACTCGCTGTGGCAGCTGATCACGGTGCTCGGCGACAGCCTCACCCTGACGCTCGTGGTGATCGCGGTGTTCGTGCTCGCCTGGCTGGGCGACCGGATCGATCTCGCCGTGCTGATCGCGCTCGGCGGCGCCTCCGGGTACCTCGTGATGTTCCTGCTGAAGCAGATCTTCGGCCGCGGCAGACCGCCGATCGCCGACCGGCTGATCGACGTCGACTCCCTCTCGTTCCCCTCCGGGCACGCGATGATGTCGGCGGCGATCTACGGGCTCACCGCGGTGATCTGCTATCAGCTGTACCCGTGGGTGCGGGAGAACCCGCTGAGTCTGCTGATCCCGCCCGGACTGGCCGTCGTGATCGGTCTGTCCCGGGTGTATCTGGGCGTGCACTGGTCGTCGGACGTCATCGCCGGCTGGATCGCCGGGGTGATCTGGCTGGCGGTCTGCCTGGTGGCGCACCGGCAGATCGAGCACTGGGTCCAGGCCCGCACCTGAGCGGCCCGAGACGCCGGTTCCGATCCCCGGGGTGTCGGCGGGACCCTTCGACGCGCCGGCTCGCTGCGCTCGCAGGCGGCTCAGGGTTCGTCGTGGTGGCTCGTCGTGCTTCGGTTCGGGGACCGTCGTGGCGGTGTGGTCAGTCGTCGAACTCGAAGCCGGCCTCGTCCGCGGCGGCGGCGACGGCCTCGTCGGACGCCAGTCCGCCGGTCACCAGGATCAGCTGGGTGCCGGATTCGGCGTCGTCGAGCAGCTGGAACGGGTCGACGGGTGCGGTCACGAGTCCAACCCCTCCTGGGCGCCCTTGCTGCCACGGCGGACGCCCGCCCGCTGCACCAGCACGATCACCGTGCCGAGGACGCCGATGCCCAGGCCGACCAGGCAGACCGTCAGCGCCCGGTCCGGGCCGAGGTCGCCGAGCCACACCGCGAGGGTGGCGATCAGCCAGATCACCATGCCGACCACGATCACCGGCTCCGGGGCGCGCAGCCGCTCGGGGAGCGGCGGGATCTGCGCCTCCGGCGATGTGTCGGGGATTCCGCTCTGCTGGGCCATGGGCTCTACGGTAGCTTTCTCCGAGTAGACACGAGCAGCGAGGATCATCGTCGATGAGTGACAGCAATGAGCCGACCACGGCCGTCGAGACACCGGAGAAACCCGATGCGGGCCCGCTCGACCGGTTCTTCCAGATCGGCGCGCGCGGGTCGTCGTACGGCCGGGAGATCCGCGGCGGTCTGGTCACCTTCTTCACGATGGCCTACATCGTGGTGCTCAACCCGATCATCATCGGCGGCATCCCGGGCGTGGACCACAACGCCGACATCAACGGCGACGTACTGCCGACCGAACAGGTCGCCGCCGTCACCGCGCTGGTCGCCGGTGTGATGACCCTGCTGATGGGCCTGGTGGCGAACTTCCCGTTCGCGATCGCCGCCGGACTGGGCATCAACAGCCTGCTCGCGGTCACCATCGCGCCGCACATGAGCTGGCCCGCCGCGATGGGCCTGGTGGTGATCGACGGCATCATCATCGTGCTCCTCGGTGTGACCGGGTTCCGCACGGCGGTGTTCAACGCCGTGCCGCCGGAACTGAAATCGGCGATCTCCGCAGGTATCGGCGCGTTCATCGCGTTCATCGGTCTGGTCGACTCCGGATTCGTCAGCCGCACCGAGGGCGGTCCGCCCGTCCAGCTGGGCGTGGACGGTTCGATCGCCACCGTGCCGACGCTGATCTTCGCGCTCGGCGTGCTGCTGATGGGCGTGCTCACCATCCGGAAGGTGCCCGGTGCGCTGCTCATCGGCATCGTCGTGATGACGATCGTCGCGCTGATCGTGGAGAGCATCCTGCACCTGGGCAGCGCCCACGAGAAGCCCGGCGGCTGGGCGATGAACGTTCCCGGCGCACCGGACAGCTTCGGCAGCCTGCCCGATCTGAGTCTGGTCGGCGACGTCGACCTCTTCGGGGCGTTCACGTTCGCCGACGTCGGCGTGCTGATGGCCTCGGTGTTCGTCTTCACCCTGGTGCTCTCGAACTTCTTCGACGCCATGGGCACCATGACCGGTGTCGGCAAGGAGGCCGGTCTGCTCGACGAGGACGGCTCGCTGCCGGGCATTGGCAAGGGCCTGGTGGTGGAGGGCGCCGGCGCCATCGTCGGCGGCGGGGCCTCGGCATCGTCGAACACGGTGTTCGTGGAGTCGGCCGCCGGTGTGGCCGAGGGCGCGCGGACCGGTCTGGCGAACGTGGTGACCGGTCTGCTGTTCGTGGCGGCCATGTTCTTCACGCCGCTGTACCAGATCGTGCCGATGGAGGCGGTGACCCCGGCGCTGGTGGTGGTCGGTGCGCTGATGATGGCGCAGGTGCGCGACATCGACTTCAGCCGCTTCGAGTACGCGCTCCCGGCGTTCCTCACCATCATGGTGATGCCGTTCACCTACTCCATCGCCAACGGCATCGGCGTCGGCTTCGTCAGCTGGGTGGTGCTGGCCACGGCCCGCGGCAAGGGTCGCGCCGTGCACCCGCTGCTGTGGGTGGTGGCGCTGCTGTTCGTGCTGTACTTCGCGCGCGGTCCGATCTCGACGCTGATCAGCTGACCGCGGGCTCGCCGCCGCGGGTGCCGCTCCGCTCCCTGAGCCGCCTGCGAGTCGAAGGGGTTCGGCGGCCGCGGACCGGGGATCTCGACTCCGCTCGATCATCGAAGAGGTCTCCCTCGATCATCGGAGGGATCTCCCTCGGGTGTCGGAGGGGTCTTCCTCAAACATCGGAGGGGTCTCCCTCGGACGTCGTAGGGGTCTCCCTCGGTCGTCGATGGGAGTTCTCTCGGTGATCGAAGCGGTTTCGGGCGTCGGCGGGAGTCCCCTCGCTGGTCGAGCGGAGTCGAGACCACGACCGTCGGGCACGCTCCGCCGGACCGCCGACGGAGTCCTCTCGTCGGTCGAGTGGAGTTCCCTCGCTGGTCGAGCGGAGTCGAGACCTCGTCCGACGAGGCGGCTTCTAGAAGAAGGTCCCCGAGAACGGGGCCCGGCGGGTGGTGAAGAGCGCGTCCAGCAGGTCGAGGGTGCCCGGCGCGTCGACCGCGATCCGGCCCGCCGCGGCCAGCATCCGCGCGCGCACCCCGCCGCAGTACAGCGACGACAGCTCGGAGATCCCCAGGCCCACCGCCGGGACGCCGTCCGCGTCCGCCTCGGTGCGGCGCACCTCGGCGAGGCCGTCGGTCACGGTGAGCAGGTAGGTCCCGGCGCGGTCGGACCAGTCGTCGGTCACCGACAACGCCAGGACGCCGTCGACGTCGTAGGTCCGGCGGGCCAGCGCCTCGGGCACGTCCAGGATCGAGATCCAGAGTTCGTCGGTGCGCCCGGTGACCGTCACCGCGCGGGCGTTGCGGAGTCCGGCGGGCAGCGGATCGTCGGTCGGGAGCACGGCGGTGATCGAGCGGACCAGGTCCAGGCCGGTGAGCACCCGCCAGAGATCGGTGTGCGCCCGATCGGTCACCGCGACCAGTTCCTCCACCGTGGCGCTCATCGCATGGGCGTCGAGACGGTAGGCGGCGTACCCGTCGTCGTGCAGCAGATGGTGCAGGCCGGAGATCTGGGAGTCGCGGCGGAAATCGCGGTCGGCCAGGATCGACGGCCACCAGCTGTCGGGTCGGCCGAGCGCTCCGGGCCGGGTGCGGGCCCAGCGGTCGTGCAGGTCCGGCACCCGGGCGGCGATCTGCTCGGGCGTGCCGTAGCGGACCGCCGAGTCGGCGGGCGCCTCGGTGCGCCAGATCACCGCGCCGGGATCGATGGTCACCCGGTCGGCGAAGCAGGCCGGACCGAACCCGAAACGCTCGTAGATCCCGCCCTCGGAGGCGGTGAGCGCGGCCAGCGGGAGTCCGCGCCAGTCGGCGAACTGCTGCGCCATCATGCGCCGCAGCACCCCGCGACGACGATGCGTCGCGGCCACCGACACCCACGACAGCCCCGCCGCGGGCAGCACCGCGCCGCCCGGCACGGTCAGCGGCAGCAGATGGTGGAGCGAGGTGGCGACCAGGGCGTCGCGGTCGTGCACCACGTAGGCGCGTTCCACCTTGGCCTGGAACTCGGCGCGTTCGGCCTCCGGGAGCGTCGACGGGAGTGCGAAACTGCGGGCGTCGAGCGAGAAGATCCCCGGCCAGTCCTCCTCCCGGGCGCGACGCAGGGACAGGGACGACGGCGGGGTGCTCACCGCCTCGAGTCTGCCAAACCGTGTTGGCGCCGGTGCGCCGGATGTGCCACGGTGGTTGATCGTGGACATGGCCCTGCGCGTCGACGTGGTCGACATCACCGATCCCGGCGACCCCCGCGTCGACGACTTCCGCGACCTCAACTCGGTGGATCGCCGCCCGGATCTGCCCGCCCTGCCCGGCGGACGCAAGGGCAAGGGGCTGGTGATCGCCGAGGGCGTCACGGTGGCCCAGCGGATGATCGCGTCGCGGTTCGCGCCGCACGCCTTCCTGGGGGTGGACAAGCGCCTGCAGGAACTGGCCGGCGACCTCGTCGCGCCCGCGCTGGACGGCGTCCCGTTCTTCCGGGCCACCGCCGAGGTGATGGCCGAGATCGTCGGCTTCCACCTCAATCGCGGGGTGCTGGCGGCCGCACGACGCCCCGAACCGCTCACCGTGGCACAGGTGATCGAGCGGGCCTCGACGGTGGCGATCCTCGAAGGCGTCAACGACCACGAGAACATCGGCAGCATCTTCCGCAACGCCGCCGGGCTGGGAGTGGACGCGGTGGTCTTCGGCGCCGGATGCGCCGACCCGCTGTACCGCCGGAGCGTGCGGGTCTCGATGGGGCATGCGCTGCTGGTGCCCTTCGCGAAGTACGACGGCCGGTGGCCCGCCGACCTCGACCTGCTGAAGGACGCGGGTTTCTCCCTCGTCGCGCTGACCCCGGGGGAGGGTTCGGTGCCGCTGTCGGAGGCGGTCGCCGCGGAGAAGGTCGGCTTCCTGGTCGGGGCCGAGGGGCCGGGCCTGACCGAGCACACCATGCGGCAGTGCGATGTGCGCGCCCGCATCCCGATGAGCCGCGGCACCGACTCGCTCAACGTGGCCACGGCCGCCGCGATCGCCTTCTACGAGCGGGCGCGCTGACCTCTCCGCACACCGGAGCGGAGATCTCCTCCGATCCCTGAGCCGACTTCTCCGCATGTCGGAGAGGAGACCTCGTCCGATCCCTGAGTCGACTTCTTCGCGTGTCGGAGTGGAACTCTCCTCCGATCCCTGAGCCGACCGCGAGCGCAGCGAGCCGTCGTGTCGAAGGGGCTCCGGCGAGTAGTTCTCGGAGGCCCTTCGACACGCGGCCTCGTTCCTCGGCTGCGGCTCAGGGATCAGTGGCGGAGCAGGGATCGGTGGTGGGACAGGGTCGTCGCACTCGAGCGCAGGGATCGGTGGTGGGGCAGGGGCGCCGTACGGTGGGACGGCTCGTTCCCGGGGAGCTAATCGTCGTGCGCGCGGACGCCGAGCAGGACGTCCTCCCACGCCGGCACCACGGGCTTGCCGCGCTTGGCGCGATGCCGCGATCCGTTGCGGCCGTTCTTGCCGCCCTTCCCGCGTTTGGCCAGGTCGCCGGGGGTGGGGATGGGGCGCTTGGCCGGTGCGGCGGGTTCCGCGACGTCGTCGTCCTCGTCGGCCGGAAGCGGGTCCGGCTCGTCGATCTCGTCCTCGTCGTCTCCGGTGTCCTCGGGCCGGGAGTCGTCGCTCTCCTCGTCCGGGTCCGGGGCGGACTGCAGGTCGACCACCGCGGCCAGCGGGCTCGGACGGCCGTTCGGGCCGGAGTCGTCGTCCTCGTCGGCGCGGTCCGTGCGGGCGGTGGGCAGCGTGGAGATCCGGTTCCGTCGACTGGCGCGCGCGAGTTCCGGATCGGTCAGTTCGACGGCGAGCTCGTCGATCGGTTCGGTGGTGCCGCCGTGGCTGCCCGGGGTGTAGCGCCAGTGCGCGGTGTGCGGGGTGCAGCTCTCGTCGACCGACACCTGGACCACCCACTGGCCGTCCGGCGCCTTCCACGCATCCCATCTCGCGTCGGCGGGCGTCTCGCCGCGCAGCACCAGGCATTCGGCCACCAACTCGCCGAGGGTGGCCACCACGGGGCCGCCCATCTCCACCGGATGCGAGGCGCGGGCGAGTTCCGCGGCCCGGGCCCGTTCGAGCAGCACGGGGTGCGCGTATCGGTCGACCTTCGAATAGCTCACGCCGGCGATCTCGGCGAGCTCCTCCACCGAGGCGCCGGCCCGGATCCGAGCCTGGATCTCACGGGGGCGGAGCGCCGGGCCGTCGGCCGCCGGGGGCGGCTCGGGGGTCTCCCCGCGGACGACCCGGAGGGTGTCGGTGGTGCGGATCCGGAAGTGCTCGTCGGTGTCGCGGTCGATACAGATCACATACTGGCCGTCGGATTCGACGCGCAGCACTTCGAGGTCGCGCATTCGATCCTCCTAGCTCCGCCCGAAAGGCTCATCGACCACCCTAACCCAGACACCGAGTCGCTCCGGCCGGACACGCGACAAAAGCGCTGATCAGCCGCCCCGCGGGGCGGCTGATCAGCTGTGCGCTCGCTCGGCCGGACGTCAGAGACGTTCGACGATGTAGTCGATCGCCCGCGTCAGCGTGGTGACGTCCTCCGGCTCGATGGCCGGGAACATCCCGATCCGGAGCTGGTTGCGGCCGAGCTTTCGGTACGGCTCGGTGTCGACGACGCCGTTGGCCCGCAGGGTCTTCGCGATCGCGGCGGCGTCGACGTCGTCGTCGAAGTCGATGGTACCGACCACCTGGCTGCGGTGCGCCTCATCGGCGAACGGGCGGGCGAACGTGCTGGCCTCGGCCCAGCTGTACAGCCGCGAGCTGGAGTCCCCGGTCCGCTCGACGCACCAGTCCAGGCCGCCGTTGGCGTTCATCCAGTCGATCTGGTTCTTGAACAGCAGCAGCGAACCGACGGCCGGGGTGTTGTAGGTCTGGTTCTTCGGGCTGTTCTCCACCGCGGTCTTCAGCGACAGGAACTCCGGGATGTAACGGTCGGTCGCGGCGATCTCGGCGACGCGCTCGAGGGCGGCGGGGCTCATGATGGCGACCCGAATGCCGCCGTCGGCGGCGAAGCACTTCTGCGGCGCGAAGTAGTAGACGTCGGTGGCCGAGATGTCGACGGGCAGTCCGCCGGCGCCCGAGGTGGCGTCGATGGCGACCAGGGCGTCACCGGCGGCCTCCGGGCGCAGCACCGGCACGGCGACGCCGGTCGAGGTCTCGTTGTGCGCCCAGCCGATCAGGTCGGCGCCGGCGACGTCGTCGGCGGTGATCGCCGCGGGGTCGGGGGCGGTGCCCGGGTCGGTGGAGATCACGGTCGGGTCGGCCAGCCACGGGGCCTTCTTGGTGACGTTGGCGAACTTCGACGAGAACTCGCCGTAGGTCAGGTTCAGGGTCTTCTCGCGCACCAGGCCGAAGGCCGCGGCATCCCAGAAGGCGGTGGTGCCGCCGTTGGAGAGGACCACCTCGTAGCCGTCGGGCAGCGAGAAGAGCTCGGTGAGTCCGGCGCGGATGTCGCCGACGACGTTCTTCACCGGGGCCTGCCGGTGGCTGGTGCCGAAGACCGAAGCGCCGGTGTCGACCAGGAACTGCAGCTGTTCGGGGCGGACCTTGGACGGTCCGCAGCCGAAACGGCCGTCGGTGGGCAGGAGTTCGGCGGGCAGGGTGATCTGCGAATCGGTCATGGCGTCCAGTTTAAGGCGTGACGAAGACCGCGAGGGCTCCGGTCTGGCACCGGCCGGTGCGACGGCGACGGACTCGGCCTTGATCACCGCATTGAACTCGTGTTCAATTAATTGAACATGAGTTCAACACAGGGTCGTCACGACGACCGGTCCACCCGCGCACGGATCCGCGATGAAGCGATCCGGGTGTTCGCAACCCAGGGCTTCGGCGCCACCGTTCGCGGCATCGCGGAGGCCGCGGGGGTCAGTCCGGGCCTCGTCATCCACCACTTCGGTTCGAAGGCCGCACTGCGCGAGGAGTGCGACGGCGCAGTCCTCCGCGCCATCGCCGACGACAAGCAGGTCATCGTCGGACACGGCGCCGACTTCGAGGCCTACCTCGTCGCGCTGCAGGAGGATCCGCGCGCCCGAACGCAGATCGTCTACCTGCTCCGAGCCGTCGCCGAAGGCGGAGAGACCGCCCGGACCGTGATGGAACGCTCCATAGCCCTGGCCCGGGAGGGCCTTCGCGCCGGAGTCGAGGACGGCCGGTACCGCCCTTCCGTCGACGAGGACGCGCGCGCCCGCTACCTCGGGTACGTCTCGATCGGCACGCTGCTCGTCGACACCATGCTCCACCCGCCTGCCGACTGGTCCGATCCGGTCGAGATCTTGCGCGGATACATCGATCGGACGGCGCTGCCGGCGCTCGAGTACGCCGCCCACGGTCTCGGCGTGGGCCCGGCCGCGGTCGAATCCTTCATGAAACAGCGTGGCACCCGGCCACGCGACCCCACCCGAGGAGAATCCGCATGACACCCGTCATCGATGCGCACGGCCTGGTGAAACGGTACGGCAGGTTCACGGCCCTCGACGGACTCGACCTCACGGTCCACGCCGGCGAGACCGTCGGTTTCCTCGGCCCCAACGGAGCGGGCAAGTCGACCACCATCCGGGTCCTGCTCGGTCTGCTCCGCTACGACGGCGGATCGGTCACCGTGTTCGGCGCCGACCCGCACCGCGATGCCGTCGCCGTCCACCGTCGTCTCGCCTACGTCCCCGGTGACGTCACGCTGTGGCCGAATCTGACCGGCGGCGAATGCATCGACCTGCTGCTGTCGGCGCGCGGCGTCGCCGATCCGGCGGCCACCCGGCGGGACGAACTCGTCGAACGCTTCGATCTCGATCCCCGGAAGAAGTCCGACGCGTATTCGAAAGGCAACCGGCAGAAGGTCGCGATCATCGCGGCACTCGCGGCGCCCGCCGACCTGCTCATCCTCGACGAGCCGACCTCCGGACTGGACCCGCTGATGAACCGCGCCTTCATCGACTCGGTCCGCGAGCACGCCGAGCAGGGCGCGGCCGTCCTGATGTCGTCGCATTCGCTCGCCGACGTCGAACAGCTCTGCAGCACCGTCACCATCGTCAAGGCGGGCCGGACCGTCCGGTCCGGGAGCCTGTCGGATCTGCGGCATCTCCGCCGGTCGCGGGTGACCGCGACGGTGCCGAGCGACGCCGCCCCGACCCTCGAACGGCTCGCCGGCATCCACGACCTGACCGTGGAGGACGCCGGCGGTGCCGACGAGGTCTCGTTCACCGTGGAGGCCGAGCACCTCGGAGAACTCACCGCGGCGCTGGCCGCCGTCTCGCCGACCGCTCTGTCGATCGAGCCGCCCAGCCTGGAAGAACTGTTCCTGCACACCTACTCGGACGCGTCATGACGACGGTCCCGAGCCGCGCACCGCAGCGGACGCGGACCGTCGGCGGATCGATCACCGGCCACCGGAGGCTGCTGCGTCTCGGCCTGCGTCGAGACCGGTTCATCGCCCCGGTCACCCTGCTGTCCTTCTTCACGGTGGCCTTCGTCGGCGCCTACTCGGGAGAGGAGATGTTCGCGACCGGAGAGAACGGCCTGGTCCGGGGGCTGAGCGACAACGCGGTCTACCTGTTCTTCTGCGGCGCACCCCGCGACATCACCTCCGGCGCGGCCTTCGCGAACTGGGAGGCCATGCCCTTCATGGTGACCGCGGCGGCCGTCTGCCTGGCGATGACGGTGGTGCGGCTGACCCGGCGAGAAGAAGAGGCCGGACGCACCGAACTGCTCCTCGCCGCCGAGACCGGTGCGCACGCACCGATCTTCGCGACCGTGCTGCAAGGCGTCCTCGCCGCCGCCGGGATCGGCCTGGTGAGCGCGCTGCCACTGCTGACCGCGGGAGCCACCGGCGCCGAGGTGGCGATCGTCTTCGTCCAGTACCTGTTCGGCGGCCTCTTCGGTGTCGCCGTCGGACTCGTCTTCGCGGAGATCTCGTCGACAGCGCGGGCGGCGAACCTCACGGCCGCCTCCGTGGTGATCGGCTGCTACTTCCTGCGCGGTGTCGCCGACCTGCTCGGGGAGGAGTGGCTTCGATGGCTCTCGCCCATGGGATGGATCCAGAACATGGACTCCTTCGGCGCCGACGACGTCCGCCCCGGTCTGCCGGTGATCCTGCTGCTGCTCGCCGCCGTCGCCGGTGCGACGGCGATCCGCGATCGCCGGGACCTCGGCTCGGGTCTGCTGGCCCGCCGTCCCGGACCGGCCGCCGGACCCCGGCTGGGCGATCTGCCCGCCGTGGTCGCTCGTCTCACGGCGACCCCGATCCTCACCTACGCCGCCGTCGTCGCCGCCTACGGTCTCGTGGTCGGCGCGATCCTGCCGTCGATCGGCACCCTCGTCGCCGACAACCGGATCGTCAGCGAGATCGTGATCGGCGACGGACCCGAAGACCGGCTGACCCCCATGTTCGTCTCCCTGATGGTCTCGCTCATGGCGATGGCCGCCGCGGCCGGCGGCGTCAGCCTGGTGAATCGGATGAAGGCCGAGGAGGACGCCGATCGCGCCGAACTGCTTCTCGCGACGGCCGTCTCACGCACCCGCTACTACGTGGTCCACGGAATCGATGCCTTCGTCGGTGCGCTGGTCGCGCTCGGTCTGGCCTGCGGTGCGATGTATCTCGCGGGTGCGGCGGCGGGCTCCGGCTGGGGCGACACCGCCCGCTGGACCTTCCCGGCGATGCTCGCCCAGATTCCGCCGGTGCTGCTGATGACCGCCCTGGCACTCGCTCTGTACGGGGTGGACCGGAGACTGGTGAGCGTCGGGTGGGGCCTGGTGGCCCTCGCCTTCGTGTGCGGACCGTTCTTCGCCGGATTCCTCGGCATCCCCGACTGGGCGCAGCAGCTCTCGCCCTTCGGTCACGTCCCGGCGGTCCCCGTCGAACCGATGGACTGGACCGCCGCGATCGTCATGATCGCGCTGTCCGCGGTGCTGTTCGTCGTCGGTCTGCGGGCCTGGAACCGCCGCGACGTCTGAACGAGTGCTTCCATGGGAAGACCGCCCCCCTGGTCGGGGTGCCGGGCACCTTCTGCCTCGATCGAGCACCCTCGGCCGAAGGTGCTCGATCGAGGTCGGGATGCCGGGCACCCTCGGCGTGATCCGCGGAGACGACGACCCCGGCGTCGCCGATCCGGTCACCGCGCCGGTGCGGGTTTCTGCAGCCTGCCGACCACGTACAGGACCACCCCGGCCAGGATCGCGGCGAGCGTGGACGCGGTGAGGATCGCGATCTTCGCGTGGTCGAGGGCGAGTTCGCCGCCGGTCTGGTCGAACGACAACTCCGCGACCAGCAGAGACACGGTGAAACCGATGCCCGCCAGGATCGAGACGCCGAACAGGTCGGACCAGCGCACGCTCGGATCGAGGCGGCTGCGGGTGAGCCGGGTGGTGAGCCAGGTGGCGCCCATGATCCCGATCGGTTTGCCCAGCAGCAGGCCCGCGGCGATGCCGATCGCGACGGGGTCGGTCACCGCGGTCCGGATCGAGTCGAACCCGCCGACGGTCACCCCGGCCGAGAAGAACGCGAACACCGGGACCGCGATGCCCGTCGAGAGCGGCCGGAAGCGATGCTCGAACTGGCCGGCCAGACCGTCGTCGTCCCGCCGGTACGCACCCCGGTGCACCGGCACCGCGAAACCGAGGAGCACGCCGGCGATGGTCGCGTGGATCCCGGAGGCGTGCACCAGCACCCAGGTGGCGATGCCGAGCGGAAGCAGGATCGCCCAGGCGGCCCAGCGGCTGCGGGCGAACCGGTCCGCGTACCGGTGGGCGAGGAAGGCGTAGACGGCGAGCGGGATCAGCGCCAGCAGCAGCGGCGACCAGCTCAGCTCACCGGTGTACACGACGGCGATGATGACGATCGCGATCAGGTCGTCGACCACGGCGAGGGTCAGCAGGAACAGTCGGAGCGCGGCGGGCAGCCGGGATCCGACGACGGCCAGCACCGCCACCGCGAACGCGATGTCGGTGGCGGTCGGCACGGCCCAGCCGTGCGCGCCCGGACCGTCGTGGTTGACGGCGAGATAGATCAGGGCCGGAACCACGACGCCGCCGACCGCGGCGGTCACCGGCACCATCGCGGTGCGGAGCGAGCGGAGTTCGCCTGCGACGATCTCGCGTTTGAGTTCCAGTCCGACCAGGAAGAAGAAGATCGCGAGCAGGCCGTCGGCGGCCCAGTGCGCGATGGAGAGGTCCAGGTGCCACGGCGCATAGCCCACGACCGTGTGGCTGATGTCTTCGTAGCGGTCTCGGAGAGGGGTGTTCGCGGCGATGAGGGCGAGGACGGCGGCTCCGACCAGCAGGAATCCACCGACCGTCTCCTTGCGGAGGATCTCGAGGATGCGCCACGTCTCGGCGGTCGATCGTCTGGCGAACGCGGTGTCGCCGGTGCTCGGACCTCCGGTGTCCGGGTCGGGGTTCCGGGTGTCGGGGCGCGGGGTGTCCGTCATTCGGTGCTGTCCTGTCTGCGGGCATGAGGGAGTACTCGCCGACCAGACTTCCCGGCACACCTGATCGTCAGGCTACCCGTGCGCGCGGGGACCCTTCGACTCGGCTCGTCGCTGCGCTCCGACCCGGCTCAGGGATCGGTGGTGGCTCGCCGGGCTGGGAGTCCGGTTCAGGGGGGGCGCCTCGTTCGCCGGCTGAGCCGGTCGAGGAACGCAGTGACGAGGGCGTGTCGAAGCCCCGCCCGGACCGGATCAGACGGCCGCGGCCGGGACCACGTCCGACCATCCCGGCACGTCCTCGGGGGTGCGCGGGGCGGGTCCGGTGTAGAGCGCGGCCGGGCGGACCAGGCGGCCCAGGTGCTTCTGCTCCAGGATGTGCGCACTCCAGCCCGCGGTGCGGCCGCAGGTGAACATGGCGGGCATCATCGGGGCGGGAACCCGGGCGAAGTCGAGCATGACGGCCGCCCAGAACTCGACGTTGGTCTCGATCGCGCGGTCGGGACGACGCTCCCGGAGCTCGGCGAGGGCGGCCTGCTCCAGCGCGGCGGCCACCTCGTAGCGCGGGACGTCGAGCTCGGCGGCGGTGCGGCGCAGCACCCGGGCGCGGGGATCCTCGGCGCGGTAGACGCGGTGGCCGAAGCCCATCAGCTTCTCCTTGCGGTCCAGGATGCCCTTGACCAGGCCGCGGGCGTCGCCGGTGCGCTCGACCTCCTCGATCATCGGCAGCACGCGCGCCGGGGCCCCGCCGTGCAGCGGACCCGACATCGCACCGACCGCACCGGACAGTGCGGCGGCCGCATCCGCGCCGGTCGAGGCGATCACCCGCGCGGTGAAGGTGGAGGCGTTCATCCCGTGTTCGGCGGCGCTCACCCAGTACGCGTCGATCGCGCGGACGTGCCGCGGATCGGGTTCGCCCTGCCAGCGGGTCATGAAGCGTTCGGTGAGGGTGGCGCACTCGTCGATCCGCGACTGCGGCACCGGCGTGAGCTCGCCGCGCGCGGACTGGGCGACGTAGCTGAGGGCCTGCGCGGTGGCGTGGGCGAGGTCGTCGCGGACCCGGGCGGCGTCGACGTCGAGCATGGGCGCGAAACCGCGGCTCGGGGCCAGCATCGCCAGACCGGCCTGGACGTCGACCCGCACGTCGCCGGTGCGGATCGGCAGTTCGACGGGGCCGGCGGGCGCCAGGCCGTCGCCGAAACGGCCGTCGACCAGCAGCGCCCAGACGTCGCCGAAGCTGACCCGGTTCTCCACCAGGTCCTCGATGTCGACGCCGCGGTAGCGCAGGTTGCCGCCGTCCTTGTCCGGTTCGGCGATCTCGGTGGTGAAGGCGACGACGCCTTCCAGTCCCGGGGTGAAGTCGGCTGGCACGGTCTGCGACATCGTCGTCTCCTCATCGGTGCGGCTGGACCCGAATGTCGGGATGAAGGGTAACCCGGCGGCGCCGAATCCACCGGGCGAGCCCGGACGGTGCCCCTGACCTGCGGAGATCGGGGCTGTCGGAGGTGCGCAGTACGATTCGTCGGGTGAGCGACGATCTGCACCTCCCCAGCATGCGCGTCGGCTACGGCCGGGGTTCGACGGCGGGCGCCGACGGCGTCGCCGAACACCTCGATCCCGCGTGGCTGACCGGCGATCCGCCCTGGCTGGAGTTGTTTCAGCGGTGGCTGCGCGAGGCCGTGGCGGCACGGATCCCCGAACCGAACGCGATGGTGCTCGGCACCGTCGACGAGCAGGGGCTCCCCGGCACCCGGACGGTGCTGTGCAAGGGCGCCGACGCCGCGGGCATCACCTTCTTCACCGGCTACACCTCCGGCAAGGGGCGGGCGCTCGCGGCGAACCCCGTCGCCTCGGTGACCTTCCCGTGGATCGCGCTGGAACGCCAGGTGCACTTCCGCGGTCGCGTGGTGAAGGTGTCGCGTGCCGAGACCGAGGAGTACTGGAACGCCCGGCCGCGCGGTTCGCAGCTCTCGGCCCGCGCCTCGCAGCAGTCCGAGCCGATCGCCTCGCGCGCCGCGCTCGAAGCCGAGGCCGCACTGACGGCCGCCGAGTTCGGCGGCGTGGACGGCGCCGAGCCGGTCCCGGCGCCGGAGCAGTGGGGCGGATACCGCCTGGAACCGGTGCGCGTGGAGTTCTGGCAGGGCCGCGCCGACCGGCTGCACAACCGCGCCGTCGCCGAATTCGAGGACGACCGGTGGGTCACCCGCCGTCTGCAGCCGTGACGTCGTGACCGGCGGCGCCCGGCGTCGTCGTACCCGCGTGCCGGGGCGGAGCCGACGGTGAGGATCTTCGCCGACACCCGGCCGCTGCGGAACCGCAGTTTCGCGCGGCTGTGGTGGGCCAACATCGTCACCGTGATCGGCGCGCAGCTGACCGTGGTCGCGGTGCCCGCGCAGATCTACGCGATCACCGAGAGCTCGGCGTACGTGGGTCTGACCGGCCTGTTCGGGCTGGTGCCGCTGGTGGTGTTCGGGCTGTGGGGCGGGTCGCTGGCCGACGTCTTCGATCGCCGCCGGATCCTGATCGTCACCACGTGCGGACTGATCGGGACGGCGGTGCTGTTCTGGACGCAGGCGTTCTTCGGATGGAACGACGTGTGGCTGTTGCTCGGGGTGTTCGCGGTGCAGCAGGCGTTCTTCGCGGTGAACCAGCCGACCCGGACCGCCGTGCTCCCGCGGATCCTCGACGACGAGCTGCTGCCCGCCGCGAACTCGTTGAACATGACGGTGATGCAGGCCGGGGCGATCGCGGGCCCGCTGGTGGGCGCCTCGCTGATCCCGGTGCTCGGTTTCTCGCTGCTCTATCTGGTCGACGCGGTCTTCCTGCTGGCGACGCTGTGGGCGGTGCTGGCGCTGCCCGCGCTGGTCCCCGAGCGCGCCGACGGCGCGAAGCCCTCGACGCCGGGCCTGCGCTCGGTGATCGACGGTCTCGCCTACCTGCGGCACCATCCGGTGCTGCTCGCGTCGTTCGTGGTGGACCTGATCGCGATGATCTTCGGCATGCCGCGGGCGCTGTTCCCGCAGATGGCGCACGAGAGCTTCGGCGGCCCGGGGGAGGGCGGTGTCGCGTTCGCGCTGCTGTTCATCGCGATCCCGCTGGGCGCGGTGCTCGGCGGCGTGTTCTCCGGGTGGGTGTCGCGGGTGGAACGCCAGGGCCGGGCGGTGGTCGTCGCGATCGTGATCTGGGGGCTGTCGATCGTCGTCGCCGGCGGTGCGCTGTTCTTCGCGCACGGGACCGCGCTGCCGGTGCTGCCGATCGTGGTCGTGGCGCTGGCGATCGGCGGCGCCGCCGACATGGCCTCGTCCGCGTTCCGGCAGACCATGCTCCAGGCCGCGGCGACCGACGACGTGCGCGGGCGCCTGCAGGGGGTGTTCATCGTGGTGGTGGCCGGCGGGCCCCGGATCGCCGACGTGGCGCACGGCGCGTCGGCGGCGACGGTCGGCACGGCGGTCACGGTGGCCGGCGGCGGTGTGCTCACGGTGGTGTTCACCGTGGTCGCGGCGCTCGCGTTCCCGCTGTTCTGGCGCTATCGGGTCGCTCGGAAGGACGATCCCGTCGATCCCTGAGCCGGTCCGCGGTGCGCGTCGGAGGGGATTCCGGAGCACGATCGCCGGGGTCTCGACTCCGCTCGACCAGTGAGGAGGGCTCGACCAGTGAGGAGGGCTCGACCGGCGAGGAGGGCTCGACCGGCGAGACCGGGGTCTCGACTCCGCTCGACCAACGGGAAGGGCTCGACCGGCGGGAAGGGCTCGACGAACTCGTCTCGCGCGGGGTCAGTCGTCGACGTCGTCGCTCTGCCAGGGCAGCTGCGCACGACGTCGGGCGTGGACCGGGCAGTAGTGGATCGGGTTCGCCTGCTCGGCGCCGCGCGGGAGGTTGCGCGCGGGGGTCTCCAGGCGCGGGGCGTCGACGGGCACCCGGCCGTCGAGCCGGTCGAAGGCATCGCGTGCCCGGGGGTGCAGGCGGTAGCGCGCCGGGACCAGCCGGAACGCCCGATCCACGGCGCGGCCGAACCGGCGGAATCGTCGTTCGTCCCGCTCGGACCAGGCCAGACCCATCATCTCGCGGACGGGTTCGTCGTACAGGCCGGTGGTGATCCAGGTGAACAGGCGCTGGACCAGACCGATCTGGCGGCGCCACGCCCACGACGGCATCCAGGGCTTCATCCACGGCGGAGGCGGCAGCTGCGTGATGTCGAGGACGGTGCGCACGGCGTCGTGGTCGCGCAGCACGTGGCGGCACATGTGATCCCAGTAGTCGAGGAACTCCTCGTAGGTGTCCGGGCAGGGCCGCGTGCTGACCCCGTACCTCGCGTACCAGGCGCGGGACTCGGCGAACAGCGCGCGTTTGTCGGCCTCGGTGATCGGCGGCCCGAACACCTCCGCGCCCCGCACGTTGCCGTACCAGAAGGTGGCGTGCGCCCAGTAGAAGACGTCGGGGTCGAGGGCGTGGTAGCGCTCGCCGTCGGCCGTGGTGCCCTTGATGGTCCGGTGGTAGTCGCGGACCGCGTGGCCGGTGGCCGGGTCGAGGTCGAAGGGGACCCCGATGATCGGGTACAGCGAGCGCATCAGGCGTTCCCAGCGTTCGGTGAAGAAGTCCGAGTGGTCCCAGACGCCCGCGGCGAGTTTGGGGTGCATGTTCTGCATGGATCCCGACCAGAGTCCCATCAGCATGCCGCGCCATCCGCCGAAGAAGCGCCAGGTGACCGAGTCCGGTCCGAGCATGTCGTCGAGCGGGACCGGAGCGGTGCCGGTGGTGTCACGATCCGGGGCGACCTGCGTCATGAAACAAAACTATACATACGTTCCAACTGGGCGGGAAGACGCTGGTCGCGGCGCTCAACGCAGGTGGAGGCGTACGACGTCCCCGGCCACCAGCTGTGCGGCCCGGTCCACCGATCCGGCGGTGAGGACCGCCGTCACCGGATAGCCGCCCGTCACCGGGTGGTCGGCGAGGAACAGCACCGGTCGGCCGCTCGGCGGGATCTGCACCGCGCCGCGCGGGACGCCCTCGGACGGGCGCTCGACGAAGCCGTCGCGGTAGCGCAGCGGATCGCCGGGGTCGTCGTCGGAGGAGACGGCCGGATCCAGTCGCACCCCGATCCGGTTGCTCGCGGCGTTCACCGTGAAGGCGATCCGGGAGAGCGCCTCGGGGGCGGCGAGGTCGTCGTGGCGGGGGCCGCGCCGCACGATCAGGTCGTGGACGCGCCCCGGCGCCGGCGGACCCGGCGCGAAGGTCGCCGACGGCCACGCCAGAGCGGCGTCACCGATGTGCAATTGGTCACTCGGGCGTAACGGATCGGGCCCCAGCCCCGACAGAGTGTCCGTCGACGACGACCCCAATGTGAGCGGCGCGACGAACCCTCCGCGCACCGCCACGTAGTTGCGGCATCCGCGGGTCGGCGGGAGCACCTCGACGAGTGATCCGTCCCGCACCGAGACCGTCGCGTGACTGCCGACACCGCGACCGTCCACGAGCACCGTCGTGGCGGGGCCGGTCACCGCCAGCACCACGAGGCCGTGCGCTCGTGCGGACCATCCGCCGAACGTGGTCTCGACGGCGGTCGCCGACTCCGGATTGCCGACCAGACGGTTGGCCTGACGCAGCGCGCCGAGGTCCGCGGCGCCCGAGCGAGGCACCCCGAGATGCGCGTATCCGGGCCGCCCCAGATCCTGGAGGGTGGCCAGCGGTCCGGGGGTGACGACGGTCAGTCCGCGCATGTGAACCGCACCCTCGTCCCGGCACTGAGCAATGCGGGCGGATCGGCGCCGAGATCCCACATCTCCCGGTCCGTACGACCCAGCAGAAACCACCCTCCGGGGCTGGTCCGGGGGTAGATCGCGCTGTATCCCGCAGCCACCGCGACCGACCCCGCGGGCACCGCGGGCCGGGGCTGGTCGCGGCGCGTCAGGGGCGCGAAGACAGCGCGCGCATCGGCGGGGGAGTCGGCGTCGGGGACCAGGTAGCCGAAGCCCGGTGCGAAGCCCATGAACTGCACCCGCCAGCGCACCGCGCAGTGCGCCCGGACCACCGCGAGGGGCGACACCCCGGCGCGCGCGGCGACGTCGTGGAGGTCGGCGCCGTCGTAGATCGCCGGGATCACGATCCCGGCCGGATCGGCGACGGCGGGGCTCGTCTCACCGGGCACGGCGGAGCGCAGGACGCGCCGCACGCCGAGGACGTCGATGCCGTGTCCCGGACGCCCCTGCACCAGCACCCCGTAGGCGCTCGGAACCGCGTCGGCGATGTCCGGTCCGCCGGCCGCCGCGGCCTCCCGGAGCACGCGCGCGCAGTGCGCCGCGGCGGCCGCCGGATCGTCGTCGTCGGAGAAATCGAGCAGGACCGCGTCGTCGCCGGCGGGGAGCTCTCGCATGACATCAACCTACCGCCTGTGGGTAAGCTGAGCGCACGGCGAGAACAGCCTGCGAAGCAGCCGAGTAGACCCTCGGTTGCACGGCATGCGCGTCCGCCGACTAGCTTGTAACCAACAATCTGGTCAGACCGCGAGTTTTAAGGGGTTTGTGTGTCCGCGGAGAATTCAACGACCGGTACCTTCACCTATCCCGGCGGGTCAATCGACCTGCCGATTCTGAAGGCCACCGACGGAAGCGACTCGGTCGCGCTGGGTCCCTTCCTCTCGAAGACGGGACTGACGACGTTCGACGGCGGTTTCGTCAACACCGCGGCGACCAAGTCGGAGATCACCTACATCGACGGCGACGCGGGCATCCTGCGCTACCGGGGCATCCCGATCGATCAGCTGGCGGCGAAGTCCACCTTCATCGAGGTGAGCTACCTGCTGATCTACGGCGAGCTGCCGACCACCGATCAGCTCGAGGTCTTCACCGACAAGATCCGTCGGCACACGCTGCTGCACGAGGATCTGAAGCGCTTCTTCGACGGCTTCCCGCGCAACGCGCACCCGATGCCGGTGGTCTCCAGCGCGGCCAACGCGCTCTCCGCGTACTACCCGGACTCGCTCGACCCCAAGGACGAGGCTCAGGTCGAGCTCTCGACCATCCGCCTGCTGGCCAAGCTCCCGACCATCGCGGCGTACGCCTACAAGAAGTCGGTCGGCCAGCCGTTCCTCTACCCGGACAACTCGCTCGGCCTGGTGGAGAACTTCCTGCGCCTGACCTTCGGCTTCCCGGCCGAGCCGTACGAGGTGAACCCCGAGGTCGCCAAGGCCCTGGACATGCTGTTCATCCTGCACGCCGACCACGAGCAGAACTGCTCGACGTCGACGGTGCGCCTGGTGGGCTCGTCGCAGGCCAACCTCTTCACCTCGGTCTCGGCCGGCATCAACGCGCTGTGGGGCCCGCTGCACGGCGGCGCCAACCAGGCCGTCCTGGAGATGCTCGAGGGCATCCGGGACTCCGGCGGCGACACCGCGGCCTTCATGAACAAGGTGAAGAACAAGGAAGACGGCGTGAAGCTCATGGGCTTCGGGCACCGCGTCTACAAGAACTACGATCCGCGCGCGGCCATCGTCAAGAAGACCGCAGACCAGATTCTCGAGTCGCTGGGCGTGCAGGACGAGCTCCTCGACATCGCCAAGGGCCTGGAGGACGTCGCCCTCAACGACGACTACTTCATCGAGCGCAAGCTCTACCCGAACGTCGACTTCTACACCGGCGTCATCTACCGGGCGATGGGCTTCCCGACCCGCATGTTCACCGTCCTGTTCGCGCTCGGCCGCCTGCCCGGCTGGATCGCGCACTGGCGTGAGATGCACGCGGACCCGGCCACCAAGATCGGCCGCCCGCGCCAGCTGTACACCGGTTACACCGAGCGGGACTACGTCCCGATGGAGGATCGCTGAACCCATGAGCAAGCCTGAAGTCGAATTCCCCGAGGGCCCGGCCCCGACCGCGCTGCAGATCACCGATCTGATCGTCGGCGAGGGCGCCGAGGCTCAGCCCGGCGGCATGGTCGACGTCCACTACGTCGGCGTCGAGTACGAGACCGGCGAGGAGTTCGACTCCTCGTGGGATCGCGGCCAGAGCGCGAACTTCCCGCTGGGCGCCCTGATCCCCGGCTGGCAGGAGGGCATCCCGGGCATGAAGGTCGGCGGTCGCCGTCGCCTCGTGGTCCCGCCGGAGCTGGCCTACGGTCCGGCCGGTGGCGGCCACCGCCTCTCGGGCAAGACCCTGATCTTCGTGATCGACCTGCTCGGCGCATAAGACGTACGACGAAGGGCGGCGCACTCCTCGCGAGTGCGCCGCCCTTCGTCGTCTCTCTGATCCCTGAGCGTCCTCCTCCGACTGCCCCGGAACACGGTCCTTCTCCGATCCCTGAGCCGCGACCGAGGAACGAGGTCGTGTGTCGAAGGGTCTCCCGAGAACGATCGCCGGGTCCCTTCGACTCGCAGGCTCGCTGCGCTCGCGGGCGGCTCAGGGGGCGGTGGCGGTCTCCTCCTCGCAGGGCGTGATCTCGACTCCGCTCGATCAGCGAGGGAGGGCTCGATCGGCGGGAGGGCGATGGTCGTCGGGAAGAGCTCAGCTCCGGCCGACGAGCATGCCCGCCACCTCCGACCAGCTGGTCCTGCTGCCGGTGCGCAGCACCGAGTGGCGGTAGATCCGCGAACTGACCCAGATCGCTGCGGCGCACACCGCGATCATCACCGCGAACGTGCCGACCACCTGCAGCGGATCGGTGTCGCCGGTGGCGATGCGGATCGGCATGAGCACCGCGCTGAACGGCGGGATCCAGCTGAGCACCTGCATCCAGACCGAGTCGAGGGCCTGGATCCCGAACATGCCCGCGTACAGCACGCCGACGGTGAGGAAGGTGAGCGGGCTGGAGGCGCCGCTGAGCTCCTCCTGCCTGCTGACCATCGCGCCGACCGCCGCGTACAGGGCTGCGAAGAAGAGATAACCGAGGACGAACCAGGCGATCACCGCGGCGAACATCGTGACGGCCGTGCCGGTGACGGTGAGCAGCCCCGTCGCGAGTCCGGCGATCAGCGCGGTGACGCCCAGCAGCACCACCTGGCCCAGCGCGATGGCGCCGATGCCGAGGATCTTGCCCCAGAGCAGCTGCAGCGGACGCACCGACGAGAGCAGGATCTCCACGATCCGCGAGGTCTTCTCCTCCACCACGCCGACCGAGATCATCATGCCGCCGGTCATGATCGCCATCATCAGCAGGACCGAGCCGATCAGGGCGATCGAGATGCGCTGCCCCAGATCGTCCTGCTCGGGTTCGAGCTGTTCGTCGACGACGACGGGCGGCGGCAGATCGGCGACGGCGATGCCGCGCCGCTCCAGCGCGGTGGCCAGCTGGTACCGGGCCAGCCCGCCGCGCAGCACGCTGTCGAGCGAGCCGTCGATCCGCGACTGGGACAGCACCGTGTAGCGGTTCTCCGGTCCCACCAGCACGACGGCCTCCAGGCCTCCGTCGGCGATCCGGGCGCGGGCGGCGGCCTCGTCGTCGAGCACCGTGACGCGCAGGTCGGTGCCGGCGGCCTCGCCGCTGCGTTCGAGCACCTGGGCCAGGGCGGGCTGCCCGCCGACGACGCCGATCTCCTCGGTGCTCTCCCGGCCGGCGAAGTACGACCAGATCACCGCGCCGATCACGATGGCGGCCATCGTCACGGCCGTGCTGATCACGAACGACCGTTCCCGGACGCGGGTGGAGATCTCGCGTCCGGCGATGATCGCGACGTTGTGCAGGTTCGAGTTCATGTCACACCAGCTCTCGGAAGAGGTCGGTCAGCGACGGCGCGGTGGCGGCGAAGCGGTGTACCGGGCCGTGCCGCAGGGCGGCGGTCAGGATCAGCTGATCGTCGACGTCGGGCGTGACGCGCAGCCGCGTGACGCCGGTGTCGACGGAGTAGTCGGCGTCGAGCACCCCGGGCAGGTCGTCGGCCCAGTGCGACGCCGGGTCGGGCCCGGTCACCTCCAGGAACGTCCCGTCGGCGGCGCGGAGTTCGTCGACGGTGCCCAGCGCGGTGATCCGGCCGCCGGAGATGATTCCGACGCGATCGCACAGGCGTTCCACCAGCTCCAGCTGGTGCGAGGAGAAGAGGATCGGCACGTCCTGGGCGGCCTTGTCCTTCAGGACCTCGCTCATCACGTCGACGGCCACCGGATCCAGTCCGGAGAAGGGCTCGTCGAGCACCAGCACCGCCGGATCGTGCACCAGGGCGGCGGCGAGCTGCACGCGCTGCTGATTGCCCAGGGAGAGGTCGGCGACGTCGTCGTCGTACCGCTGCGCGATGCCCAGGCGTTCGGTCCACGCGCGGGCGGCGGCCTCGGCGTCGTCGCGGGTCAGACCGTGGAGTCGGGCGAGGTAGGCCAGTTGCGGGCCCACCTTCATCTTGGGGTACAGGCCGCGTTCTTCGGGCATGTAGCCGATCCGGCGGCGGCGTTCGAAGTCGATCGGCTCGTCGCCGAGCAGCACGTCGCCGGCATCGGCGGCCAGCACACCGAGGATGATCCGCATGGTGGTGGACTTGCCCGCGCCGTTGCTGCCGACGAAGCCGAAGATCTCGCCGGGGCCGACGGTGAACGAGACGTCGTCGAGGGCGCGGACCTCGCCGTAGGCCTTGCGGAGCCCGCGGACCTCGAGCGCCTGCGGACTGGGGGATCGGGTCATGTCAGACCTCTCTTCCGGTGGGGGCGGCGGCGTCGACGTCGTCGTCGGGACGCCACCAGGTGAGGAGCATGTCGGGCAGGCAGGTCACCGCCAGGGTGCCGGAGATGAGCAGCCAGGCGAGGGCGCCGAGGGTCGGTCCGGCCACGTACTCGCGGAGACTCAGCGTGATGGCGACGGCGTAGACCACGAGCATGACCGGGACGAACAGGGTGTAGGCCAGCGACCGGGCCGCGTTGCGCTGGGCCAGTTGGAGTTCGTCGAGCGCATCGGCGGGAGCGTCGACCGGGGAGTCCGAGGTGATCCGCAGCAGGACGAACGCGACGACGGCGATCGTCAGGCCCGCGGTGAACGGGGCGGCCATCACGGCCGTGTGCCAGAACGCGGCGATCGCGGAGCCGACGGCGACCGCGAGACAGCCGGCGAGCACCGCGACCAGGATGCGGCGGGCCCGCCGGTTGCGCAGGCCGGGCAGCATCGTCGACGCCTTCTCCATGCGGTCGGTGTAGCGCCGGGCGCGCCAGTCGGTGTAGCGCAGCACCCAGGCGGGCGTCGCGCCCGCCGGGATGGTCAGGTTCGGATCAGGCATCGGCGTTCCTTCCGTAGAGCTCGGTGGACATCGCGGCGAACGGGGTGCGCGAGAAGACGGCTTCGACGGGAAGCTCGAAGACGGCGCAGAGCCGGAAGGCCAGATCCAGGCTGGGGTAGTAGTCGCCGCGTTCCAGGGCGCCGACGGACTGGACGTTGACCTCGACGAGTTTCGCGAGCTGCGCGCGGGACAGACCCCGCTCGGCGCGCAGCACGGCGAGCCTGTTGTAGATGGGCTGCTTCTCGCCCTGACGTACTGGACTCACAGGACGAAGTGTTGTGAAAACACAACGATCTGTCAAGTGTTCCTTCTGGTGGTCTCGACGTCGCTCGACCGGCGAAGGGGCGCTCGCCTTCCGCGGGAGGTGCTTTCGGGAGTCCTCGGGAAGTGCTTTCGGGAGTCCTAGTACGCTGCTGAGAATGATCGTGAGTAGCACCACAGGGTCCGTGGTCACGATTGAGCTGGCGCGTCCGGAGAAGCGGAACGCCCTCAATCACCAGATGGTGGAAGATCTTTCGGCGGCGTTCACCGCCGCGGTCGACGGCGGGGCGCGCGTCATCGTGTTCACCGGCCGGGGGTCGGTCTTCAGCGCGGGCGCGGACCTGTCCGGCCCGGTGTACGAGAAGGGCTTCCTGGACAAGCTGATCGCGCTGAACGAGCAGATCGAGGCGACCCCGGTGCCGGTGATCGCCGCGCTCAACGGCGGCGCCCTCGGGGCGGGCCTGCAGCTGGCGATGGCCGCCGATCTGCGCGTGATGGCGTCCAGTGCGCTCGTCGGGATCCCGGCGGCCAAGATCGGCGTCGCCGTGGACGAGTGGACCATCCGCCGGCTGACCTCGCTGGTCGGCGCCGGTCAGGCCGCGGGCATGCTGATCGGCTGCGAGCCGTTGAGCGCCGACCGCGCCCACGCCCTGGGCTTCGCCAACCGCATCGGCGACCTCGCCGACGCCCAGCACTGGGCCGCGCAGATCGCGGATCTGGCCCCGCTGACCCTGCAGCACTACAAGCTGGTGCTCAACGGCGACGGCGCGCGTGACGAGGCGCCGGAGGAACGTGTGCGGGCCATGATGGCGGCGTGGCAGAGCGAGGACGTGCAGGAGGCCCGGGCGGCCCGCGCGGAGAAGCGCCCGCCCGTGTTCACCGGTCGCTGAGTCCCCTCCCCGTAGACCCCTGTAGCGGTTCTCGCCGGTATCCGGCGAGGACCGCTACATCCGTCTGGGGCCTCAGGCGGGAACCGCGACGCCGGTGGTCTCGACTCCGCTCGACCGTCGAAGAGGACTCGACCGTCGAAGGGGACTCGACGATCGAAAGGGGCTCGACGATCGAAAGGAGTCTCGATCGGCGAGGGCCCCTCGCTGGTCGAGCGGAGTCGAGACCCGGGGGGAGCGCTCGACCGTCGAACTTGGTTCGGAGCGTCGCCCCTCACCGGTAGCGGAGTCGAGACCGGGGGAGTGCTCGACCGTCGGGGCTCGCTGTCCCTCGCCGGTCGAGCGGAGTCGAGACCCCGGGGCGGTTCAGAAGTCGACGGCGTCGCGCAGCAGCGGGCCGGTCATGCAGTGGCCGCCGCCGCGGCCGCGGCCGAGTTCGGCGCCGGCGATGGTGTGCACCGTGATCCCGGCGGCCGCGAGCAGATCGTTGGTGACGGTGTTGCGGTCGTAGGCGTACACCTCGCCGGGCCGCAGCGCGACGACGTTGTTGCCGCTGTCCCACTGCTGGCGTTCGGCGGAGTAGTTGTCGCCGCCGGTCTCCACCACGCGCAACCGGTCCAGGCCCAGGGCCCGCGGGATCACGTCGAGCAGCGGATCGGTCTCGGCGGTCACGTGCAGTCCGCCGCCGGTGCCGGGTCGCAGGGTGAACGGCCGGATCTCGTCGACGATCGACCGGTACGCCGTCACCACGTCGCGGTCGGCGAAGGTGAGGATCGTGTCGAGGTGCATGGTCGCACGCTGCCGGGGCATGCCGGCGACGATCACCTGTTCGGCGGCGCCCGCCTCGAACAGCTTCGCCGCCACCTGGGTGACCGCCTGCTGCGAGGTCCGCTCGCTCATGCCGATCACCACCACGCCGCCGCCGACCACCAGGACGTCGCCGCCCTCGACCGTCGCCGACCCCCACTCCCGCTCCGGGTCGCCCCACACGATCTGCGAGGCGGCCGCGGAGAACTCGGGATGGAAGGTGTAGATCGCCTTCATCAGCAGCGGCTCGTCGTGCCGCGCCGGCCAGTACAGCGGATTGAGGGTGAGGGCGTCGTTCACCCAGGTGGTGGTGTCGCGGGTGTAGAGCATGTTCGGCAGCGGCGGCAGGATGTACGACGACGAGGGCTCCCGCGAGAGCGTCGACGTCACGTCCAGGTCCGGAAGGTCCCGCACGGCCAGCCCGCCGATCAGGTAGCGGGCCAGCTCCCGCTCGGGCAGCGCCTCCAGGAAGGCGCGGGCGCGGTCGACGAGCAGGAGCCCCACCTCGTTCGGGGTCACCGTGCGGTCGAGGACCCAGTCCCGTACGCCCGGCACCGCCAGCGTCTCGGTCAGGACGTCGTGCAGCTCGTGCACCCGGACGCCCTCGGACTCCAGGTGCGCCACGAACGCCCGATGATCCTCCCGGGCGCGCTCCACCCAGAGCACGTCGTCGAACAGCAGTCGGTGGTTGTTGCCCGGGGTCAGGCGGTGGTGGGCGAGACCGGGTTCGCACACCAGCACGCGGCGCAGCTGCCCGACCTCGGAGTACACGCCGAAGCCGTCGGCGGTGGATTCGTGGGAAGTCATGGATCTCGTCTCTTCTCGTGGTGCGGATCAGGCGGGGAGTCGTTCGACGTCGACCGTCGTCGACGTCGCGGCGGTGCGCCGGGAATCGAGATGGATGCCGGCGATCATACAGCGGACCGACCCGCCGGCCGGCTCGATCGGAGTGACGTCCAGCGGGAGCAGATCGCAGGAGTCCTCGATCACTTCCCGCTGCGCCGGGGCGAGGCTCGCCGCCGCCGTCGTCGAGAGCGCCAGCAGCCGGCGCGCGGACGATCCGCGCAGTTCGATCGCGTTCCCGGCGAACGACCGGATCTGCGCGTGGGTCAGCGGGACGACGGTCCGTCCGCTGTCGGTCAGCCGATCGGCCACCTCGGCGCGCTGCGCGGGGTCGATCGCGTCGAGGCAGACGAGGGCGAACTCGGTGGCCACGCTCATCATCACGTTGGTGTGATAGATCGGGGCGCCGTCGTCGTCGTACGCATCGAACAGCAGCGGCTCGTAGCCGAAGGTGGTGCAGAAGCGTTCGAGGAGCCGCGGGTCGGCCCGTCGGGAGCGGGCCGTGTAGGCGATGCGCGTGGTGTGGTCGAGCACCATCGCGCCGGTGCCCTCGAGGTACACGTCGTCGTGTTCGAGTCCGGAGTAGTCGATCACCTCGTGGACGCGGTAGGTGCGTTTGAGGAATTCGATGACGTCCGCGCGCCGCTCCCCGCGCCGGTTCGCGGCGTACATCGGATACACCGCGACGCGGCCGCCGCTGTGCGTCGAGAACCAGTTGTTGGGGAACACGCTGTCCGGGTGCAGACCGGACTCGTCGTCGAAGAGATGCACGACGACGCCGGCCTCCCGCAGTCGTTCGGCGGCGGTGGTGGAGGCGGTGTAGGCCGCCGAGGCGACGTCGAGCGGGGCGGCGCTCTGGAACCGGTTGTCCATCGCGGTGAGCGGATTGGGGCGGAAGCGCGTGGACCGGACCAGCACCACGGCGCGCGGAGCCTGCGACGACACGTCTCAGCCGACCTTCACCGCGGCGGCGGCGCCGGCGGCCACCAGGGAGAAGAGGTCCTTCGGGTCGGCCGGATCGGCGATCAGATCCACCTCGGCCACATCGCCCTCGGCGAGCAGGCAGCGGTCCAGGTAGCGCAGCGCGGAGAAGTCCTCGAGGGCGATGCCGACGGAGTCGAAGACGGTGATCTGCCGGTCCGAGGTGCGACCGGGCGCGTCGCCGGTGAGGACCCGCCACAGCTCGGTCACCGGGTGGTCGGGGTCGAGCTGCTGGATCTCGCCCTCGATGCGGGTCTGCTCGGGGAGTTCGACGAAGACGTCCGAGCGGTGCAGGATCGCCGGATCCAGCTCGGTCTTGCCCGGGCAGTCGCCGCCGATCGCGTTGAGGTGCATGCCCGGTTCGACCATCTCGTCGGTCACGATCGTGGCGTAGGCCTTGTCCGCGGTGCAGGTGGTGACGACGTCGACGCCGGCGCACGCCTCGGCGGCGCCGGACGCGCGGTGGATCTCGAAGCCGAGCGGCGCCATGTTGCGTTCGAAGGTGTCCAGGGCGGCCGGATCGGTGTCCCAGATCCGCAGCCGGTCGATGCCCAGGATCGCGCGGAACGCGAGCGCCTGGAACTCGGCCTGGCTGCCGGTGCCGAGGAGCGCCATGCTCGACGAGTCGGGGCGCGCGAGGGCCCGGGCGGCCATCGCGGAGGTGGCGGCGGTGCGCAGTGCGGTGAGGACGGTCATCTCGCTCCACATCACCGGGTAGCCGCTGGCGACGTCGGCGAGGACGCCGAAGGCGGTGACCGTCTGCATGCCGACCGCCGGGTTGGCGGGGTGGCCGTTGACGAACTTGAAGGCGTAGATCTGCTCGTCGCTCACCGGCATCAACTCGATCACGCCGGTGGGCGAGTGGGTGGCCACGCGCGGGGACAGGTCGAACTCGGGCCAGCGGCGGAAGTCCGCCTCGATCTCGGCGACCAGGCCTTCCAGGATCGGTTCGATCCCGGTCTCGATGACCCAGCGGCGCATCCGGGGGACGTCGACGAAACGCACCATTTCACTTTCCTTCCAAGACGATTCGGTCCCTCAACGCTATGAGCGGCGCGAGTGCACAAACAAGAAGCAGCAAGGGCTCATTTATGGCAGTAGGTGAGCAGATTGTTCTCCTCGGATGTACGGTTTGCTGATGTCTCCCTCCATCGACGATCTCGACCGGCAACTCATCTCCCTGCTCCGGGCCAACGGCCGGGAGTCGGTGGTCAACCTCGCGAGCCGGCTGGGCGTCACCCGCGCGACGGTCAACGCGCGCCTGGACCGGCTGATCGAGAACGGGGTGATCGTCGGTTTCTCCGTGCGGGTGCGCGACCCCGCGGAGGTCTCGGCGTTGCGGGCGATCATGCTCCTGGCGGTGGAGGGCCGGAACACCCGCGAGGTGATCCGCAGCCTGCGCGGCGTCCCGGAGATCGCGGCTCTGCACACGACGAACGGTCGCTGGGATCTGGTCGCCGAGATGAGCTGCGAGAGCCTGGCCGCGTTCGACCAGGCCCTCGGCGTGATCCGCGGCATCGAGGGAATCCGGTACAGCGAAACCAGCATCCTGCTCAGCTCGGCGACCGCCTGAGCGACGCGCGCGGCGTGGTCTCGACTCCGCTCGACCAGCGAGGAGGCATGCCTCGTTCAGCGAGGAGATCCACTCCTTCACCGATCGAGTTTCCCCTTCGACGGTCGAGGTTCCCCTCGCTGGTCGAGCGGAGTCGAGACCACCCGCGAAAAGGCGGCGCGCTCGTGATGAGCTCACCGTCTCCTCGGGGGTCTCGACTCCGCTCGACCATCGAAGGGAGGGGCCGTCCGCCGGTTCGGCGAGGAGCTACGCCGGGAGCACGATCACCGGCACCGGGGAGTGCCGCACGATCTTGGTGGCGTTCGAGCCCAGGAACACCCGGGTGAGGACGTCGGTGGGGTGCGAACCGATCACCAGCAGTTCGTCCTCGGTCCAGTCGAGCGACCCCATGGCGGCCCGCCATCCGCGGCCCATGCCGACGAGGGTCTCCACGTCGTCGCCGATCAGGCCGCTCCTCCGCAGTCCGGCGAAGAACTCCCGACTCTGATCGCGTGCGGCCTCCGCGACCTCGTCCTCCGCGTCGAAACCGACGTTCGACGTGTACACGGTGTCGAGCCGGACGGCGAAGGTGACCAGCCGGAGCGGGATGCCCGCGGCCTTCGCCAGGGTGTCGGACACGGTGATGACCGCATCGTCGTTCTCCCCGGCCACCGAGCAGGTGATGCGGTCGAAGCCGGCGGTCGGGCGCGTGTAGCCGCGCGGGGCGAGGGCCACCGGTATCCGCGCCGAGTGCAGCAGCCGCATGCCCGTCGAGCCGACCTCGACGTGACCGCGTTTGCCGTCCTCGGACGAGCCGATCACCACGACGCTCGCGCCGACCTCCTCCGCGACGGCGAGCAGGGCGGTGCCCGCCGACTTGTGGTCGACCCGGCGGTACGACGTCGGCGCGATGCAGCCCAGGTCGTCGAGGATCGTCTTGGCCTGCTCCAACGCGTTGGTCCCCTGGGCGGCCGCCCAGTCGGCGAACTCGCCGTCGACCTGCCGGGCCAGCGACGGGAAGTTCCAGCGGGGCGGCACCACGGTGACCACGAGGAGTTGCTCGCGGCGGGCCTCGGCGATCGCCGAAGCCAGTTCCAGGGCTCCGGACAGACGGTGGTCCGGGGTGTATCCGACGACGACGGTCACTGATCGGATCCTTCCTTGACGAGTGAGACGTCTCCGTCGTCGTTCGGGCCGTCCTCGACGGGGCCGTCGCTCGGGTCGTCTCCGTCGGGGCCGTCCGGGCTCGGATCGGTGTCGCCGGGGGCGTCGTTGAGTTTGGAGTTGCGTCGACCCCAGAGGAAGTAGAAGGCCAGCACCAGGGCGAGCCAGCCGGCGAACCAGGCGTACGTGGTCCAGTGCAGGCCGGTCAGGATGTAGACGCACGCGGCGATCGAGAGGATCGGGGTGACCGGGTAGCCGGGCACCTTGAATCCGCGTTCGAGGTTCGGTTCGCGCACGCGCAGCACGATGACGGCGAGGGCGACGACGATGAAGGCCACCAGCGTGCCGATCGAGACCAGGTCCCACAGGCTCGACAGCGGGATGAATCCGGCGAGCAGGGCGACGACCGTGGCGACCACGACGGTGTTGAAGACCGGGGTGTGCGTGCGCGGGCTGACGCGGGCGAACGCCGACGGCAGCAGCCCGTCGCGGCCGATGGCGAACAGGATGCGGGTCTGGCCGTAGAGGACGACGAGGGTGACCGAGAAGATCGAGATCACCGCGCCGAGCGCCAGGATGATCGACGGCCAGGTCTGCCCGGTGATGTTCTCCAGGATCACGGCCAGGCCCGCCTTGCTCTGCTCCGGGTCCTCGAACTTCTGCCAGGGCTGGGTGCCGAGCGCCGAGACGGCCACGAAGAGGTAGATGGAGATCACCGCGACCAGGGCGATCAGGATCGCGCGCGGCAGGGTCTTCTGGGGTTCCTTCACCTCGTCGCCCGCGGTGGAGACCGCGTCGAGACCGATGAAGGTGAAGAAGATGGTGCCCGCGGCGGCGGTGACGCCCGCCGCGCCCATCGGGGCGAAGTCGGCGAAGTAGTCGGTGTCGAACGCGGTGAAGGCGATCGCGCCGAACAGGATCAGGACGCCGATCTTGACGCAGACCATGATCGCGTTGACCGTGGCCGATTCGCTGGTGCCGCGGATCAGCAGCAGCGCGCAGAGCGCCACCAGGACCATGGCGGGCACGTTGGCGATGCCGCCCTCGAACGGGCCCGCGGTGATCAGCTCGGGGAGCTGCCAGCCGAAGACGTCCATGAGCAGCCGGTTGAGGTAGTCGGACCAGCCGACGGAGACCGCGGCGCTGGAGACCCCGTATTCGAGGAGGAGACAGGCCGCGACGCCCATCGCGACGATCTCGCCGAGGGTCGCGTACGAGTACGAGTAGGTCGACCCCGACACCGGGACCGCCGAGGCCATCTCCGCGTAGCAGACCGCCGACAGGCCCGCGGCCACACCGGCGAGGATGAAGGCGAGGATCACCGAGGGGCCGGCGAGCGGCGCGGCCTCGTGCATGACGAAGAAGACGCCGGTGCCGACGGTGGCGCCGACGCCGAACAGCGCGAGTTGGAAGGTGCCGATCCGGCGTTCCAGGCCACCCGGCGCATCGGCCGGCGGAGTGATCGGCTTACGCCTGAACAGTTGTTGAGCGAGGGTCATTTCTGGCATTCTCCTGTGGCGGTTCCGGGGAGGATTCCGAGTGTTCGGTGGGTGAGTGGATACCGGCCAGAGGCAGCGCTGACTCTGTTGAGGAAAGCGTATTGATGTGCCGACAGTACTCACAATGGGCGGAGTGTGCTGCTTTCGTCCGGCTCGGGACCGGACTGGGCAGCCGTAGTGCGCATTATGTTGAACCGGCGGCCGTCGGGATGCGAAACGGCCTCGACCGGATGAACTCCCGGTGGCCTCGATCGAGGCGGTCCCGGTGAGCGGAGAGATGAGGGAAGAGGACTGTGGAAGACCGTTCGACGGCGGTGCCGCCCTGGTCGATGGCGGTGTCGGCGATGCTGCTGATCCAACTGGGAAACGGTTTCTCGGTGTCGGTGATCGATCAGGTCGGACCGGGCGGGACGGCCTGGCTCCGGATGTGCTTCGGCGCGGTGCTGCTGCTGGTCGTCTTCCGGCCGGACCGTCGTGCGCTGCACCGGAGCGACGTCCCCACGCTGCTGGTGCTCGGTCTGGTCACCGGTGCCATGACCACGCTCTTCCTGTTCGCGATCGAGCGGATCCCGCTGGGCACCGCGGTCGCCGTCGAATTCCTCGGTCCGCTCACGGTGGCGGCGCTGGCGAGCCCGCGGCGCAGCGCGATGGTCTGGCCGCTGCTGGCGCTGGCCGGCGTCGTGCTGCTGACCGAGCCGTGGGAGGGGTCGATCGACGTCGTCGGGGTGGCCTTCGCGCTCGGGGCCGGCGCCTCCTGGGGGCTGTACAACGTCTTCACCCAGCGGGTCGGCGACCGCTTCGCCGGAGTCAGCGGCCTGGCCTGGACCATCCCGATCGCGGCGCTCTTCACCGCGCCGGTCGGGCTGCCGCAGGTGCTCGGCGGCGACCTCGTCTGGTGGGTGCTGCCCGCCGCCGCGGGGATCGCGCTGCTCTCCCCGGTGATCTCGTTCGGGCTGGAGATGCTGGCGCTGCGCCGGATGACGCACACCGCGTTCGGGACGCTGCTGGCGATCGAGCCGGCGTTCGGCGTCGTCGTCGGGCTGGTGCTGCTCGCGCAGGCGCCCGCGCCGCTGCAGATCCTCGGGGTCGGGCTCGTCGTCGCCGCCGGTGCGGCCGCGCAGCGCGGCGGTTCCCGGTCGACGCCGGCGACCCCCGAACCCGTCTGACCTCGCACTCCTCTGCCCCCGTGTTCGGGTCGGTGTCGCGGTTCTCGCCGCTCCCCGGCAAGAACCGCGACCGCCGATGCGAGCCCGGCGAGAACCGCGACGGATCGGCCGTGCACGACCCGGGCGCCCGCCCCGATGAGGTACGACGACGGACGCGCGCTACTCGCCGAGCACCCGGCGCAGGTACGGGTTGGCGAAGGTTCGCTGCGGGTCCAGCGCGTCGCGGACGGCCAGGAAGTCGTCGAACCGCGGGTAGACGCCGCGCAGGTACTCGGCGTCGCGCGTGTGCATCTTGCCCCAGTGCGGGCGGCCGCCGTGCGCGGTCATGACGTCCTCGACGTCGCGGAAATACGCTTCGCTGGCCGCGGGGTCGTCGCGGTGGTAGCGGTGCACGGCGATGTAGCCGGACTCGCGGCCGGCGGCGGTCGAGAGCATCAGATCGTCGGCCGCGGCGGCGCGCACCTCGACGGGGAAGCTCACCCGGTGGCGGCGCCGGTCGATCACCGCCCGCAGTTCGCGCAGCGCGTCGGGCACGGCCTCCAGCGGAAGGGCGTACTCCATCTCGCGGAAGCGCACGGTGCGCGAGGAGACGAACACCTTGTCCGAGCGGTCGGTGTAGGTGCGCGCCGACAGCACGCGCCCGGACACCTGGTTGATGCTCGGGACCACGGCCGGGGCCTTGGCGCTCAGTGCGCAGAGGACGCGGTAGACGCCGTTGGAGAGCAGCTCGTCGTCGAGGTAGCGGCGGACCCTGCCCGGCCCCTCCGTCGGGGTCTGCGCGGGCAGCCGGGTGTTGGTCTTGGTCAGTGCGCAGTCGGTGTGCGGGAACCAGTAGAACTCGTAGTGGTCGTGCTCGCGGCACCGGTCCAGGAAGGTCTCGACGGTCTCGTCCGCCGAGGCCGGGGCCTCGTCCGCGCGGATCGCGAAGGCGTCCACGCACTGCAGGGTGAGGCGGGTGAGCACGCCGAGCGCGCCGAGGCCGAGGGCGACGGCCTTCAGGTCGGGGTGGTGCTCGTCGTACTCGTGGATCGTGCCGGTGCCGTCGACCAGCTGTGCGCCGACGATCTGAGTGCTGATCCCGCCGAAGGCGAGCCCGGTGCCGTGGGTGCCGGTGGAGGTCGCCCCGGTGACGGTCTGCCGGTCCACGTCGCCCAGGTTGGGCATGGCCAGGCCGTGCGGTGCCAGGAGCCCGGGGATCTGGTGCAGGTGGGTGCCCGCGCCGAGGGTCACGCGGCGGCGGGCCGCGTCGACGTCGTGCAGGCCCTGCAGCCCGGTCATCGAGAGCTGGATCTGCGGGGCCACCGCGATCTCGGAGAAGCTGTGTCCGGCGCCGACCGGTTTCACGGTCTCCCCGCGGGCGGCGGCCGCGGCGACGTCGGCGGCCAGCTCGTCGACCGACCGCGGCGCGATCAGGCGGGTGGGCCGGCAGGTGGCCGTGCGCCCCAGTTGCTCCATGTCGCGTTCGTGGTCACAGGAAACACTGCCCTTCGCCTCGGTAGGTGGGGACGACGTCGACCACTTCGGCCGTGCCGGTCGCATCGCGGGAGATCAGTGCGACGCGTCGGGCGCGCTCGCTGACCTCCCCCGACTTAGTGTGTCGGAACCACACGCGATTTCCGATACGCAAACGTATCGTACCGGGTCCGCGCAGCGGTGTCTGGACTTCGCCCGCGGCCTCGGCCGGCAGGTACTCCAGGCCCTCCGGCCAGACGGGCTTCGGCAGCCGGTCGACCCCGGGCGGCCCCGACGCGATCCATCCGCCGCCGGCGCACGTGAGATGGTCCGGGCTCGGCCGACGGACCACGTCGAGCCCGAACGCCAGCGCCGGCGCGGGCCGGAAGCGGCGGTAGGTGTCGAAGAGGTGCCCGCCCAGCAGACCGCTGCCCACCGCGATGTCGGTGACCGAGGCGTCCCGCGCCGTCGTCTCCAGCGAACCGGTGCCGCCGGCGTTCACGAACTCCAGATCCGCGTACCGCCGGACCAGGGCGATCGCCCGGCCGCGGCGGCGGCGCAGTTCGGCCATGGACAGCGCCTGCATGCCGCGGATCGCGGTGTTCATCAGCGCCCGCCCGGGGACGTCGTCGCCCACGCCCGCCACCTGCGCCTCGTACGACATCACGCCCACCAGGTCGAAGCCCGGTCGTTCGCTCAGGGCGCGGGCCAGCGTCTCCACCTGGTCGAGGTCGTGCACGGGGGAGCGGCGCACCCCCAGGTGCAGTCGTCCGCCGAGTCCGCGGAGGGAGGCGTCGAGGTCGATCGCGACGCGGACCGACGGGCGCCGGTCGGGCGCGGCGATCGCGTCGACCACGTCGAGCTGGGCGGGATCGTCGATCAGCAGGGTGACCCGGGCCAGGGCCGTGTCGTCGGCCAGGAGCTCGGCGAGCGCCCCGGTGCGGACGCTCGGATAGCCCAGCAGCACGTCGGTGACACCGGATTCGACGGCCAGCCAGCGGGCCTCGGCGACGTCGTAGGCGAGGACGCCGGCGAAACCCTCGCGGGACAGGACGTCGTCGATCACCGACCGGATGCGCACAGATTTGGAGGCGACCCGGATCGGCACCCCGGCGGCCCGGCGCCGCAGGTCGGCGATGTTGTATTCGAGTGCGCCCAGGTCGAGGGCGAGGACGGGGGAGTCGAGCCCGGCGGCGGCCACGGCATCGTCGATACCGCCCCAGTAGTCGGCCGGATCGGTGACGAACGGGCTGGTGGACATCGTGGTGAGGCTCCCGGGGTCGCAGGTCGCGGCGGCGCCGCGGAATGACGATTACGCTAGTCAAGCGTGACATCGATCCGAACCATCCTGCTCGACGGCCTCGTCGAACCACTCGGCGACACCGTGGCGCGCAGTCGTCGTGCCACCGCCCGCCTGGCCGCCGCGGGCGGCGCCCGCACCGAGGCGGTGTTCACCGGCGCGGTGGGCGCCCTCGCCGAGCGCGGCGTCGCCCCCGCGCGGGCGCTGGGCGCCGACCGCGCGGAGATCGCCGTGCGGACCGCGCGGTCGGAGCACGCCGTCGACGGCGTCTTCGCCAACCGCGAGGCCGCGTTCACCGGCGCGGGCCCCGACGCGTCGACCTTCGTGCAGATGGCCGCGCGCCCGGGCCGTCCCGCCGCGCCGATCCCCGTCCTGGCCCCGAGGTTCGACGACGAGCCCGCCGACCTCTCGGTCACCTGGCTCGGCCATGCGACCAACCTGGTGGAGATCGACGGCGTGCGGGTGCTCACCGATCCGGTGCTCAGCGCGCGCTGCTCGCCGTCGCAGCTGGTGGGCCCGAAACGGCTGCACGCCGCACCGCTCACCGTCGGCGCGATGCCCGCGATCGACGTCGTGCTGATCAGCCACGACCACTACGACCACCTCGACACCGAGACCGTCGACGCGCTCGCGGCGCTGCACCCGCAGGCCCGGTTCGTGGTGCCGATCGGCGTCGACGCCCACCTGATCTCGTGGGGGGTGGCCCCGGAGCGGATCTCGGTGGCCGACTGGTACGAGCACGTGACCCTGGACGTCCGCGGTACGGCGCTGCGCTTCCACGCCACCCCGGCGCGGCACTTCTCCGGGCGCGGGCTGGTGCGGAACCTGACGCAGTGGGTCAGCTGGGCGGTGGTCGGTCCGCGGCACCGGGTGTTCTTCTCCGGCGACACCGGCTTCACCGAGCGCTACGCCGAGACCGGTGAACTGCTGGGCCCGTTCGATCTGACGCTCCTCGCGGTCGGGGCGTACGGCGACCAGTGGCCGGACATCCACGTGAACCCGGAGGAGGCGCTGTCGATACACCACCTCCTCAACCCGGGCGCGGCGCGCGATTCGCTGCTGCTCCCGATCCACTGGGGCACGTTCAACCTGGCCCTGCACAGCTGGGGCGAGCCGATCCAGCGGCTGCTGGCGGCGGCCGGCACCGCGGGGGTGCCGGTGGTGGTCCCGCGTCCCGGCGGCACCGCCGACGTCGAGAAGCGGAACGGCACGGCCTACGACGACCTCACCTGGTGGGAGCATTGCGCATGACGTCTTCGGAGACAGGGACAGCGGGACCGGGAACACCGGGAACGGGGGCAGCGGGCCCGGGGACCCGGGGCGAGGCGCGGCCGACCGGACTGACGGCGGCCGAGGTGGCCGACCGGGTCGCGAAGGGGCAGGTCAACACGCAGCCGGACAAGTCCGGCCGCAGCGTGCGGGACATCGTGCGCGCCAACGTCTTCACCCGCATCAACGCGATCCTGGGCGTGCTGTTCGCGATCGTCGCGTACACCGGTTCGTTCATCAACGGGCTGTTCGGTCTGCTGATCATCGCGAACTCCGGGATCGGCATCATCCAGGAGATCCGGGCCAAGCGGACGCTCGACAAGCTGTCCATCGTCGGGCAGGCCACGCCGACGGTGATCCGCGACGGCGTCCGGCAGTCGGTGACCCCGGGCGAGATCGTGCTCGACGACCTGATCGAACTCGCCCCCGGCGACCAGATCGTCGTCGACGGCGAGACCGTCCTCTCCGAGGCGCTCGACGTCGACGAGTCGCTGCTGACCGGTGAGGCCGACGCCGTCGACAAGACACCGGGCGATCCGATCATGTCGGGCAGTTTCGTGGTGTCCGGCTCGGGCGCCTACCGCGCCACCAAGGTGGGCGCCGACGCCTACGCCGCACAACTCGCCGCCGAGGCCTCCAAGTTCACCCTCGTCGACTCGGAGCTGCGCAGCGGCATCGACCGGATCCTCGCGGTGATAACCGCGATCCTGATCCCGGCCGGTGTCCTGACGATCTTCAACCAGCTGGTGATCAGCCGGGAGGAGCTGAACGACGCCCTCCTGGGCATGGTCGCGGCGCTGGTGCCGATGGTCCCCGAGGGACTGGTGCTGATGACGTCGATCGCCTTCGCCGTCGGCGTCATCCGGCTCGGCCGCCGCCAGTGCCTGGTGAACGAGCTGCCCGCGATCGAGGGACTCGCGCGCGTCGACGTCGTCTGCACCGACAAGACGGGCACGCTCACCGAGAACGGCATGCGCCTGTCCGAGGTGCGGGTGCTCGACGACCGCTTCACCGCAGACGGGCTCACCCGGGCGCTCGCCGCGATCGCCGCCAGCGACCCGCACCCCAACGCCAGCATCCAGGCGATCTGCGAGGCCTACCCGGACGCCCCGGACTGGACCGCCTCGGCGATCCTCCCGTTCGCCTCGGCCAACAAGTTCAGCGGCGTCTCGCTGGTCGACGCCGACGGCGCCGACCGCGGCAACTGGCTGATCGGCGCGCCCGACGTGCTGCTCGACCCGGAGTCGGACGCGGCCACGCTCGCCTCCGAACTGGGCGCCACCGGCCTGCGCATCCTGCTGGTGGGGGCCACCGACGTGCCGGTCGACACCGCGTCGACCGACGGGAGCAACGTCCCGGGCACCCTGGTCCCGGCCGGACTGATCGTCCTGGAACAGCGGGTCCGCCCGGACGCGGGCGACACCCTGAAGTATTTCGAGTCGCAGGGCGTCGAGGTGAAGGTGATCTCCGGCGACAACGCGCTCTCCGTCGGCGCCGTCGCCGAGTCGCTGGGTCTCGGCGACGCGACCACCTCGGTGGATGCGCGCACCCTGGCCGCCGACGGCACCCCGGAACTGGTGCAGCAGGTGGAGGACGGCGTCACGTTCGGACGCGTCCGCCCCGACCAGAAACGGGCCATGGTGCACGCGCTGCAGTCGCGTCGGCACACCGTCGCGATGACCGGCGACGGCGTGAACGACGTCCTCGCGCTCAAGGACTCCGACATCGGCGTCGCGATGGGCTCGGGGTCGTCGGCCGCGCGCTCGGTGGCCCAGATCGTGCTGCTGGACAACAGGTTCGCGACGCTGCCGTACGTCGTCGGCGAGGGGCGGCGCGTGATCGGCAACATCGAGCGCGTCGCCAACCTGTTCCTCACCAAGACCGTGTACGCGGTGCTGCTCGCGCTGGCGGTGGGGATCGCCGGGCTGATCGCGCACGCGGTGGGCGGCGCCCCCATCAGCTACCCGTTCCAGCCGATCCACGTCACCATCTCGGCGTGGTTCACCATCGGCATCCCGGCGTTCGTCCTCTCGCTGGCGCCGAACAACGAGCGCGCCGAGACCGGTTTCGTCCGGCGGGTGCTCACCAAGGCGGTGCCCAACGGTCTCATCGTGGGTTCGCTCACCTTCGTCTGCTTCCTGCTGGTCAATCCCGGCGGCGAGGGCGCCGCGCTGGGCGGCGGCGAGACGGCGCTGAACACCGCGCAGGTCCAGGCCGCCACCGCGACGCTCGCGACCATGATCGCGATCGCCTGGTGGGTGCTCGTGGTGGTCGCGCGGCCGATGAACTGGTGGAAGATCGTCCTGGTCGGCGTGGCCTTCGTGGCCTACGTGATCATCTTCACGTGGTCGTTCACCGCGGACGTGTTCGAGCTCGACGTCTGGAACGGACGGAACATGACCGTCGCGCTGATCTGCGCGGCGACCGGCATCGCGCTGGTCGAGGTCTCGTCCCGGGTCCTCGGCGCGCGGCTGGCTCGTCGTGCCGCCGCGGAGCAGGCCGCGCTGCTCGCCGGACAGGGGCACCCGACTGCTGCATCCCGGGCGAAAGAGGCATAGACTCGGCCCATGGATCTCAAAGGACTGGTCAACAAGGCCAAGGACGAGCTCGCGAAGAACCCGGAACTGATCGAGAAGGGCGGCGACGCCATCGACAAGGCCACCGGCGGCAAGTACGCAGGCCAGGTCGACAAGGCTCAGGACGCGGCCCGCAAGGTCGTCGACAAGTAACCACGTATCCGAGGGCGGGACGACGAGACGTCGTCCCGCCCCCGAGTCGTCGGTGCCCCGAGTCGTCAGTGGACGGCGGCGAACATGAGGCTCTCCTCGTCCGCCTCCTCGGGGGAGAACTCGGCGGCGATCGTGCCGCCGCGGGCCACCAGGATCCGATCGGAGAGCGCCTGGATCTCCGGCAGATACGACGAGATGACGATCACGGCCACGCCGTCGTCGGCGAGGGCGCGGATCATCGCGTGGATCTCCGGGATGGTGCCCAGGTCGACGCCGCGAGTCGGTTCGTCGATGATGGCGACCTTCGGCTTGCGGGTGAGGCCCTTGGCCAGCACCACCTTCTGCTGGTTGCCGCCCGAGAGCTCCTCCACCACGGCTTCGCCGGGGTCGAGGGTGCGGACCTCGAACCGGTCGACGAACTCCTGGGCCAGCGCGTCGCGCCGACGCTTCCGGTAGCCGAACGGCAGCCGCAGCGCCGAGCACAGATGACCGAGGTAGATGTTGTCGGTGATCGACAGGTGCCCGAAGAATCCGGCGGCCTTGCGATCCTCGGTGATGTAGACGATCCCGGCCTTGCGGGCGTGCCGCGGCGTCCGGAAGCGCACCGGCTCACCGTCGAGCAGGATGGTGCCGCCGCGCATGCGCCGCCGTTTGCGCACTCCCGCGATGATCTGCGACACCTCGCTGCGGCCCGCGCCGACTAGGCCGTACAGACCGAGGATCTCGCCCGGATACGCCGAGAACGACATCGCCCGCACCACCGGCAGCAGCGTCACGTCCTCCACCCGGAGCGCGGGTAGGGCGTCGGGGGCGCGGGCGGGCTCCACCCGGCCCATCTCGACGGTGCGGCCGACCATCAGCCGGACGACGCGATCACGGTCGAACTCCGCACGGTCCAGGCCGCCCTGGACCGTGCCGTCACGGAGCACCGTGATCCGGTCGGCCTGCTCGAAGGCCTCGTCGAGCATATGCGTGATGAACACGACGCCGATCCCGCGCGACCGCAGGTGCTGCATCGACATGAACAGCTGAAGGCGTTCCTCGGGCGTCACCGAGGCGGTCGGCTCGTCCAGGATCACCACCTTCGCGTTGCGGTGCACCGCGCGGGCGATCTCGACCATCTGCTTCTGGCCGATGCCGAGGGCGCCGGCCTCCGCATCGGGACGGATGTGGAAGTTGTGTGATTCGAGCAGTTCGCGGGCGGCGATGTTCAGCGCCCCGAGATCGTTGAACGGCTTCTCCTCGCCGAGGAACAGGTTCTGCGCGACGGTCATCGACTCGACGAGCGACCCCTCCTGATACACCATGGCGATCCCGGCCTCGGTGGACTCGCGCGGATCGGCGAACTCGTGCACCTCGCCGTCCACCTCGAGCGTTCCGGCGTCGGCCGAGACGGCCCCGGAGATCACCTTCATCATCGTCGACTTGCCGGCGCCGTTCTCGCCGAGGAGCGCGTGGATCTCGCCCGGGCGGACGTCGAAGTCGATGCCGTCGAGCGCGTAGGTGCTGCCGTACCTCTTGCTGATCCCCGAGAGCCGGATGACCGGGGTCGTCTCGGTGGGGGTGGTCTCGGACATGTCAGTTCTCCTCCAGTTCCAGCAGGCTTCCGTGGCCGGCGAGTGCGACGATCAGCCGGTCGCCGATCGCGACGACGCCGGTGGCGCCGTGCCGGTCGCTGTCGACGCGGGCGTGCGCGCTCTCGACGATGCGTCCGGCCCGGTCGAGCCGGAAGACGACGCCTCCCGAGCGAGGCGGCGCCCACGACTTCACGACGCCGTGCACCCGCAGCTGACCCATCTGCATGGCTTCGCCGAACAGATCGCCCGGGCGCAGTCGCGGGACGAACCAGTTCTCGGCGGGGACGGTCTCTCGCATGTCGGCCAGGATCTCGGGTTCGTCCAGCAGCAGCTCGGTGATGCGGTTGCGCGGGTAGGGGGCGGCCACCCAGTGGCCTTCGGCGTCGCCGCTGATCCGGCCCGGGTAGACCGGCAGATTGGCCGACACCGGCTGCCCGGCCGCGTCGAGGGCGTCCACCGCGCGCAGCTCGAGGCGGTGGTCCAGGCTCAGCGCCACGATCACGTGGCCGTCGGCGGCCGGGGCGATCCCCGACGGCCAGGCCAGTCCGTCGGCGGCGACGTGCGCCGCGGTGCCGTCGACCCGGACGATCCGTCCGGAACGGTCCCCGGCGACGAGCGCCCGCGTCCACTCGTCGGGGCCGACGACGGTGGAGCCCACGGTCGCCAGCACCGTCCCGTCCGGCAGCACGGCCAGGTCGGTGACGCATTCGGCGACGGACCGGTCGGTGCAGCGCCCGGAGACCTCTCCCGTCGGTGAGACGTCGACCAGACCGGACCCCGCGACGGCGGCGATCAGCGTCTCGCCGTCGGCGGCCAGCGCGGTGACCGGACCGTCGAGCCGTGCCAGGACCGCGGTCCCGGCGTCGCGCACGCCGATCACGGTGCGGCCGTCGGCGAACGCCACGGTGCCCGCGGCGGTGGCGACGAGGGCGCCGGGCGTGTGGACGCCCGGTTCGGTGATCTCCCGGGCCTCGTCGAGCCGCAGATTCGGCCGGAGACCGGCCTCCATCGGCGGGACCGACGGGTGCGCCGCCCAGTCCGGGTTGACGAATTCCTTGAGGAGGGAGCGGAATGCGGTCATCGGAGTGCCTCCGCGGATCGGTGTGCCGCGGCGGTGCCGGGCACGGCGACGGTGTCGATGGGGCCGACCTCGCTCGGGTCGAGCTCGAGGCGGCCGATGCGGTTGTTCGAGACGCCGGCGAAGTAGAGATAGCCGTCGCGCTCGGTGGCGGCGGTGACCATCGGGTAGTTCTCCAGGGTCTCGTCCCACTTGACGTCGACGATCTCGCCGTCGTCGCTGAACTTGACGATGCAGGAGACGTTGAGCTGCGGGACCGCCCAGTCGTCCACCGAGACCTCGCGGGTCATCCGGCGGCGGACGTCCGGGTAGCGGTTCAGCAGATCCGACATCGGGGTGCGCAGAGCCACCAGCGGCATCCAGTAGTTGCCGTCGGAGGCGCGGTGGATGTTGTCCGGGTAGCCGGGCAGGTTCTCCAGCACCGGTTCGAGCCGCCCCCTCCTTGGGGCCCGAGACCCACAGTCGGTCGACGCGGCACAGGCCCGTGCTGGAGACCAGGATCGACTCGCCGTCGTGCGCGGTGCAGACACCGTTGGGGAAGACCATGTTCGAGGCGACGATCTCGGTTCTGCCGTCGGGGTGCACCTTCACCAGGCGCCCGTTCGGCCGGAACTCGACCAGTTCCAGGAGGAAGTCGGTGGAGTTGTTCCGGGTCGAGAAGTCGGAGGCGTAGACGGAGCCGTCCGGGGTCACGTCCAGGTCGTCGACGGCCCGCAGACCGGAGTCGTCGATCAGCGAGAACGGGCTGCGCGTGACCTTGTTGGCGAGCATCTCGGGCTCGCCGTCGTCGCCGATCCGGTAGATGCCCATGCCGCCGACGGCGACCAGCAGCTTGCCGTCCCGGTCCCAGGCGTGGCCGCACGGGAAACCGCCGGTGCGGGAGAAGACCTCGCCCTCGGTGTCCTCGATGCCGCGGAAGCGCCACACCCAGCCGCGCTGGTCGCCGGCGTACACGTTGCCGTCGGCGTCCACCGCGCAGGCCTCGGCGCCGCGGATCCTGCCCAGACCCACCGGCGGTGCGTCGGTCAGGTCGCGGTCGGGGGTCCAGACCGTGCCGGGCTCGGTCACGTCGATCAGCGGACCGAGCTCCACCCGGGCCGGGTCGATCTTCAGTTTCTCCACCGCGCGCCGACGGTACTTGCCCCACTGCAGGTCGAGCAGGGTGAAGGCGAGCAGCGCCGCGGCCAGGATCACCGTGTAGTGGTCGTTGTCGAGTCCGGCGGTGATGGTCGCCTGCCGGATCACGGCCACGACCACCACGCCGACGGCGGCGCGCAGCACCGAACCGCGGCCGCCCTGGAGGCTCACGCCGCCGAGTACCACCGCGGTGAGGGCGATCAGCTCCCACCCGTTGCCGATGGACGAGTCGGTGCGGCCCAGCCGGGCGGTGGTCAGGATCGCGGCGGAGCCGGCGAGCGCGCCGGAGGCGACGTACGCCCAGAAGGTCACCGCGGTGACGGGGATGCCGTTGCGGCGGGCCGAACGGCGGTCGGAACCGGTCGCGGTGACCCACCAGCCCCAGCGCGACCGGGTGAGGAACGAATGCGCGACGACGAGCACGGCCAGGAAGGTGAACCACGCGGTCGGGATCCCGATGATCTCGCCGTAGGGGATGGCGTCCCAGACCAGTGCCGGGCGTGCGACGCCGATCCGGGCGGTGTTCGCGTTCTGCAGGGCCACGGCCGCGCCGCCGAACGTGATCAGCGTGACCAGGGTGGTGATGAACGGGCGCATGCGCACCACCGCGATCAGGTAGCCGTTGATCGAGCCGAGCAGGGCGCCGAACAGGACGGCCGCCGGGAGCACCAGGCCGGGCGGCCACAGCCACACGCGGTCGGCGACCAGGGCGGAGATCGCGACCAAGCCCACGATCGAGCCGATCGACAGGTCGATGCCGCCGGCCACCAGGACGACGGTCAGGCCGACCGCGAGCAGACCCCATTCGGCGACGTCGTCGAGGATCAGCGGGATGTTGGCGGCGCCGATGTCGGTGGTGCCGATCACCACAAGGCAGAGGGTGAGGGCGAGGATCAGCGGGACGGCGCCTTCCATCCAGCGCTTCTCGAAGAGTTCGGAGACGGTCCGGAACGGGGCGATGCGCTCGGAGGCGCGGCCGCCTCCCATGCCGAAGGCATCGACGCCGCGGCGGAACGGATTCCGGCCGGGTGTCAGGGTGGGTGAGGTAGTCATCGGTGTGGTCCTTCTCGGTCCCTGTGATCAGCTGGACTGGTAGCAGGCGATGGTGGTGGTGCCGGCGTTCTCGCCGTCGACCACGTGGTAGGGCACGAACCCGACCTGGTGGCCGCTGCCGGCGGGCCGGCCGTCGATCAACAGGTTCTGGACGGCCACGGCGCCGGCGGTGCCGATGCCCTGGACGTCGTAGGCGGCGGTGGCGGTGACCGTGCCGCGCTCGAGTTCGGCGCAGGTGGCGGCGTTGGCGTCGAGCGTGTAGACGCCGATCGAGCCGGGCCGCACCTGGCCGCGGCGTTCGGCGGCCTGCACGGACTGTCCGACGGTGACGGCGTTGAGGTCGAAGGTGACCATGAAGCCGCACATGTTCCCGCCGGCCTGCTGCATGGCGGCCTCGGCGGCGGACTGGGCCTGGGCGTTGTCGTACTGGGAGTGGCTGACGGTGACCTGGTAGCCGTGGGCGTCGGCGACCTTCTCGATCCCGGCGTTCCACAGCAGCGACGCCGGGTCGTTGCCCATGCCGTCGACGACCGTCAGCTTCTTCGTGGCGCCGCGGGCGTCGCAGTCGGCCACCGCGCGCTCGGTCACCGCCTCCGCGGCGCCCATCACGTCGGTGCCGACGAACGCGTCGCCGAGCCGGGTGGACATCTGGTTCAGCACCACGGTGTAGATGCCGGCCTGGGCGGCGCGTTCGATCGCGTTGTCGAGCAGGCCCTGGGCCGCGTTCTGCATCACCATCACGTCGGCGCTCTTGCGGGCGATGACGTCGTTGATGATCGCGAGCATGCGGTCGTTGTCGAAGTTCGGGTCGTGGATCGCGACCTCGGCGCCCAGCGGCTCCAGGGTGCGCTTGAGCGACGTGCCCCAGTTCTCGGTGAGCATGTAGCCCTTGTAGAGCATCGGGATGTAGGCGATCTTCTTGCCGGTCATCGCCTCGATGACCTCGTCGCGGGCGGGGATGAGTTCGACGGCGGCGCCGAAGCCCTCGCCGGTGCCGGCGCCGGGCCCGCGGCCCTCGCCGTAGTTCACGCTGCAGCCGGCGACGGTGGCGGCGGTGAGCAGCGCGACCGCTGCCGTCATGGCCTTCTCGATGATTCGCATGGTGGTTCTCCTGGTGGGGTGAGGTGGGTGTGGGCGGCTCAGAGCTCGCCGGACTTCTCGGTCTCGGCGTCGCGCGGATGGAGCCACGCGTCGAAGGCGATCGCGGCGAGCAGGACGGCGCCGCGGATCAGGTCCTGGATCGCCGTCGAGAGACCGTGCATCATCAGCAGGCTGTTCAGGACGCCGACGAAGAGGGCGCCGGCCAGCACGCCGAGGACGGTGCCGCGGCCGCCGGACAGCGAGATGCCGCCGATCACCACCACCGTCAGCGCGGTGAACAGGATCGGGGCGAACGACGTCGAGGTGGTCTGGACGCTGCCCTGGATCGCGACGGTGACGAAGCCGGCGATCGCGGCCAGCAGCGCCGAGATCACGTAGGTGAGCACCTGCAGGGGGCGGACCGGGGCGCCGCTGGTGCGGGCGGTGGCGAAGTTGTCGCCCATCGCCCGGATCAGCCGGCCCGGGACGGTGTGAGCGATGAACAGCCATGCCAGCACGAACACCGCGGCGGCCAGGATCACCGGGCGCGGGATCCCCGCGGTGTTGCCGTTGAGGGAGGCCAGCACGCTGCCCGGCGGGACGTTGTAGACGTTCTGCGTCAGCACCAGGAGACCGATGCCGCCGATGGCGAGCATGCCGGTCGCCAGCGTGACGAAGAGTGCGGGCAGTTCGAAGATCGCGATCAGCAGGCCGTTGGTCAGGCCGATGAGCCCGGCGACGATCACCATCGTGACGATCGCCGACCCCGTCGACCATCCGGTGTTCATCAGCGCCAGGGTGGTCTGCGCGCAGCCGAGTCCGATACCGGCGATCGAGAGGTCGAGGCCCTTGCCGAGTACGACGATCGCCTGCCCGATCGCCATGATGCCGAACGCCGACGAGAGGTTCAGGATGGTGGTCAGGTTGCCGGTCGTCAGGAAGTTTCCGGTGGTGGCACCGCCGACGAGCGCGAGCACGACGGTCACGGCGAAGACCAGATAGGCCTGGTCGGAGTCGCCGAGCCGAGTTCGAAGCGCCGTGCGGGTGGGCGGGGCGATGGTGGTGGTCATGAGACTCCTCGTCCGTACTCGAGGTGCACCGCGAATGTGAGGTGGTGCACAGAGTGCTCCCAGCGTGACGTAGAAGACATCCGGGCCACATCTGTCGATCGGGGGATTCCCGCTACGACTTTCGGGGGACGGTCGACGGCGGAGGCGCGTCGGATCGGGTTTACGCATAGTGCACGATGTGACTACTATGTGACCGGCGTCTCATGGAGAGGGTGATGTCGTGGCCGAATCGGTTCTCCCGACGGACGCCGTTCTGGCCGGTGTCTCAGAACCCCGATCCCCGCATGCGCGCGACCGCGGGCCGAACGAATGCGACGCCGCCACCGCGGGACTCGTCCGCGAGATCCTCGTCGACGCCGCCGCGGCCTGGGGGGACGATCCCTCCGCGATCGTGGTCGGCGCCGATCATCAGACGGTGCGCGGTCAGTTGAGTCGGCTGTGGAGCCGGGCGGTCGAGGCGCTGGGCGATGCCCCGGACCCGGGCCGGGCCGCGGTGCTCGCCGCTCTGCTGGCACGGATCCGCGAGGTGGAGCAGCACATCGCCGACCTCCGCGTGTCACACGGCGTGCGGGTGGTGCGCGACCTGCGCTCGGCCTTCGCCCGGCTGCAGCGCTCGTCGTCGGTGGAGGAGCTGTTCTCCGCGACCGTGTCGGAGATGACCGGTCTGGACTTCGACCGCTGCATGATCTCCACCGTCGAGGACCGCATCTGGCACGTCTACGACATGCACATCCCGCAGGATCCGCACATGGCCGCGGAGTTCGTCGCGATCGGGCACGAGGATCCGCCGCTGCTCGACGATCGGCTGATCGAGTCCGACGTCGTGGTGCGCGGCGAGGCCCTGGTGGTCTCCGACGTGCAGCACCACCCGCGGGTCAACCGGGCGATGACCGCGATGTCCGGGTGCGACTCCTACGTGATCGCGCCGTTCTCCGCCCGTGGCCGCACCGTCGGGATCCTGCACGCGGACTCGTACTTCCGCCGTCGAACCATGACCGCCGCCGACCGCGAGGTGCTCGGCCTCTTCGCCGTCGGACTGGGGCAGATGTTCGAGCGGGTCTCGGTGATGGAGGGATTGGGTGAACTGACCCGCGGACTGACGGGACTGGTCGACGGCCCCGTCGTGCCGGTCCCGCGGACACCGGGACCGGAGCGGGCGGAACCCGTCCCGCGACCTGCGGAGCCGCGGCTGGAGAGTCCGCTGTCGGCGCGCGAGACCGAGGTGATCGAGCTGATGTGCGCCGGTGAGTCCAATCGCGGCATCGCGCGGAGGCTGTTCATCTCGGAGGGCACGGTCAAGACCCACGTGTCCCATGTGCTCCGCAAGCTCGAGGTGAGCAATCGTGCGGAGGCGGTGGCCTACTGGATCCGTCTCCGAGGGGGCGAGGTCGACTCGCCGGCCCGGGCATGTCTGCGGTAGGCGGAGACCGTCGGATCCCCGGACACCCAGTATCTCCACGGCCGGTCCGCGGCCAGGCGCACGCCGACCCGCGGGCCGGCCGTGATCGTCTCCGCGGGCAGGGGCGGCGACCGTCGTACGACGACGCCGGGCCCGGTCCGCACGTCGGTGCCCCGGTCGGCCATGGTGATGCCGAGCGCCTTCGCGAGATTGCCGGGGCCGCGGCCGAGGAGGTGGTCGACGACGTCGCCGCGCCGGGCGCGGGCCGCGTCGTGCCCGTCGAGGATCTCGCCCGCGCGCAGCAGCACCGCCGAACCCCGGCCTTCGGCGCTGGTGACGACGTTCGCGCAGTGGTGGCCGTGGATCCGGTACACGTACAGGCGTTCGGGCGGGCCGTACATGATCTCCGACCGCGGGGTGCGCGTGTACGCGTGGGAGGCCGGATCGTCGGGACCGTCGTACGCCTCCACCTCGGTGATGCGGGCGGCCACGCCGTCGTGCCCGAACACGACGGCGCCGAGCAGTGCCCGTGCGGCGGCGCAGACGCTAGGCTCTTCAACCATGGCCAAGACCAGTGACTCCATCTTCGTAGAACTCAGCCCGGAGGATACCTTCGCCGCGGCTTCCGACCTGGCTCGCTTCGACGAGTGGTTGGTGCTGCACGACGGTTGGCGCCGGGACGTCCCCACCGAGCTGGGCGTGGGCACCGAGGCCTCCTCGGTGGTCAAGGCCAAGGGCACCCGGGTGCGCTTCGACTGGAAGATCGACACCTACGACCCGCCGCGCCGCGTCCGCTTCTCCGGCAACGGCAAGGGCGGCATCAAGGCCAAGATCGACCTGACGGTGAAGCCGAAGGATGGCGGCTCCGAGGTGACCTTCCTGATCGACCTCGGCGGTCTGCCGCTGATGGGCCCGGTCGGCAAGGCCGCCGCCAAGGCGGTGCACGGCGACGTGCAGAAGTCGCTGGTGAAGTTCAAGGCGCTCTTCGTCGCCTGAGGAGAAAATCGATTGAGCGACGTCGTCGTCGCTCAGTAGCCTCCCCGGTGTCCCTTCGCGCGGACGCGTCCCTCGCGGCGCGTTCGCGCGATGGACATCCCTGCGCGGCCGAGTCGATGCCGTGTATTCCCTGGTGAGAAAGGCTCTTCGGGGTACCGTCCAGGGAGGAGGCGGCGACATGGCGACACTGGACATCGACCGAATACCCGTGGTGGTGCGCAACGCGGACAACGCGGTGCTGCACAGCAGACCGTTCCGCGAGGTGGTGGGGCAGCTGCTCGAAGGAGAAGGTCTGGGTGCTGTCCGGGTACGACCCGCCGATCATCGCGCACGCCCCGTCGCTGGAGATCGAGGTGCCGCGCGAGGTGATCCTGCGCGAGTACGTGTACCGCCCGTACGTGGAGCAGGACCGCACCACCCGCGACAAGATCCTGCGCCGCGACCGGCACCTGTGCGCCTACTGCGGCGAGCGCGCCGACACCTGGGATCACGTGATGCCGCAGTCCCGCGGTGGCGGCAACACCTGGTTCAACTGCGTCGCCGCCTGCGGTCCCTGCAACTGGGACAAGGGCGACCGGACCCCGGAGGAGGCGCGCATGCGCCTGCTGTGGGAGCCCTACCGTCCGATCTGGGCCTGAGCCCCTTCGACGCGGTCCGTCACTTCGTTCCGGACCGGCTCAGGGAGCGGAGATCTCCGTCATCTCCTTCTGCACCGGCTCGGGGAGCGGGGAACTCCGTCATCTCGTTCCGGACCGGCTCGGGGAGCGGGGCGCCGGTCCGCCGGCTGAGCCGAGCGGCGGAACGAAGTGACGACGGTCGTGTCGAAGCCTCCCGCTCTCGGGATCGTCGGCTAGGTCAACCCGTCGGTGATCCGCCGGGTGTTCACCCTCATCATCCCCAGGTAGGTGCCGGCCTCGGTGCCCGGTGCGTCGAGCGACTCCGAGTACAGCGGCACGATCTCGACGTCGCGCCCGGTCTCCTTCGCGAGGGCGGCCGCGAGCTTGTCCGGGTGCGAGGTGTCGACGAAGACCGCCGGGACGTCGTACTTCTCGATGGCGCCGGTGAGCGAGGCGAGGTCGGAGCTGCTCGGCGAGGCGAGGGTGGTGCCGCCCGGGATGATCGCGCCGATCACCTCGAAACCGAACCGCTGGGCCAGGTAGCCGAACACGTGATGGTTGGTCACCAGTTTCCGGCGCGGGGTCGGGATCGTGCCGAACCGGGCGGTCATCTCGGTGGCGAGCTCGGCGAGCTTCCCCCGGTACGCCTCGGAGCTCGCGGTCAGCGCCGCCGCATCGATGCCGGTCACGTTCTCCGCGAGGACCGGGGTGAGCGCGGTGACCACCTTCGCCATGCGGTCGGGGTCGGTCCAGAAGTGCGGGTCCCGGGTGCCCGCGGAATCGCCGGACGAGTACTCGATCGGGTCGGCGTGCGCGCCCGCCTCGAACACCGTGACGCCGGATTTCTCCGCGGCCTCGATGTGCTGGGCGATGCCCTCCTCCAGGCCGAGTCCGCTGTAGACGACGAGGTCGGCGGTGCGCATCTGATTCGCTTCGCGCGCGGAGATCCCGAAGGAGTGCGGGTCGGCGTTCGGTTTCATCAGGACCGTCACCGCGGCCTGGTCGCCGATCAACTCGGTCACGATGTCGCCGAGGACGTTGGTGGTCACCACGATCCGCGGGCGACCGTCGGCGGCGTCGCCGCAGGCGGTGAGGCCCAGGGCGGCCAGGACCGCCACCAGGACGGCGGCGAGCAGGGCGAGGGGGCGGCGGCTCATCGTCCCACCTCGACCAGGAGGTCCGGGGCGGCCTTCGCGGTGAGCGTGCGGGCCACGCGCACGGCGTCGGCGTAGTCGATCTCGGTGATCTTCTTCTCGCCGGGCGAGTTCACGTACGCGCGGGCGGTGTCGGCGACGAGTGCGGTGCCGGCGCGGGGGATCGCGGTGTCGGCGATCGGTGCGCCCGCCGGGGCGCGCAGCGATCGGAGGGCGCCGTCGGCGCCCAGGACCAGCACGACGTCGTCGCGCCCGGTGTCGAACGCGGCGCGGACCTCGCCGGGGGCGGGCATCCAGGTGAGGGTGCGCGCGGAGGAGTCGACCAGCCAGGCGCCGCCCTGCGCGGGTGCGGCGGCGGCGTTGCTGCGCGGGCGGTAGCCGAATCCGGCGGCGCGCGGGTGGCCGGGGGCGTAGGGGAGGAGCTGTCCGGTCACCGTCTCGCCGTCGAGGGCGAAGAGGAGCACGCCGTCGGCGCAGCTGATCGCGACCTTGTTCTTGAGCAGCGCCGAGCCGCCCGGTTCACGGCAGGTCTCGCGGGCGCCCTGCGCCGCGCCCCGGGCGTCGGTGTACTCGATGTTCCCGTCTCGGGCCAGCAGGAGGCCGTCGGAGAACGGGACGGCGAAACCGGCGGCGTCGTTCGTCTGCAGGGTGCCGACTTCGGAGATCGTGCCGTTCTCGAGCATCTTGCGGTCGAGGATCCGGACGTCGCCGTCGTCGGTGCCGAGGGCGACGAAGCCGCGTTGCGCGGCGACCGAGGTGAGCTTCCCGCCGAGCTTCACCGAGCCGAGGTTCTTCGGTTCGGCCTGGTAGAAGTGCTTGTGGTCGCCGTGGTCGACGGTCCAGCAGCCGGCGTCGACGATCTCGACGCCGGTGCCGCCGTCGGAGACGTAGACGAAGCGGTCGTCCTCGTAGAGGCGGGCCGCGCCGAGCGAGAGCGGGAACTCGCGGGTCTTCTCCGAGACCGGGTCGAGCAGATACAGGGTGCGGCCCTTCGCCGGGGCGTAGGCCAGCGCGGGCAGCGGTTCGGCCTGCTCCTGGGCGCCCTCGACGTAGCCGTGCGGGGCGGTCTCGGCGTCGTCGTTCCCGCCGGTATCGGAACCGCAGCCGGTCAGGGCGAGGAGGGCGGCGGCGGACAGGGCCGCCAGGGTTCTAGTGCGCGAACGCATCGGGGACCTCTTTCGGGGACGGGTCGGCGGGCGAACGGCGCAGACTGCCGAGCGCCGACCGGAGGATCAGGGCGAGGAAGAAGAAGCCGACGGCGACGACGGCGATGGTCGCGCCCGCCGCGGTGGAGGCGTGCCAGGAGACCAGCAGACCGATCACGGTGGCCACGACGCCGAGGACGAAGGCGGTCGCCATCGCGACGGGGACGCGCCGGACGAAGAGCATGGCGGTGGCCGACGGCGCCACCAGCATGCCGAAGGCCAGCAGCGTGCCGACCACGCTGAACGCGCCGGCCATGGTGACGGCCAGGAGCACCACCATCACCAGGTCGGCGGTCTTCGGGTGCAGGCCGAGGGTGTGCGCCTTGCGCTCGTCGAAGGTCACCGCGAGGAACGCGCGATAACAGACCAGGGTCACCGCCGCGACGATCACGCCGAGGACCGCGAGCCGGACCAGGTCGGCGTCGTCGACGGCGAGGACGTCGCCGAACAGGAACGCGGTGAGGTCGGTGGCGAACGACGCCGAGTACGACACGACGATCACGCCGATCGCGAGCAGTCCGACGAAGAGCAGTCCGATCGAGGTGTCGCGGCCGAAGTCGCGGCTGGTGCGCATGGCCTCCAGGCCGAGCACCAGCACGATCGAGCTGAGCGCCGCGCCGATCACCAGGTCGATCCCGAGGAGCGCGGCGATCGCGACGCCGGGGAGCATCGCGTGGCTCATGGCCTCGCCGAGGAAGGCCATGCCGCGTGCGATCACCCACACGCCGACCAGCGCGGTGACCGCCGACAGCAGGATGCCGCCGACCAGCGCCCGCGACACGAAGCCGACGGTGAGCGGTTCGAAGAGGAGACTCAACACGCTGTTAGGATAATGGTTGTCATTAGCAATAACTGAGAGGGGTGCCGGCTCCGTGAACGGCTACGCGGTCCGAGGACTGGAGTTCGGTTACACCGGCGAGAAGATCTTCGACGGCTACGACGTCGACCTCCCCGCCGGCGCGATCACCGCGCTGATCGGCGCGAACGGCTCCGGGAAGAGCACCCTGATCAGCCTGCTGATCGGGCTGCTCACCCCGTCCGGCGGGGGAGTGGAGCCGCGTCCGGTGCGCCCGGCGCTGCTGGCCCAGCGCACCGAGCACATCGACGGGCTGCCGCTCACCGTGGACGACTGCGTCAGGATGGGGCGCTTCGGCTCGGTGCCGTTCTGGCGGCCGCTGCCGCGGTCGGACAAGGCCCTGATCGGCGAGACGATCGACCGCGTCGGCATGAGCGCGCACCGCGGCCGACGGCTCCGCGACCTGTCCGGCGGACAGCGTCAACGGGTGATGATCGCCCAGACCATGGTCCAGGACGCCGACCTCTACCTGCTCGACGAACCGTCCACCGCGCTCGACGTCGCCGGCCGCGAGATGCTCTTCGAACTGCTGCGGGAGAAGGCCGCCGGCGGCGCGGCGGTCGTGATCGCCACGCACGACGCCGAGGAGGTGGCCGCCGCCGACCGGGTCGTGGACCTGGGCGGCGGCGCGGAGACCCTCCGGGCCGCACGCCCGGCGCGCTCGACGTCGTAGCGGGCGCGGTGTCGTAGCCGGGCTGTGTGACGAGCGCGATCACACGGCGTCCGGGGCGACCCCCTCGATCAGGTCCGCGAGGGCCCGCCCCAGGGCTTCGACCTGGGCGACGACCGCACGGCCGGTCCGATCGATCCGGTGGGTGACCCGGTCGGCGGTGACGGCGGCGATGAGATCGGTGGGCTGGAGTACGGCGACGAGGGGACCGAGCGAAGGGCGCGGTCGTGCTCTCGGGCGTGAGGCTCACACCGATCCGTCTCGGAGGCGTGACCAGGAGGCCGTCGTCAGTCCGCCGCATGCGGCCTGACCTCGGCGACACTCTCCGGAAGATCGCTGCTGACGCCCTGGTCCGGCGATACCTCACGCCCCGCGCGGATTGCGGGACATGAGGCAGATGGTCCTGTTCGAGAAACCCTCACGTAGACTCACCTCACGCGGGCCGTCGACCCCTACGAGCACGGCCCGCGATGGACTGAACCCGGTCGCACGGGCGGAACCCGCAACTTCCGCCACGACTTCCGTCGGTCCCCGCTCTCGTGGGACTGGCGGAAGTTCGTGTCGCTGCAGGTCGGGGTATCGGCTAGTGAGGGTGAAAAACGCGATCAGGCATGATTTGTAACACACTGGTGGGTATTGCGGCCGTTGAGGCTACTGAAGCAGGGGACACGATGAAGAAGCTGCTCGGTGTGGGCGTCATGGCTGCAATGATCGCGCTGGTCTTGGCTGGCTGCTCCTCAACCGAGGACGGCACGGCGCATTCGTTTGAGAGCGCGGCGCGAACCGATACTCCGAGTCTTTCGTCCTCGACATCGAGATGTTTCGTGGCGATGTAATTACGATCCACTCTGACGATTACCTTGGACTTCACAAAATGTTCAACGGAGGCGTTGGAATTCATGAATTCAGACGTACATGTTCCTTCAAATTGGTATCGGTGTAGCGTGCTGTCTAAGGATGAATGATGAGTGATATCGGCCCACCTTCAGCGGTATCGATACCTCGCTCTCGTTATTTCAGAACAGTGTTTCTTGATCGTCTGGTTTTGGCTGTTCGACTGGAAATCGCTTGGCTGGTTTCTTCACTTCTTTTCGGACATTGGCGCGGGTCTTCTTGGAGGGGAACTTTGCCCCGGGTCCGTAGCGAACTTTCGTGCCCCGGGTCTGCTCTGACGTTCGTGTCAGGATTTCTCGTCCCACAATGTTCTTGAGAATATCTCGAGCAGCATACACATCGACGTCAAATAGGCGTTGGACGGTACTATTGTTTATAGTACCGTACTCTTTTACGTGCTCTATGATTTTTGCGTCCGATGTCGTTAGATCTCGGCGATGGTAGCTCACGGCCGAACCGAGTGCTGCCAGTGAATGGCCTCGTAGTCGGTAGTTGGGATGAGTTCTCATGACAGTTCCAGGCGTGACTTCAAGGAGTTCAGCGTCTCCGTGGGCCAGTCGACGCAAGACCTGCTCGGATTGATTCAGGTCGCGCTGGATTACGGGAGACACGGTTTTCGCGTTTACAGTCTTTCGGGAGCAGAGGAGGAGCGTTATCAAGAGGGCATCTGTATCCGTTTGCTCCGAAGCGGGGAGTTCGGTAATGAACTTGACAAGTCTAACGTTCGGTGGGCCGCCGGTAAAGTTAACTATCGTTCGCGCCTGTTCGTCGCCTTCGACTCGGAGATTCGGTGTTGACTGTCCACTGCGAATTGTTTCCCGGTACATTCGGTCGACACCCTGTCCGAGTTCTTCGGCGAGCCCAAGCGTTGACATTGTCTTTGCTAGTAGCCGAAAGCGTGGCCGAGAACCGTGGGTCAGAATGTTATCCAGGGTTATTCCGGCAACGAGTGGTCCAGGGGATGAGATGGTCAACTGGGCAGGGGAGTGTTCGACCTGAACTGGCCGGCCCTCGCGAAGGTCGCCGTGGATGAGGGCGTTTACAAGGGCTTCGCGAACCGCAAGGGTTGGATAGTCTTCAATTTGAGACTGTTGGCCCTGCGCTGTTGTGACAGGTGTCGAGTCAACACGCGCACGGATAACCTCCATCGCTTTGAGGAATGCTGGCAGCATTGGCTGCGCCCATCTGGCGACGAAGTCGGCCTCGCCAGACGGTGTTCGACGGTGCTGATACACCAGGATGTCATTTGTTGTGTTCGCACTCTCGCAGAGGAGGATCTCGGCGGCTTTGGTCAACGTGCGGTCATTGTGAAGGAGTGAAAGTTCCTCTACTAGAGATTCGAGATCGAGCTTCGACAGGCGTTCCTGGGTAGTCTTACCGGAAGACTTCAGGAGTGAGTAGAGTGCAATTGCGGCGTCGGCGTCGATGGAGTCGATTCCACGGCCGCTTGAGGTGGCGCTCCAATCGCTTTCTGCACGTTCCTCAGCTAAGCGGGCGACATGTACTGGGCGCATGGGATGGCATTGGTCATTGATGCGTTGGTAGTAGACGCCTTTTGATGTGCTGTAGACCTCTAAGCCCTGAGGGACATCGATCACAATCAGTCGTTGTCCACATGCGGTGAGTTCTCTTACGTCGAGGGGTAGCGGAGGGTTTGTTAATCCGTAGAGACGCTTTCTCAGTTCCTCGGGATCAATGCTGGTACCGACGAATGCAGCTGGACCGTTTCCTGTGTCGCTCACACCTACGACGAGAGTGCCTCCGACTCCGTTCGCGAAGCATACGACGGCATCTGCTAAGTCGGAGTATGTTTCCTTCGCGGTTGACTTCTGGGTTTTGAACTCAAGTCGTTCGTGCTCGCAGGACTGCGCAGAAGCTCGTTGTCGCTCGATCAGCGAAAGTGCTTCGTGTACGTCCATCATGATGGCGCCCTCCTTGGAGTGGATTTTGCGTGTGTCTGGGAGGCTTGCGGTCACTGCCTGGCACAGCTCTGGCTCTGGAGAGGCGGTTTGAGACAGCTTTGGGGTGGGTGACAGTCTGTCACTCGCCCCAAAGCTGCGTCAATGCTCGTCCTTGCGAGGGCCTTCGTTTCGGGTCTGGGGGCGGCCATGCGGCCTTTGGGGCCACTTTGGGGCCAGTGACAGCCTGTCACTGGCCCCAAAGTTGGGAAGTCGCGTTCTGCCGCGGATGGCCGTAGTCTGGTTGCCGCCAGCTCTCCCCGGAGCTTCTTGAACAGGTACTTTGCTCCCGCTACTGGGGCCTGCCGTATTTCGCTACAGGGCTCAGAAGTAGTGGTCGACGGAGATGAGGATCTCCGGAGTCGTACCCGATGCCCAGCAGTCCGGAACCGATGTGCTGCGCTGGCGCTAAACGACCGGCTTGCCGCCGCGCGGACCGACCTTGATCGGCTTGGACCAGTTCGTGCCCGGAGGCATACAGCCCCAGTCGGACCAGATGCGGACCGTGCACGACCAACGGAGCCGCCGAGGATGACCCAGAGCGTGAGAGCGAGGACTAGAGCGGCCGCCGTGATCGGGGCTATGGAACGACGAAGTAGTGCACGACGGGGGTCTGGGGTCCGCCGGTGCCGTGCTGCAGGCCCAGGAGCCCGGAGCCGATGAACTGCTTGCGGGCCAGGGGTTGGCCGCCGCGTGGTCCGACGCGTAAGGGTTTGGACCAGTTGGTGCCTTGGGGCATCCAGCCCCAGTTCGACCAGACCCGCACTGAGCAGGAGCGGGTGAACTGGCCCGGGTAGTAGGTGGTTTCGACCCAGCCGCGTTTGCGGGGGTCGGTGCGGTCGACGACGCGGATCGTTCCGGCGCATCGGCCGGTGTTGACGTGTAGGACGTCGCCGTAGAGGCTCGCGTGCGGTGGTGTGGTGTAGCGGGCGTGTGCTTCACCGGCGCCCAGGGTGGTGGTCGCACCGAGCAGTGTGGTTGCAGTGGCGAGGACGGCGAGGAGAGGGGTGCGGGCGCGGTTCACGGTTGGCTTTCGGTTTTCGGGGAGGTCGGGGCGGGGCCGCTGCAGGCGGGTTCGAGTTTGCGGAGGAGGACTTCGGCGTGGGTGATGAAGGTCGTGTTGTCCCAGATGGGGGTGTCGGCGTTCTCGGTGAGCAGGGTGATGAGGCCTCGCGGGTTGACGACGGTGACGGGCCGGTTCGATGAGGTCGTGTATGTGATGCGGTCGGTTTCGGTGCCTCGGTTGTCGCAGACGCGGCCGGAGTGGATGACGATGATCGCGGCGGCAGTATCGGCTAGGAGGGGGACGGTGCCGGCGGCTTGGTCGATCTCCCACCACAGGGTGCCGCCGGGGTCGTCGCGATCGTTCTTCTTACTGGTCAGCGAGGTGAGTTTGTTGTTGCGGATCCCGTAGCGTCCGGACCAGTTCTTGGTGTCGATGACGAACAGGCCGTGTGGGGTGAGGACGATGTGGTCGAGGTTGGTTTTGCTGCCGGGGACGGCGACGTCGTGCAGGACGATCGCCGGGCCGGGGAGTGATTCGGCGAGCAGTCCGTGGGTGTCGAGTTCCCCGGCCGCCCCGAGCGCCCAGTTCTGGACGTCTTTCCCGAACGCGGCGACGGCGTCGGCGTCGAGGGGGGTGCGGGTGCCGTCACGGCATTGGTCGAGCAGCGTGGTCATCCGGGTGGCTTCGGCCATCAGTTCGTTGACCTTCTTGCGTGCTTCTTCCCGGCGGACCGCCGTGGCCTGGTGCGCGTGAGTCAGCTGGTTGATGTGCTGCTGGTAGCAGCCTTGCAGGTAGGCGACCTGCTGGTGGTAGGTGCGATGCGTGTTAGCGAATGCGCTTTTGCGGGACTGGTTGACCAGTGCCCAGACTCCGACGCCGAATAGGGAGGTCATCGTGGTGAAGATGCCTGACCAGATGACGGCGCGGACGGCGGTCTCGACGGGGTTCACCGTGCCGTTCCCGCCGAGGTAGACGTGAGTGATTCCCAGGAGCGGGCCGATGAGCACGAAGATGGTGATCCACCAGGCGCTCATCAGTGTCGGTGGGGTGTTCGACGGCGCCGGGGGCAGGACCGGCGGCGGGGGCAGGACGAGTTCTTCCTGCTTCAGGGGGAGGTGTTTGCCGGTGCGGCCGATCTCGATTTGTATCTCGGAGATCTTCTCCGTGGCCTTCTCGCGCCACATGCGTCGCGCGGACACGCCGCCGATACCGTAGATCAGCTGTTGACCGGTCGGGCCGCCCTTGATCGCGGGAACGTCTTTGAAACGCATCACGGTCGGCGGAGGCTCCTCTCTCACTGTTTGACGGCGTGGACAGCGATCTTCCGGGCCCGGTCGAGGGTCACTTCTGCACCACTTTCTGCGCGATGAAAGTCACCACGGCGAGGACGGCGATGATCGGGAAACCGACGAAGAGCGCGATCATCATTCCCTTGAAGCTGGTGAGCGCGACACCAGCAAAAACTAGGAAAACTACCAGGGTCAGCGCGGTTCCGGCGATGGTGATCTGCTTGGCGCGCTGCACCCCGGTCGAGGTGGGCTGGGTGGTGTTCTGCGGCTGCGTCATGGTGGGGGTTCCTCCCGGTGAAGATCGAATCGTTTTCCGCCGGTAGTTGACTCACACGCCGACTTAGGCGGTAGTTGTATCACATTTGATACTGCTCTGAGGTCGGCGCGTGCCCGATGTTGGGCGATGTGCCGACGCCTGATCCGGATACTTCCCAAGCTGAGCGAGATCGTCGACGCGCACACCGTCTTGCGTTCGGGGACATCCTGCGTTCGGCCCGCGCCGACGTCGGACTGAGTCAGGAGGGCCTCGCCGAGCTGGCCGAGGTCTCGCGGCCGACGATCGCCCGGATCGAGACTGGGACGCATAGTGTCAGCATCGACCGGCTCTGGGCGCTGGCCGCCGGGCTCGGAGTTCCGGCGCACATTCTCATCGCCCGCACGGAGGATCGTGCCGCCGAGCTGCGCGATCGGTTGTGGTATCCGCGCTGATTAGTCGGTCAGGGGCACGATCTTCGCTGCCGACTCCGTCGGTTGCAGGGCTGTCTGCACCCAGCTGCGGGCGTCGATCGCGGCGGTAAACGTCGGTCCGAGTGTCTTGCACAGCACGGCGAGTTCGGTGAATCGAATCTGTTTGTGGCCGCCGAGGATCTGGGAGAGCCGGTTCGGCGTCATCTGCGCGATCCGCGCGTAGTCGTCCTGCAGTTGATCGCATTCGGCGATCTGTTGACGAAGGAGGATCGCTAGCCGGTGCTGCACGACCGCAGCGGTCAGTGCCGGTGTGATCTGCCGACCGTCCCCGTCGCCGGTGCGGAACCGTGCGTTCGGGCTACGCCCGAACGCCGTTTGTGGGACGCACAGCTGTCGAGGTGTCGTCGTCACACTCGTCAGGCTAGTCGGAAGGAAATCTTCTTTCCTGATCTGGAGAAACTTCGAGTTGCTGAGTCCTGGTAGGGAGGAAGTTTCCCTGTTGGGAAGATCTGGTCACGAAGAGATTCCGGCGGGTGTGGTGATGATGACTGCGCACGACGCGTATCGGTCGCGGCCGGCGCCTCCTCCAGGGGGTGTCGGACGCGACGAAGGCCCTCCGCCTGGCAGGGCGGAGGGCCTTCAAGATCGGTCCCAGTTACCAGCTGGGGCCACCAACACACCCCGCTTCTCCAAAGCTAGGAAGTGCATTTGCAATGGTAGGGCCGCAAGGCCCGTGCACACCAGACTACCCGGTCAGCCTCGCTGCGCCGGTGATCGGTGCACGGCATCAATCAGTCGACAACGTCTCCGGCGTGACCGGAGGGCTGCCGGTAGGGCGGCCACAACGGTGTCCCGAGTCCGGCCTCGAGTTTGGCCAGGGTCGCGATATCGCAGTAGCGGCGTCCGGCGATCACGCGGCTGATCGTCGCGTGATCGACCCCGACCCGGACCGCGAGCGCCCGCAGGCTCACGGTCTGCTCGTCGAGGGCTCGCCGCAGGTTCTGTGCGAGGCGTCGGGCGGCGACCGCCGGAGCGGGGGCGTGGTCGACGAGGTCGCCGCCGGGCCAGTCGTCGGGGTCGACGGCGAACATTCTGGGTTCGGGCGGCAGATCACGAGCAGCCATGCCGCCACGCTATCTCTCGCTCACCCGTTCGATATTTCTGTCGTACCCCCACGACACAATGGTGCGTATGAGCACCGTTTTGAGGGTTGGGTGGGTCTGCGATGATCGCCTGGCAGATACCGCTGCGTCTGGTGTGGCCGGTCATGGGCGATGAGAGCCTGGCCGCGCTCGTCGACGTCGTCGCCGGGGCATGGCGCGAGAGCAGCATGTCCGAGCAGTCGATCGTGAAGTTCGTCGACCTCGCACGCCGATTCACGGCGTTTGCGCAGGCGAACGGGGTCGAGGAGGCTGCCGATGTCGACCCAGCGTTGTGCCGGGAGTTCATCGATGCTCCCGGGCGTAGCCGCTGCGGGCAGGTGGGCCCGCCCGCCGTCGCTACCCGGCACCAGCGTCGCGCGGTGTTGAGGATGTTGTTCCGGACGGCCAGGGCCGCCGGGATCGGGCTGACCGATCCGACCGGTGACCTCGATCTGCCGCTGCGCGGCCCGCGTGGCGCCGTCCGGCCACTCGATCCCGACGAGGTCGACAGCATCAGGTTCTTCGCCGACCGGGGCGCCGAGCATCGGCACGCCACCACGGTGGCGCTGCTGCTGGCCGGGGCGCGGACCGCCGAGATCGGCTGGCTCACGGTTGCTGATCTCGACCTCGACGCAGGCGCGGTGCGGGTGCACGGCTCGATGAAGTACGACCAACGCACCGTGACTCTGGAAGCCGCTGATCTGCCCGCGTTGCGGGCCCGTGTCGAGTATCTCGACGACCCGGACGCACTCCTGTGCGCCCCGATCGGCGGGGACGCCGCTCGCCGCCAGTCCCTGATCGGCATGACGGTCGGGAAGATCCTGCAGTCGGCCGGACTCGGCGACGACGAGACGGTCACCCCGACGTCGCTGACCGCGACCGCCGGGCATCGCGCCTTCACCAGGACCGGTCGGATCGAGGACGCCGCCCGGGGCACAGGCTGCCGCTCCCTCGACTCGGCCGCCACTCTGATCGGCTACCGCTGGCAGGAGGCGGCGTCGTGAAACACCCCGATCGCGGTCCGGCCCTGGAACTCGATCACGTCGAGGCCCTGGCCACCTCCGCCGAAGCGCACGAGCTCGCCGCCCTGATCCCGAGGAAGCCCGAAGACAGCCCGGGACCGGCGCGGAAGTACCACGAGGTGCTTCTCGTCTACTACCTCGACCTCGCCGGAAACATCGGCTCGCACCGTCGTGCCGCCCGTGTCCTCGGCAAACGCGCCCATTGGCGACGGCTACGCAAGGGCGCTCGCAAGTTCGGCATCGAACTGCCGAAGCGGCCGCCGACCCGCGACAACTGCGAGGACGCTCGCCGCCGACTAACCGAGGTCGCCGGGGACGACCCGAACACCGGAATCTGCGAGAAGATCCGCGCCCTATTCGCCAGCGGCGCAAGGAACATGGCCCACCGACACGGAGCACTCGACGACACCGGACGGGTGTCGATCACCGACCCTCCGCGCGGGAACACGCTCTTCGCCGACGGCAAGGTCATCACCTCCCTGTTCGGAGAGAAGGCCCGTGCCGCCCGCCGTGAACGTGGACAGCACGTCGACGGCGCCCTCCACGTCCAGGGCGGGGACTCCGGAACCAAAACCTATGGCATGAAGTACTGGCACGTCTCCGTGCGTCCCAACGACTTCGTGAACAGCCGAATCTTCTTGGACGTCCGGTACGTGCCCGACACCGGGTACGGCGGAGAGGCCGGAGTCGGCACCAATGCGCTCCTGGACCTTCGCCGGGCCGAGCCGGGTGCGACGACACTCTGCTACGACGGCGCCCTACGCGGCACGCACCTGCACAAACTCGCGACGGCCGGGTACCTCGTGGTCTCGCCGCCGCACGGCACGACCGCGAAATCTCGTCCACTCGAAGAGGTCGCCGACTGTACGTGCGGCCGCAAACACCGCTTGGTCACCGTCGACGGCTGCGTCGCCGTCCGCCGGATCAGCGACAGCGGTAAACCCCTCGACATCAGGGCGAAAGGGCGACTGGCCGCGATCCGCCGCACCACCGGGCACACCGACTGGTACACGACCATCGAACTGCCCTGCGGCAACACCCGCCGAGTGAAGATCAACGCCGAAGAACCGTCCGGGCAGTACCGGATCGAGCGCCTACGGCAAGCCGCCAAGGACGACAGAGATCCGAACGCGCTCTACGACCGAATCTACGGGCGCCGCGAGGACGCCGAATCGGCCAACAACATCATCGAACGCACCCTGCACGGCGGCCGCGCGATCTCCCACACCGCCGCCGGACAGTTCCTGGTCATGCTCGGTCACGCACTCGGGCGCAACGCCTACGCCGACCTGCTCTGGCGACGTGAACGACACGCCGACACCGGACCACCTCACGCGGCCTGAACCCGGCACACCCTCCCGGAAGGACCCCCGCAGACATCTCGTCTGGCGATACCTGCTGCCCTCGCGGCCCATGGGACGCGAGGCACTGGCCCCTGCCCGGAAACGACTGACGTAGACTCACCTCACGCGGGCCGTCGACCCCTACGAGCACGGCCCGCGATGGACTGGACCCGGTCGCAACGACGGAAGCCCTAACTTCCGCCACGACTTCCGCCAGTCCCCGCTCTCGTAGCTCAGGGGATAGAGCACCGCTCTCCTAAAGCGGGTGTCGCAGGTTCGAATCCTGCCGGGAGCACGAAGGCATCGCCGGTCTCCGGTCGGCGTGCGCGTTGTCGTTCCGCGTGAAACGGCGGTGCGCACGATGACATCGCCGGCTTGCGCCTGATGTCCCGACGACGACTGGAGACGTGATGACGACGTCGATGGAAAGCCGGGTTCTGCACCTGGCCGAAGGAGGCGGCGGATCCGGGCCCTCGGCCTGGTGGCTGCTGCTTCTCCTGCTGCTGCTCATCCCCGCGGGCTATGCGGGGTGGCGTTACGCGAGGCGGGACCGGAACGGCGGCCGTCTGACGGCAGGCCAGGTCGCGGCCGGGGCGGACTACGCGAGGGTGTCCGCGCATGACGAGTTCGGTGCGGACGACGAGTACTTCGAGACCGGTACGACGGGAACGGCGGGCTCGGCCGAGGGCGCGTACGGCGTCGTGCCCGCGGCCGCTCCGACGCCGCGGCGTCATCCGATCGGTGACGGGGTCGGGTCGTACCTGAACGCCGAGGGGGAGCGTGTCCCGGTGCCGATCGGCGGACACCTCCCGCTGTCGTCGGATGCGCAGCAGGCCCCGGACGGATACCCCATCAAGGGCGACGCGGACACCGGGCTCTACCACCTGCCGACCGACCCCTGGTTCCACGACGTGATCGCCGCGGTGTGGCTGGCCAGCGAGCCCGCCGCCCGCGCGGCCGGATTCCGGCGCGGAGCCGGAGTGGGAGGAGACGACCTGTGAACGCTCCCGCCGCCCCTCGGACGGTGCTCGTCACCGGTGCCACCAGCGGTATCGGCGCCGAAGTGGCCCGACAGTTCGTCGCCGCGGGCCACCGCGTGTACGGGACCGGCCGCAACCCGGACGGCGTCGCGGACCCGATCCCGGGCGTCACCTACGTGCGCCTGGACAACGCCGACCTGGCCACCGCGCAGACCTGCGCCGACGAGGTGGGCCCGGTCGACATCCTGATCAACAACGCCGGGGAGAGCCACGCCGGCGCCTTCGAGGACACCCCGATGGACGAGATCGAGCGGATCTTCGCGGTGAACGTCTTCGGGCCCGTCACGCTCACCAAGGCGGTGCTCCCTGGGATGCGGGAGCGGCGCCGCGGCACCGTCGTCATGGTCGGCTCGATGCTGTCGAGCTTCCCGATCGCGTTCCGCTCCACCTACGCCGCCACCAAGTCCGCGGTGAAGGCCTACGCGTTCGCGCTGCGCCGCGAGGTGGCGCCCTACGGGATCCGGGTGATCTCGGTGGAACCGGGCACCATCGCCACCGGGATCGGGACCCGCCGCACCGTGCACATCGGCGACGACTCGCCGTACGCCGACGAGTACGCGATCGTCGCGAAGACCACCGCCGAGAACGAGACCAGGGGGATCTCCGCCGAGGCGATGGCCGAGCAGATCGTGAGCGCGGCACTCGCGGAGAAGCCGAAACCGTTCTACGCCCGCGGCAACCGCGCGCCGGTGGTGTTCCTCCTGCGCCGGCTGGTCCCGCGCCAGGTGGTGCTGGACCTGAGTTCCCGGGTGCACGGATTGACCAAGGTGCGCGGCTGATGGCCGACCGCGCAGCCGATCTCGCGATCACGCTGCGCGTCATCGGGATCGGGCCGGGCGGGCCCCGGCAGATCACCCTCGAAGCGGTCGACGCGATCGCCGCGACGGACGTGTTCTTCCTGCTCGACAAGGGCTCGCGCGTCGCGCAGCTCACCGATGCGCGCCAGGACCTCCTGGACCGGTATGCGCGGGCGGGCCACCGCGTGGTGACCGTCGTCGATCCGCCGCGCGACCGGAACCCGGACGACTACCGGGCCGAGGTCCTCCGCTGGCACACCGCGCGGGTCGACGCGCTCGAAGCCGCGATCGGCGAGCACCTGCGGGACGGTGGGTCGGGCGCCTTCCTCGTCTGGGGCGACCCCGCGCTCTACGACTCGACGCTGCGCCTGACCGGCCAGCTGGCCGCGCGTATCGGGCCGGGCCTGACCGTCGAGGTGATCCCCGGGGTCACCAGTCCGTCGGCGCTCACCGCGGCGCACGGGATCGTCGCGCACGACGTCGGTGAGCCGGTCCTGATCACCACGGGACGACGACTCGCCGAGACCCCGCCCGGGGCCGACCGGAACCAGATCGTGATGCTCGACTCGCACCTGGCGTTCACCGAGACCGCGGCCCCCGACGACCAGGTCTACTGGGGGGCGAACCTCGGGACGCCCGAGCAGGTGCTGATCAGCGGACGCGTCGGCGACGTCGCCGACGAGATCACCCGGGTGCGGGTGGAACTCCGCGAGCGCACCGGCTGGGTGATGGACGTGTACCTGCTGCGTCGAGCGCGCTGAGTCCCTTCGACACGCTCCGTCACTTCGTTCCGTACCGGCTCAGGGAGCGGTGGTCGGCGCGGCCCCTGCGACACGACGGCTCGCCGCACCCGCGGTCGGCTCAGGGAGCGGTGGGACGTCTCGTCGGTGGGGTGGCTCAGAGGCGGCGACAGGCGGGTCGTTGTGCTCACTCAGCACCGCTCCCTGAGCCGGGGAGGAGCGCAGCGACGAGCCGAGTCGAAGGGGTTCCGCGCGCCTCCTCGAAATGTGGACGAGAGGTCACCGGGGACGCGCGACGGCGTCGAGCAGATCGTCGGCGATCTCCGGCCGGCAGATCACGAAGTCGGGCATGTACGGATTCGGGTTGTTGTAGACGATCTCGGTGCCGTCGAGCCGCGAGCAGTGCAGGCCGGCCGCCAGCGCGACGCCGACGGGTGCGCAGTTGTCCCATTCGAACTGCCCGCCGTCGTGCACGTACGCGTCGGCCCGGCCGCTCACCACCGCCATCGCCTTGGCCCCGGCGGAACCGATGTGGACCGCCCGCAGGCCGAGCCGGCCGGCGGCGGCCGCGCTCGCGTACGAGTGCCCGTACCGGGACACCGCCATCAGCCCGGTGAGGTCGCCGCCGGTGCGCGGGACCTCGTCGGCCCGGAAGAGCAGCCCTTGGGCGGGCAACGAGACCGCCGACTCGACCGGGGCGCCGTCGACCGTCAACGCGATGTGCACGGCCCAGTGCGAGGTGCCCGTCGAGAACTCGGAGGTGCCGTCGAGCGGGTCGATGATCCAGACGCGGTCGGCGTCCAGGCGGGCGGGGTCGTCGTCGGCCTCCTCGGACAGCACGGCGTCGTGCGGCCGGTGCCGGTGCAGCACCCGGGCGATCCAGGCCTGCGCCATGGCGTCGCCGAGGTCGCCCATCTCCCGCCGGTCGAACAGCCCGCCGTGCCGGACGCCGAGCAGCACCTGCCCCGCGCCCTCGGCGAGGAGCGCCGCGAGTTCGGCGTCGGAGAGCGTGGACCGAGGCATGGCTCCAGCCAAGCACATCCGGTCGCCGGGTACATTCACCGACCATGACGCGCGAGAAGATCCTCATCACCGGTGCCAGCTCCGGACTCGGCGAGGGCATGGCCCGCCGGTTCGCCGCGCAGGGCCGCTCCCTCGGCCTCGCGGCCCGCAGGCTCGACCGCCTGGAGGCCCTGGCCGCCGAGCTCTCCGGACAGGCGAAGCAGGTCGCCGTCGCCCCGCTCGACGTCACCGACGTCGCGGCCGTCCCGCGGGTGTTCGGCGAACTCGCCGAGACCCTCGGCGGCGTGGACCGGGTGATCGTCAACGCCGGGCTGGGCAAGGGCGCCCCGATCGGCACCGGTCATGCCGCGGCCAACATCGAGACGATCCAGACCAACCTGGTCGGCGCGCTCGCGCAGGCCGAGGCGGCGATGGAGATCTTCCGCGCCCAGAACCACGGTCACCTGGTGCTCGTCAGCTCCATCAGCGCGATCCGCGGACTCCCGAAGGCGCAGGCCGCGTACTCGGCGTCGAAGGCCGGCGTCTCCGCACTCGGGCAGGGGCTGCAGGCCGAACTCGCCGGCAGCCCGATCACGGTGACCGTGCTCCTGCCCGGATACATCGAGACCGACATCAACCGGGGCGTCAAGACCACGATGATGACCGACACCGACGCGGGCGTCGACGCGATGGTGAAGGCGATCGAGGCCGAGCCGCGTCGTGCCGAGGTGCCCGCCTGGCCGTGGAAGCCGATCGCGGCCGCGCTGCACCACCTCCCGGACGCGCTGTCGGCCAAGCTGGTCTGACGACGCCGCAGGATTCCCGTCGCCGGACGCCCGCGGGCGTCCACCGGATGAACACTGCCGACCCCGCCGATCCGCACTAGGGTTGTGACCATGGCAGGCGACGGGCAGGGCAACGGCAACGACGGCTTCGACATCACCGCCACCGCGTCGTGGCGGGCGCTGGGCGCACACCGCGACGAACTCGCCGACGTCCGGATCGGCGAACTCTTCGACGTCGAACCCGAGCGCGGCCGGACGATGGTGCTCGACGCCGCCGACCTGCACATCGACTACTCCAAGAACCTGGCGACGGAGCGGACCCTCGCGCTGCTCGCCGACCTGGCCCGCGAGGCGCGGATCGAAGAACGACGAGACGCCATGCTGAACGGCGCCCACCTCAACGGCACCGAGGACCGCGCCGCCCTGCACACCGCGCTGCGCCTGCCCGCCGAGGCGGAGCTGACCGTCGACGGTCAGGACGTGGTCGCCGACGTGCACGAGGTGCTGACCGCGATGGGGCGCTTCGCCGACAGCGTGCGCGACGGCGAGTGGACCGGCTTCACCGGCCGGGCGATCACCGACGTCGTCAACATCGGCATCGGCGGCAGCGACCTCGGCCCGGCGATGGGATACCGCGCGCTCCGCCACTACCGGCACCCGCGGATCCGCTGCCACTACGTCTCCAACGTCGACCCGTCCGACCTCGTCGGCGCCCTCGCCGGACTCGACCCGGCCACCACCCTCTTCGTGGTCGCCTCCAAGACCTTCACGACGCTGGAGACGCTCACCAACGCCCGCGCCGCCCGCGCCTGGCTGCTCGACGCGTTCGACGATCCGGCCGCCGTCGCCAGACATTTCGTGGCCGTCAGCACCAACGGCGACGAGGTGGCCGCCTTCGGCATCGACACCGCGCACATGTTCGGGTTCTGGAACTGGGTGGGCGGCCGCTACTCGATGGATTCGGCGATCGGGCTGAGCCTGATGATCGCGATCGGCCGGGAGCACTTCGCCGACCTGCTCGACGGCTTCCACGCCATGGACCGCCACTTCGCCGAGGCACCGATCGAGTCCAACGCGCCGGTGCTGCTGGGGCTGCTCGGTCTCTGGTACTCGGACTTCTGGGACGCGCAGAGCCACGCGGTGCTGCCCTACAGCAACGACCTCGCCCGGTTCCCGGCGTACCTGCAGCAACTCGTCATGGAGTCCAACGGCAAATCGGTGCGGGCCGACGGCTCACCGGTCACCACCGGGACCGCGACCGTGGTGTGGGGGGAGCCCGGCACCAACGGTCAGCACGCCTTCTTCCAGCTGCTGCACCAGGGCACCTGGCTGATCCCGGCCGACTTCATCGGCTTCGCCGAACCGCTCGACGACCTCCCGACCGCCGACGGCGGATCCATGCACGACCTGCTGATGAGCAACTTCTTCGCCCAGTCGGCGGTGCTCGCCTTCGGCAAGTCGGCCGACCAGCTGGCCGCCGAAGGCGTGGACCCGGCACTGATCCCGCACAAGGTGATGCCCGGGAACCGGCCGAGCACCACCGTCGTCGCACCGCGGCTCACCCCGTCGGTGCTGGGGCAGCTGATCGCGCTCTACGAGCATCAGGTGTTCGTGCAGGCGATGGTCTGGGGGATCAATCCGTTCGACCAGTGGGGTGTGCAGCTGGGCAAGAAGGTGGCCGATCAGATGGTCGGCGAGATCAGCGAGACCGCGCCGCCGGAGCCGCTCGGCGACTCGTCGTCGGACGCGTTGGTCCGGTGGTACCGGGCTGCACGCGGACGGGCCCGGTGAGCGGTAGGGTTCACCCCTAGGGGGATCCGGGGGAACGAATCCTTTTGATGGAGGAACTGAGATGAGTGACGCTCGCGAGACCGTCCTGGCCTACGTGCCCGACGCCGACCTGGACATCGTCGACAAGATGGCCAAGACGTACCGCCTGGTCCTGAGCAACCGTGACGCCTCGCTGGTCTCGGCCAGCGATCCGGCCGAGCTCAAGACCGTTCGTGAGAACTTTCTCAAGAAGAAGCTGGGTCTGACCGAGGACGACGCCACCCTCGACGCCGCGATCAAGGAAGTCCTCGCGGAGATGAAGGACGGCAAGGCCAACCCGCGTCTGGCGGTCTACTACAAGCTGGCCGCCAAGTACGGCAAGCTCGACGTCTTCTGACAGGTCGTCCGGCGCCCGGCCCCGAGCGGGGCGGGGCAGGACGACGATCGCAGACCCCCGCGGGTGGTCTCGACTCCGCTCGACCGGCGGGGGCTCGCTCCCTCGGTCGAGCGGAGTCTCTCTTCTGTCGAGCGGACGTATCCATCTGTCGAGCGGACGTCTCCGTCTGACCAGTGGACGTCCTCCTTCTGGCGGGTGGACATCTCCGTCGGTCGAGCCTTCTTCGCTGGTCGAGCGGAGTCGAGACCCCCGGAGGGTCAGCGGCCGAGGGGGCCGCGTCCCAGACGCAGCAGCAGCATCGCCAGGGTGTGGCCCTCCGGGCCCAGGTCGGAGAAGCGCTCGAGCACCTTCACCTCGCGGCTGTGCACCAGGCGCGGACCGCCCGCGGCCATCCGCGCCGCACCGATCTTCTTGGAGACGGCCGATCGTCGCTGGACCGCGGCCAGGATCATCGCGTCCATCCGGTCGATCTCCAGGCGCAGTTCGTCGATGTCGTCGGGCAGGTCGGCGACATCGGAGCCGAGGCGGTACGCGGACAGGTCGATCGGCTGGGCTGCCTGGGCCGGTCGGGAATCGGAGTCACTCACGACAACCGATTTTGCCATGCGGATTCTGTGACCGAGGCCTCGCCGTGCTCCGGGCCGTCGCACCGCGCCCCGGACCGGTTCTGTCGGTGGGCGCCGGTACGCTGGACAGGCCATGATGACCTCTTCTGACCAGCTCCTCGACGGCCTCAACCCCCAGCAGCGGGCGGCGGTGCTCCACACCGGATCCCCGCTGCTCATCGTGGCCGGCGCCGGCTCCGGCAAGACCGCCGTGCTCACCCGCCGGATCGCCTACCTGCTGGCCGAACGCGATGTGACGCCGGGCCAGATCCTGGCGATCACCTTCACCAACAAGGCCGCCGCCGAGATGCGCGAGCGCGTCATGGAACTGGTCGGTCCGCAGGCCGCCCGCATGTGGGTCTCGACGTTCCACTCCACCTGCGTCCGGATCCTGCGCGCGCAGTCGTCGTTGCTGGTCGGCCGCAACTCGAACTTCTCCATCTACGACTCCGACGACCAGCGGCGCCTGCTCGGCATGGTGGTCCGCGACCTGGACCTGGACCCCAAGAAGTACAGTCCGCGCGGGCTCTCGACGGTGATCTCCAACTTCAAGAACGAGCTCAAGTCGCCCGAGGAGGCGGCCGCGACGCTCGACGAGATCCGGCCGCAGCAGGGGCAGACCGCCGAGGCGATCGTGCGCGTGTACGACGAGTACCAGCGTCGCCTGGCCGCGGCCAACGCCTTCGACTTCGACGACCTGATCGGCGAGACCGTCGAACTGCTCAAGAACCATCCGGAGGTGGCCGAGTACTACCGGCGGCGCTTCCGGCACATCATGATCGACGAGTACCAGGACACCAACCACGCGCAGTACACCTTCGTGCGGGAACTGGTCGGGGAGCCCGGGCAGCGCGGCACGGCGCCGTCCGAGCTGTGCGTCGTCGGCGACGCGGACCAGTCGATCTACGCCTTCCGCGGGGCGACGATCCGCAACATCGAGGAGTTCGAGCGCGACTACCCGGACGCCGAGACCATCCTGCTGGAGCAGAACTACCGGTCCACCCAGACCATCCTGTCGGCCGCCAACGCGGTGATCTCGCAGAACCCGAACCGGCGTGAGAAGAAGCTGTGGACCGACTCGGGAGAGGGCGACCTCATCGTCGGCTACGTCGCCGACTCCGACCGCGACGAGGCGCAGTTCATCGCCAGGGAGGTGGACGAGCTGTGCGATCACTCGATCGGCGGATCCACCTCGGCGAACTACTCCGACATCGCCGTCTTCTACCGGACCAACACCGGATCGCGGCCCATCGAGGAGTCGTTCATCCGGCACGGCATCCCGTACAAGGTGGTCGGCGGCACGCGGTTCTACGAACGCAAAGAGGTGCGCGACGTCGTCGCCTATCTGCGCGTGGTGGCCAACCCCGACGACTCGGTGAGCGTGCGGCGCATCCTCAACACCCCGCGGCGCGGGATCGGCGCGCGGGCCGAGGCGTGCGTCGCGGTGCACTCGGAGAACCTGGGGCTCAGCTTCTACCGGGCGCTCGTGGACGCCGCCGAGGGCCGGGTCTCGCTGTTGAACACCCGTGCGGTGAAGCAGATCGCCGGGTTCGTCGATCTGATCGAGGGCCTGCGACGGGAGTTCCTGACCGCCTTCCAGAGCGATGCCGATCAGGACGAGACTGCCGAGGCCGTCGCCGACGCCTCGGCCGAGGGCGCCGACATCGGCGATCTGGTCGAGGCGATCATCGACCGCACCGGCTACCGGGCCGAACTGGAGGCGTCCAACGACCCGCAGGACGGGGCGCGTCTGGACAACCTGAACGAGCTCGTCGCCGTCGCCCGAGATTTCAGCATGGAGGCGGCACAGGCGGCGGAGCTCGCCGCGGAACTCGCGGACGATCCCGGTGTCTTCGACGGGAGCGACCCCGACGCCTTCGGAAGAAGTGACCTCAATGCCTTCGGCGGGAGCGATTTCGTGCCGCCCCCTGAGCTCGTCGAAGGGGAACCCGAACCCGGGTCGCTCGCGGCCTTCCTGGAGAAGGTCTCGCTGGTCGCCGACGCCGACCAGATCCCCGAGGACGGGGAGGGCGTGGTGACGCTGATGACCCTGCACACCGCGAAGGGCCTGGAGTTCCCGGTGGTGTTCGTGACCGGGTGGGAGGACGGCCAGTTCCCGCACGCCCGCGCGCTCGGCGACGCCTCGGAACTGAGCGAGGAACGACGCCTCGCCTACGTCGGCATCACACGCGCCCGGCAGAAGCTGTACCTCACGCGCGCGATCATGCGTGCGGCGTGGGGGCAGCCGGTGGAGAACCCGGAGTCGCGTTTCCTGCAGGAGATCCCGACGCATCTGGTCGACTGGCGTCGGACCGCCCCGCGCCGCGAACGCGGCGGATTCGGTTCCGGCGGCGGGGACCGCCCGGGTGCGGGCAAGCCCTTCGGGTACGCCTCGGCGGGATCGTCGTACGGGGGGAGCGGTTCCGGCGGCGGTGGCCTGCGCGGTCGGACGGATCCGACGCGGAGCAAGAACAAGTACATCGCCTGGGAGATCGGCGATCGGATCAATCACGCCAAATACGGTCTCGGCCGCGCGGTGGAGAAGAGCGGGAGCGGTCCCACCGAGCAGACGGTGTTCGACTTCGGCGGCACCGTGGGCAAGGTACGGCTGATGACCGGTTTCGGGGTTCCCGGCGAGAAGCTGTAGAGCGACACCCCTCGTGCTCGTCGATCCGTCGTGCAGTCGGCCGAGCCGGGGCGGAACGCCGCGACGAACCGTGGCGACTGCCTGGACCCCGGTGGGAGGGCGCGGATCGAGACGGGGGCTTCGACACCGGGCACTCACTGCGTTCGCGGCCGGGCTCAGCCGGCGGAGAGGGGAGGAGTGTCGTCGGTGTGCGGCGGCCGACCCGCAGGTGTGGTCGTCGGCTTCGGCGCCGACACGGGGAGCGGTCTCAGCCGGTGAACGGGTTGAGTCGGATCCCGTTCTTCGCCAGCCACGGGGCCGGATCGATCTTGGTGGTGCCGTTCTTCCACACCTCGAGGTGCAGGTGCGGTCCGGTCGAGAAGCCCTCGGAACCCACCAGGCCGATCACGTCGCCCGCGGTCACGTGCTGGCCTTCGCGGACCAGGACGCCCGACGAGGCCATGTGGCCGTACATGGTGATGGTGCCGTCGGAGTGCTTGACCTGAATCCAGTTGCCGTAGCCGGAGGCGGGTCCGGCCTTCTTCACGATGCCGTCGGCGACCGCGTGGATCGGGGTGCCCAGGGGCGCGGCGAGGTCGAGACCGCCGTGCAGGGTGCCCCAACGCTGGCCGTAGCCGGAGGTGAACGAGTACTTGGCCGTGATGGGTGCGGCGAACAGCGGCTTGCGTTTGGCGGCCTCGGCGGCCTTGGTCGACGCGGCGAGCTGCTTGCCGACGGCGAGCTGATCGAAGTAGTCGGTCATGTCGGCGCTGCTCGCCGCGGGCACCACGCCACCGGGTTCGTCGGGCGATGCCGCCGCGGCCAGGGTCATCGCGCCCGGAGGGGACGGCGGAACGTCGGACGTGATCGGCGTGCCCTCGGGGGTGGGACCCGACCCGGCGACCGCGGCGGCGGCCGCTCCCGCGGCGACGGCGAACAGGGCGGCGCGGGCCTTGAGCGCGGCGGGCGGGCCGGCGCGATGGCGTCCCGCCCGAGGACTCCCCGGATCGGTCGGCACCGGCGGTTCGGCGACCTCGCGTGCGGGGGCGGGCCGACGAGAAGAGGTGCGTTCGGCCGGGCGCGACGACTCGGTGCGGGAGCGGGCCTGCTTCGGTGCGGTGGATCCGCTGCGGGTCGCGGGAGCCGTGGCGGGGACCGGTCGGGGAGCGACGACCAGCGGAGGCAACTGCGCGTCGTCGTTCGGCATCGGAGCGGCCGGGCCGGGGGCGTCGCCGAGTCCGATCCGGAGCGCTCGCGGCGGCAACGGGATGTCGCGGGTCATCAGGGACTCGACGGTGACGACCGATTCGCCGTCGGTGCGGCGTCGCTCGGCGACGGTGCTCGCGCCGGACTGGCTCTGTGGGGTCAAGTCGGTCACCTCGATTCCTGGTCCGGTTGTAACCATCCCGTTATCAACCCCTTGAACGGTAGCCGTGTCGGAGGTCCTAAGTCCACTCTTGCGCGCGTTTTCCCTGGTGGCGTGCGTCCCATCAGGTATCGTGCGCGTGTCAGAATCACAGGTCGGAACTACTCGCGAGTAGCGCTCGGTACGCCTACCGGCGGGTAAGTGATTCTTTGCACTTTGGACGACGGTCGGCCCCCGGCCGTGCGCGTCACAGGACTAAGGTTCTCTGTGGCCCGCGTTACCCGAGTGGGCCATTCGACAACACACTCCGAATGGTGAGCTGAATGGATCTCTTCGAGTATCAGGCGAAGGAACTGTTCGCCAAGCATGGGGTACCGACCACACCCGGACGGGTGACCGACACCGCCGCAGACGCGCGGGCTATCGCCGAGGAGATCGGCAAGCCCGTCATGGTCAAAGCGCAGGTGAAGGTCGGTGGCCGCGGTAAGGCCGGTGGCGTGAAGTACGCCGCAACCCCCGATGACGCGCAGACGCACGCTGACAACATCCTCGGCCTCGACATCAAGGGCCACATCGTCAAGAAGCTGCTGGTCGCCGAGGCCAGTGACATCGCGGAGGAGTACTACATCTCCTTCCTGCTCGATCGTGCCAACCGCACCTACCTGGCCATGTGCTCGGTGGAGGGCGGCATGGAGATCGAGGAGGTCGCCGCGACCAAGCCCGATCGTCTCGCCCGGATCGCCGTCGACGCGACCAAGGGCGTCGACGTCGCCACGGCCCGCGAGATCGCCGCGGCCGGACATCTGCCGGAGGAGGTGCTCGACGCCGCGGCCGTGACCATCGCCAAGCTGTGGGAGGTCTTCGTCGCCGAAGACGCTCTCCTGGTGGAGGTCAACCCGCTGGTCCGCACCCCGGACGATCAGATCCTGGCCCTCGACGGCAAGGTGACCCTGGACGGCAACGCCGACTTCCGGCAGCCCGGCCACACCGAGTTCGAGGACAAGGACGCGACCGACCCCCTCGAACTCAAGGCCAAGGAGAACGACCTCAACTACGTCAAGCTCGACGGCCAGGTGGGCGTCATCGGCAACGGCGCGGGTCTGGTCATGTCGACCCTGGACGTGGTCGCCTACGCCGGTGAGAACCACGGCGGCGTGAAGCCGGCCAACTTCCTGGACATCGGCGGCGGCGCCTCGGCCGACGTGATGGCCGCGGGCCTCGACGTGATCCTGGGCGACGAGCAGGTCAAGAGCGTCTTCGTGAACGTGTTCGGCGGGATCACCGCGTGCGACGCGGTCGCCAACGGCATCGTCGGCGCCCTGTCCCAGCTGGGCGACTCGGCCACCAAGCCGCTGGTCGTCCGCCTGGACGGCAACAAGGTCGACGAGGGCCGGAAGATCCTGGCCGAGGCGAACCACCCGCTGGTGACGCTCGCCGAGTCGATGGACGAAGGCGCCGACAAGGCCGCCGAACTGGCGAACAAGTAAGGGGCCCGGAGAACAATGTCGATCTACCTCAACAAAGACAGCAAGGTCATCGTCCAGGGCATCACCGGCGGCGAGGGCACCAAGCACACCGCACTGATGCTCAAGGCGGGCACCGACGTCGTCGGCGGCGTCAACGCCCGCAAGGCCGGCACCACCGTCTCGCACGTCGACGCCGAGGGCAACGCCGTGGAACTGCCGGTCTTCGGCAGCGTCGCCGAGGCCATCGAGAAGACCGGGGCCGACACCTCGATCGCCTTCGTGCCGCCGGCCTTCTCGAAGGACGCCATCATCGAGGCCATCGACGCGGAGATCCCGCTGCTCGTGGTCATCACCGAGGGCATCCCGGTCCAGGACACCGCGTACGCGTGGGCCTACAACAAGGACAAGGGCGAGAAGACGCGCATCATCGGCCCGAACTGCCCCGGCGTCATCACCCCGGGCGAGTCGCTGGTGGGCATCACCCCGAACAACATCACCGGCAAGGGCCCGATCGGACTGGTCTCCAAGTCCGGCACCCTGACCTACCAGATGATGTACGAGCTGCGTGACCTCGGCTTCTCCACCGCCATCGGCATCGGCGGCGACCCGGTCATCGGCACCACGCACATCGACGCGATCGCCGAGTTCGAGAAGGACCCGGAGACCAAGGTCATCGTGATGATCGGCGAGATCGGCGGCGACGCCGAGGAGCGTGCGGCCGACTACATCAAGGCCAACGTCACCAAGCCGGTCGTCGGCTACGTCGCGGGCTTCACCGCGCCGGAGGGCAAGACCATGGGTCACGCCGGCGCCATCGTCTCGGGCAGCTCCGGCACCGCCCAGGCGAAGAAGGAGGCCCTGGAGGCCGCGGGCGTCAAGGTCGGCAAGACGCCGAGCGAGACCGCCCGCCTGGCTCGCGAGATCTTCGAGGCCCTGTAGGTCCTCGTCGAAGAACCTCGACACCGCACTCGCGCCCCGGAACGCCTCGACGTCGTTCCGGGGCGCGAGTGCATCGGCGACCTCGTGCACCCGACCCGGGTCGGGTGCGCCCGCGACGGGCTCCCCGGTCCGTCGGCGGACCACCCCGCCGAGCACCGAGGTGGTTGAATACCGTCATGAACGAGAATCCGAACAGTGGCCAGAACTGGGGGCCGGTGCCGCAGCAGTCGGGGCCTCGCCCGACCGGACCCCATCCGACGGGGCCGCAACCGACCGGACCCCAGCCGACGGGCCCGCAGCCGCCGATGGGCGGGCCGTACCCGGGTTACGGGCAGCCTGGTCCGGGGCAGCAGTTCCCGGCGGGGCCGACCAATCAGTACGCCGCCCCCGGCGGGCAGGCCTCGCCGTCGTTCCTCGGGACGCTCCCGCTGCCGGTCAAGCTCGCGCTGGGTTCGGCGGTCCTCGGTCTGATCGCCTTCTTCATGGGATTCCTCGCCTGGGTCACCGTCGGCTCGGGCATCGAACGCGACCTGGACCAGTGGGCCGAGAGCGAAGGGCCCAACGTGGGCATCCCGGCGTTCCTCACCATGGTCTTCACCCCGGGCTGGTTCCTGCTGGGGCTGGGGGCCGCCGGGGTCTTCTCGTTCGGCTTCGTCGCGGTGAAGCTGCGCCGCTTCCTGCCGCACGTCGCGGCGTTGGCCGTGGTCTGCTGGCTGGGTCTGCTCGCCTGCGCCGTCGCGCTGCCGGGCTTCCTGAGTCTGGGCGCCGGGGCGATCGTCGCACTGATCCTGGGCGTGTTCCAGACGGCCCTGATCGGCGGCGCGGCCGTGCTGGACGGGATGAACGACGAGCGGTGACCGCCGATTCCGAAACGCTCCCGACCACGCGGCGCGGCCAGGCCAAGGCCGCCCGTCGCGCGGAGCTGATCGCCGCCGCGGCGCGCCTGATGGCGCGCCGCGGTTTCGTGGCGGTGCGCCTGGAGGACATCGCCGCCGAGGTCGGGATCAGCGGCCCGGCGATGTACCGGCACTTCGCCTCCAAGAACGAGCTCCTCGACGAGCTGCTGCTCGACATCTCCGAACGGCTGTACGACGGCGGACGGGCCGTGGTCGAACGGGGTGGCGCACCGGGGGAGGTGCTCCGTCGTCTCGTCGAGTTCCACATCGACGTCCTTGTCACCAAGCCCGATCTCATCGCGATCCAGGACCGGGACCTAGATTCGCTCACCCCCGAGGCCCGGCATCGGGTGCGGTCGCTGCAGCGCCGGTACGTGGAGACCTGGGTCGACGTGCTGGTCGACGATGCGGCCGCCGCCGGCCGCGACACCTCCTCCGGCGAGGCCCGGGTCCGGGCGCACGCCGTGTTCGGTCTGCTCAACTCCTCGCCGCGGCTCCCGGACCATCCGGAGGACCGGGTGCGTTCGCTGCTCACCGCGATGGCGCTGGCCGCTCTCGCGGCCTGACTTCCGGCGGATTCGCGAAAACGCCGCATCGGCGTGAACGCGATCACGTACGCTCATATTCAGTTAATCATTAGTAACTGAAAGGTGGGCGATGACGACCGCGGAACAGTCGACGTCGGCGCAGCATCGCGCGAACGTGACGGTGCTCCGGGAACGCCTGGCCGCGGCCGCCGAGGGCGGCGGAGCGAAGGCGCGCGAGCGGCACCTCTCCCGGGGGAAGCTGCTGCCGCGGGAGAGGGTCGACGGACTCCTGGACCCCGGTTCGCCGTTCCTGGAGGTCGCCCCGCTGGCCGCCCACGACATGTACGACGGCAAGGCGCCCGCCGCGGGCGTGGTCGCCGGGATCGGACGGATCCACGGCCGCGAGTGCATGATCGTCGCCAACGACGCCACCGTGTCGGGCGGCACCTACTACCCGATCACCGTCAAGAAGCATCTGCGGGCGCAGGAGATCGCCGCGGCCAACCGGCTGCCGTGCATCTACCTGGTCGATTCGGGCGGCGCCATGCTGCTCAACCAGGACGAGGTCTTCCCCGACCGCGACCACTTCGGGCGGATCTTCTTCAACCAGGCGAACATGAGCGCGGCCGGGATCCCGCAGATCTCGGCGGTGCTCGGCTCGTCCACCGCGGGCGGCGCGTACGTGCCCGCCATGAGCGACGAGAACGTGATCGTCCGCGAGCAGGGCACCATCTTCCTGGCCGGTCCGCCGCTGGTGAAGGCCGCCACCGGCGAGGACGTGACCGCCGAGGACCTCGGCGGCGGAACCATGCATTCGTCGGTCTCCGGCGTCACCGACCACCTCGTCGACGACGACGAGCAGGCCCTCGCCACGGTGCGCGAGATCGTCGCCACCTTCGGCCCGCGCGAGCCCGCGCAGTGGGAGACCGTCCCCACCCGGCCCGCCGCCCGACCGCAGACCGACCTGTACGACGTCGTGCCGACCGATCCGCGGATCCCGTACGACGTCCGGGAGGTGATCGGGACCCTCGTCGACGGCGGGGAGTACACCGAGTTCAAGGCCGGGTACGGGACCTCGCTGGTCACCGCGTTCGCCCGCCTGCACGGCCATCCGGTCGGCATCGTCGCCAACAACGGGGTGCTGTTCTCCGAGTCCGCGCTCAAGGGCGCGCACTTCGTCGAATTGTGCGACCGCCGCCGGATCCCGCTGGTGTTCCTGCAGAACATCACCGGATTCATGGTCGGCCGCCGGTACGAGGAGGGCGGCATCGCCAAGAACGGAGCCAAGATGGTCACCGCCGTCGCGTGCGCCCGGGTGCCCAAGCTGACGGTGATGATCGGCGGCTCGTTCGGCGCGGGCAACTACTCGATGTGCGGTCGGGCCTACTCGCCGCGCTTCCTGTGGATGTGGCCCAACGCTCGGATCTCGGTGATGGGCGGCCCGCAGGCCGCCGACACCCTGGCCACGGTGCGCCGCGCCCGGTACGAGCGCTCCGGCCAGACCTGGCCCGCCGCCGACGAAGAGGCCTTCAAGGAGCCGATCCGCAAGCAGTTCGAGGAACAGTCCGACGCCTACTACTCCACCGCCCGGCTGTGGGACGACGGGATCATCGACCCCGCCGACACCCGCACCGTGCTCGGCCTGGCCCTCGAGGCCTGCCGCTACGCGCCGCTCGGCGATCCCGGCTACGGCGTCTTCCGGATGTGACGACGATGACCTTTCGACGAACTCAAGGAGCGGCGATGGAGCGAGCTCAAGGAACTGCGACGGAGCGAGCTCGAGGAGCGGTGATCCGCACCGTCCTGGTGGCCAACCGCGGGGAGATCGCCTGCCGGGTGATCGCCACGCTGCACGACATGGGGCTGCGCGCCGTCGCGGTGTACTCCGACGCCGATGCGCGGGCCCCGCACGTCCGCGCCGCCGACGCGGCCGTCCGGCTCGGTCCGGCACCGGCCGCGCAGAGCTATCTCGACATCGAGAAGGTGGTGGCCGCCGCCCGCGCGACGGGCGCCGACGCGGTGCATCCCGGCTACGGCTTCCTCTCGGAGAATCAGGAGTTCGCCGCGGCGCTGGCGCGGGCGGGCATCGTCTTCATCGGTCCGCCCGCGGAGGCCATCGCGACGATGGGCGACAAGATCACCGCGCGGGCGGCCGTCACCGCCCGCGGCGTCCCGGTGGTGCCGGGTCTGTCCCGGCCCGGTCTCACCGACGCCGAACTGATCGAGGCGGCGCCGGAGGTCGGGTTCCCGGTGCTGATCAAACCGAGCGCGGGCGGCGGCGGCAAGGGCATGCACCGCGTGGAGGATCCGGCCGGGCTGCCCGCGGCGCTGGTGACGGCCCGCCGGGAGGCCGCGTCGGCGTTCGGCGACGACACGCTGTTCCTCGAACACTTCGTCGACACCCCGCGGCACATCGAGGTGCAGGTGCTCGCCGACACGCACGGCGCCGTGATCCATCTCGGCGAGCGCGAGTGCTCGTTGCAGCGCCGCCACCAGAAGGTGATCGAGGAGGCGCCGTCGGCGCTGCTCACACCCGAGACCCGGGCCCGGATCGGGCAGGCGGCCTGCGATGCCGCGCGCAGCGTCGGCTACACCGGCGCGGGCACGGTCGAGTTCATCGTGTCGGCGCACGCGCCCGACCAGTTCTTCTTCATGGAGATGAACACCCGGCTCCAGGTGGAGCACCCGGTCACCGAGATGGTGACCGGCGTGGACCTGGTGGAGCAGCAGGTCCGCATCGCCCGGGGCGAGGAACTGGCGTCGACGCAGGACGACGTGGTGCTGCGCGGACACGCGGTGGAGGCGCGCGTCTACGCCGAGGACCCGGCACAGGGCTTCCTGCCGACCGGCGGGACGGTGGGGACGCTCGTCTGGTCGAGATCGGATCGGGACTGCGTCCGCATCGACTCCGGGATCGCCGAGGGGGCGGTGATCGGCAGCGACTACGACCCCATGCTGGCCAAGGTGATCTGTTGCGGCGCCGACCGCGAGGAGGCGCTGGACCGCCTCGACGAGGCCCTGGCGACGACGGTGCTGACCGGCGTGGGCACCAACGTCGACTTCTGCCGGCACGTGCTGGCGCAGCCGCGGGTGCGTTCGGCCGAACTCGACACCGGGCTGCTCGACCGGCTGGTGGAGGACTACGCCGCCCCGGCGCCGACGACGGCGGCCCTCGTCGCCGGTGCGCTCGGCCCGCTCGACCTGGGCGGGCCCGACGACCTGTGGAGCAGCGCGATCGGCTTCCGGATCGGACCGCCGTCGCCGATCGTCACCCGGCTGATCTGCGGCGCCGACCGTTTCGAGGTGACCGCGCGGGTGACCGGGAACGACACCCGGACGCTGCAGGCGGAGGCGACCGTCACCGGCACCGACGGGCGCGATCGGTGGACCGGTGAGGTGTACCTGGAGCATCACGACGGCCGTTCGCTCACCGTGCGATGCGGCGGGGTGGCCGAGCCCTGGGTCGTCGACCGGGACGGGGACCGGCGCTGGGTGGCCGGCGAGGACGGCACCTGGGTGATGCGCCCGGCGCGCACGCTGGCCGAGTCCGGCGGCACTGAGGCGGCCGGGGACGTGCGCAGCCCGATGCCGGGCACCGTCGTCGCGGTGCCCGCCGCCGACGGCGACACCGTGGCGAGTGGGGAGCCGCTCGTCGTCGTCGAGGCGATGAAGATGGAGCACACCCTGCGGGCGCCGGTCGACGGCACCGCGCGGATCGTCGTACGAGCGGGACAGAAAGTGGATGCGCAGCAGGTGCTGGCCCACGTCGAGACCACCGAGAACGAGTGAGAGAGACACGAACCGAGATGGAACTGACCCAGGAGTACACCGACCTGATCGCGTCGGTCCGCGACTTCGCCCAGCAGGTCGTGGCACCGGTCTCGTACCGGCACGACGTCGAGAAGAGCTTCCCGTACGAGGTCGTGGCGCAGATGGGCGAGATGGGCCTGTTCGGCCTGCCCTTCCCCGAGGAATACGGCGGCATGGGCGGGGACTACTTCGCGCTCGCGCTGGCCCTGGAGGAGCTGGCCAAGGTGGACCAGTCGGTCGCGATGACGGTGGAGGCCGGCGTCGGACTCGGCGCCATGCCGATCTACCGGTTCGGCGACGCCGCGCAGAAGGAGCGCTGGCTGCCGGATCTGGTGGCCGGGCGGCGGATCGCCGGTTTCGGGCTCACCGAGCCGGGCGCGGGCAGCGACGCCGGGGCCACCGCGACCACCGCCGTCGAGGACGGACCGGAGTGGGTGATCAACGGCGCCAAGCAGTTCATCACCAACTCGGGCACCGACATCACCTCGCTGGTCACGGTGACCGCGGTGACCGGCACCCGAGTGGACGGCAAGAAGGAGATCTCGACGATCATCGTGCCGTCGGACACGCCCGGCTTCGTCGCCGAACCCGCCTACGACAAGGTCGGCTGGCACGCCTCGGACACCCACCCGCTGAGCTTCACCGATGCCCGCGTCCCCCGGGAGAACCTGCTGGGTGACCGGGGCCGCGGCTACGCGAACTTCCTCTCGATCCTCGACGAGGGGCGGATCGCGATCGCCGGTGTGGCGACCGGGGTGGCGCAGGGCTGCGTGGACGAGTGCATCAAGTACGCCGCCGAACGGCAGTCGTTCGGCAAGCCGATCAACTCCTACCAGTCGATCTCGTTCGCCATCGCGCGGATGGAGGCACGGGCGCACGTCGCCCGGACCGCGTACTACGACGCGGCCGCGCGGATGCTCGCCGGCAAACCGTTCAAGAAGGAGGCCGCGATCGCGAAGATGATCTCCTCCGAGGCGGCGATGGACAACGCCCGCATGGCGACGCAGATCCACGGAGGCTACGGCTTCATGAACGAGTACACCGTGTCCCGGCACTACCGGGACTCGAAGATCCTGGAGATCGGCGAGGGCACCACCGAGGTGCAGCTGATGCTGATCGCGCGGTCGCTGGGGCTGCCGTCATGAGCGAGCAGAACACGAGCGGGCAGAACACGGCGGGGGAGCCCCGGCGCATCGTCCAGCGCGGCCTGTGGTTCGAGGAGTTCGAGATCGGCGCGGTGTACGAGCACCGTCCGGGCCGGACGTTCAGCGAGGCCGACAACACGCTGTTCACCACCCTCACCATGAACACCCAGGCGCTGCATCTGGACGCCGCGTGGTCGGCGGCGCAGCCCGGATTCGGCGGGCAGCGGCCGATCAACTCGATGATGACCCTCTCGACCATCGTCGGGCTCTCGGTGGCGCAGCTGACCCAGGGCACCCTGGTGGCCAACCTCGGGTTCTCCGACATCGCCTTCCCGGCCCCCATGTTCGCCGGGGACACGCTGTACGCGGAGACCGAGTGCACCGGCAAACGGATCTCCAGGTCCCGGCCCGGCGAGGGCGTGGTGCAGCTGACCCACCTCGGCCGCAACCAGGACGGCACGGTGGTGGCCCGGGCCGCGCGCTCGACGCTGGTCCGCCTGCGGCCGGAGGAACCGGCGTGAGTCCCTCCTCCGACACGGCGGCATCGGGCACAGCGGCATCGGGGACGGCGGCATCGGGAACGACGACGCACTGGCGCCCGGCCGGTCCGGCGCTCCTGTTCTGCCCCGCGGACCGGCCCGAGCGGTACGCGAAAGCCCTCGACCGCGCGGACACGGTGATCCTCGATCTGGAGGACGCCGTCGCACCGGAGCGCCGGCCGGCCGCGCGACGGGCCCTGATCGACACCCCGCTCGATCCGGAGCGGGTGATCGTGCGCCTGAACCCGGCGGGCACCGACGACCACGCGGCCGATCTGGCGGCGCTCGCCCGGACCCGCTACCGGGTCGTCATGCTCGCCAAGACCGAGGACGCCGCCTCCGTGCGGGCGCTCGACGCCGCGGTGATCGCCCTGATCGAGACCCCGCTGGGCGCGGTGCGCTGCGAGGAGATCGCGGCCGTCGACCGGTGCGTCGGACTGATGTGGGGCGCCGAGGACCTGGTGGCCGGACTGGGCGGGACGGCGAGCCGGTTCGGCGCCGACGAACCCGGCGCGGGCGGCTACCGCGACGTGCCGCGCCTCGCCCGGGCCCGCGTGCGGCTGGCCGCCGGCGCCTTCGGCAAGGCCGCGATCGACGCCGTGCACCTGGACATCCCCGACGTCGACGGGCTGGCCCGGGAGGTGCGCGATGCCGTCGCCCTCGGCTACGACGCCACCGCGTGCATCCATCCCTCGCAGGTCGCGACGGTCCGGGACGGCTATGCGCCGTCGCCGGCGGAACTGGCGTGGGCGCGCCGGGTCCTGGCGGCGGCGGACGACCACGACGGCGGCGTCTTCCGGCTCGACGGCCGGATGGTGGACGCCCCGGTCTTCGACCAGGCGCAGTCGATGCTGCGCCGGTCCGGCGGCCGATAGACCCGAGACCGTCGCCCCGGACACACCGGCTCGGACACGTTCGGACCCGGAAGACCCCATCGACCCGGAAGAAGCAGTACCGCTCAAGGAGGATCGGTCATGACTGAATCGGCATACGCGAAGGGCGAGGACACGCCTCCGCTGCTGGAAGGCACCATCGGACAGACGCTCGCGGCCACCGCGGCCGAGCACCCGGACGCGATCGCGCTGATCGACGCCGTCTCCGACCGGCAGTGGACGTACCGGGAGTTCCGTCAGCAGGTGCGGGCGCTGGCCTGCGGGCTCCGGCGACTGGGCCTGCAGCCGGGCGACCGGCTCGCGCTGTGGTCGCCCAACCGGTGGGAGTGGGTGATGGTGCAGTTCGCCGCCGCCGAGGCCGGACTGATCCTGGTGGTGCTCAACCCGGCGTACCGCAGGCACGAGGTGAAGTACGCGCTCGATCTGTCGGGCAGCACGGTGGCGATCGCGGCGACGTCGTTCCGCACCTCGGAGTACGAGCGGATGCTCGACGACGTGCAGCCCGACGTGCCGTCGCTGCGCGAGAGCATCGTCTTCGAGTCGCCGCGCTACGCGGAGCTGACCGGCCCTCCGACGGAGGAGGAGCTGGCCGAACTCGATGCGGTGGCGGCGACGCTGCACCCGGACGACCCGATCAACATCCAGTTCACCTCGGGCACCACCGGCCACCCGAAGGGCGTCACCCTCTCGCACACCAACATCGGCAACAACGGCTACACCATCGGGCACCTGCTCGAATACACCGAGAACGACCGCATCTGCACGCCGGTGCCGTACTACCACTGCTTCGGCATGGTGATCGCGAACCTCGCGGCCGTCGCCTACGGCAGCGCGATGGTGATCCCGGGTCCGGCCTTCGATCCGGCGGCGAGCCTGGCCGCGGTGGAGAGGTACCGCTGCACCAGCCTCTACGGCGTGCCGACGATGTTCATCGCCGAACTCGGTCTGCTGGATTCGGGCGGACGGTACGACCTGAGCTCCCTGCGCACCGGCGTGATGGCCGGTTCGCCGTGCCCGGAGGCCGTGATGCGCCGGGTGATCGACGAGATGCACATGAGCCAGGTGTCGATCTGCTACGGCATGACCGAGACCAGCCCGGTCTCCACGCAGACCCGGATGGACGATCCGCTGGACCTGCGGGTGAGCACCGTCGGACGCGTCGGCCCGCACCTGGAGATCAAGGTGATCGACCCGGTCGGCGGTCAGACGCTGGCGCGCGGGGAGACCGGCGAGTTCTGCACGCGCGGCTACTCGGTGATGGCCGGCTACTGGAACGACCCGGACAAGACCGCCGAGGTGCTCAGCGAGGACGGCTGGATGCGCACCGGCGACCTGGCGGTGATGCGCGAGGACGGCTACGTGCAGATCACCGGACGCATCAAGGACCTGGTGATCCGCGGCGGCGAGAACGTCTACCCGCGCGAGGTGGAGGAGTTCTTCTACACGCACCCGGACATCGTCGACGTCCAGGTGATCGGTGTGCCCGACGCGAAGTACGGTGAGGAGTTGATGGCGTGGATCCGGGTGCGCGAGGGCGCCCCCGAGCCGACCGCCGACGATCTGCGGGCGTTCGCGGAAGGACAGATCTCCCGGCACAAGATCCCGAAGTACGTGCACGTGGTGGAGAGCTTCCCGATGACCGTCACCGGCAAGGTCCGCAAGGTCGCCATGCGCGAGGAGGCCCTCGGTCTGCTCGGGCTCGACGAGGCGTGACGAGAGGTCCGCGATGCAGAGGTTCACGATGTGGAGAGAAGGATCCCGGTGAGTGCTGAACAGAGTCGATTCGAGCGGTTCGCCGAGTTCCTGAGCGGGCGCACCGGGCGGGAGTACCCGTCGTACGACGACGTCTACGCCTACTCGGTGACCGACCTGGCCGGGTTCTGGCGCGCGGTGTGGGACTTCTTCGAGCTCGACGACGTGGCCGCCGCCCCGCTCGGGGCCGGTGACCGGGCGGTGCTCGCGGACGCGACGATGCCCGGGGCGCGCTGGTTCCCGGACGTCCGGCTGAACTACGCCGCCGTGGTGCTCCGGCAGTGCGCGCGACGGGCCGCCGCCGGGGACGGCGCGGCGATCGTCGGGCTCGACGAGTCCGGGAACCGGACCGAGATCGCCTGGAGCGAGATCCCGGGCCTGGTCGCCGCGGTGGCGGCGGCCCTGACCGAGGCCGGGGTGGGCGAGGGCGACGTGGTCGCGGGCTTCCTCCCGGACGTCCCGGAGGCGGTGATCGCGTTCCTGGCGACGGCCTCGCTCGGCGCGATCTGGTCGGGGTGCGGCCAGGACTACGCGGCCGAGGGCGCGGCGAGCCGACTCGCGCAGCTGCGTCCGAAGGCGCTGTTCTCGTGCGCCGGGTACCGGTGGAACGGCAAGGACGTCGACAAGCGCGCCGACAGCGCGGAACTCGCGTCGCTCCTCGGCGACCCGGCGCTGCACGTGCGGATCGGCGGTTCGGCCGACGAGACGGCGGACGGGACGACGTCGTGGGCCGCGCTCACCGCGGACACCTCGCGCATCCCGGAACCCGTCGAGGTGCCCGCCGACCATCCCCTGTGGGTGCTCTTCTCCTCGGGCACCACCGGGCGGCCGAAGGGGATCGTGCACGGGCACGCCGGCGTCGTCGTCGAACATCTGAAGCAGACGGCGCTGCACGCCGACCTCGGACCCGGTTCGGTGTTCTTCTGGCAGACCGCGCTGAGCTGGATGATGTGGAACTTCCAGGCCGCCGGACTGCTGGTGGGCGCGCGGATCGTCACCTACAGCGGGTCGCCGCTGTCCCCGGACGCCGACCGGCTGTGGCAGATCGTGGCCGACGAGGGCGTGACCTACTTCGGCACCAGTCCGGGACAGCTCAACGCCTCGCGCAAGGCGGGGCTGGTGCCCGGGCGCGACCACGACCTGTCGGCCCTGCGGACGCTGGGCAGCACCGGGTCGACGCTGCCCGCCGACCTGTTCGCCTGGGTCGACGAGAACGTGGCCGCGGGACTGCCGATCTCGTCGATCAGCGGCGGCACCGACATCGTGAGCGCCTTCGCCGGGGGCAGCACCGGGGTGCCGGTGGTGGCGGGCGAGCTCTCGGTGCGGCACCTGGGCGTGGCGCTGGAGAGCTGGTCGCCGGACGCGCGGCCGCTGATCGGCGAGGTGGGCGAGCTGGTCGTCACCGCGCCGATGCCGTCGATGCCGGTGAGCTTCTGGAACGACGACGACGGCTCCCGCTACCGGAGCGCGTATTTCGATCACGTCTGGGACGTCCCGCCGCCCGCGGAGTCCGCCGCCTCGCCCGCGGAGCGGCCTGTGTCCTCGCTCTCCGAGAGGCCGGGATCCTCGCTCCCCGAACGGTCGGGGTCCTCGCTCCCTGAGCCCGTCGAAGGGGCGGTCTGGCGGCACGGCGACTGGGTGACCGTCACCGACCGCGGTTCCCTGATGTTCCACGGGCGCAGCGATGCGACACTCAACCGCCACGGCATCCGGATGGGATCGGCCGACGTCTACGAGGTGGTCGAGGGGATCGAGCAGATCGCCGAGGCGTTCGTCCTCGGCGTCGACGGTCCCGACGGCGCGTACTGGATGCCGATGTTCGTGACGCTGGTCCCGGGCGCCGAGCTCACCGACGCGCTGGTGAGCGAGGTGGCGGCGCAGGTCCGGACGCGACTGTCGCCACGGCACGTGCCGGATGAGATCGTCGTCGCACCCGGGATCCCGCACACCCGGACGGGAAAGAAGCTGGAGGTGCCGGTCACGGCGATTCTGGCCGGCCGGGACAACGTGAACGTGGACCCGGACGCGATCGACGATCCGGCGCTGATCGAGTGGTACCGCGCACAGGGCGCCGCGCACGTCTGGTGACGCCGATCGCTCGCTGTACTAGCGTGGACAGCGTTCGTCGGGTGGCCGATCCTCCGGCCGCCCGTGATGTCGACCAGGAGATTCTTGATGACGTATCCGCCGTCGGGCCCCAACTACGGGCAGGGCGACTCCGGCCAGGGCCAACCGCAGTACGGGGCGGGCCAGTACGGCCAGCCGCAGTACGGCGCCGGTGCTCAGTACGGCGCGGGCTCGCAGTACGGGGCAGGCCAGCAGTACGGCCAGCCGCAATACGGGGCCCAGTACGGCGCGGGTCAGCAGGCCGGCGACCCGGGCGCCGCGCAGCAGTACGGGCAGCCGCAGTACGGGGCTCCGCAGCAGGCGCCGAAACCGCCGTCGCAGGGGCTCCCGGCCAACACCGGCCAGCTCCTCTCGTTCGTGATCGGCGGACTCGGCGTCCTCACGCTGCTCTGCGGTTTCCTCACCACGGCCGAGTTCACCATCACCGGGCAGTCGCTGTTCGGCAACCCCCGCGAGATCAGCTACACGGCGGGCAAGATCCTCGAATCCGCGTACGCGGTGCCGTGGGCGCTGCTGGCCGTCGCCGGTGTGCTGGCGCTGTCGACGCTCGTCCTCGGCCGGGAGAAGTGGGCGGTGGGCGGCGTGTTCGCGCTGAGCACCGTCGGGGCGGTCGCCACCGTCTTCACCTTCGCGACCGGTCACGGCGAGGAGGCCGGCACCGCGCTGTTCGGTGACGAGGTGACCATCGAGGTCAGCGCCGGCATGGGTGCGATCCTCCTGCTGGTCGTCGCGATCCTCTCGGCGCTCGCGTCGATCCTGTGGCTGCTGATCGAGGGCGGCAGGATCAAGGTGGCTCCGGGCGCCGATGCCACGGCGTCGACGGCCGAGCAGGCCGTGGCGGGTGCGGCGGCGCCCGGCGCTTCGGCCGCCGCGGCTCCGGCGACCACCGGGTACTCCTACGGCGATCCGTCCTCGACCGGTGCCCAGGCGACCGGAGCGCAGGGGATGGGAGCCCAGGGGACGGGATCCCATTCGGTCGCGCCGGGTTACGGCCAGTCCGCGGGTGCGCATGCGGCGCCGTCGTACGGCGATCCGTCGTCTCCGTCCACCCCGTCGCCGTTCGGTGACGCGTCGTCGTCCGCCTCGTCGCCCACCACCTCGTCGCCGTCGGTTCCCTCGCCGTTCGGCGAGGCGTCCTCGTCTCCGTCGACCCCGTCGCCGTTCGGTGATCCCTCGGCGGCCACGTCGTCCTACGGCGCCTCGCCCTCGTACGGGTCGTCGCCGTACGGGACCGCGGGCGGCACCGGCGCGGGTGCGGATCCCGCCGCCTTCGGCGGCGCCTCCGGCGCGCCGGCCGAGGGCTCGGAGACCAGCATCATCGACACCACGAACATGGGCGACGGCTCGGAGACCACGGTCTTCGGGGCGTCCCACCGTGCCGAGAACGCCGACGGCCGGCGCGACGACAAGTAGTCGCTGAGCCGGGGCTCCCCGGCAGTGAGATCTCTGCGGCGCCGCCGCTCCGGTTCCGACGCCGGGGCGGCGGCGCCGTCTCTCGTGCGGCCGGGAGTCCCGGGGCCGCGGCGAGGTCTCCGGCCGACCCTCCGGGCGTGCCGGTGGCGAGGCGGCCGCCTCTCGTGTCACTCTCGAAGGGATGTCTTCCACCACCGATTCGCTCGTCACCCGCCTCCGACAGGGGCGGATGTCGCAGCGCGACGACGAGCACCACCGCGCGGCCACCTGGGGCCTGCTGAAAGTCGCGGCGCTGGTGCCCGCGGTGACCACCGCGATCCTGACGGTGGTCGTGGCGCTCACCAAGGCGCTGGCCGGGGGCGCCTTCGGCGGCCTCGCGGCACAGGTCGGCGCGGCGTGGCTGGTGGTGAATCAGGTGCCGCTCACCGTCGGCGGCGTGACCGTCGGAGTGCTGCCGCTGCTGCCGACGCTCGCCGTGATGTGGGCGGTCGCGGTGGTCACCGCGCGCGCCACCCGCGAGGTGGACCACCTGCAGGAGGTCGCCACCATCGCCGGTGCCGCGCTGGCCGGTCCGCTGCTGTGGACCGCACTCGCACTGGCCGTGGTGGCCGACGGATCGGCGGTCTCCTCGATCGGTCAGACCGCGCCGCTCCCGGCCTTCGGCTACACCCTGCTGGTGCAGGGGATCGGCGTGGGGATCGGGGTGGGGCGCCGCTGCCTGCAGCCGGTGTTCGACACCTACGAGTTCCCGGTCACCGACCGGGTCGGTGCCCGGGCCGGCGGTCTCGCGTTCCTCGGGCTGGCCGCCGGCGGGGCGGTGCTGGTGGCCGTCGGACTGGTCGCCAAGTGGGCGCGCGTCGGCGAGCTCATCGCCGGCGGGAACGCGTTCGACGGGTACCTCGGTCTCACCGCGCTCTCCGTCTTCTACCTGCCGAACACGGTGCTCGGTGCGCTCGGGATCTCGGTCGGCGCCACGGCCCAGGCCGGGACCGCCACGGTCGACGCCTTCGCGGTGCACGCCGGCACGGTGCCGCCGCTGCCGATCCTGGGGGTGCTTCCGGAGACGGGCCTCGGCGGCATCGGCGGGCTCGTCTTCGTGTTCCCGGTCGCGGTCGGTGTGCTGGTCGGCTGGTACTGCCGCAGCGTCGACGTCGTGAACCATCTGCGGGCTGTCGCCGTCGCCGCCGCGACGTGCGCGGCGCTCGTGGTGCTCGCGTGCGCGATGGCGGGCGGACCCGCGGGCGAACTCGGCCGGGTGGGCGTCAACGCGCCGCTCGCCGGGGTGTACGGCTTCACCTGGATCCTGGTGACCGGCGCGCTGGTCGCCGGGATCTACCAGCTCACCCCGGCGGTGCGGCGCCTGCACCACGAACCCGACGTCGGTTTCGACCTGGACGAGCTGCTGGAACAGGACGAGGAGTCCGCCGGCCCGGAGACCGTCGATCCCGACGCCGACGACGCCCTCGACCCGGACGACGCCCTCGACCCGGACGACGACCCCGATGCCGACGCAGACCCGGATCCGGCGGCGGACCTCGACGTCGAACCCGAGTCCTCCGACGATCCCGACACCGTCGACCGGGCGTCCGCCGGCCTCGATGCCGACACGGAGGCGACCACCGAGCTCCCCGTCGTGCGCGACGGCGACCCGGACTTCCCGGCGGCGGGCCCCGGCCGCGGGTCGCCGACCGGCCCGAACTAATCTCTTGGTGTGAGCAGCCCCGCCGGAACCCGTACGCCCGTCGTCGTGCTCGCCTCCGGGACCGGGTCGCTGCTGGCCTCGATCCTGGCGGTTTCCGTGGCCGACACATCGTCGTACGACGTCGTGGCGGTGGCCGTCGATCGCGACTGCCGGGCCGCCGAGATCGCCCGTGAACAGGGGATTCCGGTGATCGTCTGCGCGCTGTCGGAGTACGCGGACCGGGCCGAGTGGGATCGTGCGCTCACCGATCGGGTGTCGGCGCACGCGCCGGCCTGGGTGGTGACCGCGGGCTTCATGAAGATCCTCGGACCGGCCTTCCTCGACGCCTTCGCCGAGCGGGTGATCAACTCGCATCCGGCGCTGCTGCCCGCGTTCCCCGGTGCGCACGGCGTGGCCGATGCGCTCGACTACGGCGTCAAGGTGACCGGGTGCACCGTCCACCTGGTGGACGGCGGCGTCGACACCGGGCCGATCCTGGCGCAGGGCGTGGTCGAGGTCCTGCCCGACGACACCGTCGAATCCCTGCACGAACGAATCAAGATCACCGAACGCGACCTCCTCCCGAGTGTGGTGGAGGCCGTGGTGGCCCGCGGTGTGGTCACCGATGGACGAAAGGCATACATCCCGTGAACGCACCCGCCGATCGCCGGCCCATCCGGCGTGCCCTGATCAGTGTCTACGACAAGACCGGCCTGACCGAACTCGCCACCGCGCTGCACGCGGCCGGGGTGGAGATCACCTCGACCGGTTCCACCGCCAAGACCATCGCCGCCGCGGGCGTGCCGGTGACCGAGGTCAGCGAACTGACCGGGTTCCCCGAATGCCTGGAGGGCCGCGTCAAGACGCTGCACCCGCGCGTGCACGCCGGCGTGCTCGCCGACACCCGCAAGGACGATCACCTGCGCCAGCTCGACGAGCTGGAGATCAAGCCCTTCGAGCTGGTGTGCGTGAACCTGTACCCGTTCACCCAGACCGTCGCCTCGGGCGCCTCGCCCGACGAGTGCGTCGAGCAGATCGACATCGGCGGCCCCTCGATGGTGCGCGCCGCCGCCAAGAACCACCCGTCGGTGGCCGTCGTCGTGGACCCGTCCGACTACGGCGCCGTCGCCGAAGCCGTCGCCGGGGGAGGCTTCGACCTCGCCGAGCGCAAGGCCCTCGCGGCCAAGGCCTTCCGGCACACCGCCGACTACGACGTCGCCGTCGCCTCGTGGATGACCGGCGTCGTCGCCCCGTCCGACGACGCCTTCCCGGTCTGGGCCGGGGCCACCTGGCAGCGTTCGGCGGTGCTCCGCTACGGCGAGAACCCGCACCAGCCCGCCGCCCTGTACGTGAACGACGCGGGCGCTCCGGGGCTGGCGCAGGCCGAGCAGCTGGGCGGCAAGGAGATGTCGTTCAACAACTACACCGACGGCGACGCCGCGTGGCGTGCCGCGTACGACTTCGCCGAACCCGCCGTCGCGATCATCAAGCACGCCAACCCGTGCGGCATCGCGGTGGGCGCGGACATCGCCGAGGCGCACCGCAAGGCGCACGCCTGCGATCCGGTCTCCGCGTACGGCGGCGTGATCGCGGCCAACCGCGAGATCAGCGTCGAGATGGCCGAGCAGGTCGCCGAGATCTTCACCGAGGTGATCATCGCCCCGGGCTTCGCCGACGGCGCGCTCGAGGTGCTCACCCGCAAGAAGAACCTGCGTCTGCTGGTCGCGGCACCGCCCGCCGAGGCCGCGCAGGAGCTGCGCCCGGTGTCCGGGGGCGTGCTGATCCAGGCCCGCGACGTGATCGACGCCGAGGGCGACGACCCCGCCAACTGGACTCTGGCCTCCGGTGAGGCGGCCGACGAGGCCACTCTCGCCGACCTGGAGTTCGCGTGGCGGGCGGGCCGATCGGTCAAGTCCAACGCGATCCTGCTCGCGCACGACGGCGCCTCGGTCGGCGTCGGCATGGGCCAGGTGAACCGGGTCGACTCGGCGCACCTCGCCGTCCAGCGCGCCGGTGTCCGCGCCGCGGGCTCGGTGGCGTCGTCGGACGCGTTCTTCCCGTTCCCGGACGGTCTCCAGGTGCTGATCGACGCCGGTGTGCGCGCCGTGGTCCAGCCCGGCGGCTCCGTGCGCGACAACGAGGTGATCGAGGCCGCCCAGGCCGCGGGCATCACGATGTACTTCACCGGCGCCCGCCACTTCGCGCACTGACCTTCCTCCCGCAGGACTCCGCAGCGGATCGGCTCGCCCAGCGCGCCGATCCGCTGCGCGCATCCGGTCCGGCGGTCTCCGATGGTCGGTGATCTCGACTTCGCTCGATCAGCGAGGATGAGTGCTCGATCTCCGAGGAAGAGTGCTCGATCTCCGAGGGTGAGTGCTTGATCTCCGAGGAAGAGCGCTCGGCCGTCGAGGAGAAGGGCTCGAGCATCGAGGAGGAGGGGTCTCTCGTCGGTCGAGTCCTTTCCTCGCTGATCGAGCGAAGTCGAGATCACCCCTCTCGACCGGCCGAGACCGCCCGCTTCGCCGTGCCCGTATCCGACCGACCCGCCCGAATCGAGGTGCCCGCATGACGCTCGCCGACTACGCGCTCCTGCTCGTCGCGGGTTTCGGTGCGGGGCTGGCCGGTTACGTGACCGGGTTGGCGTCGGTCGTCAGCTATCCGGCGCTGCTCGCGGTGGGCCTGCCGCCGGTGACGGCGAACGTCACCAACACCGTCGCGATGGTCGCGGTCGGCATGGGCAGCTTCGCCAAGTCGGGCCGGGTGCTGCTTCACGACGACGAGGGTCGCTCGCTGGGCCGGTCGGCGGCGGTCGCCGCGCTCGGCGGCGCGGCGGGCGCCGCGATCCTGCTGCTCACGCCCGACGAGGTGTTCGCCTCGGTGGTGCCGTTCCTGGTGGTGCTCGCCTCGCTCGCCCTGCTGCTGCAGCCGACGCTGCAGAGCGCGTCGGCGACCACGCGAACCATCCGGCCTGGTGGCTGGTCGGGGTGTTCGCGGTGTCGGTCTACAGCGGTTATTTCGGGGCGGGCGCCGGCGTGATGTTCATGGCCCTCGCGATGATCCTCTCGACCATCCCGCTGTGGAAGGCGGCGCTGCTCAAGTCGGCGCTGTTCGGTGTCGCGAACCTCGTCTCGGCGATCGCCTTCGTGGTCTTCTCCGACGTGCACTGGGGTGCGGCGCTCGCGATGGGGGTCGGCTGCTTCGTCGGCGGTGTCGCGGGCCCGCCGACCGTGGCGCGGCTGCCGGCGACCCCGCTCCGGATCGGCATCGCCCTGGGCGGTCTCGGCATGGCCGGGTGGCTCGCGTTCGGTTGAGCGCCGCCGGTGCCGAACACCGGGAGTCGTCCTCCGGCCGCTCCAGGGGAAGACCGCCCCCTGGTCGGGGTGCCGGGCACCCTTCGCCTCGATCGAGCACCCTCAGCCGAGGATGCTCGATCGAGGTCGGGATGCCGGGCACCCTGGGCCCGGAGGGGCGGTTCTTCGCGCTGATCGGGGATCTCGACTCCGCTCGATCACCGAGAGGACCTCGATCACCGAGAGGACTTCGATCACCGGGGGAGCTTCGATCACCGGGGGGAGCCTCGATCATCGAGGAGTCTCCACGCCCTGAGCGCGCACACCGGGAATCGATCGTCTAGGGGATGGCGCGGCGCAGTGCCAGGTAGCTCAGTCCCGCGGCCACGGCCCCGACGCCCAGGGCGATCAGCGCCACGAAGGGGGCTTCGGCGTCGAGCAGCAGCCGCCCGACGGACGACCACGCGTGGGTCGCCGAGATCACGAAGGCCGCGATCACCAGGAGCACCAGCAGACCGATGATCGCCACCAGCACCCAGAGCAGGCCGAAACGCTTGTAGATCACCGAGCCGAGGAACCCCAGGAGGAACGCCAGCAGGGCGGTCGAGAAGTAGAGGAGCGCGGCGGCGGCCGGCCCGTGCTCCCAGATCCACGGCAGCCGGAAGAAGTAGCCGTCGAACCCCCAGCCGTCGGTCGCCTGCTCGATCAGGCCGCCGACCAGGACGGTGACGGCGAGGATCAGCGACGTCCCGACGGCGGTCAGCACGGTGCCCTGGAAGAACTCGCGGCGGGTGACGCTCATGGCCTGGGAGAACGGGAACGTGAGGCTCATCGCCTGGATTCCGACCACGAGGAAGTACCAGAGCGGGGCCTGGACGCCGCCGCTGTACATCGGTTCGTCGATCGCGCCGTCCGCGGAGAAGAGGATGATCCCGTAGACCGCGAGCGTGATCGCGAACGACGACCCCAGGATGATCAGCGGCAGCCAGAGGAACGTCTGCCGGTTCACCAGCTGCATGCGGACGACGTTGGCGGTGCGGTTCATCGGAGTGCTCCGTTCTCGAGGCTCGAAGAGGCGGCGGAGTGCTGGGTCAGGCGCACGATCAGCTCCTGCAGCGAGACCGGCGCGGTGGACAGGCCCGCGGCGGCGAGGCGGCGCTCGTCGTCGTCGTCGGACAGGGTGCCGAGCACGGTGACCGAGGCGACCGGCCCGAGGCGTTCGCGGTGCAGTTCCTCCCGCCCGGCGACGAACTCGTCGACGGCGGTCGCGGCGCCGACGACGCTGAACGCCCGACCGCGCAGCTCGTCGACGGACTCGTCGATCACGATGTGCTCGTCGTCGACCACCAGGACCCGTTCGATGAGGTTCGAGACCTCGTCGATCAGGTGGCTGGAGAGGACGACGGTGCGGGGGTGCTCGGCGTAGTCGGCGAGCAGGCGGTCGTAGAAGATCTGCCGCGCGACGGCGTCCAGACCCAGGTAGGGCTCGTCGAAGAAGGTCACCTCGGCGCGGGCGGCCAGGCCGATGATCACGCCGACCGCCGAGAGCTGGCCGCGCGAGAGCTTCTTGATCCGGGTGTTCACCGGGAGCCGGAAATCGTCGATCAGGCGTTCGGCCAGGGCGTCGTCCCAGTTCGGGTGGAAGAGCTTGGCGATGGCGAAGGCGTGCCGGGGCTTGGCGTCGTCGGGGTACTTCTGACTCTCCCGGACGAAGCACATCCGCTGCAGCACCCCGGGGTTCTCGTACGGCTGTTCGCCGAACACCTCGACGCGGCCGGAGTCGGCGAAGTTCTGCGCGGTGACGATCGACATGATGGTGGTCTTGCCCGAGCCGTTGCGGCCGAACAGGCCGCAGATCACGTTCCGCGGGACGTCGAAGTCGACGGCGTCGAGCACCGTCTTGTCGCCGTAGCGTTTGGTCAGCTGCCGGACCCGGACGGCCGGTTCGGCGGGGGCGGGGTTCGGTGCGGTCATGACTGCTCCTCTGCGGTGGAGTCGCCGTCGGGGCGGCGGCGGTGGATCAGGTCGATCACGTCCTGCGGGCCCAGTCCGAGGCGGGCGGCCTCGGCGAGCAGGGGATCGAGGTAGCGGACGGCGAAGGTCTCCCGGCGTTCGCGGCGCAGCAGATCGCGGGCTCCGGCGGCGACGAACATCCCAATGCCGCGGCGTTTGTAGAGCACGCCCCTGTCGACCAGCTGGTTGACGCCCTTGGCGGCGGTCGCCGGGTTGACCCGGTAGAACGCGGCGAGCTCGTTGGTCGACGGTGCGCGGGTCTCCTCGCCGAGCGTGCCGTCGACGATCGAGTCGGCCACGTGGTCGGCGATCTGCTGGAAGAGGGCCCGTCCTTCGTCGAGCATGTCGGCCCCTTTGGTTAGTTACTTGACTAATTAACCATTGCACTCGGAGGGCGGCGTGTCAACGGTCGGCGGGCTCGGTACGGTGACGAGATGACCTCGGACCAGCGATGCCCGTGTCGCAGTGGCGAGACCCTGGCGCAATGCTGCGGCCGCCATCTCGACGGTGCGGCGGCGCCCACCGCGCAGGCGCTGATGCGCAGCCGCTACACGGCCTTCGCGCTCGGTGATCCGGAGTACCTCTCCGACACCTGGCACCCGAGCACGCGGCCGTCGTCGATCGAACTGGACCCGGAGCAGCGGTGGCTGCACCTGACCGTCGAATCAGCCTCCGGCGGAGGGCCGTTCGACACCGACGGCATCGTTGAGTTCACCGCCGTCTACCGCACGCCGGCCGGGCGGGGAGAGCTGCGTGAACGGAGTCGTTTCGTCCGGGAGGACGGTCGCTGGTACTACGTCGACGGCGACGTGTCCTGACCCGCGCACCCGAGGTTCAGGGGCGGACGAAGTACGGTCCCGCGCCCGGATCGGCACGGAAGTCGAGGGCCCGACCCAGGCGTTCGACGGTCGAGGTGCAGAGCGGGGACGGGAGCGCGTCGAGCGGGAACCAGCCCACGGCCAGGGACTCGTCGTCGCCGACGCGGGCCGCGGCGACCGGATCGGGGTCGGCCGCCAGGTCGGGGACACAGAGGAAGGTCAGGTCCAGGTACTGCGCCCGGTCTCCGTTGGGATAGACCACCACGTCCCGGCCCGAGGTCACCGAGGCCAGTCCGACGATCCGGGCCCGGACGCCGGTCTCCTCGACCACCTCGCGGAGCGCGGCGACGGCGGGCTGTTCGCCGGGTTCCAGGATGCCGTACACGGCCGCCCATTCGCCGGTGTCGGCGCGGCGGCCGAGCAGGAGGTGTTCGCGTCCGTCCACCTCGTGCAGCACGATCGCCGTGACGCCGGTCAGCCACAGCAGATCCGTGCCGACCCGGGAGCGGAGGGCGGTGATGAACTCGGGAATCGGCACGTCGCCACCGTAACCCGCGCATCGCTCGTACGCGCGATCATGCCCGGTTCCGGGCGGCTCGGCGAATCCGGAACCGGGTTGGAAGCACGCTGAGCGCAAGCCTGGGCCCGACGACTGCGGACCCGTAGAAATCACCGGGTGACCTCACTGATCAACACCTCGGCTCTCGGCCGTGCCGCGTCGACCGGCGCCACGCGGTACGACGACGGGGGCGCGCCTCCCCGTGGACGACGACCCCGGTGGCGCCGGGCCGGCCGGGCCGTGGCGCTGCCGCTGCTGTCGGTGCTGGTGTTCCTCGGACTCTGGCAGTCGGCGGCGGTCTCCGGCATCTGGTCGGAGACCTTCGTGCCCCCGCTCGGCAAGATCTGGGCGGCCTTCGTGGACATGTCCACCACGCACGACGGCGTCCGCGGCTACGGCGACTACCTGCTGTGGGAGCACCTCTACATGACGCTCCGCCGGGTCTTCCTCGGTGTGACGGTCGGCGTGCTCGCCGGGGTGGCGCTGGGGGTGGCGATGGGGTCGGTCCCGTGGGTGCGCCGGGTGCTGGAACCCTGGCTCACCTTCCTCCGGGCGCTCCCGCCGCTGGCCTACTTCTTCCTGCTGGTGATCTGGCTCGGCATCGACGAGGCCCCGAAGATCACGCTGCTGGCGCTCGCGGCGCTGCCGCCCGCCGCGGTGGCCACCACGGCGGCGGTCGCGTCGACGCCGGTGCCGCTGGTGGAGGCCGCGCGGGCGCTGGGCGGTTCACGCTGGGACGTGCTGCGCGACGTCGTGTTCCCGGCGGCGCTGCCGGAGACCTTCACCGGTGTCCGGCTGTCGGTGGGCATCGCCTATTCGTCGGTGGTCGCGGCCGAGCTCTTCAACGGCATCCCCGGTATCGGCGGCGTGGTGAAGGACGCCTCGAACTACAACAACACTCCGGCCGTGCTCGTCGGCATCGTCGCCATCGGGCTGTCCGGACTGATCATCGATGCCGTGCTCCGCGCGGCCGAGACACGCGCCGTCCCCTGGCGCGGAAAGGCCTGATCCCCATGTCCCCACGCACGACGTCCCCGCGGACGACGCACACCCGCCGCGGTCTCCGCAGATCGGTGGCATCGACACTCCTGGCCCTGGTCGGCGTCCTGGCGGTCGCCACCGGCTGCTCGGTGGGCGCCGCCGAGGACTCGTCCAAGCCGACGATCCGGATCGCCTACCAGACCCTGGTCAGCGGCGACCTGATCGTCAAGAACGACCGATGGCTCGAGGATGCGCTGCCCGGCTACAACATCAAGTGGACCAAGTTCGACTCCGGCGCCGACGTCAACACCGCCTTCGTGGCGAAGGAACTCGACTTCGGCACGCTCGGATCGAGCCCGGTGGCGCGCGGTCTGTCCGATCCGCTCCGGATCCCGTATCAGGTGGCCTTCCCGCTCACCGTGCTCGGCGACAACGAGGCGCTCGTCGCCCGGCCGGGCACCGGGATCGAGACCCTCGCCGATCTGCGGGGCAAGCGGATCGCCACGGCCTTCGCCTCCACCGCGCACTACAGCCTGCTCGCCGCACTCGGCGACGTCGGCCTCGATGCATCGTCGGTGAAGCTGGTGGACCTGCAGCCGCAGGCCTCGCTCGCGGCCTGGCAGCGCGGCGACGTCGACGCGGTCTACACCTGGCTCCCGACCCTCGCCGAGCTGCGCGCCGCCGGCGGCAAGCAGCTGATCTCCAGCCGTGCGCTGGCCGAACGCGGCAAGGCGACGGCCGATCTCGCCGTCGTCTCGACGGAGTTCGCGCGGCAGCACCCGGACGCGGTCGACGCCTGGCGCAAGGCACAGGCCCGCGCGGTGAATCTGATCAGGTCCGATCCCGACGCCGCGGCCGCCGCGATCGCCGGTCAGGCGGGCGTCTCGAAGGAGGAGGCCGCCGACCAGTTGAAGCAGGCGGTGTTCCTGACCCCCGCGGAGATCGCCTCGCCTCGGTGGCTCGGCACGCAGGACGCTCCGGGCGATCTGGCGCGCATCCTGGCGTCCACCGCCGAGTTCCTGCGGGCCCAGAACCAGATCCCGTCCGTCCCGGACGCCCGGGTCTTCGCCGACGGGCTCTACACGAAGGGACTGCCCGGTGTCTTCGCCGACGTCGACTGACCGCGCGGCGGCCGGACCGGCCGCGAAGGCCGGGGCCCTGACGATCACCGGGGCGGTGCGCGAGTACGGTGCGGGCGCCGGGCGGGTCGCCGCTCTCGGACCCGTCGACCTGCAGGTCCCGGCGGGGGAGTTCGTGGTCCTCGCGGGCCCGTCGGGCTGCGGCAAGTCAACGCTGCTGCGGTTGATCGCGGGATTCGAGCCGCCCACCGCGGGAACGGTCACCGTCGACGACGCCGCGCCGGTCCCCGGCCGCAGCTCGGGCGTGGTGTTCCAGCAGCCGAGACTCTTCCCCTGGCAGACGGTGCGCGGGAACGTCGTACTCGCCCTGAAGTACGCGGGGGTGCCGCGTGCCGAGCGGACCGAGCGGGCCGACGAGCTGCTGGAACGGGTCGGACTGCACGGCATCGGGGACCGGCGCATTGGGAGGTCTCCGGCGGGCAGCAGCAGCGCGTCGCGATCGCCCGGGCGCTGGCGGTGCCCACCTCCCTGCTGCTGATGGACGAGCCCTTCGCGGCCCTCGACGCCCTCACCCGGGAGCGGTTGCAGGACGACGTGCGGCAGGTGAGCGCCGAATCCGGACGGACGACGGTGTTCGTCACGCACAGTCCCGAGGAGGCGGCCTATCTCGGTTCGCGGATCGTGGTGCTCAGCGGGCGTCCGGGCCGGATCGCCGCGGATCTGCGGTCGCCGCTGCCCCGCACCGGGGTCGGACCGGACGAGCTGCGCGCGGCACCGGAGTTCCTGCGCCTGCGCACCGAGGTGTCCGCCGTCGTGAAGGCGGAGGCGGCCGGTGCCGAACGGGCGGCGACGGCGTCGTCCTGACCCCGGCGGCCCGGTCGGCGGATCGCGGGAACGGACGAAACGGACCTGCGGCGATGTGGAGACGGGTGCTCTCGACGCGGCCGTACGACGGTGGGCGACGGGGCGATGCGTATGATCAGTGACGCTTCGCACACACATTACGGGGACGTCTGGGGGAATCTTGCCTGCTGCACCTGGCACTGAGATCGCAGGGTATGAAGTCGTGGCGCTGGTCGGCAGCGGCGGGATGGGCGAGGTGTACCTCGTGGAGAACCCGCATGTGCATCGTCGTGAGGCGATGAAGGTGGTGTCGGTCGGCGGGTCGTCGAATCGGGAGTTCGCCGAGCGGTTCTCGAACGAGGCGCGGACGGCGGCGTCGTTGGACCATCCGAGCATCATCACGATCTTCGCGCACGGGATCGATGACGATCGGCCGTGGTTCACGATGTCGTATCTGCAGGGGTCGGATCTGTCGTCGACGCAGTTGACTCCGGCCGATGTGGGCGGGGTGCTCACGCAGGTGGGCGACGCCCTCGATTACGCGCACGCCCGCGGTGTGGTGCACCGGGACATCAAACCGGGCAACATCGTCGTCGCACGGAACGACGACGGTTCGTTGGGACGTGCGACGGTGTTGGATTTCGGCATCGCCAAGCTGGCCGACTCGCCGCAGTTGACGGCGGCGAACTCGCTGGTGGGCACGATGGCGTACACCGCGCCCGAGGTGATCGGCGGCAAGCCCGCCGACGCCCGCAGCGACCAGTACTCGCTGGCGTGCACGGTGTTTCAGCTGCTGACGGGTAAGGCGCCGTATCCGGGGGACACCTCGTCGGCGGTGATGATGGCGCATGTCCAGCAGCCGGTGCCCTCGATCGCGGCATCGGTGCCGTCGTTGGGGCCGGTGGCGCAGGTGCTCGAACGGGCGATGGCCAAGGATCCGGCGGCGCGTTATCCGAGCTGTTCGGCTTTCGCCGCGGAGTTCGATCGGGCGTTGCGGCAGACGCCGGCGGGGACCGCGACGACGATCGCCCGGATACCGGCCGGTCCGCCGCCGTCCGATCCGAGTCAGCCCGGGTTCGGATCCGAGCCGGGTCGCCCGTCGAACCCGGGCCATCCCTCGAACCCGGGCCATCCGTCGAACCCGAGTCAGCCGGGGACCCCGGTGTTCGGGTCGGGACCGGCATCGATGCCGAACGTGCCGCCGCCGTACGGGCAGCCCCAGTTCGGTCCGCCGAGCGGCGGATTCGGTCAGCCGCAGTTCGGTCCGCCGAGCGGGCAGTTCGGGCCGCCGACCGGTCCGCAGCCGGGCACCATGCCGTACACGCAGGGCGGTGTGCCCGCCCAGTTCGGCGCGATTCCGCCGCAGCAGGCGCCGCCGAAGAAGTCGTCGAAGGTCAAGTGGATCGTGCTCGCGGCGGTGCTGGCCGTGCTCGCGCTGGTCGGCGGCACCGCGCCGCTGTGGTGGCCGTCGGGTGCCGAGCCGGTGGACCCGGCCCTCGCGCAGCCGTCGTTGCAGATCGACCGCACGGGTGCGACCACCTGTGTGATCGCGGAGAAGAAGCTCTACTGCTGGGGTGTCAACAACACCGGCCAGCTGGGTCTGGGCAACACGTCGCCGGTCCGCACCCCGACGGAGGTACCCGGACTGGAGAACGTCACGTCGGTGAGCGTCGGCGGCTACACCAGAGACACCGATCAGAACTACGTGACCAGCACCTGTGCGACGGCATCCGGTCACGTCTACTGCTGGGGCGCCAACGCCTTCGGCCAGGTCGGCGACAGCGGCGACTCGAACCGGTACTCGCCGTTCCAGGTGCCCGGCCTGACCGACGCGGTCGCGGTGGCGAACGATTTCGGCGTCACCTGCGCCATCGCGAAGAAGGACGGCGATGCCGAGCGCGGCGTCTACTGCTGGGGCTACGGACGGCACGGTGCGCTCGGCGGCGCACCCGTCGATCCGCAGAAGACTCCGGTGAAGGTGAACCTGCCCGCCGTGCCGAAGACTCTCAGCACCGCCGGCGGCACGGTCTGCGCGATCGTCGAGGGCGGTGAACTGTACTGCTGGGGTAACAGCGGCTCCGGGCAGATCGGCAACGGCAGCAAGGAGCGGCCGAACGCTCCGGTCAAGGTGAGCGCGTTGAAGAACGTCACCGCGGTGAGCGTCGGACAGAGCAACGTCGGAAGTGCGGATCGTCGGCCGAGCGAACTCGACAACGAGATCACCACCTGTGCCGTCGCCGACGGCAAGGCCTACTGCTGGGGCTACGCCGTCGACGGGTCGTCGAACTCGGACGTCCCGCAGCTGGTGAGCGGCGCCAAGGATCCGGTCGACATCGCCACCGACGTCACCACCGCCTGCATCACCGACAAGGTCGGCGACGTCTACTGCTGGGGCTACAACGGCAGCGGTCAGACCGGCAACGGCACCAAGAGCGATCGCGATCCGGTGAAGGAGCCGACCAAGGTGACCGGGGTGGCGAACGTGGTCGCGATGAAGCAGGGACGCAGCGGTGCCTGCGTGCTGCAGAAGGACGGTGAACTGTTCTGCTGGGGCTCGCTCAGCTCCCAGGAGAACAGCGTGGGCGAGACCACTCCGCAGCGGACGATCCTGCCCGACTGATCGTCGTTCCCGGATCCCCCCCGGTCGACCGTCGCCCCGCCGCACTCCGCTCCCCGGCGACGGTCGCGACTGGCACGACGGCCGCGACTGGACGACGGCCGGGCGCGACCTCGACGTCGGCCCCGATCGTCACGAGGCGAGTAGCGTGGCCGTGTGGCATCCGAGACTGCGCAGAACACCGAGAAGACCACCGCCCCGAGCCCCGCGACCGTCGGCGCGCTGCGTGCCTCCGGGCACGTGCGACGTGACGTCCGTGACGAGATCCGACACAACCTGCTGACCGCACTGCGAGCGGGCGACGACCCGTGGCGGGGGATCGTCGGCTTCGACGAGACGGTGATCCCGCAATTCGAACGCGCCCTGATCGCCGGGCACGACGTGGTGCTGCTCGGTGAGCGCGGACAGGGCAAGACCCGGCTGCTGCGCACCCTGGCGAACCTCCTCGACGAGTGGACCCCGGTGATCGCGGGCTCCGAACTCGACGAGCACCCGTACGCGCCGATCCTCCCCGAATCGCTCCGCCGGGCCGCCGAACTCGGCGACGACCTGCCCGTCGCCTGGCGGCACCGCAGCGAGCGGTACAGCGAGAAACTCGCCACCCCCGACACCTCGGTGGCCGACCTGGTCGGCGACGTCGACCCGATGAAGGTGGCCCAGGGCCGCAGCCTCGGCGACCCGGAGACCATCCACTTCGGTCTCATCCCGCGGGCGCACCGCGGCCTCATCGTCATCAACGAGCTGCCCGACCTGGCCGAACGCATCCAGGTCGCGATGCTCAACGTGATGGAGGAGCGCGACATCCAGGTCCGCGGCTACAACCTCCGGCTCCCGCTGGACGTGCTGGTCATGGCCAGCGCAAACCCGGAGGACTACACCAACCGCGGCCGCATCATCACCCCGCTCAAGGACCGCTTCGGCGCCGAGATCCGCACCCACTATCCGCTCGACCTCGACGACGAGGTGGGCGTCATCGAGCAGGAGGCCGACCTGGTCGCGACCGTCCCGACCTTCCTCGTCGAGGTGCTGGCCCGCTTCACCCGCTACCTGCGCGAGCATCCGTCGATCGACCAGCGTTCGGGCGTCTCCGCCCGGTTCTCCATCGCCGGCGCCGAGACCGTCGCCGCCGCGGCGCTGCACCGGGCCGCGGTGACCGGCGAGGAGATCGCCGTCGCCCGGCCCGTCGACCTGGAATCGGTGGTGGAGGTGCTGCGCGGCAAGGTCGAGTTCGAATCCGGTGAGGAGGGACGCGAACTGGAGATCCTCGAATACCTGCTGCGCAAGGCGACCGCCGACGCCGTCCGCGAACATCTCGGCGGGCTCGATCTGCGTCCGCTGGTGGCGCGGCTGGAAGAGGGCGAGGTGCTCACCGGCGACCGCGTCCCCGCCGCCGAGGTGATCGCCGCACTGGGCGACGACACGGCGATCACCGAGACGCTCGACGCTCTCGCCGCGCAGCTCGACGTCGCCGAGGCCGAGCGCGCCAGCGCTCTCGAATTCGCGCTGGAAGGCCTGTTCCTGGCGCGCCGGATCGGGAAGGAACCCGACGAGCGCGGACGCACCGTCTACCGCGCCGAGAGCCCGGACGCGGACTGATGACCGCCCGCCACCATCGCTCCCGGTACCGCCGGTACTCCGGCGGACCCGATCCGCTGGCCCCGCCGGTGGATCTGCGGGAGGCGTTGAGCGCCATCGGCGACGACGTGATGTCGGGGGTCTCACCCGAACGCGCCCTCCGGGAGTTCCTGCGGACCGGAGGGCGCGGCACCCGCGGCCTCGACCGGCTCGCCGAGGCGGCCAACCGCAGACGCCGGGAACTGCTGACCTCACGCAACCTCGACGGCACGTTCGCCGAGATCCGGAAGCTGCTCGACGACGCCGTCCTGGCCGAACGCAAACAGCTCGCCCGGGACCTCGATGACGACGCCCGCTTCGCCGAACTCCGGATCGGCAACCTGCCCTCGTCCACCGGGCAGGCCGTCCGCGAACTGGCCGACTACGACTGGCGCAGCGCCGCCGCGCGCGAGAAGTACCGGCAGATCTCCGACCTGCTCGGCCGCGAGGTCCTGGACCAGCGGTTCGCCGGCATGAAGCAGGCGCTCGAAGGGGGCCTCCGAGCAGGATCGCGAGCGGATCGCGCGGATGCTCGCCGACCTCAACGACCTCCTCGCCGCCCACAACCGCGGCGACGACACCGCCGAGCGGTTCGCCGAGTTCATGGACGCCCACGGTGAACACTTCCCGGAGGACCCGCAGGACGTCGACGAGCTGATCGACGCGCTGGCCCGGCGGTCGGCCGCGGCCCAGCAGTTCTTCAACTCCCTCACCCCGGAGCAGCAGGCCGAACTGGCCGAGCTCTCGCAGCAGGCGTTCGGCTCGCCCGAACTGATGGACCAGCTCGCGCAGATGGACGCGGCGCTGCGCGCGGCCCGGCCCGACCTCGACTGGGACGGCGGACAGCGGTTCTCCGGCGACCGGCCGATGGGCCTGGGGGAGGGCGCCGCGGCCCTCCGCGACATCGGTGAGCTGGAAGAACTCGCCGAACAGCTGTCCCAGGGTTATGCGGGCGCGCAACTGGAGGACATCGACCTGGACGCCCTGGCCCGGCAACTCGGCGACGAGGCCGCCGCCGATGCGCGCACCCTCGCCGAACTCGACCGCGTGCTCCGCGACCAGGGTTTCTTCCAGCGTCGACCCGACGGTTCACTCGGGCTCTCGCCCAAGGCCATGCGCCGGCTGGGGCAGTCGATCCTGCGCGACATCGCCGGGCAGCTCTCCGGCCGCGCCGGTGAACGACGCTCCGACGTCGCGGGGCGACTCGGGGAACCGACGGGCGCCACCCGCGAGTGGTCGTACGGGGACACCGAGCCGTGGGACGTGACGCGGACCGTCACCAACTCGGTCCTGCGCACCGTCGCCGCGGCGTCGAGCGGTTCCGCGGCCGTCGCCGACATGGCCGCCCGCGGGGTCCGCATCGAGATGGACGACGTCGAGGTGACCGACACCGAGGCGCGCGACGCCTCCGCCGTCGTGCTGCTGGTGGACACGTCGTTCTCGATGGTGATGGAGGGGCGCTGGACCCCGATGAAGCGCACCGCGCTGGCGCTCAACCAGCTGATCTCGACGCGTTTCCGGTCCGACGAGCTGCACCTGATCGAGTTCGGCCGGCACGCCCGCGACACCACCGTCGCCGAGTTGACCGGCCTGGAACCGCGGATGGAGCAGGGCACCAACCTGCACCACGCGCTGCTGCTGGCGCAGCGGCATCTGCGTCGTTTCCCGAACGCACAGCCGGTGCTGCTGGTGGTGACCGACGGCGAGCCCACGGCGCACCTGGAACCCGACGGCGAGGCGTTCTTCTTCTATCCGCCGCACCCGCAGACCCTCGGCCTCACCGTCCGCGAACTCGACCACCTGGCACGGATGGGCACCCAGATCACGTTCTTCCAGCTGGGCGACGACCCCGGGCTGGTCCGGTTCGTCGACCGGATCGCCCGCCGGGTCGGCGGCCGCGTGGTGAGCCCGGATCTCGACGGCCTCGGCGCCGCGGTGGTGAGCGACTACCTGCGCACCCGTCGAGGCTGACGCGCCCGGCTCCGTGCGGGTCGGGCGGCTCCGCTCCTCGCCACGCGACCGTCTGCTGCCTCCTCGCCGGTCGAGCCTCCCTGTGCCGGTCGAGCCCCCTTCGTTCGTCGAGTTCCTCCTCAATGGTCGAGCTCCTCCTCGATGGTCGAGTTCCTCTTCGATGGTCGAGCGAAGTCGAGACCACACTCCCGTCTCGACCGGAGATCTCGACTCCGCTCGATCAGCGAAAGCGAGCGATCCCCCGGCGGCCACCACTCTCCCCGGTCGCGTGGTCTCCCTCGCTGGTCGAGCTCCCTTGCCGGTCGAGTACTCCCTCCCCGGTCGAGTACTCCTTCGCCGGTTGAGTACTCTCTCCCCGGTCGAGCGCTCCCTCCCCGGTCGAGTACCCCTCGCTGGTCGAGCGGAGTCGAGACCACATCCCGCCTACACTGGCCGAGTGACCTCCTCCGAACCGCAGCACGGCAAGTACTACCCGGCGCCGATCGGAAACGAGCAGCGCGCCGCGATCCGCGCCTCGAACGCCGACCGCGAGGAGGCCCACGCCTTCCTGTCCGCGGCGATGAGCGTCGGCGCGCTGACCCCGGAGGAGTACACCGACCGGGCGGGGACCGCGCTCGCCGCCGTCACCCTGGCCGAGCTCGACGCCCTCTGCGTCGACCTCCCGATGGACCGTCTCACCGGTGCCGTCGCGGAGGTGGCGCTCAACGAGACCCGGGTCAGCGTGAGCGGTGCCGCCCCGGTGACTCGCGCGGTCGCGATCCTCTCCGGCAGCGAGATCAGCGGCGGTGCCGTGGTGGGCAGCAGTCTGCGCGCGTTCGCGTTCATGGGCGGGGTGGAGATCGACCTCCGCGAGGTGGAGTTCACCGCGCCGGTGCTGGAGATCTCGTGCACGGCGATCATGGGCGGGATCAGGATCGTCGTGCCGTCCGACGTGACCGTCGAGGCGCACGGTTCGGGCATCATGGGCGGGTTCTCCGGGCGGGCCGCGGGCCCGGGGCGCGCGGGTGCCCCGCGCATCGTCATCCGGGGTTTCGCGCTGATGGGCGGCGTGGACACCGAGCGCAAGGCGCGAGGCGAGCACGACGGTCCCCGTCTCCCCAACTGACAGTCTCCTCAATTGATCGTCTCCCCGACTGGCCGTCTCCTCGACTGATCGTCAGCCCGCCGGCGTCGGGTCGGCGGCTCGGACCGGTGCGCCGGCGGCGATCCGGTCGTGGCGTGTCGCGTGCCGTCTTCCATGTCGCGTGCCATGGAGGAGCCGCGACATGGAAGAGGAGCCGCGACACGCGGGGCGGGGGACGCCGCGCGTGTCGGTGTCCGGATCGGTCCGTGCTCTCTGGCCGGTCCTGTCCGTCGGCTGAGCCGGGGCGCGAACGGAGTGAGCGGCACGTGTCGAAGCCTCGCCGGGGCGGGCTTCGACCCCGGCGTCGTCGCGTCGTGCCTCTGCCGGGTTCAGCCGCCGGGGCGGCGTCTGCCGGCGGGTTCGATGGTGCGGCGTGTCGCGTGTCCTCCTCCATGTCGCGCGTCATGGAGGGGCCGCGACACGGAAGACGATACGCGACACGCCCGGCAGGGGTGCCACCGTCACCGCCGGGCCAGGGAAGCGACGCCGCCGGGTTGGGGCGGTGTCACCGGGCTGGGGCGGTGACTCGGCGTCAGCGGGCCGACGCCCGCCGCTACGTCAGTACCAGCGCCAGGACCGCGATCACCGGGATCGACGCCACCGTCGTGATCAGCGCGGAGTCGCGCGCGAGCACCTCGCCTCGCCCGTACCGCGTCGCGTACACCAGCACGTTCTGCGCGGTCGGGAGCGCCGCGATCACCACCTGCGCGAACAGCGCCTCCCCGGACATGCCGAAGCCGAAGCGCGCCAGGAGGTACGAGAGCGCGGGCATCAGCGTCATCTTGAGCACCGAGGCCAGCGCGATGTCGCGGCGCGGGGTGACGCCCTTGGTGAACACCTTGACGCCGGTCAGCGACAACCCGAAGGTCAGCAGGGCGAGCGGCACCGACGCCTTACCGAGCATGTCGAGCGGGGAGAACACCGCCTGCGGCAGGTGCAGTCCAGCGAGCGACAGCGCCAGCCCGATCAGCCCGCCGATGACGATCGGATTGCTCAACGGCGTGCCGACGGTGCGCCACAGCGAGCCGCGTTCCCGGGCGTCGAGCGCCGTCAGATCCAGCGCCGCCAGCGCGAACGGCGAGTAGATCATGATCTGGAACAGCAGCAGCGGCGCGATGAACGACGCGTCGTCGAGCACGAAGATCGCGATGGGCAGGCCCAGGTTCACGCTGTTGACGTACGACGACGAGAGCGCGCCGATCACGGCTTCGGGCACCGCCCGGCGCCACACCAGGCGCACCGTCGCGAAGTGGACCGCGCCCACGGTCACCGCGCTGATCGCCGCGACGGCGAGGGTGGGGGAGAACACCACCGAGAGGTCGTTGCTGGAGAGCGAGGTGATCATCAGCGCGGGGGTGCACACGAAGAACACCAGCCGGGCCAGGACCGAGACGGCGTGCTCGCCGAGCGTTCGGGTCCGGCCGAGGACGTAGCCGATCGCCACCACGATGAAGATGACCGTGAAACCGGAGACGACGCCTGACACGCAGGGGAGTCTAGCGAGCGTTCCCGCCTGGAGCGGAATCCGTGTTTGCGGTTTCGGCGGTCGGAACGTTAGTCTGTTCTGGTTGTGTGCCGCGTCCGAGCGCGGCATCGCTGCGAGACTTGGCCGCGAGTCGGCCGGATCGGTGAAGCCGAACCCCACTCGCGCACGGAGATAGATCAAGCAGAGAAGGGCTGAATCATGGCAGTACCCAAGCGCCGGATGTCGCGGGCCAACACCCGCGCTCGTCGTTCGCAGTGGAAGGCGGAGAACGCCCCCCTGCAGGAAGAGAAGATCAACGGCGTGAGCCAGCGGATCCCGCGTCGTCTGGTCAAGGCCGCACGCCTGGGCCTGGTCGACCTCGACCGCCGCTGATCTCCCGGGCCGCCGCGCCCGCGTGACACCTGAAAGGGCCGTGACCGACATCCGTGTCGGTCACGGCCCTTTCGTCTGACCGGATGTTCTGCTGCGGGGTCGCAGGCCACCGCGCTGTGGTCGGCCGTTGCGAAATACCGGGCCACGAGGGAAATATGCCCTCGTGGCCCGGTATTTCGCAACGGCCGACATCGACGGCGCCCCTCGGCCGGCACCTCGGTCCGTTACAGGCATCGGAAAGGGTGTCGTTGGACTGTCGGGCGGGCTCAGGGGGCGGCGGAGATGCGACGAGCCGTGCGCGAACGCCGCCGGGGAGGCGTTCGGGCACGGCTCGCGCGAGAGCGGTGTCCTACTGCGACACGACCTTGTTGATCAGGCGGCTCACGCTGTTCGGCACGAACTTGGCGGCGTTGTTCAGGACGGTGGTCTGGACGCCGACGGAGTAGCTGGTGCGACCGGTCAGGCGGTCGATCTTGTTCGGGTGGACCGACTCCCAGACCTTCTCGGCGACGTCGTCGGCGGTGAGCCGGACGCCCAGGGTCTGGGTGGACTTGGCGTCGTTGTCGGCGAGGGCGGTCTTGGCCCACAGCGGCCAGATGGAGACCACGCGGATGTCGTCGGACTGCCATTCCAGTTCCAGCGCCTCGGTGAAGCCGCCGACGAAGAACTTGGTGGCGCTGTACACGGCGATACCGGGCTGGCCGTAGATGGCCGACGCCGAGGCGATGTTCACCAGGTGTGCGCCGGGGGTGGCCTTCAGGTACGGGTGGGCGGCCTGGGCACCGAGGGCGACACCCAGGGCGTCGATGTCGATCTGGGCCTTGATGGCCTCGGGGGTGATGTCGACGACGTCGCCGGCGATCAGGATGCCCGCGTTGTTGTCGAGGACGTCGAGGGTGCCGCCGGTGTGCGTGGTGAAGTCGGCGAGGGCGTCGGCCCACTGCTGCGGGTCCCGGACGTCGAGCTTGCCGGTGATGAACTCGGGGTGCTCCGCCTTCACCGCGGCGAGGGCCTCGTCGCTCACGTCGTAGATGCCGACGGTCCAGCCGTCTTGTGCGAAGCGCTTCGCGGTGGCCAGGCCGATTCCGGCGGCGCCGCCGGAGATGAAGATGGAAGGCATGTCGGGGTGTTCTCCGCTCGTTCGGGGTGTCGTCGAGGAGATAAGCATCTCCTAACTCTACTGATCAGTAACGTACTCACGATCCGTGAGCCGACGCAAGTGACCGCAGACGAGATCCGGTGACCGGCGGCAGGCGCGTGGCCGGATGTCGGGAACGTGGTCTCGGCGCGGCGCTCAGCACGTTCTTACCTGCGAAGACTAAGAATTGTAGCCATGCGTATTTTGGTGGTCGACGACGATCGGGCCGTGCGCGAGTCGCTGCGGCGTTCGCTCACGTTCAACGGCTACACGGTGGAGACGGCGAGCGATGGACTCGAAGCGCTGGAGAAGGTGGTGGCGGACCGTCCCGAGCTGATCGTGCTCGACGTGATGATGCCGCGGCTGGACGGTCTCGAAGTGTGTCGACGGCTCCGCTCGGCCGGCGACGACCTGCCCATCCTGGTGCTCACCGCGCGTGATTCGGTGTCCGAGCGCGTCAGCGGCCTGGATGCCGGCGCCGACGACTACCTCCCCAAGCCCTTCGCCATGGAGGAACTGCTGGCCCGGCTGCGTGCGCTCTCGCGCCGTACCGCCCGCGAGGACGACCTGGACTCCGAGGCCATCAGCTTCGAAGACCTCACGCTCGATCCGGTGACCCGCGAGGTGACCCGCGGAGAGCGGCAGATCAGTCTCACCCGCACCGAGTTCGCGCTGCTGGAGATGCTGATGAACAATCCGCGGCGCGTGCTCACCCGCAGTCGGATCCTGGAGGAGGTCTGGGGCTACGACTTCCCGACCTCGGGCAACGCGCTGGAGGTGTACATCGGTTATCTGCGCCGCAAGACCGAGGCCGACGGCGAGTCGCGTCTGATCCACACGGTCCGCGGCGTCGGGTACGTCCTGCGCGAGAACGCTCCGTAGAACGGGCCGATACTCCGCTCCTGAGAACTCTGTTCGTCCGTCCCTCGAGCTCCGTCGAAAGGAGGACCGCGAGTGAGTCGTCCGTCCCGCCCCATGCGTGATCCGTTCGCACTGACCCGATCGGTGTCGTTGCGGACCCGCGTCGCACTGCTGTCGGCGGCGGTGGTGTTGCTCTCGGCGATGCTGATGGCCGGCGCGGCCTACGTGTTCGTCTACCGGGCGCTCTACCAGGACGTCGACACCCAGCTCACGGTGCGTGCGGACGGCATGACGGCGCTGGCCCAGTCCGGCAGGCTCGAGGAGAATCCGCAGAGCCTGCTCGCCGGCACGGTCTTCACCACCAACATGGCCATCATGCTGATCGGGCCGGACGGGTCGGGTCCCGCGGTGGGCCGGGTGCCGGTGGAGGAGACCGAGCGCAAGATCGTGCAGTCCACCAACCCGCCGGGCCGATTCAATCAGAGCCTGCGGACGGTGCGGAACCACCGCGTGCTGGCCCGCAAGCTGAACGACGGCAACACGCTGGTGCTGGCTCAGAACCTCGACCACACCGATGCGATCCTCAAACGGCTGGCGTCGGTGCTCTTCGTCGCCGGCGGCATCGGGGTGGCCTTCGCGCTGGTCGCCGGTGCCGTGGTGGCGCGTGGCGGGCTCCGGCCGGTGGCCCGGTTGACCGACTCGGTCGAGCGGATCGCGAAGACCGAGGACCTCACTCCGCTGCCGATGACCGGCAACGACGAGATCGCGCGTCTCACCGAGGCCTTCAACTCGATGCTCGGTGCGCTGGCCGAATCGCGCGCCAAGCAGGCGCGCCTGGTGGCCGACGCCGGGCACGAGCTCAAGACGCCGCTCACCTCGCTGCGCACCAACCTGGAACTGCTCATCGCCGCGTCCGAGCCGGGGGCGCCGCCGGTGCCCGCGTCGGACATGGTGGAGCTGCGTTCGGACGTGATGGCCCAGATCGAGGAGCTTTCGACGCTGGTCGGCGATCTGGTCGATCTGGCCCGCGAGGACTCCCACGACGCGGTCTTCGAGGAGTGCGACCTCCCCGAGATCGTCGACGAGGCGTTGTCCCGGGTACGACGCCGCCGCACCGACATCGAGTTCGACGTCGAGACCGAGCCCTGGTTCGTGTTCGGGGAGGCCAGCGGGCTGTCCCGGGCGGTGCTCAATGTGCTCGACAACGCCGCGAAGTGGAGTCCGCCCGGTCGTGCGGTGCAGGTGCGGCTGCGCCAGACCGGACCGGAGACGGCCGAGTTCACCGTCGCCGACAGCGGCCCGGGCATCCCGCCGGAGGACCGGGAACTGGTCTTCGAGCGTTTCTATCGTGCCGCGGCGACCCGTTCGATGCCCGGATCGGGGCTGGGTCTGGCGATCGTGCGCCAGGTGGTGGTACGCCTCGGCGGCGACGTGACGGCCGAACAGTCGCCGGCGGGCGGCGCCCTGATCCGGATGACGTTCCCGGGCCTGCCGATCCACACCGAACCGGACCCCGTCGTCGTCAAGCGATAGCGAGTCCCCAGTCGATCGGCAGGGAGCGCTGAGCGACCTCACAGAAACGTCCAATACTGTGGTCCGCATGACAGAACGGGGACCCGACGCGCACGATCCGTACGGCCACGATCAGTGGAACCGTCCGCCGAATCCATTCGGGCACCCCACGCCAGGCCCCACGACCGGGCAGCATTCGTTCGGTCGGCCCGGTCGGCCCGCCCCGTTCGGCGCGACCGACCCGTACGGGCAGTCGCCGGGGACCGGTGGTTTCCCCGCCGCGCCGGGGACCGGCGGCTTCCCGGTGGCACCCGCGCCGGGGACGGGCGGTTTCCCGGCCGCTCCGCCGCCGCAGCAGCCCGCGCCGCCCTCGAACGGCGGAGGCGACGGCGGCAGGCGTCGGCGTACGACGATGTGGGTCGTGCTCGCGGTGGTCCTGGCCCTGTTGGCGGGCGGGCTCGGCGGCGCGGTCGGTGCGATCGCGACGCGCGGGGCGTCGAACGACTCCGCGCACACGGTGAAGCAGGGTTCGCCGAGCGCTCCGGTCACCACGCAGCCGCCGGCCAAGCCGGGATCGGTGCAGGACGTCGCCGCGCGCACGCTGCCGTCGGTGGTGTCGATCGCCGTGCAGGTGGGCGACCAGAGCGGTTCCGGTTCGGGGGTGGTGATCTCCTCCGACGGTCTGATCATCACCAACAACCACGTGGTCTCGGCGGGCGGCGACCGGGTCGCCGACCAGGTGCTGATCAGTTTCAACGACGGCAGCCGGGTGCGCGCCAAGGTGATCGGCAGCGACAAGATGAGCGACATCGCCGTGCTCCGCGCGGAGAAGAAGGGGCTCACCCCGATCTCGGTGGGCAAGTCCGACAATCTCTCGGTGGGCCAGGACGTGATCGCCATCGGCTCGCCGCTGGGACTGGAGGGCACCGTGACCACCGGCATCATCAGTTCGCTGAACCGTCCGGTCTCGACGGCCGGCGCCGACGGCTCGATCGAGTCGGTGATCGACGCGATCCAGACCGATGCCGCGATCAACCCGGGCAACTCCGGTGGTGCCCTGGTGAACGCGACGGGCGCGCTGATCGGCATCAACACCGCGATCGCCACCCTCGGCGGCAGCAGCGGCCAGGCCTCCGGCTCCATCGGCCTCGGGTTCTCGATCCCCATCGATCAGGCCATGCGCGTGGCGAACCAGATCATCAAGGGACAGCCGGTCACCAAGGCGAGTCTGGGGGTGAACGTCCGGCAGAACCCCAATGCGGAGAATCCGGGCGCCCTGGTGTCCGAGGTGATCCGCGGTGGCGCGGCCGAACAGGCGCGGATCCCGCGCGGCGCGCTGATCACCGCCGTCGACGACCGCAAGATCGTCTCCTCGGAGGCGCTGGTGGCGGCGATCCGCTCGGAGGAACCGGGTCAGAGCGTGAAAATCACTTACTCGCACGAAGGTCGCCGACAGGTCGCTACGGTGAAGCTCGGGACCTCCTGAGCCGCTCGGCGATCCTCGTCGGATCGTCCCGGGTCGATCGGTCGTGCGTCCGGTCGACCCGGATCCGGCGCACTCGGCTCCGAACGCCTCCAGCCCTGACACATCCAGCCCCGAACACCCCGAGACACCGATCCGGGAAGAGAAGAGGAAGACCATGCTCGACGCCGAGGAAGCCCAGGCCGACGCCGCCGCCCGCGAGGAGAGCCTCCGCATGGAGAGCGAAGCCCTGCTGCGCGCACTGGTCGTGGTGGTGGACGATCACGGCGACGATCCGGATCGGCTCGGCCCGCTGATGTGCGAACTCCTGGAGGAGGGCGAGTTCCACGTCAATGCGACCGTCACCGTCCCGGGCGACGAGGTGGAGATCCGCAACGCGCTCAACACCGCGGTGATCGGCGGCGTCGACCTGGTGGTGTCCGTGGGCGGGGTGGGGGTCAAGGCCCGCGACGTGACGCCGGAGGCCACCGGCCCGGTGCTGGACCGTCGTCTGCGCGGGATCGAGGAGGCGCTGCGCACGTCCGGGTTGGCGGCCGGAGCCGCCGACGCCGGCCTCTCGCGCGGCCTGGCCGGGATCTCGGGGCAGACCGTCGTGGTGAACCTCGCCGACTCGCGGGCCGCGGTGCGCGACGGCATGGCGACGCTGATTCCGCTGTCGCACTTCATCATCGACCAGATCTCCGAGTTCTGACCCGGTGAACTCTCAGGATCCACAGGACACCGGTGGTGAAACGGAGCCGGAATGGGCTAGAAAGCGTCGGCTGGATGCGGTGTTCGGGAAGACGCTGTCTGATGAGTCGGGAAAGTCCGGTGATGATCCTCACAGCGGCTTCGGGCGTGACTGGTACGAGTCGAATCGGCCGCCTCATCACGAATAGTCCCTGGCCAGGACCTATACGGTTACGCGCATGGTGACCGAAAATCCGTGTTTACCTGCCGTTTATCGAAGGACACGGATGTGTAACGGGATGGTCTGCTCGTCCGATGGACGACGTCGTGTCCGATCCGTTACCGTTCTCTCGTCAGGTCTTCCTTAGGGTCCTCTTACTGACTGGGCCCCACCCCCGACTCCAGCGAGGAGAACAACCATGCGCAAGAACCTCATGCGCAACACCATGGTGGCCGTTTCGGCCGCCGCGATCGGCGCCACCAGCCTGATCGCGGGCGCGGGCGCTGCCGACGCGGCCCGCCTGCCGGGTGGCTCCAAGACCACGACCGGCATCGACGGCCAGGTCGTCAAGCTCAAGCGTTCCAATGAGAGCTTCCGCATCCAGAAGTCGGTCGCGAACAACGGCGCGGGTCGCGCCACCGCAGTCTCCGGCACCTACACCGCCACCATCAACAAGGGTGAGGGCATGATGAACGTCGGCTACCTGGTCGGTTGCCAGGTCGACATCACCGGCCTCGAGGGCGGGCTCAGCGGTAGCCTGGGATTCCCGATGAGTGGCTCGCTCAGCGGTTCGCTGACAGTGCCGCTGAACCCGGGTCAGGTCGCCTTCATTAAGGGCGACAAAGTCGATCTCGCCGACGGCAAGGGCGTCGTGATGGTCGACAGCTTCCAGATCGACGTGCAGCAGTGCGGCGGCTACGCCTCGGCGCGCTCCGTGGTGAAGGTGATGGCCGGCGAGGATCTGTCCAAGGAAGAGGGCCTCACCGGCGCCAGCGGCCTGGTCCAGTCCACCCTGTACGGCCGCCCCTTCAGCATCGGCTGAGCGCGCGAGTAGACGAGAAGGAATTCAGAACATGAGCAAGAAGACTTCCCGCGTCCTCGCCGGTGCGGCCCTCGCCGGTGCCGCCGTGATCGGTGTCACCTCCATGGGTCCGGGCGTCGCCGAGGCGGCCAAGCTGCCGGGCTTCACCAAGACCAAGAACCTCAACGGCGGCAGCGTCACCATCCGGCTGTTCGACGAGAGCTTCCGCATCCAGCGTTCGGTGGCCAACAACCACTTCAGCCGCGAGGTCTTCGTCTCCGGCAAGGTGAAGGTCACCACCTCCGGCAAGGTCGAGGGCGGCAGCGTCAATGCCGGATACATCGTCGGATGCCAGCTGAACTTCGGTGCGTCCAGTGAGGGCGGTGTTGAACAGGAGTTTGGTGCCGATCAGCCGGAAGCAAGTGCTAAAGCTGGGTTCACCCTGTCGCCGGGTGAGGCCAAGTACGTCCCGATCGTCAACGTGGTCGACGATGAGGATGAGGAGATCGACGCCTTCGACTTCAGTGATGCGCGCGGTGGTGTCGCCTATAGCGCTGAGCGCTTCGGCGTCGACGGCTGCGCGGGCTACGCCGAGGCCATGGCCAAGGTGACCGTCCGGGTCGAGACCGACGGCTTCCGGGGCAACGTCACCGCGTACGGCCGGCCCTTCAGTATCGGCTGATCGTCGTGATCGACGGAAAGCACAAGGCGGCCGCCCGCCTGGTCACCGCTGTCGCGGTGGCCGGGGTGGGGGCGGCCGGAGTGCTGAGCGCAGGTGCGGGTGCGGCGGATGCCGCCAAGCTTCCGGGCGGTTTCAAGTCGCGGAGCGTGCCCGGCGGCAAGGTCACCATCCGGCTGTTCGACGAGAGCTTCCGGATCACCAACTCGGTGGCCAACAACCACTTCAGCCGTGAGGTCTTCGTCTCAGGCAAGGTGAAGGTCACCACCTCCGGCGACATCGAGGGCGGTACCGTCACCGCTGGCTACCTGGTCGGATGCCAGCTGAACTTCGGTGCCGAGAGCGAGGGCAGTGCTGAACAGCCCTTCGACTCGGAGGGAACTGGAGACGCGGAGGCGGGTGTCGATGCCGGGTTCACCCTGTCGCCGGGTGAGGCCAAGTTCGTCCCGGTCGTCAACGTGGTCGACGACGAGGATGAGGAGATCGACGCCTTCGACTTCAGTGATGCGCGCGGTGGTGTCGCCTACAGCGCCGAGCGCTTCGGCGTCGACGGCTGTGCCGGCTTCGCACAGGCTCGCGCCCTGGTGAACGTCCAGGTCGAGACCGACGGCAAGAAGTCGAACGTCACCCTCTACGGTCGGCCCTTCAGCATCGGCTGATCGGCGCCGCACAGGCGTCCTGCAGACCCGCTTCGGGCCGCCACCTCATCGAGGTGGCGGCCCGAAGTGCTTTTCCGGTGGACTCTTTCGACACGGTTCGTTGCTGCGCTTCTACCGGGAGGTCTCGACGTCGCTGGGACCGGCGTGGTGCGGACGCCGCCGGTGCACGGGTCCCTTCGACCGGGCTCAGGGATTGGTATGAGGCTCAGGGATCGGTGTGACAGTCGACCACCGGGGGCTTCGGCTGCGGATTCAGGGGCTCGGCGACGGCTCCGCCGTTACCGGGACAGGTCGCCGGCCTGACCGGTTCGCTGGACACGGAGTCGGAGGTTTGGCGACGGACCACCGCTGCCGGCTGAGCCGCGGCGCGAACGAAGTGAGCGGCGCGTGTCGAAGCCTCGACGTGCGAGCCCCTTCGACCAGGCTCAGGGGCCGGCGGGGCAACCTGGTTCAGGGGTCGGCGGGAACCCGGCTCAGCGGTCGATGGGGGATTCGGCTCAGTGGTCGGAGGGTCGGTCCAGGGGGACGGGCTCGGCGGGTGGAGACGGGTTCATGTTCCGGGAGAACAGCACCCCGACCATCAGGACTCCGGTGACGGCGGCGATCAGCCAGCCGGTGCGCTGCATGCCCGCGTCGTCGAACTCGTGGCCCGCGGTGAGGGTGAGAACCGCGACGGCCAGGTTCGCGCCGATGAAGATCATGGTGCGGTACATGCCGGTGGCCGCGCCGACCTCGTCGGGGGAGGTGGAGGCGTTCACCAGGTTCTGGTTCCCGAGGATGTTGAAGCCCTGCGGGATGCCGAGCACGGCGGCGACGATCAGGATCACGGCGAGCGGGGTCGTCGAACGTTCGACCAGAGCCAGCAGGAGACCCCCGACGAAGAACGCGAACGAGCCGATGAACAACGTCGCCCGGGCGCCGAACCTGCGGTACACGGCCGCGCCCACGAAGGTCATCACGCCCGACATCGCCGCGACGGGGAGCATGGTGAGACCGGCCTCGGAGGCGCTCATGCCGCGCGCCGTCTGCAGCCACTGCGGAATCCCGAAGAACACGCAGTAGAAGCAGGTGAACAGGATCAGCGTGCGGATCAGCGTCGCGCGCAGCGGACGGTTGGCGCGGAGCGCCCGGACGTCGAGGAACGGATCGTCGGACCGCAGTTCCACCAGCACGAACAGTGTCAGCGCCGCCGTCGCGACCGCGGCCGACCACCAGGCGGGTTCGCTGCGCAGGGAGATCAGGAAGAAGATCGTCGGGGTGAGACTCGCGATGAAGAGGAGCACGCCGAGCAGGTCGAAGGCACGCACGGTGCGCAGCAGACCGCCCGCCGCCGCGGTCTTGTCCCCGACGTCGCCCACGTCGATCGCGAGGATCGCGATCGCGCTCACCACCACCACGGGGAGGTTGATCCACAGGATCGAATGCCATCCGAAGGCGCCGATCAGCAGGCCGCCGAGGGTGGGGCCGAGTGCGGCCGTCGTCTGACTGCAGGCCAGGAGGACGGCCGTCGCGTCACCGGTGTCCAGGTGGTGGCGTTCGGCGTAGACGCGCAGGATGGTCATCGCGTTCGGCATGTGGGCGGCGATACCCGCGCCGACCAGCGTGTACGCGACGATCAGCCAGCCGATCGACGGCGCGAACGTCCCGATCAGCGAGCCCGCGGCCACCAGCAGCAACCCGGCGAGGAACACACGCCGGGCCCCGAAGACCGCGCCGAAGCGGCCGGCCAGCGGTGCGCAGACCGCGGTGGCGGTGTACATCGCCGAGATCACCCACGAGACGGCGCCCGCGCTCCCGAACTGCGCGGCGACGGCCACCGCGCCGATCGCGATCATCGTCGAGTTGATCGGCTGCAGGACGGTGCCCGTCGCCAGACCGCCCAGCACGCGGGCGGGGACGCCGGGGCGGTTCCGGACCGGCGGTGCGGGCTCGGCGGAAGCCGCCGCGGTGGTGCATGACGACGGGGTGCATGACGACGGGGTGCACGACGAGGGGGTGCACGACGACGGGGTCGCGTCGTCGTTCATTCGCCCGCCTCGGCGAGTCTGCGCAGGAGTGCGCCCGCGGCGTAGAGCAGTTCGCGTTCGTCGTCGGTGCAGTGTTCGGCGAGTGCGGAGGCGAGCCAGGCGCTGTGCCGGGTGCGGTCGTCGGTCAGGGTCCGCCGGCCCGCGTCGGTGATCGAGATGACGGTGGCGCGGCGATCGTCCGGGTCGGGGGCGCGATGGACCATCCCGAGCCGCTCCAGGCTCGCCACGGTCCGGGCGACGCTCTGCGGGGCCACGCCGTCGAGGTCGGCGAGCCGGCGCGCGGACATCGATCCGATCCGGTCCAGGTGGCCGAGGGTCTGCAACTGGGTCTGGGTGAGCGCGTGATCCGACCGCGTGGTGCGCATCTTCCGGTGGAAACGGATGACGTCCTCGCGAAGCTGATCGGTACGGTCGAGCATTTAGACAACTTAGCTGTCTATTCGGGGGTGTTTCAATCTAGACGAGTGCTCCCGGTGTGCGCACTCGGGGAGTCGGAGGTCTCCCCGGCGGTCGAGGACTTCGTGTCGATCCAGGCCCCCTCGGTGATCGATCTCCTCTCGCTAGTCGAGCCCCTCTCGCTAGTCGAGTACCCCTCGCTGGTCGAGCGGAGTCGAGACCACCGCCCGGATCTCGACTCCGCTCGATCATCGAAGGGGAGTCTCGATCGCCGAGGGGGAGTCTCGATCACTCTGGGCGAGTACATCGGGAACCGCTCAATCAGCGGACGGTGCTCGGCAGCGGGACGTCGACCTCGGCGACGAGCGGCTTCGGGTTCATGTTGCGCGAGACCACGACCCCGACCAGCACCAGTGCCGTGACGGCGGCGATCAGCCAGCCGGTGCGCTGGATGCCCGCGTCGTCGAACTCGTGGCCCGCGGTGAGGGTGAGGACCGCGACGGCCAGGTTGGCGCCGACGAAGGCCATGGTGCGGTACATGCCGGTGGCCGCGCCGACCTCGTCGGGGGAGGTGGAGGCGTTCACCAGGTTCTGGTTCCCGATGATGTTGAAGCCCTGCGGGATGCCGAGGATCGCGGCCACGATCAGGATCACCGAGAGCGGTGTGCTCGACCGCTCGACCAGGGCCAGCAGGATCCCGCCGACCAGGAACGACGACGTGCCGATCACCAGGGTCACGCGCGCGCCGAAGCGCTGGTAGACGGCGGCGCCGACGAAGGTCATCACGCCGGAGACCGCGGCCACCGGGAGCATGGTGAGGCCGGCTTCGGTGGCGGTCATGCCGCGCGCGTTCTGCAGCCACTGCGGGATGCCGAAGAACACCAGGTAGAAGCAGGTGTACAGGACCACCGTGCGGACCAGGGTGGCGCGCAGCGGCCGGTTGGCGCGCAGAGCGCGGACGTCGAGGAACGGATCGTCGGCCCGTCGTTCGACGGCGACGAACACCGCGAACGCGACGGTGGCGACGGCGGCCGCCCACCAGGCGGGCTCACCGCGCAGCGAGATCAGGAAGAAGATGGTGGGGGTGAGGCTCAGGACGAAGAGGACCACGCCGAGCAGGTCGAATCCGCGCACGGTGCGGAGGAATCCGCCGGCCGCCTCGGTCTTGTCTCCGACGTCGCCCACGTCGATGGAGAGGATCGCGATCGCGCTCACGGCGGCGACCGGGATGTTGACCCACAGGATCGAATGCCATCCGAAGGCGCCGATCAGCAGGCCGCCGAGGGTGGGGCCGAGTGCGGCCATCGTCTGACCGCAGACGGTGAGCACGGCGATCGCGTTGCCGGTGCTCCTGCGGTGGCGTTCGGCGTAGCCGCGCACGATCGTCATCGAGTTGGGCATGTGCACGGCGATACCCGCGCCGATCACCGCGTACGCCGCGATCAGCCAGCCGATCGACGGTGCGAGCATGCCGATCAGCGAACCGGCGACCACCAGGACCAGCCCGGCCAGGAACACCTTGCGGGCGCCGAAGACCGCGCCGAAGCGGCCCGACATCGGCGCGCACACGGCCGTCGCCATGTACATCGCGGAGATCACCCACGAGATGGCCCCGGGGTTGCCGAACTGGGCGCCGATGGCCACCGCGCCGATCGCGATCATCGTCGAGTTGACAGGTTGCAGGATGGTGCCGGTGGCCAGGCCCGCCATCACCTTGGCGGGGACCGGCGGGAGGGTGATGTTCGACGGCGCGGGGGCGTCCGCGGCGAGAGGGGCGGCTCGACCGGTGTCGGGGGTCGTCGTCTCGCCGGGTTCACGGGTGGAGAGTGCGGTGGCGCTGCGATCGAACATTTAGCCAACATAGCTGTCTATTAGGCGCCTGTTCAATTTCTCGGACAGTGTGATTCAGCACGACCGACCCTCGGTCGTGCTGCGCATTCTCAGGGGTGTGCGACGAGCTTCGCGGCCCGCCGCACGGGGTCAGCGACGGTATTCGTCGATGTTCTCGCTGAGCTCGCCGAACAGCGCCTGGTTGAGGCGGAACGCGCGACGGACCTCGTCCACCACCCGCAGCCGCTCCTCGGGTGAGAGCGGTGCGCCGAGTGCGTCGAGCTTCTCGCGGTAGACGTCCTTGTACGGCTTGTTCTTGCCGATCTCGGCGAAGTCGTAGAAGGCCAGGCCCCGACCGCCGAGGTCGAAGGCCCGGTTCAGCAGCGTGCCGACGGCCTGGCCGCCGGACAGGTCGCCGAGGTAGCGGGTGTAGTGGTGGGCCAGGTACGTCCCGCCCCAGGCCGCGGACTCGGCGATCGCCGCGGCGTACGTGGCGGCGGCCGCGGAGTCGGAGTCGAGGGACTCGCCGGGCGCCCAGAACTCCAGGTCGGCATCGAGGGCGGCGAGCCGGTCCAGCTTGGGGTCGATCACCGGGCCGGCGATCGGATCGTCGGCGAGCGTGCGACCCACGCTTTCGAGGGTCGCGTAGACCGTGCGCAGCGCTCGCAGGTACGCGGCGTAACCGGCCGCGTTGATCCTGCCGCCCAGGAGCGCCGAGATGAACTCCGAGTGCTCGGCGTCGTCGTGCTCGGCCGCCGAACCCTGTTTCATGGCCGCCGACAGCGACAGTTCGGCGAGGTCGGTGGTGGTGGTCATCGTCGTACTCCTCGAGGTTCGGGCGCGGTGACTCCTTGGCCGCTAAGGGTACCCTGAAACGGAGAAAAGCCGTCGTCTGCGCCCGGAGGGGAGCAGACGACGGCTCTGTCCGTCGATGCGAGTCAGAGCTCGTGGCGACCGGGGCCTTCGGGCGGGTACTGACCCGGTGCCGGATTCGGCATGGGCGGCAGTCGGTCGAGCGGCTTGGCGGTCGGCGCCGCGGCGGCGGGTGCGGTCAGCAGGTCGCGGATCTCGGTGAGCAGGCCCACCTCGGTCAGTTCCGCCTCCTCGGTGGCGTCCGCGGAACGACGGGCGGCGGCCAGCTCGTTGAGCTTGTTGTACGGGACGATGATCAGGAAGTAGATCACCGCGGCGACGATCAGGAAGTTGATGATGGAGGAGACCACCGCGCCGAAGTCCAGCGTGGTCTCGTCCGCGCCGGTGATGCTGTACTGCAGGCCGCAGACCTGGACCGCGGCCGCCTGGGTCTGGTCCTCGCCGACCGCCATCTCCTGGCCGCAACCCTTTCCGGTCGGGATGGCGGCGAGCAGCGGACTGATGATGTTGGTCGTGAACGCCGTCACGATCGCCGTGAAGGCCGCGCCGATGATGACGGCGGTGGCCAGTTCCACGACGTTGCCGCGAAGGACGAACTCTCTGAAACCCTTGAGCATGGACCGACTCTAGCCGAGCCCACCGCGGCTGTCAGGGGCTCAGCGCAGGATCGCCCGTCGGTGCTCCGCCCGCCCGGGCGAGCGATCGCGGCATTCCCCCTTCCCCTTCGACGCGCAGGCTCGCTGCGCTCGCGTGCGGCTCAGGGGGCGGAGGGACTCGCAGGCGCACGCGAGCGGAGGGGATCACAGGCCGGGAACACTCGTTCGCGCGCGCGGCTCCAGGGGCGGGAAGCGCTGGTCTCAGTGCAGGACGAGGGTCAGCGCCGTCGAGAGGCCCGCGCCGGCGACGAGTTGGGCGGGCCGCGCCGGAATCGCGAGCAGGACCGGCGCCGACGATCCGCCGACCCCGCGGCTCTCGGCCGGCGCGGCGGCGGGCAGGGCGACCACGGCGTGCGCGGCCAGCACCCGGGCGTCTCCGTCGAGCACGTCGACGACGTCGCCCGCCCGCAGCAGCCCGGCGACGGCCGGATCGGCGGTGCGCACGGGGACCAGGCGGGCGCTCGGGTCGCCGGTCAGGGCCGAGGGCAGGCGGGAGGAGAGCATCCGGGTGACGGTGAGCGGTTCGCCGGGCGCCAGCGTTCCGGCCACCCGCTGCCCGACGGCCGCCGCGGCCGACCGGAGCGCCCCGGGCGGCGCGGTGCCCGCCGGGACCGGTGTCATGTGGACGTCGTCGCCGGTCAGGGCCGTGCCGGGTCGGAGTTCACGGGCGGCCACGACGACGCTCTCGGTGCGTTCGCCGGCGCGGCCGGTCACCAGGAGCGCGGCCGCGGCCGCCAGCAGCAGGAGGGCCAGGGAGCGTCGTACCGTCACCGCTCGGAGGCGGGGGAGTTCGGGCAGTCGGTGCAGGTCGGGCTTCTTCATACTCGGACGCTAGACCGGATCCGGGCGACGTGGGAGCCGCCGTCCACAGGCTCGTCGACCGGGATCCGGAGTTGTCCACAGGCGCGGTCGTGCGGGCGGGGCGGGCCCGCGCCGCAGCGCTTCGGCTGGCACTCGGAATGCTCGACTGCCAGCACCGGTTACAATCCATGGACAAATCGTTGACCTCCGGAGGTAACCCCCGTGCCCACGTACAGCTATGCGTGCACCGACTGCGACAACAAGTTCGACATCCAGCAGTCCTTCTCCGACGATTCGCTGACCACCTGCCCACGGTGTCAGGGCAAGCTGCGCAAGCTGTTCAACTCGGTCGGCGTGGTCTTCAAGGGCAGCGGCTTCTACCGCACCGACTCGCGTTCCGGCTCGGGTTCGATCCCGTCGAAGTCGTCGTCGACGAGCAGCGACTCCTCGACGTCGTCGAGCGGAAGCGGCGACTCGTCGTCGGGCAGCAGCGCCTCGTCGGCCGCGGCCTCGTAAGAGACGGCCGCGCGGGCTCGTCGGCCCGGTCGGCGGGGCGGGTCTCCGATACCGGTGAGTTCAGCGGTCGATCGGCTCGAACTCGCCGGTCGGGGTGAGGATCCAGTGCACGCGGACGTCGTTCTCGTCCTCGGGGAGTGCGTCGTCGAACACCTCGGCGTCGTGCACGACGGCGACGATCGTCCCCGGCACGCCCGCCAGTGTGCGGTCGTAGTAGCCGGCGCCGCGGCCGAGACGCACGCCGCGCCGGTCCACCGCCACCGCCGGGACCAGGATCAGCTTGGCCTCGCGCAGGGCGTCCGGGCCGAGCCGGGGCCCGCCGCGCGGTTCGAGGAGGTTCCAGCGGCCGCGATTCAGGTGTTCCTCGCCGCGGTACTCGCCCCACTCCAGCGGCTGCGGCGGTCCCGGCGGCACGATCGGCAGCAGCACGCGCAGTCCCCGATCGCGGAGCGCGTCGAGCATGGCGGTCCCGCCGGGTTCACGACTGGTCGCGACATAGGCCGCCACGGTGTCGCCCTCGGCGACGTCGACGGGGAGCGCGTACATCGACACCGCGAGTTCGCCGATCGCCTGCGAGAGGATGAACGGGCTCATGGCGTCCCGCGCGGCCAGCAGTTCGGTGCGCAGCGCGGCCTTGTCAGCGGTCATCTCTGCGGTTCCCTTCACCTCCCGGGCCGACTGTGCCCGGTCACACGTCCGATCTTGTCAGACCCTCCAATAAGGTAACGCTCATGTCGCAGTCGAAGATCCCCCATACCGCGGTGGTTCCGGCGGCCGGTCTCGGAACCCGGTTCCTCCCGGCCACCAAGACCGTTCCCAAGGAACTGCTCCCCGTCGTCGACACCCCCGGCATCGAGCTGGTGGCCGAAGAGGCCAAGTCGGCGGGCGCCGAGCGGCTCCTGATCGTCACCTCGCCGGGCAAGGACGGCGTCGTCGCCCACTTCGTCGAGGACCTGGTGCTCGAGCACACGCTCTCCTCGCGAGGCAAGCAGGCCATGCTGGCCAAGGTGCGCAACGCGCCGTCGTTGCTCGAGGTGGCCTCGGTGATCCAGGAGAAGCCGCTCGGCCTGGGCCACGCCATCGGCTGCGTCGAGTCCGAGCTCAGCGACGACGAGGACGCCGTCGCGGTGCTGCTGCCCGACGACCTGGTGCTCCCCGGCGGCGTGCTCACCAAGATGGCCGAGACCCGCGCGCAGTACGGCGGCAGCGTGCTCTGCGCCATCGAGGTGAACGACGAGACGATCAGCGCCTACGGGGTGTTCGACGTGGACGACGTCCCGGCGCCGGGCGGCGGAGTGCGCCCCGACGTCAAACGGGTCAAGGGGATGGTGGAGAAGCCTCCGGTGACGCGGGCGCCGTCGAACCTGGCCGCCGCCGGACGCTACATCCTGGACCGCAAGATCTTCGACGCGCTGCGTCAGATCACCCCCGGCGCCGGCGGCGAGCTGCAGATCACCGATGCCATCGCGCTCCTGATCGAGCAGGGGGAGCCGGTGCACGTGGTGGTGCACGAGGGCACCCGGCACGACCTCGGCAACCCCGGCGGATACCTCAAGGCGGCCGTCGACTTCGCTCTCGACCGCGACGACTACGGTCCCGAGCTGCGGGCGTGGCTCACCACCCGACTGTCTCAATAGGGTCGGGACCCGAAGAGGCGCGATACGGTGGAGTTCCGTGCATCGAGTCCACGGAACTCCGCCGTCGGTGATCGGCCGGAATGGGCTGGGGGCCAGCGCGCCTGACCGATGCCGTCGCCGCCGTTGATTAACCTCGACCCAGTCGCATCAACCGACGCCGGGGCCGGCCCGGCGGTGAGGAGAAGACATGCGCTCGGTGCAGGACCAGCTGTCACTGGTGGCCGCCTCCGCGGTGGCCCCGCGACCGGTCCAGGTGGCCATCTCCGAGGCGCAGGGGCTGCTCTGCGCCGAGGAGGTCGTGACCGTGGCACCGCTGCCCGGCTTCGATCAGGTGGCCGTCGACGGATACGCCGTCCGCGCGGTGGACGTGGCTTTGGCCGGGACGCCCGCGCCCGCGGAGATGTCCGACCTGGACGCCGGCGACCTCGAGGTGATCCGCCCCGACGACAGCGACGACCTGGTGGTGCTCCTGCCCGTGGTCGGCGACGTCGCGGCCGGCTCCAAGACCCCGACGCGACTGCAGCCCGGTCAGGCCGTGCGGGTGCAGACCGGGGCGCCCATGCCGACGCTCGCCGACGCGGTGGTGCCGCTGCGGTGGACCGACGGCGGCGACCGCCGCGTGATGATCGGGCACGGCGTGGAGAGCGGCGACTACGTGCGCAGGCTCGGCGACGACGTGCAGCCCGGCGACATCGCGGTCCGCGAGGGCGCGGTGATCGGTCCGGCGCAGGTGGCGCTGCTCGCCGCCGTCGGACGCTCCCGCGTGCTGGTGCACCCGCGCCCGCGCATCGCGATCATCACAGTCGGCGACGAACTGGTCGACATCGACCGCGATCCCGGTCCGGGGCAGGTGTACGACGTCAACAGCTACGCCCTCGCCGCGGCGGCCCGCGATGCCGGCGCCGAGGTGCACCGCGTCGGCGCGGCGCAGCGCGACCGGGAGCGTCTCCGCGAGGTGGTCGAGGCGCAGCTGATCCGCTCGGAGATCGTGGTGCTGTGCGGTTCGGTCGGCGGCGAGGTGTCGCGGGACGTGGTGGAGGCGCTGAGCGACCTCGGCGACCTGGAGATCGCCCGGATCGCCATGCACCCCGGCTCGGTGCAGGGCTTCGGCCTGCTCGGCCGTGACGAGATCCCGACGTTCTGGCTGCCCGCCAACCCGGTGAGCGCACTGGTGACCTTCGAGGTGATGGTGCGGCCGCTGATCCGCATCGCGTTGGGCAAGCGGCAGCCGATGCGCCGGACCGTCACCGCCCGCACGGTGGGGCCGATCGTCTCGGTGGAGGGCCGCACCGGTTACCTGCGCGGGGAGCTGATGCGCGACGAACGCTCGGGCGAGTACCTGGTCCAGGTGATCGGCGAGTCGGTGACCGGCACGTCGCACCTGCTGGCGGAGCTGGCCGACGCGAACTGCCTGATCGTCGTCGACGAAGACACCGAGGAACTGGAGACCGGCGACCGCGTCGAGGTCATGTTCCTGGCCCAGCGCAACTGACCGCGGAGGTCCCTCATGCTCCGATGGCTGATCGAATCGCCGTCGCATCCCGGTTGGCCCGCCACGTTGGGGCCGCTCCGCGTGGATGCGGGCGTCGTCACCGTGCGGCCGATCCGCTCGCGCGATGCGCGCGCGTGGAGCCGGCTGCGCATCGAGAATCAGAACGAGCTGGTGCCGTGGGAGCCCACCGGGACGGGGGCGTGGAGCCGACGGCACGCGCCGTCGTCGTGGGCGCCGCTGCACTCCCTGCTCCGCGCCGAGGCCCGGCGGGGGAACGTCCTGCCGTTCGTGATCGAGGTCGACGGCGAGTACGCCGGACAGCTGACCGTCGGGAACATCCAGCGCGGCGCCGTCCGCAGCGCCTGGATCGGGTACTGGGTCGATTCCGGGGTCACCGGCCGGGGAGTGGCGACCGCGGCCGTGGCTCTGGGGGTCGACCACTGTTTCGGCCCGGTCGGACTCCATCGGATCGATGCGACGGTGCAGCCGGGCAACGGCGGCTCCCGGGCGGTGCTGCGCAAGGTCGGCTTCCGCGAAGAGGGGCTGCTGGAGCGGTACATGGACGTCAACGGCCGCTGGCGCGACCACCTGCTGGTGGCGTTGACCGTCGAAGAGGTGGTCGATTCCGCCGTCGACACCCTGGTCAGAGCGGGCCGAGCCCAGCCTGTCGAGTGATCGGCCGATAGGCTGACTGTGAATTGGCCGTGAGCGCGGCGCGCCTGAGTCGTAGTGTGGCTCGCGGGGCCTAGGTTGAAAAACGGGAAGACGTCGGTTCGTCGGAGAGGAGCAACCACGATATGAACTCATCGATCCTGTGGATCTTTCTGATCGCGGCGTGGCTGTTCATCATCATCCCGATGGTGTTGCGGGGACGGCCCGAATGCGCAAGACCACGGAGGCCGCGGCGAACACGCGGGTGCTCCATCGGGGCGGATCGCGTACGCTTGATTCACGCCGTAGCGCGGGGCGCCACCCGAGCGATCCGAAGTACGTCCGCAAGACCGTCAGCCCCGAGCCCACTGCGAACCGGGCCGAGATCGAGGAGACCGAAGTGCCCCTCAACGACGCCCAGGACGACGATGCCGCCGAGTCCGCGACCGTCGGCGCTGCGAAGAAGGCGGCCGATTCCGCCGATACCGAGACCGCGGCCGTTTCCGAGGCCGGGCGCGACGAGACCGAAACGGACGCTGACGACACAGTGATGGCCCGGGACTCCGATACCGACATCGACGACGATCCGACCGCCGAGCCGGACGGCGACACGCCGGCGGCCCGCACGCATGCGCCGCCCAGCCGGGAGGAACGCGGCCGCGGCGCCTACACGCACGAACGGGTGGCCGCGCGCGATGCCGCGCGGTACCGCGCGCGTCGTCGTATCGCGGGAGGTCTGGCCGCCGCAATGCTCCTCTCGCTGCTGAGCTGCTTCTTCTGGCAGCCGTACGGGTTCGTCGCCACCGCCATGGTGGTGGTGCTCCTGGGGCTGTACCTGTCCTTCCTGCGCCGTACGGCGATCGCCGAGCAGGAGTTCCGCGCCCAGCGTGCCGAACGACTCCGCAGGCACGCGGCCGAGGATGCGCGTCTGCGGCGCGAGCAGGAGCAGGAAGAGGAACTGCCCACGACGGCGAAGACGCCGTCCCGGCGTCGTCCCGGCGGCATGATCGTGCTGGAACTCGACGACGAGGATCCCGCGTTCGACCACCTGATGACGTACGACCTCGCCGAGGCGGTCGCCGCCGGGGTCGACGACGGTTACCGACAAGCGGTGTAGGAGCGCGTCATGAGCGAAGAGTGGTACTACGACGTCACCACCGGTACGGCGAGCAAGGGCAAGGTGGCCAACTCGTTGAACCGGATGGGCCCCTACCCGGACGAGGCCACCGCGCTCCGCGCGCTGGAGATCGCCGCCGCCCGCAACGCCGCGGCGGCCGACGACGAGGACGACTAGTCTCACACCGGTCGTCCCCGGCCGGTCGCGTCCGAGAACGTTTCGAGAACCCCGCAGGTCAGTCGACGACGGCCGCGGGGTTCTCCGCTATCCACTCCTGGGCCGAGGTGACCGCGCGCCGCAGCGCCACCCGCTCGCCGACGTAGGTGGCCGGAGCGCCGAGCAGTGGAATCCAGGCGAGCCGACGGAAGAACGACGGCGACTGCGGCCGCGCCGCGAGCGCCTTCTGGAGGTCGCGCAGCCACCGCGCGATCCGCCAGAGGCCCTTGAACACCGCGAGGAGGAGCCGCCCGCCCGACTGCGGGAACTCCTGCGGCTGCGCGTGGGTGAGGTGCGAACCGTCGACGTCGCGGCCGAAGAGCACCGAACCGAGCATCGCGATCTGGTGATCGCGGGAGATCACGCCGTACTCGCGTCCCACGGCGAGCACCGTCAGCGCCTGGCTCGCCGCACCGAGGGCGTCGCCGATCGGCAGCTTCTTGGTCCAGGCGCCGAAGATCCCGGGGAAGGCGACGGCCACGGTGCTGAGCGAGCCGATACGGGTGACCCACCAGTCCGCCCGCTCCCGGGTCGAGAGCTTCTCCCACGAGGCGGTGCCCGGCCAGTCGGCCACGTCGAGCGCGGTCGCGGCGGCGTCGGCCACCGAGACGGGGATGACGTCCCACCAGCGGCGCCCGAAGGTGCGACGCTTGAGATCGAACGGATCGGACCTGGCGAGGATGTCCAGCACGGGGTCCGCGACCGCGGCGGTGTTGTCGAGGATCGTCGCGATCTGGGCGTCACTCATGGCCATGGTGCCCCAGGTTACCGCGACGGAGGGCCCCGAATTTGGCTATCGGCGGAGCACTGTTAGACTGATTCACGGTTCACCACGGTGGCACCAGGGGCTATGGCGCAGTTGGTAGCGCGACTCGTTCGCAATGAGTAGGTCCGGGGTTCGATTCCCCGTAGCTCCACAGGAAACACCAGGTCAGACGGCTTCGCCCACATCGGGCGGGGCCGTCTTCTCGTCTGGTCCCCCGAATGTTCCGGGTTGACGGGGGGGCGACGCCGCGCAATGCGGCCGACGGCGGCGGGCGGGGACGCGGACGGCCTGACCGGTTACCGTCGAGACATGTCCTTCGTGAGCGGGATGGTCCCGGAGACCGCGGTGAAGGTGCTGCGCACCTACCTCCTCGCACTCACGATGTTTTACGGTCTCGCGGTCGTCGCCGAGCTGATCGAAGGCGGTTCCGGGGCGGCGTACCGGGGTGAGGCGATCGCCGTCGCGGCGAGTCTCGTCGGCCTGATCGTGCTCGGCACCCGGTTCGACTCGGCCGTACGACAGTCGGTCGCCTTCGCGCTCGCCTCGACCGCGGTTCCGATCACCGGGCTCTTTCACGAGCTGCCGCAGGCTCAGGTCTGGGTCCTGGTCCCGTCGATGCTGCTCGCGGTGTACGCGCGCACCGCCTACCGCACGAGCGTCGCCCGCCTGATCGCGCTCGGGATCAGCGTGCTCTCGCTGGTCTGCCTGGTGGTCGCACCGGCACCGGTGCCCGCGCTCTGGCTGGTGTTGTTCCCGTCCTGCATTCTGGCGTCCGGTGAGATCTTCGGCGGTCTGCATGCGACGCTGGTGCGGCAGGCGCTCAACGATCCGTTGACCGGTGTCCGCAACCGCGCCGGTATCGAGGTCGACTTCGCGGCGATGCAGTCCGTCGTCGCACGCCGCCGGGGCCTGCTCACCGTCGCCGTCTTCGACGTCGACGGTTTCAAACAGATCAACGACACCCGCGGTCATCCCGCCGGCGACGAGACGTTGACGGCGATCGCCGACGCACTCTCCGCGGCTCTGCCGAAGGGCGCGAGCGTCGGCAGGCTCGGCGGGGACGAGTTCGTCGCCGTCGCCGTCGGTCCGCTGAGCGACCATGGTCAGACGTTCACCCGTATCGCCGCGAGTCTTCCGACACCGGCCTCCGCCGGTTTCGCCGAAGCCCCGGCGGACCTGGCCGCGCTCGACGAGATGATCGCCGCCGCGGACCGCGACCTCTACCGGAGCCGCCGGCTCCGCCGGGCCGCCGAATCGAATCGGATCGAATGACACCGGTGCCCCCGAGTCGGCCGGGTCGGAGACGGCCGTGCGACGCCGTCGCGGTCCTCGGCGGGGAGTGTGATCGTCGAGGATGTCGACTACCGTCGAAGACCATGAGCAGGAACCGGATCGCGAGCGTCCTCCTCGCTTGGATCGTCGTACTCGGGGTGGCGTGCGGAGTCGTCCCGGCTCCCGCGCACGCGGTGCCGCCCGGCACCAACCCGGTGTACCCGACGCGGGAGGCGTGCGGCCTGGAGCGGACCTTCCACGACCGGGTCGCCTGCGGCGCCGCGCTCACCCAGCTGTTCCTGGAGGCGCACGGCGCATCGGACGTGGTGCGCGACACGGTGATCGTCCCGCCGAATCGTCGTGCGTACGTCGGATCGTCGGGCCCGGGGGTCGGTTCCTGGATCTGCGGATACGCCAACGTCCCGCAGCTCATGACGCTCGGCGTCCACCACTGCGATCGGACGACGTTCGTGCTGCCACAGAGCGGATGCGCCGCTCATGACGAACGACGCCCGGGCGACGGTGGTGCTCCTCCACGAGTCGGGCCACGGCATGCAGGAACGGGCGGGCATCGATCCGGTGACGCCGTCGCTGCTCGGCTCCGCAGAACAGCTGAAGCCGCTGGAACTGTCGGCGGACTGCTGGGCGGGGGTCGGCATCGCCTATCTGATCAAGAATCGGGACCTGCCGCCCGGTGCGCTCCGCCAGGCGCGTTCCGTGTTCGTCATGAGCGGCGATGCCGTACACGGCAACGCGTTCGAACGCGGCACGTCGTTCACGGCCGGATACCGTCGGGGTCCGGCGGCGTGCAACGAGATCGTCGGCCGACCGGTCTTCGGGTAGCGCGGTACTCCCTCCACGCACTCCGCCTTCGGTGCGGCGGTGCGGTCCTTCTGGCGGCACGGGCGTCCGGTTCGGGTGCGAGGACTGGCGTCGCCCGGTGCCGCGGCGGCTCGTCGGTCAGCCGCGCTCGGGCATCGACGTCGACACCGGCATGTGCAGCGCCAGTTGTCCCCGGGCGGTGACGTCCAGCTGAATCGTGCGGATCGGCTTCAGCGACCGCAGGTCGTCGCTCATCCGGCCGGAGCCGAGCCGCAGGTCCAGGCCGCGCGGGAGACGCCGGGAGCCGGCCGACAGCACGTTGATCTGGCTGACGGTGGCGTGCCAGCGATCGTCGATCGTCGTATAGGAGGTCAGCGTCGAGACGTGTTCGCCCGACCGACGGGCCGTCTGCTTCGGAGTGGCTGCGGAGAACGCCAGATCGAGGTCGCCGGCGTCGTTCGCGATGCGCGCGGAGGTCCGTTGGTCGTCGACCCGGACGTCGAGTCCGGTGACCCACTTGGGGAAGCCGTAGCCGTCGTGGCCGCGGACCTGGGCGATCCGGCTGCTCACCGGCAGCGAGAGGACGTAGGAGTGCAGCGCGTCGTTCTTGAGCCCGGCGGCCAGATCCACAATGCCCGGTCCGCCGTGCCGGGCGGGCCGCACGGCAATGCCGACGGCGGCCTCGGTGTAGAAGTCGATGTCGCAGACGTCGTAGCGGAAGGCCATCACCGAGATGATCCCGAGTCCCGGCGCGATCTCGAGCGGGGACAGCTCCCGGGGCAGGCGGGTCCTGATCGCCGCGGTCGGCGCGAGCATCGTGAGTCGGGCGGTGGAGATCCGGTAGTAGAAGTTCGGGGTCAGGGTGGGGCCGACGGGCGAGTCGACCCGGGTCTTGGTCAACGCGCGGAAGAAGTCGACGTCACCGACCCGGGGATCGCGTTCGATCTCGTCGAGATCGGTGTCCATCCGGAACCGGTCGTAGAGACCTCCCGCGGGGACGTCCACGATCCGTCCGCCGAGATCGACCTCCACGGTCTCCCGGGCGTCCTCGGTGCTCTGCGACATTGTTCGCTCCCTCCATGTAAACGGCGATCACAGAGAGGTTGGCACGACATGTGAACGGTGTCAACACTCGGGTTTCCGGTGGTGGCGAGGGTGTGCTCGGGCGAACCGGACTCCGAAGCCTTGGATGTTGACAGTGATTACATTCTGCTCGTAGGGTGTGCGATCACCGTTGACATCCGACGATTCCGAGGAGCCCCGCCGATGACCGAACGAACCCCGCAGACGACCGAACGAACCCCGCGTGCCCACGACCTCGTGCTGTTCGGGGCCACCGGATTCACCGGCGGCCTGACCGCCGACTACCTGGCCGAACACCTGCCGCCGGGGGCGAGCCTGGCGCTCGCGGGACGGAACCCGGCCAAGCTGGAGGCGGTGCGCGATCGCCTCGCCGGGATCGACCCGCGGATGGCCGAGGCCGCGCTTCTCCACGCGGACTCCGCAGACCCGGAGACGCTGACCCGGGTCGCCGAATCGGCGCGGGTGGTGATCTCGACGGTCGGTCCGTACCTGGAGCACGGCGGTCCGCTCGTGGCCGCCTGCGCCGCCGCGGGGACGGACTACGTCGACCTCACCGGGGAGCCGGAGTTCGTCGACCGGATGTATCTGGAACACCATGAGACGGCGGTGCGGACCGGCGCACGACTCGTCCACTCCTGCGGATTCGACTCCGTTCCGCACGACCTCGGGGCGCTGTTCACCGTCCGACGGCTGCCGTCCGGCGTGCCCCTCGCGGTGCGCGGAGTCGCCCGCACCAACGCCGCATTCTCCGGCGGCACTCTGCAGTCGGGTCTGGGCCAGCTGTCTCGGCTGCGGGCCATGCGGCAGGTGGCGGCCGCGCGCAGGCGGCGTGAGTCGGGGCGGCCGGGCGGTCGTGCCCGCGTGCGGATCGGCGTGCCGCGCCGCGACGGTCGTGTGGGCGCCTGGTTGATCCCGCTGCCCACGATCGACCCGGAGGTGGTCCGACGGTCGGCGCTCGCCCGCGACGACTACGGGCCGGACTTCACCTACTCGCACTACGCCGGGGCCCGGCGCCTGGCCACGGTGGTGGGGTCGGTCGTCGGCTTCGGTGCGGCGCTCGCCGCGGTGCAGGTCCCGCCGTTGCGGCGCGCGATCGGCGGGCTCGTCCCCGCGGGCGAGGGGCCTTCGGCGGCTCGTCGGGACGAGACCTGGTTCACCGTCGACTTCGTCGGCGAGGGCGGCGGCACGACCGTGCGCACGCGGGTCGGCGGAGGCGACCCCGGTTACGCGGAGACCGCCAAGATGCTCGCCGAGTCGGCGTTCTCCCTCGCCTTCGACGACAATCCGCCCAGCGCCGGCCAGGTCACGACGGCCGCGGCGATGGGGGAGAACCTCACGCGCCGGCTGATCGACGCGGGCCTGCGGTTCGAGGTGATCGAGTCGTCGGAGGGCGTGGTCGAGGGGCGCTGACGAGGGACGGGGCGTCGTCCGTCGTCGTCGGCGGGCCGGTGTCCGCCTTGTGATTCAAATACCCCCATGGGTATAGTCGACTCATCGGATATGCCCCCTGGGGCATGGATCGGAACACGAGGGGACGAAAGACTATGTGTCGAGCGGTCGAGTGCAAGATCTGCGGGAAGACCACGTGGGCGGGCTGCGGACAGCACGTCGCCATGGTCAAGGCCCGGGTTCCGGCGTCGCAGTGGTGCGGCGGAAAGCATTCGAAGTCCGAGATCGAGAAGGCTCGAGCAGAGCGCGGCGGCGGATTCTTCGCCCGCCTGTTCACGCGCTGACGAAACGAGAGAGGTTCACACCATGTGCCGACGAATCACCTGTTCCACCTGTGGGAAGCCGACCTGGACCGGCTGCGGACAGCACGTCGAGGAGGCGTTGGCGGGCGTTCCCGAAGCCGACCGCTGCCACTGCCGCTGAGCGACGACGATCAGTCGAATCGGGCGGGCCGCCCCTCGGGGGAGGCCCGCCCGCGGCGTGTTCAGAACGTCAGGCGGGTGACCGACGGACGGTGATCGCGGAGCCACGGCAGGTTGCTGATCCTCTTCAACACCGACGACGACCACGGCCCGCGTCCGGGCGGGAGATCGAGGTCGTCCACCGCGGTGACGCCGGGGATCTCGATGAGCCTCGCGGCCTCGCTGACGGTGAGCGCGAACGGCATCGGCGGAGCCTGGTAGTCCTCGGACAGGTCGAGCCCGGACAGCGTCTTGCGGGAGAACCAGTGGGGGATCGAGTCGAAGATCAGGACCCCGCCCGGGAAGCGCCGGGCGAGGAAGGCGATCAGGTCGTGCGCCTCGCCGGGGGTGAAGTACATCAGGAGCCCTTCGGCGGTGATCACCACGCCGTCGTCGGCGTCGATCCCGTCGGCCCAGGAGAAGTCCAGTGCGGAGCCGGGCCGGTGCTCGACGGCGTCTTCGGTCGGCAGGAGCCGCTCGCGCAGGGCGATCACCTCCGGCAGGTCCACGCTGATCCAGCGGTTCGACGGTCGGCCGAGCCGCCAGTACGTCGTCTGCAGTCCTTCGGCGAGCGCGACGACGGTGCCGCGCGGATGGGCGTCGAGGTAGCGCCGGATCTCGCGATCCATCAGCTGCGCCCGCAGCGGATGCGACTGGCTCGGCGCACCGAAGCGGTCGTAATCGGTGTCGACGGCCTCGTACAGTTCGACGGCGAGCACATCGCTGAACGGAGAGTCGGCGCGCAGGGCTTCCACGGCGCGGTTGCGCAGGGTCCACAGGGTGGTCTCGGCGACGTCGTCCAACTGGTCCCCATCAATGCGATCCATGAACTTAGGCTACCCTAAAAACAACTCATCCCGCCTGGCGCGAGCGGCAGGCGGGATGAGTTCCCTCCGACAGGGTTCGAGTCAGCCGATCGGGATCAGCCGATGCGCAGCAGCGTGATGGCGACGCTGAAGAAGTCGCCACCGAAGAGTGCGAAGGTGTTGGCCAGGCTGTTCAGCATGGAATTCTCCTTATCTTTGTGCGGTCGTCGAACATTCGTATTCGACGTACTGAGAGTCTGGCACGGTCGAGGCTGTCCGCTCAATCTCGTATGCCTCGGATCACAATGCGTTTCCGCAGGTCAGAATGGGTGTCCAGACTTTTGAACAGTTCTTCTCGGGGGTACTTTCGGAGTTTTTCGTGTCTATCTCGAAGGCGTGACCAACAGAATCACCCCGCCGGCCGAATGGCGGGCGGGGTGATTCTCCTCCGACTGGGTGATACGCGTCGAATCAGCCGATCGACAGCGTGAAAGCAATGCTCAGCAGATCACCGCCGAAGATGGTGAGATCGTTGAAGAACTGGGTCAGCTGGGGGAACATGTCGACTCCTGTCGTGAATGATTCGCGTACATCGTTTGATGTGCCAAAAGCGTTACACGACAACGGGATTCGATCACCTCGGGGGGTCTGGAATCACAATCGGACTTTTTCGTGTCATGTGACACACAGCGGTGTTCCGCGGCGGGCGGGGCGGGTCGCCGCCTCGTCATATGCGCCGCGCGCCGTGAATGATCGCCGCGGGCGTCATCCGGTCGTCATCGGGCGTTCACCGCATCAGGGGTGCGGCCGGGCGCATCGCGGACGAGGATGCTCGGAAGAACTCTCAATCTCTGATTGAGAGTTCAGGTGTGCCGGCGAGCGATGCCGGCCGCCTCCGCACGGCGCGGAGACCCCGAGCGTCGCGGCCTGAGATACTCATTCGCAGGCGACGCCGTCGCCGTCCCGATCGAGTTTGGACGAGTAGCCCGGCTGGCCCCGGAGCAACGGCGACTTGCCCGCGTCGCGCACCGCCGTGCAGTTCGGGTAGTACGCGGAGGAGTCGTCGGACGGGGGCTCGATCATCTGCCGCGGGGTGGTCGGCCGCGGGGCGGGCCGCTCGGTGGTCTGTGTCGTGACGGGCTGCGCGGTGGTCTGCGTCGAGGTGGGCGGCTGCGTGCGCCGGGCCGGTTCGGAAGCGGCCGTCGGGCCGGGTGCGACGGCCGGTGCGGTGCCGCCGCATCCGGTCAGCAGCCGTTCCATCACGGTCTTCTCCCCGGAGGTGACCCACAGGCGGTACGCGGCCTTCACCTCGATCTGCCGCGCGACGTACGTGCAGCGGTAACTGCGGTTCGGCGGCAGCCAGGTGGCGGCATCGCCGTCGCTCTTGCTCTGGTTGGTCGGACCGTCGACGGCCAGGAGATTGCGCGGATCGTTGGCGAAGGCACGGCGTTCGCCGGAGGAGAGCTGCTGGGCGCCCTTCTGCCACGCGTCCGACAGGGCGACGACGTGGTCGATCTGCACCGCCTGCGACGACTTCTCTCCGCGGGCGAACGAGATCGTCTTGCCGGTGTACGGATCCCGCAGCGTACCGGCGGTGATGATGCAGTCGCGCGTGCCCGCTTTGCTGACGACGCCGGTCAGGTCGCGGCGCAGGATGTCGTTGCGGGTGTCGCAGCCGTTGTGCCCGAACTCGACGTCGACGTCGTCGCTCCAGCCCCGCCCGAACATGTCGCGCGAGTATCCGGTCTTCGCCGCCCGGCCCTTCACCGGGATCCCGGCCAGGGTGCGCAGCGCGGTCGTGGACATCGCACCGAGGTCGGCGTTCCTCCCGGTCCGAGGGGCGGTGGTCGCGCCGGTGCCGGTCCGCTCGCTCCGGGCGCTCGTCGACGACCCGGTGCCCGGCTCGTCCTGCGGGCCGCACGCGGCCAGCGACATGGCCGCGGCCGCGGCCATCAGAAGGAGGCCGCCCCGGCGTGCGCGTGTGGTCATGACGTTCCCCCTGCTCGATTCGACACAACGGCCCCAGTATGTCGCATGACTGCGTAGGGTCCGAACCGTGGAGCACACCGAGCAGCCGATCGTCACCGTCACCGGAGGTCGAGTCCGCGGAACCGTCCACGACGGCATCGCGACGTTCCTGGGGATCCCGTACGCCGCACCGCCGACCGGCCGCGCCGCGTTCGAGGCTCCCGCGCCGGTGGTTCCGTGGGACGGGACACGGGATGCGAGCCGACCCGGTCCCACCGCACCGCAGGTGGGCTACCAGGCGCCGATCGCCGCGCTCCTGGACAACGTGATCGAGCTCGGCGACGACTATCTGAACGTCAACGTGTGGACCCCGGACCCGGCGGCGAGCGGGCTGCCGGTGATGGTGTGGATCCACGGCGGCGCCTTCAGCCGGGGCTCGAACCGGATAGCCCTGTACTCCGGGGCGTCCTTCGCCCGCGACGGGGTGGTGACGGCGGCGATCAACTACCGGTTGGGCACGCCCGGTTTCGGCTCGGTGGCCGGGGCGCCGGAGAACCGCGGATACCTCGACCAGATCGCGGCCCTGACCTGGGTGCGCGAGAACATCGCGGCCTTCGGCGGCGACCCGGAGCGGGTGACGATCTTCGGCGAGTCCGCGGGCGCGATGAGCGTGGCCGCACTGCTGGCCTCACCGCTCTCGCAGGGGCTGTTCCAGCGGGCGATCTCGCAGAGCGGGGGCGGCGGCACCGCCGCCGACGTCGCCGACGCCCGGAAGGTGACCGCGCGGCTCGCCGAGGTGGCCGGCGTCACCGCGGACGTCGACGGCCTCGCCTCGCTCGGCCGCACCGAACTCCTGAACGCGCAGACCCGGGTCGCGCTCGAACTCGCCGTGAACCCCGATCCAGCGGTCTGGGGCGCCACGACCATCGCGCACGGCATGGGCATCATGGGCCAGTTCCCGGTACTCGACGACGCCGTCCTCCCCGCTGCGCCGACCGCGCTGATCGCGCAGGGCGCGGGGCGCGGCATCCCGCTGATCGCCGGCTGGAACGCCGACGAATACCGTTTCTTCCTGGTGCCGACCGGCATCGCCGCGATGCTCGACGCCGACGCGGCGCGCGGCGTCCTGGCCCGGGGCGGCCGCCCCGTCGACGGACTGGACGCACGACTCGACGCGGGCGCGTCACCCGGTGACGCGCTGTGCGCGGTGCTCACCGAGCTGGCGTTCGAGGCGCCGACCAGGGCGATCGCGGCCGCCCGCCCGGACACGCCGACCCATCTGTTCGAGTTCGGGTGGGAGAGCCCGGTCGGCGACCTCCGCGCCGCGCACACGGTGGAGATCCCGTACGTCTTCGACACCCTGGACGCGGCGCCGCAGCTGATCGGCACCGAACCCGACCGGGCGCTCGCCGCCGAGATCCATCGCACCTGGGTGCGTTTCGCGAACACCGGCGATCCCGGCTGGCCCGCAGGCGAGGTCCGCCGCTTCGGCTGAACCCCGGCCCGGCGGGGTCACCTCCCGGCCAGGCCGGGCAGCCGCAGGGCGCCGATCACCGACTCCTTGAGGAAGTCGCCGATCATCTCCATCGCGCTCTCCTGGACCCGGCGTCTCGTCCGCTCCGGGACCTCCGGCAGATCCGGTTCCCGCTCGACGTACTCGGTCGGCCGCCCGCCGGAGAGCACCGCGACCAGGTTCCCGAAAGCGGTGGAGCCCGGATCGTCCAGGTAGTCGCTGTGTGCCGGGAAGCCGCGCACCGGCTGTCCGGCTCGCGGTCCGTCGGGGGAGTAGAACCCCGAGTCCAGGCGCTTGATCCCCGGCGTCGTGTCCGGATCGCCGCCGTGGACCGCGCCGCCGAACTTCTGCGCCCAGTGGATCGGGTCGCCGGGCGGGGTGATCGAATAGCGTTCGACGCCGGGGTCGACCCCGCCCTCGACCGCACCGGTGCCCGCCGACGACGCGAACACGATCCGGTCGGCCCGCAGCCCCATCCGATCGGCCGTCCCGACCACCGATCCGCCGTACGAGTGCCCGATGTAGGTGACCTCGGTGCCCGCCGCGTGCATCGCCACCTCGGCGTCGAGGTCTTCGCCGAAGGTCACCAGGTCGCGGCCGAGTCGTTTCGCGGGCTCCCCGTCGACCGCGGTGTCGTCGAACGCGCCGATCGCGGGCATGAGGTACCAGGGCGGGGTCACCCGCTGCGGCAGCGCCCCGTCGGCGAAGACGAAGACCGGTGCGCCGGACTCCCGCGCGAGATGCAGTGCGCGCGTCCGGTCCCGGGAGCTCGACTCCAGATTGGTGCCGGTGCCCGGCACCAAAACCCCGACCCCGGAGATCCCGGGCTTCAGGTCGCCGACCTGCTCGATGTACCGGCCCAGCCCCCGGTCCGAGAAGGCGACGAACCTGCGTTTGACGGGCTCGCCGTCGACCCCCGCCGCGGGAGCGAGCATGCGCCGCAGTTCTTCGGCGCGGTCGCTGTGCGGGCGCCCGTGGTTCACCTCCCGTTCGAGCGCCCGCCGGATGCTGATGTCGTTCGCGGCGATCCGCGACGGGAACGGGATCCCCGGCATGTTCCCGATCACCTCGGGTGCCAGCCGGGTCAGCGTCGTCGCCTCCGGTCGACTGAGCGATTCCCAGTAGTCGCGGCGCTTCTCGGGAGTCATCTTCTGCAGGCGCCGCACCACGTCGACGGGGTCGCCCCAGCCGCCGTCCGGATGCGGCAGGTGGGTGCCGTCGCCGGCGAGCATCCCGCTCAGCAACCGCAGCCGGGCGCCGGTCCTGCCGTCGATGTCGTGGAGCCGGTCGAGCAGTGCGCGGATCCGGCTCTGCAGCAGGTCGGCGTCGGCGCGCCTGCGCGGCGAGGGATGGGTCACGGCACCGGAGTCGGACACCTGGAAACCCGCGGTCTCCGCCGTCTCGACCCACTGCAGCAGACTCGTCCGGGCGGGACCGAGCTGGGCGACGGCCCGGCCGACCAGGTCCGAGACGTCACCGAGCATCCGGGTCAGGCGTTTGCCCGACGTCGAGTGGATGCCGACGCGGCGACCGACCGCATCGCGGGTGGCGCCCGTCCAGGGCGGGGCGCCGTCGAGCGTCGACACGACGGTGCCGGTGGAGGTGAGGACCCGGGTGGCGCCGGAGTCGAACCGGGTGGCGGTGTGCGCGATCCGCTCCAGCGGCCAGGCGCGGATCTCGGCGATCCCGGCGTTCATGACCCGGTCCGGCGGATGATCCGGGCGGCGGCCTCGGTGTCGGCCGACACGGCGAGATCGCTGAAGCGGTGCACCGCGCGGCCGAGCCGCCGAATCGACTCGCCCAGTTCCGTGACCGCGGCGTCGGCGTCCCGGGCGCACGCGGACAGGGCGGCGGCGGTCTCGCACCCGTGTGCGGCACCCGACCCCGCACCGAAGCGCAGTCCGGTGAGCTCGGACCCCTCCCGACTCCAGCGTCCGGCCAGCAGGCGGATACCCGCCGGGGTGATGGTGAAGTCTGACATGGCGACCCCCGTCGTCGTGCGTGTGATGTCCTCCCATTCACTCGCGGAACGACGCCGCGCGCATCTCCCCGTCCACAGGCGCGTCGACGGACCCCCGGGTTGTCCACAGCCGAGTGGCGGCGGAACTCCTCCGGAGGCCCGTCGAAACGGAATTCAGCGGGCGAGCGCGTGGACGCCGGACAGGACGCCGCTCTCGGCGTCGGCCAGCAGGTTCTTCACGGTCTCGGTGGAATCGGTCTTGTTGGTGCCGATGAAGCCGTTCGGACCGCGCTTGATCCAGCCGGTCACGTACAGGCCGGGGATCGGTTCGGAGCCCCGCGTCACCCGGCCGGCGACGTTCGCGACGGTGCCGCGCGCGTCGTCGAACGGCAGACCCGGCACCGGGCGGCCGCGGTAGCCGATGGCGGTGAACACCAGCCCGGCGTCGAGGTCGACGACCTCGTCGGTGCCGGTGCGGCGGAAACGCATCCCGGTCACCCGGTCGGCGCCGAGCACCTCGTCGGGGGTGAGGCCGAACGCGAGCCGCAGATACGGCTCGTCCGGCACCGGCCGCGCGGCGATCTCCCGGAGCAGCAGGATCTTCTCGGCGTTCTCCGTCCCGTGCACGGCGTCGTCGTCGATGTGCTCCAGGTCGGCCGGATCCACCCAGACGCGCGCCGGACCGTCGACCAGGCCGACCAGTTCGGGCAGGGTGAACGCGGCGTGCTCCGGGCCGCGGCGGCCGACCACGACGATCTCCCCGATCGACGACGCCCGCAGTGCGGTGAGCGCCGCGAACGCGATGTCGGTGGTCGCGAGCCGGTCCGGATCGGCGGTGAGGATCCGAGCGACGTCCAGGGCGACGTTGCCGTTGCCGATCACCACCGCGCGCTCGGTGTCCAGGCGCGGGGTCGCGTCGACGAAGTCGGGGTGGCCGTTGTACCAGCCCACCACCGAGGTGGCGCTCTGGACGCCGGGGAGGTCGATCCCGGGGATCTGCAGCGGCCGGTCGGTCGGCGCGCCGCCCGCCCACAGCACGGCGTGGTACTGCTCGCGCAGCTCCTCCAGCGTGATGTCGCGGCCGATCTCGACGTTCAGCAGGATCGTCAGATTCGGGTGCCGGGCGATCGTGTCGAACAGGTTCACCACACTGCGCGTCGACTGGTGATCCGGGGCGACACCGAAGCGGGCCAGGCCGAACGGCGCGGTCAGACGCTCGTACACGGTGACCCGGACCTGCGGGTTCTTGAGGAGTTCGTCGGCGGCGTACATCGCCGACGGGCCGGAACCGACGATCGCGACGCGCATCGGATCGGGGAGCGAGGACCGGAAGCGGGGCTTCTCGATCGGGGCGAGCGGTTTGCGCCAGAGGCCGTCGACCGGGAACCGGACCGCGTCGGGGGAGGGATCGACGTAGTGGTTGGCGTTGACCGAGGCGAACCGCTTCTGGGTCTCCGGGATCCGGTGTCCGGGGGAGATCGCGCCCACCGGGCAGGCCGTGACGCAGGCACCGCAGTCGACGCAGGTCGACGGATCGATGTACAGCATCTCGGCGATGCCGAAGTCGGGCTCGTCCGGAGTGGGGTGGATGCAGTTCACCGGGCAGGCGTAGACGCACGAGGCGTCTCCGCAACAGGCCTGGGTGACGACGTGGGGCATGGGGTCACTCGGTTTCGTGGTCGAGACGCGCTCGCGCGTCTATACGGTGGGCACGTCCCCGGGCCTCTCCCCGGGGACGTGTCAGCGGCTCAGTGAGCGTCGTAAGCGGGCTCACTGCGGTAGCGCGAGGAACGTCCGTAGATTCCCAGGGACTTCCACAGTCGGCGGGAGACCGGATTCATCAGGTCGCACTGCTCGGCGAGCATGCGGACGTCACCGAAGACGTCGACCAGGAAGCGCGACGAATCTTCGGACTCCCAGAACATCTCCTTCCAGACGTCCTGTGGGATGTCGAACTCCTTGGGGAAGTCGGACGGCGGTTTGGCGATCGCACCGCAGAGGATGCGCATGGCCAGTGGCATCGCCAGGGAGAGGGCGAACTTGGTCGGCTTGGTGCGGGAGGGGATGGTCTCACGCAGGTGGTGGTGGGCGAAGGAGATGTGTCGGGCCTCCTCGGCCACATGCAACTCCATCACCGCGGCCATCACCGGGTGGACGTTGGCTCCGGCGCGCAGGAAGTCCTTCTGCAGGTGATCGATGGGCTCCTCGCCGGCGAGGACTCCGAAGAAGAAGACGGACGGGGTGAGCGTGGAGAAGAGTGGGATGAGCGGATCGATGATACGCAGCCACCGCGGCATGCCCGGGACGTCGATCCCGATGCGGTTCACCATCTCCTGGAACATCAGGGTGTGGTTGCACTCCTCCTTGGACTCGTGCGTCACATAGCGGAAGCGCTTGTCGCCGTTCTTGAGCTTGGAGGCGTACTGCAGCAGACCGCGGATCAGGATGGACTCGAACTGCAGGCCCACCTTGGCGACGTTCGACTGGCGCCACATGCCCATCGCGATCTGCTTCTCGATCGGCTGCGCCTTGTACCAGGAGTGCTTGCCGACCGGGTCGACCTCGGGATCGAGGACCCAGCGCTCGTCGTTCGGGACGATCGCCATCTCGGGGGCGTCCCACGCGATGTGGACGTACGGGTCGAAGTTGCAATGCACGGAGGCCGCCGAGAGGTCCTCGACGATCTGGTCGTAGTCGGCCTCCGTGCCGGCCTTGTCGGCGGGCGGCTCGTATGCGATCGCTCGTGCGTGGGTGCTCGTCATCGTCTCGCCTTTCCTGCTCCGCGCGCCGCTGCGCGAAGATCCGATCTGTCGGAGGCAACGCTGCCATTCGCCGATGTATATGTCAATGATCAATGGCATGGTTGGGCTCTTCGGTCCCGTGGAACCGTCCGATCGGACGGGTGCTTGAGTCGTCCGTCACACTGTACGAGTGCATCCCATCGAGATCGTCGCCATCGCCGTCGTCTGTGTCCTGGCCGTGACCGCCGCCAACGCGCTCGCACCCCGCGTCCGAGTCGCGGCACCGTTGCTCCTGGTGGGAGTGGGTGTGGTCGTCAGTTTCCTGCCGCGGATGCCGGAGATCAGCGTGGACCCGGAGATCCTCCTGGTGGCCGTGCTCCCGCCGCTGCTGTACGCCGCCGCGCGGGCGATGCCGGTGATGGACTTCCAACGCGACTTCCAGAGCATCGGTGCCCTGTCGATCGCGCTGGTGGTGCTGTCGTCGCTGGTGCTGGGCGCGTTCTTCAGCGTCGTGCTGCCCGACGTCGACTTCGCCCTCGGCGTCGCTCTCGGCGCCATCCTCAGCCCGACCAATGCGGTGGCCACCGGAACCATCAAACGGCTCGGCGCACCCAACCGGATCGTCACGGTGCTCAGCGGTGAGAGCCTGTTCAACGACGCCACCTCGCTGGTGCTGCTCCGCGCCGCGATCGCGGCCACCGCGGGCGGGATCTCGTTCGGCGGCGTGGTGGTGAACTTCGCGTGGTCGATGGTGGCCGCGGTGGCGGTAGGCGCCCTGGTGGGCGCGCTGCTCGGCCGACTGCAGGCCCGGATCCACGTGCCCGCGCTGTCGACCGCGGTCTCGTTCACCGCACCGTACATCGCCTTCGTCCCCGCCGAGCTGATCGGCGCCTCCGGGCTGGTCGGCGCGGTCGCGGCGGGCCTGGTGAGCGGCCGGGTCGCGGTGCACAAGCTCAGCGCCGCGCAGCGCGCCTCCGACCTGCAGAACTGGCACATGGTGGAGTCGCTGCTGGAGGGCGGCGTCTTCCTGCTGATGGGTCTGGAACTCGCGACGCTGGTGATCGACGTCCGCGAGGAGAACGACACCTGGCTGCACGCGCTGTGGCCGGCCGCGCTGGCCCTCGTCCTGTCCTTGACGATCCGCGCCGCGTTCATGATCCCGCTGGTCTGGTGGCTCGACCGGCGGGCTCGCCGGCTCCTCACCCGCGAGGAACCCCTGGAAGCCATGAAGGACGCGCTCGACGACGGACGGTCCCCGGCCACCGCCGCACAGCACGCCATCGAATCCTCGCCCGCCGCCCGGCGGCGTTTCCGCCGGTCGCCCAAGGCCACCTCGCGGCGCTTCAACCCGTCCACCGACACCGCCGTGCGGCGCTTCCGCGTGGAGATCGACCGGCGTCTCGCCGACATCGCCTACTACCAGACCGAGGCGATGGGCCCGCGGGAGGGCATGGCGGTGGTCTGGGGCGGTCTGCGCGGCGTCGTGACGCTGGCCGCCGCCCAGACCCTGCCGGAGGACACCCCGCACCGCTCGCTGCTGATCCTGATCGCGTTCTTCGTCGCCGCGCTCTCGCTGGGCCTGCAGGGCGGCCTGATGGGGCCGGTCCTGGAGTTCCTGAGACTGCCCGACCAGTCCGAGCAGGTGCGGGCGGAGAAACAGCGGCTGCGCGGAGAGATGTTCGACGTCGCCGGTCGGGTGCTGACCGATCCGGCGATCACCGGGATCGATCCGGCGATCGCCGAACGGGTGCGGACGGTGCGCGAACTGGAATCCCCCGACGTCGACGACTCCGACACCGAGGACGTGCTGGACATGCGCCTGCAGAAGGCCCGGGAACTACGCCGGGTGCGGCGGATCGTGATCGCCGAACAGCGCAAGAAGCTCCTGGCGCTCCGCGAACGGCGGGCCTACAGCTCCAACGCGCTCACCGCGGAACTGGCCAAGCTCGACGCCGAGGAGATCAGCCTCAGTCTGTGACGCGGCTCGGGGCGGGGTCGTCGTGCCCGGTGCGCGGATTGGTCTCCCGCGCCGACAGCCACAGGAGCAGGGCGACGACGCAGACCAGCCCGGTCAGGGCGAACGCCGGGCCGAAACCCCAGCGCGTCGCGACCGCACCGGTGACGAGCGGGCCGAGGACCGCACCGAGGTCGGACGCCATGCCGTACGCGGCGAGCGCCGACCCGCCGCGCTGCCGTACGCCGAGGACGTCGCCCAGGGCCGCCTGATGGGTGGGGGCGAACAGCCCCGAACCGATGCCGCCCAGCACGGTGAGCGCCACCGCCGTCCAGATGTTCGGCGAATAACCGAGCAGCAGGGTCGACGACGCCGCGATCGCCAGCCCCGGGAGCAGGACGGGGCGACGGCCGAATCGGTCGGACAGCCGGCCCGCGGTGAGGATCGCGATCATGTTGCCGCCCGCGTAGAACGCCAGGATGATCCCGGCCCACGCGGCGGACTGGTGCAGGCCCTGCGTGACGAACAGGGGCACCAGCGCGATCCGCACGCCCATCGAGGCCCAGCCCTGGGCGAAGTTGGACGTCAGGATCGCCCGGTAGGCGCTGTCCCGGCAGGCGGCGGCGACGGTGATCGCGACGGGGGCGTCGTCTTTCCCGTTCGCGGTGCTCGAGCCCGACTTCGAGGCCGCCTCGGGGTCGGGGACCGGCGGCAGCAGGGTGGCCACGCCGACGGCCGCGATCACCAGGGCGATCGCGTACACGACGAAGGGCAGCTGCAGGCCGAAGCCGACGAGCGCGGCGCCGATGAGGGGCCCGGTCAGGCTGCCGACGAGGAAGCCCGCCGAGAAGTAACCGGAGGCGCGGCCCCGGATCTCCGGCGGCGCCAGCCGGATCAGCAGCGCCATCGCCGAGACGCTGAACATCGTCGAACCGATGCCGCCGGCGCCGCGGAAGATCAGCAGCTGCCAGTACTCGTCGGCGAAGGCGCAGGCGAACGTGCTCACCGCGACGACCGCCAGACCGGACAGATAGATCCGGCGTTCGCCGAGTGCGGTCACCAGCCGCCCCGTGGCCGGGGCGAACAGGAGACGCATCACGGCGAACGCCGAGATCACCGCGGTCACCGCCGTCACCGACACCCCGAAGGTGCTGGCGAAGATCGGCAGTGCCGGTGCGATCAGTCCGTAACCGAGCGCGATGACGACGTTGGCCGCCAGAAGAACCCGGAGACCGCGGGGGAGACGACTCATTCCGCGGTGTCCGGGGTGTGCCGGGCGATCAGTGCTGGTGCCGCACGATCATCACCGGGACCTGGGCGTGGTGCAGCACCTTCTGGCTGCGCGAGCCCAGCAGCAGACCGGTGAAGCCGCCGCGGCCGCGGCTGCCCATCACGATCAGCGACGCGGCATCGCCTGCGGTGTCGAGGATGGCCTTACCCGGCTCCTCCGGGATCACCACGCGCTCCACCTCCAGATCCGGGTAGTCCTCGACGTACCCGGCCATGCGCTCGGAGACGGCCTCGACGGCCTGCTCGCTCATCTGCTCGATCTCCTCGGCCGACAGACCGAAACCGTGCAGGGCGTCGGCGTCGAGCGGGGTCCAGGTGTGGACCGCGACCAGCTTGACGCCGCGCAGATCGGCCTGGCGGTAGGCCTCGGCGACCGCCGGATCGCTCACCTTGGAGTCGTCGACGCCGACCACCACGGGGCCCTCGACGTTGATCTTCACATCGGTCGGGACGATGACGACCTTGCTCTTGGCGTGCGCGGCGACGCTGGTGCTCACCGAGCCGAGGAACAGGCCCTTGACGCCGCCCAGGCCGCGGCTGCCCAGGACGACGATGTCGGCGTCGCTGCTGAAGTCGATCATCACGTGCGCGGCATCGCCCTCGGCGATGGAACCGTGGATGACGATTCCGGGAGCGGCCTCCTCGGCGACGCGGGCGGCGTCCTGGACGTACTTGCTCACCTCGCCGCGGATCGCGTCGATCACGTCCTGGGGGATCACCAGGCCGGGAGCGTAGTCGCTCGTGGTGGTGGTGTACGCGGAGACGATCTTCAACTCGGCGTTCTCGAGCTTGGCGGTCTGGGCGGCCCAGCGCACCGCGTTGACACTCTCTGCAGATCCGTCGACACCGACCAGAATCATGCTCATCCTGAAATGCACATCCTCAGATTGACCGCGGCCCGAGCACTCCGTCCTTGGCGCCCGTAACAAGCCTCATCCTCATTGTGTCCCATCGCCTGAACGGATGCACCCGCGGCGGGACTTTCTTCCCTGATCGGTATCGTCGGGTCCATGAGCAGTCCGGGTCGGCCCGAAATCCCGCAGGAGGATCCGTACGACGACGACCTCCTGGAGCCGGCGATGCCCCGCTCGGAGATGCGCGAGACGGCGCTCGCGGTGGTGGTCACGGTGGCCGTCGCGGTGCTGATCCTGGTCGCCGCGCTCGAGACCGTCGGAGGACTCCACACCGCGTTGATCCTGCTGGCGCCCGGCGCGGTGCTGGCGGGGACGGTCTACACCGGGGTCCGGGCGTACCGGTGTCATCGCGCGGGCGGCCGCTGGCAGGTCTGGCAGGGCGGGATGTGGTTCCTGATGATGCTGCTCCTGCTGTGGGGGCCGAGCGCGGGGACGTTCTTGATCCTGCAGGGCTGACCCGCTCCCGCGGGCCCGCGCCGGGGCGGGCCCGGTCGGATCGGGGTGGGTCGGGTCTCGTCCGGGGCCTACCGGTCGGATCGGGTCGGGGTGTACGACGGCGGTGCGCGCCGTCGTCGTGGCGGTTCCGTGCGGTGGCGGTCTCTGCGGGGTGACGTTCCCTGCGGTGGCGGCGTTCTTCGCAGTGGCAGCGTTTCCCGCGAGGCGTGTCGCGGCTCCTGTTCCGTGTCGCGTCCGATGGATGGGCCGCGACACGGAAGAGGGGACGCGACACGCCGCCCGGGGGAGGGCGGCGCGACACACGCTGAGGAGAGGCGCGCAGGTCAGGTCCAGCTGGGGAGCCAGAGCTGCATGTTCCACCACTGATTGCTGATCGGGGTGCCGGTGAGCACCGGCCACATGAACACGAAGTCGGCGACCACCAGCGTCACGTAGAACGCGACCGCGGACACCGCCATCAACCGGCCGGGGGAGTGTCTCCCGCGGGCCGCGCTCGCCAGGACGTCACCGCAGCACAGGGCCAGGCCCATCACCAGGAACGGGGCGATGGCGGTGGCGTAGAAGAAGTACATCTGACGGTCGATCTCGCCGAACCACGGCAGGATGCCCGCGAAGTAGGCGGCGAGGGCGGCCTGATAGCGCCAGTCCCGACGGAAGATCGCCTTCCACAGCCCCCAGATCAGCATCGGGATCGCCGGCCACCACAGCGCGGGCGTGCCGATCAGCATCTGCGCACGGATGCAGTCGCCGCCCCCGCACTGATCCGGTCCGTACGAGATCGCGTACAGCATCGGCCGCAGACCCATCGGCCACGTCCACGGTTTGGACTCCCACGGGTGGTCGTTGCCCGCGGCGTTGGTCAGTCCGGCGTGGAACTCCAGGATCCCGGACTCGTAGTACCAGAACGAGCGCAGCGCGCCGGGCACCCAGGCCCACGGACCGTCGGTCCCCACTTCGACGCCCACCACGTAGCGGTACACCGACGTCTCCGAACGGAACCACAGTGCGAAACTGGCCAGGTAGATCAGCACGGGGAGCACCGCGAGCGAGGCGACGGTCGGGACCGCGTCGCGCAGCAGCGTGCCCCGCCACGGCTTGCGCACGTGGTAGTCCTTGCGCGCGCGGACGTCGAACCACAACGACAGCAGCGTGTACGCGATCACGAAGTAGAGGCCCGACCACTTGGTGCCGCACGCCAGACCCAGACTGACGCCCGCGGCGAAGCGATACCAGCGGAAACCCATCCGCGGACCGTAGTCGCTCAGACCGATCCGGCCTTCGCGGTAGACGCGGTCCATGCGGCGTCGTACCTGGTCGCGGTCGGCGATCAGGGCGCTGAACGCCAGGACGATGAAGAGCGCCTGGAAGATGTCGAGCATGCCCATCCGGGACTGCACGAAGAGCACGCCGTCGCAGATCGCGAACACCCCCGCGAGGGCGCCGATCAGCGTCGAGCGGGAGAGTCTGCGGGCCGTGAGATAGACGGCCACCACGATCACGACGCCCGAGACCGCCGCGGTGAACCGCCAGCCCATCGGGTTGTAACCGAACAGGGCTTCGCCGAACGCGAGCATCCACTTGCCGACCGGCGGGTGCACCACCAGGCCGTAGGCGGGATTGTCCTCGATCCAGCCGCCGCCGGTGAGCACCTGCCAGCCCTGCGGGACGTAGTGCTTCTCGTCGAAGACCGGGGTGCCCTTGTCGGTGGGATGCGTCAGACCCCAGAACCGCGTGACGAAGGCGAGCAGACCGATCACCAGACCGGTGATCAGGCCTCGGCGGCTGTCGGCGGCGCCGAAGACCGGCTCGGGGATCTCCGGCCCGGGCGCGGTGCCGAGGTCCTCGACGCGGTCGCGTGCGGCGACGGTGGCGCGATCGACGAGGGCGGAACTCACCAGGCCGATGGTAGAGGAAGGTAGGTTTGCTCAAGTGAGTGGAGCACTGGTGTTGGCCGGCACGCCGATGGGACAGCCCGGCGATGCGTCGCCCCGACTGCGGGAGGCGCTGGCATCGGCGGACATCGTCGCCGCCGAGGACACCCGGCGCGCCCGGTCCCTCGCCGCGGCCCTGGAGGTGACCATCGGCGGCCGACTCCTCAGCTACTACGACCACGTCGAGGCGCAGCGCGCACCCCAGCTGGTGGAGGCGATCGACGACGGTGCGACGGTCCTGCTGATCACCGACGCCGGCATGCCGTCGGTGAGCGACCCCGGTTTCCGGCTGGTCGCGGCCTGCGCCGAGGCCGGGCTCCGGGTGACGTGTCTGCCGGGCCCGTCCGCGGTCACCACGGCGCTCGCGCTGTCCGCGCTCCCGTCCGAGCGGTTCTGCTTCGACGGATTCGCGCCCCGTAAACCCGGTGCGCGTCGGGACTGGCTGGCGTCGCTGCGGTCGGAGCCGCGCACCGTCGTGTTCTTCGAGTCGCCGCACCGGCTGGCCGTGACACTCGCCGACGCCGCCGAGGTGCTCGGCGCGGACCGTCGTGCCGCGGTGTGCCGGGAACTGACCAAGACCTACGAAGAGGTACGACGAGGAGGGCTCGCCGAACTCGCCGACTGGGCCGCCGACGGCGTGAAGGGGGAGATCACCGTGGTCGTGGCCGGCGCCTCCGCGGTGGACACCGAGGCGGACCTCGAATCGGTGGTGGCGCAGGCCTCCGCGCTGGCCGAGTCGGGTGTGCGGTTGAAGGACGCCTGCGAGCAGGCCGCGGCGGGCACGCCGTTCAGCAGGCGGGAGATCTACGAGGCGGTGCTGCAGTTCCGTCGCGGGTGACGCGGACGGGCTTCGACACGGCCTCGTCACTCGCGTTCCTCGACCGGCTCAGCCGTCGGCGGATCGGCTCGGTCTGCATCGGACGGAGAGGCGTCGCCGGGGAGGGGACGGCTCGGCCTCGCGGCGGCTGTCGAGACGTCTTCAAGCTCCCTGAGCCGAGGAGGAGCGCAGCGACGAGTCGTGCCGAAGGGGCTCCGGGCGTTCAGTGCGTGCGCGACACGATCGAGGCCGCCTTGTCCAGGCACTCCTGCCATTCGGCGGCCGGGTCGCTGTCGTAGGTGATGCCGCCGCCCACCCCCAGGGTCATGGCGCCGTCCGGGGTGATCTGGACCGTGCGGATCGCGACGTTCAGGTCCAGGAGACCGTCCGGTCCGGCGATCCCGACCGCCCCGCAGTACACCCCGCGCGGGAACCGCTCCCACTGCGCGATCAACTCGGCGGCGCGGATCTTCGGGGTGCCGGTGACCGACGCGGGCGGGAAGGCGGCGGCCAGGAGGGCGTCGTTGCCGACGTGGTCGGGCAACTCGGCGGAGACCGTGGAGACCAGATGCCACACGCCGGGCGCGCCCACCACCGTGAGCAGCTCCGGGACCCGGACGCTGCCGGTCGTCGCGACGCGCCCGAGATCGTTGCGCACCAGATCGACGATCATCACGTTCTCGGCCACGTCCTTGGTGGATTCGGCCAGGACCAGCGGATCGGTGTCGAGGGGGACGGTGCCCTTGATCGGCGACGAGGTGACCGTCGTGCCGCGGCGGGACAGGAACGACTCCGGCGACAGACTCGCCACCGCGCCGTAGGCCCCCCGGAGGAAGGCGGCCTTCGCGGGTTTCGTGGCGGCGGCCAGGTCGGCGAAGTAGTCGTGCGGGGCGCCGGTCAGCTCCCCGGTGAAACGCGTGCAGATACAGGCCTGATACACCTCGCCCGCGGCGATCGCCTCCCGGCACGAGGCCACGGCCTCGAGGTGGGGGGCGCGCTCGGGCGCGGTCCAGGCGGCGTGCCAGGCGGGCGGGGGCGGGGCTTCGACACGGTTCGTCGCTGCGCTCCTCACCGGCTCAGCCGACGGGATGGGTTCGGTCCGCGGGGTGGAGGGCTCGGCCGGCGGGGTGGGTTCGGTCCGCGGGGTGGAGGGCTCGGCCGGCGGGGTGGGTTCGGTCGACGACGCGGGGGCGGCGGCCGACGCGTGGAGGAGGTCGGCGACCCAGTCGGGGAGGGCGGCCCCGACGGGCGAGACCCACGACCACCGGCCGTCGTGCAGCATCAGGACGCCGTCGGTGAGTCCGCCCGCGGTCTCCGGGAGCGGGCCCTGATCGCCGTGGACGGGGAACCCCAGGTGACCGAGCCAGAACCGGTCCGGCCGGTCGGGCGGGAGCAGACCCGGGACCAGCTCGATGGACGGCGCGATCACGGCGTCGGCGTCGCACCAGTCGCCGATCAGGGCCGCCGGCCCCGGACGTCCGTCGGCCTCGGTGCGCGCCACCAGGGCGCGGAAGAGGTCCAGGCTCGACGGCGGCCCGGCGTGTGCGGTCACCGCATCCGTCCGACCGCGAGCCCGGGGCGGTCTCGGCGGAGACGCGGGTCGAGCGGAGTCGAGACCTCGACCGGAGAGGGGGACTCGACCGGCGGAGGGGACTCGACCATCGAAGAGGGTCCGACCATCGGGGACGTCAGTCGTCCGACGCCAACTCGACGCGCGGGAACACCGGGGCCGGCTTGGGCAGCACGCTGCCGGGGGCCAGGCGCTCGGTGATCGCGGTGAAGTCGCGGCGGTCGGCGTCGACGGCCAGCAGATCCAGGACGGTCCCGGTGGACGTCGGCATCACCGGCTGGGCCAGCAGCGTGACGATGCGGATCACCTCGGCGCACACGTAGAGCACGGTGCCGGTGCGGTCCAGGTCGGTCTTGGCCAGCTTCCACGGCTCCTGCGCCGAGATGTACCGGTTGGTCGCGGCCAGCGTGGACCAGAGCGCCTCCAGGCCGAGGTGGATCGCCTGGGCGTCGAAGTGCTCGCGCACGGTCTCCAGGAGGGCGTCCGCGCGGTCCAGCAGCTCCCGATCGTCCTCGGTGAACTCGCCGGGCTCGGGGACCGCCGAACCGAAGTACTTGCCGATCATGCTCAGCGTGCGCTGCGCCAGGTTGCCGTACTCGTTGGCCAGATCGGAGTTGGTGCGCGAGACGATGGCCTCCGCCGAATACGACCCGTCCTGCCCGTAGCTGACCTCGCGCAGGAAGAAGAACCGCACCGGATCCACCCCGAACTCGTCGATCAGCACGTCTGGGTCGATCACGTTGCCGATCGACTTGCTCATCTTCTCGCCGTTGTTGAACAGGAAGCCGTGCGCGAACACCCGCTCGGGCAGCGCGATCCCGGCGCTCATCAGGAACGCGGGCCAGTACACGCAGTGGAACCGGATGATGTCCTTGCCGATCACGTGCAGATCGGCGGGCCAGTAGCGCTCGAACGTCTCCGGATCCTCCGGCCAGCCCGCGCCGGTGAGGTAGTTGGTGAGGGCGTCGACCCACACGTACATCACGTGGCCGTCGGCGTCGGGCACCTGCACGCCCCAGTCGAAGGTGGTGCGCGAGACCGACAGGTCCTTCAGTCCGCCGGAGACGAAGCTGGTGACCTCGTTGCGCCGCACGTCCGGGCCGATGAACTCCGGGTGCTCCCGGTACAGCGCCAGCAGCCGGTCCTGGTACGCCGAGAGCCGGAAGAAGTAGGTCTGCTCCTCGGTCCAGGTGAGCTTGTGGCCGTTCTCGGTGGCGACGCGGTCGCCGTTCTCGTCGACCCGGGTGTCGTCGGTGTTGACGAAGGTCTCGTCGCGGACGTCGTACCAGCCCGAATACGAGTCGAGGTAGATGTCGCCCGCGTCGACCATCCGCTGCCAGATCTCCTGCGAGGCCCGGTGGTGGTCGGCGTCGGTGGTGCGGATGAACCGGTCGAACGACGACCCCAGGCGCTCCTGCAGCGCCTGGAACCGGTCCGAGTTGCGGGCCGCGAGCTCGGCGGTCGGGATGCCCTCGGCCTCGGCGGTCTGCTGCATCTTCTGGCCGTGCACGTCGGTGCCGGTGAGGAACCGGACGTCGTACCCGTCGAGTCGCTTGAAGCGGGCCAGGGTGTCCGCCGAGATGTACTCGTAGGCGTGCCCGATGTGCGGTGCGCCGTTCGGGTACGCGATGGCGGTGGTGATGTAGTAGGCAGGTCGCATAGTGCCTACGAGGATAGCGGTGCCCTCGGGCCCCCGCCGCAGGCCACGCGCGTCAGCCCTCCCGGCGGTACGGTTCGCAGCCGACGGGCGCCTCCGGCGGGGCCGGCGCGTCGATCGGCTCGATCGGCAGGGTCACCGGATCGTCGCTCAGGGTGAAGCGTTCGCCGTGGTGCGCCAACTCGATCGGCGGACCGTCGAGCAGGCGATAGGTGGCCTGCGACTTCTCCACCGCGACGACGATCCGCGACTCGCGCACCAGCATCCGGAACGACATGTAGTTGAGCCGGTGCGGCAGTCGCGGCGCGAAGGTGATGTTGCCGCCGAAGTCGCGCATGCCGCCGAAACCGGCGACGCAGTCGGTCCAGGCGCCGGCCAGCGCCGCGATGTGCAGCCCGGACGAGACGTTGTTGTGCAGGTCGTGCAGGTCGGTGAACACCGATTCGCACATCAGGTCGTACGCCAGGTCCAGGTAGCCCACCTCGGCGGCGGTCACCGCCTCGCAGCACGCCGACAGCGACGAGTCGCGCACGGTGATCGGGTAGTAGTAGTCGAAGACGGCGCGCTTCTCGTCGTCGGTGAAGCCGTCGCCGAACATGTAGGTGGCGAAGACCGTGTCGGCCTGCTTCACCACCTGCTTGCGGTACAGCTCGAAGTACGGGAAGTTCAGCAGCAGCGGGTAGCGGCCGCGGGTGGCCTCGAAATCCCACTTGTCGAGCAGCGTGAACGCCTCGCACTGCTGGTGGACGCCCAGGTTCTCGTCGTAGGGGACGGTCATGTTGTCCGCACACCGCGTCCAGTGCTTGATCTCGGCGTTGCTCACCCCGAGGTCGCGGGCGACGGCCGGCTGCCGGTGCACCACCGCGACCGCGTCCCGGAACGCCTGCTGCGCGGCCAGGTTGGTGAACACGTTGTTGTTGATGATGGCGGTGTACTCGTCCGGGCCGGTCACCCCGTCGATGCGGAAGTTGCCGCCCGCATCGTGGTGGCCGAAGCCGGCGAAGAAGCGGGCCACCTCCACCAGCAGTTCGACGCCGCACTCCACCTCGAACGACTCGTCGTTGGTGGCGCGCAGGTAGCGGCCGGTCGCGTTGGCGATGTCGGCGGACACGTGCACGCCCGCGGTGCCCGCGGGCCAGTAGCCCGAGCACTCGTCGCCGTCGATGGTCCGCCACGGGAACATCGCGCCGGACTGGCCCAGCTCGCGGGCGCGGGCGCGGGCCTTGTCGATGGTGCTGTGCCGCCAGCGGAGCTCCTCGCCGGCCGCGCCGGGGACCGTGTAGGTGAGCATCGGCAGGATGAAGCTCTCGGTGTCCCAGAAGGTGTGGCCGTCGTAGCCGGGACCGGTGAGGCCCTTCGCGGGGATCTGCCGGGACTGCCCGCGGGCCCCGGCCTGGAGCACGTGGAACAGCGAGAAGCGGACCGCCTGCTGCAGTTCGGGATCGCCGTCGATCTCGATGTCGGCGTCGCTCCAGAACTCGTCGAGGAACGCGGCCTGTTCGGCCTTGAGCGCGTCCCAGCCGGTCTCGGCGGCCATGGCGAGCGCGGCGTCGACCTGCGAGCGCAGGGCCGGGACGGAACGTCGTGCCGACCAGCCGTACGCCACGCACTTGGTGAGCACGATCTTGCTGCCCTGCGGCACGGTGGCGGCGACGGTCAGGCGCGCCAGATCGCCGTCGGCCTGCACGAACGTCTCGGCGTTGCCGGGGGCCTCGATCTTGTGACCCATCGCGGCGGCGACGGTGAGACCCGAGCGCTTGGTGTGGTGGACCAGCACGGCGGTGGTGCCGCGGCAGTCGGCCAGCGCGGGCACCAGCGGGGCGTCGAGCGCGGCCGCCAGCCGCGGATCGTTGCCGGGCAGCGGGACCGGCTCGTTGGCGAGCAGATCCGACTGCAGCACCAGCTTCATGTCCTCGCCGATCGGCTCCACCTCGTAGCGGGTCGCCACGATGGTCCGCTTGGTGAAGCTGACCAGCCGTTCGCTCTTGATCCGCACGGTGCGGCCGGTGGGCGAGGTCCACAGCGTGGTGCGGCGCAGCGTGCCGGTGCGGAAGTCGAGAACGCGCTCGTGGTCGACGGTGCGGCCGTAGCGCAGGTCCATCGGCTCGTCCTCCACCAGCAGGCGGATGATCTTGCCGTCGGTCACGTTCACCACGGTCTGCCCGGACTCGGGGTAGCCGTAGCCGCTCTCGGCGTAGGGCAGGTCGCGCAGTTCGTAGAAGCCGTTCAGGTAGGTGCCCGGCTGGTCGACGGGCTCGCCCTCCTCGAACGTGCCGCGCAGCCCGATGTGGCCGTTGGAGAGCGCGAACAGCGTCTCGGTGCGGCCGATCATGTCGATGTCCATGCCCCGCCACGACAGCTGCCACGGGTCCACCTCGAAACCGTGATCGGGGTGCAGTCCGTGCGCGGGTACGTTGGTGGGGTCGGTGTGGCTGGCGGTGTCGCCGTGCGTGGTGTGGGTCAGTTCGCTCTGCGGCTCGAACATGGCGGGCTCCTTCGCCTGGTCAGGCTGGTCCGGAAAGATCAGGAGAGAAGATCATCGAGATCGGAGACGACGACGTCGGCGCCTGCCGTGTGCATCGCATCGGTCTGCCTGCCACCGGTGCGATCGATTCCGACAACGTAGCCGAACGCTCCGGCGACCCCGGCCCGGACCCCGGAGATCGCGTCCTCGACCACCGCGGCCCGCTCCGGCGGCACCCCCATCAGTTCGGCGCCGCGCAGGTACGAGTCCGGGGCGGGTTTCCCGGCCAGCCCCTCCTCGACGATGGTGTTGCCGTCGACCCGATGCTCGGGGAACCCGGACAGTCCGGCGGCCTCGAGCACCATGGCGCCGTTCTTGCTGGAGGTCACCACGGCGATGCGCAGCCCGGCCGCGCGGGCGGCCTCCAGGTACCGCACCGAACCCGGGTAGGGCTCCACGCCGTCGCGCTCGAGCGTCGCCACGAAGGCGGCGTTCTTGGCGTCGGCGATCGCGTGGACGGTCTCGTCGTCGACGACGATGCCGCGCGCGGCCAGGAAGTTCCGGACGCCGTCGGTCCGGGGCCTGCCGTCGACGTGGTCGAGGTAGTCCTGCTCGGTGAAGGGCGCGAGGTCCTCGCCGTCGGCGGCGTCGGCGGCGCGCGCGGTGAGGAACGCGTTGAACGCGTCGGTCCACGCCGTCGTATGGAGGGTGGCCGTGGTGGTCAGCACACCGTCGAGGTCGAACAGCAGGACGGTGATCTGTGAAGGCAATCCGAGCACGGGGAAAACGCTACCCGGACGGGCTAGTGTCTGCTGGGTGACCGTTCGGAGATTCGCACAGGTGGACGTGTTCGGCGGCGGCGCCGAGGGGTTCGGGACGACCGGCGGCAATCCGGTGGCCGTCGTGCTGGATGCCGACGGGCTCGACGACGACGCCATGGCGCGCTTCGCACGGTGGACCAATCTGTCGGAGACCACGTTCGTGCTGCCGCCGACCGATCCGGCCGCCGACTACCGCCTGCGGATCTTCACCCCCGGCGGCGAACTGCCCTTCGCCGGCCACCCCACCCTCGGCTCGGCGCACGCGTGGCTGGCCGCCCGCGACGAGGCCGGAACGACGCCGTCGGGGGCGCTCGTGCAGGAGTGCGGGATCGGCGCGGTGCGGATCGGGTACGACGACGCCGGGCGCTTCGCCTTCGCCGCCCCGCCGCTCACCAGGTCGGGTCCGCCGGACGCGGCGACTCTGGACCGGGTCCGCACGGCCTTCGGCCTGGCCCCGGACGACGTCGTGGCCGCCGAATGGGTGAGCAACGGGCCGCCGTGGCTGGCGCTGATGCTCGACGACGGGCGGCGCGTCCTGGAGGCGACCCCGGACACGACCGCTCTCGGCCCGGACGACTTCGTCGGGCTGGTCGGTCCGTGGCCGGACCGGGCGGATGCGCACTACGAGGTGCGCGCCTTCGTGCCCGGGATGGGCGTCCCGGAGGATCCGGTGACCGGCAGCCTGAACGCCGGGATCGCGGTCTGGCTGCGCCGGGGTGCGGCCGGACCGGGGCTGCGGGCGCCGTCGTCGTACGTCGCGGCGCAGGGCACGGCGATCGGCCGCGCGGGACGGGTCTTCGTGGACGACGACGGCGACGACGTCTGGATCGGCGGCGCCTGCACCACGGTGATCTCCGGGACGGTGGACCTGTGAGCACCGGGGGTCTCCGGGGGACCGGGGATCTGTGAACATGGAGCCCGTGAGTGAGAACGCGTCGTCGGCGGGGGAGCCGCCGGTGAAGGAGCTGTCGGCGAAGGAGATCCGCAGGCGCAGGCGCCGGGAGCCGCCGCCGGCCCCCGAGCCGCTGCCCGGACTGGTGGATGCGCACACCCACCTCGCCGCCTGCGGGGGGCGCAGCGCCGAGGCGGTGCGCGAGATCGTCGACCGCGCCGAGCGGGTGGGCGTCGAACGCGTGGTGACCGTCGCCGACGACCTGGTCGACGCGCGCTGGGCCGTGCAGGCGGCGCACTGGGACGATCGGGTCTTCGCCGCCGTCGCCCTGCATCCGACGCATGCGGGCGACCTGGACGACGCCGCGAAAGCCGAACTGGAGCGGCTGGCGGCCGACCCGCGGGTGGTGTCGATCGGGGAGACCGGGCTCGACCACTACTGGACCGTCCACTCGGACGACTGCGCCGATCCGGCGACCCAGAAGGACGCCTTCGCCTGGCACATCGACCTGGCCAAACGGACCGGCAAGGCGCTGATGATCCACAACCGGGAGGCCGACCGGGAGCTGCTCGACGTGCTCGCCGCCGAGGGCTCGCCGGACACCGTGGTGATGCACTGCTTCTCGGGGACCCCGGAGATCGCGCGCGAATGCGTCGACCGCGGCTATCTGCTGTCGTTCTCCGGCACTGTGACGTTCGCCAATTCGACCGGTCTGCGGGAGGCGGCGGCGCTGACTCCCGAGGAGCAGATCCTGGTGGAGACCGACGCTCCGTTCCTCACCCCGCATCCGTATCGTGGCCAGCCGAATCAGTCGTATTGTCTGCCGTACACCGCGAGGTGTCTGGCGGATGTCCGTAACATGTCCCCCGAACGGATGGCACGGATCCTCGGCGCCAACGCGCACCGGGCGTACGGCCTGCCGTTGCGGTGACAGCGGTAAATTCGTTACCGTACTGTGACCCCGGTTTCGGGGACCCCGCCGACACCATCGCGGGGACGATTTGGTAAGTGGGTACTTCTTTGTCCGTCTTCAAGCGAATCAACGCGACCGACTCCAGGGGCGCACGTGCCGTCACCGGGGCCCTTCTCGTCACGCTCGCAGCCGGGGGCGTGACCGGAGCGGTCATGCACAAGGAACTGACGATCTCGGTCGACGGCGAGCAGCGCCAGGTCTCCACCATGTCCTTCTCCGTCGACGGCGTGCTCGCCGAGAACGGCATCGAGACCCGGCCCGACGACCAGCTGAACGTCGATCCGGGCAGCCGCCCCCAGGCCGGCCAGACGATCGTCCTCGACCGGCTCAAGGAGGTGGAGATCAAGCTCGACGGCAAGCCGCAGCTGGTCAAGACCCACAAGAACTCGGTGCGCGAGGTGCTCGCGGAGAAGGGGCTCGACGACGCGAAGGTCGCCGCCCCGCTCGACAAGTCCCTGCCGTTGAAGGGCGCGGACCTCGACGTGACGCTGCCCAAGCCGATCCTGCTGACCGACGGCGGCAAGACGATACGCACCAGCGTGCCCGCCCGCACCGTCGGCGAGGTCCTGGAGCACAGCGGTCGGCCGCTGGAGGCCACCGACAAGGTGGTCCCCGCCGCGGACACCCCGGTGACCAAGGACATGAAGATCGAGGTGACGCGCGTGCGCGCCGAGGAGGAGACCGTCGAGGAGAAGGTCGCGCCGCCGGAGATCACGAAGAAGGACGCCACCCTGGTCCGGGACCGCAAGGTGGTGGAGAGTCCGGGCACGCCGGGCAAGGCGCAGGTGACCTACAAGATCACCCGCGTGAACGGCAAGGTGACCAAGCGCGAGAAGGTCGGCGAGAACGTTCTGGTGAAGCCGAAGCCGGCGACGATCCGCATCGGCACCAAGCCGGGCGCACCGCACGCGCCGCAGGGCGTCTGGGATGCGATCGCGGTCTGCGAATCGACCAGCAACTGGGCCACCAACACCGGCAACGGCTACTACGGGGGACTGCAGTTCACCCAGTCCACCTGGAACGCCTACGGCGGCCAGCAGTACGCCCCGCGCCCCGACTTGGCGACCCGCGAGGAGCAGATCGACATCGCCAAGAAGGTGCAGGCCGGTCAGGGCTGGGGTGCGTGGCCGCACTGCACCCGCCGGCTGGGCCTGAGCTGACGGCTTGCGTTCGCTCCCCGCGCCCTCCCGTCGTCTCGGGCGCCGCGCTCCGGGGCCCCGTCGCGGTCTGAGCCCTCTCCGCTCCCCGAGCGGGTCCGCGGCGCCGGCCGAGGAGCGTGTCGAAGGGTCCGTGCGCGCCCCGTTTGACCGACCAGGGATGATGGTCGGGTGAGCGAGACGACCGGGCCCGCACAGGCGGTGCGATTGCTGGGACCCGCCGAGATCCGCGGTCTGGCCGCCGAACTCGGCGTGCGCCCGACCAAACAGCTCGGCCAGAACTTCGTGCACGACGCGAACACCGTGCGCCGCATCGTCGCCACCTCCGGGGTGGGGCCCGACGACGTGGTGCTCGAGGTGGGGCCGGGCCTGGGGTCGCTGACCCTGGCGCTGCTGGAGGTCGCGGGCGCCGTGGTGGCGGTGGAGATCGACCCGGTGCTCGCCGGGCGTCTGCCGCAGACCGTCGCCGAGTTCGCGCCCGGCAGGAGCTTCGACGTGGTGACCGCCGACGCGATGACGGTGCTGCCCGACGATCTGCCCGCCGCCCCGACCGCGCTGGTGGCCAATCTGCCCTACAACGTCGCCGTGCCGGTGCTGCTGCACCTGATGGCGCACTTCCCGACGCTGCGCACCGCGCTGGTGATGGTCCAGGCCGAGGTGGCCGACCGGCTGGCCGCCGGACCGGGCAGTCGTACGTACGGGGTGCCGAGCGTCAAGGCGCGGTACTTCGGCGCCGTGAAGCGCGCGGGCGCGATCGGCCGCAACGTGTTCTGGCCCGAACCCAAGATCGAGTCGGGGCTGGTCCGGATCGACCGCACCGACCCGTACGGCACCGACGCCGACCACCGCGCCGCCGTCTTCGCCGCGATCGACGCGGCCTTCTCCCAGCGCCGCAAGACCATGCGCTCGGCGCTCGCGAGCTGGGCCGGGAGTGCACCGAAGGCCGAGGAACTCCTGCGCGCGGCGGAGATCGACCCGCGGGTCCGCGGCGAGCGGCTCGACGTGGACGCCTACGTGCGCCTGGCGGAGGCCGCGCAGTCCGCTCGGGCGGCGGGATCAGGCGACGCGGACACGGCGCCGACCGACGACGGGCCCCGCCGATGATGGGTGGGGCGACGGCCCGCGTCCCGGCCAAGATCAACCTGCACCTGGGGGTGGGGCCGCTGCGGGAGGACGGCTACCACGGGCTGAACACCGTGTTCTGCGCGCTCTCCCTGTACGACGACGTCACCGTCCGCGCCGACGACGCCTTCTCGGTGCACGTCACCGGGGAGGGGCACCGCGACGTGCCCGCGGACCCGACCAACCTGGCGGCGCGGGCCGTGCAGGCGCTCGCCGAGTACGCGAACGTCTCCGACACCGACGTCCGCATCGAGATCGTCAAACAGATCCCGGTGGCCGGGGGCATGGCTGGCGGCTCGGCCAATGCGGCCGGCGCGCTGCTGGCCGCGGCCCGGCTGTGGCGCCTGGATCTGAGCCGCGAGGACCTCGCGGACATCGCCGCCACCCTCGGCAGCGATGTGCCGTTCTGCCTGCTCGGCGGCGCAGCGCTGGGCACCGGCCGCGGCGAGGAGCTGCTGCCGATCCTGCACCGCGGCGCCCTGCACTGGGTGATCGTGGCGGCCAAGGGTGGTCTCTCCACGCCGGCGGTCTATCACGAACTCGATCGGCTCCGAGCCGGTCGCGGCGAGACGGTCGCGCCGCCCGAGCGCCCCGACGAACTGATGGTCGCGCTGGCCTCCGGCGACGTCCACGCCGTCGCACCGCTGCTGCACAACGACCTGCAGCCCGCGGCGATCTCGCTGCAGCCGCTGCTGCGCCGTACGCTGCGCGCGGGGACCGAGGCGGGGGCGCTGGCCGGGATCGTCTCGGGATCGGGCCCCACGTGCGTCTTCCTGTGCGCGGACGAGGAGTCGTCGGTCTCGGTGGCCGCCGAACTGTCCGGCCTCGGCGTCGCCCGGGCCGTCCGCACCGCGCACGGGCCGGTCCCCGGTGCGCGGCTGATCCCCGCGCACTGAGCCGAGCCTCCGCTCGCACCGACTTCTGCATTCACGAACCATCCCCACGCACGAACGGATTCGCATGGCCCCCGGTACCAACACGTCCCTGGTGATCGCCGAGAAGGTGAGCAAGAGCTTCGGCATCAAGCCGCTGCTCGACGAGGTGAGCGTCGGCGTGCACGAGGGCGAGCGCATCGGCGTCGTCGGCCTCAACGGCGGCGGCAAGACCACCCTGCTGGAGATCATCGCCGGGATCACCGAACCCGATTCGGGCCGGGTGTCCCGGGTCGGCGGCATCGAGGTGGTCACGGTGACCCAGCGCGGCGTGCTCCCCGCCGGATCGACGGTCGCCGACGTCGTGGTGGGCGCCGACACCGCCGAACACGAGTGGGCCTCCGACGCGCGGGTCCGCGGGATCCTGGCGGGTCTGGGCGTCGACGAACTGCTCGCCCGGGACGTCTCGGCGCTCTCCGGCGGTCAGCGTCGTCGGGTCGCCCTCGCCGCGGCGCTGGTGACCGACGCGGATCTGCTGATCCTGGACGAGCCGACCAACCACCTCGACATCGAGGGCGTGTACTGGCTCGCCGAGCATCTGGTCTCCCGCCGCAGCGCGCTCGTCGTCGTGACGCACGACCGATGGTTCCTCGACACCGTCGCCCAGCGCACCTGGGAGGTGCACTCCGGTCGCGTCGACGAGTACGACGGCGGCTACAACGACTGGGTGTTCGCGCGGGCCGAGCGCGCCCGGCTGGCCGACGCCGCCGAGGAACGACGACGCAACCTCGCCCGCAAGGAACTGGCCTGGCTGCGCCGCGGCGCCCCGGCACGCACCTCCAAACCGAGGTACCGGGTGGAGGCCGCGGAGAAGCTCATCGCCGACGTGCCGCCCCCGCGCGACACGGTCTCGCTGTCGGCGTTCGCCAAGCGTCGCCTGGGCCGCGTCGCGATCGAGCTGGAGGACGCCACGGTGCACGCGCCCGGCGGGGCGGACGGGGCGCCGGGGCGCGAACTGGTCCACGACCTCACCTGGCGGCTCTCCCCGGGCGAGCGGATCGGTCTGGTCGGCGTCAACGGCTCCGGCAAGACGACGCTGCTGCGCGCCCTGGCCGGCGAGGTCCCGGTGGCGCCGGGCAGGCGGATCCAGGGCAAGACGGTGCAGCTGGGCTGGCTGCGGCAGGAGCTCGACGACCTCGACGAGGACCTGCGGGTGCTCGACGCCGTCGAAGAGGTGGCCGGTCACGTGATGCTCGGCGACAAGGAGCTCTCGGCCGGTCAGCTCGCCGAGCGGCTGGGCTTCTCGCCCGCACGCCAGCGGACCCCGATCCGCGACCTGTCCGGCGGCGAGCGTCGTCGTCTCCAGTTCACCCGCGTCCTGATGGCCGAACCGAACGTGCTGCTGCTCGACGAGCCCACCAACGACCTCGACATCGACACCCTCCAGCAACTCGAGGACATCCTCGACTCCTGGCCCGGCACCCTCGTCGTGATCAGTCACGACCGCTATCTGATCGAGCGGATCTGCGATTCGACGTGGGCGCTGTTCGGCGACGGGACGCTGACCAACCTGCCGCGCGGGATCGAGCAGTACCTGGAGCGTCGTGCCTCCGACGCGGCCGGCATCGGCTTCGGGCCGGTCGCGGTCCTCTCGCGGCTCGGGTTCGTCTTCTCGCGGCTCGTCTTCTCCTGCTTCCGGGTCGGCTTCTTCTCGCGGGTCGGCTTCTTCGCCCGGGTCGAGCTCTTCTTCTCGCGGGTCGAGCGAAGTCGAGACCCCCCGACTGTCGGCCGCCGAGCATCAGGCCGCGCGCAAGGCGCTGAGCCGGGCCGAGCGCCAGATGGAGAAGCTCGGCAAGCGCGAGGAGGAACTGCACGCCGCGATGGTGGAGGCCGCCGTGGATCCGGAGAAGTTGACCGGGCTGAACGACGAACTCCAGCGTGTGCTCGCCGACAAGGAGACCGCCGAGACGGAGTGGATGGAAGCCGCCGAACTGCTCGAATAGCGGGTTGCACGAAGCTTTTTCACCGGCCGAGTGAGGCTCTTCCTCGGTCGAGCGGAGCCCTTCGCCGACCGAGTAGAACTCTTCGCGGGCCGAGCGTGACTCTTCGCCGGTCGAGTAGAGCCCTTCGCTGGTCGAGCGGAGTCGAGACCACGAGGAGATCTCGACTCCGCTCGACCAGCGAGGATCCTCGATCACCGAGGAACTGTGACCCGCGTCGTCGTGTCCCGGCGCCGCAGAGAATGGAGGGCCGCTTCCCCTTCGGCCCAACGATCTAGAACTCTACAGAATCTTGTGGCTGATGTGAAAGTTGTGACTCATGTGATTTGAGTTGAAGGGGCGAACCGAGATGTGTCGCGGGCACGGGCGTGCGGGAGTCGACGGAACCTCATGCCGTCTCGGGGAAGGTCACCGCAGGTCAGGGGTGCTCGCCGGATCTCGACTCCGCTCGATCACCGAGGGGGCCTCGATCACTGAGAGGACTTCGATCACTGAGAGGACTTCGATCACCGAGGGGGCCTCGATCACCGAGAGGACTTCGACCGCCGGAGGGGCCTCGATGCCCTGAGCGAACGCATCGGGAACCGCTCATCTAGCGTGGGCGCATGTCCTTCCTCCACACCGTCGTCCACGGTTCGGTCGCCGAGATCGTGCTCGACCGCCCCCGGGCGCTGAACGCCCTCGACCAGTCGATGATCGACGACATGTTCGCGACCCTGACCGCCTGGGGCGACGACGACGCGATCGAGACCGTCCTGGTCACCTCGGCGAGCCCGCGCGCGTTCTGCGCCGGCGGCGACATCCGCGCGATCCGCGAGGCCGCGGTCGACGGCGACGCCGCCGCGATCACCCGCTACTTCGCCGGCGAGTACCGGCTCAACCAGTTGATCGCCGAATACCCCAAGGCCTACGTCGCGCTGATCGACGGCGCGGCGATGGGCGGCGGCCTCGGGATCAGCGTGCACGGCGAACTGCGCATCGTCACCGAGAACGCGCTGCTGGCCATGCCGGAGACGGCGATCGGGTTCTTCCCCGACGTGGGCGCCAGCTACTTCCTGCCGCGCCTGCCCGAAGGCGTCGGCCTGTGGCTGGGGCTCACCGGCGCCCGGCTGCGCGGCGCCGACGCCGTCGCGGTGGGACTGGCCACGCACTTCGTCCCGGCCGCCGACCTCCCGGTGCTGGCGCAGCGGATCCGCGACGGCGTGCCGCTCGGCGAGGTGCTCGCGCCGCACCGTGATCCGGTGCGGACCGACCTGCCGCTGCGGAAGATCGCCGAGTACTTCCCGCTCGGTTTCCCGCCCGCGAGCATCCTCGGCGGCCTGCGCGGCGCCACCGACGACGACTGGGCGCAGGAGGCGGCCGCGGCCTTCGACGCCGCATCGCCCACCAGCCTGGCCGTGACCGCGGCGCTGGTCGCGGCGGGCGCGGAGTCGCCGTTGGACCGGTGCCTGGACCGCGAACTGCACGCGGCCGAGGTGCTCACCGCGACCCCCGACTTCGCCGAGGGGGTGCGCGCGGTGCTGGTCGACAAGGACCGGAACCCGTCGTTCCACCCGGCCACGCTCGACGACGTCGACCCGGCCCTGGTCGCGCGGGCCGTCGGCGCCTGACCGGAGGGCGATCACCCGGCGGCGACGGGCACGACGGTGATGCTCGGCCCGTCGGCGAAGGTGAGGCCGTCGGTGGGCACGGTCTGATGTTCGGTCACCGAACCGTCGTCGCCGAACGCGAAACTGGTCACGACGACCTTCGAGCCCTCCTTGAAGATCGGGGAGGAGACCAGGTACATCCACGTGCCGTCGGTGGACCGCGCGAGAGCGGCCGGGCCGGCGGGGGTGCGGAACGGTGAGGAGGGCAGCTCGTGGAGGGCGCCGTCGTCGCCGATCTCGTAACCGGTCACGTTGTGCGAGAAGGTGTTCGCGAAGTAGATGAAACGGCCGTCCGCGGTCTGGACCGGGTTGTGCGGGATCTTGCCGGTCGGGTAGGGCGAGCCGGGGAGCGGGACCAGGTCGCCGTTCTCCTTACGCTCGAAACCGCTGAGCGTCGCCGACTGCTCGTTGCAGACGTACAGGAACCGGCCGCCCCCGGCGAAGGCCGGTGTGATGGGGAAGACGCCCTCTGCGGCGACGCGGGCGACCGGCCCGGACAGGCTGCCGTCCGCGGCGACGTTCACCCGGGCGATCTGCTTGCCCACGGTGGTCGGGGTGTAGACGTGCCTGCCGTCGGGCGAGATCACCGGGGTGACGGCCCCGTCGGGGACGCGTCCCAGCCGGAACGGCTTCCCCGCGAACGACGGTGTGCCGTCCTCGGCGAGCCGGATGTGCTGGATGCCGCCGAAGAAGAAGCCCGCCGGGCCGCGGCCGACGCCGACGTACAGGTTCCGGCCGTCCGCGGAGATCGCCATCGCGACCGGGGTGGTGGTGCGCGGGAAGTTCAGCCGGTGTATCCGGGTCAGGGTGCCGTCGTCCTCGATCCGGAACGCCAGCAGGTGCGGCGAGTACGTCTGCGGCATGCTCACCGGGAACCCGAGGCCCTGGCCCGGGGCGACGTACAGGAACCGGCCGTCGGGGGTGGTGACGACGCAGAACGTGCCGCGGCCGGTGGAGTACGGCGAGCCCGGGAGGGCTTCCAGGGAGCCGTCGTCGTAGGCGGTGTAGGCGGCGATGCCGCCGCTCTGGGCGACCACGTAGATCCGGTCCTTGGCGATCCGGGCTGTCGGCGACGTCATGTCACTCCTCCTCAGGAGATTTTCTAATGAATCATTAGACCTGAGTATGACCCTAATCACTCGTGTGGAGTGCAGGGTGGGAGAGATCTCTCCTAGGCGCCGGGATCCGGCGGCCCCTACGATCCCCGAGTCCGATGACGGGGCGCGGCGGGACCGGTGCGGGGCTATCCGCCGTCGATGTTGCGGATCGGGTCCGACGCCTTGCCCACCGTGCTGCAGTAGGTGGTGGCCGAGGCCTGGGTCAGGGTGACCTTGGCGCCGGAGGGATCCGAGTCGCCCTTCGACTTCAGGAACTCGGTGATGACGGATTTCTTCCCCGCCGAATCCATCTGCTGGTAGTCGCCGCACGTGGTGTCGCCGCCCTCGTTGCCGCCGCCGCACGCGGTGAGGCCGAGTACGGCCGCACCGAGGACCGCGGCGGTGATCAGGCGGGTCTTGAGTCCGTCGGTCGTCATGATGTCTCCCTCGTCGTCGGATCGTGTCGTGATCTTTGTAGCGAGCGATGGACGGGCGGGAGTCCGGTTTCGGAGCCCTTCGTCTCTTCGGCCGACACCGCTTCGGGGGGCGGTCGGTCGGCGACGGGCCGACCCTTCGATCCCCCGTCGGCATCGGGCTGGCCATTCCCCCGTCGGCGACGCGCCGGCCTTTCGATCCCTGAGCCGGGCGACGAAGGAGCCCGCGTCGAAGGGTCGTTGCGCGCTCTTCCGTTCGGAGGGGAGGCTTCGACTCGGATTCGTCACTGCGTTCCTCACCCGGCTCAGCCGTCGGTGGGGGCGGTGTCGTCCATAGGCTGGGGCGGGATCGGCCGACGGCTGGGGTGCGGGGTCGGTTGTCGGCGGTGGTGTGTGGTCAGCGGGGCCGCATGCCGGGGCTCAGCCGACGGCTGGGGTCACGGCAGGCCGTCGAGCCACCGGTGCACGACGACGCCGGCCGCCTCCGCCAGCCGCGGACCGTGCACGAGCGCATCGGCCCGGATCTCGCGCGGGTCGATCCCGGCGACGGCGAGCTCGTGCGCGTGCCCGATCAGCCAGCTCTCGATCCGCGTGTGGTCGGCCTCCAGATGGAACTGCAGACCGAGGACGGTGTCGCCCACGGCGAACGCCTGATTCGGGAACCCGGGCGTCTCGGCGAGGCGTGCGGCACCGGCCGGGATGCCGAACTGGTCGCCGTGCCAGTGCAGGACGGGCAGGCCGTCGAGCGGGGCGAGCACCGAGTCGCGTCCGGCGTCGGTCAGGGTGAGCGGTCCGTAGCCGATCTCCTTGCGGCCGGTGGACTCCACCGGGGCGCCGAGCACATCGGCCGTCAACTGGGCGCCGAGGCAGACCCCGAGGGTCGGTCCGCCGGCCCGCAGGCGGGCGGCGATCGCCGTCTTCTCCGCGTCCAGGAAGGGGTAGGCGTCGGTCTCGTAGACGCCGATCGGGCCGCCGAGCACCACCAGGAGGTCGGCGCCGGTGAGGGCGTCGTCGTCGAACGGGTCGATCCCGGCGTCGAGGTAGGCGACGTCGTAGCCGCGGGCGGCGAGGATCGGGGCCAGCAGGCCGAGATCTTCGAAGGGAACGTGCCGGATCGCGAGGGCCTGCTGTGCCATGGGAGGACTCCTGGTGACGGGGAGCGGTCAGGGGGTCACCGAGAACCAGCCGGAGAGCGTCGCGACCGGTTCGCCGACGGCGAGGTCGTCGGTGTCGGGATCGGTGTCGTCGGAGGGGGCGAACGGATTCGCCTCCCGCACGATAGCGCGCGGGCAGTCGAAGCGTCCGGCGGCGCCGAGCGCGGTGACCGTGGTGAGCCGCAGCGCACACCGGTCGGAGTGGTAGTAGACGCCGTCGACCGAGATCCCGACCGCGGCATCGACGGGATGGTTCAACGGTCCGACGGTGGGGTAGTAGCCGTCGCCGAGCGGCGGCAGCACTCCGCCGGTCAGCGCGGTGGTGCGGAACTCCACCTGGGCGCCCTCCCCGTCGGGGCCGGCGAAGGTGAACAACAGCATGTCGACCGGGACCTGGGGGTCCGCCGGTCCGGACTTGGCGAACCGGACGCACACCGGACGGCCGGCATCCGGCCGGACCCCGGCGTGGATCGACCCCCGGGTGTAGTTCAGGCCGTAGCCGGTGCGCACGACGGTGCCGCTCGGCGGAGTGGAGGCGCAGTCGCGCTCGGCGTGCCGGGTGGCCGACGGCAGGGTGCGCGGGATCGTCGCATGTCCCGGTGCCGCGCGGCCGCCCGGGCCGTGGGCCGGGTCGTCGGGCGTCGTCGAGCAGCCCGCGGTCAGCGCTGCGGTGGACAGCACGGAGGCGGCGGCGAGGAACGCGACGAGCCGGCGCATCAGTCGGCGGCGGCGACGAGGGGGGCGAGGGTGAGGGAGGGGAACTCCTTCTCGATGAACTGCAGGCGCCACTTGTCGCTGAACAGCGCCAGGATCGCGCCGTCGCTGCGGTGGAACACCTCGACGCCGCGCTGCCTGGCCAGTTCGGGTGCGCTGGCCTCGTCGGTGCGGCGGGCCAGCGAGTAACCGAGCGGCTCGATGACGGTGTCGACGTTGAACTCGGTCTTCATCCGAGCGGTGACCACCTCGAACTGCATGGGTCCCACCGCGGCCAGCACCGGCGAGGCGTCGCCGCGCAGGTCGTTGCGCAGCACCTGGACCACGCCCTCGGCGTCGAGCTGGTCGATGGCCTTGCGGAACTGCTTGTACTTGTCGGCGGTGGTCACGCGCAGCGCGGAGAAGTGCTCCGGCGCGAACGACGGGATCGGCGGGTACTGCACCTTCGGATCGGTGAACAGGGTGTCGCCGGGGGCCAGCGCCATCGCGTTGACCAGGCCCACCACGTCGCCGGGGTAGGCGGTGTCGACGGTGGAGCGGTCACGCCCGAAGACGGCCTGGGCGTACTTGGTGGCGAACGGTTTGCCGGTCTGGGCGTGCGTGACCACCATGCCGCGCTCGAACTCGCCGGACACGATCCGCATGTAGGCCAGGCGGTCGCGGTGGCTGGAGTCCATGCCGGCCTGGACCTTGAAGACGACCGCGCTGAACGGGTCGGTCACGGCGCGCTCGACGTCGTCGATCCCGGTGCGGCCCGCGGGCGCGGGCGCGAACTCGACCAGGGCCTCGAGCAGCTGTCGGACGCCGAAGTTCAGCATCGCCGAGGTGAAGATCATCGGCGACGTCTGACCCGCCAGGAACATCTCCTGGTCGTGGTCCTGCCCCATCTCGCCGAGCAGCTCGGACTCCTCGACGGCGGCGGTCCACGCGTCGCCCTCCGACGCGAGCGCCTCGGCGGGGCTCAAGACGGTCTCCGGTGCGATCGTGGAGCCGCCCGCGGTGCGGGTGAACTTGACGAAGTCCCCGGTACGACGGTCCAGCAGCCCCCGGTAGTCGCCCGCGATGCCGACCGGTACGTACAGCGGCGTCGGGATGAGGCCGATGCGTTCGGTGATCTCGTCGATCAGTTCCAGCGGCGAGCGGCCGGGACGGTCCCACTTGTTGATCACGGTGATCACCGGGATGCCGCGGTGGCGGCAGACCTGGAAGAGTTTGAGCGTCTGCGGCTCGAGGCCCTTGGCGGCGTCGATCAGCATGACGGCGGCGTCCACCGCGGTGAGCACGCGGTAGGTGTCCTCGGAGAAGTCCGAGTGACCGGGCGTGTCGACCAGGTTGATCACGTTCGGTTCGTCGTCGGACACCGGTTCCCGCCCGTCCGGGCCGGTCGGGGTGTAGTTGAACTGCAGCGCGGTGGAGCTCACCGAGATGCCGCGGGCCTTCTCCATCTCCATCCAGTCCGAGACGGTGGAGCGTCGACCGCCCTTGCCGTGCACCGCACCGGCCTCGCTGATCATGCGGGCGTGCAGCGCCAGGGCCTCGGTCATCGTCGACTTGCCCGCGTCCGGGTGGGAGATGATCGCGAAGGTCCGGCGGCGCTTGACCTCGCGCGCGATCGTGCTTGCAGACGCTGCCGAAATACCTTCAGAACTCACCCGTCCACGCTATCGGCCGGGTGGTCTGCCAGGCAAAACCGAAACCCGACGGACCGGCCCGCCGACCGCCGACAACGCGACGGACGCGCCTCGACCTCGACGAACCGACCGATCATCTGTCGATCGCCCCGCTCGACGACCTCGCCGACCGGCCGACGGTGGTGATCGGGGAGGCGTAACGTCGCGAAAGACGGTCGGAGACCGCTCCGGCCCCGGGCAAGAGGAGCGACACATGGCCTACTCGTTCACGTTCGACGACATCTCGGGGCGCCCCGTCGCGGTGGTGGGCGCCGGGACGCTGGGGCGGCGGATCGCGCTGATGTTCGCCACACGCGGCGGCACCGTCGCGCTGTACGACCCGAACGTCGACGTCGCCCGGGACGCCGTCGCCTTCGTGGAGAAGACGCTGCCGGGGGTGCTCGAGGAGCGCGGCTCGGGCAGCCCCGGCACCGTGGTGCCGCACGACGACCTCGCCGCCGCCCTCGGCGGGGCCTGGCTGGTGGTCGAGGCGGTCCCCGAACGCCTCGACATCAAGATCCCGCTGTGGGGCGAGATCGACGCGGCGGCCGACGCCGACGCGCTCTTCGCGACCAACTCGTCGTCGTACGCGTCGAGCACCATGAGCGAGCGCATCACCGACAAGTCCCGGTTCTGCAACCTGCACTTCTACATGCCGCCGACGGCGGATGCGGCCGACCTGATGTCCGACGGCGAGACCGACCCCGCGGTGCTCGAGACGCTCAAGACCGTGCTGCCCGAGTTCGGCGTGCACCCGTTCGTGGCCCGCCGGGAGAGCACCGGTTTCATCTTCAACCGGGTGTGGGCCGCGGTGAAGCGGGAGTCGCTGGCGGTGGTCGCCGAGGGCGTCGCCGACCCGGAGGACGTCGACGGCATGTTCAAGATCAACTGGGGGATGCGGGCCGGCCCCTTCCAGATGATGGACCAGGTGGGACTGGACGTGGTGCTCGACATCGAGGAGCACTACGCCGCCGAGAACCCGCACCTGCCCGCCGGTCCGCGCGCCCTGCTCGAGAAGTACGTCGACGCCGGTCGGCTCGGCGTCAAGTCGGGGGAGGGCTTCTATCGCTACGCCGGACCGGGCGTCCCGGGGCCGGGAGAATCGGTGCCGCGTGAGGAGAGGCTGACGCTCGAATGACCGCACTGCTCGCGCTGTCGTTGCGTTCGGAGTCGATCCTCCGCATCGATCCGTCGAGCGGCGAGGTGACCGTGCTCCTCGCCCGGACGGGGCCGGCGCCGGACGGCATCGTCGTCCACGACGATCACGTGTACTGGACGACGATGGGCGCCCCCGTCGTCACCGGGCCCGGTGAGCGAGGCCGGGACTACTCGCCCCGCAACGGCGGGGTGCACGGTGCCGCGCTGGACGGCACCGGTGCGGCCGACGTGGTACCGGCCGGCGGCCTCACCACCGGGAAACAACTGGCGTGCGACGAGAAGGGCACCCTCTACTGGTCGGACCGGGAGGGCCACCGGGTCTCCCGGGTGCCGTCCGCCGGCGGCGACCCGGAGGACCTGATCGTCAACCACACGGGTGAGCCGGCGCTGGACGAGTGCGTGGGGGTGGCCGTCGACCCGGCGGCCGGACACCTGTACTGGACGCAGAAGGGGCCGTCGAAGGGCGGCCGCGGCCGGATCCTGAGGGCGGGGCTCGCGGTGCCGTCGGGGCAGACCCCGCAGGCGCGGTCGGACGTCGAGGTGCTGTGGGACGGACTGCCCGAGCCGATCGACCTGGAGATCGTCGGCGACCGGCTGTACTGGACCGACCGGGGCGCCGACGACGCCGGCGGGAACAGCCTCAACCGCGCCCCGATCCCGGGACCGGGGGAGCACGGCGGTGCGCCCGAGATCCTGGCGACGGGGTTCGCCGAGGCGATCGGGCTGGCCGTGGACGCCGACGCCGGAGTCGCCTACGTCTCGGCGCTGGGCGGCGACGTCGTGGCGGTGCCGCTCGAGCCCGGCGCGGGGGCGCCGCGCGTGGTGGTCTCGCTGGGCGAGCCGCTCAGCGGCCTGGCGCTGCTCCGCTGAGCGTCCGGGAAGCCGAGCGTCCGGGAACGGGAACTCACTCGAACGGGATCTGGGGCATGGTGACGACCTGGGCGGCGTAGCTCAGGCCGGCACCGTAGCCCAGGAGCAGCGCGGTGTCCCCGGGCTTGGCGGCACCGGTGGAGAGCAACTCCTCCATCGCCAGCGGGATCGAGGCCGCCGAGGTGTTGCCGGTGGTCTCGATGTCGTTGGCGACGACGGTGGTCTCCGGGAACTTGAGGGTCCGCGCGAGCAGTTCGTTGATGCGCGAGTTGGCCTGGTGCGGCACGAAGACGTCGATGTCGGCGGCGTCGACCTTGGCGGCGTCGAGCGCCTTCTGCGCCGCCTTGCCCATCTCGAAGGCGGCCCAGCGGAACACCGCGGTGCCCTCGAGCCGCAGGAAGGGCCGCTGGACGCGGTCGCCGTCGAGGAAGGTGACCCAGTCGATGTCCTGGCGGATCGCGTTGTACTGGCTGCCGTCGCTGCCCCACACCACCGGGCCGAGTTCGAGCGTCTCGGTGGGGCCCACCACCACGGCGCCCGCGCCGTCGCCGAAGATGAAGCAGTTGGTGCGGTCGGTCATGTCCAGGGCGATGGAGAGCTGCTCGGCGCCGATCACCAGGACGTGGGTGGCGCTGCCGCCGCGGATCATGTCGGTGGCCAGCGACATCGCGTAGCCGAAGCCCGCGCAGCCGACGGTCACGTCGAAGGCCGGGACGCCGTTGGCGCCCAGCTCGGTGGCGATCTTGGTGGCCCCGGCCGGGGTCAGCAGCAATGCGTGTTGGTCGCCAGGATCACCGCGTCGATGTCGGAGCCGGAGAGCAGGGCGTTCGCGATGGCCTTGCGGCCCGCGTGGACGCCCATCTCCACGACGTCCTCGTCGCGCCGCGCGAAGCGCCGCGACTTGATGCCGGTGCGGGTGTAGATCCACTCGTCCGACGAGTCGATGTGCTCGCAGATCTCGTCGTTGGTCACGACGCGTTCGGGGCGGTAGGCCCCGATCCCGCGGATGCCGTATGTCGAGATGCCCGGTGCCTGTGTGAATTCCACCATGCGCACCAATGTCTCACGCGTAGTTCGTACGCGGAAGTAGTTCCGCGAGGATCAGGCCTCGATGGCGGCGAGGTGCGGCGGCAGCGGTCCGACCGGCTGCTCGTCGAGGCCGTCGAAGCTGGAGATCTTCGGGGCCGGCGGCAGGGTCACGATGGCGCCGGCGTAGCTCAGGCCCGCGCCGAAGCCGAGCATCAGCGCGGTGTCGCCGCCCTTGGCCTTGCCGGTCGCGAGCATCTCCTCGATCGCCAGCGGGATGGAGCCGGCCGAGGTGTTGCCGGTGTTCTCGATGTCGTTCGCCATCGGCAGGTCGTCGGGGAAGCCGAGGTTCTTCTTCATCAGCTCACTGATCCGGGCGTTGGCCTGGTGCGGGACGAAGACGTCGATGTCGTCGACCCCGGCACCGGAATCGGTGAGCAGCGACTTCAGCGCCTTGGGCAGGGTCACCGCGGCCCAGCGGAACACGGCCGGGCCCGCCATGCTGATGATCAGGCGGCCGACGGGGTCGGTCTCGGGATCCTTGTGCTGGTACTCCACCGCGCGCGCCATGTACTCGACGGTGTCGAAGTTCTGGCTGATCGCGCCGGCGTGCTCGCCGTCGCTGCCCGAGACGATCGGGGAGATGCCGTTCTTCTCGGTGGGGCCCACCACCACCGCGCCCGCGCCGTCGCCGAAGATGAAACCGGTGCTGCGGTCCTTCGGGTCGAGGCCCACCGACATGGTCTCGGCGCCGATCACCAGGGCGTACTGGGCGCTGCCGGCGCGGATGGCGTCGACGGCGGTGCCGAGTCCGTAGCCGAAGCCGCCGCAGCCCGCGGTGACGTCGAAGGCGGTGATGCCGTTGAGCCCGACGTCGTAGGCGATGGTCGGGGCGCCGTGCGGCACGTTGTACGGCCAGCTGCTGGTCGCGAAGACCAGCAGGTCGATCTTCTCGCGGTCGATGCCGGAGTTGACGATCGCGCGCTCGGCGGCCTTGCCCGCGATGTAGCGCATGTCCTCGTCACCGGTCACGAACCGGCGGTTGCGGATGCCGCTGCGCTCGTAGATCCACTCGTCCGAGGAGTCCATGACCTTGCAGAGTTCGTCGTTGCTGACGAGCCGCCCGGGTCGGTAGGCGCCGATACCGAGCATCGACACGTTCGCATGACCCGTAGTGGTGACCAGTTCTGCCACGGAAGTCCGTCCTTCTGCTAGTGCAACGGCACCGGGAGTGGCGTCGTCCATCGTTACGGAATGTTAACCAACCGTCGACGGGAAGGTAGGGGTCGGAGGTCCTTTTCGAGGTCGTCCGCCGAGGTCTTCGTCACCTGTTCACCGTGGCGACACCGTTCCCGGAAGGCGCGAAGAGACACCGGTCACGCATGCGCGGAGGCGTCGTGGACCGCGGCGACCACCCGGCGGTACCAGTCGTACGACGCCCTCGGCGTGCGCTCGGCGGTGGTGAAGTCGACGTGGACGAGACCGAAGCGCCGGGTGAGGCCGTCGGTCCAGTGGAAACCGTCGATCAGCGACCGGACGGTGTACTCGTCCACCCGGATGCCCGCGTCGCGGGCGGCGGCCACCGCGCGCAGATGGCCGGCCAGGTAATCGATGCGGTCGACGTCGTCGCAGGTCCCGGCCGTGTCGGGGTCGTCGAACGCCGCGCCGTTCCCGCTGATGATCACCGGCGGCAGATGCCGGCCGTAGCGTCCGGCGAAGTCGGCGAGCAGCGCGGTGAGCGCGGACGGCATGATCGGCCAGTCGTCGCCGCAGCCGGTGACCGGGACGCCCGGCGTCGGGAGCAGGCTGAACGGGACCGGACTGCGTTCCGGCGGTGCGGCGACGGTGTTCGGGTTGTAGAAACCGATGCCGTAGAAGTCCGGGCGCGCCGAGATCAGGGCCAGGTCGCCGTCGTGGATCGCGGGTGCGAGGTCGCCGAACGGCGCGAGATCGGGGTACCGGCCCAGCAGGACCGGCTCGACGAAGATCCGGTTGTGGACGAGGTCGTAGGCCTCGGCGGCGGCGACGTCGGCCGGGAAGCTCGACGCCGGGAGGACCAGCGTGTGATTGTTCGCCAGGCCCACGGTCTCCGCGCCCGCCTCGCGCAGCACCGGCATCGCGAGACCGTGGGCGAGCAGCTGGTGGTGGACGGTGGGCAGCGCGCCGTACAGCAGGAACTGCGCCGGGGCGTGGGTGCCGATCCCGTAGCCGAGCAGCGACGTCGTGTTCGGTTCGTCGAGCGTGTACCAGTGCTTCACGCGGTCGCCCAGCCGCTGGGCGACCAGCGCCGCGTACTCGGCGAAGCGGTAGGCGGTGTCCCGGTCGAGCCAGCCGCCCGAAGCCTGCAGCGCCGACGGCAGACCCCAGTGGTCCAGGGTGGGGAACGGTGTGACGCCCGCCTCGAGCAGGGCGTCGACGAGCCGCGAGTAGTGGTCGAGCCCGAGGGGATTGGGCGGACCGGCGCCGTCGGGCAGCACCCGCGACCAGGAGAGCGAGAAACGGAATCGGTCCAGGCCGAGACCGGCGGCGAGGGCGACGTCGTCGGACCAGCGGCGATAACTGTCGGCGGCCGGTTCGGCGATCGACTGGTCGGCCACGCTGCCCGGGATCTCGACGAAGTCGTCCCAGATGCTGCGGCCGCGGCCGTCGGCGTCCCGGCCGCCCTCGACCTGGAACGCCGAGGTGGCCGCGGAGAACCGCAGGCCGCGCAGGGAGTCGACGGGGAGGGATCCGGTCGGGCGGGCGTCGTCGGGTGCGGCGGCGGCATTGGTCACGGGGGTCAGGCTAGCCGCGCGATGCTCGAACCGTCGGGTGAACGGCCGGGAAACCGGTGGTTCGCCTCACCGGGCGACGACGACCATCGCCGCCCGCACCGACCGGTCGCCGACCACCAGACCCGGACGCAACAGTTCGACGACCGTGCCCGCGGGCGACTCGCCCGCGGGCACGGTGTCGACGGCCTCCATGGTGCGGGCCGAGAAGTCGTCGCCTGCGGCGGGGACGACCACCGTGCCGCCGCGCCCGGTGATCAGCCGTTCCAGGCCGTCGCGGAGGGCGCCGAAGGCGGCGGCGTCCGGGCCCGGCGCGGCGGCGCAGGTCGCGGCATCGGTGTAGAGCGCGAACAGCTCCACCAGCAGCGGGAGGTCGGCCTGCTCGGCGGCCCGCGCCCGTTCGGCGTCGGCGAGCTCGGCCAGGATCTGCGACTGGGCCGCGACCAGCATCGTCAGGTCGTGCACGCGGTCGGCGAGGAGCCGCGTGGGATCCCCTCCGGAGTCGGGCGAGTCGGTCACACCGTCGAGCATAGAGGCGGTGCCCGCCGACGGCCGGGCGGTCTCAGGCCCCGCTGATAGCATTCCCGCTCGTGGGCGTATACGGAATCGATCTCGGTACCACGAACTCGGCGATCTCGACGATCGACGCCCAGGGGCGCCCGCGGGTGATCACCGGCTTGAGCGGTACCGAGACCACACCGTCGGTGGTGCTGCTGACCTCCGCGCACGACCACGTCGTGGGCGAGGGCGCACGACGACAGGCGCGGCTCGACCCGGACAACGTGTGTGCGCTGGTCAAACGCCGGATGGGGGATCCGGACTGGCGGTTCGTCGCACACGGTCAGACCTGGTCGGCGCCGGCGATGTCGGCGCTCGTCCTCAAATCGCTGGTCTCCGACGCCGCCTTCGCCGGGGAGCAGGTGCAGCGCGCGGTGATCACCGTCCCGGCCTACTTCGGCGACGACGAACGGCGCGCGACCATCCAGGCCGGCACCTACGCCGGACTCGAGGTGGCCGGGGTGCTGTCCGAGCCGATCGCCGCCGCGCTCTCGTACGGGTTCTCCCGCCTCACCGACCCGACCGGCGACGCCGCCGACGCCGAGACCGTCCTGGTCTACGACCTCGGCGGCGGCACCTTCGACGCCACCGTGATCGAGTTGGTGGACCGTCGTATCTCGGTGCTGTCGGTGGACGGCGACAACCAGCTCGGCGGCGCCGACTGGGACGAGCGGCTCGCCCTGCACCTCTCCCGCGAGTTCTGCGCGCAGCACCCCGACGCCGAGGACCCGCTGGACGACTCGGCGGGTTCGCAGAATGCTGGTCCTGGCCGCCGAACGCGCACGGCATGAACTCACCGACGCCGAGTCGACCAACGTCATCGTCGCGCACGACGGCGTCCGCGCCGTGGTCACGGTGACCCGGGAGCAACTGGAGGAGCTGACCTCGGGGCTGCTCCGGCGGACCGTCGACCTCACCCTGTCGTGCCTGCGGGCGGCGCGGGCCCGCGGAGTGGACCGCGTCGACCGGGTGCTCCTGGTGGGCGGCGCGTCACGGATGCCGATGGTCGCCCGTGCGCTGGAGGCCGCTGTGCACCTGACCCCGGAACTCTCCGATCCGGACCTCGCGGTGGCCCGCGGGGCGGCCGTCTACGGCGAGAAACTCGAGGTGGAGCGGCTGGTCGCGGGCGATCTGCAGACGCGCGGTCGGCTCCCGGCGAGCGGCCGCGTGCTCGATGCGCACCCCGACGACCTCGACGATGCCTGCCGCCGCGTCGGGACCGCGTTCCGGATGCCGGTGGCCGGGATCCGGCGGATCCTGGAGGTCTCCGTCGACACCGTCGTCTCTCGCGGCTTCGGCGTCCTCGCGATGAGCAGCGCGTCCGGGCGGCTGGAGGTCACCTGGCTGGTGCACCGGAACCAGACGCTGCCGATCCGGGTCGGGCGCTCGTTCGGCACCGTCCGCCCCGATCAGGATCAGATCGAGCTCACCGTCTTCGAACAGCTCGGCCAGGAGGCCACGCCGCGCCCCGAGGACGCCAAAGTGCTGATGGAGGGCCGGATCACCGACATCCCGCCCGGCTACGCCGAGGGCAGCGAGGTGCAGGTGCTCTTCGCGATGGGATTCGACGGCGTCCTGCGGGTGACGGCCTACCACGTCGATGCCGGGATCCCGCTCACCATGTCGGCGAAGACCGGGGCGACGCTCTCGCAGTCGGAGGTCAACCGCGAACTGGATCAGGTGCGTCGGACACGGCGCCGAGAAGAGTAGGACCGCAGCCGTGCAGCCATTCGACGCCAACGACTACCGGAAGCGGGTCCTGGCCGCCGTCCTGAGACGCGGCGGGGCACAGACCTCGAACGTCTTCGAGCTCTACGACCTCCCGATCGACGAGGCCGCGACCCTGCCGGACGCCGCGGTGCTCGCCCGGATCGACGAGGTGTGGGCGTTCTGGCAGAAGCATCGGGACCACCCCAAGTACCGCAGCCTGGTCGCCGAACTGGTCGCCACGCACGAGGTCCGGAGCGCGCCGCTGCGCCGCGCCGTCGACCGGGCCGCGGCGGCGACGGCGGCCCGCGGCCGCGACGCCGAACGCGAAGCGGAACGATTCGAGCTGGTCGACGCCGCGGCGGAACGGCTCGTCGCACGGTACGGCGGCATCCCGTCGTCGAAACGCGCGGGCCTGGACGACCTCGGCGCGGTGACCGGACTCTCGCCGGCGGAGGTGGCCGAGCGGGTGCGCAGGCATCCGATGTTCGACGACGCGGTCACCGTCCCGGCGGCACCGCGCCCGGCCGCCGCGGTGAGCTCGGAGCGGATGGAGCAGATCCGGCGGCTCCTCGCCGAGTTCGATCGCCTGCAGGCCGACGTCACGGCCCCGACGCTGACCGCGCTGCTGCAGTTGACGCTCGACGACGTCGCCGATCGTGACGAGATCGCCCTGCGGGTCGAGGGTCTGGGACGACGCGCCCGGGAGCTCCCGGCCGGACGACTGCGCGCGGTGGTCGACGAGCTGCTGGTGCACGCCCGCGAGGTGCTGCTCGGCGACCGTGCGACCGCCGAGTACTACCGGCGGGCGGTGACCGACGAGGTCGCGGACCATCTGCGGCCGCGGCTGCGGGCCGCGGTGCTGGTGGAGGACGAACTACTCGACGCCGACCGCCTGTACCTGGTGGACGAGGCGCAGGAGCGCGGGATGGGCCCGACCGGTGCGCGGGAACTGCTGCGGGTGCTCGCGGCGGAGATCGGTGTGACGGCGGAGGCGCCGCACGCTCCCGCGACCGCCGCGGTCCCGGCCTCGGTGACCTCCGGGATCCCCGCGGCCGCTCCGGCGACGCGGAGCACGGCCACCGTGCCCGAGACGGTGCCGACCGGCGGCGGGGACTGGGAATCGGCTCTGCGCGCGGCGCGGACGGCACTCCGCGACGGCCGCCTGGATGCGGCGCGGGCGCACTGCATCGACGCGCTGACGGCGGCGGACGGCGACGCGCAGGCGATCCGGCGGATCCGCGCGGTGTCCGACGAGGTGGAAGACGCGCTCGCGCAGAGGGACCGGCCGCAGGATCCGCCCTCTCGGGGACTCCCGGCCCAGAACCCCCCGATGCCGAACACCCCGGTACCGAGTTCGCCGGTATCGAGTTCACCGGAGCCGAGCCCGCAGGATCTCCCGCGACCGACCGCGCAGGCGGCGTCCGCCGCCGACTCGGGTGCGGTCGATGCGCCCGGGGAGGTCACGGTGTCCCCGGCCGGATCGGGCACCGTGCGGGTGCGGTGGCGGGCGTCGTCGACGCCGGGCGTGATCTATCGGGTGGTCCGGCTGCTGCCCGACGGACGCACCCAGGTGGTGGGCCGCACCGAGGCCACCGGCATCGACGACGGCGGGGTGCCGCCGGGCGCGTCGCCGGAATACGGGGTCGTCGCGATCCTCGACGGCCGCAAATCGGTGATGGTCCGGTCCGGCGGCGCGACGTCGTCGAACGCCGCGGATCCGGGACGACCGGTTTTCAGCAGACCGACGCCGACCCCGGTCTCACCGCGCCTCCAGGCCGCCTCCGCATCGGAGCTCACCGACGACCTTCCGGGTGTGGCGGTGCGCGGCTTCACCGACGGGCTGCTCGGCTTCGACTGGCCGGAGGGGATCACCGAGGTGATGGTGTACCTGCGAGAGGACGCGCCGCCGGCGCATCCGACCGACCCGGCGGCCCGGGCGTTCAAGGTGACCAACACGAAGTACTCGCTCGACGGCGGCTTCCGGGTGCCGGGCGACGCGGGGGCGTCGTGCTATGCCGCGGTGGTGAGCTGCCGTCGTGACCCGAAGGGCGGACTGCAGGTGGCGAGGGTCTTCGGTCCGCGCTCGGTGATGCTGCTGCGCCGCTGAACGGGCGCAGCCCGCCGGGCGGGTGGAGTCCGACGAGCAGGGGGCTACCAGGCGTGCACGACGTTCTGGGCCGCTTCCAGTCCCTGCTTCACCAGGAGTTCGGCGGCGTCGACGCCGTTGCCGACCAGCAGATCCACCTCGGCGCGGTCGGCCGCGGGGAAGGGCTTGAGGACGAAGTCCGCCGGATCCTGACGGCCCGGGGGACGACCGATGCCCAGGCGCACGCGCAGATAGTCGCGGGAGCCGAACGCGGAGGTGAGGGAGCGGAGGCCGTTGTGGCCGCCCTCGCCGCCGCCGCGCTTGAGCCGCACCTGGCCGAAGTCGATGTCGAGTTCGTCGTGCAGCACGATCACGTCCTCGGCGGCCACTCCGTAGTACTTGGCCAGCGGTCCGATCTGGCGACCGGTGACGTTCATGTAGGTCCGTGCCTTGGCGACCAGGACGGGATCCGCCCCGCCGACCCGGACGGTCGCCACCTCGGCGCCCGACTTCTTGTGCACGGTGTACTTCTCGCCGTACGAGAAGACCAGGCTGTCGGCGACCATCGCCCCGACGTTGTGCCTGGTCTTCTCGTAAGCGGGACCGGGATTGCCCAGTCCGACGATCAGCGTGGGAATTACTCCGCCGCTTCCTCGGCGGCCTCGTCGCCCTCGGCGGCAGCGCCCTTCGACTCCTGAACCGCGACGATCAGGGTGTCTGCGGCCGAGATCAGCGACGCGCCCTCCGGCAGCGCCAGGTCGGCGGCGGTGATGTTGGTGCCGGCCTCGACGCCCTCGACGTTGACGACGATGCTCTCCGGGATGTGCAGAGCCTCGGCCTCGAGTTCGACGGTGGAGGCGTCCTGCACGGTGACGGTGCCCGACTGGGCCTCGCCCTCGACGACGATCTGGACCTCGACGGTCACCTTCTCGCCGCGCTTCACGAGCAGCAGGTCGACGTGCTGGATGTAGTTGCGGATCGCGTGGACGTCGACCTGCTTGGTCAGCGCCAGCAGGCTCTCGCCCTCGATGTCCAGGTCGACGATCGCGTTGGTGCCGTTGGCGCGCAGGATGGCGGCCAGCTCCAGGTTCGGGAGCAGCAGGTGCTTGGGATCGGTGCCGTGGCCGTACAGCACGGCCGGGATCTGGCCCTCGCGGCGGGCGCGGCGGGCGGCGCCCTTGCCGCTCTCGGTGCGGAGCGAAGCGGTGAGCTTGGTGGTCGACATGAGTCTCTCCTGTTCGGTAGTGGTTTTCACGGCGGACGACGGCCGAGAGGAGAACCACCACCCGAGGGATCGGGGAGAGAACGTCCTGATCGCGCCGATAACGGTGGACCCCGGATCGATCCGGGTCACCCTCGCCGAGACAACGGGAGCCATTTTAGCATCCCGTTCGGAGACTCTTCTCTCGTCGCTCGGTCCTCCCTCTCGCTCCTCTCGTCGGTCGGTCCTCATCTCGCGCTCCTCTCATCTCGCGCTCCTCTCGTCGGTCGGTCCTCTCGTCGGCCGGTCCTCTCGGTGGTCGTCGGTCCTCTCGGTGGTCGAGCGGAGTCGAGACCAGACGGTCGACGCGATGTGGTCTCGACTCCGCTCGACCACCGAGGGAAGACCCGACCACCGAGGGAAGACCCGACCACCGAGGGAAGACCCGACCACCGAGGGAAGACCCGACCACCGAGGGAAGACCCGACCACCGAGGGAAGACCCGACCACCGAGGGAAGACCCGACCGGCGAGGGGAGGTTCGGCCGGCGGGAGGGCTTCCGGGGCGGCCTACGCGCAGTGGGCCGTCAGCTCCAGGGCGCCGAGCACGTAGTCGGTCACCGCCTCGTCGGCCACCGTCAGGCGGAAGCCGTGACCGGCGTACTCGCGGCCGAGGACGCCGACGCCGCGCAGCACCCGGCCGACCTCGATGCCGACCTCGCCCGGCAGGTACACGAAGTTGGCCTGGCTCGGCAGCACCGGGCAGCCGATCGCGACCAGTCCGGCGGTGAGCCGGTCCCGTTCGCGGCGCATCGCCGCCACCCGCTCGGCCAGCGGCCGCCGGGCGGCCAGGGCGGCGGGGACGGCCGCCTGCGCGGCGGCGGAGATCCCGAACGGCACCTCGCGGCGTCGTGCCCCGGCCACCGCACCGGGTGCGCCGAACGCGTAGCCGACCCGCACGCCCGCCAGCCCGTAGGCCTTGGAGAAGGTCCGCAGCACGACGAGATTCGGGTGATCGGCCACCAGCGCACGACTGTCCGGCGGCGCGGCGCAGTACTCGACGTACGCCTCGTCCAGGATCACCGGCAGGTCGTCGGGCAGTGCGGCGAGCAGGCCGCGGATCCGGTCCTCGCCGAGCACCGCGCCGGTCGGATTGTGCGGCGAGCACACGATCACGGCGGCGGTCGACGGCGTCACCGAGGCGGCCAGGGCCGCCAGGTCGGGGGCGCCGTCGTCGTGCAGCGGGGTCGGGTCGACGTCGTATCCGAGCATCCGGCCGAGGATCGCGAACCCGTCGAACGTCGGCATCGGCGTGCTCAGCCGGGGTGCCGAGAGCGTCGGCGCACCAGGCCGGGATGCGGCCTCGGCGAGCAGCGAGGCGACCACGGCGGTACCGCCCGCCCCCACCGTGACGCAGTCGGGATCGAGACCGAGGTGCGCGGCGACGGCCGCCCGCGGACCGTGCGGCAGGAACTCCGGGTACCGGTTGGCCGTCCGGGTGGCCGAGGCGATCGCCTCGGCCACCTCGGGCAGCGGCGGGTACGCCGACTCGTTGAGGTCGCAGCGGTACACCGGCCTCGGCGGGATCACGACCGGCCGTTCCACCGGATCGCCGCGGCGGCGGCGAAGTCGCCGGCGTGCGCGAACGCCGACGTCATCACGATCTGGCCGGGCTGCAGCCGGCCCGAGTCGATCAGCGCGTCGAGGGTCATCGGGACGCCGACGGCGAACAGGTTGCCGCACTCGTCGAAGGTGTCGGGGTGGTTCTCCTCGGTGAGCTCCAGGGCCTCGCGCCAGTTGCGCAGGAACACCCGGTTGGGCTGGTTGGTGATGAACCAGTCCAGCTTCGACGGCCGCACGCCGATCTGCGTGGCCGCCTCGATCGCCACCTCCGGCACCTGCCGGTTGCCGCGGGAGAGGACCTTGGCGATCTTCGCGTTGGTGAAGCCGACGTGGATCTGGCCGGGCCCGGCCTCCCAGTACTTGCGCGGCGGGCTCGAGACGGCGGTCATGTCGGGCGCGTACTCGCCGTACGAGCGGCTCACCGTGGTCAGGATCGGGTTGCCGCCGGCACCCAGCGTCAGCGTCGCCACCGCGGCGCCGTCGCCGGGGATGGCCGCCTGCGCCTTGCTGCGGACCTGGTCCTGGGTGAAGATCTGGCCCGCGCTGTTCTGGGCCAGCGCGATCAGCGCCTTGCGGCCGCCGGAGGCGGCGAGCAGCGCGCCGCCGACCTCGATCAGGTGGGCGAACGCCGCGCAGCCGCCGTTGTGGACGTCGAGGACCGTCGACGGCGTCAGCCCCAGCCGGTGGGCCACCTCGCCGCCGCACCCGCGCACCATCACCTCGGGCAGCTGGCTGTGCGTCAGCAGCACGTCGACGTCGTCGAGGTAGTCCGCGCCGTGCCGATCGGTGAGGATCCCGGCGGCGGTGACGATCATGTCCGCGGAGGTCTCGTCCTCGGCGGCGTGGTGTCGGAACGCGGGGGCGCGGAACATCACGTTGTCGGCGAGGTCGTCGTCTTCGGCGAAGGCCGCGAAGTACGACGACGGGACCTTGTTCTCGGGGCGGTAGGTCGCCAGATCGGCGAGGGCGAGGGCGGGTACTGCGGTGGCGGTCATGCTCGCATCCATTCGGGGGTCAGGGGCTCTCCGGTGCGGTGCCGGTGCTCGGCGATCCGGATCAGGTTCTCCAGCTCGATCTGGTGGCCGGCCCAGAACATGTCCCAGAGGTCGCCGACCCACTCCTCGCGGTCGTCGGGCGCGGTCTCCGGGTAGGGGTTGTCGTCGTAGTACGGGTGGTGGCAGTTGGTCCACAGCACCACCGATCCCGGCTTGTTCAGCACCAGCTGGGCGTCCACGACGCGCATCAGGTAGATCATCCAGAGGTCTTCGCCCTGATCCCACGCGCAGTGGTAGTCGACGGTCATGGCCTCCGGATTGGCGACGGTCCGCACGAAGAACTCGGTCTGCGGGTTCAGCTTGTCGTAGCCGACGTACAGGTCGGGGTCGTCGGGCGACGGCTTCGAGCCCACGGGAGGAGTAGGTCCACTCCTCCAGGGACTTGGTGTGCGAGAGCCACTCGTACAGTTCGCGCGGCGGGGCGTCGACGTAACCGTGGACCGTGCAGAAGTCGCCGTAGATCTGGTTGTGCGGGTACACCGAGCGGATCATGTCGACCACCCGGAAGGTGTTCTCGTCGCGGCCGTGGGTCTCGACGCGGATCACCCCGTCGAGCGGGGGATTGCGGTCGAGGTCGGTCTGACTCGAAGAGGTCGAGGTCATGGGGTTCCTTTCAGGAAGGGGCCGAACGGTGGGATCTCGTCGGGGTCGACGTCCACCACGAGGCATCCGGGGCCCGGCCGCGACATGAGTTCGGCGCAGGCGGTGTGCAGGTCTTCCGGTCCGACGGCCCGCCGGACGTCGAGTCCGGGGAACATCGCGGCCAGTCCGGCGGCGATGTCGGTGTCGCCGAACCGGTTGAGCCCGGGAGTCCCCGGGAAGTAGATGCGTTCGCGGGTCACGCACATCCCGTGCGCGTTGTTGTTGAGCACGATCAGGGTGAGCGGCGCCCGATGCTCGACCGCGGTGTGGATCTCCATGCCGTGCATCAGGAACGAGCCGTCGCCGGCGATCACCACGGTGCGGGCGGCGGGCGCGTCGGTGGGGAGCCCGACGGCGGCGCCGACGCCGGCGGCGATGCCGTACCCCATGCCGCCCATGCCCAGTGCCACCGTGAACCGGCCGGCGCCGAACGGCAGGTGGTGGATCGCGGCGGCGCCGGCGTTGCCCGCATCGGCGAACACCGTGCACCCGGCGGGCAGCGCGGCGCCGACGGTCTCGATCACCTGCCGCATGGTCAGCGGACCGGCGGTGCCGGGCGTGGTCAGGTACTCGCGGGCGCGAGGTGTGCGCCCGGCGGCCGGCGGGTGGTCGGCGAGCGCATCGCGCAGCGATGCGACGACGTGCGGCAGGTCGGGCGTCTCGACGTGGTCGACGCCGGGCAGCCGCGGCCGATGCGCGCCGAGGTGGACGACGTCGGCGGCGGCGAGCGCCTGGTCGAGCCCGGCCCGGTCGGTCAGCGACATCCGGCATCCGAGGGCCACCACGACGTCGGCCTCGGCGAGGGCGGCGTGGGCCGACGGATGTCCCATCACGCCGGTCACTCCGGCGCAGTCGGCGGTCCCGGCGTCCCGGCCGCCGGGGGAGACCACGGTGTCGGCGCCGAGGCGCGTCGCCAGGGCGCCGAGGACGTCGCGGACGCCGGCCCGGGAGGCCTCCTCCCCGGCCCAGAAGCAGACGCGTTCGCCGGTGGCGGCGGCCCGTCGGAGGCGTTCCAGGACGGGGGCGAGATCCGGGGTGGTCTCAGGGGCGGTCTCGACTTCGCTCGACCGGCGAGGGGGCACGCTCGACCGGCGAGGGGGCACGCTCGTCTCGGAGAGGGGCTCGGCTCGGTCTGGGCCACGGCTCCAGCCGGATCCCTGGACGTCCTTCGGAACGATCAGCGCGGCGGGGAGACCGCGTCGGAGCGCGGAGACGGCGTCGTCGAACGCCTCGTCGAGGGCGGCCGGATCGTCGACGACGCGGCAGCATCCCGTCACCCCGGACAGGACCGCGGGCAGGTCGACGGTGTCGGGGGCGTCGAGCATGTCCTGGAAGCCGCCGTGCCCCACCGTCGGCCGCGGTGCGCTGCCGATCACCGCGAGGACGGGGACCCGACTGTCGTACGACTCGCCGAGTGCGGGCACCACGTTGAGCGCGCCTCCGCCCGAGGTGGTCAGCACGGCCGCCGGGCCGCCGGAGATCCGGGCCAGACCGTCGGCCATCGCGCCCGCGCCGAACTCGTGCTTGGCGATGACCGGGGTGATCCCGGGGCGCCGGACGGCGGCGTCGAACACGTCCTCGGCGTTGGCGCCGTGCACCCCGAACAGCGTGCCGATGCCCAGCTCCGCCAGGCGTTCGACGATCCGTTCGGCCACCGTCGTCGCCGCGACGTCCGCCGTGCGGGCGGGGCCGGCCGGGGCGGGTGCGCTCACCGGGACAGGGTGCCGAGGAACCGGTCCATCGTCCGTTCCGCCAGCGCGGTGATGGTGAGCGACGGGTTCACCAGGCCCACCGCGCCGGGGCAGAAGGCGCCGTCGACCACGTAGAGGTTGTCGTAGCCCTTCACCGAGCCGTCGGCGTTCGCGGCCTTGCCGACCACCACGCCGCCGAGCCCGTGGAAGGTGGCGCCGGACCCGAACCCGGCCGCGCGCGAGGACAGCACGATGCCGTTGTTCGGGGTGCCGTGCCGGACCTCGGTCCGGTGGTGGAAGTGCTCGGCGAAGGCGTTCGCACGACGGTCCAGCACGCTCGTGCCCTCGCGGTGCGGGTAGTTGAGCTCGGTGCCGCGGGTGCCGTGCACGTAGTCGATGGTGCCGCGCTCGTCGGTGTGCACCTGGATGAGGTGGGTGAGGACGGCGCCGGCGGCCGGGGCCGGGAACGGTCCGGCCTGGTAGATGATCGACGCCGGTCCGCCGGGCAGCGAGTCGTCGCGCAGCCGGGCGTAGCCGGGGCCGCCCTGGCGCGGACCCTGGGCGTCGCGCAGGTTGGTGCGGACGATCAGGAAGTCGCCGTTGCCGCCGAAACCGTCGCCGATCCTGCTCGAGAGCTTCGGCAGCGCGCCGGTGGCCCGGGCCTTGACCAGCAGCGAGGTGGTGTGGAACGAGCCGGCCGCCATGAACAGGTAGTCGGCCTCGGCGGTGACGATGCGCAGCGTGCGATTCTTGTCGTCGATCACCCGGGCGCGCACCACGAAGCCCTTCTTCCGGGCCCGCGGCCGGATGTCGATCACCTCGTGCATCGGCTTGACCGTCACGTTGCCGGTGGCCTCGGCGGCGGGGAGGTAGTTGTGGTCGACGGAGTTCTTGGCGCCGCTGTTGACGCCGTAGGAGAGGTCTCCGATGCTCACGCCGGGGCGCGCCTTGCCGGCGATCTCCCGGCGGACGGCGTCCCAGTTCACCGAGTAGTCGACGAACTGCGGCTTGCCGCCGTAGCGCTTGATGGCGTCGAGCCAGGTGCGGGCGCCGGTGTAGTTGGGGGTGGCCAGCACGTCACGGGGGATGCCCGTCGCGTCGAGCATCTTCCGGGCGCGCGGGAAGTGGACGTTCGCGAGTTCGTCGTACCCGGTGCCGCCCGGGAACACCTCGTCGAAGTCGGCCTTGTCGGGCTGCACGGAGAACGCGCCGAAGACGAGGGATCCGCCGCCCACGCCCGCGCCGTGCACCGTCTCGATGCCGTTGCCCTTAATGGTCTCCAGCACTCCGGGGTAGCGCTCCACCGGGGTCTGCATCGCGCTGGAGATCCCGGCGGTGTCGGAGAACCACGCGGCGCGCTTGTCGGTGTTGTCGAAGGTGGCGAAGGTGTTGCCGTCCTTGCGGATCGGCCAGCGGCGGCCGCGTTCGAAGACGGTGGTCGCGATGCCCGCCTTGCCGAGTCGCAGTGCGGCCACGGCGCCGCCGAACCCGCTGCCGATGACGATCGCGGTGGGCGCGTTCGACTCCGCGGCGGCGGGGGATCCGCCGAGCGGACCCGCGGCGACGGCGCCTGCGGCCACGGCGGAGGCGCCGAGCGCACCGCGGAGGAACATGCGGCGGGAGACCGTGGTGGGCTCCGAAGGAGTGTTCTTCACGGGCACACCATAACGGACAAATTATCTTAGGCATACCTAAGGAGCCTTAGGGTGATTTATCCCTCTGATTCCTGAACCGGACCGAGGTCCCGTCGGAGGGCCGAGTCGAAGGACCTCCGGTGAGAACGATCGCCGAGGCCGCTCGCTCCTACAGGATCGCGTCGACGTTCTCCACCGGGCGGGCCAGTCGGGTGCCCTTGTCGGTCACCACGAAGGGGCGCTCCACCAGGATCGGGTGATGCACCATGGCGTCCAGGATCTGGTCGTCGGTGGCCTCTTTCAGATTGAGGTCCTTATAGAGCTGCTCGCGCTTGCGCACGGCCTGGGCCGGGGTGAGCCCGGCGTCGTCGAACATCGTCTTCAGCTGGTCGCGATCCCAGCCGGTGTCGAGGTACTTGACCACGGTCGGCTCGATCCCGGATCCGCGGAGCTTCTCCAGAGTCTTGCGGGAGGTCGAGCAGCGGGGGTTGTGATAGATCGTCGCGTCCACGGATCAACCGTACTCAACGCGGAGGTGTGAGGATCGTCGCGTACTCGGCCGGTCGGTGCACGCCGACCCGGACGGGGTGCATCCGGCCTACGCTGGACGGTATGGCCGGTCGCCCAGCCCACGATGTTCGACGACGACACGTGCTCCGCCGTGCCGCCGCGACGGTGCTGGTCGCCGCGTCGGTCTTCCTCACCTCGGCGTTCACCGCGCCGGGCACCGCGTGCGCGTGCAGCTGCGTCGCCCCGGAACCGGAGGAGGGGGCGGCGGAGGCCACCGCGATCGTGGTCGGGCGCATGCTGCAGCGGCGCGAGCACTCCGCGGGCTTCGAATACCTGTTCCAGGTGGAGCGGAGCTACAAGAAGGCCGTTCCGCAGCGGATCGTGATCCGTTCCGGGTTCTACGGCGGCGACTGCGGGATCGGCATGGAACGCGGCGGGTCGTACCGCTTCGTCGTGGACGGGGCGGGCACCGAGTGGACGGCGCACCTGTGCGCCAACCTCGAGACGGAGGAGGTGATCGAGTTCGCCGGTCCGCCGATCCGTCCGCTGCCGCCGGCCGCCGACGGTCCGGACGAGGCGACCTTCGTGCCGGTCCCGCCGCACGAGCTCTCCGAGCCCGCGCTCGCCGCGATCATCCTCGGATCGGTCGCGGGCACGGCGCTCCTGGGCACGGCCGGGATACTGCTGACCAGGCGTTTCGGTCGGCGGCGCGGATAGCGGAAGGCCGGTGCGGGCGACGACGTCGTCCACACCGGCCTTCCCGCCGATACTCGTGCTGTCGATCAGGCGTTGCCGTCGAACAGGCTGGTGACCGAACCGTTCTCGAACACCTCGCGGATGGTCTGGGCCAGCAGCGGGGCGATCGACAGGACCGTGAGGTTGTCGAAGCGCTTGTCCTCGTCGATCGGCAGGGTGTCGGTCGCGATGACCTCCTTGGCGCCGCACGACGACAGGCGCTCGGTGGCCGGCGGCGAGAAGACGCCGTGCGTGGTGGCGATGATGACGTCGCCCGCACCGGCCTCCTTGAGGACCTTCACCGCACCGGCGATGGTGCCGCCGGTGTCGATCATGTCGTCGATCAGCACGCAGGTCTTGCCCGACACCTCACCGACCACGCGGTTGGCGACCACCTGGTTGGCGACGTCGGGGTCGCGGGTCTTGTGCACGAACGCCATCGGGGCGCCGTCGAGGGCGTCGGCCCACTTCTCGCCGACCTTCACGCGGCCGGCGTCCGGGGACACCACGCAGATGTTGTCGGTGCCGTAGTTCTCGCGCACGTACTCGGCCAGCTGGCCCTGTGCGTGCATGTGGTCGACGGGGCCGTCGAAGAAGCCCTGGATCTGGTCGGTGTGCAGGTCGACGGTGATGATCCGGTCGACGCCCGCGGTCTTGAGCAGGTCCGCGATGAGGCGGGCCGAGATCGGCTCACGACCGCGGTGCTTCTTGTCCTGGCGGGCGTACGGGTAGAACGGGAGCACCGCGGTGATGCGCTTGGCCGAGCCGCGCTTGAGCGCGTCGACCATGATCAGGGTCTCCATGATCCACTGGTTCACCGGCAGCGGACAGCTCTGGATGACGAACGCATCCGAGCCGCGCACCGACTCCTCGAACCGGACGAAGATCTCGCCGTTGGCGAAGTCGCGCGCCTGCTGCGGCGTCACCCGGACCTTCAGTTCGTCGGCGACGGCCTGCGCGAGTTCGGGGTGCGCCCGGCCGGAGAAGAGCATCAGATTCTTCTGAGCTTCGGTGGTCCACGTCATGAGTTGCTCTCCTCTTGGGCTGCCTGATGTTGGGCTGTTGTCGCCGCCTGCGCGGCTCGACTGGCGGGTCGCCTGGTGAGGACCCAGTCGTCGATGTTCCGTTGCGGTCCGGCGGAGACGGCCAGCGCCCCCGGCGGAACGTCTTCCCGGACGACGGTTCCGGCGCCGGTGTACACGCCGTCCCCGATGGTCACCGGTGCGACGAACATGTTGTCCGATCCGGTCCGGCAGTGCGAACCGATCACGGTGCGGTGCTTGTTCTCGCCGTCGTAGTTGACGAACACGCTCGACGCGCCGATGTTGGTGTACTCGCCGATCTCGGCGTCGCCGACGTAGGTGAGGTGGGGAACCTTGGTTCCGGTGCCGATCTGCGAGTTCTTGACCTCCACGAACGCGCCGATCTTGCCCTCTGCGCCGAGGTCGGTGCCCGGGCGCAGGAACGCGAACGGTCCGACCGTCGCACCGGCGCCGACGACGGCCTCGCCGCCGTGGGTGCGGATCACCTGGGCGCCGGCGCCGACGGTCACGTCGGTGAGCGTGGTGTCCGGGCCGATCAGCGCGTCGGGGCCGATCACGGTGCGGCCGTGCAGCTGGGTGCCCGGGGCGAGGGTCGCGTCCTGGCCGATCTCGACGTCGACGTCGATCCAGGTGGTGGCCGGGTCGACGACGGTGACGCCGGCGAGCTGGTGGCGCCGGACGATGCGGCGGTTCATCTCGGCGGCGAGCTCGGCGAGCTGCGCGCGGTCGTTGCAGCCGGCGACCACGGCCGGGTCGTCGACGATCATCGAGCGCACCGTGCGCCCGGCGTCGCGGGCGATCTTCACCACGTCGGTCAGGTAGTACTCGTTCTGGGCGTTCGCGGTGGAGATCTCCTCCAGGGCGGTGCGCAGCACGGCGGCGTCGAACGCGTAGATCCCGGCGTTCACCTCGTCGATCGCGAGCTGAGCCTCGTTCGCATCCTTGTGCTCGACGATCGCGGTCACCTCGCCGTCGGTGCGTTCGATGCGGCCGTATCCGGTCGGATCGTCGACGGTGAAGCTGGTCAGGGTGACGGCGGCCGCCGGCTCGGCGGTGTGCTCGGCGACCAGGGCGCGCAGCGTGTCGCCGTCGAGCAGGGGAGCGTCGGCGACGGTCACCAGGACGGTGCCGGTGAACTCGTCGGGGAGCGCGGTCAGTCCCGCCTTGGCGGCGTCGCCGGTACCCAGCGGCTCCTGCTGGAGGGCGACGGTCAAGGTGTCGCCGAGGTGGCCGGCCACCCGCTCGATCTCGGCGGTCACCCTCTCGCGCTCGTGGCTGACCACCGGGATCACGTGCGCCGGGGCGACGTCCTCGGCGGCCGCGAGGGCGTGGTGCACCAGCGACCGGCCGGCCATCCGGTGCAGGATCTTGGGGGTCTTGGACCTCATCCGAGTGCCCGCACCCGCCGCCAGAACGATGACGGCGAGCTGCTGGTCGTGCGTGTGATCAGCATCGCCGGCACCACTGGGCTTTCGGGTCATCCGTTCCTCCGCAGTCGGGGATGAATTCGCGTCGCCGTTTCGCGATCGCGCCGGTGAAATCCTACGCAATCGAAGTAGGGTTCCCGGCATGAGCACTCAGAAAGTAGCAATTGTCACCGGTGCGGCCCGCGGGATCGGCGCGGCCGTCGCACGCCGTCTCGCCGAGGACGGCATGGCCGTCGCCGTCCTCGATCTCGACGCCGCCGCCTGCGCCGAGACCGTCGAGGCGATCACGACCGCGGGCGGAACCGCGCTGGCCGTGGGCGCCGACGTGTCCGACGAGGAGCAGGTCATCGCGGCCGTCGACACCGTGACCGCCGAGCTCGGCGCCCCGACGGTGCTGGTGAACAACGCCGGCGTCCTGCGCGACAACCTCCTGTTCAAGATGAGCGTCTCCGACTGGGACACCGTCATGGGCGTCCACCTGCGCGGCGCGTTCCTGATGAGCCGCGCCTGCCAGCGCCACATGCTGGAGGCCGGCTGGGGTCGCATCATCAACCTGTCGAGCACCTCGGCGCTGGGCAACCGCGGCCAGGCCAACTACGCGGCGGCCAAGGCCGGCATGCAGGGCTTCACCAAGACCCTCGCGCTGGAGCTGGGCAAGTTCGGCGTGACCGCCAACGCGATCGCCCCGGGCTTCATCGAGACCGACATGACCCGCGCCACCGCCGAGCGCATCGGCGTGCCCTTCGACGACTTCCTCAAGGCCTGCGCCGACGACACCGCGGTGAAGATCGCCGGGCAGCCCGAGGACATCGCGAACGCCGCCTCGTTCTTCGCCGACGAGCGCGCCCGCTACGTCAGCGGCCAGGTGCTCTACGTTGCCGGCGGCCCGAAGGCCTGATCGGTTCCCGGGAACGTCGACGGGAGTCTTCGAGGACCCGGACCCCGAGGCGGGTCGGGTCCTCGAAGACCCCGGAGCGGTCGTGCGCCGGTCGGCCGTAAGCGTCTCGAAGCGGCGGGGGAGGCTGTGGCACAATCGTTCCCGCAGTGATCTCCCGTGGTGTAATCGGCAACACTCCTGATTTTGGTTCAGGCATTTCAGGTTCGAGTCCTGGCGGGAGAGCCCTCGGTGTCGACCCGCTCACAGTTAGTTAGTGCGAACTAACTTTCTGTAGGATCACCTCCATCATGAAGGTTTCGGTCGGGCTTCGTCGTGCCCTCTCCCTGGTCCTGGTCGTCCTGATCGCCGTCACCGTTGCCGTCGCGGGTTCGTTCGGGGTCGTTCCCGCGCAGGCCTCCCCCGGCGCGCAGGTGCTCTCGCTGACCCACCTGCGTGACGCCCTGTGGCGGGTCGTGGTGCGTTCGACGTCGATGGGCGCCGACATCCCGTTCTACGTGCTCCGGCCGAAGAGCGAGATGGCGGGTGCGCCGACGCTGTACCTGCTCAACGGCGCCGGCGGCGGCGAGGACGGCGCCAACTGGCTCGCGCAGACCGACGCAGAGAAGTTCTTCGCCGAGAAGAAGGTGAACGTCGTGATTCCGGAGAAGGGACGCGGCACGTACTACACCGACTGGCAGCGGAACGACCCCAAGGTGGGTAAGCCACAGTGGGAGACCTTCCTGACCAGGGAACTTCCGCCCGTACTCGATACCGCGTTGACGAGTTCCGGCCGCAACGCCATCGCGGGTCTGTCGATGTCGGGCACCTCGGTGCTCAACCTGGCGATCGCCGCGCCCGAGCTTTACGGTGCGGTCGCGTCGTACAGCGGTTGCGCTCTGACCAGCACCCCGGAGGGTGAGGCGGCGGTGCGCGGCATCGTCTACACCGCGGCCGGTGCGGACGCGACCAACATGTGGGGTCCGTCCGGCTCCCCGGCGTGGGCCGCCAACGATCCCTACGTCCACGCGGCCGAACTGCGCGGTACCCGCGTCTACCTCTCCAGCGGCAGCGGTCTGCCCGGTCGCTACGACACCCCCGAGGGCCAGGCTCCCGGTTCGCCCCCGCTGTACGACCAGATCCTGGTCGGCGGCGCACTGGAGAAGGCCACCCGCTACTGCACCGAGCGCATGACGGCCCGCCTGCGGGAACTCGGGATCCCCGCCCAGAGCCATCTCCCGCCGACCGGTACGCACTCGTGGAACTACTGGCGTGACGAACTGAAGCGGTCGTGGCCGATGCTGGCCGCGGGTCTGCGGTAACGGCGATCGCGGTGAAACGGACGACGGTGGAACCGAACACCACGACCGGCTGCTGGCAGCGGATCGCGGCCCGCCGCGGCGACGCCGTCGCCGTGGCGACCCCCGACGAGACGATCTCCTTCGCCGAGGCCGGGACGCGGTCGGCCGAACGCGGACGGGCGATCGCCGCGGCGGTCGCCGAACCCGGTCGCCCGGTGGCGGTGGAGACCGAGTCCGACGTCGACTCCGCGCTCGCCCTGCTGTCGGTGCTCTGCTCGGGCCACCCCGTGATCGCCCTCGACCCGTTCCTTCCCGAGGAGCGGCGCGCCCACATCCTGGCGCTGTCCGGCGCACGACACCTGACCCCGCAGCAGATCCGGGAACTTCCGGCCTCGGACCGACCGGTCGCCGAACCGGCCCCCGACGACCCCGCCGTGGTGGTCTTCACCTCCGGTTCCACCGGCCGCCCGAAGGGCGTGGTGCACGGCCAGCGCAGCTGGGTCAACCAGGCGCGCGACGGCCGCGAGGTGCTCGGTCTCGGCCCCGACGACCGCGCCGCCGTCCTGCTGCCGCTCAGCTTCGGCGCAGGCTTCGACGGCCTCCTCATGCCCCTGCTCAACGGCGCCGGCCTACTGCTCTGGGACGTTCGACATCGAGGCACCGCCGGACTCCGCGAGTGGCTCGACGCCGAATCGGCCACCACCGCGCACTGCACGCCGTCCCTGCTCCGGTCGTGGCTGGCCGACTCCGACGTCGCCGCCGTCGAGAGTCTCCGCCTCCTGACCACCTGTGGCGAACCGGTCCACGCCTCCGACGTCGCCCTGCTCCGCAGCACGCTGCTGCCCCGCGGGGTCTTCTGCAGCTGGTCGGGGTCGTCCGAGGCCGGGAACCTCGCCTTCAACCCGTACCCGCCCGAGCGGGCGCTGCCCGACGGCGCGATCCCGGTGGGCGCCCCCAGCGCCGACAAACACGTCCGGATCCTCGACGAGGACGGCGTCGACGTCCCGCCCGGCGACGCGGGGGAGGTGGTGATCGAATCGTCGCACCTCGCCCTGGGCTACCACGACGACCCCGAGTCCACGGCCCGGAGATTCGTCCCTCTGGAAGACGGCCGCACGGCCCTGCGTACCGGTGACCTCGGCCGGTTCGACGCCGCCGGACAGCTGCACCTCCTGGGCCGCCGCGACGATGCGGTCAAGATCCGCGGCTACCTCGTCGAACCGCTCGAGGTGGAGGCCGCGCTGCGGGCCCTGCCGTGGACGGTCGACGCCGTGGTGACCGGGGATGCCGCCGCGGGCGTGCTCACCGCGCACGTGGCCGTCGACCGGAGCCGGTGGTCGCCGTCGCCCGCCGAGATCCGGACCGCGCTGGGCCGGACCCTCGCGCCGTGGATGGTGCCGAGCCAGGTGGTGGTGCTCGACGAACTGCCGCGCACCGAACGCGGCAAGGTGGACCGGGCGGCGCTGCCGCCCCCGCCCGAACGCGCCCCCGAACCGGTGCGCGGACCCACCGAGGCCGCCCTGAAAGCGGTCTGGTGCACGGTGCTGGGACTCGACGACGTCGGCCGGAACGAGGACTTCGTCGAACTCGGCGGCGACTCCCTGGCCGCCGCCACCATGCTCGGAGAACTGCGCGACCGCTGGCTCGTCGACATCTCCTCCGCGGAGTTCGCGAACGATCCCACCATCGCCGCGCTCGGGCTGCTGCTCGACGACGCGCACCGGGACCGTCGTTCCTCGGCCACCGGATCGCTCACCCGACTCCGGCCGGGCGACGGCACCCCGCTGTTCCTCTACGCCGGGGCGGGCAGCCCGGCCGCGAGCCTGCTCCCGCTGGTCCGCGCGCTCGGCGGCGACGAACCCGTCTACGGTCTGCAGGCCCACGGGCTGGAGACGCGCGGGCGCGCCGACCGCTCGGTGCGGGCCGCCGCCCGCCGGGCCGTCCGCGATCTCACCGCGGTGGCGCCGCACGGCCCCTACCGGTTGGCCGGCTACTCGTTCGGGGCGTTCGTGATGCTCGAGGCCGCGACCCTGCTGCGGGAGCGCGCCGAACGGGTGGAGTGCGTCGTCCTGCTCGATCCGCGTTTCGAGACCGACGCACCGGTGCGCGAGGCGCTCCCGGACCGCGGCGGCGTCGTGCCCGGAGACCCCGGGCCGCCGACGGAGGAGCCCCGGCAGGCCCTCGCAGCCCGGCTCGCGGTGCTGTGGAACCGGGTCGCCATGCGCGCTCTGGTCGCCACCGCCGGACTCTGGCGGCTGCCCACCACGCTGCAGTGGACCGTGTTCTGGGACCTCGGGCGCGTACTGCTGCGCAAACACCGACCGACCCCGTACGCCGGACCGGTCACCCTGGTCCGGGCCTCCGACAACGACGACGATCCCGCCCGCTGGGCGCCGATCGCCACCGGCGACCTGACGGTGGCGGAAGTCCCCGGCGACCACCATTCGATGATGCGCGACCCGCACGTCGCCGCCACTGCGGCCCGACTCCGCACGGCACTCGACGGACAGAGGCTCGACGGGCGGGCGCTCGACGGGACCGCACGAGACCGAGACGAGGACCGCCGATGACCTCCGTGACCTCTGTGATCGGCGTGATCGCCGCCTTCGAACCCGGCCCGGAACTAGTCGAGGTGGTGACCAAAGCGGCGCCCCAGGCGGCGTCGCTGATCGTCGTCGACGACGGTTCGCCGTCGTTGCGGACCGATCCCTCGGGCGCGGTGCGCCGGGTGCTCGACCGCTGCGCCGACCTCGGTGCGACGGTGCTGGAGAACCCGGTCAACTCCGGGATCGCCCACACGCTGAACCGCGGGGTCGAGCTGGCCCTCGACCGCGGCGCCGACGCGGTGCTCACCCTGGATCAGGACACGCACCTGGAAGACGGCTACCTCGCGCGGTGCGTCGAACACCTGGCCCTGGCCGAATCGCTCGGGCTCACCGAAGTGATGGTGTCGCCCGCCTTCATCAACGACGACGTCGCCCCGTTCTGGTTCGCCGAGAAGGGGCTGACGCTGGCCTTCGAACCGATCCAGTCGGGTCTGGTGATCACCCGCGCGCTGCTGGAGAGGGTCGGGCTGTTCGAGGAGGAGCTCTTCATCGACTGCGTGGAGAGCGAGTTCTACCTGCGGGCCCGCGCGCACGGCGGTCACGCGCTGATCGTGCCGGGCACCCGGATCGCGCACAGCCTGGGCGAACCCGTGCACTGGACGCCGCCCGCACCGCTCCGGAAGCTGCTGCGCGGCCACGGTTCGGGACTGCGGTTCACCGAGCACGCGCCGTTCCGGCACTACTACATCACCCGCAATCGGCGGGAACTCTATCGCCGATACCGGAGCACCGAGCGGATCTGGTGGGCGGTCTCGATCGCGAAGGACACGATCGCGCGGGGACGCGGCATGACGTTCGGTTCGCGTCGGGCGGCCTGCCTGGCCATGACCGCCGCCGGGTGGCGGGCCGCTGGGCGCGGAGAGACCGGGAAGATCCCGGAGCGGACCCTGCGCCGTGCGGGGCTGGGCGGCACCCCGAAGCGGTCCGAGCGTCCGCTGGAAGCCGACCGCGGCCTGCCCGAACTGGTGTCCGTGGTGATACCGGTGCACAACGGCGTGCACGAGATCGACGAACAGCTCGACGCCCTGGCCGCCCAGGACTACCCGAGGCCGTTCGAGGTGCTGGTCGCCGACAACAACTCCACCGACGGCCTGCGCGAACACCTCGACGGACATCGGCTCACCGAACGGCTCCGGCTGCGGTGGGTCGACGCGTCGGGGCCCGCGGGAGCGTCGTACGCCCGCAACGTCGGTGCGGCCGCGGCCTCCGGCGACTTCCTCGCCTTCTGCGACGGCGACGACCGCGTCTACCCGCGGTGGCTCACCGAACTCACCGCCGTCGCACGGCGCTGCTCGGCGGTCGGCGGCGCGGTGGAGACGCACAGCCTCAACTCCGCCCGCGCCCAGAGCTGGCGGCACATGCTGCCGCCGGAGGTCCCGTACGAGTTCCCCGGGTTCATGCGGGTCTGGCTGACCTGCAACCTCGGGGTGTGGAAGGACCGGTTCGACGACGTCGGCGGCTTCGACCTCGCCTACGACCGCGGCGCCGAGGACTCCGACTTCACCATCCGGATCCAGCTCGCCGGGGGAGTGCTCGGGCACGCCCCGGAAGCGCTGGTCGCCTACCGGCTGCGCGACACGCACGCCGGGATCTGGGGCCAGTCGGTGATGTGCGGCGAAGGCGACGTGCGCCTGTACTCGGACTACCGCCACTACGGTCTGCCGCGCCGCCCCTGGTACGTCTCGGCCGACGTGGTGGCGTATCTGCTGCTACGAAACCCGCTGCTACCCACCGCGATCACCCGGGTCCCCACCGGCCGGTGGCTCTTCCAGGCCGGCAACCTGTGGGGCCGGATCAAGGGCAGCGCCCGGCATCGTTGCTGGTACGTGTGATCCCGATTCTCCTCGGCAGGAGGCATCGCGGCGGGCTCGGGCTGGGCTTCGACACGGCTCGTCACTGCGTTCCTCCCCGGCTCAGCCGGCGGCACGAATCGTCGACCGGGTGAACGGACACGCCGCGCGGCGGCGGGGCGTCGATCACGCGAATGCGTGCGCTGACTCGGCTGCGGGAGGGTTCTCGTCGTCCGCCGGCTGAGCCCGACCGCGAACGAAGTGAGCGGTCGGTGTCGAAGCCTCCCTCTCCCGGTCTCCGCCGACCGCGGGTCGGCAGTCCCTCAGCAGCGTTGGGCGGCGCGGCGGTAGCCGCGCAGTGCGGGGACGGTGAACGCCGTCAGCAGTGCGCACGACCACGCCGTCGTCAACAGCAGCGGCAGTGCCACCGGGCCGCCGCCGGCCAGCCCGCGGATGGCCTCGACGGCGCAGCTCACCGGTTGATACTCGACGAACGGGCGCAGCCACGCCGGGTACGCCGACGCCGGGACGAAACCGGTGTTGAAGAACATCACCAGATTGGTGGCCAGACCGACCAGTTCCACGATCCGCGACTCCCGGTTCCGCAGCGCCAGCGCGGTGACCATGATGGAGAACGAGAGCCCGAACAGCAGCGCCACCCCGATGATCGCCAGGTAGCCGAGCACCCCGGTCGAGATCCGGAAACCGATGATTGTGCCCACCGCGAGCACCGCGCTCGCCGTCACCACGATCCGGGCGGCCTCGGCCAGCAGCCGTCCCAGCATCGCCGACGCGCGGTGGACGGGCAGCGTCCACATCTTGGTGAGCAGGCCGCCGGTCCACTCCCGGCGCAGGCCGAGCCCGCTGATCGACGACCCCGACATCGCCCCGACCAGCGCCACCATCGGCACCATGCCCAGGGCGCTCGAGGCGTTCGTGTAGTCGCTCACCGACCGGTCCAGGATCAGCCAGAACAGCAGCACCATCAGCGCGGGGAGCAGCAGCGACTGCAGCAGCGTCGGGGTGTCGGTGAGCCATTTGAGCACGATCCGCTCGGCCTGGATCAGGGAGCCGCGGATCAGGGCCCGCGGCGTCGGCTCGGGGGTCCACTCGGTGCGGGGCGGGAACGACAGGGCTCTGCTCACGGGTACAACCGCCGATGCGTCTGGGTGTGATGGGCGACGGCGACGAGCACCACGGCGAGCGCCCCGAGCCAGATCAGCCCCGGTTTCGCGGTGGCCCACGTCGGTTCGCCGACCGCGAGTTCGCGCATGGTCGACGCCCAGTGCGAGATCGGCTGGTTCCGGGCGAAGGGCCGTGCCCACTCCGGGAACGACGACTCCGGCACGAACCCGGTCGAGAGCATGCCGAGCACCAGCTGGGGGAGCACCAGCAGCTGCGAGGTGGCTTCGGCGCCGCGGGTGACCAGTCCCAGCGAGTCGGCGCCGATCGCCAGCACCAGGCCCACGGCCAGCGCGAACAGGACGAAACCCGCGGTGTCGAGGAGGTCGCCGTCGAACGAGAAACCGAGCAGCGCGCCGAACGCCAACGCGGTGCCGATGGAGACCGCCGACCGGACCGTCGAGGTGCTCATCCGGGCGGTGAGCGGGACCAGCGGCCGGACCGGCATGGAGGCCAGTCGGCGGCTCATGCCGCGCATCTTGTCCATGGTCGCGCGTTGCGCGGCGGCCACCGCGGTGAAGGCGACGCCCTGCAGCACGATGATCGGCATCAGGAACTGGGCGTAGTCGATGCCGCGGTCGGCCATGATGAGGCGCAGCGGGAGGTAGAAGCCGAGGGCGAAGACGACGGGCATCGCCACGGCGATGGTGAACTCGCCCTGAGAACGGGCCGACCGCAGGTTGCGGCCGGTCATCACCAGCCACTGCCGCACGAACACGGAGCCGTGGGCGCTGACCTCGGGGTCGGTGCGGTCGGGCCAGGTCAGGGTCACGCCACGTCGCCCGGGCTCGCGGCGGAGACGGCGGGCTCGGCCGTCGCATCGGATCCCGACCCGGTGTCCGAACCCGACCCGACGCCGGACTCCGCGTCGCCGGTCAGGGCGAAGAAGACGTCGTCGAGCGTCGGGGTGGCCAGGCCGATGTCGTGCAGTGCGATGTCCGCGCCGCGGGCCAGCGCGATCACCTCGGCGAGGGTGTCGACGCCGTCCGGCGCGGTCAGGGTGAGCGCGTCGGCGCCGATCGACATGATCCGCAGGTCCCCGGGCGCGGCGCGGAGCACCTCGGCGAGGCGGTCGACGTCGGCGGGCTCGGTCGGGGTCACCGCGCAGTGCACGCCGCCCACCCGTTCCTTGAGTTCGGCGGCGGTGCCCTCGGCCACCACCCGGCCGCGGTCGAGCACGATGATGTTGTCGCTGAGCAGGTCGGCCTCGTCCAGGTACTGCGTGGTGAGCAGGGTCGTGATGCCGTCGGCCTTGAGCAGTTCCACCAGGTTCCACACCTCCTGGCGGCTGCGTGGATCGAGTCCGGTGGTGGGCTCGTCGAGGAAGACGACGGCCGGTTCCACCACCAGGCCGCAGGCGATGTCGAGTCGCCGCCGCATGCCGCCGGAGTAGGCGTACACCGGGCGCTTGCCGGTGTGGGACAGCTCGAAACGCTCCAGCAGTTCGTCGGCCCGGGCGATCGCGGCGCGGCGGCGCAGCCCCTGCATGCGTCCGAAGAAGATCAGGTTGTCGCGTCCGCTGAGGGTCTCGTCGAGGGCCGCGTACTGGCCGGTCATCGAGATCGCGGCGCGGACGCCCGCGCCGTCGTGCACCACGTCGTGTCCGGCGACGGTCGCGGTGCCCGAGTCCGGCGGCAGCAGCGTGCACAGGATGTCGACGAGGGTGGTCTTGCCCGCGCCGTTCGGGCCGAGGATGCCCAGCACGCTGCCGGCCGGGACCTCGAACGACACCCCGGTCAGCGCCGCGACGTCGTCGAACGACTTGGTCACGTCGGTGACGCGGACGGCCGTCGTCAACTGTTCTGTGGGCATGATTGAAGGTTAGCCTCCGCTAAAGGTACGGCGCTGTGTGGCGATGGTCGCAGTACGACCTGTCCGGATAGCTGTTTACAGTGAGGTTAAGGGTAGCCTTAATTAACACCCACAGGGTCATGCGGGTCCGGGGGACCGGCGCCCGGCGACCGCCAGTTCCCCGAGTCGAAATGAACGTGCGTTGACGCTGAACAACTTCCGTGAAACCTCCACCGCTGTGGTGCCGCTCTCGGCCGCTCAGCAGAGCATCTCGGTTCGCCCAGCAGCTCAACCCGGAGATTCCGCTGGTGATCGCGCAGTACGTCGATCTGCGCGGACACCTCGACACCGAACTGCTCTCCGAAGTCGCGCGCCGCGTCGCCCGCGACTTCAGCTGCACGATGATCCGCTTCGTCCCGGCCGACGATCCGTCGCAGGCGCCCATGCAGGTCTACGACGATGACGCGCACGACGAGATGGAGCATTCTCGACTTCCGCGACCGCCCCGACCCGGAGGCCGCCGCCCGCGCGTGGATGGACGCCGACTACCTCCGTCCGCTCGACCTGTTCACCGACAAGATGATCGAGTCGGTGACGATCCGGCTGAGCGAGGACCACTGGTTCTGGTACACCCGGGCCCACCACATCCTGGTCGACGGCTACGGGGCGGCGGCCTACACCGATCGCGCCGTCCAGGTCTACTCGGCGATGGCCGCAGGCGACCCCGTCCCCGAAGCCCGGGCCGGCGATCTGCAGGCACTGCGCGACGAGGACCTCAAATACCGTGAGTCCTCGCGTTTCCAACGCGATCGCGACCACTGGCTGGAGCGTCTCGCCGAACTTCCCGAACCGGTCTCCCTGGCCGATCCGGCCGGTCGGATCGACCGCTCGATCACGGTCGGCGGACTGCTCGAACCCCCGCTGCAGACCGTGTTCGACACCTTCTGCGAGACCACCGGGGCGACCCCCGCCGCGGTGGTCAGCGCCGCCGCCGCGGTCTACGTCGGACGGATGACCGGTACCGACGACGTGGTGCTGAGCCTCCCGGTGACCGCGCGCACCAACGCCCTGCTGCGGCGTTCGGGCGGCATGGTCTCGAACGTGGTGCCGGTCCGCAGCTCGGTGACCGACCGGACCACGGTCACCGAGCTGATCAAGCAGATCACCGTCGAACTCGGCGGCGCCCTCCGCCACCAGCGGTACCGCTTCGAGGACATGCGCCGCGAACAGAACGGTCCCGCCGCCACCCGCGCCTTCTTCGGCCCGGTGGTGAACGTCATGATGTTCCGCGGCGACCTCGAGATCGGGGAGTGCCGCGGCCCGAGCCACGTGCTCACGACCGGCCCCACCGAAGACCTCGCCTTCACCGTCTGCACCGGCGACGGCAGCTTGCGGATCGACCTCGAAGCCAACTCCGCCGCCTACTCCGAGCAGGTGCTCGCCGCGCATCACCGCCGTTTCCTGCACGTCCTCGGCGCCCTCGTGGACGGCTCCGGCGAGCGACTCGTGACCGCGCTGCCGACGATGTTCGACGACGAGCACGACGCCCTGGTCCCGGCGCGCGGCCCGGTCGCCGTCGACCCCGAGCCGCTCCCGGACCTGCTCGCCCGGGTGGCCGCCGCCGATCCCGGCGCGGTCGCGATGGTCGTCGACGACGTCGACCTGCGCTACGACGAGCTGTGGCACCGGGTGAACCGGCTGGCGCGCCTGCTGATCGCGGCGGGCGTCGGCCCCGGCGACCTGGTGGCCGTCCTGCTGCCGCGCGGGCGCGCGAGCGTCGTCGCCGAACTCGCGGTCCTCACCGCGGGCGGCGCCTTCGTCCCGCTCGACCCCGCACTGCCCGACGAACGCCTCACCTACCTGCTCGACGACAGCGCCGCCGCCTTCGGCATCACCGGCACGGGCGGGAGCCACCGGCTCGCCGACCTGCCCGACGACGAGGCCGTGCGCACGTGGATCCGGCTCGACTCCGACGCCCTGCGCGAGGAGTTCGCGCGGACCGACGCCGCGCCCGTCACCGATGCCGACCGGCGTGGGCCGCTGCGCGTCGACCACCCGGCGTACCTGATCTACACCTCCGGCTCCACCGGGCGCCCCAAGGGCGTCACGGTGAGCCACCGCGGGCTCGCGTCGTTCGCGGCCGAGCAGAACCGCCGGTACGAGCTCGGACCGGGGGACCGGAGTCTGCACTTCGCGTCGCCGAGCTTCGACGCCTCGATCCTGGAGTTCCTGCTGGCCTTCGCCTCCGGGGCGACCCTCGTGGTGGTGCCGCCGGACGTCTACGGCGGTGTGGAACTGGCCCGGATCCTGCGGTCGGAGCAGGTCACGCATGCCTTCCTCACCCCCGCGGCCCTCGCCTCGGTCCCGTCCGAGGACCTCTCCGGCCTGCGCACCGTGATCGTCGGCGGCGAGGCCTGCCCGCGTGACCTGGTCGCGCGCTGGGCGCCGGGCCGCCGGATGTTCAACGCCTACGGGCCCACCGAGAGCACGGTCATGGCGACGCTGGCCGGGCCGCTGGACCCGGACCGGACCGTCACCGTCGGCGGGCCGATCACCGGCACCACCGCGGTGGTGCTCGACCATCGTCTCCGGCCGGTGCCCGACGGCGTCACCGGTGAGCTCTACCTCGGCGGCGTCGGCCTGGCGCGCGGCTACCATCGTCGCCCCGCGCTGACCGCCGACCGCTTCGTCGCCGACCCGTTCGGGGTGCCCGGCGCCCGGCTCTACCGCACCGGCGACCTGGTGCGCTGGGTCGCCGACGACACCGGATCCGGCCCGGTCCTGGAGTACCGCGGGCGCGCCGACCGGCAGGTCAAGATCCGCGGATTCCGCATCGAACTGGGCGAGATCGACTCGGCGATGGCCGCGCCGCCCGGCGTCGAGTTCGCGGCCGCCGAACCGCAGCGGACCGCGACCGGACAGACCGTGCTGGTGGGCTACTACACCGGCGACGTGGAGGCCGACGCCCTCGCCGCGCATTTGCGGACCGTGCTGCCCGCGCACGCGGTGCCCGCCGCACTGGTGCGGCTCGACGAGGTGCCGCTCACCTCGTCGGGCAAACTCGACCGGACCGCGCTCCCGGTGCCGTCGATGCAGTCGGCGCCCTACAGCGCCCCGGCCTCGGCCGCCGAACGCGCCGTCGCCGAGGCCTTCGCCGAGGTAACCGGGGCCGAGCGGGTCGGCCGCGACGACGACTTCTTCGCCCTCGGCGGCAACTCGCTGAGCGCCACGTCGATGGTGGCCGCACTCGGTGCCCGACTCGACCTGGAGATCCCGGTGCGCTGGGTGTTCGAGGCGCCGACGGTCGCCGGACTGGCCGCCGAACTGAGTCGCGCCGGCGCCCGGAAGGCACCGGAACTGCGCCGCCGCGCCGACCCCGAGGCCGTGGTCGAGGTGTCTCCGCAGCAGCGGCGCATGTGGATCGTCAACCAGTACGACGACCGGTCGGCGATCTTCAACATCCCGCTCGCCCTGCGCCTGCGCGGCCGACTCGACCCGGACGCCATGCGGGCGGCGCTGCGCGACGTCGTGCAGCGGCACGAGACCCTGCGGACGGTGTACCCGGAGGGCCCCGAGGGGCCGATCCAGCAGGTGCTCGACACCGCCGAGGCGGCGGCCGCGCTCGACGTCGAGGTGCGCGACGTCGTCGAGAAGGACCTGCCCGCGACGCTGCACCGCCTGGCGGTGACCGCGTTCGACGTCGCCGCGGCCGTCCCGATGACGGCGACGCTGCTGCGGGTGGGCCCGGAGGACCACGTCCTGGTGTGCGTGGTGCACCACATCGCCGCGGACGGTTCGTCGACGGCGCCGCTGGCCCGCGACCTCGCCGCGGCCTACCGCGCCCGCCGCGCGGGCGTCGCACCGGACACGGCGCCGCTGCCGGTGACCTACCGCGACTACACGCTCTGGCACGCCGAGCTGATGGGCGCCGAGTCCGACGCCGACTCGGTGGCCGCGGTGCAGCTCGACTACTGGCGCGAGCGCCTCACCGGCCTCCCGGATCTGCTGGCCCTGCCCACCGACCGTCCGCGGCCCGCCGTCGCCGGCGCCCGGGGCGGCGAACTGCGGGCCACGCTCGACACCGCCGTCGTACGACGACTCCGCGCGCTGGCCGCCGACACCGGGACCACGCCGTTCATGGTGGCGCACGCCGTCCTCGCGGTGACGCTGGCGCGGTTGAGCGCCTCGCCGGACATCGCCGTGGGCACCCCCGTCGCCGGTCGCGGCCACCGGCACCTGGCCGACCTGGTCGGCATGTTCGTCGGGACGGTGGTGCTGCGCACCGAGGTCGATTCGGCGCAGTCGTTCACCGATCTGCTGCGCGCGGTGCGCACCCATGACCTGGAGGCCTTCGCGCACGCGGACATCCCCTTCGACCGGCTCGTGGACCTGCTGCGGCCGCGCCGCTCGGCGTCGTACCATCCGCTGTTCCAGGTGGGTTTCTCGTACCAGAACCTGCCGCCGACGGCCTTCGCCTTCGACGAGCTGAGCGCCCAGGTGCTCGAGCCCTCGCTGGGCGTGGCCAAATCGGACCTGCACCTCACCCTGACCGAGGGCCCGACGGCCGACGGCGCCGACGAGATGCGGGTGCTGTGGGAGTACGACGCCGACCTGTTCGACCGCCGCACCGTGTCCGGCTGGCACCGGCTGTGGACCGAGGTGCTCGACGCCGCACTGGCGCAGCCGCAGACGCCCGTCGGCGATCTGGCGGTCGGCCGGGACACCGGGGTGCTGCGCGGCCGGACCAGCGGGCGGCCCGACGCCACCCTGGTGGATCTGCTCGATTCTGCGATGACCGCGTTCTCGTCGTCGTACGCGGTGTGCGAGGACGACGGCGACGCCTTCACCTACGCCGAGACCCTCGACAAGGCACGACGACTCGCCGCGCATCTGTGCGCCGCCGGAGTGGGGCCCGAGGTGCGGGTCGCGGTGGCGATCGAACGCTCGGCGCCGCTGGTCGACGCCGTGCTCGGCGTGCTGTTCGCCGGCGGCGCGTACGTGCCGCTGGATCCGACGGCGCCGGCCCGCCGCAACACGCTGGTGCTCGACTCGGCCCGCCCGGCCCTGCTGCTGGTGGCCGGGGAGGTCCCGGCCGGGATTGACGCCGGTGCGATCCCGGTGTTCGACGTGACCTCGCCCGAGGTCTCGGCGGCCACGGGCACGCTCCCCTCGATGGGCGCGCTTCCCTCGGCGGGAGAGCTCCCCCTCGCTGATCGAGCGGAGTCGAGATCTCGACCGGCGAGGAATCTCCTGCCCGGGAACACCGCCTACGTCATCTACACGTCCGGGTCCACCGGCGCGCCCAAGGGCGTGGCGGTCTCGCACGCGGCCGTCGCCGCGCAGCTCCGCTGGAAGCGCACCGCGTTCCCGCTGGCCCCCGGCGACACCGCGGTGCTCAAGACGCCGCTCACCTTCGACCTCTCGGTCTGGGAGCTGTTCTGGCCGCTGGTGACCGGCGCCCGGCTGGTGCTGGCCCGGCCCGACGGCCACTTCGACCCGCGCTACCAGGCCGGACTGCTGCGCCGCTGGGGCGTGACCGTCGCACACTTCGTGCCGTCGCTGCTCGACGCCCAGCTCGATGCCGCGCGCGATGCGGGACTGGAGCCGCATCGGCTCGACTGGGCGCTGTGCATCGGCGAGGCGCTGAATCCGACGACCGCCGAGCGGGCCGCCCGGGAACTGTCGGCGACGGTCTACAACCTGTACGGGCCGACCGAGGCCGCGGTGGGCATCACGGCCCACCGGTGGGAGCCGGACGAGGTCGCCGCGACCGTGCCGATCGGCTACCCGGTGGACGACTCGGCGACCCTGGTCCTGGACGATCGCCTGCACCAGGCGCCGGTCGGGGTGACCGGTGAGCTGTATCTGCGCGGGGTGCAGCTCGCGACCGGGTACGACTCCCGGCCGGACCTGACCGCGGGCCGGTTCGTCGCCGATCCCGGCGGCGACGGCGCCCGCCTGTACCGCACCGGCGACCTGGCCCGGATCCGTCCGGACGGGGTGCTGGAGTTCCTGGGCCGCAACGACTTCCAGGTGAAGATCCGCGGTCAGCGCATTCGAACTCGGCGAGATCGAGGCCGCGTTGACGGCCGATCCGCGGGTCGCCGCGGCCGCGGTCGCCGCGCACGACGACAACCTGACCGCCTACCTGGTGCCCGCCCCCGACGAGACGGGCGGCCGCTTCGACGTCCGCGACGTGCTCGACGGCCTGCGCGGCCGGCTGCCCGCCTACATGGTCCCGGTGGCCGGGACGGTGCTGGAGTCCCTGCCGCGCGGCATCCACGGCAAGGTGGACCGCGCGGCGCTGGCCGCCGGTCCGGCCGTCCCGCGCGAGCACGTGCCGCCGCGGACCCCGGCCGAACGCACCGTGGTGGGTCTGCTCGGTGAGCTCCTGCAGCCGGGCGAGCGGATCGGCGTGGAGGACGACTTCTTCGGCTTAGGCGGCAACTCGCTGCTGGCCGCGCGCCTCTCGGCGCGGATCGGCGACGAACTCGACATCGATCTGCCGGTGCGCGAGGTGTTCGACGCCCCGCGCGTGGTCGACCTCGCCCGCCGGGTGGAGGCCGCCAAGCGACTCGGCCGGCCTCGGCTGGAAGCGGCCGAACGCCCCGACGTCGTCCCGTTGAGCCGCGCGCAGCAGCGCATGTGGCTGCTGGATGCGATGGCACCGGGGACCCCGCTCTACAACCTGCCGTTCGCGGTCCGGATCACCGGACCCCTCGATCGCGGCGCGCTGCGCCGGGCGCTGCGTCACCTGCTGGCGCGTCACGAGGTGCTGCGCACCTCCTACCCGGACGAGCGCGGCGTCCCGCGCCAGGAGATCCACGACGTCGACGACGCGCTGACGCTGATCGACGTCGATCTGCACAGCTCGGAGACGACGGCCGAGATCGCGGCGCGCGGCTTCGATCTGGCGCACCGCATCCCGTTGCGCGTCGGGGTGATCGCCGAGGCCGTCGACGTGCACGTCCTGGTGCTGGTGGTCCACCACATCGCCGCGGACGGCTGGTCGTCGCGCCTGCTGATCCGCGACCTGCTGGAGGGCTACGCCGGACGCACCGACCGCGAGCCGCTGCCGGTGCAGTACGCCGACTTCGCCCTGTGGCAGGAACAGCTCCTCGCCGACTCGGGCCGGCTGCGCGAATTCTGGCGACGGACCCTCGACGGTCTTCCCGGACCCCTCGCCCTGCCGTACGACCGCACCCGCCCGCCCGCGCCCACGTACGCCGGCGACACCGTCGTGAGCGTTCTCGACGCCGACCTGGTCGATGCGCTCGCCGACCTCGCGCGCGGTCGTAACGCGTCGCTCTTCCACGTGGTGCACGCCGGGCTGGCGATCCTGCTCAGCCGGTTGAGCGGGGCGTCGGACATCGTCGTCGGCACCCCGGTCGCCGGCCGCGGCAGCCGACTGCTCGACGACGCGATCGGCATGTTCACCGAGACCGCGGTGCTGCGCGCCCGGGTGGATCACGATGCCGCGGTGGTCGACCTGATCGATCAGACCGCGGTGGCCGATCTGGCCGCGCAGGCCAACGCGGAGTACCCGTTCGAGCAGATCGCCGACGAGTTCGAGACCGATCGCGCCGGCGCCCACCACCCGGTGTTCCAGACGATGCTCGCGTTCGGCGATCCGGCGCCGCAGCCGATCGTGCTCGGCCCGGTCACGGCCACACCGCTGGAGTCGGAACTCCCCGTCGCCCGCTTCGACCTGCACCTGACCGTCGACGTCCCGCTCGATGCGGCCTCCGTCGACGGCCCGGTCCGGGTGCGCTGGACCTACGCCACCGACCTGTTCGACCGCGGCACCGTCGAGGAGTTCGCCGCGATGTTCCAACGCGTCCTGGGCGGGATCGTCCGGCGGCCGCAGCACCGCGTGCACGACGTCCCGGTGCTGGACAAGCCGGATCTGTGGACCGTCGCCGGGGAATGGTCCGGTGACCGGGCGCCGATCGATCCGGCGCCCCGGACGCTCGCCGCCTGGTTGACCGAGAGCCCCGGCGCGGCGGTGCGCGATCACCGGACCGCCCTGACCGCCGAGGAGTTCGCCCGGCGGGCGGCCCGGACCGCCCGCGCGCTGATCGCGGCCGGGATCGGCCCGGAGGACACCGTCGCCGTCCTGGTGCCGCGGTCGATCGACATGCTCGCCGCGATCCACGGCGTGCTGCTCGCCGGCGGCGCCTACGTCCCGCTCGACGCGACCTGGCCCGCTGCCCGGCTCGAGACCGTGGTCGCCGCCGCGGCGCCCGCCGCGGCGATCGCCGATCCGGCGGGGCGGGCGGCGCTCCCGTCGTCGTACCGCGGTCCGGTGTTCGACGCCGCCGACCCGCACGACGGCCGCGCCGAGGGACCGGTGGCCGATACGGAGCGGCGTGCCTCGCTGACCCCCGACCATCCCGCGTACGTGCTGTTCACCTCCGGTTCCACCGGGGTGCCCAAGGCGGTGAGCGTGAGCCACGCGGCGATCGTCAACCGGCTGGGCTGGATGCGGAGCCGCACCCCGATCGATGCCGCCGACACGGTGCTGCAGAAGACCCCGATCACCTTCGACGTCTCGGTGTGGGAGCTGTTCTGGCCGTTCCTGGCCGGCGCCCGGCTGGTGCTCGCCGCCCCCGACGCGCACCGCGATCCGCGGGAGATCGCCGACCTGATCGCCGAACAGCGGGTGAGCGTGCTGCACTTCGTCCCCGCGATGCTCGACGCCTTCCTGGCCGCCGACGTGCCCGACGAGCAACTGGCCTCGCTGCGCCTGGTGTTCACCAGCGGCGAGGCCTTGAGCGCCGCCTCGGCGGACGGACTGCTCGCCCGCACCCGCGCCGAACTGCACAACCTGTACGGACCCACCGAGGCCGCCGTCGACGTGACCGGACTCGAGGTCCGGCGCGACCGCCCGGCCGGGCGTCCCGTCCCGATCGGCCGCCCGCTGCCGGGCACCGTCGTGTACGTGCTCGACGACCGGCTCCGCCCGGTGCCCGCCGGGGTGACCGGCGAGCTCTACCTCGGCGGCGTGCAGGTGGCCCGCGGCTATCACGGCCGCGCCGACCTGACCGCGGCGCGCTTCGTCGCCTCGCCGTGGGCCGGCGAGCGCGGGGGAGAGCGGCTCTACCGCACCGGCGACCTGGTCCGCTGGACGCGGACGGCCGACGGCGTGCTCCCGGACCTGGAATACCTGGGCCGCAGCGACTTCCAGATCAAGATCCGTGGACAGCGCGTGGAACTCGGTGAGATCGAGACCGTCCTGGCCGCGTGCCCGGGCGTGCGCGGCGGCGTCGCGGTGCCGTACGACGATCCGCGCGCCGGCCGGCAGCTGGTGGCCCACGTGGTCGTCGATCCGGCCGTGGACGTCGCCGGCCTGCGTGCCCGCCTGGCCGCGCATCTGCCCGAGCACATGGTGCCCGCGCATCTGGTGACGCACGATGCGCTGCCGGTGACGCGCAACGGCAAGGTCGACCGTGCGGCGCTGCCCGCCCCGCGGCGTCCGGAGGCGGCCGCATCCGGCCGTGCCCCGGCCACCCCGGAGCAGACCCTGGTGCTGGACCTGGTGCGCGAACTCCTCGGCACCCACGTCGGGCTCGACGACGACTTCTTCGCCGTCGGCGGCAACTCGCTGGTGGCCACCCGGCTGGTCGCGGGCATCGCCGAACGCACCGGTGCCCGCGTGCCGGTGCGGGCCGTGTTCGACGCGCGCACCCCGGCCGCCCTGGCCGCGGCGCTGACGTCCGCGGCGACGACGTCGACGACCGGTTCCGCGACCGAGGTCGCCCCGCCGGCCCGCCCCGACCGGATCCCGCTCGCGCCCGCGCAGCTGCCGATGTGGCTGCACAACCGCAAGGACCCGGCGTCGGTGGAGTACCTGATCGTCGCCCCGGTCCGGTGGCCCGGCGCGGTGGATCCGGCCGTGCTCACCGCCGCGCTCGCCGATCTGCTCGCCCGGCACGAGATCCTGCGGACCGTGTACCCCGAAGGCGCCGACGGCCCTCACCAGGAGATCCGCCCGGTCGAGGAGGTCGACGCGGCGGCGCTGCTGACCGTCGTCGCACCCGACTCCGCGGCGTCCGCCGAGCAGGCCGCGCTGGCCGCGGCGCTGGGACGGCCGCTGGACCTGACCGCGGACCTGCCGCTGCGGGTGACCCTGTGCCGCGACGGAGACGCGACGGTGACGGTGGTCGCGATCCACCACATCGCCGCCGACGGCTGGTCGCTGCGGGTGCTCGCCGCCGACCTGGAACGGTCCTACTGGGCGCGCCTGGCGGGGGAGCGGCCCGACTGGGCGGCGCTGCCGCAGCAGTACGCCGACCACGTGCTCGCCCACGCCGCGCTGCCGCTCGAGGAGTACCGCGACCACTGGCGTGCGGCCCTGGCCGGGGCGCCGCTGGAACCCGGTTTCCGGTCGGCCCCCGAACCCGACGCGCCGGCCGGCGCCGGCACCGCGTCGGTGCACCGCCGCACCCTCGACGCACCGGCGACGGCTGCGCTCCGCGCGGTCGCCGACCGCACCCGCTCGTCGTCGTTCGCGGTGCTGCACGCCGCGCTCGCGGTCGCCCTGAGCCGCAGCGGCGCCGGCCCCGACGTGGTGATCGGGACGCCGCTGTCCGGGCGCACCGATCCGCGCGTCGCCGATCTGATCGGCATGTTCGTGACGATGGCGCCGCTGCGCAGCGTGCTCGGTCCCGACGACGCCTTCACGACGGTGGTCGAGCGGTCCCGCGACACCGTGCTCGACGCCCTGGACCACGCCGCCGTCGACGCGCTGGAGATCGCCGACCACCAGCTGGTGCACGTCACGCTCACCGTCGACGACGACGTCCGGCACCCCGCCGCGCTGGACCTGGACGTGCCGGTGGCCCGGTTCGACCTGGAGTTCACCGCCGTCCCCGTCGACGACGGCGGGCTGGAACTGCGCGTGGTGCATCGCGGCGACGTCTACCGCACCGAGACCGCCGAGGCCCTGCTCGACCGCCTGGTCCGGGTGCTCGCCGAGGCCGTCGCCGCCCCGGAGTCGCCGATCGCGGCGCTCGACGCGCTGCTGCCCGCCGAACGCGCGGCGCTGGCCGCGCTGACCGGCCCGGCGGCGGCGACCCCGCGCCTGCTGCACGACGTGCTGGAGACGCCGGGCTGGCGGCTCGCCGACCTGGCCGCCGACGAGTTCGCCGCCCGGGTGCACCGTCTCGCGCGGCTGCTGATCGCCCGCGGCGCCGGTCCGGAGACGGTGGTCGCACTGTGCCTGCCGCGGTCGGCGCACTCGGTGATCGCAATGCGCGCGGTGGCCGCGACCGGCGCGGCGTTCGTGCCGATCGATCCGGCCTACCCGGCCGAACGGATCGCCCTGATGGCGGGCGACTCGTCGGCGTCGATCGTGGTGACCGTGCGCGAGCACGTCGACCGTCTCGACGCGGTGCCCGCGGCGGCGAACGCGGTGATCCTGGACGATCCCGCACTGGTCGAACAGATCCGGACGCTTCCCGCCGGACCGATCGACGACGCCGAACTGACCGCCCCGCGGCACCCGGACCAGTGCGCGTACCTGATCTACACCTCCGGGTCCACCGGGCGACCGAAGGCCGTCGCGGTGAGCCATCGCGGCGTGGCGTCGTTCGTCGCCGAACAGCGCCGGTACGGCGCCGACGACGCGAGCCGGGTGCTGCACTTCGCCTCGCCGAGCTTCGACGCCGCGGTGCTGGAACTGCTCCTGGCCGCGGACGCCGGAGCGACGACGGTGATCGCCCCCACCGACGTCTACGGCGCCGACGACCTCGCCGCCGTGCTGCGCGCGGGCCGGGTGACGCACGCCTTCCTCACCCCCGCGGTGCTGGGCACGATCGATCCGGGCACGCTCGCTCCGGGAGCGGACGGCGGCCTGCCGGAGCTGACGACTCTGATCGTCGGCGGCGACGTCTGCCCGCCGGAGACCGCGCGGCGCGCGATCGCCTCCGGCCGCCGCTTCTTCAACGCCTACGGACCCACCGAGGCGACCGTGATGGTCACCCTGGCCGGACCGCTGACGCTCGACGACGTCGAGCCGTTGCCGATCGGGACGGTCGTGACCGGTGTGCGGGCGCAGGTGCTCGACGCGCAGCTGGCGCCCTGTCCGCCCGGGGTGAGCGGGGAGCTGTACCTGTCCGGTCCGGGCCTGGCCCGCGGCTATCACGGGCGGCCGGGACTGACCGCGGGGGCGTTCGTCGCCGACCCGTTCGGGGCCCCCGGCGCGCGGCTCTACCGCACGGGCGACCTGGTGCGGGCGGTGCCGGACTCGTCCGGCGGGCTCACGCTGATCCACCTCGGCCGCGTCGACCGCCAGCTGAAGATCCGCGGTTTCCGCATCGAGACCGGCGAGGTGGAGTCGGCGCTGCGCGGCTGCGACGGCGTCGCCGCCGCCGCGGTGACGGCCCGACCCGGTCCCGGCGGGGTCCCGGCGCTGGTGGCCTACGTGGTCATGGTCGACGGCGTCGCACTCGATCGCGGGAAGGTGCTCGCGCAGGTACGCCAGACGCTGCCGCCGCAGGCCGTGCCCGCGGTGATCGCGACCTTGGATGCGCTGCCGCTGACCGTGTCGGGCAAGGTCGACGAGCGGGCGCTGCCGTCGGCCGACCTCCTCGCGACGGAGATGTCCCGGGCCGTGTCGGCCGAGCCCGAGAGCGACTCGGAAATGCTGGTCACCCGGGTCTTCGCCGACCTCCTCGGCCTCGGCCGGATCGGTGTCGACGAGGACTTCTTCGCCCTCGGCGGCACCTCGCTGAGCGCCGCGCAGGCCGTGGCCCGGATCCGCACCGCGGCGGGACGGGAACTCTCGGTGCGCGACCTGTTCGAGCACCCCACCGCCCACGGACTCGCCGCGGCGCTGGACTCGTCGTCGACCGAGGCCGGACCGGCGCTCGGCACGCTGCCGCGGCCGGAGCGGATCCCGCTCTCACCCGCCCAGCAGCGGATGTGGTTCCTGAACCGCTTCGACCCCGACGCGCTCACCGAGAACATCCCGATCGTGCTCCGACTCCGCGGCGACCTCGACACCGCGGCCTTCGCCGCGGCCCTGCACGACGTCGTCGCCCGCCACGAGGTGCTGCGCACGATCTACCCCGACGGCCCGGACGGTCCGCACCAGGTGGCGCTGCCCGTGGCGGCGGCCGGGGTGGAACTCGACGTGCGCGCGGCCGGGACGGCGCCGGACGCGTGGGCGGCCGAAGAACTGCCCGCGGCGGTGCGGCGCGGCTTCGACGTGACCTCGCAGGTCCCGCTGCGCGCGGTGCTGTGGACGTCGCCGGAGCACGGCGAGCACCTGTTCGCACTGGTCGTGCACCACATCTGCGCCGACGGTCTCTCGATGGCGGTGTTGGCCGGCGACCTCGCCGCCGCCTACACCGCCCACCGCGACGGCCGCGACTGGGAGGCGCCCGCACCGACCGTCCACTACGCGGATTACGCGCTGTGGCAGCGCGCGCAGCTGGCGACGTCGGCGGCGGGGCAGCCGGCGTGGTGGCGCGAGCGACTGCACGGCGCTCCCGCGGTGATCGACCTCCCCGTCGACCGGGTCCGACCGGTGCAGCCGTCCGGACGGGGCGCCCGCATCGACTTCCGCGTCGACGCCGACCTGGCCGAGCGGATGCGCGAGGTCGCCGGCGCGCACGGGGCGACGCCGTTCATGGTCGCGCACACCGCCCTGGCGGTGCTGCTCGGCAGACTCGGCGAGAACCGGGACGTGGTGATCGGCACCCCGGTCGCCGGTCGCGGTGACGAGCGGCTCGATGCGATGGTCGGCATGTTCGTGAACATGCTGGCGTTGCGGACCGAGCTCGCTCCGGAACTCACCGGCGCGCAGGCGCTCGCGGTGGCGCGGGAGTCGGCGCTGGACGCGTTCGCGCACGCGACGGTGCCGTTCGACCGCGTCGTGGAGTCCCTCGACCTGCCGCGCACCACCGCCCACCACCCGGTGTTCCAGGTGGCGCTGAGCTTCCAGAACATCGGCCCGCTGGCGCTGAGCCTGCCCGGCGTCGACGTCGAGGTGATCGACGACGACCGCCGCATCGCCGAGTTCGACCTGCACCTGACCCTGTCCGACGCCGCCGACGGCGGGCTCGTCGCACAGCTCGACTACGCGACCGACCTGTTCGACGCGGTGACCGCGGAGGAGATCGCCGACCGGTACGTGCGCGTGCTCGGCGGGCTGGTCGACGCGCCGGAGACCGCCGTCGGCGACCTGCCCGTCCTGAGCCCGGACGACGACGCCCGGCTGCGCGATTCGGCGGCGGCGCCCGTCGCGCGCAGCAGCGGCCTGGCCGACCGGTTCCACCGGCAGGCGCTGTGGACGCCCGAGGCGACCGCGGTGGTCGCCGGGGCGGAGACCTTCGGTTACCGCGAGTTCTCCCAGATGGTGATGCACCTGGCCGCGGACCTGATCGCGCAGGGCGTGGGACCGGAGGATCGCATCGCGATCACCGCGCCGCGCGGCCCGGCGCAGCTGCTCGCGATGTACGCGACGGCGACCGCCGGAGCCGCCTACGTCCCGGTCGACCCGTCCGCACCCGAACGGGCCGAGACGATCCTGCGCGCCGTCGCACCGCGCCTGACCCTCGCCGAGGACGACGTCGACGTCGCCCGGCTCGCCCGGCTGGCGGCGGAGGAGCCCCTGGACCCGGGGGACTTCTGCGGCCTCGCGCACCCGGAGAACCCGGCCTACGTGCTGTTCACGTCGGGCTCGACCGGCGTGCCCAAGGGCGTGAGCGTCCCGGTGGAGGCCGTCGGCGAGCAACTGCGCTGGATGCAGGAGCGCTACCGGCTCACCGGCGACGACACCGTCCTGATCCGCACCGCCGCGGGCTTCGACCTGTCGGTGTGGGAGTACTGGTGGCCGCTGCAGACCGGTGCGCGGATCGTGCTGGGCGAGCCCGGGATCGAGCGCGACGGCGCGGCGCTGCGCCGGACGTTCGACGAACACCGGATCAGCGTGGTGCCGACCGTGCCGTCGGCGCTGGCCATGCTGCTCGACGCCGGTGACCTGCCGCCGACCGTGCGCGCGCTGCTGTGCATCGGCGAGGAGCTGCCTGCGAGCCTGGTGGACCGGGTCGCCTCGAGCAGCGCGGGGGCGGCGGTGCACAACCTGTACGGGCCCACCGAGGCGTCGGTCAGCGTGACCGGCGCCGAGGTCGGCGGGGTCCGTTCCGGACGCGTGCCGATCGGGACCGCGCAGCCGTCGGTGACCCTGCGCGTGCTCGATCGGCGCCTGCGGCCGGTACCCGACGGCGTGGCCGGCGAGCTCTACCTCGGCGGCGTGCAGCTGGCGCGCGGATACTTCGCGGATCCGGGGCAGTCGGCGTCGTCGTTCGTGGCCGATCCGTTCGACCCGGGCGCCCGCATGTACCGGACCGGCGACCTGGTCCGGCGCGGTCGTGACGGGGCGCTGACGTACCTCGGGCGCACCGACCACCAGATCAAGGTGCACGGTTTCCGGATCGAGCCCGGCGAGGTGGAGGCGGTGCTGCGCGGCTGCCCGGGCGTCGCAGACGCGGCGGTGACGTCGTTCACGCGGGGCGGGGGAGAACGTCTGGTGGCCTTCGTGACCGGCGACGATACCGACGTCGACGAGGTGGCGCGGGCGGCGGGCCGGCGTCTGCCCGCCTACCTGCGGCCGGAGATCGTCGTCGTCGAACGGCTGCCGTACAACGTGAACGGGAAGGTCGACCGGACTCGGCTGACCGAACCGCCCGCGCCGGAGCGGACGCACGTGCCGCCGCGGACAGAGTTGGAGCACCTCGTCGTGCGGATCGTCGGCGAGGTGACCGGGGCCGCCCGGGTGGGCGTCACCGACGGCTTCTTCGCACTGGGCGGCAACTCGCTCTCGGCGACGCGGGTCGCGACGCTGCTGGAGGCCGAACTCGGACATCCGATACCGGTCCGGCTGCTCTTCGAGACCGTCGACCTGGGCGATCTGTGCGCGGCGATCGAAACACTGCCGTCCGTCGGATCCGGGCGGTCGGCACTGGTCCGCGGCGACGACGACGGTCCCGCGCCGATGGCGCCGGCCCAGGTCCGGATCTGGGAGGCCGTCCGCGCGGGCACCGGCGCCGACTGGAACGTCCCGATCGCGATGCGCCTGACCGGCGACCTGGACCGGGAGGTGCTGGAGACGGCGCTGCTCGACGTCGTCGACCACCATCCGATGCTGCGGGCGCGCTATGCCGAGTCCGCCGCGGGGCCGCTGATCGAGGTGCGTCCGACCGCGGACCTGGCCGCCTCGTTGCGGGCCGAACTGGCGCCGCGCGAGGTGACCGAGGCCGAACTGCCCGGGGCGCTCGCCGAACTCGCCTGGACCGAGCTCGACCTGGCCGACCGGCCGATCCGGGCCCGGCTGCTGCGACTGGCGCCGCGGACGCACGTCGTGGTGGTCGTGGTGCATCACCTCAGCGCCGACGGGCAGTCGATGGGCACGCTGTCGCTGGACATGGTGTCGGCGCTGGCCGCGCGGTGTCACGGGGCGACCCCGGTGCTGTCGGAGCAGCCGGTGCGGTTCGTCGACTACACGCGCTGGCGCACCGGGATGCTCGGCGCCCGCGGGGCGCGGACCGAGGAGTTCGCCGGACAGCTCGCCCACCGGCTCGATCGACTCGGCGTGCCCGAGCGCGACGTCCCGGAGTCGGGCGAACCCTGGGACTCGACCGGCGCGGCCACGGAGTTCCGGATCGATGCCGAGGTGCATCGGGCGCTGGAACAGTACGCGGCCCGGGAGTCGGTCGGCCTGTTCGCGGTCCTCCAGGCCGCGTTCGCCGTGGTCCTGGCCGTCCGCACCGGCCGCGACGAGGTCCGGGTCGGGACGGCGCACGCCAACCGGACGCACCTCGCGCTCGACGGCGTGGTCGGCAACTTCGCCGACGACATCCCCCTGCGACTCGACGTCGACGACGCCGCGCCGTTCGCCGAACTGGTGCGGCAGGTGAACGAGCAGCTGATCGGCGGTCTCGCGCACCCGGACGTCTCGGCGCCCGATCTGCTCGACGCACTCGGGATGGAGCGGGACCCGGCCGAACCCGCGGGCGGGCCGTTCTTCTCGTCGACCCTGATCCTGCAGCAGGCCGACGTCGCCGACCTCGGCGACGGGGAACTTGATCTCGGCCCGGTGACGCTGCGGCGTGAACCGGTGGCCAACACCGTCGCCAAACACGAACTGGAGGTGGCGATGCTCGAGACACGGGACGCCGACACCGCCGCCGGACTGCGCGGCACGCTGATCTACCCGGTCCACCGGGTGACGACGAGCGGTGCGCAGGCCGTGGTCGAGAACCTGGTCGGCGTGCTCCGGGCGGTGGCGAGCAGGCAGGCCGCGTCGGTCGGCGACTGCCGCGGGGCGTGCGGACAAGACCTCTTCGGAGGACCGGTTTCGAGGAAGGGATCGTTGGTATGACGGCATTGGTGGTGATCGCCTACTACCGCGGGCTGCCCGATCTGGAAGTGCAGATCCACGCGCTGGCACAGCAGGACTACGACGGCTTCTTCGAGGTCGTGATCAGTGACAACGAGGGGAGCGACGAGCTCGCCGAGTACCTCGAAGGACACCCGCATCGGGAGCTGCTCGCGCTGCGGCGGGTGGACTCGTCGGACGTCCCGGGCACCACGCACGCGCGCAACGTCGGGACGCGGGCGGCGGTGTACGACTTCATCGTCTACTGCGATCAGGACGATGCGGTGCACCCGTCGTGGCTGCGGGCCATGGTCGAGGCGGGACGCGAAGCCGACATCGTCGGCGGACCGCTGGAGCGCGAGACGCTGAACGATCCCGTCGTCGCGGCCTGGCGGGAACTGCCCGATCCGGCCGAACCGTTCGTGATGGGGCGGTTCCTGCCGATCACCTTCGGGTGCAACCTCGGCATCCGCCGGGCGGTGTTCGACGACGTCGGGGGCTGGGACGAGAGCTATCCGACCGCGGCCAGCGACGTCGAGTTCTGCTGGCGGGTGCAGACCGCCGGCTACACGTTCGGGTACGCGCCCGAGGCGATGGTGGCCTACCGGTTCCGCACCGGGCTGCGGGAGACGTGGGCGCAGGTCGTCGACTACGGGCGCGAGGAGGCACGGGTCGCCAAGCAGTATTCGGCACCCGGCCGACAGTGGTGGTGGTTCCCGATCCACGCCGGCGTGAGCCTGGGGACGGCGCCGATCTGGCCGTGGGCGTGGTCGCGCAAGAAGGTGGGGCAGTGGGTGTGGATCACCGGGAACCTGGTCGGACGGGTGCGCGGGAGCGTCAAGTACCGGACCGTGTACTGGTGACCAGGCGTCTCCGTGGGCGGTGCTTCCGGGTGCGGAGTGCCCGGCACGGTGACGTCGGCGTCGGCTGGTAGAACCGACTCATGAGTGCACGCCAGGATGCCGAACGCAAGGGTTCCCAGGTCGCGACGAGCTGGATCCTCGGTGTCGTCGCCGCGTTGCTCGCCGTGGCCGTCGCGGTGGTCGCGGTGGTGATCGTCATGTCCGACGAGCCCGAGCCGCCCGCCGCCGCACCGGTCACCGAGACGGTGATGAAGACCGAGACCGCCGCCTCGACCACGACCCCGGTGGTCACGACCACCGCCGCCCCCGAGATCACGCAGACCCCGGAGCCCGTGGTGCCGGCGGGTTCGCCGGTCGCTCAAGGGCAGCCGTGTCTGGCCTCGGAGGCCAGGCAGTTCAAGACCGATGCCGCAGGCAACAGTCTGGTGTGCGCACCGATGGGTGCCGCCGGATTCTCCTGGGTGCAGCACGGGAACGACGACGGCGGGGTGCACCGGATCGGTGAGCCCTGCGACCCCGCCGTCGACTCGGTCTCTCGGGATCCGAGCGGACTCGCCATCCTGTGCGGCGGCCAGACCTGGGTCGCGAACCCGTAGCAGGGGCCTCGTTCGATCTCCGCCTCGGACCGGTACCCGATTCCCTGAACCGGACGGGTCACCGGTTCTGGTCGTCGTTCCCTCCGCGCGTGGTGGGAGCGACCGCCGAGACGCACCATCCGATGCCGTCGGTGTCGGTCAGCTTCACGGAGAAGTTCCGCGCTTGCGCTCCGGTCGGCGAGACTGTGACACCGGCCGACCCCTTCTTCCCGTTCACCGACACCGGCGACGTCGCCTTCATCGACTCGGCCGCGTACGGGGCATTGTCGAGCGAATCGCGCCCCTGGAACGCGGACTTCCGATCCGGGCAGAAGTTCTGGTCGACGGCGGCGGTGAGCCCCTCTTCGTTGTAGCCCGACACGAAACTGTCGACCACGGCCTGCGCCGACTCGCGATTCGCCGCGGGGTCGTTGCGCGACGGGGAATACCCGCACGCGCTCAGGGAGACGGCGAGACTGCCGGCCAGAACCGCCATCAGAAGCGATGAACGGAGGGGAGAGGACGTACGACGATGGGTGCGCATGCCGATGATCGTACAGAAATCGCTCTGACCAGCTGGGTTGTGTTCGTGTTGATGTGTGTGTAACTTAATCCGAGTCGTCAGCGAGCAACATTTCACCAGAAATTATTCGCCCGCTGATTGCGAAACAGTCCGAGACTCTGCTAGAGTTGAAGGCTGCGGCGGTCGCCGGAACTCTTCACAAGTTCCCGAGACCTTCCTTGACGGGGGGTGCGGGGATCGGGAGGAA